>NZ_CP136131.1:0-3644474 GCF_050709225.1 Halomonas sp. KM007 | reverse complement strand
TCGCAGATATAAACGGACGGGCCAGCAATCAGCTTGCGCACTTCGTTCTGGTTTTTACCGCAAAACGAGCAGTACAGCAGCTTGCCACCTTCGTCCTTGCCTTTGCCGTCGGCCATTCGCGTACCTCTGTCACTAAGGCGGCCAGAGCCGCCTGAAAAGCTCTTAGAAAAGCAGAATCCTACTACGCTATCAGGATGTAGGACGCTTATCCAGCACTGCGTCAATCAAGCCATACTCTTTTGCTTTATTGGCGCTCATGAAGTTATCACGGTCGGTATCACGGGCCACCGTTTCGATATCTTGACCCGTATGATGGGCCAGAATCTGGTTCAGCTTCTCACGAATACCGAGAATTTCACGGGTATGAATCTCGATATCCGACGCCTGACCCTGATAACCGCCCAACGGCTGGTGGATCATGACGCGCGAGTTGGGCAGACAGTAGCGCTTGCCAGCAGCACCCGCCGTCAGCAGCAAGGCGCCCATGCTGGCCGCTTGACCAATACACACCGTGGAGACGTCCGGCTTGATGAACTGCATGGTGTCATAAATCGACATGCCAGCCGTGACCGAACCGCCAGGCGAATTGATGTACAGATGAATATCTTTGTCGGGGTTCTCAGACTCCAGAAACAGCAGCTGAGCGACCACCAGGTTGGCCATGTAGTCTTCCACAGGGCCAACCAGAAAAATGACGCGCTCTTTCAACAGGCGCGAGTAGATGTCGTAGGCTCTTTCCCCTTTGGCGCTTTGCTCCACCACCATGGGCACTAAACCGCCGGCGTTTTGAATATCAAACTCACTCATTCGGGTGATTCCTTGCGTCCGGTAAGGGAAAAGCGCACCTGAGAACAGGTGCGCGACTCGATGAGATCAGGCGCTCGCCTGCTCGCTTTCTTCAGCGGTCTCATCTTGCTCAGCCTGCTGCTGGGCGGCTGCCAGTGCCTGCTGATAAGACATTTCAACGTCTTTGACGTTCGTTTGCTCCAGCAGTTTCTCGACCGCCTTCTCTTCGAGGATGGCAGACTTCACCTGGGTTTTGAGCTGCTCGTTACCCATGTAGTACTCGACGACTTCCGAGGGGTCTTGATACTGCTCAGCCAGCTCTTCCACCTTCGCTTTGATGGCGGCATCATCGGCATCCAGCTCGTTGGATTTGATGACTTCCGCCAGCAGCAAGCCTACCTGCACGCGGCTCTTGGCCTGGTCGGCAAACAGCTCATTGGGCAGTTGGCTGACGTCGAAGTCTTCACCCAGACCGAATTGCTGAGCTGCCTGACGCTTCATGGCGTCGGTTTCCTGCTGCACCAGCGCGCTCGGCACGGGGATGTCGTTGGCTTTCTTCAGCGCATCCAGCACCTGCTGCTTGACACGGTTATCCACGGCTTGTGCCGCTTCACGGGTCATGTTCTTCTTGATTTCAGCGCGGAACTGGCTTTCGTCGCCGCCTTCAACGCCAAAACGCTCGATGAACGCCGCATCCACTTCCGGCAGCTTCTGGCTGCTGACCTTGTGGACGGTGACCTTGAAAGTCGCTTCCTGACCGGCCAGATGCTCGGCCTGGTAATCTGCCGGGAAGGTGACGGAAATCGTTTTCTCTTCACCCGCCTTGGCACCGATCAGCTGATCTTCGAAACCAGGAATGAAGCTGTTCGATCCGATGACCAACGCGTGGCCTTCAGCGCTGCCGCCTTCGAAAGGCTCATCGCCCAGGAAGCCCTGAAAATCAATGGTGACCTGATCGCCAGAGGCAGCAGCGGCGTCGACTTCTTCCCAGGCAGCGTTTTGCTTGCGCAGGGTATCGATCATCTCGTCGACATCGGCATCATTGACGGCAACGACCGGACGCTCTACTTCAGTACCTTCGATGGAGGCCAGCTCGACCTGCGGGTAGATTTCCATGATGGCAACGAACTCGAGATCTTTGCCCGCCTGGTTTACCTTGGGCTCGATCTGCGGGAAGCCAGCAGGATTGAGGCCTTCTTCGGTGATGGCGCGCACGTAACGCTCGCGCATGACTTCGCCAACCACTTCATTGCGCACGCTGTCGCCGCAACGCTGGTTAACAACGGCCATCGGCACCCGGCCTTGGCGAAAACCGTTCAGGCGAACGTTTTTCGCAGTCTCTTTCAAGCGAGCGCTGACGGCCCCATCGATTTCTGCTGCCGGCACTTGAATAGTGATACGGCGTTCGATCTGGGAGGTCGTCTCGACGGAAACTTGCATGAATTGTCCTCTAGCGGCTGGGCGTTGGGTTGATTACGTAAAATTGATTCAAGAGGGCGATTTTAAGAACCCTGACGCAAGGAGGCAAGCGCCATGCTCGCAAGATGGGGGCTAGCCCCCCAATTTCAAGGGTTCGGGCATCAAAAACAGGCGCATTCCAATGCTTGCACGACTTCAAGCGCGCGAACGCCACCAAAGTGTGACGGCATGCAACAGTAGCCCACAGGTGGCCGCGTGGGAGATGAACTCCTGCCAACTGATCCACGCCGTGAACAGCGCATGCCAACCACCCATGATGATGGCGCCCAACAACATCATGACACTAAGGCGCTTGAGCAGCGCTGGCAACCGCTGACGAGCCTCGACGGGAAGCATCTTCCACTGCACCGCAGCCGCCCCTGCCACCAGCACCAGGGCCATGACGATCAGCGTTTGACGAGTCTCATGCCCGCCCGCCAGATAGCGCGGCAAAGCAGACAACATGACCACGCACAGGCCAATGGCAATGCTTACCCGTTCAGGAGAGTGAGCCGCTGACTGCATGGTTACGCCACCTTCAACTGCTGAGCCACGATCCACTCTTCCACCCACGGCACTGCAGCATCATCGGCCATGAAGGTCTCCATGGCATCGACTTCCAACCGCTCCCCGAGACGCTGAGCGCCCAACGATGTCAGCAGCTCGTCCAGTGCACGGCCGGCACCGCAGAACGTATCGCCATAGGAGCTGTCGCCGAGCGCGATCAGTCCGTAACGAAGACCGGTGAGCGAAGGTGACTGGTCTTTCAGGCTGCGCACGAACGGTACGATATTGCCAGGAAAGTCGCCACTACCGGTGGTCGACAAGCAAAACAGCGTCAGGTCATTATCTCCACTCACGTTTGTCAACGTGGGCTGTTCAGACACCACTACGGCATATCCCGCCTTCTCGAACAGCGGCTTGACCTGCTCGGCTACGTCAAGGGCACCGCCATACATGGTGCCCACCACAATCGTCATCTTTGGCATTGCTTACTCCCGGTTCACAATGTTCAGTCGACAAATACCTGATGAATTTGGTCAAATATTAACACGACTGGCAAAAGCCGCGCACGTTGAGCACGCCCTTCTTCCTTCTACTCTTACATCTTCTATCTGCAGGAGCGCTTATGCAGCAAGCCTTTGAGACATGGATCACCCCTATCATGATCGGCGGCTTGATCGTGTTCATGTGCTTCATCATTTGGGATTTGGCCAAAAAGTCGAATGCAGGCAAATTCGGCACGATCATGCTGTTCGTCGTACTCGGCGCAGGCATGATGGGTTACATCATCAAAGTCATCATCACCTGGTTGATCGAAGGGAGAGGCCTGTAGCCTTTCTAATCTTTCAGCCATAAAAAAAGGAGTGCTTTCCAGCACTCCTTTTCGACATGGGTGGTCAAGGCTAATCCGGCTTGCCAAGACCACTTTCGCTCGCATACCGCTCTACCTGCTGCTTGAGCTTCTGACCAGGCCTGAAGGTCACTACTCGGCGCGCCGAAATCGGAATTTCCTCTCCGGTCTTGGGGTTGCGCCCTGGACGCTCACGCTTGTCGCGCAGGTCGAAATTACCAAATCCTGACAGCTTCACTTGCTCGTTTTCACGTAAGCAAGCGCGAATCTCTTCGAAAAAAGCTTCGACCATCGCTTTTGCTTCTCGTTTTGACAGCGCCAGCTCGCTATGTAAATGCTCTGCTAGCTCTGCTTTGGTCAACGCACCCATAAGGCTCCTCCATGTAGCAAACGGTGTAGCAAACGCACTGCCAGGATCGTGGTAAGCGTCATGTCATGGCATGGCGTCATCAACCGCGCAGATCAGCGTTCAGCTCGGTACGCACGGTAGTCACAATGGCATCAACCAACTGGTTGATTTCTTCATCATTTAGCGTGCGCGATGCGTGTTGCCAGGTCAAGCCCAGCGCAATGCTCTTGTGACCTTCGGCAACGCCCTTACCAGCATAGACATCAAACAGCTTGATGTCTTTCAAGCTTTCTCCCGCCTGAGACTTCGCACAGTCGATCAGCGCCTGCACTGGCGTCTCTTCCTTGACCGTGAACGCCAGATCGCGGCGCACTTCTGGATAGCGGGAAAGTGGTTCAAAGGCGGGAACTGCACCTTGACTCAGAGCATCCAGTCGCACTTCGAACAGCACGGCATCCACTTTCAGGCCCAATTTGGCACGCACCTGAGGATGCAGCGTTCCAATCCAGCCAACCGGCTTCCCTTTATGCAGCACCTTGGCCGTCTGCCCCGGATGCAAAGCCGAGTGCTCGCCAGGTTCGAAGCGCCAATCTTCTGCAGCCCCCCCCAGTGCCAGCACACTCTCAAGGTCGCCCTTGAGATCATAGAAATCGACGGCTGCCTTACCGCCACTCCAGCCTTCTGCTTCACGACCTCCGCACACCAGCGCCCCCATCATGGGTACTTGAGAAAGATCGTCCAGCGGGCCATTGAACACCAGGCCCGTCTCGAAGAGACGAACGCGCGACTGCTGGCGATTGAGGTTGTGCTCCAGCGCCCTCACCAGCCCCGGAAACAGACTGGCTCGCATGACGGACAGATCCGCCGAAATCGGGTTGGCCAATACGGGTGATACGGCGTCGGGCAGCAGTGCCGCCTGAAGGTCTGGCGCCACGAAGCTATACGTCACCGCTTCCTGGTAACCACGAGCCACCAGCTGGTTACGCAGACGCGCCAGCGTCAGGGTCGACTCGTTGGCAGGACGCAGCGCCAGGCGAGCGGCTGGTCGGCGGACGGGCAGATTGTTGTAACCATGCACACGAGCGACCTCTTCGATGAGGTCTTCTTCGATGGCAATGTCGAAACGCCAGCTGGCTGCCTTGACCTTCCAACCCTCCGCCAAGCGCTCCACTTGCAGCCCCAGGCGCTCGAGGATATCGCTCACCTCATCACCTGGCAGCTGCTTGGAAAGCGCTGCTTCGAGTCGTGCTTCACGCAGCATGATGGTCTTCGGTGCAGGTATTGCCTGCTGGTGAACAGCTTCCGTAACCGGGCCAGCCTGGCCACCACAGATCTCCAGCAGCAATTGGGTCGCCCGTTCGATCGCGCTACTGGCCAACTCAGGGTCCACCCCACGCTCGTAGCGGTGCGAGGCATCCGTATGAAGGCCATAAGAGCGAGCCTTGCCCGCAATCGCTAGCGGCGCGAAAAATGCAGACTCCAAGAAAATGGTGTGCGTTTTCTCACTGACGCCAGAGTTTTCCCCTCCCATGACACCAGCCATGGCCAGGGGCCCACGCTCATCAGTAATCAACAGCGTATCCTGACGAAGCGCTACGTCCTGGCCGTCCAGCAAGGTCAGTCGCTCTGACGGCTGCGCCATGCGCACACAAATACTGCCGTGAAGGTTGTCGCGGTCAAAGGCATGCAGCGGCTGGCCCAGCTCGAGCATGACGTAGTTGGTGACATCGACGACCGGGTCGATCGAGCGCACGCCACTGCGGCGCAGCCGCTCCACCATC
Organism: Halomonas sp. KM007; assembly: GCF_050709225.1. NCBI lineage: Bacteria > Pseudomonadati > Pseudomonadota > Gammaproteobacteria > Oceanospirillales > Halomonadaceae > Halomonas > Halomonas sp. KM007. The sequence goes on along the minus strand of NZ_CP136131.1, from coordinate 3,638,746 downwards.
CATAGCGGCGTTTCCACCTGTACGTCGACACCCTTGATGACACGACCCAGATAGCGGGGGCACTGCTCTGCGGCGTCCACGCGCACAGGGAAAGTATCGTCGATCGTGGCGGGCACCGGCGTAATCTGCGGGCCGCTGACAGGCAGTCTGTTCAGCACGCCCACTTCGCGCGCCAACCCTTTGATGCTCAGGCAATCACCGCGGTTAGGCGTCAGATCGACCTCGATGGTCATGTCGTCCAACTGCATGTACTCGCGGAAGCTGACTCCGACCGGAGCTGCCTCGGAGAGTACCAGAATGCCTGGCGAGGTTTCCTCCTCCAAACCCAGCTCGGATGCCGAGCAGATCATGCCATTGGATTCGACACCACGCAGCTTGGCTTTCTTGATCTTGAAGTCGCCCGGCAGCACTCCGCCCACCTGGGCAAAAGGAATTTTCTGACCGACTGCCACGTTGGCGGCACCACACACCACCTGGACGGGCGCGCCGGTACCGTCATCCACGGTGCACACATTGAGCTTGTCGGCATCCGGGTGCTTCTCTTTACTCAACACTTCGGCAACGACGACGCCACTGAAAGCTGCAGCAACGGCCTCGACCGCGTCGACTTCGAGCCCCGCCATGGTGATCTGATCGGCAATGGCTTGCGCATCCAACTGCGGAGCAACCCATTCACGCAGCCACTGTTCTGAAAACTTCATAATTTTTCCCGTCGTAAGCAGCAGTATCAGGTGAATTGGCGCAGGAAGCGCAAATCGTTCTCGAAGAATAGGCGTAGATCATTGACCCCATAGCGCAACATGGCCAGACGCTCGGCGCCCATGCCAAATGCAAACCCAGTATAGCGCTCGGTATCGATCCCCGAATGACGAAACACCTCAGGGTGCACCATGCCGCAACCCATGACTTCCAGCCAGCCACTGTGAGAACAGACACGACACCCTTCACCGCTGCACATCACGCACTGAATATCGACTTCCGCCGAGGGTTCGGTGAACGGGAAGTAGGAAGGACGAAAGCGAACTGACAAGTCGTCACGCTCGAAAAACGCCTGCAGGAAGTCTTCGATAGTGCCTTTCAAGTCGGCAAAACTGACGCCCTCATCCACCAGCAGCCCTTCTACCTGGTGGAACATGGGCGTGTGGGTCAGGTCAGAATCGCTACGATAAACGCGCCCCGGACAAACGATCCGGATGGGCGGCTCGCTACTTTTCATGGTACGCACTTGCACCGGCGAGGTATGGGTACGCAGCAACCGCGTCGCATCGAAGTAAAACGTATCCGCCATGCCGCGCGCAGGATGATGGGCAGGAATGTTGAGTGCTTCGAAATTATGGTAGTCGTCTTCGATTTCAGGCCCTACCGCAACATCGTAGCCAATTCTGGTAAACAGCCCCTCGATACGCTCCAGCGTTCGCGTCACGGGGTGCAGCCCTCCGCTGGCTTGCCCACGCCCTGGCAGAGTGACATCGATCCGCTCTGCTGCCAGGCGCGCATCCAGGGCGGCATTTTCCAGCTGCTGGCGCTTGCTATCGATCTCCGCCGACAGGGTCTGCTTGGCCTGGTTGATCTGCTCACCTGCGGCAGGTCGCTCTTCGGCCGATAGTTTACCCAACCCTTTCAGCAAGGCAGTCACTTCGCCTTTCTTGCCCAGGTAACGTACGCGCAACTCATCCAGCGACGAGACACTCTGCGCAGCCTGGATAGCTTCGCGGGCCTCAGACACCAGAGTAGGAAGGTGGTCCATCCGATTTCACTCCGAATTAAGCGGCTCCATCCACGGGGATGGCAGGCATGTTGAAGGTGACAAAAAAACAGGGGAAGAGCGGCTGCTCTTCCCCTGCATGGGTCACACTGAAATGACCACGGGCATTTCACGCTGGGCTAGCCCAGTGAAAAATGCCTTATTGGGCAGCCTTGGCTTTTTCCACGATAGCAGCAAATGCGGCTTTCTCGTGTACAGCCAGGTCGGCCAATACTTTACGGTCGATTTCAATACCGGCTTTCTTCAGGCCACCTACAAAGCGGCTGTAAGACATGCCGTTGATACGTGCACCAGCGTTGATACGCTGAATCCACAGAGCGCGGAATTGGCGCTTGCGGTTGCGACGGTCACGGTAGGCATACTGACCGGCCTTGATGACAGCCTGCTTGGCTACGCGGAAAACACGCGAACGGGCACCGTAGTAACCTTTGGCCTGCTTCAGAACTTTTTTATGGCGACGACGGGCAACTACGCCACGCTTAACACGGGTCATAACACACTCCTGACTTTATGACTGAGACGGTGCTCAGATAAGAAAATTCGACCTTACAGGTTCGGCAGCATGCGCTGAATCAGCGCTTTGTCGGAAGCATGCACTTGCTTCATGCCACGCAGCTGACGCTTACGCTTGGTCGACTTCTTGGTCAAGATATGGCTACGGAAAGACTGCTTGTGCTTGAAGCCGTTAGCGGTCTTTTTGAAGCGCTTGGCAGCGCCGCTGTTGCTTTTGATTTTCGGCATGAGATAACTCCGCTCGATATTTTTTAGAAAACCCAGGGCCGACCAGCGCAAATGCGCTGGCCCGTTAACAACGCCGTTGGATCACTTCTTTTTCGGGGCAAGGATCATGATCATCTGGCGGCCTTCCATTTTCGGGAAAGACTCCACCGCTCCGATCTCTTCCAGGTCTGCCGCGATCCGCTCCATCAGCTTGCGGCCGATGTCCTGATGCGCCATTTCACGACCACGGAAGCGCAATGTGACCTTACCCTTGTCACCACCTTCCAGGAAGCGAATCAGGTTTTTAAGCTTGACCTGATAATCGCCCTCGTCGGTGCCAGGACGGAATTTGACTTCCTTGACCTGGATTTGCTTCTGCTTTTTCTTTTGAGCCGCTTTCTGCTTCTTGGTCTCAAAAACGAATTTGCCGTAGTCCATGATCTTGCAGACGATGGGGTCGGCATTCGAGATTTGCACGAGATCCAGACCTGCCGCTTCTGCACGCTCAAGAGCCTCGGAGGTGGGCACAACACCCAACTGCTCGCCTTCGGCATCGATTAAACGTACTTCTTCTTCGGTGATCCGCTCGTTCATTGGTGGGCGTTTATCTTGTGGACGCCCGCGCTGATTGCTTCGCTTGATTGCTCTGTCTCCTTAGGCAATTGACGATGTCGCCAGGGCTGCTCTCTCTTCACTGAACCTTTCGATGAATTCGTCGATGGTCATGGTGCCGAGATTTTCGCCGCTGCGAGTACGCACGGCCACTGAGTCAGCTTCTACTTCCTTATCTCCTACCACCAGGAGATAGGGAACTTTCTGTAATGTATGCTCACGGATTTTAAAGCCGATCTTCTCGTTCCTCAAGTCCGCCTTGACCCGCAAGCCATTTTTTTGCAGCCGACGCTCTACTTCCAGAGCAAAATCGCGCTGTGCATCGGTAATCGTCATCAACACCGCTTGCTGCGGGGCCAACCATAATGGCATAGCACCGGCATAGTGCTCAATCAAAATACCCAGGAAACGTTCGAAAGAGCCCAGAATGGCACGATGAAGCATGACCGGCGTCTTGCGCGCACCATCTTCATCCACGTACTGAGCACCCAAGCGGCCCGGAAGATTGAAGTCCAACTGCAAGGTGCCGCACTGCCATACTCGATTCAGACAGTCGCGCAGTGCAAACTCGATCTTGGGACCGTAAAACGCCCCTTCACCTGGCTGCAACTCCCACGCAAGTCCCGTGGCATTCAAGGCAGCTTCCAAGCCCTGCTCGGCTCGATCCCACATTTCTGCTTCGCCAAGGAAGTCTTCAGGACGCGTGGACAGTTTGAGCTCTACCTCGTCGAATCCAAGCGTTTTGTAGACTTGCAGCGTCAGCGCAATGAACGCTTCGGCCTCTGCCTGAATCTGCTTTTCGGTACAGAAGATGTGCGCATCGTCTTGGGTAAACCCACGCACCCGCATCAGACCATGCAGTGAACCAGAGGGTTCATTACGATGGCAACTGCCAAACTCGGCCAGACGCAAAGGCAGGTCGCGGTAGCTCTTCAGCCCCTGGTTGAACACCTGCACATGGCAAGGGCAGTTCATCGGTTTGACCGCGTACTCACGCTTTTCGGACTCGGTGGTGAACATCAGCTCACTGTAGTGACCCCAGTGGCCTGATTTTTTCCACAGCGAGAGATCGACCACCTGGGGTGTCTTGATCTCCTGATAACCATGCGCCCGCTGTACGTTACGCATGTACTCTTCCAAGGCCTGGTACATGGTCCAGCCATTGGGATGCCAAAAAACCATACCGGGAGCTTCTTCCTGCAGGTGGAAGAGGTCCATCTTGCGCGCCAATTTACGGTGGTCACGCTTCTCGGCTTCCTCCAAGCGCTGCAGGTAAGCCTTGAGCTGTTTCTTATCGCCCCAAGCCGTGCCGTAAATACGCGTGAGCATCGGGTTGGAAGCGTCGCCGCGCCAGTAAGCGCCCGCCAGCTTGGTCAACTTGAAGGCTTTCAGGTGCCGGGTATTCGGCACGTGCGGCCCCCGGCACATGTCCGTGTACTCTTCATGATGATACAGGCGAATCGCAGCACCTTCCGGAATATCACGGACGATTTCCTGTTTGTAGGGCTCGTCACGCTCTTCGAAGGTGGCCATGGCCTTGGCCCTATCGACGTATTCACGTATTACGTCGTACTCCTGGTCGATCAGCACCTGCATGCGCTTCTCGATCGCCTCCAGATCTTCTGGCGTCACGGATTGACCAAAATCGATATCGTAGTAGAAACCATCATCGATAACCGGGCCAATCGCCATCTTGGCGCTGGGGTAGAGCTGCTTCACGGCATGGCCGATCAGGTGGGCACATGAATGGCGGATGATCTCCAATCCCTCGTCGTCCCGCGCCGTGATGATGGAAACATCGGCATCCTGCTCGATGATATCCCCTGCGTCCACCAGCACCCCATCGATCTTGCCCGCCACGCAGGCCTTGGCTAAACCAGGACCAATGGACTCTGCCAGCTGCATGATGGAAAGGGGGCTATCAAATGTTCTCTGGCTGCCGTCAGGCAGTGTCACTATGGGCATTCAAATATTCCTTGAGCGCAGTGGTGATCCATACCAGGGATCACATTTCGCTATCAACGGTAGAAAAACAGGCTCGAAACCGGCCGACAGCCTAACAGACTTTGGCACTTCATAAAATAAAACGGGAGGCCCATGGCCTCCCGTTCATTTACTCTCTTTCAGCGCCACACATGTGGCCTGTCAAGGAGCATCATACCGGCAAGTGATTAGTTCCACTCATCCAGTTCTACGCGACGGTTCTGCGCACGACCTTCGTCAGTGTCGTTGGTCGCAACAGGACGCTCTTCGCCGTAACCTACAGCACGCATGCGGTTAGCTTCTACGCCACGCTGGGCAAGGTAGGCAGCCACGGACTCGGCACGACGCTGAGACAGGTTCTGGTTGTACTCGGCAGTACCACGTGAGTCGGTGTGGCCTTCGATGCTGACACGTACGTCAGGGTTGTTGACCAGACGCTCGGCAACACCGTTCAACACTTGCTGCGCATTGGCAGTCAGCTGTGCGGAGTCGAACTCGAAGTTGACATCACGCAGCACCAGGCTTTCCGGGCAACCCAGCGCGTTCACGGCAACGCCAGCGGGGGTATCAGGGCACTGGTCACGGTAATCCGGCACGCCGTCACCGTCGGAGTCCAGCGGACAGCCATTGGCGTCTACTGCCACACCAGCAGGGGTACCCGGGCACTGGTCACGGTAATCCGGCACGCCGTCACCGTCTGAGTCCAGCGGGCAGCCTTCAGCGTCAACTGCCACGCCTGCAGGCACTTCACCATAGCTCGGGCACTGCGGTGCAACCGGCTCAGGGGTGTGGTCGGCACACAGCAGGCCACCGATGGCAGCGCCAGCTGCGAAGCCAGTGGCAGCGCCGCTTTCTTCGTCAGAGCTGCCGCTAGTCGCGTAGCCAATGCTGCCACCGATCAGGCCGCCAGCAAGTCCACATACGGCGGGATGCTGGTACCAGCTACGGTCACTGCTTGCACTCGCCTGACCAGAAGACTGAGAGGCAGAGCTGGCGCAGCCAGAGAGGCCTACTACGAGGGCAGAACCGATTAGCAAGCCAGTTGTTGATTTTTTCATGCAAGACTCCTTCTTGATCCAATGCTGATATGGTCTGTGACCAAATCTATCTAATGCTTCTTTTAGCGAGAGCATCCATTTTTCGCTGTTCTTCTTCAGGATGGGCGCCGGAGCGCATCATGAAATCGAACGAGGTGCCTATCATTAACGTTTCAGCGTTAGAAGGCAACAATGCCGTGATATCAACTCCTTGCCAATACCGACGTGTTTAGCATAGCAAAGCTGACACCAATGACACTAAAAATCAGTGTAACGCCTTGGAACCTTTGGCTCGCCACTGGATCACAGCAGCGGCAGCGGCAAGCACCGCAGGTCGCATTTCAGCTTCCACTTCGAGCCGTTCCTTGTCTTCACGCATCCGCTCTCGGGGCGTCAATTGCTTGCGATCAGAGTGGGTCTTGAGATGCCGCGTCCGGTTGTAGACTTCGGCAAATGCTTGAAATTCTGGCCTTTCTGCAAGACTAGGATCAACGATTTCCAGCAGTACCTTACACCGCCAAGAGCCTTCGGTGATATCCACCTGCTCTTGCACCAGCGCGCTTACGACGTAATCCAGGTTTTCAAGGCTGTTCTGCTGAGCACGCTGCTCTTCCTCGATACGAAAAGCTTCCCGACGCTTTACTTCCTTGCGCAGGGAATACGCATAGCCCCCTAGCCCGGCAATCACCATCAACGCGACAGCCAGCAACAGTAGTGCAACGGTAGAGCTCATGAAACCTCTTCATTCAGCCGTGAAATAGTTTAACGAAAATTGTACACCGCTTTCTACAGCGTAGACCAATTTTGTCATTTGCTCGTCCTCGCTACCCAAGGGCCGAGGGCAGCAGGAAAGTATAATGGTCCAACAAGAGCGCGCCAAACAGTCCCAGCAGGTAACGAATGGAAAACCAGAAGGCAAGCAGCGGCGCTTCTTGGTCATCCCCTTTCCATACGCGCCAGCTCCAATAAATGAACCGCGCATTGAGCGCTACGACAATCACCAGATAGACCCAGCCACTCATCCCGACGACGACCGGCAAAAGTGATGCGGCAACCGTCAACCAGCTGTAGAGCCAGATCTGCAGTTGCGTAAAGACGACGCCATGCGTCACGGGCAACATGGGGATGCCTGCTCGGGCGTAATCGTCACGCTTGTGGATAGCCAACGACCAGAAATGCGGCGGTGTCCATACGAAGATGATCAACATCAGCAGCAAGGGCTCTGCTGATACGCTGCCCGTCACAGCGACCCACCCAAGCAGCGGCGGCGAGGCCCCTGCCACACCACCAATGACGATATTTTGCGGCGTGGCACGCTTAAGGTACGCGGTATACAGCACGGCGTAACCCACCAAGGATGCCAGCGTCAGCGCAGCCACTAGCGTATTTACCTGCCAGGCAAGCAGTCCAATGCCCGCCACCGAGAGCCCCACGGCCCATAGCACTGCCCCCCAGACAGGCAAGCGGTGTGCCGCCAGTGGCCGCCGTGACGTACGCGTCATCACAGCATCCAGATGGCGGTCGATGATATGGTTGAACACAGCGGCCCCGCTGGAGGCCAACCCGACCCCCAGAAGGCCGTAGATGACCGCTTTCAGTGGCGGCACCCCTGGTGTCGATAGTGCCATGCCTACGGCCGTACATACCAACATGACGACTACCACGTTGAGCTTGCACAGTAACACCAGCTCTTTCAATACTCCCCAGCGCACTGCAGGCAAGGTGCTATCCAGTGTTGCGTATCGCATAGTGATCACCTGATGGATTGTTATTGTTTTCAAGGTCAACCATTGGATTACCGGGCTTGCGCGTATGACGGCTGGCCGTCGAGAGCCTGCTCTGCGTATGATCGCTCAGCCATGTAACGGTAGCGCCACCAGGCCCACCCCAGCCCCAGGCACAACAGCACGGCGCCAGCGGTATGCAGCAACGCCAGCCACAAAGGCAGCCAGAGCAGCACATTGGCAACCCCCAACCCTGCCTGTAACACATACAGCAACACGACCATGGACAAGGCACCCACGACTTCACTCTGGCGGCGATAGCGCCACCAGAGCGCCAACAGCACGATACCCAGCAGCAACGCACCTAAACGGTGTACCACGTGAATGGCAGTGCGCGCATCGGCATGCAGTTGACCATGCAAATAATTGGGCCCCACGGTCTGGGTCAGATGAAACCCTTCGCTCAAATCCATTTCAGGCCACCACTGGGTGTTACAGGTGGGAAACCCTTGGCACGCAATGCCGGCATAATTGCTCGTCACCCAGCCCCCCAGTGCCAATTGCAGCACCAGCGCCGCTCCAGCCAGCAGCCAAAGAAGGCTTGGCTTTCGGGGAGGCGCCAACACCCCTTTTGCCGAACGCCGAATACGCAGATGAAGCCAGAAAAACAGCATCAACACACTCAGCCCGCCCAACAAGTGCAGCGTGACCACCTGTGGCCAGAGCTTCAAGGTCACGGTAAATGCGCCAAACGCGCCTTGGATGAGGATCACTACCAGTAGCGCGACGCTTACCTTCCACGGGTAGCCTTCTCGGCGCCTCAATGGCCACCCTAGAAGCAGCGTTCCGATCACCAGCAACCCGAGAAAACTGGCGACATAGCGGTGCCCCATCTCGACCCAGGCCTTGAACGGGTCGAGCGGCACATCCGGATGACGCAGTGCCGCATGCTCGCTATCAGGCACCAGCAATCGCCCATAGCAACCAGGCCAATCGGGGCACCCTAGCCCAGCATCCACCAAGCGAGTCCAGGCCCCTACCAGAATGACCAGCACCGTCAATAGCGTGCCTGCCAGGCTCAACGCTACCAGCAGGCACAAACGGTGCTTATCGGAATGAATCATCACGTGTCCTTACGGCTGTTCAGTCGCCGGGAGAAAATTACAGAGCATTCACTTTGAACAAGTGTCTGATATCTTTGAGCACGTCCGACGCAGTGGCCGTTGTGTGATAGGCCAGCGCTGGGCGGCCTGCGGGGTCCAGCACCCAGACTCGTTGCTCACCACGCCAAGTGGGCAAGGTGTGCCATGTCGTAGCCGCCTCCCCAGGCAATATCTGCAAGTCGCCGCCTATCCTGATGCGTTGCAAGCGCCCTGCCTCCCGTCCGAGCGCGCGGTGCAAACGCCATAGTTCATCCTGTCTTGCTTCACAGGGCTCCACGCACTCGAACACCAGCATCCACTGCTCACCAGGCTCAAGTCTAGACGTTAGTGGCCACTCCTCCAGTGGTGGCGCAGTCACGGAAACATCGCCATGAGCGGTGTAATGGGAAGGTATACCGATGCGCCATGTCACCATGACCCATGCGATCACCACCGGCGCGGCAAACGCAACGAACAGTAACATCAGGATAAGACGAGGAAAACGCTTTGCGCTGGAGGACATCGGGTTAACTCCTGATTCTCGCGACCCGAGGGTCATTCATGAGGCGGTGGCCCCCGATCAGCATTACCGCCAGAGCCGCCAACGCCAGGCCCCACCACTGAAACGCATAAGCCTGATGACGAGCCGGTGGCACGACATTGGCTTCCCACCAGGGAGTCAAGACACCATCGCCCTCCTGAGCATGCACCCATCCAGCAAAACGGAACTCGCCAAGTGCGGACGTCCAGGGAGCCAGGTCGAGCCGTTGCAGCCTCACCCCTTCCAGATTATTGCCATAGACGAGACCATCCGAATGCGCCACCTGCCACTCGCCGATGACCTGCACCAGGCCTGCTGGTGTCGCTGAAACCGGTGGTTCTCGGCTGCTACCGGTCTCCATGAACCCACGTTGAATCAGCCAGAGCTGGCCATGCTCGTCACGCAAGGGGGTCAGCACGGCAACGCCCAGGCGGCCATTGAGGATACGGTTATCGAGATAGAGCGTGTTCGCCGCCAGATATTCGCCATGCAGGCGCAACGTGGCACCCTCGACTGGCTCACTGACCGGTGACTCCAGGGAGGGGGCTGCGGCACGCTGGTCAAGCGATCGCTGCTTGTCAGCAGCACGCTCCCACTGCCATAGTCCTAACAGCACACCAGCAACGACCACCACGGTCCAAAAACAACCCCATACACATAACCGCAAGGTAACAGGGGAGCGTCGACGCATGGCACTCAAGCTACTGATCGCATTGGTATTCATAGGCATGGTGGCCAGCCTCGCCGCAGGTGCTGGTTTTTTATTGCGAGACCACGGCGCTTCACGGCGCCTTCTGACCTCCCTGAAGTGGCGTGTCGGCCTGGGCTGTCTGCTCATGGCATTGCTCATTTTCGGCTTTTGGTCCGGCGAACTGGGCTGACGCACTAAAGCACATAGACAAAGATGAACAGCCCTACCCACACCACATCGACAAAATGCCAATACCAGCACGAAGCTTCGAAACCAAAATGCTGCTCATTGGCGAAATGTCCCTTGATGATTCTGACCAGCATGGTGGCCAGAATCAGTGTGCCAATGATCACGTGTAGACCATGAAAGCCCGTAAGAATGAAAAAAGTCGCGCCAAAGATACCGGCTTCCAGGGTAATCCCGTAATGGTGGTAGGCTTCGTAGTACTCGACCCCCTGGATGACGATGAAGCAAATGCCCAGACCGACCGTTGCCGCCAGCCAATTCCGACATGTTGCTCGATAACCCAGCTTGAGCGCTTCATGAGCGACCGTCAGGGTGATGCTCGATGTGACCAGCAGCAACGTATTCACCAGCGGCAACTGCCATGGGCTCAGCACGCCATGGGGCCCTGACACGGCGGCATCAGGGGGGTTCAACAGCGGCCACTCGGGAATGAAACCAGGCCATAGCAGCGCCGATACACCTTTGGCACCCTCACCGCCCAACCACGGAAGCGCAAACGTTCGGACGTAGAAAAGCGCCCCGAAGAAAGCTGCAAAGAACATCACTTCCGAAAAAATGAACCACCCCATCCCCCAGCGAAACGAGCGATCCATCTGGGTATCGTACAAACCGCCCATCGACTCATGCACGACATCTCGGAACCAGAGACCCATGACCGCCACCACGGCCACCAATCCAACCGCCAAGACCGGCATACCGGTGCCATAGACCAGTTGAATACCGGCACCGATCATCATCACACCCAGCGCAATCGAGCCCAATACTGGCCACCGGCTGGTCGCAGGTACGTAATAGCTGCCGCTGCTCATATGCTGCCTCCTGAGGCATTGTCATAAGGGTCACTCAGTGCGACGTGATGAACGGGATAGAGGGTGTACACCAGCGTAATCGTATTGATGTCCGCTGGCAGATCCCGGGCGAGTTGAAATACCAGCGGTATGGTCAGCCGCTCCTGGCCTTGCAACTGCTGCTCTTGAAAGCAGAAACAGCTGACCTTGCGAAGGTGTGTCGTGGCGTTGGAAGGCGATACGCTAGGCACGGCACGCCCCCAGCTCTGGGCTTGGCTATTATTGGTGAACGTGAAATCGACCTCGGCAGTTTGCCCGGGATGCACACGCATCTGGCGCGTGGCAACACTCATCTGCCAAGGCAACCCCGCGCTGCCACGAGTAATGAACTGGACCGTGATGAAACGCGACGTGTCCACCTCTTCGTGAACGATGGCCTGGGCGGTCGTATCCACCTTGCCATTCAGCCCTGTGATACGGCAGAAAACGTCGTAAAGCGGGACCAAGGCAAAGGCGAAGGCAAACATTCCCACCAGCACTGCCGTGGTGCGAATGACCGTACGCCGAACGGCTACCGTTTGCTCTGCACTGCTGATGGCCATCTTGGAGCCCTCCCCCGACTACGCATGATTAATCATGTGCCTGATGGCGCTGAAAGACAGGTGGCGTCTCAAAGGTATGCAGTGGCGCCGGGCTAGGCACACTCCATTCCAGATCTTCAGCCCCTTCCCAAGCCTTGGCCGGTGCTTTTTTACCCCCCTTGACACACAGTACGACGACCAGCACGAACAGCAGTTGAGAGAAACCGAAGAAGAACGCGCCGATGCTGGACAGCAGGTTGAAGTCGGCGAACTGCAGCGCATAGTCGGGAATCCGTCTGGGCATGCCCGCCAGCCCGGCAAAATGCATGGGGAAAAAGGTCAGGTTGACCCCAATGATCGAGCACCAGAAATGGCACTGAGCCAAACGCTCGTTGGGATAGTGGCCGGTCCATTTGGGCAGCCAGTAGTACACGCCTGCCATGATGGCAAAGATGGCCCCCGGCACGAGCACATAATGAAAATGGGCAACCACGAAATATGTGTCATGGTATTGAAAGTCCGCAGGAGCAATGGCCAGCATCAGCCCGGAAAAACCACCGATGGTGAACAGCACCACGAATGCCAGTGCAAACAGCATGGGTGGCTCGAAGCTAATGGAGCCTCGAAATAGCGTGGTTACCCAGTTGAATACCTTCACGCCGGTTGGCACGGCGATCAGCATGGTGGTGTACATGAAGAAGAGCTCTGCCGCCAACGGCAAGCCCACCACGAACATGTGGTGCGCCCAGACCAAAAACGACAGCAGTGCAATGGCCCCCGTGGCATACACCATGGAGGCGTAGCCAAACAGACGCTTGCGCGCAAAGGTTGGAATGATCGCCGACACGATACCGAAGGCCGGCAGAATCATGATGTAGACCTCGGGGTGCCCAAAGAACCAGAACAGGTGTTGGAACAGCACCGGATCACCACCCCCCGAAGCATCGAAGAAGCTGGTGCCGAAATTGATATCCATGAGCATCATGGTGATCACCCCCGCCAGCACGGGCATGACGGCAATCAGCAGAAATGCGGTAATGAGCCATGTCCAGACAAACAGCGGCATGTCCATCATGCGCATTCCGGGGGCACGCATGTTGAGGATGGTGGCGATGATGTTGATCGCCCCCAGAATGGAGCTGATACCGGCGATGTGCAGGGCCAGAATGAAGAAGGTCGTGGAGGGCGGCGCATAGGTGGTGGACAAGGGCGCATAGAAGGTCCAACCAAAATTGGGCCCGCCGCCCGGCATGAAGAGTGTAGAAAGCAGGAGCGTGAAGGCGACAGGCAGCAGCCAGAAGCTGAAGTTGTTGAGCCGAGGAAGCGCCATGTCAGGCGCTCCGATCTGTAGCGGGATCATCCAGTTGGCCAGTCCCGTGAAGGCAGGCATGACGGCTGCGAACACCATGATCAAGCCATGCATGGTGGTCATCTGATTGAAGAACTCGGGCTGTACCAGCTGCAGTCCTGGTTGAAAAAGCTCTGCCCTGACCACCAGTGCAAAGATGCCCCCAATGAAGAACATGGTCAGCGAGAAGATCAGATAGAGCGTACCGATCTCCTTGTGATTGGTGGTCAATAGCCAGCGCATGAGTCCTTTCGGGTGATGCGCATGCTCATGGTGGGCAGAACCGGCGCTGGCATGAGTGCCAGCGTGAGTGGTAGAGCTATGCTGCAACGGATGCTGAGGGGGTAGTTGGGGCGCCATGAGCTTCTCCGCCTGCTTTTCGTTGTTATGGGTAGAAACGTGGAGTTATTGGGCTATCAGCTCAGCAATGGCTGCAGGCTGTACCGTTTCACCCGTGTCATTTCCCCAGGCATTGCGGGTATAGGTGACCACTGCGGCAATTTCAACGGGGTTCAGGGTTGCCCGGAAGGCAGGCATCGCCGCACCAGAGACCCCATTGACGATCCTGTCGATATGCCAATCCAGGTCTTCGATCAACTGATCATTACCGGCCAATACCGGGAAGGCCGGCATCGCCCCTTGCCCTTCGGCTTGATGGCAAGAAGAACAGATGGCGCGGTACACCGCTTCCCCTCTGGCCATCAGTTCCTCCATTTCCCATTCACGGTCGACGCCCATGGCCTCCTGCTCGGCCGCTTCACGCCGCTCTACCAGCCAGGCATCGAATTCCTCTTCTTCCATGGCATGTACCACGACAGGCATGAAGCCATGATTGACACCACAGAGTTCGGCACACTGTCCGCGATAAATACCGGGTGTATTGATCTGCACCCAGTTTTCATTGATGAAGCCGGGAATCGTGTCCTGCTTGACCGCCAGCTCGGGCACCCACCAGGAGTGGATGACATCGTCCGAGGTCATCAGAAAGCGCACTTTGCGATTGATTGGCAAGACCAGGGGTTCGTCCACGTCGAGCAGATAGTGCTCTCCTTGCTCCTCCTGCCCACGGATCTGCTCCCAAGGGGTGCTCATGTTGGAGTTGAAGGCAACGTCTTCGCCCAGATATTCGTAGCGCCAGCGCCACTGCTGGCCGGTGATCATCACATCCAGGTCGGCTTCCGAGGCGTCATACATGTTCTTGAGCGTAGCGGTGGCGGGAATCGCCATACCCACCAGAATCAGCACGGGAATGGCCGTCCACACCACTTCCACCGTGGTGTGCTCGTGAAAATGGGCTGCTTTGGCTCCCTTGGCGTGGCGATAGCGAAACAGCGAGTAGAACATGACGCCAAACACCACGACGCCAATGACGACGCAGATCCAAAAAATGGTCATATGCAGATTGAAGATATCGCGGCTGACGTCCGTGACACCCACCGGCATATTCCAACTATTGGCCGACGCCGCTGACGCGACGGCAAGACTCGATGAGGGAAGTAGTAGCCATCGCCACACTGGGGGCATAGAAACCTCCGTTATTATTGTTGTTCTCGCCATGCTTTTATTAAAGCAGGATTAAGACGTCAATCTCAGTATAGAAAACAAATACCATTCGTCACGCAAACCTTGCGTGATTTGCCTCAACGTTTCATCCGGCGACCCACTTGGCCAACCAGGCAATCGCCAGTACGAACAGGAGCGTGACGACGATCCCCGTCACAATGAACGCCGCAGGTCGCTCGCTGGAGAAGTCCTGCCTGCGCTGCCGATCATTCTGCACCCCGATCAGGGCTGCCAGTACCGACTTCAAGACTGACCACATATCCCCTCCATCCACCTTCTGCACTCAACCGCCTGGGCGTCTTCCAGGCGTCCTTTTCCAAGGACACCTGACTGATATCCCAGCATAGACACAAGGTGAACATGCCCGCCACCGACCATCATCTCCATCGCTGCATCGACACCATTGAAATTAGCTTGCGAGCATTGGCGGTGCGCTTCACACTACGCAGCACTCGTCGTCACCCTTTTTCATGAGCATGTGCCATTTTCAGGGAGCTTTTCATGCCCAAGCGTCGTATCACGCTGTCTGGTCTCGTTTTTATTCTTGGTCTGTCGAGCCTGGCGGGCTGTACCACTTACACATGGCCGGATGGCTCTCAGGAAACGGTCTTTGGGGTTGTTTCCGAAGATGAGAACAAGCGTTACGAAGAACCTCGCGCGGACGGCGTACGCTATCAACGCCCTGGAGAAGTACCGGAACCTGCACAAGAGTAAAGAGCACGCTTTGACTGACCTTCAAGCGTTGCCCAAGCGGCGCTTGGTCAGTGCCGTGGCTTGTGCCGTCAAGGGGTCTTCTGGCCACGGGTGCTTTGGATACCGCCCGCGCATCTCTTTTCTCACCTCCGGGTAGCCGGTCAGCCAGAAGCTGCGCAAGTCCTGGGTTACCTGCAGAGGGCGTCGGGCCGGTGACAGCAGGTGAATCATCACAGCCACTTGCCCTTCGGCCACGGTCGGTGTTTCTTGCCAGCCAAAGGCCTCCTGCAGCTTCAATGCCAGCACCGGCGGCCTGCCCTCCAGGCAGGGAAGATAGTCCAGCGTAATCGTGTTACCACTCGGCGCGGTGAGGCCGATAGGCGCCAGGCGTGCCAACGCACTCTGCGCTTCCCAGGTCAGCGTATCCAGCAGGCACCGCGCGAAGGGTAGTTTTTCGACCTGTGCCAGCCGAGTCATACCGGCCACGTAAGGCGCCAGCCACTCGTCCAGATCATCCACCAACGCAGCATCGGACCAGTCGGGCCATTGCCTGGGGAAAGTACGCTTGAGCAGCGCCATTCGCCCCTGCAAGCGCCTGACCTCGTCATTCAGCAAGGCTGTAGGGCGGCGCTGCAAAGCGCTCATCAGCGCTTGTTCGGCAGCGGCGGCGGGCAGCGTCTGTAGCGGGCGTGCCGCCAATACCAGCTCACCGTGACACTGCACCGTTTCGGCCACCAGCTTGCCTGGCGGCTCTTGCCAGGCAACTCGTTCGTGCCACCTCGCCGTCGCCGGATAAAGGGCTCGCAAAATCTGTTCGGAGAGGGGCACGGCCCTCTGGATCGGTGCATCACGGCTAGCGCTGTCGAGGTGAACGGCCACCAGATACGGCTCGTTGGCCAACGGGTGCTGCGGCGATAGCGTTGCCGTCTTGCCATTGGCCAGCTTGAAACGCCCGAGGTTCATGAGCTGGGCCACTCGGTCAGGAAACGCCACCGCAAGCAGCTCTCCCAGAGGCTCAAGATCAAGGCGTGACGGCACCGTGCACCCCATCAGCGCCGCCAGACGCTTGACTTCCTGGTACCAGATTGGGAATGCAGAAGGTGTTTTCAGCCGAGCGGCCAGGGCTTCCTGCAGTGTTCCCTCAAGACGTTCCCGGCCCTCCAGCAGCGCTGCCAGCGCACAGGCCAGCGCGGTATTTTCTCCAGCCTTGGAGCGCACCAGCATCGCTGCCAGTCGAGGCTCCACCGGCAAGCTACCGCACTGCTGCCCCAACGGGGTCAGACCGCCGACCTGATCGAGCAGCCCCAGCTGCTGGAGAAGATCGCGCGCGCTCTGCCATGCGCCCTTGGGGGGTGGAGATAGCCAGGCAAGCGCGTCGGGTGCATTGACGCCCCATACCGCCAGTTCCAGCGCCAGCCGCGAGAGATCGGCCTGCTGCATCTCGGGCTCGCGGTGCGCGACCAGTGGCTGGTCCTGTGCCCACAGACGATAGCAGTAGCCTGATTGCTGGCGACCCGCGCGCCCACGCCGCTGGTCGGCGCTGGCACGGTTGACGCGACGGGTGGTCAACCGCGTAAGCCCCGTTTGGGCACTGAACTCGGGCACCCGTTCAAGGCCTGCGTCAATGACGACGTTGACGCCGTCGACCGTCAGGCTCGATTCGGTGATCGAGGTGGAAATGATCACCCGCCGTTGCGTACCAGGGCTAAGTGCCGCTTGTTGAGCATCCAGCGTCATGCCGCCATGCAGCGTGCGAATATCCAACGTCAGCGATAAAGCCGCCAGCGCCTGAGCAAGCCGGCGGATCTCCGCCACGCCGGGCAAGATGACCAATATGTCCTGGGCATCGTCCAGCGCCACGGCCTCCTCCACGACGCTGCGCGCCGCCATGGCGGCGGTCTCACCGCCAACAGGTGGCCGATATAGCGTGGTGACCGGAAAGGCGCGGCCACTGCTCTCGATCACCGGAGTATGCTCGCCCAGCAAGGTACGCAGCGCCTCTATATCCAGCGTCGCGGACATCACCACCAGGCGGAGATCATCACGAATGCTTTGCTGCACGTCCAGAGCCAACGCCAAGCCCAGGTCGGACTCGATACTGCGTTCATGAAACTCATCGAAGAGAATGCCGGCTACCCCCTCCAGCAGCGGGTCATCCTGCAGCATGCGCGTCAGCACCCCCTGAGTGATCACTTCCAGCTGCGTGTCAGGCCCCACCCGTTGATCACCGCGCATGCGATAGCCAATACGCTTACCCACCGGCTCACCCAACTGAGCTGCCATATAGGTCGCTGCCAACCTCGCCGCCACCCGCCGAGGTTCGAGCATCAGCAGGCGCTGGCCACGCGCCCAGGGGCGCTCGATGAGCCGCAAGGGCACGCGGGTGGTCTTGCCCGCGCCGGGCTGCGCCACCAGAATGAGGCGAGAGTGGGTGTCCAGAGCGTCTTCGATCGACGCCAGGTGTTGCTCGATGGGCAGCTCAGGCATGGTCGAACTCATGCAATGGATACGACTGGGCGCTCTATGCCACAGCCTTTCAAGATCACATGCTCCAGGAAGCGACAAATAGCGTCGATGTCCTCCTTGGCCAGTGCCTCCTGGCCGAGAATGCCGTTCACCTGGGCACTGTACTCGGTATAGTGCTGGGTGGATGACCAGATCAGAAAAATCAGCCAGCGAGGATCCACATCATCCATCTTCCCCTGTCGCGACCACTCTCGCATGATGGCGGCACGGCTGCTGACCCACTCTCTCAGCTCACCGTTCAGGTAATCCTTCAGAAAAGGTGCGCCGCCCAGGATTTCAGCCGCAAACAGCCTGGAACCCTCGGGATAGCGCTGACCAAGCACCATTTTGGTGCGAATAAAATCGCTCAATACGGCTGCCGGGTCACTCGCTGGCGTAATGTCCTCCAGCACCGCGTTCCAGCGCTTCATCATGCGATTCAGTAGTCGCACATAGAGCGCCTGTTTGCTCCCCATGTAATAGAGGATATTGGCCTTGGGCAAACCAGCGACGTCAGCAATCGACTGCAGGCTGGCTCCGCGATAACCATGCTGAGCAAACACCTGTTCGGCGGCACTCAATATCGTCTGCTCGATGCGATCCCTGCTGGCGCTCTCATGGTTAGCGGTATCAAGCGTCATTGAGTAAGCTCCTTGATATAGGCTCGGGTTGTGCCGATCAGCTCAGGCCCAACGTCGGACAACGCTGCAAAAAAGGGCATTTTCGCTCTTTATGCATCGTTTCAGGGCATCAAAACGCGCTGACAACAAAGTCTTGCAAGCCACGCTTTTTTGTCCCAAGCTCACCATTATTGACCAATCGGTCAGAACAATCATAACGGAGTTTGGCATGGCAACGATTGAGTTTCTGCTCAATGGCACCCGTCAACAGTGTCGAGTGCCCCCTGAGACCAGTATTCTAACGCTGTTACGCGACCATTTGGGGGCCACGGGCACAAAAGAGGGCTGCGCTTCCGGCGACTGCGGCGCTTGCACAGTCGCCTTGAAAAGCAGCGACCCCGATCAGCCACCGTTCCTGACGGTCAATGCGTGCATTACCCCGGCCCATCAACTGCACGGCCAGCATCTCGTCACTGTGGAAGGCCTCTCACAGGGTAACTCCTTGCACCCTGCGCAGCGCGCCATGATCGACTGCCACGGCAGCCAGTGCGGTTTCTGTACGCCGGGCATCGTCATGTCGCTGTTCAGTTTGCATACGCAGCAGCAGCGTCAACCGGCCCCCTTGACGCCCGAGCGCCTGGAAGCCGCGCTGGGTGGCAACCTTTGCCGCTGCACGGGCTATCGCCCGATTCGTGATGCCGCGCTGACCATGCACGCCAGCGACTGGCAGCCGCCTCAATGGTGGGATGCCACGCTTGCTGACTCTCAGGATGGCGACAGCTCCACACAAGCCTTTCAGGAAGGTCCGCTATTTGCTCAGCCGAGCTCCCTGAGCGAACTGACAGCGCTGCGGCGTGATCTGCCCAATGCCAGGTTGGTCGCCGGCGCCACGGACCTATGGCTGGAAACGACCCAGCGCCTGTCCGCACTGGATCAACTGATCGATACCACCCGCGTGCCCGAGCTGAGCATGATCTCGTCAGCGACCTTTCAGGGGCAGGAAGGATGGTGGGTCGGCGCGGCGGTGACCTATTCGCGGCTTGCTCCGCTGCTGGCAACACACTTCCCCGCTTTCGCGCACCTGCTCCACCGGCTGGGCTCGGAACAAGTGCGTAACCGGGGAACTCTGGGCGGCAATATCGCCAATGCATCCCCCATTGGCGATACCCCACCCGTACTCCTGGCACTCGGCGCTCACCTCGAACTTGCCAGCCATGCGGGTACCCGCTGTTTGCCGCTGCAGGCATTCTTTATCGATTACAAAAAAACGGCCCTGGCCGCCGATGAGGTCATCACACGTATCTTCATTCCGGCGCTGGAGAAGAGTGCTTCACTCAGAGTGTGGAAGCTCTCAAAACGCCGTGAAGACGATATCTCTGCCGTTCTGGGTGCCTTTAGCTACCGCTTGGACGACGGCAAGTTAAGCGACGTGCGCATCGCCTTCGGAGGGATGGCTGCCACGCCCCGGCGTGCTCCGGCAACGGAGGCCGCGCTGGAAGGGCAAAGGGTAGGCAAACAGGCCTTTCAAGCGGCTCGGCAAGCGCTGCAAGATGAGTTCGAGCCCATGAGTGACGTGCGAGGCAGCCAGCAGTATCGTCAGTTGGCGGCCGCCAATCTGCTGGAACGACTCTACTTGTCGCTATCATCACCAGAACAGGAGGTCATGTTGCATGCGTACGCTCACTAAACTCGACAACGACAGTCGCCGAGCCCGGCATGAGCTCGACCAGCGTATACATGGCGCCGCACCCTTGGCACGCCATACCGTGGACAGCAGCGGACAGCGCCAGGCGGGGTCCTCCAGCGTTCATGAGAGCGCCGAAAAACATGTGACGGGGAAAGCGCTCTATATCGACGACCTCAAGACACCTGCTGATGCTTTACACGTGGCTCTGGGGCTCTCACCCGTGGCCCACGGAACCTTGACGCACCTCGACCTGGAGGCCGTTCGCACCGCCCCCGGCGTGGTCGACGTGATCACATTCCACGACGTGCCTGGCCACACGGACATCGGCCCGGTCTTCCCTGGCGACCCTATCTTCGTCGAACACGAGATCAGCTATTCAGGGCAGTGCCTGTTCGCCGTGGCTGCCACTTCCCTGAGTGCGGCGCGTCACGCGATGCTGCTTGCCAATGTGCAGATCGACAAGCTGCCAGCACAGCTGGATGCCGTTCAAGCCGCTGCTCAACAGGAGTTCGTTCGTCCCAGCCACACCCAGCAGCGTGGTGACTGGCAGGCCACACTGGAGCAAGCCGAACACGTGCTGGAAGGCGCGCTGTTCATTGGTGGACAAGAGCACTTCTACCTGGAGGGCCAGGCCTGCGTCGTCATTCCGAGCGAAGACGAAGGCGTCATGGTACATACCTCCAACCAGCACCCCAGTGAAACCCAAAAGCTGGTTGCCGAAGTGCTGGGTATCCCGTTTCATGCCGTCACGGTGGAAGTACGGCGCATGGGGGGTGGTTTTGGAGGCAAGGAAACCCAGGCATCCCCCTGGGCCTGCATTGCTGCCCTCATCGCACGACGCACCGGCAAGGCCACGCGTCTTCGCCTACCCAGACGTGACGACATGCGCGCCACTGGCAAGCGCCACCCCTTTCACAACCGCTATCGGCTGGCCATCGATTCACAGGGAGTGATTCAAGGCAGCGACATTACCGTGATCGGCGACTGCGGCTACTCTCCCGATCTTTCCGATGCCATCGTCGACCGCGCCATGTTTCACGCAGACAATGCCTACTCACTGGGCAATGCCCGTGTCACCGGCCACCGAGCCCGCACCCACACTGCGTCGAACACCGCTTTTCGCGGATTTGGCGGCCCCCAGGGCATGATGATCATCGAAGCGGCCATGGACGATATTGCCCGCCATGTCGGTGAAGACCCGCTGACCATCCGCAAGCGCAACTTTTACCGCCCAGAACGCGACATGACCCATTACGGGCAACAGGTCGACCAGAAGCAGTTGCTTCATACGCTCGTCGAGCGCCTCGAGCAACGCAGCGAGTACTGGACGCGTCGACAGCAGATACGAGATTTCAATGTCTCCAGCTCCGTCATCAAGAAAGGACTGGCACTGACACCCGTCAAGTTCGGCATCTCCTTCACCGCCCAGCACCTCAACCAGGCCGGCGCACTGCTACACGTCTATACCGATGGCAGCATCCTGATCAACCACGGCGGCACTGAAATGGGGCAAGGCCTGCACACCAAGATCTGCCAGGTGGTGGCTCTGGAACTGGGGCTGGACCTGGAGAGCGTACGCATCAGCGCCACACGAACGGACAAGGTGCCGAACACTTCCCCCACGGCAGCCTCCAGCGGTGCGGATTTGAACGGCATGGCCGCCCGCGATGCTGCCATCAAACTGCGTGAGCGTCTGTTCGATTTTGCCGCCAACCACTTCGAGGGTGGGCTGGATCGTGAAGGCATGGAGCTGAGGGACGGCATGCTCATCGCAGGCATCGGCGAAAGTGAACGCCGCATTCCCTGGGGCGAGCTGGTGCAGACGGCATATCTACACCGGGTTTCGCTGTCCGAGAAAGGCTTCTACGCGACGCCACTGATTCATTACAATCGCGCAACTGGCAAAGGCCGCCCATTTTATTATTACGCCTTTGGCGCGGCCGCGGCGGAGGTCAGCGTCGACACTTTGACCGGCGAGTATCAGGTCGACCGTGTCGACATACTTCATGATGTGGGCAACTCGCTCAACCCAGCCATCGATATTGGTCAGGTAGAAGGCGGGTTCATCCAAGGCATGGGCTGGCTGACCAGCGAAGAGCTCAAATGGAACAGTGAAGGGACGCTGGTCAGCGATGGTCCAGCGACCTACAAGATTCCTACCTTTGGTGATCTGCCCAGCGTCTTCAATGTCGAACTGCTGGAAGGACACCCTAACTCCATGGCCAGCCTGTACCGCTCCAAAGCGGTGGGTGAGCCGCCCTTCATGCTGGGGATATGCGTCTGGTCAGCCTTGCGCGATGCCCTCGCCAGCCTGGATGACTACCGCAGCTCACCGCGTCTGGATACCCCGGCCACGCCCGAGCGCGTCATGCTGGCGGCGCATGCCATTCGGAAAAGTGCCTTATGACCCATGAAATGCCCATGACTTGGCACGCCGCCCTCGACCATTGTCAACGCCACGGCACGCCTCATGTCTTGGCCACCCAGATGACCAGCGCAGGCTCCACGCCCCGTGAGCCTGGCACACGTATGGTGATTACCGAACACGCTGTCTTCGATACGCTGGGCGGCGGCACCTTCGAGTGGCAGACCATTCAGCAGGCTCGCTCCCTATTGAGCCAGCGCCAAGCGGGGTTCTCACTGGAATCCTTTTCGCTGGGCGGTCGTAGCGGGCAGTGCTGTGGCGGGCTGGTCAACGTCCTGCTGGAAGTATTTCTGGGCGCCACCGCTCACATTGCCCTGTTCGGCGCGGGGCATGTCGGACGCGAGATCGTCAAACTCAGCGCTCCTCTGCCTTGGCAGCTCGATTGGTATGACAGCCGCGCCGATGCTTTCCAGTCAGATGTCCCTCGTGCACGCTTGAGTTGTCATTTGCTAGGCGACGTTGGAGAGACGGTGGCAGGCTTACCCCTTGGCACCCATGCTCTGGTCATGACCCACGATCATGATGAGGATTATGCCTTGATCAAGGGGTTGCTGGAGCGCGCCGATATTGTGTCCATTGGGCTGATAGGCTCCGACAGCAAGTGGGCGAGCTTCAAAGGGCGCCTTTCCCGAGCAGGTGTCGACCAGCCGATACTGCAGCGCGTGCGCTGCCCCATCGGCTCGGTCAGGGATACCAAGCTCAGCAATAAAACCCCCTACGCCATCGCGCTGAGCGTGGTGACGGAATTACTCTGGTTGACCGACCAACCCTATGCCACCGAGACCCGTGGCCTGGATAGCGCTACGCTACGCGCGCTTTTTGCCCCTACTGCAACGCACTCGAGTTGATATGACCTTGCCCACCGATACGCTTATCCGCGCTGAATTGATCAGCTTTCCCAATGACCCCGGCGATGGCAACCTACCCCACCCTGGCAGTCTGGAACACTACGCTGACGGCCTCTTGTGGCTGAAGGGTGGGCATATCCATGCAGCGGGGCATTATGTCGACCTGGTTGATCAGTTGCCGAAAGCAGCGGAAGTGATCGACCATCGCGGCAAGCTCATCATGCCAGGATTCATCGATACTCACGTCCACTATGTCCAGTTGGACATCATGGCCTCTTATGGGCGCCAACTGCTGGATTGGCTGAATGACTACACGTTTCCAGCCGAGTGCCAGTTCGCCAATCATGATCACGCCAAGGCGTTATCGGAAGCGTTCTTGAGCGAAATGCTGCGCGCAGGTACCACCACCGCGCAAGTGTTTGGCTCGAGCCACCCAGGCTCCGTGGATGCCTTTTTTGCAGCCTGCCAAAAGCGGCAGCTGCGCATGCTGGTAGGCAAGGTACTGATGGACCGCAATGCCCCCGATGCCTTGATGGATGGCGTCTCGGGTATCTCCGACACAGAGCGGCTCATTGAGGACTGGCATGGGAAGCAGCGCCTCGGTTACAGCGTTACCCCGCGTTTTGCGCCCACCTCGACCAGAGCGCAAATGGACGCGGCAGGTGCCCTGCTGCGCAATGACCCTACCCTATGGCTGCAGACCCACCTCGCCGAGAACAGCGGAGAGCTGGACTGGGTGGCGGAACTGTTTCCCGGCAGTCGAGACTATTTGGCCGTTTACGAAGAAGCAGGACTCGTCGGCCCACGCAGCACCTTTGCCCACGGTATCCATTTGGACAACGGCATGCGCCAACGGTTGGCAGAGCGCGGCGCCAATATCGCCTTTTGCCCCAGCTCCAACCTGTTCCTGGGCAGCGGCCTGTTCGACCGAGACGCTGCCCGAGAGACGGGCATGGCATTTACCTATGCCAGCGACATTGGCGCAGGCACGGATCTTTCAGGCTTCGGCACCTTGAAAAGTGCCTACCAGGTAGGCCAACTGCGTGGTCAGCCTCTGACCGCCTGGCAAGGATTTTATGGCCTCACCCACGGCAACGCCAAAGCCCTCTCTCTGGATAGCCACATTGGACAGTTGGCCCCTTCCTACGAAGCTGACTTTGTCGTGATCGACCCTGACGCCACGTCACTGCTACAGCGACGTAGCCAGCACTGCACCACCCTCGGTGAACGGCTATTTGCATTGATGATGCTCGCCGATGACCGCGCTGTCTATGAAACCTGGGCCGGAGGCGTATGCCAACACCGCAGAGACGCCTAGCAACCGATCTCTTGTAAAGTCACTCTCACCCAGCCACAGGCTGGGTGTTTTTTTGCTCAGGAATTTTCCCAACCAACGTTTCTCGACGACCTTTCCCACGAAAAATTTAACGCACAGCAAAAAGCCCCGAACACAATGTGCTCGGGGTTTTCTACGGGATAAGTGCCTGACGATGTTCGGGCCGGCCACCCGGCGGGCGACGCTCCGCTACTCTTCAGGGGGAGACCCCCAAAAAGCAAAACCCCGACCATAAGGCCGGGGTTTCGTAATAAGTGCCTGACGATGACCTACTCTCACATGGGGAGACCCCACACTACCATCGGCGCTAAGCGGTTTCACTTCTGAGTTCGGCATGGGATCAGGTGGTTCACGCGTGCTATGGTCGTCAGGCGTAACAGGTAATGCATATCATGCTGAGTATTCGTTGACGTGTATTGTGTGCGTCTCTTGTCAGCAAGCACTTGGGCTCACTGCGGCGTATCCGGTGTTGCGAGTGCGGTCACACTCTTCGTTATCATCACGACCAGACCCCTTGGGTGTTATAGGGTCAAGCCTCACGGGCCATTAGTACACGTTAGCTCAACGCCTTGCAGCGCTTCCACACCGTGCCTATCAACCAGCTGGTCTCGCTGGGCCCTTCAGGAGGCTCTAGGCCTCAGGGATGTCTCATCTTGAAGGGGGCTTCCCGCTTAGATGCTTTCAGCGGTTATCCCGTCCGACCATAGCTACCCGGCAATGCCACTGGCGTGACAACCGGAACACCAGAGGGTCGTCCACTCCGGTCCTCTCGTACTAGGAGCAGCTCTTCTCAAACATCCAACGCCCACGGCAGATAGGGACCGAACTGTCTCACGACGTTCTAAACCCAGCTCGCGTACCACTTTAAATGGCGAACAGCCATACCCTTGGGACCGACTTCAGCCCCAGGATGTGATGAGCCGACATCGAGGTGCCAAACACCGCCGTCGATGTGAACTCTTGGGCGGTATCAGCCTGTTATCCCCGGAGTACCTTTTATCCGTTGAGCGATGGCCCTTCCATACAGAACCACCGGATCACTAGAACCTGCTTTCGCACCTGCTCGACGTGTCTGTCTCGCAGTCAAGCACCCTTATGCTCTTGCACTCATTGCACGATGTCCGACCGTGCTGAGGGTACCTTCGTGCTCCTCCGTTACGCTTTGGGAGGAGACCGCCCCAGTCAAACTACCCACCACACACTGTCCTCGATCCGGATCACGGACCTGAGTGAGAACGCCAATGATGCCAGGCTGGTATTTCAAGGTTGGCTCCCCTCGAACTGGCGTCCGAGGTTCAAAGCCTCCCAGCTATCCTACACAGGCAACATCAGCGTCCAGTGTGAAGCTATAGTAAAGGTTCACGGGGTCTTTCCGTCTAGCCGCGGGTACACCGCATCTTCACGGCGATTTCAATTTCACTGAGTCTCGGGTGGAGACAGCGTGGCCATCATTACGCCATTCGTGCAGGTCGGAACTTACCCGACAAGGAATTTCGCTACCTTAGGACCGTTATAGTTACGGCCGCCGTTTACCGGGGCTTCGATCAAGAGCTTCGGCCGAGGCCTAACACCATCACTTAACCTTCCGGCACCGGGCAGGCGTCACACCCTATACGTCCTCTTGCGAGTTGGCAGAGTGCTGTGTTTTTACTAAACAGTTGCAGCCACCTGGTATCTTCGACCGGTTCGGGCTTGGAGAGCAAGTCTCGTCACCCTACGCCGGCGTGCCTTCTCCCGAAGTTACGGCACCATTTTGCCTAGTTCCTTCACCCGAGTTCTCTCAAGCGCCTTGGGATTCTCACCCTGACCACCTGTGTCGGTTTGGGGTACGGTCGCACATGATCTGAAGCTTAGAGGCTTTTCCTGGAAGCGTGGCATCAATGACTTCGACACCGTAGTGTCTTCGTTTCGTGTCTCGGCCTGGGAGGGTCCCGGATTTACCTGAGACCCAAGCCTACTCACTTTCACCAGGACAACCAACGCCTGGCTCACCTAGCCTTCTCCGTCCCCCCATCGCAATCATGTCCGGTACGGGAATATTGACCCGTTTCCCATCGACTACGCCTTTCGGCCTCGCCTTAGGGGCCGACTCACTCTGCTCCGATTAGCGTCGAACAGAAACCCTTGGTCTTCCGGCGAGGGAGTTTTTCACTCCCTTTATCGTTACTCATGTCAGCATTCGCACTCGTGATACCTCCAGCATGCTTCTCAACACACCTTCATCGGCTTACACGACGCTCCTCTACCGCTCATCCGTAAGGATGAACCCGTAGCTTCGGTACCTGGTTTAGCCCCGTTACATCTTCCGCGCAGGCCGACTCGACTAGTGAGCTATTACGCTTTCTTTAAAGGATGGCTGCTTCTAAGCCAACCTCCTAGCTGTCTGAGCCTTCCCACATCGTTTCCCACTTAACCAGGATTTGGGGACCTTAGCTGACGGTCTGGGTTGTTTCCCTTTTCACGACGGACGTTAGCACCCGCCGTGTGTCTCCCACGCTCGCACTCACCGGTATTCGGAGTTTGCCTCGGGTTGGTAAGTCGGGATGACCCCCTAGCCGAAACAGTGCTCTACCCCCGGCGGTGATACGTGAGGCGCTACCTAAATAGCTTTCGAGGAGAACCAGCTATCTCCGAGCTTGATTAGCCTTTCACTCCGATCCACAAGTCATCCAAATCTTTTTCAACAGATCCTGGTTCGGGCCTCCAGTTGATGTTACTCAACCTTCACCCTGCTCATGGATAGATCGCTCGGTTTCGGGTCTATATCCAGCGACTGTGTCGCCCAGTTAAGACTCGGTTTCCCTACGGCTCCCCTATACGGTTAACCTCGCCACTGAATATAAGTCGCTGACCCATTATACAAAAGGTACGCAGTCACAGAACAAGTCTGCTCCTACTGCTTGTACGCACACGGTTTCAGGATCTATTTCACTCCCCTCTCCGGGGTTCTTTTCGCCTTTCCCTCACGGTACTGGTTCACTATCGGTCAGCCAGGAGTATTTAGCCTTGGAGGATGGTCCCCCCGTCTTCAGTCAAGGTTTCTCGTGCCCCGACCTACTCGATTTCACGTGATCAGATTTTCGACTACGGGGCTATCACCCGCTATGGCCAGACTTCCCAGTCTGTTCGTCTAATCAGTCACACGCTTAAGGGCTGGTCCCCGTTCGCTCGCCGCTACTGGGGGAATCTCGGTTGATTTCTTTTCCTCAGGGTACTTAGATGTTTCAGTTCCCCTGGTTCGCCTCTTGCGCCTATGTATTCAGCGCAAGATACTCATCTTGTGATGAGTGGGTTTCCCCATTCAGAGATGTCCGGGTCGCAGGTCGTTTGCCACCTCACCGAACCTTATCGCAGGCTACCACGTCTTTCATCGCCTCTGGCTGCCTAGGCATCCACCGTGTGCGCTTCATTGCTTGACCCTATAACCCGAAGGAGTCTGGGGTTCGCAATGACAACGATTGCCGGATACGCTTGAGACGTATCACAATACAATTTACGTAGAAACGTGTTAAACACGTTTCTGTCAGCATGATATACATTGTTAAAGAGCGACTGTTCTATGAACAGTGATAAGACAACGCAGTGCGTTCTGGCTTATCAATGGTCACAAAACCAACAAACGGCACGAGAAGCACAGGAGGTATCACCTGGTACGACGCGATATGGTGGAGCCAAGCGGGATCGAACCGCTGACCTCCTGCGTGCAAGGCAGGCGCTCTCCCAGCTGAGCTATGGCCCCATCGTGTTATGCAAGACCAACCTCTTGTTATAAATTCCTCGCAGACACGTCAATGAACCGCACATTGCAGCAAGCTGCAGGGGGCGATGTCGTTGTTTCGGCGTAACAGGAATTTGGTGGGTCTGGGCAGATTTGAACTGCCGACCTCACCCTTATCAGGGGTGCGCTCTAACCAACTGAGCTACAGACCCAAGAGGGGTCGTGCGAAAACCGTTTGCTCTATCATCTGATCAGGTAATTCATTGTGAGCGCTTGCCGCGAGGGGAAGACATCGTTTAAGGAGGTGATCCAGCCGCAGGTTCCCCTACGGCTACCTTGTTACGACTTCACCCCAGTCATGAACCACACCGTGGTGATCGCCCTCTTGCGTTAGGCTAACCACTTCTGGTGCAGTCCACTCCCATGGTGTGACGGGCGGTGTGTACAAGGCCCGGGAACGTATTCACCGTGGCATTCTGATCCACGATTACTAGCGATTCCGACTTCACGGAGTCGAGTTGCAGACTCCGATCCGGACTGAGATCGGCTTTTCGGGATTGGCTCACTCTCGCGAGTTGGCAACCCTTTGTACCGACCATTGTAGCACGTGTGTAGCCCTACTCGTAAGGGCCATGATGACTTGACGTCGTCCCCACCTTCCTCCGGTTTGTCACCGGCAGTCTCCTTAGAGTTCCCGCCATTACGCGCTGGCAAATAAGGACAAGGGTTGCGCTCGTTACGGGACTTAACCCAACATTTCACAACACGAGCTGACGACAGCCATGCAGCACCTGTCTCTGCGTTCCCGAAGGCACTAAGGTATCTCTACCGAATTCGCAGGATGTCAAGAGTAGGTAAGGTTCTTCGCGTTGCATCGAATTAAACCACATGCTCCACCGCTTGTGCGGGCCCCCGTCAATTCATTTGAGTTTTAACCTTGCGGCCGTACTCCCCAGGCGGTCGACTTATCGCGTTAACTTCGCCACAAAGTGCGCTAGGCACCCAACGGCTGGTCGACATCGTTTACGGCGTGGACTACCAGGGTATCTAATCCTGTTTGCTACCCACGCTTTCGCACCTCAGTGTCAGTGTCAGTCCAGAAGGCCGCCTTCGCCACTGGTATTCCTCCCGATCTCTACGCATTTCACCGCTACACCGGGAATTCTACCTTCCTCTCCTGCACTCTAGCTTGACAGTTCCGGATGCCGTTCCCAGGTTGAGCCCGGGGCTTTCACAACCGGCTTATCAAGCCACCTACGCGCGCTTTACGCCCAGTAATTCCGATTAACGCTTGCACCCTCCGTATTACCGCGGCTGCTGGCACGGAGTTAGCCGGTGCTTCTTCTGCGAGTGATGTCTTTCCAGGGAGGTATTAATTCCCTGGCGTTCTTCCTCGCTGAAAGTGCTTTACAACCCGAAGGCCTTCTTCACACACGCGGCATGGCTGGATCAGGGTTCCCCCCATTGTCCAATATTCCCCACTGCTGCCTCCCGTAGGAGTTCGGGCCGTGTCTCAGTCCCGATGTGGCTGATCATCCTCTCAGACCAGCTACGGATCGTCGCCTTGGTGAGCCGTTACCTCACCAACCAGCTAATCCGACATAGGCTCATCCGATAGCGGGAGCCGAAGCCCCCTTTCTCCCGTAGGACGTATGCGGTATTAGCCTGGGTTTCCCCAGGTTATCCCCCACTATCGGGCAGATTCCTATGCATTACTCACCCGTCCGCCGCTCGTCAGCATCCAGCAAGCTGGATCTGTTACCGCTCGACTTGCATGTGTTAGGCCTGCCGCCAGCGTTCAATCTGAGCCATGATCAAACTCTTCAGTTTAAGATCAATGCGATCCTTACTCGCTGCCCGAAGGCAACAAAAGCGGATCAAACTTGGCTCAAGGTTCAAACGAATTCACTGTGATACTCCGAAAAGTATCTTGGTGTTCGCTTGCCTTGATATTAGGTGATGATTCACCCTCATCGGCAAGCGCCCACATGAATTACCTGATCAAATTGTTAAAGAGCCATCTGTCGGCGTTGCCGTTCGATGTGGGGCGTATTCTACCCAATTCTTTTTGATCGTCAAGCTTTTTTCTCATTCACCGTTCAAGCACCTGCGGGTCACCAATGGCCGGAAAGTTGACCTGAGGCAAGCCCTGCCCTTCCCCGCTTTTTTAGACTTGTTGAAAAAAGAACGGTGCACACCAGACCGGTCAAACAGGAGGGGGAAACCATGACAACATCACGTATTACCATCGGACTTGCGAGTGTCGCGTTATTAGGCACGACTTCACTGTGGGCAGACGACGAACTCGGTAGCTACCGCGACAGGTTCGAACCGCTGCCCCACTTACCACCTTTACCTGCCCACAATTCACAGACCGATGAAAAGGTGATGCTGGGCAACATGCTGTTTTTCGAGCCCAGGATCTCCGCCAGCGGTGTCATCAGCTGTGCCACTTGCCATAACCCGGCGCTCGGCTGGTCAGATCGCATTCCTAGAGCCGTGGGCCATAACGGTCAGGTTGGCGAACGCAACACACCCACCGTGCTCAACAGTGGTTTCCTGGGATCGCAATTCTGGGATGGACGGGAGCCGGATTTGGAGGGTCAAGCACTGGGCCCCATCGAAGCCGATGTCGAGATGGCCATGCAGTTGGAACACGCCCTGGACAGGTTGACAGAGTTCGAGCTCTACCAAGAGCGCTTCACGGAAGCGTACCCCGACCAGGATGACCCTATCAATGCCGAGAACCTGGCCAAGGCACTGGCCGCCTTCCAGAGAACGCTCAACACGCCCAACGCACCTTTCGATCGTTATTTGCGGGGTGATATGGACGCCATCAGCGATCAGGCAAAAGAGGGCATGGTAGCTTTTGTTGATAATGGCTGCATTGCCTGCCATCGCGGCGCCAACTTTACCGATAGCCAGTTCCACGCCATTCAGGTGCCGGGGTCGACAGATTTGGGTCGCTACGTGGTGACCGGCGAAGAAAGAGACAAGTACCGCTTCCGCACCCCCACCTTGCGCAATGTCGGCGTCACTTACCCGTACATGAACAATGGTGCCACCGAAACGCTCGAAGAAGCCGTGGCCATCATGGGCCAGGAAATGCTGGGACGTGAGTTTGACGAACCCACCATCGATAACATCACGGCGTTTCTGCACTCCCTGACAGGTGAAATGCCCGATTTCGAGGTGCCCGCTCTACCCTGATGCACTATGCCGCCGCCCATAGGGGCGGCGGCAGGCTGTATCAGGCTGCCTCCAGGCGCTTCAGCAGTTCGGCGCGCCGCGCGTCGCTGACGAAGGCTTCTTCCATGGCATTGCGATTCAGCCATTTGAAGGCATCTTCTCCCCAGCCAAAGGCATCGGCACAGGCGATATGATTTTCGAGCAGCCCACCACCAAAATAGGCAGGATCGTCAGAGCTGATGGTGACCTTCAGACCCGCTTCCAACAACGCCGGTAGCGGATGCTGATCCAATTGAGCGACCACTTTCAGGCTGACATTGGAGAGCGGGCACACGGTCAGTACCGTCTGGGACTCCTTGAGACGCTGCACGACGTCTTCGCTTTCGAGACAGCGCACGCCGTGGTCGATGCGCTGAACGTCCAACAGGTCCAGGGCTTGCGTAATGTAAGCGGCAGGCCCCTCCTCGCCCGCATGGGCCACACGCACCAGCCCAAGCTCCTTGGCGCGCGCAAACAGGGCCTGAAACTTCTCGGGCGGGTTGTCACGCTCGGCGCTGTCCAGGCCAATGGCATCCAGTATTTTCCAGTAGGGTGCCGCCTGCTCGAGAACGTGTAGCGCCTCGTCGGCTGGACGATCTCTCAGGAAGGCCATGATCATGCCCACTGAAAGGTCCAGCTGGCTCTCGGCCTCCTGTTTGGCCCTGAGCAGTCCCGCCATGACCACCTCCAGAGGCACTCCACGCTGCAGATGCGCCTGGGGGTCGAAGTGCATATCGATATGCAGCACGCCTTCCGAGCGGGCACGCTTGAAATAATCCATGGCCAGGTCATAGAAGTCCCGTTCACTGCGCAAGACGTTCATGCCCTGGTAATAAAGATTCAGAAACCCTTGCAGGTCTTTGAAATCGTAAGCTGCCTTGGCCTCTTCGACCGTGGCATAGGGGAGTTCGATGCCGTTGCGTTCCGCCAGTTGGAACATCAGTTCCGGCTCGAGAGAACCTTCGATATGCAAGTGAAGCTCAGCCTTGGGAAGGTGCCGTAAAAAGTCGTTCATGGTCGCCGCCTACTTGCCGATTCGGTGAATATCAAAATGAAGTATCGTGAATTAACTTACCACCATCAAGCCGCCATTGATGAGCCAAACCCGGCACCAGAGCCGCATCATCCACTTGATGAACAAAGAAAATCGCCGTACGGCCTACCAACCAGGCGTCCAGCGAGGCCGCCACGTGCCGGGCGGTTGCCGCATCCACTCCCGCGAAGGGCTCATCCAGTAATACCACCGAGGGCGAGCGTAAGAACAGCCTCGCCAACGCCACTCTGCGCGCCTGCCCGCCTGAAAGCTGCTGCCCTCTTTCTCCCACCTGAGTCGCCAACTGACGAGGCTGGCGTTTCGCCCAGTCCGAGAGAGCGACCTGGGCAAGCACCTGCCAAAGCTCTTCGTCTGTCGCGTCAGGCTTGGCGATCCTCAGGTTATCGGCCAGCGATCCATCGAACAGGTCTATTTGCTGGGGCAGATACCCCATATGTGCTGCGCTACTTTCGAGGGTAATGACAGAGGGTGCATGCTCGGCCACCCACACATCCCCTTCAGTGGGAGAGATACGGCCCATGATCAAATTGGCCAGCGTCGATTTGCCCGAACCCGAAATACCCATGATGGCACCACGTTGACCGGCAGGCAGCGTCAGAGAAACCTGACATATCGCCCAGCTCGCCGCATCAGGATAACGGAACATGACCTCACGCAGTTGCAGGGCATGGCCACCCTCGTCATCCGGAAGCGAGCCCACCCGCGTTTGCCCTTGTGTCGCCTGCAGGGCATTCAGCCGCTGAGCCGCCCCGTGGCTGGTGCCAAACCGCACAAAAGCGGCAGGCAGGCTGGCCAACACTTCATTGATACCAAACACGGCAATCACGGCCATGACCATGATGGGGCCCACCACGCGCTGTTCAGCCAGTGCCAGACTCCCCAACCAGAGCACACCAATGATCAACAGCCCCGTTACCGCCATCAGTAGCGCATTTCCCAGCGCGGCCTTCACGGCCAACTGACGCTGGTTATCCAGCGCTTGCTGTTCGTGAGATCGTATTTTTCTGTGATACCAGTCACTGGTTCGGTAGCTCATCAGCTCAGCGGACGCCTGCACCTGATCCAACACCAGCCGCCGAAGCTCCTCCTGATCATCCACTTGCCGATGGCTGTTGGTGAAACCCAGCCTGGCAAAGCCCAGGGTGATGACCAGCCACAGCAGCGTCAATACACTGGCCACGACAGCTCCCACCAGCGGCAACCAGATAGCGATGAAACCTGCAATGATCCAGACACTCAACAAGGCCACTACTGGCGGCACTAGCAGGCGTAGATATAGGCTATCCAGGGCATCGATATCCGCCGTCAGGCGACTCAACCACTCACCGACACGCCGACGCCGCAACGATGCGTCATCCAGGCGCGTCAAGTCACCAAAGACGCGATAGCGTAAATCCGCCAGCAGCGTCAGCACGGTATTGTGGTTGTAGAGCCGCTCGGTATATCGAGCGACAGTGCGCAGCAAGGCAAAAAAACGAATGCCGCCGCCGGGCACATAAATATCCAGTGATGATGGCAACCCGGCAGCCAACGCAATGCCCGCCAGGGCACACGCCGCAATGAACCAGCCGGACAAACCCAGCAGCGCAAGGCCCGCCAGCAACGTTACCCATACCAGCAGCGCACCCACGAGGAAGCGCTGCCTGCGCCTTAACATGAGCGCCAGCCATGGGCTCAGGTCATTGTGCAGAAACTTCATGGCACCACCTCGTGAAGCTGGCCGTCTCGACACACCCAGTGGCGAGTGGCAACGGCCATCACCGCAGGGTGATGTGTTGCCATGACCAACGTTCGCCCTTCCGCCGACCAGGCCAGCAGTGCGTCGATCACGCTCTTTTCCGTCGCCGAATCAAGGCTGGCCGTGGGCTCATCCAACAACACCAGCGGCGCCTGGCTGAGAAATACCCGAGCCAGGGTCAAGCGCTGCGCCTGACCCCCCGACAAGCCGACCCCGCGCTCCCCTACCACCGTCTCCAGGCCATGAGGCAAAGCAGCCAACAATTCCCCCAGGCCTGCGTTTTCCAGGGCCTCCTGCATGGCAGCCGGTGTCGCATCAGGCACCGCCAGGCGCAGGTTGTCGGCCAACGAGCCTTGAATGATGCAGGGTGATTGATCCAGCCACGCCACTTGCTCGCCCTGGCGGACTCTGCAAGCGCCACGCAGAGGCGCCATAAAACCGGCCATCAGCGCCAGCAA
Organism: Halomonas sp. KM007; assembly: GCF_050709225.1. Classification (NCBI taxonomy): domain Bacteria; kingdom Pseudomonadati; phylum Pseudomonadota; class Gammaproteobacteria; order Oceanospirillales; family Halomonadaceae; genus Halomonas; species Halomonas sp. KM007. The sequence goes on along the minus strand of NZ_CP136131.1, from coordinate 3,603,695 downwards.
GGAAGATTTGCCACTGCCTGACTCTCCGGTAATGACCACCACATCTGCCTGACGTATCGTGGCCGAGACGCCCGTCAAGACCGCCGAGTGCCGACCATAGCCCACCTCGACATCCACCAATTCAATCGATGCATCTGGTTCGACGGGGGCGTCAAACCGGGTCGGCACCACGTCAGGCTCATCGAGGATGGTCACGATACTCTCTGCCGCCCCCAGCGCCGCAGCACGGTCGTGATAATGCTGCGAGAGGGTTCGCAAGGGCTGGAAGAACTCCGGAGCCAGTAGCAACACCGCCAGACCACTGAACAGGGTCAGCGAGGGGGAAGGACCGTAATCGATATAGCCCAACAGACCAAGCCCCACGTACATGGCGACGACGGCGATGGCCACCGAGGCAAAAAATTCCAATACCGCTGACGAGAGAAATGCCAGCCTGAGAGTGCGCATGCTCAGGCGGCGATACTGGTCGGTGGCATACCAGACGTCCTGCTGGGCAGCACGCGTATGACCAAATAGCTGCAACGTCGTCATGCCGCGTACGCGGTCGACGAAATGCGCCGAGAGCCTGGCAACGGAAGCAAACTGCTCCTTGTTGAGACGCTCTGCCCCCATGCCGACCAGCGCCATGAACAGCGGAATCAATGGCGCAGAGAGCAGCAAGAAGATGGCCACCAGATAATCGAGCCAGCCCACCACGACGGCAATCAGCAGTGGCAGCAAAAGCACGATGCGCATTTGCGGGAGGAAGCGCGCGAAATAGCCATCGAGGGCTTCGATGTGCTCGACCGACTGGGTCGCCAGGGCCCCGCTCTGCTGCCGCGTCATCCAGACCGGGCCTAGCGCGGCGACCTTGTTCAAGACCTGCTCCCGAGCGTACTGACGAATGCGCAAGCTGGCAGTTGCACTGAACGACTCTTGCAGGGCAAGAAACAGTGAGCGCAACGCCACGGCGACCACCAGGCCGAGCAGCACGGGCACCAGCGTGACAGGTGAGCGGCCATGAACGACCAGTTGCTCGATCGACCACGCCAACCCGACCACCAGCAAGATCGTCTGAGCGCCGGACAGCACGCCGAAGCACGCCGCCAGCGCCAGCCGAGCACGCTCACGACGAGCCAGCGTGCTCAGCCAACGGCGCGGCGTCAACGAATTCGACTGGGCCGCTGGAGGGGCCATGAATCAGTGGTACCCTTCGCCGACGCGCACCTTGCCGCGGAAGACCCAGTAGGTCCAGGCGGTATAGGTCAGGATAATCGGAATGACGAACAGCACACCGATCAGCAGGAACAGCTGAGATTCAGGGGCGGAGGCGGCATCCCACAGCGTGTAGTTGGGGGGCACGATGATGGGCCACTTGCTGACGATCAGCCCCAGGTAAGTGAACACGTAGATGCCGATGGTGGCTACAAAGGGAATGCCCTCGTCACGACGTTTCACGGAGCGATACACCATGAAAGCCGACAGCAGCGCCAATGCCGGGAACACCCAGATCAGTTGCAAATGACCGAACCAGCGCTCCCAGACCACCGGATTCACGAACGGAGTCCAGATGCTGATGATACCGAAGACGCCCAGTACCAGCGCCAACAGCAGCGGGGTGATCTTGTACGCCCACTCCTGAATGTGGCCCTCGGATTTCAAGATCAGCCAGGTGGCTCCCAGTAACGCATAACCTGCCATCAGGCCGAAGCCGGTCAGTACCGAGAATGGCGTCAGCCAATCGAAAGCGCCACCTGCAAAGGCAAAGTTTTCGACATGAAACCCCTGAATGTAAGCACCAACCACCGCCCCTTGAGCGAAAGCGGCCACGCCGGAGCCCCAGCAGAAGGCGCGGTTCCACCAGCGACGATTGCGCCGGGACTTGAAGCGGAACTCGAAGGCCACACCCCGGAAAATAAGCCCCGCCAGCATCAAGAACACACCAATATAGAGTGCGGGCAGGAAGACCGAATAGACCAGCGGGAAAGCCCCGAGAAAACCGGCACCCGCCAGCACCAGCCAGGTCTCGTTGCCGTCCCAGACCGGCGCCACGGAGTTCATCATCACATCCCGGGCGTCTTCGTCCGGGGCGAAGGGATACAGAATCCCAAGCCCCAGATCGAAACCGTCCATCAGCACGTACATCATCAGTCCGAACCCGATAATGCCTGCCCAAATTATCGTCAGATCAAACATTTCCATGTCTCAGTTCCTCACCGGGTCGACATCGTCATCAAAGGGAGTTTCCGTGGCCGACAGTGGACGCATGGGGCGTCTGAAATTGTCGCCTGCCGCTTCACGCTCTTCCTTGGGCAGCATGCCGTTACGCACCACGCGGGTCAGATAGTAGATACCGGCATAGAACACCACCGCGTACACCAGCACGTAGCCCACCAGCGTAAACAGCGCCATGGGGCCGGTTAGCGAAGGCGTAACGCCTTCCGCATGGGTCATCATGCCGTATACCAGCCATGGGGCACGTCCTGACTCGGTCACGATCCAACCAGCCAGCACGGCGACGAACGGCATGGGGATCATGTACACCAGCGTCTTGAGGAACCCGGTGTGCTGATGGAATTTGCCTTTGCGACGCAGCAACAGTCCTATCAGGGCGGTGGCAATCATCAACAGTCCGATCCCTACCATCACGCGGAACGCCCAGAAGACGATCCAGACCGGTGGCTGCTCTTCAGGAGCAAATTCATTCAGCCCCTGAATAACCCCATCCGTAGAGTGGGTCAGTATGAGACTGGCAAGATTGGGGATACCGATTTCAAAGCGATTGGTTTGCGCTTCCTGGTCCGGAATGGCGAACAGCAGCAACGGAACGTTGCCAGAGGTTTCCCAATGCCCTTCCATGGCCGCCACTTTGGCCGGCTGGTGCTCCAGAGTATTCAAACCATGGAAGTCCCCCACGACCGCCTGGGCTGGCGCCAGAAACAGCAGCAACCAAAGGCACATGGAAAGCGCTCGACGGTTGGCTTCCGGGTCGCGACCACGCAGCAGGAACCAGGCACTCACACCGGCCACCACGAAGCCACCGGTCAGAAAAGATGCCATGGCCATGTGCGCGAAGCGGTAAGGAAAGGAGGGATTGAATATCGCTTCGGTCCAGGAAACCACGTGGAACCGATAGTCGATGAGTTCTACCCCTGCCGGCGTATGCATCCAGCTGTTGGCAGAAAGAATCCAGAACGACGAAATGAAAGTACCGATCGCCACCATGATGGCAGCAAACAGGTGAACCCCTTGTGGCACCTTGCCTCGGCCAAAGAGCAGGACACCGAGGAATGCCGCTTCAAGGAAGAAAGCGGTAACGACCTCGTAGCTGAGCACAGGCCCGAGGAAGTTGGACGCTGCCTGGGAGAAGTTGCTCCAGTTGGTGCCAAACTGGAAAGACATGACGATCCCGGAGACGACGCCCATTCCGAAAACCACGGCAAACACCTTGGTCCAGAACAGTGCCAAGCGGTCCCAAGCGGGGTTGTTGGTCTTGAAGAACAGCCCATGAAGCAGCGCTATGTAAGACGCCAGACCGATGGTGAAGACCGGAAAAATCGCATGAAACGATACAACGAAGGCGAACTGCATTCGCGATAGTAAAAGGGGGTCGAGTTCCATCACACGCTCCTAAGACCTGGATTAAAATCCCATCAATGGGTGTCACAAGCTTAGTTGAGCCTTAATGGCGCTGCATTTTAGTTATAAGCACTAAGCTTATTCTTTACATGTGTTGTAGTTTAACGTTTCGAGCGCCGTTATACAGCGATAGTTTGCCTGAAAAGCTGTGTCGCATTGACGCATACTCCTCAGACAAACCACCATTTTTCGGTGCAATCGTTTAAGACATCACCACAATGCTGACCATATAGCCTGTGTAGGCGATAAAAATGGCGAAGAGAACACCGCCTTCAACGCGGTTGATACGCCGTGGGCGACCACGCCAAGAAAATGCGAAGAGCACCATCATAAGCGTCATAAAGGTCATGACACTCCAGTCACGCACCAGCACCTCACGACCCACTTCGATAGGTGTGATGACACCCGCCAACCCTACCACGGCCAAACTATTGAACAGATTGGAGCCCACCACGTTGCCCAGCACCATATCGTGCTCTTTACGCCTCAAGGCACTGATGGACGAGGCAAGCTCGGGTAGCGACGTACCGACGGCCACCACCGTCAAACCGATGATGAGATCGCTGACACCAAATCCTACGGCAATTTCTACCGCGCCCCACACCAACAGACGCGAGCTGGCCACCAGCAGCACTAACCCCACCAGCGTCCACATCACTGCTTTACCACGTGACAGCGGCTTGCTGTCCAGGCTCTCCGTCACTTCATCGGTCAGTGCATCCGCCTGATGACGCCGTGACTGGATGATACTGACCGTAATGAAGATCCCCAGCGCGGCCAGCAGCAACACTGCCTCACCGCGGGAAATCCAGCCATCCATCAACATGTAACCGGTCAGCAGCATGACCGCCACCAATAGCGGCATCTCCTTGCGAATAACGCTGGAGTGCACCGCCAGCGGCGCTATAAGTGCCACAAAACCCAGCACCAGCCCTATGTTGGCAATATTGGATCCGTAAGCATTGCCAACCGCCAGCCCGGGATTACCCTGCATGGCCGCCAGCACGGAGACCATCATTTCAGGGGCCGACGTTCCGAATCCGATCACCAGCATACCGATCAGCAGTGGCGACAACCCCAACCACCGCGAGGTAGCAGCAGCGCCATCGATAAATTTTTCAGCACTCCAGATCAGCAGGAGGAGCCCTACCACCACTGCTACAAAGGCAAGCAACATTTCGGTTCCTTAATGTCATCGTATTAGGCACTATCGCGGCTGCATCCTTGTCGAACCGGGAGGCGGGGTCAAGCACCGAGTTCAAGAGAAGCGAGGTGTCCCTGATTTGACACTCACGTCTCGGCTCTATATTGATTTAAAATGCGCCAACTATCGAGAGTTTGCTATTACCTGATGTCTCTTTCATGAAACGACCCACCCTTTCCATGCATACCCCCGCCGTGGACTGCACGCCCCCCGAGGCACGCGTCCAGCGCAGGCGGCTGCGCGCCTGCCATGAGTGCGACTGGGTCTCGGCCCTGCCCCCTTTGGGCTCAGGTGAGAAGGCCTCCTGCCCACGATGCTCCCATGTGCTGGTCAAGCGCCACCGCTACCCCGCGCAACGTAGCATGGCACTGGCCATTGCCTCACTGGTGGCACTCATCCTGGCCGTTTCGTTTCCTTTCGTCAGCTTCAGCGTAGGCGGTATCGGCAACCGCATCGAGCTGACCCAGACGGCCACGGCGCTGATCAATTTTCATCAGCCTGTCGTGGCCATCGCAGTGATCATGACCATCGTGGTACTGCCTGCGGTCTACTTGACAGGGGTCATCTGGCTGCAGTTCGGGTTACTGCGCGCCCGCCCGCTGCCATTGAGTCGTGATATCGCTCGCTCGCTGGCCCACCTGACCCCCTGGATGATGGCCGATGTATTCATCATCGGCGCGCTGGTCAGCCTGATCAAAGTGGCCGGCATGGCACAGATCGAGCTGGGCATCTCCTTTTGGGCCTTCTGTGTGTTCGCGATCCTGCTGCTGATGACCACACAGTCCATCGACGCGGACTGGATGTGGTTTTCATTGGAGGGCGAGCCACTGGCCCCGGAAGGCACCCTGACGGGTGCCACGGCGGCGAGCCAGAACGTGACGGGCTGCCCCACCTGCGGGCTGGTCAACCGCCTGGAAAAAGGCCATGGACGGTGCGTTCGCTGCCACGAAAAATTGCACACACGGCTTCCGTACAGCTTGCAGCGCACCTGGGCGCTGCTCTTTGCTGCGGCGATCATGTATATTCCTGCCAATGTCTACCCCATCATGACCACTACCAGCCTTGGCCATACGGCACCCTCGACCATCATTGGCGGTGTCGTGCAGCTCCTGCAAATGGGGTCCTGGCCCGTGGCTGCGGTGATTTTCATTGCCAGTGTCATCGTGCCTGTCGGCAAATTGGTCGCGCTGGTATGGTTATGCCTGATGATCAATCGCAGCGACGAGCTCAACGCCAACAGCCGCACGCGGCTATATCGCATCACCGAGTTCATTGGCCGCTGGTCCATGGTGGATGTATTCGTGGTAGCGATCCTCGTTGCCCTGATCCGTGCCGGTTCGCTGATGTCGATCACTCCCGGCCCCGCAGCACTCGCTTTTGGCGCCGTGGTCGTGCTGACCATGCTGGCCGCCATGACGTTCGACTCTCGCTTGATCTGGGACTCCCCCACTCCACGCCCTGCCCGCCGCACGACGGCCACCAAGGACGCTATTGATGGCTAATGATGTCACCCCCAACACCCCCGATACTGACAACGAACTCCACCGGGCCAAAGCCTCTCGGCAGACACGCCTGTCGCCTATCTGGATCGTGCCCCTCGTGGCCGTCGTTATCGGCCTGTGGCTGGTGTATGACAACTACACCAGCCGTGGCACCTTGATCACGCTGACCATGAGCAACGCCGAAGGCATCGAGGCAGGCAGCACCTTGATACGCAGCCGCAACGTCGAGATTGGTCGCGTACAAAGCGTGCGGCTCTCTGACGACCTCTCACAAGCCGTGATGACCGCCCGAATCCAGCCTGAAGCAGAAGCCATGCTCAGAGAAGACAGCCGCTTCTGGGTCGTCAAGCCGCGCATCGGCCGCGAGGGCATCAGCGGGTTGGGAACCGTTTTGTCGGGTGCCTATCTTCAGCTGGAACCCGGCCAGTCGGATGAGCCGAGAAGGGAGTTCGCCGTCAGCGACGTGCCGCCGGTGGCCACGGCAGGACAGGCCGGACTTCAGATCAGCCTGGTCAGCCAACTGGGCAACTCCCTGCGCGTCGGCGATCCGGTTTCCTATCAGGGCTATACCGTTGGTCGCGTCGAAGACACCCGCTTCGATGCCGATTCGCGCACCATGTATCACCAGGTTTTCATCGAAGAACCCTATTCCCAATTGGTGACCGACAGCACCCGGTTCTGGACGGCCAGCGGCGTCGATTTTCGCCTGGATGCCAATGGCTTTCGGGTCAATGTCGAATCGCTCGAAGCATTGCTGGGCGGCGGTGTGACCTTTGGCGTGCCCGAAGATCTGCCCATGGGACGACCCGTTGAGCATAACGCGCGCTTCAATCTTTACGCCGATGAAGACGACGCCCGCGAAGGTACCTTCAACCGCTATCTGGAATACGTGCTGCTGGTCGACGACACGGTGCGTGGTCTTTCTCGCGGAGCGCCGGTGGAGTTTCGCGGCGTGCGCATAGGTACCGTGGCAGCGGTACCCTGGAATTTTACCGCGCCTCAACCAGATTCCAGAGCGCGGTTCGCGATACCGGTACTGATTCGCATCGAGCCACAACGGCTGGGCATCGAAAATTCAGATATCGATCTGGAAGATTGGGACAATCGCTTCACCAGAATGTTTGGCCTGGGACTGCGCGCATCGCTGAAAAACGGCAGTCTGCTCACCGGGGCGCTGTTCGTCGATCTGAACTTCCAGCGCGACCTGGCCGATGAATACATAGCGGAAACTTTCTCGGAACGGACGGTATTCCCCACCGTCGCCGGTGGCTTTGCCCAGATTCAGGGGCAGATTACCGATCTGCTGGAAAAGCTCAACGCACTCGAGGTCGAACCACTACTGGCAGGCCTGGACCGCAATTTGCAAGCCTCAGAGCATGTGCTCAACGAAGTGCGTGACGTCAGCCGCTCGATCAACGAACTGTTGAGCGACCCGGATACTCGCGCGATTGGCGGCAATTTGAACAGCACGCTGGAAGAGCTGCGCAGCACACTGCAGGGGGTATCGCCGTCGTCGCCCGCCTATCAGGAGCTGACCACGGCCATCGAGCGGCTGGACCGCCTGATGCGAGACCTGCAGCCCCTTACGCGTACGCTGAATGAAAATCCTCGCGCCCTGCTGTTCGATAACCTCGACACCCAGGACCCGACGCCCCGCGCCCCGCGCTGACAGGAGAGACCATGATTCAACCTTTTACACGACTGCTGATCATTGCCACTGCCTGCATGGCCCTGACCGCGTGCGCAAGCAGCGTCACTCCCCCAGCTCGCTACATGCTGCCCAGCCCCGCGGCCAGCAGCGCCCCTAGCCAGCCCACGGGCACGCTGGCCATCCGCGCTCCACGCTTGGCGCACTATCTGGACGTGGATGGCATCGTCATGCAGTTGGACGACATCACGTTGAACCAGGCTCGTGAACACCAGTGGGCCGAGGGCATTGGCCGTCAGCTGGAACGTAGCCTGCGAGCGCAGTTGGCCCAGCAGCTTCCCCAGCTGCAGGTGGTGCGTTCAGAGGGCGCCCTGCCAGACGCCTTGACGCTTTCAGTGGAGGTGGATCAGTTCCAGGGGCGCCACGATGGCATGGCGGTAGCCAGCGGGCAGTGGCAGCTGCGCCGCGCAGACAATAGCCTGGTCACACTGCAAAGCTTCACTACGCAAACGCCCCTGGAAGAAGATGGCTACCCTGCCCTGGTACGCGCGCTGGGTGAAAGCTGGAACCTGCTGAGCGTGGAAATCGCCGAGCAGATTCGGCGCAATGGCTATTTCACTGGCGGCTAATTCACGTCCGCATCGACAGCGCTGAGTGAGACTTTCGTGTTACACTCGGCGCCAGCGCCTTTCGCAAGCGCACCCCATCACTTCCACGCAGCCCTGCGGGCAATGGCTGCGTGGCTTTAGAACGCCCGTCGTGGCTGCCCGATCTGATTCTTAGATGCGCCCTCATGGCGCAATTACATCCTCGTATCTTGAACATGACGCCACCCCCTCACTTAGAGAGTGAGGGAGTGGCGACTGCGGAGAATGCATGAGCTTTTCTGACCTTGGTCTGCACCCTGATCTACTCAGCGCCATTGGCGCACAGGGCTATCATCAGCCCACCCCGATTCAACGCCAGGCCATTCCCGTCGTACTAGAAGGCCGAGACCTGCTGGCCAGCGCCCAGACGGGCACCGGCAAAACCGCAGGCTTCACGCTGCCCATGCTGCAACGCCTGATGCAAGGCAAACGCCCCGGCAAACGCCAGGTCCGTGCACTGGTTCTGACCCCTACTCGGGAGCTGGCCGCCCAGGTCGGTGAAAGCGTCACCGCTTACGGGCAGCACTTGTCACTGCGCTCGCATATCATTTTCGGCGGTGTCGGCCAACAGCCCCAGGTAGACGCCCTGAAAGCCGGCCTGGACGTACTGGTGGCTACCCCTGGCCGCCTGCTGGACCTTCACCAGCAGGGGCACGTGGATCTGTCTGGCGTGGAAATACTGGTGCTCGATGAAGCCGACCGTATGCTCGACATGGGCTTCATCCACGACATCAAGCGCCTTCTGCGCCTGGTGCCCAAACAGCGCCAGAACCTGCTGTTCTCGGCCACCTTCTCCAACGAGATTCAGGCCTTGGCCCAGCAATTGCTGAACAACCCGGCGATGATCGAAGTGGCGCCGCGCAACACCACTGCCGAAAAAATCGAGCAGGCCATCTACCGCGTGGACCGCGACAAGAAACGCGACCTGCTGGCCCATTTGATTCAGCGCCATGGCTGGTTTCGAGTACTGGTCTTCACGCGTACCAAGCACGGCGCCAATCGCCTGGCAGAGCAGCTGACCAAGCAGGACATTCCCGCCATGGCGATCCATGGCAACAAGAGCCAGGGCGCGCGTACTCGAGCGCTCGGGGCCTTCAAGAGTGGCGACCTGCAGGTACTGGTCGCCACCGACATTGCCGCACGTGGCCTGGATATCAGCGAACTTCCCCACGTGGTCAACTTTGACCTGCCCAACGTCGCCGAAGATTACGTGCACCGCATCGGGCGCACAGGCCGCGCGGGCAGCAACGGTGAAGCGGTATCACTGGTGTGCGTCGATGAGCATGGCCTGCTCAAGAACATCGAGCGGCTGATCAATCAAACGCTGCCCAAGCACGTCGAGCCCGGCTTCGAGCCTGACCCCAATGCCAAGCCCGAACCCATCGAAAATGGCCGCCGCAGCCAGCGTCAACCTCGCGCCCGTCGCGCGTCCGAGAGCCCGCAAGCCAATAACGGCGACGAGCGCCGCCGTCGCGCTCGCCGCTAGCCCCAAAGACCGGAATGTGCGAAGGTATCGCCTCGCATATTCCGGCGTTTCGCTGAACCAATTCATGGAGTGACTATGGCGTCTTCACAACTGATGGCAGATTATCGCCAGTGGCTGACTTTTCAGCGTCAGGAGCAGCTGAGCCGCGAGCATCAGGGTATCTCACAGCGTCTGGAAGATGCTCGCGCTTCCTCGGCACAGGTCATTCAGGCCTATCGCAGCATGGCTGAAAAAGCCTCGAACGAAGGCGCCTGCTATCGAACGCTGTTTCTGCGTGAATGCGATGACAACGCCTCCCTGCCTTGTGAAGGTTGGCTGTTCGTGCGTCGCGTGCTGAGTGAAGGCAACAGCACTCGTATCAGAGCGACACTGCTGGAAACCTTCAATTTGGCGGATGGCGCCATTGCATTAGGTGACAAACCGGCACGCAAGCTGACCCTGGAAATCTACGACAAACTGGACATCAACAAAGGCATGCGCACCCAGGTACGTGTGGATGCCATCGATACGCCCCAGGACTACCACTTCATCACCCTGCTGGATGCCGTACGCGGCGACCTGCGCCCTTACATGAAATAAGCGCTCGTCATGGTGACACGCCGCGCCGTCAGCTTCATCCTCTTGATGTTCGTGGTTGGGCTCAATCTACGCCCGGCCATGTCGTCGGTGGCCCCCCTGCTGCACAGGCTGCAGGAAAGCGCGGGGCTGTCGCCTACCGCGGCCGGCATTTTGACCACGCTGCCCGTGCTGTGCCTGGGTCTTGCCGCACCGCTGGCACCCTGGCTCAGCAAACGCCTGGGCAGTGAGCGGGCATTGAGTGCCGCACTGCTGCTGTTGGCGACCGGCCTGCTGGTACGGGGCGCTCCCTTGCCAGGGTTGCTGTACCTGGGGTCGGCCATGGCAGGCGGTGCTATCGGGATAGCGGGCACACTGCTTCCCGCCCTCGTCAAACGCGAACTGCCGCACAGCGCCGACCTGCTGACAGGACTGTACACCATGGCGCTCTGCTTTGGTGGCGCCTTGGGAGCCGGACTGAGCGTCCCGCTACTGACTTGGCTGGGCAGTTGGCAACTCAGCCTGATGAGCTGGTCACTACTGGCCTTGGCAGCCTGGCTGCTATGGTCAGGCTTTGCGCCACGCCCCGTCGCAGCGCCATCGATTCAGCCCACCTTCCGAGTGCCGCTTGCCGCTTTGCTACGCCAACCCTTGACGTGGCATGTGATGCTCTTCATGGGCATTCAGTCTTCCATGGCTTACATCGTGTTTGGTTGGCTGCCCACCCTGCTCATCGACCGTGGCTACAGCGAAGCAGACGCTGGCTGGACCATGGCCGTCTCCATCATGAGCCAACTGGCCTCGGCGCTGGCGGCCCCATGGGTTGCCCGCTGGCACAAGGACCAACGACCTGCCCTCCTCATGGTACTGGCCGCCACGGCCATCGGCTTGGCGCTGCTGTTGATTGCCCCGATGGCTTGGCGCTGGCCGGGCGCCGTCCTGCTGGGCCTTGGTCAGGGTGGCAGTTTCAGCCTGGCTCTGGCACTGCTCGTACTCCGCACCGCCAACGCACCCTTGGCTGGACAGCTTTCCGGACTGGTTCAGGGAGGCGGTTACACACTGGCCGCACTGGGCCCTTTTGGCGTGGGTGTGATGCTGCAGATGGGCGCCTCGACCGCGCACATTGCCTGGCTGCTGATCGGCTTGATTCTGGTCTGTTGCGGCTTTGCCTGTCTGGCAGGTCGCAATCGGCAGCTGGATGATCAAGGCGGTCAGCTGCGCGTCTACCTTCAATAACTCTTTTTTGCCTTTACCAGGACATGGCCATGAGTAACGCTCCTCGTTTGACAGACACCCCCTACCCACATGAGCGGGTACTGGTCATCTACACCGGCGGTACGATCGGCATGCAGCCCACCTCCGAGGGTCTGGTGCCCGCGGGCAACTTTGCCGAGAGGTTGCAAAACGCCCTTCAACAGCTGCCCATCGCTCGCCAGCAGACATTGCCTGCCTACGACATCATCAGCCATGATCGCTTGATCGACTCCAGCGCCGCCACGCCCACGACGTGGCAAACGCTGGCCGCCGACATCGCCGAACGCTTTGCAACCTACCGAGGCTTTGTCATCCTGCACGGCACCGACACGCTCAGTTGGAGCGCCTCGAGCCTGGCCTATCAGCTTCAGGGGCTGGACAAGGCGGTCATATTGACGGGGGCCATGCAACCGCTGGAGGCAGCCAATAGCGATGCTCTGGACAACGTATGCGGCGCCCTGCAATTTGCGGCCATGAGCGCCCTGCAGGAAGTGGCGATCTACTTTGCGGGACGCCTGATGCGGGGTGTCAGAACGGTAAAGCAGCACTGTGAAGCGATGACCGCGTTTGCCTCCCCCAACTATCCCCTGCTGGGCGAACGGGTAGACGATGACTACGTACTTTACCCCAGCCGGGGGCTGGCGCTTCACCAGCGTGGCGCGCCCCGCTTCGAACTCCCGGACTATGGGTGCCTTGCTCACGGGCAAGTGGTGCGCATCGCGCTGTGGCCAGGCATGGCCGCCTGGCAACTCTCCAGTTGGCTGGCGAATGACAGCGTCAAGGGGGCACTGCTGGAGCTCTGGGGAGCGGGCAACTTGCCTGACGACCCGGACCTGTTAGCCGTACTGGCGCGTGCCAGCGGAGAAGGAAAGCTGGTGGCCGCGGTCAGCCAGTGCCCGCAAGGCACCCTTCACCTGGGCGCTTACGCCGCTGGCCACGGCCTGACGGACGCTGGCGTGCTGTCCGGGGGTTCCATGACCCCCGAGGCAGCTTACACCAAGCTGGTACATTTGCTGGCGCAGCCGCTTACCCACGATGACCGGGCAACGCGCTTCGTCACTCCGTTAGTGGGCGAGCGGTAGCCAGACTGGCATCCCGGAGCAGACAGGCTATGGTTAAACAGGACACATGGAGTGCAACATAACCTTCTGAAAACAGGTGAAAACGTATGGATCAACCAGTGCATCATTTTAGTGAACTGTTTGAACAGCTGGGGCTGCGCTCGGACGCGGCTTCTATCGAACGCTTTATTGAGCGACATTCACCGTTACCCAAAGAGATGCCGCTGGCCGACGCCCCTTGCTGGAACGAAGGCCAGGCGGATTTTCTACGCGAAGCAGTGGAAGAAGATGCTGATTGGGCCGAAGTGGTCGATCATCTGGATGCCTCAATGCACAAGGCAGAATGAACGCCTGAATTCAAGCCTGACCCCGCGCCGCCTCCAGGCGGCGCCGGTACCAGCCCCCCGCCAGCAGCAGCGCCGTCAGGGCCAACAGGGGCAGCAGCACGTCCATCTGTAGCGGGTCCTCTTCCTCGATGGCTTCCAGCGCCCCGTAAATGGCGCTGCTGTAGACGGCCCATTTCACGGCCAGCCCCAGCGTGGCAGCCAATAGATAGCGCCCCAGCGCAATATGCCCCAGGCCTGCCGCAAAATTGATCACTGAGTGCGGAAACCCCGGCAGCACTCGCATGGCACATTGGGTCAGCAGGTCACTTCGCGCTTTCAGGGTATCCATGACCTTGAGCGTCAGCCCCTTGGGCTGCCACCGCTGCCCGACTCGCGCCGCCAGCAAATAAGCCCCCCAGGCGCCCGCCACACTACTGACGGTCAACATGAGCGTTGCGATCAAAGGCGGATAAAAAGGCGCGATCAACCACAGCCCAATACTACCGGGCAGGCCAATCGCAAGTGTCACCGCCATGGTCAGCATGACGGTCACCACGACTACCGGATGGTGCGACATGGTGGCGGCCCAGCGCTTCACCGCCATCAGGTCCGGGGAGTACCAAAGCCATACGTAGGCCAGCATGGCAGCCACCGCAAACGCGGCCGCCCAGCGCCAGGAGTAGAGAGATAATTTACGCATGGAGGCGTGCTTCAACCCGCTCGAGAATTTGTCGACTGACCTTTCCGACCAGTGGCCTGGCCGCCTTGTTCACCGCTTTTTCCATTAGGCGATTGCGAATGTCATAACTCAGGGTCAGTGACACCTCCGTCCCTTCCGGTACGGCGCGCAGCTGGTAGCGCCCCTGGTTCTTGACGCCATCCAGAGATTCCCAGGCCAATACCTCCGGGGGCTCGATCTCGGTCACCTCCACGTCAAACGACCAGTCCATGCCCACTGCCCGCACGTGCCAGCGGTAGCGGTTTTCGCCAAGACGATCGATCGAGCGTATCAAGTCCGAATACTCCGCAAAATCTTCCACTCGGCGTAACAAGTCAAATACGCGCTCCGGGGAGGCTCGAACGATTTCACTATGTTCTATGGTGGCCATGCGTCCATCTCTAGCGGCTTTAGAGGGGTAGCTTATCACGCCAATTCCATTGACACACCGGATGCCGCCACCCGGGGCACTGGTCAGCAAGAGCGGCATTGCGTAAACTGCCCGCCTTCCGGACCGGACCCCGGAACACCGCCCTGCGGTTCAAGCAGGCACGACATAAATTCTCCGACCATGAGTACCCAGCATGTCATCCACTGCATCACCCGGCGCCCGGGCGCCATCCACCGTCGTCATCTACTCCGGCGGCATGGACTCCTATACCGTCCTTCACCGTGCGCTGCGCGAGGGCCTCGCTGTCCATGCGCTATCCTTCGATTACGGTCAGCGCCACCGTCGTGAACTGGACGTTGCACGTCAGGTATGTGAGTCCTTGGCCATCCCTCATCAGGTCGTCGATATTCGCGCCATTCACGGGCTGATCGACAACTCGGCATTGACCAACTCGGCCTTGGCCATGCCCCAGGGGGAGTACGATGCCGACTCGCTCCACAGTACTGTGGTGCCCAACCGCAATATGATCTTGCTGTCGCTGGCCATTGCCAAGGCGGTCAATATTGGCGCCAGCCGTGTCGACTATGGCGCACACGGCGGCGATCACGTGCTTTACCCCGACTGCCGCCCGGCCTTCGTCGAGGCCATGAACGACGTGGCGCAGATTGCCAACTTCGAGCCCGTCACCGTCCACGCCCCTTATCTGGCCTCCAGTAAAGCCGACATCCTGCGCGATGGGCTCGCCATGGGCCTCGATTACCGGCATACCTGGACCTGCTACGAAGGCCAGCAACTCGCCTGTGGGCAGTGCGGCAGCTGCCGTGAACGGCTGGCGGCCTTTGCCGCCAACCAGGCCACCGACCCCCTCGCTTACGCCACCCCTGCCGAGCGAGGCCGCTGATGTACCACGTCAAAGAAGCGTTCTACACGCTGCAGGGCGAGGGTGCCCAGGCAGGGCGCGCCAGCGTTTTCTGTCGCTTTACAGGCTGTAATCTCTGGTCGGGGCGTGACGCCGACCGAGCCACGGCCAAGTGCACTTTCTGCGATACCGATTTCATTGGCACCGATGGGATCAACGGCGGCCGCTTCGAGAGTGCGCAGCAGCTGGCACGGCATATCAAACAGCTGTGGCCAGCCAGCGCAGGTAGCGCGGTGCCCTACGTGGTGTTTACCGGGGGAGAGCCGTTACTGCAGCTCGATACCCCGCTCATCGCCATGCTGCACAGCGAAGGATTCGAGGTCGCCGTGGAAACCAACGGCACGCTGCCTGCACCCGCCGGAATCGACTGGCTATGCGTCAGCCCCAAGGGCAGCAACCCGCTGGCCATTCACCAAGGGGATGAGCTGAAGCTGGTATACCCGCAGCACGACGCCCCGCCCGAGCACTTTGCCGCGCTGCACTTTCGACACTTTTACCTGCAGCCTATGGATCACGTCGCCCAGCATGCCGACACGATCCATACCACTGTTGCAGAGCGCAATGCCGCCACGGTGGCCGCCACGACGGCCTATTGCATGGCCCACCCCCAGTGGCGCTTGTCGCTGCAAACCCACAAGATCGCAGGATTCGATTGATGGCTTTATTCGTTCACCACCTGACCCATATCGATGTCTCCCTCTGGTGCCCTGAGCGCGGCTTGACCGGCTGCAGTTGGCAGGTCGACGCCCATCTGGATGGCGAACTGGGTGAAGACGGCATGCTGTTCGATTTTGGCGAAGTGAAACCCTGGATCAAGCGCACGCTGGACAACGGGCTGGATCATACGCTGCTGGTGCCCACCAAGGCGCCTGGCGTAGAGGTCAGCGAGTGCGCAGAAGGCCTGTGCATTCGCACCACCACGCCCTATCCGATGGAAGTACGCGGGCCTGCGCAGGCGTTCACCCTGCTCCCCTGGGAACACATCTCGGTGGCCAGGGTGACCCAGCTCCTGAGCGAAGAGCTGACACGCGCTCGGCCTCGCAACGTCACCCGTGTCACCCTGAACCTGCAGGAAGAGCGTATCGAAGGCGCATCCTATGGCTACAGCCACGGCCTGAAACGCCATCTGGGCAACTGCCAGCGTATCGCCCATGGCCACCGCTCCCGGCTGCATGTCTATCAACAGCAACAGCGCCAACCTGCCCTTGAGACACAATGGAGTGAATGGCTGGATAACCGCTACCTGCTGGAACAGGCCGATGTGGCGGAACAGACAGCCACCACACTGACCTGTCGCTACACAGCCGAACAGGGTGAATTCTCGATCACCCTGCCCGCTCACCGCTGCAGCGTATTGCCAACGCCCACGACCGTGGAAAATATCGCCCGTTGGCTGGCCGGCAGTATCGCCCAGCAAACTCAGCAGGAAACCTACGTGGAAGCCTTCGAAGGTATCAACAAGGGGGCTACGGCACAGGCAGCGCCATGACGACTCTGATCACCAGTGACCGAAAGGGCAGTTGTCGCATGGGCTGCGGCGCCTGCTGCATCGCGCCGTCCATCAGCTCGCCCATTCCCGGCATGCCAGACGGCAAGCCCTCAGGCGTTCGCTGTGTTCAGTTGAATGAGCAACATCTTTGCATGCTCTTTGGTGATCCCCGTCGCCCTGCCGTATGCAGCCAGTTCGACTTCGACAAGGAGGTGTGTGGCGAGGACCGAGAAGAGGCCCTCGCCACACTCTACGGGTGGGAAACCGCCACAGCCGGTTAGACCTCGCCTCCCAGGCTCACCGGGTGCGGCAAGCGACGGTCCAGCAGGCTGATCCAGCGCACCAGCACCGGTGCATCGCTATGGCTTACCTCGCCCAACAGTCGACGAAACACCTCTTTCGCTTTCTGGTCATTGGGCGCTATACGCGTAAGCCATAGCTCCAGCGCCGCCAACTCCTGATGGCGGTTGCCATGCTCGCGGGATTGCTGAATGGCCATTTCCGCCAACGCCTTGACCTCGTGGGCAGGGTGGCCCAGCAGGTCACGCACGCGGGCCAGCTGGGTGGCCAGTTCGGGCAGGAAAAGAGTCGTGCGCTCACGGGCAATCACCAGGCACTGGTCGAGATACTCTTCGGCTGCGTGCAGCTCACCCAGCTCGATACAGGCATCGGAGTACCACAACACGGGCCGCTGGAAGCGGTCTCGGCCGTTCAATTCGGCCATCTGATCCAGGCTGTCGTGCATTTGCACCAGCCCGCCCTGATCCCCCGCCAACGCCCGCTGCCAACCCAGCACCCCCTGCGCGGAAATCTGCCAAAGCTGCAGGTCTGGCGTACCGGTCATGGCCGCGGCTCGCTCGGCATGCCGGGCCGCCAAGTGCACATGGCCCAACTGACGATACAATGCCGCCGCAAACATCAGCGCCATGGCCAGGGTACCCGGGTGGCCGATCTGCTCCGCCAGCCGAATGGCCGCCGCGACATGCCACTCTGCGCGATGGTAATCACCTCGCAAGCAGAGCGCCCAGCCCTGAAAACAGGCTGCCGTTACCTGGGGATGGTCCGAGAACGGCAGCCACTCGATCATCATCGGGGCATTCAGCGGATCGATTTCGTCCAGATGGTCGTGGGCCTGCTGAATGCGCCCCGCCCAGTATTCACAGTGCGCTCGTGCGTAATCTGCCAGTCGACGGTAGCGCGGGTCTTCCAGCCGAGCGGCAATATCCGCCAGGGTCGATGCCAACGCAAAGGCGTCGGCATGGGCATAGCGCTGGCTACGCCCCACCCATAGCCCCCACTTGACCAGGAAGATCTGCTCGAGGTCTTCCGGATCTTCAGGGGTGTCGCCGCCGCTTTGACGCAGCAGCTCCCGGGCTCTCACAAAGCTTTCATGGGCCGTAGGCGAACCGTGCCCTTCCAGGGCGAACGCTGCCTGGCCACGCACCGTCAGCAGGCTGACTTCACGCGCCACCTCATGGGCTACGTGGCGCAAGCTGGCCAGGCCGAAATCGGCCATGCGCAGCGCCGTGCGGTTGGCGCTCACTTTGAGCGCTTCGCGAGCAGAGAGCTCGAAGTAGCGGGCCCCACGTGCATAGTGGCCACTGCGCCGCAGATGCGTGGCAAAGTCTCCCGGATGGCGACTGATCCATACTGGAAAACGCTCTTCGATCAAGGTCACGACCTGCTGATGCAGCTTGACCCTGACATCACGAGGACAGGAAAGATAGGCAGCCTCCTGAAGCAGCTGGTGGCTGAACTGGTACTCGTGATCACCGCCCTCCTTGTCGATGGGTTCGATGATCTCCAACGCGCGCATGTGCTCCAGCGCCTGGCACAATCGCGGCTTTTCCCAACCGCTGCATTCTGTCAGAAAATCCAACCGGAAACGTTTGCCCAAGACCGCTGCGATATGGGCAATGACACGATCACCTTCCAACTGATCGATTCGGCTGGCCAGGAGCCCCAGCAGCCCCTTGGGCAGCTCGTCCAGGTGCACGCTGCGACCTTCGCGACGATCCATGTCGAGGCGCCGACAAATTTCCTGCATGTAAAGCGGTACGCCATCACAGCGCTCAATGATCTGGTTGCGCAGCCTTGGGCTCAGATGAATACGGTAGCGACGAGAAAGCTGCGACAGCAGCCGTGAGGACTGCAATGCATCCAGCCTGCCCAGGGTGATCTGCTGATCCCAGTGCAGCTTGACCGGTAGCGGTTCGCGGCCGTGGTGGCTGGCCACCATCATGAAGGCCGTATTGATCGGCAGGCGGGCCTGCAGCCCTGCCAACACCTTGAAAGACGGCTCATCGAGCCACTGAAGGTCATCAATCATCAGCACCAGCGTTTGTGTCGCGGCACGATGGTCGATCAGCCGGTGCAAGAGCTTCACCACCAGCTCCACGGCTTCGCCATTTTGAGTCAGCTGGGTGATTTCCTGAACTTCGCGGACCCCGAGAGCTTCTTCGAGCAGCTGTTGACGCGCACCGTCAGCAGTATCGAGCCCCAACGTTGCCTGCAGTGCATGCACCGACTCGCGCGTTGGTGGGTGCTCAAGGTGCCAAGCCAGCAGTGAACGCGCCACTCCGTAAGGGTCCAGTACCGAAAGCCGAGTGGTCGGAAGCCAGCAGATTGCCGCATCGCGACTCAACTCCAGCTGACGGAATCCCACCATCAGCGCCGACTTGCCCATGCCCGAGGCACCACGCACCAGCACGCTTTGCCGCAAACCGATGCCGGCACGTGCCAGCGCATCGCGCAAGGTGCGTAGCGAGGTTTCCCTTCCCACCAGGCTCGGCGGCAAAGCGTCACGCCCGCCTTCGTTCTGACCCAGCGCCAGCGCACGCAAACGCACTCGGCCATCGCTGGCCACCAAGCGCGATACCAGCCTGGGCTGCAAATCCAGCGCGGGGGGCATGTGCTGGCTGGCCTCCTGAGAGATGACCAGCTCGCTTCCCTCGGCGGCACTCATCAGCTCCAAAGACTCTTGCGTCACCTGACCCAGCGGGTCGGCCAGCTGGCGCTCCGGCAAGTAGACCACGCGCCCGCTGTGCAGCCCGGCCGCCAGCTCGAACACCGGCGGTTCGGCGTCCCCGGTCCAGTGGCGACAGCTCTCCTGGGGTAGCGCCTGACGGCAGTGTTCATAAAGCGCCACCAGTTCCGCCAGTTGATGGGCGGGGCCATGGGTACCGAAGCAGGCCAGACCCAAGCCCCCCGTTGCCCCCGGCAGCCAGAAACCGCCCAGATGGTGGCACTGCTGCTCCAACCATCTCAACAGTTCCAGCTGTAGGGCCAAGCAGTTGCGTGTAGCCGCGCGATCCGGCCAGTCACCCTTCAAGCGCAAGCGGATGGCCATCACCGAAAGCTGACGCAGCTCGATCTCATCTTCGCGCAGCGGCTTGCTATCCGCAGCCAACGCGCGCGAAAAGGCCCCTTGTGGCGACATCGCGCGGGGGTCGTGGTGCCCATCCGACCAGAAACTGGCCAATTGCACGAAACTGGGCTCAGGCTGTTGTCCGGAGAGCGCCAGCAGTTGAAGGTAGCTGTTGTATTGCTCGTGAGCCGCAGCCATCTGGTTCTGCTCGGCTAGCTGCCGCACCCAGCGCTCGTGGAACGGGCCGTAGCCTGAAAAGCGGCTGACCAGTCCTTCCAGCATGGCATCCGGCACTTCGGCATGTGTTTCCAGCACCTGTTCGGCAAAGCGGATGACTCGTTGGCGCCACTCATTGCGCACTTGCACCAGCCAACGCTGGAACTCGCTGCAGTTGCTGAGCTGCAGTTCCTCGATCAGATCCCCCTGGTAGCACTCCATCAGCGCTTCCAGCGTCTCCAGATCCTTGGGCCCTTCCAGCAGTTGCTGCAGCTCATGCAAATCCACCTGCCAGTGGGACGGCAGATGAAAGGCAATGGTCTGCCGCGACACGTTGAGGACGTGATCGGCATGCTCGCCCATGGATTGGCGCAGGCAATGCAGCGCATGGCGCAGGTTGGTTCTGCCCGAGGAGAGGCCTTGGTCTGGCCACAGCAGCTCCGCAAGGGCGGCACGATTGACGGGCTGGCGATGAAGCAGCAGGTACACCAGCAGCGCCTTGACTTTGTCGTAGCTGAAATGAGTGAGCACGTCCTCCCCTTGAGTCAAGGAGAAGTGACCAAACAGGGTCAACTGATCTGTCTGTTGAGCATCACGCATGTTACACATCCTGCCTTGGCTAGCGGCGCATCACGCAGGCACGCCACTATGAAAACGAAAAGCCGTATCTGGAGACATGATCAGTTCCGCCTCACGAGCAACGAAGAAGGCGATGCGTTCGTCGATAGGCGCATCGGTCTGCTGGCGAGCCAGCAAGAGATAGTCTTCGAAATGACGCCCTTCGGACTTGACCAGGGTGCGATAGAACTTGGCCAGCTCTTCGTCCAGGTAAGGAATGAGTCGCGCGAAGCGCTCACAGCTGCGCGCCTCGATCAGAGCGCCGATGATCAACAGGTCGATCAAGCGCTCAGGATCCTGACTGCGTAAATGCTTTCTAAGGCCTTCGGCGTAGCGTGACGCCGTCAGATGGCGATAAGGAACACCACGGCGTTCCATCAAGCCCACTACCTGCTCGAAATGAAGCAGCTCCTCGCGAGCCAATTGCGACATCTTGCTCAACAGCAGCGGCTGATCCACGTAGCGATACAGCAGGCTCATGGCCGTGGAAGCCGCTTTTTTTTCACACTGTGCGTGATCGATCAGCAGTGTTTCCGGGTTGGCCAATGCCCATTGCAACCAGGCATCGGGGGTCGGGCAAGCTAAAAAGTCATGCAAACTTTCTGGCAACAGATCATCCGCTTGCAGCGCATGTTCCGCTGTTTGCAACGCCATTAATTGTATCGACATAACACCAGCACCAAGCGTTTATCACACTATTGTACAATATATAAACGCCAATGGCGTCCGTTCCCTGATTGGTTCGAGGATGAACAAACGTGTCTTCCAGCCTCGCCTAAAAATGCATTGACACTATTGACACTAATGTATAGCAAGCCTGAATCACGCTCCACACGGGAATCATGCTTGCCGAGGCTACCCAGCTCTACAGGCCAGCGCTCGCTTGGCAGCCATGGTAACGCGGCATCACGATAATCACACCAGCCGTCACCCAAAAACACGCCTCTTGGTAAAAACTTTCATGTTTACGGCACATTAATCAAAAAAGCTGCCCTCAGGAAAGCGTCTTTCAACATCTCAACACAAAGTACAAGTAGGCATCCTGCCTGACTTCTTAACATTGTCGACAGTTTCCCGTAGAATCCGAGCCATCCACCAGACGCTGATTCTCAGGCGTATGTCATGTGATCGAAGGATGTCCTTGTTACCGTGCAGGCGTCTTTTGCTAACACTGATGATCACTACCAAGAAGATGAGAGGGCCCCAACGTGCTTGAAGCTTACCGCCAACATGTCGAGGAACGCGCTGCAGAGGGCGTCCCAGCCAAGCCCCTGACCGCCGAACAAGTCGCCGACCTGATCGAGCTGCTGAAGAACCCGCCGGCCGGAGAAGAAGAGTTCATTCTGGACTTGATCACCAACCGGGTACCGCCGGGCGTCGACGAAGCCGCCTATGTCAAAGCGGGCTTCCTGACCGCGTTGGCCAAAGGCGAGGCGTCCTCGCCGCTGATCGACAAGGTCCATGCCGTCAAACTGCTGGGCACCATGCAGGGCGGCTATAACATCGTTTCCATGGTCGAGCTGCTCGATAACGAAGAGCTGGCCCGTGAAGCAGGTGAGCAGCTCAAGCACACCCTGCTGATGTTCGATGCGTTCCACGATGTGGAAGAGCGCGCCAAGAATGGCAACGCCGTCGCCAAGGACGTCATGCAGTCCTGGGCCGACGCCGAGTGGTTCCTTTCCAAGCCTGCGCTGGAAGAAAAAATCACGCTGACCGTCTTCAAGGTCCCGGGTGAAACCAACACCGACGACCTGTCGCCCGCGCCGGATGCATGGTCACGCCCCGATATTCCACTGCATGCCAACGCCATGCTTAAAAACGAGCGCGAAGGCATCGAGCCTGAAGTACCGGGCACCACGGGCCCGCTCAAGCAGATCGAAGACGTCAAAGCCAAAGGCTTCCCGGTTGCCTATGTAGGTGACGTGGTAGGTACCGGCTCTTCGCGTAAGTCAGCCACTAACTCTGTGCTGTGGTTCTTTGGTGACGACATTCCTTACGTGCCAAACAAGCGCGCTGGTGGCTTCTGTTTCGGCGGCAAGATTGCCCCGATCTTCTTCAACACCATGGAAGATTCCGGTGCCCTGCCGGTAGAAATGGACGTTTCCAAGCTGGAAATGGGCGACGTCATTGACGTTTATCCCTACGAAGGCAAAGTGTGCAAGCACGGCACCGATGAAGTGTTGAGCACTTTCGAACTGAAAACTCAGCTGATTCTCGATGAAGTGCGTGCAGGCGGTCGTATTCCGTTGATCATCGGCCGTGGCCTGACCGGTAAAGCGCGCGAGTCGCTAGGCTTGGCGCCTTCAGACGTTTTCCGACTGCCCGATCAGCCGGCCGATACCGGCAAAGGCTTTACGCTGGCACAGAAGATGGTGGGCAAGGCCTGCGGCATGGACGGCGTTCGTCCCGGCATGTACTGCGAACCGAAGATGACCACCGTAGGCTCCCAGGACACCACTGGCCCGATGACCCGCGACGAGCTGAAAGATCTTGCTTGTCTTGGTTTCCAAGCCGATCTGGTCATGCAGTCCTTCTGCCACACGGCGGCTTATCCGAAACCGGTTGACGTAGACACTCACCACACCCTGCCCGACTTCATCATGAACCGTGGCGGTGTTTCACTGCGCCCCGGCGACGGTATCATCCACAGCTGGCTGAACCGCATGCTGCTGCCGGACACGGTCGGCACCGGCGGTGACTCCCACACCCGCTTCCCGCTCGGTATCTCCTTCCCGGCAGGTTCTGGTCTGGTTGCCTTTGCTGCTGCCACTGGCGTCATGCCGCTGGATATGCCCGAGTCCGTTCTGGTGCGTTTCAAGGGTGAGCGTCAGCCTGGCGTCACGCTGCGCGACCTGGTTCACGCCATTCCTCTCTACGCCATCAAGCAGGGTCTGCTGACGGTCGAGAAATCCGGCAAGAAAAACGCCTTCTCCGGCCGCGTGCTGGAAATCGAGGGCCTCGAAGACCTCACCGTCGAGCAGGCTTTCGAGCTTTCCGATGCCTCGGCCGAGCGTAGTGCGGCTGGCTGTACCATCACGCTGTCCGAAGAGAGCGTGACCGAGTACCTGAAGTCCAACATCACGCTGCTGAAGTGGATGATTGCCAACGGTTATGGCGACGCCCGTACCATCAGCCGCCGTATCGAAGGGATGGAAGCGTGGCTGGCCAACCCGTCACTGATGCGTGCGGACAAAGATGCCGAGTACGCCGAAATCATCGAGATCGACCTCAGCGAGATCAAGGAGCCTGTTCTCTGCGCTCCCAACGATCCGGACGACGCTCGCCTGCTCTCCGACGTGGCTGGCGAGAAGATCGACGAAGTGTTTATCGGTTCGTGCATGACCAACATCGGTCACTTCCGTGCCGCCGGTAAGCTGCTGGAGAAACAGCCTGCGGGCAGCCTGAAGACCCGCCTGTGGTTGGCGCCGCCGACCAAGATGGATCAGCACCAGCTGACCGAAGAGGGTTACTATGGCATTTACGGCCGTGCAGGCGCCCGCATGGAAATGCCGGGATGTTCACTGTGTATGGGTAACCAGGCGCGTGTGGCTGCCAAGAGCACCGTCGTGTCTACGTCTACACGTAACTTCCCGAACCGCCTGGGAGATGGCGCAAACGTCTACCTCGCCTCGGCGGAGCTGGCAGCGGTCGCAGCGGTGGAAGGCCGCTTGCCGACAGTGGCTGAGTACCAGCGTTACATGGGCGAATTTGACGCCTTGGCTGGCGAAATCTATCGTTACATGAACTTCCACGAAATCGAGGAGTACCAGAAGGTCGCCTCGAACGTGATTCCAGTAGCCCAAGAGGCCTAAGCGCCACGGCTACTGCCCCATCGCCGATGCTCGCAACATCGCAGAGACGCCACGCGACTCTGAGCCGATGACCGAACGCCCCTTCCTTCGCAGGTCGGGGCGTTTTTATTATCAGCGGCGTCACTCACTGACAGGAGACTCTCATGACGACCACACCTTACGTCGTTACCCCCGATCTGTGCGACCAGTACCCCGAGGTCAAGGTGCTCGAGCCGATGTTTGCCAACTTCGGCGGCGTCGATCACTTTTACGGGCCTATTCGTACCGTCAAATGCTTCGAAGACAACACCATGGTCAAGCAGGCCGTCGCCGAGCCCGGTGAAGGCGCCATCCTGGTGGTGGATGCAGGCGGCTCTCATCGCTGCGCCATGCTGGGCGACATGCTGGCTGAACAAGCTGCCAAAAACGGTTGGGCAGGCGTCATCATGTATGGCTGTGTGAGAGACGTAGACATTCTGGCGACCCTGCCACTGGGCGTGCAAGCGCTGGGCAGCCACCCTCGTCGCAGCGAAAAACATGGCGAAGGCCAGCGCGACGTGGCAGTGACCTTTGCAGGCGTCACGCTGCAGGTGGGTCAATGGCTCTACGCCGACAATAACGGCATCATCGTCGCCGAACAGCCGCTCAAACTCTCTTGAACGCGCCTAACCCCGGCTAACCCGCCAGACTTGTCAGTGGTGGCAGATAGTGCCACCCTGATATTTCATTTTCATGCCACGGACACCATGCAGCCGCTCAAGCCACTGGGCTATGCCCTCCTTCGCACCCTTCGTGACCACCTGCGCCCACTGATTGCCTACCACCTGCTGTTCACGCTGTTGGCATCGGCCGTGGTGTTGCCGCTGGTGGCTTGGGCTTCCCAGCGATTCATGGCGCAGCTCAACCGTACCGTGGTCACCAACGATGCCTTGCTGGCGCTGCTGTTCAGCCCCCTGGGATTGTTCACCCTGCTGGCGGGCCTTGCGGTCACTTTCTTGCTGATCTACTGGCAGCAAGCGGGCATGCTTCAAGTGGCCAGCAGGCCCAAAGACAACCACTACCGCCTGGCACTGGAGGCCCTGTGGCTCAGCACTCGGCGCCTACCAGCACTGCTGCTGCTGGTGATCCTGCAGGTGGGTGCCCACCTGCTGCTGCTGGCCCCCTTCATGGTCGCCATCGCCTGGCTATACGACCTCTGGATCAGCGGTCTTGACCCCTACTATCTACAGCGTGTACGCCCGCCGGCACTGTGGTACTTCATTGCCTGTGCGTTGCCGGTCGTGCTGCTGTGGATGAGCCTGGCTGCCTGGCTGTATCTGCGCTGGCTACTGGCTCTGCCGCTGGTGGCGCTGGAACAGTGCCACCCGCTGCAGGCCCTGAAGCGCAGCGTGCACCTTACCCGGGGCTGGCACCGCTCCATTGGCGCAGCGGTGCTGCTGTTACTGCTCGTCATCATTGCCTTGCCGATTGCCACCACCTGGCTCTATGACACACTCATCACGCCGCTGCTATGGTGGCTGCCCGAGCACAGTGCCGTTCTGGTACCGGCGATGCTGGCCTATCTGACCGGCTATGTCCTGATCACCCTGACCATCACGTTTCTGGGTATTACCACCCATGCGCTGCTGTCGGCCTGCCTTTACTTGCAGCTTGCCTATCGGGAGGCCCGGCCTGCCGCTTCCGAGAGCGAACAGACAGGCCGCTTGGCCTGGGCATTGGAAGTGTGCGTCTTGCTGATTGCCGCACTGCAAGCCTGGTGGATACTCAACAGCTTCGAAATACGCGACAACGTCGCCATCATCGCCCACCGAGGCAGCTCCATGGTGGCGCCTGAAAACACCTTGGCCGCCGTGCGCCAGGCACTGGACGATGGTGCCGATGCCGTCGAGCTGGACGTGCGTCTCAGCGCCGACCAGCAGGTCATGCTCTACCACGACCGCACGCTGGCTCGGCTCACCGGTGACCCCAGGGAGTTTCGCGAACTGACCCGCGACGAACTGAGCGAGTTCGATGTGGGCAGCTGGTTTGGCGATGCCTTCCAGAACGAACGAATCGCCGGGCTGGACGAGACCCTGGCACTGGTGAAGGGCCGCGCCGCGCTGATGATCGACATGAAACCGCTACCGGGCCAGGAGGAAGCGCTGGCTCAAGCGGTACTGGATGAACTGGATGAAGAAAACGATCGTCGCTACCGCTGCTGGGCCACCCAGCACGATGCCTTGAATGGAATGGCCGCCTGCGGATTCCCGCATACGCTGCTGGAAATGCGCATGGCCACCATGTCGCCCGCGCTGGTCAACTTCATCAAGCAGCGGGCGCCCGAGCTGAGGGTGACACTGCTGGCGCAGCTGATACTCCCCGGCACGCTCGACCGTCGTCAATTCGATGCGCTGGGCTTGCGACATAACCGCATTACCCGACAGGAAATCCGTCTGGCGGCACTGTATGGTTATGAAATCCATGCCTGGACGGTGAATGACCGAGCCAGGATGTCGACGCTGATCGATCTTGGCGTAGATGCCATCATCACCGACTATCCTGACCGCTTGAGGGAACTGATCGAAGACCGCCACGCCATGAGCGATGGCGGCCTGATGCTGGTAAAACTGCGCAACTGGCTACGTCAGTAGCGCGCGACGGCGGGCAAGGACATCACTCACCCATGACCACGCCCTCACGACGCGGGTCGGCGCCACCGTACAAGGTGCCGTCCTCCAGCTTCATGATGGCTTGCAGGCCACTGGTCAACTCCCGCTCACTCACCTGATGCCCGCGCCCACGCAGTGCCTCGGCGGCCTCCTCCGAGAATCGACCCTCTTCCAGGTAGACATCGCCTCCCAGGGTGATGGCATGAGGCAGATTCAGCGCTTCCTGAGCATCGAGCCCCCAGTCACGCATGGCCACCAGGCTTCTGGCCGTGTAATGAATGATCGCTGCGCCACCTGGCGAGCCCAGGCTGGCCACCAGCTCACCGCTTTCCAGATCGAAGACCAGCGTCGGGCTCATGCTGGAACGGGGACGTTTGCCAGGCTCAACGCGATTGGCCACGGGGAGGCCTTCGCTTTCCGGCTCGAAGGCAAAATCGGTCAGTTCATTATTGAGCAGATAGCCCCCTGCCAGCCCCGTGCCCCCGTCTGCCAGGATACGTGACCCAAAGGCTTGCTCGATGGTCGTGGTCATGGCCAGCGCATTGCCATCGCCGTCCACGATGCTGATGTGGCTGGTGCCATACTCAGGCTGTTCGGGCTGGCTGGCAAAGCTCACTTCCAGCTCACCGGGGTTGCCAGGCTCGACGCTATCGCCCAGTGACGCTTCACCCATCAGGCGACTACGCTGGTTGAGGTATTCAGGGGCCAGCATCGTGCGCCAATCGCCTCCCGGCGCCTCGACAAAATCAGGATCACCGATGTAGCGACCTCGGTCGGCAAAGGCCAGCCGAGACGCTTCAAGGAACTGATGCAGCCAACCGCTACTGGGAGCACCGTTATCCAGCGGTGCTTCGATCAACGGCTGCTGATCGAGAATACCGAGGATTTGCATGACGGTGATATGGCCCGACGACGGCGGTGGGAAGCCACACACTTCCCACTCCTGCCAAGGCGTACAGATCGGCTCACGCTCCACCGGCTCATAGCCGCTGAGGTCGTCCAGGCTCATCTCGCCCGGACGCTGTGGATGGGACTGCACTCGGGTCACCAGATCCTCGGCAATCGCACCTTCGTGGAACGCGCTGCTGCCCTCTTCTGCCACTCGGCGCAAAATGGCGGCCAATGCGGGATTGGTCAATGTGTCACCAACGGCCAGCGGCTCGCCTTGCTCATCGTAGTAGTACGCTCGGGCCAACGGGTCCTCGCGCAGCGCCGTATCGTTGGCCAGGCTGGTATGCAGCCGATGGCTGACGGCAAAGCCCTCTTCCGCCAACGTAATGGCAGGGGTGAAAAGCTCTCGCCAGGCGAGTTGGCCATGTTCGGCGTGGGCCTGCTCCAGCATGCGCAGTACCCCCGGCACCCCCACAGAGAGACCGCTGGCCACCGCCTCCATGAACGGCAGCGGCTCGCCATCTTCCATGAACAGCTCACCGGTGGCCGCGGCAGGCGCGGTCTCGCGACCATCGAAGGCCTGCACATTGCTGCCGTCGTAATGCATCAAGAAGGCACCGCCGCCGATCCCACTGGACTGCGGCTCTACCAGGGTCAGCACCATTTGCACGGCCACCGCCGCATCGATGGCATTGCCACCGGCCTTGAGCACTTGATAACCCGCGTCAGTGGCCAGCGGGTTCGCCGCAGCAACGGCAAAGGATTCAACGGCCCAACCGGGCTTCTCCTCATACCCTGAGCCTACTTCCGGCGACATCTCGGGGGCCTGGTAACTAAACCCCCAGCTCACCATAGGAACGAGTAGTAGGCCCGTCAGGGGGATTGCCCGTTTAGGCAGCATAATTTATCTCCTTTTAACCAGGACACAGGCAGACATCGCACAGCGCCTCGGGGGCGGCGTCATCCAGAGCGGCGTCATCCAGAGCGGCGTCATCCAGAGCGGCGTCATCCAGAGCGGCGTTACCCAGAACAAAGCGTAGCCTATAAAACCCGTGCGCCCGGCACAATGGCCGGGCGCAAAATCAAACAGCAGGCTCACGAATGCCATGCCGCTCAGGCGATACTTTCTCCGGCCAGCATGAACCAGGTCTCGAGGACCGCGTCCGGGTTCAGCGACACCGAGTCGATTCCTTGCTCCATCAGCCATTTGGCCAGGTCCGGGTGATCCGAAGGCCCCTGGCCACAAATCCCCACGTACTTGCCTCGTGCCTTGCACGCCTGAATGGCCATGGCCAAAAGTTTTTTCACCGCCGGATTACGTTCATCGAACAGGTGGGCCACGATGCCCGAGTCACGATCCAGCCCGAGGGTCAACTGTGTCAGGTCGTTGGAGCCAATCGAGAAGCCGTCGAAATATTCGAGGAACTCGTCGGCCAACAGCGCATTGGCAGGCAGCTCGCACATCATGATGACCTTGAGGCCGTCAGGGTCGCTGCTGCCACCGCGCTTCAGGCCGTTGGCGGCCAGCAGCTCGACCACTTCACGGGCTTCATCCGTGGTGCGTACGAAAGGCACCATGATCTCGACATTGGTGAAGCCCATCTCTTCACGCACGCGCTTCAGCGCCCGACACTCCAGCTCGAAACAGGGGCGGAAGGCATCGGAAATGTAGCGAGAAGCGCCACGGAAGCCCAGCATGGGGTTCTCTTCACCTGGCTCGTACAGCTTGCCGCCTATCAGGTTCTCGTATTCGTTGGATTTGAAGTCCGAGAGGCGGACGATCACCCGCTGCGGATGAAACGCCGCCGCCAAGGTGGAAATCCCCTCCACCAGCTTGTCGACGTAGAAACTGACCGGGTCGGCGTACCCTGCCGTACGCAGGTCGATCACCTGCTGAAGGTCAACCGGCAGCGTTTGATAATCCAGCAGCGCCTTGGGATGTACACCAATCATGCGGTTGATGATGAACTCCAGGCGCGCCAGCCCCACGCCCGCGTGGGGAAGGCTGGCAAAGCCAAAGGCACGGTCCGGGTTGCCCACGTTCATCATGATCTTGAAGGGAATCTCCGGCATGGCATCGACGCTGGAGACGTTGCAATCGAAGGCCAGCAGGCCCTCATACACATGACCGGTATCGCCCTCGGCACAGGAGACCGTCACGTCGCTGCCTTCCTGTAGCTGCGTGGTGGCATCTCCACAGCCCACCACCGCGGGAATGCCCAGCTCACGGGCAATGATCGCCGCATGACAGGTACGCCCGCCCCGGTTGGTGACGATGGCCGATGCCCGCTTCATGATCGGCTCCCAGTCGGGGTCGGTCATGTCGGTGACCAGGATGTCACCCTCTTGAATCTTGTCCATCTCGTCAGGACTGAGCACGATCTTGACCGCACCACGACCAATGCGTTGCCCGATGGCCCGGCCAGTGATCAGCGTGCGGCCCTTTTCGCGCAGCTGGAAGCGCTCCAGCTTGCCGCCCTCCTGCTGGGAAACGACGGTTTCAGGACGTGCCTGCACGATGTACAGCTTGCCGTCATCGCCATCCAGCGCCCACTCGATATCCATGGGCCGCTGGTAATGCTGCTCGATGGTGACCGCCTGACGGGCGAGGTCCATGATCTGCTCGTCGTCGATACAAAAACGCCCGCGATCCTTGTAAGGCACGTCAACGGTTTCCACCGAACGACCTGCGCTGGCATCCTTGCCGTACACCATCTTGATCAGTTTCGACCCCAGGGTACGACGCAACACGGCCGGACGCCCGGCGGCCAGCGTGGGCTTGTGCACATAGAACTCGTCAGGGTTGACCGCCCCTTGCACTACGGTCTCACCCAGCCCCCAGGAGGCGGTGACGAACACCGCGTCCCGGTAGCCGGACTCGGTGTCCAGGGTAAACATGACACCGGACGCACCGGTTTCGGAGCGCACCATTTTCTGCACACCGGCCGACAGGGCAACGTTCTCGTGGGCATAGCCCCGATGGACGCGGTAGGAAATTGCGCGATCATTGAACAGCGAAGCAAAGACTTCGTGAACCGCATGCTTGATGTTGGCCAGGCCTTCGATATTGAGGAAGGTTTCCTGCTGACCGGCGAACGATGCATCCGGCAGGTCTTCCGCCGTTGCCGAGCTGCGCACCGCTACCTTCAGGCCGGGGTGTTTTGCCTGCAACTGCTGGTACGCCTGCTCCAGTGCCGCTTCGAAGGTGGGCGGCAACGGCGTCTCGATGATCCACTGGCGAATACGCTTTCCAGCTTCGGCCAGCGCCTTGACGTCGTCGACGTCGAGCCGTGCCAGGGTGTCGTTGATACGGTCGTTGAGGCCTTCGTGGGAGAGAAACTCGCGGTATGCATGGGCCGTAGTGGCGAAACCGCCGGGCACCGTGACACCCACACCGGCCAGATTGGAGATCATTTCGCCAAGCGAGGCGTTCTTACCACCCACGCGTTCGACGTCCGCCATACCCAGCTGATCGAACCACAGAATGTACTCTTCCACGCAACCCCCTCACTCAGACATTGATGCAACCGTTGGGACGACACCCATTCACGCTGTCACCCTAGCATCGCGGCCCCCTATTCGCCATTGGTCTAACAGCGCAGGGAGTGGAGGATTTTTACAACAACTGCCGGAAACGCGGCGTTTATGTAGTCAGGACAGGACGCAGACCTGTTTGCGCGAGCACAATTGCGAGCCCAATCGCAAGTACCCTGCACACGCAAACCCTGCTCACGAAAACCCTGTACTCGAAAACCCTGCACTCGAAAACGTTGTGCTGCCATGGCACACGGCACACAATGAGCGCTCGTAAATCAGTTGGATGAGGATGGCGGACAGACTATGAAACGAACAGCCTTTTTTATTTCCGATGGCACGGGGATCACGGCAGAAAGCCTGGGGCGCAGCCTGTTGGCGCAGTTCAGTGACGTGGACATCAACATGATCACCAAACCCTACATCGACACGTTGGAAAAGGCTCAGGCCGTCGCCGAGATCATCGAGTCCACCGCGATGCGCGACGGTGTTCGCCCCATCATCATCGACACCATCGTCGACCAGCAGATCCGCAACGTCATCCGCCAGGCCTCCGGCTTCAAGGTCGATATCTTCTCGACGTTTCTGGAACCGCTGGAGCAAGAGCTGGGAACGCACTCTTCCTACAGCGTGGGGCGCACCCACTCCATAGGCAGCGACGATGTCTACATGGACCGTATCCACTCGGTGCATTTTGCACTGGATAACGATGACGGTGCCCGCACCCATCAATACGACAAGGCAGACATCATTCTGGTAGGGGTATCTCGCTGCGGTAAAACGCCAACGTCCTTGTACCTGGCGCTTCAATTCGGCATTCGCGCGGCCAACTATCCGCTGACAGAAGACGACCTGGATGAAGATGGCCACTTGAAATTGCCGAAAGCGCTGGCACCCCACCGGCACAAGCTGTTCGGCTTGACCATCGATGCCCGGCGACTGGCGGCCATTCGCAACGAGCGTCGCCCCAACAGCCGCTACAGCTCCATGGATCAGTGCCTGCAGGAAGTCGAGCAGGCCGAATCGCTCTACCGCAGCATGAGCATTCCTTTCATCGACACCACACGCTTCTCCGTGGAGGAGATCTCCACCCGCATGATTGCCGAAACCGGCCTGGCAAGACGTTTCTCGCCCCGCTAGGCCAGTGCTTTACATGCCCTTGGGCGCAAAAATACCCGGGGCATTTCGCCAGTAGCCTTTGTAGTCCATGCCGAAACCGAAGACGTAGCGGTCGGCGACTTCCAGACTGCAGTAATCGGCTTTCAGACCAGGCACCGCTTTGCGGTCGTGCTGCTTGTCCACCAGTACGGCGGTGGTCACGCTGGCGGCCTGGGCTTCCTTGCAGTACGCCAGGATGGCCGCCAGGGTGGCGCCTTCATCGAGAATATCGTCGACGATCACCACATGCCGACCCGCCATGGGGACTTCCGGAGAGACCCGCCAGAACAGCTCGCCGCCGCGCAGTTCATTGCGGTAGCGGGTAGCGTGCAGGTAGTCCACTTCCAGTGGGAAACCCAGACGTGTCAGCAAATGACCGGTGGTGATCAACCCCCCGTTCATGACGCAGTAGAAAACCGGCAGCTTATCGCCCAGGTCACGGGTAATCTCTTCCGCCATACGGTCCAGCGCACGCTCGACCTGCTCCTGTGAAATCAAACAGTCGGCGTTGTCCATCAACTCGCGCATGGAGTCCAGCGACTCCAGCGCCTCTTTATCCAATTTGGACATCGAGCCTCTCCAAAACAGTCTACGGGTCAATTAGCTGGCGTCAGCCACCAGCGCTTCCAGCCTGGCGTGGGTCTTGCGCCAACGGCCCAACGCGGCCAGTGCTTCCAGCTGCGGCCGCGCCCGGCCATAACGCAGCTTGGCGGGTCGCTTGTTGAATACGTCATGACAGGCCTGCACCACTTCCAGCGCCGCCTCACGATCGTTGCAGATCAGCAGCATGTCGCAGCCCGCTGCCAGGGCAGCCTTGGCGCGCTCGGCGGGGCCACCCGCCTCATGGGCGCCGGCCATACTCAGGTCATCCGAGAAGATGCACCCTTTGAAGCCCAGCGATTCACGCAGCATGCCTAGCCAGCTGGGGGAAAAACCAGCCGGGCGGGAATCGAAGGCAGAGTAGACGACATGGGCGGGCATGACGCCGTTGAGCAGCGTGGCAAGCTGGCGGAAGGGCACCAGGTCGTGCTCCTTGATGGCCGAGAGCGGACGCTCATCGACAGGGAGAGTGGTGTGCGAATCGGCCCCCACGCCGCCGTGGCCGGGAAAGTGCTTGCCCACAGCCGCCATTCCCGCCTCATGCAATCCGTGCACGAAGGCTTGCCCCAGCAAGGCGACGTGCTGAGGGTCGCGGCTGAAGCTGCGCTCCCCGATCACGCTGGAAATACCGCTGTCCACGTCCAGCACGGGGGCAAAGCTGATGTCCAGGCCACAGGCGGCCATTTCCATGCCCAGCAGCCAGCCGGTATCTTTGGCCAGCGCCAGCCCTACCGACTGATCATGGGCAAACACGTCGCCAATCCGAGCCATGGGCGGCAGGCGCGTCACGCCTTGCCGGATACGCTGAACCCGGCCGCCCTCTTGGTCGACGGCCAATAGCAGGTCGCCACGCACACGACGAATGCTGTCACACAGCTCCCGCACTTGGGTGGCGCTTTCCACGTTACGAGCAAACAGAATCACGCCACCTACCGCGGGATTCTTCAGCAGGCGCTGGTCTTCCTTGGTCAGGGTCTGGCCTTCCAGGTCGAGCATGACCGGGCCTAGAGGTTGAGTCATCGTACTGGGTCCAGGAAAAAGGGCGTCATTCTAGACCACCCGTGTGATCTTTCAAAATGTGGAGTATGCCAGCGGGGACAACGTCAATGCAGCCATACTGGCGTACCCGGCACAGCCCGTTTGAAAAGCCAGAGCAGGTCGGCATTACGTAGACGCACACAGCCGTGAGAAGCAGCAAGGCCCATGGGCTGGTCAGGGGGAGTACCGTGCAGGTAGATGTAGCGACGCTGGGAATCGACACGGCCGCCGCGATTGATACCGCGCTCCAGGCCACATAGCCACAGTATGCGGGTCAAGATCCAGTCGCGCTCGGGGAACTCGACCGCCAAATCGGCAGAGTAGACCTCTCCGGTCCAACG
The DNA here is from genome assembly GCF_050709225.1 of Halomonas sp. KM007. Lineage (NCBI taxonomy): Bacteria > Pseudomonadati > Pseudomonadota > Gammaproteobacteria > Oceanospirillales > Halomonadaceae > Halomonas > Halomonas sp. KM007. Next base: position 3,568,675 of record NZ_CP136131.1, on the reverse strand, counting down.
ACGCCCCCGAAAGACCGCATCCTCGGGTAGCCCATCGCCAATGGCTGCCCGCACATAGTGCCAGCCCAGTGGCGTACAGCCACTGCCCTCCTCTTGCCCCACACCGGCTTTGCCCGTGGAAACAGCGCATTCGTGCTTTAGCTCGCGCCCCTGCCACCAGCGCAGGCGTTGGGCCTGGGTGTCGATTTCCATCCAGCCACCTTCAACGGGCGGCAGATCAGCCAACCTGGGCGTTTGCATGAGGCTTCTCATCCACGGTTGCTGCAGGCAACGGCATTGGCGCGCTCATGGCCGCCACCACGACGGGGCGCAGGCGTCGGATCAAGTCGCGTACCGTTACCTGCTCCTGATAATCCTTGGCGGCGATATCGCGCAGTGCATCCAGGCCAGACAGAGTGAAAATTACCGTGCCCAGCATGAAGTGCAGCCGCCAGAAGCGCTCGGCATCTGGCAGCTCGGGCGTTGCCCGGCGCACCAACTCCGTGAAGCGCGTGAAGACATCACCATACTGCTGCTGAATATAGCGACGCAGGTGTCCTTGCGCCTGGCTGTAAGCCAGCCCCAGCAGCCGCATGAACACTTTCAGGCTATGGCGCTCGGCAGGCACGGCCAGCACGGTGGTGGCCATGGTTTCCAGCAGCACCTCCAGAGGAATGGCCTGGCCTTCGTAGCGCGCTTCCAGCTCGTCCAGCGCAGTATGGAAGCGTTCGGAGAACGGGTCCAGGTAACGGGCAAATACCGCCTGTATCAGCGCTTTCTTCGACCCGAAGTGATAATTGACGGCAGCAAGGTTGACCCGCGCTTTACTGGTGATATTGCGCAGTGATGTTTCGGCAAACCCCCGCTCTGCAAAGAGCACCTCTGCCGTATCCAAAATACGTGTGACCGTATCCGACTGGGCCATAGCGCCCTCCCAAAACAGGTGTTTAAAACATGGCGATCGCGTTGGCGAATAGTATGCCATTCCCCCTGCTGGCTCAAACGATTATCCCGCTCGAGGTTCAGGCCGCGTGCCCCGGTACGGATTGCAACTCATCATGTACTGGACAGAGCAACATACTGTATACTTAAACACATACTGATTTTACGGACATGTAGCGACTGTCTTTTCACTGTTTGGAGTCTGATATGTCACGCCCACTCACCGCACGCCAGCAGCATGTATATGATTTTATCGTGAAGACCATGGGCGAGCTTGGCTACCCCCCTACCCGCGCCGAAATCGCCAAGGCGCTGGGCTTTCGTTCCCCCAACGCTGCTGAAGAGCATCTGCGCGCACTGGAGCGCAAAGGTGCCATTCGCATCATTCGCAATACGTCACGCGGCATTCGCCTGCCCAACCAGGAACCGCTCGACGCCACGCCCCCGGCAGCCGAGCCTACCAGCGCCGCCAACGATGCCACGCCCAACGGGCTGCCGGTCATTGGCGAAGTCGCGGCAGGCAGTCCCATTCTGGCAGCGGAGCATATCGACCGTTACTGCCCGCTCCCTGCAGAGTACTTCACCCCCAAGGCCGACTATCTGCTGCGAGTTCGCGGCCTGTCGATGAAGGATGTGGGTATTCTGGAAGGCGATCTGCTGGCGGTGCATCGTACCGACCGCGTGCGTGACGGTCAGATCGTCGTCGCGCGCCTGGAGGACGAGGTCACGGTCAAGCGTTTTAAACGCCAGGGGCATCACGTCACGCTGCTCGCCGAGAACGAAGACTTCGCCCCCATCGAAATCGACCTGAGAACTCAACAGCTGGATATCGAAGGCGTCGGGGTAGGCGTCATCCGAGGTGGCAACGGCCAGGCACTGGGTTAAAATACTGGGCTAGGACACTGGACCAAGCCACCGCCTACTGCATATCGATGTAACGATGATCGTTGAACGTGGCGACCCAGTGCGGGTGGTAGACCAGCAAGATACTCAGCAGCATGCCCGTGATGAAGGCTTCCGAGGGCATCAGCAAGGGTAAAAAGCGGGCATACTCCTGAGCCAGATAGATCGCTTCAGGGTCGGTGCCCGCCACCAGAATCAGCCCCACGGCCGCCAGCCCGCCTCCTAGCGTGGCCAGCGCAGCACCGAAAAAACCGCAGGCAAACAGAAACACCATCAGGTTGTCCGGCAAGCGGCGATCCACGATACGCCATACCACCCCCGTGATCACGGCGGGCACCAGTCCCGTCACCAACACGTTGGGCCCCAACAGCTCCCAGGCATTGCGCCCGATCACCACCATCGCCACGTTGAGCAGCAGGTTGCTGATCAAGGCCAGGGGCACCTTGAACACCAACGTCATCAGCACCGTGAACACCAGATGCAGGGTCAACCAATCGACCGCCTGGGCCCGCAGCTGCCACATCAGCATCACGGCAAGCGTCGCGGCCATCCAGCGATGCTGCAAACCGGTATCTTCCAGCAGCGGCTGCCAGGGGCGCTGCCAAAGCACCCACCCCAGCGCACCTGCCGACACCAGCCAGGTAGCCAGCAGTGCCCAGATGGCCAGCACGCTTTGTGCAAAGGACATGGCGCCCCTCCCCGGTGGGCGAGTTAGCTGAACACGACGGTCTTGTTACCGTGAATCAATACGCGATCTTCCAGATGCCAGCGCAGGCCGCGGGCCAGCACGGCTTTTTCCACATCACGGCCAAAGCGCACCAGGTCGGTGGGCGTATGGCAGTGGCTTACCCGATGGATATCCTGCTCGATGATGGGCCCCGCATCCAGCTCTTCGGTTACGTAATGGCAGGTGGCACCGATCAGCTTGACGCCACGCTCGTAAGCCTGGTGGTAAGGCTTTGCCCCGGCAAAGGAGGGCAAGAAGCTGTGATGAATATTGATGACGCGCCCGGCATAGCGCTCGCACAGCGAGGGGGGTAGTATCTGCATGTACCGCGCCAACACGACACAGTCGGCCCGTGCCGCATCGATCTGGGTTTGTACCTGCTCGAAAGCCGCCTGCTTGTTGGCTGGGTCCACCGGCACGTGGTGATAAGGAATGCCGTACCACTCGGTGAGCGAACGCATGTCGTCATGATTGGAAATGACGCTGACGATATCGCAATCCAGCTCGCCTGCCTGCCAGCGATACAGCAGATCCACCAGGCAGTGGGATTCCCGGGAAACCATCAATACCACGCGGCGGCGCTTCTGGGTGTCCACCAGTGACCACTGCATATCGAATTCGGCGGCGACGGGTTCGAACGCCGTGCGCAGCGCCTCGGCCGACATGCCCAATGAATCGGCGAGAATTTCGTAACGCATGAAAAAGCGACCCGTCTCCAGGTCGGAGTGCTGGCTGGCCTCGGTAATCGAGCCGCCCTGCTGGGCAATGAAGCTGGAAACACGCGCCACGATGCCCACCTGATCCGGGCACGACACAACTAAACGGTAATAATGAGACATCAATGAACACTCTTGCGTATGTAACGGCACGTTCGCCAGGGACTTACCTGCCGACAGGCAAGCCTCACCAGGCGCACTAGTGTAACGCAAGCGCTGCAACCAAGCACTGTGTGGTGCAGTGCCGCGATGATTGTTACAGGCCCCTCCCTTCCCGTATAGTTAAGAGATTACTTCCCAGGCTTTTCATGACCGATGCATCCACCACGCGTTCAACTTCGTCCCCGTCGCCGCCCGCCCCTGCACCTGCTTCCGCTAGGTGGATGCGGTGAAATTGGAATGAATCTTACGCTGTATGGATACGACGATCAGTGGATCGCCGTCGATTGCGGCATGATGATTCGTCAAGATCTGCCCAACTCGCCGCTGCAGGTACCCAACACCGACACCCTGCAGACCCTCGGTATTACGCCTGCCGCACTGTTCATCACCCATGGTCATGAAGACCACATCGGCGCCGTGGCCTGGCTATGGCCGCGCTGGGGCTGCCCTATTTTTGCCACCCCACTGGCGGCGGGTCTGCTGCGCCACAAGTTTGCCGAACACCAGCTCAGCAGCGCTGCCATCGAAATCATCGAACCCGGCGATGCGGTTGAGCGCGGGCCCTTTACCCTGCGTTATTTGAGTGTCACCCACTCCATACCTGAAAGCTGCGCCATCATGATGCAGGCAGGCGACTATCGGGTTCTGCACACGGGTGACTGGAAACTGGACCCGGAGCCGCTCATCGGTGCGCCGGTGAATGCCGCCCATTTCCGCGCGCTGGCCCCTCTGGACCTGGTGGTGGGTGACTCCACCAACGCCCCCATGCCAGGGCAGTCGGCCAGCGAAGGCGACGTCGCCAAGGCACTGGCCAGCACCCTTGCGAAGTGCAAGGGGCGCGTCGTGGTGTCGTGTTTCGCCAGCAATCTGGCGAGGGTTCTGGCCATCGGGCGTGCCGCACAAGCCTGCGGACGCCGCGTCAGCTTGATGGGCCGATCCATGGAGCGCATGGTGAGCGTGGCCAGAGGGTTGGGCTACCTGGACGATTTTCCGGCACTGGTACCGCCCCACGATCTTGGCTATTTGCCCCCCGAAGAAGTCGTGATCATTGCCACGGGCAGTCAGGGTGAGCCACGCGCCGCGCTTCAACGACTGGCGCAACGCCGTCATCCCTTCGTCGACCTGGAGCCCGGTGACAGCGTCATTTTTTCTGCCAAGGCCATCCCGGGCAATGAGCGCCCCATCGAACAGCTTAAAAAACGTTTGTTACAGCTGGGGGTCGATCTCTTCGATGAAAACAATCATCCCGAGCTGCATGCCACAGGGCATCCAGCCCAAGAAGAGCTCAAGAAGCTTTACCAATGGGTACGCCCAAAAGCCCTGCTACCCGTGCACGGTGAAGCTCGACATCAGCAGGCCCACCAGGCACTGGCCGAACAGCTGGGCATCAGCGCGCCCCTTGCGCCGGTCAATGGCGACATGATCGCGCTGGACAACCAGGGCCTGCGCCTGGAAAAACGCCACCCCCAGCCACCTTGCATCGTCGATCAAAACAGCGTGAGGCCCCACCCCGGGCTCGAGCACCAGACTCCCGGCGCACGGCGCGGCAGCCTGTTTCTGGCACTACCGGTGACCGCCACCGAGACCGGCTGGTGGCGCATTGGACGGATGATGCTGGATACCACGGGAGCCTGCCCGCTGGATGAGGAGAGTTTCAGCGATTGGCTGGACGATCAGTTGGAAGAGATCGAGGCCGAGACCCTGGCAGACTTGCGCCAGGCGCTGCAACCGCGCCTGATGCACTGGCTGGCCAACCACCTTCAGCACATGCCTGAGGTGCACCTGCAGATCATGGCCGCCGATATGCCGACCGAGGAAGAACTCGATCGGCAGTAGTTCATGCGGTAGTTCATGCGGTAGTTCATGCAAAAATTCAGGCAAAAATTCTTGCCAAAGTTCATGCCGAATTCAGCAGGCCCAAGCGCGGGTCATGACCAGCGCTCGGCATCCTGCTGATCGGTTTTGCGCTCCTTGACCCAATACGTCCCCTGGCGTGTGCGCTCCTTTTTCCAGAACGGCGCCTGGGTCTTGAGATAGTCCATGACGAAGTCGCAGGCCAGGAAGGCATCCCGGCGATGGGCACTGGCGACCAGCACGCGAACGATAGGGTCACCTGGCGCCAAATCTCCCACCCGATGAATGATGCGCACCGCCTGGAGCGACCAGCGCTGCCAGGCCTGCTCGGCGATCTCCATCAGGCTGCGCTCGGTCATTCCCGGGTAATGCTCCAGCGTCAAGCCCAGTACATCGGGCGACTCGTTGAAGTCGCGCACCAGCCCGGTAAAGCTGACCACCGCACCGATATCCGTGCGACCCTGCAGCGCCTGCTCGTAGCCATGAGCCATGGAGAAGCTGTCCTCGGTGACCTCGACCACGAGCGCTTTATGCGGATGTTCAAGCAGCGCCATGGCTCAGCCTCCCGTGACCGGTGGGAAGAACGCCACTTCGTCATCGTCGGTAATCCGCGAACTATCGCTGGCCATGACCTGGTTGATGGCACATAACGTACGCTGATCGGACAGTAGCGCATAGCGCGCATCCCGGGCGCTGAGCGCCGCCTTCAGGCCCGCGACGTTGCGGCTCGGCAAGCGGTCCAGATCCACCGACACATCGCTTTCCCCGACCCGCTCGCGCAGCTCGGCCAGAAACTTGACCCGCACGCAGGGAGATGAGCAACGCTCCCCAAGGCTTACTTCCCCGGATGCCCCTTCGCCGGTCACGATGGGCGCGGGCATCAGGCGCTGGTAGTCTCCCCGGCTGCCTCCCTGCTTGCTCTCCAACTGCACGGCTTCGATGCGCATCTCTTTATCGACGGCCTTGCACATGTCATACAGCGTCAGGCAGGCCACGGACACGGCCGTCAGGGCCTCCATCTCTACCCCCGTCCGGCCATTCAGGCGACACAGCGCCGTAACGTTGACCCAACCGTTGTCGTGGTCGATCTCGAAGTCCACCGACACCTTGGAAAGCGCCAAGGCGTGGCACAGCGGTATCAGCTCGTGGGTGCGCTTGGCCGCTTGAATACCGGCGATGCGCGCCGTGGCCAGCACATCACCCTTGGGCAAGGCACCGTCCGTCAGCAGCTGAAGCGTCTGAGCGCTCATCACGATTCGTCCAGAGGCAACGGCCTCTCGGCGTGTCTCAGCCTTGTCGCCAACATCGACCATGTTGGCTTCGCCTTGGGCATTGAGGTGGGTTAACTGCATCGTGTCACCTTTTGCTAGCAATCAGAGAGTGGCGCTGCTCGGCAGCCCAGTCGAACACCCAGCGGGCAATACCATCAATGTCGTCGAGGTTCAGCCGCATCACATCCTCACGCAGAGGCACAGGCACCGCGCCACTCAGCGCAACGGCCACCCCATGCGGGTCATCGAGGATGTGCGCATCACCAATGCCCTCTCGGTAGAGCACCAGCTTGGCGATGGGCCAGGCTTTGAAACCTTCGACGATGACCAGGTCAGGTGCATGCGGTGCCATAAGCGAAAGCAGATACGCCAGATCCGGCTCTTCCTCTGTCGGCATATCCATCATCAGTGCCAGACGGCGACTCGATGCCACCAGCATCGGGGCCGCTCCGGCCTTGCGCAACTGGTAACTATCCTTGCCAGGCTGATCCACCTCGAACTGGTGATGGGCATGCTTGATCACCGCCACCGACAGCCCAAGTGCTCGCAGCCGAGGCAGCAGCTGTTCGAGCAGCGTGGTCTTTCCCGTCCCGCTCCACGCGGCGACACCCAGCACCGGAAACGCACAGTTTGGTGACTCTTTCATGGCATACCTCGTCAACTGAGCGACTATTCGCCTTCTTTCTCTGCAGGCAACAGCCAGTTTAACGCAATGCCCACCAAGGCTGCCAAACTTACGCCCTGCAAGGTGAATTGACCACCCCCGAACTGCATGCCGCCAATGCCGAAGACCAGAATCAGCGACACCACCACCAGATTACGCGCCGCCGTCAGCGACTGCCCTGCGCGCACCAGGGTATTCATGCCCACCACGGCAATCGAGCCAAACAGCAGAGTCATGATGCCGCCCATCACCGGACCGGGAATGGTTTGCAGCAAGGCACCCAGCTTGCCGACGAATGCCAGCACGATGGCCAGCACGGCGGCAATCACCATGTATTTCGGGTTGAACGCCTTGGTCAGCGTCACCGCGCCGGTCACTTCGGAATAAGTGGTATTGGGCGGACCACCGAACAGCGCCGCCGTGGTCGTGGCCAGGCCGTCACCCAGCAGCGTGCGATGCAGGCCGGGTTTTTCCAGGTAGTTCTTGCGAGTCACCGAACCAATCGCCACCATGTCGCCGATATGCTCCACAGTGGGTGCGATCGCCACCGGAATCATGAACAGAATTGCGGCCCAGTGAAAACTGGGGGCAGTGAAATTGGGTACCGACAGCCAGGCCGCTTCCCTGATCGGGGCAAAATCGACCACCCCCATCAGCAGGGCCAGTACGTAGCCCACCGCAATACCGCCCATGATGGGCACCAGACGCAGCAAACCACGCCCGAACACAGCCAGCACCAGCGTCACCAACAGGCTGGCCATGGAGAGAAAGATCGCCGCACCGTAGCCAATGTTGTCACTGGTTTCACCGGTGGCCATGCTGACCGCCACTGGCGCCAGAGCAAGGCCAATGACCATGATGACCGGCCCCACCACCACCGGTGGCAACAAGCGGTGCAACCAGGCCGTGCCTTTCAGTCGAACGGCCTGTGAAATGGCCACGTATACCAACCCGGCGGCCATCAGCCCACCCATGGTGGCAGAGACTCCAAAGCTCGCAATCGACCCCTGAATGGGGGCAATGAAAGCAAAGGAAGAAGCCAAAAAGACCGGCACCGTCTGGCGCGTAATGCCGTGGAAAACGAGCGTGCCCACCCCAGCGGTAAACAAGGCCACGCTGGGGTCCAAGCCCGTCAGCAGCGGTACCAGCACCAAGGCACCAAATGCGACGAACAGCATTTGTCCGCCGGTCAGCAGTAGTTTAGGCCACGACTCTTGTGCACTATTCGTTGTCATTGCACCACTCCAGGAAGGTCTATCGTAGATAACGGAGGCAAAAAAATGCCCCCAACGCGGTGCGTAAGGGGCTGTATGTTACGGAGCGCTTAACGCGTCCCGAAAATCTTGTCGCCGGCATCTCCCAAGCCGGGGACGATGTAGCCATTCTCATCGAGTCGGTCATCTACCGACGCGGTGTAGATTTCTACATCAGGATAAGCATCTTGCACCCGTTTGATCCCTTCAGGGGCAGCCACCAGCACGATCACTTTCATGTGTTCACAACCGCGCTCACGCAGCATGTCCAGTGTCGCCACCATGGAACCACCGGTCGCCAGCATGGGGTCGATGACGATGGCCATGCGCTCTTCGATATCGTTGGCAAACTTGGCGAAGTATGGCACCGGCTGCAGCGTTTCCTCATCACGATAAAGGCCCACCACGCTAACCCGCGCACTGGGGATGAGGTCGGTCACGCCTTCCAGCATCCCCAGGCCTGCGCGCAGGATAGGCACGATGGTCACCTTTTTGCCCTTGAGGCGCTGTGTCGCGATAGGCTCACCGTTCCATCCCTGAATCTCGTGATTTTCAAGCTCCAGACCCTTGGTCGCTTCGTAGGTCAGCAGCTTGGCCACTTCACCCGCCAATTCACGAAAGCTTTTCGTGCTCAGGTCAGCTTCACGCATGAGTCCCAGTTTATGCTGAACAAGCGGATGGTTAATGGCGTACACACTCATGGGACTTCCTCACTACAGGGGATTCGGGGTGGCAATCAGGATCGTATCGACACGCGATCAAAATTGCGCGCCATTCTACCCGCAACTGACCATCAGGTTAAGGCTTTTCCGGCAATTGCCACGTAATAGGCGTACGGCCCTGCTGCTGGAGGAACTGATTTGCCTTGGAAAAATGGTGATTACCGAAGAAGCCACGGTGTGCCGACAGTGGCGAAGGATGGGGCGACTCCAGTACCAAATGGCGCTGGGTATCGATCAGCGCTTTCTTCTGGCGGGCATGGCTGCCCCAGAGCAGAAACACACAGGGCTCGCCGTGCTGGCTGACGGTTTCGATGGCCCGGTCGGTGAACGACTCCCAGCCCTTGCCGCGATGCGACGCTGCATTGCCCTGCTCCACGGTCAGCGCAGTGTTCAGCAACAACACGCCCTGCTTGGCCCAGGGTTCCAGGAAGCCATGGCGCACCGGTGTAAAACCTACGTCCGCCGCCAACTCTTTATAGATGTTGACCAGCGACGGCGGCACCGGCACCCCTGGCTGTACCGAAAAACACAGGCCATGTGCCTGGTTGGGGCCGTGGTAGGGGTCCTGACCGAGAATGACCACCTTGACCGAGGCCAGCGGGGTCAGCTCAAACGCACGAAACCAGAGGGACGAATGAGGATAAATGACCTTCTTGGCCGCTTTTTCCTGAGCCAGAAAGGCTTTCAAGGCCGACATGTAGTCGGCCTTGAACTCTTGCCCCAGCCACTGTTGCCAGTCATTGGGTAGCGGAGTCGACATGTTACTTCTTCATCTGGTCGGCGAGAGGCTCGACATAGGCAATGCCCATGTCCCAGGGAAACTGAATCCAGCACTGCTGTGCCACTTCGGTCAGGTACTGATCCACCAGCGGCCGACCTTCGGGCTTGGCGTAGATGGTCACGAAATGCGCCTTGGGCAGCATTTCACGCACCGCACGCGCCGTCTTGCCGGTGTCGACCAGATCATCCACCAGCAGCCAGCCTTCGCCGTCGTGGTCGACGCCTTTCATGATGTCCAGACCACCCTGGCTCATGTGGTCGTAGCTCTTGATGCAGATCGTGTCGATCAGGCGGATGTTGAGTTCACGGGCAATCAGCGCCGCAGGAATCAATCCGCCTCGGGTAATCGCCACGATCCCCTTGAAGTCACGCTCGATCAGCAAATGGCACAGCTGACGAACGTCACGATGAATCTGATCCCAGGAGACGGTGAAGTGTTGGTGGTAGCGTTCGCTGCTCATGGGGCGTTACTCGTCTTCATTAAAGGAACAGACCGCGAATACGCTATAGCCCGCATCGCGAATTTTGGTAGAGCCACCCAGTTCAGGCAGGTCGATGATCGTTGCCGTCTCGACGACCTGGCCGCCGCAGCGCTGAATGAGGTTGGCCGCTGCCAGCATGGTACCGCCGGTGGCAATCAGATCATCCATCAACAAAATACGGTCATTCTGCTGAAAAGCGTCGGCGTGCAGCTCGACTTCCGAATGACCATATTCCAGCGTATAGGTCTCGCTGATCGTCTTGAACGGCAGCTTGCCCTTCTTGCGCACCGGCACGAAGCTGCAGCCCAGCTCATAGGCCAACGGGGCGCCAATAATGAAGCCACGAGCGTCAATCGCCGCGATGGCATCCAGGTTCATCTCCTGGTAGCGGTGCACGAAGCTATCGATCAGCTTGCGAAAGGCAGCGCTGTTTTGCAGCAGCGGAGTGATGTCACGGAAGTTCACTCCTTGCTCTGGCCAGTCAGGAACCGTGCGAATAACGGACTTAATGTAATCGCCGTAGATGCTCATCGCGTCTCTCATTGATTAGTCAAAATGCGGGCAGTTAGCCCAGGAACAGGAATTTTGCTGCAAACAGCAGCGCCAGCACGACCACTGCCGGATTCAGGTCGCTGAATCGACCTGACAGGGTCTTGATGGCAACGTAGCTGATGAAGCCCAGGGCAATACCCTCGGCAATTGAGAAGGTCAGCGGCATGGCCAGCGCAGCGATCAGCACCGGCGCGGCGTCTGTGGGGTCTTCCCAGTTGGCATGCGCCAGGCTACCCGCCATCAGCACCGCCACGTACAGCAGAGCGCCCGCCGTGGCATAGGCCGGAATGGAACCCGCCAGCGGCGCAAAGAACAGGCTGATCAAAAACAGTACGCCAACGACCACCGCCGTCAGACCGGTACGGCCGCCCGAGGCAATGCCCGCTGTCGACTCGATGTAACTGGTCGTGGTGGAAGTACCCAGCGCAGCACCGGCCATGGACGCCGTGCTATCGGCCATCATGGCACGACCAATGCGCGGCAGCTTGCCGTCCTTGTCCAGCAGCTTGCCACGGTGCGCCACGCCCACCAGCGTACCCGAGGTATCGAACAGGTCCACGAACAGGAACGCAAAAATCACGCTCAGCATGGCCACGTCCAGCGCACCCATCAGATCCATGGCCATGAACGTCGGCGCGATGGAAGGCGGCATGGACATGATCCCGCCATACTGGTTGTGGCCCAGCACCATGGCCATGACGGTCACACCCAGAATACCGATCATCACCGCACCGGTCACGCGCAGGTAGGCCAGCGCGGTAATCACGAAAAAGCCCAACAAGGCGTAAATGGCCGACGGCTGGGACAGGTCGCCCAGCGCCACGTAGGTCGCCGGATTGGACACCACAATGCCCGCATTCTTCAGGGCGATCATCGCCAGGAACAGGCCGATACCCGCCGCAATGCCCAATCGCAGCGACAGCGGAATCGAGTTGATGATCCACTCACGAATTTTGAAGATACTCAACAGGAAGAAGGTCAGGCCCGAGAAGAATACCGCCCCCAGCGCGGCCTCCCAGGTGTAGCCCATTCCCAGCACGACACCATAGGTAAAGAAGGCGTTCAAACCCATCCCCGGCGCCTGGGCAATGGGGTAGTTGGCCCATAGCCCCATCACGAAACAGCCAATGGCCGCCGCCAGACACGTCGCCACGAACACGGCACCGTAATCCATGCCGGCTTCGGAAAGAATGCTCGGGTTGACGAAGATGATATAGGCCATCGTAAGGAACGTGGTGACCCCTGCAATCACCTCGGTTTTTACGTTGGTCTTCTGCTCGGCGAGCTTGAAGTAGTTGTCCAGAAATTTCATGTCGTTTTTATCCTTCGCGCTTACGCTGGATGCGTCCCTTGGTGCGAGAAAAGCCGCACATACTACCGAAAGGCACTGCGCGATGCGAGTACCCCGTGTGCAGCGAATGAAAGGGCGATGGCGCCCCTATCTTATGATTAGCAAACTTCAGGCCATAAGCTAACCGATTGGTCAACACTGGCCGATAATTTTCTACAGTCGACTCGCCAGCACCCGCTCCACGGTCTCCACGATGACCTGGGTTTGCGGGTCGATCTCGATATTGACCCAGTCCCCGACCAGTCGCTCCTTGAGCATGGTGCGCGACAGCGTTTCGGGAATCAGGTTGACGCTGAACTCCACCCCTTCCCCAGCGCCAGCCGGTCGTACGTCCCCCACGGTCAAGCTGATACCATCCACGCCAATGTAGCCTTTCTCGAACACGAACCTGGCCATCGAGGGGGGCAGCAAGAACCACAGCCGACGATTGTTGGAGGCTTCCTCGATGGTCACGACCTTGGCCATACAGATGACGTGCCCGGACATGGAGTGCCCGCCAATTTCATCACCAAAACGGGCTGCACGCTCTATATTGACGCATTGCCCCACCTCGATTGCACCAAGATTAGTCAATCGCAGCGTTTCACGCATCAAATCAAAGCTGACCTTCTCACCTTCGATGCGCGTGACGGTCAAACAGACCCCGTTATGTGCTACCGACGCACCAATTTCCAGCCCCTCACGCAGCTCTTCGGGCAGCGCCACCACGTGGGTACGAAACGCCTCCAGCTCCAGCACTTCGACGACTTCGGCGATACCTTGCACAATACCGGTGAACATGGACTTTCCCTCTGTTGATTCGCCAGCGAACTGGCTCAAGCTGTAAAAATTTCCGCAAGCTTACACCCTATGCCCCAACCTTGTGCAGTGCAGGCCCGGCAAGTGCTTGAACAGCGTGTTTTTTGCTGTCCAATGCGGCCTGAAAAGGCCTAATTCAGAATCAAAAACTAAAAACAAGCCTAAAAAAAGCGGAAAAATCTGTATAAGCACGCTTAAACATGAAATAGACCGTATTTAATTGACAATTCTCCTACCTCTCTTTAGACTTTCGCCGCAAATGTAATGACGCCGATTTGTACCCAGATTGCGGGCGTCCACGCGGTTCCTGTAACCATGTGAAGTGCAGCTAAAAGGGTGTGTCCAGCGTTGATGGCCACCCGCAAGGGTGGCCTTTTTTTTGTTACCCTCCCTACGCTCGCCTCTTCCGCACTCCGTCTTCGGCCTAACATTAAGGCAGACGCTATGATTGAACTTAGCAATGTAAGCAAAACCTACGGCAGCGGCCCCAGCGCCGTTCACGCCCTTCAGGATGTCAATTTAACGATCCCCAAGGGCAGCATTCACGGCGTCATCGGCTTATCCGGCGCAGGTAAATCGACCCTGATCCGCTGCGTCAACCTGCTGGAGCGCCCCACCAGTGGCAAGGTACAGGTCGACGGCCAGGAAATGACTCAGTTGAGCCGCCGCGACCTGAATCAGGCACGCCATCGTATCGGCATGATCTTTCAGCACTTCAACCTGCTCACCACGCGCACCGTCTTCGATAACGTGGCGCTGCCGCTGGAGCTGATGGGTGAGAAGCGCAGCGCCATCAAGAACCGCGTATTGCCACTGCTCGACATGGTCGGCCTGGCCGACAAGGCCAAGCAGTACCCCGCGCAACTCTCAGGTGGTCAGAAACAGCGCGTGGCCATTGCCCGGGCGCTGGCCAGCAAGCCCAACGTACTGCTCTGCGACGAGGCCACGTCGGCCCTGGACCCGCAAACCACCAGCTCCATTCTGGAACTGCTGCGCGACATCAATCAGCAGCTGGGCATTACCATCCTGCTGATCACTCATGAGATGGAAGTGGTCAAATCGATCTGCCATCGCGTCAGTCTGATTTCCGGCGGGCGACTGGTAGAAGACGCCGAAGTCGGCGATTTCTTTACCGCACCAGCCACCCAGCTAGGTCGCGAGTTCCTCAACGACTTCCTGCAACTGAGCCCACCCAAGGAGCTGCTGGAGCGCTTGCAAGCGCAGCCCGGCGAGCAGACCCACCCGGTGGTGCGGCTGACCTTCTCGGGCGATGCGGTCTCCACGCCGCTGATTTCACGCCTGGCGCGCGAATGCAGCGTGGATGTCAGCATTTTGCAGGCCAAGGTCGAGTCGATTCAGGAGCGCACGCTGGGCTTGATGATCGCCGAGCTGCTGGGCACTCCGGCACAGACCGAGCAAGCCATGTCTTATCTGGAATCGCATCAACTACAGGTGGAGGTACTGGGTCATGTCCAGCGCAATGTTTGATCTCGTGTTACAGGCGACGCTGGACACCCTTTACATGGTGGCCGTGTCCGGCGTCATCGCCACACTGCTGGGCCTGCCGCTGGGGGTGCTGCTGTACGTCACGCGGCCTCGGCAGATTCTGGCCATGCCGGTACTCAACCAGGCACTGGGCATCATCACCAACGTAGGCCGTTCGATTCCGTTCATCATTCTGATGGTCGCCATCATTCCTTTCACGCGAATGCTGGTCGGTACCTCCATCGGCATCAATGCCGCCTCGGTTCCTTTGACCATCGCGGCCATTCCCTTCGTCGCCCGTTTGATCGAAGGCGCGCTCAACGAAATTTCGCCCGGCCTGATCGAGTCCGCCCAGTCGATGGGCGCCACGCCCTGGCAAATCATCACCAAGGTGCTGATCCCTGAAGCACGCGGCGGCATCATCACCGGTCTCACCATTACCGTGGTGACCCTGGTGAGCTACTCGGCCATGGCAGGCGCCGTTGGCGGCGGCGGCCTTGGCGATTTGGGCATTCGCTATGGCTACAACCGCTTCAACCCGACCATCATGCTGATCACCGTGGTGATTCTGGTGGTCATGGTGCAAGGCTTCCAAAGCCTGGGAGACTATCTGGTACGCAAAAGCGATCGCAAGTAAGCCACCGACGGCTCAGCGAAATGACATAGCTTTTAGCTTTGATCAGCATAGCCACATATAGCGAAAACGAATTAGACTTGCGTTTCTTATTACCGCATCATTGCAACACGATTCACCACAACACTGGAGCAACGCCATGCAAAAACTCGTTATTGGCAGCCTGACCGCCCTGGCACTGGCCATCAACGTCGCCAACGCCGACACGCGCACCATCAAGATGGGCACGGTCGCTGGCCCGGAAACCGAAGTCATGGAAGTCGCGGCGCGCATTGCCAAGGAAGAGTTCGACCTGAACGTCGAAATCATCGAGTTTACCGATTACGTGACGCCCAACGCGGCACTGGCCGATGGCAGCCTGGATGCCAACGCTTACCAGCACGAGCCCTACATGCAAGCCATGATCAACGACCGTGGCTACGACTTTGCCATCGCCGGCTACACCTTCGTGTACCCCATTGGCGCCTACTCTGAAAAATACAGCAGCATCGATGAGCTGCCGGACGGCGCTCAGATCGCCCTGCCGAACGACCCTTCCAATGAAGGTCGCGCTCTGATCCTGATGCACAACGAAGGTCTGATCACGCTGAACGATCCGACGTTCCTGGAAGCCACCCCCATCGACATCGCTGAAAACCCGCGCGGCTTCCGCTTCCGTGAAATTGAAGCAGCGCAGTTGCCTCGCGTACTGCCCGACGTTGACATGGCCTTCATCAACAACACCTTTGCTCAGCCAGCAGGCCTCAGCCTGGATGACGCACTGATCAAGGAAGGCCCCGAGTCCCCCTACGTCAACCTGATTGCCGTACGCGGCGGTGACGAAGAGCGTGAAGAGATTCGCCAACTGGTCGAAGCCTACCAGCGCGACGAAGTCATCGAGAAAGCCACCGAGCTGTTCAAAGGTGCCGCCGTACCTGGCTGGATCGAAGACTAATCCGCCGAGCAGCACACACGCTTTGCCATCAGGCCAGCCGCGAGGCTGGCCTGATGCGTTTTGATCCGAGACATTGATCCGAACCGGGAAACAACATGACCCCCATCGATTATGACCTGCTCAATCGACAGCTCGCTGCCCTGCTGGACACACGCGACTGGCTGACCAACAGCGCCCAGACCAGCGCGTTCATCCAGCAATCGCTGGAACAGCTCAACTGGGTAGGCTTTTACCTGCAGCGCCAGCCGGAAATATTGACCCTGGGCCCCTTCCAGGGCAAGCCCGCCTGCAACCCGATTCCGTTCAGCAAGGGAGTATGCGGCGCAGCGGCGCGCAGCCGCATCACCCAGCGGGTCGACGACGTACACGCCGTAGCCGACCATATTGCCTGTGATGCGGCCTCCCAGTCCGAACTGGTCGTCCCCATCGTTCAGGATGGCTGGCTATGGGGCGTTCTGGATATCGACAGCCCCCAGCTGGCCCGCTTCAGCGCCCAGGACCAGGCCGGCATCGAGGCGCTGGTCGATACCTTCATCCTCCACACTGATCTGCCCCGCCCATAACGCAAAAAGCCCCGAGCAGTGCTCGGGGCTTTTTGGGGAATCTGGTAGGACCAGGCGGATTTGAACCGCCGACCTCCACGATGTCAACGTGGCGCTCTAACCAACTGAGCTATGGTCCTGAAACGTGGCTGCACATGGTTGGTAGGACCAGGCGGATTTGAACCGCCGACCTCCACGATGTCAACGTGGCGCTCTAACCAACTGAGCTATGGTCCTGCTGTGCAACGGATGCGTATTCTACGGCTTTATATCTGAATTGCAAGTCATTTTTACGTCTTCTTCTCTGCAAGGCTCTGGCAACCGCCTGAGCTGGAAGAATTATATCGACACTTGATAAACGTAACCACTAAGCTTCATCTACGTTAAATCGTCCTATCATGATGCCAGGAGATATCGCTTGCTCGGTCCATTACTGGGTTGTACCGCTCTGACACTCCTGTTCGCCACGCTGCTGGCCAGAGTCCGCCTACGCTGGTGGTGGGTTCGCAGCGTCGAGTTTCCACGTTTGCAGCTGGCGACCGCCGCGGCGCTCTGTGCGCTGCTGAGCGGCCTGATACTGCCTGCTGGCAATTGGCAGAGCATTGCTCTGGCAGCTTCCCTGGTGAGCCTGTTGCTTCAACTGCGCTACATCATCCCTTGGACCCGCTGCTGGCCAGTCCAGGTCAAGGCCACCCACGCCGACAGCCAGGCCCCGACGCTGACGCTGCTGATCGCCAACGTGCTCACGCCCAACCGCCAGTCAGCGAAACTGCTGGCCATGATCGAGCGCCACCAGCCAGACGTGGTGCTCACTCTCGAATCCGACCAGTGGTGGCAAGAGCAGCTCGATAGCGTTCTCCACGAACAGTGGCCCCACAGCGTCAAGGTGCCGCTGGACAACCTGTATGGCATGCATCTCTATTCGCGCCTGCCGCTGAGCAACCCACAGGTAAAGTGGCTGATTCAGGACGACATCCCTTCCATCCACACGCGCGTCACCCTGGACAACGGCGAACAGATTCGCTTCTACGCCCTGCACCCCAGACCGCCCGCCCCCAGCGAGAGCGAAAAGTCGCTGTGGCGCGACGCCGAGTTGCTATGGGTAGGGCAAGAAGTCCACGAAGAGCCTTTCCCCACCATCGTGGCGGGCGATCTAAACGATGTAGCCTGGTCGCGCACCACGCGGCTGTTTACTGAGGAATTCCCCCACGCGTGAGCACCGCCGGGTCCAGCAAGCGCTCCAGGGTCGCGCGGTCCAGGTCGGTTTCTTCCTCGGCCACGTCGATGATGGGCCGACCCGCCTGATACGCCTTCTTGGCAATGGCAGCGGCGGCGTTATAGCCAATGACACTGTTCAGTGCCGTGACCAGAATCGGGTTGCGCGCCAGTGGCCCCTGCAAATTGTCCTCGCGCACCTTGAAAGTGGCGATGGCCCGCTCGGCCAGCAGCGTGGCGGTGTTGCTCATCAGTGTAATGGAGGTCAGCAGATTGGCCGCCACCAGCGGTAGCATCACGTTCAGCTGAAAGTTACCGCTCTGCCCGGCCACGGTCACCGCCGTATCCAGACCGATCACCTGAGCCGCCGCCTGGGCCGCGGACTCGGGAATCACCGGATTGACCTTGCCAGGCATGATGGAGCTCCCCGGCTGCAGCGCCTCCAGCTCGATCTCACCCAACCCTGCCAGCGGCCCAGAGTTCATCCAGCGCAGGTCATTGGCAATTTTCATCACCACACAGGCAAAGCCGCGCAGCTGCCCGGACAGCTCCACGGCAGCATCTTGAGAGCCCAGGCTGGCGAAGAAGCTGTCGTTGGGCACCAGGGAAAGCCCTGTTTGTCGACTCAGGTCCTCGGCCACCCGCTCGGCGAACCCTGCAGGCGCATTGATGCCCGTGCCCACTGCCGTACCGCCTTGCGCCAATCGGCACAGCCGCTGCTGGGCGCTGTCAAAACGCTCGATGGCCTGCCCCACCTGGCTGGACCAGCCGCCCAGTTCCTGGTCCATGCGCAGCGGCATGGCGTCCATCAAATGCGTGCGCCCGGTCTTCACGACGTGGGAAAGCCCTTCGGCACGGCGGTCGATGGTCTCTTTCAGCTGCACCAGAGCAGGTCGGAGCTGGTCATGCACCGCAATCGCCGCGGACAGGTGAATGGCGGTCGGGATGACATCGTTACTGGACTGCCCCATATTGACGTGATCATTGGGCGTGACCTCGACCCCTTCACGACTCGCCAGGGTCGCCAGCACTTCATTGACGTTCATGTTGGTGGAGGTGCCCGACCCCGTCTGGAACACATCCACTGGGAAGTGCTCATCGTACTGCCCGTCGATCACCGCCATGGCCGCCTTTTCGATGGCCGCGGCGCGCTGTTCATCCAGCAGCCCCAGCGCCTGATTGCTGCGCGCGGCAGCCAGTTTGATGCGCGCCACGGCGTGAATGAACGCCGCGGGCAGCGGGGTGCCCGACACCGGGAAGTTGTTCACTGCCCGCTGTGTCTGGGCACCGTAAAGGGCTTCTGCGGGCACTTCCAGCTCGCCCATGCTGTCTCGTTCAATCCGCGTGCTCATGGTGCTCTCCTTTTCCAATTGGCTCATCGAGTTCAGTTCGCTCGTCAATGGCTGGCATAGCCAGCACCGACGAACAAATGATAATGATTATCCATAACTTAAAGTGTAGCGATGTTCCGTGGATCGGTAAACAGCGTCCCCACAGCATGGAGGGCAAGAGGCGATTGCGCCATGTTGCACTGCACAAAAACAGCTGTTATGCTGCAAAGCAAGATGAGGTCAGCAGTTGCAGTAGCGATTTCAGGAACGCGGTTGCTGAGCCTTGAATATTGAATTGCCCTACTCGATCAGCAATCCGTTTGCCCAAGACAAGGCCAGGAGACATCACCATGCGTACCTTCAACACCAACGAAATGACTCAGCAGTTCGACAACCTGTTCATGGCACCTGCCCGTGCTTACATGACCCTGAGCATCGACTACTCTGAAAAACTGCTGAATGCCCAGCTGGACGCGAACAAAGCATACGTGGACACCGGCATCGCTCAGGTGCGTCAGCTGATGAGCGTCAAGGATGCCGATGGCCTGCGCAGCTACATGGAAAGCCAGCAAAAAGTGGCCAAGGACCTGGCCGAGCGCGTCAAGGGCGACGCTGACAAGGTGGTATCGCTGCAGCAGGATTTCCTGCAGAAAAGCCAGAAGCTGACCGAAGAAAACGTCAAGCAGGCGCAGGCAGCCGCCAGCAAAATGAGCAAGAGCGCCTGATCAAACGCCAGGCTGGTGGCACGTGAGTGAGGCCAGCCCAACGTAAAAAGCCCCGAGCACGCTGTGCTCGGGGCTTTTTCATGGTGCCTGCCAATGATGTCTACCAGTTGAGTGCGCCTTTCACGAAAGGGATGGTCAGCTTGCGCTTGGCCGACAGCGACGCCTGATCCAGGGTCTCCAACGCCCGACACAGCTCGCCAAGCTCTCGGGGGCCGCGATGGAGGATATACCGCCCCACATCGTCGGGTAACTCCATTCCCCTGACCCGAGCCCGCAGCTTCAAGGCGGCCAGGCGCTCCTGGTCATCCAGCGGGTGAAGATGAAACGTCACCCCCCAGGTCAACCGTGAGGCCAGGTCCGGTAGCACGACGTCCAGCCGCCTGGGCGGCGCATTGGCGGCGATCAAGAGCGCTTTGCCAGCATCTCGCAAGCGATTGAACGCATGGAACAACGCCTCTTCCCAACGCTTGCGCCCGATGACGTATTCGAGGTCGTCGATGGCCACCAGGTCAAGGCGCTCGATATCCTCCAGCATCAGCGGTGGGAAATGGCCCAGGTCGGCCAACGGCAGGTAAAGGGCACGCTTGTCCAGATCCGACGCCGCGTGGCAGGCCGCCTGCAACAAATGACTACGGCCGCTGCCCGGCGCGCCCCAAAGATAGATGAACGGCTCGGCGTCTGGCGACAGCTGTTGCGTCAGATGCTGCACCAGAGCTGCATTACCGCTCGAGGGATAGTAATTGTCCAGCGTTGCGTCATCACGCAACCCCACCCCGAGCGGTAACTGTGCCGGCAATCGGCTCATGAAGACTCCCTTTTGTCCTGGAGACCCAGTTCGTGCGGCGGTAACGTCGGCTCCAGCGTCTCATCATACAAGGCACTGTTCTGGTAACGCTCTTTGACTTCCTTGAGCAGCACCATGATGACCGAGGCCGCCGGCAAGGCCAGAAGCACCCCGGTCAGGCCAAACAGATTGCCCCCCGCGAGTACCGCAAAAATGACCGCCACTGGGTGCAAGCCAATCTTGTCACCCAGCAATTTGGGCTGCAGCACGACACTTTCGATGACTTGCCCCAGGCTGAATACCCCCAGCACTCCCAACAGCGCCCACCAGCTGTCGAACTGGAACAATGCCACCACCAAGGCACTGCTGAGCCCAACGATGAACCCCAGAAAGGGGACGATGCTCACCAGGCCAGAAATGACACCGATCAACAGGCCAAAATTCAGCCCCATCAGGGTCAGACCCACCGCATAAATAATGCCCAGGCACAGCATGACCAGCAACTGCCCCCGCAGGAAAGCCGCCAACACCTCGTCGCAGCGCTTGGCCAACCGAGTGGCGTCATCGACCCAGTGGCGTGGAATCAAGTCGATCAGATTGTTCAGCAACCGGTTCCAGTCGAGCAACAGGTAAAAGGTGACCACCGGGATCAACGCCACGTAGGTCACCCACGTGGCAAACGCCATGCCCGAACGGCCGATCTGACCAAGCGCCTGGGCCAGGTAGCTACCGGCATCGCGCCAATTTTCAGCCAGGGTCTCCTGAACATTGTCCAGCTCGGAACGCAGGTCATACCCCGTCCACTCCTGCACCTGCGGGGCCAGGTAGTTTTTCACCCAGTCGAACACCCCCGGCACCATCTCCCCAAGCTGCTTGATCTGCTGGATGACCAGCGGAATCAGAATCAACAGACTGATGGCCAGCACCAGCAATAAAATGAGGAATACGCTACTGACCGCCCACACCCGCTTGAGACCCAGCCGCTGAAAATAGTTGGTCAACGGGTCTGCCAGGTACGCCAGAATCAGTCCGGCAATGAAGGGCATCAAGACGGCATCCAGCAAATACACAACGCCAACCAGGGCCACCAAAAACAGGATGCCCCACCACGAATGTCGCATTTAACTCTCTCCTTCCCGGATAAACGGTCAGCGTCAAGCAATGAATAGTAACAAAACCTGGCCAGCACGCATCTGATAACGTGTCCATCGGTGCGACTTACGTCGCGCAGTGATACAATCGCAGGCTGTTATCGCTCCGGCACTGGCAATTTGCCAGCACAATCGCTTTGCATAGGCTTCACAGGACCCGTCATGACCGAGACCTCCTCTTCCCAGTCGACTCCCTCTCTCAGCTACAAGGACGCAGGCGTCGATATTGATGCAGGCAATGCCCTGGTGGACCGCATCAAGCATGTGGCCAAGCGCACGTCACGCCCGGAGGTCATGGGCGGCCTCGGCGGTTTCGGCGCCCTGTGCGAGCTGCCTGCGGGTTACCGTCAACCGGTACTGGTCTCTGGTACCGACGGCGTAGGCACCAAGCTGCGTCTGGCCATGGACCTGGGCAAGCATGACACTATTGGGATCGACCTGGTAGCCATGTGCGTCAATGACTTGATCGTGGCCGGTGCCGAGCCGCTGCTGTTTCTCGACTACTATGCCACGGGCAAGCTGGACGTGGATATCGCCGCCGACGTGGTCACCGGCATTGGTGCAGGCTGCGAACTGGCCGGCTGCGCACTGGTAGGTGGTGAAACCGCAGAAATGCCCGGCATGTACGAAGGCAGCGACTACGACCTGGCTGGCTTCTGCGTTGGCGTCGTAGAAAAGTCAGAGATTCTCGACGGCAGCAAGGTGGCCGAAGGCGATGTGCTGCTCGGTCTGGCCTCCTCTGGCCCCCACTCCAATGGCTACTCCCTGATTCGCAAGATCCTCGAAGTCAGCCAGGCGTCGCTGGAAGAGCAGGTGGACGGCAAGCCGCTGAGCGAGGCACTGATGGCCCCCACGCGCATCTATGTGAAATCGCTGCTCTCGATGATGCGTGAAACGGAGCTGGCGGTGCATGCGCTGTCGCACATCACCGGCGGCGGCCTGTTGGAAAACATTCCCCGCGTGCTGCCCGACCACCTGGCGGCACAGATCGACCTGACCACCTGGCAGCGCCCGGAAGTATTCAACTGGCTGCAAGCCAAGGGCAACGTCAACGAAACCGAAATGCACCGCGTGCTGAACTGCGGCATCGGCATGGTGGCGGTAGTGCCTGCGAGCCAGGCGGAAGCCGCCAAGGCTCACTTGCAGGCTCAAGGTGAAACCGTGTACCAGATTGGTCGCATCGTGGCACGCGAGGACGAGGCCGTGGTACTGAACAACCTCAAGGCAGGCCCGCAGGCATGAGCAGTACCGAGTACAGCACGGACACCATCAACGACCTGACCCCGGAACCCGTGGGAGCGCGCCGTGTGGTGGTGTTGATCTCCGGCAGCGGCAGCAACCTGCAGGCCTTGATCGATGCCCAGCAGCACGACCGTCTGGGCGGCGAGATCGTCGCGGTCATCTCCAACGAGCCGGACGCTTACGGTCTGAAGCGTGCCCACGAAGCGGGTATCGAAGCGGTGGCTCTGCCCCACCGTGAATACGATAGTCGCGACGCCTACGACGGCGCGCTGATCAAAGTGATCGAACGCCATGAGCCGGATCTCATCGTTCTGGCGGGCTTCATGCGGATTCTGACGCCACGCTTCGTACAGCGCTTCCTGGGCAGAATGCTCAACATTCACCCGTCGCTGCTGCCTGCCTACCAGGGCCTCAACACCCACGCCAGAGCCTTGGCCGATGGCGTTGCCCAGCATGGTTGCAGCGTGCATTTCGTCACCGAAGAGCTGGACGGAGGGCCGGTTGTCTTGCAAGCCGAGCTCGCCGTCACCGCCGAAGACAGCGTCGAGACCCTCAAGGAGAAGGTCCACGCCCGTGAACACCTGATCTTCCCGATTGCCGTTCACTGGTTCCTTGAAGGACGCTTGCAATACACCGCCGAAGGCGCACGCATGGACGGCCACCTGTTACCGCCCCATGGCATGCGTCTTTCCCATGCGGATGCCGCCGAAGAGCTGGACGAAGAAGCCAACGACGCCTGACCCATCGTTGCGCCCAATCCAAAACGCCCTGATGCATCACTGCATCAGGGCGTTTTTTCTCCTGCCATCTGACGATGGCTGATTACTCAGTCCTTCCCCATCACGTTCTGGGCAAGGTCACCCCACGCTGTCCCATGTACTTGCCGCCGCGATCCTTGTACGAGGTTTCGCAGACCTCGTCGGATTCGAGGAACAGCATCTGGGCAACGCCTTCATGGGCATAGATTTTGGCAGGCAGGTTGGTCGTGTTGGAAAACTCCAGCGTCACGTGGCCTTCCCACTCCGGCTCCAGCGGCGTCACGTTGACGATGATGCCGCAGCGCGCGTAGGTCGATTTGCCCAGACAAATGGTCAGCACGTTACGCGGAATACGAAAGTACTCCACCGTGCGCGCCAGCGCGAACGAGTTGGGGGGAATGATGCATACGTCCCCTTTTACATCGACGAAGCTCTTGTCATCGAACGACTTGGGATCGACAATCGCCGAGTGGATATTGGTAAACACCTTGAACTCATCGGCACAGCGCACATCGTATCCGTAGCTGGACGTGCCGTAGGAGATCACCCGCTGATCGTTGACGTAGCGCACCTGCTCGGCTTCGAAGGGCTCGATCATGGCATCGCTCTGCGCCATGCGGCGGATCCACTTGTCTGATTTAATGCTCATCGGTTACTTCATCACTCGCTAAAGGAAATCGTCGGGCCACCGGACTGATGGGCGTTGACGGACTGCGCCACCTGACGGGCAATCTCGGCAAACGTTTGGCTCACGGAACTCTCCGGCTCGGCAACCACGCTGGGGCGCCCGGAGTCGGCCAATTCACGAATCGACAGGGTCAGCGGCAGCCGACCCAGCACCGCCGTATCATACTCTTCGGCAATGCGGTCACCGCCACCGGTGCCAAAGATCGCCGCTTCATGGCCGCACTGTTCACAGTGGTAAAGGCTCATGTTCTCGACTACCCCCAGCACAGGCACATTGACCTTGCGAAACATTTCGATGCCCTTGCGAGCATCCAGCAGCGCGATGTCTTGAGGTGTCGTCACGATCACCGCACCCGACACGGCCACTTTCTGCGCCAGGGTCAACTGAATGTCGCCGGTACCGGGCGGCATGTCGATCAGCAGGAAGTCCAGGTTGTCCCACTGGGTCTGGGTGAGCATCTGCTGGAATGCCCCCACCACCATAGGGCCACGCCATACCATGGCATCACGGGTATTGACCATGAACGCCATCGACATGGCCTGGATGCCGTGTGCCTCCAGAGGCAGAAACGTGTTGTTCTCCCCGGCTTGAGGACGCATGCCCTCCTTGACGCCCAGCATCTGGGCCTGGCTGGGTCCATAGATATCGGCGTCCAGCACGCCCACACGGTAGCCCTGAGCCGACAATGCCAGCGCCAGATTCACGGTCACGGTCGACTTGCCGACCCCCCCCTTGCCCGAGGCCACGGCCACGATATGTTTCACACCATCCATCAATGGCTCTCCCGTTGTTGAATACCTGCATGGTCTGGCGGGAATGATACTCCTCCACCGCCCATTTCTAAACCGACAAAAACAAAAGCGGGCATGGGAAGCCCCGTGCCCGCTTTTGGAAGAACACGATGGCCTCAGCCATCGGAACTCCGTTTACTGCGCCTGCGTATCGTCAGCGTCGTCGCCCTCGCTCTCTTGATCACCTGACAGGTCAGGCACCTCATCGTTGGCAGCATCATCCACGTGCAGGCGGTCGCCTAGCGCGGCCAGCTCTTCACGCCACTCGCGCAGTTGGCTCTCCAAGCGTTCCAGCTGCTCTTCGCGAGTCTCGATATCGCTCTCGACATTGGCGACTTCCTCACGGCCAATGTCCAACGCCACCATCAGGTCATCCATTTCACCGCGCACCTGGCTCAGGCTCTCTTCTTCCTCCTCGCGCAGCTGGGTCATGGACTCGATCTCGGACTGCATCGCATCGCGCTCGCTGGTCACGCTATCGCGCTCTTCCTGCAGCGACTCCAGCTCGCTCTGCTGGCTGGCAATCTGCTCTTCCAGCTCGGCCAGGCGCTCATTGGCCTCGTTGACCTGGGATTCCAGCTCACTGAGCTCGTCTTCGGCAGCCGTCTGCTCTTCGACCGCCTGCTGGCGCTGCTCTTCGGCTTCCTGACGGGCCGCTTCAGCCTCCTGACGCGCCTGCTCCGCGCTTTCACGGGCGTCTTCGATCTGCTGCAGGCTAGACTCGGCCTCATCACGCTCACTGACGATCTGGTCGCGCGCTTCGCGCAGGCTTTCCATCTCGCTCTCGGCGCCCGCCAGACGCTCTTCCAGTGACGTCACTTCCTGCTCAAGGGCATCCCGCTGCGCTTCCAACTCCTCCAGACGAGACTGCACGGTGCCTACCTCGCCCTGAGCAGACGCCAGCGTTTCAGAGGCTTCTTCCTGCTGCTGCGCCAACAAGGCAATTTCTTCACGCATGGCGGTCAGGTCGGCTTCGGCTTCTTCGACCTCGGCCAGGCGCTGGCTCAACTGGGCATTCTCCTGCTCGACACTGTTGAGCTGGCCTTCCAGCCGCTCGACGCGATCACGATGGGTGCCTGCATTGGACTGCGCCATGATGGCCCATATCACCGCAATGGCCGCGATACCGGCAATCCCCTTGACGCGGTTATCCTGAAACAGCGTCTTCATATCAGGCTTGCCAGCAGGTGTGTGCGGCTCTGGGTGGTTTGCTTCTGACATGCTGCATCCCTCTCTTCGCTTGGCTGCTGGTAATAGCAACGTGAGTGACAAATCGCTCGATATCGTCAACGATCGTTTCTAAACGTAGTCCTTACCAGCATACACAGCCACCCGCATATCGCCAGCGCTCAGCAAGATACGGCTTCGAACCCTGCCTCTCTCGAGTGACCAGATGCCGTCACGGGCGACGCACTTTGCAAAGATGGCTCTCTTCACCGAAGCCCTGAGCGGCTCCCTGCTCCACCTCGAACCACGAAAGTCGCGCATGCAATGTCACCACGCTTCCCACGATCAACAGCGTAGGCGGCTGGATGGCACCTTGCAGAAAAGCCGTCGGCAGTTGCCGCAGGGTGCCCGTATGGGTCTGCTGCTGACGCGTGGTTCCCTGCTCGATCAGTGCCAGGGGCGTTTCCGGTGGCAAACCATGGGCCATCAGCCCCTCACAAATGGCCGTCAAATTACTCAGCCCCATGTAAAACACCAGGGTCTGCCCAGGCTGCG
This sequence comes from Halomonas sp. KM007, assembly GCF_050709225.1. Lineage (NCBI taxonomy): Bacteria > Pseudomonadati > Pseudomonadota > Gammaproteobacteria > Oceanospirillales > Halomonadaceae > Halomonas > Halomonas sp. KM007. Next base: position 3,541,517 of record NZ_CP136131.1, on the reverse strand, counting down.
CCAGAGTAGGCCAATCGAGGGTAAACTCGCCCTGCTGCAAATGCCCGGTCACGAAACGCACGGATTGCGCATGATCGCGATGGGTCAGCGGTATGCCAGCATAAGCCGCACACCCCGAGGCAGCGGTGATGCCGGGCACGACGTCTACCTCGATACCGGCAGCCACCAAGGTTTCCAGCTCTTCTCCCCCACGCCCAAAAATGAACGGGTCGCCACCTTTCAGACGCACCACCTGCTTGCCCTGTCGGGCCCACTCCACCAATGCCTGATTGATCCCCTCCTGAGGCACACTGTGGGACGAACGCGCCTTGCCGACATAGTAGCGCGCGGCTTCCTGTGGCAGCAGCGCGATGATTTCATCACTCACCAGACGGTCATAAAGCACCACCTCGGCACTTTTGAGCCGACGAAAGGCTTTCAGGGTCAGTAACTCCGGGTCGCCTGGCCCTGCGCCTACCAAACTGACACGGCCAACGCCTGTCTGTGCGCTCATGGTTGCCATTATGGACGTATCCACCTCGTGTGATTGCTGTGCAGCCAAACCCGCCACCAAAGTAATAAGAATAATAATTCATATGCCGAAAAGTAATTTTAAACCGAATGGTGCGCTCTGCACAGGCCATCTCCGCCAAAAACGGACCATATAGAATTTAAAACCTGCTTTTAATTCCAAAAAATTATTAATAAAAGACAATTTGTCAGCAATGGCTTACATCCCATTTACCTATTTAGGGCTAATCTTCACAGCTAACTTATAATAGGCCTATCGTCTGGAGATTCACGCATGTCCGTGAATGAGGCATCCGTTACTTCCAAGCCTGCCGCCCCGGGCACGGAAGAGTTGATCAGCAGCATCCCAGGGGTCATTTTTCAGTTTTACCGCACGCACGCTGGCCACATGCATTTTCCCTATCTGGAAGGGGGTGGCATGGCACTTGCCTATATCGACAAACACCAGCTCGCCGAAGATGCCCAGCCGCTGCTGGAGCAACTCACTGGCAGCGACTACCCAAAGATCATGTCGGCCATCGAGCGCTCAGCACGCTGGATGCTGCCGCTGACCACCCGCTTCCGATTCCCCTTTCCAGAAGAAAACCCTCGCTGGATCGCGGTCAGCGCCAACCCAGAACCTTTCACCAATGGCGTGCGCTGGAGCGGTATCATGATGGACATCACCGACCAGGTGCTGGAAGAGCAGCGCCTGCGTCGGCTTTGCGACACCGACCCGCTGACCGGCCTGGCCAACCGGCGCAAGTTGATGCTGCAACTGACGCATTTGAGCTCCCTGAGCACGCGCCACGGCTCACCACTGTCGGTCATGATGATCGACATCGACCACTTCAAGCAGCTCAATGACGCCTGGGGACATCTGCAGGGCGACAAGGTACTCAAACAGCTCGCCACGTTGACCTGCTCGCTGCTGCGCTGTGAAGACGTGGTTGCCCGCCTGGGAGGTGAAGAGTTCATGGTACTGTTGCCGCTCACCTCGCTGCAGCAATGCCATGCGCTTGCCGACCGCCTGCGCAAAACCATCGCCGAGCACGATTTCGGCATTGGCCAGAACAGCGTCACGCTGAGCATCGGGGTTGCGGAGTACCGCTGTGGCGAACCCCTGACCAGCCTGATGGAGCGCGCGGATCAGGCGCTCTATCGCGCCAAGGAGGTTGGCCGGGACTGCGTGCGTCTTCTACCCTGACGCTAGTAACGTCGCCTTCGGAGACCGACCATGCAAAGCCTCGCTCGCACTGCCTTCCAGCCCGTGTCGTCAGATGCCATGCCGCTCGCTCATGAGGCATGCCAACCCCATCTGGCCGCACTTCCAGAGTGGCAGATTATCGAACACGATGGCATCATGAAGTTGACGAGACGCTTTGCGTTTCGTGATTTCGCGGATGCGTTGGCTTTTACCCAGCGTGTCGGTGAGGTCGCCGAGCAGGCTGGGCATCACCCGGTCCTCGTGACCGAGTGGGGGCACACCACCGTGACCTGGTGGACGCATACCCTGCGCGGCCTGCATCTCAATGATTTCATTCTTGCCGCCAGAACCGACGAGGTAGTCGAATAAATGTTTGAGCAAATTGAGCGAGTCCCTGGAGACGCCATTCTCGGGTTGATCGAAGCTTTCAAGAAAGACACCAATCCGCAGAAAGTGGACCTTGGTGTCGGTGTATACCGTGACGCAGCGGGCAATACCCCGGTCATGCGCGCGGTCAAGGAAGCAGAAGCTCGCCTGCTCAAGAATGAAACCACCAAGACCTACATCGGCTCCCATGGCGCGCCTGCTTATGGCGATGCCGTGCTGCCCATGGTACTGGGTGCCGACTCAGCGGTATTGAAAGCCAACCGTGCCAGCGCCACGCAGTCACCGGGCGGTACGGGCGCTCTGCGCCTGGCGGCCGATTTCATTGCCAGCCAGTTGCCCGGCAAAGGCATCTGGGTCAGCGACCCCACTTGGCCCAACCACCACGGCATCTTCACCGCGGCGGGCATTGCGCTGCACAAATACCCCTACGTCGATGCCGAGAACCGTCTGGATTTCACGGGCATGCTGGCAGCCCTCAAACAGATTCCAGAAGGCGACGTGGTCGTGCTGCATGCCTGCTGCCACAACCCTACCGGCTTCGATCTTTCTCAAGCCCAGTGGCAGGAAGTCATGGCCGTTCTGCAAGAGCGCAAGCTGCTGCCGCTGATCGACTTCGCCTACCAGGGCTTCGGCGAAGGGCTGGAAGAAGATGCCTACGGCGTTCGTCTGCTGGCTGAAAACCTGGATGAGGTGATCATCACCAGCTCCTGCTCCAAGAACTTCGGTATCTACTGCGAGCGCACTGGCTGCCTGATTCTGGTGGCCAAGGACGCCGAGCAGATGGAAAACGTACGCTCTCAGGCGGCCATCGTTGCCCGGGAAAACTACTCCAACCCGCCCGCCCACGGCGGCGCCATCGTCAGTGAAATCCTCCACGATGCCGAGCTGTCCGCCCTGTGGCGTGAAGAGCTGACGGAAATGCGCGACCGTATCAACACCCTGCGTCGCGATTTCGTCGAAGCGCTGAAGCCTTACGGTCTGGCGGAAAAATATGCCTGCGTAGCCGAGCAGCGCGGCATGTTCTCCTACACGGGCCTGACCCCGGAACAGGTAGACCGCCTGCGTGATGAGTTCGGCATCTACATGGTGCGCTCGGGCCGTGCCAACGTGGCAGGCTTCTCCCACGAGAACCTTCCCTACCTGGCCAAGGCCATCGCGGCAGTCAACGACTGATCTCGCGCACTGACGTATGACGCCCAGGCTTTGGCCTGGGCGTTTTTGTTTAGAAAGATCAACCTCTTGAACAATGATGTGTACAATTGCGCCTTCGCCGCCAGAGCCTGGGGCGCCCGCGCGGCGTCCGTGACAACGCAACGCTTGACCGATTAGTCAAATATTCGGCACACTCAGCGTAGCCTTGTATACAACACACCATAACCGAGAGGCACAACATGGCGGCTGCCAGCACTCCCTACCCCTGGTACAAAAAAGGTAACTATTCAGGTGGCTGCGGATGGGATATCGCCAACCAGCTGATTTTTCTGGCATAGTGTGCCTAATCCTTCGGCATATCTATGCGGTGACATGACCATCAGCGATATCAACGTCGACGAGGCTCTGGAGCGGGTCCGACAGCAGCTCAAGGAAGACCAGACGGTCTCTCCGTCGCTGCGTGCGGCCATCGATGTGCTGATGTTGCTGGTCAAGCTCATGGCCGATCGCCTGGCCACCAGTAGCCGCAACAGCAGCAAGCCACCGTCCCAGGATCCCAATCGCCAGCGCCGCTCGCGCGCCAAAGGCGAGCGGCGCCCCGGCGGACAGCCAGGGCATGAGGGTAAGACGTTGGCGCCGGTGACGGACCCCGACGAGGTGGTCAAGCTCCGTGTCGATCGTCGGCAACTCCCCAAGGGGCGTTCTTACCGCCCGGTCGGCGTCGAAACGCGCCAAGTGCAGGACATCGTAATCCAGGCCGTGGTCACCGAATATCAGGCTGAGGTCCTCGAAGATGATCAGGGGCAACGCTACGTGGCGCCATTCCCCGAGGGCGTGACTCGCCCCATCCAGTATGGCCCTCGCCTCAAGGCGCATGTCGTCTATCTCTCCCAGTATCAGCTGTTGCCCTATGCGCGTATCCGCGAGTTGCTCACCTCGCAGTGCGGCCTGTCGCTGAGCACCGGCACCCTGTTCGCCTTCAACCAGGAGGCCTACCAGCGGGCCGAGGCGTTCGCCGAGTGGGTGATCCCGGCGCTACGTGAAGCAGCCACCGTCCATGCCGATGAAACCGGAATGCAGGTCGGTGGCAAACGCTACTGGCTACACAGCGCCTCCAACGAGGCCCTGACCTGGTTGGCCCCGCACCCCAAGCGCGGCCAGGAAGCGATGGACGCCATCGGCGTATTGCCCTTCGTGCGTGGCGTGCTGGTGCATGATCACTGGAAGCCCTACTACCGCTATCCGGATTGCCGGCACGCGCTCTGTAATGCGCACCACCTTCGGGAGCTGACAGCGGCCTGGGAGAACGATGGCCAGGCATGGGCCAAGGCCTTGCATGACCTGTTGTTGGAGATGCATCGCGCCGTGGAGGTGGCCGACGGCTGCCTCTCGGCCGATGAGACCCGAGCCTGGCGGCAGCGCTATCGAGATTGCCTGGCGAAAGGGGACGCCGAGTGCCCCCCGCCGGTGAAACCGCCACCTGGAACGCGAGGCCGGGCCAAGCGCACCAAGCCGCGCAACCTCCTGGAACGCCTCCAGGCGTACGAGGACGACGTGTTGCGCTTCCTCGACGACCCTGCCGCTCCCTTCACCAACAACCAGGGGGAGCGCGATCTGCGAATGACCAAGGTCCAGCAGAAAATCTCGGGCTGTTTCCGCTCCTGGGAGGGTGCTGAGATCTTCTGCCGCATGCGTAGCTTTCTCTCGACCGCCGTCAAGCAAGGGGTAGCGGCGCATACCGCACTGGAGCAACTGTTTGCGGGGGAGGTGCCAGCCTTCATGCAGCAAGAAGCCCCGACTCAGCCAACCGGTGCTGAATAGTTACCAAAAAAGAAGATACCGACGCTTTCTTTGCGCTGTTTCAGAACAACATCGCCAATTTCGTCATTATCGCCATTACCATGCTGGGCATGGGTTTTCCTGCCTCCATCGTGTATGGGCAGGTGCTGCCAGGGGCGGCGGTCGCCGTCATGGTGGGCAATTTCTACTACGCCTGGAGCGCCGCTCGCTTGGCGCGCAAGGAGAACCGCAGCGACGTCACGGCGCTCTCCTACGGTATTTCCACGCCGGTGATGTTCGTCTTCCTGTTCGGGGTGCTACTGCCCGCCAAACAGCTGACCGGCGATGCCGAACTCGCTTGGAAAGTCGCCGTGGCCGCCTGCTTCATCAGCGGTGCCATCGAAGCCCTGATCAGCGTCGTAGGCCGCTGGGTACAGTATCACCTGCCCAGAGCCGCGATGCTGGGTGCCGTGGCAGGCGTTGCGCTGACCTTCATTGCGGGTGAAATGCTGTTCAAGACGCTGGAAATGCCGGTGATTGGCCTGCTGGTGCTGGGGATCATCATCGTGGGCCTGGTCGCCAGGGTGAGCATGCCCTTCAAGCTTCCCACCTCGCTGTTTGCCATCGTCATCGGGACGACCATGGCCTACCTGATTGGCGATGCAGGCACCGAGCGCTTCAGCGATGCCTTCACCCACTTGGGGTTCTACCCCTTGCTGCCCAATCTCGCCTGGTTCGAAGGGCTGGGCCTGCTGTTCACCGGCATGCTGGCCGTCCTGACCGTGGTGCTGCCCATTACCCTGTACAACGCCATCGAAACCATGAACAACGTCGAGGCCATGGAAGCCGCAGGCGACAAGTACGATGTACGGGAATGCCAGGCCGTGGATGGCGCGGGCACCATGATCGGGGCGCTGTTTGGCGGCGTGTTCCCGACGACGGTCTACATTGCCACGGTGGGTGCCAAATGGATGGGCGCCGGGCGCGGCTACAGCCTGCTGAACGGCGCCGTCTACGCGCTGGCCACCATGTTCGGCCTGATTGCTGCCCTGGCGGCCATCATTCCGGTCTCCGTCGTGGCGCCTATTCTGGTATTCGTGGGGATGTCCATGATCGCCACTGCGTTCCAGGCCAACGATACCCGCTACTACCCGGCCATCGCCCTGGCGATGCTGCCCTACTTCGCCAATTACGTGATGACGCGTTTCAACCGGGGAGCCGGTGAGGTGGTCAGCGACATCTCCAGCGCCATCGTCGTGCTGGGGCAAGGGGCCATGTTCATGGCCATCCTGTTAGGCGCCATGACCGTGTCGGTGATCGACCATCAGTTCCGCAGGGCAGCGGCCTTTGCCGCCATCGCGGCGGGCTTTTCATTCGTTGGCCTGATGCATGCGCCCCAGCTGGCCTTCAATGCGGCCCCCGACTTCGTCATGGGCTATCTCGCCATGGCGCTGCTGTTCCTGTATTTCTCGTTTCAGGAATCACGTCGCCAGCACTGAAGCTGTCGTCGGGTCATGACACTCCCGCCCGCCGATGCGGGCGGGAGAGAATCCGCCGCAGCGCTCCCCAAGCCATCAGGCCTGCCAGCACATTCCCCAAAGCGGCACCCGCAGCCAGCCCCGTCCAGCCAAACAGCTGCGCCCCCACCCAAAGGCACGGCAGGTAGCACACGAACAGCCGCGCACTGGAGAGCAGCATGGCCCGCAGCGGCCAGCCCAGCGCATTACCCGCCGACACCACCAGCATGCATACACCCAGCGCCGCATAGCTGGGCAGCAAAAAACGTATCAGCAGCGCCAGCTCGCTCTGCACTTCCGGATTACCGGCCAGCGCCATGGCCACCCAGGGTGACGCCAGCGCCAACAACACGCCCAACGCCAGCTGCCAGGCCACGGCCACGGTCAGCGCCAGGCGCATGAGACGATGAATCTGCTCCCAGTCTCCAGCCCCATAGCAGCGCCCCAACCAGGGGGGCAGCGACATGGTCATGGCAAGAATCACCATCAGCGAAAGGGTTTCCAACCGGCTGGCCAACCCCCAGGCCGCGACTTGGGTATCCCCCAGCCCCGCCACCGCCGCAATCGCCAGCATAGCGGCCAGCGGCGGCATCAGCTGGCTGACCATGGCTGGCGCGGCAATGCCGGTGAAAGGCCGCCAGGAGCGTTTGGCCTCTGGCCACAGCGCGACCATCGTCGCCCAGTCACGCCGATAGAGCTTGCGGCAGGTAAACCACAAGCCCACGGCAAAGGCGATGGCCGTGGCCCAGGCAGCCCCCGGCAACCCCCACCCCTCCCAGGGGCCTATGCCAAAAATGAACAGCGGGTCCAGCACCAGGTTCACCAGACTGCTGACCACCATCATCTTGCCAGGCAACCGAGTATCGCCGTGGGCGCGAAACACGCTGTAGATGAAGTAAAGCAAGGCGCCCAACCAGGCGGCGAACAGCTGCGGCGCCCAGTAGGCTCGAATGTGCCCTAGCGCACGCTGGTCGGCCCCCAGCAGGCTGAACAAGGGCTCCTGCAACGCCCAAAGCACGACAGCCAGCACACCGATGACCGCACCACCCGCCAACAGCACCAGGCTGCTCAAGCGCCTGGCTCTGGCCTGCTCACCGGCCCCCAAGGCTCGGGAGATGAGCGCCGCAATGGCGATGCCCACCCCCACCTGAATACCAATGATCAAAAACGACAGCGGAAAAGTGAACGACTGCGCGGCCAGCGGGGCCGTGCCCAGCCGCGCGATGAAGGCGCTGTCGACCAGCTGAAACCCGAGCAGCGCCAGAACACCAATGGCCATGGGCCAGGTTTGACGCCACAGGGTGATAGCCAACTCACGTTGTTGCATAGCGGCTGCCAACGGCGGCCTCCTTGGTGTATTGCTCGATTTACGGGGGCTTTAAAACGCAAAAAACGCCACCACCCGTGAAGGTGGCAGCGTTCTGATCAGTCATCGCTTACTGGCGGATGCCTTCGAAGGTGACGTAGAGCTCCAGCTCGTGCATAGCTTCCGGGAAGTCGCTCATGTCGATGCCGAAATCACTCAGCGTCAGCATGGTGCTGCCTTCGAAACCAGCGCGGTAGTTACCCCAGGGGTCTTCACCTTCGCCCATGAGGGTCACCGGCATTTCGATTTCCTGAGTTTCGCCATGCAGCGTCAGCTCGCCGGTCACCACGCCTTCGTTGTCACCTGTAGCTTCGAAACCAGTGGACGTGAAGGTCGCCGTGGGGAATTCGCTGGCGTTGAGGAAGTCAGCGCTCAGAATATGACGGTCACGCTCGGCATGGTTGGTGGTCAGGCTGTTGACCTGCACTTCCATGGAGACGGAAGACGCATCCAGGTCGTCGGCATCGTAATGGAACTGGCCATCGAAGGTCTCGAAGCTGCCCAGAATGTAAGAGAAGCCCAGATGGTTGATCTTGAACTGCACGAATGCGTGCTGGCCTTCGATATCGATCTGATAATCAGCCGCCTGAGCCTGGCTCAAGGGAACCAGAGCCGCTGCGGCCAGTGCCGTGGCAATCGCTGTCTTCTTCAACATTGCTATCTCCTCGCTTTCCTTGGTCAAAACTGCGGATTCATCATGAGTCCGCGGTGAGTAGAACAGGGGTTCAAATTTTAGGCTGGGCATGGGGCTTTGGCTGCCCATGGCGCGGGTTGACCATGCGGCGCAGCGTGTCGTGCCGCCAGCGCCAATGATGCACCAATGCCGCCAACGCATGCCCACCTGCCAATACCATGAGCGCCAACGCGCTGTACCAGTGTATGTCGCCCGCCACGCTGGCCTGATTGGGCAGGCCATGCAGGATGGCAGGAGCATCGAACCAGCCAAACACACTGATGGAACGCCCGTTGGCGGTCGAAATCAGGTAGCCACTGAACAGTACCGTCAGCAACAAAACGTAAAGTGCGATGTGGCCAAGGTGAGCCGCCAGACGCTCGAAACGCCCTCCCTCGGCCGCGGGGGTCGGCTGTATGAAACGCCAAGCCAATCGGCCAAAGGTGACCAGCAGCAGTAGCACGCCCACCGAGCGGTGTATCCAGGGAGCCTGATTGTACCAAGGGTCGTAATAACCCAACCCGGTCATCCACCAACCTAACGCGAACAACCCAATGATGGTCAAAGCGCTCAGCCAGTGAAACGCGATACTGATCACCCCCCAGCCAGTGCGTGTATTACGCCACATCCTTGACTCCCCATTGACGGCTGCACGCTGCCCCACAGCATGCTTCACTTGTTATAAAAATCATAACCTTTCGCATGACAAAACACTGCTGAAAAAAGCAGAACGCATCGTTCGGAAAAACCGTTTCATCGTGCCCGTATCGTGTCACTTTATGAAACGTTGGCGTGTTTCGCCAATAAAAAACCGGCCTTTCGGCCGGTCAGTCGTCACAATATCGTACTTCAACGAGCCGCCAGCGCATCCAGGCCACGGGCCAGGTCACGCTGGATATCCGCCTGACTTTCAAGCCCGACGGCTACCCGAATCAGCCCCGGCGCAATCCCTGCGGCGGCCTTTTGCTCATCGGAAAGGCGCCCGTGGGTCGTGGTGGCCGGGTGAGTGATGGTGGTTTTGACATCGCCCAGATTGCCGGTAATCGACAGCATGCGCGTGGCGTCGATCACCTGCCAGGCGCCCTCTTGCCCACCCAGCACCTCGAATCCCAGCACGGCACCAAAGCCCTGCTGCTGGCGCTTGGCCAACGCATGCTGAGGGTGCGCTTCCAGGCCGCTGTAATACACCCGATTGACGGCAGGATGCTGGTCGAGCCAGCGGGCCAGGCTCAAGGCGTTCTCGCAGTGGGCCTTCATGCGTAGCGACAGGGTCTCGAGCCCCTTGGTGAAGATCCACGCGTTGAACGGACTCAGGCAGGGGCCGCAGGTCCGCACGACGCCAAACACCTCTTCCAGCAGGTCATGACGCCCCACCACCGCTCCGCCTACGGCGCGCCCTTGGCCATCCAGGTATTTGGTGGCCGAGTGGATCACCAGATCGGCCCCCAGTGCCAGCGGCTGTTGCAGGGCAGGCGTAAGGAAACAGTTATCGATGGCCAGCAAGGCCCCGCTGCGCTTCGCCAACGCTGCCAGGGCCGGAATATCGGCCACTTCGGAAAGCGGATTGGACGGCGTTTCTGCAAACATCAACCGAGTGGCGGGCGTCACTGCGGCTTCCCAGGCTGCCAGATTGGAAAGCTCCACATAGCGCGTGGTAATGCCAAACTTGCCCAGATACTTGTCGAACAGGCTGACCGTAGAGCCAAACAGCGAACGCGAGGCCACGATCTCATCCCCCGCCGACAGCAGTGCCAGGGCAGTGGAAAGAATGGCGGCCATGCCAGAGCTGGTGGCTACACAACGCTCACCGCCTTCCAGGGCCGCCAGTCGGCGTTCGAAGGTATGTACTGTCGGATTGGTGAAGCGCGAGTAGACGTTACCCGGCTCTTGACCACCGAACTTGCGGGCAGCTTCGGCAGCACTCTCGTAAACAAAGCTCGAGGTGGGAAAAATCGGCTCGGCATGCTCCTGCTCAAGCGTGCGGTGGTGCCCCGCGCGAATGGCGAGCGTTTCGAGCGACCACTCCTCCTGGTGATGATCATCGTGCATGGCAGCGCCCTCTTTTCCAAAACGTCCAGCTTCCAAAACGTCCATTCCCCCGGCAACTCTCCCTGAGGAAAGTTGCCAGCGCATGCGCGTTCAGTCGTCCAGGTCATCATCCTGATTGTGCATGTCAACCAGCGCATGGTCACCCGCGCTGTTGTCCTTGGCCGCATCGTTACGGCTAGCCTCCAGTACCGCCAGGTAAGCCTCGTCGATATCGCCGGTGACGTAGTTGCCATCGAACACCGAGCAATCGAAGGCTTCCATCTCGGGGTTAACCTCGCGACAGGCGCTCTTCAGGTCTTCGAGGTCCTGATAGAAAATGCGGTCGGCGCCGATCAGCTGACCCACTTCCTCTTCCGTACGGCCATGGGCAATCAGCTCGGTGGCCGCGGGCATGTCGATGCCGTAAACGTTGGGGTAACGCACCGGGGGCGCCGCCGAGGCGAAATAGACCTTGCGGGCACCGGCATCCCGGGCCATCTGGATGATCTGCTTGCAGGTGGTGCCGCGCACGATGGAGTCATCCACCAGCAGTACGTTCTTGCCGTTGAACTCGACATCGATGGCATTCAGCTTCTGACGCACCGATTTCTTGCGCTGGGTCTGCCCGGGCATGATGAAGGTCCGGCCAATGTAGCGATTCTTCATGAAGCCTTCGCGGTAGGTGACGCCAAGATGCTGGGCCATCTCCAGTGCCGAAGTACGTGAGGTGTCCGGGATCGGGATGACCACATCGATATCGTGGTCGGGCCACTCGTTCATGATGCGGTCGCCCAGCTTGCGACCCATCTGCATGCGCGTGCCGTAGACATAAGCGCCATCGAGGATGGAGTCGGGGCGCGCCAGATAGACGTGCTCGAAGATACACGGACGCAGTTCGGGGCGGTCGGCACATACCTGGGTGTGAACCTGACCCTGCATGTCGACGAAGATGGCCTCGCCCGGCGCCAGGTCACGCGCCAGCTCGAAACCACCCACGTCCAGCGCCACCGACTCGGAGGCGATCATCACTTCCTGGCCGTTGGGGTCCTGACGCGTGCCGAACACCACCGGACGAATGCCGTGGGGATCACGGAAGGCGACCATACCGAACCCGTTGATGATCGCCACGGCCGCATAGCCACCCTTGCAGCGACGATGCACGCGACGCACCGCATCGAAGATGTCCTCGGCTTCCAGGTGAAGCCCTTGCTTGCCCAGCTCGTGGGCGAAGACGTTGAGCAGCACTTCCGAGTCGGAGCTGGTATTGATATGGCGCAGGTCCGTGGAGAACAGCTCCTGCTTCAACTGCTCTGAGTTGGTCAGGTTGCCGTTGTGGGCCAGCGCGATGCCGTAGGGGGAGTTGACGTAGAACGGCTGAGACTCGGCCTCACTGGAGGAGCCTGCCGTGGGGTAGCGCACGTGACCAATGCCCAGGTTGCCTTTCAGGCGCGCCATGTGGCGAGTATGGAAAACGTCACGAACCAGGCCGTTACTCTTGCGCAGTAGGAAGCGTCCCTCGCTCCAGGTCATCATGCCGGCAGCGTCCTGGCCCCGATGCTGAAGTACGGTCAGGGCATCGTAGATTCCCTGATTTACCGCCTGCTTGGCCAGAAGGCCCACTATACCGCACATTCCAGTTACCTCGCTTTAAAACCACGGCTTGCTGGTGCAAACCCGTATGATCATCAAACTTGCTCGTGCCGCTGCCAGACAGCGGCACGACATCCACCGCTCGGCTATTGCTGAACGGGAACGCGCAATTCGGGGAGCGAGACATCGCGCAGCGACGCCGGTGGCGTCGGCAGCTCACGCTCCCACTGGTCCAGTTGGCTCACGGCCCAGTCCCGCAACTCGATGAAGGTGGGGCGCAGCGAGGCTTCCTGCCATGCCTGAAGGTCTGCCAACGGTGTCAAGGTGATCAGCACGGTTACCACCAGCAGGATGACCGCGCCACGGGCAAGCCCGAACGCAGCGCCCGCAAAACGGTTCAACAGCCCCATGCCCACCCACTCCACGGCGGCGTGAACGATACGTATCACGATGCCGCACAGCAGAATCACCGCAAAGATGACCAGCGCAAAGGCCAGCACCAGGCGAGCATCGAAACTCTCGATGAAGCCGGCCATCAGCTCGGCCACCGGCTCGGCCAGCACCCGCGCCACCATCAGCGCGACGACCCAGGCAGCCAGCCCCAGCGATTCACGCACGAAGCCCCGTACGAAGCCTGCCAGCATCGATAGCGCCAGCACGGCCAGAAAAACGGCATCAATCCATGTCAGCGCCATGATCAGTCTCTTACCCGCACCAGAAGGCCTTGAACATTGGCCCGCTCTTTCACCAGTGCCAACGCCGCCTCGCCATCTTCCGAAGAGCCGTACGGGCCCACCAGCACGGTGGTGAGGTTGTTGTCACGCGGACGCTGGAAAACGCGGAAGCCTTGATTGGTGAGTTGGTCGCTGATTCGCTGGGCATTGGCGGCATCGCCAAAACTGCCTACCTGAACGGCCCATTCGCCCTGCTGCTGAGCCTGGGGAGCAGAACCATTGCTGCTGCCGCTACTACTGCTACTGCTGCCACGGTTCTGGTTAGCAGCCACCAGCTCGGCAATCGGGTCATTGGCGGGAGCGGGCGTCGGTTCGTTGCGCGGCGCTTCGGCGGGTGCTGCTGGCGGAGGCGTCTCAGCGGGCGCACTGGCAACGGCCTCGGTCTGCGGTTCCAGCGGCACGACCTCGATGGGCTCGTCCACTACCTCGGCATTCTCCAGCGGCTCGAGGGGAGACGGCGCGTTGATGGAAGCAGGCATCTCGGGCACAGGAACGTCCTGACGCACCACGTTCACCGGCTGTTCGATCACGAAGGTGGGCTGCGGACGCTCCTCCCGGGGAGCCGGGTCACTCATCAACCACGGCACGATGATCGCCAGCACGGCCAGCAGAATCACGAGACCGCTAATGCGTTCCGTTTTACCGTATTTCATATCCCTCTCCCTCCAGCTTAACGTGCCTGCGGCGATGCTTGAGGCAGTGACATCGCCAGTAGCGCTGCCACGGTAAAGAATGACCCCGTTGCCAATACCCGATCCTCTGGCGTCAGCCGTTGAGCCAGCCACTCTGCCCCGGCCTGCGGAGAATCGGCGCAATGATACACGCGCCCACCCAGCAACGTAATACGCTCGGCAAGCTCGCTGGCCAAGCGGCCACGTTCGCCTTCCAGGCTGACGCAGACCCAGTCACGGATACGCGGCAACAATGCCTCGATCACACCGTCGGCATCCTTGTCATTGAGCATGCCAAGCAGCCCCCACTGGCGACCACCGGCAGGCGGCGCGGGAAGCCTGCGCGCCAGATAGCTGGCCGCATGCGGATTATGCCCCACGTCCAGGCACCACTGCCCGCTCCACTGCATGCGCCCCGGCAGCGTCACCGTGGCCAGCGCTTCACTGACCGGCCGCACCTTCAACGGCACGCCTGCCAGCGCCAGCGCCTGCAGCGCCGTCGCCGCATTGTCGATGGGCAAGCCTGGGTCGGGCAGCGCGTCAAGGGAAAGAGTATCCCCTTCACGGTTGAGCCCATGCCAGCACCAGGGAGTTCCTGGCGGCTCGTCACCCGCGCTATGGCTGAAACCCACGCCCAGCACGTAGCTGGGCGCAGCCACGGCAATGGCCGTGTCCAGCACGCTCGTGGGCAGCGTCAAGCTTCCCAATACGGCGGGTTTCAGGGGGCGAAAGATGCCCGCTTTTTCGCGCCCGATCTGAGCCAGATCGGTTCCCAGGAAATTGGCATGATCCAGCGCGATGGTGGTCACGATGGCCACATCGGCATCGATGATGTTGACGGCATCCAGCCGCCCGCCCAGCCCTACCTCCAATACCGCCAGATCCAGCTCGGCATTGGCCAGACACCAGAGCGCACACAGAGTGCCCGCCTCGAAGTAGGTCAGACTGATGGCGGGCGCTTCCAGGCGAGCATCCTCCACCTGAATGAAGCCTTCGACCAGGGTTTGGTCACTGGCTTCGCGACCTTCCAGCGTGACACGCTCGTTATAGCGCAGCAGATGAGGAGACGTGTAGGTACCGGTGCGCAGGCCATGCGCCCGCGCCACCGCATCGATCATGGCAAGGGTCGAGCCCTTGCCATTGGTGCCTGCCACGGTAATCACCTGGCGGGCCAGGGGGCGGTCCAGCAGCCCCATGCGCCGGGCCACCTGCGACACCCGCTCCAGGCCCATGTCGATGCCTACCGGATGCAGCGTCTCAAGATGATTCAGCCATTCGGCTAACGTGCTAGGCATTGCGCGACGCGTCATCGCTCGCAGGCTTGGCAGGCTCTGCCTGAGCGCTGCTTTCTGCGGCATCGGCCAGCGCTGCTTCATCCACCACTGGCTCCGCGATCTCGGTATCGACTTCCGGCTCACCACTGACGTACAGTGGGTTCTGATGAGTCAGCTTGCGCAGCACACCACCGACACGCGCACGCATGTCATGACGATGTACGATCATGTCGACCGTGCCGTGTTCGAGCAGAAACTCGCTGCGCTGGAAACCTTCCGGCAGCGTTTCGCGCACGGTCTGTTCGATGACCCGAGGGCCTGCAAAACCGATCAGTGCGTTGGGTTCGGCAATGTTCAGGTCACCCAGCATGGCCAGCGACGCGGAAACGCCACCAAACACCGGGTCGGTCAGCACGGAAATATAGGGGACGCCCGCCTGTTTGAGCTTCTCCAGTGCTGCCGAGGTCTTGGCCATCTGCATCAGCGAGAACAGCGCTTCCTGCATCCGCGCGCCACCCGAGGCAGCAAAGCAGATCAGCGGAATACCCTCGTCCAGCGCAATGGTGGCCGCGCGGACGAACTTTTCGCCGACCACGGCACCCATGGAGCCGCCCATGAAGGTGAACTCGAAGGCCACGGCCACGACCGGCAGGCCATCCAGCTCGCCCCGCATGGCAACCAGCGCGTCTTTTTCACCGGTCTCTTTCTGGGCAGCCGTCAGGCGGTCCTTGTACTTCTTGGAGTCGCGGAACTTGAGGCGGTCATTGGGCTCGATCTCGGCCCCCACCTCTTCGCGCCCCTGCTTGTCCAGGAACCAGTCAAGGCGCTTGCGGGCGGTCAGACGCAAGTGATGGTCACACTTGGGACAGACGCTGTGGTGCTTTTCCAGCTCCGGCAGGTACAGCACCGCCTCGCATTTGGGACATTTACGCCAGAGGCCATCGGGCACGCTGGCACGACGGTCCTTCCGCTGGATACGCCCCATGGAGGGCACGATCTTGTCTAACCAGCTCATATCAAAAAGGCTTCCGTATACGTCAACGCTTGGCCAAGCCAAGCTTGATGAGTGTCGTCAATTCAAGATTCAGTGTAGACGATGAGAGGATGCACTCAGGCATCCATGGCGGTCCGCATTTCAGCCAACACGCTCTTCAACTGTCCGGCGATGGTTTCAGGGGCATCCTCGCTGTCCGCAATGCGGTTGACCAGCGCGCTGCCGACGATCACGCCATCGGCGACTTTCGCCACCTCGGCGGCCGTCACCCCATCGCGAATGCCGAACCCAACGCACAGCGGCAAATCGGTCATGTCACGCAGCGGCGCCAGGTGTTCAGCGACATCGGCTGCGTTCAATGTGGCCGCCCCGGTCACGCCTTTGAGCGACACATAGTAAAGATACCCCTCACCGTGGGCGCATATTGTAGCGGCACGGGCATGAGAAGTGGTAGGCGCAACCAGGAAAATCGCTGCCAAGCCGCGCTCTTTGAGCAGCGGGCCGAACTCGTCCGCCTCTTCCGGCGGCATGTCCACCACCAGCACGCCGTCCACACCGACGCTGGCGGCTTTATCGGCAAAGGCCGTGTAACCGATGCGTTCGATAGGATTCAGGTAGCCCATCAGCACGATGGGTGTCTGGGTATCGGTCTGGCGAAACTCGGCCACCATGTCCAGCAGGTCCACCAGCCGGGTGCCCTGCTTCAGAGCCCGCTCGCAGGCCTTCTGGATGACCGGGCCATCCGCCATCGGGTCGGAGAACGGCACGCCAAGCTCGATCACATCGGCCCCGGCATCCACCAGGGCGTGCATGAAGCCTACCGTATACTGGGGCGCAGGGTCCCCGGCGGTGATGTAAGGGATCAGAGCCTTGCGGCCCTGCTGCTTCAATTCGGAAAAACGCTGGTCGATTCGATTCATGCTAGCCCTTAAAACTCGATGCCGTCGATGTTAGCCACGGTCATGATGTCCTTGTCACCACGCCCTGAAAGGTTCACCACGATATGCTGATCAGGCCGCATGGTGGGCGCCAGCACTTTGGCATGGGCCAAGGCATGGGCAGACTCCAGCGCAGGCATGATGCCCTCCATGCGGGTCAGCTCGCGGAACGCTTCCAGCACCTGCTGGTCATTGGCGGCCACGTACTGCACGCGACCGGCGTCTTTCCACAGCGCGTGCTCGGGGCCAACGCCAGGATAATCGAGGCCTGCCGAGATGGAGTGAGTATCCATCACCTGGCCCGCTTCGTCGGACATCAGGTAGGTGCGGTTGCCGTGCAGTACGCCACGCGGTGCATTGGAAGACAGCGGCGCGGCGTGACGGCCGGTTTCCACCCCGTCGCCCCCTGCCTCGACACCGTACATGGCCACGGCGTCATCTTCGACGAACGGGTAGAACAGGCCAATGGCATTGGAGCCCCCGCCCACGCACGCTACCAGCGCATCCGGCAAGCGGCCGATCTGCTCCAGCGACTGGCGGCGCGCCTCGCGCCCCACCACTGCATTGAAATCGCGCACCAACAGCGGGTACGGGTGCGGCCCGGCCACGGTACCGATGATGTAGAAGGTGTTGTCCACGTTGGTGACCCAGTCACGCAACGCTTCGTTCATGGCGTCCTTGAGCGTGCGGGTGCCGGACTCCACCGGAATGACCCGCGCGCCCAGCAGCCGCATGCGGTAGACGTTCAGCTTCTGGCGCTGGACATCGGCGGCGCCCATGTAGACATCGCACTCCAGCCCCAGCCGCGCGGCAACCGTGGCCGTGGCCACACCGTGCTGACCCGCGCCGGTTTCAGCGATGACCCGAGGCTTGCCGGTCTTCTTGGCCAGCAGCGCCTGACCGATGGTGTTGTTCACCTTGTGGGCACCGGTATGGTTGAGGTCTTCGCGCTTCAACCAGATTTGTGCGCCACCCAGTGAGTTGGACCAGCGCTCGGCGTGATAAAGCGGCGAGGGGCGACCCACATAGTGCGCCAGATCGCGGTCGAACTCCGCCTGAAAGACCGGGTCGTCGCGCAGGCTGAAGTAGGTCTGCTCCAGCTCTTCAAGAGCGTAACTCAGGGTTTCCGACACGAACCGGCCGCCATAGGGGCCAAAGTGACCACGGGCATCCGGCATTCGGGTCAGGTCGCTGAACTTGGTTTCAGTTGCTGAGACTGTCACAGGCATACCTCACAGGATCGCCAGAAAGGCAAAGATGAATGAATACATAAAGGCAGAAGAAGGGTTTCACTCCCCTCGTCAGCGCTGATCGGCCCGCCCGACCTGAGCCACGAAGTCGGCCATTCGCCGAGCATCCTTTTGGCCTGGGGCGGCTTCGATTCCCCCTGATACATCAACCGCATAGGGAGCCACCTGCGCCACCGCGGCAGCAATGTTCTCGACCGTCAGCCCACCCGCCAGAATAACAGGTTTTTGCAGGGCTGCGGGGATTCTAGACCAGTCGAAGGTTTCTCCGGTTCCGCCTGGCACGCCCGGTCGGTAGGCGTCCAGCAGCAGTGCCTGGGCGGCCGCGTACTGCTGCGCTGCCTGATGCAGGTCGAGGTCGTCACGCATGCGCAGCGCCTTGATCCAGGGGCGATCGAACTGGGCGCAGAAGTCGGCGGACTCGTCACCATGGAACTGGATCAAATCCAGATGCGGCAAACACGCCTCCACCAGCGCTACGTCAGGGTTGACGAACAGCCCCACCCGCGTCACGAAAGCCGGTACCGGTGCTGCCAGCGCCGCCAACGCATCAGGGTCGATACCCCGCGCGCTCCTGGGCCACATGACGAACCCCAGCGCATCGACCCCCAGCGCCACGGCCTGGGCCACGTCCTCGTGGCGAGTAAAACCACAAAACTTGATACGCGTGCGACCAGATGCGGTCATGAGGCGCTCTCCTGCTGTTCAGGGCTGGCTTGCTGGGTAAAGGTGAGCTGGCGCCGGGCGGCCACTCGGGGCGTCTCCGGCAGCGCCCGCTCGCCGGTCCACTCGCCGGTGAAGGCCAGCAGATTGGGCCCCAGCGGCTCCTTGGGGATCGCGAAACGTTCGTCGTAGAGGGAGTCGACGAAATGCAGGCCGCAGGCAGGCGCCGTGACATCGCCCTTCTGGCGATTTTTCATCGCCAGCAGGCGGGCGATATGCCCTTCGTCCTGCGCCCCCCGGCCAACGCTGGCCAGCGCTCCGGCAATGTTACGGATCATGTGATGCAGGAAGGCATTGCCTTGGATATCGATCACCACCAGCGGGCCGTAACGCTTCACTTCGACGAAGTGCATCTGGCGCCAGGGGGATTTCGACTGGCAGCCCGCCGCGCGGAAGCTGCTGAAATCGTGCTCGCCCACCAGCACCTGGGCCGCACGATGCATGGCATCGGCATCCAGCGGGTCGCGACACCAGGTGACGTTGTGGCGCTCCATGACCGGGCGGCTGATCTGATTCAGAAAGATGTAGCGGTAACGGCGTGCCAGCGCGCCAAGGCGCGAATGAAAATCATCGGACACCGGCTTCACCCAACGCACCGCCACGTCTCGGGGCAGATTGGTATTGGCGCCGAAAATCCACGCTTTTTCAGTGCGCTGTACCGGCGGGTCGAAGTGAATCACTTGGCGCGTGGCGTGCACACCGGAATCGGTACGGCCGCTGGCGTAGATATGCACGGGCGCCCCCGCCACCTTGCCCAGCGCATCTTCGATGGCCTGTTGCACGGAGGCGGCATGCTTCAGGCGCTGAAAGCCACAAAAACGTGTGCCGTCATATTCGACGCCCATGGCCAGTCGGCCAGCCAGCGGTTGTGTTTCATCAAAGTGGTAGAACAGCGTCATCAAGCCACGTCATTTGGAGGATTTGGAAGAGTCGCTATTATCCCGACGTCGCGGCTCGAATGCCACCTCTTCGATTTCCCACTCCTCTTCAGGGGTATAGCGGGTGCGCAGCGGTGGCGGGTGCGCGTTTCCTGACAAGGAGGTCTCGGCCGCGTCTGACTCGTTAGCCTGCAGCAAGGGCGGATGATAATCGATACAGTGCGCCCGATGATCGTCCGGCACCGGTTGCGCAGGTGCCTGGGGCGTCGACAGCTCTGTAGCTTCCTCCAAGGGGCTATGCTCACCAGGCGCTTGAGCAACAGGCGTTTGGACAGCAAGCTCGTCGGTCACCGGCTCGTCAGCAGCAGACACCTGCTCATAGCGCTCGGCTACCTGTGGCGGCGCTTTCGGGATATCGAAAGGCGGTGGCTCGGCAAGGGGCGGCTCGGCCAAAGGTGCGCCAGCGGTGCCGGTGCTTTCCATGACTGGCTCGGCGCGCCGTGGGGGCGTTTCCACGGCAGCGGCGGGCGCTGGCACGTCCTCCCACTGGCGCTCGCGGCGTTTGCGTGACCACACCAGCGCCCCCAGCAACAGCGCCAGGGCGGCACTGGCCAGCGGCCACTGATAGGCCTCCAGCCGTGCGATCACCCCCGGCCCGGACGCTCCCGCACCGGCCGCCTGACCCGCGCTGGCCGCCATGGCTTCTGCGGCAGCCAGGGCATGCTGGGTTTCCTGTTGAGACGCCTGCAGCGCCTCCGTCAACGAGGCCACCTCCTGACGCAGCGCAGCCATTTCCGCCTGCATCAGGTCACGCTCTTCGAGGACGGTTTGCAGCATGGCCTGGCTTTCGCGCAGCTGTTCTGCCAGGTCGTTGAGGGTCAGCCCTGCCAGCTCGCTCTCTGTCTCGCTCTCTGTCTCGCCCTCGGCATCACCCTCGGCCAATGGGCCTTCTGGCGCGCCCTGTGGCAACTGCTCGCTCGCGGCCAGCGCCTCGTCGACCAGCACCGGCTCCTCGCCTGACGATGGCGCCGCCGCCGTTTGGCGCATGGCCTGCACCGCCTGGGATGCCTGGCTGGGGCTACGTGCCATGATTTGCTCGCGACCTGGCACCACCAGGGTTTGCCCGGCGCGAAGCTCATCCGGGTTACCGGAAGGGAACGCCGACGGGTTGGCTTCGACCAGCGCCAGTATCATCTGCTGGACACTGACCTCGGCGGGCTTGACCCGCGCCGCCACCCCCCACAATGAATCGCCGCTGGCCACATAGGCCGTTCCGCCAGGCGCCTGGGCCGCACTGGCCACGGATGCGGGCGATGGCGATGGCAATGGCGAAGAAGAGACTGCCTGTGGCGGGGCTTGTGCAGCCGTCGCGGACGGACTGACATGGCTGGCAGGTGCCGCCACCGGCGCACTGGCGATGCTCTCCGGCAGATCGAACAGCAGTGTGAACGCCTCGGCGCTACGCCCATCGGGGCCGCTGATGATCAACAACAGATCCAGCCAGGGTTCCAGCACCTCCTGATCGGTGCGCAGCACCACCCGAGCACCGCCGGGAAGGCGCTCGATCTCGGCGCGCACGCTGGCCGCCAGCGGGGTCCACTCCAGCCCCCGGGCGGTAAAGGCCGCTTCGTCAGCGACCTCCACCCGTATCTCGCCCAGCGCAGTCTCGGAGACATCCACGATGGGTGCGGAGGCATTCAGCGGTGCCTGGAGCGGTGAGTTGACCGTCACCTGCCCCAGCCCCACGGCCAACGCCAACGGGCTTACGACGCCCAGCGGCAGCCATGACCACCATGCCAGCTTGTTTTTCATTGCGGCCCCTACTGCCTGCGGTTCCCTGCGTTACATTGTGCGGAAACATTCACCCATCACAATGACTTAATTCGTTTTTATCATAACGTATTTAACATGCCGCTTGGGCCAATGCACCCTCGACACGCCTGACGGGCAAAAAAAATGGGAAGCTGCGAACAGCTTCCCACTGGTTTACCTGACGACCCGCGCTGGATTACTGCTCGCGCAGGATCTTCAGCATGCGCTTGAGCGGCTCGGCGGCCCCCCACAGCAGCTGGTCGCCCACGCTGAAGGCGGAGAGGTATTCACCGCCCATGTTCAGCTTGCGCAGCCGACCGACCGGCACTTGCAGCGTGCCCGTGGCTGCTGCCGGGGTCAGGCCTGCCACGGTGGCTTCCTTGTCGTTGGGAATCAGGCGCACCCACTCGTTGTGCTTGGCAATGCGCTCTTCGATCTCGTCCAGCGGCACATCCTGCTTCAGCTTGATGGTGAATGCTTGGCTGTGGGAGCGCATGGCCCCGATACGCACGCAAAGCCCATCGATGGGAATCGGGTTGTTCTGCAGACCCAGAATCTTGTTGGACTCGACGCTGCCCTTCCACTCTTCGCGGCTCTGGCCGCTCTCCAGCTTGGTGTCGATCCACGGCAGCAGGCTGCCCGCCAGCGGCGCAGTGAAGTTTTCCGTGGGGAAGTCGCCGCCACGCATGGCCGCAGTGACCTTGCGGTCGATATCCAGAATGGCGCTGGCCGGGTCGGCCAATTCGCTGGCCACGCTATCACGCAGGTGGCCCATCTGGTTGAGCAGCTCGCGCATGTGCTTGGCACCGGAGCCGGACGCCGCCTGATAGGTCATGGAGGTCATCCACTCGACCATATCGGCCTCGAACAGGCCGCCAAGGCCCATCAGCATCAGGCTGACAGTGCAGTTGCCACCCACGAAGGTTTTGGCACCTTTTGCCAGCTGCGCATCGATGACCTTGCGGTTCACCGGGTCGAGGATGATGGTGGCTTCGTCTTCCATCCGCAGGGTGCTGGCAGCATCGATCCAGTAGCCTTGCCAACCGCCGCTGCGCAGGTCGCCGTAGACCTTCTTGGTGTAGTCACCGCCCTGACAGGTAATGATCACGTCCAGCGCTTTCAGGTCATCCAGTGCAAACGCATCTTTCAGCGGAGGCACGTCCACGCCGATGTCGGGGCCGGGCTGGCCAACTTGAGAAGTGGTGAAAAAGATCGGCTCGATACCGTTGAAATCACCATCTTCCTGCATGCGCTGCATCAGCACAGAGCCCACCATGCCACGCCATCCCACGAAACCGACTTTCAACATGTGAAGTCCTCCAACCAAGAATGAGATAAGTATTATACACAAATATCCGACACGACGTCGGCCACCCCTTGGGGCAGCCGACGTTGGTTGCTTTGCGACGAGTCGAAGCGAATCAACCCATTAGCAGGCTTTCTTTTTGCCCATGCTCTTCTTGCTAGCCTTAGGCTGAGCGTTGTGCAAAGGCCGCCAGCACCGCATCGCCCATCTCCACCGTGGAGACCCGACGGGTGCCTTCGGAAGCGATATCCGCCGTACGCAGGCCGTCGTCCAGCACGCTGCCCACCGCCGCTTCAATGCGCTCGGCCATGGCGGGCTCATTGAGCGAGTAGCGCAGCATCATGGCCACCGAGAGCATCATGGCCAGCGGGTTGGCGACGTTCTGGCCTGCGATGTCCGGCGCGCTGCCGTGGCAAGGCTCGTACATGCCCTGCCCGCTCTCGTTGAGCGATGCAGAAGGCAACATGCCGATGGAGCCGGTCAGCATGGCGGCGGCATCGGAGAGAATGTCGCCAAACATGTTGCCGGTGACCACCACATCGAACTGCTTCGGTGCACGCACCAGCTGCATGGCGGCGTTGTCCACGTACATGTGCGACAGCTCTACATCCGGGTATTCCGGTGCCAGCCGCTCCATGACCTCACGCCACAGAATCGTCACTTCCAGCACGTTGGCCTTGTCCACCGAGCAGAGCTTCTTGCCGCGCTTCTGGGCCATCTCGAAGGCGACACGGCCAATGCGCTCGATTTCGCTCTCGGAGTAGATATAGGTATTGAAGCCGACCCGCTCGCCGTCGCGCACTTCGATACCCCGGGGCTGGCCGAAGTAGATGCCGCCGGTGAGTTCACGCACGATCATGATATCCAGCCCGGCCACCAGCTCGGGCTTCAAGCTGGAAGCGCTGGCCAACTGCGGGTAGAGCATGGCCGGACGCAGGTTGCCAAACAGCCCCAGGTTCTTGCGCAGGCCCAGCAAGCCTTTCTCAGGACGCTTGGAGAGGTCTTCGATCTTGTCCCATTTGGGGCCGCCCACGGCACCCAGCAGAATCGCGCTGGCAGCCTTGGCTTTTTCCAACGTTTCGGCGGGCAGCGGCTCGCCGTGTACGTCGTAGGCCGAGCCGCCCACCAGACCCTCTTCCACCTCGATGTCCAGGCCAGCGTCTTGGCAGGCTTTCAACAAACGCGCCGCCTGGGCGGCAATTTCCGGGCCGATACCGTCACCGGGCAGCAGTAACACCTTATGAGTCATGCTCAATCCTTAGCACAAAAAATGGAAGACTTACGCGGGCTGACGGAACAGCCACGGGCGCTGCTGACGATGCTGCGCTTCGAAGCTGCGAATGGCCTCTTCGTCTTGCAGGGTAATGCCGATATCGTCCAGGCCGTTCAGCAGGCAGTGCTTGCGGAATTCATCGACCTCGAATTCCAGAATCTCGCCGCTGGGCGTGATCACGCGCTGATGCTCCAGGTCGACGTCCAGCTGGTAGCCTTCGTTGGCGTCCACCTCGGCAAACAGACGATCCACCTGCTCTTCGGCCAGCGTCACCAGCAGGATGCCGTTCTTGAACGCGTTGTTGTAAAAGATATCGGCAAAGCTGGGGGCAATCACTACTTTGAAGCCAAAATCTTCCAGCGCCCAGGGCGCGTGCTCGCGGGAGCTGCCGCAGCCAAAGTTACGCCGTGCCAGCAGCACCTCGGCGCCTTTGAAGCGCGGCTGGTTCAGAACGAAATCCGGATTCAGCGGGCGCTGGGAGCAGTCCTGACCGGGTTGGCCTTCGTCCAGGTAGCGCAGCTCATCGAACAGGTTCACGCCAAAGCCGGTCCGCTTGATGGACTTCAGGAACTGCTTCGGAATGATCAGGTCGGTATCGACATTGGCACGGTCCAGAGGCGCGACGATGCCTTCAAAACGTTCGAACTTTTTCATGGCTCAGGCCTCCTGGGCGTGGGTGGCATCGTTGGCAGGCAAGGTACGGACATCGACGAAGTGGCCAGCAATGGCGGCCGCAGCGGCCATGGCCGGGCTCACCAGATGCGTACGCCCGCCGTAGCCCTGACGACCTTCGAAGTTACGGTTGGAGGTCGAGGCGCAGTGCTCGCCAGCGCCCAGCTTGTCGGCATTCATGGCCAGACACATGGAGCAACCCGGCTCGCGCCACTCGAAGCCCGCTTCGATGAAGATCTTGTCGAGGCCTTCGGCTTCCGCCTGGCGCTTCACCAGGCCAGAACCCGGCACCACCATGGCCAGCTTGATGGTATCGGCCACCTTGTTGCCCTTGGCCACCTTGGCGGCTTCACGCAGGTCTTCGATACGCGAGTTGGTGCAGGAGCCGATGAACACCTTGTCCAGCTTGATATCGGTAATTTTCTGGTTGGCCTGCAGGCCCATGTACTCCAGCGCGCGGGAGTGACTGCGCTGGACGGTTTCGTCATCGGCGGCCTGGGGGTCGGGCACCTGACCGGAAATACCGGTGACCATTTCGGGGCTGGTGCCCCAGCTTACCTGAGGCTCGATCTCTTCAGCCTTCAGGGTGACCACTTTATCGAAGTGGGCATCGGCATCGGAGACCAGCAGACGCCAGTCGGCCACGGCGGCTTCCCACTGCTCGGTGGTGGGCGCAAAGGGGCGCTCGGCGAGGTAATCGATGGTGGTGTCATCGACCGCAATCAGCCCCACTCGGGCACCCGCTTCGATGGCCATGTTGCACACGGTCATGCGGCCTTCCATGGAGAGCGATTCGATGGCGCTTCCAGCAAACTCGATGGCATAGCCGGTGCCGCCGGCGGTACCAATCTTGCCGATGATGGCCAGCACCACGTCCTTGGCGGTCACGCCCAGGCCCAGCTCGCCTTCCACGCGCACCTGCATGTTCTTCATCTTCTGCGCCAGCAAACACTGGGTAGCCAGCACGTGTTCCACTTCCGAGGTGCCGATACCGTGGGCCAGCGCGGCAAAGGCGCCGTGGGTGGCGGTATGCGAGTCGCCGCACACCACGGTCATGCCGGGCAGTGTGGCACCCTGCTCGGGGCCCACCACGTGCACGATGCCCTGGCGGGGGTCGTTGATCTTGAACTCTTCGATACCGAAGGCCTGGCAGTTGTCGTCCAGGGTCTGCACCTGAATCAACGAGACCGGGTCCTTGATGCCGCTGTTGCCCTCGGCACGCTCTTTCACCGTGGTGGGCACGTTGTGATCGGGGGTGGCCAGGTTGGCATCCAGACGCCAGGGCTTGCGGTTGGCCAGACGCAGGCCTTCAAACGCCTGTGGCGAGGTCACTTCGTGGAGCAGTTGGCGGTCGATGTAGATCAGCGCCGTGCCGTCATCGCGCTGCTTGACCAAGTGCTGGTTCCAGAGTTTGTCGTAAAGGGTTTGACCTGACATGTGGCTCTCCTGGGCAGTGCCCTGCTAGTCGTGTTGGCGGCTTCTACGGGCCGCTCTTGTCGCGGGCGTCATGGACGATGACCCGAGTGTTACCCGACTCGCACATAAAAGCAATTCATGTTATTCATACTTTAGATTCCAAACAGGAATAGATAATCAGGGAGCCGCCGTGGATACCCAAAGCCTGCAAGCCTTTCTTGCCGTGGCGCAAACCCAAAGCTTTTCCCGGGCCGCCGAGCAGCTTCACCTTACGCAGCCAGCGGTGAGTAAACGCATTGCCACCCTGGAAGAGCTGCTGGGCACGCGGCTTTTCGACCGTATCGGGCGGAAAATCACCCTTACCGAGGCAGGCAACCTGCTGCTGCCCCGCGCCCAGCGTATCCTCTTCACCGTGGACGACAGCCGCCGCGCGCTGGCCAACCTTTCCGGCCAGGTAGGCGGCAAGCTCACCCTGGCCACCAGCCACCACATCGGCCTGCACCGGCTGCCGCCGCTGCTCAAGCTCTACACCCAGCGCCATCCGGAAGTGGCCCTCGACCTGCACTTCCTGGACTCCGAGCTTGCCTATCAGGGCGTGGTGGATGGCACCCTGGAAATGGCCATCGTCACCCTGGCGCCCCACCCGGTGGAGCAGCTGCAGGTGGTCGAGCTCTGGCGCGACCGGCTCTGCTTCGTCTGCGCCAAGGACCACCCACTGGCCCAGCGCAGCCGCACCCAGGCCACGCTGAGCCTGGCCGAACTGTGCGAGGTGAACTGCGTGATGCCCGGCGCCAAGACCTTCACCCACACCCTGATCGGCCAACGCTTCCAGGCCGCCGGCCTGACCCTGCCGGTCAGCATGTCCACCAACTACCTGGAAACCCTGAAGATGATGTGCAGCGTCGGGCTCGGCTGGAGCCTGCTGCCGGAAAGCATGCTCGACAGCGAACTGGTCGAACTGCCGGTGGATACCGACCCCATCCACCGCCCACTGGGTTATCTGGTGCACCACAACCGCACGCTCTCCAACGCAGCGCGCCGGATGATCGAGGCGCTGGAGAATGACCGCGAGTGATGGCCTGGTAGCGGGGGCAACGTCAGAAACGAAACTGGCCCACGCCTCTACAAGCGTGGGCCAGCGCCACAGAAGCCCTGCCTCAATACAGGCATGTATTACCGTGATGACGACAGCGCCTGTTTGACAGCCTCTTCCAGCGACAGCGTGGGCCTACCCAGCAACTGGCTCAACTGATGGCCCTCATCCAATAGTGCCCCCTTGGCAACTCCTCTATCGGCGTCTGCCAATACGCTAGCGAACTCCTTCGGCAGCCCCGCCTGCTGCAAAGCACTTACGTAATCGGCCTCACTCACGTTGACGTAATCGACGCGCTGTCCGCTTTGCCGCGCGATAACGGCTGCCAGCTCGCCCAGCGTATACGCGCTGTCACCTGCCAACTCATAGACGGGCTCCCTGTGCTGATCGCTGGCCAGCACGATGGCCGCTGCTTCGGCGTAATCAGCCCGCCCAGCCGAGGCAATCCGCCCCTCGTCGGCACAGCCAAACAAGACACCCTGGGCGACCGCTCCAGGAGCGCCCTGCGTATAATTTTCGGTGTACCAGCCGTTGCGCAGCAGCACATAAGGAACACCAGAGGCATGAATCAGTGCCTCGGTCTCGCGGTGCTCCTGCGCTAAACCAAGCGGTGACGAATCGGCATGCAATAGGCTGGTATACGCTAGTAGCGCTACGCCCTGACGCTTCGCAGCCTCGATGACCGCTCGATGCTGATCGACACGCTGGCCAATCTCGCTAGACGAGATCAGCAGCACCTTTTCGGCTCCTTGCAAAGCCGCTTGCCAGCTGTCAGGGTCATCGTAATTGGCTTGACGTACGTGTACGCCTAGCTCGGCCAGCGGCTGGGCTTTTTCCACATTCCGCACGGCGGCCACAATGTGCTCGGCAGGCACGCGCTTCACTAGCGCATCAATCACCAAGCGGCCTAGCTGTCCGGTAGCACCCGTTACTACGATCATGTTTTCACCCTCATTCATCTGCAATGGTTGGTGAAACGAAGCGTACCCTTTAAACTAACTTTTAGTAAGTACGCACAAAAAGGTAAGTACCATGACCCGTCACCCAACGCCCCCTTCTCAAAGCGCCAGCCATGGAGAACTCGCCAATGCCATGCGCCGTGGCGAAGTACTCGCAAAAGCCTGCCCATCGCGGCAGATTTTGAAACACGTGACCAGCCAGTGGGGGGTTTTAGTGCTGCTGGTGTTGATGAAAGGCACCCACCGCTTCAGCGAACTGCGTCGCAAGATCGAGGGAGTCAGTGAGAAAATGCTGGCACAAACGCTTCAGCAGCTGGAAGAAGATGGCCTGGTCGCACGCTATGCGCGTCCCGTTGTGCCGCCGCATGTGGAGTATTCATTAACGTCGCCAGGCAAAGAGCTGGGACAGCACATCGAAGCGCTAACCGATTGGATCGAACACAACCTGCCTACACTGCTTGCTGCACGCCGAAAGCCTGACTAGCTACCCATGCTCAAGCGATGCAGGGCCGCATTACTTTGCACGGTGGAGGGTGTGGCCTCTTCCAGCGCCACCTTGACCATACCCAATGCCACGGCCTCTACCGAAATAGGCCGCAGCGCAAGCGGTAGCCAGCGCACCGCGGGTGCCAGCACCGCGCTCGCCCACGTCTCTGCAAAGCGCCCATCCTGCGGCCGCCCCAACAACAGCGAAGGCCGAGCAAAGAACACACAGGGCAACCTCAGCGCCTGAATATCCCGCTCCACTTCGCCTTTCACGCGGTTATAAAATATCGACGAGCGAGCATTGGCACCGTGCGCTGTCACCACGGCCAACCGGCTCACCCCCGCCGCTTTGCAGGCACGGGCAAACGCCAGCACCAACCCATGATCCACGCGACGAAACGCCTCTTTACTCCCTGCCTGCTTTTTCGTGGTGCCCAGCGCTACAAACGCCATGGCCCCAGCGGGCACCCGTTCGGCAACCTCAGCTTCCAACCGTTCGAAATCCAGCAGCACAGGCTGAAGCCTGGATGCGTTAGCGTGGGGAAATTCACGAGCAAGATCCAGCTCGCGGCGGGTCACGACGATGACGCTCTCCACCTCATCGCGCTGGGAAAGCTGCGTCACGAGGTGCTGGCCAATGGCGCCAGTGGCACCAAGAACGATGGCGGTAGGCATGAGTAACCGTTTCCTTATGGTGTGAGTACCTAGACACAGGTTTGCTTTCTACTGACACTGCAGGCAAAGAATGACATTGTAGCGCGTGGTAACGAGCGAGCAGCGAGGCACCCGCGAGGCCGCGCCACCGTGAGAAAAGGTAAGCAACCCACGCCCCACCATCACCTGACTGAATACATCCGCCTCACGGATCAGGTATCAACCCCCACAAACCGCGACTTCACCTCTGCTGACGGCACCATACAGGCATCTTTCTTACCAAAGAGCCGATAGCGATGCCGCGCAAACAATTTATAAGCCGCGTCCCTGATCGGCTTGGGCACTCTCTTGAGCGCATAACACAGCCGCCAAGGCCCTTTCAGGTCTTTCGCGATCTCAAGGGCGGCATCCGAGAGCACATAACACTCACCCTTCTTGATCAGCACCAGGGTGTCCGTGCCCACATCGGGGACGTTGAAGTGCTCCGTCAGCTCCTGGGCCAACTCACTCTGCATCGGGGTGAAGGCAAAGACACCCTCTGGATCTCGCTGGATGATGAAATTCACCGCGCCGTTGCAGAAGTTGCACACACCATCGAATATCACGATATGCCGATTATCCATAGGCTCCTGCAGAAAGAAGACGTTCGTTCGACATGAGTAGGTTGCCTGACACTACGGGCAACGGCGCACCATGGCAATCCGCTGCATCGGGTCGGCAAGCGCTGCCCAAGGTGCAGTGTTCCAATACCGCATGACCTCATGATCAGAAAAGATTTCCAGCAGGCTATCCGACTCATCGATGGCCAAGGGTTTGAGTATCAACCGCGCGGTTTCAATCACGGGGAAAAATAATCCTTTCAATATCAGCACTCCATTTCCATATCTAGCACTGGCTGGCTACCATCACCAAGTCCGTCAATTCAACCCTCTGGCATCGCACCGGAACAAAGCCGCACACTGCGCGCCACCAAGGGCAGCCACCCCTGTAGCGCGTGGTAACGAGCGATCAGCGAGGCACCCGCGAGGCCGCGCCACCGAGCAGCTATCGATGCTCAAAAATGTGATGCGTGGCGTGATAAAACACACTATCAGCTCGGCTCAAATGTTCAGCAACCCAGCGCGCCACAGCGCAAGCACCACTTCGACTTGCTGGTTATGCTGTTTCGGTGCCCCTTGGACGACAATTCCCCAAAGTTGTTTTCTGGGCAAATCGGCCAAGTGCGGTTTTTCGTGAAGAAGCTTAAGCAAGTCAATCGCGTATTTTTTGTTGGAAACGGAGGTGGTGTACTTACCAGCCTCTATTCCCTCGACATAGCCTTCTTCGCATAACCCCAAAAATGCAGACCGTGGACAGCCTTTAACACGAGCAGCATGCTGATCAGGAAACATGGATGCGGCGGCCAAATTCCACGCTTCTACAGGAGCAACACCTTCCCCTGCCAAGCGAACAGCCTGTAAAGCAACATCGCCATATTTAGCCATTTTACGCCCCCCCAACTCGAATCATCATGTAGCGCGTGGTAACGAGCGATTAGCGAGGCACCCGCGAGGCCGCGCCACCAATAGAGAAGTAGGCAGCCGTCCAGGCTCCACCAGCGGGCGGACACCGCCATTCCCTATGCGGGAAGATCACTGACCAAGCGCCCATACATTGCCGAGTCAGAGACAACGCCATTGACTTCCCAGCGCTGCCTTAGCAGCCCCTCTTGAGAAAACCCGAGTTTCCGTAGTGCTTTCGCTGACGCCAGGTTTTTTGGGTCAATCTCTGCTTCAATCCGCCGGAGCCCCAATGAGTTGAAGCCGTACTGAATCAACGCCTCGCCTGCCTCATGAATATATCCCTGCCCCCAGCATGAACGGCCCAACCCAAACCCGATTTCAGCCCGTTTGGATTTTTGATCGTAGCTGAACAGCATGCACTTGCCAGCCAACTCACCTGTCGACTTCACATACACGCCGAGCACCAGCGACTCTTCACGGCGCATCGACTCATGACTTCCATTAATGAAATCAATGGCGTCCTGAATCGTTGCCCAAGGTGCAGTGTTCCAGTACCGCATGACCTCATGATCAGAAAAGATTTCCAGCAGGCTATCCGAGTCATCGATGGCCAAGGGTTTGAGTATCAACCGCGCAGTTTCAAGCACGGGGAAAAATAATCCTTTCAATGTCAGCACTCCATTTCCATATCTAGCACTGGCTGGCTACCATCACCAAGCCAGTCAATTTAACCCTCTGGCGGAACAAAGCCGCACACGGCGCGCCACCAAGAGCAGCCCGTGGCTCGGCTAATGGGGCCAACACTGCGTGATGATTCGCGGGTACCTCGCCGTACCAGGCTTTTTACGATAAAGACAAGGTTATAGCGCGCTCCATATAGCGTACCAGTGCATCAAACTCTTCTTGCCTGTCTAACCATTGATCATCGACGACCCCCAGGTAGCCTTCCCGCGCATACTTCAATTGCGCTGCGTACCTTGAAGGAGCCCGCTTCTCCGCCCACTCTGCAGCCACATCTTTAGGCTCGATAGTGCCGGTAGAGGCTGTGAGCCACATGCGAGCCAGGGTCAAAATCACGTTACGTTCATCCCCTTGCGATTCTGCCAACAAAGTGGGCAAGGCATGTTGAATGGCCACTCGGATATCAGCCATAGGTATCGAGGGGATAACCTCTGCAGCGTTGGGGCCATGAAGCGCCAGGCCATGCTCCCTCACTTTTTTCAAGACGATGACCAGGTCAGGGTCACGGACAGGGGCTGGTACACTGCCCGCCTCGAACTGCTCGCGCATCCATTCCCCATATACAAACTCCGCTTGCGGAGGAAATGGCCAGGGAGCGCCCCCTGAAACCGTTATCACGGTCAGCTCCAATGGCCTGATGCCATGTATATTGCCGATCGCACCGGACACACTCATCAATTGGGCCGCCAATGCCTTCCTCTGTTCGCGGCACAGCGGCTGGGCAACGCTAATAAGGATATCGACGTCGCTATCAGGTTTTAAGCCGCCTACTACCGCAGAACCAAAGAGGTAAATACCAACAATCGACTCACCCAGCACCTTTTTCGCTACTTGCTGGGCCTGCTGCGCTTCACTGGGTATCGTTGGAATAGCCATCAAAAGGGTGGAATCCTCACGGGTAATGCGACCATTGCCGCTAGTTCTTTAACTCCAATCCCAGAAAATGCGTTCCAGGCACGGGGTTATGCGTGACGGGTGGATGCTCCACAAACCCATATGACTTGTATAGCTTCAAAGCTGCCGTAAATTCGGGCAATACATCCAGGCAGATTTTCTTGTAGCCACTCTCATTCGCCGCCTGCAGCACTCTATCCATTAGCATGGCCCCCCACTGGTTGCCGCGGGCACCAGGTCGGATATAGACCCGTTTCATTTCACACGTGTGGGCGTCCAGCTTCCGAAAAGCGGCGCAACCCACCGACACACCCTCTTTTTTCAGCAGAAATATCTGTGACTCTTCAGAGGAGTACTTTTCAGCTAGCTGGCTGAACTCCTGATCATTTCCTTGAAAAGAGAGATCCACCGACGTGCTGTCGATATACTCTTGATACAGAGCCAGCACAGCGTGTAGATCATCAGGAAATACCGCTCTCGACACTTCAGGCATGTTTCTCCCCCCAATCGGCAGTCATTTCGATCCCCTTCACTCACGGCGGGCCAACAGCAGCCCTGCCCCCGCGCTTCCCAATAACCCGGCACACACTCGATTGAACAGGCGCCGCATGGAGGGGCGCGAGAACCAGTGGCGCAATGCCTTGCCGAAGAACGCGTAACCGGCGATGGCGACCCACTCCAGCAACAGAAACAGCGTCCCGAGTATCAGGAACTGAAGCCCTACGGAACCCGCAGGGTCGACAAACTGGGGCAGGAACGCGGTAAAAATCAGGATGGCTTTGGGGTTGCCCGCTGCCAGCAGGAACTCCTGCCTCGCCAGTTGAAGCAGACTCTTGCCGCCCAGCGCCTCGCTATCGCCTTCTGCTGGGTCTGCGTTCCAGAGCTGATACGCCAGCCAGAAGAGGTACAGCCCACCGGCGATTTTGACGGCGAGAAACACCTTTTCGGAGGTATGCAGCACGGTGGCCAACCCGGTAGCGGCCAATGTAATCATGCCCACAAAGGCCACCAACCGACCCATCCCCGCATAGCAGGCCACCCGTATGCCGTATCGCTTGGCATTCGCCATGGAGAGCAGATTGTTCGGGCCGGGGGCCATGTTCAGGGCAAAACATGCAGGTATGAATAACAGGAGCGTCATCAAGGTCATGTCGGTTCCCATCTTGTAAAGTGAAAAGGGTCAGCTCCCGGCAGCAGGCTCGTCTGCCTTCGCCCTGGGCTGGTTGGTGACACCAAACGGAATATGAACAGAAGGCACCACCGCACTGGCGGACTGTAAATGACCAGACTGATCATCGAAGAAGATGTGCGGCTTCAACACACCCAGCACTCTGCCCTTCTCGATGCCGCCGAGGAAGAACGCATCGTTGGCCATGACGCCCCAGCTTTTCAGCGTCTTCAAGGCGCGCTCATGGGAAGGCGCATTGCGGGCCGTGACAATCGACACGCGTATACGATTTTCATACTCGAGGTGCTGCTGCTTGTACGCCTCTTCCGCCGACTGGATTCTTGAAATGCGTACCAGGAACTCTTTCAGTGGCCCAGGATGGTGCGGCTGCATCACGTTCTTGACTTCATGATCGTGGAAGGCCGTGAGACCTGATGCCTGCATGACCGACTCGGATTCGTCGCCCGCCAGCACGCCATCAAAGTCAAAAGCGATGCGCAGTGTCTGGTCGTCTTCATCATCGTCAAACATGGAATCCAGCACCTGCCCCGCCGGGTGCCCGCTGCCAATGGCGGCCTCCACGTCTGGCTTGTGGCCAGACAAAAATAGCGCAATGTTCAACGCGGGAATGTACTCATAGGGCGAACGACCCTGCATGAAGATCGCCCGGGTAATGCCCAGCCCGTAGTGCTCGATGGTTTTCATGACGCGCAAGCCGGTATCCGGGTCGTTGCGTGACAGCAGCACCACCTCCACCAGCGGGTCTTCCGGGCTGGGGCTCAAGTCGTTCAACGCCAGCAGCCGCTTGATAAACGGAAACGCGATGCCCTTGGGGAGCGGAACCTCAAGGTTCTTTTCCTGATATTCGCGATACTGCTCCTCCCCCTCGCGGCGAAAGACGGCATCGGATTCGCTCAGATCAAAGACAGCACTGGAGGCAACGCCAATGACCAGGCGGTTATCGAGTTCGTAGGGCATGCGCTTCCTTTGTGGGTGGTGGGCTTGTTGCGTCAAGTGCCTTATTAGCATCCTCGATTTCATGCTGGCTAAATACCTGAATATCGTGTCGGCGCAACAGCGCAGCGGTAACCCCCATCCCAGGGTTCCTATTTCCTGAGAAGTGACCGTCGTAGATGAATGAACTGCCGCAGGAAGGGCTAGCCTCAGCCAGCACGGCTATTTCAATATGAAACCTTTTGCACAGCTCCAGGGCCACCGACGCACCAGCAATAAAACTATCAGACACAATGTTGCCGCCTTTTTCCATGACGTCGGCCTCACCGTCTAACACACTGTTTCCACAGCCCTCGAAGATTTCCGCAGGCTCCCTGGGAATACTCATGCCTGCTTCCACCTCTGGGCAAACAGATACCACTCGGCCTTCAGAAATCCACCGCGCCACGATTTGATCATTTACCGGTAAGCTACCACCGTCGTACCGGACACTTTTCCCTAGAAGACAAGCACTCATTAGCACTTTTTTCACATTCCCCCCCTGTCACTGTGATGCAGACGCCTACTCTCACCAGATGCACAATGTAAGCAGAGATGTTGCATCGAGTGGATGGCCTGACCCCGAAGTTGAAAACCAGATGACCATACCGCTCATCGTGATTATCGCGTGCTGGCCGCAAGGCGCGCACCCAAAGTGACGGACAAGGCATTTGAGGTGGCGCAGCCTAGGCTAATTTTCACCACTTCCATATGCGAAACAGCTCGCATATGAACACCATCGCATGCCCTGCAACACCACTTGCTTGATCACCTAAGCAGTATCTTGTGATATATTTTTACATGCTACAAACTCACCCTTACCTACGGGCAGCGTTGTCGCCGTGAATTCGCCGCTGGTATTGATGAAACAAAAAAACTCGTCCAGTTCTTCTGCATGCGAAATCGCATTATCGCAAACAAGAAGCCCGCCAGGCCGCACAAGAGAAACGATTCGACCAGCAAGCTGAAGGTAGCTTGATCGATCTGCATCGAGAAACACCAGATCAAACAGCTGATCACAAGACTCGAGAAAATCCATAGCATCGGCTTGTACTAGTGCAATTTTGTGTTCAAGACCTGCCCGTTTGAAGTTATTTTGGGCCTGAGCAACCTTGAAAGAGGAAACTTCTAGCGTGGTTATATGCCCATCCTCTGGCAGCGCAGAGGCTATCCACAGTGTGGAATAACCGTTTGATGTACCAATTTCCAACACCCGCTTCACAGCGCTTGCCTTTATAAGCACTTCCAAAAACTGTCCTGTATGCCTAGTTATATTGAGATACTTACGGTCTCTATCTTCTACCGACGCATCATTCTCTTGACCTAGCATCTCCAACTCTTTGAGAATTTTCTTGAGCTCCACGGCGCGCCTCCTGGCAAGTAACACTGGTTATTATATCGGACTCAAAACGAGAAACGGAGGCAGTCCCTAACCCCGGAACGGCAAGTGTCGTTTACCATGGGCGAGCATCGGCCTCTACAATCCTTGCCTTGCTCTTTCTATTGCAGCCGTGACCGCCGACAAGGCCTGAGGGCTATTCTTCCAGCAGGTAGCCCCAAGCATTAATGCGATTTTTTCCGCAACTACTTCTGGGTCATGGCTCGCCAACTCTGAAAAGGAGTTTATACCTATTTCCTCAAAACGTTTGACCACTGTAGGGCCTACCCCCTTCACTTCGAGTAGCGCGTTTCTTTCTGAGGTATTGAACACCATAACGAAACTCCTTGAATTACATAAAGTTTGATCGCAGCAGCATGAACTACTCCAACTCGTTACACAAAAGGCTAAACATGCACTTCAACCTTACCCGCTCCGGCAGCATGACCAACTTCGAGCAGACAGCGCTCTTCTACTTCTGAAAGGCCGCCTTCCGTCATGGCCCGAGGATAAATCAGGAGCTTCGGTTTCCTTTTGAAGAGACCTTTAGCACCCACCTTTGCCAAGCCTTCCTTCATGCACTCGACAGCTGGCATAAATGTTCCTACCAGCAGCCTCGTAGTGGTGAAAGGCTCTTTTGGCTCGACGACAACCGTATTGTTATTTGCAGTGAACACAATACGATTTTTCAAAATCTCCGCTTTGACTTCCATTTTCTCTTGACCTCCCTTGAAATATGCTTTCTGTCTTTTATTGATCAGAACCATGAACCCGAAACCAGAAAACTCTCCCAACACCAGATAAAAAGGAAAGCGACGGCGTGACTCGCTACTACGGACGATAAACAACCTTCGTCACTTGGCTTCAGACTTGGCTCGGAACTCAATATAGCACTTTTCGTTACAACGCCGATAATTGATAAGTCTCATTTTTAACACCGCATCACCAATGACAACACCGGGGCAAAGCGGAGGTTTTAACATCAATTGGATGACTTTGTTATGCGCGCTGCCGTATATCACGGATATCCTCGACATCTACCGGCCGTGAGAGCGCAGATTTATACCGTATCAGATCTTCCCGCAGCATGAGAGGAAGCTGAAGACCCAACAAATGTACGGTCTCATAGCAAGAAAAATCTATATTGAGCGGTACCCACTGCTCGTTGCCTGAATCAAATATCTGCGGACCATCAGCGTTGCCTACCTCGACTTTAATGCCTTCATACTTGAATTGGACGTAGGTGAGATCCCAGCCTTCCTCTTGGCGGTGAGCGGCGGCTTTGGATACGAATTCCTGACCAGCCTGTACCACTGATGAAAAGTGCTCACTAGGAACGAAAAGGTCAATATCATGCAGGTCACGCTCAGCGCCATAGCCCTTTGCTGCGAGCCCACCACAAATGATGAAGGGTATGTTTCTATCTCTTAGTAACCCTACGATCCATTGCGTGGCTACTTGATGCATGATTCCTCCTCTACGCTTAACGCTCGGCTTACACACCAGCATGTGGGCGCTCAGCGCCGGAAAGGCGGTCGCCGTGAAGTCATTGGTTAGAAAAAATTGGCCGGTTGATATAGCTGACCATATTTACGTCATCTACCGATACATGACTCAGCCCACAATTATCGTGCGGGAACCGTGTTTTATGGGGCAAAGCCAGCATGCTGTTTAATAATTCGCGAAGCATGTGCCCGTGTGTTACTACCAATAACCTGGAGTGAGGCTGGGTGTCGACGATTAGCTTCTTCGCCTGTACCACACGCTCCATGAATGCACTTGGCGACTCATTTTCATGGGGGTAGTCATGGCCTGGCACGTGGCGGAAATACTTGGGCTCCTCTCGGGCAGGAGCATCAGTTAGTAATAACTGCCCCTCAGCTAAACAAGGGTGAACCTCAATCTCTATTTTGGCAACCTCAGCAAAAGGTTGAATGGTTTTCAGGGCTCTTGGATAAGGAGAGCACAGAATGCACTCGATCTCCAATTCCAAGAGGCTTCCTATAATGCTTTGTGCCTGATAATGACCATGCTGTGTGAGCGCGTCACCGCTTCCTGTTCCTAACGCACCATCACGGTTCGTTTCTGTTTCTGCGTGTCTCAAGAGGAATATATTCATTCTTGATTCATTTTAATGCCCACATTTGGGGCAACCGAAACGCAGTCTAGGTTGTCCCACCCGCGATAGTAGCGACAACATGTGATTGTCATATTTTGTTGCTTGGTGACAGCTCACCTGCCCACTTCATTAAACGAATCATAGCTTTTTTTGAATAACCGTATGTAGCAGTGCCCTTGTTCTTAGCTCGAACTACCCATGGCCGTTTCCTCTTAATCTTTTCTGCCCCTTCAAGTGCATCGCCTTCAACTATATCGGGGATAAAGTCATTCCAATCAAAATCAGGTGAATCCATATCTGGCTCAGGAAACACATATTCCTGAATCCGTGAAGCCGGCGCCGACACTTTCCCTATCACCGCCAGCGAGCACTTTTTGATCATTCGCCCCGTGCAAGTTGGCTTTCGCAAGCCCGTTATTGCCAAAACCCACCGTGCTGATCGGTGCTGACGGCCCGTTTTGTCATGCCTTTCCACCCGCCAGGCACGACATATCTGGCGATCGCGTGTCGCTTGGAACTGCTTGTGGATAGAGTGTCGCCGATTGACGGTCAGCATGGCGTTCCTCGTGGATAACGCACTCGGCTCCGCAGCGTCTTGAGCACCGTCATGCGCCCGATATCCTGCCCGAAGTCGAGGATGATCTGCCGTGCCTTGTGAATCACGAGAGCCGCACGGTGCACCAGCTCTTGTAGCACGGTGCGCAGCCGCCGCTTGGGCGGGTGGCGAACCGGGCTCAGCTCGCCGGTCATGCCCAGCTGTCCCATCAGGCGCAGGATGTTGTAGGCCAACTGGGCGAGATGCAGGATCAGATCGTTGGTGGCGAACTTGCCGGACGGCAAGCGCTCCAGGTCGAGATCGGTCTTGATCTCGCTGTGAAACTGCTCATGGGTGGCATGCGCCTGGTAGCGTTTGATCACCGCCTCCGGCGCCTCGTCCAGGCTGGTCCACCAGCCTTCCAACTCATAGTCCGGTTCGAGCAGCAACTGGCCATCGCGATCGGCGGTGCGCTCTACCAGGCGCATCACGCGTTGGACGACGTATTCGGTCTTGTTGTCGTCGTGGATCGAGACGGTCTGCGACCACAGCGCCTGGCGCTTGCCAGGACGCAGCTCTTCCCAGTAGTCCGCCGCCACCGCCAGCCAGGTATCTCGATCAGCCGTGGCCGAGCCACGCGGGTTCCATTTGACGACATAGTCGAGCCGGCGCCCCTCGTCGGCAAAGACCTGGCGTTGCTGTTCGAGAAGCGCCAGGTGCGCCTGGCTGTCGAAGCCGCTGTCCTCGCGTAACAGGATCGGTTGCTTGGTCAAGCATTGGGCGCGAGGCAGTACCCGCTCCAGGAAGGCGTTGCTCTCCTTCATGGTGTGCTGCTTGCCAGGCCGCAGTTCCAGACCCAGGCACCACCCTTCGTTGCCCAGATAGGCGGCGATCGGGGTGTAGCCATCGACCTTCTGGTAGGTCCGCGAGACGCCTTCCTTCTTCGAGTTGCTGTTGTCCATGACGAAGGTGTCGATGTCCAGGCAGACGTGCGTCGTCTCGGCGGTGATCGGTGCTTCGATCAGTGACAGCAGGGTCGTGGACCAGGTGGCGGTGCGCGCCTGCAGGTCGTTGGCGGCAAGTTTTTCCAGCCGCTGTCGCAGTGTCGCCGCGCTCGGCACCTTCTGCAGGGTCAGCAGTTGTTGGAAGGGCTTGTCGCGGCGGAAGTTCTCGACAGCGTCATAGTCGCTCATGCCCAGACACAGCAGGCCCAGGTAGCTCTTGATCACGTCACTGGTGCGCATGCCCAGCGTGGTGGGGAAGCGGCTGTCGATGCTGTCGACGCCAGCGATCTCGAAGCATTGCCCGATGATGGACAGCCCGGCGTGGCTGGTGAGGGTGCGGCAACTGGCGCGGAACTTTATGTTGGGCATGGCACTGTCTGGGTGAATGGCGATAATGGCTATATTGCCATGCAGGTCAGTGGGTTAGAAGTGCTTCCGGGGGCCGGTCTCACGGATTCAGGATATTCATACTCTTCGAAATCTAGCGAAATAACCGGAGTCTTTTTTGTTTTTCCATTCTTGAAAGGCGTGTGAAGGGTTAGAGAGGTGTCAGTGGTTTTAACGATCCAACCCAAAGCCACTAAAGAATCAGTCAGGTAACTGGCTATTTCGGTAGTACTGATAAACTCTGGAGGATTAAAAGATTGCTTTAACGCCAATTCAGGTGACTCACCAGGAATAGCCAATTCCATTTTTGAAATGGAGAAAGTTTTTACCGCTCCTGTTTCCATACATCGTGCACGAACCTTATCATTAATTATTTTTACTGGCGAAATATCTCGCTCTGTACCCGGTGTACTTTCACCAAAATATCTAACCCGAAGAATTTCGCCAGAATCTATGGCTTCCCCTAGCTTATCCTTCATTCCAGCACCTCCCTAAAATATAATGCTGAATTCAACGGCTTGTCCGCTGCAATGCATTGCTATGCCTTCGTCGCTGACATATCGTGCAGATCATGTGCTTTGCCACTCTTCTGGAACCAGGGCGGGCGGCTTTGTCCAAGGCTCTTCGACCAACGATTTTTGAAACCAATGGTCACGAAGGTTCGCGTGCTCGGTGATGATCAGTTGGAACCCGGGAACCTCCTCCTGAGTGAACTTTAGCAATAACTCGAACAATCGACGCACTGCATCTAGGTCGGCGTCGGCCTCTGTCTTCTGTATTGATCCATCGGCGTCGTTATAGACCTGCTCAGATGGAAAATAGACCTGGGTAGGCTGATCGATCAGCAGGAATCTAGGTATTGGCCGGTTATTCTTTGCGGCGAAAAGATGTAGCGCAAGCAGTGCCGATAGGTGGTACGCCAAATGATTTTCGCCGCCTCCAGTCCGCGCCATCGGAACCGGGCGTTCTGGGCGATCAAAAATTATAGTCAACTGTGGCAGGTTTAACCGAGCGGGGTAAGGACTGAACTCGGCGTTAAACTTTTGTATATAACGTGACAGATTTACGGAGATAGTGTTGAGAATCGAGGCTAAGCGCTCGTTGCTGTCATCCGCGCCAATCTGGTCTTCAAGCTGCTTAACCTTGTTGTTAAGACGACGATTCTGTGCTTCCAACCGAGCAAGTTCTTCGTTCGGCAGAAGCGTCTCCAGAAACAGGCTGATGCGACCAACCACGCGTGCTGCCGCATTATTACGAGAGCCCATTTGAGATATGACCTCGTTAGCCGAGATCGCCGCAGATAGCTCTGCTTCTTTCTGCTTTATGGCGCCCGCTATCTCGTCCACTTTGCTCGTCAGTTCGGAAAGGTAGGATTCGAGCTTTGGACGCTGGCCGATAGCGATGCGCAATTCGCTGTCAAGCGACTTTAACTCGCCGAGCAAGGCCGCCGCAATTGGAGACTCCATCGCTAGGTTTCGTTCGCTGAACGGCCATTGCCATTCACCGTTGTCTGGGTTTCTCGGCAAAGCCTTGATCGACGCCAGTCGATCCAATTGCTCGGCTGCCTCATTCTCGTAGCCACCCGCCCGCTTGGCAAACTGTCGTGCCGCGTCGATCCTCGATTGAGTGTCGCGTCGATCCTGACGCAACTGGCTTAGATCTTCTTCCAAGAGCGAAATCCGGCTGCCGTCGTCGTCGGGTACCATTTCGGGCTTCCACGCCAGCGCAGACCTCAGCGCCTCGATGATCCCGCTTCCATTCGTGCTCTCCCCGCCTCTAATGACACCGACGCTTCTGGCTTCCGAATAGAGGCCAATGGCCTGCTCGTGCGATGTGTCGATAGCGTTGCGCGCCTGTTCCAACTGCTTGCTGTTAATCCTAAGATCCCGCTGGGCTGTGCGTAGACGAGATTCCAGTTCATAGCGGTCGCCGGAAGAGACGCCGAGCAGGATCGGCAGAGTGTCGCGGATTGCCTGAGGCTGGTACGGCTCGTTCTGGCGATAGAAAAGCTGATCCTTGTTGGCTATCAGCCCTTGCTTCTGGAACAGATAGTAGAACGTGTGCTTGACGTTCGCGTCGTAACTGTCGCGGCTGTGTTCAAGCGCGACATCTGTGCGGTTCTCGGGAATACCGAGCAGACGCGACAGCAATTCCACAACGCTATCGTCATCAGCGTTGGCCACCAAATCCTTGAACGCAGGCGTCTGTAACTGAGTACCACGTCGGAGCATCGCCATGCTGCAACTGGCTCCTACGCTAGGTGGGCTCGGCTTAGCCACTAGAACCTGCTCTTTCTCGAACTGATAGACCACGGCGAACCATGCCACTTTGTCGCGAATTACGCCTTCGGGAACATTGAATGAGGAGCGGCCCATGCAATACTCAATGATCTCGGAGAGTGCGGACTTGCCGGTAGACGAGCGTCCGGTGATGACATTGAGCCCTTCGACCCTAAACCGGAGATCCCGGCGTTGACCGTCGTGGCTGTAGATATGGATAGAGCTAATCTTCATGGACGAATCCCAAAAGTCGTGTAAACGGTCACCGGATCGGCAATGCGTGCGAATTCCCGTCCCAAGATCCGTGCCACTTTCTGGCAAGAAACGGTCTCGTCAGTTCCCCGGACGGTCTTGCGCACTTTGTTGGGCACGGTCTGAATGCGACCGTCATCCCCAACTACGATGCACCCCCGTTCCATGAGCAAACCGAAACCCTCGAAGACATAGGGCAACATCTGCGTCACTCGGTCAGCAAACCCCAGTGTAATCTGCTGGTTCTTTTCCGTGATCTTGAGGAGATAACTACGCGGACTGTCTGCAAGGACTTCTCGCGAATCCTTGTGTAGGCACAATGGCAGTACCAGCAGAGAAAGGGAGAAAGGCATCCCGCGGGTATCTTGTTCCTCGTAACTAGAGAGGGCACGGTACAGTACCAAACCGCAGAAGGCTGGGTTGAACAGATTCCGAATCTCGACAGGGCGCAGGTTCCATTGCTTCATGAGGCCACTCCGAGTACTTTGCTAAGACGATCAAGAAATCTGGGGTGCCAGTAGACCCTAGGCTTGGGCGTGGCATCGGCCAAAATATGGAAGCTTCCGCGGAGGACATAAGGCTCAGTAACCCGGGCGCGGATGCGTAAGGATTCGAGCTTTCCTGTCTCGAACTCCGCCCAGTTATAGAGGGTCGCGCCGGCTTCACGAAGCGCGTTCTCGGCGCTATCGTCTGCCAACTTTTCGAAGACGACATCCTTGTAGCGATTCCACTCGTCAGCAAGACGATCTTCGTATTCCTCGACTTCTCCTGACACCAGCAGGTTCTCGCGTGCCCAAGCGGATCGCTGCTCAAACGCGCGATAGTAATCTAGGACGGCGCTTCTGATCCGGCTGGAGGAGAGGCCGATCTCGCGGAGCTGCGCCACGAACAAGCGAGGATCTTCCTCAATATCAATCTCGCCTGCGTGCTGTTTTCCCCGGAAGGTGATGGGAAGGTTGTCCGCTTTGTATTCCTCGGCAAAGTTGGAGAGCTTGTCCGATACCTCGTAACCGAAAATTCCTTCCGGCCGTGCGTGTGTCAACTGCTTTATCACGGCGTCAGTCCACCAGCCTTCCAGTCGCTCGAAAACGAACTCGCGGTGCTCGCGCCGGATGCTTCGCATGTGCTTATCCCTGATGATCGACGGGATATCATCGATACGTGGGCTGCCGTCTAGGATCAGAATACGTTCGAGAAAATCCTGCTTCTCTGGCTCACTCAGCTCATTGAACGACACAGCGATCGGCGCGATGAGTTGAGACTTAGAATTGGCGAGCGAGGCATTCGCTAATTCAGTTAGTGGCGCCAAATCGCTTGAAGGGGCGGGCTGGTCAGGGAGAAGACGTGCGAGAAACGAGCCTGTACTCACGGTACCCGTAGTAAACAGGAAGAACTGCAGGCTCGATGCGGAACGTCCATCACGCTTGTAACGCTCCAGCCAGATGTTCACCGACTTCCAAAAGTCCGTGGACAGATCGGCCAGCCTATCGCCGACCGCCTTATGCTTGAGTGATGCGAGGGATTTTCCACCATCACCATCGATGAAATCGAGGTCGTCGTCCTTTTCCAAGAAGACGGCGGTCTCCTCCGATAATTGCAATATATGGAGCAGGGCGAGACGCGCCTGGTATATGTACCCCAAGCCTTGTTCGCTGGCTGAATATTTGTCGGTTTTTTTTGTCGTCATTGGCTCAACCGATACTAATTATATTTTCAGGGGTCGCAGTCTACCCAGCGTCAAGGTCGGCGACCATCCTTAGAATGGGCTTGATCCATAGTCCACTGGTTGCGATTACTTTCTGCGGCATAACGAGGCTGTAGAAAAACCCAATTCCGAGCCGTCTTCACCGCCTCTCGTCATAATTTAATGA
This sequence comes from Halomonas sp. KM007, assembly GCF_050709225.1. Classification (NCBI taxonomy): domain Bacteria; kingdom Pseudomonadati; phylum Pseudomonadota; class Gammaproteobacteria; order Oceanospirillales; family Halomonadaceae; genus Halomonas; species Halomonas sp. KM007. Next base: position 3,497,076 of record NZ_CP136131.1, on the reverse strand, counting down.
TCCAGCAAGTCATCTAGCTGGATAATATTCATATCGGTATTCCGCCACATGAGCGCCCATTGAAAGCTAGATGAAGGCAGTATTTTGCTCTTACAAAGCAATTGGTCCCGCTCCAAGCCCTTCATGACGCGGCCACATGACCATAATTCGCTAACTTCTCAATGTTGTGAACTAGGCAGTAGAGCTGCCACTGACCCTGCACCTTTTTCTTACCCCGTAGACTGAACCGGTTCAGCCTTTTCGTCGTGCCAATGTTGCCGAATACCGGCTCTACAACTGACATGCGATGGCTGTAGATTTCCTTGCCCTTCGGGCTATCCACCCGGTGTTTCATCCAGTCAGTGTAATTGGGTAAGCGTTTGTTCTCGATAATAAAAGACACTTGTCGCCCTGCGCCGTGGCGATGATCGGCCGAGCCAGGGTTCTGCATGCAACGGTATTTCTTTGGGCAGTGCCGACATTGCAGCAAACGTCCTTCAAAGTGAACACGAATCTTGCCAGTGTCCGTTTCTCGTTGCCCGCGATAAGACAGCTTTTCGCCAGTTGGGCAGATACACGTTAGCGCTACTGGATCAAACTGGAACGCGCTGGCGGGTGTCGTCTCACGCCAACCTTTGTCCGGTAGGTTCTGGTGGCGCTTGCCGTATTTATCTTTCTGGTCGGCAAACTTCGGATCTCGGCTGCGGAACTGGTTATCGGGGATGTAGCCATTGATCTGGCGTTCGTGCAGGTACTTCATATTGGCTTCATTGGCGAAGCCAGTATCTGCGGTCACAACGGCACCTTTCTGGTAGATGTTGTCCGCAATGCCTAGCTTCTTGAAACGAGCTTCGACCGCTTCCAGTACGGGTTGCAAGGTGTGGTGTTCCTGGCCTTCACCAAAGGCCTGAGCGTCAATGATGATCTGATGCTTTTTATCCACCGTGGCCACACCGTTATAACCCTGGATCGTGCCTTTACTGGTGGTCATCTTGGCGCTTTCATTATCGGTGAGGTTGCTTTTCACTTCCTTGAGTCGCTTCCCCCGGCCCATCCTTGGGCTGTGCGTCTTCAGGAAGCGATCCACTTTGTTCATGGCGGCATCCAGGGAGAGGATCATCCTGGCTCGACGAATATCCCGATCCAGATCGGCTTCCGTTTCAGCTTCATCACGTGCGTAATGCTCTAGCAGGTGATGCCGAACCAGGCCTCTCAGTTTCTCCCGCTTCTCGCCCAACTCCTTGAACGTACCCGACCACTCTTTAGAGGCATCGGAGGACATCTTGCAGCCGTCAATGGCAAAGAGCTCGTTGCCCAGTAAGCCTTGTTCGTGGCACACAAGCAGCACCTGTTCGAACAGCGCTTCAATCTCATCAGCATGACGGCTTACGAAGCTAGCCAGAGTGGTAAAGTGGGGAACGGTATCGCAGGAAAGGGCTTTGAAAATGATATTGGTCTCGCAACACCATTGCATCTCGCGGCTGGAGGTGATGCCTTTTGAGTAAGCAAACAGGATGATCTTCAACAAGATGGCCGGATCATAGGCCAGCCGACCGGTCGCGTCGTTGCGATACCTGGGATGGAAAACGGATAAGTCGAGCCTGTACTCGATCAGGTAGTGCACGGCGTGTTCGAAGGTGCCAGGCTGAAGCTGATCCTGGTAGTTGATGACCACCATGGCGTTCTGATCGTAATTGTAAACCTTGAAGCGCGGCATGCTGACCACTCCCCGTCTGTTTTCCCGATCCTACCAAAACCTGGCTGTCAAAGGGGTTTTTCTACAGCCTCAACGCTTAGCGCACCGGTGACTTTGACGTAGCGAAGCGGAGACAAAGGCATCCGAGTGCCGCGCCTGGTTATGTTTGATATTCGATTTCTACGGCCGACTCGTCTCCACAATGAATGAAGAGTTCCCCTTTCGCTGAATTTGAAGATGAAAACTGAAACCAACCACGGCCAGACTTTTCACGACCATCATCATTTCCAGACCAAGAAAACTCGACTCGCCCTCCATCATCTGGAATGCGGTAGTCGATTTGGCCCTCAACTGCTCCGAATACAAAAAAGCCGAGGCCATCTTCATCGAACTGGAAGTATCCGGGCTCGATAAGATCAACAAAGTCTTGATCCCACATTTCCATCCACTTAATTCGCCAGCGTCCAACGACTTTACTCAAACTACCTCCTTAAAACATAACGCCGAAGCACAGCGGCGACCTTGGAGTGGCGACGAAAGCGCCACGTAAAGGGCGTCCGGCGGCCATCGGCCGCGAACTGCTGCGCCTTGTTAATTGGATACCTCAATGTACCACTTGGGCTTGATACGCCCGAAATCCCGGCGGACGTTTGATTTCAGTGCCTTTTTGGAGTCCAGCACCTTTGCCTCGCCGCCCTCTCTGATAAACACAACCCAATGCCAGAATGGTTTGCCCTGTTCCATACGCCATTTAATAGCCATGAGAGCCTTGTCTGGAAGGCGCTCCCAAGACTCGAATGGTGTTTCTTTACGCGACACTGAGATACCGAACTCCCGCAGAAGCTTCCGGACATGCACAGTCTCTGACCAAAGCGACGTGTCTGCGGCGTAAATGCCCAGAGCGTTTGCCTTACTTTTGGCCTCCGTATAGCCAATGCCTGCTAGAGCAGCACTTGCAGCAATACCACACCCCGTTATTTCTTCCTGGATGACTGGTTCCATATCTCTACCAATTAACGCCCCGCGCATGCGCGCGAACTTGTGAGCGTCGCAAGGGCCGAAGGCCCTGAATGACGCGGATTGTTATATTTTTTTATACTGCAAATCTCTTGGCTACGTTGGCAACACGCTGCCCCAGATATTGTGCAGTTACTAAATCGACTACATTTAGTTCGCCATCTTTAGAGTGTGCAATTAAACCAGATTGAGCGCCAAGCCTGTTACGCCCTTCGGCATCACAATTACCTGGTATATCTAAACTTGCCCATAACATGCCATGTTGGTTAGCGAAAATTTGCATGTATTGAATGGTGTTTAACTGATCACCACTCAGATTTGAGCCAATGGTAAAACCACTAGCAATTTTATTAGACCAAGCTTTCTCAGCCCAAAGATCACCCGTTGCATCAGCAAAAGCTTTGAATTGTGCCGAAACACAACCCATAAATGTAGGTGAACCGAAAACCATTGCATCGACATTGTTAAGTTGCTCTATCAGGGCTAAGTTTTTAAAACGTCCATCAACAATATCCGTACCCACAATTTCAGCAAAAACAACATCAACCTCAGAGACAGAACGAATGCCCGAAGCTACTGCTTCAGCAAGTTTCATTGTAGTACCTGATGCTGAGTGAAAAATAATGGCGACCTTTATCACTTAACTATCCTTAAAAAATATAACGCCAGAATTAAGCCGTGCCGCGAAGCGGCATCGGCTTGAATGATTTGTTAGGCCGCAGCTTGCGATATGCCAGCGATGCCAGCAACGCACCTACCGCCCACGCGACAAGGGTCTTGGTACCGAAAGTGAGCTGGCCCGCCAGCCCCATTGCAAGAGGCGCTGCGCCGAGGAACGATGCGAGTGCCCAAGCAGCGTCCGCTTGGAACAAGCGAAGCACGACGATGTGGATAAGCAGCGCCACAAGTGCGGCTCCAATCCCGAAGACTACGACGGTCTCCCAAAGTGCCCACGGTGCCCACGGTGCCCACGACGGCATCACGAATGCGTTGGTGTAGCCAAGCGCGACGACGGATGCGAAGTAGGTGGCAATGGCCGACACCACGCCTGCGACGATGCTCTTAAGTGGTCCTTGCATGATCCTCTCCCTGCGGCCTAACGCTTGGCACACGTGCCGGTTTGGAGCCGCAGCGCGGCGGAAAAGCGGTCACCGTGCTGCCACTGGTTATATCTCGTTTGCACGACAAGATGAAACATAGTCCCGCCACTCCCCAAGAATACGACGGCGGGAATCCAACTCTTTTGCATGCTGTAATGCGTGAAATGTTTCTATGTACTTGCTTCGAATGCTCGTGAAGAGTTCATTCTCGAACTGTTCTTGAAACCACTCCCGCTCCTGACTCGTTGGCCCTTCCAGAAGTTCTTCAATCTCCTCGATGTAGTCTGGCTGTGCCCAATTAGATGAGTGCCACATGTCTTGCTTGGGCATTGGCCGCGAAAACAGATAGGGGAGTAGGTAAATGTTGCTTAACATCGTATCCAGCAGGTATCCCCGCGCTTTCCCCAGAGACCCCACCCGGTAATAGGCCAACGCAGCATATAAGAGAAACGCGGGCTCACCAACGTCATCCGGGAACTCCTTCTCGAACCAGTCCAAGAACTCGACTGCTTTTTCTGGAGCACCGCTAAGCACAAAGTAAACGCACACCCGGTAGCGTTTCCCTGAGCCGTCCGAAATAGCGCCGAATTTCTCCCTTTCTTTGAGGAGCTCTCGTCGCGCACGGTTAGCGCGGTCTCGGTATTTCTTCTGTTCATCGGTTAGCACAGATCTACCTCAAGAGATATAACAGTGAAGCATTTATTCGCCGTGCGGAGCATGGCGAATAAATGCCTGTTGGACTAAGGCGCGTCCATCAGGCGGCTATTTAATAGGGAATTGTATTGACTGACAGGTGGCCTGAGGTGCCAAACGGCGCATTGGCAGGTCGGGGGGCACGCGCTCTGATCGTCCGTTTCGTCATTATGTCGACACTTCCAAATCCAATTTAACCCAATGTAGCGCGTCTGATGGCTAAAATCCATCATCGGGACGAGCTTATCCATGACTCGCTAGCGAGCCGGTTAGCCAGGTCTGTTGTTGTCGTAGGGCGTTACATCATGCTCGATAGTGTTGCTCCTTGTCGTTAGGCGGCTGATCATGGAGGGGGCGCTGGGGTGTGAGCGTCCCGATCATCCGTAAGGTGGGCTGCTTGCAGTGTGGACAGGTGTAGGTCGGCTCCGCATCGCTGGCGGCTGTATCGACATGGGGGGCCTGGTCAACCATCGCTAGCGCTCGACGGATCTGTACCAGACGTTGCCGTCGGCAGCGATTGGCCAGAAAGCCGTAATGCCGCACTCGCATCAGTCCCCTAGGCAGGACGTGGAGCAGGAAGCGACGCACGAACTCCTCGCCATCCAGAATGAGTTGCTTGTGTCGGTCGTGGTCGCGGTAATCCTTGTAACGTAGGGTCACTTGCTGGTCGTCTACGGCGAGGATACGTGCGTTGCTGATGGCGATCTGGCGCGTGTAGCGCGCCAGGTAGCGTACTACCGCCTGGGTGTGTTCAAGGCAGTCCTTGCTGTCAACCACCCAGTCAGTGGCCATCAGTGTGTTCAATTGAGCATCGACATCGCCGGGCCGGGTAACCCGGTGGAGATCGCCAGCATGGGCGGCCTTGCGCAGAGCGCTCACCATGTGCCCACGGAAGTGGCGTGACAGGGCCCGCACGGGGAACAAGTAGTTGCTTCGCGCTTCATGCCACTTGCCATCGTCACTCAAGGCACCGCCTGGAACCAGACAATGCAGATGCACATGCTGGCTCAGGTTCTGGCCCCAGGTGTGAAGCACCGCGATCATGCCCATTTCGCCGTTGAGGCGTTTTGGGTCTCGTGCAAACGTGCACAGCGTTTGCCAGGCACTCTGGAACAGCAATCGGTGAATCACCTCGGGATGAAGCTGAACCCAGCCATTAAGACTGTGCGGTAGCGTGAATACGACGTGGTAATAGCGCACCGGCAGCATATTGGCCTGCTGACGCTCAGCCCATTGCGCCATGGCGCGGCCCTGACACTGTGGACAGTGACGATCACGACAGCCAAAGTAGCGTGGCTGTACATGAGCGCAGTCAGAGCACTGTAAGACCATCCCACCCATCGCCTTCGTTCGGCAGGCCAGCAGATGGGTACACACCCGTTGGCGCTGGCGATCAAGACCGCTTGGGTCGAGAAAGCGGGTCAATGCCTGTTGCAAGGTAGCGGCCTTAGTCATGGCTCACCTCCAGGGCGGCCACCAGGTCAATATGACACTGATCTCCCCCTTGCTGGTTCGGTAGCCAGTGCAGGTAGCGCATCGTCGACTGGAGGTTACGGTGGCCCAGTAGTCGCTGGAGCTGATGGACGGGCAGGCCTTGCTCCAGAACATGGGTGGCATAGGCATGGCGCAGACTATGGATGCCACCCACCCGCTCGACCCCGGCCAGACGCTTGGCCTGGGTAAAGGCCTTCTGTGGCGCACTGGCGTGCAGGGCTTGATCGGGAAACAGAGCGCTCGGGAACAGCCATGTGACTGGCCGATAGGCGCGCCAGTAATCGCGCAAGCGATCAAGCAGGGTCACGGGTAGTAACACCATACGATCCTTGCCGCCCTTGCCCTGCGTCACACGGAGTTGGTAACGCTGGCTGTCGATGTCACTAACTCGCAGGTGGCAGACCTCGGTCACACGCAATCCGCAGCCATAGCACAGTTCGAGCATCATGCGATGCTTGGCGTTTTGGCAGGCGGCCAGGATCCGCCGAACCTCGTCGCGGGTCAGCAGTTCTGGAATCCGCTGCGGTTTTTTGGGGACGGTGAGCGGCACATCAAACGACGGCCACTGCAACACGTGCAAATACAGGAACCGCACGCCGTGCAGATAGACACGGCAACTGGCGGCAGACAAACCGCGCTCCTGAACCAGGTGATTGAAGAAGTGTTGCAGGTCGTCGGTACTCAACGTGTCTGGCGAACGGTGGAAATAACGTGCCAGATCAGTGACCACCATCAGGTAGGTATTGTGGGTACGTTGCGCAAAGCCACGCTGACGCATGGCCGCGATCATCTTCTGTCGCAGGGCAGTCATCGTCGTCACTCCTGTTGATTGACCCACGTGGGTCAATCAATAGTGTGGCCCGATGAGGCGAAAAACGTGATTCGTCAACAGCTACCGCGAAGCGGTTTAGTTCAACAGTGTGATTATATAGCCCACTACATAACCCCAATAACTGAGCGATCACAGTCATTGATGTTATACAGCCTAAAAAACCACCTAACCTATTGATTTTAAAAAATACTCCATTAGATCAGGCTACATATCCCCTATTATCGTGCCCGCTCGTTTTGCCTGTTTAATCATACTCTATTCATAAAATCTGCTTAGGTCACCTATCTGGGGAAAATTTTTTCGTGACTTGGGTGGCTGTATCGGCACCGCGTTGCGGTGCTTCGCGGGTGCCTCGCTTTGCTCGTTACGCCGCGCTACGGGGTTGGTGGCGTTATCGTTGTTGGAGGCGTTGTCGTTGTTGGTGGCGCTGTCGGTGTTGGAGGCGTTATCGTTGGATTGGTGGCTTGATCGTCGCGCGCTGAAGCGCCCTCCCACGTCACACATCCTACACCCCTCATTTCCCTCAGCTCCATCGCATCCCCTTTCCCCTTTCCCAACATCTTTCATCTCGCACACGGTGCATCCTCGGCATCTGCTGTCCCACTTTTCCCCTCACTCTTGCTGCTGGCCTTCTTTTGCAAAGCAGCTTAGCCTGCTAACTCAACCAGTAAGGGTGTGCGATGCAAGAGACGACGAGTCGGCAGCGGGTGGCGGGTGGGTTGTTGTTGCTGGGGCTGTTGGTGCAGGTGGTGGGCTTTACCGGGGCTTTTGCGGCGGCGCAGGGGGTGAGCTATCTGCTGTGGGCGGCGGTGGTGTTGCTGTGGCGGGATATTCCCAAGCGTTCGCGCCTTCAGGCGGGGGTGTTGATTGCCCTGGGTGTGGTGATGCTGGTGGTGGCGCAAACCGTGTATGGCGCGGCGGTGAACTGGCCTGCCATGCTGCAGGGGAACGTGTTCGTGGCTTCCATGCTGGTGGGCGTGAGTTTTATCTCGCTGATTGGCACCCAGGGCAACAAGCGTGCGTCGGGTAAGCGGGTAACGGGGGCGGACGGCGTGCTACGCACCTGGCTGGGGGTGCATTTTCTGGGCACCATTCTGAACCTTTCCACGGTGCTCATGGTGGGCGACCGCTTGGCCCGCCGTGCGCCGTTAACCACGCCGCAGCTACTGGCGCTGAACCGGGGGCTTTCCAGCGCCGCGCTCTGGTCGCCCTTCTTTGCCTCCATGGCGGTGGTGATCGCGCTGGTGCCTTCGGTGCAGTACGCCCAGATTGCCGTGGTGGGTTTTCCGATGGCCATGCTCTCGGGGCTATTGACCACATTAGAGCTGCGGCGGCGGTTCGATTTGGCCGAGGTGGATGGCTTTTCGCTGTCGCCCCGTAGCCTGCTCATGCCTGCAGGCATGGCGGCGCTGGTGATGCTGTTTCACTTTTGGATCACGCCGTCGCTTACTATCGTCAGCATTATTACCTTTTTGCTGCCTGGGGTGGCGCTGCTGAGCAACCTGCGGGAAGGCCCGCGTTTTACCCTGCGGCGCCTGCGTCAGCATACCGTTACTCGCCTGCCCGCCATGCGCGGGGAAATTTCACTGTTTTTAGCGGCAGGCTTATTAACGCTGGGGCTTTCAACGCTGGTAACAGCGGCGGCAGGCGATGAGTGGACGCTGTTTGCCCGCTTTGATACATGGCAGGCCATGGTGAGTTTTGCGGCTATTACGCTTAGCGCGCTGGTGGGGCTGCACCCGATTATTGGGGTGTCGGTGTTGGCGTCGGTGCTTAATCTGAACGGCGCTGAACAGACCCTGTTTGCCTTTGTGGCGTTAAGCGCCTGGGCGGTGGGCACCAGCGTGGGGCCGCTTTCCGGCATCAACCTCTCGTTACAGGGGCGTTATGGGGTCAGCGGCTACCAGATGATGAAGAACAACCTGCCCTATGCGGCGCTCATGAGCCTGCTGTCGCTGGGCGCGATAGCAGGCTTGAGCGCCTGGCTGGGCCTATAGCTCAGGTTTCGATGATCTTGTTGGGGAAGCGGTAGAAGTAGCGGTGGCCGCACTGGTGGCAGGGCTCCAGCCGGGCGACTTCGTTGAGCATCACCTGGGCGTCGCAGTGGGTGCAGGCCATTAAGCCCGGGGCGGCGATTTCGCCTTCGCAGTAGTCGGCGCGGGCGGCTTCTAGGTCATCCTCGAAACGTTCGCGGTCTACCACGCTACGGTCGGCAATGGAAAGCAGCGACTCTGCCACGCGGCGGGAAAGCCGGTCCAGGTCGATGCCCAGCCAGCTGGCTACCTGCTTGCCGGTATCGGCCATGTAGTAGCGCATATCTTTCAGGTCGCGCTCTACCCAGGCGCGCAGCAGGGCCAGCTCGTCCTTGGTGTACTCCTCAAGCTCAGCTTCAAAGGCAACGGCGTCGTCCAAATCCTTTTGCAGGTTTTCCCAGGTGAGTTCGTTGGCGCCATCCTGCATGCGTTCCAGCAGGCGCTCGTAGCCTTCGCGAAGGCGATGATCGTTATGTTTTTCCATGGGTCCTCTCCTTTTGTTGCCACAGGTGCTGCCTATCATCGGTTAGCCGTTCAAGGATACACCGGCATAGGATACAATCGACGTTACTTATCTGACAGTCGTCATCCACTATTCACTTTGCGCCCTTTTTCGGGCGAATGACCCCAAGGCATTGAAAACACCGATGGACGCACACTACAGCCCCCGTGATATCGAACGTGATGCTCAGCAGTACTGGGAAAAGCACCAGTGCTTCAAAGCCGTAGAAGACGCCAACCGCGAGAAGTTCTACTGCCTATCCATGTTCCCCTACCCCAGCGGCAAGCTGCACATGGGCCACGTGCGTAATTACACTATCGGCGACGTTGTCTCACGTTTCCAGCGCATGCAGGGCAAAAATGTCATGCAGCCCATGGGGTGGGATGCCTTCGGCATGCCGGCGGAAAATGCCGCCATCCAGAATCAGGTGCCGCCCGCCAAGTGGACCTACCAGAACATCGATTACATGCGCAACCAGTTGAAGGCACTGGGGTTTGCCTACGACTGGAGCCGTGAATTCGCCACCTGCGATACCAGCTACTACCGCTGGGAGCAGTGGTTCTTCACCAAGCTGGTGGAGAAAGGGCTGGTCTACAAGAAGATGTCCACAGTGAACTGGGACCCAGTCGATCAGACCGTGCTGGCCAACGAGCAGGTCATCGACGGCTGCGGCTGGCGTTCCGGTGCGCCGGTAGAGCGCAAGGAGATCCCGCTGTGGTTCCTGAAGATCACCGACTACGCCGATGAGCTGCTGGCGGACCTGGACAACGTCGAGTGGCCCGAGCAAGTCAAGACCATGCAGCGCAACTGGATCGGCAAATCCCGTGGCGTCGAGCTGAGCTTCGAGATCAAAGCTGCCGATGGCAGCGCCTGCGAGCCGCTGGCGGTGTACACCACCCGCCCGGACACGCTGATGGGCGTGACCTACGTGGCCGTGGCCGCTGGCCATCCGCTGGCCAAGCAGGTCGCCGAGCAGAGCAGCGAGATGGCTGCGTTCTGTGAAGAGTGCGCCAAGGGCGGCACTTCCGAGGCGGAAATGGCCACCAAAGAGAAGCTGGGCATGGCCACGGGCCATAAAGCCATTCACCCGTTAAGCGGTGAAGAAGTGCCGGTATTCGTGGCTAACTTCGTACTGATGGAGTTCGGCACCGGCGCGGTGATGGCCGTTCCCGCCCACGACCAGCGCGACTGGGAGTTTGCCACCAAGTACGGCATCGAGCTGAAGCCGGTGGTCGCCGACGAGCACGGCAATACACCGGATATCTCTGAAGGCGCTTACACCGAGCGCGGCACGCTGATCAATTCCGGCGAGTTCGATGGTCTGGAATTCCAAGCCGCGTTCGATGCCATTGCCGCCAAACTGGCCGAGCTGGGCCGTGGCGAGGTGAAAACCAACTACCGCCTGCGTGACTGGGGTATTGCCCGCCAGCGTTACTGGGGCGCGCCGATTCCGGTGAAGTACGGCCCGGAAGGCCAAACCGTGCCGCTCTCCGATGACGAGCTGCCCGTGGCGCTGCCCATGGAAGTCACCGTGGATGCCTCCGGCTCGCCGCTGAAGAAGATGCCCGAGTTCTCTGAACTGAGCGATGGCTGGGTGCGTGAAACCGACACCTTCGATACCTTCATGGAGTCCTCCTGGTACTTCGCCCGCTTCTGCTGTGCGGATAACCACGAAGCGATGCTGGATGAGCGCGCCAACTACTGGCTGCCGGTGGATCTCTACATTGGCGGTATCGAACACGCCATTCTGCACCTGCTATACGCCCGCTTCTTCCACAAGCTGCTGCGCGATTTCGGCATGGTCGATTCCGACGAGCCGTTCCAGCAGCTGCTCACCCAAGGCATGGTGATCGCCGAAACCTTCTACCGCATCAAGGATAACGGCGGCAAGGAGTGGTTCAACCCCGCCGATGTGGAAGTGAAGCGCGACGAGAAAGGCCGCCCGCTGAGCGCCGTACTGATGAGCGACGGCCAGCCCGTTGAAATGGGCGGCATCGAGAAGATGTCCAAATCGAAGAACAACGGCGTCGATCCTCAGTCGATGATCGACAAGTTCGGGGCCGACACCGTGCGCCTGTTCATGATGTTTGCGGCACCGCCCGAGCAGTCGCTGGAGTGGTCGGATTCTGGCGTGGAAGGCGCGCACCGCTTCTTGAAGCGCATCTGGCGTCAGGTTACCGAGCATCTGGCGGCGGGCACCCCCGGCACCTTGAACGTGGATGCGCTGAACGACGACCAGAAAGCGCTGCGTCGCAAGACCCACGAGACCATCAAGAAAGCCAGCGACGACATTGGCCGCCGCACCACCTTCAACACTGCCATTGCCGCCGTGATGGAGCTTTCCAACGCGGTTGCCAAGTTCGACGACAGCTCTGAGCTGGGCCTGGCGGTGAGCCGTGAAGCGCTGGAAGCCTGCGTACTGCTGCTGGCCCCGATCACCCCGCACCTGTGCCACACGTTGTGGCAGCAGCTGGGCCACACCCAGCCTGCCATCGAAGCGCCGTGGCCAGCGGTGGATGAAGCCGCCCTCACCCGCGACAGCATCGAGCTGGTGGTGCAGGTGAACGGTAAACTGCGCGCTCGCCTGGAAGCACCGGCCAGCGCCGACAAAGCCGCCATCGAGAAACTGGCGATGGAGAGCGACAACGTCCAGCGCCATCTGGAAGGCAAGACGGTCCGTAAAGTGATCGTGGTGCCGGGCAAGCTGGTCAACATCGTGGTGAGCGGATGAATCGACGTCATTTCCTGACCCTTGGCAGCGCCGCCTGTGCGGTGGCGCTGCTGGGCGGCTGCGGGTTCCGCCTGCGCGGCACCGACTCCATGCCCAACCTGCCGCCGCTGGCCCTGGAGGGGGATGCCAACAGCACCCTAGCCCAACAGCTGCGCACCCGCCTGCAGCAGCTGGGCACCGAGGTGGAAAACGGCGCGCCCTGGCGCGTCACCCTGGGCACTCCTTCGCTTCAGGAGCGCCGCATCGGGACCGATGGTCGTGCCAGCCGTGAGCATGAGCTGACGCTGAGTACATCGCTCTCGGTTCAGCAGCGGGCAACCAATGCCTACGCCCTGAACAACGCCACGTTGAGTACCAGCACGCGGATTCGCGTCAGCGATGACGACCTGCTGAACCGCGAGACGCTGTTCCAGGAAGCCGAGCAGACCCTGACTCGCCAGCTGGCCCAGCGCATCGTCGAGCGGCTGGCCAACCTCGAGGCACTGCGGTGAAGGTATTTGCCGACCAGCTGCCTGCGGCCCTGGCCAAGAAGCTGCCCAAGGCGGTGATCGTGGCGGGAGACGAGCCGTTGCAGCACCGCGACGCCTGCGATGCGGTACGTGCAGCGGCGCGCCAGGCCGGTATCGAAGAGCGCGAAGTGCTCGATGTGGAGCCCAACTTTGCCTGGGGGCGGCTGCTGGAAACGGCCAGCAACCTGTCGCTGTTCGCATCCAACAAGTTGCTGGAGCTGCGCCTGGGCAACCACAAGCTGGGGCAGGATGGCAGCAAGGCGCTGGCCCAGTACGCCGAACTGATGGACGGCAGCGATGACCTGCTGCTGATCAGCATGGGCAAGGTCGATGCCAAGCAGCAGAAGTCGGCCTGGTTCAAGGCGCTGGACAAGCACGGTCTGTTCGTGCCGGTCTGGCCGGTCGATGCCTCGCGGCTGGGCTACTGGCTGCGTGACCGGGCGGCCCTGCATGGCCTGCAGCTCGACCTGGACGCCGCCAGGCTGCTGGGCGAACGCACCGAAGGCAACCTGCTGGCCGCCGACCAGGAGCTGCAGAAACTGGCGCTGATGCACCCGCCCCAGGCCCGCCTGGGGGTCGAGAGCATCGCCCAAGGCGTGGAAGACAGCTCGCGTTTCGATGTCTTCAACCTGGCGGATGCCTGCCTGAAGGGGGAGCCCAGCCGTGCCTCGCGCATCGTCAACGGCCTGAAAAGCGAAGGTGTCGAAGCACCTATCGTGCTGTGGGCACTGACCCGCGAGCTGCGCACCCTGCTCTCGCTGCATCAGCATCTGGACCAGGGGCAAAGCTTCGAGCACGCCTGCAAAAGCCAGAAGCCGATGATTTTCGACAAGCGCCGCCCGGCGTACCAGAAAGCCATCCAGCGGCTGCCCATGAAGCGGCTGCACAAGCTGTTGCTGATGGCCCAGCGGCTCGATCTGGCCGTGAAAGGAGCATCGCCGGTGCCGCTTTGGGCCGGGCTTCACGACCTGGCCATGAGCATGGCAGGCGCCCGGGGCATTCTCTCGGAAACCCCCTGGACCTACCGAATTAGTGCAAATAATTAGCACTTTTCCATTTTGTCTTAAATCTCTTGACGTTTGTTTCTATACTATTGATTCAAGCGCTAAAAATGCTTGCTCCCCGACCAGTCTAAGGAAGAAGACGATGAAAACAGTGCGTGCTTACCTCTCGACCCTTTTGATTGCTGCGTTAGTGCTGGCCAGCCTGCCCGTCGTGGCGGCACCCACCGCTCCTCAGGGCATGGATCTGGTATCGACGCAGTCTGTTTTAGCAGGCGACCGTGCCGGTGCGGACCGCGAGCGTATCAATGAAATCCTCGCCCGTGCCGATGTGCAGGATCAACTGCTAAAGCAGGGTGTGAACCCCGCCGATGTGGAAGCCCGTGTGGCGGCGCTGAGTGATGCAGAAGCGCAACAGATGGCCCAACAGCTGGAAGAACTGCTTAAGTACGCGCGGGTGTGATCGGAGCCCTGTTTGCGGTCTTCATCATTCTGCTGATCACCGACATTCTCGGGTTGACCGATGTCTATCCGTTTACCCGCTAAGCGCCTCGGCGTGTTCCACCGCTTGTTCAACGCCCGCACTGCGGGCGTTTTAGCGTTGGTACTGCTGCTCGGTGGCTGTGCCCGCGCCCCCGTGCTGCTGGAAAGCACCCAGCGTGACCTGCCGCCGCAAACCGAGCTGCAAGACGTGCCGTTCTTCGCCCAGACCGAGTACCAGTGTGGCCCCGCCACTCTGGCCATGGTACTGACCCATGAAGGGGTAGACACCAGCGTCGATGAGCTGATCCCCCAGGTGTTCATTCCGGGGCGGGATGGCAGCGTGCAACCGGAAATGCTGGCCACGGTGCGTCGCCAGGAACGGCTGGCGATCCCCATTCGCGCCACCATGGATGCCCTGCTGAGCCACCTGGCGGCGGGTGACCCGGTGGTGGTCATGCAGAACCTGGCGCTGCCCGCCTTCCCCATGTGGCACTACGCGGTGGCCATTGGCTACGACCTGCCCGATGAAACGCTGCTGCTGCGTAGCGGCGAGATCGAGCGCCATCGCCTGTCGTTCAGCCGCTTCGATGCCACCTGGGCACGCAGCCAGCGCTGGGGCTTCGTGGTCAGCCAGCCGGGCACGCTGCCCGAAGGTGTCACGGCACGCAATGCGTTAGAGGCCATTAGTGCCTTTGAAGAGCAGCACGGATCAGAGAAAACGCTGAGCAGTTGGCAGGCATTCAGTGAACGCTTCCCGCAAAATCCTACTGGGCAGTTTGCGCTGGGCAATGCCCTGTATGCCGATGGCCAGCCCGAAGCCGCCCTGACCGCCTTCGAGACGGCCACGAGTCTCGACCCGGAGATGGGTGCTGCGTGGCTCAACCTGGCCATTTTACAATTCCAGCAAGCGCGCCTTGCAGACGCCAGAGCATCGCTTACCCAAGCCGCTTCCCTTGAAGGCGAATGGCAGCCTCGGGCTAGACAGCTTTTGGAAACGCTATAGCGTCGCCCTGAAGAGCCGTGAGAGGAAGCTTCAACTCGCGACGGTGCTGAAATGCACTCATGGGAGGGAGCTTCAGCTCACGACAGTGGCTTGGCCAGGGCGCCTGACGGCGCCATTCGCCCGCTAAAGCGGCCTCCCACCGAAGCTGATCTGGGCGGAGCCTCCCTGTCCAGGAAGGCCCGCCCCGACCGCTTAGAACACCCGGTTCAGACCATTTTGCGCCGCCACTCGATAGGCTTCTGCCATGGTGGGGTAATTGAAGGTGGTGTTGACGAAGTACTTGAGCGTGTTGGCCTTGCCCTCCTGCTGCATGATGGCCATGCCGATGTGCAGGATCTCCGACGCCTGGTCGCCAAAGCAGTGGATACCGAGAATCTCCAGGGTGTCCTGATGGAACAGGATCTTCAGCATACCGACCGTATCGCCGGTGATCTGGGCACGGGCGGTATCCTTGAAAAACGCCTTGCCGACTTCGTAAGGCACTTTCGCTTCGGTCAGCTCGCGCTCATTGGGGCCAAAGGAGCTGATTTCAGGAATGGTATAGATACCGGTCGGCACGTCGCTGACGAAACGGTACTCCTTCTCCAGCAGCTCGTTGCACAAGTTGAGCCCCTGATCGTAGGCGGCACTGGCCAGGCTTGGCCAACCAATCACGTCGCCAGCGGCATAGATATGCGGAATTCCCGTGCGGTAGTGTTCATCCACGCTCAGCTGGCCGCGACCGTTGGCCTCCAGGCCGATGTTTTCCAGCCCCAGGCTGTCGGTGTTGCCGGTGCGGCCGTTGGCCCACAGGAAGGCATCAGCACGGATTTTCTTACCGGATTTCAGGCGTACCACTACGCCTGCTTCATCACCCTCGACACTCTCGTACTCTTCGTTATGACGAATCAGCACGCCGTGTTTGCGCAGATGATACGACAGCGCATCGCTGATCTCGTCGTCCAGGAACGACAACAGGCTATCGCGGTTGTTGATCAAGTCCACCTTGACGCCCAGGCCGGAAAAGATCGAGGCGTATTCACAGCCGATGACCCCGGCACCAAAAATCACCAGGGTGCGCGGCGTATGCGACAGGCTGAGAATGGTGTCCGAGCAGTAGATGCGCGGGTGGCGGAAATTGATGTCTGCCGGGCGGTAAGGCCGGGAGCCCGTGGCAATGACGATCTTCTTGGCCACCAGCTCTTCCATGCCTTCCTGACGGTCACGCACCACCACGGTGTGTTCGTCCTTGAAGCGGGCAACGCCATGGAACAGGTCGATGCGGTTACGCGCATAGAAGGTGGTGCGCATTTCGACCTGTTTGTCGATGGTGCCGCGAGAGCGCTCCATCACTTTGGGAAACGAGAACCAGCGGGGTTCACCGATGTCGCGGAACATGCGGTTGGTGTTGAAGGCCATGATCTGCTTGACCTGATGGCGCAACGCCTTGGAAGGAATCGTGCCCCAGTGGGTACAGTTGCCCCCTACCTGCGCCTGCTTTTCGATGATGGCCACGCGCATGCCATGTTTGGCTGCATTGATGGCAGCGCTCTCGCCAGCCGGGCCAGTACCGATTACCACGACATCATAATTGTGAACCGCCATAGGGTTTCGTTCTCCTTGAAAATAAACGGGAGCTTAGCGACGCGTGGCATCGTAGCCCAGGTCGGCACCGCGGCTCTCGTCGCTGCGGCGGCGCGCACTGTTACGCTTGCGGTTCTCTTCTTCGCATACTTCGTCCTTGCCGCCACAGATATCGCAGCCATCTTTCAAACCGAGCTGGTTGAGCCCGCCACAGGAGCCTGCAATGGGCTTGCGTCCCATCAATACGCCCACCGCCATTGCGGTCATTACCAGCGCCATGAAGCCAAATACCAGTAGCCAGATTGCCATGATGTTCTCCCAGCTGTGTTGCTAGCATCGTTGAATGGTCACACCTGCCGACCACGGTTGGGCCAATAAGTGCCTTGAAAGTTGGCCCTATTGTACCTCAGCCAACACAAAATGATCAGGTATAAACGCCAACGGGGCTGACCCGAAGGTCAGCCCCGTTGTGGAGCGCGTCTGCGCTACCTTAGCCGCCGAAGTCATCCAGCAGGATGTTTTCCGGCTCGACTCCCATATCAAGCAGCAGCTTGATGACGGAAGCGTTCATCATGGGTGGCCCACACATGTAGTACTCGCAATCTTCAGGCGCCGGGTGGTCCTTCAGATAGTTTTCGTACAGCACGTTGTGGATGAAGCCCGTCGGGCCTTCCCAGTTGTCTTCCGGTTGCGGATCGGAGAGTGCCAAGTGCCACTCAAAGTTCGGGAACTCTTCCGCCAGCTGGTCGTACTCTTCGTTGTAGAAGGTCTCGCGCCAGGAGCGCGCACCGTACCAGAACGAAATTTTACGAGTCGACTTCAGACGCTTGAGCTGGTCAAAGATATGGCTACGCATCGGGGCCATACCGGCACCACCACCGATGAAGACCATTTCAGCGTCGGTGTCTTTGGCGAAGAACTCACCAAACGGCCCCATCACCGTTACCTTGTCACCCGGCTTCAGGTTGAAGGCGTAGGTGGACATCAGGCCCGGCGGATGGCTGCTGCCCGGAGGCGGCGTGGCGATACGAATGTTGAACTTGAGGAGGCCTTTCTCTTCCGGGTAGTTCGCCATGGAGTAGGCGCGGATGACTTCCTCGTTGTTCTTGTGGGAAATGTCGAATAGACCAAACTTTTCCCAGTCGCCACGGTACTCTTCTTCGATATCGAAGTCAGAGAACTTGATGTCGTAAGGCGGCGCTACCAGCTGTACATAACCACCGGCGCGGAAGGCCACTTCTTCACCTTCAGGCAGCTTCAAGTTCAGCTCTTTGATGAAGGTCGCCACGTTCGGGTTGGCGGTGACTTCGGTTTCCCACTTCTTAACGCCGAAGACTTCTTCCGGCACTTCTATTTTCATGTCCTGCTTCACAGGAACCTGACAAGAGAGGCGCCAGCCTTCTTTCTTCTCACGCATGGTGAAGTGAGATTCTTCGGTGGGCAGGATCGAGCCGCCGCCCTCTTCCACTCGGCATTTGCACTGGGCGCAAGAACCGCCGCCACCACAGGCAGACGACAGGAAGATGCCGTTGGCCGCCAGGGTGTTCAGCAGCTTGCCGCCAGCCTGAGTTTTCAGAGTGTGCTCGGGGTCGCCGTTGACTTCGATCGTCACGTCCCCGCTACTCACTAGCTTGCTTCGCGCTGCCAGAATGATCGCCGTCAAGCTGATGACGATGATCGTGAACATGACAACACCGAGCAAGATGACAGATGTATCAACCATGTCGGTTTCCTATTGCTGAAGGTTTTCTGTACCTCGGCAGCCCAGGGGCTGCCGAGAAAACCGGCTCCGATTACAGCTGGATGCCCGAGAAGGACATGAAGCCCAGTGACATCAAGCCAACGGTGATGAACGTGATGCCCAGACCCTGCAGGCCGCCAGGCACGTCGCTATACTTCAGCTTCTCGCGGATACCGGCCAGCGCGGTAATGGCCAGCGCCCAGCCTACTCCCGAACCGAAGCCGTACATGACGGATTCGCCGAAGTTGTAGTTACGCTCCACCATGAACAGTACGCCACCAAGAATGGCGCAGTTTACGGTGATCAGCGGCAGGAATACGCCCAGCGCGTTGTACAGCGCAGGTACGTATTTATCCAGGAACATCTCCAGGATCTGCACCAGAGCAGCAATAACGCCGATGTAGCTCAGCAGGCCAAGGAACGAGAGGTCGATATTCTCTGCACCGCTGATACCCGTCCAGGTCAGTGCACCCTCTGCCAGCAGCAGGTTGAATACCAGGTTGTTCACCGGTACGGCAATGGTCAGTACCACGATGACCGCGATGCCCAGACCAAATGCCGCCGAGACCTTCTTGGAAACCGCCAGGAAGGTACACATCCCGAGGAAGAAAGCCAGCGCCAGGTTCTCGACGAAAACCGAAGCAACGAAAAGGCTTAGATAGTGTTCCATGTTACACAGCCTCCTTCGGCTTGGTGTTGTGCTTCATCTTGAACTCGTTGTCTTCTACCTGCTCGGGGTTGTAGGCACGAATTGCCCAGATCAACAGACCGATGATGAAGAAGGCAGACGGCGGCAGCAGCAGCAGACCGTTCGGCACGTACCAGCCGCCGTTTTGCACGGTGGGCAGTACGGTGAAGCCGAAGATGCTGCCCGCACCCAGCAGTTCACGGAAGAAGCCAACGACCATCAGAACGAAACCGTAGCCCAGGCCGTTACCAATACCGTCCAGGAAGGACATGCCGGGAGAGTTGGTCATGGCAAAACCTTCTGCACGACCCATGACGATACAGTTGGTGATGATCAGACCGACGAAGACCGACAGCTGCTTGGACATTTCGTAGGCGTAGGCTTTCAGAATCTGATCGACCACGATAACCAGCGAGGCGATGATCGTCATCTGAACGATGATACGGATCGAGGAAGGAATGTGATTCCGAATCAACGATACGAACAGGTTCGAGAAAGCCGTTACGAAGATTACCGCCAGGGCCATGACCAGCGATACGCTCATGCTGGTGGTTACCGCCAGCGCAGAACAGATACCGAGGATCTGCAGGGCAATCGGGTTATTCTTGAAGATCGGCGCCGTCAAGACGCTTTTTGCATTTACGTCCGCCATGATCAAGCTCCTTCCGCTTCGAGTTCGACGTCAGCGTCCTGAACGTCTTCCTGGTCAACGCCGCTGCGGAACTTGGCCAGGTATTCACCGAAGCCTTCCGGGCTCAGCCAGAACTGCAGCATGTTGTTAACACCGTTAGCGGTCAGGGTGGCACCCGACAGGCCGTCGACTTCATGGTCACCGCTACCGCTACCCTTCACGACACGGATAGCCGGCACCAGATCACCCTCTTCGTCGAAGATCTGCTTGCCTTCCCACTGAGCCTGCCAACGGGGGTTGTTGACCTCGGCACCCAGACCTGGCGTTTCGCTGTGCTCGAAGTAGGTGATACCGACGATGGTATTACCGTCACCTTCGACCGACAGGAAGCCGCGCATCAGGCCCCACAGGCCCTGGCCACGGATGGGCAGAATGATCTGCTCGGGGCTGTCCGGGTCGCCCACCAGGTAGACGGTGGCGTAGTTTTCGACGCTGGACAGACCCGCCGGGTCACGCTCACCTGACAGGGTGCGCGAGGCCGCCGGATCACGACGAGCTTCGAAGCCGTCGAAGGTCTCGGGATCGTGCTGGTCCGAGTACTCGCCCGTTTCGAGGTTGACCACGCGTGGGGTTACCTCACGGAAAGCGGCTTCTACGTCCATGCCGCTCTCATAGAGATTGGCAACGCGCAGGATATTGGTCTTACGGTCGAGTTCCTGATTGAGCTGCTGCGCAGGGCGCAGTGCCACGGCCGCTGTCGAAACGATGACCGAGCACACGATGCACAGCGAAAACGCTACGATCAGTACTTTCTTGATGGAGTTGTTACCTTGTGCCATTAGGCAGTCTCCTCGGCCGGTGTGCCAGTCCGCTTGAGACGGCGCTTGACATTGGCCTGGACGAACATGTGGTCAATCAGCGGTGCGAACAGGTTGGCAAACAGGATAGCCAGCATGATGCCTTCCGGGAAGGCCGGGTTCACCACGCGGATCAGCACGGTCATGACACCGATCAGCGCACCGAACAGCAGGCGGCCCTGGTTGGTCATCGCGGCCGACACGGGGTCGGTTGCCATGAACACCATACCGAAGGCGAAACCACCCACCACCAGATGCCAGTACCAGGGCATCGCGAACATGGCGTTGGTGTCGGAACCGATCAGATTGAACAGCGTGCTGGTGATCACCATGCCCAGGAACACGCCCAGCATGATGCGCCAGCTGGCGATCTTGGTCCAAAGCAGTACGGCGGCACCGATCAGGATAGCCAGGGTCGAGACTTCACCCACGGAACCTGGCATGAAGCCCAGGAACGCATCCCACCAGCTATAGGTGTTGGTCAGCGCAGACATACCGTCTTGAAACGCCATGGAGAGCGCTGTCGCACCCGTGTAGCCATCGGCGGCCACCCATACTGCGTCGCCGGAAATCTGCGCCGGGTAAGCAAAGTAGAGGAAGGCACGGCCGGTCAACGCGGGGTTCAGGAAGTTCTTGCCGGTACCGCCGAAGATTTCCTTGCCGATCACCACACCGAAGGTGATACCCAGGGCCACCTGCCAGAGCGGGATGGTCGCCGGGAGGATCAGTGCGAACAGCACGGAAGTGACGAAGAAACCTTCGTTGACTTCGTGGCCACGCTTGACCGCGAACAGGACTTCCCAGAAACCGCCGACCGCGAAGGTCACCAGATAGATGGGCAGAAAGTAGGTGGCACCGAGGACGAAGTTGGCCCACAGGCTAGCCGGATCATGGCCACCCGCCAGGGTCATCATGATCGCTTCGCGCCAACCGCCCATGGAAGCATAGCCTGCTTCGATGGCAGTGTTGGCTTGCCAGCCAGCGCTCCACATACCGAAGAACATGGCCGGGAAAGTACACATCCACACGGTGATCATGATGCGTTTCAGATCGACGCCGTCACGAACGTGGGCAGTGGTCTTGGCGACACTCGGGGGTGAGTAGAAGATGGTGTCTACCGCTTCGTACAGCGGATAGAACTTCTCGTACTTGCCACCCTTGTGGAAATGCGGCTCGAGATTATCGAGTGTTTGTCGAATACCCATCATCAGGCCTCTTTCTCGATCATGGTGAGATTGTCACGCAGGATGGGGCCGTACTCGTATTTGCCGGGGCAAACGTAGGTACACAGCGCCAGATCCTCTTCGTCCAGCTCCAGACACCCGAGCTGCATGGCAACCTCAATGTCGCCCACAATCAGCGAACGCAGCAGCTGCGTCGGCATGACATCCAACGGCATGACGCGCTCGTAGTTGCCCACCGGCACCATGGCGCGCTCGGAGCCATTGGTGGAAGTGGTTGGCGCGTAGTTGCTCAGGCCTTTGAACTTGGACAGGTAGATGCCCATGATGGAGTGACGGTTCGCACCCAGCGAGAGCCATCCCATGAAGGTGCGCTTGTTACCCTCTTCCAGCAAGCTGACCTGATTATGGAAGCGACCCAGATAGGTGATATTGCCCTCGGCGGCAAAGCCTGAAAATACCGAACCGGAGATGACACGAGTATCCTCGGGTTGGATCACTTCGCCTGCCAGGAGTTCCTGGGTACTGGCGCCCACGCGGGTGCGCAGCAGACGAGGTTTCTCGGCGCGTGGGCCGCCTACCGCGACGATGCGGGAGACGTCCAGCTTGCCTTCCACGAACAGTTTGCCGAAGGCAATCACGTCCTGATAACCGATGTGCCACACTTTCTTATGCAGCGCCACGGGCGAGAGGTAGTGAATGTGTGTGCCGACCAGACCTGCAGGGTGCGGCCCGGCAAAGGTTTCGGTCTTGACGCCGCTGACATCGCTGCCGGGCAGTGATGCGTTGGCACCCGTGCACAGAAAAACGTTGCCCTCGGTCAGGTGGGTTAGCACCTTGAGGCCGTCTTCAAATGCTTGGGCATTTTCATTGATGATAAAGGCAGGGTCAGCGCTTAGCGGATGAGTATCTACAGCGGTGACAAAGATATCGGCAGGAACGCTATCGATGGCAGGCGTACGCGAGAAGGGACGGGTGCGCAAGGCAGTCCAGAGACCCGACTCGACCAGTTGGTCGACAACGGTCTGACGATCCAACTGTCCTAAAGTGCCACGATCATGGGAAGCGAATGTCATCGCTTCTTCATTTTCGTCGACTTTAATGACCACAGACAGCAAACGACGTTTTTCGCCACGGTTGATAGCTACCACTTCACCAGCGGCGGGTGCGGTGAAGCGCACGCCGTCGACTTTCTTGTCGGTGAAGAGCAGTTGGCCTAGTTTGACCTTGTCCCCTTCCTGAACTTCCATTGTTGGTTTCATACCAACATAGTCAGTGCCCAGGATTGCCACGTGACGCACAGGCTGCGCATCTTCAATACGCTGCTCGGGCGCTCCCGTGATGGGGAGATCCAGGCCTTTTTTGACTTCGATCATAGTCTCGCCCAGTTGATGGATCGGATATACGAAGGTAAGGGGTTCGAATGCTTAATTTCTGCTCAGCGAATTCTTGTTTTCTGTTCAGATTGTTACCAGTCCGGCCCAAGCAAGCTTGGACCACCCCGAAAAAATCCATCGTATTATAAAGATAAGCGCGGCCAATGACCACATCCCTGACCGCCTCCGAAAGTGCTATATACAAAACGCCACCCGAAGGTGGCGCTTGAAAGGCATGGTGTTTCATCTAATGCTGTATTAGTCGAACACCCTCCCCGACCGCTCAGCTGGCCTGACGCGGCAGTTTCAGGAACTGCACGTTGGACATGTGCTGAAGAATGCGGATGACCTGGCAGCTGTAGCCGAATTCGTTGTCGTACCAGACATAGACCACGGCATGGTTGCCGTTGGCGATGGTCGCCTTGGCGTCCACGATACCGGCATGACGGTTGCCGACGAAATCCGACGAGACCACCTCCGCAGAATCGACGAAGTCGATCTGTTTCTGGTAGGCCGAGTCGATAGACATGCGACGCAGGTAGTCGTTGAGCGCCACTGCATCGGTGCCCTTCTCCAGGGTCAGGTTCAGAATCGCCATGGAGACGTTGGGCGTGGGCACGCGAATGGCGTTGCCGGTCAGCTTGCCTTCCAGCTCGGGCAGCGCCTTGGCGACGGCCTTGGCCGCACCGGTTTCGGTCAATACCATGTTCAGGGCAGCGCTGCGTCCGCGACGATCGCCCTTGTGGTAGTTGTCGATCAGGTTCTGGTCATTGGTGTAGGCATGCACGGTTTCTACATGGCCGGTCACCACACCGAACTCATCGTTGAGCACTTTCAACACCGGCACGATGGCGTTGGTAGTGCACGACGCCGCCGACACGATGCGGTCGCTTTCGCCGATGGCTTCGTGGTTGATGCCAAACACGACGTTCTTGATATCGCCTTTGCCCGGCGCCGTGAGCAGCGCCTTGGCCGCGCCCTTGCACTCCAGGTGCTGGCCCAGGCCTGCTTCGTCACGCCAGATACCGGTGTTGTCCACCACCACGGCGTTATGGATATCGTAAGCGGTATAGTCGATCTCGCTGGGCGAATCAGCGTAGATCACCTGAACCACGTTACCGTTGATGGTCAGCGTACGCGCTTCGGCGTCTACCGTGATGGTGCCATCGAAGGGCCCATGGACAGAATCACGACGCAGCAGGCTGGCGCGCTTCTCGAGGTCCTTGCCCACGTCGCCACGGCCACGCACCACGATGGCGCGCAAACGCAACAGGTTGCCGCCACCGGCTTTTTCGACCATGACACGGGCCAGCAGGCGACCGATACGGCCAAACCCGTAAAGCACCACGTCCTGGGGCTCACCGGTGCTGGCACCGGGCTGGTAGCCATCGATGATATCGTTCAGCTCGCCGCGCAGGAAAGCGTTCAGGTCACCACCGCCCTGGCGCTTGAACATCACCGCCAGCTTGCCCACATCGACGTGGGCCGGACCCAGATTCATCTCACTCATGGCCTGAACGATCGGGAAGGTGTCTTCCACGGACAGCTCGGTGCCCTCGATCTTGCGCACGAAACGATGGTCTTTAAGAATCCGAATAACCGACCGCTTGATCAGAGAACGTCCGAACATGGTGGCGACAACATTGTTCTGGCGATACAGCTTCCCGACCAGCGGGATCATTTGCTCGGCCAGAGCTTCGTTGTTCTGCCAATCCTGAAAAACGTTGTCGAGAGTTTGCTGACTCACGGGCGGCCTCATAGGTAGTGAAGGGGATTTTCAGGGGGCATTATCCGGAGCCAGCGGCGTGGCCGCAATGAATGGATAGTCGCACAGGATGTAGGGGTATTACAGAAATAGGGCATTGACTACAAACACCAATGATGCAACGCGCGATGACGACCCCGCCCGACCCACGGGCCGAAAGGCGCTGCGTAAAAGTGTCGTTCGTGTATGATTCTGGTTCCGTTCCAGCGCAAAACGAAGCCGACTCCATGACCTCTTTTTCTCTGCTCGAACCGCCTCAGCCGCAAGGGATACGCGATACGCTCTACCTGAAAGCGCCGCCGGGCAGCGCCACTGCGCTGGCACTGGCCCAGGTGGCGGCCAGCGCACCACTGCTGGTCATTACACCCAATACCGCCAGCGCCCAGCGCCTGGAGCAGGATCTGGCCTTTTACAGCAGCGTGCCGGTGCTGCCGTTCCCCGACTGGGAAACATTGCCTTACGACAGTTTTTCACCGCACCAGGATATTATCTCCGCCCGCCTGCGCACGCTGAGGCAGCTGCAGGACGGCGCGCGCGGCATCGTGCTGGTGCCCATCAATACGCTGATGCAGCGCTTGCCACCGGTGTCTTACATTGCAGGCCGCGTCATGACCCTGCAGTCCGGCGCCAGGCTCGACCGGGAAACCTTCCGCGAATCGCTTTCACGGGCGGGCTATCGCGCGGTGGAAACGGTCTACGAGCCGGGCGAATACGCCATGCGCGGAGCCATCATCGACCTGTTCGCCATGGGCATGGACGAGCCGATTCGTATCGACCTGTTCGATGACGAGATCGACACCCTGCGCCACTTCGACCCAGGCAGCCAGCGCTCTACCGACAAAATCGACGGCATCGAACTGCTGCCCGCCCACGAGTACTCGCTGAGCCGCAGCGCCATTGCCTGCTTCCGCGAGCAGTTCGAGACCCTGTTCGACGTCGACCCGCGCCAGTGCCCGCTCTACAACGACGCTCTGAAGGCCATTCCTTCACCGGGACTGGAGCAGTACCTGCCGCTGTTCTTCGACGAAACCGCGTCGCTGTTCGACCACGTGACAGATGACACCCGGATCGCCCTGCTGCCGGGCGTCTTCGCTGCCGCCGAACAGCACTGGCAGGCCATCGAAGCGCGCTACGTCAATCTGGGCGTCGACCCGACACGTCCCCTGCTGCCGCCCCATCGTGCGTTCTTTCCGGTCAGCGACGTGTTTGCGGCCATCAAGGCACGGCCCCGAGTGGAATTCACCGAGGACGAGCAGCAGCGCCATGCGCTGGCACCCCAAGCCCGCGCCCTGCCCTCGCTGGCCATCAATGCGCGGGCCAAGCAGCCGCTGGCCGAGCTGGCAAATTTCATGGCGGCGCAGCCCGCGACACGCCTGTTGTTCGTGGCGGAATCTCGTGGTCGCCGAGAAGCACTCGAAGAAGTCCTGGCACCGCTCAAACTCTCGCTACCCCACGTAGAGAGCTTCCACGCCTTCCTGCAAGGCAATCAGCCCCTGGCGATCACCGCAAGTCTGGTGGCCAGCGGCCTGTGGCTGGAAACGCCCGACCTGGCGGTGATCAGCGAAACCGAGCTGTTCGGCGACGTGGTACGACAAAGCCGTCGCCGCGAGAAAGCCACCGATGACAACGAACTGGCAGTTCGCCACTTGTCGGAACTCCGCGAGGGGGCGCCGGTGGTCCACCAGGCCCACGGGGTGGGCCGCTATCTGGGCCTGGAAACCCTGGAAGCCGGGGGCCAGGCCAACGAATTCCTGGCGCTCTCCTATGCCGACGGGGCCAAGCTGTACGTTCCGGTGGACAGCCTGCACCTGATTTCTCGCTACAGCGGTGCCGACGACGAGCTGGCACCGCTGCACAAGCTGGGCTCCGACCAGTGGGAGAAGGCCCGCCGCAAGGCCGCCGAGAAGATTCGCGACACCGCCGCCGAACTGCTCGACATCTACGCCCGGCGCGAGGCCCAGCAAGGGGTGGTCTACGAAGCCCCCGGCGAAGAGTACGTGCGCTTCGCGGCCAGCTTCCCCTTCGAGGAGACTCCCGACCAACAGGCCGTCATCGAAGCCGTGATCAGCGACATGGTATCGCCCCAGCCCATGGACCGTGTAGTCTGCGGCGACGTGGGCTTCGGCAAGACCGAAGTCGCCATGCGCGCAGCGTTCCTGGCCGTGCAGTCGGGCAGGCAGGTGGTGGTCCTGGTGCCCACTACCCTGCTGGCACGCCAGCATTTCGAAAACTTCCGTGACCGCTTTGCCGACACGGCGGTGAACATCAGCCTGATCTCGCGCTTTACCGGCGGCAAAGAGATGACCCAGACCCTGGCAAGCATCAAGAGCGGGCAGACCGATATCGTCATCGGCACCCACAAGCTGCTGTCCAAGAGCGTCGAGCTGCCCAAGATGGGGTTACTGATCATCGATGAAGAGCACCGTTTTGGCGTCGCCCAGAAGGAGAAGCTCAAGACCCTGCGGGCCGAGATCGACATTCTCACGCTGACCGCCACGCCCATCCCGAGAACGCTGAACATGGCGATGAGCGGCATTCGCGACCTCTCCATCATCGCGACGCCACCCGCCCGGCGCCTGTCGGTCAAAACCTTCGTCCAGCAGCGCGACGACAGCGTGATCAAGGAGGCCCTGCTGCGTGAAATTCTGCGCGGCGGCCAGGTCTACTTCCTGCACAACGAAGTCAAGACCATCGAAAACGCCGCCGAACAGATTCGCGCGCTGGTGCCGGAAGCCCGAGTGGCGGTGGCCCACGGCCAGCTACCGGAGCGTAGCCTGGAACGCGTGATGTCCGACTTTTATCATCGGCGCTTCAACGTGCTGGTGTGTTCGACCATCATCGAAACCGGCATCGACGTGCCAAGCGCCAACACCATTCTGATCGAGCGGGCCGACAAGTTCGGCCTGGCCCAGCTGCACCAGCTGCGTGGGCGCGTGGGCCGTAGCCACCACCAGGCCTACGCTTATCTGCTCACGCCTTCGCCGAAGGCAATGACCCTGGATGCCGTCAAACGCCTGGAAGCCATCAGCGCCTCCGACGACCTGGGCGCGGGCTTCACCCTGGCCAGCCACGACATGGAAATTCGCGGTGCCGGGGAACTGCTGGGCGACGAACAGAGCGGCCAGATGGAAACCATTGGCTACTCGCTTTACATGGAAATGCTCGACCGCGCCGTGAAGGCCATTCGGGCAGGCAAGACGCCCAACATCGACGCCCCCTTCAACACCGGCGTGGAAATCAGCCTGAACCTGCCCGCACTGATCCCCGACGACTATCTGCACGACGTGCAGCAGCGCCTGGTGATGTACAAGCGCATTGCCAACGCCCAGTCGGATGGCGAGCTCAAAGAGCTGCAGGTAGAGCTGATCGACCGTTTCGGCCTGCTGCCTCAGCCGTTGAAGAACCTGATCCGCCAGACGCGGCTGCGCCAGCGCGCCGAGCAGCTCGGCATTGCCCGCATCGAGGCCGGTGAATCCCGAGGCCGAGTGCTGTTCGACGGCTCTACCCAGGTCGACCCATTGACCCTGGTGACGCTGATCCAGACCGCCCCGCAGCACTACCGACTGGACGGTTCCGACACGTTAAGATTTGAATTTGCGATGGAAACCGCCGAGCAACGCTTTGAGAAGGTTGAAACACTGTTAAACACCCTTAATCAAAAAGTAGCGAAGGCGTGAACCTTGGGGCAAACTTGTCATTAAGCAGACAACCCTGCCAACGCATGGCCAACCACCGCCAGGCGTCTCTGCAGTGCATACTTGATTAGGAACGACCATGAAGACTCGCAAGATCATCAACCGTTGGGGCCCCACCAGTCTGGCGGTCCTGCTGGCCGCCAGCTTGACCGGACCCGTTTATGCCCAGCCCGCCTCAGAGCAGGCTGCGGTCAGCAGTGAAGCCACTGCCGGTGCCGAACAGGTCGCCGAGGCGCGCCACGACCTGCCACGCGGGCATTTTCGCCTGCCCGAGCAGGGTGACATCATCGGTGAGTACTACACGGTAACGGTGGACAACCCCGAGGACACCCTGATCGACATCGCCCGTCGCCACAACATCGGCTACGAAGAGATCCGCATGGCGAACCCTGGCGTCAGCATGTGGGTACCTGGCGAAGGCACGGAAATCGTCATTCCGGCCCAGTACATCCTGCCCCCCGCACCGCGTGAAGGGGTGGTGGTGAATCTGTCGGAACTGCGCCTGTACTACTACCCGGCCAACAACCCCGGCATCGTCGAGACCTACCCGGTCAGCGTCGGTCGTGACGGTTTCGCCACCCCGGTCGGCATTACCCGCACCACCATCAAGGTCAAGGACCCCGCCTGGGCACCGCCCGCCTCCATGCGTCGTGAAGCCGCCGAGCGCGGCGAGCCTGCCCCGGCCATCGTACCGCCAGGCCCTGACAACCCGCTGGGCCGCCACGCCATCCTGCTGGCCATGCCGAGCTACCTGATTCACGGCACCAACCGTCCTGACGGCGTCGGCATGCGCGCCAGCCGCGGCTGTATCCGCATGTACCCTGAAGATATCGAGTCGCTCTACGAGCGCCTGCCCAGCGGCACCCAGGTCAACTTGATGGATGCTCCCTTCAAGGCAGGCTGGGCGGCTGACGGCACGCTGTTCGTGCAGTCTTACCCGCAGCTGGAAGAGAACGTCGAAGGCTCTGAGCCCCTGCGCGACGCCATGGAGCGCCTGAACGCCCTGGTGGAAGACCAGGTGGATATCGACGAAGCCCAGATCCAGCGCGCCATCGCCGAGCCTGACGGCCGCTTTGTCGCGCTTCACGGCCCGCAAGCCGCCGCTGAAGAACAGCCCCAGCCTGAAGCGCAGCAGCCGCAGCTGGAAGGCATTCTAGGCGACATCGAGCTATCTACCGTGGTTCGTATCGAAGGCGACGCTTAACGCCTTCCAGGGCCGCCTCTGGCGGCCCTGTCATCCTCCGCCAAGCTCGCTCGACGATTGGCGACAGGAATGAAGGCTAAATCTGAAAAAACGTCAAAAAAAACCCCGCCAGTTGGCGGGGTTTTTTCACATCTAACAGCAGCCGTCGGGTTCTTGACGAACCTGACGACCCAAGCAGAATTACTTCTGCATGGAACGCTGGAACATGCGGTTCATTTCTTCACGGTTCTGCTCAGACATCTGCAGGGCAGCTTGCGCGTCGCGCTGAGCCTGGTTTGCAGTGTTCAGAGACTGTGAAGCCATGCTGCGAGCTTCTGCAGCGTCAGCTTGTGCAGATTCAGCAGTCATGCGAACTTCTTCCAGAGCGCTGGTAGAAGCACAGCCAGCCAGGATTGCCAGAGAAGCGGCAGCGGCGGTCATTTTCAGAGCAGTCTTAAGAGTCATGATGTTCTCCTTGAGTCTTCCTTGGGTACTACGTTTAAGGGTATGACAAAAAATAAAGCTAAATTATTAGCTTAGATTTGTCTACCTGCGATGCAGGTTCTTTTCACCGACTTGTACCAGGGCTTACCCGTGGGGTACGCAAGTCAAACGCTGTTTTATAATAGACCACAGCGGTTGTCTATAGTCGCGTGTCCAAAAACCTGGAACTTCCTTCAACAACGTAAGCCTAGCGGATCACCACGCGTGTGCCAACTCCTACTAGCTCGGCAACCCGCTCGATTTGCTCATTGGTCACTGCCACACACCCTTGGGTCCAGTGGAAGTTGCCATGGATATCGGGGTCTCCTCGGCCAATGCCGTGAATCCCAATGGCTCCCCCCAGCGCGGTATCCTGCGGTGGGGAGCCGTAACGCCGATAGTGGTCGAAATAGGCCTCGTAGTCCGCCTGGGAGTAGATGCCTTTTTCGAGCGCCATGCGCGCGTGAGGTGGCGTAGGATAATCGATACCAATAAAGATATGCCACTGGCTTTCGAAATTAAATCGATTAATTCTGAACTCACCCAGCGGCGTCACGTTACCGCCGCGTATACGATGCGTTCTGGCGCCCCCACGGCCTAGCGATACCGGCGCGAACCGCTCCAGCAGCGCATGACCACGAAACACGCTCAGCGTCGCCTCCTTGTCGTCTACCAGCACCCACACCTCGTTGCTGTGGCGTGGCACATCTGCCCTGGCCAGCAAGGTGGCGACCAGATCGGTAGGCTCGTAATCAGGCAGGGCACTGGTAGCCGCTGCACTGGCCACTACAGGCCAGCCCAGTGCCAGCGCCAAAAATCGGCGACGGTTTACAGGCATCATTGTTGCTCTCGAAAATGGGGTCGGCTCGACAACAGGTAAGCCAAGGCCGACCGATAACGCATGGATGGAGGCTGTTATACCCTATTCATACGGCTTTTGTCAGCGTATCGACCCCACAATAAACGCCCAAAATACCCGCCATCTCAACCGCCCACTGTGCTTCAACGTAGCTTTGCAGACCTGGCGCTAGACGCCCTCCAGCTCTTGCAGGCTAGCCACCAGCTTGCGCGCTTCGGCGGCATGCCCTTGGGCCAAGGTCGTAAAGAACGTTTCCTCAGGGGCCACTCTGGCCCGCGAGGCGCGATGCTCATAAAGGGCCTGAAGCTGCTCGTGCGACTCCACGGCCGTGGCGGTCAACTCATCCAGTGAACCGGCCACGTCCCGCTCAGCCAAGGCTTCCAGCATCGGCGGCTGAGGAAAATCGCCGGACTCGTCGAACCATAGCTCCAGCACTTCGCGCTGATCCGAGCCATCGTGAAACAGCGCCTCCAGCCCGGACTTCATGGTCAATTCACTGCTGGCGAGATAGTTGAGCGCCATGGCCAGCCGTTCGTGCTCTGCCGCATCGGCTGCTGCGCTGTACTGACGCGCCATACGCTCATGATAGCCAGCAGCCCACTGCATCAGATCCTTCACTTGGCTGTATCGCATCCTTGCCTCCTGTTGAGTGACACACTCCATAGCATGGACATGATCGGCCATTTTTCAAGCCTACCACTCCAGGCTAGTCTCCCTGAGCAGCGCCATTTCACGCTTCGCCGACTGAAGATGTTCCAGCAATTGCTCGCCCAGGGACGCCTGAGCGCCTACGGCGATCATGGCGGGGTTATGCACCTGACGCCGGGCTGCGCCCTCGTCGCCATGCAGCTTCTCCAGTTGCGCTGTGAGCCACGCCAGCCAGCTATCCGGGCGCTGCAGCTCGTCACGCAGGCGCTGCAGCTCGGCCAACTCTGGGCCATCGCTGGCCAGCAGCCGCCGCCAGTCATGATCCGGCAAGCGCGCATGCTCGGTGACCTCTTTCAACAACGACACCAGCGCCAGCTCGAACAGCGCCAGTGCGCCCTCCTCCAGCGCCATCTGACGGGCAGCAGCGTGCTCGTCATCGCCCACCGGAAGCCCAATCATCAGCTCAGCTTGATAGACGAGCTGGTTAGTACGCGAACGGGCACTCACTTGCGCTTGTCCTCCACGTGCCATTTACCGCCTTCGTAGGTGGCTTTCCAGCCCGTGGCCTTGCCCTCTTCATCGGTCATCACGTACTGCTCTTTATTCTTGCGTGAGTAACGAATCTGCGCCGGGCGGCCGTCCGGGTCTTCGCTGGGTGCCTTGAGCAGGAAGTGGTACTTCTCGGGCAGCTCGTCGGCATGGGCCTTCAGCTCGTGAACCAGCGGCGGGCGTGTTTCACGGTTCTTGGGGAACTTGCTGGCCGCCAGGAACAGGCCGCTGGCACCATCACGCAGCACGTAGTGGTCTTCCACCTTCTGACAGGCCAGCTCCGGCATGGGAATCGGGTCCATCTTGGGCGGTGCCACTTCGCCGCTGCGCAGCAGCTTGCGGGTGTTCTTGCACTCGCTGTTGGTGCAGCCGAAATATTTACCGAAGCGTCCGGTCTTGAGCTGCATGTCCGAGCCACACTTGTCGCATTCGATCAGCGGGCCATCGTAGCCTTTGATCTTGAATTTGCCGCCCTCGACTTCGTAACCATCGCAATCCGGGCTGTTGCCACAGATATGCAGCTTGCGGGTTTCGTCGATCAGATAGTTGTCCATGGCCGTGCCACACTTCGGGCAGCGACGCTTGGCGCGCAGCGCATCGGTCTCTGCCTCTTCCCCGGCATCTTCAGCCACGGCTTCTTCACCGGGAATGAGGTCGATGGTGGTCTTGCAACGCTCCTTGGGCGGCAGGTTGTAGCCGCTGCACCCCAGGAACACACCGGTGGAAGCGGTTCGAATCTGCATCTGACGGCCACAGCTGGGGCAGTCGATGTTGGTCGCCACCGGCTGATTGGGGCGCATCCCTTCATCGCTCTCGGCCTTGGCCAGCTCACGACGAAACTCGTCGTAGAAAGCATCCAGCAGCGCCCGCCAGTTGCGCTCGCCCTCGGCGACTTCGTCCAGGCTGTCTTCCATGCGCGCCGTGAAGGAGTAATCCATCAGGTCCGGGAACGACTCCTTGAGGCGCTCGGTGACGATATCGCCCAGCTTTTCGGCATAGAAGCGGCGGCTTTCCAGCTTCACATAGCCCCGATCCTGAATAGTGGAAATGATCGAGGCGTAGGTAGATGGACGCCCGATGCCCTGCTTCTCCAGCTCCTTGACCAGGCTGGCTTCGGTGTAACGTGCAGGCGGCTTGGTGAAGTGCTGCTGAGGGTCGAGCACTTCAAGCCCCATGGGCGTGCCGGTGGGCAGGTCGGGGAGGGTCTGATCCTCGTTCTTGCCGGTCGGCTTCATGACTCGGGTGTAACCATCGAACTTGAGCACGCGCCCTTTGGCACGCAGCTCGTAGCCATCGACCTCGACACTCAGGGTGCTGGAAAGATATTCCGCCGGGGTCATCTGGCAGGCCACGAACTGCCGCCAGATCAGCTCATACAGGCGCTCGGCGTCACGCTCCATGCCCACCAGATCCGTGGACTTGCGCTCCACGCTGGAGGGGCGGATCGCTTCGTGGGCTTCCTGTGCACTCTCTTTGCTGCTGTAGCGGTTGGGCGCTTCGGGCAGGTAGCGCTCCCCATACTCATCACCAATAAACGAACGCACGCTCTCGACCGCATCCTTGGACAAATTGGTCGAGTCGGTACGCATATAAGTGATGTAGCCAGCTTCATACAGCCGCTGGGCCATGGTCATGGTCTTCTTGACCGAGAACCCTAGCCGCCCGCTGGCAGCCTGCTGCAGCGTCGAGGTAATGAAGGGAGCGGTGGGCTTGGAGCGTGTCGGTTTGTCTTCGCGCGACGTGATCGACAATTTGGCCTTGCGCAGCTTGGCAATTCGCTCCAGGGTCTCTTTTTCCGAAGTGGGGCGGAAGGCCTGGCCATCCTGCCGCGCCAAAGCAAAACGCACCAGCTCACCCTCGGGCGAGACCAGGTCCGCATGCACGTCCCAGAACTCTTCGGGGATGAAGGCACGAATTTCCCGCTCACGCTCGACGATCAAACGCACGGCCACCGACTGTACACGGCCGGCAGACAGGCCGCGGGCAATCTTGGCCCACAGCAGCGGCGAGAGCATGAAGCCCACCACGCGGTCGAGGAAACGGCGCGCCTGCTGAGCTTCCACACGGGGGATGTTCAACACACCGGGGGTCTTGAAGGCATCCTGGATGGCATTCTTGGTGATTTCGTTGAACACCACGCGTTTGTAGCGGCTGTCGTCACCACCGATGGTTTCCCGCAGGTGCCAGGCAATGGCCTCCCCCTCGCGGTCCAAATCCGTGGCGAGGTAGACGGCATCGGCTTTCTCGGCCAGCTTCTTCAGCTCGGCCACGACCTTTTCCTTGCCGGGCAGAATGTCATAGTTGGCCGCCCAGCCATTGTCCGGGTCGATACCCATGCGGCGAACCAACTGGTCGTGGGCCTTGCGCTGCTTGTACTCGGCTTTCTCTTCCGCTGACATCTTGCGCGTTGCCGCGGCCTGGCGAGCGCGCTCCTTTGGGTCGGAGGCTGCCTTACCCGAGCCGCTGGTCGGCAGGTCACGGATGTGACCCACGCTCGACTTCACGATGAAATCGTTGCCGAGATACTTGTTAATCGTCTTCGCTTTCGCGGGCGATTCGACGATGACCAGTGACTTGCCCATAGTGCTCCACTTTCCTGATGCCGAGGCGCTATCGCCACGGCGCTAAATACGTTGTCGCCCCAAATCATGCCTTGGCGACCATGAGAAAAATGCGCCTACCCTACCCCAGCCCTTGCCCAAGCGCTAGTAGCAACCTTGTGCAGCGGCACACACGATGAGGTAGTGCCTCCTCGAAGAGGCCGTCGCAATCGACCATGCTTTTTTATATCGAGTAGCTAGACACTAGACTGCCGTATAGCACTCGGCAACCTAAAGCGGGGTTCTCCAACCAATCGCCCCCGCTGAAAAGCGGGGGCGTCGGCGGTGATGGCACGAGACGACTAGCGCTTGCGTGACGTTCCGCGCCGCGCATTGGCTGACCTGGCCGCAGTCTTTTTAGCGGCCGCGGCAGGGGCTGAAGATGCCGCCGAAGGCTTGGCTTCTTGAGTGGTCGCGCCCTCGGTGTCGGTGACGACTTCGGCCTTGGCTTCTGGCTTGTTCTCAGGCTTGACCTGAGGTTTGGGGTCAGGTTCAGCCTCCGAGCTTTGGACGGTTGCAGGCAGCACAGGACGCGCTTGACCAAACAGCGCCTTGACCTGTTCGAAACGCTCGGCGGCATGGGCAGTCAGCTCACCGCTGGCCGAGAACACGTGCTCCAGATGCTCCAGGTGACCATCGATGGCCGCATTGTCCTCACCTTCCAGCAACACGGGCAGCGTGCTCAGGGCCTGTTCGCGGTCCAGCTTGAGAATGAAGAACTGCTCACGCACCAGGCGCTTGAACTCGCTCAACGAGCTGCTGGGCTCGAGCTTCGCACGCGAGGCTCGCAACCGCTTGAAGTTGCGCTCGTCGGTGGCAGGCGCACCGCCCAGCACGTAGATCACCGCTCGCATCACGGCTTCATGCGGGCCACCTTGGGTGATTTGCTTGCGCAGCTCGTCCTGCTGATGCTGGATGAAGCGACGATGCTCCGGCTCGGCACCCGGACGACGACGATGCACATGGGCATCACCATAAAGCCCGACGGCCGCCTGCAGCAGTGGCTGGCCATAGATATCCATGAACAGCCGCTCGGTGCTGCTGTCCCTGAAATCGCGCCAGGCATTGAGGCTGGCGACGATCTGATCCGAAGCCATGGTTTCGAACGCCTTGAACACGTTGTCCTGCCCTACCGGCTCACGATGCTTGCGCACGTAATCGGCCATCACCGGCAGCGGCACGCTCAGCGGGTTACGGTCCGACAGCAGCTTGTAGCCCAGGCGAATGGGGTGCATGCGTCGGATCCAGCGTGCGGCCTCGGGCGTCATTACCGCCTGCAGCCAGGGCTGCATGTAAATCCGATACAGCCCAAGATTGATCTCCGAGATGCGTGCAACGGTGGCGAAACGGCGGTCACCTTCGGGCTTGTGCATGACATCCCGATCCAACTCCTCGAAGTTGCGCGGATTGAATTCGAGCAGGTAGTCACGCTCGATCAGCTCGGCATCGGCTCGTTCACTGGCATGGGAAATCGTCGTTTCGTAAAGCCCTGGCGGCATCACGTCAATGTAATCCATATTGGCCGTGAATTCGGAGTGTTCCTTGCGGGAAACTCTGCCGGAAACGAAGATTCCCAGATGGCCCGTGGTGTCATGCAGGCAGTAGATGATGGTCTGGTCGTTGGCGATGATGTCCTCTTCGCCTTCGTACAGGTCACGGATCCATCCCAGCGCCTGCGGCGGCGGGGTAATGTCGTCGCCACGGGAGCAGAACACCACCACCGGCGAACGTACGTTGCGCAGATCGATGCGCCGCCCGTCGCGGGTCACCAGCTGGGCCGTGGAGAGCCGGTTGCCCACGAACAGATTATCGACGATGTACTGGATTTCTTCCCCACCCAGCACTACGTGACCACCCCACCAGCGCTCGAACTCAAGATAACGCGAGGTTTCGGTGTCGATATTGGCGTACAAGTGGTACTGCTTTTTCCAGTAGGTGTTGGCCGGGTTCAGGCGTTCGAAGTTCTGCACCAGCCAGGCGCCATCGAACAGGCCATTGCCCATGTCACTGGTCAGCGCCGTGATCCAGCTACCGCCCACCATGCCGCCGGTATAGCGCATCGGCGCCTTGCCGTGCTCGCCCGCCCAGTAAGAGAGCGGCGCACCGGCAATCAGGATGGGTCCGAACACGTCGGGCTCCAGTGCCGCCGCCATCATGATCTGCCAGCCCGCCTGACAGTTGCCTACCACCATCGGCTTTTCAGTGGTTTCTGGATGCAGCTCGATGACATGACGCAGGAAAGCGATTTCGGCTTCGACCACATCCTCGACCGTCTGACCGGGCTCGGGAAAGGGCAGAAAGCCAATGAAGTAGCAGGGATGGCCCGCCTTGAGCGCCACGCCCAGTTCGCTGTCGGGCTTGAAGCCGCCGATGCCTGGGCCATGCCCGGCCCGTGGGTCGACCACCACGAACGGGCGCTTGCTGGGGTCGGTGACCGTATCGCCCTTGGGCAATACGCGCAGCAGTTCGTAATTGGTCGGGTTGGGCAGCGTCCGCCCATCCATCAGCACTTCGGTATCGAACCCCAGCACGTTGGGCTTGGTCTGCTCCATATGGGCCAGGTACTGGTTGCCCCGTTCGCGCATCACATCCCAGTACAGCACGTTGCGTTCGACGCTGTCGCGCCAGTAGCTCAAGGCAGCACGGCCAAACCCGAACGGGTCCATCATGCTCGTCAGCGCGCTGTTGACCAGAGTGGGGGAAAGCAAGGGATTAGCGAGAAAGTTCATAGAGTCTCCCGTGGGGTTGATGCGGGGCACCAAGCCCGAAGCCATGATGCTGCAATGCAATATAGTTTAGGGCACTCCTTGCCAGACGTCGATCATTACCCATGCACGAACCATCGAGCGACAGCGATTCAAGGCGTTAGCGGGCAAAGGATGGTAGCATTTCGACATGGATCCACGCGCTTGGGCGTCGCTGACGCTGACCGAGCACGTTTACCTCGAGGTGGTTATGTCATCCCCGTCGCTGCTCAACCGCTTGACGTTTCGCCAACTACAGGTGTTTCAGGCCGTACATCGCCAGCGCTCGTATTCGCGTGCCGCCGAACAGCTGGGCCTGACTCAACCCGCCGTGAGCGCCCAGATTCGCCAGCTGGAACAGGCGCTGGGGCAGCCGCTGTTTCGCTATGCCGGTAAAACCCTGCATGTACTGCCTGCGGCGGATACGCTGGCGCTTTCCACTCGGGAAATCTTCGGACAGCTCTCGCGCCTGCAGATGCACCTTTCAGATATTAACGGCAAGATCAGCGGCAAGTTGAGCATTGCAGCGGTTTCTTCTGCCCAATACGTGGTGCCCTACCTGCTGTCACGCTTTCGCGCCCGCTACCCCGATGTACAGCTGCGTCTGAAAGTATGCAACCGCAGCCA
This sequence comes from Halomonas sp. KM007, assembly GCF_050709225.1. Taxonomy (NCBI): domain Bacteria; kingdom Pseudomonadati; phylum Pseudomonadota; class Gammaproteobacteria; order Oceanospirillales; family Halomonadaceae; genus Halomonas; species Halomonas sp. KM007. Next base: position 3,458,813 of record NZ_CP136131.1, on the reverse strand, counting down.
GGCACTGGAGCGCCTCGCCGACCAGCAGGATGACGTGGTCATCATGGCCATGGTGCCGGAGGACGATGGCTTGGTGGTCATGCCGGTATTGGAAAATGAGCTGGTGGCCGTGGTATGGCCGGAGCATCCGCTGCTCCAACTGGCCAACCCTACCCTCTCGGACTTTGCCCGCCACTATGTATTGATGCGTGAGCCGGGGTCAGGCGTGCGCAGCGCCTTCGAGCAGCTGGCGGTCGATCAGGAAGTCGGGCTGCCCCACCGTATCGAGCTGGGCACCAACGAAGCGATCAAACAAGGCGTGATGGCGCATCTGGGCGTGGCGGTACTGCCGCGCATGGCCATTCAGCTGGAGCTGGAACAGGGGCTGCTGGCCACGCTGGCGCTGCCCCACTTTCCGATCCGCCGCGCCTGGTGCACCGTCTATCGCCGTGACCACTTTCCCACGCCGGTGGCGGAGCTGTTCTTGCGTTTCACCCGCGAACACCTCAGCGAGCTGCGTGCGCATTTCCAGGCGCCTCCCAGCCCCCTCCCCAGCCACGGCGTTTCCTGCCTGCCTGGCCTGAGCCTCGAACAGACCCCGTGATGCGCGACGGTGTCTTGTTGATTGCCAGATATGTTACATTATCTACCACCTACGTATCAGTTAGCGTGACTCGAGGCTCTCTCCTATGAGCAACACCCCTTCCCAGCGCGTGCCCAGCGGCGAAAAATTCCGCAACGAACACGGCATGACGGTGATCAAGGACGGCATGAAGCAGCGCAAGGCGCAGGCCGATGCGCCCGCCCTTGAACGCAAGCCCAAATGGCTGCGCGCCCAGATTCCAGGCGGCGAGCGTTTCGAAGCCGTCAAGAAAAACGTATCGACTCACCGGCTGAGCACGGTGTGCGCCGAATCCCACTGCCCCAACATGGGCGAGTGCTGGAGCAACGGCACCGCGACCATCATGCTGATGGGCTCCGTCTGTACCCGCGCCTGCCGCTTCTGCGCGGTGGACACCGGCAATCCCAAGGGTTGGCTGGACAAGGAAGAGCCCGAGAATACCGCCAAGTCCGTCGAGCTGATGGGCCTGCGCTATATCGTGCTGACCTCGGTCGACCGGGATGACCTGGAAGATGGCGGTGCCACGCACTACGCCTCGTGCATTCGCGCCATCAAGGCACGCACCCCCGAGGTCGTGGTGGAGGCTTTGACGCCGGATTTCGACGGTGATCAGGCCGCCATCGAGCGCGTGGTCGACTCCGGTCTGGAAGTGTTTGCCCAGAACGTGGAAACCGTGGAGCGGCTGACCTCCAAGGTACGCGACCCGCGTGCCGGTTACCGCAAGACGCTGGACGTATTGGCCCATGCCAAGCGCCACCGCCCGGACGTGATCACCAAGACCAGCCTGATGCTGGGGCTGGGTGAAACGGAAGAAGAGATTCTGCAGACGTTCGACGACCTGCGCGCCATCGGTGTAGATATCGTCACGCTGGGGCAGTACCTGCGCCCCACCAAGAACCATCTGGCGGTAGAGCGCTATGTCACGCCGGAAGAGTTCGAGCGCTATCGCGTGCTGGGCCTCGAGAAAGGCTTTATGGAGGTTCCCTCCGGCCCACTGGTACGTTCGAGCTACCGCGCCGACCGCGTGTTCGAAAAGAACAACCTGGGCCTGGCCGCCCCTGCCGCAGTGCCTGGCCAGGAAACCGACAGCAACCGTATTCCGGCCTTCAACGTCGGCTGATACCCCGCACGAATGTCACCGGCATGCCCCTTTCGGCATGCCGGTGAATCCGTCTTTTGCAGCACTTACTCGATCACGACGCCGAATCCACCAGCGATCGGCCTAGCTGCTCCGCCAGCGCCAGGGCCAATGCCCCCCCGATATCTGCGCCATCGTCCAGCGTCACCAGATCGCCCAGACGCGTCACCTGCATGCCTGCATAGCCACAGGGGTTGATGCGGCCAAACGGCGACAGGTCGCCGTCCACGTTCAATGCAACACCGTGGTAACTGGCCCCTCGACGAATGCGCAGCCCCAGCGATGCAATCTTGGCTTCCCCCATCACCGTGCGGGTATACACGCCCGGCGCATCCAGCTTGGCCCAGGCATCGACACCATGGCGGGCCAGCACGTCGATCACCGCATTTTCCAAGGCGCTGACCAGCTCACGCACACCGATCTTGCCACGCCGCACGTCCAGCAACGGGTAAAGCACCACTTGCCCAGGCCCGTGATAGGTCACTTGGCCGCCACGGTCGGTATTGACCACCGGGATATCGCCCGGCATCAGCAAATGTTCGGGTTTGCCCGCCTGCCCCTGAGTGAAGACCGGGTCGTGCTCGACCAGCCAGAACTGGTCGGGCGTATGCTCGTCACGGCAGTCGGTGAGCTCGCGCATGGCTTCCCAGACAGGCTGGTAGGGCCGACGCCCCAGGCGATGCAGCTCGATGGGTGCGGGGCTCATGTCACACCACCATGTGCACGCGGCCCGTGGCTTTCAGCTCATCGAACAGGCTGGCCAGCTGCTGTTCACCGGTAGCCACGATGGTCACCCGTACCGATTGGAAGCGGCCATTCCGACTATCCACCACCTGCAGGGTGGTTTCGTCGAAATCTGGCGCGTGCTTGACGATGACCTGGCATACACAAGCGGGAAAATCATCCGCCGCATCGCCTACCACCTTGAGCGAATAGTCGCAGGGAAAAGTGATCTTGGGCGGCTCACTGACCGTGGAGGGCCGGCGCAGATCACGCAGCGGAGACTTGGTATCTTTTTTCATGAGTTGCCTATCTATGACGAATGCTAAAACGAATGAAACCCTGACGATGACGCCAGAGCTTCTGGTTGCGACCGGGAGGCTGGAGCACCGCAGGCAGGCCACGGCGGCCTGCCCAGCGTGCTCGAGGCTCGTCAGCTTCTGAAGTTGCCGATCAGGTTGCTGAAGAAGCGCTGCACCTGATCGAAGAAGCGCTTGAACAGGCCGCCCTCTTCGACGTTTTCCAGCGCCACCAGCTGGCGCTCGCCGACCATTTCGTCACCCATGTAGACTTCCAGAGTACCGACTTCGTCGCCAACGGCGACGGGCGCACTCAGGTCGCTATCCAGATTCAGACGCGCGCGCAGCTCTTCGTTGCGGTTGCGCGGCAGCGTCATGAAGACTTCACCATCGACACCCACGCGTAGTTCATTGGTGTCACCACCCCACACCCGCGGCGTGGCCAATACGGCACCGCGCTCATAGAGCTTCATGGTTTCATAGAAGCGGAATCCGTAGCTCAGCAGCTTCTGGGTTTCCTGGGCGCGAGCCTCTTCGGAGCTGGTGCCCATGACCACGGAGATCAGGCGCATGCCATCACGCTCGGCAGACGACACCAGGCAGTAGCCCGCTTCGGTGGTCCAGCCGGTTTTCAGACCATCCACCGACGGGTCACGCCACAGCAGACGGTTGCGATTGGGCTGGTCGATGCCGCCAAAGGAGAAGTTGCGCTGTGAGTAGATGGCGTAGTGGTCAGGGTAGTCGTTGATGATGTACTGAGACAGGATGGCCATGTCTCGCGCCGTGGAGTAGTGCTGGTCACCCGGCAACCCGGTGGCGTTCTGGAAATTGGTGTTGTGCATGCCCAGGCGCGTGGCATGCTGGTTCATCAGGTCGGCGAACGGCGCTTCGCCGCCGGCCAGATGCTCGGCCATGGCCACGCTGGCATCGTTGCCGGACACGATGATGATACCGTGCAGCAGATTTTCCACCGATACGCGGTCGCCCACCTCGATGAACATCTTGGAGCCACCGGTACGCCAGGCATTTTCGCTGATATTGACCATGTCGGTCAGGTTGATGGTGCCACGGTCCAGCTCCCGCTCGACCAGGTAGGCGGTCATCAGCTTGGTCAGGCTCGCCGGCGGCAGGCGCTCGTCGGAATTGTGCTCGGCGAGAATACGTCCGCTATTGGCATCCATCAGAATCCACGAGCTGGCCGCCAGCTGTGGAGGTGCAGGAATGATGGTCTGGGGTTGCGGCTGAGGAATCACCTGCGCCGAAGCAGGGATCGCCACGACGGTCATGGCAGCAAAAAGACACAGCTTGGCGGTCCGGCGAATCGATATCAATACATTCATCACACACGTCTCACTTACATTGGGTGGCAGCAGGGTGACGCTGCCGGGTGACTAAATTGGAACGCATTATCGCACTATAAACACTTGAGGAAAGCCCGCCCGGCGCAGATCTTCTCGGGCCTGGTTTTCCTGGGCAGGACTGACGGGCCCTACCTGAACACGATGCACCTCGGCCTCGCTTTTCACACGCACGCCGTGGGCCAACTCCCCAGAAAGGCGCTGCTGCAATTGCTGGGCACCCTCTGCCGTGCCTAACGCGGCAATTTGCAGGAAGATGCCGTCGCCGCTTGCCTGAGCGGGCGCTGGCGAAGGGGAAGACGCTGGCGCAGCCGGAGCGCTCTCGATACTCGGTGCCGACGCCGCGGGTACCGGTGCGCTTGCCACCGTCGAGCGGGTCGCCTCCCCACCTCGACCACGCTCTGCCAACCATTGCGCAGGGTCGATGGCCTCGACGCGAACAGGCCCCGTGCCATCGTCCAGAATGCCCAGCCGAGCCGCAGCGGCGTAGGAAAGGTCGATTTCGCGATCACTGTGGAAAGGGCCACGGTCATTGACGCGCACGATCACCGAACGGCCATTGGTCAGGCTGGTGACACGGGCAAAGGTCGGCAACGGCAGCGAGCGATGCGCCGCCGTCATCTTGTACATGTCGTAGATCTCACCGTTGGAGGTGGCGTAGCCGTGGAATTTTTCACCGTACCAGGAGGCCGTGCCCTGGCGAGCATAACCCCGCGAGTCCGGCAGTACACGGTAGGTTTCGCCCCACACCTCGTAGGTGGGGCGATTGCCTGCACGTGAGGGCTGCTCGATGCGCGGCTCGGCATCGGGCACCTGGCTGACGTCCGGCGGTGCTACCGGATAGGCATCGCCGGACATGGCATACCGTTCGCCGCTGGGAGCGGCGCTGGCCACGGGCGAAACGCTGGGCTGCGACGCGGCGCTGCCGCTGTCACGCTGCGGCGCTTGGCTGGCACAGCCGCTCACCAGCATCGCCAACACGAGAGAACCGCTCACATAACGGGCATTGGTCAACAGGTTAGTCATGCTCACTCTCAAACTGATGCTGGATCGCGTCCGCCAATTCGGCCACGGCCATGCCGTAAAGGTGGCTGTGATTGTAGCGAGTAATCACATAGAAGTTGAATTCACCCAGACGGTAGCCTTGCTCATCTTCTGAAAACTCCAGCAATAGCGGCACCACGGGGGCATCAGGGGCCAGCGGCGCCTCGCTAGTGATGCCCTGCTCCACCATGTCGGCGGCGGTCAAGGAGGGGCGCGAGGTCTGGTTGAAGGCGATGCCTTCGGGGGCTTCCTGTGGGCCGACGGCATCGTGGTAGATGGCGCCATCACGCTGCCAGCCATGCTCGGCAAAGTAGTTGGCTACGCTGCCGATGGCATCGACCGGGTTGTTCCACAGGTCGCGAATGCCGTCGTCATCGAAATCGACCGCGTAGGCCTGGTAACTGGTAGGAATGAACTGCGGATAGCCCATGGCCCCGGCGTAAGAGCCGTAGAGCGTTTCCGGCTCGACACCCTGCTCGTAGGCAATGGCCAGGAAAGCAGCCAGCTCGCCACGGAAGAAGCGCCCCCGCTGGGGGTGATGAAAGGCCAGCGTTGCCAGCGAATCGAGCACCTTGTGCGTGCCTTTGTGACGCCCGTAATAGGTTTCCACGCCAATGATGGCGGTAATCACCTCAGGAGCGACACCAAAGAATTCTTCGGCACGCGCCAGCGTCTCGGCATGCTCGCGCATGAACTCGGCACCTTCTTCGATACGCTGCTGGTTCAGAAAAATATCGCGATACTCGAACCAGCGCAGACGCCGTTCTGCCGCCCCCGCCATGGCATCCAGCACGTTCTGGCGAAATGTCGCCTGCTCCAGCGCTTGCGTCAGCCACTGCTCGGGTACGCCCTGCTCCACCAGTTCACTGACCAGTTGGCGCGTCTGCTCGTTGACGCGGGGGTCGAAATCGACCTCCTCGGCCGCCCAGCTGGCCGAGGCTGAACATGCCATCAGCGCCGCCAGTAAATACCTGCCCGCTCTTCTTCGCGCCCTGTTCATTTGCTTACCACTCCTGTGAAAAAGCGTCGACTGCACTTTGATCATTCAACGCGGCAATAGCCGCCGATGGGCGTGTATCGACATGAGAATACCGAACCCGGCCAGCAAGGTCACGCTGGAGGTGCCGCCGTAGCTCACCAGCGGCAGCGGCACCCCCACCACGGGCAGGATGCCGCTCACCATGCCGACATTGACAAACACATAAATGAAGAACGTCAAAATGATACTGCCCGCCACCAGACGTCCAAAGGTGTCCTGGGACGCCGCCGCCAACCACAGCCCACGACCGACGATCATCACGTACAGCAGTAGCAGCAGCAACATACCGACCAGGCCGAACTCTTCGCCCAGCACGGCAATGATGAAATCAGTGTGGCGCTCGGGCAGGAATTCGAGCTGTGACTGCGTGCCCTCCAGCCACCCCTTGCCCCACAGGCCACCGCTACCGATGGCGGTGGTGGACTGGATGATGTTCCAGCCGGAGCCGAGCGGGTCGCTCTCCGGATCCAGGAAGGTCAGCACCCGCTGACGCTGGTAGTTGTGCATGTTCATCCACAGTAGCGGCAAGCCCGCCACCACCAGGGCCACTACCAGGCTAATCAAGCGCCAGGAGAGCCCCGCCAGCAGCACCACGATCAGCGCCGCGCCGGCCATCAAGAGCGAGGTTCCCAGGTCTGGCTGGATCGCCGTCAAGACCACCGGCACGCCAATGATCAGGGCACACACCGCGATGTCCCGCAGCCTCGGGGGGAGCTGACAGCGATTGAGGTATGCCGCCACCATCAGCGGTACGGCCAGCTTCATCATCTCAGAGGGCTGGAAGCGAATCACGCCGGGTATTTCCAGCCAGCGCTTGGCTCCCATGCCGATATCGCCAGCAATCTCCACGGCCACCAGCATGGCAAGCCCTGCGCCATAAGCCAGCGGCGCCCAGCGCAAAAACGTGGTGGGGGAAAACTGTGCCAGCACGAACATGCCCACCAGGGCCAAGCCAAAGCGCATGGCCTGAGCAATCACGACTTCGATGCGCTGCCCAGAAGCGCTGTAGAGCACCAGCAGGCCGCCCGCCATCAGCGCCAGCAGCAGGCCCACGAGCCAAGGGTCGATATGAATACGCTCCCAAATGCTCTTGCGCCTGGCGATGCCGCTATCGGGTGGGCGAACCGGGTGCCCTCGCCAAGAGCGCATCAGCAGTTGCAGCGGCATCATCAGTTACCCTCCACGCGACTGTTATCCTCTTCCAGCACTTCCTTGACCTCATCGGCTTCCGGCGCCGCCTCTTTCAGCAGCCAGGCATCGGTCATGGCGCGCGCCATGCGGGCAGCATGGGTACTGCCGCCCCCGGCATTCTCGACGATGACCGATACGGCGATTTCAGGCTCTTCCAGCGGGGCAAAGGCCATGAACAGCGAGTGGTCGCGCAGCCGCTCTTCCAGCTCTTCGGCGTTGTAGCGCTGATCCTGGCCCAGCGAAAACACCTGGGCCGTACCTGACTTGCCACCCATGCGATACTCCAGGCCCACCCCGGTGCGCCTTGCCGTTCCTTCGCTGCCGGTCAGCACTTTCTCCATGCCATTGAACACTCTGTCCCACCAGTTCTCATTGGCCAGGTCGATGTCGGGCAACGTGTCCGGCAGTTCCAGCGAAACGGGGTCTTCACCAATGCGCAGCGCCAGCCGAGGCTTGACCCAGTGACCACGGTTGGCCAAGGCCGCCGTGGCACTGGCCAGTTGCAGCGGGGTAATTTGCCAATACCCCTGACCGATACCGACCGAAAGGGTTTCCCCCGGGTACCAGGGCTGGTTGAAACGTGCGCGCTTCCAATCACGAGAAGGCATCAAACCGGTGCTTTCTCCCTGAACGTCGTGAGCGACCCGCTGCCCGAAGCCAAAGTTGGACATCTGATCATGCAAGCGATCGATGCCAAGGTCATGGGCCAGGGAGTAGTAGTAGGTGTTGTTCGACACGGCAATGGAGCGTTCCATATCGACACGCCCATGCCCCCACCGCAACCAGTTACGGTAGCGACGGGAGTCATTGGGCAGCTGATAGAAGCCCGGGTCATTGATGGTGCTGTCCGGGGTGATCACCCCTTCCACCAGCCCTGCCAGCGCCAGAAACGGCTTGATGGTGGAACCCGGGGGGTAGTGGCCACGAATGGCGCGGTTGAACAGCGGCAGGTCGATGTCTTCCTGCAGGGCGCGGAAAGACGCCACATCGATCCCGGTGACGAACTGGTTGCTATCGAAACCAGGCGTCGACACCATGGCCAGAATTTCCCCGGTGCGCGGCACGATGGCCACGATGGAGCCTCGCCGACCCTCCAGCAGCTCGTAGGCGAGCATCTGAAGCGAGCGGTCCAGGGTCAGGGTCAGGTTGGCACCGGGTACCGGGTCGGTGCGCCCCAGCTCGCGCAGCACCCGGCCACGGGCGTTGGTTTCGACCTTGCGAAGCCCCGCCTGGCCGTGCAATTCCGACTCGTAAAAACGCTCCACTCCGGTCTTGCCGATAAAGTGGGTGCCTGCGTAGCGGCCGGTATCCAGGGTTTGCAGCTCTTCGGCATTGATCCGCCCCACATAGCCCAGCGCATGAGCCATCATTTCGGCATCCGGGTAGTAACGCAGCAGCTGGGCTTCTACCTCGACCCCGGGCAGGCGGTGGCGATTGATGGCCAGGCGGGCAATCTGCTCTTCACTCAGGTCGCTCATCAGCAGCGCGGGCTGAAACGGCCGCTGGCGCTGGCGAGAACGAACGTTGAAGGCCTCGATCTCTTCTTCCGGCAGCTCCAGAAGTTCCACCAGCAGCGCCAGGGTATCCTCCAGGCTGTCGACACGCTCACGCACCAGCGTCAGGTTGTAGGTCGGTCGGTTTTCTGCCAGCAGGGCGCCGTTACGGTCGTAGATCAACCCGCGATTGGGCGGCAGCGGCTCGACCCGCACGCGGTTTTTCTCGGAGCGGGTGCTGTAGAGGTCGTGCTGGACGATTTGCAGATACCCCAGCCGACCGACCAGCAAACCGGTCAAGACGATGACCACGAACACTGCCAGCAGCGACCGAACACGGAAGATACGCAGCTCTTGCTCAGGGTTCTTTAGCGTGTCACGGCGCTTGGGCATGGCAACAGACAACTCTCAATCAAACGATGTACGCAACGGCCACAAGGGTCGACAACAGGTAACTTCTAACGGTGATAAGGGTGACCCACGAGCAGGGTCCATGCCCGATAGAGCTGTTCGGCGAGCATGATCCGCACCAGCGGGTGCGGCAGTGTCAGCGGTGACAGCGACCAGGCCTTGTCGGCCATGGCCGAGAGAGAAGGCTCCAGCCCATCGGGCCCGCCGACCAGCAGCACTACGTCCTGACCAGACATTCGCCAGGCATCGGCTTCCTGAGCCAGCTGCTCCGTGGTCCAGGGCTTGCCCTTGACTTCGAGAGCCACGACGATTTCATCGCCGCGCAGCTTGTCGCGGATCCGCTGGGCTTCTTGAGCTCGTGCTTTGGTGATGTCGGCATTCTTGCCGCGCTGGCCCAGCGCGATCTCTTCGATTTCCAGGAAAAAATCACGCGGTAGCCGTTTGCGGTAGGTCTCCACGCCTTGTTCCACCCAGGCAGGCATTTTGGTTCCCACCGCCAACAGCCGAACCTTCATGACATGGAGGCTCGCTCTTCGACCTGACGCAGCGCATCGCCGATGGCGCCCGCATCGTTGGGCAGGTCTGCCCACAGACGCTCGAGGTCATACAGCGCGCGCGCTTCGGGAAGCATGACATGAACGACGATGTCACCCAGATCGACCAACACCCAATCCGCGTTCTCACCGCCTTCGACACCGCGAGGGTGCAGACCGGCAGCCTTGGCTTTCTCGACGAGATTCTGCGCCAGTGCTGCCACATGACGGGTAGACGTACCGCTGGCAATCAACATGAGGTCGGTGACCTCGGTCAATTTCGACACGTCCAACTGCGTAATATCACGAGCTTTAAGTTCTTCTAGCGCTTCGATGGCTAGGTTTTTCAATGTATCGATGTGCATGTCTCCTGACGACAACCCCATTATTGACCTGACGATGATAGACGCCCGCCATTGGCAACGGGCGTTTGAGGCGGCCATTGTAACGGCTTCTTTCACGACTGCCAGCGCTATTCGCTGCTTTGATACCAGCCCTGTTGCAAAATGGCCGTTTCCACCGCGTGGGGCAGTAAATAGCGCACGCTTTCGCCTGCTTGCAGACGCTGGCGAATGTAGGTCGCGGAGATGGCCATCAGGGAGGGCAACTCCAGCACCAACAAATGCCCTTGAGCATGCTGCATCATCGTCTCGACGCTGTAGACTTCGCGATTGCCCACCAGTTCCTTCAACGTTGCTGGCCAATCGTTGTTGTACCCAGGCCGAGCGATCACCACGACGTGCCCTAGCGCCCAAAGACGCTCGGCACGGTCCCACTGATGGAGTCGCAAAAAAGCATCCATGCCGATCACCATCACCAGTCGGGCCGAGGGGCCGTAAAGGTCGCGCAGCTCCGTCAGCGTATCCACACTATAAGAGGGGCCTGCTCGGCGTAGCTCACGGCCATCGGCCAGCAGGCCAGGGGTATCCGCGATGCCTGCTTCCAGCAGGGCCAAGCGCTGCTGCGGCGATACCTGCGGCACACCGCGCAGCGGTGGCTGCGGCGCAGGCACCATGTGCAGCACTTCCAGGCCCAGCGCGTCGCGCACTTCCAGGGCACTGCGTAGATGGCCGTTGTGCACCGGGTCGAAGGTGCCACCAAACATGCCGATACGCTGGCTCATTGGCGAACCTGGCCGTCTCCGAACACGATGTATTTCTGCGTGGTCAGGCCTTCCAGGCCGACCGGGCCACGGGCGTGCAGCTTGTCGGTGGAAATACCGATCTCCGCCCCCAGGCCGTACTCGAACCCATCGGCAAAGCGTGTCGAGGCGTTGACGATCACCGAACTGGAGTCCACTTCGGCCATGAAACGGCGCGCCAGCGTGTAGTCCTGCGTGACGATGGCATCGGTGTGGTGGGAGCCGTATCGCTCGATGTGTTCGATCGCTTCGTCCACGCCATCTACCACTTTGATGGCCAGGACCGGGGCGAGGTACTCCGCGTGCCAGTCCTCCTCGGTTGCTGCCAGCGCCTGGGGCAACAGCGCCCGCGCCCGCTCGCAGCCGCGCAGCTCTACCTGGTGCTCGGCGTAGGCACGCGCCAGCTCCGGCAGCAGAAGATCGGCAACCGGGGCATCCACCAGCAGGGTTTCCATGGTGTTGCAGGTGCCGTAGCGGTGGGTCTTGGCATTCAGTGCGATGGCCAGCGCCTTGGCAGGGTCGGCGGTGGTATCGATGTACACATGGCAAACGCCATCCAGGTGCTTGATCACCGGGACACGCGCTTCCCGCGAAATGCGCTCGATCAAGGACTTGCCGCCACGCGGGATGATCACATCGACATACTCGGGCATGCTGATCATCTCACCCACCGCGGCGCGATCCGTGGTAGCAACAACCTGAACGCTACCCTCGGGCAGGCCCGCGTCTGCCAAGCCTGCCTGAATGCATCGGCTCAGGGCCGCATTGGACGCACTGGCTTCCGAGCCTCCACGCAAGACGCAGGCATTGCCGGACTTGAGACACAGGCTGGCGGCTTCCAGGGTGACATTGGGGCGCGATTCGTAAATGATGCCGATCACCCCCAGCGGAACCCGCATCTTGCCGACCTGGATACCGCTGGGCCGGTAGCTCATGCCATCGATGGCACCGACCGGGTCCGGCAGCGCCGCCACTTGATGCAGCCCCTCGATCATGGCATCGATCCGCGCGTCATTGAGCGCCAGGCGATCCAGCAGCGCGCTGTCCAGGCCATTGTCCCGGCCCCGCTGCATGTCCTCCTGATTGGCCTTCATGATCTCGCCGCGCGACGCCTCAAGGCGCTTCGCCATGGCATACAGCGCCTGATTCTTGGCCTGGGTATCGGCACGGCGCAATACGCTGGCCGCCGCCCTGGCCCCCTGCCCCACGGCCACCATGTAACGAGCCACATCGCCGGCCGCCAGATGGTGTTGGGCGTCTTGTTGGAATGCGTCAGCGCTGCGCATGGGATCTCCCTGTGTAAGCAATACTGAAAGTAGGTAGGCTTATATTACGCCATGAGGGCATTATACTGAGGGATTGACAGGTTCGAGCCAAGCAATGCGTTATGCTACGGCCGAGTAACCCTCGTTTATCAGCCAGATAGTAAGCCACCATGCAAAGCAAATACAAAATCAGCTCGCTGAGGGCGACGTTGTTCGCTGCCGCCGTCGCGCTGGCCTTCTGGACACCCACCGCGCCGCTGGCAGCCGCCATTGCGCTATGGCTGGCCGTGGCCTGGCTGTTCATTACGGCGCTACTGCTCGACTTCAGCCATCGACGCTCGCGAGGGCTGCCTTGGCAGTTGCTGGCCGGTACGCTCCTGCTGTCGCTGATTGCCGTTGCCCCTGAGCGTCACCTGTTGCTGATATGGGCCTGGGGCGCAGTGTTCATGCTGCCACAACCCCGCTGGGTGGCCACCTTCAATGTCTGCGCTGCCCTGCTGGCCTGCCTGATCATCCAGCCACTGCTCACCCTGCCAGAGTGGTGCCTGCTGGTGGCATCCTTGGGGACGCTGTGCCTGCTGGCCATGGCACGGACTTACCTGCTGGTGCACTTGAGCGGCACCATGCGCCAGCGCCTGCGGTTGATTCCGGGGCTCAACCTATGGGCAGGGGAGCAACTGCTGCGTGATTTGACCAAGGAGCAGACACGCTCCGAACGAGAAGCCATTCACGCCGAAGTGCTGGTCATTCATCTCCGGCTCCACCAGCTCTGGCCCGCGGCTCACAAGCTGTGCAGCCTGGTTTACAGTTTCGAAAACGTTTATCGCCTCAATGCCACGACCCTGGCCACGCTGATGCTCTCCAAGACGCCCCGTGAAGCCGAACATCGTCGTCATTTGCTGTGTGCCGCGCTGCCCGAACACGCCGTTTGCCAGCCCATGCCCTTGATGGAGCTGGAGCTGGAAGCGCTCACCCTGGAGGCCCTTGCCCAGATGGGCAAACAGCGGCCGAGCGACATCACATGACCACCAGCCAGCCCCCCAAACGGCTGATGGGCCTGGCCTACGGCGCGGGCCTGATCATCATCTGTGCTTACACCGCCTGGCTTTATGCCATCGGCAGCTACCGAGAGCTTCTGGTACCGCTGATCATGACGACCCTGCTGCTGGCCAGCCTGATGATGCACCTGGGCCAGGGGGTCAAATCGTGCCTGCCGCGCCTTTTGCTGCTGGGCAGCCTGTTTCTGGTCGTCGTGCACGCGGTGCTCACCCATGCCAACCTGTCACTGCATTGGCTGGGACTGCCTTTGGCCGCCGCGTTCATACTGCTGCCGCTGTGGGGAGCCCTGGTCATCAACCTGATGGCCATGGTCGCGATAGGCTGGCAACTGCCCGCACTGCAGGGAGAAACTGCGCTGGGGTTCGCCGCACTGACCCTGCTGCTGGCGCTTCCCCCGTGGGAGCACGCCCGGCGCAAGGCGCTGTTGAGGGCAACCGACCCCAACGACAACGATTGCGATGCGTACCATATCGATACGCTGAAGGAGCGCCTCAGGAATGAGTTTCAGCGCGCCGCAATGCTCAACAAGCGGCTGGCCGTGCTGGTGCTGCACTTGCCGCAGCTGGACATGGCAGAGGAGCAGTTTGGCCAGCGCGCCAAGACCGCGCTGCTGGGTGCGCTGTGCAGCGAGGTCAATAGCCGCTGCCGTGATCACGACATTCTGGGCCGAGCGGGCGGTGCGACCTTCTGGCTGGTCCTGCCCGACACCAGTGAAAGCGGCGCCCTGCTGGTCAAGGAGCGCCTTCAGCGCGCCCTGTCACGGCGCGTACTGGTTGAAACAGGCCAGTTGGAAGCACGGCTCGCCACTTGCCTGCCCATGCGCAAGGAGAGCTTCGCGCGCTACCTTCAGCGCCTGGAAGCACGCGCAGAATCCATTACCCATTTATAACCGCTGACGGAGTCACTCTTGGCGATTGTCGACACCCTGCTCTCTCTTACCCTGTCTCCTCCCTTGCTGCTGCTTCTGGTGCTGGGCATTGCCCTGGTGGAGTCGCTGGCACTCATTGGCCTGCTGGTACCCGGGGTCGTGTTGATGACTGCGGCGGCCACCCTGGCGGGCCACCAAGGGCTCGACCTGCCCTGGCTGATTGGCGCGGCGTTCATTGGCGCGATCATCGGCGACAGCGTCAGTTACTATCTGGGCTATCGGCATCGCGAGGCGGTGTTGTCCCGCTGGCCGCTGTCGCTTCACCCCGAGTGGGTGGGGCGTGGGGCGCGCTTTTTCGAGCGTTACGGCGTTTACTCGGTCTTCATTGGCCGCTTTGTTGGGCCTGTTCGCCCGGTGATTCCGCTGGTGGCCGGCATGATGCAAATGCCGGCACGCACCTTCGCCTGGGCAAACATTACCTCGGCAGCGCTCTGGGCTCCCGCCTATGTACTGCCTGGCTATCTGGTCGGCCATACCTGGCAGCAGCGGCTGAATCTGCCCACGAACGTGGAAATGGCCGTCATCCTGATTGCCGTCACGGTGGTGGTATTGGCCGTGGTGTTTTCATGGGGGCGTGCCCAGGTGGACCGCCAGGGGCGCGTCTATTTTGCGCTGGCACGCATCGTGCGGCGCATTCCGGTCATGCGCCGCCCCTGGTTGGCCATGAGCCGTTCGGGGGAAGTGCCGCTGGGTTCCCTGCTGCTGCTCATTACCGCGCTTACCGGGGCCTCTGCCTGGACGCTGTACGTGATGCACCATGTGACGCCGTTGACGGTCGATCTGGAAGCTCAACGGCTATTCGACTGGCTCGACTCCCCCTGGCTTGCCCACGCCAGCCTGCTATTGGCCATGATCGGTGACAAGGCGGGCATCGTGGCACTGGTCAGCCCGTGGGCGTGCTGGCTGCTGGTGGTCAAACGCTTCGATGCACTGCTGCATGGGGCTCTGGCCCTTGGCGGCATTGCCCTGATCAACACCGCGGGCAAGGCACTGTTCGCCCGGGCACGCCCCACCACCCCGGACCACCTGACCGGCTCATACGCCTACCCCAGCGCGCACACCTCTACCTGGGTGGTGATGATCGGACTGGCGGCCGCCGTGATGGCCGCGCGGCTGCCTCGCCAGCGGCGTGCCTGGGTATACTGGATGGCCATTGTCGTCACGCTGCCGATGGCGCTCTCGCGCTTGGCTCTGGGCGTGCACTGGCTGAGTGATCTGGTGGGAGGCGCGCTCATGGGGCTGGTGGTCTGCGCTCTGGTTCAGCTCAACTGGCAGCGGCGCTATCGCACGCCGCTGCCACCCATCCCCTGGGTGACGCTCACAGGGGCATCGCTGCTGCTGGTGAGCGCGAGAATGCTGCTGTTCGGACCGATTTGAGGGCGCGGCAAAACGTGGCTGGCACGGGCTGGCGTGATCAGCCCAGCGCCAGCCACGCGCCCACGCCAAACATCAGCGTCCCGGCAATGCGGTTCAGCAGGCGTACGTTACCGCTTTTGCCCAGCACGCGACGCAGCGTCTTGCCTCCCGTGGCATACACCAGCATGCTGCCGAACTCGATGACCAGAATCAGGGCAATCAACAGGCTGAGCTGGGGGGCCAGCGGGCGGCTGCTGTCCAGAAACGGCGGCAGCAGCACCATGAAGAATGCCCAGCCCTTGGGGTTGGCCACGGCGGTCACCAGCCCCTGCATGGCCAACTGCCAGCGGCCTGCAGGCGGCCCTGTGTCCAGCTCGCTGGGAATGGCCATGCGCCCCCGCGAGCGCCACATCATCACCCCCAGATACGCCAGGTAAGCCCCACCGATCCACTTGAACGCAGTGAACAGCTCAGGCTGGCGCAACATCAACGCGGCCACCCCTGCCCCTGCCGCCGCGGCCACCAGCCCCACGCCAATCAACTCACCGATCATCATCCAGAGCGTACGCTTCACCCCCTGGGTCATCCCCAGCACCATGGCCAGCGTCATGCACATGCCGGGAGTCAGCGATACGAACAGAAAGGTTGGCACGAAGACCGATAGAGTAGCCCAGGACATGGTGACGCTTCCTTGTGATGAACGGTGACGAAAGTCAGTAAGATGGCGAATCGCAAACACAAAAGGGCGGTGGCACCGCCGGGATTACCCTTCGCCCCAGCGTGGCATCAGGCGGTGCTCGATACCCAGCTGGTTGAGAATCCGCGCGACGATGAAATCGATCAGGTCCTCCATGGATTGGGGGCGATGATAGAACCCGGGTGCGGCAGGCAGGATCACCACGCCCAGGCGACTCAAGGTCAGCATGTGTTCCAGATGAATGGGGGAAAAAGGGCTCTCCCGGGGCACCATGACCAGCGTGCGCCGCTCCTTGATCGCCACATCGGCGGCGCGTTCGATCAGGTTGTTGCTGGCCCCGGTGGCCACCGCAGAGAGGGTGCCGGTGGAACAGGGGCAGATCACCATGGCGGAAGGCGCGCCGGAACCCGAGGCCACGGGGGCCATCCAGTCTTCACGCCCAAAGCAGCGAATTTGCCCGGGCTTGGCACCGCTTTGCGCCATCAAGGCCTCTTCCAGTCGCTGAGGCTGAGCAGGCAGCGATACATCCGTTTCCGTGGCAATGACCATATGGGCCGCCTTGGAAATCATCACCCACACTTCATGACCCGCCTCGACCAGCACGTCGATCAAGCGCAGGCCATACTGGGCCCCCGAAGCGCCTGTCAGGGCCACTGTCACAGGGGGTTTGAACTCACTCATGGGATACTCCCGTGTCAGCGTTTGCCACTGCCAACGCCGCCAACAGGCGCTCGTGAACGCCATCGAAACCACCGTTGGACATCACCACGATGCGGTCGAGCGGTGCCGCCTGGGTGACCACTGCCTGTACCAATGCATCGATATCCCGATACAGCGACGCCCGCGACCCTTGCACCTCTACCAAAGAGTCCATCGACCACTCCACGCCAGCAGGCTGGAACCAGAAGCTGTGATCCGCGTCGGCAACGCTGTCGTTCAGACGTTCACGCAGCGCGCCCAGCCGCATGGTGTTGGAGCGCGGCTCGATCACGGCCAGCAGCCGTCCCCGCGGTGTGGCGGCACGCAGCCCCTGCAGCGTGGCGGCAATGGCGGTGGGATGGTGGGCAAAGTCGTCGATCACCTGAATGCCGTTGACCTCGCCACGCACCTCCTGACGACGACGGGGCGTCTGGAAGCGCGCCAGCGCCGCGCAGGCACGCGGCAGGTTCACCCCGCACAGTCGTGCAGCCGCCAGGGCGGCCAAGGCGTTGCGGGCGTTGTGCTCCCCGGTGAGCGACCATTCCACCACGCCGTCCTCCTCATCCTGCCCGCCGCTATACAGCACCTGAAAGCGGCTGGCGTCGGCCTGCTCCAGGCGCAGCTGCCACTGGCTGTCGGCCTCGCTGCCAAAGCGTGTGACCGGGCTCCAGCTGCCCATGGCCAGCACCCGGTCAAGCGCGGGCTGCTGGTCAGCCACCAGCAGGTGCCCCTGGCCTGGCACGGTACGCACCAGGTGGTGGAACTGGCGTTCGATGGCGGCCAGATCGGGAAAGATATCGGCGTGGTCGAATTCGAGGTTGTTCATCACGGCGATCGTTGGCCGGTAGTGCACGAACTTGGAGCGCTTGTCGAAAAAGGCGGTATCGTACTCGTCCGCCTCGACCACGAACGGCGCCGCCGCGCCCCCAAGCCTGGCCGAGACGCCAAAGTTGCGTGGCACACCGCCAATCAGAAAGCCGGGCTCCAGGCCCGCGCTCTCCAGCAGCCAGGCCAACAGGCTGGCCGTGGTGGTCTTGCCGTGGGTGCCCGCCACCGCAATGACCCGGCGGCCCGGCAGCACGTACTCCGCCAGCCACTGGGCACCCGAGGTGTAGCGCAGGCCGCTATCGAGCAGCGCCTCGACTTCCGGATTACCGCGCGAGAGAGCGTTGCCCACCACCACCAGGTCCAACGGGCCCTGCAGATTGTCGGCGCGATACCCCTCCATCAGCGTGATGCCCGCCTCGGCGAGCTGAGTGCTCATGGGCGGATACACGTTCGCATCCGACCCACTCACCTCGTGCCCCAACTCTCGGGCCAGCAGCGCAAGACTGCCCATAAAGGTGCCGCAGATACCAATCACATGTAAACGCATGGGCGAGCGCTCCTTCCATGACCCTGACAACGGACTGAAATATCAGCCTAAATGCATACATTGGGAGAAAGATTATCATGCCCGGGACGCCAGCTCATCTGGTTCCCTTCGCGATGCCTCGTCACAGGGCAGGAAAGTGACAATGGGTGGCTTTTGATGCAGGATGCGGCACCTATCGACCTAAACCACCCCGCTGCGCTGGCGAGAGGAGCTTTTATCATGCGCATTATCGTTCGTTACTTTTTCCGTGGCCTTCGCGTGCTGCTGGCCCCGGTGATGCTAGTGTCGGAAAAACTCTCCACGCCGCGCTCGGTGGAGCGCAGCGCCGAGGAGCAGGCTGAGGTCGACGCGGCCTGTGAGGCATTGGCGCTGTATCAGTTTCGTACCTGCCCTTTCTGCATCAAGGTACGCAAGGAGATGGCGCGGCTTGGTTTGAAGATCGAACTGCGCGATGCCCAGTTGGATCCAGACCACAAGCAGGCACTGCTGGAAGGCGGCGGCAAGGTCAAAGTGCCCTGCCTGCGCATCGCCCATGAAGACGGTCGTGAAGAGTGGCTCTATGAGTCCGATGCGATCAATCGCTGGCTGCATCAGCGCTTTGGGGCCTGATTAGGTGCCTTAGCACCTGCCACCTCAGAATTCGACCTTGCGCGCCGTGACATCGAATTCGATAGCCAAGCTGACTCCCTCTTCCGCAAGAGGGTCAGCCTCCGGGCTATGCTGTAGCGCCAGCAGCCCCTCGAGGGTGCCCTGAAGATGTAACCGGCTGCCTTCGCGCTCCACCCGAGCAAGCACCACGGTCAGCTCGTCATCGCTGGCCGTGTAGTACGGCGGGTGAACGACATCGCCGATCAGGTGCAGCACTCGGGCATCGGTGAGCCGCTCGTCGGCCAGCACCAACTGAATGACCAGCGCGTCTCGGGCCGCCCATTTATCCGGGTCCCGGTAGCCGGTCATCTCCACCACCCAACGGTCTCCCTCTTCGATGAACGTGGCGCCGGGCTCGCTGCTTGGATCGAGGACGAACCACTGATGGTCGTCGCCATCCAGCGTCCCCGTGATCTCGGCCACAGGGTCACCGGCGCCCGCCCAGCCTGTGGTGGCCAGCAAAACAGCCACCAGTAACGGTTTAACGCCTTGTATTTTCATTGCCTTTCCTTGTTACCTAGCTACTGAGCACGATTGGACGGCTCCGATATTGCGACTTTAGTCTAATTTAAAGACCTATGGTTGCCGCGCCAGCCCTGATCATTCAGTAGATGAATGAGGCCTGTCATTATTTCGATTGTGTGTCACAACCACCTGTCTCTATGTTGTCAGGATAGCTTACGAGCTGACCGTGTCTGTTTTGTGGATGGGCCATCCGTCGACAAAACGAACAATAAACAATACACATGGGAACGATCATGACGCTGAAAAAGACACTACTGGCCACTGTCGTGGGTGCTGCCATGGCAGGCACCGCACTACTGCCGCTGACTGCCAGTGCAGAAACCCTGCGCATCGGTTACTCGGCCGACCCTGAAACCCTCGACCTGCACGAACAGCTTTCTGGCGGTGTCCTGCGCTTCTCGCATTTGTCATTCGACCCCCTGGTGCGCTGGACCAAGGACTTCCAGTTCGAACCGCGTCTGGCCACCGAGTGGGAACAAATCGACGACACCCATGTACGCATGACCCTGCGTGAAGGCGTTACCTTCCATTCCGGCAACCCGTTCACTGCCAAGGACGTGGTCTGGACCATCGAGCGCCTGAAAGAGAGTCCGGATTATCGCGCCATTTTCGAGCCGATCGCCAGCGCCGAAGCGGTCGATGACTACACCATCGAAATCACCACCACCGAGCCTTACCCGCTGCTGTTGAACCTGGCCACCTACATCTTCCCCATGGACAGCGAGTTCTACACGGGCGAGACCGACGACGGCAACGACAAGGCGGAAATCGTCAAGGCAG
This sequence comes from Halomonas sp. KM007, assembly GCF_050709225.1. Classification (NCBI taxonomy): domain Bacteria; kingdom Pseudomonadati; phylum Pseudomonadota; class Gammaproteobacteria; order Oceanospirillales; family Halomonadaceae; genus Halomonas; species Halomonas sp. KM007. Next base: position 3,438,513 of record NZ_CP136131.1, on the reverse strand, counting down.
GCAACTCGTTTGCATCGCGTAACGTTTCCGGCACCGGGCCCTTCGTGGTCACCGACCGTCGCCAGGGCGTTCGCGTCGACTTCGAACGCTTTGAAGACTACTGGGACACCGAAAGCGAAGGTAACGTGACCAGCATCGTGCTGACGCCGATTGCCGAAAACGCCTCCCGCGTGGCGGCCCTGCTGTCCGGTGGCGTCGATTTCATCGATGCCGTACCGCCCAACGACCTGGACCGTGTGCGCGATGCACAAGGCGCCAATCTGGTTGAAATCCCCGGTACGCGTATCATCGGCTTCCAGCTGAATGAAGAGCGCGTCGAGGCTTTCCAGGATGCACGCGTGCGTCAGGCCGTCGACCTGGCCATCAACCAGGAAGGCATTGCCGACCGTCTGATGCGTGGCTTTGCAACGCCCGCGGGTCAGTTCTCACCGGAAGGCTACTCCGGCTATAACGCGGACCTGGTACCGCGTTACGATCTGGAGCGTGCTCAGGAGTTGATGGCGGAAGCGGGCTACGAAGAGGGCTTCAGCGTCGACATGATCGCCCCGAACAACCGCTACGTGAACGATGCGCAGATTGCCCAGGCCGTAGCCAACATGCTGGCGCGTATCAACATCAACGTTAACCTGCGCACCATGCCGCTGGCCCAGTACTGGCCGGAGTACGACACGCGTCAATCCGACATTGCCATGATCGGCTGGCACTCGGACACCGAAGACACCGCCAACTTCTTCCAGTACCTGTCGTTCTGCATCGACACCGAGAGCGGTGCCGGTCAGTACAACTACGGCAGCTACTGCAACGAGGAAATCGATGCGCTGGTAACCCAGGCCGACAGTGAGACCGATCTGGAAAAACGCGGTGAAATGCTGCGTGAAGCCGAAGCCATGCTGTACGAAGACGTTGGTTTCATCATGCTGCATTGGCAGAACCTGGCCTATGCCGCCGCTGACGGCATCGACATCGAGCCGGTGGTCAACGCCACCGACTTCCCCTACCTGGGCGATCTGGTGATTACGCGTTAATCACCCCTTAACGACATAACCCACGCAAGGACGCTTCGCTCTCCAGGATTCAGGAGGGCGAAGCGTCGTGCATGACGCGACCCACCGGGCAGCGCCATGCCTTGCCCTGATGTTTAGTGAAACTTTCCACACAGGTGGCGTACGCCATGATTGCTTTTCTAATCAAGCGGCTGATGCACGCAATATTGGTGATGTTTGTCATCAGTGTACTGGCCTTCGCCATCCAGGATAACCTGGGTGACCCTGTACAGCAGATGGTCGGACAGTCGGTCCCCGAAAGTGAACGTGAAGCCATTCGCGAACGGCTGGGGCTCAACGACCCCTTCCTGGTGCAATACGCACGCTTCGCCAAGAACGCCGTTCAGGGCGATTTTGGCTACTCCTATTTCTACCGTGAACCGGCGCTGGAGGTGATTGCTCGCCACTTGCCTGCCACCCTCGAGCTGGTGTTCGCGGCCACGCTGATCATCGTATTGTTCTCTGTTCCCATCGGGGTATACAGCGCCATCAAACCGCGCTCCCCCGTGTCACGCTTTTTCATGGGGGCCTCGATCATCGGCATTTCGATACCGGTGTTCTTGACCGCCATCGTGCTGATCCAGATTTTCTCCATCGGCATGACCGTCTCGCTGTTCCCGGAGGGCACCGCCTGGGGCGCCTGGCTGAACGGTGCGCTCTCCACTCAGGGCAACATGCCCTCTTTTGGCCGGGGTTACGATCTGGTTCATGTGGTCGGCCACTGGGAAACCAACCTGGTCACCTGGGATGGCATCAAGCACCTGGTGCTGCCTGCGGTCTCGCTGGCCTCCATCATGCTGCCGCTGTTCATCCGCCTGATCCGCGCCGAAATGATGGAAGTACTGCAATCGGAGTACGTGAAGTATGCCCGCGCCAAGGGTATTTCCATGCGCCGGGTCTACTTCGTGCATGCGCTGAAAAACACCATGCTCCCGGTGATTACCGTGGGGGGCGTTCAGATCGGTACCATGGTGGCCTACACCATTTTGACCGAAACCGTATTCCAATGGCCGGGCATGGGGCTGATGTTCCTGGATGCTATCAACCATGCCGACATTCCGCTCATTGTGACCTACCTGATGATTGTCGGCGTCATTTTCGTGGTTACGAACACCATCGTAGACCTGATCTACGGCTTCGTGAATCCCACCGTTAAACTGACTGGTAAGCCCGCATGACAACGTCCACAACTTCCACTGCACCAAGCCGCTGGGAGCGCCTGCGCGACTCCTTTTTGTGGTACAGCTTCAAACGTGACCGTACGGCGCAACTGTGTTTGGCGGTCTTTATCTGCTTACTCATTGCGGCATTTTCGGCGCCGCTATTAGCGCCGACCGACCCTTATGACCTGGCTCAAATCGACATTCTCGCCTCCGAGCTGCCGCCTTTCTGGATTGATGGCGCCGACGAGATGTATACGCTCGGCACCGACGCCCAAGGGCGTGATCTGCTGTCGATCATTCTTTACGGCACGCGGGTATCGCTGCTGATCGGCTTTGGCGCGGTGGCACTGCAAGCCCTGCTGGGCGTGACCTTTGGCCTGATGGCCGGTTATCTGGGCGGGCGAGTCGATGCCTTTCTGATGCGCCTGGCAGACATTCAGCTGTCGTTCTCGACGCTGATGGTGGCCATCGTGGTCGGTGCCGTGGTGAAAGCCACCATGGGCAGCGCCTTCTACAGTCAATACGCCGTGCTCATGCTGATACTGATCATCGGGCTCGCCGAATGGCCGCAGTATGCGCGTACCGTGCGCGCGTCAGTGCTGGCCGAGAAAAACAAGGAGTACGTGGACGCCGCCCGCGTCATGGGGCTGCGTAGCCGACGCATCATGTTCCGTCATGTGCTGCCCAATACGCTGTCGCCGATCTTCGTCATCTCTACCGTTCAGATCGCCAACGCGATCATCTCCGAAGCGGCACTGTCGTTTCTGGGGCTGGGCATGCCGGAAACGCACCCGTCGCTGGGTTCGTTGATCAAGGCGGGCTTCGACTACATTCAATCCGGCTCCTGGTGGATCACCATGATGCCCGGCGCGGTACTGGTGGTGCTGGTGCTGTCGATCAATCTGCTGGGCGACTGGCTGCGCGATGTCATGAACCCACGACTGTATAAAGGCTGAAGACACCATGGCACTTCTTGAAGTCTCACAACTGGATGTTCGCTTTGCCCTGCGTCAGGGTGAGGTCCGCGCCTTACGGGATGTCAACTTCACCCTGGAGCGTGGCGAACGGCTGGGCATCGTCGGTGAGTCCGGCGCGGGCAAGTCGGTGGCGGCCTTTTCACTGCTCAACCTGATTTCACGGCCCGGATTCATTGCCGGTGGCAGCATCACCTTCGAGGGTAAAACCCTCAACACCATGTCCGAGCGGGGCCTGCGCAAGGTGCGCGGCAATCGTATCTCGATGATCTTCCAGGACCCGATGATGACCCTCAACCCGGTGCTCTCGATCGGTGAGCAGATGGTCGAGTGTCTGAAAGCGCACCGCCGAATCTCCACCCGAGAGGCCCGTGCCATTGCTCTGGACAAGCTCAAGCAGGTGCAGATCCCGTCGCCGGAAAAGCGCCTGGACCAGTACCCCCACGAGCTTTCCGGCGGCATGCGCCAGCGCATCATCATCGCCATTGCGCTCCTGCTGGACCCCGACATCATCATTGCCGATGAGCCGACCACGGCGCTGGACGTCACCATCCAGGCGGAAATCATGGCGCTGCTGCTGGAGCTTTGCGAGCAGCACAACGTGGGCCTGATCCTGATCACCCACGACCTGGGCGTGGTCAGCCAGGTCACCCAGCGCATGCTGGTCATGTACGCAGGCCGCGTGATCGAGCAGGGGCCGACTCGTGAAATCATCAATGACCCCCAGCACCCCTACACCCAGGGGCTGATCAACGCCCTGCCCCAGATGGCCACCCCCGGCGAAAAACTGAATCAGATTCGGGGCAGCATGCCGTCGCTTTCCAACTTGCCCACCGGCTGCGCGTTTCATCCCCGCTGCGACTTTATCCTGCGCAGCGACGGTCAGCCGCGCCCGGCGTGTACTCAGCAGGTGCCCAGGTTCGTGGAGTCGGGCAACTGCCGCGTTGCCTGCCATATGGTGGCTGAAATGCTCGAAGATCGCCGCCTGAAGGAGGAGAGCCTATGAACGCCCAGGCCGACACACGCCCAACGACCGCGCAAGCGCCAGCCAGCGAGACGCTGCTGGAAATACGCGACCTGAAAAAGCGCTTTTCGCTATCGGGCGACTTTCTCGAGCAGCTGCGCTTCAAGGGCGGCAAGCTGGTTCGTCATCAGGAGTACGTGCACGCCATCAACGGGGTCAACCTGGAGATCAAGCGTGGTGAAGCGCTCTGCGTGGTCGGCGAATCCGGCTGCGGAAAATCCACCGTAGCACGCACGGTGATGGGGCTAATCACCCCCTCCGAAGGCGAAATTCGTTACGGCGGCGAGCGCATCGACCACCTCTCCACCCGTCAACTGCTGCCTTATCGAAAGCGCATGCAGATGATTTTCCAGAACCCCTACGCGTCGCTGAACCCGCGCATGACGATCCAGCAGACGCTGGAAGAGCCACTGCGCCTGCACCACCCAGACTGGAATCGTCAGCAGATTCTCGACAAGGTGGAAGAAGTGATGCGCTCGGTGGGCATCGACCCGGACTGGGGCAAGCGCTTTGGCCATGAGTTCTCCGGCGGCCAACGCCAGCGCATTGCCATTGCCAGGGCGCTGGCCGTGGACCCGGAATTCATCGTGGCCGACGAGCCCATCTCGGCTCTGGACGTGTCGATCCAGGCCCAGGTGCTGAACCTGCTGATGGATGCCCAGCGTGACCGCCACCTCACCTACCTGTTCATCACCCACGACCTGGCCGTGGTCGAGCACTTCGGCACGCGCGTGGCGGTGATGTATCTGGGCACGGTGTGTGAAGTCGCCACCACGGCCACGCTGTTTGCCAAGCCGCGCCATCCCTATACGCAGGCGCTGCTGTCGGCCATTCCTCGGCTGGAAGATGACCGACCCCAGCACATTCGCCTCTCCGGTGAAGTGCCTACGCCGGTCAATCTGCCTAGCGGCTGTGTCTTTCATGGCCGCTGCCCACATGCCAACGCCCGCTGCAAGCAGGAGATCCCGGCATTGCAAACACAGGATGACGGCACTCGCGTGGCGTGCCACGCTGTCGAGGAGGGGCGCTTGTAATGGCCCGCTTCATTCAGGCCTCACGCGAGGCCGTCTTGCGAGGTAAGGCATGGAAATTCGCTGGCTAGAAGACTTCATTGCCCTGGCCAGAACGCGACACTTCTCCCGCGCTGCCGACGAGCAGCACGTGACACAGCCTACTTTTTCACGGCGCATCAAGCTGCTGGAAGAGGAAATGGGCGTGACGTTGATCAACCGACAGACCCTGCCGCTGTCGTTGACTCCAGCGGGGGAAGAGTTCCTGACGCTCTGCGAACAGGTCACCGAGCGCGTGCGCCTCACCAGAGAGCGCGTACGGGCGATCAGCGCTGGCCAGCAGCGCCGCATCATGGTGGCTGCCCCGCAAAGCCTGCTGGCGCACTTTTTGCCCGAATGGCTGACCCAACTGGGTTGGCAAGACCGTGTGCAGCCCTACTTGCGCGCCACGGGCTGGGTGGCCAGCGACTATTTTCAGGCGCTGGCCAGGGCCGAGTGTGATCTGGCCATCTGCTACTGGCCCGTGGGCCGCTGCGATCTGGACATCGACACCAGCAGCAGCACCTACCGCGTCATTGGCCAGGAGCGGCTGATACCCGTGACGGGCCTGGCCAGCGATGGATCCCCCTGCACGCAGCTACCTGGCACGCGCCAGCAGACGGTGCCCTGGCTTGCCTACCCCAAACGCGGGCTGTTGGGTTCGGCGGTCAAGGCACACCTTGCCCGCCTTCCCCATACGACCTACCTGACCGCGCAGAGCGAGAACCTCTACGCCGCAGGCATCAAGGAACTGGTACTGTTGGGCTACGGCATGAGCTGGCTACCTGAACGCAACGTGGCCAGCGAACTGGCCAGCGGTCAGCTGGTGCGCGCAGGCGACAGTCGCTGGGACGTGCCCATGGAGTTGAGGCTCTACCGTCACCAACAACACCACCACGCAGAGCTGGACAGCTTATGGAGCGAGCTCCCTCCCCTACGACCCTGAAGGAAACCCCATGTCTGCATCACTGAACGCACTACAGCGTGAGCATATCGCGCATCTTTGCCAGGCTTATAGCCAGTTGCTTGAGCAGCATCGGCTGGATTGCCTGGCCATTTACAGTGGCCACGCCCGCTACCATTTCGCCGATGATCACACCACGACCTTTCAGGCCTACGGGCATTTCACCCACTGGGTAGGGTTGGCCGATGTTCAGCACAGCTGGATCGTGGTGCAGCCCGGTCAGCGGCCACAGCTCTATATCTACGCGCCAGCCGATTTCTGGCACTTGCCCACCCAACTGCCGGAAGAGCCCTGGGTAGCCGAATTCGACGTGCATTTGTGCAGCGACAAGATCACCCCGCCGCTAGCGGGCAACGCAGCCGTGATTGGCGATATCGAGACCCTGGAGAGCGTTTCAGTGCTCGCCAACACCGCCAAGCTGCACCCCAACGCCCTCGTCCGTGCGCTGGACGAACTGCGCATGTACAAGACCGCCTATGAGATTGCCTGCCTGAGGGAAGCCAATCGCCTGGCCGTTGCCGGGCATCAGGCCGCCAAGGCCGCTTTTGTGGGCACCGCCAGCGAGCTGGATATCCAGTTGGCATATTTGCAAGCCAGCCGTCAGCGCGAGTCGGACGTGCCGTACCAGAACATCATCGGGCTCAATCAGCACGCTGGCGTGCTGCATTATCAGCGCTATGACCTGAGCGCCCCCAGCCAGCGCCACAGCTTGTTGGTGGATGCCGGGCGGCGCTTTCGCGGTTACGCGGCAGACATCACCCGCACCCACGCAGGCCCCGACGCCCCGGCCGCCTTTGGCGAGCTGATCACTGCCCTGCACCACCTGAAAGATCAATTGATTCAGCACGCCGCGCCCGGCGTGGAGTTCGTGTCGCTCCACGAGCAGATGCACCGCTATCTGGCCGAAATTCTGGTGCAGCACGGGCTGTACGAAGGCAGCGCGGAAAGCGCTATCGAGCTGGGCGTGACCCGTGCCTTCTGCCCGCATGGTCTGGGCCACTCGCTGGGCATCCAGGTGCATGACGTGGCGGGGCTGATGCACCCCGATGGCACGCCAGCGCCGCCGCCACCGCAACATCCGGCACTACGCCTGACGCGCACGCTGCACCCCGGCATGGTAGTCACCATCGAACCCGGGCTCTACTTCATTCCCATGCTGCTGGCACCGCTGCGCCAGCAGGGAATTGCCGTCAACTGGGCCACGGTGGACGCTTTGGCCGCCTGCGGTGGTATCCGCATCGAAGACAACATCGTGATCACGGAAAGCGGCTGCGACAACCTGACACAAACACATTAGTGCCAGGTAAAAAAACGCCCGGTTCCAATGAAGGAACCGGGCGTACCTTGGCGATTAACCGCCAGACTTAAAACGATAGGCTTAGAAACGGTAGGTAATACCACCGCCTACGGTGACAGGCTCGATGTCCACTTCACCTACACGGCCAGCGCCATCCAGGTTGATGTCGGAGTTGACGTCGGCGTAGCTCACATAGCCGTTCAGCATGATGTTTTCGGTGACGGCCAAATCAAGACCTGCCTGACCGATGACACCATAGCTGCTTTCCACGCTCAGACCTTCCGGCTCACCCGAGAAGCGGGTGTAGTTCAGGCCCACGCCCACGTAGGGCTGTACACGAGAGTCCAGACCACCCATCGGGTAGTAGTTGACCAGCAGGTTGACCGGCAGGCGATCGACGCTGCCTGCATCGCCACCCGGGCGCGTGTTCAGATCATGCTCGAATTTTTCAGAGCTGTTCAGCTCCATACCGATTTTGTCGGTGAACAGGTAACCCGCACCGAAGGTGAAACCACGGGCACTTTGCACGTTCAGGTCTGCATCACCCACGTTGCCGTTGCCGGAACCAGTATCTGTTTGGGCAACACCGCCACGGACGAACACATCACCCGCTTCGTAGGCCATGGCAGCTTGGCTGGCCATGAACGCGCTGGCAGAAACAACGGCGGCAGTCATCAGTTTTAGCTTGCTCATCAGGGTATCCTCTTGCGTCTTCCTTGGGGGTAAGTGCCGGAACACACCAGCTATCCTATACAACATATACTATACGAACACTGTTTCCAAATTTCCTGTGAAATTTTATTATAGGTTTTTGGTCTCTGATAGCTTTTTTTAAAGAGGCGTACCATCAGGCACGCAGGTGACCCCACGATGGGTATCTGGGCAAGTTGCCCCGATACCTCCCAGTGGCTAAACGACAGCGTGGCAAAACGACAGGGTGGCTAAACCACAGGCATAAAAAAAGTCCCCCGAAGGGGACCCAGGTGGAGCACGCCAGCTCACTCGTTGTACCGTGCGACAGGTCGCATCGGCATGGCAAAGAAGGGAGAGCTTCGATAATCCGCGGGTCAGGCTAACGGTGAAGACTCTATTCATTTGCCGCTTGCCTAATATATAGCGAGCAACGTGCCAATATTTTATAAAAACATTAAAAACAACATCTTATAAAAATTCCCACCTATTTCTCGTATCATCCTCAGCGCCAGGAAGCGCGGATCGCACCAATGGTGCGCAGGAACTCAGGCCTATGCTTCATAACGACGCTTGGCCCCACCCGGTATCAGCTGCACACCTGATTGCGCCCGCCGCGTTTGGCGCGATAGAGCGCCTCGTCGGCCAGCACCAGTAACCGCTCCCTGTCACTCTCCGCCACGTCCAGGCTGCACACCATGCCGGCCGAGAGCGTACATGCAAACTCTTGCCCGCCCTGACTGAAACGCAGGCGCGAAAAGTACTCGCGGACATCCTCAAGACGTTTACGGCCATCCTCGGCACTGCAATGGGGCAGCACCAGCAAGAACTCTTCCCCTCCGTAGCGGCCAATCATGTCGGTTTGCCGCAAGCGCTGACGCAGCAGAGTGGCGACCGAGGCAATCACCACATCGCCAATGGCATGCCCGTGAGTGTCATTGACCGATTTGAAGTGGTCGATATCGACCATGGCCACCACCACGGAGTACGCCTGCCGATAGCTGCGAGCGATTTCATTGATCGCCGCACTCTTGATGCTGGCATGCTTCAACAATCCCGTCAGGCTGTCTTTGTTCAACAAGGCCGACAGCGTACGCGAACGCGCCACGCGAACCCGAATCGAAGCCACCAGCTGCGCGGCCTGAATAGGCTTGGTCAGGAAGTCGTCTGCCCCATGGCTCAACGCATCCACCTGCTTGCCAAGGTCGGTTTCTGCCGACAGGAAAACGATGGGCAGGCTGCTCCACTCATCGTACTGCCGCACCACCGATGCCAGGTCCGGGCCATCGTAGTCGGGCATGTGCACATCCATCAGCAGCAGCTCGGGACGGAACGAGTGCAGCTGATCCAGAATATGGCGTGGATTGTCGAGGATTCGTACTTCCATGCCTGCGGCTTCCAGCACCAATTGGTAATACGCTGCCAGCTGCTGGTCATCATCCACCACCAGAATGCGGGCAGGCGGGGACTGGCGTTATTGCAGCAACTGCTCCAGCCGGTTGACCAACTGCGGGATATTGACCGGCTTCAGAAAGTAACCACAGGCATTGAGCTGAGCGGCACGGATACGCGCATCGAAGGTGTCACTGTCGCTGATGAACAACACGGGGCACGACAACGCCTGCAATTGGCTTTCACACACCCTTGACCCGACACTTACGGAGCGTTTGATATCCTTCAACATGTTTAACTCTATGCATTAAAGTAGGTGCTGTCTTTAGCTGTGTAGATATTTTACATTTGGCTCCGCTAACGCACATTTCCCCTATTCACTTGGCCTTCAGGCGGTAAAATTGTCATGGTGCAGCGTAAAACAGTGTATGTGACGGGCGGTGCCCAGGGGATTGGTCTGGGCATTGCGAATGAACTCCTTTCCAACGGCCACCAGGTGGCTATCGTCGACATCGATGCAGAGGCGCTACGTGATGCTGCGCAGCGGTTGAAACAGTACGACCGGCTATTGGTTCTGGAAGCTGACGTCAGCCAAGAGGGACACATTGCCCGCACGCTCGAACGTACCGTGCAACACTTTGGCAGGCTGGATGGCATCGTCCATAACGCGGGCATCGCCGACCCGTTTCATGGCACGATCGAACAGCTGCCACTGGAAACCTGGCAAGCCTACTTGAATACCAACCTCACCGGAGCGTTCCTGTGCGCCAAGCATGGGGCGGCGCATTTGCGACCTCATGGAGGCAGTATCGTGCTGATGGCCTCGTCCCGGGCCCTGCAATCCGAGCCCGACACCGAAGCGTATGCGGCCAGCAAAGGTGGCATCGTGGCCCTCACCCATGCGCTTGCCGTGAGCCTTGGCCCGGACATTCGCGTCAACGCCATCAGCCCAGGCTGGATCGAAGTAGGCGACTGGCAAAAGCCCAGCCGCCAGCAGCCGGTGGAGCACCGCGCCATCGATCGTGACCAGCATCCGGTGGGACGCGTGGGCACGCCCCAAGACATCGCTGCCCTGACGCGCTTTCTGCTGTCCGACGAGGCCGGGTTCATCACCGGGCAGAACTTTGTCGCCGACGGCGGGATGACGCGCAAAATGATTTATGCCGAGTAGCGGCACCGCCCATCAAAAAATCCCATTAAAAAAGGCCATCCGCGGATGGCCTTTCGCCTTTCAAAAACGTACCGCTATGGCGTGACGATAATTTTCACCTGCGCCTTATCGCTCAGCAGCGCCTCAAAGCCCTCCTCCACGATATCCGCCAGCGGAATGCGTTGAGTGACCATATCCTCGGCGCGGAAGTAGCCCCGCTGCATCAGCGCCATCACCGCTGGGTACACATGGCGATAGGCAATGATGCCTTTCATGGTGCGCTCCTTGATGACCAGGTCATTGGGCTGGAAGCTGGCGTCCCCCTCCCAAATACTCACCACCACCACTTCGCCCCCTTCGTGGGTGCTGTGCAGCGCTTGGTTGAGCACGGCGGGAATGCCGGTCACTTCGAAGGCCACGTCCACCCCGCCGCCGCTCAAGGCGTGCAGTTTCTCCACCGCGTCCTCTTGCTGTGGGTCGACGACCATGGCTCCCAGTGCTTCGGCTTTTGCCTTACGGGACGGTGCGACTTCCACCGCATAAATCTGTGCAGCCCCGGCGGCTTTAAGTGCTTCGATGGTCATTAAACCAATCGGCCCCGCACCAAACACCACGGCACTATCCCCGGCTTTGAGGCTGCTCTGGCGTACTGAATGCAGCGCGACCGCCGCAGGCTCGACCAGCGCCCCCTGCTCGTAGCTGAGGTCATCCGGCAGTTTGTGCACCATATGCTCACCCATCACGGTGAACTCCGAAAATCCGCCGCCACCGCCGGAGAGGCCGTGGAAGCCGAGCAGCGGCGTCAGGTTGTAGCGCTCCATCTGGTAAGCGCCATCCTTGTTGGGCGACAGGATCGGCTCGATGGCGACGCGATCCCCCACCTTCACGCGGGTGACTTTTTCACCGACCTCCACCACTTCCCCCGCAAACTCATGGCCCATGATGATCGGCGCCTGTTCGCCGCTAATGGGGTGCGGCTTGTCCACCGGGATGAAAATCGGCCCGGCGGCGTATTCATGCAAATCGCTGCCGCAAATCCCACAGGCGGCCACTTTCACCTTCACCGAGTGAGGGTCGTTAATGGTTGGCACAGGCACCTGCTCCACGCGAAGATCCCTGGCCGCATACCACACCGCTGCTTGCATATTGGTTTGACTCATGACTAGCCCTTCCTATCAAGACACATGATGTACCGGCTGAAGCCCGTACACGGGGGTTTCCAGGCCTTCCATACGCGCTTTCAACTGCAGCGCCAGGTAGTGCGAGTAGTGCCGGGACTGATGCAGGTTGCCACCGTGGAACCACAACGCCTCTTGCTGAGTGGGCTTCCACATGTTGCGCAGCTCGCCTTCCCAGGGGCCGGGGTCTTTGGTGGTGTCGGAGCCCAGCCCCCAGCACTTGCCCACCTTGTCTGCCACCTCCTGGGAGATGAGCCGTGCAGCCCAGCCATTCATCGAGCCATAGCCCGTGGCGTATACAATGAGATCCGCCGGCAGTTCGCTGCCATCGGTCAAGGTAATGGAGCGAGGATTAATACGCTCGATGCCAACACCGCTGCGCAGCTTAATATCGCCATTGGCGACCAGATCGCAGGCCCCCACATCGATGTAGTAGCCCGAGCCACGACGCAGGTACTTCAGGAACAGGCCTGAGTCGTCGTCACCGAAATCGAGCAGAAAGCCTGCGTCTTCCAGCTTCTGATAAAACGCCGCATCACGCTGCTTGATGGCGGCGAAGGCTGGCCGCTGGAAATCGGGCAGCACCTTGTAGGGAATCGATGCAAACAGCAGGTCGGCCTTGTCATGGGTCAGGCCACCCGCCACCGCATTTTCCGAATAGAGCGGCCCCAGCACTTCTTCCATCAATGAATCCGACTTGACGATATGCGTCGAGGAGCGCTGAAGCATGGTGACATCGGCATCGTGTTCCCAGAGGGCCGCCGCAATGTCGTGGGCCGAGTTGTTCGACCCCACGATCACGCACTTTTTACCGGCGTAGGCATCTGGCCCCGGATGCTGGCTGGAGTGCTGCTGCTCGCCTTCGAAACACTCCGCGCCCGCAAATTTGGGGATGTTGGGCATGCCCGACATGCCGGTGGCCATCACCAGCTGTTTCGGACGTAGCGTGATCTGCTCACCGTTGCGCTTCACGTTCACGATCCACTCGCCTGCGGCTTCATCGAAGCGTGCATTGTCGCAGGTGGTGGAACTCCAATAGTTGAGCTCCATCACTTTTGTGTACATTTCCAGCCAGTCGCCCACTTTGTCTTTCGGGGCAAACACCGGCCAGTTGTCGGGAAACGGAATATAGGGCAGGTGGTCGTACCACACCGGGTCATGCAGACAGAGGGATTTATAGCGTTTGCGCCAGGAGTCCCCCGCGCGTTCGTTACGCTCGATGATGATGGTAGGCACGCCCATCTGCTTTAGCCGCGCCCCCAGGCCAATGCCGCCTTGTCCTCCTCCGATGATCACGCAGTAGGGCTGGCGCGTGTAACCCAGCTCAGCCTCTTCACGCTCGCGGGCTTCCAGCCAGGTTTCGCGCTGTTTGTTGGCACCATGCTCGGCCCCTTTGGGGCGGTGGTGGTTACGCGGTTCGGGAAAATCATCCAGCGCCTGCAGGGTGGTGAGCAGCGTCCAACACTTGCCGTTCTTCAACCGCAGGTAGCCTTTGCCGCTGGCAATGGCCGTTTTAAACGTGAACCACGCCTCCACGGTATCGCCGTTTTCGCTGGCCTCCCCGTCAAGCTGCCACTGGGTGGGCTGAGTATTGGCCAGCGTGGCATCGAGCATGGCTTGGATTTCCTTCTGGCCTTCGCAGGTTTTTAGATTCCAGGTAAAGGATAAAAAGTCGCGCCAATAGCATTCGTCATTGAATAGCGTCAGCACGCGTTGGATATCGCCTGCCTGCAGCGCCTCATCAAACTCCTGTAGCCATGCGTTGACGGTGCTGGTGGCGTGGGTTGGGGTTCTTACTTCTGTGTGAGTCATCGCGGGTACTCCAAGGTCGTTGTTATTGTTGAACTGTCGATAAGACACTCAACCCTAAGCATCCGCCGTGCCAAATGTGTAAAAAAATCAATAAGCAATTGAAAAGTTTAAACAAAAAAAATTTCGCATTGCTATCCACCAACGCACCACCTGTACACTTGTCACACCTCGTGTACGGCTAACGTTACAGGTGTAACGCACGACTAACGGCGTAACACAGCCTCGTTGACACCCACGACAAAGCGCATAGTCTGGAGGTACAACAATAATTCTGTATGGATTCGCCATGCCGACGCCATCACTACCACCGACACGCTTGGCCTCTGTGCAGCGCCAGCATATCGAGCACATCTTTCAGCTCGGTGAAGGACTGGATGCGCCACAGCTACCGGCACAGGCCACCATCCGCCGCTCCTGGCTACGCTGCCTCAACGAGTACCAACTCGACCCCACGCAGCCACGCCCTGCCCGGGTGGTGCCCCAGCAAACCTTGATCGAGCACCGGGAATCCGTCGATGAGCTGCTGCACGTCGCCCGCGCCGGGGTCGAGCAGCTCTACGGGCAAATCGCCCAGCTCGGCTACGTGCTGCTGCTCACCGATCATCGCGGCATTACCGTGGAGTTTCGCGGCAATCCCAATCAAGACCAGCAGCTACGCAAAGCGGGCCTCTATTTGGGTGCCGACTGGGACGAGCGCTTCGCGGGTACCTGCGCCGTAGGTACCTGCCTGCACGACCGCCAAGCGATCATTTGCCACCGCCAGGAGCACTTCGACGCCACGCATATTTCGCTGACCTGCACGGCTGCCCCCATCGCCGACCCGCAAGGCAACGTGATGGCCGTGCTGGATATCTCTGCGCTGCAATCGCCCACTCAGCATGAGAGTCAGAACTTCAGCCTATCGCTGGTGACGCTCTACGCCCGCATGATCGAAGACGCCTACTTTCTGCAGCGCTACCGCGACTGCCTGATGGTGCGCTTAGATACCTCGCGGGAGTTTGTGCATGTGAACGGGCGTGGGCTGATCGCGATAGAAGAGAACGGCCAGGTTATTGCCGCCAACGCCGTGGGCCGCGAGCTGATCAGTGCGCACCAACAGCGCTGGCCGCCGTGGTCTGCTCAACACGCACCGATGCTCAGCGAACTGTTTGAGTGCGAAATTGCCGATGTGCTGAGTATCAACAGCGCGACCAACGACCAGCTCAGGGCGTTTCGCGCCCGCGCCAGCAACGCCATCTACTTTATTAGCCTGCTGGAGCCGCGCAGGCCGCGCATCGCGCCACTCGGAAAGCCCGCCTCCTCGCTGCCAACAGCGCTAGAACGGTTGGGGGCCGACGACCCCGCTATACGCAAAGTGCAGAAATTGGCCGAACGGCTGCGTAACGAAGCCAGTGTCAACGTGCTGATCAGCGGTGAAACCGGCACCGGCAAAGAAGTGGTTGCCCGTGCGCTGCACGATAGCGGCAACCGCGCCAATGGCCCCTTTATTGCGGTGAACTGTGCGGCGATTCCCGAAGCGCTGATCGAAAGCGAGCTGTTCGGCTACGCACCCGGCGCGTTTACCGGCGGGCGAGCAAAAGGTATGCGCGGGCTGATCCCCCAGGCCCATGGCGGCACGCTGTTTTTAGACGAGATCGGCGATATGCCACTGGCCCTGCAAACCCGCCTGCTGCGCGTACTCGCCGAGCGTGAGGTCATGCCACTAGGCGCCAATAAACCGGAAAAAATCGACATCCGGGTGATCACCGCTACCCACCGCCACATCGATACCATGATTGCGCAGGGAGAGTTTCGTGAAGACCTCTACTACCGCCTGAACGGTGCCCAACTGCACTTACCACCGCTGCGCGAACGCGCCGACCGGCTCTTCGTGATTCGTCAGGTGTTCGATGAGGTCGTCAACGAGCGCCAAGGCGCGCACAAGCCCCGCCTGAGAGCCGATGCCATCAGCGCCCTGCTGGCCTACACCTGGCCTGGCAACATACGCCAGCTCAAGAATGCCCTGGCATTTGCACTGGCCACTGCCGAAAGCGACGAGATTACCGTGCATGACCTGCCGGAGCAGTGCCTGGGCGCACGCATCACCCGCCGTCGTCTCGACCAGACCCAGCAGGCCAGCCCACAGCACCACCCGCTGGCCGAACTGCTCCACCAGCACCAGTGGAATGTCAGTGCCGTGGCTCGCCATCTGGACGTGTCACGCCCTACCGTGTACCGCCAGATGCATCGTCTTGGGCTGGTACCGCCCAACAAGGCCTGAACCGTGGGCGCTTGGCCGGGAGGGCCAGCCTCACGTACACTTGTTTGAATCTGATCACGCTTTCGACAAGCCGAGGCCCAGCATGGCGTTTGACTCTACCTCTTCGTATATCGCAACCGATGCACTCAAGCAGGCGGTGAATGCCGCCGTGGTACTCCAGCGCCCGCTGCTCATCAAGGGCGAGCCGGGCACCGGCAAGACGCTGCTGGCCGAAGAGCTGGCGGCTTCGCTGGGCACTCGACTGATCACCTGGCATATCAAGTCCAGCACCAAGGCAGCCCAGGGGCTCTACGAATACGATGCGGTGAGCCGCCTGCGCGACTCGCAGTTGGGCGTGGAAGGCGTCGAGAACGTCGGCAACTACATCAAGCCCGGCAAGCTCTGGGAAGCCTTCACCGCTGGTGAGCGTGTCGTGCTGTTGATCGACGAAATCGACAAGGCAGACATCGAATTCCCCAATGACCTGCTCCAGGAGCTGGATCGTATGGAGTTTCACGTTTATGAAACCGGCGAGACCATCCGTGCCGAGCAGCGCCCGATCATCGTCATCACGTCCAACAACGAAAAAGAGCTGCCGGACGCCTTCCTGCGCCGCTGCTTCTTCCACTACATCGAGTTCCCCGACCGCGAGACCATGCAGGCCATCGTCGACGTTCACTTTCCCGACATCGCCCCCAGGCTCGCCAGCGAGGCGCTGGAGGTCTTTTTCGACCTGCGCAGCGCTCCAGGGCTGAAGAAGAAACCTTCCACTTCCGAGCTGGTCGATTGGCTCAAGCTGTTGATGGCCGACGAGCTGGCCCAGGAAGCGCTGTATCATCGCGATCCCGCCAAGGCGCTGCCGCCCATGGCCGGCGCGCTGGTCAAGAACGAGCAGGACACCCACCTGCTGGAACGCCTGGCGTTCATGATGCGTCGCCAGAAGAACAGCGGGCGCTAAGCCATGTTCATCGGCTTGTTCGAGACCCTCAAACGCGCAGGCGTACCCGTTTCACTGCGGGAGCTTTTAGACCTTCACGCGGTGGTGGAGCGTGGCGTGGTGTTTGCCGATATGGAGGCGTTCTATCAGGTCGCGCGCACGGTCATGGTGAAGGATGAGCGCCACTTCGACCGCTTCGATCGCGCTTTTGCCGCCTGGTTCAAGGGCATCGAGGACATGGACGCCGCCATCGAAGCGCTGATTCCCGACGAGTGGCTGCGCCGCGAATTCGAGAAACAGCTGACCGATGAAGAGAAAGCCAGGATCGAGTCGCTGGGCGGGTTGGAAGAGCTCATCGAGACCTTCAAGAAGCGCCTGGACGAGCAGAAAGAGCGCCACGCGGGTGGCAACAAGTGGATTGGCACCGGCGGCACCAGCCCCTTTGGGGCCTACGGCTACAACCCGGAAGGCATTCGAATTGGGCAAGACGGCTCCCGCCACCGCCGCGCCACCAAAGTGTGGGACGAGCGACGCTTTCGCGATTACGACGACTCTCTGGAGCTGGGCACCCGCAACATCAAAATGGCCCTGCGACGGCTGCGCAAATTCGCCCGCCAGGGCGCCAGGGACGAGTTCGATGTGGACGGCACCATTCGTGAAACCGCCCGCGATGCCGGGCTGCTCAATATCCAGATGCGCCCGGAGCGCCACAATGCGGTCAAGGTGCTGCTGTTTCTGGACGTGGGCGGCTCCATGGACGACCACATCCGGGTATGCGAAGAGCTCTTTTCTGCGGCGCGCTCCGAGTTCAAGCACCTGGAGCACTACTACTTCCATAACTGCCTCTACGAAGGCGTCTGGAAAAACAACCTGCGTCGTGGTAACGAGCGTATCCCTACCATGGACGTACTGCACACCTACGGCGCGGATTACCAGGTGGTCATCGTCGGCGACGCCGCCATGTCGCCTTACGAGGTCACCCACCGGGGTGGTAGCGTGGAGCACTTCAACGACGAAGCGGGCGGAGTGTGGCTCAAACGGCTGGCCGATAAATTCCCCCGGTTGGCGTGGCTGAACCCCATGCCACCCCGCGCCTGGGAGTACACCTACTCGACCACCCTGATCCGCGAGCTGATCGACGACCGCATGTACCCCATGACCCTGGAGGGGCTGGAAAACGCCATGCGTGACCTGGCCAAGTAGCGGACGTCTATTCACCACGACTGTTCACCACAACTGCAGCGCACAAAAAACGGCGTGCCCAGGAGGCACGCCGTTTTTATGGACGCTATGCTGAACGGGCGCGCAAGCTATGCCATGCGGGTCATCAGGCTGTGGCCCGTCAAGCGGCGGTGCAGCACCGCCATGCCGATATGGCCCAGCACCAGTACCAGCAGCGCCCAGCCAAGCTCACCGTGCAGCAAGCCGCCCAGGTTGATCATCCACTCCACGCGCTCACCGCCTCCCGACATCAGCGGCACGCCGAATACCTCCAGCGGCCGCCCCGAGCCGTACTGACGAATCAGCGCAATGGTGGGTACCGCGATCATCAGGCCATAGAGTGCCAGATGGCCCAGCTTGGCCATGACGCTCACGGCAGGCGGGCGGCGCGAGGCATTGGCCAACGCCCAGAGCGCCCGCAGCACCACCAGCGTCATCAGCAGCACGCCAACGTTTCGATGAGTGCCCCACAAGAAGCTTTCAATGGCCGTATCTTCCAGCAGCACCCGTGCCCCAGCGCCACTGAATTGCCAAACGAACAGCAGGGCCATGCCCCAGTGCAACGCACGACTCACCAGGCCGTAACGAGACGTCGAATCCATGATCGCAAGCGCCATGATGCAAATTCCTCATAACCATCACTATTGAGGAAGCCATTTTACCCTGAACTTGACGACGCTTCGTGACAACAACGTGCAAACAGGTTCTCAAACGTGGAACACGCCGTTCCACCTGAAGGCTACAAAGACGCCGGGAACTGATTCAAGCCCGCCAGGAAGGCTTCCTTGGCCTGGCCGAAAGCGGGCGCGTCGTGCTTGAAACGACGCAGAATCAACGCCTCGTCCAGCTCCAGGGTGGGCGCCAGCTCATCCACATGGCTGGCAGGATGGCGCGCCACAAGCCCAACGCGCTGGCCCTGCGCCGTGGTCCACCAGCGCTTGAACCCGCACTGCTGGTAGAACGCCTCCTCCTGCTCACTGCTCACCTCGACACGTAGCGGCGCCTTCAGGCTCAGTTCGCTCAGCAGGCGGGCCTTGGCCCCTTCCACCAGCTCGCAGGCATGGGTGACGGTCATGCCCTGGCCTTTCTCGTCCAGCACCAGCAGCGCCAGGGCCAGCGGCTTGCCGTTGCCATCCACCCCCGCCAGCAAGCGCGCGCCTTCCTGGGCAAACAGCACGTTCCGAGTACCGGTGAAGACCACCAGCGGCGTCAACCCTGCCGCCTGGCCATAGACTTCAGCACACAATTTGGCCAAACACGCATCCCGCTGGGCACGTTCACTTACATGGACTACCTTCATGACGCCCTCTCGTTGCGTTCATCTACCCCGCCCTTCAATAAGCGCTGGCGGGCTATAAAAGCCCGCCAGCGTAGAGCAAAGCGCGGGGAGACACCAGCCTGTTTCGATGGAACCCAGTGGTCATGGCATAGTCGCACTATGGGCAAGGCATGTTTGTATTGCCAAGGAGAACACATGACACAGTTCATCAACGATCCTACTCTGCCTAAACCCGACTTTCCGGGCAGCCACATGGTAATCGACGACCACTACGCGTTTATCTCTGGCCTTACCGTGGCCGATCTCTCCAATGGCGACGTAGCCCGTGGTGATGTGAAAGAAGAGGCCCGTTTGGTGATGCGTGAGCTGGAACGCATGCTGGTGCAGGAAGGCGGTAGCCTCGCGGATGTCGTGAGGGTAGATGTTCACTTGGCGGATCTGAAACAGATTAGCGCTTTGGACAGCGTCTATGCTGACTTCTTTGAACCAGGACGCTACCCCGCACGAACTTGCACCGAATCCCCGCATATCTGCGGTGGCAGCCAGGTAGAAATTACCCTGATGGCCAAGCGGGCACGCAAAGCAAGCCCAGAAAAGTAAATGTTTGCCTTCACCTCAGCAAGGCCAGTATTGCTTCGATATCCAGGTGCGCCTCCAGCGTATCGGCCAGGCGGTCCAGCGCCTGTTCACGGTGGGCGGTGTAATCGATGCGACTGGCGCTGGCCAGCCCCAACCGTTCCAGCAAGGCCTGACAGGCATCGGGGTGGTCGAACAACCCGTGCAGGTAGGTCCCCAACACTTGCCCATCTTCGCTGATGGCCCCATCAAAATGGCCACCCAGGTCGAAGAGCGGGCGCTCCAGCGCCTTGCCCTCACTCACGCCGTGATGGATTTCGTAGCCGCTCACCGGCACTTGGCTACCGGCCAGCACTCCGTGCACGTTGCGCAGTTGCTTGGCCGGGGCCATGCGCGTCGAAAGCGCCAGCCAGCCCAGGCCCGCCACCCGTCCGGCGGCTCCCTCCAGCCCTTCGGGGTCGTCCACCCACTCCCCCAGCATCTGAAAACCGCCGCAAATGCCCAGCACCTTGCCCCCGTAACGCAAGTGCCTGGCAATGGCAGCCTCCCACCCTTGGCGCTTCAGCCAGGTCAGGTCGCTGGCGGTGCTTTTACTGCCCGGCAGGATGATCACGTCGGCTGCCGGTATCGGCTGGTCCGGCCCGATAAAGCTCAACGACACCTGCGGGTGCAGGCGCAAGGCATCGAAGTCTGTGTGGTTACTGATGCGTGGCAAGGCAGGCACGATGACGTTCAGGGTGTCGCGCTGTTTTTCTACCTGCACCGTGCCAATGCTGTCTTCGGCATCCAACAGCAGCCCGGGCAGATAGGGCAACGTACCCAGTACCGGTTTGCGGGTGCGCGCCGTCAGCCACTCGAGCCCCGGCTCCAGTAGCCCGATATCCCCCCGAAAACGGTTGATGATGAACCCCCTGGTCCGCGCCTGCTCGCTGTCGCTCAGCAGCGCCAGGGTGCCCACCAGCTGGGCAAACACCCCACCACGGTCGATATCGCCCACCAGCAGTACCGGGCAATCCACGGCTTCGGCAAAGCCCATGTTGGCGATATCCCCCTTGCGCAGGTTGATCTCTGCCGGGCTCCCCGCCCCTTCGGCAATGATCACCTCATGGCGCTGTGACAACGCCTGCCAGGCGGCCATCACGCTCTCCTGGGCGGTACGTTTGAAGGCGTGATAATCCAGCGCATCCATATGGCCATGTACCTTGCCCCGCAGGATCACTTGGGCACCCCGGTCCGTTTCCGGCTTGAGCAGTACCGGGTTCATGTCACTGTGCGGCATCACCCCCGCCGCCTGGGCCTGAAGCGCAGTGGAGCGGCCAATCTCTCCGCCATCGATGGTCACGGCGCTGTTGAGCGCCATGTTCTGGGGCTTGAACGGAGCCACCGAGAACCCCCGGCGCTGCAAAACACGGCACACCCCCGCCACCACGGTACTTTTGCCTGCATCCGAGGTGGTGCCTTGAATCATCAGTGTGGTCATGAAGAGAAGTTGCCATAGTGATCTGGAGCGAGACTGTAGCCAGCCCGTTGGGTGAGCGCAATGTCCCAGACGAAAACTCGCTTATCAAGGCCCGAGGGATGCGGGCTTCGTGGCCTTGTCATCATAACCAAGCCAAAAATACATATTCCCGACATAGAGACGTCACATACCCCCTCTAGCCTAGTACCCAACAAATGAGATCGATCTCATTACCTCAAAGACAGGTACTTTTGCATGGCTGATTTGCTCAGTGTGGCCAAGCTTGCCGGGGTCTCTAGGGCGACGGCGGCCCGCGCTTTTTCCACGCCTGATCTGGTACGCCCGACGACGCGAGAGCGCGTTTTCGATGCGGCCAGGCAGTTGGCATTCAGGCCCAACAAAGTCGCTCAACAGCTGCGCTCCCAAGCCACCCTGATGATCGGCGTGATGGTGCCCAGTCTCGATAACCCGGTATTTGCAGAGCAGTTGCAAGCCATGGAAGTGGCTGCCCGCACGTGCGGTTACTCATTACTGGTGACCACCAGTGAATACTCGCCAGGGCGCGAGAGTGACATCGTCGAAGAGATGCTGCGCCAGCGCGTCGACGGCTTGGTACTCACCGTTGCCGATGCTGGCAATAGCGCTGTATTGGAGAAGCTGCGGCTGGAAAACACCCCCTGCCTGTTGGTCTATAACCCACCTGCCGACAGCGGTTTCGACTCGATTGGCGTCGATAATCACGCTGCCGGTATGGATGCTACCCAGCATCTGATGGCCTTGGGTCACTCGCGCATTGGCATGGTGGCGGGCCCGTTGCTTCAGTCGGACCGAGCGAAACAGCGATATGCAGGCTACTGCCATGCCATGGCCCAGGCAGGGCTCGAAGCTCGCCCTCTGGTGGAAATGGCGCGTCATACCCAAGCAGACCTCGCAAGCCTGATGCCGGAGCTGTCGGGTGTGAATGCGCTCACGGCCGTGATCTGTACCAATGATCTGCTCGCCATCAGCCTGATGGGCAAACTACAGCGCGGGGGCTTTAGTGTACCCGGCGATCTATCCGTCATGGGCTTCGATGGGATTGCCCTGGGCAAACACCTCTACCCTTCACTGTGCACCATCGAGCAACCCCGTGCCGAGATCGGTCGCACCGCCGTTCATGTTCTGTTAGCCAAGATTCGGGGAGAGAACTGTATCCCTGCTCCCCTGCCCCACGCACTGCGTGAGGGCGAAAGCGTCGCTATGCCGACACCCAGCAAGTCCACGTTAGGCACTTCTCAGAGGAGCACATCATGAATCTCAAGCGTCTTTATCAAGCGGTATTCGCCACGACAGTGATCAGTGCATCGGGGGGCGTTATTGCTCAGTCCAGCGATAGCGCCATTTGCTACAACTGCCCACCGGAATGGGCGGATTGGGGCACTCAACTGCGATTGATCGAACAGGAAACCGGCATACGCGTTCCTCAGGACAACAAGAATTCTGGCCAATCACTCGCCCAACTGGTGGCGGAAGCCGGTAGCCCGGTAGCCGATGTCGTCTACTATGGCGTGACCTTTGGCATTCAAGCCATGGAAGAGAACGTGGTGACACCCTATCAGCCCGCCCATTGGGATGAGATTCCGGAAGGTCTGAAGGACCCCGAGGGTAACTGGTTCGCCATTCACTCAGGCACCCTTGGCTTCATGGTCAATGTCGATGCCCTGGATGGCGCACCGGTACCCACATCCTGGGAAGACCTGCTCAAGCCCGAATATCGCGGCATGGTGGGTTATCTCGACCCCGCCAGCGCTTTCGTGGGTTATGTAGGAGCCGTGGCTGTCAACCTGGCCATGGGTGGTGACCTCGATGACTTTACACCGGCAATCGACTACTTCAACGAACTCGCCAACAACGCCCCCATCGTGCCCAAGCAAACCAGTTATGCGCGTGTACTTTCCGGTGAAATTCCCATTCTGCTGGATTACGACTTCAACGCCTACCGTGCTCGTCATGGCGATGGGGCCAACGTGGCGTTCGTCATTCCTGAAGAAGGTAGCGTAGTCGTACCTTACGTGATGAGCCTGGTCAAAGAGGGTCCGAACCCGGAGAACGGCCAACGGGTGCTCGATTTCGTGCTTTCCGACCAGGGTCAAGCCGTATGGGCCGATGCTTATCTACGCCCGGTACGTGAAAGCGCCATCTCCGCCGAAGCTCGGGAAGTCTTCTTACCGGATAGCGATTACGCCCGCGCCGAAGCCGTCGACTACACCGCCATGGCGGCTGCCCAGCGCAGCTTCTCCGAGCGGTATCTGTCGGAGGTGCGTTAATCATGACTGCGGCATCCAGGCAGCCCTCAGGGGCTGCTTCTTACTTGCGTCAACGACCAGGTGGCTCAGGTCATGCATTACGTCTTTACCTTCCCGCGCTGCTGACCTTGCTGCCAGCGCTGGTCATCTTCTGCGCCTTCTGGTTGCTGCCTTTTTCTCGACTGATCGTCATGGGGGCCGAAGCAGATCGCAGTAGTGGCATCAGCGCCTATCTCACCATTCTCACCCATCGCCAGTATTTGATCAGTTTGGCAAACACCATCGGTATTTCGCTGATTGTCTCCTTCACGGCGGTGGCTATCGCGGGCATTGCCGGTTTCTTTCTCGCTCGCCATCACTTTTTCGGCAAATCGGTCCTGGTGGCGATTCTCACGTTTCCGCTGGCCTTTCCGGGCGTCGTCGTGGGGTTTCTGGTCATCATGCTGGGAGGACGACAAGGGGCTCTGGCACAGACCAGCCTGTGGCTGTTTGGTGAGCGCTGGATGTTCGCTTACTCGCTGGCCGGGCTGTTCATCGGTTACCTCTACTTCTCGATTCCCCGCGTGATCACCACCGTGATGGCCGCCTGTGACAACCTGGATAGAAGCCTCGAGGAAGCCGCCCGATCACTGGGCGCCAACACCTGGCAAGTCACCAAGGACGTCATCGTACCCGGCATCGCCCCCGCCTTGCTGTCCACCGGCGCCATCTGTTTTGCGACCAGCATGGGCGCCTTTGGTACGGCATTTACGCTTGGCACACGCCTGAGCATTCTGCCCCTCAACATCTACGGTGAATTCACCAACTACGCCAATTTCGCCATGGCAGCCGCACTCTCCGTCGTGCTGGGCGTCATCACCTGGCTGGCACTGAGTCTTGCTCGCAGGCTGGCTGGCGGCAATCTGGGGGCTTCGGCATGAAATCTCGCCTACGCTTCACGCTTCAGCTGAGCTTCACCCTACTGGTGTGCCTGTTCATGATCGTACCCGTTGCCATGTCGGTGGTGGCGGGGCTGACCGAAAATTACTTCTTGGGGTTGGAGAGTGGGTTGACCCTGCGCTGGGTCAACGAGGTCTGGCAACTCTATGCCGACACCATCTTGCTCTCCATCCAACTGGCACTTGCCTGCTTGCTGATCACGGTCGTGATTGGTGTACCAGCGGCTTATGGCCTGCTGCGCAGCCGTCGGCGCTGGGCCAACGCCATTGAAGAATTACTGCTGTTACCGGTGGCTGTCCCTGGGCTGGCCACCGCCCTGGCGCTGCTGCTGGCGTATGGCAGCTATCGTGAGTTTCGGAGCAGCTGGTTATTCATCCTAGTGGGCCACGTGCTCTTTACGCTCCCGTTCATGGTGCGTGCAGTGCTTGCCGTCATGCAAACCGCCAAGCTTCCTCAACTTGAGGAGGCTGCGGCCAGTTTGGGCGCAAATGTCAGGCAACGCTTTTTCGGCGTAGTCATCCCTAACAGCATGAGCGGCATTCTGGCAGGCGCATTGATGGTGGTGACCCTGTCGATTGGCGAATTCAACATTACCTGGATGCTGCATACGCCACTGACCAAGACACTGCCTGTCGGCCTAGCCGACAGCTACGCCTCCATGCGCCTGGAAGTGGGCTCGGCCTATACGTTGATCTTTCTTGTCATGGTCATACCGCTGCTAGTGGCGATTCAGTGGGCTGGCAAGCTCACCCGACGCCACTGAACGACCGAGCCTACCACTACCATTAACGCCTGATTGCTTGATGCGAGAAACCATCATGAGTTCATCTGTCAGCATTACCCTGACCCAGTGCAGCCGCACCTTCGCTGGCGGCAACACGGCCCTGCAACCACTGGACCTGCACATCGAAGCAGGCGAAACCCTCGTCCTGCTTGGGCCATCAGGCTGTGGCAAAACAACGACCCTGCGCATCATCAGCGGCCTGGAGAGCCCCGACAAGGGTGGACGCGTTCAGTTTGGCAAGCGCGACGTCACGGCGTTACCAATCGAGAAACGCGATGTGGGCATGGTGTTTCAAAACTACGCGCTATTCCCCAACATGAGCGTGGCCGACAATATTGCCTATGGCTTGAAAATACAGCGTCTCCCCCGCGCCGAGATTGAGCAAAGACTCGATGACGTCATGCGCATGGTGGACTTGCAAGGCTTTGGAGAGCGGCGTATCGACGCCCTCTCTGGAGGCCAGAGGCAGCGTGTGGCGCTCGCCCGTGCCATTGCCGTAAGGCCAAAAGTACTTCTGTTCGATGAACCACTGGCCGCTCTGGACGCCAAATTACGCGATCGGTTACGGATCGAAATTGGCCAGCTCTTGCGTGAGCTGGGCACTACCGCCGTCTACGTCACCCACGACCAGGACGAAGCAATGGCCCTGGGTGATCGCATCGCCGTCATGCAGGCTGGCCGCATTGCTCAGTTGGGCTCTCCTCAAGAAATTTACCATCAGCCTGCCAATGCCTTCGTGGCCGATTTCATTGGCGCGGTCAACTGCCTCGAGGTGATCACTACCCGCACCGATGGCGGGCTGGCCGTCCACGGTGGCGAACTCGTGGCCCCGCATTTGACGGGAGTTTCCACGGTCTACTGCCGCCCTGAAGACATACAGGTCGTCCCCGCTGCCCAAGCGGACATACGCGGCAAGGTAGTACAAAGCATTTTTCTGGGTCAGACGCAACGATTGATGGTCGACACCGGTGGCGCTGCCCCCCTTCAGGTCGAAGCCTCTTCCCGCCAGCGCTACTCCCACGATGCCATCATTAGCCTTGCGCTACCCGCCCACGTACTTTTTCATCCCGACAGGCCTACGCCTTCGGTACGCACTCAGGAGGTGGTCAATGGCTAATGACGGATTCGACACTACGATACCCGACCCTTCTTCATGTCTCATCGCACAGATCAGCGACCCACATATCAAGGCGGGCGGCAAACGCTCCTATCGCCAGGTGGATACCGCCCGTGCGCTGAGTCACGCCATCGACACGCTCAACCAGCTCGCCCCTAGGCCTGACCTGGTACTCATCACCGGTGACCTGGTCGATTTTGGCCAGCCTGACGAGTACGCTACCTTCAAGCAGATTCTTGCCGAGTTGACGCTGCCCGTGTATCTGATTCCCGGCAATCATGACGACCGCGCTCACCTACGCGCCGCATTTCCCGAACATCACTATCTGTTTCAGAACCGCGACGCCGTGCAGTGGGTGGTGGAGGAGTATCCGGTGCGGCTCGTGGGGCTCGATTCTTCTGTTCCCGGTAAACCCCACGGGAAACTCAGCGAGGAGAGCCTGCATTGGCTGGAGGCAACGCTTGCCCAGCAACCCCACAAACCAACGCTGGTGATGGTGCATCATCATCCGTTCATGAGCGGCATTGGACATATGGACGCTCAGCCGCTGAAGCATCCAGACGCCCTGGCCAGCGTCATTGCTCGCCATGCCCAGGTCGAGCGCGTGCTATGCGGGCATCTGCACCGCTCAATTCAAGCGCGCTTTGCCCGTACCCTGGCCATTAGCTGCCCGGGGGTTTCCCACCAGGTCAGCCTGGATCTTACTCCAGGCGGCCCCGCTCACTTTCAAATGGAGCCGCCCGGTTACCTGCTTCACCAATGGTCAGCGACCAATGGCATGGTGACGCACCAGGGGTTCATCGAGCGCTATCCTGGGCCTTTCCCGTTTTACGACGAGCACGGGCTGATCGACTAATGCTCTATCGACTCGCCTCTGATGTCGCTTGGCGACGATGCACCCGAAAGCGCAAATGGAACGGGCTCAGCAGGCCCGGCATGGGGCCTCTGCGGAGAGCTTTTCCGGGGGATGAAGTACGATGCTGGCCTGCCCCAACAGGGCAGCCAGGCAGTGGCTGGTCACCAGCAGCACCACATGCCTGCCGGGGCAGATACCCGGCCCACCGCTGAACGGCACCAGCGGCCAAGGCGTTTGGGTGTGGCTATGGCCTTCCGGCGTCAGCCAGAGCTCGGGGGTGAAGCGATGGGCGGCGTGCAGGTAGCGCTCGTCGCGATGAAAGTAGGGTGCGTGAATCAGTACCGAAGTATTGGCGGGCATGGTGCCCGCCTGCCACTGGGTTGGCTGGGTGGTCTGGCGCAGCAGCAGCGGCGTGGTGGGCCACAGGCGTAGCGCTTCCAACAGGGTGGCCTTGAAATCGTCCAGCGGGTGGCCCTGTTGCGCTTTGGCCAGCGCCTGCGCCGCGACATCAGGATGCGCGCTGAGCAGCGCCAGGGCGCGGAAGGTCGCCATGCCCGCCGGCTCGAAGGCAAACAGCCATTGAGGCACCTGCTGCAACGGTGCCTGCTCTCGGCCAGGGCACTGCGGAGCCAGCGCAGACATCAGGCTGCCGGGTGCCGCTTCACGCAGGTAATACGCCAGGCGCTGCTCGAAGCGCTTGCGCAGGCGCTGGCGCTTGGGGCGCAAAAAGCCCCAGTTGGCCGCTTTGCGCAGAGCAGTCAGCTCCTCGGTCAGTACGCGGTCATCGGCGGCGGCGTCGCCCAGCACCACGCGACGAACGATGCGGTCCCAGGTCAGCAGAAAGGTCGGCCAATCCAGCTCGTCATAGCGGGTGGCGACCCGCTCCAGCAGCGCCGTGACCTCTTCCTGCACCACCTGCACGAACGCCTGGGAAGCATCATGGTGAGGACAATCGCTTTGCAGAACCCGCTCGTTCAGCGCCCTGCGCTGCTCGCGGGCCTCTCCTTCGGAAATCAGCGAGAACCCCGGCTCGAAGTGGCTGAGGGCACTGTGCTTGGCCTGCTCATTGGGTGAAAAGGGGGTGGGCGTATGCTCCAGCACATCGTTGGCATCGGCGGGGTCCAGCACCACCGCCATGGACTTCATCGGCACCTTGAGCATCAGCGGCCCCGCGTTGGATATCCTATCCATGAAACCTCCTTTGACCGGGCAGGGTTCAGGCTGCAGTGTAGATGCCACCGGCCCCGCTGCAAGGGCTCCCACTGCAAACAGCATGTTTATCAACTCAAAGGGTTATCAAGGTTATTGCGCAGCGCCTCAGCGGGCTGCCGCCAGCAGACAGCTGGGCTTTTTTCCGCTAGGGTAGCGGCTCCCGCTGCCAAACAACGACGCCCGAGATGCAAACGCTACTGAACGAGATTGCTGACGAGCTATCCCACGCCACCGAGCGCGGCAAGGTGGCCGACTACATTCCCCAACTGGCCCAGGTCGATCCCAACCAGTTTGCCATCAGCCTGGCCACCGTAGAGGGCGAGCGCTTCTCGACGGGCTGCGCCACCACGCCGTTCTCGATTCAGAGTATTTCCAAGGTTTTCACCCTGACCATTGCCCTGGGCAAGCTCGGCGATGCGCTGTGGTCCAACGTCGGCCGCGAACCCTCCGGCGACCCCTTCAACTCCATCGTGCAGCTGGAACACGAGAGCGGTAAACCGCGCAACCCGTTCATCAATGCCGGGGCCATTGCGGTGGTAGACGCCATCATGATGGGCCACGCCCCCAAGGAAACCCTGGCCGAAATATTGAGCTTCGTGCGCTATATCGCCGACGACAACAGCATCTGCTTCGACCATCAGGTCGCCGCCTCGGAAATGCAGCACAAGGACCGTAACGCCTCGCTGGCGCACTTCATGAAAGCCTTTGGGCGGCTGCGCCACGACGTGGACAAAGTGCTTGGCACCTACTTTCACCAGTGCGCCATCGCCATGAGCTGCGAGCAACTGGCCCACGCCGGGCTGTTTCTGGCTTCCGACGGCGTCAACCGCCCCAGCAACCTGCGGGTGGTGTCGCCCCAGCGGGCACGCCGAATCAACTCATTGATGATGATGTGTGGCCACTACGATGCCTCGGGGGAGTTTGCTTTCCGTGTGGGCTTGCCGGGCAAGAGCGGCGTGGGCGGCGGCATTCTGGCCATTGCGCCGGGGCGCGGCTCGCTGGCCGTCTGGTCGCCGGGGCTGGATAGCTACGGCAACAGCCTTCTGGGGGTGCGCGCCCTGGAGATGTTCGTGCAACGCACGGGCTGGTCCATATTTGGACATTAGCGTGCGCTAGCTGGGCACTAGCCGGTCACTCGCTTCAAGCGCTTTCCGAGGATTCCAGATGCTGGGCCACTTCCCAGGCCTGCACCTGGCGTTTCACCTCCAGCCCCCAGCGGTAGCCACCCAGGGCGCCGCTTTGCTGAATCACCCGGTGGCAGGGAATCCACAGCGCCACGGGGTTGGCGCCCACCGCGTTACCCACCGCCCGAGACGATTTCGGCGCCCCCAGCCACTGGGCGATGTGGGAGTAGCTGGCAAGCTGCCCGTCCGGGATCATCAGCAGCGCCCGCCACACGTTGAGCTGAAAGTTGGTGCCCCGCACATGCAGCGAAAGTGCCCCAGGCGCGGCGCGGCGCGGCGGTTCGAACAGCGCCTCGACGGCGTAACGCGTGGCGTCCGGCTGGTGGCACAAGGTACAGCGCGGCCACTCGGCGGCCAGCTGCGCCAGAATCTCCGCTTCGGGTGTCGCTGCCAGAAAGCCCATGCGGCAAATGCCTCTCGGGGTGGTGGCGACCAGCACCTGGCCAAACGGCGTGGGGTGAACCCCATAAGCAATTTCCACGTCCTCCCCCTGGCGCTTGAACTCCCCCGGCGTGACCGCCTCCAGCGTCACGAAATGATCGTAAAGCCGCGAGCCGCCGCTCAGCCCCAGCGCTTCGGCGGTGTCGGCAAGGCTCTGGGAAGAAGCAATCAACTGCTTGCCCCGCGCCAACGTCAACGCTTGTAAAAAGCGCTTCGGGCTCACCCCTACATAGCGGCTGAACAGCCGCTGAAAATGGAACGCAC
Organism: Halomonas sp. KM007; assembly: GCF_050709225.1. Lineage (NCBI taxonomy): Bacteria > Pseudomonadati > Pseudomonadota > Gammaproteobacteria > Oceanospirillales > Halomonadaceae > Halomonas > Halomonas sp. KM007. The sequence goes on along the minus strand of NZ_CP136131.1, from coordinate 3,407,984 downwards.
TCAAGTGTACCTGCTCGGCCACCGCCTCCAGGCTCGGCTGCTGGGCGGCGTGGGCCACCATGAAGGCCATGGCTTTTTCGATACGGGCGTAGTCGTTCATCGCGTCCATCTCACGGGCAAAGGGGCAAAAAGAGGCTGATGCTCGCTAAAGCTTACCCAGTGAAAGGCCCGACACCTACCCGAATCTTGCGCACTACACATGCCGGTAAATCACCCGCAAGGGTTGCCCCAGGTGGCCTTGCAGCGACTCGGTCTGTTGAGGGCTCATGGCCCCTGTTCTGGGGTTGATGGCCGTGAGCGAAAACCGAGCGAACCCTTGGGGGAAGGAGTAGTCGAGCTGGTGCACGCTGGCGACACTGCCACAGCACGGCAGCGTCTGAGGAAGGAGCGCAAAGCCACGCTGTGCGTCGTAATCCTGATCCATCAGGAGATGCCACTCAGGAAGGGTCAGCTCTTGCGCGCACAGGTGACAGCGCACGTACTCGAAGTTGCTGCCACAGTCATGAAACATCACATGCTTCGATACCTGCTCGTCTATACTCTCTGCCTCGGGCATCCACTGCCACAACGCAGCCTTGGCCTGGGCTACCTGCTGCGCAGTGAGCAGATAATGAGGCTCTGCCGGAATGATGACGATATGATGATCACTCATGTGAGTCACAGTCTACTCTACACGACAACCCCGCACATTCCTCATGTGCGCCGCCGCCAGTCGGCCATGCCAGTTACGTCAGGAGGACACGATGGCGCTGATCTCTACCCGTACCCAGCACTGGCTGGAGCGTTTGAACGGCTCAAAACACATGCTCTGGCTGATCGCCACCCTCTCGTTTCTGGAAACCATCATACTGCCCGTGCCCATCGAGCTGGTACTGATCCCGTTGATGGCGGTGAACAAACAGCGGATCTGGGCGATTGCCACGGCCACCACGCTGGGCTGCCTGGTGGCGTCGCTGGTGGGCTATAGCGTGGGCATGGTGCTCTATCAATCGCTGGGGACCTGGTTTATCGAGTTCATGGGCATGGAGGAGAGCTATCAGGCGTTTCAGGGCTTCTTCAACCGCTACGGGTTTGCCGCGATTCTGGCCATCGGCATTCTTCCCATCCCCTTCCAGGTGGCCATGATTACCGCCGGGCTCTCCGGTTACCCCATCCTGCTATTCGTGCTGGCGGCGCTGCTCTCACGCGGGCTGCGCTACTACGGGCTGGCCTGGCTGGTGAAACGCTATGGCAAACGGGTTGAAACTCTGTGGAAGCGCCATGCGCTGATGACCAGCCTCGCACTGGGTAGCGCGGTGCTGGTCATCGTGTTGGTCATGCAGGCATTGGCGGGGATGATCGTGTGATAGGCTAGCGGCTGATTGACCCAGCCGTCACTCGATATAGTAACCACTGACCCGCCAGGTGCCGTTTTCCAGATGCGGGGTCACCACTTCCACCACCCGCGGGCGGTTGGCAAACTGGGTCTGGAAGGTAACGACCTTGAAGTCGCCCCGTTCAGCGCCGGGCATGGAGGTGTACTGCGAAACGCGCACTCGGCGGCGCGATTGCACCGAGCCAAAGTCCTTACGCGACAGTGCAACGGTGCGTTCAAGCATGGCAGCAGAAAGCGGTGTACGCAGCAGTGGCGAAGCGGCTTCCCATGCCTGTTCATACTCGCTGTTATCGATCTTCACCAACCACGCCAGCGCCGCCTCCTCTGCTGCCTGCACAGATGCCTGAGCCGTTGCGGTAAGCATCAACAAGGCAGCGGACAACAACAGAGCACGTAATTTGGGCATGGCAGACTCATTAGTGGCTAAGAAAAGACGTACCTCTTTATTATCGGAAAGTCGCAAGGATTCTTTAGCATTTCAGCGCCCATCGCTGCCAGCGACGTCAATCTTTCACCGCAGTGGCAAAAAGATGCTCAAGCGACGAACCCAAAAGCCATACAGAAGTCATACATTAAAATTTTACCTGCAAGGAGTAGACCATGAACAGTCATGATGAGCACACGAGGCCTGGCGAACAATACACACATCACCAACCTCAGGGGCTGTCAGACCGCATTGCCTACCGAGTCGTGAAATTCATGCGTTTTTTTGCCGACAAGTTTTTTGCCGGCCGTTACGGCCATCGTGCCGTCATTCTGGAAACAGTGGCCGCCGTGCCCGGCATGGTGGGAGGGGCGATACAGCACTTGCATGCCATTCGGCGCATCAAGGATGATGATGGCTGGATTCGTACCCTATTGGATGAAGCGGAAAACGAGCGCATGCACCTGATGACCTTTATCGAGGTCGCCAAGCCCAACCGTTTCGAGCGCTTCCTCATTCTCGTAGCCCAAGGCATGTTCTTTAATCTGTTTTTCCTGCTGTATTTATGCTCCAGCAAGACCGCCCACCGCGTGGTCGGCTACCTGGAAGAGGAAGCCGTCTATAGCTACACCGAATACCTGGAAGGTATCGACCGAGGCGATTACGAAAACATCCCGGCGCCCCAAATCGCCATCGATTACTGGAAGCTACCCCAGGATGCGCGGTTGCGCGACGTGGTGATCGCCGTACGTGCCGACGAGGCGAGCCATCGGGACGTCAACCATGACTTCGCCGACCAGCTTTCTTGATGGGCTACCGTAAGCGGCTAACGTGAAAAGCTGTCTCCACAACCCATCACCGGGCACCCTGCACCAGGCCCGGTGATATTAGCCTTTTCAGCTCTCGCCCAGGCATAGCCGCATGAAACAGCTATTGGGGTCAAGCCGGTAGCTGCCGAACGGCCCGCAATACTCGAACCCGAAACGGGCGTATAAACGGCGGGCGGGTTCGAATATGTATCATTGCCCTCTCCGTTGGCTAGCCAAACCCGGCTTCTCAAATACGAAGCGCTCGTATACCATGCGCCACCTCTTTCCTTTAGCGTTCACCGTTAGGCCACCATGTCCGTCAACGCGCTCTACACCGACCTTTCCGGCTATTACGATCTGATGTGCGTCGACATCGACTACCGCGCGCAAAGTAACGCCATTCATCGCCTGCATCAGCTGTTTGGCAACGCGGGCAGCCAGCACTTGGACCTGGCCTGCGGCACCGGCCCCCACGTACGCCATTTTCTGGATGTGGGCTACACCAGCAGCGGGCTGGACATTCACCAGCCGATGCTGGACCTGGCAGCCACCCGCTGCCCGGAAGCTCACTTTTCGCTGCAAGACATGGGCCAGTTCCAAGTGGATGAGCCGGTGGATTTGATCACCTGCTTTTTATACTCCATCCACTACAACGCCAACCTGGAAAAGCTGAGCGCCTGCATCGCCAGCGCCCACCGCGCCCTGCGCACCGGCGGCGTACTGTGCTTCAACAGCGTGGACAAGGAGCGCATCGACAACGCGCTGTTCGTCAAGCACACCGCCCAGCAAGGCGAGGATCGCTTCACGTTTCGTTCGGGTTGGCACTATGCGGGGCACGGGGAACGGCAAACGCTGCGGCTCAGTATCGAAAAGAGCACGCCTGCGGTCACCCAGGTATGGAATGACGAGCACCCCATGGTGGCGGTCAGCTTTGGCGAACTCATCGCCCTGCTGACGCCCTACTTCGAGGTACACGTGTTCGAACACGACTACCAGACCATCACCCCGTGGGACAACGCGTCTGGCAATGCCATCTTCGTGTGCGTGAAGCGCGACGGCTAAGGTATCACCTTAGGCGTCAGTTCTCCTGGCTGGGGCGCTGCTGTTGCTGCACGCCCATCAGGAAGTTGCGCAGCATCTGGTCCTTGCACTCGCGGTAATTCTTGTGGCTTGGCTTGCGGAAGAACGCGCTCAGCTCGTGGGGGCTGAGCGGTAGCCCCACCTGCTCGAACACCGCCAGCACGTCTTCGGCCTTCATGTTCAGCGCAATACGCAGCTTCTGGAACACCATGTTGTTGTTCAGCTGGGTTTCCGGCGCAGGCACCGGGCCTTCGCGCTTGCCGCGCTTGAAGCTGATGAAGCCATTCAAAAACGCCGCCAGCTCCCGGTTCTTCATGGGCACCAGCGCTTCGTCCTCATCCTTCTTCAGCCAGGCCGTTACCTGGGCAGGCGTCACGTCCACCTCTGCCAAGGCGAAGATATTGACGATGGTGGCCTCCTTCAAATCGAAGGCATAGCGAATACGGCGAAAAATATCGTTATTGGTCAAGGGGACTCCTAACCGTTGGTGAGCGTGGCCAGCAGCTCGTCGATCTCTGCTTTCAGCTCGTTATCTTCAATCGTTTGGGCGCTGGCCTGGGCGCGCTGCAAGCTTTCGATGGCGGCCTGGGGCTCGCCCAGCTCCACCTGCAGGGTGGCCATGGAAAAGCCAATCGAGGCCAGATGGTCGTTCGACTGCTTGGCCACCGCCTTGTCCAGCGCCTTTTGGTAGATCGGCAGCGCGTCTTCCAGCTCTTCGGTGAAGTCGGCCAGGGTTTCCCACTGCTCGGGGTGGTCTTTTTCGGTGTTCTCATGCTCGGTGCAGATCGCCTGCAGCTCGGCGTAAAGCGCTTCAAAGGTGGCGCGGTCATCCTTGGACGCGGCCTTCATCAGCTTTTCGGCCAGCTCGTACACCGCCTTGTAAATTTTCGTGTTGATCATCAAACCACGACCTTATCGACGTAAAACAGCAGGCTAAAGCACACAGGCTTCGCCGGGAAGGGGGCATTATACCTTGTGTGAGGCGGGGTACGGTGACGCGGCGGGCAATATTCGAGCAACGGCGGGCCGATTTTACGCTATGCTGCACCACTTTTTACGTTCGACCCACCTACGACTCGCTGTCAGGGCCCCTTATGCCTTTTTCTACACTCGGTTTATCCACTCCCCTCGTTCAGGCGATTACCGAACTCGGTTACCAGACGCCCACGCCCATCCAGGAACAGGCCATTCCCGCCATTCTCTCGGGCAAGGACCTCATCGCCACCGCCCAAACCGGCACCGGCAAAACCGCCGCCTTCGTGCTGCCGCTGCTGGAGCGCTTCAGCAAGGCAGAAGCGCTGCGGGCCAAGCGCATCCGCGCGCTGATTCTGGTGCCCACTCGCGAGCTGGCGGTACAGGTCAACGCCAGCGTGGCGCAATACGCCAGGCATACCCAGCTCACCTCGATGGCCGCGTATGGCGGTGTGGATACCGCGCCCCAAAAGGAGCGTTTGATCGAAGGCGTGGACATTCTAGTGGCCACACCGGGCAGGCTGCTGGACCTGGCGCATCAGCGCGCCCTGCACTTCGACGAGCTGCAGGTCATGGTACTGGACGAAGCGGACAGAATGGTCGACATGGGCTTTGTGGATGATATTCACAAGATCATCGTGCGCCTGCCGGAACAGCGCCAGAACCTGCTGTTCACGGCCACCATGACCCAGGACGTTCGCGCCCTCGCCCGTAGTTTTTCAGACAGCAAGATGACCGACCTGGCCGCCAACATCGCCATCACCCCCAACGTTCGCGCCGCCGACACCATCGAACAGTGGCTGATCACGGTCGACAAGGACACCAAATCCGCCCTGCTCAGCCACCTGATCAACGAACAGGCCTGGGACCAGGCGCTGATCTTCGTCGAGAAGAAGCACAGCGCGGCCAAGCTGGTGGCCCAGTTGGAGAAACGCGGCATCGTCGCGGACTCCATCCATGGCGGCAGAAGCCAGGCCATGCGCGAAAAGATTCTGGCCCAGTTCAAAACCGGTGAGCTCAAGTACCTGGTAGCCACCGGCGTCGCGGCGCGGGGGCTGGATATCGGCGAGCTGAGCCGAGTGGTGAACTACGACTTACCCTTCCAGCCGGAAGAGTACATCCACCGCATTGGCCGCACCGGCCGCGCCGGGGCCTCCGGGGAAGCCATCTCGCTGGTGGACATCAGCGACTTCAAGAACCTGTGTGCCATCGAACGGCGCATGAACCAGCTCATCGAGCGCCGGGAAGTGGCAGAGTTTCCAGTCAAGAAGGCCGTCCCGGCCTCCAATTTGAAGCATGTGAAGAAAGGCAGCCGCTAGACGTTGCACGCAGCGTCGGCGAGCGATGGCCCGCAGGCAGGTGGCAGGCCTTACCCCTGAGCGGGTGAAAACGCCGCCAGCAGCTCGGCGTTGGTGGGGTACTTCTCCAGCAGCGCCAGCAGCTTCTGCGCGCCGTCGGTTGGCTTGAGCGGCGCCAAGGCTCTGCGCAGGCTGCGTACCTTTTCGATCTCGTGGGCCTCGATCAACAGCTCTTCGCGGCGGGTACTGCTTTTGGCAATATCGAGCGCCGGGAAGATGCGCTGGCTGGCCACCTCCCGCGACAGCACCAGCTCCATGTTGCCGGTGCCCTTGAACTCCTCGAAGATCACCTGATCCATGCGGCTTCCCGTCTCCACCAGCACGGTGGCCAGAATGGTCAGCGAGCCGCCGTTTTCGATGTTCCGTGCCGCACCGAACAGTTTGCGGGGGATTTCCAGCGCCCGGGTATCCAACCCGCCGGACATGGTACGGCCACTGCCCCGCTGCCCCGCATTGTGCACCCGGGAAAGCCGCGTCAATGAGTCGATCACGATCATCACATCGTGCCCTTCCCCGGCTTGCCTGCGCGCCGTTTGCAGCAGGTTATCGGCCACGCGCACATGGTGGGCGTAGCTTTCGTCAGACGACGAAGCGTGCACCTCGGCGGTCACGCTGCGCTTGAAATCGGTCACTTCCTCCGGGCGCTCATCGATCAACAGGGCATACAGCTTGATCTCGGGATACGCCGCCGCCACGGCCTGGCAGATATGCTTCAACAGGGTGGTTTTCCCCGCCCCCGGCGGCGCCACGATCAGCCCGCGCTGCCCCATGCCAATGGGCGTGATCAAATCCATCGCCCGCACGCTGTGCTCACGAACGCCATTGGCCAGATAAAGGCGCGGGGAAGGATGAATGGCCGTGCCGTTGAGAAAGCGCTTTTCGGGGTCGGTATGTGATTGCTCTTCGGGAGAGGAATCGGCCACTGTCTCGGCGGGCTTGGCCTCTAGGGGCCGTTTCGTTTTGAGGCTTAGGGTTTTGCGGGTCATGGTTGGAGCCGTCTTGTCAAAGTGAGGGTTCGTGGTTGGCCGTGTTCGTGGTGACTCGACGGCGGATGTTAAACGTAGGCATGGTATTCAACGACCTCCCTGACGGCACACAGCGCTTTTTCGAGCTGCTGAATATCTACCGATGCTAGCGCAAGACGGATGGCATGGGGCACCTGGGCTGCCGTTGAAAAGGGAGCTGCGGTCGATACACTGATGCCTTGTTGTAAAAGCGCACTTGCCACCCGGTCGGCACGCCCCTCTTCCAGCAAGGGCAGCCAAACGCAGTAAGACGCAGGGTGTGCCTGATAGCGCATGCCCTTGAATACCCGAGCCACCACCGCTTGCCGCTGTGCGGCATCCTCACGCTTTTGCTGTTCCAAACGCGCCACCGTACCCTCTAGCACCCATTGGCATACCATCGCCGTCATCACTGCTGGCGTGTTCCAGGTCGTCGCACGAATCGTGCGCTCTATCTCGGCAACCCATTGTGCAGGTGCCACCACATAGCCAACCCGCAAGCCGGTGGCCACGCTTTTGGAGAAACTCGACACGTATATCGTACGTTCGGGGGCAAGCTTGGCCAGCGGCGGAGGCGCCAGGGTCTCAAGAAACGCATAGGGAGCATCCTCGATGATCAGAAAATCGTGTTGCTCGGCCAAGCCAATGAGCTGATGCCGCCATGCCAGCCCCATTACCCACCCCATGGGGTTATGAACGGTGGGCTGAACATAGACTGCACGAACGCGGCGGCGCTGGCAAAGTCGCGCGAGTGCACACAAGTCGGTTCCTTCCACATTGGCGGGCACTGCTGCCAGTTCCAACCCTAAGCGATGCGCCAGGACACTAAAGCCTGGGTACGTGATGGCATCGACGGCGATCACATCACCCGGCTTGAATAGCGCCATGGCCGTGGTCGCCAAGCCATGCTGAGCACCATCGACCAGCAATAACCGTTCCGCAGCGACGTTTAGACCACTGCGCATCACGTGCTCGGCAACGATCTCTCTCTCATGCAGACGACCACCGTGGGGCTGGTAGTGGAGCAATGCACTCACATCACCTGATGAAGCGAGCTGGCTTAGCGTTGCGCGCAGCAGATCCGCCTGCCCCGCCACAGTGGGGTAATTGAAGCTGAGGTCTAGCAGGCCATCGACGACTTGCTGCTGGTCTACCCCCAGCCCCGGCGGCAGCGCAGTATCCCTCACAAACGTTCCTCGCCCCGTTTCTCCCACCACAAGCCCCATGGCTTCAAGCTCGGCGTATACCCGTGTTGCCGTGGCCAGCGCCAATCCGTACCGCTGGGCAAGTTGCCGGTGCGTAGGTAAGCGCGTGCCAGGGCGGTACTTTCCAGCACGAATCTCCAGCGCGAAGGCATCGACTACCTGTTTGTATCGGGCACGTGGCATGGGCATTGTATCCATGACAATAATTTGATTGTGATATATACCATGCCTAGCATGCGATACGTGACCCCACCAGGAGCTTCACCTCATGCATATCGCCATCCTTACCTTCGAAGGCTTCAACGAACTTGACTCATTGATCGCCCTGGGCATTTTGAATCGCATCAAACAGCCCGGCTGGCGCGTATCGCTCATGTGCCCGGAAGCCAAGGTGACATCGATGAATGGCGTTACCCTCCACGCCCAAGCCTCTTTCGCAGAGCTGGCAAGCGCCGATGCCGTCCTGATCGGTAGCGGCATCCATACCCGTGAGATTGCTGACAACGAGCACTTGATGGCCCAGCTTACGTTGAACCCCGACCAACAACTTTTGGGCGCACAGTGCTCGGGCACCTTGCTGCTCGCCAAACGCGGCCTTCTCGGGAACGTTCCTGCCTGTACCGATCTCACCACCCGCCCCTGGGTGATGGAAGCAGGCATCGAGGTATTGAATCAGCCGTTCTTTGCCAGCGGAAATATCGCCACTGCAGGTGGCTGCCTGGGCTCACAATACCTAGCCTGCTGGATGATAGCCCGTCTGGTGGGCATGGAGGCAGCCGAAGAAGCCATGCATTATGTGGCCCCTGTGGGGGAGAAAACAGAATACATCGAGCGCATGGTGCGCAATATCGGCCCATACCTTCCAGCGGCAGAAGCTTCGCCACGGATGGCCGCTCATCTGAGTGAATGATGGCGTGGTGTGATGGGCATGCCAAGGAAAAGACTACGCTACTGGCACAGATCACCGCTTCTGAAGGATCGCTGAATAAGTGTGCCAGTGCTCATTTTTGCCCATGAGCGTCATCCCTGCCCTGCTTTGTTCTTGAAGGATAATGACGTGATAGTCATCCGCAAATAGCGTGGACAGCGTAGCGGGCGTGTGGATGGTCAAATGGCGGCTTTCATCTTGTGCCCAGGTATCATCAGGCCCCATGAAATGGCCACAAAACATGCCCCCTGAGCTCAACGATTGAGTCAACCTGTGCCACACCGTTGTAAACACGTCAGGGTGACAAAAAAACAGGCTCATACACGCGGTGATCAAGGAAGCAGGCGGATACTCGAACTCATCAAAACGGGCCTGAGAGGTAAACAGCGATGACCCCAGATGCGCCTTGCCCGCTTCTTGTAAGCGCTCGATGGCCAGTGGGTGATGGTCAAACGCATGCACCCGATAACCGCGCTCCACCAAAAACAGGGCATTCCGCCCTGCTCCACAGCCCATATCAATGGCGGTCCTGGGCAGCTCGCCGGTTAGCCGCTCGACGGATTCACGTAGGTGCGGATAAAGATCCAGCTGCTTCGAGCGCTCATAATAAGTGCCGTGGTTCATTCTGCCCCTCCATATGCCAAGGATGCATGATCACGTGAATACCTCACGGCACCGTGCGTTACGACGACACATCGGCACCATAGGCTTTGCGATAGAACCAAAAGCTCATTAAAAGCGCCAGAATGTTCACCCCCACCAGAGTGGGAAACGAGTCATTCATGAACGAATACTGAAAACCACTGCCCAGCATGGCGTTATAGCCATAACTGATATTGCCTAAACCCACCCACACGGACAGGTAAGCACCCGAGCCAAAAAAGTAGCCCAGCACAGGCGTATTAAAAACAGGCACCTGTATTAGCCAAAACTTGAAATTGGCACGCGCTGCGTTCGGCTGCTTCTCTAACAATTGAATGCCGCACCAAATACCCCACGAAAACAACAGAATAAAACCAATACAAAACAGCCAGTCCAGAACATGCGATGACACCATCATGTAAGGCATCGTGGAAGATATACCAATACCTCCCCCCGCAATCGTCATAGCCCCCAATACGCGCCGCTTCCAATCGTTCATCTTCATCCTTAGCCAAACGTATAAGCACACTCAAATTAAGGGGGCTAATTAAACCATGAGACAGGTGGTAAAAAAAGTAGCTTTGGAAGCGGTTCTGGTATGCTACTGGGATTGTATCAGGGGTGATGTCAGACCTCTTACAAAAGGCCCAGCCAGTCGTTAATCAAGGCTAATACATCCGCACCAGCCTTTGATTATGCATTATTCGTAGTGGCTCCAGGCCTGAGAACTTTCACCACTCGCTCATCATCGAGCACTTGATAGACCAGTCGATGCTGAATATTGATGCGGCGTGAATAGGCCACCGCAACATCACCCACGAGCTTCTCAAACGGAGGCGGCTTGCGGTATAGGTCTTCGGCTACCAGCGCTAGCCGTTCCTGGGCTTTTGGTTTGAGGCCGCGGGAGGCTAGCTTCTTTGCATCTTGCTGGGCGTACCCGGTGTAAACCAACGTCCATGTCACCAGTCCAGCTCCTCATCGCATTCATCCAAGGGAGCAGCCATCCCCTCACGAATAGATTCCCGCATACCGGGTACGGAGAGCAGGTAAAGTGTTTCCTGAATGGCAGACCAGTCTTCCTCGGACACCAGCACGGCGTTGTTTCGCTTACCCATGATGACGATGGGCTGATGCGACTCGGCGGTCTCGTCGATCAACCGATACAGGTTGCTGCGCGCCTCGGTGGCTGTGATTCCGGTCATGACGCACCACTTTTATGTTCAACTTTTCACCAAGGTGTGCGTCTTTGGGTACGTACGTCAAGGCGGACGCTTTGTATGGCGCTGCAAGCAGTGGCGCGACTTTATCGCGTCGGCCTGCCTTGCCTTGTTATGGGTGCTTTGCCATGATATACCAATATTTGGTACAGGAGTTTCCCCATGGCTAGAAATACCAGCATTACACTCGGCCCCCATTTTGACGAGTTTATAGCCACTCAGGTTGAAAAGGGCCGCTATGGCTCGGTGAGCGAGGTGGTACGTGCCGGACTGCGTCTGCTTGAAGAAACGGAAAGTAAGCTTGAACGGCTCCAACGCCTCCTGGATGAAGGCGAACAGAGTGGAATCGCAGAGTATTCCCTTGAAAGCGTTATTACAGAACTGGACAACGAAGCTCACTGATGCGTCCATACCTGCTCACTACCTCTGCCCGAAAAGACGTTGTCGAGATAGGCCGCTTCACCACCGAAAAGTGGGGAAAGCGCCAACGCGATACATACCTCAGGCAGCTTGACGATGCTTTCAAGCGGCTCGCTCGCCAGCCTGATATTGGCCGCAATGCGGGTGACATAAAACCAGGGTACAAAAAGTTCAGTCAGGGCAGTCATGTTATCTTTTACAGAGCCGGTACGGAATCCAGGATCGTTGTCATCCGAATTCTCCATAACAGTATGGATGTGGAGCAGCATCTTTAACGCCCGCCATCACCGGTGACAAAACCGTAGCGAAGCGGAGGGTTTGGCGTCCGGTGCATGGCTTGGTTATGTTTCGTTTGCAGGTAACTCAAGCTGCCTCTCACTTCGCCAGACTCGTATGAGCACAACCTCTTTAGCTTGCCTGAGATAGACAACTCGAAATGGCGCGTGAATCAATTCGCGAATATGATCCAGGTTGAATTCAGGAACAATACGGCCAGCATCAGGGTGGAGCTGAAGCATTTCGCTATGCTCCAAGATCGCAGCCACGAAATCATCACCGATATGTGGAACATCCTGCTCTTTGTAATACTCTTGAATAGCCTGTAAGTCCTCAAGAGCGGACTGTGCGATGCGTAATTCCATTTACTTGATGCCCAACGTTTTCTTGGCGTCCTCCAACGATACGGTGTTGCCCTCGCGAACATCCATAAGCCCCTGCGCCACCGCCTTTACAAACCGCAATTCCTCTGCACTTTTCTCATAATCCTCGAGCCCCTGCACAACCGCTACGCCGCGGCCACGGCTGGTAAGCAGGATTGGGCGATGCGTGTCCTGTGCTCGACCAACCACCTTTCCGGGATTGATCTTCAGGTCTGATAGAGGAATGACATCCTCGGAAAATTTCACTTGCATAGTGGTTACCTAGCCAACAATTTAGTGCTATTAATAGCACCACTTAACAGGTGCGGTCAAGGAACATAACGCCGCCAGCACGCGCGGCTTTGTAGTGAAGGCGAAGCCGCAACGAAAAAGACGTCGCTGTGCCTGGCCTTGTTAAATGCTCAACTTGACCGGCACCAAGCTTGATTTCAAATATAAAGGATGCGCCGGTTCACCAGACTTATTGATTTTCAACGCCGACAGGTTAGGAATCATATTCTTGACCGACGTGGACCGACCGAGATAAGAACCATCACCTGAATCCGTGAGACCGGCCCCCGGAAGCACTTCTAACCCACTGACCTGCATGGCAATATAGCCATTATCGCCATTCACCCAGACAGTGCCATGCCCAACATAAAGTTCCGCGCCAGTTGCCGCACCCTCACCAGCCACGCCGGGCTGTCCATCATCGGGCAATGCTTCGAGATCGCTGGCGTCGACAGCATCGACAGCCGCTTCCCCACCACGCTGGGCATGCGCACCAGTGACGTGATCAAGAGCTACCTGGGCCTGCTGTGTCTGGGCATGAGCGACTATGACGCTGTCGAGAACTTCCGCCGCGACAAGCCCTTCCAACAACTGCTGACCCTGCAGAAGGTGCCGAGCGCGGCGACACTGCGACAGCGGCTGGAAAAACTTGCCGCCAACGACCTGCAGGCGCGCACCGCCACCTGGTCCACGACCCTGCTGTCACTGATCGAAGCACCGATCACCGCCGAGACGACGCACGTCTGCCTGGACATCGACACCTTCGTCATGGACAACAGCAACTCGAAGAAGGAAGGCGTCTCGCGGACCTACCAGAAGGTCGATGGCTACACCCCGATCGCCGCCTATCTGGGCAACGAAGGGTGGTGCCTGGGTCTGGAACTGCGGCCTGGCAAGCAGCACACCATGAAGGAGAGCAACGCCTTCCTGGAGCGGGTACTGCCTCGCGCCCAATGCTTGACCAAGCAACCGATCCTGTTACGCGAGGACAGCGGCTTCGACAGCCAGGCGCACCTGGCGCTTCTCGAACAGCAACGCCAGGTCTTTGCCGACGAGGGGCGCCGGCTCGACTATGTCGTCAAATGGAACCCGCGTGGCTCGGCCACGGCTGATCGAGATACCTGGCTGGCGGTGGCGGCGGACTACTGGGAAGAGCTGCGTCCTGGCAAGCGCCAGGCGCTGTGGTCGCAGACCGTCTCGATCCACGACGACAACAAGACCGAATACGTCGTCCAACGCGTGATGCGCCTGGTAGAGCGCACCGCCGATCGCGATGGCCAGTTGCTGCTCGAACCGGACTATGAGTTGGAAGGCTGGTGGACCAGCCTGGACGAGGCGCCGGAGGCGGTGATCAAACGCTACCAGGCGCATGCCACCCATGAGCAGTTTCACAGCGAGATCAAGACCGATCTCGACCTGGAGCGCTTGCCGTCCGGCAAGTTCGCCACCAACGATCTGATCCTGCATCTCGCCCAGTTGGCCTACAACATCCTGCGCCTGATGGGACAGCTGGGCATGACCGGCGAGCTGAGCCCGGTTCGCCACCCGGCCAAGCGGCGCCGGCTGCGCACCGTGCTACAAGAGCTGGTGCACCGTGCGGCTCTCGTGATTCACAAGGCACGGCAGATCATCCTCGACTTCGGGCAGGATATCGGGCGCATGACGGTGCTCAAGACGCTGCGGAGCCGAGTGCGTTATCCACGAGGAACGCCATGCTGACCGTCAATCGGCGACACTCTATCCACAAGCAGTTCCAAGCGACACGCGATCGCCAGATATGTCGTGCCTGGCGGGTGGAAAGGCATGACAAAACGGGCCGTCAGCACCGATCAGCACGGTGGGTTTTGGCAATAACGGGCTTGCGAAAGCCAACTTGCACGGGGCGAATGATCAAAAAGTGCTCGCTGGCGGTGATAGGGAAAGTGTCGGCGCCGGCTTCACGGATTCAGGAACTAAAGATTCATCAACTGAATTCAAATTAAGAGCTGTAGCCAGATAGTCAGCAATTTTTGGTCTATCCACCACAGCAATGTCATTAACCGATATCGTTGCCAGCTCTTTGTTCAGCTTCTCAGCTTGAGCAGCAGTCATGATCTCACCATCCTGCATGGACAAGAATTGATCTATATTCATAGTATTCCTTTTCATAAGTGAGAATGCTTGGGATTGGAAGCCTAACGCCGCGCTTTGCGGCAATTTTGGAACCGCAAAGCGGTGGAGAAATTGTCCGGCAACAGCGCTTGGTTAGCCAGAAGTAAGCAGCGCCCCAGCATCTCGCAACTGGCCCCGCATCTTGGCGAGAATATCGTCCGTGAATTGCACAATTAACTGGCGATTGTGCTGATTGCCGTCGATTATGTCCTGAACTTCGCTATCGTCAATCCGCTGTGTGCTCCTGATCGATACAAGACCTTCTTTCCCCACTTTGTAGTCTGCAAAGGCTTGCATAGCATTAGTGATTTGATTGTAGTGGTCAGGCTCAATCAAAAGCGCGCTATTCTGAATTTGACGCTGAGCTTTTTCCAAGGCTCGAATAAAGTTCCGTAGATTTCGGTTTGTTGCTTCTGCCCATAACTGGTCGACCCAGCGCCGGAGTTCGACCAGTGAAACCCACAGATCATTGTAAATCTTGAATTGGCCTTCAAAGTACATCGAGAATACGAAATTACCTTTCTCTCGCTCTGATGCTAGTTCATTTTTTAACTTTTCAATTTCAGACTGATAGCGAAATCTGTCCTGTTCGAGAATGCGGTTGGCCCATACCTTCCCGAGCCATGAGGACAGACCGACAATAATTAACGCTGCTCCTCCAACCGAACCTATGACGGCTGCGGAAACGGCAAAGATATCTGAAAGATTCATAGTCCATCCGTACATTGGCTAACGCCGCGCTCTGCGGCAAATTTGAAGCGCAGCGGAGAATTTGTCCGACAGCAGCGCCTTGTTAGGCGAGAGAATGCACCGCCAGAAAATCATACGGCCACACCGAAGAGCGCACCGACCCCAGCCGTCAAAGCCATTGCCAGAGCCCCCCAAAACGTGACCCGAGAGGCGGCCTTAAGAACAGGAGCGCCGCCGACTTTCGCTGCTAATGAGCCTAGTAAGGCAAGGAACACCAATGAACTGCCAGGGACGACCCACATAAGTAACCACTCCGGAAACGATAGGACGACACATAAGGGAAGGGCCGCACCTACCGAGAATGTGCCTGCCGACGCCAATGCAGCCTGAATTGGACGGGCCGTAGAGACCTCTGAGATGCCAAGTTCATCGCGTGCATGTGCCCCAAGTGCATCCTGCTTCATCAGTTGACTTGCTACGCTGTCTGCGAGCGCCCGGTCTAACCCGCGCCTGACGTAAATCTCGGCAAGCTCCGCATGCTCTTGTTCAGGCGCATCAGCCAGCTCGGCTTTCTCTCTGGCAAGGTCGGCCCCCTCCGTATCGGCTTGAGAGCTGACTGACACGTACTCACCTGCTGCCATCGACATAGCACCTGCAACGAGACCAGCTACGCCTGCGACTAACAAAGCCTTGGAGTCCGCCCCTGCTGCTGCCACCCCCAAGACCAGGCTCGCAGTAGATACAATCCCGTCGTTTGCACCAAGAACCGCAGCACGAAGCCAACCGATTCGATCTGTTTTGTGTCTTTCAGAGTGTCTCATGCGAAGTCCAAATATAAGGTGAGCAGTAGCGCCTAACAGTGAAGCATTTATTCGCCGTGCGGAGCATGGCGAATAAATGCCTGTTGGACTAAGGCGCGTCCATCAGGCGGCTATTTAATAGGGAATTGTATTGACTGACAGGTGGCCTGAGGTGCCAAACGGCGCATTGGCAGGTCGGGGGGCACGCGCTCTGATCGTCCGTTTCGTCATTATGTCGACACTTCCAAATCCAATTTAACCCAATGTAGCGCGTCTGATGGCTAAAATCCATCATCGGGACGAGCTTATCCATGACTCGCTAGCGAGCCGGTTAGCCAGGTCTGTTGTTGTCGTAGGGCGTTACATCATGCTCGATAGTGTTGCTCCTTGTCGTTAGGCGGCTGATCATGGAGGGGGCGCTGGGGTGTGAGCGTCCCGATCATCCGTAAGGTGGGCTGCTTGCAGTGTGGACAGGTGTAGGTCGGCTCCGCATCGCTGGCGGCTGTATCGACATGGGGGGCCTGGTCAACCATCGCTAGCGCTCGACGGATCTGTACCAGACGTTGCCGTCGGCAGCGATTGGCCAGAAAGCCGTAATGCCGCACTCGCATCAGTCCCCTAGGCAGGACGTGGAGCAGGAAGCGACGCACGAACTCCTCGCCATCCAGAATGAGTTGCTTGTGTCGGTCGTGGTCGCGGTAATCCTTGTAACGTAGGGTCACTTGCTGGTCGTCTACGGCGAGGATACGTGCGTTGCTGATGGCGATCTGGCGCGTGTAGCGCGCCAGGTAGCGTACTACCGCCTGGGTGTGTTCAAGGCAGTCCTTGCTGTCAACCACCCAGTCAGTGGCCATCAGTGTGTTCAATTGAGCATCGACATCGCCGGGCCGGGTAACCCGGTGGAGATCGCCAGCATGGGCGGCCTTGCGCAGAGCGCTCACCATGTGCCCACGGAAGTGGCGTGACAGGGCCCGCACGGGGAACAAGTAGTTGCTTCGCGCTTCATGCCACTTGCCATCGTCACTCAAGGCACCGCCTGGAACCAGACAATGCAGATGCACATGCTGGCTCAGGTTCTGGCCCCAGGTGTGAAGCACCGCGATCATGCCCATTTCGCCGTTGAGGCGTTTTGGGTCTCGTGCAAACGTGCACAGCGTTTGCCAGGCACTCTGGAACAGCAATCGGTGAATCACCTCGGGATGAAGCTGAACCCAGCCATTAAGACTGTGCGGTAGCGTGAATACGACGTGGTAATAGCGCACCGGCAGCATATTGGCCTGCTGACGCTCAGCCCATTGCGCCATGGCGCGGCCCTGACACTGTGGACAGTGACGATCACGACAGCCAAAGTAGCGTGGCTGTACATGAGCGCAGTCAGAGCACTGTAAGACCATCCCACCCATCGCCTTCGTTCGGCAGGCCAGCAGATGGGTACACACCCGTTGGCGCTGGCGATCAAGACCGCTTGGGTCGAGAAAGCGGGTCAATGCCTGTTGCAAGGTAGCGGCCTTAGTCATGGCTCACCTCCAGGGCGGCCACCAGGTCAATATGACACTGATCTCCCCCTTGCTGGTTCGGTAGCCAGTGCAGGTAGCGCATCGTCGACTGGAGGTTACGGTGGCCCAGTAGTCGCTGGAGCTGATGGACGGGCAGGCCTTGCTCCAGAACATGGGTGGCATAGGCATGGCGCAGACTATGGATGCCACCCACCCGCTCGACCCCGGCCAGACGCTTGGCCTGGGTAAAGGCCTTCTGTGGCGCACTGGCGTGCAGGGCTTGATCGGGAAACAGAGCGCTCGGGAACAGCCATGTGACTGGCCGATAGGCGCGCCAGTAATCGCGCAAGCGATCAAGCAGGGTCACGGGTAGTAACACCATACGATCCTTGCCGCCCTTGCCCTGCGTCACACGGAGTTGGTAACGCTGGCTGTCGATGTCACTAACTCGCAGGTGGCAGACCTCGGTCACACGCAATCCGCAGCCATAGCACAGTTCGAGCATCATGCGATGCTTGGCGTTTTGGCAGGCGGCCAGGATCCGCCGAACCTCGTCGCGGGTCAGCAGTTCTGGAATCCGCTGCGGTTTTTTGGGGACGGTGAGCGGCACATCAAACGACGGCCACTGCAACACGTGCAAATACAGGAACCGCACGCCGTGCAGATAGACACGGCAACTGGCGGCAGACAAACCGCGCTCCTGAACCAGGTGATTGAAGAAGTGTTGCAGGTCGTCGGTACTCAACGTGTCTGGCGAACGGTGGAAATAACGTGCCAGATCAGTGACCACCATCAGGTAGGTATTGTGGGTACGTTGCGCAAAGCCACGCTGACGCATGGCCGCGATCATCTTCTGTCGCAGGGCAGTCATCGTCGTCACTCCTGTTGATTGACCCACGTGGGTCAATCAATAGTGTGGCCCGATGAGGCGAAAAACGTGATTCGTCAACAGCTACCGCGAAGCGGTTTAGTTCAACAGTGATTATACGCCCTTCCACATAACACTATTGAGCGCGCCAGCATGATTATTGATGTTATATAGCCACTCAAACAGGCATAAACCATTGTTTCTAAAAGACTATATCTGGCTCATGGCAGCATAACCAAAATTCGCGTGACCGCTGCTTTTTGCGATTTCATCATACTCTATTGATAAATTTGGCTTTGGTCACGCAGATTTTCGGAAAAATTGAGTTGGGTCAAGGGATGGAGTGGTTGAGGGAATGTGGCGGGTTCGGGGCGGCTGGGCGCCGCCTTCGCGCCGGGCCGCCGCTGCGGGTGCCTTCCTCGCTCGTTGCTCTCGCTCGGGCGTTACGCCGCGCTACGGGTGGGGTGAGGTTTGGTGGCTTGATCGTCGCGAGCTGAAGCTCCCTCCCACAAGGGCGGCTGGCGCCGCCTTCGCGGGTGCCTTCTTCGCTCGTTGCTCTCGCTCAGGCGTTACGCCGCGCTACAAGTTGCCATCGACCATTTGCATTGCCGTTACCCCCTTGCGCGTTTCTCCTCACTTCAAAGCTCGATGCCTTTTTGGGCTTTGATGCCTTGATCTTTGAAGGCGTGTTTGACGACTTTCATTTCGGTGACGGTGTCGGCGAGGTCGATGAGGGGCTGGGGGGCGTAGCGGCCGGTGACGATGGCGTGTTGCATGGGGGGGCGGGCTTGCAGGTCGTCGAGGACCTGGTCCAGGTCGAGGTACTCGTAGCGCAGGGCGATGTTGAGTTCGTCGAGCAGTACCATGTGGTAGCTGTCGTCTTGCAGCATGCGCTTGGCTTGTGCCCAGGCGGCGTTGGCGGCGGCGACGTCGCGTTCGCGGTCCTGGGTGTCCCAGGTGTAGCCTTCGCCCATGACGTGGTAGTCCACGTTGGGCAGGTTGCGGAAGAAGGCTTCTTCGCCGGTGCTGAACGCGCCCTTGATGAACTGCACCACGCCTACCTTCATGCCGTGGCCCAGGGCGCGGGCGAGCATGCCAAAACCGGAGCTGCTTTTGCCTTTGCCGGGGCCGGTGAGCACCAGCAAAATGCCCTGCTCTTTGTCGGCGCGGGCGATGCGCTCGTTCATGATTTTCTGCTTGGCCGCCATGCGCTGGGCATGGCGTTCCGGGGTTTTGGCATTTTCGCGCATGGGGGCTCCTTGGGGTGTTTTACCTTTTACGTTTTATGCTTTCAGTACGTAGCGCAGGGTTTCCACGACCTGATCGGTGGTGGTGCACCAGGCTTGGGCCTGGGCGTCGACTTCTTTCAGCGGGTGAACGATCTCTTCGCTGTGCAGCGTGATGTAGGGCTTGGCCAGGGCTGCGCAGTAGCCTGCATCGAAGGCGGCGTTCCACTGCTTGTACTTGTCGCCGAAGCGCACCACCACCAGATCGGCTTGTTCGATCAGGGTGCGGGTGCGGATGGCGTTCACTTTGGAAGACTGGTGGTCACGCCAGAAGCCGTTGTCCGGCTTGCCCAGGTGGTCGCCAGCGGCATCGGAGGCGTCGTGGTCGGTCACCGGGGCGGTGAAGACCACGTCCAGGCCTGCGGCTTCTGCGCCGCGCTGGATCTCTTCGCGCCAGTCGGTGTGAATCTCGCCGGAAAGGTAGACGTAAAAGCTCATGGTGGCTCCTTGGGGTTGGGGAGTGTGTGCCGCTCTATCATAGCCCACTGGGCTTTATGGAAAAACCTTCCATATTTGATTTGCGGCGACCCGCCTCCCCTGCCCGTTACGCGGTGGGCTGCAGTGCCTGGCCGGTGAAAATGTCCGCCACCAGCCTGGGCGCGGAGGGAAAGTAGCCGTGGAAGTAGCTGGCCACCAGCGCGCCCTCGATGTAGATCGGTTCGGCTTCGCTGCCTGCCAGCTTGCGGGTGCGGGCCAGCGGCTTCAGGGAGGTGTCCAGCAGCGAGTGGTGGTAGGTGTGGCCACGCAGTTCGCCGCGTTGGGTGTGCAGGCTTTGCAGCCCAAGCGCAGTGAGCTTTCCGGCCATTCTGGCGGTGCCGGGCAGTAGCCCCAGCATGGCGTGGCCGTTGCCGTCGCCATCTACCAATTGCTCTACGCAGTTCATCAGCCCGCCGCACTCGGCCAGTATGGGCTTGCCTGCCCAGTGGTGGGCGCGAATGGCGTCGTGCATGGGCTGGTTGGCGCTGAAGCGGGCGGCGTGGAGTTCCGGGTAGCCGCCGGGCAGCCACAGGGCATCGCACTCTGGCAGCGCTGCGTCATTGAGCGGCGAGAAGAAGCGCAGCATGGCGCCCATCTCTTCGAGCACATCGAGATTGGCGCGGTAGAGAAACGCGAAGGCGTCGTCTTTGGCGATGGCGATACGCACGCCGCGCAGATGTGCCGGGACAGGTGTGGGGGCCTCAGCGCTGAGCGTGACCCGCTTGGGCAGGCGGCCCAGCCCGGCCTCTTCCAGCATTTTCGCGGCGGCATCCAGCTGGGCATCCAGGCCGCCCAGTTCGCTGGCTTGCACCAGGCCCAGATGGCGGTCGGGAATCTGCATGGCCTCGTGGCGGGGAATGGCCCCCAGCAGGGCAATGCCTTCCGGCATGCTCTCGGCCAGCAGTTTGCCGTGGCCGGGGCTGCCCACGCGGTTGGCGATCACTTCGTGAATGGCGAGATCCGGGTGGTAGTTGGCCAGGCCCTGGGCCACCGCGCCGAAGGTTTGCGCCATGCCCCAGGCATCGATGACCGGCAGCGCGGGAATACCCGCCAGCATGGCCAGATCCGCGCTGGAGGGCGAGCCATCGAACAGCCCCATGGAGCCTTCCACCAGAATCACATCGGCTTCCTGAGCGGCTTTGGCCAGCCGCCAGCGGCACTCGTGCTCGCCGGTCATCCAGGGGTGAAGCTGGTACACCGGCTGGCCAGAGGCGACCTCTTGCACCATGGGGTCCAGGTAGTCGGGGCCGTGCTTGAACACCCGCACGGTGCGCCCGGCATTGCGGTGCAGCCGAGCCAGTGCCGCCGTCACCATGGATTTGCCCTGGCCGGAGCCGGGGGCGCTGATCAACGCGGCGTGTGCTTCACCTTGCAACATGTGGCTTCCTTGAATCATTCATGATCGGTCAATGGCGCTTGAATGGGCACGAACACCGGCGCGCCGTCCACCTCTACCGTGGCCAGCCGCTGGCGGTAGAGCCGCTCCAGCGCGCTGGGTACCAGCATGGTGTCCCGGGGGCCCCAGCAGGCTTCGCCGCTGGGGTATAGCAGCAGAATGTGGTCGCACCAACGGGCGGCCAGGTTGAGGTCGTGCAGGCACATCATCACCGCGCTGCCGTTTGCCGCCTGCTCGGCCATTAGCGCCATCACCGCGCTTTGGTGGTGCAAATCCAGGTGGTTGGTGGGTTCATCGGCCAGCCAGAGGCTGGGGGCCTGGGTCAGTACCGTGGCCACGGCCACCCGCTGGCGTTCGCCGCCGGAGAGCGTGTTCACCAGGCGGTCGCGCAGGTGGGCCACGTCCAGCGCGGCCAGCGCGGCCTCGGCGCGGGCGTAGTCGTAGGCGCCTTCCCGCTGCCACAATGAAAGGTAGGGGTGGCGGCCTATCAGCGCGGTCTCCAGTACCGTGGCGGGAAAGCCGTCCAGCCGCTCCTGAAACACCAGCCCCAGCCGCTGGGCCACTTGTCGCCTGCGCAGCTGGCCAAGCGGCGTGTCGCCCAGCAGCACCTGCCCCGAACGGGGGGCGTGAAGCCCGGCCAAAGTGTGCAGCAGCGTGGTCTTGCCTGCGCCGTTGGGGCCCAGCACGCCCCACACCTGCCCCGGCTCGATGGTGAGGTTCAGCGCGGTGCCTGAACGGCGCCCCGGCACGTCGATGATCAACTCCTGGGTGGCCAAGCGGGTCATCAGCGGCTCCGGTAGAGCAGAAAGAGGAACGTGGGCACGCCCAGCAGCGCGGTGATCACCCCCACGGGCAGCTGTTCCGGGGCAATCAGGGTGCGGGCCAGGGTGTCGGCCAGCACCAGCAGCGTGCCCCCGGCCAGGGCGCAGGCGGGCAGAATCAGCCGCTGGTCGTTGCCCAGCACCAGGCGCAGCATGTGCGGCACGATCAGCCCCACGAAGCCGATGCTGCCCGCGCTGGTCACGGCGGCGGCCGTGAGCAGGCTGGCGGCGATGTAGATGCTCCACTCCAGCGGACGCACATCGACCCCCAGCGCAGCCGCCTGCTGAGGGCCTCGGGCCAGTACGTTCAGGCTGCGCCCCAGCGGCACCAGCACCAGGCAGGTCATCAGCAGCAGGAGCAGCGGCGGCCAGGGGGTGCGGGAGTAGGAAAGGTCGCCCATCAGCCAGTAGAGCATGCCGGGCAGCCGCTCGGCGGGGCTCAGCGCCAGCATCAGGGTAATCACCGCGCCCCATCCGGCGGCCACCACCACGCCGGTCAGCAGCAGCCGGGAAGGAGTCCAGCCGCCCCGGCCATGGGCCAGGCCAAACACCAGCAGCGTCGATACCAGCGCCCCCACGAATGCAGAACCGGACACCAGCAGGCCGCCCAGGCCCGCCAACATGGCCGCCAGGGCACCAATGGAGGCGCCGCCGGAAAGCCCCAGCACGTAGGGGTCGGCCAGCGGGTTACGCAGCAGCACCTGCATCAGCGCCCCGGCCACGGCTAGCAGCCCGCCCACCGCAAAGGCCGAGAGCGCCCTTGGCAGGCGCAGCTCCACCACCAGGGTGCGCGCCAGCGCATCGCCCTGCCCCTGAACCACGCCCCAGAGCTGGGCCATGGAAAGCGAGGCGCTGCCCACCGTCAGCGAAAACAGCAGCGCCGCCACGGCCATCAGGGCCAGCAGGCCAAGGGGTGTCCAGCGGCGCAGCGGCATCAGGCGTCCTCGCGCTTCTGGCGCGCCTGGTCGAGTTTGTCGCACAGCAGCTGTGTGCCTTCCAGCAGTCGCGGAGTGGGCCGCTGGATCAGTGAAGGCGGTACGAAGTAGAGGTTCTCCTTGGCCACCGCATCAAGGTGGGGGTACTGCTCCCAGTGGGTCAGCCAGTGGCGGTTCTCTTCGCCCATGCCGCCCGCGATGATGGCTTCCGGGTTGGCGGCCAGCACGGCTTCGTCATCCAGTCTGGGCACCAGCCGTTCCAGGCTTCCAAACACGTTCTCGCCGCCGCACAGGGTCACCACCTGGCCAATCAGGTGTTCGTCACTGACGCCCATCAGCGGCTCGTCCCATACCTGGTAGAACGTGGGTACCGGGTCGCGTTCGCTATAGCGCACGGTGAGCGCGGCCATGCCGTCTCGGAACTCGCTGGCCGCCTGCCGCCCTATTGGCTCGGTACCGGCCAGCCGGGCGAGTCGTTCGATGGTATGGGCGACCGCTTCCACGCTGCGCGGCTCGATGTAGAACACCGGCATGCCCAGCGCTTCCAGGGTCTCCATCTGCTCGGCGGGGTTGCCGGTCACCCAGCCGATGACCAGGTCCGGCGCCAGCCCCACCAGCGCTTCCAGGTCGATGCGCGTGTGGCTGCCTACCGAGGCCACCTGTTTGGCTTCCGGGGGGTAGTCGCTGTAGCTCACCACCGCCACCACCTGATCCCCCGCCCCGGCGGCCCAGGTCAGCTCGGTGGCCCCCGGCGAGAGCGTGGCGATACGGTTGGCGGAGGCGTGCAGGCACACCTCCCGGTCGCGATCATCCACCGCGCAGCGCGAATGGTCATACCCCTGGGCGGCGGCCGCCATGAACGAAAACGCGAGGCCCAGGGCCCCGCGTGTCAGTGTGTCATTGGCCAAAGTGAACACTCAGGAACCCTGCCCGGCCAGCGTTGATGTAGTCGGCACCGTCGAAGGAGCGCGTGGTGATGTAGTCCTGGTCCAGTACGTTCTCCAACGTCACCCGAGCGCTCCACAGCGGCGCAAACTGCCAACCGGCGCGAAGATTCACCAGGCCGTAGCCACTCAGGCGGTCCTGATTGGCGGCATCCCGGAAGCGGTGGTTCTGGGCCAGCCAGGAGCCGCCCACCGACCACTCGCCCAGCTCACGGTCGACGTCCAGACGCAGGCTTTGAGAAGCGCGGTTTTGCAGGCGCATGCCGGTCAGGCGATTCTCCGGGTCGGTGTAGGTGAGCGCCGCCGCCAGCGTCCAGGCGTCGAGTTCGACCCCGGCGCTCAGCTCGGCTCCCCGAATACGGCTTTCCGGCACGTTGAACTGCAGCCCCTGCCCCGCAATCAGGTTGTCGATGTCGGTCTGGTACAGCGCCGCATCCCAGAACCACTGGGCATACTGGCCACGAACGCCTACTTCGAGGGTGTCTGACGTTTCCGCTTCCAGGTCGGGGTTGCCGAAGCCAGGGAAGTAGAGCTGGTTGTAGGTGGGCGCATTGAACGCCGTGCCGTAGCTGGCACGCAGGGTGTGCTGGTCATCCAGCTGGTAGCCCAGCCCCAGGCTGCCGGTCACTTCCTCGCCGTAGGATTCGTTATCGTCGAAGCGCAGGCTCGCCTGTACCAGCAGCGGGGAGAAGTCCAGCAGGGCCTGGGTGAACACGGCGGCATTGCTGCGGCTGGTTTCATCGTAGGCGGTGGTACTGTCTACCCGGTCTTCGCTGTACTCGGCTCCGGCCACCAGCTCATGGGCCCCAGCGGTGAAGGTGTTTTCCCAGCGGGCAGCGCGAATCTTGGTATTAAAGGCAGACTCGCTGAAGCCATCGAAGTTATCGCTTTCATCGCGGGATTCGCTGAGCGTCAGGCGGCTACGCCAGCTGTCTGTCAGCGGCAGCTCGCCATACACCCCGGCCACCTGCTGCACGAAGTCGTTCTCGCCGCCGTCGTATTCGTTGTGACCACGGGCACGCAGGGCCAGCACGCCCGCTTCGGCACCGTTATCGAAGGTGTGCGATACCCGCGCCAGCGCCGAGGTGTTGTCGTACCCCTTGTCGTCGCCATCGCGGCGCACGGGCTGGCCATCGGTGGTGAAGTGGCTACCGGCAAAGCTGTAGCGGGTGCCGCCTTCTCGGCCGCTGATCCCCGCGCTGAGCCGCTGGGTGTTGAACGAGCCACCGCCTGCGGAAATACGCGGCTGCGGGCCTTCCTCACGCCCTTCAGGGGTAAACAGTTGAATGACGCCGCCCATGGCATCGGCCCCGTAGAGGCTGCCACGGGGGCCGCGCACGACTTCGACGCGGTCGAACATGCGTGGTTCCAGGTACTGCCACGCCGCGCCGCCGCTGGTGGCCGAACGTAAGCGAATGCCGTCGATCAGCAGCACGTTCTGGGCGCTGCCGGTACCGCGCAGAAAGACGCTGCTGTTCTTGCCGAAGCTGCCATTGCTGGAAACGTCCACGCCCGGCTGGCCGCGCAGCAGGTCCGTGATGCTCACCGGGTCCTGGCGGCGAAGCGTCGCTTCATCCAGAACGGTGACCGAAGAGAGGCTTTCGTTGGCGGTACGCGGTGCCAGCGCTGCCGTCACGACGACAGGATTGAGCGTATCGTGACTGGCCGAGGCCTGCTGCGCCTGCGCATGAACGGCCATGGGCACGGCGGCCATGGCAAATGCCGCCAGCGTGGCGGTAGGATATAAACGTTGCATGATGGATCCCTTGCGCACTGTGCTCACCCGCACAGCGTGTTTTTTAGTGGCCGGCGCAGGCGCACACGCAAGGCAGGCAAGCTGCGTTGGCAGCCCACCCTACACCCTGCACATGCCCACCGCATGCCGGTAATCCGTGGCTTTTTCAGCCGTCACTCCAGGGCCGGTCTCCGGGCTGACGAGCGAAAGGAGGCGCTTTTTTCAAGCGCCGACCCTTTCCGAACGACCACCTTCCCATGCCTGAGCACAGTGGCGTCCTGGCCGTTCTTGTCTCGATCACCGTTGCGGGGGCAGCGTTGGATTGACGCAGTCGCGTTTACCAACTTCCCGTTTAACTGAGGGCGAAGGGTCGCCATCAGCACCTAAGAGTGCGCGTAAACTAGCAACTTGCGCTAATCAGGTCAATTTTGGCCAGGCGGGGCATGCTGCACTATGTCGGACTTTATGACGTGCTTTATGCCGTGCTTTTCAGCGCTTGCACGAGCCCATGGCGCACGTACCAAACCTGGCTTGCCTGGGCGGCGGCGTCCTGGGTGAACCAACCGCTGAGGTCCCTCAGGCGGCGCTGGTCCCGGGCCATGGGCACCAGGCCTCGGCCCAGCTCGTTGGCAATCACCACCAGGGTGGCGTGCTGGCCTGCCGCTGCCTCGTCCAGGCGCTGCAGATCTTCGCGCCAGTGGGCGCGCCATTCGTCGCTGCTGAAGTCGGAGTGAATGGCCGCCGAAAGCCATTCGAACAGGCCATGCAGCACCAGCGGAGTGCCGGGGTGCATGACGTGGGACACTTCCTGCAAGCGCTGGCCCGGCGCCAAGCGCCACCACACCGCGCCGGGAAAGCGCTGTTTTACTGCGTCTCGCTTGCCTGCGCTGGCACCGCCGATGAACAGTTGCATTGCCACTCTCCTTTGCCTGCATCGTTGGGCTGATAGGTCAGCTGCCAGCGACGGCCCTGGGCCTGATGGACGATGCCCGCCCAGAAATCCAGCGTTTCGAACCGGCGGCGCAGCTCACGAATCACCCCGCCGTGGGTCACCACCAGCACCTTGCGATGGCCCTGTTCGCGCGCCTGTTGCGCCACCTCTTCCAGCCAGGCATCGAGGCGCTCACGCAACTGGCCAGACGACTCACCGCCGGGTATCTGCAGCTCGCCCGCGCTGTCTATCCAGGCGCGGTAGTGCGGCAGCTCCTTGAGTTCATCGTAAACCTTTCCTTCGTACTCGCCAAAATCCAGCTCTCGCAAGCGCGGCTCCCGGTACACCGGCATGCCGGGCTTGGCCGCCTGTGACCACGCCAGGGTTTCCTGGCAGCGGCCCAGGTCACTGGCATGAATGGCATCGAAACGCTCGCTTGCCAAAGCGTCACGCAGGGCCAGCAGGCCCGCTTCCGCGTCCGGGAACAGCAGCGGGATATCGCGCTGCCCCTGGTACCGACGCTCCAGATTCCAGGATGTTATACCGTGGCGAACTGCCACCAGCTCCACATCAAGACCAGTAGCCAAAGCTCTCCTCCTTCGATAGTGGCACCCACCATGTCACCGTTGATGCCGTGAAATAAGCGCAGCAGCGCCTGACGCACCAGCACGACCCACAAGGCCGTGGCCACCAGCCAGACCCACAGCCCCGGCATGAACAGTGCCCCGACCAGCAGCGGCAGCAGGGCCAGCACCACGTCCCTTCGGCCCAGCGACTGCTGCCAGCTAAAGGCCAGGCCGCTGGGCTGGGCACAGGGCGTCAGCACCAGCAGGGCCACCCCCGCCAGCCGACCCAGCGCGGGGGCCACCGCCAGCCAGCCAAGCGGCGCCTGATAGTGCACCAGCGCCCATAGCAGCACCCCTTTCCAGGCCAGCAGAAACACCAGCGCCAGCATGCCAAAACTACCCACCACCGGGTCTTTCATGATCTCCCATCGGCGGGCCACGGGCTGGTTGCTGCCCAGCGCATCGGCCAGGTCCATCACGCCATCCAGGTGCAGGCCACCGGAAATGGCCACCCACAGGCTAAGCAGCACCAGCGCCGTGATGGGCGATGGGGTTTGCCACTGGCCCAACAGCAGGGCGACACAGGCTAGCAGCGCTCCCACCATCAGGCCCACCAGCGGGTAGGCGCGAATGGCCCAGCGCCGAGTGGCCGGTGTCCAGGGGCAGGCAACGGGGATCGGCAGGCGCGTCAGAAACTGCAGCGCCAGCAGCATGCCGTACAGGGCATTTTTCATGGTGCGCCAGCCGCCTTCCATTCGATGGTCTGCCCGGCCACTACCTCCACCACCCGGTCGGCCTGGGCCGCCAGCCAACGGTGCAGCTTTTGCAGGAATTCCACGTAGCGCCACACCTCTGCCGAGGCAGGCAAGGGCGCTTCGTTGAGATCGTTGGAGACCACTACCAGCGTCACCCCCCGGCGGCGGGCATCGTGAAGCGCACGCACCAACAGCGCAAAGGCTTCCGTTTCACTGACCGGGGCGGCGTCCTCCTGAGTATTGAACATCACCTGGCTGGCCCAGAGGGTCAGGCAGTCCAACAGGGCGGCATGGCCGTTGGGCACCTGGGCCACGGCCTGTTCGATGTTGAGCGGAGCTTCCAGGGTGACCCAGTGGTTGGCGCGGCGGGCCTGATGATGGCCTACCCGTTCGGCCATTTCGCTATCGTAGATGTCGGCGGTGGCCACGTAGTAACACGTCTTGCCGTCGGCGTACTGCTGAACACACTGCTCCGCCACCAGGCTCTTGCCCGACCGAGCCCCTCCACTAACAAAGACAATCATTCAGCACCTTTAACAACCGATCATTGGTCACACCATCGCGCAGTGCCAGCCTTAGCCAACCACCCTTCAGGCCAGCAAAACCATGGGTATGTCGCGCCAGCATACCTTGGTGAAGCAGGCGTTCAAGCAGCACGATACTGGAAATGCCCCGCTGCCGCTGAGCGGCCCCAGGCCGCACCAGATGAAAGCAGCTGTGGCTGGGCACCACCTCCAACCCCAGCGCGGCCAGGGCAGCGCCCATGCGCGGCTGCTCACGGGCCAACCACTGGTGGGTACGCCGGGCAAAGCCCTCATCCGCCAGCAGCGGCGCCACCAGTTCGGCGGCCAGATGATTGACGCTCCAGGGCGGTTGCTGCGCCTGAAGCTGGCCGATACGCCCCTCATCGGCCAGCACGTAGCCCAGCCGCAGGCCCGGCAGGGTAAAGAATTTGGTCATGGAGCGCAGCAGCATCAACGCCGGGTAGCGTTGGAGCAGCGGGGTCAGCGGTGCAGCCTCCAACGCCAGGTCGATGAAGGCTTCATCCACCACCAGCGAGGCCCCCGGTTTCAAGGCGTCCAGCAGCGCCTCGATAAGCGCCACGGGCAGCAGCGTGCCGGTGGGGTTGTTGGGGCGGCAAACGAATACAACATCAGCGCTGGCCGCCGCCTGCAGCAACGCGGCCGCGGGCGGGTCGAAGGTGCCCGGCAACAGGCCAAGCTCGCTGATGCGCACACCGTGGGCGTTGCAGGCCCGGGCGTACTCGCCAAAGGTGGGGGTGACGATCAGCGCCTGCTGGTCAGCGTGGTGCGCCGCCGCCAGAAAGATGGCTTCCGCGCCGCCATTGGTGAGCAGTACCTGCCCCGGCTCCACGCCTGCGTGTTCGGCAATCGCCTGCCTGGCGGCGCGGTAGTCCGGCTCGGGGTAGCGGCCCAGCCCAGCCAGGCGCTGGGCCAGGTAGCCGGTTACCCAGTCGGGCGGGCCCAGCGGGTTCAGGTTGGCGCTGATATCTTCCAGCGGATGGTCGGCAGGCAGGCCAAAGCGCTGCAGCAGCGCGGCGGCCTGGCCACCGTGGCTTGGCCAATGGTCGAGAGGAAGGTTGCCGGGCTGGTCGCGCATCACCAGGCCACCGTAGCCATCACGAGGCACAGCAGCAGGAAGAACATCAACCAAGCCCCGTGCATCAGCCAAATCGTGGTAGTGATGTGGCTGGCTTTCAGTAAATCATGGGCGGTGCCCAGCGTGGCCCGGTGTGATACTTGCCCCTGGTAGACGTTGGTGCCGCCCAACTGGACGCCCAGCAAATTCGCCACCATCGCCTCGGGCCAGCCCGCGTTGGGGCTTGGGTGGCGGGGTGCCTCGCGCCAGGTGGCCGCCAGGGCGCCCCGCCAGCGCAGAGGTGAGCGGTGAAACACCCCATACAGCACGCCCGCCAGCCACAGGCATAAGGCGGTCAGCCGGGCAGGCAGCCAGTTGGCCAGGTCGTCCAGCCTGGCCGAGGCGTAGCCGAAGTCGCCGTAGCGCTCGTTCCGATAGCCCACCATGGAGTCCAGTGTATTGACGGCCTTGTAGGCCAGCGCCAGCGGCGCGCCTCCCAGCAGCGCAAACAGCAGCGGCGAGGTAATGCCATCGACGGTGTTTTCCGCCACGGTTTCCACCGCGCCCCGGGTAATCTCGGCTTCATCCAGAGCCTGGGTATCACGCCCCACCACTCTGGAAAGCGCCTGCCGCGCAGCGGGCAAGTCGCCCTGCCGCAACGGGGCGGCAATGGCCCGCCCGGCATTCGCCAGCCCCTTGATAGCCAGCGTGGTGGCCAGCAGCCACAGCTCGGCGGCCAGCCCCAGCCAGGGGTGCACCCACGACAACAGCGCAAGCCCCAGCCAGACCACCGAAAAGGTGCCCAGCACCACCACCAGGGTAAGGCACCCGCCCAACAGGCGCCGCCGCTGGGGGCTGCCATGGTTCCAGCGGTGCTCCAGGGCGCTAATCGCCTTGCCGAGGATCACCACCGGGTGGGGCAGCGCGCGCGGGTCCCCCACGATCAAATCGATGACGATGGCCAGCGCGACCCATCCGGCCAGAGCGGGCAGGCTCAGCAAGTCGAGGCTCATGGTGCCTTGCCACTCACCCTCGCCTGGGAGAACGTGGCCATGTCACTGAGCATGGCGGCAGCGGCCTGTAGCAGCGGGTAAGCCAGCGCCGCCCCACTGCCCTCGCCCAGGCGCATTTCCAGGGCCAGCAGCGGCTGCGCCGCCAGGGCTTCCAGCGCCAGGGCGTGGCCCGGCTCCGCCGAACGGTGGCCAAACACCAGGTAGTCGCGCAGTGCCGGGGCCATGCGGCAGGCGGTCAAGGCCGCCACCGTGGCAATGAAGCCATCCACCACCGCGGGCAGGCGGTGGGCCGCCGCCGCCAGGTACGCGCCCGCCATGGCGGCGATTTCCAGGCCACCCAGCTTGCACAACACCTCCAGCGGGTCGTCAGGATTCGCCTGGCGATTGGCCAGCGCCCGTTCGATGACCGCCGCCTTGTGGGCCTGCTGGGTGCTGTCGATGCCGGTGCCCGCCCCCACCACCTGGGCGGCGGGCACCCCTAGCAACGCCGCCAGCATGGCGCTGCTGGCGGTGGTGTTGGCGATGCCCATGTCGCCCACGATGAGCCCATTGGCCCCCGCCTGTACGGCCCGCTCGACCGCTGCCATGCCGGCCTGCATGGCCTGGCGCGCGTCGTCCAGCGGCATGGCGTCGTGGTGCAGCATGTTGGCCGTGCCCGAACGCACGCGGGCATCGGTGGCTCCCGGCAGCGGTCGCGGCGACGCCACCCCGACATCCACCACGTCCACCCGAGCGCCCAGCTGGCGGGCAAACACGTTGATGGCCGCGCCCTGCTGAACGAAGTTGGCGACCATCTGCGCGGTCACCTCCTGGGGAAACGCCGACACGCCTTCAGCGGCCACGCCGTGGTCGGCGGCAAACACCACCACGGCGGGGCTATCCACCCGAGGGCGGGCGCTGCCTGTGATAGCGCTGAGCTGAATCGCCAGCGCTTCGAGCCTGCCCAGGCTGCCGGGCGGCTTGGTCAAAGTGTCAAGGTAGGCACGGGTGCGCTCAGCGGCGGCGGCATCGACAGGGCCGATGTCGGGCAGCCAGGGGTAAGCGGCAAGGGAGTCAGAAGCGGCAGCAGAGGACGCGCAGAGAGGCATGGCAGCTCCAGTGGCAGCAAAACCAGAGATGAAGTGATCGCAAGCGCAGCATGGTAACAGATGCGGGCGGCCAGCGGAGCCGCCCGGGCTGTGGTTACCGTACCGGCAATCAGTAAACGGGGGTTTCCTGCCAGCCACCCCCCAGCGCCTTGAACAGCGTGGCCGTGGCCGCCAGCTGTTCACGGCGCGCACCGGCCTGGGCCAAACGGGCCGAGAGCAGGTTGCGTTCGGCGTCCAGGCGCTCCAGCTGGCTCACCTGCCCCTGGTCGTACATCAGCACGGCCAGCTCCCGGGTGCGAGCAACAGCCTCCAGCTGTTCGTCGATGGCGGCCAGCCGTCGCTCGCTGAAGTCGTAGCTGTAGAGCGCATCGCGCACTTCGTTGAAAGCGGTCAGCACGGTCAGGCGATACTGCGCTTCGGCCTGTTCGGCCAGCGCTTCGGCGCTTTCCACCCCGGACTGGCTACGACCGAAGTCGAACAGCGGCCCCATCACCGAGGCCCCGACGCCCCAGGTGCGGGCCACATCGCTGAACAGATCACTGGTGCTGGCGGCCGCAGTGCCCAAAAAGGAGCTGAGATTGAGCGACGGCAGGCGGTTGGCCTCGGCCACGCCGATCTGGGCGGTGGCCGCAATCAGCGCCGCTTCTGCCGAGCGAATATCGGGCCTGCGCTGGAGCATCGCCGACGGCATCACGGCAGGTATGCCCACCGGCTGGGCCAGGTCATCCAGCCGCGACGTGCCGGTGTCCAGGGTAGTCAGCAGCTCATCAGGGGACATGCCCACCAGCGTGCCCAGGGCCCCGCGCAGGGTTTCCACCTGCTGCTTGAGCGACGGCAGCTCTGCCTGCAGGTTGCGCCACTCGGCTTCGGCCTGGCGCAGTTCCAGTTCGCTGATGTCGCCATGCTCGAAGCGCAGCGCCTGAAGGCGATAGGTCTCCTGGTACGCGGCCAGGGTCTCCTCCATCAGCGCTTGCTGGGCTTCGGCACTTTTCAGGCTGACGTAGGTGGTGACCACGTCACCGATCACGCCCAGCTCGGCGGCGTCTCTGGCAAACAGGCTCTCCTGCAGGGCGGCCATGGCCGCAGCGCGCTGGTTGGCTAGCCGCCCCCACAGGTCGATTTCATACTCCAGGCTGGCGGCCAGGGAGTACTGGTTGTTGGTGGAGGTCAGCAGCTCCTGCACGGGCTGAACATCGATGGGCAGCGCCGCCCCCGGAGTGCGCTCACGGTTGGCTTCGGCCTGATAGCCCACGGTGGGAAAGCGCTCGGCATCGGCAAACCCCAGCTGGGCCCGGGCCTCGCGAATGCGCGCCAACTGAATCGCCAGTTCGAGATTGTCTTCGCTGGCGCGCTCGACCAGCCGGTTCAGCGCCGGGTCTTCGAAGCGCTGCCACCAGCGGTGCCAGTCGTCACGGGCCTGCTGCTCCAGAGTGATATGGGCAGGCCAGCTCTCCGGCAGCTCAATGTCGGGCGTTTGATACTCCGGGCCGACCGCACAGCCTGCCAGCAGCAAGGCCAGCGCCGAGGCAGTGGTGAACGGTTTGAGGCGGGGGCCCCACGGGCGATTCCTGTGCACGCTGATCATCCTTGCAGTTCGGGTGAATACCGATTTAGGGCGGCGTTTAACCAAACACCTGTTCGAAGTGGCTAAGAGTACCTATTATAGGAGACTAACGAAACAGGGGATACATCACACCACCGTGATCCCCCATTGACTTGCAGGGAGGCATTGAATGAGGTTCATCCGCAAGGGGAAGTGGCTACCCACTCTGGCCGGGTTGCTGGCATGCGTGACGTTATTGGCAGGTTGCAGAGACGCCGAAGAGCCCCCCGAGCCTCCGGCTCAGGTGGTCAAACTGTTTGAGACTGGCCAGCAGCAGGCCTTTTCGGGCCGTCGTTTTGTGGGTCGCGTCGATGCCGTGAGCACCGTCAATCTGGCCTTTCAGGTGGGCGGGCGCCTGACCACCTTTCCAGCCGTACAGGGCACCACGCTGGCCAAAGGCGAGCTGATCGCCCAGCTCGATCAAACCGATTACGCTCTGCAGGTGCGCGCCGCAGAGGCGGAATTGTCCCAGGCCCGCCAGCATCTGCAGCGGCAGGAAAATCTGTATCGCCATAACGCCGTCTCCGCCTCGGTGCTGGAAGCGGCCCGCACTGATGCCGAGCTGGCCGCTACCCAGCTGGAGAGCGCCCGCCAGGAGCTGGCCTACACCTCATTGTACGCGCCCTTTGATGCGCTGATTGCCCGCCGCCTGGTGGAAAACCACACCACGCTGCCGCCCAATGCCGAAGTCGTCCGTATTCAGGACATCTCGGAGCTGCGCATTCGCATCAACGTGCCCGAAGCGCTGATGCAGCATCTCGATGGCGAACACGGTTTCAACGCCGAAGCCGAGATCGCTACGCTGCCCGGCGAGCGCATTGCGCTGGAGTACCGCGAACACATCACCGAGCCCGACGAGGTCGCCCAGACCTATCAGGTGGAGTTCGCGCCCGCCGAAGGCGAGCACCTGGTGGCGCTGCCCGGCACCACGGCCACCGTGTTCATCGAACCCGCCGAGCGGCTGGTGTCCGGGGTGATGATGATTCCAGCCAGCGCCCTGGACACCACCGAGAGCGGTGATTTTCGCGTGTGGGTCTACGACCCCGACGAGGGCACGGTATCGCCCCGGGAGGTCACCGTGGGTGAGCTGAGCGACGACGCCGTGATGCTGGTGGCAGGCGTTCAGCCTGGCGAGTCGATTGCGGCGGCCGGGGTACACCTGCTGCGCGACGGCATGCGCGTCAAACCGCTGGATAACGCCCTCTAGGAGCCGCCATGAACATCGCCAAGCTGTCCATCGAACGGCCTCTCAATACCTGGCTGATCGTGGTGATCTGCCTGTTGGGCGGTATCTGGGGATTCAATACGGTGGGCAAACTGGAAGACCCCGCCTTCACCATCCCCAACGCCATCATCAACACGCCCTACCCCGGCGCCACCGCCGTGGAAGTGGAAGAAGAGGTCACCGAACGTCTGGAGCGCGCCATCCAGGAGATGGAGCAGATCGACGTCATCGAGTCGAAGTCGCTACCAGGGCGCTCGGAAATACAGGTCGAGGTCCACGCCAGCTACCGCAGCCACGAACTGCCGCAAATCTGGGACGAGCTGCGCCACAAGATCAACGATGCCCAGGGCGACCTGCCCGAGGGGGTGCTGGGCTCCCAAGTCAACGACGATTTCGGTGAAGTGTACGGCCTCTTCTATGCGGTCACGGCCGATGGGTTCACCACGCGGGAGATCCGCGATATTTCGACGTTTCTTCAGCGCGAGCTGCTGGCAGTACCCGGCGTGGCCAGGGTGACCACCGCAGGCGAGCGGGAAGAGACCATCTACATCGACATCTCCAACGAGCGCCTGACCACCCTGGGCATTCCCATCGATCAGGTCATCAACACCATCCAGACCGAAAACGCCGTGGAAGACGCGGGCAGCCTGCGAGTGGGGGAACGCCAGGTGCGGCTGGTAGCGCGTAGCGACATTGACAGCACCGCGCTGATCGAAGCCATTCGCATCGGCCGCCCCGGCACCACCGAGCAGGTGTCGCTGGTGGATATCGCCACCGTCTACCGCGAGCCCAGCGACCAGCCCAACCAGCTGATTCGCTATAACGGCGAAGATGCCTTCACGCTCGGCATTGCGGGCGCCGCCAACGACAACATCATCGAAGTAGGCGAAGCCGTCGAAGCCCGCATGGAAGAGCTGAAAAGCCGCCTGCCGCTGGGCGTAGAGCTGCATCCTCTCTACGAACAGCACCATGTGGTCAACGATGCCATCAACGACTTCCTGCTCAACCTGGCCATGTCGGTGGCCATCGTGATCGGGGTGCTGTGCCTGGCCATGGGCTGGCGCATCGGTGTGGTGGTCGGCAGTACCCTGCTGCTCACCGTGCTGGGCACCCTGCTGTTCATGGGGCTGTTGAACATCGAGATGGAGCGTATCTCGCTGGGGGCGCTGATCATCGCCATGGGCATGCTGGTGGATAACGCCATCGTGGTCGCCGAAGGCATGGTCACCAACATCAAGCGCGGCCAGCGCGCCAAGGAGGCTGCAGGCAGCGCCGCCAAGCGTGCCCAGCTGCCGCTGCTGGGCGCCACGGTGATCGGCATCATGGCCTTTGCCGGTATTGGCCTGTCGGACGATGTCACCGGCGAATTTCTCTACTCGCTGTTCATGGTCATCCTGGTATCCTTGATGCTGAGCTGGCTGCTGGCGATCACCGTCACCCCGCTGTTTGGCTACTACCTGCTGCGCCAGAAAGGCGACGACGAGGATCAGCCCGCTGACGAGCAGCAAGCAGACGAGCGCCAGGACGAAAACGAGAACGACGACGAGCCCAGCAAGCGCGAGCTGTACGGCGGCCTGCTCTATCGCGCCTATCGCCGGGTGCTGCTGCTGGCGCTGGGCATGCGCATCGTCACCGTCAGCGCGCTGGTGCTGATCACCGCCGTGTGCCTGTGGGCCTTCAGCCTGATTCCCCAGTCGTTCTTTCCGGACTCCAACACGCCGCTGTTCTTCGTCAATGTGGAGCTGCCCCAGGGCACCGACATTCGCTCGACCGCCGATTACGCCGCCGATATCGAGGCGTATATCCTGGAGCAGGAGGACGTGGTATCGGTGGCCAGCTTCATCGGCCAGGGCGCTACCCGCTTCATGCTCACCTACGCTCCGGAGCAGCCCAACACCGCCTATGCCCAGTTCATCGTGCGCACCGAAGACCTGGACGCCATTCCCGCGCTGGACCAGCGCTTCTACCGAGAGCTGAACGAAGCGTTTCCCAGCGCGCAGGTACGCACCCAGCGGCTGCAATTTGGCCCGGGCGATGGCGCGGACATCGAAGCGCGCTTTCAGGGGCCCTCCCCGGAAGTGCTGCGCTCGCTGGCCGACCAGGCCCAGCGCATCATGGCCGACAGCCCCTACCTGATCGACCAGCGCACCGACTGGCGCCAGCAGGAGCTGGTAGTGCGGCCGCGCATCAACGAGGAGCGCGCCCGCATTGCCGGGGTCAGCCGTGAAGACATCACCCAGACCCTGCAGTTTGTCTCGTCGGGCATTCGGGCAGGCACCTACCGTGAAGGCGAGCACCTGCTGCCCATCGTCGCTCGCCCCCCGGCGGCCGAGCGGGACGATGTGGCACTGCTGGAAAACCGCAACGTGTGGAGCGCCGCGCAGCAGCGCTTCGTGCCCATCAGTCAGGTGGTCTCCTCCTTCGATACCGATAGCGAGGAAGCACTGATTCAACGCCGCAACCGGGTGCGTACGCTGACCGTCGGGGCCGACCCCGCCGAGGGCTATACCGCCGCCCAAGCCTTCGACGGCATTCGCGAAGAGCTCGAGGCCATGACGCTGCCACCGGGCTACCAGCTGAGCTGGGGAGGTGAACACGAGGATTCCGGCGATGCCAAGGAGGCGCTGGCCCAGCAGCTGCCCATCAGCCTGCTGGTGATGCTGCTGACCTCGATTTTGCTGTTTGGCAAGCTCAAGCAGCCGCTGATCATCTGGCTGGTGGTGCCCATGTCGGTGTGTGGCGTGGTGATTGGCCTACTGGTAACCGGCCTGCCCTTCTCGTTTACCGCCCTGCTGGGCATGCTCAGCCTGTCGGGCATGCTGATGAAAAACGCCATCGTGCTGGTGGACGAGATCGACGGGCAGATCAAGGAGGGCAAGGCGCGCTTTTCTGCACTGGTGGACGCTAGCGTCAGCCGCTTGCGGCCGGTCTTTCTGGCCGCTGGCACCACTATCCTTGGCATGCTGCCGCTGCTGGCCGACGCCTTCTTCAACAGCATGGCGGTGACCATCATGGGCGGCCTGGCGTTTGCCTCGCTGCTGACGCTGATTGCCGTACCCACCCTGTATGCCATGCTGTTCCATATCAGCAGCGATGAGGTCGAGTCCTGAGCAGGCGCGTTCGGCCCATGAGCGCTTTTTAGCTATCATGGGCTGGACGCCGGGATCATCCGACTCATCCTTTCGGGTAATAAAACTACAACTTAAGCTATAAATCGGCTTTTTATTGCCGTAAGGTCTCTATTATTGGCGCCATAAAATGTAAAATAACTACAAGATACTTTCACCGTCTCTACTCATGCAGAGGTTTCTATGCCTGGTTCAACGTCTGGTTCTACCCCCGCAGTCCTTCATCCCAAGGTCGCGGAAGTCACCCAACGCATTCGTGAACGCTCTGCCGAGCGCCGCGCTCTCTACGAGCGCCGCATGGCCGACCAGCACAAGCGTGGCGTGCATCGTGCCGAGCTCTCCTGCGGCAACCTGGCCCACGGCTTTGCTGCCTGTAGCCCCCAGGAAAAAGATGCCCTGAAGCTGATGAACAGCGCCAATCTGGGCATCATCTCGTCTTACAACGACATGCTGTCGGCCCACCAGCCGTTTGAAACCTTTCCGGAAACCATCAAGGCGGCAGCGCGAGCCATGGGCTCCACTGCACAGTTTGCGGGCGGCGTACCCGCCATGTGCGATGGCGTAACCCAAGGCCAGCCGGGCATGGAACTGTCGCTGTTCTCCCGTGACCTGATTGCCATGGCCGCTGCGGTGGGGCTGTCGCACAACATGTTCGACGCCGCCATTTACCTCGGCGTATGCGATAAAATTGTTCCCGGACTATTCATCGGCGCGGCCCGTTTCGGTCACCTACCCGCCATGTTCGTCCCCGCAGGCCCGATGCCGAGCGGCTTGCCGAACAAAGAGAA
Source organism: Halomonas sp. KM007 (assembly GCF_050709225.1). Classification (NCBI taxonomy): domain Bacteria; kingdom Pseudomonadati; phylum Pseudomonadota; class Gammaproteobacteria; order Oceanospirillales; family Halomonadaceae; genus Halomonas; species Halomonas sp. KM007. Next base: position 3,369,326 of record NZ_CP136131.1, on the reverse strand, counting down.
AGCGCGCATTCGCCAGCTCTACGCCGAAGGCAAAGTAGGCCGCGAAGAACTACTGCAGGCGGAGTCCGACTCTTACCACAGCCCCGGCACCTGCACCTTCTACGGCACCGCCAACTCCAATCAGCTGATGATGGAAGTGATGGGCCTGCACCTGCCGGGTACCTCGTTCGTCAACCCGGGCACCGAGATGCGCGAAGCGCTGACCCGTTACGCCACCGAGCAGGCCATTCGCAACACCGAACCCGGCGGCGAGTACCGCCCGTTCTATAAGCAGATCGACGAGCGCGCCATCGTCAATGCCGTGGTCGGCCTGCTGGCCTCCGGCGGCTCGACCAACCACACCATGCACCTGATTGCCATGGCGGCAGCGGCGGGCATCACCCTGAACTGGGATGACTTCACCGATCTGTCAGCGGTCACCCCCAGCCTAATGAAGGTGTACCCGAACGGCCAAGCAGACATCAATCACTTCCAGGCCGCAGGCGGCATGAGCTACCTGTTCCGCGAACTGCTAGGCGCGGGCCTGCTCCACGGTGACATTCCCACCGTGTTTGGCACCGACCTGACCGCTTACACCCAAGAGCCCTTCCTGGAAGATGGCAAAGTGGTCTGGCGCGAAGGCCCGGAAAACAGCCTGGACGAAGAAGTGCTGCGCCCGGTCGCGACACCCTTCGCTCCCACCGGCGGCCTGACCGTGATGAAAGGCAACCTGGGCCGTGGCGTCATCAAAGTCTCGGCCGTTGCCGAGGAGCACCGCATCGTCGAAGCGCCGGTGAAGATCTTCGAAGACCAAAACGAGATGAAAGCGGCGTTCGAGTCGGGCGAGCTGGACCGCGACGTGATCGTCGTCGTGCGTTTCCAAGGCCCCAAAGCCAACGGCATGCCCGAGCTGCACAAACTAACACCGTTCCTGGGCGTACTTCAGGACCGTGGCTTCAAGGTGGCCCTCGTCACCGATGGCCGCATGTCCGGCGCATCGGGCAAAGTACCCGCCTCTATCCACATGAGCCCGGAAGCGCTCGACGGCGGCCCGCTGGCCAAGCTGCGCGATGGCGACGTGGTGCGCCTGGATGCCAACGCCGGTACGCTGGAAGCCAAGGTAGACGCCGCCACCTGGGCCGAGCGTGAGCTCGTTGTCGCCAATTTGGATCACTACCATGTGGGCCTGGGCCGCGAGCTGTTCTCGGGCTTCCGCCACTTGGCAATGCGCGGCGAAGAGGGTGCCGGTTCGCTGGGGGGCTTCGAAGCCGATGACCTGGCCCGCCAGGAAGGTCAGATCTTTCAAGAGGACGCCTGATGCGACCGGCATTAATCGGGGACATTGGCGGCACGAATGCTCGCCTGGCGCTGGTCACGCCGGGCGAGGTCACGCCCCACGACATTCTTAACCTGCCCTGCGCCGATTACCCCGGCGTGATCGAGGCGATTCAAGACTACCTCGCTCGGGTAGGCGCCACAGGCGAAAACGCGCCCCAAGAAGCCTGCCTGGCCTTCGCCTGCCCGGTACATGCCGAGCGGGTGAAAATGACCAACAACCATTGGGACTTCATGAAAAGCGACGTTCAGCAGGCGCTGAATTTGTCGCTGTTCAAGGTCATCAATGACTTCACTGCCCAGGCGCTGGGCGTGCCCCACGTGGGCGAAGACAACCTCGTCGAAGTGCAGCCTGGTGAAGCCCAGTCGCACTCGACCCGCTTGGTCATCGGCCCGGGCACCGGGCTGGGCGTGGCCGGGGTGTTTCCCGGCCAGCACGCCTGGATTCCGCTGCCCACCGAAGGTGGCCACGTCACCTTTGCACCTACCGACACCACCGAGCGGGCGCTGCTGGATGTTTTCCTGCAGCGCCACCAGCGGGTCAGCGTAGAGCGCATCCTGTGCGGCCAGGGGCTGCTGGAACTCTACCAGGCCCACTGCGCGCTGGAAGGCCAAGCGCCACGTTGCGAAACCCCGGCCGAGGTGACCCAGGCGGCCAATCAGGGCGACGCCCTGGCCACGGCCACCCTGCTGCGCTTTTTGAAAATCCTCGGTGACGTCTGCGGTGATGCCACCCTGACCATGGGTGCGCGCGGCGGCGTGTATCTCTGCGGCGGTATTCTGCCCCGCCTGTTGGACTGGCTGCCCAAGTGCGAGCTGCGCGCAAGCTTCGTCAATAAAGGACGCATGGGCGCTTACAACGCCGATATCCCGGTGTGGATCGTGACCCACCCGTGGACCGGCCTGCTGGGTGCCGCCGAAGCGCTGCATAACGAAGAAGTCTTTTAAACTGACGGAAATACGCCATGGCTGCTGTGACCTTTGACGTGCCGTTCGTACTTGGCATGATGCGCCTGCATGAAGCGCAAGAGATGCACCAGGCGAGCCATTTGGCCGACTGGATCGAAGCCCGCCTGGAACAAGGCCTGCACTGGTTCGACCATGCCGATATCTACGGCAGCGGAGCTTGCGAAACGCTGTTCGGCCAGGCGCTGCGTGCCCGCCCGGCCCTGGCCAAGCGGCTCCACGTGGTCACCAAAGCCAGCATTGCCAACGACAACCCGGCCGCGGGCTCCGGCAAGGTAAAGCACTACAATGCCAGCCCGGCATATCTCGGCCGGGCCATCGACGATGCCTTGAGCCGCTTGGGCGTCGAGCGCCTCGATCATTTTCTGATTCATCGCCCGGACCTGCTGATGGATGCCGAGGCCACCGGCCGTGCACTGGACGATGCCATCGACGCGGGCAAGATTGGCGCAGCGGGCATTTCCAACCACCTGCCCAGCCAGTGGCGCAGGCTGCAACGCCATATGCACCAGCCGCTTCGGGCCAACCAGATCGAACTTTCCATTGCCCATAGCGCGCCGCTGTTCGACGGCAGCTTCGACGACCTGAACGCCGATGGCCAGGCACCCATGGCGTGGTCGCCGCTGGCGGGCGGCCAACTGATGCAGGGTGAAGTAAGCCGCGTATTGAACCGTTTGGCAGGCGAGCTTAACAGCACACCCGGCGCGCTGGCGCTGGCCTGGCTGCGCACCCTGCCTGGCCGCCCAGCACCGGTGGTGGGCAGCGTGAAACCGGAGCGTATTGCCGATATGCTGAACGGCCCGGAAACGCTGCCCAGAGAAGCCTGGTACGAACTGCTGGAGGCCGCCCGCGGCCACTGCGTCGCTTAGTACGCCCACTCAACATTGATGCCAATAATGACAAGGAACGATCTATGACGCCGGTGATTGCTTTCGGTGAAGCCTTGATTGATATGCTCTCTAGCCGGTTAGGCGATAACACAGGGCAGGAAACCTTTACCCCCTACGCCGGCGGCGCGCCCGCCAACGTGGCGGTGGCCTGTGCGCGGTTGAACGTGCCCAGCCAGTTTTTGGGCATGGTGGGTGACGATACCTTTGGGCACTTTCTAATTCGTGAGCTGAAAAGCCACGGCGTGGATACCCAGGGCGTCGTGCTTACCAAAGAAGCCCGCACGGCGCTGGCGTTTGTCTCCCGCGACAGCAGCGGCGAGCGCACTTTCGATTTCTACCGCCCACCGGCCGCCGACCTGCTCTACCGCCTGGAGCATCTGCCCCACGGCGTGTTCGAGCAGCCCGCCATCGTTCACCTGTGCAGCAACAGCCTGACCGACCCCGAAATTGCCGAGACCACTCTCGCGATTGCCGCCATGGCCAAGCGCGCAGGCTGCCTGGTAAGCGTGGATGCCAACCTGCGCCATAACCTGTGGGCGGACGGCTCGGCGGATGTTTGGCGGGTCACCGAGCTGATCGATAGCGCCGAGCTGGTGAAGGTCTCGCAGGAAGAGCTGGACTACCTGCGTGGCGACCATCCACCAGAGGCGTGGTTAGCCGAGCGCATGGCCGCAGGTGTCAAAGTGGTCGTGGTCACCGATGGACCCAACGATGTCGCACTCAAAGGCGTCGGTATCGACCAAACCGTGACGCCACCCAGCGTGACGGCCGTCGACACCACCGCCGGTGGCGATGCCTTTATTGGCGGCTTACTGGCCGAGCTTTCCCGCTACGGCATCAGTGAGAACTGGCATCAGGACAGCGCGTTTCTCACCCGCGCAGTGGACATTGCCTGCCGCTGCGGCGCCCACGCGGTCACCCGCCCCGGCGCGTATGCCGCGCTGCCCACCCACACCGATATTGAAGCCCTGCGCAGCTCGGCAGGCTAGCACTGAGCGTCGTCGAGGCCGCTACTCGACGGCGCTTTGGATGCCCCCTTCTGCCACCTCCACCCGCCCGCTGACGACTTCCAACGTCACCGGCTGACGGCGATGATCGACAAAGCTAACCTGAGTGATGCTGCGCTGTTCAGTGGCCCCGTCGACCAACATTTCCAGCGTGCCGTGATCGCACCACCACGTTACCGTCACCGTTAACCCATCGACGCTGCCCGCCGCGTGGTCGCAGGCAAAGTGCTCATCAAAGGCGGCCTGACCGTTACTCCCTTGACGCTCATAGTGTAGCGACGTTGTTGATTCACCTGCGGTCAGCCATAGCCGCTGCTGATAGCCCTGCTGCAGCGACAGCGCCAGCCTTGTGCCTGCTTTAAGCACCAGCGTCAGCTGGCCGTAAACCGCCGCGCCCTCTGGCAAAGCAATGCAGTGCTCCCCTGCCGTTTGAAGCGAACGAGGCGATATGTGGCTTGGGGCGCTGAGCGCTTGAGCTGCTTCGCGAGCAAAGCGCTGTCGTAACCGCACCCCACGACAAGTCGCACGCAGCGTCAGCTCTCGCGGCAAGCTCATGGTGCCCCGCCAGCCCGTTTCGGGGGCATGGTTGGCGTACTGCCAGTTGTTCAACCACGCCAGCGCAAGCTGCCGCCCGGGGGTATTCGACCAGCTCTGCACCGCGTAGAAATCCCGCCCTTCGTCCATCATCAGCACGACGTCGGCAGCGTTGTCATTGGTGAAACGCTCGCCATCGAACGCGCCGATGAAGTACTGGGTCAACGAGCCAAACGGGTTATCCGGCGTGGCGCCAATCCCCACCACCAGCACCCAGCGGGTGGCGGGCTCATCCGGCCCAGCGCCCTCCACCGGCAGCTCGAACAGGTCCGGACACTCCCAGGGGTGCTGAGTATGCGCGCCCTCGCCTTTGCCAAAGGCGCTGGCAAACTGCCACGCCAACAGGTTGTGGGAGGTATAGAAGTGCATCTCCTGCCCACAGGCCAGCGCCATCACCCAGCGCTGGCTAGGGCTATGCCAAACCACTTTAGGGTCGCGGAAGTCTTTAAATCCTGGCGGCGGCAGAATGGGGTTACGTTCATAGCGCTGCCAAGTACGGCCCTTATCGCGGCTATACGACAAGCACTGAGACTGCTGGTAATCTTCCGGGTCATCCGAGAGCACCCGGTGGCAGGTGTAAAACGCCAGCAGCCCCGGCTGGCCGTCAAACAGCCCCGTGACATCGTGCTCATCTACCACGGCGCTACCCGAAAAGCAGGCGCCCTCTTCGTTCGGTGCCAGCGCAATGGGTAAATGCTGCCAGTGGCACAGGTCACGGCTGACCGCATGCCCCCAGTGCATTGGCCCCCAGACAGTGCTGAACGGGTGGAATTGATAAAACAGATGGTACTCGCCTTCAAAAAATACCAGCCCATTGGGGTCGTTCATCCACCCCATCGGCGGCGCGAAGTGCACCACCGGGCGCTGGGGCTCAAAATCCGCTAACGTCATGCTTAAAACCTTGAGTTAATCGGTCAACTTAATCGTTTAAGTTAGCGTATCACGACCATTAACTAACGGAAGTACCCCCTTTAGGTGTAGACGTAAAAAAGCCCGAGCATGGCGACATGCTCGGGCAAACGTCTTGCTCACACGACCCGACATCAGTGAGGCAAGTGACGAGAGTGCTCGGTACGGTGTTTTACATAAGTGGTGGAACCGTTTAGTGGTGGAAACGCTCCGCTGCTTGGCGGGCCAGTTCGCGAATGCCGTCCCAATCTTCGGCATCGACCATTGCTTTCGGCGTCAGCCAGGAGCCGCCAACACACATCACGTTGGGCAGTGAGAGGTAGGAGTCCGCGTTATCCACGGTGATGCCGCCAGTGGGGCAAAAACGCGCTTCAGGAATGGGTGCGCCAAACGCTTTGATCGCTTTGGCACCGCCGCTGGATTCCGCGGGGAAGAACTTAAAGCGGCGGTAACCGTACTGCCAGCCGGTCATCAGCTCAGAGATGGTAGACACGCCCGGCAGCATGGGCACCGTGCTCTCTACGCCGTAGCGGTAAAGCGCCTCGGTGGCACCTGGCGTAACGACGAAATCAGCGCCGACTTGCTCGGCTTGGCGATATTGCGCGGGTGTTAGCACGGTACCCACGCCAATACTGGCACCCGGCAGCGCTTCTTTCATGCGCTTGATGGCTTCCAGGGCGCAGTCGGTACGCAAGGTAATTTCCAGCACGCTCAGGCCGCCTTCGACCAGAGCTCGGCCCAGCGGCACGGCGTCTTCCAGGCGCTCGATGGTGATCACCGGGATCACTTCGGCTTTTAGGCAAATGCTGTCTAGCTCGGCGGTGCGCGTTGAGGGTAACTGTTTATCGATGGTCATCAGTGAGTCTCCAAGCAATTTGTTATTGGCGAAGGCGGTTTATTAGGGCGCCCAATAGATCGCCAGCGGGCAAGATAAGAAAGCGCGGATGGGCAATGTACGAACGTCGTCGCCACCCATGGCGTTGGCCAATACGGCACGCTTATCGTCGCCGGTAATATGTAGAATGTGGCGCTTCGCCTGATGCAGGCGGTCCGCCGAGAAGGTAATACGTGGCTGCGGCTGGCTGGGGGTGCGCACGGCCACTAGCGGCTCATCGGTAGAAAGCGCTAGGCCCAGCTCTTGGCTATCGGGGAACAGCGAAGCCGTGTGGCCATCGCCGCCCATGCCTAAAATGACGACGCTCGCGGGCCAGGCAAGTCCTGCCGTCGCTTCTGCCACCGCTGCCACGCCCTCTTCCGGGGTGCCAGCGTCCGAGGTGAGCGGCACGAAGTTAGCCGCCGCCGCCGGGCCCTGCAGCAGGTTCTCGCGCACCAGCTTGGCGTTGCTGTCGCTGCTTTGCTCATCTACCCAGCGCTCGTCGGCCAGGGTGATGTCCACCCGCGCCCACTCCAGCGGCTTTTGCGCCAGCGCCTTGAAAAACGGCACGGGCGTTGAGCCACCGGAGACCACCAGCAGCGCACGTGATTGGTTGACAAGGTCATCGGCTAGCGCCTGATAGACGGCTTCCGCTAGCTGCTCGGCTAGCGCTTGACGTGCTTCGCTCATGTTAATAATCCTCGTACCAGCTGCGGCCATCCTGGGTAATCATGGCAATAGAGGCGACCGGCCCCCAAGAGCCTGCCGGGTAGCGGCGCGGCGGGGTTTTGCGTGCTTTCCAGCCGCTGATGAGCTGGTCGCACCAGCGCCACGCGTGCTCCACTTCATCCCGGCGCACAAACAGGTACTGCTGGCCTTTCATGACTTCTAGCAGCAGACGCTCGTAGGCATCGGGAATACGCGATTTCGGGAAGGCGCTGTTGAAATCCAGGTGCAGCGGACCGGGGCGCAGGCGCATGCCTTTATCCAGGCCGCTATCCTTGGTGAGTACCTGAAGGGCAATGCCCTCTTCCGGCTGCAGGCGAATGATCAGCTTGTTGGAGGCGATGCCGCGCTGGTCCGGATCAAAGATGTAGTGCGGTTGCTGACGGAAATGAATGACGATTTGCGACAGTTTCTCCGGCATCCGTTTACCGGTACGCAGATAGAACGGCACGCCAGCCCAGCGCCAGTTGGACACTTCGGTCTTCATGGCCACGAAGGTTTCGGTCTGGCTCTGGGTGTTGGCGCCCTCTTCTTCCAGGTAGCCCGGCACGGCCTGGCCATCGCTGGTACCGGCAATGTACTGGCCACGCACCACGTCGCGGCCCAGCGCTTCGCCGGTAAACGGCTTCAGCGCCTTGAGCACTTTTACCTTCTCATCGCGGATGGCATCGGCATCCAGGTTGGAGGGCGGGTCCATGGCGATCAAGCACAGCAGTTGCAGCAGGTGGTTCTGCACCATATCCCGCAGCTGGCCCGCATCATCAAAGTAGCCCCAGCGGCCTTCAATACCCACTTTTTCAGCGACGGTAATCTCGACGTGGGAGATATGGTTCTGGTTCCACTGGGTGCCGAACAGCGGATTGGCAAAGCGCAGGGCGATCAGGTTTTGAACCGTCTCTTTACCCAGGTAGTGGTCAATGCGGTAAATGCGTGATTCAGGGAACACGGCACCGATGGCGTCATTGATCTCTTCTGAAGAGGCCAAGTCATAACCAATCGGCTTTTCCACTACCACACGGGTATCGTCATCCAGGCTATTGCTGGCCTGGAGATTGCGGCAAATGTCGCCATAAATACGCGCGGCAACGGAGAGGTAGACCACCATTGGGCGCTTGCTGCCTTCGCGCCACTGGCGAATGGCGTCGTAGCCCTCTGCGGTGGCAAAGTCGAGCTTGAGATACTCTAAGCGGTTCAGGAAGCGTTCAAGGCTTGCCTTGTCCTGCTCCTCTTTTTTCAGGCGCTTCTGCAGCGCGCCCTTGACCAGCTGACGGAACGCGGCAGTGTCGTGCTCCTGACGCGCCAGCCCCATGATCCGCGTGCTTTCGGGCATTAAGCCTTCGCGGTCAAGATGATACAGCGCAGGAAACAGCTTGCGCATGGCAAGGTCGCCTAGCGCCCCAAAAAGCGCTAAATCAATAGCGTGATTCGGATCGCCCAGCGGGGCATGTGACTGGCTCATCTCAACTCCTATTTATAATTAGGCCATCTAATGTAGTTAGATTACCTAAAATCTATCTTATATGAGGCGCTATACGCAATAATTCGTGTAATTTTACTACAAAATATTGTCGCCTGCTGCCCTTTCCGGTGGTTTTTACAACGACGATGTGGCGCCCTGACCGCCTACGCTTCTACCTTTACTCTACGCCCCTTGGATACGCCACCCCTCCTCTCCCCAAGGAGGAGGTGGCCTTGCGCTGAATTAGAGACGCTGGCAGTGAACAAAGCACGTCTAACAACGAACGTGCCCGACAACAACAACGTCACAACGAGGTATGCACATCATGGCAATGGTTCGTCCATTTTTCACGCCGCTGCTCGCCGCTACGCTAGCAGCCACCGCCACACTCCCCGCCTTCGCCTTTGAGGATGACCGTTTAACCATCTGGATGGGCGACAATAAAGGCCAGGAAGGCATCCGCGCGGTCGCCGACCAGTTCTTAGAAGAGACCGGCATCGAAGTGGAAGTCGTGTTTCCGGACAACCTGACCGACCGCTTCCAGCAGGCGGCAGGCAGCGGCCAAGGGCCGGATATCGTGATTTGGGCCCACGACCGCATGGGTGAATGGGCACAGAGCGGCCTGCTCAAACCGATTGCACCCAGCGACAGCTTCCGTGAAGCGTTCTACGACTTCACCTGGGAAGCCGCGCTGTGGAACGGCGATACCTATGCCTACCCGATTTCCGTGGAATCCCTTGGGCTGATTTATAACAAGGCGTTAGTGGATACCCCGCCCGACAGCTTCGCGGAACTGATCGAACTGGACGCCACCCTGGCCCCCGAGGGTAAAAAGGCCATCCTGTTCGACTACAGCGAGCCCTATTATGGCTGGACCCTGCTGGCCGCCAACGGCGGTTACCCGTTCAAGCAAACCGATAGCGGCTATGATGTCAGCGACATCGGGGTCAACAATGCCGGTGCCCTACAGGGGGCCGAGCTGCTGGTGGAGCTGATCGATAGCGGCGTGGTGCCCCGGGGCACCGACTACAACCTGATGGATACTCGCTTCAACCGGGGCGAAGTCGCCACCATGATCAGCGGCCCCTGGGCGTGGCCCAACCTGGAGCGCAGCGGCATCGATTATGGCGTGGCGCTGCTGCCCCGGGTAGGCGACGAGCGCGCCCGACCGATGTTTGGCGTGACGGCCGCGATGATCAACTCCGCCACGCCCAACGACTTCCTGGCGGTGGAGTTTTTAGAGAACTACCTGCTCAGCGAAGAGGGTATGCGCACCTTCAACAGCGATGGTTCGCTGGGAGCGGTTGCCCATATCAACTATCAGGCGGAGCTGGCGGATAACCCCAACATTGCCGCTACGCTGAAAAACGCCGAAGTGGGCATGCCGATGCCCAACATTCCTGAAATGGGTGCGTTCTGGGCCGCCATGGAGCCAGCGCTGCAAAACATCGGCAGCGGGCGCCAAGCCCCTCAAGAAGCGCTGGATGCCGCTGCACGGCGCATGCGTCAGTAGCCTCTCTTTTTTGCTCATCTGCCCAGCGGCACTAGCCGCTGGGCAGCTTTCAGGAAGCCATCATGTATACCACCAACGCGTCTCGTGGCCTTCCCCGCCATCGCTCTCGCCATCTTACTGAACGCTACACACGCTGGGCCATGCGTGGCGTGATTGCTGTTTTGGTGATTGCGCTACTTTGGTTAGTCTTGGCCTTTCATTTGAACGGCCAGTGGATGTTCGCACTGCTGTTTCTGCTTCTCGGCGGCTCGCTGGGCGTGGTCTTCACCAAGCGTTCGCTGATGAGCCACCGCTATATTTTCCCAGCCGTGGCAGGGCTGGGGGTGTTCGTCATTTTTCCACTGATCTACACCTTCGGGATCAGCTTCAGCAACTACAGCTCCACCAACCTGCTCTCAGAAGAGCGGGTGCGCGACCAGCTCATGAGCCAAACCTATCAAGCGGAGGGTAACGCCTTTGACCTAGCGCTCTACCCCGAAGGTGATTTGGTACGGCTCTATTTAGAGAGCCCTCAGGGCCAGCGGTTCGTGTCTTCTCCACTCAATTTGGCCAATCAGGAAAACCGCCAGATTGGCGTTCAGGCCACCGATGCCCCACCTGCACAGGAAGCGCTGGGCATGCGGGCCATTATTCAAGCACGGGATGCCCTGCAAGGCTTGCGGCTGGTCACTCCAGACGGCAGCGAACTGCGTATGGCGGGCTTGCGCCAGTTTGCTCCGATAGTGAACCGCTACGAAGCCCGCGAGGATGGCACGCTATACGACCGCCGAGACGACCGAGTGCTGACACCGGACCACACCATCGGCTTTTTCGTCGCCGACGATGGCCAGCGCATCACCCCGGGCTGGCCGGTCAACGTGGGCTTCTCGAACTACACGCAAATCTTCACCGACCCAGACATTCGCGGCCCGTTCATGCAGATTTTTGTGTGGACCTTCGTATTTGCCGCCCTCACCGTGGTGTTTACCCTGGCTGTCGGTTTCGTACTGGCGTCACTGCTGCAGTGGGATCAACTCAAAGGCAAGGCCATTTACCGTACGCTGCTGATTCTGCCCTATGCGGTGCCAGCGTTTATCTCGATTCTGATTTTCAAAGGCATGTTCAACCAGCACTTTGGCGAAGTGAACATGATTCTGGACGCCTTGTTTGGGGTGCGCCCCGAGTGGTTTACCGACCCGTGGATGGCACGCAGCATGCTGCTGATCGTGAACACCTGGTTAGGCTACCCCTACATGCTACTGCTCTGCATGGGCTTGATTCAGGCCATTCCCCAGGATTTATACGAAGCCTCGGCGGTAGACGGCGGTGGCCCGCTCACCAACCTGTTCAAAATCACCCTGCCGCTGATCATCAAGCCGCTCACGCCGCTGCTGATTGCCGCTTTTGCGTTCAACTTCAACAATTTCGTGCTGATTGCGCTGCTCACGGGTGGCAACCCGGACATTCTGGGGGCCAGCACCCCGGCGGGCACCACCGACCTGCTGGTGAGCTACACCTACCGCATTGCCTTCCAGGATGCCGGACAGAACTTCGGCCTGGCGGCCGCCATTGCCACGCTGATTTTCCTGCTGGTGGCCGGTATGTCGTTGCTCAATTTGCGCCTTTCCAAAGTGAAGGTCTAGGAGGTTACTGATGGCGATGGTTCAACCACGCTCCGTGGGCGTTCGCCGCCTGGGGGCACATCTGGCACTGATCTGTTTCGTCTCGCTGATCGTGTTTCCGCTGCTGCTGGTGATCTCGATCTCGTTTCGAGAGGGCAACTTTGCCAGCGGCAGCCTGATCCCCGAGAACGTCTCGTTGGAGCACTGGTCACTGGCGCTGGGTATCCCTTGGGAGCGCGCCGACGGCACCGTCGTGCAGCCGCCCTTCCCGGTACTGCTGTGGCTGTGGAACTCCATCAAGGTGGCGGTGGTGTCGTCGGTGCTGATTCTCATGCTCGCTACCACCAGCGCCTACGCGTTTGCCCGCATGCACTTCAAGGGCAAAGCGCCGCTGCTCAAAGGTATGCTGATTTTTCAGATGTTCCCAGCGGTGCTCTCGCTGGTGGCACTGTATGCCCTCTTTGACCGGCTGGGGCAGTTCGTCGGTTGGCTAGGCATCAATACGCACGGCGCGCTGATTGTGGCTTCGCTGGGTGCGGTAGCGCTGCATATCTGGACGATCAAAGGTTATTTCGAATCCATCGATGGCTCGCTTGAGGAAGCTGCCATGGTGGATGGCGCCAGCACTTGGCAAGCGTTTCGCTACATTCTGCTGCCGCTCTCTATCCCAATCTTGATGGTGGTGTTCATTCTGGCGTTTGTGATGAGCATTATGGAGTACCCCATGGCCTCGGTACTGTTGGTCGACGAGCACAAGCTGACGCTCGCCGTGGGTGCCCAGCAGTACCTAGCCGACCACAACCAGCGCTGGGGTAACTTCGCCGCCGCTGCTGTTCTCTCCGGCCTACCGATTACTGTGGCGTTTTTGATCTGCCAACGCTGGATTATTGGCGGTTTGACCGCCGGAGGCGTCAAGGGCTAGGCCGCCCACCGCTCGAGGGTTTTCTCGCTTGAGCATGTTGCTCATGACCGGCGCTCATCAGCGCCGGTTTTTTTATGGGTTAGGTAATCTTTAGCACTACAGTCGTAACTACTGCCGTGATCGTTCATGCTAAGAAGCCCATTGGCGGCCCAAGGAGTTAGGTTTTTGGACTGATGGTGCGTTCTTCTCGTTACTGCTATGTTGAAAGATTGTTCATGGCTGAAGCGAGGAGCGCGATTATGGCGGGTGGATGGGCGAAAGATGGCGCTGAACACGAGCAGATGGAGAGCACGCTGGAGGATGCGGTGCAGCGTGCGCGTAGCCAATTACCCCGCGGCGAAAGTCTTGAGTTTTGTGAGGAGTGTGGCGACCCCATTCCCGAAGCACGCCGCAAGGCTATTCCTGGCGTTCGACTCTGTGTGGTGTGTCAAGGTGAATTGGACAAAAAGCAGTCGGCTTATAATGGCTACAATCGTCGGGGCAGTAAGGATAGCCAACTGCGTTGAGATGGGGCTGTATGTCTACGCGTCCTGGTCGGTGTCCGGCAACTGCTTGAAATAGACATAGCGGTGAAGGCGAATCGCTGGGCGAATCAGCATTCGAGAGCGACGGTGTTGCCGTCCGGTACTTTGACGTCGGCGGGCGTCATGTCAGCCAGCGCGACGTGACTGAAGGATGCAATCAAGATAGCGGCGAGAGTATGCTGGATGGTCATTTCAGTCTCCTTGGGTTTTGTATCAACCGCTTTAAATAGCGGCTGTATAGGGGATACACACAAGGAGACCGATTGGATGCACTCTTTTTAAAAAAAAATTAATTATTTAAAAAATTATCGGCTTACCCCGTCCACCGTGACTTGGCGAGGGCAGGCGTTGCCGTTGGAGTCAAACAGATGGCAGCGCTGCCCTGCCAACCCCAGATGTGACGCTTGCCCTTCTTCAAGCCGGGTTAAACCATCCAGGCGTTGGGTTAAAGGCGCTTCAATGCCCTCTACCTGCCAGTGGGCCAGAGTTTCATAGCCCAGCTTTTCGGCCACCATCAGGGTCGCGCTCAGCGTTGCATCCGCTTGCTCCGCCGGCACGAAGTCTTCGGCCCGCAGCCCCAGCGTGGCATGTTCACCGGCCTGAAGCTGCTGACCGTTTACCGCCACCGCCAGCGTTTCACCGCTGTGCAGGCGCACCACGGTTTGGCGCTCGCCGGGGTCGACCACCGTCACCGGCAGCGTATTGATACGCGGCGAGCCGATAAACTCCGCCACCTCAAGGGTATTGGGAAAGTGATACAGCGACAGCGGCGCGCCTACCTGGGCAATACGCCCCTTGGAGAGCAGCACGATACGATCCGCCAGGGTCATCGCCTCCACCTGATCGTGGGTGACGTAGATCATGGTGGCGTTTAAGCGTTTGTGCAGCGCGGCGATCTGTACCCGCATATCGACTCGCAGTGCGGCATCCAAATTGGAAAGCGGCTCGTCGAATAGGAACACTGCAGGCTCTTTGACCAGGGTGCGGCCAATGGCGACCCGCTGGCGCTGGCCGCCGGAGAGGTCTTTGGGCTTGCGCTCCAGAAGCTCGGTGAGGTGCAGCATCTCGGCGGCGTGCTCCACGCGGCGGCGAATTTCTGCTTTGTCGGTGCGTGCCAGCTTCAAGCCAAACGCCATGTTCTCGGCCACGCTCATATGCGGGTAGAGCGCGTAGGATTGGAACACCATGCCAATGTCCCGCTCCTGGGGCGGAATCTCGTTGATCCGCTGGCCATCGAGCTGCATATCTCCTGCGGTAATGTCTTCCAAGCCTGCAATCATGCGTAGCAGCGTGGATTTACCGCAGCCGGAGGGGCCCACGAAAACGACGAACTCGCCGTCTTCGATGGTGAGGTCGATATCCCGTGAGATTTCGACACCATCGAAGGATTTACCGATACCGCTGAGGGTTAAACGTCCCATGGCGCATCCTCCTGGGTTTGCGGGCAGCGGGCAATCGCCACCCCAAACGGCGGCAGTGTCAGCGTACCTGCCTGCCACTCGCCGTTTAGCCACTTAGGCGCATCCCCCAGCGCTTCAGCACCCTCGGGAGCCGGGCGGGTCACGGTTTGATCGCTAAAGTTGAGTGCTACCAACAAGCGCGTTTGCTGATAGGTGCGCTCTAAGCAAAGCACCTCGTCGCGTACCGGGTGATAGCGCACGTCGCCTTTGACCAGCGCGGGCTGGGTGCGGCGGAAGGCTAAAAACGCGCGGTAGGCATTGAGCAGCGAATCAGCATCCTGCTCTTGCTGGTCCACCGCCAAACTTGCGTGGGAATCGGGCACCGGCAGCCAGGGAGTAGCGCTGCTAAAGCCCGCATGGCGGGCGTCCGCCTGCCAGGGGTGCGGGGTGCGGCAGCCATCGCGGCCTTTATAGGCAGGCCAGAAGGTGATGCCCGCCGGATCGACAAGCTGCTCGAACGTCAGCTCCGCCTCGGGTAGCCCCAGCTCTTCGCCCTGATAGAGGCATACGCTGCCCCGCTGGCTGAACAGGAACACCAAATAGAGGCGCAGCTTATCGAGCTGCCCCTGGGCCTGCCAGCGAGTCGCCAGCCGCGTGACGTCATGGTTGCCCAGCGCCCAGCAGGGCCAGCCATCGCCAATCCGCGCTTCCATCTCGGTCAGCGTTTCGTGCAGGTACGTCGGGTCGGCCTTGTCGGTCAGCAGGTTGAACGAGTAGCACATGTGCAGCCGCTGCCCCCCCTGGGAGTAGGCCGCCATGACGCCGAGGGCGTCGTCATCCCCCACTTCACCGACGCTGGTGGCGCCGGGGTACTCATCCAACAGTGCCCGCAGCCGCTCCAGGAAAACGAGATTTTCCGGCTGGGTTTTGTCGTAAAGGTGGAGCTGATAGCCGTAAGGGTTATCAGGGCGAACGCCTAGGAAGCTCTCGGTGATTTCCTGGCGCGGCGGATTGTCTTTTAACTCGCCGTGGGTGCAGAAGTTCACCGCATCCAGCCGGAAGCCATCCACGCCGCGCTCCAACCAGAAGCGCACCTCTTCCAGCATGGCGTCGACCACGGCAGGGGTGCGGAAGTTAAGATCCGGCTGGCTGGCCAGGAAGTTGTGCAGGTAGTACTGGCAGCGGCGGGTATCCCACTGCCAGGCGCTGCCGCCGAATACCGACTGCCAGTTGGTGGGCGGCGCGCCGTCGGGTTTGGGGTCGGCCCATACGTACCAGTCGGCTTTGGGGTTGTCGCGGCTTTGGCGGCTCTCTTCGAACCAGGCGTGCTGGTCGGAGGTGTGGGACATCACCTGATCGATCGTCACTTTCAGCCCCCGCGCGTGGGCCGCTTCGACCAGGCGGTCGAAGTCTTCCAGCGTGCCGAACATGGGGTCGACATCGCGGTAGTTGCTGATGTCGTAGCCGAAATCTTTCATCGGCGAGGTAAAAAACGGCGACAGCCAAATCGCATCGACGTTCAGTGAGGCGATGTAGTCGAGCTTATCGATTACCCCTTTCAAATCGCCAATGCCGTCGCCGTTACTATCCATGAAACTGCGCGGGTAGATTTGGTAAATCACCGCGCCGCGCCACCAGTCGGCCCCTTGGCTGCCAACGTAGTGAGAAGTAGAAGGTGTCTGCATCATGATCCTTGTCCTTGTTATTGCCGTCGGTATCTCGATGAATAGAGAGATGACCCATGGTCGGCATGATGCAGGCTACGCCGCTCGATAAAATCCTCCCCCAGAGGGAGTGCTAGGCGTAGGCGCGGGGAGGAGTGGTCACACGGCGCCTCACTCCCCCTGAATATGCGCCAAGAGCTGCCCTGCCAGCGCAATGGCTTCGTCTCGGCGGCGAATGTTCTGCTTTTGGTAAAGGCTGCGGATATGGGTCTTGATGGTGGTCGGTGCTACCGAGAGCTGCTCGGCAATCTGTTCGTTGGAGAGCCCGGCGTGAATCAACCCCAGGATTTGCCATTCGCGGCGGGTCAGCGGCGACGTGCGGATCAGCTCCGGCACGTCGGGCCTCGCGACAATATCGGCGATGACCGTTTCATCCAGCATTAAGCGTCGGGCGCAGCCAAAATCCTTCTGTTGGCCCGCCAGCGCTAGCAGCCGCTCTGCCCTCGCCTGCTCTAAAGCCGCTAGCGTGCCGCTGGCGAGTAAGCCGTTGAGCAGCTCCCCAAGCGGTTTACCCAGGCGCAGAAAGCTGCCTACCAGCGCGGTGCGGGAAGCCAAGCTGAGCGCTTGATGCATGTGGTGGCGGGCTTGCGTCTCCTGGCCAGCCGACCACGCAGCGGCCGCGAGGCAGAGCTGGTTGCGGTTGGCATCGGTGACTAGCCCTAGTCTTTGAGTATGCACTTCGAGCGCTTCCAACAGCTCGCGGGCCTCATCCACGTGGCCCAGCAGCGTGAGCGCCCGGGCGTGGTTGCGCACGTTGCACTGGGCGAAATGGTTGGTGGCCCTGTCGGTGATGGGGGCGGGCGCTTCCTGACGCCAGCGCTCTACCGCGTCGAGGTCTTGCGTGGAGTGCCACCAGGCCAGCAGCGTGGCGTGGGCATTGGCCACCCAGTCGATATGGTAATCGCCTTCGGCGAGGATTTTACGCAGCCGCCGGATATGGTCGGCGCACTGGGCCTGGTCGCCACGGCTCTGGGCAATTTTGGCCAGCTGAATATGGCACTGCAGCGTCCAACGCTCGCCCTGGTTATCCAGCACGGCAATGCCTTTCAGCGCGGCCTGCTCGGCTTCATCCAGGCGGTGCCACTCCCAAAGCACCTGGCTGCGAATCCGGTAGAGAAATTCCGCCACGGGCAGGTGCTCAAGCTCTGCCCGCTCTAAGTGGACAAAAGCGCGCTCTTGAATATCGTAAGCGGCTTGCAAGCGCCCCTGGGCCACCAGCGTTTCCGACTGATGGCAGAACGACCACAGCAGCAGCTGGTGATCCTCTCGCTGGCGTGCCAGACGCTCCACCTCGCGCACCCGTTGCAGCGACTCGTCCAGATAGCCCAGCACGAAACGCGCCTCGCTCAAGATGGCGGTCGCGGTCAGCGGGGTGGAGGCTAAATAGCGGGCGGGCACGGCCAGCGCCTGTTCGGCGAGCGGAGCGGCACGCTCGGCGTTGCCTTGATTGATCGCTAACTGGGCACGCAGGGTGGCAAACTCCGCACCCAACACCTGCCACTCGGGCACCTCAAGCTGCGCTTCGATCCAGCTAATCACCCGCTCGGTGATATCAAACTGAAACTGGGCGTGGGATACCCAGCCATAAAGCAGCGCCAGCTCCGGGCGTGTCGAGATGTGCGGCTCTCCTAGTAGCCCGAGGCCTTGAGCCAGCAGCGCGTAGGCCCCGCTGGCTAGCAGTGCAGGCCCTTGAGCAACCAGTAGGCTGGCCACATCATCGGGCGTTTCCGCCAGAATGGCTTGGCGCAGCGCCATTATTGGGTCGTTGAGTGCCAACCAGGCTTGGCTGGCCCGCTGGTGCAGCGTGCGCTGGGTGGCCAAGCTTAGCTCGTGGCGGCGGTGGCGCAGGTACTCACCAAATAGCCGTTGAAAGCGGTACCACTGGGCATGAGGGTCGGGCCGCTCGATAAACAGCCCCGCCTGTTCAAAGGCCCCTAGCCGCTGGGTGAGCCGCTCGCCCTCCAGCAAACGTGCCATGAGTTCGGGGGAGAAACGCTCCAGCACACCAAGCTGCAGCATGAGTTCACGCTCTTCAGGGGGCAGTGCCTCGGCCAGCAGCTCATCAAACCAAGCCACAAAATCAGGATGCCCGCCGTTTAACCGCTCGACCAGCGCATCGAACCCGGCGCGTGTAGTGGTGCGCTCCACCAGCCAATTCAGCGCCATCACCCAGCCGCCGCTTCTGCGTAGCGCCCGCTCAAGGCTTACCCGCGTAGGGGGAAAGCTGAGCTGCTCGGCGCAGAGGGTTTGCGCCTCTTCGCTATCAAAGGCCAGGGCGCTAAGGTCGATCTCTTCAAGCTCGCCGCGTAACCGCAGGCTGGCAAGGCCCAACGCAGGGCGGGAGCGGCTGGCCATGGTTAAGGTCAGCCAGGGCGGCTGATGACGCAGCCAGTGGGCGAGCCCGGCTAAAATATCGGGGTGGGTAAGGTGTTCAAACTCATCCACCACCAATCGGCAGGCTGCGCGCTGTTCAGGCAGCTCGGCCAGCCAGCGCTCTAATTGCTCAACGCACTTTTGCTCAACGCACTCTGCCCCTTCGGCCAAAGGCGACAGCGGCGTATGGTCGCCTAGCAGCGACTGGATGGCCGCTTGCCAGTAGCTCAAAAAGCGCTCGGGCTGGTTATCGCGCTGATCCAAACGCAGCCAGGCCGCCTCTTGTTCCAGGGCGGGTAGGCGTTCAGCCAGCAGCGTGGTTTTGCCGTAGCCCGAAGGCGCTTGCACGACCAGCAAGCGTATCCGCTCGTTCAACGCGAAGAAATCGTTCAGGCGCGGCCTTGCCACGACGCTCAGTGGCAGCGGCGGTGCTTTTAGCTTTTCTTGAAGCAGCGGCATGGCCCTCTCCTTTCACTACCCAAAACCTAGCCTAGTAAACCTAGGCTAATAAAAAGCCCGCGACGAATCGCGGGCAATCAGCATTGGTGAAACAAACGTATCAATAACAGCCTTGCTAGTGAGCGGTTCGCTCTTAGAACCATACCTCGGTTTGTACGCCGAAGGTGAACTCACCGCCGGTGAAGCCGTCGCTACCCAGCGAGCTGGCACCGTAGCTGTTGAGGCTCTCATCCCAATCGCTATAAGTGGTAAACAGACGAATTTCAGGACGCTTCCAGAAACCACCCACTTCCGGCTTGAAGGTCGGTGCAATGGTGAACTTCATGTAGTCGCCATTCACCGCATTGCGGCCGCCGTAACCCTGTGGTTCGAAATCCATCCACTGGTAGCTGGCTTCGTACTGCATTTCAAAGTTCTGGTTAATCTCGTTCGCCAGACGAACGTTCAGGGTCGCCCAGTCGTAGCTGTCACCGCTAGCAAAACGGTCATCGCTGGTTTCCGCCAGAAGGGCGGGAGCAATGCGCCACTGCGGGGCAATGTAGGTGGTACCGTAGACCGCCAGGCGGGTCGCCGTGGCGTCGTCGGTCAGGTTGCCATTGCTGCCCAGCCCTTTCACTTCCGCACCCAGCCCTTGGCCGTGCAGCAACGCCGCCTTGAAGTTACCCTCGCCCAGGCCAAAGAAGCTGTCGCCGTGGTAGGCCACCATGGTGTGCCAACCGGTATCGGCACCCGCTTGTCCGGCACTAATTCGCTGATCGTTATCATCATAACGAACGTCATTTGAACGTTCATCGTTATCCGCGGCAGACATGCCGTTGACCATCACCTGCCAGTTACCGAAGTAGTTGTTGGAGGTAAGGATCAAGTTATCAGTATCGCTACTTCCACCGTCTAAACCAGGGTTTTCGCGGTTGACGACAGGATAGTCGCTGAAGCTGCGACCATACAGCGAGAAGTTGGACTTCCAGTTATCGGCCAGTTGAATATCGTAGATACCGCCACCGGTACCGGCCAGGAACACGACGTCGCTGTCCAGCCAGTGGATATCGAAGTTATCCCGGTCGAAGCGCTTACCCGCCCAGATGGAGGCATTCTCAAACGCGCCGGTAAAGCTCGGC
Organism: Halomonas sp. KM007; assembly: GCF_050709225.1. Classification (NCBI taxonomy): domain Bacteria; kingdom Pseudomonadati; phylum Pseudomonadota; class Gammaproteobacteria; order Oceanospirillales; family Halomonadaceae; genus Halomonas; species Halomonas sp. KM007. Next base: position 3,348,953 of record NZ_CP136131.1, on the reverse strand, counting down.
AAGTCGCTGAACTCTGCGTAGACTTGACGGACGTTGAGCTGAGACTCTTCTCCTGTCCAGTCATTACTGGTATTGACACCGTCCGCAATCATCGTGGTGTAGCGCGCTTTTGCACCGTTATCGAACTGCATCCGGTAGTTCAGGATAGCTTCGGCGTAGGTGTCTGTTTCGTTGCCCAAACGGCCCACTGCGCCGCCGTTGCCACCTGCTGGCGTCAGGTAAGGGCCACCCGGCGCGCTTTTGCCATCTTCGCCAATTAGCAGTCCAGAGCGGGCATAAACGTTAAACGAGAAACCTTCTTCGCCGCTGGCTTGGCGCTCAACGCGCGCCAGGCGCTCTTCGATATCGGCATCGGTAGTTGCCGCTGCTGGCGCGCTTGAAGCAGGCGCAGCACCGCGCCCCTGCTCAGCTAACTCCGCGCGGCGCTCGGCAGCCTCAGCCCGCTGCTCGGCGGCCGCAATGCGCGCTTCTAGCTCGGCAAAGCGCTCTTCCATCGTCGTGTCGGCATTGGCAGCACCGCAAAGTCCGAGGCTGGCAGTGGCAACGGCGATGGCTAATGGTGTCTTGAATGTCATTTTGTGCATTGTTTTAAATCCTATTTTAAACCCTATTGTTCTGATCGTGACGCTGACTCCAGGCACCGCCTTCCCTTGAATGTTGCAAAGCAACTTCTGTTTTGAGCCGAAGAGCGACAGCCACTAAAACTTAATCGATTAAGAGATAGTAAACCAACAAGCTTTTACTAATTATCGACCAATGTCTAAAGCACTATTTATCTTAGAGAAACCGAATTGAAATAGATTAGACAAAAGTCTCTATTGAACTTCACGACGACAGACGGCTAACTGGCAGCGCACTTAATCGTTTAAGTAGGCGCTATGAGCGCATTGACACCCCATCACCCACAACAATAAACGCCGAGGAACGCCGTAATGAAAAAGACACTACTCACTTCAGCTATCGCTTTGGCCAGTCTTGCCAGTACTACCGGGTCTGCCCAGGCGGTCGAACTGACGATTTCCTGTGGTGCGGTTGGTGCAGAGTTGACCCTTTGCCAAGAAGGCGTGCGCGCTTGGGAAGAGAAAACCGGCCACAGCGTCGATGTGGTTTCAACGCCCAACTCGTCCACCGAGCGCCTGTCTCTCTATCAACAAATTCTCTCCGCCAACTCCAGCGATATCGATGTGATGCAGATTGACGTGGTATGGCCCGGCCTGTTGGCCAATCACCTGCTCGATCTTCGCGAGGTATTGGGTGACGACGCAGCCGCGGGCCATTTCGAGACGATCGTGGTCAACAACACCATCGATGATCGTCTGGTCGCCATGCCCTGGTTTACCGATGCGGGGGTGCTTTACTACCGCGAAGACCTGTTGGAAAAGCATGGCCACGAGGTGCCCACCACGTGGCAAGAACTGACTGAGATTGCGCGCGATATTCAAAACGCTGAGCGTGAAGCGGGCAACAACCGCATGCAAGGCTTCGTATTCCAAGGGCGCGCCTATGAAGGGCTGACCGTCAACGCCTTGGAATGGGTCGCCAGCTTTGGCGGCGGTACCGTGGTCGATAACGACGGCGAAGTGACCATCAACAACGAGCGCGCTGCCCAAGCGTTGGATCTGGCCGCCTCTTGGATCGGCGACATCTCCCCGGAAGGCGTGCTGAACTACACCGAAGAGGAAGCACGGGGTGTTTTCCAGGGCGGCAATGCCGTCTTCATGCGCAACTGGCCTTACGCCTGGGCGCTGGCCCAAAGCGATGACAGCGACGTGCGCGGCAAAGTAGGCGTCGTGCAGCTGCCTGCTGGCGGTGAAGAGGGCCAAAGCGCTGCGGGCCTGGGCGGCTGGAACCTGGCCGTGTCGCGCTACAGCGAGCATCCTGACATTGCGGCGGATTTGGTGGCTTACCTGACCGGTGAAGAAGAGCAGAAACGTCGCGCCATTCAGGCGTCCTACAACCCCACCATCGATGCGCTCTACCAGGACCAGGAAGTACTGGAAGCGGTGCCCTTCTTCGGCACGCTCTACGACACGTTCACCAATGCCGTCGCGCGTCCGTCTGCACCTACCGGCGGTGCCTATGGCCGGGTCAGCAACGCCTTTTTCAGCACCACCCATGACGTGCTTTCCGGCAACAAGGATGGCGCCCAGGGAGTTGCCGACCTGGAAGGCGAATTGCTGCGCCTGAAGCGCCGTAACTGGTAATTGCGGAGACCCCCATGCCGAGCACTTCTCACCACGACGCGCCCTTCGGGGCGCGTTCCATAGCGCCCCCAAGGCGCCAGCGCGGCACCAAGGTGCGCCGCCAACGGGTCAAGGCGGCCTGGCTGTTCCTGGCCCCCATGCTGATCGCCCTGACTCTGGTCGCTGGCTGGCCGCTGCTGCGGACGTTCTTTCTGAGCTTTACCGACGCATCGCTATCGGACCTGGGCGCGGCCAACCTGATCGGTTTCGAAAACTATCTGGTGTATGACGATGGTCGCTGGTTTGGCGTGCTGGCCGACCCCATCTGGTGGCGCTCGGTCTGGAACACGGTCTACTTCTCGGTGGTGTCCGTCTCACTGGAAGTCATCTTCGGTGTCATCGTGGCGCTGATTCTGAATGCCGAATTCAAGGGCCGGGTGATCGTCCGGGCCGCGGTGCTGATCCCCTGGGCCATCCCGACCATTGTCTCTGCCCAGATGTGGGCATGGATGCTCAACGACCAGTTCGGCATCATTAACCACCTGCTGATGGTGGTTGGCATTATTGATAATCCCATCGCCTGGACAGCCAGCGCCACCTACTCCATGTGGGCGGTCATCATGGTGGACGTTTGGAAAACCATTCCCTTTGTCGCGCTGCTGGTACTAGCCGCACTGCAGATGCTGCCCAAAGATTGTTACGAAGCCGCCGAGGTGGATGGCATTCACCCCGTTCGGGTGTTCTTCAAGGTTACGCTGCCACTGATCACTCCCGCGCTAATGGTAGCGGTGATCTTCCGCCTGCTGGATGCGCTGCGCGTATTCGACGTGATTTACGTACTGACCTCCAACTCCACCAGCACGATGTCGATGTCGGTCTACGCCCGCCAGCAGCTCGTCGAGTTTCAGGATGTCGGTTACGGCAGCGCGGCCTCCACGCTGCTGTTCCTGATCATCGCGCTGGCCACCATTGCCTACCTTTATCTGGGCCGCAACAAGATCCAACTGGGAGGTGACTGATGACCACTCGTCAGCTAGCCAAAATAGCCAAACGCGTCGGCTTCTGGGCGCTGATTGCGCTCATCATGGTGTACGCGGTCTTCCCGTTCTACTACGCGGTGATCACCTCGCTCAAACCCTCCAGCGACCTGTTTCGCGTGGAGCTATGGCCCTCGACCTGGAATCTGGACAACTACGTACAGATCTTTAGCCAATCGAGCTTCGTGAGGGCGATCTTCAACTCGATCGTCATCGCATTCAGCGTGGTATTCATCGCGCTGCTGCTGGGCATTACCGCGTCCTATGCGCTTGGGCGGGTACGTTTTCGCGGTCGCTCCACGGTGCTGCTGGTGATCCTCGGGGTCTCCATGTTCCCCCAGGTGGCGGTGCTGTCGGGGCTCTTCGAGGTCATTCGCGCGCTGAACCTCTACAACAACCCGGCAGGCCTCATCCTCAGCTACACCATCTTCACCCTGCCTTTTACCGTCTGGGTACTGACCACGTTCATGAAGCAGCTGCCCATGGAGCTGGAAGAGGCCGCGATCATGGATGGTGCCACTCCCTGGGTCACCATCACCAAAGTGTTTTTACCGTTGATGTGGCCCGCCATGGCCACCACCGGACTGCTGGCCTTCATTGCCGCCTGGAACGAGTTCCTGTTCGCGCTGACCTTCACACTCACCGATGCCCAGCGCACGGTGCCTGTGGCCATCGCCCTGCTCTCGGGCGGCAGTGCTTATGAATTGCCCTGGGGGCCGATCATGGCAGCCTCCGTCGTGGTCACCGTACCGCTGGTGATTTTGGTCATCATTTTCCAGCGCCGCATTGTGTCCGGCCTAACCGCGGGTGCCGTGAAGGGCTAACCGCCTTCACACCATGGTCCCATGAATTCGCTGATCAAACTCAGCAACCGTTTTTAAGGAACACAGTAATGCAAGACAACATGATGTGGTGGCGCGGCGGCGTTATTTATCAAATCTATCCGCGTAGCTTCTTGGACAGCCGTGGCGACGGCGTGGGCGACCTGAACGGCATCACCGAAAAGCTGGATTACGTGGCTTCCCTCAACGTGGAGGGCATCTGGCTATCGCCCTTTTTCACCTCGCCGATGCTCGACTTCGGCTATGACGTGAGTGACTACCGCGACGTAGACCCGATGTTCGGCACGCTGGAAGACTTCAAGGCGCTGCTGGAAAAAGCTCACTCGCTGGGCTTGAAAGTGATGATCGATCAGGTGATCAGCCATACCTCCGATCAGCACCCCTGGTTCCAGGAGAGCCGCCAGGATCGCACCAATCCTAAAGCCGACTGGTTCGTATGGGCCGACCCGAAACCCGACGGCACGCCGCCCAACAACTGGCTGTCGATTTTTGGCGGCTCGGCGTGGACCTTCGACTCCCGCCGCCAGCAGTACTATCTGCACAACTTCCTGACCAGCCAGCCGGACGTCAACTTCCACCACCCGGAAGCGCGTCAGGCGCAGCTCGACAACATGCGTTTCTGGCTGGACCTGGGCGTAGACGGCTTCCGCCTGGATACGGTCAACTTCTACTTCCACGACGCCGAACTGCGGGACAACCCGCCGGTGCCCAAAGGCGAAGCCAAAACCCTGGGGGCACCGGAAGCGAACCCCTATACCTGGCAGCGCCATGTCTACGACCTCAGCCGCCCGGAAAATCTGGACTTCCTCAAAGACCTGCGCGCGCTGATGGATGAGTACCCCGGCACCACCACCGTGGGTGAGATTGGCGACGATAATCCGCTAGAGCGCATGGCCGAGTACACCGCCGGTGGCGATAAGCTGCACATGGCGTACACCTTCGACCTGCTCAACATGCCCCACTCCGCCAGCTACCTGCGCGAAGTGATCGAGCGTTTCCAACGCTTGGCGGGCGACGCCTGGCCCTGCTGGGCCACGTCCAACCACGATGTGGTGCGTAGCGCGACACGCTGGGGCGCTGACGAAGACCCGCATGCCTACCCCAAAGTCATGCTGGCCATGCTGTTTTCGCTACGCGGCAGCGTGTGCCTGTACCAAGGCGAAGAGCTGGGCCTACCCGAAGCCGACGTGCCCTTCGAGCGCATTCAAGACCCCTACGGCAAAGTGCTGTGGCCCGAGTTCAAAGGCCGCGACGGCTGCCGCACGCCCATGCCGTGGACAGACGGCGATCAGGGTGGTTTCTCGCCAGTAGAGCCGTGGTTGCCCATGGAAGCTCGTCACTTGGATTTGGCGGTGAGCCGCCAGCAAGACGACCCCAACGCCACACTCAACACCGTACGCGCCCTGCTAGCGTTCCGTCGCCGCCACCCCGCCCTCTTCGATGGCGATTTATCGTTGGTCGACGTCGGTGACGACCTGCTCGGCTTTACCCGTCAAAAAGGCGACGAGACCTTGCTGTGTGTTTTCAACCTGACCGGGCAAGATCAGCAAACCACCCTGCCCGTGGAGGTCGCCAGCGACTTGCCGGTCGCCCATTTTACCGCCACGCGAGACGGCAGCACACTCACGCTGCCCGCGTACCAAGCCGCCTTTATGCAGGTTGCCTAAACGCCGCCCACAACAGTTAAGAACGATAGCCGACCCGCTCCGGTCGAGGTCGGTAAGGAGTTACCATGGCAAGTGTTACGCTTGAGAAGGTCAACAAGGTATTTGGCCGCGACCACATCATCAAAGACGTCGATCTTTCCATTGGCGACGGCGAGTTCGTCGTGTTCGTGGGTCCCTCCGGCTGCGGTAAATCCACCCTACTGCGCCTGATTGCCGGGCTCGAATCGATCACCGATGGCAACCTGAACATTGGCGGCACCGTGGTGAACGACCTGCCCCCCCGCGAGCGCGGCGTCGGCATGGTGTTTCAGTCCTACGCGCTCTACCCGCACATGACCGTCTACGACAACATGGCCTTTGGCCTAAAGCTGGCCAACACTGCCAAAGAGACCGTTCACGAGCGGGTAATGAGCACGGCCAAAATCCTGCAGCTGGAAGAGCTGCTGCACCGCAAACCCAAAGCCCTCTCTGGCGGCCAGCGCCAGCGGGTGGCCATGGGCCGCGCCATGGCGCGGGAGCCGCGCATTCTGCTGTTCGACGAGCCGCTCTCCAACCTGGATGCCTCGCTGCGGGTGCAGATGCGTAACGAGATCGCCCGCCTGCATAACCGTCTCGGCTCTACCATGATCTACGTCACCCACGACCAGATCGAAGCCATGACCCTGGCCGACAAGATCGTGGTGCTCAACCGGGGTCATATCGAGCAAGTGGGCAGCCCCCACGAGCTGTACCAGCGTCCGGCCACCAAATTCGTAGCCGGCTTTATTGGCTCACCCACCATGAACTTTATGCCCGCCGAACTACTGAGCGGCACCGCCGACGGCTGCCGAGTGAAAGCGGCGGGAGTGGGAGAAATATCGCTGCCCCAAGCGGGCGACGCTTACTCGAAAGGCACCTCGCTCACACTTGGCGTGCGTCCCGAGCACCTTCGCCTGGAAGCACCTCAGGGCGATAACTGCTTTGATATCGTCAACGTTGAGTACCTGGGTAACGAGGTCTACGTCTATCTGGAGCCGAAAGAGGGCTCTACCTTGCTGATCCATCGCAGCGAAGCGCCCAGCCAGTGGAAAGAGGGCCAGCAGGTATCGCTGGTGCCCGACAAGGCGCATGTGCACCTGTTCGACGAAAGCGGCAGCGCACTGACGCTTTCCGCAACCCGCTCGGCAGCTTAAGTACTGATAGAAAGACCCATAACGGCCTTGGCTGGGTGAGACAACCTTTCAAAGAGGGTAGTCGTCACACTATCAAGGCCGTTATTCTTGTGCACTACAAGTAAATAATTAGCCTGCGTTGTAAATACCGCCCAGGCAACGCACTCTCTCCGCCCATACTCTTCACCTGTTTAGGAAGCACCGTGACCGCCCCTCGCCGAATGACCCTAAAGGACCTTGCACTCGAACTCGGCGTCTCAACCGCGACGATTTCCAACGCCTTTAACCGACCCGACCAGCTCTCCCCCCTACTACGAGACCGCATCCTCAAAGAAGCCAAGCGCCTAGGTTACAACGGGCCAGACGCCAAAGCGCGCAGCCTGCGCACCGGACGTTCAAGTATCGTAGCGGTGATTCTGGCCGAAAGCCTGACCTACAGCTTGAACGATGCCGTTGCTAGCGAGTTTCTTTCCGGCGTGGCCGAAGTGCTGGATGCCCACGGCCATACCATGTTGCTATTACCGGGCCGAGGCCACGCTTCCCAGCCACCCGGATCGGCTAATATCGCCGATGGATTTATCGTTTACGGGCTGATGCCCAACAATAAACTGCTGAACGAACTGCCGTCGCAGCGTCCGCTGGTCTCGGTAGACTTCGATATCGACGGCTACCCCACGGTGCACATCGATGACCGCGACGCTAGCTACGCCATGGCCATGCATGCCCTTAAACAGCGTCCTACCCGGCCTGCCATCATCAACCTGCGGCTGACCAGAGAGCCCTGTAATGGCCGAGTAACGAAGGCGCATACGTTGCTTCCCGACAGCAGCACGATCAGCCGAGCACGCCTGGTCGGTTTTCATGCCGCACTCACCGAACATGGCTTTGATACCGAACAGGTTCCGCTGTGGAATATTGAAGAGAACGTATTTGACGTGTGCTCGCCGGTGATTACCGAGATCCTCGATCAGCCCGCAGAGCAGCGCCCTGACCTTTTGCTATGCATGTCAGATCGAATTGCGCTCACTGCGCTAACGCTAGCAGAGCAGCGAGGTATTCACGTCCCAGGGGAGTTACGAATTACTGGCTTTGACGGCATTGCCGAAGGGCAATATCGTGCCCCACGCTTAACCACCGTACGCCAGGACAGCGCAGGTAAAGGACGCGTGGCGGCCAAAATGATTTTAGGCCGAATACCAAAAACCCAGCAGCTGCTCAAAACCGAGCTGCTGCTGGGCGATACCTGCCCTTAAAGATCAAACAGGCGTTATTTGGCGGTTTTCTGCATCGCGATGGCGGTATCCAACATACGGTTGGAGAAGCCCCACTCGTTGTCGTACCACGCCATGATCTTCACCAGACGACCATTAACGCGAGTATGGTTAGCGTCAAAGGTGGACGAGTGCGCATCGTGATTGAAGTCGATAGACACCAGCGGCTGGGCGTTAACCGCCAGGACAGGGGAGTTTGCGGCGGCTTTCTCGACGATCGCGTTGATCTCTTCTTTGGTGGTATCACGTCCTGCCGTGAAAGTCAGATCCACCAGAGAGACGTTGATCACCGGTACGCGCACGGCCAGGCCGTCGAACTTGCCCGCCAGCTCAGGTAATACCAGACCTACTGCAGCGGCAGCGCCGGTCTTGGTCGGAATCATGGAGTGGGTAGCGCTACGGGCACGGTAGGGGTCGGAGTGGTACACATCCGACAGATTCTGGTCGTTGGTGTAGGCATGAACCGTGGTCATCAGGCCGTTTTCGATACCAACAGCGTCGTTCAGCGCTTTGGCAACCGGTGCCAGGCAGTTCGTCGTGCACGACGCATTGGACACCACAGTGTGCTCAGCGGTGAGGATGTGGTCATTCACGCCGTAAACGATGGTGGCATCCGCGTCCGGGCTGGGAGCTGAGATCAGCACACGCTTGGCGCCCGCAGCAATATGCTTGGCAGCCGCCTCGCGCTTGGTGAACAGACCAGTACACTCCATGACGAGATCGATATCCATGGACGCCCAGGGTAGGTTGGCTGGATCACGCTCGGAGGAGATCGTAATACGATCACCATCTACGCTGATGCTTTCGGCGTCATGCTCGACACTGAAGGGGAAGTGACCGTGAACCGTATCATGACGCAGTAGATGGGAATTAAGCGAAGGGTCACCCAGATCATTGATCGCAACGACCTGAACGCGATCACGGTAGCCGTTTTCATACAGTGCGCGCAGCACGTTGCGGCCGATCCGTCCAAAACCGTTAATGGCAACTCTTATTGTCATGGTAGCACCTCTATCAAGCAGTGGTCGTCGATGGCGTATCCAGTAAAAAAATTACTAAAAATACGTCTTTAATCACCTATAGGCCGATCAAAACCTGCCATAACCGCCCCTAAAGGCTAATAACTATCCAATATGTAGTAAAATTACTATATAAAGGCTATCGTAGTCCAATACTTAATCAACGATTCACCCGCCCTTTATCGGGCCACGTTCAGCAACGCTGCCCCCAGGAGCCCCTATGACACGCGCAACGTCCTCGACTCCCCTACGCCGTACCAAAATCGTCGCCACGCTTGGCCCAGCCAGCGACCGTCCCGGGGTATTGGAAGCCATGCTAAAAGCGGGCGTTGACGTGGTGCGCCTCAACTTCTCCCACGGCTCTGCTGATGATCATCGCCGCCGCCTCACCGATGTCCGCGAGATCGCCCAGCGCCTGGGCCGCAGTGTCGCCGCCCTCGGCGACTTGCAGGGCCCTAAAATTCGCATTTCGCGCTTTGCCGAAGGCGCCGTTCACCTCGAGGTTGGTCAACCGTTCGTGCTGGACATGACACTGGATGCCAATGGCGGCAGCAGCGAGCGCGTCGGCTGCGACTACAAAGCGCTCATCGATGACGTCGCCCCCGGCGACCGTCTGCTGCTGGACGATGGTCGCGTCGTGCTGGACGTCACGTCTATCGTTGGGCAAGAAGTTCACACCCGAGTTCACGTGGGTGGCAAGCTGTCCAACAATAAAGGCATCAACAAGCAAGGCGGCGGCCTTTCCGCCCCAGCGCTGACCGATAAGGATAAAGAAGACCTGAAAACCGCCATCGAGATTGGTGTGGATTACCTCGCCGTTTCGTTCCCACGCAGCGCCGCCGACATGCAGGAAGCGCGTGCTCTACTGGGCGACGAGGGCAAAGAGATCGGGCTGGTGGCGAAATTGGAGCGTGCCGAGGCCGTCGCCAACGACGACACCTTGGACGCGATCATCGAAGCATCGGAAGCGGTGATGGTCGCTCGCGGCGACCTGGGCGTAGAGATTGGCGATGAGGCGCTGATCGGCACGCAAAAGCGCATTATCAAGCATGCCCGTTCGCTGAATCGCGCGGTGATCACCGCCACCCAAATGATGGAGTCGATGATCGAATCGCCGCTCCCCACCCGTGCGGAAGTCTTCGACGTAGCCAACGCCGTGCTCGACGCCACCGATGCCGTCATGCTCTCGGCGGAAACGGCGGCAGGCGACTACCCGGTGGAAACCATCGAAGCCATGGACCGCGTCTGCCTGGGTGCCGAGCGGGAGCGCATTGCTCAAGCCTCCGGCCACCGCATCCATGAAGGCTTCGAGCGGATCGATGAAACCATTGCGCTCTCCGCCATGTACGCCGCCAACCATCTGACCGGCGTACGCGCCATTGCCTGCATGACCTCCACCGGCTACACGCCGCTGATTGCCTCGCGCATTCGGTCGGGCCTGCCAATCGTAGGCTTGGCCCATAGCCCCATCGCCCAGCGGCGCATGGCGCTTTACCGCGGCGTGGTCTCGCTTCCATTCGATACCACGCACATGGAGGCGACCGAAGTGAACCAGGAAGCCATCAAGCTGCTGAAAGCCCATGGATTGGCACGCCCAGGCGAGCATGTCATTCTTACTCGCGGCGACCACATGAATGCCCACGGTGGCACCAACACCATGAAAGTACTGGCCGTCGACGCCGAATGAATAACCGTCTCGACGGACGATGAATAACAAGCGAATGACCAGGAGAGCCATGCCATGAACGATGCCCGCCCACCCCGCCAAGCCGTGCGCACGCTGCAACCGCGCAAGCGTATTGCGCTGATTGCCCACGATGGCAAAAAAACCGAGATGCTGGAGTGGGCGACGCGCTGGCAAGACACACTCAGCCAGCACACGCTGATTGGCACAGGCACTACCGCCGGGCGGCTGAAAACCGCCCTGGGGCTAGAAGTGGAAGGCTTAATGAGCGGGCCGCTAGGCGGCGACCAGCAGATCGGCGCGCGCATCGCCGAGCAGCAGCTCGACGTATTGATCTTCTTCTGGGACCCCTTTGCACCGCAGCCCCACGACCCGGACGTGAAAGCACTGCTGCGTTTAGCGGCGCTGTGGAACGTGCCGGTAGCGTGTAATGCGGCGAGTGCTGACTTTCTGCTCTCCTCGCCCTACTTGGCCGAACGCTACGATATGTCGATTCCAGACGCGAATGCCTGGGCAAAGGCCCGCACGGTATAATAGGCACGCACGGTATAGCCGCGCGCACCTCTTACTTAGCGAGTACGCAGGTGGCGTGCCACCACCTGCTGACCGCATTGGTAGCTTCCGTTCATCGCGCCGAGCGCGCACTGCAGCGTCAGCTCGGCGATGCGGTCGTAATCTTGCAGTGCCGAATTGACCGGCTGCGGCAGAAAATCTAGCAGGCGATGATCGCCGAAGGTGGCTAACCGAAGTGTCTCTGGCAGCCCACCCTGGGCGAGCAGCTCATCAAACACACCTTCCATGAGCGCATAAGACGCCGTGACCAGCGCGTCGATCTCACCTACCGCCAAGGCTTGCTTAACCAGCTCAACGCCTACGTCACGCTCATAGCGCTCGCCGCTAAAGGTGACGGCTTCAACTCCCTGCCCTTCTAATGCCTCTAAGAATCCCGCACGGCGCTCCCGGCTAACCGACAGCTCAGGCATTGCATCCAGCCACGCGATTCGCCGCGCTGCGCTACCCATCACCGAGCGCGTCAGCGCGTAAGCCGCCTCTTGGTCATTGCTCACCACGCTGGCAAAACGCTCGGGTGTCAGGCCACGGTCCATCCCAACGACGCTCCAGCCTTCGTCGGCCAAATCCGTATAAAAAGTGTCGCTCTCTGGCAGACAGCTGGCGGTAATCAGCACCTCACAGCGCTGGGCGCGCAGCGCCAAGGCCAGCGCGCGCTCACTATCCGCGCAGTCATCGGAACTCACCACCAGCAGCTGGTAGCCGCGCTCACGAGCACCGCGCTCCAAGCGTTTAGCGAGGCGCGCATAGCTGATGTTTTCTAAATCCGGGACGATCAGACCAATTAATCGGCTAGCGCCCCGGCGCAGCGCGGCGGCCTGGGGGTCAATGTGATAGCGGTGCTGACGCACCACAGCCATCACTTTATCGATGGTGGCCGGGCTAATACGCCGCTGTTCGGCCTGGCCGTTGATTACATAGCTTGCCGTGGTGCGCGAAACCCCGGCAAGCCGGGCAATATCGGCAAGTGTCATGCTGGTTTCTCCCTAGATGAAGACGGCAGTTTAGCAGCCGTTTTACCCTCTTCAGACAAAAGTCTAAAGAAACAACCCTTGTGCCAAAAAGTGAATCGATTCAGCATAGCCAACTAACCACAGGTGACACGATTCATCCAGCTAACCTTAACGATCTACGACTAACGTTTTATGCGCGCACTTTCGCCGCCAATCGCAGACGTTGCCGTTGCCTGACCGCGTTTACAGGAGACCCCTATGTTGACACTCGGCCCCGATGACATCTTGCTCGACCGCCACGCGGACAACTGGCAAGCTGCGCTCGACAGCGCCGCCAACGCTCTGGCAGAGGCTGGCTTGGTTGCGGCCGAGTATCGCGATGGCCTCCACGCCCGCGAAGCGCAGTCCTCAACGTACCTAGGCAACGCCATTGCCATTCCCCACGGCACTCCAGAAAGCCGCCATCACGTCAAACGTACCGGCGTACGGGTGCTGCAGTTCCCTAAAGGGGTGCAGTGGCACGACGGCAACACCGTTCACGTACTGGTCACGATAGCGGCACAAAACGACGAGCACCTGGATATTCTGCGCCAGCTTACCCACGTCCTCGACCGCGACGGCGTAGCAACCGAGTTGGCCCGCGCCAGCTCCGCCGTCGATGTTGCGCGCCTGCTCTCGAAGCCGTCATTAGCACCGCGCCTGGATGCCGATACGCTGTGTGTTAACTTCCCCGCCCGCGACCCGCAGGAACTGGCCCTGGCGGCCGCGGCCCGGCTGCGTCAAAGCGGCTGCGTGGATAACGGCTTTATTAGTGCCGTGGCGAGCGCCCAGCCCCAGTGGTTGGGCAAAGGCTTATGGCTTTCAAGCCACGCCCAAGGGGTGAACCAGCCCGCACTAGGCGTGGCAACGCCCGCCGATAGCACCATCGAGCATGGCGGTCATCCGGTTCATGCGCTGTTCTGCTTGGCCGCCAGCGGCGATGCCCACCGGCCGCTGCTCGAACAGTTGATGGCGGTACTAGAGAACGGCGAAAGCGACAGCTTTGTGGGCAAAAATAGCGCCCAACTGCTGGCAGCGCTGGCCGGTGAAACCGCCAGCACCCAAACCCGCCGCGTGCGCGTTCTGAACCCCCACGGCCTGCACGCCCGCCCGGCCAAACAGCTGGTACAGATCGCCCGTGCCCAGCCCATGCCCATCAACGTACGCCTGGAAGAGGGCAGCGCCACTACCGTCTCCGCCGCCAGCTTGACCAAAGTGATTGGCCTGGGCGCGCGCCGCGGCCAGTGGCTGATTTTCTCCGCCGAGGGCGAACAGGCAAATGCCGCGTTAGACGCCATTGCCGCCGCCGTCGAAAGTGGCTTGGGTGAGAAAGTCACACCCTTCGATGGCGGTCGCGACGCGGCCCCAGCCGCTAGCACCAGTAAGCCCGCCGTCGAACCACTCGTTGCCGATACGCCCCATTCCGGCGTGGCCGCTTCGCCGGGTTTGGCGATTGCCCCGGTGTTCGTCATTCGCCCGATGCAGTTCGACTATCCTGAGCACGCCAATCAGCCCGACGACGAGATCGCCCGCCTGGAGGCAGCGCTGAAAGAAGGGGCTGCCCAGCTGCAGGCGCTGGTACACAAAGCGCCCGGCGGCGAAGTCGCGGACATTCTCTCCATGCATGAAGAGATGCTCGACGACCCCGAACTTCACCAGGCGGCCATCGACGCCATCCGCGAAGGCCGCTCGGCGGAAGCGGGATGGTGGGAAGCCATCGACACCGCCGCCCACGCCCAAGAGATGCTGGCCGACCGGCTGCTGGCCGAACGCGCCGCCGACCTGCGCGATGTCGGCCGCCGCGTGTTAGGCATTTTGTGCGACGTCAGCCTGCCCGAGCCGCCTGATCACCCTTACATCTTGGTCATGGACGATATCGGCCCCTCCGATGTGGCCCGCCTGGATACCTCCCGCGTGCGTGGCCTGCTGACCGTGCGCGGCGGCGCCACCGCCCACAGCGCCATCTTGGCCCGCGCGCTGGGCATTCCTGCCGTCGTAGGCGCCGGTGAAGCGGTGATGGCGCTGCATAACGGCAGCATGATGATTCTGGACGGCGAGCGTGGCCGCGTGACTTCGCAGCCGTCCGAGGAGCGCCTGCGCCGCGCCGAACAGCAGCTGCTCGACCAGCAGCAGCGTGAAGCGGACGCCTGGGAGCTACGCTTCGAACAGGCGCAAACCCGCGACGGCCACAAGGTGGAAGTGGCTGCCAACCTCGGCAACACCGCCCACGCCGCCGATGCGGTAGAGCGCGGTGCGGAAGGGGTCGGCCTGCTGCGCACCGAGTTCCTGTTCATGGCCTACTCGAGCGCGCCGGATCTCGCTACGCAAATCGCCGAGTACCGCGAAGCCACCGATGCGCTTAATAGCCGCCCGCTCGTCGCCCGCACCCTGGACGTCGGCGGCGACAAACCGCTGCCCTACTGGCCGGTGCCCCAGGAAGACAACCCCTTCCTCGGCCTGCGCGGTATTCGCTTAGCGCTGACCCAGCCGGACGTGCTGGAAACGCAGCTTCGCGCCCTGCTGATGGCCGCCGTAGGCAAACCGCTGCGCATCATGCTGCCGATGGTCAAGGACGTGGCCGAATTCCGCGCCGCCAAAGCCATTTACGACCGCCTGCTCAACGAGATCTCCCCGCAGCAGCGCGCCACCGACGTACAGCTTGGCGTGATGATCGAAGTCCCTTCCAGCGCTCTTCTAGCACCGACGCTGGCCGCCGAGGTCGACTTCTTCTCAGTCGGTACCAACGATTTAACCCAGTACACCCTCGCGATTGATCGCGGCCACCCAGAGCTATCCGCTCAAGCCGATGGCCTGCACCCGGCGGTACTGCGGTTGATTCAAATGACCGTTGAGGCCGCCCACGCCCACGGCAAATGGGTCGGTGTGTGTGGTGAACTGGCTTCTGATGCCATGGCCGTACCGGTTCTGGTGGGCTTAGGTGTCGATGAACTCTCGGTGAGTGCACGCCAAATCCCGCTGGTCAAAGCCCGCCTGCGCGAGTTTGATCTTGCCCAAGCCCAGGCTAGTGCCCAGTTGGCGCTGAGCCAAGCTACCAGCGACGACGTCCGCGACGCCCTGGAGGCCCGCTAATGGCACGCGTGGTCTGTATTACGCTCAACCCCGCGCTGGATCTCGCCTTCAATCTGGAGGCGCTGACGCTGGGGCACGTCAACCGCCCCACCGGCGCGCAGCTAGAAGCGGCCGGTAAAGGGGTGAACGTCGCCCGAGTACTGGCCAGCCTTGGCCATGAGGTGGTCGTCAGCGGCTTTTTGGGCGAAGAGAACGACGCTCCTTTCAGCCTCGCCTTCCCCCGTTACAGCGTCATCGACGCCTTCGTGCGGGTGCCGGGCAGCACGCGCATCAATGCCAAACTGGCCGAGCAGAGCGGTCGGGTGACCGATATCAACGGCCCCGGCATGCCCATCGAAGCCGCCCATCTGGAGGCGTTACGCACCACGCTCGATGGCCTGTTCGAGAGTAGCGCGCCGCCTGAGGCTGTGGTGGTCGCAGGCAGCCTGCCTCCCGGCATCGACCAACCCGCGTTTGGCGAACTGCTTGCCTTCTTGAAAGGTTTCGCAGTGCCGCTGTGGGTGGATACCAGCGGCCCGGCGCTGCTCACGGCAATTGCCGCGCAGCCTGCCGCCGTAAAACCCAACGAAACCGAGCTGGCCGACTGGGCAGGAAGCGTGCTCGATACCGAACAGCAGCGCCAAGCCGCCGCCAAGCGGCTGCACGCCAGCGGTATCGAACACGCGCTGATTTCCGCCGGTGCCGAAGGCGTCTTGTGGGCCAGCCAGTACGGCACTTGGCACTCGACGCCGCCCAGCGTTCATGCAGTCAACACCGTGTGTGCGGGCGATACCTTCGTGGCGGGCATGCTGCATGGGCTGCTGAGCCAGCACGACCCCGACGCCACGCTGCGCTTCGCCACGGCGCTGTCTGCCGAAGCCGTTCGCCATGTTGGCGTGGGCAACCCCCACGCCGACGATTTCGACTCACTCCAACAACAGACCCGGGTACGGCGTCTTGACGACACCCACACCGAGGGAGCCACGCGATGAACCTGATCCTGATTACCGCCTGCCCCAGCGGCATGGCGACCACCTTCCTGGCCGCCAAGCGCCTGGAACAAGCCGCCACCCGGCTGGGCTGGCACGTCCATGTGGAAATGCATGGTGAAATTGCCCCTCTGCAGGCGGCCACCGCCGAACAGATCGCCAACGCCGACCTGATCGTGGTCGCCGCCGACCAGGTCCCGGCCCCGGAGCGTTTCGAAGGTAAGCGGCTGTTCAAGGCGCCGATTGCCAGCGCCCTTCCCGACCCTACGGCGTTTTTGACCCAGGCAAAACGCGACGCCCCTCTGTATAGCTCCCCGGCCACCACCGCAGCGGCCCCCGCTGGCAGCCCAGGCGGCCAACGCATCGTTGCCGTCACCGCCTGCCCCACCGGCGTTGCCCACACCTTCATGGCCGCCGAAGCGCTGGCCGAAGCGGGCAAGGCCATGGGCCACCAGATTCGCGTGGAAACCCAGGGCTCGGTGGGTGCACAAAACCAGCTCACCGATAAAGAGATCGCCGCCGCCGACGTGGTCGTGCTGGCCTGCGACATCGAAGTGGACCCTTCTCGCTTTGCGGGCAAGCGCATTTATCGCACCTCCACCAGCAACGCGCTGAAAAAGCCCCGCCCGACGCTGGAAGCCGCGCTGACTGACGCGGCGGTGGAAGATAGCACCAGCGCTGCTGGCGGCGCCTCGGCCAAAAAGGGGATCAAGGAAAAAGGCGTCTACAAGCACCTGCTGACCGGCGTTTCTTTCATGCTGCCCATGGTCGTCGCGGGCGGCCTGTTGATTGCCCTGTCGTTCGTGTTTGGTATCGAAGCGTTTCAGGAAGAAGGCACCCTGGCGGCAGCATTGATGCAGATCGGTGGCGGCACCGCCTTTGCACTGATGATTCCCGTGCTGGCAGGCTACATTGCCTACTCGATTGCCGACCGCCCCGGCATCGCCCCCGGCATGATCGGCGGCATGCTGGCCGCCAATATCGATGCCGGTTTCATCGGCGGCATTCTGGCCGGCTTCCTGGCAGGCTATGTGGCGCTGGCCGTGACGCGGTACGTCAAGCTGCCTGCCAGCGTGGAATCCCTCAAGCCGATCCTGATCATCCCATTCGTGGCCAGCCTGGTCACCGGCCTGACCATGATCTACGTGATCGGCGAACCCGTGGCCGCCATCATGGCCGCCCTGACCGGCTTCCTCTCCTCCATGGGCTCTACCAACGCCGTGCTGCTGGGGATTCTGCTGGGCGCCATGATGTGCTTCGACCTGGGTGGGCCCGTCAACAAAGCCGCCTACACCTTCGGCGTGGGCCTGCTGGCATCGCAAACCTACGCGCCCATGGCGGCCATCATGGCAGCGGGCATGGTGCCTGCCATTGGCATGGGCATCGCCAGCTTTGTGGCGCGCAACAAGTTCTCTGCCCCTGAGCGGGAAGCGGGCAAGGCATCGTTCGTGCTGGGCCTGTGCTTCATCAGCGAAGGCGCGATTCCCTTTGCCGCGAAAGACCCGCTGCGGGTGATTCCGGCCTGTATCGCGGGGGGCGCGGTGACCGGCGCGCTCTCCATGCTGATCGGCGCTCAACTGATGGCGCCGCACGGCGGTATCTTCGTGCTCCTGATCCCCAACGCCATCACCCCGGCGTTCCTCTACCTGGGGGCGATCATTGCGGGCTCCTTGATTACTGGCCTGGGCTATGCGTTCATCAAGCGCGGTGCTGCACAGGTAGCGGTGGCCAGCTAACGGTTGCACACTGGCCTTACCAAGGGGCGGGGGCGGGCCCAGGCCCGCCCTTTTTGCAGTCACGCCACGCAGCTCGCACAAAATCTAGTTTTATTACTCTTTTTCTAACGACTTAAGCTACAAAGCGCTTTCATGGCGCCCGATATGTAGTATTTTTACATAAACAAGAATCACGATTGGAGCCCCCTCTGATCTGAAACAACGATGTAAAAACAAATAGGACCGCCCGTTATGTTTCAACTCACTCGCAGCGTTACTTGGCAGGCCCTAGAGCGCCTGCGCGATAAAACCGCCAACGACCGCATTCGTGATTACTTTACGAGTGACCCGCAGCGCTTTGAAAAAATGAGCCTGCGCGTCGGCGGCCTTTTTCTGGACTACTCAAAGCACCAGGTGTCTGATGCGGTACTGGCCAAGCTGATCGAACTGGCCGACCACTCGGCTCTGGTACAGCGCCGTGCTCAGATGTTCTCCGGCGACATCATCAACGTCACCGAAAACCGCCCGGTACTGCACACCGCGCTACGCCATTTGGGCGACGAGCCGGTCTACGTGGACGGCGAAGACGTGATGCCCGAAATCACCCGCACCCGCGAGCAGATCAAGGTGTTCTCCGAGGCGGTGCGTAACGGAGAGTGGAAAGGCTATAACGGCCAGCGTATTAAAGACGTGGTCAATATCGGCATTGGCGGCTCGGACCTGGGCCCCAACATGGCGGTGCGGGCGCTGCTGAAATACCGGCATCCGGAGCTGCACTTTCACTTCGTGTCCAACGTGGACGGCACTCACATTCAGAAAGTGCTCTCACGGCTCGACCCCGCCACCACGCTGTTCATCGTTTCTACCAAGACCTTCTCCACTCAGGAGACCCTGCTCAACGCCAAGACGGCGCGGCGCTGGTTCCTGGAGAACGCTGGCGAAGACGCGGACGTGGGCGCGCACTTTATTGCCGCCTCTACTAACCGCAAAGCGGCCATGGAGTTCGGCATTCGCGAAGAGAACGTGTTCGAGTTTTGGGCCTGGGTAGGTGGACGTTACTCCATGTGGTCGTCCATCGGCCTGCCCATCGCGCTCTCGATTGGCTTTGAAGGCTTCATCGAGCTGCTGGAAGGCGCTCACGAGATGGACCGCCACTTTATCGAAGCGCCTTTCGCTCAGAACATGCCCGTACTGATGGCGCTGATTGGCATTTGGTACATCAACTTTATCGGCGCGGAAACCCAGGCCATCGTGCCCTACGACCAAGCGCTGAACCAGTTACCCTCTTTCCTGCAGCAGTTGGATATGGAGTCCAACGGCAAGTCGGTGGATATTTTCGGCCACCCGGTGAACTACAAAACCGGCCCGATTGTATGGGGCCAAACTGGCTCCAACGGCCAGCACGCGTTCTTCCAGCTATTGCACCAGGGCACCCGCTACGTGCCCATCGACTTCATCGCTTCGCTCAAGCCGGAGCCGGGCGTGGAAGACCACCACTTTGCCCTGCTCACCAACATGCTGGCCCAGGCCAATGCCTTCATGGAAGGCAGCCAGGGCGACAGCAAAGAGCTGAGCCAACTGGACCCCTACAGCTGCCCCGGCAACCGCCCTTCCAGCACGCTGCTGTTGGACGAGCTGACGCCGAAGAACCTCGGCGCGCTGATTGCGCTGTATGAGCACAAGGTGTTCGTACAGGGCGTGATCTGGAACATCAACTCGTTTGATCAGTGGGGCGTACAGCTAGGCAAGCGCATCGCCGGTGAAATCAGCGAGCGCATCGACGCCAACGCCGCCGACTTCGACGCCTCCACCCAGGGCCTGCTGGAACTCGTTCGCGCCCACTTCCCGGGCACCGCACACCGCGCAGACCCCGGAGCCGGAGACAAAAAGCCCGCTCGCAAGAAGCGTTAGGCTCAAGCGGCATTGACTGATGGCCTACACTACGGTGGGGGCCATCAGTCAATGCCCAGACTTACGCAGTGCCCCGAGCCCAGGTAGCGAGTCGTTACAACCCACCGGCCACGCTTTCCCCATAGGGATAAAATTACCCCTTTCCACTGACACTGCCTCTTATTTTCCCTATCGGGAAAGTTCGGCTACTATACGTACTCCAGTCCGGTAATTTTCCTTATAGGGAAACGCGAGCGTATATGCCTACCCTGCCAGCCCCAACCAACGCGGCGCTTTATTCGATTGAATCCGCCAGCAGTCTTGGCCTGATCATCCGTCAGGCTCGTAAACGCCAGCATCTGACTCTGGAAACCC
The DNA here is from genome assembly GCF_050709225.1 of Halomonas sp. KM007. NCBI lineage: Bacteria > Pseudomonadati > Pseudomonadota > Gammaproteobacteria > Oceanospirillales > Halomonadaceae > Halomonas > Halomonas sp. KM007. The sequence continues at coordinate 3,328,499 of NZ_CP136131.1, read as the reverse complement.
TGGCGGGACTGTGCGGCGTCAGTATTCGCTTTTTAAGTGAACTCGAAAACGGCCGCGACACATGCGGCATGGGCAGAGTATTGCGCGTCCTGGAAACACTCGGTATCGAGCTTTTGGCACAGCCAATGGATAGCGATTCATGACCACTGAAACGCTTATCGTGTGGCAGAACCACCAACGGGTGGGCACACTCTGGCGCGGCGCAGATAGCCGCCTCATGGGCTTTGAGTATGACGCAGAGTGGCAAGCTAGCGGGCAGGCCATTTCCAACAGCCTTCCTTTACACCAACGGACATGGCCGCCCGAAGCACTGACTGCCCATCATTGGTTCGGCAACCTACTGCCAGAAGAGCAAGCACGTGCGGCGATTATCCGCCAACTGGGCATTCCTGATGACGACTTCACGCTGCTGACCGCGCTTGGTGGAGATTGCGCCGGGGCACTGTCGATTCTGCCGCCTCATCAACTACCAGAGCCTGCGTCCAGCAATGACGACGGTACGCCACTGCCGCAAGAAAGACTTAACGAGTGGGCGGCCTTTCAACAACGTTATGCGCTATTTGCAGCGTCACAACCAGCCCCCAGGCCACGTCTTTCACTGGCCGGTGCACAAGACAAGATTCCTGTGATCTGGCGTGAGGAAGCTTTTTATTTGCCCCAAGGCACTGCTGCCTCTTCGCATATCATCAAGTTTGCGGTAGATGGACGCGACCAAGTTATTTTCAATGAGCTTTACCTCAACACGCTGGCCAAGCTGGTCGGCATCGAGTGCCCCCGCACTTCAATACATTATGCAGAGAAGTGCCCACTATTAGTGGTTGAGCGTTACGATAGAGCATGGGTCAACGGCTCTCTGCAACGCGTGCATCAGGAAGATTTATGCCAGGCAATGGGCAGACCTCGTACGCAGAAATACCAGGAGCACGGCGGACCGACGCTGGCCGACTGCTTTCATCTGTTACGTGAGGTATGCAGGCCACCTGCCCCAGCATTGCAACAGTTGCTCCGCTGGCAAATTTTTAACGTATTGGTAGGCAACAGTGATGGCCACGCAAAAAATGTGTCATTACTACAAGATGCAAAAGGCAAATGGCGTATTGCTCCCGCTTACGACTTGGTGGGCACCATTGTTTTAGGATATGACCCTAGCTTGGCATTCTCCATTGGCAACCAAAACAACACCATGCAGCTTTTATCTCGTGACTGGAAGCAGCTGGCGACGCAGAGCAAAATTAGCTATCCATTCATCAAACGAGAGATTGAGCGACTTAAAGCGCTACTGCTTCGATTTGTTGACTCCACAGAAATGCAGCAAGCTTTAATAGAGGCAGGGCTATCCGAGGGCGCTTGGCCACGTTTACAACAACAGCGCCACCACATCGTAAAACAGTGCAAGAAAGCAGCGCATTGGTGACTTCATTCTCTTGCTAACCCCAGCTCCCAGGTAACGAAAAACGAGCATCCTCATGAACTACCTTGACCAGGCAATCCAACGCTGCCCCCGCGTGGCGGTATACGGCACGTTAAAGCACGGTCATCGCAATCATCATTGGCTGGGCGGCGCAGACATGCTGGGCCAGGACTGCTTGACGGCGATTACGCTTTACGACCTGGGACCCTACCCCGGCGCCAAGCTCATGCCCTCCACAGGCGTTGTGGTGGAAGTGTATGCCATCGATGCCGAGCGGCTAGCCCGGCTCGATGAGCTGGAAGATTACCTGCACCACTCTCCGACAGAGGGGATGTACGACCGGGCGGTGCTGGCGACCACTCATGGCGATGCCTGGTGCTACCTCTACAACCCAGTCGTCGAGGAAGCATCGCTCATTCGCCACGGCGAGTGGTAAACCGCGCCAGCGCTCCTTGCGTATCCACGATCTGCGCATACTCTCCCGCCAGATTGGCCAGCGACATGGCGTGCACTTCATCGGCGGTACGCTCCGTGCCCGCGTAATCGCACTTGGCAAACGTAAACGTCGCGTCGCTCACGACCCAGGTACCGAAACCGAGATTGCCTGCGGTGCGCAAACAGTTGATGGCGCACCGCTGCCCCTTGCTTGCAGAGCATGACAAACACCCTATACTGTATGGATACACATATCTTAGGTAGCTCAGCGCGAGACTCCTGATGACGGCTCATAACCTTCCCCGATCCGCCGTGCATAAAGGTCGCGGTGCCACTTACGACCCCCATAACCGTTTTTCACCGACCCGCAGCGTCATGGAGGACGATGGCTGGTGGCAAGAGGAAGCTCGCCCATCGCTGGCTACCGAAGTGCGCGAAGAGCCCAGCAAAAGCGCGCTCTCCTGGAACCGCTCACCCGATCTGCCCTTTGACCGCTCCCTGAACCCTTATCGTGGCTGCGAACATGGCTGCGTGTATTGCTATGCCCGCCCTTCCCACGCCTATTGGGACCTGTCGCCGGGGCTGGATTTTGAAACCCGACTGATCGCCCGCAGCGGCCTGGTCGAGCATCTGAAAGAGGAGCTTTGCCATCCGCAGTATGTCTGCCGCCCCATCAACCTGTCTGGCAACACCGACTGCTACCAGCCGCTGGAAGCCACATACCAGACGACCCGGCGCCTGCTGGAGCTGCTGCTGGCCTGTCGCCACCCGGTCACTCTGGTAACCAAGAGCACGCTGATCCTGCGTGACCTGGACCTGCTGGCGGAAATGGCGGAGCACCGCTTGGTGAGGGTGTTCGTCAGCCTGACCAGCCTGGACGCCAACCTCAAGCGTACGCTGGAGCCTCGGGCGGCATCGCCCCAGGCACGCTTGAGAGCCATTCGCGAGCTGAACACGGCAGGCATACCGGTAGGCACGCTGGTGTCACCGATCATCCCGGGCCTCACCGACCATGAAATCGAGCGCATCCTCGAAGCGGCCAGCCGGGCGGGGGCACGAACCGCGACCTGGATGCTGTTGCGACTGCCCCATGAAGTCGCCCCCCTGTTCGAAGCCTGGCTGAACGCCCATTACCCGGAACGCGCCGCCAAGGTCATGAGCTTGATGCGCCAATGCCGCGGCGGCCAGAACTACGATGCACGGTTTGGTAAGCGCTTTCGTGGGGAAGGGGTCTTTGCCGACCTGATCGCCCAGCGTTTCCAGCGCGCCAGCCGTCAATGGAACATGCAATCGCGCACCGAGCAGGGCTTGAACACCCGCGACTTTCGGCCACCGCGGGCGCAGGGGGATTTATTTGATTAGACTGCTGGAGTACACATCACCAAGAAGACGCCCTCGCTATGTCGCTCAGTAAAACAAAATCCAGCTTTTACCGCCGCCTATACGTGGCCCACTTGATCGAACAAGGTATTTCCAGCGTGCCTGCGCTGATGGAAGCCACCGGCATGCCCAGGCGCACGGCTCAGGATACCATTGCCTCGCTGAGCGAACTGGACATCGAGTGCGTGTTCGAAAAAGGCGACGGCGAGCGCCATAACATCGGCCACTACGTCATCAAGCAGTGGGGCGCGATCGATCCGCGCTGGGTGGCGCAACATGCTCAGCGGCTGGGTGAGGCGTTGGGCTACCGTGAGTAGGCCCAAGCGCATCGGGCTCGGCCCAGGTCAGCCTCGCGGCGTTGAGTGTGACGCTGAGGGAGCTGGCGGCCATGGCCAGCACGGCGACCAGCGGGGGAATGGCCATGGTGACCACCAACCCCAGCGCCAAGGTGTTATAGAGCGCCGATAGCAGCAGGTTTTGGACCATGACTCGACGCGTTCGCTGGGCAACCCTCAACAGCCTGGCGACACCCGCAATACCGGGATACAGCAGTTGAGCAGCGGCCCCTTCCCGAGCAGCGTCGCTGGCGTGCAACGGGGCCACACCCACCGCAGCTGCTGCCAGGCTCAGCGTGTCGTTGACCCCATCGCCCACGTACAGCGTGGGCGATGGCAGCGCCTCCAGCAAACGTGCCTTGGCCTCCGGGGAGCGCTGGGCATAGCACGCTTCCCGCGATAGACCAACACGCTGGCCCAGCCACTGCACCGGGCCCTGGCGATCTCCGCTGATCAGTGCCAGCACGTAACCGGCGCTCTGCAGCTGGGCAAGCGTGGCCTGGGCATCCGGCACGGGCTGGTCGGCCAGGTACAGGGTGGCCAGCCATCCTTGCTCATCCGCCACCAGCACCTCGGATGCAAAGCCATATGCCGGGTGCTGTGCATCGGCGGGGATCTCCTTGCCCTGCTGGGCCAGCCACGCGGTACTGCCCAGCCACCAGGTGTGGCCATCGGCGAAGGTGATGGTTTGCCCGGCCCCCGGCGTTTCATGAACCTCCACCTGATCCCGAGAAGTGCCGCTTGCCCAGTGGCGCAGTCCGTTCGCCAGCGGGTGTTCACTCTGCCTGACTGCCAAGGCCAACTGTTGGCGGAATAATTCCGCTTCTTCCCCCTCGCGCAGCATCGCGTGCAGTACGCGATGCTGCCCCTGGGTCAAAGTGCCGGTCTTGTCGAACGCCACCGAGCGCACCTTGGCCAACACTTCCAGCGCGGCAGGGTCGCGCAGGGCAATACCCTGCTGGGTGGCCTGGCTGCTGCCCGCCAGGCTTGCCAGCGGCACGGCCAAGCCCACGGCGCAGGGGCAGGCCACCACCAGCACCGAGAGCGCGCGCACGCTCGCTTCATCCCACCCCACGCCCAACAGCCAGGCAATGGGCAGGGTCACTGCCGCCAGCACCAGCGCGGCGGGGCTCAGCCAGGCGGCAAACCGTTCGGCCAAGGTGTGGAGCTCCCCTTTTTGCGTTTGAAATCGACGCATCTGGTCACACAGTTTGTCCATTCGCCGCTGGCCCGCCGTGGCGGTCACGGTCAGTTCCAGCGAGCCGCCCTGCCCACCGCGGCCCATAAAACGACAGCCTGCATACACTGGCTGCCCGGCACCCACGAAGCGCGGCTGGCTTTCACCGGACAGCGTGGCGGTGTCCAGCCAGCCGTCGGTCTCCAGGGTGCCATCCAGCGGCACCACGTCGCCTGTGACAACGGCAATGCGTTGGCCCAGCGTGACCTCCTCGATGGCGGTTTCCTGAACCTGCCCTTGATGCAGCACCTGCACCGACGTGTCGGGCAGCGCCAGCGCATCGAAGGCTTTCAAGCCCCGCTGACGACACAGCGTTTCGACCAGTCGCCCCACCAATAGCAGGACGATCAGCATCACCGCCGTATCGAAATAGACCTCTACCGAGCCACGCCACAAAAGGCCCAGCGATACCACCACGGCGCCCAGGACGCCCAGGCTCACCAGTACGTCCATGCCGGGCCGCCTTGCCCGCAGTGTGCGCCAGCCCGCCCGGTAGAAAGGCAGCCCGGCATAGCTCACCACGGGAATCGCAAAGGCACCCGACACCCAGGCCAGCACGCTCTCAAGCGCGGCCGTGGGCATTGCCCCGGCGTAGATCAGCAGCGAGGCCAGCATGGTCCACATGCCAAACACCGAGCCGACGATCAAGCGCAGGGTCAAGTAACGGCTTTCCTGCTCCAGCCGGGCATGGGCGTCCTGCAGGTCTTCCAACGGCGCCAGCCGATAGCCCAGCCGCGCCACGTTGGGCGCCAGTGCGTCCAGCGCCGTGGCATCGGGCTCACCCTTCACCCACACGGTGGCGGTCGGGTAGTGGACGCTGGCGTCGAGCACCCCCGGCTGCTGTTTGAGCGCTCCTTCCACCGCCAGCGCACAGCTGGTGCACCACATGCCGTGCAGCGTGTACAGCGGTGCTTCCAGGCCGTCGGGTTGGGCCGCGTGCGTGGCCGATGCGTCGCTCAAGGCCACGTTACACGCAAGGCGGAATGCCTATGATCGGCAGCGCCACGAACACCACGCTAAGCGCCGAGAACAGATACAGCCCCGCCGAGACCACGGCATTGAAGCGAGCACGCCCCTGGTGGTGCTGACCTGCTTGCCAGCACCACCAGGTAAGCGCCGCCAGCAGCGCGGTCGTGACGAGACTCAGCAGCAGCATCCAGCCATTGAGCAGCGTGAACACGCCACGCTCCGTGGCGGGGGCCGCCACCTCGCAGGCCACGGCGTGGCCTCCATAAACGGCGATGAACCAGATGCACCATACGGTCAGGCCCACCACGAAGTGGATGGGATGCGTCAACCTCAAGCGCTCGAGTAAAGGTGACATGGCCTCAACCTCCAATGACGCGGGGCAACACAGCGAGCGAGCCCACCAGGATCCAGAACACCACGGCGTTGTAGCGCCACAGCTGTACCACCACGGCAGGTTCGAACGGCGCGTGGGCCCCCACGTAGCCGTAGCGCACCCGCAGCGCCTGCATGACCGTCAGCACGACCGCCAGCCCGCCGTGGAACAGAGCATAAATCAGGCCCAACAGCAGCACGGCATCGTGGGTGGTCTCGGTGGGAGCCAAATCGGCGGCCAGCATCACCCAGGTGGTCACGGCGACCTGCACGGCCCCCAGCGCACCGGCCAGATAGAAGCCGCTGGCAAGCCCGGCATCCTGCTGGCGACGCAGCCCACGGATCATTTTGACCATCACGATGTAGCCCGCCGTCATGGCCAGACCCGCTACCACCAGCCCCACCAACGACAGTGGCGACGTGTCGGGCATGCTCCACTCCGGGGAGACGGTCCACAGGTAGAACCAGCCAAACAGGTACGAGAGGAAGAACGAGCCGTTGGCAATCAGGAAGGTGCCCATGGCCCACACACCCGGGCCATCCATGGTGCGAGAGTGCAGCGGCGGGTCACCGGGTGACACATCGGCATCCGGCGCGGCCTTGGGGTGCGCGCCGTTCTCCCAGGACCAACGCAGCAGAAATACCCCGGCAATCAGCACGAAGACACCGGCCAGCGCATAGACACGCACCAGCAGGCTGATACACACCACCGCCAGCGCCATGGCAGCAAACAGGGGCCACCAGGAGTTACCCGGCAGGTGGATAATTTCACGCACCTTGCCAGAGATGGGGTCGGTGCCCCACATCTCACGCCGCCCGTGGGTAGCGACCGCCAGCGAGTGCTTCCCTTCCGCCATGGTGACAGGCAGATTCGGGTCATCCCACAGCGGGTGGCGCGTCTCGATCTTAGGCAGACTGACAAAGTTATAGGCACTGGGTGGCATGGTGTTGGCCCACTCCAGCGTATCGGCGTTCCAGGGGTTCTGCTTAGCGGGTTTGCCAAAGCGGAAATGTAACGCAATATCCAACAGCACCATGGCAATACCAGCCGACATGACAAAACTGCTGACCGACGAAAGCAGGTTATAAATATCCCAGCCCATGCCGGTGTCGTAGGTGTAGACGCGGCGCGGCATCCCCAGAAGCCCGGTCCAGTGCATGATCAGGAAGGTGCCGTTGAAGCCCAAAAACGTCAGCCAAAAACCCCAGCGGCCCAGATTCTCAGAGGGCATGCGTCCGGAAAACAGCGGTAGCCAATAATAAAGCCCGGCAATCAGCGGGAAGAACATGCCCCCCACCAGCACGTAGTGCATGTGCGCCACCACGAAGTGGGTATCGTGAACCTGCCAGTTGAACGGCACCAGCGCCAGCATGACGCCGGTCAAACCACCGCAGACAAAGATGATCAGAAAGCCCAGCACCCACAGCATGGGCAGCTTCATTTTAGGCTTGCCTAACCATAGCGTGGCCAGCCACACGAACACCTGAATGGCCGTGGGCACCGCCACCAGCATACTGGCCGCCGAGAAAAAGGCCTGCGCCAGCTGGGGAATGCCCACCGTGAACATGTGATGAACCCACAGGCCGAAGCTGATGAAACCTGTGACGATAATGGCAAAGACTACCCAGCCATAGCCCACGATGGGCCTTCCGGCAAAGACCGGAATCAGCGTCGAGATGATCCCCGCCGCAGGCAGGAAAATAATGTAGACCTCAGGGTGCCCAAACAGCCAGAACAAATGCTGCCATAGGATAGGGTCACCTCCGCCGGCGACTTCAAAAAACGGCATGCCCACGGCACGTTCAAGCTCCAGTAGCACACTGGCTAGGATTAGCGGCGGAAAACCCACCACAATCATTAACGCCATGGCGAGGATGTACCAGGCAAACAGCGGCATCTTGTGCAGCGCCATTCCCTGGGTACGGGTACGCAAGATTGAAACGACAATCTCAACCCCCGCTGAAAGCGCAGAAATCTCCACAAAGGTGATGCCTAGCAGCCAGAAGTCTGAGCCTAAGCCTGGGGAAAATTCGCTGCTGCTCAACGGGGTGTACATAAACCAACCGCTGGACGGTGCCATCTCCAAAACAAGGCTGGACATCAGGATGATGCCGCCAAATAAGTAGCACCAGTAGCCTAACGACGTCAGCCTTGGGCAAACCAAATCACGCGCGCCGATCATCTTTGGAATCAGATAGATCGCTAGCCCTTCCAGCATGGGAATAGCGAACAGGAACATCATCACCGTGCCGTGCATGGTGGTGACTTGGTTATAAATATCCGGCGACATGAAATCTTGATCAGGCATCGCCAGCTGGGTACGAACCAGCATGGCAAGCATGCCGCCGATCAAGAAAAACACCATCCCGGTAACCATAAAACGCAGGCCCAGGGTGGTGTGATTAACAATCGTTAGTGCTTTAAGCCCTTTCGGATTGCCCCAAATTTCGTGGAGGTCGTCATGTAATTGCTGTGGATCGTGTTTGATCGCTTCTTGGTTGACGGTACTCATGGGTTTAAGGTCTCCAACCAAGCGCCTAGGGCATCCAAGGTGTCCGTGTCGATATCATCGTGGGCCGGCATTCTATTGCCCGGCTTTAGCGATTGGTGGTGTTTTAGCCACCGGCTCACTGCCCCCTCCTCCATGGCCATAACGCCCGCACCCACCGTGGCGCGGCTACCCATATCCGATAAGTTCGGCCCTGTGGTGCCACGGCTCACCCCGGCCACCTGGTGGCAGCTAGCACAGTGGGTCATGAAAGCATCTTGCGCATCATCGTGGGTGGCGTCGGCAGTGGCTAACGCGCCAAGCTGGTCTTCTTGGCGCGCTGTAAGCCAGGCGTTGTACTCCTCCCGAGGAAGCGACTCAACATGAAGGTGCATATGCGCATGTCCAATACCGCATAGCTCTGCACACTGGGCGCCAAACACTGCCGGGATATCAGCCTCTAGACGGATACGGTTCACCCTGCCAGGGATCATATCCACTTTGCCACCCAAGCGCGGTATCCAGAAGGCGTGAATCACATCCGCACCACTCACATGGAAATCAACCGGCTCCCCCACAGGCATGACCAGATGGTTCGCGGTTACCACTTCCCCTCCGTCAGCGTTGGGATAGCGCACTTCGAACCACCACTGATGACCAATTACCTCAATCACCTCGGCTGAATCGTCGATCGCCAGCATCCGCTGCCCGGCAGGCACGCCAAACGCTAACAATGCAATAATGCTGGTCACGGGCAGCACAATACCACCACCCAGAATCCAGCGGCGGGCAATGCGGCGCTCCTGAGCGGGGGTACGCGTCACCTCTCGGGGTTTAAAGGCGTAGAGCCAGAGTGCGGTTATGGCGACAAGCACCACCGTGCCGAACGTCAGCATAATCCACCAAATCAGCGTCACATCGCGTGCAGCTTGCCCAGCGGGGTCTAGAATAGATTTATCGCCTGAACATCCTGCGGTTAAGCTGGCTGCGGCGAGTATTGCCACCAACGCTATTGAGTTGACCCGTTGACGCGATACGCGTTGAATATTTGGTGAGGCCGTGTAGCCGTTGCGATCCCTCATTTGCTATTTCCCTTTGTCTGCCCACAGGAAGTGACCATGGCACCAACGCCCCAACGATCAATTAAAAGCCGAGCCTCTTTGGCTGGCCACCCACTGCACCCCGTAATGATTCACTTCCCCGTTGCTGCGCTGATGGCCCTGGTGGCAAGCGACCTGGCCTACTGGTATACCGAAGACCCTTTCTGGATGCGCAGCGGCCTGTGGCTGGCGGGCGTCGGTGCCTTTGGCGGCTGGGTCGCCTCGATAGCCGGTATCATCGATCTGGTCACGGTGTCGCGCATTCGGCGTCTGATTACCGGCTGGAGCCACGCCATCGTGGCGGTGGTGATGCTCTCGCTGGCGTCGTTCAACTGGCTGCTGCGCTTCAACGAGCCCGACGCGATCCTGCCCTGGGGGCTGGCGGTATCGCTGCTGACCGGAGGACTGATTGCGCTGGCCGGCTGGCTGGGCGGCCAACTGGTTTATGAACACGCCGTGGGCGTGGATGTCGACTGACCACCTGCTCATGGGCATCGGCTAACTCCAATCAAGTGGTTTGGCCAGCACGAAGCCCAGCACGGCCAGAATACCCGCCACTGCCAGCAACAGCGCCAGCAGGTTGGCGGGTTTCACACCGCGATAGATGCCCATTTCCAGACGTAGAATCAGCCAGCCAAAACAGCCATGGGCAGCCACCATGGCGACCACCGCAGCCAGCTTGAAGATCAGCCACCCACCCATTAGCCCGTGAAGCAGGAACAGCAGCGTGCCCGACGCAATGGCCAGCAGCGCGGCAGGGGTGGCAACGGAGTTGTAGAAGTAGCGCGGCATGGGCGGTGAGCCCTGCGCAAATCCAGCGTCCTTGCGCAGCTGAAGGGCGTGACTCAGCAGCGCAGGTAAGTAAAGCAGCGAACCGCACCAGATAACCAGTGCGGCAATGTGAAGCAATTTTAGCCAGGGCATTGCGGCTTCCTTGCGTTGCATTGGGCAGGGGGAGAAATAACTCCGTTAACCTTAGACAACACTGGCCACTCTGGCTAGGCGTTTAGCTAACGATAATCTCGTAACCCGTGAATTTACGAAGATTTATCACGCCGGTATCGAGTATCAGGTACTGCCCTTTCACGCCCTGCAAGACACCCTCTACCTGTGGCTGCTTATCGAAATTGTGCGACACCACCTTGCGTGGAAAAGCCTCCACCGGGTAGTGGAAGTGGTAAGGCGTTTCATCCAGTTCACGAATGGCATCCTCACCATGCACCTGGCGCAGTTGCGCCAGCCCATCGGCCAATACGCTCAACAGACGGTCTCGCTCTGCACACAGGTCCAGCGCGGCCACCTCGCCTTTCAACATGGCCCGCCAGTTGGTGCGGTCGGCGACCTGCTCCTTGAACAGTATTTCGACCATGCCGGACTGCTGCCGCGTATCGACCTCCAGAATGGGCAGCGCCTGAATGGCCCCCTGATCCAGCCAGCGGGTGGGCATCTGGGTTTTGCGGGTGATGCCCACCTTCAGCCCCGAGGAGTTGGCAAGATAAACGATATGGGGCTGGAAACAGTGGGTCTCGCCCCACTCGGGCTCGCGGCAGGTGCCCTGGTAGTAGTGGCAGGTTTCCGGCTTCATGATGCAGGTATCGCACTGGGCCAAGCGCTTGAAACACGGGTAACAATATCCCTGAGCAAAGCTCTTGTTGGTGGCGCGCCCGCAGTGAGTGCAGGCAATGGCCCCGCTCCAGTGCAGCCGTATGAACGACCCTACCCGCTCGTTCAGGCCAACCCGATGCTCCCCGGCACGCAGGTGGTACACCACCTCGGCATCCTTGCGGCTCGGCACACTGGCCGCCATTTTCTGCAGACACCCCTGCACCGGCGTAGCATCGGTGGCAAACAAATCATCAGTCACGGGTGGCATCCCGAGCCAGGCCTGCCATTTCCGGGCTGACGCCCGCCCCCGTGGCACCCGCCCCACAGGTGCGGCGCTCCAGGTAACCCACCCGATTGGCTTCGGGCACGTTGTTTTCCATTTCATAGCGCATCACCGCCTCCAGGCAGAGCTCGGTCTGCTCGGCGGTCAGGCGACGTCCATCCGGCCACTTGCGCAGAGCAACCGCCTGCTTGAGGCTTTCATAGATGGTGGGCGTCATTTGATGAATCATCTTGTCGAACGTCATGTCACTCACGGTCAGCACCTCTTTTGCGGGTTGCTCAAAGCTTTTTGAAGCGGGAAGAATAATACCAGCCGGTTGCCAGCCCCACGAGCAGGCCACCCAAATGCGCCTCGTTGGCAACGTTGCCAAAGCCCACGGTGCCTGCAATGCCAGTCATGGTAAAGACCATCCAGCCCAGCATGAAGACCACCAGCATTTGCGGCACGAAAAAACCGCTGCCTGGGGCACGCCGGGACATCAGCCACACATGCGCCAAAAGCGCATAGACGACCCCGGACATGCCACCAAACAGCACCGTGCCGGTCATGTACTGGGCAAGGTTGGCACCGATGCCCGCCAGCAACAGCAATAGCAGCATCGTTTTGCTGCCCTGGCGCCGTTCGATCTGCTGGCCGAAATACCACACCCACATCAGATTGAAGATCAGGTGCATCCAGCCAAAGTGGAGAAAAGCCGGTGACAGCAGGCGCCACACCTGACCACTGAGCAAGGTATCGGGCAGCGAACCGTAGACCAGCTGCCCCCCAGAGACACCCACCGGCACGATGGTCAAAGAGACGATCAACAGGTCGCCCCAGATCCCGGTCAATGCAAATACGGCCAGACTGATCAGAATCATCAGCGCCGTCACCGGTACTTGTCGCAGAGTCGCGACCAGCCCTTGGGTGGGCAGCGAGCGCTTGGGTGGCGCAGCGTCGCTGATCAGCTCGTCGCCTCGCTCCCAGCGAGCCACCAGGGCACGGAGCTCATCGTATTGGCGCGGGTCAGCCACCCAGAGGAGCTGGCCGTCTTCTTCATCGGTGATGCGATGGCCTATCCGGTAATGCCATAGGGCCTTGCGCAGCGCTTGAGTGTCTGCATCGGGGGGCAAGAGCATGACGGGGTGCATGACATCTTCCTTTTAACCAGTGGTCATGACGCTTACGCGCACGTTTGCCATCGGATACGCAAAAAAATCCGGCGGAGGGGGCCGCCGGATAAAAGCAAGGGATCATTCAAGGGAACACTTACTCTGATAGCCGGCAGCAGGGTTAGTTCAGCAGTTTTGCAAAAATTATGTAACCAATTGTAATAATTGCTCAAAAGGGTCAATCAAAATCGATCTCCCAGGGCTTGGGCAATGCCCGCTCTTCTCTAGGCACTTGAATCCAGACGAAATGATCGGCATTCAACTGGCGTTCACCGCTCCAACGATAGGCCACCAGTCGGCCAAATTTTACCGCACTGTAGTCCAGGCAAGCGATATTGGCGGCGGGCAAGGCGGGAATGCCCTCGCACCAGTAGTGGCCGATGAACAGCGGCGGCTGCTCCGGGCCGTAATAGCTGAGCCGCTCGCGCTCCTGCAGCGTCAATGACCGCGTCTCCAGGTCGCCCGGCAGGTTATCCGGCTGGAATACCACATCGCCCCACTGCTGCGGGTTGGCCGACCAGAAGTGCGCGCGAAAGGTCTGCCGAGTAAAGCCGTCGCCCGAGTGGATGGCCACGCCCTCCGGTAGCCGAATGTGCGGGCCACGGGTCAGGCGGTCGAGAATTCGGAACGCCTGGGTCGAGGGGTCGGTGGACTCCACCAGAAAGCGGTCGTCCAGTTGGGCAGACGGGGAGCGCTGGCGAAGCTGGCGAATCAGCTCGTCGTCCCAACAGGCGTGCACCACCCGGAGACCGTCCAGTTCCAGGCACAGCGGAATGGTCTTGAACCAGGCTAGGGTATCTTCCCACTCGTTGGTATGGTCACGATACTGGTCGAGGGTATCCTGAATGATGCGATTATGGCGCGGCGTATGCTCGCGCAGCCAGCGCTTGGCGCTGCCTGGCGGGGCCGGGTGCATATAGGCCAGGGCGTTGTATTCATGATTGCCCATGACGATATGCGCCTCGCCCTCCTCGACCATGCGCCGCGCGATGGACACCGCCAGCCGAATGCGTGGGCCGCGATCGATCAGGTCCCCCAGGAAGATCACCTTGCGGCGCGGGTGGCGATACACGCCCTTGCGCTGATGGTAGCCAAGCTTCTCCAGCAGCGAGGCCAGGGTGGCACCGCAGCCGTGGACATCACCAATGAGATCGTACCCCTCCATGTCAATCTCCTAGCCGATGGCTCCAACCGAGTTTGCTGCGCAGCACTTCATAGAAGTTATGCCCCAAGGGGTGTACCAGTTGAACGCGCTCCGGTTTGCGGGTAATCACCAGCACATCGTCGGGCTTGGCCACCGCGCGGGTTTGCCCGTCGCAACTGATATGCGGGTAGGTCTGGTTGGTTTCGCCGATGTGTATACGAATCTCGCTGGCGGCATCGATCACGATCGGACGGCTGGAGAGGGTATGCGGGAACATGGGCACCAGCGTGACCACATCCAGCTTGGGGTGCATGATGGGGCCCCCACCGGAAAGCGCATAGGCCGTCGAGCCAGTCGGGGTAGCGACGATCAACCCATCGCTGCGCTGGCTGTAGACGAACTGGCCATCGATGAACAGCTCGAACTCGATCATGCGAACCGCTTTGCCAGGGTGAACGACGACTTCGTTGAGCGCTTCGCCGTTACCCACCGCCACGCCATTGCGGTACAGCACGGCATCCAGCAGAAAGCGCTCTTCTATTTCGAACTCGCCTGCCAGCACCTCCCCCACGCGCTGCTCCAGCTCGTCGGGGGAGATATCGGTCAGGAAGCCGAGCCGCCCGCGGTTGACGCCCAGAATCAGCGTGCCACTGCGGCACAGAGTACGGGCGGCGCCCAGCAAGCTACCGTCGCCGCCCACCACGATGACCAGATCGCACAGCTCGCCCAGCATGCGACGGCTGGCTTCCGGCTGGCCATGATGCGGCAGCGCGGTGGCGGTACGGTCCTCGATCAGCACCTTGTAGCCATGGCCAACCAGGTAATCCACCAAGCGCTGGAGCGAGTCCAGCACCTTGTCGCTGCCCAGGCGGCCAATCAGGCCAATGGTCTTGAACGGTGGCGTGGCTGGACGCTGGCGCCCGGCGGCAGTTTGTGAGGTTGAGGTATGAGACATGGGCGACTCTCGCTGGCATCAGCCCACATTATGGGGAGTCACGGGGTATCGGGCAAATCCGACGGCGTGGCGATGCCCCCTGCCACGCCGTAAAATCAGCAGCTTGGGTCAGGCCAGGGCAACCTTTCGGCGCTGCAGCCACCAGTGGTTGAGCCACAGAGACGCCCCCATGATGGCAGCGCCCAGCAACAGCTTGCCCAGGTCTGCATCGCGGTTCCAGATGACCAGGTTAACCACCAGCCCGGCAGGCACCAGCGCGTTGTTCATGATGGCCAGGGTACCCGCATCCACCCGGGTGGCGCCCTGGTTCCAGGCGAAGTAGCCCACCCCGGAAGCCACCAGGCCCAACCACGCCAGTACGCCCCACTGCACCGGAGTGCTGGGTAGCGCTGACACGTTGCCGAACAGCAGGAAGGCCGGCAACGCCACCAGCATGGCGCCGATGAAGAACCAGCCAAACACGTTGTGCCAGGCCAGCGTCGGCGGCAGGTCTGCCGCTAGACGGCGATAGCCCACTTGACCAATCGCAAAGCACAGGTTGGCCCCTTGAACGACCAGAAAGCCCAGCCAGAAGCCACTGTCGATGCCGTCGTAGCGGATCACCCCGGCACCCAGCACCGCCAGCAACGCGGTGACCAGATAAATGGGCGTGAATCGCTTGAACATCAGGTCATCCAGCAGGGCGATATACACGGGGGTAAAAATGGTGAACAGCAGGACTTCCGGCACTGACAGCAGCAGGAAGGATTGGTAGAAGAAGATGTACATGACGCCCAGCTGAATGGCGCCCAGCGCCATCAGTGCCAGACGCTGCTTACTCTGCAGCAGGCCCGGCCGTAAAAACGGCAGGAATACCAGCATGGCGAGTGCCACCCTGATCAAAACGGCAAAGTAGCTGTCCACCTGCCCCGCCAGGTAGACGCCAATCAAGGAGAAAGAGAAAGCCCAAAGCGCCGTGACACCGACCAGATAGCTCATCAGTAAACCCCGAAAAACATAAAAGTTGACGGAGATTATACGCAGTTATCGTTGGCTGCCAATGGCCACGGCGAGGAAATCAGCGCTCAGCGTGATGTTTGCCAAGCCAGCGCCAGGCGTAGATCACCCCAGGTACCCAGCCCAGCAGGGTCAAGAGCGTCGCCGTGGCCACCCGCTGCCCGCCTCCATCGGTCAGCCCCACCGCCAAAGGCGGCAGCAATATGGCCAGCGCGCGATAGGCCAGGCGCAAAGCGGCCGGTTCCTGCATGGCGGGCTGCCCAGGTGATGCCTGCGATGCGTTCAATGACGCAGGCTGCGCCACCGCTGGCGGCGTATAGTGCCCTACCGGGTCCGGGGCATGGGCTGGCGTGTTTGTGGCCTGCGTAGCCGGGGCCTTCGCCTCTGACGCTTCGGCCTTCTCCTGAGCGCGGGCCAGCGCTTTGCGGTGCGCTTCCTTGTTGATTTTTTGCTCCAGGGTCTCGACGCCTTCGGTTAGGTCATCGTGAAAACGCTCCCAGTCTTCCCAGTCATGGGGCGTACCCGCCTTGGGGCGCTGGTTACCGGAGCCGCGCGCCCGCTCCCAGGCTTTCTCTTCCAGGGTATTGGGGCGCTCCGGCTCTCGCTCCAGACCGACTCCCTTACGGTTGAGGTATTCACGTGCGTCCATAAAAGCTCCTGACTACGTCGCTGACGATTCGACCATGGTCAACCGTTGAATGTCTGGAGTATGGGGGCAAGGCAGGGCAAGTTAAATCTCCTACAGTAAAAGAGTTGGCCGTGCCTGGCGGCCACTGCGTCACGCTCGAGGAGACTGCCCATGAACAACAAGATTCCGGATACCGTACGCGATATCATGTCCCGCGATTGCTACCGCGTCTCGGGGGAGACGTCCATCACCAACCTGGCGCAAGGCCTGGCGCTGCACCGCCTGCCCGGCGCACCGGTCGTCGATGCAGCCGACCGGCTGATCGGCTTCATTTCCGAACAGGACGTGCTTGGCCGCGTACTGGACAGCATATACCATGACGACGAAGCTCCACTGGTCAAAGAGCTGATGCGCCAGGATGTGCTGACCGCGTCGCCCAATCAGAGCATCACCGACCTGGCTCAGGAGATGCTGGGCAAGAAGCCCAAGATCTATCCGGTGGTCGAACAACAGCGGTTGGTTGGCATCGTCACCCGTCGCGACATCCTGATCGCCCTGTTGACCATTCGACGTCATTGAGCCGACATTTTCTTCATCGCAAAAAAAACCGCTGCTTTAAAAAGCAGCGGAAGCAAGGGATCGAAAACAATAGCCAGAACAACACTATTAGCGACTGCCATCGCGATGTTGCCTGTACACTATCAGACACTGCCCAGAGGAAAAGTTCGCACAAAGGTCAAAATTTTCGTCTTCCCCAAGGGACGCGTATACTAGCCACTCCTCTCTCACCGCGACACAGGGAGCGTGACATGGCACTTTATTTACTGGTCTTTGGCGTGTGCGTCGTGGTGATTGGCGGCGTGCTGTTGGCGCTGATGACCGCCAGCACACCGCGCTACCGCACCGAGCCTCAGGATCTGATCGCCCTTTTCGACAAGGCCCTGGCCAGTCAGGTGAGCGAAACCGAATGGAACACCATCATTGGTTACCCCATTCGTCATGACGAATATCTGGATAACATACGCCGTCGCGCCTCGCACTTGATGGATAGCCACGGCAGGCGTTGGCAGATCGCCCAGGGCAAACCGCTGCTTAACGCCACCGGTCAGGAGGAGCTGCAGGCCCTGCGCGACCACCTGGCGGCCCATACCGCGCTGCGCCAGCGCTAGCCTTGCGTCGTCGAGGAGATCTTCATGCCCAGCACCATCCGCCAAATCCCGCTGGAGAGCGCTACCCGCCACCACGCCCATGACTTTCACCAGATCGTCATTACCCTGTGCGGCTCGTCCGAGTTCGAGATCGAGGGATTGGGCGGACGCGTCAATGCGTTTTCAGGCTGTATTGTCCCCGCCAATCACGAGCATTACTACTCCGGCAGCGGCCATAACCGCCAGCTGATTCTGGACCTTCCGGAAGACGCCCCCGCACTGACGGGAGAGCATCGCGAGCTGGTGGCGCTGTTCGATGCGCCGCGTTTTTTTGCGCTGGACAGCGCATTACGCCACTACCTGACCTTCGTCGAAAGCGAGCTGGCCCGAGGATTCGACAATTCGGCCACCTCCTTTCAACAGGACCGTCTGGCCGCGACGCTGCTGGGGTCGTTGAAAGCCCGCCTGGGGGCAGAGCCATCCGCTGCCCAACGGCGCATCGACCTGCACCAGATCGACCGTTTCATTCGCCGCCATCTGGCCGATGAGCTGCGCGTTGCCGACCTGGCCAAGCTGGCCTGCCTGAGCGAGGCCCACTTCTCGGAACGCTTCCGTGCCCAGACAGGCTTGTCGCCTTGGCAATACGTGCGTCGACAGCGCCTGCACGCCGCTCGGCAGCTGATTCTGCAAAGCCGCCTGCCCCTGACCGACATTGCCATTCAGACCGGCTTTGCCAATCAGAGCGCGCTCTCTCATGCCTTTCGGAGCAGTTATGGCGCGTCACCTCGTCAGTTGCGCCAGGGCACTGCCAGCGCCACCCTCCCCACGACCAATGGAACGCCGAGCACTGCCTCTGCTGCTCCCTCACGCTAGGCTCGGTTCGGCTGGCACAGGCCGGCATTCCCCTATGACGGCCCGGCAGCGTTGAGAGCTGCGCTGGCAAGTGGTCAGCCGCTCTACTAAAGTCGCAAAAAGATCCTTCTTGCCGAGAATTTGACACGTTTTGCCATGAAAACGACATACAACTGACGGGCGCGCGCTCTACATTCGACAACATACTGGGCACCTGCCCTGCTATCACTGTTTTTAAACGCTGGTGAATCCAGCCATTCGCTTCAGCAGCCTGTTTCAGACCTGTCTTACGGGGGCCTCAATGCTTAATGCCAAGAAAATGCGTGACCCAGCCATCTGGCAAACCGACCTTGATACGCTGATGGCGCGTATTAGCGACCACTACATCGTGGATGAGGATGCCTACGTCAGCGAGCTGATCAAGGTACTGAACGCCGACTCGGACGACTTCTCCCGCATCGAAGCCAACACGGCCGCGCTGGTGCGAGAAGTACGCAACATGGATACCGCCGTCGATACCATCGACGAGCTGCTTCAGCAGTACAGTCTGGACACCCATGAAGGCCTGATGCTGATGTGCCTGGCCGAAGCCATGCTGCGCATCCCGGACACCGCCACCGCCGACGCCTTGATCGAAGACAAGCTGGGCCCGGCCGACTGGCAGTCTCACGTGGGCAAGAGCGAGTCCTGGATGGTCAACGCCTCGACCTGGGGCCTGCTGATGACCGGCAAGGTACTGAAGCTGGACCACCCAAAAGAGGGCCAGCCTGCTCACTTCATCAATCGCATGGTCAACCGTATGGGTGAGCCGGTGATTCGCCGGGCGATGATGGAAGCCATGAAAATCATGGGCAAGCAGTTCGTGCTGGGCCGCGATATCAACGAAGCGCTCAAGCGCTCGAAGCCGCTGTTCAACAAGGGTTATACCTACTCCTACGACATGCTGGGGGAAGCCGCCCGCACCCGCGCCGATGCCAAGCGCTACTTCGACGACTACGCCCGTGCCATCGAGCAGGTGGGCAAAGCCTGCAAGACCCTGGGCGACAAGACCCCTGCACCTTCGGTGTCCATCAAGCTGTCGGCCCTGCATCCGCGCTATGAGTTTGGCCGTCGCGAGCAGGTGCTGGCCGAGCTGGTGGACACCGTGATCAAGCTGGTCACCAAGGCGCGCGCGCTGGACGTGGCCGTCACCATCGACGCCGAAGAGGTAGACCGCCTGGAGCTCTCGCTGGAGGTCTTCCGCGCCATTTACCAAAGCAGTGCTGCCAAGGGATGGGGCCACTTCGGCCTGGTGGTGCAAGCCTACTCGAAGCGTGCGCTGCCCGTGCTGCACTACCTGAACCGACTGGCCGACCAGCAAGGCGACGAAATTCCGCTGCGCCTGGTGAAGGGCGCCTACTGGGACAGCGAGATCAAGGAGTCGCAGCAGCTGGGGGTCGATGGCTACCCGGTCTACACGCGCAAAGCGTGTACCGATGTGGCCTACCTGGCTTGCGCCCAGTTCCTGCTCTCCGACGACACCCGCGGGCGCATCTTCCCGCAGTTCGCCACCCACAACGCGCATACCGTGACCACGATTCTGGAGCTGGCCAACCAGGACAGCCGCCCGTTCGAGTTCCAGCGCCTGCACGGCATGGGCGAAGCGCTGTATGACGCCGCCCTGGCCCGTGCCCCCAAAGGCACCTACTGCCGCATTTACGCCCCGGTGGGCGCCCACAAGGACTTGCTGCCCTACTTGGTGCGCCGTCTGCTGGAAAACGGCGCCAACTCCTCGTTCGTGCACCAGATCGTCGATCCCGAAGTGCCAGTGGAGTCGCTCTGCAAGCACCCCATCGAAACCCTGCGCCAGCAGAAGAGCTTCTACAACAAGCGGATTCCGCTGCCCAAGGACATCTACGGTGCGAAACGCCGCAATTCCCGTGGCGTCAACCTCAATATCCGCAGCCAGTACTATCCGCTGATGGAGAAGATGGCCACGTTCATGGACAAGCAGTACCCCACGCGGCCGCTGCTGGCGTTCGACGTGGCCGAAGATGCGGGCAATACCCATCGCGTGACATCGCCCTTTGACCGTCGCCAGACCGTGGGCAGCGTGCAGTGGACCAGCAAGGAGCAGGCGGCCAAGGCACTGGACGCTGCCTGGGAAGCGTTCCCGCGCTGGGATGCCACGCCGGTTGCCGAGCGCGCGGCCATCATTCGCCGCCTGGGCGACCTGATGGAAGAGCACATGGCCGAGCTGATGACACTCTGCTCCCGGGAGGGTGGCAAACTGCTCACCGACGGCGTGGACGAGATCAAGGAGGCCGTGGATTTCTGCCGCTATTACGCCATGCGCGCCGAAGAGTCGTTCGGCGCGCCCATCGAGCTGCCCGGCCCCACCGGTGAATCGAACCGGCTGTCCATGGGTGGCAAGGGCGTGTTTGCCGCCATCAGCCCCTGGAACTTCCCGGTGGCCATTTTCTGCGGGCAGATCGTCGCAGCCGCCGTGGCAGGCAACACCGTGCTGGCCAAGCCCGCCGAGCAGACCTCCATCGTCGCGCATCGCGTCATCGAGCTGCTTTACGAAGCGGGCATGCCCCGCGATGTAGTGCAGCTGCTGCCGGGCGACGGCCCCACCGTGGGTAGCGTGCTGACCTCCGACCCGCGCATCACCGGCGTAGTGTTCACCGGCGGTACCGATACGGCTCAGATCATCAACCGCGCCCTGGCCGCCCGCGAAAACGCGCCGCTGCCAACCCTGATCGCGGAAACCGGCGGCATGAACGCCATGATCGTGGATTCCACCGCCCTGCCCGAGCAGGTGGTCATGGACACGATCCAGTCAGCGTTCCAGAGCGCCGGGCAACGCTGTTCTGCCCTGCGTGTGCTTTACCTGCAGGATGACGTGGCCGACCGCGTCATCGAGATCCTCAAGGGGGCCATGAGCGAACTGCGGATCGGTGATCCGCGCGATTTGGGCACCGACGTGGGCCCGGTCATCGATGAGGACGCGCGCAAAGGGCTGCTGGCACATATCGACAAGCTCAAGGGCGAAAACCGGCTGGTCGCCGAAACCCCGATGACCGCCGAGCATACTCAGCACGGCACTTTCGTGGCCCCGGTCGCCTTTACCATCGACAGCATCGATGCGCTGACCCGCGAGCAGTTTGGCCCCGTGCTGCACATCGTGCGCTACAAGGCCCGCGAGATCGACAAGGTGATCAACGACATCAACGGTCGGGGATATGGCCTGACGTTTGGCGTGCATAGCCGTAACGAATCCTTTGCCGCTGAAATAGCGCAGAAAATTCGAGTAGGCAATGTGTACATCAACCGTAATATCATCGGCGCAGTGGTCGGCGTTCAACCATTCGGCGGTCAGGCCCTTTCGGGCACCGGCCCCAAAGCGGGTGGCCCGCACTACCTGCAGCGCTTCGTGACTGAAAAGACGATCACCAACAACACCGCCGCCCTGGGTGGCAACGCGTCGCTACTGGCGCTAGGGGATGAGTAGAACGCTCATCGACATAAACTAACCTGAACTCCTGAAAAGGATCCGTCTCATGGTTGACAATAATAGCGTGACTGCCTGCGCTGCCACGGCCCTCCCAGACCGTGCACCAGGCACAGGGAACTCGACATCGATACTCCGCCATACCCTTTCCGGCGCCCTGCTTGACGGCTCGAGCCGTGGCCAGCCACTGGCCACGCCGAATCGGCAGGGAAATTAACAACAAGATCAACGCGCTTTGGCCACCTATCGCCAAAGCGCTGACGCTGTCGGAGTCAAGGATGTACGAAAGAGCCGCCAGCACGCGCGGGCTTTCGTAGGTCACCTGACTCCGTTCTGACGAACTGGAGAAGTGTTATGGCTACTGGTGTTTGGATTAGCTTGTTTGGATATTTTGCGCTCATGATCGCCATCGGCATCTATGCCATGCGCAAAGCGACCTCTTCCTCGGAAGATTACATGCTGGGGGGCCGTACCCTCAGTCCGCAGGTCGCGGCACTCTCGGCAGGGGCCTCCGACATGAGCGGCTGGCTGCTGCTGGGCTTGCCCGGGGCCATGTTCGTGTCTGGGCTGGGCTCTGCCTGGATCGGCATTGGCCTGCTGGTGGGCGCACTGCTCAACTGGATACTGGTTGCGCCTCGCCTGCGCGAGCAGACCATTCATTACGGCAACGCGATTACCATTCCGGCGTTTCTGGCCAACCGATTCCCGACCCGTGCCCTGGCACTGCGCACCGTGTCGGCCATCGTGATCGTGATCTTCTTTGCCGTGTATACCGCCTCGGGCCTGGTAGCCGGTGGCAAGCTGTTCGAAACGGCCTTCACCGGAGTGTACAACTTTGGCGACATGAGCAATTACGCCATGGGCGTCATCATTACCCTCGGCGTGGTGCTGATCTATACCGTGGTAGGCGGCTTCCTGGCCGTGAGCATGACCGACTTCGTGCAGGGCTGCATCATGATGCTCGCCTTGATCATCATGCCTGCGGTGGTGCTGTTCGGTGACGGCGGCGGTGGTTTCTCACAGGCCTCGGAGACACTCAATAGCATCGATCCCTCGCTGCTCTCCTGGACCACGGGGCTGACGTTCGTGGGCTGGCTTTCGGCGGTGACCTGGGGCCTGGGCTATTTTGGTCAGCCGCATATCATCGTGCGCTTCATGGCCATTCGCTCACAAGAAGACGTACCTGTAGCGCGCAACATCGGTATGGGCTGGATGCTGGTCTCGCTGATCGGTGCCGTGTCGCTGGGCCTGGCGGGTCGCGCCTTCGCAGTGCGTAACGGCATGGACATCCAGGATCCTGAAACCATCTTCATCGTGCTGGCCAACCTGCTCTTCCATCCGCTGATCACCGGCTTCCTGTACGCGGCGCTGCTGGCAGCGATCATGAGCACCATCTCCAGCCAGCTGCTGGTGTCTTCCTCTTCGCTGACGGAAGACTTCTACCGCCTGTTCCTGCACAAGAATGCCACCGAGCAGCAGTGCGTCGCGGTGGGCCGTGTGTGCGTCGTGCTGGTGGGTATCGTGGCCGCCATCATTGCCTCCAATGAAGACTCGCAGGTGCTGGGGCTGGTCAGTAACGCCTGGGCAGGCTTTGGTGCCGCCTTTGGTCCGCTGATCATCCTCGCGCTGATGTGGCCGCGCACCAACGGTGCCGGCGCATTGGCCGGCATGATCGTCGGTGCCGCCACCGTGATGATCTGGATTTCGCTGGGCTGGAGCGGCTCCTTCATGGGCGGCCCGGGTGTCTACGAAATCATCCCCGGCTTCATCGCTTCCTTCATCGCCATCCTGGTCGTCAGCAACATGACCGCCGATGCCGGTGAGTACCAGCACATCGAACGCTGATCCTGACCATTACGCCTGGCGACGATTTTTAGCCACGGCTCTTGGCCAGCATGCCACCCTCACCGCCTGCTTCGGCAGGCGGTGAGCATCGGCAAGCAGTCATCCGAGACCTCCTCGTCAAGGCCCCGCCTTGCAGGAGGTCTCTTGCATTGTTGGCCGCTTGCGCACCGCTCTTTGCCTCAGGTCAATAACGCACCGCTTCTGGCTGGTTATAGTGGCGCCATGGATCGCGAACCACTCACCCTCATCATGGTCAGGAGCAACATTATGCCCCCGTTCAAACCCTCTCGTCTCATCGCTGCCAGCATGGCCGCTGCAACGCTGGCCGCCAGCAGCCAGGCCTTTGCCTACGGCGCAGGTGACTTCTTTACCCGCGTGGGCGTGGCACAAGTGACACCCAAAAACGACAACGGCGCCTTGGCCAACGGCGCACTGGCGGTGGACGTTCAGGACAAGACCGACTTCGCCTTTACGCTGGGCTATCGCTTTCACGACAAGGTGGGCGTCGAACTGCTGGCCGCACTGCCCTTCAAGCACGACATTGCCCTGAACGGCGAGAACCTTGCCTCGACCAAGCACCTGCCACCCACCCTGACGCTGCAGTATTACCCGCTGGGCGGCACCCAGGCACGGGTTCAGCCCTACATTGGCGCCGGTATCAACTACACGCGCTTCTCGGACGAACAGCTGGCGATTGGTGAGCTGGATCTGGACGACTCCTGGGGTCTGGCAGGCCAATTGGGTATCGACCTGCTGATCGACGACAACTGGGCGCTCAACGCCGCCGCCTGGTACCTGGACATCGATACGGACGCCACGGTGAACGGCGCCGCAGCGGGCACCGTCGAGATCGACCCCATTGTGGTCATGGCGGGTCTCAGCTACCGCTTCTAGAAGATGCGGAGCTACCCATCAAACCTAACAGGCCCGGGGCATTTGCTCCGGGCCTGTTCGGTTGAGAAGCACGGCAGCGCCGCGCTGACGGCTACCTGTTCAGTTGTCCGTCACCAGTTGGTCGACTCTTTCCATGGCGCGAATCACCAGCACCTGGTCGCTGGCGCGCACTTTTTCCTGCATCAGATAAGCGGCCATGGCGGGCGCTACCTCACATTTGGCGGGCAGGGTCGCCTGAGCTTCTACCAGCGCGGTCAACCGGGCCACGAACACATAGCGCACCCACTGGGGCAGCGACATGGTATCCACACAAAAGGGCTCCTGACTGGCAAACGCACTCGCCTCTGGAAGGGGGAGTCGCCATAGGTTGGCGGCTTTCATCGCGGCTTCAAGCTCGAGAAGCGCGGTTTGAAGCTGTTGATGGACGCTCATAAACAGTCTACTCATAAGGAATGGTCGGCGTGATTATCCCAACTCTGTGGGTAACTTGCCACCGAGAGGCATGGCCAACGCGTTTATGCACAGATTCACAGAAAACCTGCAAGAGACTGTGGATAAACTATGGAAAGGTGTCGCAACGGCTACTCCCACGGGGCCTGGCGAATGTTGTTCACTTTTTGACCACTTCGACGATAAGGCATGGTTTTATCAACGGTTACGGCTGACAGTGAACGAGCATCAAGGTAGAGTGCACGCTTGAAATGCGGAAGGATGTCATGCAACCAATTACTACCCTCGACGAGTTCTTTACCCGCAGCGGTGCCGACGTGACGCTCTACCATATGGGGCGTCGTGTGGTGCCCTGCTCGCGGGATACCCTGCGCGGCTTCGAGCAGGCCGAACACGCCTGGCCCGAGCCCTGGCTGGGTCAGGCGCGTCTGGGCATCGTGTTTCGGCTGGGTGCGATGCCTGAACCGGCCATCTGGTTCCTCGCCCTGCCCTTGGACGAGCAGGGCATGCTCTCGCCTGCACAGCGGGATGGCTTCATCAATCGCTTGCTGGAAACCCTGGGGCGTAATGCCCTGGCATCAGAGCAGACATTGACAGCTGACGCCAGCGCTGGCGTAGACGACCTGATGAAGGACAACCCCCTGGCCTTCACGCCCGACGTCACCTTTCAGGCCATGCTCAATGCCCGTGCCACGCTGCACCTGGGGCTACCTGCCAGCCAGCATCTGGAACCGGTAGAAGCGTATCTGAGCGGCCAGCAGTCGATCGATTGGCAAGCGCTCGGCGTGCAGGGGCTGGCTGACTTTGCGGTGCGCATGGACGACGATGCAGCCAGAGCGCTGGCCGAACGGCTGTCTGACCTGCCCGCCAGCGTTACGCGTGCGCTATGCTACTGCCTCGAGCACCAGCCTTTGCCAGGCTGCCTGCTGGAAGCGCTTCAGGCGCGTGGCGAGCAGGCGGCCAGCGAGGGAGACGTGGAAACCGTGTGCGCCTGCGTAAGGGCTGTCGGCAGCTCACCAGAACCCACGGTAGGCGATTGGTACACGAGCTTGCTTGAGGATAGCGCTGCCTGCGGCCCTGACCTGATGGCTGCCATGGCCGGGCGCGGCTGGCAACTGCTGGAAGACGAGACGCGCTTGCCGCTGTTCCTGAACCGACTGGCCGAAGACGAACGTGCCGATTTCTCAGCCGTCGTGCGTGATATCGCCCTCGTTCCCAGGCTACGCTTGCCTGTCATGTTGACCCTGCGTGACGCACCTGTCGGTTCACCCATGCACGCACGCCTGGCAGGCCTGATGCCGCGCCGCGCATAAATTCGTAACAGGTGACGGTCATCATGCTGTTCTTCCAACTAGATGTCAGGAGTCAACCGTGAAGGAATTACCCTATCAGGCCAAGGCCGTGATTGGCCGCCGTGAAATGGTCACGTTGACCGACCTTGGCCTTCACCTGTGCTGCAAGGCCGATACCGGCGCGCGCACCTCTGCCCTGCATGCCGAAGAGATCGAGACGGAAGAAGATGCCCATGGGCAGCTGTGGATCAGTTTCGTCACCCACAGTGGCGGCCCCGAGACGCCGGGGCATCGTTATCGTCTACATTTACATGACAGAAGACGGGTGACCAGCTCGAATGGGCACAGCGAATGGCGCTACGTCATTCGCACACAGATGGAACTGGGCCAGCTCAGCTTTCCCGTCGAACTTACCTTGACCGACCGCAGCAATATGCGCCACCCCATGCTATTGGGCAGGCGCGCCATGCGTCGTCTGTTAGTCGCACCCGGCGCTGCCTTTTTGCACGGCGAGCCTTGAATATACTTAACACGCCTTTCCTGTTTTGGCCCGGAGCCCTGCATGCATATTGCCCTACTTTCGCGTAACCGCAATTTATACTCGACCCGCCGCCTGGTCGAAGCCGCCGAGCAGCGCGGCCATACGGCTCGTGTCGTGGATACGCTGCGCTGTTACATGAGCATCGCCTCTCATCACCCCTCGATTCATTACAAGGGGGCCGAGATCGAGCCCTTCGATGCGGTCATTCCCCGCATTGGCGCCTCGGTGACTTTCTACGGCTGCGCCGTGCTGCGCCAGTTCGAAATGATGGGCACCTACGTGATCAACGACTCGGTCGCTATCACGCGCTCCCGCGACAAGCTGCGCTCGCTGCAGCTACTTTCCCGCAAGGGGCTGGGGCTGCCCATCACGGGGTTTGCCCACTCGCCAGACGACATTCCCGACCTGATCACCATGGTCAAAGGAGCGCCGCTGGTCATCAAGCTGCTGGAAGGCACCCAAGGCATTGGCGTGGTACTGGCCGAGACCAACCAGGCTGCCGAGTCGGTGGTGCAGGCGTTCATGGGCATGAAGGCCAACATCATGGTGCAGGAGTACATCAAGGAAGCCAAAGGCGCCGACATTCGCTGCTTCGTGATTGGCGACAAAGTCGTGGCGTCCATGAAGCGTCAAGCGGCCGAAGGCGAGTTTCGCTCCAACCTCCACCGTGGCGGCACGGCCAGCGTGATTCGCATTACCCCTGAAGAGCGCTCCACCGCCATCCGGGCAGCCAAGGCCATGGGCCTGCGCGTTGCCGGTGTCGATCTGCTGCGTTCCAACCATGGGCCGGTGATCATGGAAGTCAACTCTTCTCCTGGGCTGCAGGGAATCGAGAGTGCCACAGGCAAGGACATCGCAGGCATGATCATCGAACATATCGAAAAAAACGCAACCCCTGCCCGAAAAGTGCCCCCCAAGCCTAAAGGCTAACGTCCAAAGGTAAAAATAATCCGCATTAGGGGTGGCAAATCAACGCTGCCACCCCCACAATCTGCGTCACCGAAGGAGGTAGACGCTCATGTTTCTCGACAATCGCCAAGTGGCGATGGACAGCGTTCTGGAAGCGCTGGCCGATAGCATTGATTATTTCCAGGACAATATCGAACGCCTGCGCCCCTCGCTGCGCGATGCGCTGAAGCCTCACTACACGGCTCGACTGAAACAGATGCGCAAGCTGCAGGAGTTGGCCCGTGCCCATCTGAAAATGCTTCCCAGGGATGCCGACGTGGAGCGCGATGACTTTCTGTGGCTGTGGAGCCGCCTGAAAAGCTTCGTGGGCAACGATAGTCAGGTTCTGATCAATGAACTGTTGGAACAAGAGCGTGTCTTGATGCAAGCCCTCTCGACCCTGTTTACCCATCCGCTGCCCGACCCCATCGAACCCGTGGTGGAAGAGTGCATGCAGGGCTGCCGTAAATTGATCCGCGAGCTGTATAGCCTGCAAAAGCGCAAAGCTCGCCGCTAAGCGCCCCTTTCGCGCACCTTCAAGGAGCCGCCGACGGCTCTAGCTGCCGCCCTGGCTCTCCGAGCAGAGGGAGTTCCGGATAGAGCAGGCGCACGCCTTCCAGGTCGATCAGCACATCAGTGGTCACGGGTGGCGGCTCCAGAGGCAATCGATCACGGCTCAGCACGATAGGCTCGGCCGGCCCCAAAAAGTGAGGCTCCCTGCCCCACAGGTACAGATCCCCCAGCGTCGCCATACGCGCCAGCCATTCACGCACCTTGAGCCGCCACTCGCCCGCCGAGGGCTGCTCTTCGGCCACACAGCCCGTCACGTCCATGCCCAGCGAACGGCCGATAAAAATCGCTCGTGGCAAGTGCCAGCTCTGGGTCACCAACAGCGCCTGCTCCAGCTGAAACACATGCCGCGCTCGCACCATGGTGTCGTAGGTACTGAAGCCCGCGAAATCCATGGTCAACCTGTCGGCTGGCACTCCTCGTCGATAAAGGTCGCGCCACATGGCTCGGGGCTCGTTGTAGGCCTGGGTGCGGTTATCACCGGAGAGCAGCAGATGCTGCACGCGCTCATCGGCTATCAGGCGCGCCGAGGTGCGCATACGCGCGTGAAAATGGGGGTTACGCAGCCCGCTACGTGTCCAGCGAGAGGTGCCAAAAACGATAGCGACATCCGTTGGACGGCACTCTTGCAGCTGCGTATGGATATAGCGTGAGGTGCTCAGCAGTACCCAGGCGTTGCCTGCCGCCAATAGCAAAGCCGCCAGCAGCACCATGGCTACCAGCGACAGCAGACAACGTTTTACCCAACGAAATAACAGGCTGTGCATCCAGCTCCCCAGCAGGGGTTAGAACATGCCGAGCTCAAGCTTGGCTTCATCGCTCATCATGTCACGACTCCAGGCGGGGCTGAAGACGATTTCGGTATGCACCTTGCTGATCTGCGGCGCTCCCAGAATCTTGTTGCGCGCATCGGCAGCGATGACATCGCCCATGCCGCAGCCAGGCGCGGTCAGCGTCATGCGAATGGTGACGATGCGCTCACCGCTGATCAAGCGCTCGATACGACACCCGTACACCAGCCCCAGATCGACGATGTTGACCGGGATTTCCGGATCGAAACAGGTGCGCAGCTGATCCCAGACGAACTGCTCGATCTCGTCATCGCTGGCGGATTCAGGCAGCGTAGGTCGTGGCAATGCTTCAAGCCCCAAGGCATCGAGATTGCGACCCTCGATCAGATACAGCCGCCCTTCGTATCCAACGCTGACAGAGCTGCCTTTCGCCTGCATGACACTGACGATGCTATCTTCTGCCAGCGTATCCGTCTTGCCGAACGGAATGGCAATGGCTTCTACATCACGCTGTAGCGGCAGTTTCTGACCTCGTTCGAGGCTGGCCACTTGCTCGATATCCATAGATGTCCTTAGCGTACCATTTGGATCACACGGTTCAGCGCCGCAACGAACGCATCGACCTCTTGCAGGGTATTATACGCTGCAAACGAGGCACGACAGGTAGCCTCGACGCCAAAATGGTGGAGCAGCGGCTGAGCACAGTGATGCCCCGTGCGAATCGCCACGCCCAGCTGGTCGATCAATAGCCCGATATCCTGAGAGTGGGCACCGTCCACCACGAACGACAGCACTCCCGCCTTGTGCGGCGCCGTGCCTAGAATACGCAGTCCGTCGATGTGGCTGACGGCCTGAGTGGCATGGGTCAACAGCACGGCTTCCCAGTCGCCAATGGCCTCGACCCCCACGTCCTCTATCCACTGCAGCGCACGCC
Source organism: Halomonas sp. KM007 (assembly GCF_050709225.1). Taxonomy (NCBI): domain Bacteria; kingdom Pseudomonadati; phylum Pseudomonadota; class Gammaproteobacteria; order Oceanospirillales; family Halomonadaceae; genus Halomonas; species Halomonas sp. KM007. The sequence continues at coordinate 3,298,251 of NZ_CP136131.1, read as the reverse complement.
CCAACGCAATCACTTCCGCAATGGCGGGCGTGTTAAACTTCGAACTTGTGGGGAATGTCCGCGAAGGTCGTGCCCACGTCGAACGAGACGGTCTTGATCATCTCACCGCCCCCCTGCCAGGGCGGCATGGCCTCCAGCAGCGCCGCCTTGCCATACAGCACGCCCACGCCCGTGGGGCCATACACCTTGTGACCGGAGAAAGCGTAGAAGTCGGCGTCGATGTCCTGAACATCCACTTTTTGGTGCGGCGTCGCCTGGGCACCGTCGACCAGAATCAGTGCGCCCTGCTGATGGGCCAACGCAGCCATTTCCTTGACCGGGTTGATGGTACCCAGCGCATTGGACACATGATTCACCGCCACCAGCCGGGTTCGCTCGTTGAGCAGTGTGCGATAGGCGTCCATGTCCAGCGCACCATGAGCGTCTACCGGGATCACCTTGATGGTGAAACCACGCTCGGCGGCCAACAGCTGCCAAGGCACGATGTTGGAGTGGTGCTCCAGCATCGAGATGAGCACTTCGTCGCCCGCCTGCAGCTGGCTTCGCCCCCAGCTCTGGGCGACCAGATTGATCGCCTCAGTGGTGCCCCGGGTGAAGATGATCTGGCGAGCATCCTCGGCATTGAGAAAGTCCCTGGCGCGATGACGTGTCGCTTCGAACGCGGCCGTCGCCTCATCCGCCAGGGTGTGCAGCCCACGGTGGATGTTGGCGTTGTAGCGAGCGTAGTAGTCGCCAAACACGTCGATGACCGCCTGGGGAGTCTGGCTGGTAGCAGCATTGTCCAGATAGACCAGCGGCTTGCCGTGCACTTCCCGCTGGAGCACGGGGAATTCGCGGCGCAGGGCCTCGATATCGTAGGCGGCAGTGCTGGCCGTGGTCGCTTTCTCAATCACGCTCTGGGGCATGGGGGACTCCTTGATTAATCGTTCAGCGCAGCCGCTGCTTCCACCAGCCCTGCCAGGTTGAAGCGCTCGGGCAGTTTGCCTGCCACCGCCAGCTCGACTCGCTCGGCAATGGCATCCAGCGTGACCTGTTCCAGCACTTCACCGGCAAAGGCCAGCGTCAGCAGGCCACGCGCCGTGGCTTCGTCGATACCCCGGGTACGCAGCGCATAGACGGCTTCTTCATCCAGCTGGCCCGTGGTGGTGCCGTGGGAGCACTTGACGTCATCGGCGTAGATTTCCAACTCCGGCTTGGCGTTGATTTGCGCGCGGTCGGAAAGCAGCAGGTTCTGGTTGCTCTGGAAGCCTTCGATTTTCTGGCTGTCGCGCTTGACGTATACCCGGCCGTTGAAGACGCCCTGCGCACGGTCATCCAGAATGCCCTTGTAGTTCTCGTTGGAGAACGTCAGCGGCGCGTTGTGGTTGACTTTGGTGTGGTTATCCACGTGCTGGCGACCCTGACCGAAGAACAGCCCGTACAGGTTGCTTTCGGCGCCCTGCCCGTCCAGCTCGCAAATCAGGTCGTTGCGCACCAGCGCACCGCCCAGATTCAGGTTGTAGGAGGTGTAGCGGCTGTCGCGACTCTGCTCCACGTGGATACTGGCAATGTGCAGATCGCCAAGCGGAGCTTCCTGAAGCTTGTAGTGGTTGAGGATCGCACCACGGTCCAGCATCAGCTCACCGACCACGTTGGTGAAGTTGGCAGCATCGGCTTCCCCCACGTAGTGCTCGATCAGCGTGGCCTCGCTGCGCCCGGCCGCTTCGACCAGCACCCGAGGGTGGCTCATGACCGGCGCCCCGGCCCGTGAGAGAAACTGCAGCAGAATCGGCTTTTCCACTACCGTGCCGGGCGCAATACGCACCACGGCCCCTTCTTCCACGAACGCGGTGTTGAGCGCCGAGAAGGGCGAGAATTCCACGCCGGTCAAACGACCCAGCGGGCCACCCACCGCTTCATGGTTGTCGCTGAGCGCCTTGGAGAGCGGCATGACCTGCACGCTGGAAGGCAGACCTTCCAGGTCAGACAGCGCCGCCGAAAATACGCCATCGACGAAGGTTAGTCGATAGGCTTCCAGTGGCAGCGTCAGCGCAGCCGCCTGCGCCTGGGAGAACTCGGCGTTATCGGCCAGGGCAAAATTTCCCTGAGCAATGGCGCGTACATCGGTGTATTTCCACTCTTCATCGCGACGGGTGGGAAAGCCCATCGCCTCGAAGCGTGCGGCCCCCGCCTGGCGGCGTGCGGCCATCCAGCTGGGCTCTGCGCCACGCTGTTGGCTGCGCGCCGCCAGCGTATCCAGAAAGGTTTGTGTCTCGCTCATGCCACGGACTCCTCGATGCCTTCGTAACCGTTGGCCTCCAGCTCTTTGGCCAACGCCGCGTCACCGGTCTTGACGATACGACCATCCATCAGGACGTGGACCTTGTCAGGCACGATGTAGTCCAGCAGGCGCTGGTAGTGCGTGACCAGCAGAATGGCACGCTCTTCGGCGCGCAGGCTGTTGACCCCATCGGCCACCACCTTCATGGCGTCGATATCCAGGCCGGAATCGATTTCGTCCAGCATGGCCAGCTTGGGCTGCAGCACCAGCATCTGCAGGATTTCGTTACGCTTCTTCTCACCGCCGGAGAAGCCTTCGTTGACCGCGCGCTGCAGGAAGCTGGCATCCATTTTCATGAAGTTCAGCTTCTCTTTGACCAGCTTCATGAACTCTGGGGCGGGCATCTCGCCTTCACCGCGGGCAGCACGCTGCGCGTTCAGCGCCGACTTCAACAGGTAAATGTTCTTCACCCCCGGAATCTCGACGGGGTACTGGAAACCCAGCAGCAGGCCTGCCTGGGCGCGCTCTTCGATTTCCATTTCCAGCACGTCCTGGCCTTCGAAGGTGATGCTGCCCTGGGTGACTTCGTAGCCATCCTTGCCCGCAATGACCGCTGACAAGGTGGATTTACCCGCGCCGTTGGGGCCCATGATGGCGTGCACTTCACCGGCATTGATGGTGAGCGTCAGGCCTTTCAGAATCTCTTTGCCGTCGACGGTGACGTGTAAATCATTCACTTGCAACATAGTAATCGCCTTTTAAAAAATAGGGGGATGCCTGCGCGGTTAGCCCACCGCACCTTCAAGAGTGACGTTCAACAGTGCTTCCGCTTCTACCGCAAACTCCATCGGCAGCTCCTGGAAGACATCCTTGCAGAAGCCGTTCACGATCATGCTCACCGCATCTTCTTCCGAGATGCCGCGGCTCTGGCAGTAGAACAGCTGGTCTTCACCGATTTTCGACGTGGTGGCTTCGTGCTCGATGGTCGCCGTGCTGTTGCCGATTTCCTGGTACGGGAAAGTGTGGGCACCGCACTTGTCGCCGATCAGCAGCGAATCGCACTGGGTAAAGTTACGTGCGCCTTTGGCGCGCGGACCGATCTTGACCATACCGCGATAGGACTGATCACTCTTGCCCGCCGAGATACCCTTGGCCACGATGTAGGAGCGTGTGCCTTCACCGATATGGATCATCTTGGTGCCGGTATCCGCCTGCTGGCGCCCGTTGGTCACGGCTACCGAGTAGAACTCACCGATGCTGTCCTTGCCACGCAGTACGCAAGAGGGGTATTTCCAGGTAATGGCCGAGCCGGTTTCCACCTGCGTCCAACTGATACGCGAGCGCTCACCACGGCAGTCGCCGCGCTTGGTCACGAAGTTGTAGATACCGCCTTTACCCTCTTCATCACCGGGGTACCAGTTCTGAACGGTGGAGTACTTGATGTAGGCATCATCCAGCGCCACCAGCTCGACCACCGCTGCGTGCAGCTGGTTTTCATCGCGCATGGGCGCCGTGCACCCTTCCAGGTAGGAGACCTGGGCACGACTTTCGCAGATCACCAGCGTGCGCTCGAACTGTCCAGTATTGGCCGCGTTGATACGGAAGTAGGTGGACAGCTCCATCGGGCAAGTGACGCCTTCCGGCACGAAAACAAACGAGCCGTCGGTGAACACCGCAGAGTTCAGCGCAGCAAAGTAGTTGTCGGCGACCGGCACGACGGTGCCCAGGTACTGCTTGATCAGCTCCGGGTAGTCGCGGATGGCTTCCGAGATGGAGCAGAAGATGACCCCGGCTTCCGCCAGCTCTTTCTTGAACGTGGTGGCTACCGATACCGAATCGAATACCGCATCGACCGCCACACCCGCCAGGGCAGCACGCTCGTGCAGCGGGATACCCAGCTTCTCGTAGGTTTCCAGCAGCTTGGGATCTACCTCATCGAGGCTTTGAGGACGGTCTTCCGGACGCTTTGGCGCGCTGTAGTAGGAGATCGCCTGATAATCGATGGGCGGATAATCGAGGTGTGCCCAGGAGGGCTCTTCCATTTTCAGCCACTGACGATAGGCATCCAGACGCCACTCCAGCATCCATTCCGGCTCGCCCTTCTTCTTGGAAATGAAGGCAATGGTGTTTTCATCCAGGCCAGGTGGCAGTGTGTCGCTTTCGATATCGGTGACAAAGCCATCTTTGTACTCGCGACGAACCAACTGTTCCATTTCTTCGCTTGCCATGGTGATACCCTCCGGGCAGTTGGGTGGCGAGTTGAGCTCGCCGTCAATAAGAGTGAATGTGGTTGCGACTTACGCCGAAGCCGCCGATAGCGTAATGCTTTGAATGGGTAGCTGAACGGGCAGCTTGATGGGCGCGGTGTCGGCGAGGTGCGCCAGGGTGACGCTCTCCAGCAGCGTGCGAATGGCCAGGGAAACGCGCTGCCAGTTGTCGGCCACACCACAGGTAGCCACCAGGTCGCACTCGCCTTCCGCCTGGCTGCACTCGGTCATGGCCACGGGACCTTCGATGGCGCTGATGATATCGGCGGCGGTAATCCGCGAGGCGGGGCGTGCCAGCCGATACCCACCCTGGGCGCCGCGCTGGGACTCCAGCAACCCGGCCTTGACCAGCATTTTAAGCGTCTTGCTCACAGTCGGGTGCGGCAGCTGAACGGCTTCGGCCAGATCGGCGGCGGCATGGGAGGTGTTCGGATGGCGCGCGATTTGCGCCATCACCACCGCCGCATAGTCGGTCAGCCGAGAAAGCTTGAGCATGGTGACTCCCGTATGTAAGGCCCCGTGTGCGAGGAAGAGGCTTACCCATTAATTGGGGACCATTTTAGTCCTGTATAAAAATGATGTGAAGCCCTTCTGCAAAATCCTTCGCAAAAGTCGCTACTTCCTGGCACGTTCGCCGCTGATAACTTCAAAAAAGCCAATCATTCTCATTCATAAAAGCTATGACCGGCGACCCAGAAATGAGCATCGACCCCTGGCAGGTGGCAACATCAAGCTTTCTTGACGAAAATCGACTTCAATTTCATCGGGCCAATGCCATCTATCTTGCAGTCGATGTCGTGGTCACCGGAGACCAGGCGGATGTTCTTGACCCGCGTTCCCACTTTGACCACCAGCGAGCTGCCCTTCACCTTGAGATCCTTGATCACGGTCACCGTGTCGCCATCAACCAGCGGGTTACCGTTGGCATCACGAATGCCGGAGCTGGCGGATTCGGTTTCCTCTTCTCCACCTTTCGACCACTCATGGCCGCATTCCGGGCACACGAATTGAAGGCCGTCGTCATAGGTGAATTCAGAGGCACAGGCGGGGCAGTTGGGAAGGTCACTCATGAAAAGGCTCCATCGCTATCGGGTCATCTGCTGGACGTAGAAAGCGGTGGAGCCTACACGGCTTGGGCAAAATGCTCCAGCCTGAAGAGATAGGTCAGTCGCGCTGGTAGGTACCGACCAGCCGGTTCATGCCCAGCAGGTGCGGCTCGACGGCACGCAACAGTTCGGGCAGCGTCAGTCCTTCGGGAAGCGTGGTCGCCTTGTCCAGCGCCAGCACCCAGAAATAGTAGAGGTGGCTACCATGGCCTTCCGGCGGCATTGGACCACCATAGCCCGGCTTGCCGAAATCCGACATCCCCAAGGTGCCTTGAGTAGTATTCTCTTCCAGCGACGTCATATCGCCCGGCAAGTTGTATAGCACCCAATGCACAAAACCGTAGCTGCCCTCTTTCACCAGCGGGGCATCGGGATCGTGGCAGATCACCGCAAAGCCTTGGGTACCTTCAGGTGCTCCCTGCCAGGCCAGATCGGGTGAGATGTCCTCGCCTTCGCCGGTATGCTTGGCAGGGATGGCCTGATGCTGACCAAAGGCCGCACTGCTGACCTGCATGGAAGATAGTGCAAATCCCATTGTCATCTCCAAATCGTCGATCGTAGGTTCAGCTCATCAATGTAGCCAAACCGTTAGCCTAAATCCAACGCCGCCGCATGGCGCTGCTGCCACTCTTCGACGAGGCGCCGATTGTCGGCATTCATGCGCTCGTCCAGCACCCCCGGCAGCTGCACGGATTCCCCACGGGTCTGGAAGGTGATCAGCGGGTCTTGCGTGGCCAAGTGCAGGGCATACAGCACCAGCATCAGCTCGTAGTCATCCTGCGTATTGAGCCTGGCCAACAGAAGTGGCACTGCGGGCGCCCCGATCTCACCCAGCCGCTCAGCGGCAATGTACCAGGGGCGCGGATTATCCGGGCCACCATATTGCGAAACGAAACTGCGGTCTGCCAAGCGACTGACATAATAAGCCGCTTCTTCTTCGGGGCTGGCCAGCAGCGGCGGCACCCAATCCGTGACCGGTGAGGCGGACCCGCGCGTGGCCGACGGCGTAACAGGTGATATCGCAGGCTCCACCGCCGAAGGAGACTCCCCTGCGCTACTGGAGGGCGAGGGCTGGCCTGCACACCCCACCAACAGCAGCACGGCTGCGCATGCTGCCGCTTTCCCTACGCGCTTCCCCGCTATCTGCCCTACTCTCTTCCCCACGCTCCTGGCCTGCAGATACATGACTCGCTTCCCTTGTTGAGCTTTCAACAGATTGCCCTCTATCGTGATACTCGCCTGGCTAGCCATGACGTCAGCACGACGTTTGAGCAGTGCTTTACCAGCCGTCATGCTGCCTTTAGTGTGGCAGCTACGGGGCACACCGCCAATCGCCACTGCGCAGGTCTTTGCCATGAAACAGCTATTAATCGTCGCTCACGCCCCTTCCGTCAACACCCAGGCCTTGAGGGAAGCTGCCAGGCGAGGGGCAGAGCATCCCGATCTCGAGCATGTCGTCTGTACGGTGAAGACTCCCTTCGAAGCAGGGCCCGCCGACCTGCTGGCCTGCGACGCCGTTCTGCTCGGCACTACCGAAAACCTCGGCTACATGAGCGGTGCCCTGAAGGATTTTTTCGACCGTAGCTACTACCCAGTGCTGGATGAGAAGCAGGGCTTGCCCTGTGCGCTCTACATTCGCGCTGGCCACGACGGCACGGGCACCCAGCGAGCCGTGGAAAGCATCGTGGCCGGGCTGCGCTGGCGCTGGGTTCAGCAACCGGTGGTCTTGCGAGGCGAGTGGCAGGAGACATATGCTGCACAGGTCGAGGAGCTGGCCATGGCGTTGGCGGCCGGGCTGGATAGCGGCATGTTTTGATGCCACGCCCCCCCCTGCAAACGGCAAAACGGCAAAACGGCACCCGAAGGTGCCGTTTTGCAATCACATGGCTGGCGAGCGCGTTATTTCAAGCGCTCGAACACCGTGGCAACGCCTTGGCCCATACCGATACACATGGTCGCCAGGCCCAGGGTGGTATCGCGCTGCTGCATCACGTTGAGCAGCGTGGTACAGATGCGCGAACCGGAGCAGCCCAGCGGGTGTCCCAGGGCGATGGCACCGCCGTTCAGGTTGACCTTTTCGTCCATGGCATCGAGGAAGCCCAGGTCCTTGAGCACCGGCAACCCCTGGGCAGCAAACGCCTCGTTGAGCTCGACGGTTTGAATATCCGCTGCCGACAGGCCAGCGACCTTCAAGGCCTTTTTGGACGCGGGTACCGGGCCGTAGCCCATGATGGAGGCATCACAGCCTGCCACACCGGTCGACAGTACGCGGGCAATCGGCTCCAGCCCCAGCGCCTGGGCACGCTCGTAGCTCATCACTGCCATGGCGGAGGCCCCCACCGACAGCGCCGATGAAGTACCGGCCGTGACGGTGCCACTGCGGGGATCGAACACCGGCTTCAGGTTCGCCATGGACTCCAGGCTGGCATCGGCACGGATCACTTCGTCGTTCTTCACCAATACCTTGAAGCCGCGCTGGTCGTGGCCCTCGACACCGATGATCTCGTTATCGAAGTAGCCCTTCTCCATGGCTGCCTGGGCGCGCTGATGCGAGCGTACGCCGAACTTGTCCTGGTCTTCACGGGAGATGCCGTGCATCTTGCCCAGCAGTTCGGCGGTCAGGCCCATCATCATGGCGGCCTTGGCAGCGTACTTGCTGGCTGCCGGGTTCACGTCCACACCGTGGGCCATGGGCACGTGCTCCATGTGCTCCACGCCACCAATCACATAGAAGTCGCCCATGCCGGCCTTGATGTTGGCCGCCGCAATGTGCAGCGCGGTCATCGAGGAGCCACACAGACGGTTCACCGTTTGCGCAGGCACGCTACGAGGAATGCCGGTCATGATCGCCGCGTTGCGGGCGATGTTCATGGACTGTTCCAGGGTCTGGTTGACGCAGCCCCAGATCACATCGTCCACTTCCGACGGGTCCAGATTGGGGTTCCGGCTGAACAGCGCCTGCATCACGGCAGCGGACAGGTTCTCGGCACGTACGTTACGGAAAGCGCCGTTCTTTGCTTTTGCCATGGCGGTACGAACACCGTCCACCACCACGATATCTCTCGGATTCAAACTCATCATATTTCTCCTGTGGGTGGTGACTTAGGCCTGAGCACCGGCGGTGGAACCGGCATAGAACTGCTCGTTGTTCTTGGCCATGGCGCGCAGTTTCTCGGTAGGTGCGTAGAGCGGTCCCAACTCTTCGGCCAAGCGGTCGGCCAGAGCGACGAACTCGGCCACGCCCAGCGCATCGATGTAGCGCAGCGCGCCACCGCGGAAGGGCGGGAAGCCAATGCCGTAAATCAGTGCCATATCGGCTTCTGCGGGCGTCTCGACGATGCCGTCTTCCAGGCAACGTACGGTCTCCAGGCACAGCGGCACCATCATGCGCGCCACGATGTCCTCGTCGGAAAACTCTTTCTGCTCTTTCACGACGTCTTTCACGAGGGCATGGGCCTGCTCATCGCTGACCTTCTTCGGCTTGCCTTTCTTGTCCTCTTCGTAGGCGTAGAAGCCCTTGTCGTTCTTCTGGCCCAGGCGCTGGTTGTCATACATCACCTGAATGGCGGTTTTGCCTTCACGCGCCATGCGGTCAGGGAAGCCTTCGGCCATTACCTCGTTGGCGTGCACGGCGGTATCCATGCCGACCACGTCCAGCAGGTAGGCCGGGCCCATGGGCCAGCCAAACTTCTCCATGACCTTATCGACACGCTGGAAGTCGGCCCCTTGCTCTACCAGGAAGCTGAAGCCGCCGAAGTAAGGGAACAGTACGCGATTGACCAAAAAGCCAGGGCAGTCGTTGACCACGATGGGCGTCTTGCCCATGGCGCGGGCGTAAGCCACGGTGGCGGCCACGGCGGCGTCGGAGGTTTTCTCGCCACGAATGACTTCCACCAGCGGCATGCGGTGCACGGGGTTGAAGAAGTGCATACCGCAGAAGTTTTCCGGGCGCTTCAGATTCTTCGCCAGACGGTTGATCGAAATGGTGGACGTGTTGGAGGTAAGAATCGTGTTCTCACCCACCATGCCCTCTACTTCGGTCAGCACCGCATCCTTGACGTTGGGGTTTTCCACCACCGCTTCGACCACCAGATCGACATTGCCGAAATCGCCGTAAGAGAGCGTCGGGCGGATGTTGGAGAGTTTCTCGGCCATTTGCTCAGTAGTGAGCTTCTTGCGCTCTACCTGCTTGGAAAACAGTTTGCGAGCCTCTTTCAGGCCAAGCTCGATGGCATCGTCCTTGATGTCTTTCATCAGGATCGGAGTGCCTTTGCTGGCACTCTGGTAGGCGATACCGCCACCCATGATGCCAGCACCCAGCACGGCAGTCTGCTTGACCGGCTGCGCCTGCTTCTCGTATTTGCTGCCTTTCTTCTTGACCACCTGATCGTTGAGGAACAGCCCCACCAGGTTGAAGGCCACGCTGCTCAGCGCCAGCTTGGCGAAGGACTTGGCTTCAATGGCCTGGGCACGCGCACGGGTTTCTCCGGCCCCTTTCTGGATGACCTTGATGGCTTCCACGGGTGCCGGGTAGTGCGGGCCTGCTTTACCGGCCACATAGCCTTTGGCGGTTTCGAAGGCCATCATCTGCTCGATGGCGTTGAGCTTCAGCGGAGAGGTTTTCTCCTCGCGGCGGGCCTGGTAATCCAGCTCACCGGCATTGGCGCGGTCGAGGATGTCCAGCGCTGCCTCTTCCAGCAGCTCGTGGGGAACGGCAGCATCAACGGCGCCTACTTTCAAGGCGGCATCGGCACGGTTTTCGGTGCCACCGGCAATCCACTCCACGGCGTTATCTGCCCCGATCAGACGTGGCAGGCGCACGCAGCCACCCCAGCCTGGCAGAATGCCCAGCTTGGTTTCCGGCAGGCCAATCTTGGCTTTCTCGCTCATCACGCGATAGTCGGTGGTCAACAGTACTTCACAGCCGCCGCCCAGCGCCAGTCCATTGATCGCCGTCACGGTGGGATACGGCAGGTCTTCGATGGCGTTGAAGATATCGTGAACCTTGAGGTTCATCTCCACCAGATACTCTTCGCCCTTGTCGAACAGGCTGTGGAATTCGGTAATGTCGGCACCGACGATAAAGACGTCCTTGGCACTGCGGATCATCAGACCTTGCACACCACTTGCGGCCTGCAGCGCCTTGACCGCGTCTCCCAGCTCCGCCACCACGGCACTGGAAAGCTTGTTGACGGACTCATCTTTCAGATCGAAAGTGAGCACTGCGACATCATTGCCACCCTGGGTGTCACGACGCTCCACCGTGATGGCATTGCCTTGATAGATCATTCGCGCTCTCTCCACATAGTGTCGGGCAGGTTAGCTTCGGCGAACCCGCCGCGCATTCATACGGTCGTTTGATTACCTTAGCTTGGTGGAGTTGCTCGAGTACGTCAACCCCTGACTTTTGGCTAATCCAGCCCTCAGCATAGTCCTTGTGGGGACCTTTCATGAATCTCGGCAGCCATCAGCGGCTGCCATCATTTTTGCGTTTTTGTTCTGCAGACTGCGACGTATGCGGAAATTAGTGCGTATGCTAAGGAATCATCACACTTCACGATTGAATCGAGCGATCAGACGATGGGCACTTTATTGAATCCCGCTCGGACACGGGCCGTACAGGCCTGGGTCGAGCGTCTTGTAGAGCGCCTGAAACCATGGAGTTGGCTGTGGCCGCCCATGGCATTTGCAGCAGGCCTGGGCAGTTTTTTTCTGGTGAATCGTCAGCAGTGGCTGGGAGTGGCCCTGGCGGTGGGGCTGCTGGTGGCTTGGCTTCTGCTGCTGTCGGAAAGCCTGATCGGGCGGCTGCTGGCCAGGCGCGGCCACCCTACCCTGCCCAAGGGCATTGCCTCTTTCATTGCCCAGATGATTCACCAGGAGACGCTATTTTTCACCCTGCCGTTCATCCTGATCACCACGGTGTGGAATAGCGGGCAGACGCTGTTTGCCCTGCTGGTCATGGCCATGGCCGTGCTATCGATCATCGACCCATTGTATTACAAGCTGGCCGGACGATGGCGCAGCCTGTACTTCATGTTTCATGCGCAATGCGTCTTTCTGGTTCTGCTGGTGATCTTGCCGATCATGCTGCATCTGACCACCCGGCAAAGCCTGCTGCTGGCGCTGGTGCTCACCGTCCTGGTGGCCCTGCCCAGCTTCTGGCATCTGCTGAAGCAACGCAGCCTGGCGCGCTGGTGTGGTTTTCTTGCCTTGACCATGGTGCTGGCCTACGGCGCTTGGCTTGGCCGCGTCTGGGTGCCCCCCGCCAGTCTGTGGATGACGGGCAGCGCGCTGTCGCCTGCTTTCGATACCCAGCAGCGTGTGCCACAGGGTGCCACTCCGCTGACTCCCGAGGCCCTGCGCACCCATGGGCTCTATGTATATACCGCCATTCGCGCACCACGCGGCTTGAGCGAAACCATTTATCATGCCTGGCATCATAATGGTACGCCCATGGACCGCGTTGCCCTGACCATCAACGGCGGCCGTGAACAGGGGTATCGCGCCTGGAGCCATAAACGCAACTTCCCTGAAAACCCCGCAGGGGATTGGCGAGTCGACATCATGACCGAAGGAGGACAACGATTGGGGCTGATCCGATTCACGGTCTCGGATGACGAGCAGCAGGCCTCCATGGCCGACAGCACCATTCAGCGCAGCGGATTGAGCGCGCTAAATTTGCGGCGATTCGTGGCAGGCAGCCGCTCTGACCAGCAGGCCCCCGACGCCACCGATTAGCATAACGCCTTGCATTCAGCGGCGCAGCTTATGACAATTCGCCCACTCACATTTTCTGGTAGCTAGCGACTATGGCTTCAACTATAACTATTGGTTTTCGTATTGCCCGATTGCCCCATTTATGGCGCTCCATCATCGACCGCAGACTGGCACCGCTGGGGCTGACCCAAACGCGCTGGGTCACCCTTTATCACTTGTGGAAGCTCGGCGAAGGCAACCCGCAGTGCGATCTGGCGCGGGCCATTGGCGTCGAGGCACCTTCGCTGGTACGCACGCTAGGGCAGTTGGAAGAGCAGGGGCTGGTGGAGCGGCGCGCTTGTGACAATGACCGTCGCAGCAAGCGCATTTATCTCACCCCGGCGGCGATGCCGCTGCTGGAACAGATCGACAGCGTAGTGCTCGCCGCCCGCAAGGAGATCTTCGCCGGGTTGAGCGACAGCGACCTGATCCAGTTGGACCAGTGGCTGGCGCAAATCGAATCCAATGGTCTGGCCATGCAGGCCAGAGACCAGGACAAGCCGTCGGTATGATCCACCGGCGGCCGCGAACAGCTATCTCGTCAGGAGGGTCGACCGCCTGACGACAGCGCCTTGCCTGGGGGGCGGTCTGACAGGCCGCCCAGCGCCTCTTTCAAGGTCATGATATCGCCCAGGTAGCTGGTAAAGCGTTCGGCGGTTTGTGATTCCCACCACCATAGCGTCAAGGCGTACGAGTTGCACTCCAGCACCAGCGCATCCTGGGGCAAACGCTCCAGCAAGGTGCGCAGCGTGGCGTCGGCGCTCTCCGGCAGCGGCCGCAGCGGCGCAATACGCCACCGCCAGCCAGCATGAAAGGCTTCCAGTGCCGCGCTGGCATGGCTATCGCGCACCAGAACGAAATCCGGCCCCGGCGTCTCTTGGCCAAACCGCCACCGATAGGCTGGCATGGTGCCTTTGAAATGATGCAGCGGCGGCACGGCCATCTTGATGGTCACCCCCTGCTGCCGCGCACTGTCGCGTAGCGCCATCTGGCGCTTCTGGCGGGGGCTGGGCTTGAGCCACATCACCGGCGCCATCACGAACAGTAGAATCAGAACAATCACCAACCATTCCATTTAGCCACCTCTTGCATTGCCGTGCAGGGCAACGATTGCAAAAAACCATGATCCAGGTCGTTGTGCTGCGCCACTACCCAGCCTAAAGTAAGGTTATCTAACGAAGCTTCTCTTTGTTACATACCACCAAGGAGATACGCCATGAGCTATCACCACATTCTGGTCGCCGTCGACCTCACCAAGGACTCGCACAAGATCCTTGAGCGCGCCGTGGCAATTGCCGAACGCAATAACGGCGCCAAGCTCTCGATCATGCACACGCTGGAGCCGCTGGGCTTCGCCTACGGTGGCGACATACCCATGGACCTGACCAGCATTCAGGACCAGCTGGACGATCACGCGAAAAAACGCTTGGCCGACATTGCCGCTCCGCACGTCGAGCCCGCCGACCAGCACGTGGTGGTGGGCATGCCTGACACCGAGATCCATCGCTTTGCCGATGAGCACAATGTGGATCTCATCGTGGTGGGTTCCCACGGCCGCCACGGCTTTGCCCTATTGCTGGGCTCTACGTCCACCGGCGTGCTGCATGGCGCCCAGTGCGACGTACTGGCCGTGCGCGTCGGCAAGAAAGGCGAAAAGAGCGACGAGTGATCGCCCATGACCGACCCTAACGCCAAAGGCCCCTTACGGGGCCTTTTTTGTAGCGCCTTGAAGGCTATTCGCCGTTCGCCATCGCCTCCAGCTCCATCCAGCGCTCCATGGCCGTTTCCAGCGACTGCTGCACTTTTTCCAGGGCTTGCAGCCTGGCAGTCACGGCGGTGGCTTCCTGCTGGTAAAACCCCGGATCGCCCACTTCCTGCTCAAGCGTCTCGACTTCCTGCTCCAACCGCTCTATTTCAGCAGGCAGCGCATCCAGCTCTCGCTGCAGCTTGTAGGAGAGCTTCACGGACTTCCTGGCAGGCTCGTTGACAGGCTTTTCGACCACTTCTGGTGCAGGTGCCGATGTCGGCTCCGTCTGCTGGCGGGCAGCACCCTCCCAAGGGGCCGGGGGCAGCTTGCCGCCTTGTCGAATCCAGTCGGTGTAGCCACCCACGTACTCGCGCACGCACCCTTCGCCTTCGAAGGCCAGCATACTGGTCACCACGTTATCCATGAAGGTACGGTCGTGGGAGACCAGCAGCAGCGTGCCATCGAAGTCAAGCAGCAGCTCTTCGAGCAGCTCCAGGGTTTCCATGTCCAGGTCGTTGGTGGGCTCATCGAGCACCAGCACGTTGGCAGGCTGGGTGAACAGCTTGGCCAGCAGCAGGCGGTTGGACTCGCCCCCCGACAGCGCCTTGACCGGCTGACGCACACGATCCGGCGTGAACAGGAAATCCTGCAAGTAGCTCATCACATGGCGGTCCTTGCCGCCGACAGTGACCCGATCGCTGCCCTGCGCCACGTTGTCGTAAACGGTTTTCTCCAGCTCCAGCCCCGCCCGAAGCTGGTCAAAGTAGGCCACCTTCAGGTTGGTGCCCAGCTGTACGCTGCCTTCGCTTGGAGCAAGCTCTCCCAGCAGGATTTTCAACAGCGTGGTCTTGCCCGCGCCATTGCGACCCAGGAAACCGATACGGTCGCCGCGCATGACTTCCAGATTGACGTTGCGCAAGATGGTGTCGTCGCCAAAATAGTGGCTAACGCCCTTGAGCTCGACCACCCGCTTGCCCGTACGCTCGCCGCTGTCCACGGTCAGGTTGGCCGTGCCCTGGCGCTCACGGCGCTGGCTGCGCTCATTGCGCATCGCTTCCAGAGCCCGCACGCGCCCTTCGTTACGGGTTCGGCGCGCCTTGATCCCTTGACGGATCCAGGTCTCCTCCTGGGCCAGCTTCTTGTCGAACAGCGCATTTTCACGCGATTCGATTTCCAGCTCGTGCTGCTTGCGCTCTTGATACTCCGCGTACACGCCGGGGTAGCGGCCCAGCTTGCCACGGTCCAGTTCCAGAATATGGGTAGCCAACTTCGACAGAAAGGCACGGTCGTGGGTGATCAGCAGCACGGCGCCATTGAACGCCAGCAGTTGCTCTTCCAGCCACGCAATCGTATCCAGATCCAGGTGGTTGGTGGGCTCATCCAGCAGCAGCAAGTCCGGTTCCGACACCAGCGCCCTGGCCAGGGCCACGCGACGACGCCAGCCACCGGAGAGCGCGCTCATCTCCGCTTCGGGCGGCAGGCCCAGGCGCGTCAGCACCACGTCGATACGCTGATGGAACGACCAGCCATCAATCGCTTCCAGCCGCGTTTGCAGCGTGGCCATGCGGGTCATGTCCGGGTCGGGGTCGTTGATCAGATGCTGGTATTCCGACAGCAGCTCGCCCGCTTCGGGCAGCCCCTGGGCCACCATGTCAAAAATCGTCATGCCCGATGATTCGGGCAGCTCCTGGGCCAGCACGCCGATTTTCAGCCCCGGCGCGCGCCAGATGGTGCCGTCGTCCGCCTGGATGTCGCCTGCCACGAGTTTCAACAGGGTGGATTTACCGGTGCCGTTGCGCCCGACCAGCGCCAACCGCTCGCCCTTTTCAACCGTGAGGTCGGCGCGATTCAATAGTACCTGGGTGCCGTAAGCGAGTTGCAGCTGTTCGAGTCGTAACAGGGTCACGCAGTGTCCTCCTTCGTCGTGAGGCGCACAGTGTAACGCATGGATCACTGTAACGGTGCACTCATGTAGAGCCCGACGGTACAACGTGCTAACGTCCAGCGTGAAAGAGACAACGCCTACGGCTGTCTTGTGGCACTTACAGGGTGGAAAAACGTGACCGTTACCGTCTCCATGCACTTTGTCAACGAGCTGTTTCGTGGCTTGGCTCCCACCGGGCAAGCGGCCACGCGCTATTTGATGCTGTCTGGCATCTCCCCGTTCTTGCTCGAGGCTCCCAATGGCCGTGTAACGGTGGAACAGTTTGCCCAGCTTTACCGACTTCTGGCGGTGGAGTTCGACGATGAGACGCCCGGCTTTTTCTCTCGGCCACTGCGCTGCGGCACTCTCAAACTGCTGTGCCTCAGCATGCTGGATGCCCCCACGCTGCGTATCGCACTACATCGCTACACCCAGTTTTTTCGTATTGTGCTGGATGACTTTGGCTATTGTTTTTCCGTAGAGGGCAGCCTGGCTCGTATGGCCCTCGAGGAGCACAAACCGCTTCAGGGTAGCCACATTCTGGTGCATGAGCTGATGTTGAAGCTCTTTCACGGCATTGCTTCCTGGCTGATCGCGCGAAAAATCCCGCCCATATTGATGGAGTGCAGCTATCCACAGCCCGCCCATCGAGCTGACTATCTCTATTTTTATCCAGGCAAGGTGACCTTCAATCAGCCGAAAACGGCGGTCTATTTCGATACGGTTTTTCTGGAACATCCCGTCCGGCAACGCAAGCAGCACCTGGGGGCTTTTTTGCAGCGTGCGCCAGCAGACTGGTTTTATGTCTCTTTCGAAGACCGTATCGCCACCCATCGCGTGCGGGAGTACTTGCATCGCCACCAGCTCTCTTCCAGCACCATTCACGACGTGGCCAATGCGCTGCACGTGTCCGTCCGTACCTTGTCGCGCCACTTGCAGGCAGAGGGCACCCACTTTCAGGCGGTAAAGGACGAGTATCGGCGGGACGTGGCCATTCAGGTATTGACCCGAAGCAGGGAACCACTCTCCGCGCTGGCCGAAACCCTCGGCTTCGAGGACCAGGCCTGCTTCAGCCGAGCCTTCAAGCAATGGACCGGCAATTCGCCTGCCGCCTACCGCAAAGCGCAGACAGCAGGCACCACGCTCTGAGCCGCTAGATCTCCGTACGGATACGTTTTTTATCCAGCTTGCCTACGCTGGTCTTGGGTATTTCATCGACGAAACGTATCAATGAAGGCACTCCCCAACGGTTGAGCTTGCCCTGCGCCACGAACTGCTCCATGAAACCCTGAATCGCCTCGACGGTAGGTGGCCGATTGAGGTCGCTGGGCACGACGAGCGCTGCGGGACGCTCCCCCCACTTGTCATCCGCCACGCCGATGACCGCCACTTCAGCGACGCCGGGGCATTGACTGATATAGCTTTCCAGCTCCAGGGAGGACAGCCATTCGCCGCCGGTCTTGATGACGTCCTTGATGCGATCACTAATGGCCAAAAAGCCATGCGCATCCAGCGACCCCACATCTCCGGTGTGTAACCAACCCTCTCGCCATAGCTCTTCGCTACGCGTCTCTTCCTTGTAGTAAGCCTGGGTGAGCCAGGGCGCTTGTACGCGGACTTCCCCCACACTATGGCCATCATGAGGAAGCGGCTGACCGTCCACATCGACCACCTGCAGCCGCACGAACGGCACCGGAAGACCAGCCTTGCAGCGCCAGGGGAGCTGGCTTTCGAAGTCAGCCTCCACGACCTCCTTCGGCAAGATATCGGCCGTGAGCAGAGGACACGTTTCCGACATGCCGTAAGCGCTGCGGGTGTCGATCCCCAACGCCCAGGCACGGCTTGCCAACGCCTGGGTCAAGGCGCTGCCTCCGACCAGCACTTTCCAGCCGGTCAAATCGACTTTTTTCGTCGCGATGGCCTCCGCGCTCACCACCATGTTGAGCAGTGTCGGTACGCAGTGGGAAAAATCGACCTTTTCACTGACCAGCAGCTTCACCAGCATCTCCGGCTCGTATTTGCCCGGGTACACTTGCGTCGCGCCCAGCAGCGTGGCGGTGTAAGGGACGCCCCAGGCATGTACGTGAAACATCGGCGTAATGGGCATATACACCTTGTCTCGGTTCAACAGCTCGAAGCCAGGCGCCTGAAACGTGCTGGCTTCGCCCAGCGTGTGCAACACCAGCTGACGGTGAGTGAAGAACACCCCTTTCGGGTTGCCGGTCGTGCCGGTCGTGTAGAACAGCGTGGCCACGCCATTTTCATCGAACGTGGGGAAATCATAATGGCTGGGCTGGTCAGCCAGCAGGGCCTCGAACTCCCCCGCCAGTGGCAGCGACGTCGAGACGTCACGGCGCTCTTCCTGACAAAGCACGTAACCACGAATCTCGGGCAGTTGCTTCGCCAACGGTTCCAGCAGAGGCACAAAGTCCTCATGCACCAGCACGAAGACGTCTTCCGCATGCTGCATGGTGTAGAGAATCTGTTCGGGTGCCAGGCGGACGTTCACCGTGTGCAGCACCGCGCCTATCATGGGAATGGCGAAGAAGCATTCCAGATAGCGGTGGCTGTCCCAATCCATCACCGCCACCACATCTCCTGCCTGCACTCCCTGCGCCGTCAACAGATGGGCCAGTTGATGGACTCGCTCTTGAAAACGACGGTAGTCGTGACGGCCTTGATCGCGGTATACGATCTGATTATTGCCCGCCATGCGAACGCCAGACTCCAACAGATCCTTGATCAGCATGGGCGGGTTGGTGGCGGAGGATGTCGAAGGAAGCAGTTTTGGCGTTATCGTCGGCATAAAACGTACCTTTGATTGTTGTTGGATGTCTGGGGCAACTTAACGCTCGATCAGTAGCGCGATACCTTGCCCGCCACCAATGCAGAGTGTAATCAGTCCAAAGCGCCCCTGAATGCGCTCCAGCTCATGCAGCGCTTTAAGGATCAAAATGGCGCCGGTGGCCCCCACCGGATGCCCAAGAGCGACCGCACCGCCATTGGGGTTGAGCTTTTCCAGCGGAAAATCGAGCGTGCTGGCCACCGCCATGGCCTGGGCCGCAAAGGCTTCATTGGATTCGATCACATCGATATCGTGGATGGTCAATCCAGCCTGCTGCAAACAACGCTTGACGGCAGGAATGGGGCCCAACCCCATCAGCGATGGTTCCACGCCCGCCGTGGTGGCCACCCGCAACCGCGCACGCACGGTGAGCCCGCGCTCCCGGGCCTCTTCAGCATGGGCCAGTACGAGGGTGGCGGCGCCATCGTTGATCCCTGAGGCATTGCCTGCGGTCACGACCCCTTCATGCTTGAAAGCCGGTTTCAGCCGGGCCAGGTCACTAAGCACCACTTCTTCCCGGACATGCTCATCACGGGTAAAGGTCAGCGTCTGCTTGCCCCGGGTCACCTCTACCGGCACGATCTGCTCATCGAAGCGGCCTTCCGATAGTGCCCGCGCTGCTTTTTGATGGCTCTCGAGGGCGAATTGATCCAACTGCTCGCGGCTGAAACCGTACTGCTGCGCGATATTTTCAGCGGTGATTCCCATGTGACCACTGCCGAACGGGTCACTCAACACGCCAAGCGTCAAATCCTCGATGCGGGTGTCCCCCATTCGAATACCGTGGCGCGCCTGCGGGGCCAACACGTAGGCTCCGCGAGACATGCTTTCGGCACCGCCCGCCAAAGCGAGGCGACTGTCGCCCAGGACAATCTGCTGAGCCGCAGACACCACCGCCTGGACGCCAGAGCCGCACAGGCGATTAACATTGAAGGCACCGGCCTCTTTGGGAACGCCTGCACTGAGTGCGATGTGGCGGGCCAGATAGGCATCCTGCGGGCCAGTAGTGATGATATGGCCGTAAACCGAATGATCGATGTCGGCGCCCTCCACCCCGGCCCGGCGCAGGGCTTCCACGGCGGTGATGGTGCCTAACTCATGGGGGGCGAAGGCGGATAGCGAACCGCCAAACCCTCCAATGGCGGTGCGCGCGCCCCCTACAATCACCACGCTATCCAACTGCATATAGACTCCTTGTCGACCGTTTTTTGGACCTCTTGCTCAAGAGGCTTTGCCCAGCAGCGAGCGCGCAATCACTTCTTTCATGATCTCGGAGCTGCCGGCATAAATGGTTTGTACCCGAGCATCGAGATAGAAGCGCGAAATGGGGTACTCATGAGTGTAGCCATAGCCACCAAACAGCTGCAGACAGCGATCCACCGCATGACACTGCAGTTCGCTCAGCTGTAATTTAAGAATCGCCGCCTCGGTGCTGCTCATGCTGCCTTGCCGATACCGCTCCATGCACTGCTCGAAGTACGCCCGGGCCATGTCAAGCTGGGCTTTGAGCTGCGCCAGAGTAAAGCGAGTGTTTTGAAAATCGGCAATCCGCTGGCCGAAGGCTTCCCGCTGGGTGACGTATTCGAGGGTTAGCGCTAGCGCCCCTTCTATCGCCCCCAGGGCCTGGGCGCCCACCCCCAAACGCTCACGAGGCAGCTCTTGCATGAGGTAACGAAACCCTTCGCCCTCGTTGCCCAATAGCGCGTCTGCGGGCAACTTCAACTGATCAAAGGCCAGCTCCGCAGTGTCGCTGGCATGCTGGCCAATTTTCTTGATCGGTTTACCTCGGGAAAAGCCGGGCAGCGACGTTTCCACTAAAAATAGCGAGACCCCTTTGGCGCCGGCACAGGGATCGGTTTTCGCGCACACGATCACCAGATCGGCCACCTGACCATTGGTGATGAACAGCTTGCCACCGTTGAGCAACCAGCCATCCTCTACCCGCGTGGCGCGGGTTTTCATCGCAGCCAAATCACTCCCGGCGTGGGGTTCGCTCATGGCAATGGCCCCCAGGCTCTCCCCCAAGGCCATGCGCGGCAGCCACTTTTCCTTCTGCTCAGGTGTCCCCAGCTTCTGGACATACGGCATGACAATATTGGCGTGGATGTTGTAAGCACTGGCGAGGCCACCAAAGCCCTGACGAGACATCTCTTCGAGCACCCTTTGCGTGATGGCGATATCGGCCTCTGAGCCACCGTACGCTTCTGCCAGGTCAATACCCAACAGCCCTGCCGCCCCCAGCGCCAGCCACAGGGAGCGTGGTATTTCCCCCGCCTCCTCCCACTGCTGGTAAAAAGGCGCTACTTCCTGTGCTAAACAGCGGGTAATCATGGGCTGAAAGAGCCCCAGCTCCTGGTCGTCCATCATGACTCTCCCAGCGCCTGGCGCAGATGGCGCTTGAGAATTTTACCTGCCGTGCTCTTGGGCAGTGCGTCGGCAAACATCACCCGCTTGGGTACCTTGTAAGGGGCAATCAGGCCCTTGGCGTGTCGAATCAGCTCCGCTTCACTGGCGCTTTGCCCCTCCTTGAGCACCACCACCGCGGTAATCGCCTCGATCCATTTGTCATCGGGGAGCCCCACGACCGCCACCTCTGAAACCGCCGTGTGCTTGAACAGCACCTCTTCCACTTCTCGACTGGCGACCAGCACACCGCCGGTATTGATCACGTCCTTGATACGGTCGACGATGTACAAATAGCCCGCTTCATCGACATACCCCACGTCTCCAGAGTGGAACCAGCCTCCCTGAAATGCCTCCGCGGTCATCTCGGGTTTGTCCCAGTAGCCCAGCATGAGCTGCGGAGAACGATGGACGATTTCCCCATGCTCTCCAGGTGGAACATCGTTGCCCTCCAGATCGACGATGCGCGTTTCGACCGTGAGAATCGGTCGTCCAGCAGAGGCCGGCCGTTCGGCATGCTCTTCTGGTCGCAAAACAGTCGCCAGGGGCGCTATTTCGCTCTGTCCGTAGCAGTTGTACAGGCCGACACCATGAAAGCGCTGCTGCATCTCTTCGAGTACCGGCACCGGCATGATGGAGGCACCGTAATAGGCTTTTCTGAGGCTCGAGAGATCGTACTGATCGAAGTGAGGGTGCCGTAACAGACTGATCCACACGGTAGGAGGAGCAAAAAAAGAGCTGATCTGGTGCTGTGAAATGGTAGCCAGGCAGCTTTCCGGCAGGGGGGCCTCCAGCAGAATGACGGGCGCTCCCAGCAGTAGCGCAGGCATCAGAAACACGTGCATTTGCGCTGAGTGGTACAAGGGCAGCGCTGCCAGCACGGCGTCATCTGCCTGGATATCCAACTCCACCATGCACGCCATGTATTCGGCCATGAGCGCTTGATGGCTCATGATGGCAGCCTTGGGCGCTGCCGTGGTACCAGAGGTATATAGCAACTGGGCAACGCTGGCCCCCTCCAGCGCAACGTCTGGCTCATGGGCAGCATGAGCCTGAGAAGCATGGAGCCCGTGGGTACACGCCAGTACGTCGAAGGCGTCTTCTTGAAGCGATGCCCCCTCCGCCTGCAGGGTACCGTTGACGACCAGCGACAGCCCCGCGACGGCAGCGCGAACCTTGTCACCTAGCACCGCGTCACTCAGTACCCCTTTTGCGCCCGACTGCTCCAGAATGTAGCGAAGCTCGTCACTGCTCAGCGCAAAATTGACAGGGACGTGAATCAGGCCCGCCTTGCTACAGGCCAGCCACGCGATCACATAGGCATCCGAGTTTTTACCGTATACTGCCAAGCGATCGCCCGGCGCCAGCCCTGCTTCCAGCAGCGCATTTGCCACCTGGTTGGCCGCGTTATTGAGCTCTTGATAACTCCACGTACGCTCGCCGAACGTCAAGGCCCGCTTCTGGGCATGCTTGCGCGCGCTGCGGTTAAGCGCAGCGCCAATCGTATTGCGATGAATGTTATCTACAGACGTCATGGCTGTTTAACCCTTTACGAGTGGGCAGACACTTTCAGACAGTGGCCGGAACGCTTCCTCGGCAGGAATGGTGCGGACCACCCGGAACAAGTCGTCTTCATCTACTGACTTTGCTGGGGTTTTGACTTCCACGAGGTACATGTCGTGGACCATACGGCCGTCTTCGCGGATATAGCCGTTCTGGGCAAAGATATCGTTGATAGGCGTGTCGGCCATCTGCTGACGCACCGTCTGGGTATCGTCTGTCCCGGTGGCAGCGATGGCGTCCAGGTAGTGGCGAGTGCTGGAGTAGAGGCCAGCATGCACCATGGTAGGCATGCTGCCCGTACGCTCCCGGAAGCGTTCTGCCCAGGCGCGGGTTTCCTCGTTCAAGTCGTAATACCAAGCTTTAGTGAACTGCAGCCCTTGGGCATTTTCCAGCCCGATACTGCGCACATCGGTACTGAACAGCACCATTCCCGCCAGGATTTGCCCGGCCTGGGTAATACCAAACTCCCCCGCCGTCTGAACCGCGTTGATGGTGTCCCCGCCCGCGTTATTCAGCGCAATGACGTCAGCACCAGAGGCCTGCGCCTGTAACATGAACGATGAAAAGTCGTTATTGGGGAATGGATGACGCGCACGCCCTACGATGGCGCCACCGTTTTCAGTGACCACGCGCTCGACGTCTGCTTCCAACGCATGACCAAAAGAGTA
Source organism: Halomonas sp. KM007 (assembly GCF_050709225.1). Taxonomy (NCBI): domain Bacteria; kingdom Pseudomonadati; phylum Pseudomonadota; class Gammaproteobacteria; order Oceanospirillales; family Halomonadaceae; genus Halomonas; species Halomonas sp. KM007. Next base: position 3,274,712 of record NZ_CP136131.1, on the reverse strand, counting down.
GTCGGCACTCAACAAGTACCAGTTTTTGTAGCCTTCTTCGGTAATGGCTTTGGCGGTACCATTCGACATCGCCCAGGTGTCATAGACCCAGTGAATATGATTCGCAGAGCAGTGTTCGTTGGTCACGCCGGAGGAGACGGCACCATTCACCAGCCCCAGCTTGTCGGCCTCCTGCAGCAGACTGACGGCCGCCAACGTGACCGATGATGCCACCAGGCCCGTGACCATATCGACGTTGCGCTCATCGATCCATTCACGCACCACGCTGGAGCCCACGTCAGGGCTGTTACGATCATCGGCACTGAACACCACGATATCCGCACCGTTGACACTGCCACCAACATCCTCAATCGCCATCTGAATGGCATCGAGCCCCAGAGGACCGATAGGATCGCGGTACACACCTGACATATCGGCCAGATAGCCAATGCGGATTTCGTTATCAGAAATCCCTTCATGGGCGGCGACAAACGGAACGAAGCCTGCAGCAACCACCGCAGAGGCTAACGCAGACAGGGTGAAACGACGTGATAACGGCATGAGGGTACCTCGCTATTGTTGTTATTGAGGTGAAAATCACAACGCTGGTGTTGCGCCTTCACTCATTGAATCACGAGCATGGCGGTGACTCATTTTCATGGTAAGAGCAAACAGGCCTGCACTGTTTACCTATTGAGCCAGTTTTTTTGCAATTCGTGCCATTTGCAGTGTGATCCTTGCCACGTTCATGGCGGCTTGCGTTGGCGAGCCAAGCGGCTCCAGCGTTACAATGGGGCCACTGGCCCACAGGAGAGATGACCACATTGGCGACTCAGCAAGCACACGACGCGTTACCTGAAGCGCTACAGTTTCGCCCCAGCACACCGCTGGTCGACATTGGCGCCAACCTGACCCATGAGAGCTTTCAGCGCGACTTGAGCGACGTGATCGCCAGAGCCCGAGCCGCCAACGTGACCAGAATGATCGTCACGGGAACGGATGTCGCCCACGCCAGGCAGGCCGTCGAGATGGCTCGGCAGTTTGCTGGGCTGTATGCCACTGCGGGGGTGCATCCCCATGATGCCAGCGGCTGGAGCGAAGACGTGGCCCAGGCGCTGGGCAATCTCTATACACTGCCCGAGGTGGTCGCGGTCGGTGAGTGCGGGCTCGACTTCAACCGCAACTTTTCCACACCGCAGGAGCAGGAGCGCGCCTTTGAAGCGCAGTTGGCCCTGGCGGCGGCATCCGGGCTACCGCTGTTTCTTCATGAGCGTGATGCAGGCCAGCGCATGCGTGAGATCCTGCATCACTGGCGCGACGATATCAGCCACGCGGTGATCCACTGCTTCACCGCAGACCGTGAAACGCTGCGGGGCTATCTGGAGCTGGACCTGCACATCGGCTTGACGGGATGGATCTGTGATGAGCGGCGCGGGCATCACCTGCGTGACCTGGTGCGCGAGATCCCGCTGGATCGATTGATGGTCGAAACCGACTGCCCTTACTTGCTGCCCCGTAATTTGCCCGCCAAGCTGAAAGGCAGACGCCATGAGCCTGCCCTGCTGCCCTGGATCGTGCAGGAAATTGCTCGTTGGCATCAGGTGAGTGACACTGAACTCGCGGCGGCGACCACCCGTACCGCCCTGCAATTTTTCCGTATCGACACGGATACCTAGAAGGAACGACAACCATGGCCGACTACCCCGGTTTTATTGCCATAGAGATAGGTGAAGACAATGGCTTGCCGCTGTCGATTGCATGGTCACTGCCCGATGGGCGCATCAAGCAGACCTTGATCCAGCCGGATGACAGCTGGATTACCGAAGACAGCAATGTCATGGGGGCTTACAGCATCGAAGAGCTGGAGAGTCTGGGGGTCAGCCCGCTGGATGTGATCCGCGAGCTGGAGAACGACCATTTCTCGGCCACGCTGTACACCAGCGACAACGGCGAAGATGAGGCCGCCCTTGCCCGCTTGTTCGACACCTACGGACTGGACCCTTTTGTGGAGCTGGCACCCGCACAAGTGCTGTATGAAACCCTCAGCTCAAGCGAATGGCACCGCCTGCGCAGTGATACCTTCAACGACCTGGGCCTAGAACCCATGCGCCCCGAGCACGAAATCGAGGTCATGCTGACCCTGCATCAGCAGTTGTCCGAGGCTGACTAACCCACTTTCATCAGAGCATCGTCCAGCAGGCGGTGCCCCTGCCGAATCGCCTGCTCCAGCGTGTCCTGGTGCTGATAGTAGCGCGCCAATGCCGTCCGAAACGCATTGGCGCGCAGGGGCAGTCCCTCTTGCCGATAGCGCTCGGCCCTCGCTGCCACGCGTCTTGCGAAAGCCTCCCGGTCCACCTCGCCCGCGCCGCCCAGATTGTCCACACTGACATGGAACGTACGGCCACACGCCTGGGTAAACAGTTGCTCCAACGCCTGAGGGGACACTTCGGCCTGTTCGAATGCCTGTTGCTGTTCCGCCGTGCGCCCGTCCGGGTAATACCAGTAGCCATAATCTTCCCACTGGCGGCGTTTTGCGCCTGCGATGCACCAGTGGCTGATCTCATGTAACGCACTGGCAAAATAGCCTCGTGCAAAGATCACCTGATGGTAAGGCGTCTGCTCACTCATCGGGCGGTAAAGCGGCTCATCGCCACCGCGAATCAGCCGAGTCTGATAGTGGTCTGCAAACACCCCATCAAACAGCGCAGTAATATCGTCGAGCGTCCAGCACTCTTGCGGGTCAGTCACACCGTTATCTCATTCATGAACGTTGCACTAGTATAACGAGGGACCCATCCCTGGCTAAAGAGGAGAGCGCAAGGTATAGCGACTCCTGCTACTCTATCGCCTTTTCCTGGGTCTCTTTGCTAAATAGGAACCATACCTTGGGCGGCTTCACTAGCGATATCAAGAAAATTTACTGGCCTGAAACACGCACACTCATGGCCCTGGCGCTGCCTATCTGTGGTGCACAGCTTGCTCAGGCAGGCATGAGCGTTGTCGATGTGATGATGACCGGGCGACATGACGCCACGTCGCTGGCGGCGGTGTCGGTAGGCTCCAGCCTGTGGATGCCCCTGATGCTGTTCATGACCGGCACGCTGATGGGGCTGACGCCCATCGTGGCTCAACTGCTGGGAGGGCAACGCAACGGCGCCATTCGTCCCGCCGTACATCAGGCGCTCTGGGTGGCCCTGGCGCTGGGCTTGTTGGCCGCCCTGCTGCTGCGTACGGCCGTCATGCCGATCTTCGAGCTGATGAACGTGCCACCGGCAGTGGCCAGCGAGTCGGCTGCTTACCTGAGCGCGGTGGCCTTCGGCATGCCAGGTATCGCGCTATTTCAGGCATTGAGAGCGTTTTCGGATGGCATGAACCATACCCGGCCAGCCTTGTGGATCAGCCTGATTGGCCTGGCCGTCAATATTCCCAGCAACTATGTACTGATCTACGGGGGTGATGGGCTGGTCAGCCTGTTCGGCGCCGCGCTGCCGGATACGCTGCAGCAGCTACCCGCGCTGGGCGCCTTTGGCTGTGGCATTGCCACGGCCTTCTCCATGTGGACCATGACCATTGCCATGGCACTCTACACACGCCGTGGCACGGTATACCACAGCGTTTCCTTGTGGCATGGCGCCACCTGGCCACAGTGGTCAGGCGTGCGTGAGCTGCTCGTGGTCGGGGTGCCCATCGGCGTCGCGATTTTTGTCGAAGTGACGCTGTTCACGCTGATCGCCCTGTTCATTGCCAGCCTTGGTGAAGTGACCGTGGGGGCTCACCAGATCGCGCTGAGCTACACCTCGATCCTGTTCATGTTGCCCATGTCACTGAGCATGGCACTGACGGTGCGTGTCGGTAATACGCTGGGGCAGCAGCGCCTTTCCCTGGCCCGCAAGGTTGCCTGGAACGGTGTCGTGATCAGCGTGATCGTCGCCGCGTTCAACAGCACGCTGCTCTGGTTCACTGCCGCACCGGTCATCAGCCTGTATACCTCCAATAGCGACATTCAGGCCCTGGCGCTCACGATCATCGCTCTGGCGGTCATCTTTCAGCTGTCGGACTCGCTGCAAGTGAATCTGGCCGGCGCGCTGCGAGGCTACAAGGATACCCGCATCGTCATGGTGATCACCGTTCTTTCCTACTGGATCGTCGGGCTGGGGGGCGGTCATTGGCTGGGAACCTATGGCATGGGGGGTGAGTCACAGCCGCTGGGGGTACACGGCTATTGGATCGGCCTGATTGCAGGGCTCACGACAGCGGCCATCTTGCTGGCTTGGCGATTACATCGAATCAGTCAACGGGAGTGACCCCATGCGGCCTTCAAGTTTCTACCGCTCATGCCTCGTGATGCCCGTCGTCATGTCGGCCAGCTTGGTGCTGGCTGGCTGCGGCGACAACAGCGCGGACGAGGCCTGGGCGGCCTACCAGCGCTCGACTGCCGAGGAGCTCGGCATTTCCGCTCCTGAACGCCACCAGCCCCGTAACATAGGCGCCTTTCCCGACCGACGCCAGCGCGTGATCGAGCTGCCGGAGATACGCGAAGGCATGCTCAATATCTATGCGTTACGCGAGTGTCAGATCACCTCCCTGATTGCTGCCAGAAACAACCAGCTAGGCCGTGTCGCACCGCCCAGCCAGCAATGGATCTACGAGCGCACGCTGTGGCAACGCCTGGATCACTGCTGGAACAGCGATATTCCTGAACGGCTCGGTGACGATGACGCCCATCGCCTGGCACAGCTGACCCAGCTCAAAACCGAGCAGCTGCCCTTTGCAACCTGGAACGCCATCTTTGCCTCGGAAGAGTGGGAGAAGAGTTTCGCTCGCGCCAGTCACCCTCTGCACACGCTCCCCGATCAAGTCTGGGCAGAACAGCGGGCAGCACTGGATTATCTTGAGCAGATGATTACCCAGCAGTTCAATCAGGCCTGGCAACACGACTCCTCGACCCTGGAAAACCATCTCAAAACGCTCCAGCAGCGTCCGCTGACTGCCGAAGTGCTGCGCGCCTTGCTGCTGGCTGAGCAGCGCCTGAACGAGCTAAACGCGGCTATCGCGCAGGCCGAACCAGACGCAGGGAGCACCTGCTGGTCAGAAGCCCTGCCTGACTGGGTAGACCAGCTGGAGCAACGCGCAGAGCAGTGGCTGGTGTCGGTGAATAGCCTTTTCGATACCCATGCCGTCAGCCCACCGCCAGCGGTGTCTGACTACCAGCAGACCTGGCTCGACATGCAGAACCCGGAGGCCCCCTGGCAGCAGTTTCAACGGGCTCTGGCGCATCATCGCCAGTTGGCGCTTACCCTGGCGCCCTGCACACAGCATTAAATATGCTCGTCATGCTTAACCTTCCAGAAAAGGTGTGCTATTGGTGAAGGTAGCGGCAGATGAAAATCACTGTCTGCCAATGTCGTGACCACGCAGTACAAGGAGGGACACCATGGGCTCACCCCTGTCAACTCGCTCTGCCCAGGTCATCGACCTGGATACCGTGCGTCAGCGTCAGCAGGCGCGAAAATATCTCGTTCGTCTGGCTCCGGAGCTGGACGGACTGGAAATGGTTTACCAGCTCGCTGCGAGTCCCGACACCTACCCCGACACCTACTATGGTCTCCCCATTCTGGCCTGGGGCTTGAGAGAAGATGGCAGCATCACCGGGCTGGTACCCTGGATGGAGTCTCTGGCGGCCTGCCATGAGCTGGACAGCGAGGAAAGCGGTTGCTTCGTCGGTTACCGTGACCCCGAAACCGATGAAGTCTTCGATGTTCCCCCCGACCACAAGTACGACGAACTGGTCGCGGCGGCAGGCTATTTCGAGTATGAGGCGTCCGGTGAAGTGACGCTGATCCAGCAACTTCCCGATACCCTGGGAACCCATGCCTTGTGCATGAATCGGCCCAATGCCCCCTGGCACATGAAGCCGGTCTACGGGTGGCGCCTGTACAGCGACGGCAGCGTAGACGCACTGCTGGCTGACGAGCAAAAAGCCACTCTGATGCCGATCCTGCTGGGTGATAACTGCCTGTATGACGCCCATTCGCGCCATCACACCGTCTATTTTTTCCAACGCCACATCGCTAATCGCATCCTCGAAGAGGACCCGGCTACGCTTGAGGCCCTGGCCATGATGGTGGTCTCCGACAGCAACGAGCGCTCTTGAAGCCATCCCGGCAAGGCATTGCACCATGGTCGATGCATGCCTTGCCAGGACTCCCCAGTATCACGCCAAACGGATAAAGTAGACGTAGTGGTCGTCAGAGCCCTGCTGCTCGATAAGCTCGTGCCCCAGGAATTGACAAAACTTGGGGACATCGCGCGTCGTCGCAGGGTCCGTCGCCACGACCTTAAGCACCTGGCCCGACGCCATGTCACGCACCTTGTTGTGCATCAGCATGATGGGCTCTGGACAGTACAGCCCAGTGGTGTCCAATTCGGCATCGAAAGCACTGGGGGCTTGTGTAGGATCAGTCATCGACTCTCTCGGTTAGGAAACAGACACTATGATAAAAGTCATCATTGAACGACGCATCATGCCCGGCCTGGAAGATGAATACGAGCAGGCCGCACGCGAAGCCATGCGCGTATCATTGGGCATTCGTGGCTTCGTTGGTGGTGAAACGCTGGTAGAGCGCGGCCACACCGACCGTCGGCTGATGATCACCAAATGGCGTGACCTGCGCGCCTGGAAAGAGTGGCACGCCAGCGAGGCGCGCGCCATGGCCATGCAGCGCATTCTGCCTCTTCTCACCGAAGATGAAGCCATTCGTATCTATGAGCCGGGGTACTAGACGAGCGTTCAGCCAGTCAAGCTTCTCAGTGTAGCAACCTGACATGCACCGTCACCTCTTCCCGGTCATGGTAGAGATGACGGCAGCTTATTTTAGCGCTTACCCCGGCTGACGCCAACGAGGCTTCCAGCGTCGTCAGGCAGCGCGTCACTTCGTCCCAGCGTTTCTTCATGGGCAGCTTCAAGTTGAAGATAGCTTCACGACACCATTTACGTGTCAACCAACGCTCTACCATGGCCAATACCCGCACAGGCTTGTCCACGATGTCGCACACCAGCCAATCCAGACGCTGAGGGGGCTCCCAGGTAAAGCCATCTTCACGCAGGTGGTCGATCTGACCAGTCGCCATCAGGGCTTTGTCCATCGGTCCGTTATCGATGGCATATACGTACATGCCCCGCTGCACCAGCTGCCATGTCCAGCCTCCTGGCGCCGCCCCCAGGTCCGCTGCCTGCATGTGCTCCGCCAGGCGAGTATCCCACTGATCGCGTGGAATGAATTCGTGCCAAGCCTCTTCCAGTTTCAGCGTCGAGCGGCTTGGCGCACGGGAGGGAAAGCGTAGCCGCCGGATTCCGTTCAACAGTTCGCTACGATTGTCAGGGAAGCTCATGCCAAGCTGCACACGGTCTCCGTCCGTCCAGAAAATATGCAGCCGCCTTCCGCCAGCCTTGCCTCGCAGCGCCCCACGCTTTTTCAGCGTGTTTTGCAGCGGGCGAGTGAGCGCCTTGATCAACCCCGACAGCGCTTTGCCATCGTTGGTATCCGGTGTTTCGTGCCAAATCTCTTCAAAGCTCCAACGGCTGGCTTTGACCTGATCGAGAATGGCGCTCAGACGATCCTCACGGGACAGCACCAAGGGCGGCAGGGCTGCCAGACTCTGCCTGGCAAAGATGAGATGCTGGAAAGCTGCCTGGCGGTGCAGATCATTGATCGCCTCACCATCCTGCCGCGTCAAGCTGACCCATCCGGCCCCATGGGCTGGTTCGCAGTTCACCCCCTGCTGTTTGGCATGGTGCTGCATTTCCGCCAACGTATCGCCCTCGAAACCGGGTCGACAATAGACCAGCCACGCCGTGGGTATCGTGTCACTCACCTTTCACCTCTCTGTAAACATGGAGCCGTCACTGCCCTCTCGAAAACACATGATAACATCGCAGCGAAGCAACAACGGCTCCCCAAGGCAGCCTATCAACGCATACCCCCCACAGCCTGAGCCATGAAGGTTTTGCGCAAGTGCCAAACGCAAAAAGCCCCGAACACAGTGTGCTCGGGGCTTTCTACGGAATAAGTGCCTGACGATGTTCGGGCCGGCCACCCGGCGGGCGGCGCTCCGCTACTCTTCAGGGGGAGACCCCCAAAAAGCAAAACCCCGACCATAAGGCCGGGGTTTCGTAATAAGTGCCTGACGATGACCTACTCTCACATGGGGAGACCCCACACTACCATCGGCGCTAAGCGGTTTCACTTCTGAGTTCGGCATGGGATCAGGTGGTTCACGCTCGCTATGGTCGTCAGGCGTAACAGGTAATGCATATCATGCTGAGTATTCGTTGACGTGTATTGTGATCGTCTCTTGTCAGCAAGCGCCTTGGCTCACTGCTGCGTATCCGGTTTTCGTTATCATCACGACCAGACCCCTTGGGTGTTATAGGGTCAAGCCTCACGGGCCATTAGTACACGTTAGCTCAACGCCTTGCAGCGCTTCCACACCGTGCCTATCCACCAGCTGGTCTCGCTGGGCCCTTCAGGAGGCTCTAGGCCTCAGGGATGTCTCATCTTGAAGGGGGCTTCCCGCTTAGATGCTTTCAGCGGTTATCCCGTCCGACCATAGCTACCCGGCAATGCCACTGGCGTGACAACCGGAACACCAGAGGGTCGTCCACTCCGGTCCTCTCGTACTAGGAGCAGCTCTTCTCAAACATCCAACGCCCACGGCAGATAGGGACCGAACTGTCTCACGACGTTCTAAACCCAGCTCGCGTACCACTTTAAATGGCGAACAGCCATACCCTTGGGACCGACTTCAGCCCCAGGATGTGATGAGCCGACATCGAGGTGCCAAACACCGCCGTCGATGTGAACTCTTGGGCGGTATCAGCCTGTTATCCCCGGAGTACCTTTTATCCGTTGAGCGATGGCCCTTCCATACAGAACCACCGGATCACTAGAACCTGCTTTCGCACCTGCTCGACGTGTCTGTCTCGCAGTCAAGCACCCTTATGCTCTTGCACTCATTGCACGATGTCCGACCGTGCTGAGGGTACCTTCGTGCTCCTCCGTTACGCTTTGGGAGGAGACCGCCCCAGTCAAACTACCCACCACACACTGTCCTCGATCCGGATCACGGACCTGAGTGAGAACGCCAATGATGCCAGGCTGGTATTTCAAGGTTGGCTCCCCTCGAACTGGCGTCCGAGGTTCAAAGCCTCCCAGCTATCCTACACAGGCAACATCAGCGTCCAGTGTGAAGCTATAGTAAAGGTTCACGGGGTCTTTCCGTCTAGCCGCGGGTACACCGCATCTTCACGGCGATTTCAATTTCACTGAGTCTCGGGTGGAGACAGCGTGGCCATCATTACGCCATTCGTGCAGGTCGGAACTTACCCGACAAGGAATTTCGCTACCTTAGGACCGTTATAGTTACGGCCGCCGTTTACCGGGGCTTCGATCAAGAGCTTCGGACGAATCCTAACACCATCACTTAACCTTCCGGCACCGGGCAGGCGTCACACCCTATACGTCCTCTTGCGAGTTGGCAGAGTGCTGTGTTTTTACTAAACAGTTGCAGCCACCTGGTATCTTCGACCGGTTCGGGCTTGGAGAGCAAGTCTCGTCACCCTACGCCGGCGTGCCTTCTCCCGAAGTTACGGCACCATTTTGCCTAGTTCCTTCACCCGAGTTCTCTCAAGCGCCTTGGGATTCTCACCCTGACCACCTGTGTCGGTTTGGGGTACGGTCGCACATGATCTGAAGCTTAGAGGCTTTTCCTGGAAGCGTGGCATCAATGACTTCCGGACCGTGGTCCGTTCGTTTCGTGTCTCGGCCTGGGAGGGTCCCGGATTTACCTGAGACCCCAGCCTACTCACTTTCACCAGGACAACCAACGCCTGGCTCACCTAGCCTTCTCCGTCCCCCCATCGCAATCATGTCCGGTACGGGAATATTGACCCGTTTCCCATCGACTACGCCTTTCGGCCTCGCCTTAGGGGCCGACTCACTCTGCTCCGATTAGCGTCGAACAGAAACCCTTGGTCTTCCGGCGAGGGAGTTTTTCACTCCCTTTATCGTTACTCATGTCAGCATTCGCACTCGTGATACCTCCAGCATGCTTCTCAACACACCTTCATCGGCTTACACGACGCTCCTCTACCGCTCATCCGTAAGGATGAACCCGTAGCTTCGGTACCTGGTTTAGCCCCGTTACATCTTCCGCGCAGGCCGACTCGACTAGTGAGCTATTACGCTTTCTTTAAAGGATGGCTGCTTCTAAGCCAACCTCCTAGCTGTCTGAGCCTTCCCACATCGTTTCCCACTTAACCAGGATTTGGGGACCTTAGCTGACGGTCTGGGTTGTTTCCCTTTTCACGACGGACGTTAGCACCCGCCGTGTGTCTCCCACGCTGGCACTCACCGGTATTCGGAGTTTGCCTCGGGTTGGTAAGTCGGGATGACCCCCTAGCCGAAACAGTGCTCTACCCCCGGCGGTGATACGTGAGGCGCTACCTAAATAGCTTTCGAGGAGAACCAGCTATCTCCGAGCTTGATTAGCCTTTCACTCCGATCCACAAGTCATCCAAATCTTTTTCAACAGATCCTGGTTCGGGCCTCCAGTTGATGTTACTCAACCTTCACCCTGCTCATGGATAGATCGCTCGGTTTCGGGTCTATATCCAGCGACTGTGTCGCCCAGTTAAGACTCGGTTTCCCTACGGCTCCCCTATACGGTTAACCTCGCCACTGAATATAAGTCGCTGACCCATTATACAAAAGGTACGCAGTCACAGAACAAGTCTGCTCCTACTGCTTGTACGCACACGGTTTCAGGATCTATTTCACTCCCCTCTCCGGGGTTCTTTTCGCCTTTCCCTCACGGTACTGGTTCACTATCGGTCAGCCAGGAGTATTTAGCCTTGGAGGATGGTCCCCCCGTCTTCAGTCAAGGTTTCTCGTGCCCCGACCTACTCGATTTCACGTGATCAGATTTTCGACTACGGGGCTATCACCCGCTATGGCCAGACTTCCCAGTCTGTTCGTCTAATCTTTCACACGCTTAAGGGCTGGTCCCCGTTCGCTCGCCGCTACTGGGGGAATCTCGGTTGATTTCTTTTCCTCAGGGTACTTAGATGTTTCAGTTCCCCTGGTTCGCCTCTTACGCCTATGTATTCAGCGCAAGATACTCATCTTGTGATGAGTGGGTTTCCCCATTCAGAGATGTCCGGGTCACAGGTCGTTTGCCACCTCACCGAACCTTATCGCAGGCTACCACGTCTTTCATCGCCTCTGGCTGCCTAGGCATCCACCGTGTGCGCTTCATTGCTTGACCCTATAACCCGAAGGAGTCTGGGGTTCGCAATGATAACGATTGCCGGATACGCTTGAGACGTATCACAATACAATTTACGTAAGAACGTTTTAAAAAACGTTCTTGTCAGCATGATATACATTGTTAAAGAGCGACTGCCATAAGCAGTGATAAACGAATCGTGTTTTCAACATCAAAAGAAAAAGAAAGGTCTTTTCTTCTTTTTTAACGTGAAAGAGCGTTTATCACTGCTCATCAACAGCATTCTGATCAGGTAATTCATTGTGAGCGCTTGCCGCGAGGGGAAGACATCGTTTAAGGAGGTGATCCAGCCGCAGGTTCCCCTACGGCTACCTTGTTACGACTTCACCCCAGTCATGAACCACACCGTGGTGATCGCCCTCTTGCGTTAGGCTAACCACTTCTGGTGCAGTCCACTCCCATGGTGTGACGGGCGGTGTGTACAAGGCCCGGGAACGTATTCACCGTGGCATTCTGATCCACGATTACTAGCGATTCCGACTTCACGGAGTCGAGTTGCAGACTCCGATCCGGACTGAGATCGGCTTTTCGGGATTGGCTCACTCTCGCGAGTTGGCAACCCTTTGTACCGACCATTGTAGCACGTGTGTAGCCCTACTCGTAAGGGCCATGATGACTTGACGTCGTCCCCACCTTCCTCCGGTTTGTCACCGGCAGTCTCCTTAGAGTTCCCGCCATTACGCGCTGGCAAATAAGGACAAGGGTTGCGCTCGTTACGGGACTTAACCCAACATTTCACAACACGAGCTGACGACAGCCATGCAGCACCTGTCTCTGCGTTCCCGAAGGCACTAAGGTATCTCTACCAAATTCGCAGGATGTCAAGAGTAGGTAAGGTTCTTCGCGTTGCATCGAATTAAACCACATGCTCCACCGCTTGTGCGGGCCCCCGTCAATTCATTTGAGTTTTAACCTTGCGGCCGTACTCCCCAGGCGGTCGACTTATCGCGTTAACTTCGCCACAAAGTGCGCTAGGCACCCAACGGCTGGTCGACATCGTTTACGGCGTGGACTACCAGGGTATCTAATCCTGTTTGCTACCCACGCTTTCGCACCTCAGTGTCAGTGTCAGTCCAGAAGGCCGCCTTCGCCACTGGTATTCCTCCCGATCTCTACGCATTTCACCGCTACACCGGGAATTCTACCTTCCTCTCCTGCACTCTAGCTTGACAGTTCCGGATGCCGTTCCCAGGTTGAGCCCGGGGCTTTCACAACCGGCTTATCAAGCCACCTACGCGCGCTTTACGCCCAGTAATTCCGATTAACGCTCGCACCCTCCGTATTACCGCGGCTGCTGGCACGGAGTTAGCCGGTGCTTCTTCTGTGAGTGATGTCTTTCCTGATGGGTATTAACCACCAGGCGTTCTTCCTCACTGAAAGTGCTTTACAACCCGAGGGCCTTCTTCACACACGCGGCATGGCTGGATCAGGGTTCCCCCCATTGTCCAATATTCCCCACTGCTGCCTCCCGTAGGAGTTCGGGCCGTGTCTCAGTCCCGATGTGGCTGATCATCCTCTCAGACCAGCTACGGATCGTCGCCTTGGTGAGCCTTTACCTCACCAACTAGCTAATCCGACATAGGCTCATCCGATAGCGGGAGCCGAAGCCCCCTTTCTCCCGTAGGACGTATGCGGTATTAGCCTGGGTTTCCCCAGGTTATCCCCCACTACCGGGCAGATTCCTATGCATTACTCACCCGTCCGCCGCTCGTCAGCATCCAGCAAGCTGGATCTGTTACCGCTCGACTTGCATGTGTTAGGCCTGCCGCCAGCGTTCAATCTGAGCCATGATCAAACTCTTCAGTTTAAGATCAATGCGATCCTTACTCGCTGCTCGAAAGCAACAAAAGCGGATCAAACTTGGCTCAAGGTTCAAACGAATTCACTGCGATACTCCGAAGAGTATCTTGGTGTTCGCTTGCCTTGATATTAGGTGATGATTCACCCTCATCGGCAAGCGCCCACATGAATTACCTGATCAAATTGTTAAAGAGCGATACTACTGTCATCATTTCGCTGTGACTGGCTCGGTGACCTGAACCGTGTTGCCTCAGCGAGGAAGGCGTATTCTACGCATTCCGTGGTGTTTGTCAACCGCTGCTTTCAGCGACTGAGGCGAGCGATCTAAACGACAACAAGATGACTCTAACCTACTGACAAACCAGAGGTTTTTCAACCTCATTCACCGCTGGTAACGCTGGGCGTCCCCGGCAGCGGATGCGTACTTTACGGATTCGCTGCCGGGTTGGCAAGGGGTATTTTGAAAAGTTTTCGTATAGCCGAGATAAAAAAGCGGCAGGCAATGCCCGAGGGCAGACCTGCCGCAAACCACCGATCAGTACCCTGACCAGAGAGTGCCTGGCAAAGGCATGGGCTCAGATCTCGAAGCCCAGGCCAAAATCTTCGCTGGAAATCGCCATCAAGCTACCGGCACCTGCCTGAATCATGGCGGCGTGCGCCTTGGTGCGTGGCAGCAGACGCTGATAGTAGAAACGCGCCGTATTCAGTTTGGCCGTGTAGAAAGCAGCATCTTCACCCCCCTGTGCGCTAGCGGCCTGCTTGGCAGCGCGAGCAAACAAATAGGCGACAGCAACATAGCCGGAGTACATCAGGTAATCGACGCTGGCGGCCCCTACTTCTTCACGGTCCTGCATCGCTTTCATACCGATGCCCATGGTGAGCTCGCCCCACTCGGCGTTCAGCTTAGCCAGCGGCTCAATAAACTCTTTTAATGCGGAGTTATCCGCTTCTGCTTTGCAGAACTTGTGAATCTCTTTGGTGAATACCTTCAGCGACTCACCTTGACTCATCAGCACTTTGCGCCCCAGCAGATCAAGCGCTTGAATACCGGTCGTACCCTCATAGAGGCGTGTGATGCGCGCATCGCGCACCAGTTGCTCCATGCCCCACTCCTTAATAAAGCCGTGACCACCAAAAATCTGCACGCCTTCATTGGTACACTCGAAGCCTACTTCCGTCAGGAAAGCTTTGACGATAGGTGTTAATAGACCGAGCAGAGTCTCCGCTCGCTCTTTCTCCTCGCCCGGCGCGCCGTGCTCAACAATATCGAGCATTTGAGCGGTATACAGCACTAGCATGCGGCCGCCTTCAGCAAAAGCTTTTTGTGTCAGCAGCATACGGCGTACATCAGGGTGCACAATAATAGGGTCAGCGACTTTATCCGGCGCTTGTACGCCAGACAGCCCACGCATCTGTAAGCGGTCACGGGCATAACTTAGCGAGTTTTGGAAGCTAGCCTCCATCAACCCTAAGCCTTGGATACCCACGCCTAAGCGAGCCGCGTTCATCATGGTGAACATGCAGGCCAGGCCTTTATTCGGCGCGCCAACTAGATAGCCCGTTGCGCCATCAAAGTTCATGACGCAGGTAGCGTTACCATGGATACCCATTTTGTGCTCAAGCGAACCACAGCTGACGCCATTGCGCTCGCCAGGGTTACCTGCAGCGTCCGGCAAAAATTTAGGCACAACGAATAGCGAAATACCTTTAGATCCTTCAGGAGCATCTGGAAGTTTGGCCAGCACGAGATGGACGATGTTCTCAGCGAGATCGTGTTCACCGGCCGAGATAAAGATTTTGGTACCCGTAATGCGATAAGCTCCATCTTCAGCGGGCACTGCACGGGTTTTGATCAAACCCAGGTCAGTACCGCAGTGCGGCTCCGTCAAGCACATGGTGCCAGTCCAAACACCTTCTACCAGTTTGGTGAGGTATGTCGCCTTCTGCTCGTCGGTACCGTGATGACGCAGCGCATCCGCCGCACCATGCGACAAGCCCGGGTACATACCCCACGCTAAGTTAGTAGCGCAGATCATTTCAGAGAGCATCATCGCCAATGAGTGCGGAAGGCCCTGACCACCTTGCTCAGGATCTGCCGCCAAGCTCGGCCAACCGCCTTCAACATACTGCTGATAGGCTTCTTTAAACCCTTTAGGAGCTTTCACCTCGCCCCCTTCCAGCAAACAACCCTCCTCATCACCGCTTTGATTGAGAGGTAGCAGCACCTCACGAGCAAAGCGACCACCCTCTTCCAAAATAGCACTCACGACATCTGGCGAAGCATCTTCACCATTGGGTAATGCGTCGTAGTGGCTTGGGTAATCAAACATTTCGTTCATCACGAAACGCAGGTCACGCAGAGGGGCTTGATAGCTGGGCATGTCACTTCTCCTAAACGGGGGGCTGAAAGAGCGGGTACTCAACAGGCGCTTTCAAACACATGTTTGAAAATTAGCGCGCACGCCCGACTCCGTCAAGCAGTCGTTTGAATTAAACCGCAAAACCGGCTACAACTTTGGTCTTTGCCTTATTAACACCATGTTTTTTAAAATAAAAAAACCTGCCCAAAAACTACGGGCAGGCTGTCCATCAGAGCTTACTGAGCGCGGATCACTGCATTCTGATACCACCGTCCAGGCGAATCACTTCACCATTGAGCATCGGATTGGTAATGATCTGCTCGGCCAGCAGCGCGAACTCGTCAGGCTTGCCCAAACGCTTGGGAAAAGGCACCGCAGCGGCCAATGCCTGGGCAGCTTCGTCCGGTATCTCGCTCATCATGGGGGTTTCGAATACCCCTGGCGCAATGGCCATGACACGAATGGCGTGACGCGACAGCTCTCTGGCGGCAGGCAAACTCATGCCCACAACCCCCGCCTTGGAGGCACTGTAGGCGCACTGCCCGACTTGCCCATCGAACGCGGCAATCGATGCGGTATTGATGATGATGCCCCGCTCACCCCCTTCGTCTGGCGGATTGCTGGCCATGGCGGCGGCCGCCAGACGCATGACATTGAAGGTACCTACCAGATTGATCTGAATGGTGCGCGCATAGCCCTCGAGGTCTGCCGGGTTGCCTTGCCGATCCACCAGCTTGGCCACGCTGACCACGCCCGCACAATGAACCACTCCCGAAAGGCCGCTTTCGCCCCCCAGCGCAACGGCCTTGTTCACCGCCACCTGCATGTCGTCGGCGGAGGTAATGTCGGCGATGCAGGCGTGCGCCTGAGACCCCAGCTGCTCGGCAAGGTCCGCAACACGATCACTCATGTCGCACAGCACCACCTTCCCACCTGCCTTTACCAGTCGTGCTGCCGTCGCCGCCCCTAGCCCTGAGGCCGCCCCGGTAATCAAAAACGTACGATCCTTTACCTGCATGGCACTCTTCCTCTGAATGATGTCCTGTGAATCATGAGCTGTGGCGCACTTGCTCGGCGGCTTGAGCACGCAGTTTGAAGCGCTGAATCTTGCCGCTGGGCGTTTTGGGCAGCTCATCGACGAACTCGATGACCCGAGGGAAAGCGTGAGTAGAGAGCCGCTCACGTACCTGCTGGCGAATCTCCTCCGCCAGCGCATCGCTGGGCTCGAAGCCATCGCGCAGCACGATGTACGACTTGATGACTTCGCCACGAATCTCATCCGGCTGCCCCACGGCGGCGGACTCGGCCACCGCCGGGTGCGTCATGACGCTATTCTCGACATCCGTTGGCCCCACTCGGTAGCCCGCCGTGGTAATGATGTCATCATCACGGCCAGCAAACTGGAACGAACCATCTTCATTACGAATGACCACATCGCCGGTCAGGTAGTAGCCGTTGACGAAGGGGTCTTTCTCCTGCCAGGTATAGCCTTGGAAAAAGTGGGCTGGCGAGCGCTTGATATCCACTGCCAGTACGCCAGGCTCGCCAGGCTCGCCAGGCGGCAGCTCGTTGTACTCGGCGTCGAGAATGGCCAGACGATAGCCCGGCATCGGGACGCCCATGGCCCCCACGTGCTTGGGGTGGTCCAGGGAGTGGTGGTTGTTACAGGTCATGCCCGTTTCTGTCTGGCCATAGTGATCCATCACCGGACAGCCCAATGATTTTTCCACCCAGGTGACCACCTCGGTATTGAGCGGCTCTCCGGCGGAGCTGGCCGCCCGTAGCGTCAGGGTCTGGTGAGCGTCGTCGAACAGGCCAGACGCCTTCATGAGGCGGTAGGCCGTCGGCGCGGCGGCGAAATTGGTGATCTGATGACGTTTCATGAACGCCAGCGCGCCTTCGGCACTGAAGCCCGCTTCGCAAAAGTGTGTCGTTACCCCCAACAGCAGCGGCCCGGCAATGGCGTAATACAGGCCATAGGCCCAGCCGGGGTCGGCCATGTTCCAGAAACGATCCTCCTCGCGCAGGTCGACCGCCAGCTCCATGTAGAGCGCAAAGGCCGTCATACCCGACAGGGGCACGGCAACGCCTTTGGGCTTGCCGACCGTCCCCGAGGTAAACATCTGCAGGAACGGCTGATCCGGCGACAGCCGGGGCGGGGTATCGCTGATTGACGTATACGTCAATGCCGCCTGCCAATCATGATCCTGGGCATGCTCGCGGGTAGCGCCACCCACGGCCAGCACCGGCGGGCACTGGCTCAGGCCATCGAATTTATAGCGGTTGGCGTGATCGGTTATCACCAGCCTGGTATCTGCCCGCCCCAACCGATAATCGACCGCATCAGGCCCAAACGCGGTAAAGAGCGGCTGGTAGACCGCACCAATCCGCCAGGTGGCGAGCACGGCCACCAGCAGCGCTGCCGAGCGCGGCAGCATGCAGGCAATTCGGTCACCCTCCCCCAGCCCCTGGCTTTTCAGCCACCCTGCCAGATGCCCACTCTGTTGCTCCAGTTCGGCATAGGTCAGCGTGTGGGTTTGGCCTTGGGTATCCTCATGCACCAGCGCCAGCACATCACCACGGCCCTGGCGTACGTGCCTTCCACAGCAAGCCTCGTAGGCATTCAGGCACCCATCGTGGTGGTCATCCAGCCTGGCGACGACGCTATCTATTGAAAAATCCTCGAGAAATGTCGAATACGCGGGAAGTGAGGTTGCTGCTGATGTCGCTGTCATGACGGCTCTCTTGTGTTGTTGGTCGTGAGCACTCGGACAGGCAGGATTCCACGTAGTATTGGTGTTATTGTCCGTTTACGTTAACGGAAGCCTACCGAATAAACCAACGCTAAAAGCATTTACTCGAGAGCGCAAGCCGCAAGCTGCTCGACAGGGTTAGACGTTGGTCGATCAGACAGCGGTTGGAGAAGCCAGAGGGGCCAAGAGCTATCGAGAAAGGATCAGCGAGAAAGGATCATTGAGACCGAATTACCTAGACAGGATCATCGCGACCAGCTCATCGGCCAGGTCGTCCGGGGTGCGCGGGCCATTGGGATCATACCAGCGAACGGTCCAGTTCAAGGCGCCAAGAATAAAACGTGAAACCAGAAAGCGGTCTCCATGAATGAGCCCTGCTGCCAGAGCATCGTCGATCACCTCGACCCACATGGCCTCGTAGGCATCGCGCAAATGGCTCAAGTGAGCGCTGGCCGCAGGGTCCAGGCGACGCCATTCGAACAGCGCTACCACATGGGCATTACGGTCGGCAAACAGCGTGTCGAGGTGCGCGCGCGCCATGGCATGCAATCGCGCCTCTGGCTGATCGGGGCATGCCTGTAGCGCCGCTCTGGCGATGGTCAGTGCGTTCTGAGTGCCCTCCTCGATCACCGCTGCCAGAATTTCCTGCTTGTCCTTGAAGTGATGAAACAGGCTGCCAGACTTGATGCCCATTTCCTGGGCCAGCATGCGCACCGTGGTGCGGTCAAAGCCCTCTTGAACGAATAGCTGAGCGGCTAAGCGTGTCAATTCCTTGCGGCGAGGAGAGGCATTCATTACATTCATGTCATTTACACTAGCGCTTGCTTGGTTACCTAGGAGAAGACCACAGCCCCGCCAGCGGGTCAACGCATCGCTAGCCGCTCAGCACGATAATCACAAAAAATCTATCAGGAGATAGGCCATGAGTAACGCTACCGACATCGTCTTTTTATCCGCCACCCGCACCCCTATGGGAGGCATGATGGGCAGCCTTTCCACCTTGAGCGCACCGGAACTGGCCGCCGTGGCCATACGCGCCGCCATCGAGCGAGCAGGCATCGACGCTGCGCTCGTCGAAGAGGGCATCATGGGCTGCGTTCTGCCTGGCGGAGTCAAGCAAGGTCCGGCACGCCAGGCCATGCGACAGGCAGGCATTCCCGATGCCAATGGTGCCACGACCATCAACAAACTCTGCGGCTCTGGCATGAAAGCGGCCATGTTGGCCCATGACCTGATCAAGGCAGGCAGTGGAGAAATAGTGCTGGCGGGCGGCATGGAGTCCATGTCGAATGCCCCCCATGTGCTGACCAAGGCACGCGGCGGCTATCGTCTGGGCCACGGTGAGCTGAAAGACCACATGTTTCTCGATGGCCTGGAGGATGCCGAAACTGGCAAGCTGATGGGGGTCTTTGCGCAAGAGGTGGCCACAGAGCGTGGCTACACCCGTGAACGGCTGGACGATTTCGCGATTGCCTCGCTGGAACGGGCCATGGCTGCCACCAACCATGGCAACCTGGATGCCGAGATGGCGCCCGTCACCGTGACGACCCGCCAGGGTGAAACCGTGGTGTCCCACGATGAGCAGCCCTTTCAGGCCAAACTGGACAAGATTCGCCAGCTGCGCCCAGCGTTTGCAAAAGATGGCACCATTACCGCCGCAAATGCGAGTTCGATCTCCGACGGCGCCTCGGCGCTGATTTTATCGAGCCATGAAGCAGCACAGCGTCACGGTATCAAACCGCTGGCCAGAATGCTGGGGCATGCCACCCACTCGCGTCATCCCAGCGAATTTACCATCGCGCCGGTGGGAGCCATCGAGAAACTGATGAAAAAGCTTGGCTGGGGCGTCAATGATGTGGACCTGTTCGAAATCAACGAAGCCTTTGCGGTCGTCACGCTGATGGCCATGGATGATCTGGGCCTGCCTCATGAAAAAGTCAATGTGTTTGGCGGCGCCTGTGCCCAAGGGCATCCCATCGGCTCTACCGGCTCACGCATCATCGCCACGCTGATTCATGCCTTGCGCCAGAAAGGCGGCAAACGCGGCATCGCCAGCTTGTGCATTGGTGGCGGTGAAGCAACCGCCGTGGCGGTCGAGCTGATCGACTGATTCACAGCGCGCTTCATGGCGGCAGCGATGAAGCGCGTCCAGCCTGTGGCGCATGGCTGGCAGAATGATGGGTGTTGCCACGAAAGGTATATGAAATAAGACGCGCACGCATTTTCCTGTAGCCCAACCCTCCTGATGAGGCCCCTGCCATGATGGCTCACCCGCTGCTCATCAATCGGCCCATCGTCAGTACGCCCAAGGGCACGCGATTATGCCGCCCATCCGAGCAGGTATTGGCGCTCCTGGACCGCCCTGTTGCACAATTTACCAAGGAAGACGGAGAGACCGTCTACTATCCCACCACCTAACGGCCCGGCATGGGCAACCAGGAGCGTCATGCATCAGGTCATCGAGATGGAGCACCCTGCCGTGGCATTCATCCAGCAGCATGGAGGCGTGGTGACGGTACGCCGTTCGCCACGTCATGGCTGCTGTGGCGGGACGGCACATATCGCCGTGGCAGAGCTGGGCGCGCCAAGCGATACATCGGCCTTCGAATATCATCAGTTGCCAGAGGTCGGCCTCTGGATAGAGCCGTACCTTGCCTGCGCCCAAACCCCTACGGGCCAAACAGTGCCAGGGGCAGCGCAGCCGAGAAGGCGCCAAATACCCAGCGAGTGGACAGCTCCAATTCCAGCGCCATGGGCCCCGCCAGAATGGCGGGCAGATAGTAGCTGGACGCCCAGGCAAGGGTCTGGGCACTCCCCAGGGTGAGCGTCAGGCCAGCGCCAGGCGAGCGAATCACGCCACCTGCCTGGGCAGCGCCAGTGCCATGAGCGCGCTGGCAGCCACCAGCGCCGCCGCCGCCCACAGGCACGCACTCAAACCATAGGCCATGTAGAGCCAGCCCGAGAGCAGCGTGCCGACCAGGCGGCCCATGGCGTTGGCCATGTAGTAGAAGCCTACGTCCATGGACACACCATCGGCACGGGCATAGTGGACGATCAGATAGCTGTGCCAGCTGGAGTTGACGGCAAACAGCACGCCGAAGGCCAGCAGCCCCACTACCAGCCACCCCACCTGTGCCAGGGGCAGCAGTGCCAGCAGAATGGCGAGCACGGCAAGCGCGGCGGCCCAGCCAGCCGTGAGCATGCGAGCGTCTCCACGGAACAGTGCGGTGAGCCTGGGCGCCTGGGTCTGCACGCCGCCGTAACCAATGATCCAGGCGGCCAACAGCCCACCCACGGTCCAGTGGCTCCAGCCATGCTGATCGTAGAGGAAGACCGGCAAGGCCACGACAAACCACACGTCCCGGGAGGCGAACAGGCAGAAGCGCGCCGCCGAAAGCACATTGATGGCGCGGGACTTGGAGAAAATCTCGGAAAACTTTGGCTTGACCTTCTGTTTGCCGAGGTCAGCCTTCAACCGCCACAGCGACAGCCCCAGCACGGCACCCAGCATCAGCGCCATGGCCACCACCGCACCGCGAAAGTCGATCAGCGTCAGCAGCACGCCGCCCACAAAAAAGCCCAGCCCTTTCAGGGCATTTTTGGAGCCGGTCAACATCGCTACCCAGCGGTACAAGGCGCTGTTGGCATTGGCGCTATCAGCTGGCACCAGCACTTTCACTGCGCTTTTGGCGCTCATCTTGTTCAGGTCTTTGGCAATACCCGACAGCGCCTGGGCCGCCATGACCCAAACGACGGTGAGCATCCCGGCAGGCACCATGAGCATGGCAAGCGCCACGATCTGCAGCCCCAGCCCCACGTTCATGGTGCGGTTGAGCCCCAACCGCGCGCCCAACCACCCTCCCACCAGATTGGTCACCACGCCAAACGCCTCGTAGAACAGAAACAGCATGGCGATTTGCAGCGGCGAATAACCCAACTGGTGGAAGTACATCACCACCAGCATCCGCAGGGCCCCATCGGTGATGGTAAACGCCCAGTAATTGCCCGTGATCAGCATGTACTGGCGCACTTCAAAAGGCAGTGCGCCGATGCGTGCCTTGAGCGACTCAGCCACGGCGCGCCTGCTCCTTGCCCACCTTCCAGGCCAGCTCTGCGGCACGGTTGGCATACCCCCACTCGTTGTCGTACCAGGCGTAGAGCTTCAGCTGCGTTCCGTTCACCACCATGGTAGAAAGAGCATCAATAATCGAGCTTCGTGGGTCGGTGCGATAGTCGATGGACACCAACGGGCGCTCTTCATAGCCTAGAATGCCTTTCAGCGGGCCATCGGCAGCGGCTTTTAGCGCTTGATTCACTTCCTCGACGGTCACTTCGCGCTCGAGCTCGAATACCATATCGGTCAGCGAGGCATTGGCCAGCGGCACGCGAATCGCATGGCCGTTCAGCTTGCCGGTCAGCTCGGGAAAGATGGCGGTGATTGCCTTGGCCGAACCGGTGGTGGTGGGAATCAGGCTCATGCCGCAGGCGCGCGCCCGTCGCAGATCCTTGTGCGGTGCGTCCAGAATCGTCTGGGTATTGGTAATGTCGTGCACCGTGGTCATGGAACCATGACGAATACCGAACGTTTCCAGAATGACCTTGACCACGGGGGCCAGACAGTTGGTGGTGCAGCTGGCCGCAGTGACGATGCGGTGCGTAGCGGGGTCGAACAGATGGTCGTTGACGCCCACCACCACGTTGAGCACGCCCTCCTCCTTGACCGGCGCACTGACCACCACACGCTCGACCCCCTGATCCAGATAGGCCTGCAGCTTCTCCGTGGTTTTCATCTTGCCGGAGCATTCGATCACCACATCGCACCCGGACCAGTCACCTTCGGCAATCGTCTTGTGGACGCTGAAGGCGATGGTACGGCCATCGATGGTGATCGCCTCCGGGGTAGCGCTTATGCCCTGCCCCGGCGCCCACTGGCCATGAACCGAGTCGAACTCCAGCAAATGGGCAAACGTCGCCGCATCGCCGCCCGGGTCGTTGATGCGCACCAGGGTTACCTCGTCGGCAGCGACTCGCGCCCACAGGCTGCGCAGTGCCAGACGACCAATACGGCCAAACCCGTTGATACCAATGCGTAGTGACATGCTGAACCTCCAGAGCCAAGTGAACCTCAAATATATGAAAAATCATATATAAAAAATCAAAAAAAACCAGCCATCGAACCCGCAGGCGGCCATGCCCCCTGCGGGTAACCCGTGATCAGTACGGCGTGATCACCCGAAGCGTCCCGTGATGTAATCGTGGGTACGCTGGTCTTGCGGATTGGTGAAGATCTGGTCGGTGTTGTCCACCTCCACCAGGTCGCCCATGTGGAAGAACGCCGTACGGTCGGCCACCCGTGCGGCCTGCTGCATGTTGTGGGTCACCATGACGATGGTATAGCTCTCGCTGAGCTCATCGATCAGCTGCTCCACCTTGGCCGTCGCAATGGGGTCGAGGGCCGAGCACGGCTCATCCATCAGGATGATGTCCGGGCTGACGGCCACAGTGCGGGCAATGCACAGGCGCTGCTGCTGGCCACCCGACAACCCGGTGCCCGGCTGATCCAGACGATCCTTGACCTCTTCCCAGAGCCCGGCACGGCGCAGGCTGCTCTCGACGATGTCGTCCAGCTCGGCCTTGCGCGTTGCCAGACCGTGCAGGCGCGGGCCATAGGCGATGTTTTCATAAATCGACTTGGGGAATGGATTGGGTTTCTGAAACACGATGCCTACCTGGGCACGCAGCAGTACCACATCGCGATCCGGGGCATAGATATCCTTGTCATCCAGGGTGATCTTGCCCTCGACCCGACAGATGTCGATGGTGTCGTTCATGCGGTTCAAGCAGCGCAGAAAGGTGGACTTACCGCAGCCAGAAGGCCCGATGAATGCCAGCACTTCGTTTTCGTACACGTCCAGAGTGATACCGTTGATCGCCTGGCTGGCACCGTAAAAGACCTTGACGTCCTGGGCGCTCATC
The DNA here is from genome assembly GCF_050709225.1 of Halomonas sp. KM007. NCBI lineage: Bacteria > Pseudomonadati > Pseudomonadota > Gammaproteobacteria > Oceanospirillales > Halomonadaceae > Halomonas > Halomonas sp. KM007. The sequence goes on along the minus strand of NZ_CP136131.1, from coordinate 3,250,498 downwards.
TTGACCTTGTCGGTGGCTTTACTGGTGCGGCTCTCGCCAGCGCCTACGCTCACCAATGGGGATGTCTTGGGCTCTGTTGAAGTATTCACTTACCACCTCGTCTCGAATTTTTTACGCAGCCAGATTGCCAGTGCGTTCAGGCTCAGCATCAACCCCAGCAGTACAATGATGGCCGCTGACGTACGCGCCTCGAAGAAATTACGCAGCTCGTTACCCTGCCATAGATAGATCTGTACCGGTAGCGCAGCCGACTGCTCCAATGGCGACGTGGGCACGTTGGACACGAACGCATTCATGCCGATCAGCAGCAGCGGAGCCGTCTCGCCCAGCGCCTGGGCAACGCCCAGAATGGAGCCCGTCAGGATACCCGGCAGTGCCAGGGGCAATACATGGTGGAAGACCGTCTGCACTCTCGACGCTCCAATTCCCAAGGCCGCCTGGCGTATGGAGGGAGGAATAGAGCGCAGCGACGCCCGAGTCGCGATAATGATGGTCGGCAAGGTCATCAGCGTCAGCACTAGGCCACCCACCAGCGGGGCTGATAGCGGCAAGCCCAGATAGCCAATGAAGATGGAAGCGCCCAGCAAGCCGAACACGATGGAAGGCACGGCTGCCAGATTGTTGATATTGATCTCGATGAGATCGGTCAGCCGGTTCTTGGGAGCGAACTCTTCGAGGTAGATGGCGCTAGCCACACCAATTGGTACCGATAGCACGATCACGATCAGCATCATGAACAGCGACCCCATAAACGCGCCTGCCAGGCCTGCCGACGCAGGCGAGCTGCGCGAGTCCGTATTGAGGAACAACGACGTGCTGAAGGAGTTGCGGATGACGTTTTCGTCGTAAAGACGGTCGGCCCATTCACGGGTCTGAGCGCTCAACTGCTGACGTGCATCCGGCAGCGAGCGGTCGATATTACCCTTGATCCAGACGTCGACGTTGGCCGCTGCGAGCATTTTCACTTCCACGGTCTGGCCCAACAGGGAAGGGTCCTTGATGAACTGCTCACGCAGCGAGAAACGCTCACCCGATGCCACCAGGGCACGCAGATCACGTAGCTGTCGAGACTCGACCTCGACCCCCAGCGCCTCTTCCATGGCGCGGTCGATCAGCGACTGCCAATTTACCATTCCCGCTTGAATCAACCACTGTGTGTAGCGCTCATCGAAGGCCGCCTGACTTTCACCGCTGGCACGCTCGGGCTTCTCGTCAAGTTGAATCACTTCAGGATCGAAGTAAATTTCTGGATACAGAGTTGACTGCCAGAATGCCGGCACACCGCGCATCAAAATACTGATGAACAGAATGGTGACAAGCGTGAGGCCAATCACTACCGCGGCCAAACCCGCAAAGCGGAAACGCTTTTCTTGACGATGACGTCTTGCCAGCGAATTTTCGATCGTTGTCAGACGGTGCTGACGGCGCTGCTCAATCGTAATAGACATGGTCGCTTACTCGTATTGCTGGCGGTATTTACGCACCACAACCAGTGCGATGACATTCAGGCCAAGGGTAATGACGAACAGCGTCAGCCCCAGAGCAAAAGCCACCAGCGACTGCGGGCTGGCAAAGTCCATATCCCCTGTCAGCTGGTTGACGATGGTCACCGTAATGGTTGACACCGCTTCGAACGGATTGCCGTGAAGCACCGGATTATTACCAGCCGCCAATACCACGATCATGGTTTCACCAATGGCGCGGCTGGCGGCCAACAAAAACGCACCGACGATACCTGGAAGCGCAGCAGGCAACACGACTTGGCGAATCGTTTCGGACTTCGTTGCACCCAACCCTAGCGCACCATCGCGCAGAGACTTGGGCACCTGGGTAATGATGTCGTCAGACAGTGACGACACGAACGGAATGATCATGATGCCCATCACCAGGCCCGCGGTGAGCGCGCTGGTGGTACGAATATTGATGCCGACCATATCGCCCAGGCTGGAAAGGAAAGGCCCGATGACGATCAAGGCAAAAAAGCCGTACACGATGGTCGGGATACCCGCCAGAATTTCGATGATCGGCTTGGCCACGTTACGCAGCCAGGGGGGCGCGTATTCGGCCATGTAAATCGCCGTCATCAAGCCCACGGGAATCGCCACCAGCAAGGCAATGATGCTCACCATCATGGTGCCCCACAGCAGCGGCAGCAGGCCAAATTCCCCCTGTGCATCGGTTCCCGACGTGCTGAAACGGGGGTTCCAGGTCGTACCCAGGAAGAACTCTGCCGGGCTGATGAAGCTGAAGAACTTCAGCGCTTCGCCCAGCATCGACAACACGATGCCCACCGTGGTGAAAATCGCGATGGCGGAGCAGGAGGCCAGCGCAATGGAGATGACGCGCTCGACATGATTACGCGCCCGCCACTGAGGGGAAATACGCCGCCGGGCAAACACCAGCCCGACCACGGCCACCACGGCCATCAGCGCGATCAGCGTGGTGTTCTGAAAGGTCTGCAAGCGAGCCATGTGAGCGGCCGCCGCTAATTCTTCGGGGCTTCCGCCACCCGCCACATTTCGCTCGTTGGCTAGCGCAGTAATGCGCCGTAACAAGGTAGCCATTTCACGTTCGTTCATGCCTGCCACCAGCTCGGGAGGCAGTTGCTGAACGACCAGCATATCCATCAATTGTGGCGCCAGCAGCGACCACAATATAAACAGCGCAAGCGCTGGCAACCCGCACCAAAGGGCCACCAACGCTCCATAATAACCGGGGCGCGAATGCATCCGCACATCGTGCTCTGCCGCAACCGCGCGACTACGTGTTAACCCTAAGTGGTAAGCCAAGGCCATTATCACGAGTAGCGTGGCTATCAAGGCAATGTTACTCATTCTCTCTCCGCCCATGATTTCCTACGTTCAAGCGCCAGCATCATTTTCATGATGCTGGCGCAATACCTACCTACACATCGCTATCAAGCGACAAGGGCAGTCTTACTCTTCTACGCTTACCACGGTACGGGCCTGGAACTCAGCCAGTGCTTCAGCACGCTCTTCTTCGCTCATCGGAATGAGACCAGCGTCTTCCAGCGGGCTGCCATAGCCAGAGATCATGTCATTCAAGAAGAACTCGGTATACTCGGCCAAGCCAGGAATAACGTCCAGGTGCTCACCCTTGACGTAGAAGAACAACGGACGAGAAACGGGGTATTCGCCAGAACCGATGGTTTCCAGGCTGGGCGTTACGCCATCCACAGTAGCCACTTGCAGGCGGTCACGGTTCTGGTCGTAGAAGCTCAGACCGAAGACGCCAACGGCATCTGCCTGGGCATCCAGACGAGCCAGCGTTTCGGTGTAGTCACCCGCGATCTCGACGATACGGCCATCGCCACGCAGTGAGTTACAGGCATCGCCTTCTACGTTGGCATCGCTTTCACAGCCAGCGTGGATGACTTTCTCTTCGAATACTTCACGGGTGCCGTGGTTGGAAGCCGGAATGACCAACACGATCTCCTGATCGGGTAGGCTGCTGTCGATTTCGTTCCAGCGAGTGTAGGGGTTGTCGACCAACTCACCCTCGTGGGTAACTTGTGCGGCAGCGGCTTTGAACACGTGCTCAGGCGTTAACGCGAACTCTCCACGGTCGATACGAGAAGCAAACACGATACCATCATAGCCGAACATCACTTCGAGAATTTCGTTGACGCCATTTTCGTTACAGCTGGCCACTTCGCCGCTGCGAATGGCGCGAGAAGCGTTGGCGATGTCAATGGTGTTTTCGCCAACGCCCTGGCAGAACTGACGCAAACCGCCACCGGAGCCGCCAGAACCGACGACCGGCGTGTTGAACTGGGGATAGGTGTTACCAAACTCTTCGGCAACGATACTGGCAAACGGAAGTACAGTGGAAGAACCGGCAATCTGCACCGTGTCACGAGCTACGGCGGCAGTCGATACGCCGGTAGCGAGTGCGGCAGCAATAACAACACCAAGTGTCTTTTTCGTTACTTTCATCGTCATGTCCCCTCTGGTTTCATGCCTGGGCTGCTTGAATTAACCCGTTCGGCAATGTTGGCGATTGGCCTTTCACACCGAGGAGTTTGCACAGTGACGATTGCAGAAATATGACAGTGGTAATTTTTTTAGCAAGGAATGTTAACGAAGCGTTGGCCCAAGGACTTCAAAGCAGCAGCCCCAGTGCTGCTAGCGTGCATAGTGCCAATGAACAGCGCTGCAGCAGCACTTTATCCAGCCGGTGGGCCACTGCATCGGCCAACGCATTGCCGACCAATACAGCAGGCAAAAACGTCAGTGCCAGCTTGAAATGCCATGCGCTGAGCTGCCCCGCCAGCGCCAGCGTCGCCAGAGTCAGCAGCGAGGTGATGACGAAGAAGGCCGCCAGATTGCCGCGCATGCGATCCGGCGAAAAGCCGTGCATCAACAGCACGATGGGCGGCCCACCAATGGCAGCCACGGTGCCGAAGATGCCCGACAGTACACCGGCCACGAACAGCGTGACGCGATTCACCGGCAAATGAAAACGGCACAGCGTCACGCCGACCGCAAACAGCACGATAGCGGCAATCAACGTTTCCAGTACAGCCATGGGCGCCGCCAGCAGCAGCCAGATTCCCAGCCCGTTACCCGGCAGCCGCCCCACCAGTGCCACGCTGATCTCGCGCAGATGCACTTCGTGCCAATAGCGCCGCACCATCATCAGCGAAACCGTAAAACCGAACAGCACCAGCACTACCGGCACCAGCCGTGGCTCCAGCATCAGCAACAGCGGTGCACCGACGACCGCCAGGCCAAACCCCGTGGCACGCTGTACGAAGGCCCCCAGCAGCAGCACGCCGGCACAGGCCAGCCATGTCGCCAGAGAAATTCCCCAGGAGAGCTCCGTGGTGAGCGCCAGCCATTCGAGCACCGCCACGCCTAGACTGCCTGGGTGAGCTTTCTCACCCCGATGTTACCCAGCAGCGCCGCGCCCAGCATGGTCAGCACCATCGGCCAGAGGTGCTCTACCTGGAAGAGCCCCACCAGCACACCCGCCAGCGCGCCACAGCTGAACTGAACGCCCCCCAGCAGCGCCGTGGCCGTGGCGCTGATATGGCCGAAATGATCCAGCAGCGACGAGATGGCGTTGGGTGTGATCAGCCCGATCATGCCGGTAAACAGCATCACCAGCGCCACCACCACCGGCAGCGTGGCCAGATTGAAGGCCGTTGCGACCACCAGTGCCAGCGCGGCACATAACTGCACCGTCAAGCCAAAGCGCAGGTTCTGCTGGGGCGTCCGCTTGCGCAGCAGGTGAATATTCAGCCGGTTGGAGAGCGCAATCATGACCACGTTGACCCCAAACACCAGCGGGTAAATGCCTGGAGAGAGGGAGAAGTAATCGAGATAAAGAAAGGGCGACGCCGTCACGAAAGCAAACAGACCCGCAAACGAGGCTGCCACGGCGCAAATGTAACCCATGCCCTCTCGGTGGCGCAGCACGCTGGCGTAGTTACCCAGCACCTGACGAGGGGTTGCGGCGGGCAAACCGGGGTCGCGGGTTTCAGGCAGGCGCGTCCCCAACAGCCAGAGCAAAAAGCCTGCATAGACAGCCAGAAACACAAAGATCAGCCACCAGCCTGCAATATGCAGCAGCAGACTCCCGACCGCCGGCGCCACCAGCGGTGCCAGCATCATGATCATGGCCATGGTGGACATCACCCTGGCAGCCTCACGCCCGCTGAAACAATCCCGGACGATGGCCGCCGAATTGACCACGCAGGCTCCCCCGCCCAGCGCCTGCACGAACCGCCATACCAGCAGCGACGTCAGGCTATCGGCGGTGGTGATCATCAAGCTGGCCAGCATGAAGACCACCAGCCCGCTGAGCAACACGGGCTTGCGCCCCATGCGGTCCGACAGCGGGCCAAAACAGAGCTGCCCCAGCGCAAAGCCGAACAGAAACATGCTGATGGAAAGCTCAGTATGGTGGATGCTGGCACCGATACTTTCCGCCAGCACTCCCATGGCAGGCAGGTAGGCGTCTATTGCAAAAGGGGCCAACGCCGTATTGGCCGCCACCAATAGCGCTACGCGACGCGGATTGAGTTCCATAGATCTCCTTGAAAGCTACGCTGGTTGGCCACTTAGATAGGACGCTAATCATACACACAACCCCAGAATCGCGCATCGCCCACTCAGAACTGAAACATTTGCCCACTAAGCTGCCCATCATGATTCAAATGACGCTGTCCTGGGGGCCACGATGATACTCAAAAAGCTGGAAAACATTTCGCTACGCAACCTGAGCCTGGCCGCGCTGCTATTGATGGCAGGCTGCCTGCTGATGTTCGCCGCACTAGCCTGGCATATCATGCAGCAGAGCCAGCGTGACCTGGCTTCGCTGGAGCAGGTCAATGTCCAGCAGGCCTCCTCGCTGAATCGGCTGCACATTGCCAGCCTGGAAGGTCTCAATCGCATGGACCGTGCCCTGGAGCGCCAATTGCGTCCGTCGCTCGGTGACCCCATTGCGGCGCTGGAAGCCGTCGAGTATGAATTGAACGAGATGTCCCAGGCGCTTGAAAGCTTCCTGCAGGCCACTCAGGACAGCCCCTATGCAGCGTTGCGCGACGCCATTGGTGAGCGCGCCAACCAATTGCTGGCCAGTATGGATGCCCAGCGCAACGCCATTACCACCGGTGACCGCAGCGGCTATCGGCAAATCACCCTGGAAGCCATGGATCATAGCGAGGCCCTGGCAGGCCATGCACGGGCGTTTTACCAGGTAGCCGATCAGCAGGGTGTCAGTCTGATGCAGGACGCCGAGCAGCGCGCGGGCATGGTGGCCGCTGGGCTGGTGCTGGGCATGGCGGTCTCCCTGGCTCTGATGGGCGCCTTGATCTGGCTGGGCCACTTCCAATTGCTACAGCCCATCCGCCACTTGATCGGCCACTTTCGTCATATGGCCGAAGGAGACCTGAGTGCCGAGGTTCCGGCCCGTGGCAACAACGAAATCGGCCAACTCTATGCAGCCCTGGGGGTCATGCAAAACTCCCTGATCGAGACCGTCAAGCAACTGCATGACAACAGCCAGCACGTGTTCCAGAGTGCTCAGCGGCTGGCACTGGGTAACGAGGACCTGGCCACGCGCACCCATCAGCAAACCGCCTCACTGGACAACACGGCCACCAACGTGCATACCCTGACCGATAGCGTGGCCCACACCGCCGAGCATGCCCTGAAGGCCAAGAAACTGACCGAACACGCCACGACACAAGCTCAGCAGAGCCACCACACCATGGAAGCCTTTCTGTCGACCATGGAAGAGATCGATGCCCACGCCAAGCAGGTCAACGACATCGTCAACGTCATCAATGGCATTTCGTTCCAGACGAACCTGCTGGCCCTCAACGCGTCGGTGGAAGCGGCCCGTGCGGGCGCACAGGGTCGTGGCTTTGCCGTGGTGGCCGCTGAAGTGCGTTCACTGGCCACCCGCAGCGCAGAAGCTGCCACTCAGATTCGCAGCCTGCTGGCCTCTTCCAATACCAGTATCGAGCGCGGCAACCAGCTTTCCCGAGATGCCAACCAGCAGTTCGAGGAGATGGTCGGCTCGATCTCCACGACTCACCGATTGATTACCGATATTGCCGAAGCCGCCCACCTGCAGCACCAGAACATCGAAGAGATCAACGAGACCCTGCAGGAGCAGACCCAGGTAACCCAGGCCAATGCGCTTCAGGTGGATGCCACCGCGCAGGATGCCATGTCGCTGGAGTCGGCCGCCGAAGGCATGCGGGAGCAGGCGGCCCGGTTCAGGATCAGCCAACGGCCCCAGGCCGTCGGCTATCAGTGGCGAGCAGCGGATTCTTCATCATCGTCACCGATCAAGCATACTCAACGCGAGCCAGCCTTGTTAGAGTAACCATGACTCATACAAGGAGCACTGCATGGCCACTAGCCTATTAAGCCAATTGAAAGAGATGACCACCGTGGTGGCCGATACCGGGGATCTGGAAGCCATTCGTCGCTTCCAGCCCGAGGACGCCACCACCAACCCTTCGCTGATTCTTCAGGCGGCCCAGCAGGAGGAGCGTCGCGCTCGCCTGGCCAGTATCGCCAAGGAGAGCACCGACCTGGATGACGCGGCCGATCGGGTGGCAGTGGATATCGGTAGCGAAATCAGCAAGCTGGTTCCCGGTTATGTATCCACCGAGGTCAGCGCGCGTCTCTCTTTCGACAAGGAAGCGACCATCGCCAAGGCCCACTCGCTGATCGAGCGTTATGCCGAGTACGGCGTGGGCCCCGAGCGTATTCTGATCAAGATGGCCTCGACCTGGGAAGGTATTCAGGCCGCTCACCAGCTGGAGCGCGACGGGATTCGTACCAACCTGACGCTGCTGTTCGGCTTTGCCCAGGCCCAAGCCTGCGCCGATGCTGGCGTCACGCTGATCTCGCCTTTCGTGGGGCGGATTCTGGATTGGCACAAGGCGCGTCAGCCTGATGCCGACTTCAGCGGCGCACAGGACCCGGGCGTACAGTCGGTCAAAGGGATTTACGAGTACTACAAAGGCCACGGCTACCCCACCATCGTGATGGGTGCCAGCTTTCGTAACATCGGTGAGATCCAGGCGCTGGCAGGCTGCGACCGCCTGACCATCTCCCCTGCCCTGCTCCAGGAGCTGGACGAGATCGAAGCCGACCTGCCCCGCCAACTCAGCTCCCTCGGCGCCAGCAGCTCACCGGAAGAAGCCTTGGCACAAGCCGATTTTCGCTGGGCAATGAACGAAGACGAGATGGCCACCGACAAGCTGGCCGAAGGGATTCGCAAGTTCATGGCTGACCAGCGCAAGCTGGAAGAGTTGCTGAGCACGCTGAGAAAGGGCTAGGCTACGATTTTTGCGCGCCTGCTCACCAGGCGTCTTTGAACAGCCCTCTGGCGCATCACTGGCCAGAGGGCTTTATTTTGCAGGAGCCCCCTGGGCTTCCAGCATCTCCACCAGCGGCTGAAACTGCTCGCGGTTATGCTCGTTCATGTGCATCAGGATACGGTGCGCTTCCAGAATACGGCCGCGCAGCCCCTCTTCGTCAGCGGGCTCCTCGGGCAGATCTTCCAGTACCGTCTCCAGCGGTGCCGACGGCTGAATCGGTGCCGACATCAGCGTAAAGAATCGCGCAAAACCCATCACATCCAGCATCTGCCGGACATCCGGATTATCCGCGATGATGGTTGGGGGCTGTTCCAGACGACCTTTGACGGCCATGGCCACCTTGGCGAGAAAACCCAGCGCCGTCGAGTCGACGTTCGTGGCTTCACGCAGGTCGATCATCACGGCACGCAGGCCTGGCGTTTCCGCTAGACGCTGTGCTTGGGTATCGAGTGTGGCGCAGAGCGTAAGTCTTACATCACCACACAGCTTTAAAACAAAAACACCGGAGTCGAACGCCGCCTTGATGCGGCCCTCTTCAATCAGCATGACCAAATCCGCTCACCATCATGATTGTCAGGTCATCGGGTAAAGCATCGCGGTCCTGGTTCGCCTCATCGTCCTCGTCGCCCCCACTCAGGAGCGAGTTGGTGTTGGCTAGCCGGTCTCGCAGCTGCTCAAGCGTGACACTTTCGCTTACTAGTTGCTCAAGTTCCGTGAGCCGCGTGTCGAGCGTCTTACCCGGCAAGCATTCCAATACACCATCTGAACACAGCCACAACCTGAAGTCGGCTGGCAGCGGACAGCTAAGCGAAGGATACTCCACATCAGGGAAAAGGCCTACAGGCATTCCTTCCCCCGCCAAACGCGTCAGGTTGCCATCCGCCATCAATAGCGGCATGGGAAGCTGGGCGCCGAGCGAATAGTGCAGAGTCTTTTCCTCATGGTCAATAACACCGACAAATAAAGTGGCGTGTTTGCCGATGTCGGTATCCTGAAGTTCACGGTTCAGGGCCGATAACCAGCGGGGCGGCAGCGCCTGAGGGTCCTGGCCGTCCCATTCGTTCAACCAGCGGTTGCAGAGATATTTCAGCAGCACGGTCACGAAGGCGGAGGAGGCCCCGTGGCCGGATACATCGGCAAAATAGAACACGCTGAAGCGGTCGTCGTAGCGCTGGTAGTCGAGAAAATCGCCTGACAGATAGAGCGACGGCGCAAACCAGTAATCGTAATAGACGCCGCTGATCACCTTGGGCCCTGGTGGCAGCAGACGGCGCTGGATATGTCCCCCACTCTGCTGATCCATTCTCAGCAGGGCCAGATGCGTTTCCAGGCTTTCGTTCAGCTCCGCCAGCCGTTGCCGGTCACGATCACGCTCCTGGGCCAGTTGATGCAGCTCGATGGCCTTGCGGATCATCCTGCGCAGCAATTCGGTATGCCTGAGCGGGTGGACGATGTAATCCACCAACCCGGCGTCGATTGCCTTGATCAAATCCGCATCCTGACGGGTATCACTCACGACCAGTGCGGGCAGGCGATGGGCCAGCTGCGACCACTGCTGCCTGGGCACTGCTCTGGCATGGGCAACGATCAGCGCGGTGCCCACCGGCAGATGATCGATATTGTCTGCGGCAAACACCCACATACCATCACAGGTAATCGCCTCAGCCAGCGCATCACGCTCGCTACCGGGCTCATCGATTACCGCGATCAACTGCTTTGCGTGATCCATGTCTAGCCTCAGTCGGCGAAGTCGTCTTCACCAAAGTCGCTATCGTCGAACTCGAAATCGTCCATGGCAAAGGGGTCGTCGCCCAGCTCACCATCATTGATCTCGAACTGTCGACGCTGCAAATAAGCATCGCGAATGAATCGGTAGCGATCCCCACGAATCAGTGACTCCTGATCCAGCAGGCCCGCCCGCAAGTGCACGATATCGAGTGCAGTCAGGCCAGCACGCAGCTGGTGATCGTCCATGTAGGTGATGGGGTGTGCTGCGGCATCCAGCGGGAAACCCGACGCATCGCGCAGGGTACGCGGCCCCAGCAGCGGCAACACCAGATAACGTGAATCTTCCCAACCCCATACGGCCAGGGTCTGGCCGAAATCTTCACGCTCGGCGGTGATCTCCATATGCGTCGCGTAATCCAGCAGCCCACCGACCCCTACCGTGGAGTTGATCAGGAAGCGTGACGTGGCCAGCCCCGCATTGGCGGGCTTGCCTTGCAGCAAGCTGTTGATGGCCGTGCGAATTTCCCCTAGGTTCGAGAAAAAATTGCCCACGCCAGTCTGCACCGGTTGAGGGGTGATGGTCTTGTATCCCGTGGCCACAGGCTTCAGCGCATAGCGGTCGAGCACGTCATTGAAAGCAAATACGCGCCGATTGAAGCCTTCCCAAGGGTCTTCCGGATGCGCTGACTGCTCAACGACACCCTCTCCGCTCGCGTCGCCGCGCTCCTGGGTAGACGTGCTGGCACATCCACCCATGGTCAACGTGGCCAACAACAGAACGGGGAGCCAGGGGCGCCACGTCCCAGGCGCCGTGTCTTGCTTGGCAAACAACCTCAGCATGGGGTTTCCTCTTTTCACTTCATCAACGCAACTTCAGGGTGTACAACGCCAACGATTCGCCGCTGACGTACTTATCTCAAGTACTTAGCCTTCCCGGCGAAGGATCACACTTCCCGCGCTGTACCCTGCGCCAAACGAACAGATCACCCCGATATCGCCATCCGACAAGTCTTCGCGATGCAGATGGAAGGCGATGATGGACCCCGCCGAGCTGGTATTGGCATAGCGGTCCAGGATGATCGGTGCCTGCGACACATCGGGCTCCTGGCCCAGCACCTTACGGGCAATCAGATCGTTCATGTGGCGATTGGCCTGATGCAACCACATACGCGAAAGGTCCTCACCGCTCAACTCCAGGGAAGCCAGGTGCTCGGTGATCAGCTTGGCGACCAGCGGGCAGACTTCCTTGAACACTCGCCTACCCTCTTGCACGAACAGCTTGTCCAGGGCCAGCGGGTCGCTGTCGGTGACTCGATTGAGAAAACCGGCATTGTTACGAATGGCGTTGGAAAACTGAGTGACCAGGCGTGTCCCCAGAATCGCATAACGCTCCTTGGCCACCGCCACCTCACTGCTTTCCAGTACCATAGCAGTACAAGCATCGCCGAAAATAAAGTGGCTGTCACGGTCTGTAAAATTCAGATGTGCCGAGCAGATCTCCGGATTGACGATCAACGCACGCTTCACCCGCCCCGCGGCAATCGCATTGGCCGCGGTCTCCAGCGCAAACGTGGCGGAGCTGCACGCCACGTTCATGTCAAAGCCGTAGCCCGACGTGCCCAGCGCTTGCTGCACTTCCACGGCCACGGCCGGGTAGGCGCGCTCCAGGTTCGAGCAGGCCACGATGACCAGCTCGATATCCGCCGCCGACACCTTGGCTGATGCCAATGCCTGACGCGCAGCTTCGGTCGCCATCTCGCACTGAATCGACGGCTCGTCGTTGGCACGTTGTGGCAGTTTAGGCCGCATTCGCTCAGGGTCAAGAATCCCGGCGGCATCGAGTACGTAACGGCTCTTGATACCCGAGGCCTTCTCGATGAACTCGGTACTCGAATAGGCCAGCGCCGCCCGCTCACCCTGGGCAATGGCCTCGGCATGGCGCGCGTTCTCGCGATCTACCCATGCATTGAAGGCAGCGACCAGCGCTGCATTATCGACCGCGTGTTCCGGCGTATAGAGTCCTGTTCCGGTAATCACTGCCTGTGTCATGCCAACCTCCTTCATTGAATGCCTTGCCCGCGGGTGATCTCTTCCCAACGCTTCTCCAGGCGTTTTGCCGATACCGGCATGTGCGTGCCCAACTGCTGCGCAAACAGCGACACTCTCAATTCCTGTATCCACCAACCGAACGCTACCAGCGTCGGGTCTTCGGCCGCGCCACGGCGCTCGCTTTTGCGCCGTGCGTCAAAGCGCGCTTCGAGGGCTTGGACATCCTGCATCAGCATTTGGTCCCTGCCCCGCTCTCGGGCAGCCTTTTCCAATCGAATCAAGGCGGCTTCCATGTAGCGTGGATACTCCGTGAGCCACTCGTCCGCATCACGAATGAAGCCTGGGTAAACCAGCCGCTGCATTTGCGCACTGACATCGCTGTAGACCAGGGCCAGTGCAAAATTAAGTTTCCCTTTCAGAATCTTGCTGACGGCAAGATGGCCTTTCAGCGCCTCTTCGACACGCCCCAGCACGGTCCCGGCATGGGCCACCAGTTGAGGCTGCGTCTTTGCCAGTCGCTCGGCCAGCTCACCGGCAGAACGCGGTAGCGGATGCTGTGCCACGACCTGTGTAAACACCGCCAGCAGCAAATCCTCGGCCAGGGCCTGCTTGCTGCCTACCTTCGCGAACAGCAGCGCGCACTTTTCGACTCCGGCTAGCCGTTTGATGGCTTTGACCTGCTCAGGCAGCTTGGCAATGGCCAACCGGGCGACCCCTTCCTGATGCGCAAACTGCGCCTTGGCGGGATGATCGAACAGGCTGACCTTGAAGTGCCCGCCCTCAGCGACCAAGGCCGGGTAGGCTTCCACGCGAATGCCCGCCTGGGTGGTGACACGAGATTCAGGCAGCGGCGATGCGGGCAGCTCTTCCAGCGTGGGTGCCTGGCTGGCCTGCTCGGCCAGCGCCTGGGCGCCGGCACTGGCGGCTTCCTCGAAGCGCCGCTCAAGGGCACGTACATCACGCCCTTGCCCCAGGGTCTTGCCACCATGATCGACCACCCGCACATTCATGCGCAGGTGGGGCGGCAGCAGGTCGAGGCGCCAGTCGTCGGGGTGAACCCGCGTGCCGGTACGCCGCCGGATGAACTCGCCAAGCGCTTCGGTCAGGGGGCGCTCGTCCGGCACCAGTGTTTCCAGGGCGGCATCGACCCAATCGGGGATAGGCACCACCTGGCGGCGCAGGCTTTTGGGCAGCGACTTGAGTAGCGCAATACACTTCTCGCGCAACAGGCCGGGCACCAGCCAGTCGAGGGAAGTGGCAGGCAGCTGCGGCAGCATCGCCGCAGGCACGGTAAGGGTGACGCCATCGTCCTCGGCATCCGGGTCGAAGTGATAGCTCACCGGATAGGCCACCCCCGCCAGGGTGAGGTGATCCGGGTACTGCGCCTGGGTCACGTCATGGGCATCACGAGCCTTGAGCGCCTCGAGATCGAACTTCAGAAGCTCGGGCTGTTGCTGCTCGGCCTGTTTGCGCCAGTGTTCGAAGCCCTTGCCATTGACGATGTCCGGGGGGATGCGCTCGTCGTAGAAGGCGAACAGGCTCTCTTCGTCCACCAGTATATCGCGCCGTCGGGCACGATCTTCCAGCGCTTCGACCTCTGCGATCAACGCCCGATTATGGGCAAAGAACGCGCCTCGCGTCTGGAATTCGCCTTCGACCAGCGCACGACGAATAAACAGCTCCCGCGACTCCTGGGGCGCAATGGGGCCATAGTGCACCCGGCGCCGCGCAACGATAGGCAGGCCAAACAGGGTCACCTGCTCGAACGCCACCACCTGGGCGCGCTTCATTTCCCAGTGGGGCTCGCTGTAGCTGCTTTTGACCAGATGCTGCGCCTGCGGCTCGATCCACTGGGGGTCGATTTTGGCCACGGTGCGTGCAAACAGCTTGGTGGTTTCGATCAGCTCGAAGGCCATGACCCATTTGGGGCTCTTCTTGGCCAACCCGGAGCCGGGATGGATCATGAATTTGCGGTTGCGAGCGCCCAGGTATTCGCGGTTCTCCAGCAGCGTTCCCAAATTGGACAACAGACCCGACAGCAGCGCCTGGTGCAGCTTGCCAGAGGTTTTACGCCGCGCCTGCTTGGCCTGCTCTTCGCTTTCGTCTTCATCGCGAGGCAGCGGTGGCGGCACCTCGATATCCATGTCACGCAGCAGCTGACGCAGTTGGCGGAACGTATCGTGCCACTCGCGCATGCGCAGATAGTTGATGTAGTGCTCGCGACACCAGCGGCGCAGCTGATTGCCCGAGAGCGCCTCGCGAGCATTCTCGATGCCGTGCCATAGGTTGAGCAAAGCGACGAAGTCGGAATCCGGGTCGTGCCAGCGCTGATGCGCCTGGTCGGCCGCCTGACGCTTGTCGGCAGGCCGCTCTCGCGGGTCCTGAATGGCCAGCGCCGAGACCACCACCAGCACGTCGCGCAGGCTGCCCCGTTCGGCCCCTGCCAGCACCATGCGCGCCAGCCTTGGGTCGATGGGCAGTTTGGCCAGCTTACGGCCCAGCGGGCTCAACTGATGCTTGTCGTCCACCGCACCCAGCTCGAACAGCAGCCGGAAACCATCCTTGATGAAGCGGCCGTCAGGCGGGTCGACAAACGGAAAGTCTTCGATGTGCCCCAGCTTCAGCGCCAGCATGGACAGAATCACCGACGCCAGGTTGGTGCGCTGAATTTCGGGGTCGGTAAACGCCGGGCGAGCCAGAAAGTCGTCTTCATCATATAGCCGAATGCATACCCCTTCGGCCACACGGCCACAGCGCCCCTTGCGCTGGTTGGCGCTGGCCTGGCTGATGGGCTCGATGGGCAGCCGCTGGATCTTGGCACGGTAGCTGTAGCGACTGATACGCACCAGGCCCGGGTCGATGACATAGCGAATTTCCGGTACGGTCAGCGAGGTTTCCGCCACGTTGGTGGCCAGCACGATACGTCGCCCGCGATGGGGGGCGAACACGCGATTTTGCTCTTCGTTGGACAGCCGCGCATAGAGCGGCAAAATGTCGGTGCCTTTCAGGTCGGCACGGCGCAGCGTATCGGCGGTTTCCCGAATGTCACGCTCACCGGGCAGAAACACCAGCACGTCCCGGGGGCCGTGAAGCCAGCCTTTCTGGCGCTCGATGGCCTCGATTTCCCGCACGGCATGAAGAATACCCTCTTGCAGCGTGCGGTCTTGTTCGTCCTCTTCACTGCGTACCAGCGGGCGATAAAGGACATCCACCGGGTAGGTACGGCCCGAGACTTCCACCACCGGGGCCGGCGCGTCAGGCGTGCCGAAGTGGGCCGCAAAGCGCTCGACGTCGATGGTGGCGGAGGTGATGATCACCTTCAGGTCCGGGCGTTTCGGCAGCAAACGCTTCAGGTAACCCAGTAGAAAATCGATATTGAGGCTGCGCTCGTGGGCTTCATCGATGATCAGGGTGTCATAGCGCAACAGCAGCGGGTCGTGCTGGGTTTCGGCCAGCAGAATCCCGTCGGTCATCAGTTTGACCAGCGTCGTGGGCGTGCTCTGGTCATTGAACCGTACCTGATAGCCCACCTGCTCACCCAGTGCCACCTCCAGCTCATCGGCAAGCCTGGCTGCCACGCTGCGTGCTGCCAGCCTGCGCGGCTGGGTGTGGCCAATCAGGCCCTGGCGTCCGCGCCCCAGCTCCAGACACATCTTGGGCAACTGGGTGGTTTTACCCGAGCCGGTTTCACCGGCCACGACCACCACCTGGTGCTCCCGAATAGCCGCCAGAATGTCCTCGCGACGCTCGACGACGGGCAGCTCACCGGGGTAGTTCAAGGCAACACGCAAGGCTTCCCGCTGGGCCAGCAGCTGCGTGGCCTTCGCCATGTCGCGGCGCAGCTCGTTGACACCACGGTCAATCGGCTTGTTGTCACGCTGCCGTCGCTTCAAGCCCGACACACGCCGGGCCAGGCGCTCACGGTCGCGATGCATGACATCACCCAGCGATGCGTCGAGTACCGCCAGCAAAGCAGCAGGATCTTGCGGGGATTCAGTGCGAGAAGAGTGCGTGTCGGTGGTCACGTTAGGCTCGGTTTCCATCTCAGAATAAAACGTCGGCCCACTCATGGAGTGGGCCGACCATTGTACCGCTTTCAATCACGTGACGCCTAACGCCAGCCAATATGGCAATGTATCAGGCCTTGTTGGCTTCCTGGTCGCGCAGCTGGCGACGCAACACTTTACCCACATTGGTCTTGGGCAGCTCATCGCGGAATTCAACGTACTTGGGTACTTTGTAGGCGGTCAGCTCCTTTTTGCACCAGGCGCGCAGCGTCTCGGCATCCAGCTGACTGTTTTTCGACACGACGAAGAGCTTGATGGCTTCGCCGGCGTTTTCATCGGCCACCCCGACGGCAGCCACTTCCAGCACGTCGGGATGTGCGGCCACGACGTCTTCCACTTCATTGGGATAGACGTTGAAACCGGACACCAGAATCATGTCCTTCTTGCGATCGACGATCTTGATATAGCCATCGTCTTGAAGGATGGCGATGTCACCGGTGTGGAACCAGCCCTGCTCATCGATGGAATTACGCGTTTCGTCTTCACGCTGCCAGTAGCCTTTCATGACCTGAGGCCCTTGCACGCACAGCTCCCCTGGCTCACCGAACGGCACGTCGTTGCCCTCGCTGTCCACCACCTTCACCGCCGTACCTGCCACGGGTTTGCCGATGGTGCCCAGTTGAATGGCGTCGTTGGGGTTGAAGCTGACGATGGGAGAGGTTTCTGTCAGCCCGTAGCCCTCGGCAATCGGGCAGCCGGTGGTCTCTTCCCAGCGCTGGGCGGCTGCCTTGGTCAAGGCCATGCCGCCGGAAATGGTCAGCTTGAGTTTCGAGAAGTCGAGCTGGCGGAAATCATCACGGTTGCACAGGGCATTGAACAGCGTGTTCAAACCAATGAAACCGGTGAACGGCAGCCCTTTCAACTCCTTGACGAAGGCTGGCAAATCACGCGGATTGGTAATCAGCAGCGAGTGGTTGCCGGTTTCCATCAGGAACAGGCAGTTAACGGTAAACGTGTAGATGTGGTACACCGGCAGCGGCGCAATGACCAGTTCTTCACCGTCGGTCAGATGCTCGCCAATGGCCGAGCGAGCCTGCAACATGTTGGCCACCAGGTTGCGGTGCGTCAGCATTGCCCCTTTGGGCATGCCGGTGGTGCCACCGGTGTACTGCAGCGCGGCCAGATCTTCCTGGGTGCGGTCTACAGGGCGATGGGTGAGCGAAGCGCCCTTCTTCAGCGCATCGCGAAAACCAACTGCGCTGGGCAGCGAGTAGGCGGGCACCATTTTCTTGACGTGCTTGACCACGGCATTGATCAGCCAGCGCTTGGGCACGTCATGCAAGTCCCCCAATTGAGTGACCAGCACGTGCTTGATGTCGGTCTTGTCCAGCACCTTCTCGAGCTTGTCGGCCATGTTGGCCAGAATCAGGATGGCCTTGGCGTTTGAGTCCTTGAACTGATGAGCCATTTCACGCTCGGTGTAGAGCGGGTTGGTATTCACCACCACCAGGCCAGCACGCAGTGCGCCGAAGACGGCCACCGGGAACTGCAGTACGTTGGGGAGCTGGATGGCGATCCGATCCCCCGGCTCCAGATCGGTTTCATGCTGCAGCCAGGCGGCGAAATCCGCTGACAAGCGGTCCAGGTCGGCAAAGCTGAGCGTCTTGCCCATGCAGGTAAAGGCTGGCCTCTGGGCGAAGCGCTTCACTGCCGAATGGAATACATCGGTGACCGAGTCGTACTGCTCCAACCCTTCAAGCGCTGGGCCGCGTAAAATGGGGGTGCTGGCGTGTTCGCTCATGGGGAATCTCCGCTATCCGTGTCGATGCTGTACCGACCTTGTTATTGTGGCGAGGCTATCAAGTGGTTCATGAACGCCAACGATATACGACGTCCAGCAGACTGTAAAACGAACGATTGAAACTTGCGTTTCAACTTTAGCTTAAAGCCCTTCGACCCTCACCACCGTTCTGGTCATGCCATTTCTTTAGCATAGTCAGGATTTTGAGCCATAACGGGCACGGATTTCTCCCCCACGCCATACCAACAGTTCACCTGGCGCCATACGCTGCCAGGCTTCATTGTGGGTCAGAGGCGCGGTGGCCACCACCGAAACGATATCGTTGGGCGTGGTGTGCTCGACGAAATTGACCGTCATCTCGGCATCCGAGAGTTCCGCCTGCCCAAACGGTGCCCGTCGAGTGATGTGCGCCAGTTTGGTAGAACAGTAGCAGTAGAGATAGACACCGTCCGAGAGCAGCAGGTTGAACACCCCCAGCCCGCGCAGCTGTTCGCAGAGCGCATGCAGCCGCTCCCAAAGTGGCTCTGGCGATTCAGGAGGCGAAGGAAAATGTCGCCGCAGCTCGCCCATCAGCCAACAGAAGGCGTGCTCACTGTCGGTACTGCCCACGGGGGTGTAGAGTCCCAGCGGCAGTTGTTGCCAGCCACTCAGTTGACCGTTATGGGCGTAGCACCAGGGCCGCCCCCACATTTCACGGGTAAAAGGGTGCGTATTGGCCAGCCGAACGCCCCCCACGTTGGCCTGACGGATATGGCTGATGACCACGTGCGACTTGATCGGGTAGTCGCATATCAACCGCGCGATAGGCGAATCCACGGAAGGGTGAGGGTCGCGAAACTCGCGATAACCGCCCTCTTCATAGAACGCAATGCCCCAGCCATCGCGGTGGGGCCCCGTACCGCCGCCCCGATGCAGAAAACCCGAAAAGCTGAAGCAGATATCCGTGGGTACATTGGCGCTCATACCCATCAACTCACACATGAAGACGCCTCCCCGGCCAGTTTGGAGATCAACGGATCACCGGCTCACGACGGCGGACAGGCTGAGGCTCTTCGACACTCTGACGGCGTGCAGGGGCTTCTTCGACCGGCATCGGACGCCGCCACCACCACAGCGCAATCCCCACGCAGGCGCCCAGCGCAATGCCCAGGATCGCCCACAGCAGGCCATTGCGCAGGCCACTGGTGCTATGTTCGAAAAACGCCACCGCCGCGACCATGGCCGATGGCGCCCAGCCGGTATAGAACTCGCCTTCTTCCACCAGCGGCAAGCGGTAATTGGCCGGCATCCACATGACGCCCGACACGCCCCAGGTAATGACAAGACGAGGCAGGCGCGGCAACCAGGCCAACGCAAAATAGATGGCCATCACGACCAGCAGCGAAAGTCCGTAATAACTTAGCCACAGCAGTGACATTGAGTCAGCAAACAGCATAATACCCCTCATGTGGGTGGAAGCACCCGACGTTGATTTCCCGTTATGGTACCTGTCAATTTATGAAAGCACAGCCTGGTATGCACGAAGGCTCGCCCGTAGCACGCTATTATCGCGCCGATGACCCTGAATGGCACTGGTTGGAATCTCGTGACGCACCAGACGTTCAACCTTTTTTAGCCGACGCCAACCAGCAGCATACCAACTGGTTTCGCCCCTTGGCGCCGCTGGCCGACGCCCTCTACCATTCACACTTGGCACGGCGCGAGCTGGCGGTCAAAAGCCTGGCCACGGTATTGGATCACTTCACCTGCTGGAGCGAAACGGGAGCCGACGACGACTACCCGTGCTGGTGGCGACATCCCAACGGCCAGCCCCAGCGTGCCGAGTGCTTTCTGGATGTGCGCGAGCGTGCGGCAGAGCAGCCGTTCTACGACATGGGGGACATGGCCCTCTCCCCCGACGAGCAGTGGCTGGCCTGGACCGAAGACACCCAAGGGGACGAACGCTACACCCTCTGGCTGAAAGCGTTGCCCAGCGGCACTCCCCGCCAGTTGCTCGAAGACATCGGGCCGTCGGTGTGCTGGGCAGAGGACCAGACAACCCATGGCGCGACGCTGCTGTTTACCCGCTTCGACGACACCCAGCGCCCCGATAGCTTGTGGCGACTGTGGGTAGGGCTCAATAGCGACGCCGCGGTCGACACCGACGCTCAGGCTAGCGCACCGACACTGATCCTGCGTGAAGACGACCCGGAGTTCTGGCTGGGCGTTGGCAAGACCCGCTCGCGTCAATGGCTGATCATCGAGAGCGGCTCGAAAGATACCACGGAGGTCCACGCCCTGCCCGCCCACCAACCCGCCGCGAGCCCAGTATGCCTGCATGGGCGCACGAATGGCGTGGAGGTCAGCATCGACCATCGGCCGGGGGCTTTCTACCGGCTACACAATCAGGCAGGGCCACACTTTGCCCTGGATACGCGTGCCGACACGCTGGAAGATACGAGCTGGAAAAGCCTGCTGCCCCCGCGGGAGGACGCCACGCTGGAAGGAGTCGATGCGTTCGCCTGGGGGTTGGTCGTGGCCGAACGCAGCCATCAGGAAGCTCAGGTGCGATTGAGGCAACTGAGCCTGGCCGAAGATGGCCATACGCTCATCGAAGATCACTACCTGGCGCTACCCGACACACCTGTCTCGCAACTTCTGGAGGACATGCCCCACTTCGATGCACGCACGCTCCACCTGCGGGAAGAATCTTTTACCCACCCGCCCCGCTGGTTTGCGCTGAACCTGGACAGCGGTGAGCGCACGCTACTCAAGCAAGTACCGGTACACGGCAGCCTCTCCCCTGAGCAACTGGTCAGCCGACGGATCTGGGCCACCAGCCACGACGGTGAACAGGTGCCCGTTTCCGTGGTCATGCGTGCCGATCTGGTCGGACAGCCTCTGCCGACGCTGCTATATGGCTACGGCGCCTATGGCGAAGCACTCGACCCCTGGTTTTCGATTGCCAGGCTGGAGCTTCTGGAGCGTGGCGTGGCCTTTGCCGTGGCCCACGTACGCGGCGGCGGCGAGCGCGGCGAACCATGGTACCTGGCAGGCAAGATGGCCAACAAGGAAAACAGCTTTCATGATTTCCTGGCTGCCCGCGAGGCACTGGTGTCCGAGCAGGTCAGCCAGCCTGAACGGATCGTCGCCTGTGGTGCCAGCGCGGGCGGGCTGCTGGTGGGTACCTGCCTGAACCGGGCACCAGAGGCGTTCTGCGCTGCCGTGCTCGACGTGCCGTTTTTGGATGTACTGCGCACCATGCAGAATCCCGAGCTGCCGTTGACCACCGCCGAGTACACCGAATGGGGCAACCCGGAGATCAACGAGGTTCGCGAGCGGATCGCCGCTTACTCTCCCGTGGATAATATTCGCCCTCAGCGTTACCCGGCGCTATGGATCGAAGGCAGCTGGTTCGATACCCGAGTCAGCTATTGGGAGCCCGCCAAGTTCTATGCTCGCGTGACCCAGGCTCAGCAGGGAAGCGCCCCGATTCTGCTGCACACCGACATGACCAGCGGCCACGGCGGCGCCTCCGGCAGATTCAAGGCCTGGCGCGACGCGGCACGCCAGGATGCCTTCATTCTATGGGCGTTGGGTCTCGTGGCAAGGCCTGAATAAAGCCCTCGAAGGCCTGCTCGGCCCCTTGGACAAGTGAGCACACGTGGGAGGCCTGCTTCCGTGGGCAAGACATGCTCGGCGCTCACCTTGTTCTGATAACGCAGTGCTTCGAGATCCTTCACCCATACCAAGCCCGCGTAGGTATTCGGGAAAAGCTCGCAAACATTGCGACCAATCAACTGCTCCTGGGTCAGCCCGAACAATTCCAGAAAGCGTGGGTTGGCAAAGGTATAGCACCCGTTCAAATCCTTCAGGGCCATCATGACCGTGCTGTACCTGAGCCATCCGACGGCTCGTTAGAACGACATCTATCCAGTAGCAGCGCCGGGCGCTGCTTTTTTCATGGCGAAAAAATTTATGAAAATACTTTCCAAAAAAACTTTCCAAACCCCACTTGTTTAGGCATACTCACCTTACGTCTTATAGACCAACGTCTAAAACCACCTCTCCATCAGGAGTCTGTCATGAAGTATCAGGAACAATTTCTCACTATCTGGGACACCTCGGCCAAGGCCTCCGCACCTCAGCCCAAAGCCGCTCCCCAGGCAGCGCGCCCCCCACTGAAAGAGATGTTTTTCACCATCTGGGATAGCGCCAAAAACAAAACCGCCAGCCCACAATAAGATGAGCCAGCGGCGATGGTCCTGCCATGGATGGCAGCGCATTGCGTTTCGGTTGGCGGTCAGGACATGGGAATGACCGCAATGATATGCTCTTCGAGATGCCGTTCCGGCACCTCATCCTGTGATACCGCAAAGCCTCTGACGCTCACTCCCTTACGATGCACTCGCTCGGCGTCGTTGCTCAACAGCGGATGCCAACCCGCCAACTTGCGCCCTTCGGCCACCCGACGGTAGCCACAAGTATGCGGCAGCCAGGTAAACTCTTTTACCAGCGCTGGCGTCAGCTGCGTGCAGTCCGGCACGCTGGCAAAGCGATTCTCGTAATCACTGCATTGGCAGCTGTGTAGATCCAACAGCCGACAAGCAACGTTCAGAATAGCCAATTCCTGAGTGTCATCGTCATGCAGCTTCAACAGGCAGCACTGGCCACAGCCATCGCAGAGCGCTTCCCACTCTGGCGCGGTCAACTCCTCCAGCGGATAGCGCTCCCAGAAGCGCTCACGCAATGTGGTTTCCATGTTCGGTTCTCTTTCGGGTAGGTGCGTGATCGCCGACGCCGATCAATGGGCGCTGGTATCGTTGCCGCTGCTGGTCAAGTGCGCCTGACATTCGCGCCACAGCACGCTGAAGTCAGCCTCAAGAAGGGCGTAATCATCGTATAGCCAGGGGACCAGCTCGGCCAAACGGTTCGGGCCTGTCAACCGCTTGCCGATGCCTGCCACGGCCTGACAGGTGAAATCGAAATCCGCATAGCGGCGCAGCCAGTCCTGCTCGACCAGTACGGGCATCATGGTGGCCAACCGCTGGGGAGCAGGCCTGGCCGACAGCAGCTGATAACAGCGCTCGATGAGTTGGTGCTGCCGCTCACCCGCTTGCTGCTGGGCAATGAAGTGATCCCACACCAGATCGAGGGCAATACCGGCATAGCGGCGCTGCTGCCTGGGCGCGCGTTGACGGGCAGCCAGTACCCGGGGGTGCTGATCCACCCAGGCATCCACACGGCGGTGATGGCGAATGCCGCCCGCCACGCTGGCTGGCCAGCCGGAGAGATCACTGCCCTTGACCCCATCGGCAATCAGGTTGCCATAGAGAAAACCATCGTTGCCGGGGCGTGCCAGCCAGGCATGGGCCAAAAAATTCATTCTGGCATCATCACGAGCGGCTGGCAGATTCAGCGCGGTGCAGGTCCAGCAGGTACGGTTCCTTGGCGGGGGGCATCTGCAGGTAGAACCCCTGCTCTTCAATGGCCACCATGACATCGCGGGCGGACACGCGTGCCAATGACTTCTCCTCGGTCAAGATCATGGTCAGCACTGGGACGGGCTTGCCGAAAGTCGCCATCAAGGCCTCGGGCACGTCTACCATGCCTTTGCGCTTGTCCACGTAAAGGTACATCTCTTCTTTTCGTGAGCTTCTAAAAATTTCGCAAAGTAGCTTCTCGCTCATTCCGACGCTTCCTCTAAGGCTCGTTGAAGGTCCTGACCCAGGCAAACTCCGCGCCAACCGTGCAGTTCATCGAGCGGCTCGCCGGCCATGGCCTGCATGACCAGCGCTTCGATATCACGACGACGAAGCAGCATTTCCGGCGCAATCCCCAAGGCCGCCGCTTTGTCCGCCACGACCTGTTTGATGGCCTTGAAGCGTCGTTTGAAGGGCGGCTGCATGGGGTCAGGCCAGCGGGCCGGCAGGGCGCTTTCAGCACAGTGTTGCGCCTGCTTCACCCACCCCAGCAAGGCATCGCCCTCTTTCTTGACCAGAGGTGGCTTGACGCCCTCTACCTCTGCCAGTTCATAGCGATTTGCAGGCATTTTTTCGGCCACGGCAAACAGCAGCTTGTCACTGACCAGCCAGTTGCGTGGCAGGTCACGCCGCCGGGTTTCACCTTCTCGCCAGATGGTCATCAGACGATAGGCTTCCAGCTGGCGTGGCGTCAGGCGCCACAGCTGACGCTGGCGGGTGTACCACTGGCCGTCGCTCTCTTCGTCACGACCCGCTTGTTCGATAAGTGATGCACACTCTTCCTCGACCCAGCCAAGCCGCCCTGACTCAGCCAACTGGATAGCCTGGCGCCTCCAGACCTGAAGCAGGTAGGTCACGTCCAGCGCCGCATACTCGCATTGAGAAGCGGTCAAAGGCCGCTCCAACCAGTTGGAGCGAGTCTCTTCCTTGGGCAGCGTGTCACCTATCCAGTGCTCCACCAGCTTCTGATACCCCATTCCCGGGTTCTCACCCAGAAACGCTTGCGCCACTTGGGTATCGATCAGCGGCGTCGGAAGCGTTCCTGCCCAGCGCTGAAATACCTCTAAGTCTTCACTGCAAGCATGCAGCAGCTTAGGCACCTGGCTTTGCAGAAGAGCCTTGAAAGCGGGCGTACAAGGGGTCACCAGCGGGTCCACCAGGTACGCTTTTTCCCCTGCGGCAAACTGGATCAGTGCAGGCACGGGAAAGAAGGTGTTTTCACGAAAAAACTCGGTATCCAGTGCAATGACCTCTGCACTGGCCACCTGTTGGCAGGCGGCATCCAACGCCTCGGCGCTGTCGATCCATTGATACAAGGAGGAGGTTGAAGAGGACAATTCGGTCTTCCAGGTTGTCACAACCGCCTTGGCGCTTGCGTTTTATCCGACTTAATCGCTAGCAAAAGGCTGACGACCGTTAAAGGCACGACTCAAGGTGCCACCATCCACATACTCGAGCTCTCCCCCCATCGGGACACCGTAGGCGAGGCGAGAAAACGCCACACCGTACTGAGCAAGCTGGGCTGCGATGTAATGCGCCGTCGCCTCGCCTTCTACCGTAGGGTTGGTGGCCAGCACGATCTCGCGAATGTGCCCTTCGGCCACTTGGCTTTCCAACAGCGCCAAGCCCAAGGCATCAGGGCCTACACCATCCAGCGGTGAAAGGTGACCATGCAGGACGAAGTAGCGACCCTGAAAACCGCCCGCCTCTTCGATGGCGAGCTGATCCGCTGGCGACTCGACCACGCACAGCAAGCTGTCGTCGCGGCGCGGGCTCTCGCACAAGGCGCATATGTCGGCCTCGGTCAGCGTGCGGCAGTGCTGGCAATAACCCACGTCTTCGATGGCACGCAAGATCACCTCGGCAAGCCGCTGCCCGCCGGGGCGCTCACGCTCCAGAAGGTGCATCGCCATGCGCTGGGCCGTCTTGGGCCCAACGCCGGGCAGCACACGAAACGCATCCATCAACTGCTCTACGAGGGGGGAAAAGCGCATGGATCAGAACGGCATCTTGAAGCCAGGCGGAAGATTAAGGCCCGCCGTTGCCTCTTCCATTCTGGCTTTCGAGTTGGCTTCTACCTTGCGCACAGCGTCGTTGACGGCCGCGGCCAGCAGGTCTTCCAGCAACTCCTTGTCTTCCTCCATGACGCTTTGGTCGATGGCCACGCTGATCACATCGTGGCGGCCGTTCATGACGACCTTCACCATGCCAGCGCCAGCCTCACCATGCACTTCTGCCTTGGCGACCTCTTCCTGAGCGCGCTGCATTTTTTCCTGCATTTCCTGGGCTTGCTTCATGATGTTGCCCATTCCGCCTTTGAACATGCGGTGATCTCCTGAGTGATATGACTGAAGTGATAGGGTCAAGAGTGCGATGCGGGTTTTACCGTCGACTCAATCAGCGTAGCCCCAAAAGCGTGACGTAACTTCTCAATATTGGGGTCACGATAAAGTAGATCAACCGCTTCGGCATGTCGCTCCTGCTGGAGACGCTCTTCCTGCTGCCGCGGGGTCTCGATTCCCGTGTCCAGCGCCGCTACCTTGAAGTGCACTTTTCTGGGCAGCCCAATCCCGTTCAACGCGCGCTCGATGCGCTGGTTGTGCACCTCAGCCTGCATGGCCGACTGCGATGGATCCAGGCGCAGCACCAGCGTGGCGCCATCATCGCTTTCCACCTGGCAGTGTGCCGCGAGGTTGCGCGTCAGCCCCCCCAGGGCCAACGCATCAAAGCAGCCCAGCCACCCGGCCTGATCCAACGGGCCTTCCAACGAGGGCGAAGATGACGAGGAAACCATCGGCTCTTGGTGAACTGGCTCTGGCTCTGGCTCTGGCTCTGGCTCTGGCTCTGGCTCTGGCTCTGGCTCTGGCTCTGGCTCTGGCTCTGGCTCTGGCTCTGGCTCTGGCTCTGGCTCTGGCTCTGGCGAGAGCATGGCGGCCTGATTCACTTCGTCAAGCGACCAGGGGGCCGGCTCCTCTGCTGGCTGTGCCACAGCCACGTTACTTTCTGGTGGGTAGCTCTCTGGTGCGTTTTGGGGCGGCTCAGCAGATACCCGCGCAACAGGTGTTTGCGGCGGTGCAGCCTGCGCAGCGGGCGGCGCAGGCTCAGGCTTTTTTGGCTCGCTCTCAACGGCCGCAGCCTCGGCCGCGGGCTCAATGACCGGTTCACGACGCAGCGGCAGCGGCACCGTGGGTGGTTTTGGAACCCCCTGCGGGCGAAACGCCAGCATCCTCAACAGCGTCATTTCCAGCGCGCTGCGCAAGTCGGGCGCATGCACCATGTCGCCTCTTCCCTGGATACCGATCTGGTAGTAAAGCTGCAGATCTTCGGCGGTAAAGCGCCCGGCAAGCTGCTGAATCTGGGCGCGGTCACCGTGACTGTTATCCACCGCGTCAGGCACCATCTGGGCAACGGCCAGCCGGTGCAAAATGGCGGTCAGCTCATCCAGCACTGCGGCAAAGTCCGGCCCCTGCTCGGCGAGCTGAGCAACCTCCTGCAGCAGCTGTTGAACGTCCACGTTCGCCAGCGCTT
This sequence comes from Halomonas sp. KM007, assembly GCF_050709225.1. Taxonomy (NCBI): domain Bacteria; kingdom Pseudomonadati; phylum Pseudomonadota; class Gammaproteobacteria; order Oceanospirillales; family Halomonadaceae; genus Halomonas; species Halomonas sp. KM007. The sequence continues at coordinate 3,223,057 of NZ_CP136131.1, read as the reverse complement.
CTACCAGCGCCAGTACGTGGCGATGATCCAGCGTACCCAGCATGGCCGCAACATCGCCATGGCGTACCGCCCCCTGACCAAAAGCAATGGCTTGATCGGTCAGGCTCATGGCATCACGCATCGAGCCCCCAGCGGCTTTGCCCAGCAGCCAAAGCGCACTCTCGTCGTATTCGACGCCTTCTTCACCCAGCACGAAGCTGAGGTGTTCGACTACCCTCTCAGGCGGCATGTGCTTCAGAGTGAACTGCAAGCACCGAGAGAGCACGGTGGCAGGCAATTTTTGCGGGTCAGTGGTCGCCAGCAGAAACTTGACGTGGGGCGGGGGTTCTTCCAGTGTCTTCAGCAGCGCATTGAAGCTGCTGGTCGACAACATGTGCACCTCGTCGATCAGGTACACCTTGTAACGCCCTTGGGTAGGCGCGTACTGAACGTTGTCCAGCAGCTCGCGGGTATCTTCGACCTTGGTTCGCGACGCGGCATCGACTTCGATCAGGTCGACGAAGCGCCCCTGGTCAATCGCCTCACAGCTGGGGCACTGGCCACAAGGTGTCGACGTGACGCCCTCGTCACCACGGCCTTTGGCCGTGCAGTTGAGGCACTTGGCCAATATCCGTGCCAGGGTGGTCTTGCCGACACCCCGCGTCCCCGTAAACAGGTAAGCGTGGTGCAAACGCCCCTGGTCAAGAGCATTGACCAGGGCGCGTTGGACATGGGCCTGCCCCACAAGCTCATGAAATGTGCGTGGCCGCCACTTGCGGGCCAGAACTTGATAGCTCATGGAGCAAAACTTCCTTGGGCGCTGTTCTTGGGTTAGGCGTCAGTGCCGTTCTCAGCAGCGCCTGCACGCTGGGCAGCTTCTTTGATCAACTTCTCGAGATCGCCACTCTGGTGCATTTCCATCACGATATCGCATCCGCCGACCAGCTCGCCTTCTACCCACAGCTGCGGGAAGGTGGGCCAGTTGGCAATCTTGGGCAGTTCGGCGCGAATATCAGGGTTATCCAGCACGTTGACGAAAGCGAAACGCTCGCCGCAGCTCATCAGCGCCTGAACGGTCTGTGCAGAAAAGCCACACTGCGGCAGCTGAGGCGTGCCTTTCATGTAGATGAGAATCGGGTTTTCAGTGATTTGACGCTGGATATTGTCAGCCGTGGTGCTCATGGGATGCTCCTCGATAAAAGATGTGGTCTCTTCCAGTGTACGCAATTCGGCCACTGGCTTTAACCCTGCGACCGGGTAATCGTCAGTCTTGATCATGCACGTCAATACCTGAGCAAACGACTCGGTCATATTGCGTGGCGGATATTCTACGCATGCCGCTTGCGTTGCGCATCCCCTGCGGCCTCGCTAGGATGGTGTTTTTGCGCGGAGAGACGTCATCATGGCGACACGCCATTTCCTTACCCTGCTGGATTTGACCCCTGAAGAGCTGGACTATCTGATTCAGCGCGCCATCAAGATCAAGACGGACCTCAAGGCCAACGGACCGGTTTACACGCCGCTGCCCAACCGCACTCTGGCGATGATTTTCGAGAAGTCCTCCACGCGAACCCGTGTTTCCTTCGAGACCGGCATGGCCCAGTTTGGTGGCCACGCCCTGTTTTTGTCTCCGCGCGACACCCAACTGGGCCGCGGCGAGCCCATCGAAGACACCGCCCGCGTGCTGGCCGAAATGGTCGACGCGGTGATGATCCGCACTTTCTCCCATGCAGGGCTGGAAGCGTACGCCAGCGCCAGCAGCGTGCCCGTCATCAATGCGCTCAGCGACGACTACCACCCCTGCCAATTGCTGGCAGACGTCATGACCTGGACCGAGCTGCGCGGCAGCGTCAAGGGCAAGACCGCCGTATGGATCGGCGATGGCAACAACATGTGCCACTCGTGGATCAATGCTGCCCGCCAGTTCGGTTTCCACTTGAGAATTTGCTGCCCGGAAGGCTACGAGCCTCGCGACGACATCATGCAAGCCGCCGGCGACTGCATCACTCTGTTGCGCGACCCACAGCAAGCCGCTCAAGGCGCTGACCTGATCACCACCGACGTCTGGGCCTCCATGGGCCAAGAGCAGGAACAGGCGAAGCGAGAGGCCGATTTTGCGGGCTTCCAGGTAACGGAAGCGATGCTCGACAGCGCTAACGCGGACGTCCTGTTCTTGCACTGCCTGCCGGCACATCGCGGCGAAGAGATCAGCCACACGCTGCTCGATGACCCGCGCTCGGTGGTCTGGCAAGAGGCAGGCAACCGCCTGCACGCACAAAAAGCCTTGATCGAGTTCCTGCTGCTGGGCAAGGTCGACGGCTAGCCCACAGCGGCGCCCGCTCACTCATGAACGGGCGCCGATTGCAGCGCAGCAATAGAAGGAGTTCAAATGAGAGGCTACATGACAGTCAAAATGACAGGCAAAACAAAAAGCGCCGCGTAAGATACGCGGCGCTTCGAAATCTTGGTGGAGCCTAGCGGGATCGAACCGCTGACCTCAACACTGCCAGTGTTGCGCTCTCCCAGCTGAGCTAAGGCCCCATATGCTGCCATTGCGGCAGCGGTGCGAATATTACTCCAGGGTTTGCGCGAGGTCAAGAATTAAAGTGAACAAGCATTAACTAATTCTCCTTTGCCAAGAGCTGTGGCACTCTATGTCAACGCAGCGTGCGTATCGCCCCAGTCCACGATGATTACCTGCAGGAGCCAGCCCCTTGATCAACGTTTTAATTGCCGATGATCACCACCTGGTGAGAACCAGCATCGCCCACCTCCTGAACGAAGAGAGCGATATCAAGATCGTGGGTGAAGTGGATGATGGTGAGAACGCAGTCACACAGAGCCGACAACTGAAGCCTGACATCGTACTGATGGACATTCGCATGCCAGGCATTGGCGGTCTGGAAGCGACCCGCCGCATCTACCGCACGCTTTCGGACGTCAAAGTCATCATCCTCACGGCACATCTGGAAGACAGCGTCTTGCGGCGCATGCTCGAAGCAGGGGCATCAGGCTTTCTCAGCAAGGGTGCCGATGCAACGGAAATGACCGATGCCATTCGCCAGGTCTTTCACGGGCGCCGCTATGTCAGCCAGGAAATCGCCCAGCGGCTGGCACTCTCCCATTTCGACGATGAAGACAACCCTTTCAGCCACCTCTCGCATCGTGAATTGCAAATCGCCCTGATGATCGTCAATTGCCAGCGCGTACAGGATATTTCGGACCGTCTGCACTTGAGCCCCAAAACCGTCAACACCTACCGCTACCGCCTGTTTGACAAGCTCCAGGTAGCCACTGACGTAGAGCTGACCCACCTGGCGTTACGCCATGGACTGGTCGAGGGCTTTGACGCCATCCTGGGATAGACCTACCATCGCTGCTTCAGCCGACAAGAAGCGCCGTTGATACGCCATGTCCTTTGATGCCAAGCAGTTCCTCAGCTCCGTCAGCGCCTCTCCTGGCGTCTATAAAATGCTGGATGAGCAGCAGAATGCGCTCTACGTCGGCAAGGCCAAGCGCCTCAAGTCGCGTCTGGCCAGCTACTTTCGCGGCCAGCTCAATGCCAAGACCCAGGCCATGGTCTCGCGCATTGCCGACATCCAGATCACGGTCACGCGCAGCGAGACCGAAGCGCTGCTGCTGGAACAGACCCTGATCAAGGAGCTACGTCCGCCCTACAACATTCTCCTGCGCGACGACAAATCCTACCCTTTCGTATTCGTGACCGACCGCCACCCCTACCCTGCCCTCGAGTACAAGCGAGCCCGGCAGCGGCGCGGTGACGGCAAGTATCTTGGCCCCTACCCCAGCAGCGGCGCAGTCAGGGAAAGCCTGACCCTGATGCAGAAAATCTTTCGTATCCGCAACTGCGAGGATAGCGTCTTCGCCCATCGCTCTCGCCCGTGCCTGCAATACCAGATTGAGCGCTGCAGCGCCCCTTGCGTGGACTACATTTCACAGCCAGAGTACCAGCGGGATGTCGACCATGCCGTCATGTGCCTGGAAGGCAAGAGCGAACATGTGACGCAACTGCTTACCGAAGAGATGGAGGCAGCGAGCCGGACGCTCAACTTTGAAGAAGCCGCCCGCCTGCGTGACCAGATCCAGCAGTTGCGCCAGATGCAGCAACGCCAGTTCGTCGACAACGAGAGCGGCGATGCGGATATTTTCGCGCTGGCTCAACGCCCTGGCGCGCTGGGCATCTCCATCCTCAGCGTACGCGATGGGCGCCTGCTGGGTGCACGACATCACATGCCCAAGAACGACCTGGATCTTTCCCCCGAGGCACTTCTCACCGAAGTGGTCAGCCAATACTATTTTGGTCAGCCCCACAGCGTGCCCAGCGAAGTGATCACCAATCTCCCTCTGGAAGACGGCACACTGATTGCCGACGCGCTTGCCCAGCAGGCAGGCAAAAAAGTCCGCGTGACCCATCAGGTGCGCGGGCACCGCGCCCAGTGGCAGCATCTGGCCATGACCAATGCCGAACAGCAGCTCGCCTCGCAGCTGGCCAACACCACGCAGCTCACCGAACGCTTCACGTCACTGCAGCAAGCGCTGGGGCTACCCTCACTGCCGGAGCGCCTGGAGTGCTTCGATATCAGCCACAGCCAGGGCGAAGCCACCGTGGCTTCCTGCGTGGTGTTCGACCACCAAGGGCCACGCAAGAGCGACTACCGCCACTTTCGCATCGAAGGCGTGGCCGCAGGCGACGACTACGCCGCCATGCAACAGGCGCTCACGCGACGCCTCAAACGCGTCAAAAGTGGCGAAGCCATTGCGCCTGACGTGCTGATCGTGGATGGCGGCAAGGGCCAATTGAACATGGCACGGCAAGTGCTGACCGACCTGCAGGTGCCAGGCATCGTCCTGCTGGGCGTGGCCAAAGGCACTACCCGCAAGGCCGGGCTCGAAACCCTGTTTCTGGAAAGTAGCGACAACCCGCTGGTACTGGCACCAGCCTCTCCCGCCCTGCACCTCATTCAGCATATTCGCGATGAATCGCACCGCTTCGCCATCGCGGGGCACCGAGCAGCACGCGACAAGGCGCGACGCACCTCTACCCTGCAGGACATTCCCGGCATCGGCCCCAAGCGGCGCCGCGAATTGCTCAAGTTTTTTGGCGGCCTGCAGGGCGTGCAAAAGGCCAGCCGTGACGAACTCACTCGGGTGCCGGGCATCAGCGCCGCCCTGGCGGAGACGATTTATGTCACTCTGAACGGATAAAGCGGTGGTTAACATGGATGCAATGCGCCAAGGGGGATAGAATGACCGGGCACATTACATTCCGACTTTCATGATTCTCCGGCAAGGATCGCGCCCTGCGATGAATATACCCAACATACTGACACTGGCACGAATCGCGTTCATCCCACTTCTGGTAGTGCTCTTTTACCTGCCCTTTGGCTGGAGCATGCCGATGGCGGCCGGGCTGTTTGCCCTGGCATCGGTGACGGACTGGCTGGACGGCTATCTTGCCCGCCGCTGGAACCAATCGACACCGTTTGGCGCATTTCTGGACCCGGTAGCCGACAAGCTGATGGTCGCAGTGGCACTGGCGCTGCTCATCGAGCGCTTCGACACGCTGGTATTGACGCTCCCCGCTCTGGTCATCATCGGTCGAGAAATCGTCATTTCCGCCCTTCGGGAGTGGATGGCCGAAATGGGCAAACGCGGCATGGTGGCCGTGTCGTGGATCGGCAAGCTCAAGACCACGCTGCAGATGGTCGCCATTCTCGTCTTGCTCGCCTTCCCGCCCGGACACGACGTTGCGTTGCTGGGCGTGGTCATACTGTATGCAGCAGCGACCCTGACCCTGTGGTCCATGATCCAGTACCTGCGCGCCGCCTGGCCGCACCTCAGTCGTTCGATGTAGGCAGGGTAAGCTCGCTTTTTTAAGCACTTAACGAATTGATTGATTGACAATCGCTGGGCGATGCGTATAATTCGCCCTCGAGTCAAGCGGGAATAGCTCAGTGGTAGAGCATCGCCTTGCCAAGGCGAGGGTCGGGAGTTCGAATCTCCTTTCCCGCTCCAATTTGGTTCAATCCAATGACTTGTCAGGCTGGATGGCAGAGTGGTTATGCAGCGGACTGCAACTCCGTGTACGCCGGTTCGATTCCGACTCCAGCCTCCATTTCCCAGTGTATCGATCTCTTCGACACACTGCCCGGATGGCGAAATTGGTAGACGCAAGAGACTTAAAATCTCTCGGAGGCAACTCCGTGCCGGTTCAAGTCCGGCTCCGGGCACCAATATGAAAGACGACGACGCTGCGAGATCATCTGATCGACGCGGCTTTTTTTGTGTCTGGCCACCGCCTACCATCTCTTCCTGTTGTCGATGCATCGCCCGACACCCTCAGTCGCGCTATGATGCCGAGCGAACGATGGCGACGCTAGCCACCCACTTGTACTTGTAAGTCATGGAGGAGCGGGCCCAATGAGCACGTCAACATCCGACATCGTCATTATTGGTGGGGGCGTCGCCGGCTTGACGCTGGCACTGGAAGTGGCCGATCAACGCTCGGTGCTGCTGGTGCGCCCTGCCCAGGACGACAAAGGGGCCAGCCGCTGGGCCCAGGGCGGGATTGCTGCCGTCCTGTCACCCGACGACCAGCTCGAAGACCATGTCCAGGACACGCTCATTGCCGGGGACGGCCTGTGCGATGAAGCGGCCGTACGCTTTACGGTCGACCACGGCCCCCAGGCCATTCAGTGGCTCATCGACAATGGCGTGCCGTTCACCCCAGACCCTGACCCCAGCGCCCGCTACCCCTTTCACCTCACCCGAGAGGGCGGCCATAACGCAAGACGCATCATCCATGCCGACGATGCCACAGGGCGCGCCGTGGTCGATACGCTGCTGGATAAAGTCGCTGCCCACCCCAACATCACCCAGCGCAGCGACCTGACCATTCTGCACCTGCTTCAGAACGCCTCTGGCCACTGCCTGGGCGCACTGGGCATCGACAGCGGCGGCAATCTTCACCACCTGCTGGCTACGCATACCGTACTGGCAACGGGCGGCGCCAGCGGCCTGTATCGCCATACGACGACCCCCGCCCCCAGCAGCGGAGAAGGCATGATGATGGCCGCCGAGCTGGGCGCCACCCTGTGCAATCTGGAGTTTCAGCAGTTTCACCCCACCTGCCTGTTCGACCCCAACGGCCCTGCGTTTCTGATCAGCGAAGCCGTGCGAGGAGAAGGTGGCCACCTGCTGAACGAGGCGGGAGAGCGCTTCATGCTGGCGCTGGATGCGCGTGCCGAACTGGCGCCCCGTGACATCGTGGCCCGCGCCATCGATGCCAACATTCAGCAAGGTACGCTGGGGCATGTCTGGCTCGACGTGCGCCACCTGGGCGACACCAACCTACGCCACCACTTCCCGACTATTCTGGCCCACTGCGCCTCACGGGGCATCGACATCACCCGGGAACCCATTCCCGTCGTACCCGCCGCCCACTACAGCTGCGGCGGCATTGCCACCAACAGCGCAGGCGCAACCGACGTGCCTAACCTTTACGCCATCGGCGAGACCGCCTATACCGGCTTGCATGGCGCCAATCGCATGGCCAGCAACTCCCTGCTGGAGTGCCTGGTCTACGCCCGCAGCTGCGCCCTGCATCTGCTCAGCCAGCCGCAGACGGCGCCTTGCCAACTCTCTGAAGCGCTGGCTGACAGGCCCTTTGATGCACACATCAAGGTGGACCGGAACGCCCTCGACGAGCTGCGCCACGCCATGCGCAGCGTGATGAGCCAGCATGTTTCCATCGTGCGCAGCGAGCAGGGCTTGAACAGCGCTTATGCGGCGCTGGAGAACATGGCGCAGAACCTGAAAGCGCTGGATCCTGAGCGGCAGCACCCCGACAGCCTTCAGCTTGGCCAGGCACTGGCCCTGGCACAGTTGACCACCCTGGCAGCCCTGCGACGCCATGAGTCACGCGGCCTGCATTACTCCACCGATTGGCCCTCGGCCCAGCCAGACAGCCAACCTTCCCGACTGACGCTGGACGACCTGCCCAACGCCAGGCGCTAACGACCGGGACGGTGCAGGCAGCGGCGCAGCTGGCGCTGCTCTGAGGCAGGCAGGCTGTCAGGCCATATCCAGATACGCTGGCTGCCGACACGCAGCCCCACCAACCAGGGCCCCAAATAGTCACAGCGCACAGGCTGCTCGGGGCCCAGTTCACCAGTAGGCAACAACCAGCTTGCCGCCCAGTGTTGCCCTGTATGCACGAGCTGCAATGTTCCTGCCGGCTGACGGCAGCGGCTGCCCCACCACACCGCCAACCCCACCACCAAGGCCACCCCGATCCAAGCAGCGCTGACGAGGAGCATCAGCAACGTCATGCAGCCCATCAACAATGCTGCATGAACGCCGCTGGCCACGTTAGAGCGTACGATAGGCAGCGTTATCGGTGGTTTCTGCATGCTCGACGATCATCTGGACCAATTGACGCAACTCCGGGTCTTCCGGCCACTCGCGGTGCATCAGCCAGACGAACAGATCCTGATCTTCCTCTTCGATCAACCTTTGATAGGTCAGTTGCTGCTCATGGCTGAGCGACTCGAAGCGTGCCTCCAGAAACGGAATCAACAGCAAGTCCAACTCCCACATGCCACGACGGGAGTGCCAATAGAGCCGCTTGCGCAGCACAGCTGCTGGGGATGTATCGTCGTTCAACGCCACTTCTCCACGTAAAGGGAATGAAAAGGCAGTATACCGGAGCGACAGGGTCGCGCCAGCGCCCGGCTTCGCCTATGCTGTTACTCAGCCTTGAGCTCACCAAGCTAGTACCTTGTTTTATCTGAATTGTTTTATGCCGTTTGGCGAAGTATGCTGATTTCGATGGTATCGAGGTCGCATGCGCAAGAACGGCCTTTAACGTTTGCAGGGAGCCAACCGATGACCAAGTCTGAACTAATCGAACAAATCGCGATGCGTCAACCGGAGCTATCCGCCAAGGAAGTCGAAACGGCAGTGCGTATCATCCTGGATGATATGACCGATGCCTTGTCCAGCGGCGGGCGAGTAGAAATACGGGGCTTTGGCAGCTTTTCACTTCACTACCGCGAGCCACGCACCGGCAGAAACCCCAAGACGGGCGACCCGGTGGAACTGGACGGCAAATATGTCCCCCACTTCAAGCCCGGCAAAGAGCTGCGGGAACAGGTAGACGCCAGTCGAGCGCTGGGCTATTGAGCCTGAGTAAACGCCCCCTTCGACGTTCTTCGGGATGACGTCACGCTTAGACTCAGACACAATAGCACTACCGCGAACGCCACTAACCAGGAAACACACATGCGTTGGATCAAAGGGCTGATTCTGGCCATCATTCTACTGATAGTGCTGCTGGTCGGCATTCTTTTTGCCGTCAACAACCAGCAGACCATTGCCTTGAACCTGATCTGGACAGAGCTGCCTGCCGTCTCGCTGTCGGTCTGGCTGCTGGCAACGCTGACGCTGGGCGTGGTGGTCGGCATGATCGCCATGCTGGGCGTGTACGTACGCCTGAGAGCCAAGCTGGTGCGCAGCGAACGCCACAACAAGCAACAGCGCAAGGAGCTCGACCGCCTCCGCACCCAGGAGTTCAAGGAACTGGCATAAATGCAAGATGCCGTGCTGCTGGGCGTGCTGCTGACCGCCATTGTGCTGGGCTTTGCGCTTGGGGTCAGACATGCGACCAGGCGCCAGCGGCAGGTCCCTTTGTCACGCCCACCCGATCTATCTCGAGAGTACTTCGTCGGGTTGAACTATCTGCTCAACGAGCAGCCCGACGAAGCCATCAACACCTTCATTCATGCCCTCGACATCAATAGCGAGACGGCAGAAACACATATTGCCCTGGGCAAGCTGTTTCGCGCTCGCGGTGAAGCCGACAAGGCCGTCAGTATTCATCAAAACCTGCTGGCCCGCCCCGCCCTGTCGGCAGAGACCAACGAACACGTTCAACTGGAGCTGGCGCGAGATTTCATCGCTCTGGGCGTGCATGATCGCGCCCAGCGGCTGCTGCGCAGCGTGCTCGAACACTCGAGCAGCGAGCCTATGTGCCTGGAAGCGCGCCGACTGCTGATCGACCTGCTGGAAAGAGAAAACGACTGGCATGAAGCGCTGGAGACCGCCCAGCCCCTGATGAAGCTGCAACCTGCCATGCGCCGACCCGCCGCCCACTGGCTGTGCGAACTGGCAGAACAGGAGATCGCCCAGGCAAGCCGCCCGCTGGCCCGCAAACATCTGAAAAAAGCGCTGCAGTTCGATGAGCGCTGCGTCAGAGCTACCCTGCTGTTGGCCGAACTCGATATGGAAAACGGCCATCATGACAAGGCCATCGAGCGGCTCGACCATATACTTCAACAGGATATCGCCCACGTCCCCACCATGCTGCCGGTCCTGCAACGGGCCTATACCCGCAACGATGACCTGGACGGCCTGGCAAACCACCTGTATCGGCTGCTGGGGCAAGCCCCCTACACCAGCGTCATGATTACCCTGGGGGCCCTGATCCACCAGCGAGAAGGAGTCGACAACGCCATCGAGCGGATCGGCACGTGGTTACGAGAAGCGCCGAGCCTGGGTGGCCTCGACTACCTGGTGGATCTTTATCTCGAAAGCGAGAAACTGTCAGGCAAAGCTTCTCCCGACACACGCTTGCTGCTGCTCAAGCACCACACTGACCAGCTGCTGTCCGACCGACATCGTCACCGCTGCCGCCGCTGCGGCTTCAACAGCGACAGCCTGAGCTGGCAGTGCCCCAGCTGCCGACGCTGGGGCACCATCAAGCCCGTCACGGGCGTTCAGGGCGAATAGCCACTCGCATCCAGCCTCAGACGCTCGCCAGCTCGCTTTCGATAGCGACCAATGCCGCCATCGGGTCTTCTGCCTGAGTGACCGGCCTGCCGATGACCAGATGAGTGCTACCGGCCTGCATGGCTTCTGCAGGTGTCATGATCCGCTGCTGGTCATTGGCTGCGGCGAAATGGGGACGAATTCCCGGCGTCACCTTGAGGAAGCCATCGCCATACCGAGCCTTCAGAGGTGCCGCCTCGTGGGCAGAACACACCACTCCCGCCAAACCACTGGCATGCGTCAACGCCGCGAGACGATCCACCTGGGCATCGATCCCGCCGCTCACGCCGGCGCTGGCCAAATCCTCTTCCTGCATGCTGGTCAACACGGTGACGGCTATCAAGTGCGTCTTCAAACGATGCTCCGCCAGCCGCTGGGCCGCGGCCTCCATCATCTTGCGCCCACCGGAGGCATGAACATTGACCATCCACACGCCCTGCTCTGCCGCCGCCTGCACCGCACTGGCGGTGGTGTTGGGAATGTCGTGAAACTTGAGGTCCAGGAATACCTCGAAGCCCCGACCATGCAATGCCTCCAGTACTGCTGGGCCGCTGCGCGTGAACAGCTCCTTGCCGACCTTCACACGGCAACGCGCCGGGTCGAGCTGGTCAGCCATGCACAGGGCCGCGTCAAGCGAAGGGTAATCAAGGGCAATGATGATAGGTGAGTCGGTGGACACGCGCTTACTCCGTGCTCGTTAGATCAACAATGGAAAGGTTCATGTCTGTCACGAACCCGTTCAATGGGCGACGGTCTGCCACCCTGCTAGTGTAACAGCCCTCGTCACGCGGCTGTGTAAGCGATTACCGACATCCCTCATGGCAAACGGATTACAAAAACTGTCGGCAATGGCTTACAGCGCGAGGCGCGCCAAAAGATTAAGTTGACTAAGGACGCAAGCAATTCGGTCATGCTGGCGATCAAGGAGGCTTGGCTCTTGGCGAGCCGAGCGACGAACCAACACCGATGAGGTACTTCACATGCAGAAAACGTTCAAGGGATTTGTAGCCGCACTCGTGATGTCACTGTGCCTGGGCTTGTCCAGCGCCGCGCTGGCCCAGGCAATCGCCCCCATCAATGTCAATAGTGCCGACGCCGAGCTGCTGGCGGAACTGCCGGGCATTGGCCCCAGCCGGGCGGCCGCCATCATCGAGGAGCGTGAAACCAACGGCGCTTTCGAGAGCGCTGACGACCTGACACGGGTCAGCGGCATTGGTCCGGCCACCGTTGACCGGATGCGCGACCAGGTCGTGGTAGAGGATTAATCACATCACACGCGACACCATGACCACCCCGCCCGTCACGGCAAGCCTTGCGCCTATACCGTGACGGGCACCACTCAGCAAGTGGCCACCAGGGTGGTCAAAGCAGTGCCTGCCGTCGATTACAGCACATCACCCGGCACGCGCACTCGCCCTTCCATCAATACCCGAGCACTGCGGCTCATGATCGCCTGATCGATTTGCCAGCGTCCCTCCACCAGGCTGGCCTTGGCGCCTACCCTGAGCGTGCCGGAGGGGTGGCCAAAAGTGACCGACTCCCGTTCGCTGCCGCCTGCCGCCAGGTTCACCAGTGTCCCCTGAATGGCCGCTGCCGCGGCAATGGCCACGGCCGCAGTGCCCATCATGGCGTGATGCAACTTGCCCATGGAGAGCGCCCTGACCAACAGATCGATCGACTCGGCCTCGACCCGCTGCCCACTGGAAGACGTATAGCCAGCCGGTGGTGCCACGAACGCCACCTTGGGCGTGTGCTGACGGCTGGCGGCCTCGTCCACATGGGCAATCAACCCCATCTTGACGGCCCCATAGGCACGTATTCTTTCGAACCTGGCCAGTGCATCCGGGTCGCCGTTGATCGCCTCTTGCAGCTCACAGCCGCTGTAACCCAGTGCTTGCGCATCGATGAACACGGTAGGAATACCCGCATTGATCAGCGTCGCCTTGAGCACTCCGATGCCGGGCACCTCCAGCTCATCCACCGGCTGCCCGGTGGGGAAGATCGCCCCCTCACCGTCGGCAGGATCCAGAAACGCCACCGGAATCTCGGCAGCAGGAAAGGTGACGCCATCCAGCTCGAAGTCTCCGGTTTCCTGAACGGCGCCGTGGCTGATCGGCACCTGAGAAACGATGGTTTTCTGTATGTTGACCTGCCAGATGCGCACTTCCACGACGCCGTTTTCAGGCACCCGCGCGGGGTCGACCAGCCCATTGGCCACGGCATAGGGGCCCACCGCCGCAGACAAGTTGCCGCAGTTGCCGCTCCAGTCCACGAAAGGCTTGTCGATGGACACCTGCCCAAACAGGTAATCCACATCATGCTCCGGGGAAGTACTTTTCGAGAGAATCACCGCCTTGCTGGTGCTGGACGTGGCACCGCCCATCCCATCGATCTGTTTTTCATAGGGGTCGGGGCTACCCATCACCCGCAACAGCAGCCTGTCTCGCGCCTCACCCGGCTGCTGCGCAGCGGGAGGCAGGTCACTGAGGGTGAAAAACACCCCTTTGCTGGTGCCACCTCGCATGTAGGTGGCGGGAATACTCATCTGCGCTGCGTGCGCCATGGTCACTCTCCTGACAACGGCCTGACACGCGTCAGGCCGTCGATGTTCACTCGTTGGGCTTTCCCTTCCGGTGCTACGCTGGGACAACGCGGCTAGACAGCGGCGCTGGATTCCAGAAAATCCTGCGCAAAGCGCTGCAGCACACCACCGGCGGAGTAGATGGTGACCTCCTCGGCGGTGTCCAGACGGCACACCACCGGCACACGCTCCACAGCTCCCTGCTGGCGATGGATCACCAGCGTCAGTTGGGCTCTGGGTGCAGGCGTTCCTTCCACGTCGTAGATTTCGGTGCCATCCAGCGCCAGCGTTTTCCGAGTCGTGCCCTCCTCGAATTGCAGCGGCATCACGCCCATACCCACCAGATTGGTGCGGTGGATACGTTCAAAGCCTTCTGCCACGATCGCTTCGACCCCGGCCAGAGCCACGCCCTTGGCCGCCCAGTCTCGAGACGACCCCTGGCCATAGTCGGCACCCGCGATGATGATCAGCGGCTGTTTGCGCGCCATATAGGTTTCGATGGCTTCCCACATGCGGGTCACGGTGCCTTCCGGCTCGATACGCGCCAGCGAGCCTTGCATGACCTTGCCCTGCTCGTCGTGCACCATCTCATTGAAGAGCTTGGGATTGGCCAGGGTGGCCCGCTGGGCGGTCAGGTGGTCTCCGCGGTGGGTGGCGTAGGAGTTGAAGTCCTCCTCCGGCAAACCCATGGCATGCAGATACTCGCCAGCGGCGCTGTCCATGAGAATGGCATTGGACGGCGACAGGTGGTCCGTGGTGATGTTGTCCGGCAGGATGGCCAGCGGGCGCATGCCTTTCAGCCCTCGCTCCCGGGCCATGTTGCCCTCCCAATAGGGAGGCCGCCGGATGTAGGTGCTCTGGGGCCGCCATTCGTAGAGCGGGCTTACCTGAGTACGCGCACTTTTATCCAGATCGAACATCGGGATATAGGTTTGGCGGAACTGCTCGGGCTTCACCGCCGACTTCACGATAGCATCGATTTCGCTATCGTCGGGCCAGATGTCCTTGAGGGTGACCGGATTACCCTTCGTGTCATACCCCAGCACGTCTTTTTCAATATCAAAGCGAATGGTGCCTGCGATGGCATACGCCACCACCAACGGCGGTGAGGCCAAAAACGCCTGCTTGGCGTAGGGGTGGATACGCCCGTCAAAGTTACGGTTACCGGAAAGCACCGCCGTGGCGTACAGGTCGCGGTCGATGATTTCCTGCTGGATGTGCGGCTCCAGCGCACCAGACATCCCGTTACAGGTGGTACAGGCGTAGGCCACCACACCAAAGCCGAGGTTCTCCAACTCATCCATCAAGTGCGCTTCTTCTAAGTACATCTTGACGGTTTTTGAGCCAGGGGCCAGCGACGACTTCACCCACGGTTTGCGGGTCAGCCCTAACCGGTTGGCGTTGCGAGCAATCAACCCAGCCGCCACCATATTGCGCGGGTTAGACGTGTTGGTGCAGCTGGTGATGGCGGCAATAATCACCGCACCGTCCGGCATTCTGCCTGCCTGCTCATCGGCCCGGGCTTTATCCAAGTCGATGGCGATACCCCGCTTTGCCAGCTCGGAAGTAGGCAGATGGGCATGGGGGTTAGAAGGGCCAGCCAACGTGCGCGCCACGCTTGAGAGATCAAACGTCAATACCCGTTCGTAATAGGCACTTTTGAGATCATCTGCCCATAGCCCAGTATGCTTGGCGTACGCTTCCACCAGCGCGACTTGCTCATCTTCACGCCCAGTGAGCTTGAGATACTCAATGGTTTGGTTATCGATGTAGAACATCGCCGCCGTAGCACCATACTCCGGCGTCATATTGGAAATCGTGGCGCGGTCGCCCACGGTCAGCGCATCAGCCCCTTCGCCGTAGAACTCTAAGTAAGCGCCCACTACCCGCTCTTTACGCAGAAACTCGGTAATCGCCAGCACCATATCCGTGCCGGTAATCCCCGGCTGCAGCTTGCCAGTGAGCTCGACCCCGACAATATCCGGCAGGCGCATCATCGAGGCGCGGCCCAGCATCACGCTCTCGGCTTCCAGCCCCCCGACCCCCACGGAAATCACGCCCAGCGCGTCCACCATGGGCGTGTGGCTGTCGGTGCCCACGCAGGTGTCCGGGTAGGCCACCTGCACGCCCTGCTCATCCGGGCGGCATTGCACCACCGGAGACATCTTTTCCAGGTTGATCTGGTGCATGATGCCGTTGCCGGGAGGAATCACGTCGACGTTCTCGAACGCCAGCTTGGTCCAGTTGATGAAGTGAAAGCGGTCGTCGTTACGCCGATCTTCCACCTGGCGATTCTTCTCGAAGGCGTCCTTCTCGAAACCGGCGTGCTCCACGGCCAGCGAGTGGTCGACGATCAGTTGCGTCGGTACCACCGGGTTCACCTTGGCAGGGTCACCGCCCTTCTCCGCGATGGCGTCGCGCAGCCCGGCCAGGTCGACCAGCGCGGTCTGGCCCAGGATATCGTGGCACACCACCCGGGCCGGGTACCAGGGAAAGTCCAGCTCCTGCTTGCGCTCGATCAGTTGCTTGAGGGCGTCGGTCAGCAGCGCCGGATCACAGCGCCGAACCAGTTGCTCGGCCAGCACCCGAGACGTATAGGGCAACTGGGCATAGGCACCGGGCTGGATCTCCTCGACGGCCTGGCGCGTATCGAAAAAGTCCACTGGTGCGCCCGCCACCGACACATTCGGCAGCGGTTTGCGATAATTCGTGTTCATGATGCCTCTCACTTGGTCACAGAGCCAAACGCCTAGTCACGGGCTTCAATGGGCACCCATTCGCTCTTCTCCGGGCCGATGTAGTCGGCGCTGGGGCGAATAATGCGGTTATTGGCACGCTGCTCGAATACGTGGGCGGCCCAGCCGGTCAGCCGCGACATGACGAAGATGGGCGTGAACAGCTTGGTCGGAATATCCATGAAGTGGTATGCGCTGGCGTGGAAGAAATCGGCATTGCAGAACAGCTTCTTCTCCCGCCACATGACCTCTTCGCAACGTACCGATACCGGGTAGAGCACGGTGTCGCCGACGTCGTCAGCCAGCTTCTTCGACCACTCCTTGATGATCGCATTGCGCGGGTCGGACTCACGGTAGATGGCATGACCAAAGCCCATGATTTTCTCTTTGCGCTCCAGCATTCCGAGCATCTCCCGCTCGGCTTCTTCGGGCGAGCGCCAGTGCTCGATCATCGCCATGGCCGCCTCGTTGGCGCCACCGTGCAGCGGGCCGCGCAGGGAGCCAATCGCCCCCGTGACACAGGAGTGCATATCCGACAGCGTCGAGGCACACACCCGCGCGGTGAACGTGGAGGCATTGAATTCGTGCTCGGCATAGAGAATCAGCGAGACGTTCATGACCCGAGCATGCAGCTCGGAAGCGGGCTCACCACGCAGCATATGCAGGAAGTGGCCACCCACCGAGTCGTCGTCGGTCTGGGTGTCGATGCGCACGCCGTCGTGGCTGAAGCGGTACCAGTAGCAGATGATCGACGGCAGCACCGCCAGCAGCCGATCCGCCACGTCCTGCTGCTGATCGAAGCTCTCTTCGGTTTCCAGATTACCCAGCATGGAGGCACCGGTACGCATCACATCCATGGGATGGGCGTCTTTGGGAATCTGCTCGAGCACCGTCTTCAGGGCCTCGGGCAGCCCACGCAGACCTTTCAGCTTGGTAATGTAATGATCGAGCTCCGCCTGATTGGGCAGCTTGCCCTTGAGCAGCAGGTACGCTACTTCTTCGAACTTGGCCTTCTCAGCCAGCTCCTTGATGTCGAAGCCGCGATAGGTCAAGCCGGAACCGGTTTTACCCACGGTACACAGCGCCGTCGAGCCCGCACTCTGCCCACGTAATCCTGCACCTGCTAGCGGTTTATCAGCCATGGTAGTCTCCTGACGTACTCAGTATTGTCACTGTTATTAGGTGTATTGCCTGCGCACTCAAGCGTCTTTTTGTTCGGCGAACAGCGCATCGAGCTTCTGTTCGAAATCGTGGTAATTCAAGAAGTCGTACAGCTCATCGCGTGTCTGCATGGTGTCGATCACCTCGCGCTGATGGCCATGCTCCAGAATGCTCTGGTAAACCTTCAGGGCCGCTGCGTTCATGGCGCGGAAAGCCGACAGCGGATAGAGCACCATCCGGCAGCCGACGTCTCCTAACTCCTGCTGGCTGAACAGCGGCGTGGCGCCAAACTCGGTGATATTGGCCAGAATCGGCGCATTGACGCGCTGGCAGAAGGCGCGATAGTCGTCGAGGGTATGCACGGCCTCGGCGAAGATGGCATCGGCTCCCGCTTCCACGCAGGCGTTGGCGCGCTCGATGGCGGCATCGAGCCCCTCTTTCTGGAACGCATCGGTACGTGCGATGAGATAGAAATCCGGATCCAGCTTCGCATCGGCCGCAGCCTTGATGCGGTCCAC
The DNA here is from genome assembly GCF_050709225.1 of Halomonas sp. KM007. Classification (NCBI taxonomy): domain Bacteria; kingdom Pseudomonadati; phylum Pseudomonadota; class Gammaproteobacteria; order Oceanospirillales; family Halomonadaceae; genus Halomonas; species Halomonas sp. KM007. The sequence goes on along the minus strand of NZ_CP136131.1, from coordinate 3,205,235 downwards.
CATCTCCTGCTGGGAAACGATCGCCTTGTTGGGGCGATGACCGCAGCGCTTCTGAGCGACCTGATCTTCCAGATGCACTGCGGCGACTCCGGCACGCTGCATCTCTTTCACGGTGCGCGCAATGTTGAACGCGCCGCCCCAGCCGGTATCGATATCCACCAGCAGAGGAAGCTCCGTGGCAGCACAGATACGATGTGCATCCTCGACCACGTCGTTCATGGTCGTCATGCCCAGATCCGGCAGGCCGAAGGAGGCATTGGCCACGCCGCCGCCGGAGAGATAAATGGCCTGGTGCCCCACGCGTTGGGCCATCATGGCCGTATAGGCATTGATGGTGCCCAGGATGGGCAGCGGGCGCTGGGCTTCCAGCGCGGCACGAAAGCGCCCACCGGGGCTCAGGCGAGAAGTGGATGAAGCGGTCATGACATCAGCTCCTGTCTTCGGTTGTTGTTTGTTGTTCAAGAATGGCGGCGTAGCGGTCTGCCACGTTCGCCCGTGACGCGCTGACATGGCGACGCATCAACAGCTCGGCCAGCTCGGCATCGCCGGCCTCGATGGCATCGACAATTCGGTGGTGCTCCACGAACGCCCGCTGAGGGCGGGTACCGCTGGCGCTGAACTGCGTGCGATAGAGGCGCACCAGGTAGTAGAGGTCGTCACACAGCAGGTTCATCAACATTTTGTTGTGGCTACCCTGAACGATGCGATAATGGAAATCGAGATCGCCTTCGCGCTGGTAATAGGCTTCACCGCGCTTTAAGTCGCCCTGGCTTTCATGCACCGCCAGTACATCGCGTAAGCCCTGAATCTCCTCAGGTGACATATGCTCGGCGGCCAAGCGAGCAGCCATGCTCTCTAAGGCTTCGCGTACGTCGAAGAGCTCCAGCAGCTCTTTCATGGAGAGTTTGACCACCCGCGCGCCTACGTGGGGCACGCGTTCAATCAAGCGGTGAGCTTCCAGGCGTCGCATGGCTTCACGCAGCGGCCCCCGGGAGATACCGTAGGTTTTGGATAGCCCTGGCTCGGTAATTTTACTGCCTGGCGCTAGCTCGCCGCGCACAATGGCGCTTTGCAGCTGATGAAACACACGCTCGGCCAGTGTGCGTACTTCTGGCGAGACGACGTCGCTGGCGTCGCCGTCCGGCAGTGGTGAAGTGGAAGCAAGTAAGGTCATGGCTAATTGTCGACAATTAAGGAATAATGAAACTTTAACCCTCCCCTTTTCTGGCGTCAACCTCGGAAAATAAGCGTTTTTATTCACCTTTCGTTGCACGCCTGACGAGACCTCCCGCGTAAATGTCTACAATCCCTGTCGCGACCCCCTCTCCCCGCCTGCTTACGTGAGAACGCCGTCGATAAACGCGGCTGGTGTCCTTGGCGCGAGCACCCTAAAATGTGCCGCCCTTTCCGGATTGGCGTTTGCTTCATGACAACGGCGTTGACGATATCCGCTCTGCCCTATTTCTCCCACCCGCTGGCCACCTTTGCCCGATTACGGCAACGGCCAGGGGCGGTGCTGCTGGACAGTGGCCGACCCGTGGCCACCAGCGGCCGTTACGACATTCTCAGCAGCGACCCGCTAGCCACGCTGGAAATCTTCGCAAACCGCCAGGCACAGCTCAGCTCCACCACGTTGTCGCTGCCAGCTCATCTCGACGATGACAGCACAGCGCAACAGCAGTGGCTGCTGGAACAGCTTCCCACGCCCGCTCTCGACAGCGACCTGCCCTTTCTGGGCGGCTTGATCGGCTACTGGAGCTACGACCTGGGCCGCCAAAGCTGTACGGTGCCCAGCCAGCACCCGCCCGCCACCCAACTGCCGCTGGCCCGCCTGGGCCTGTATGACTGGTGCATCACCTTTGACCACGTCACCCGACAAGCCTGGCTGGTGGCCAGCGATGCGCGCCGTCGAGAGGTGTTGGCCTGGCTGGAAGAAGCCCCACCAGCAGGCGAGCCTTTCACGCTGACGCAGCCGTTCAAGGCCCAGCTCAACCAGGCCGAATATACCGAGCGCTTCGATGCCGTACAGCGCTATATCCGCGCCGGTGACTGCTACCAGATCAATCTTGCACAGCGCTTCTCTGCCCGCTACGAAGGGGATGAGTGGCAGGCCTATCTGCAGCTGAGACGCGCCACACCGACGCCTTTCTCGGGGTATATGGCCTGGCAGGGCCAGGCGGTACTGTCGCTGTCGCCCGAGCGCTTCATTCAGTGCCGTGATGGCCGCGTCGAAACTCGCCCCATCAAGGGCACCAGACCCCGCGGCGATACGCCCGCAAAAGACCAGGCGCTAGCCGAGGAGCTGCTCGACAGCTCCAAGGACCGAGCCGAGAACGTGATGATCGTCGACCTGCTGCGTAACGACCTCGGGCGAGTCTGCATCCCCGGTTCGATACGTGTGCCGCAGCTTTGCCAACTGGAAAGCTACCCCAACGTGCACCATCTGGTCAGCGTCGTTCAGGGGGAGTTGGCGGCCGCACACTCACCGCTTTCGCTGCTCACGGCGGCCTTCCCCGGCGGCTCGATCACCGGCGCGCCCAAAATACGCGCCATGCAGATCATCGATGAGCTGGAACCCTGCCAGCGTAGCGTCTATTGCGGAAGCCTGGGCTATATCGACACCCGCGGCAGCATGGACACCTCGATTGCCATTCGCACCATGCTGGCCGATCACGGCAGTCTGCATGTATGGGGCGGCGGCGGATTGGTCGCCGACTCTCAGGCAGACGAGGAGTACACGGAAACCCTCGACAAGATCCGTCACCTGATCAGTGCTCTGGAATAGATCAGCGCGTTGGAATAACAAAGAAGCATTGTTACATCAGAAAGGAATATAAAACCCAAACCAAACGGTATTGGGGCACCACACAGGGCTTTGGTAGCCTAAGGGCATCGCACGCTTTTCAACAGGAAACAGCATGTCCTCAGTTCTCGAAGCCATTCATCAAGAGTACGCCAACGACCCTCAAGGGTTGATCGAGTGGGCGTTTCGTCAGGGCGAGCGCCCTATTTGCACCACCAATTTCCGCCCGTTCGAAGCCGTGATTCTGCACATGGTGACGCAGGTTCGCCCTGATATCCCCATTGTCTGGATGGACAGCGGTTACAACACCGAGGCTACTTACCGGTTTGCCGATGACGTGATTCGACGGCTCGACCTCAACCTGGTGAGCTTTTTACCCCAGCGCACCCGCGCGCACCGGGAGGCCTTGGACGGCCCCATGCCGGGCATCGACGACCCGCGCCATGCGGCGTTCACTCAGGAAGTAAAGATCGAGCCGTTCGAGCGCGCCCTGGCCACCATGCGGCCCGACATCTGGTTCACCGCCCTGCGCGCCGAAGACACGCCCGAGCGGGCCAAGATGCAGTCCGTCAGCCGCAACAGCGACGGCCTGCTGAAAGTGGCGCCGCTACTGAAGTGGACCGCCAAGGACATGTACGAATATCTGCAGGCCCATGACCTGCCCAACAACTTCGACTACTTCGACCCCACCAAGGTGGAAGAGAAACGCGAATGTGGGCTGCACCTGCAGCATTGATATAGCCACCCGACGAGCTCACCGCCCTGCTCACCACACAATGGGGCGGTGAACAGAACGGTGAGTTGGCTTATCAACCCTGAATCACTGGCCGCACTCAATATTCGGGGAGTTCGACACCTTCGAACAGCGCGTGCTCATGGCGAGGCCCTGCCGTGAGCGCTTCATCCACTCGGTCGCGGGTCAGGTGGGGAGCAAAGCGCGCCAGGAAGTCATACATGTACCCGCGCATGAACGTTCCACGACGAATGCCGATCTTGGTGGTGGAGCTGGCAAACAAGTGGCTTGCGTCCAGCGCCACCAGATCATCATCCTGCGTAGAATCCACCGCCATATGGGCCACGATGCCCACTCCCATGCCCAGGCGCACATAGGTCTTGATGACGTCGGCATCGGCAGCCGTCAGCACAACGTTGGGGGTCAACCCCTTGGCCTTGAAGGCATCGTCCAGCTGCGAGCGCCCGGTGAAGCCAAAGACGTAGGTCACCAAGGGATACTCGGCCAGAGCATCAAGGGTGAGCGGCCCCTCCAGCGAAGCGAGCGGGTGCTCCTTGGGTACCAGTATGCAGCGATTCCAGCGGTAGCAGGGCAGCAACACCAGGTCGGTAAACAGCTCCAGCGACTCGGTGGCAATAGCAAAGTCCGCCTGCCCTTCACTCACCATCTGGGCAATTTGCTTGGGCGTACCCTGCTGCATGTGCAGCGCCACATCTGGGTACTTGAGCGTGAATTCGCTGATGATGGGTGGCAAGGCATAGCGGGCCTGGGTATGGGTGGTCGCAATGGCCAGGCTGCCACGGCGCTCGTCGCTGTGCTCCTGGGCTACCTGCTTGATGTTTTCGGCAAGCTTGAGCACTTGCCCGGCCAGCTCGATGATCGACTGGCCAGCGGGGGTGACACGCGTGAGATGCTTGCCACTGCGAGCAAAGATCTCCACGCCCAATTCGTCTTCCAGCAGGCGAATCTGCTTGGAAATACCTGGCTGAGAGGTAAACAGACTCTGGGCAGTTGCTGACACATTCAGGTTATGTCGATTGACTTCCCAGATATAGCGAAGTTGCTGTAGCTTCATATCCTCACCTAATGTTCGATGCTGGGAAACGTCCCAAAACGCCCCGCGCTGCTGCCACTGCGTACCTGCCCGATGCTCGGAGCATGACGCTCAACGAGCATAATTGTGAATAAAAAAACGATCTATAATTCCCATATAGTATAAAAAATCATCGCTATCAGCATCCATTAATTTTTTCTATTTCAGCGTAAAACGCATCTGGAATTTGCCAGCATCCGCCGTGACCGCTAACATCTGGCAACTTGGCGCGGTGAAAGAGCGCTGGTAAATCGCGTATAGACCGTTGCTCCATTTGAGGCAACGTAACTGCAAGAGCAACGCAAACGGGAGAAACAAATGGCTAACAATGTTGATGTCACCAACGCCAATTTTGAGCAAGAAGTCCTCAACGCCGAACAGCCTGTCCTGCTCAAATTCTGGGCCCCCTGGTGCGGCCCATGTAAAGTCATGGCACCTGTGGTCGATGAAGTCGCTGCCGAGCGCGGCGACAATCTGAAAGTCGTCAGCGTCAACGTAGACGATGCACCGGAAATTGCCGCTGAGCAGGGTGTACGTGGCGTGCCCACGGTCATGCTGTTCAAGTCGGGCACCAAGGTCGCTTCGCTGGTCGGCGCGCAGTCCAAGTCGCAACTGACTCAGTTCATCGACCAGAACGCCTGAGCACTTCCAATCACCGCTGGCCTCGCCAGCGGTGATTGCCCCTCCCGCCCTTGCCTGCCCCTACTGCTCCTGCTTATCCCGCTTCAGCGGTGGCCGCCGCGCATCGCCCGGCTGAAGAGTCGAACGGCGCTGCTTGCCAGGCCCTAACAGGTGCGCCATCCAGCGCGTTTGTGGATGACTGTCCAAGGCAATCTTGAGCGTCATGGTCAGCACCACCGACAGCAACATACCCGCCGCGCCGAAAATCCAGCCCCATACCACCAGGGAAAGAAACGCCACGAAGGTGGAAAGCCCCAGCGCCTGCCCCATGACCCGCGGCTCGACCAGATTGCCCAGAATGAAGTTGATGACCAAATAGGCCGACGCCAGCATGAATGCTTGCAGCACACCGCCATCCTGAGACACCAGCAGCAGCAAGACAGGAGGAATGGCCGCCAGAGCAGAGCCAATGTTGGGAATGAAGTTGAGGGCAAAGGCCAGCACCCCCCAGAGCAGCGGGAAATCGACCCCTACCATCAGGCAGGAAAGCCACACCAGAACACCGGTGGCCAGGCTGATGACCGTCTTTACGGCCAGATAGCGCTTCAGGGTCAAGCTGAACTCGCTGAAACGTTTCAGGCTAGGCGCAGGGTTTTCCAACGCGCGCGAGACCTTGTCACGAAAGTGCAGCGTCTCGAACAGCATGAAGATCACCAACAGCGCCACGATGGTGCCCTGCATGAACAGCGAGCCCAGCTCTCCCAGCAGCAGGGCAACCCATGAGCCATCGTCTTCCATGGCAAACATTGAGCTTAGCTGCTCCGGGTTGATCGCCAAGCCATGGGACGCCAGCGTATTGAGCAAATTCCAGTAATGCTCGTACAAGCGCGCCTCGATGTCCGGCAGCGCTTCCACGAAAGTGCCGAAGCTGTTGACCACCAGCAGGCCAATCAGGGAAATGAAGGCCAGTAGCACCAGCAGCGTCAGCATGGCTGCCGTACGCCGACTCAGCCCCCAGCCATGCAGCCACTGCACTGGCGACGTGCACACCACCGCAATGAACACCGCCAATAGCAAAGGCACCAGCAGATCGGCACCTACTTTCATTCCGGCAACGATGACCACCAGCGCGGCCAGCGCCAGGGTAGCGTTAAGTGGAATACTGCGATAATCCTCATCTGACAACTTCGACATAGCCTGATCCTTAGCATGTTATCCGTACATAATGGCTGCTGGCGTGACAATGCACAAACCGTGCACCTATTGAGAAAGACGTCATCACGACTCATTAGCCTGTGAACTTTCCGTGCATCTCTGCTTCAAAGCTGCGGGTAATCACCCAACATTCGCTCTCACGACACATTGGCTCTCTCAGCAAGGAAGTGACTCCATGAACACCCAGCTCAACTCCGTCAATCGGCTGAGCCACCCTGTCAAACGCCTTCGTCATGGCGTGTTGGGAGGCGCCCTGCTCGCGCTATTGGTCGCCCCCATCACCCAGGCGGCCCCCCCTTCCCCTGGCGTCTTCGTGCAAGCGCAGTCGTGGGTCGAAGTCGAGCCCGACAAGGCGACGCTCAGCGCACGCCTGTGGGAACACACCTCTGCCGTGTCTGCCCTGGAAGATACCCGAAGCGATGAGCTGAGCGACGCACGGCAGCGCCTGGAGCAGCGCGCCAGTGAGCTGATTGCGACCATCGAGGAAGCGGGCATCGAGCAGCGCGCCATCACGGCGAGCTCGCTCAACGTCTACCCCGAGTACGTGGCAGGCCCGCGTAGTGAAGACGGCGAGCAGGAGAACCTGATGCGTACGCGTCTCGAACGCCCGTTCAGCGTCGAACTGGCTGACGTAGAACAGCTGGGGGATGTGCTGGACGCGCTGATCGACGCGGGGGTCAATGCCCTGGATGGCGTGCAGTTTGACCTGCACGACCGCGACGCCGCCACCGATGAGGCATTGACCAAGGCACTGGAGAAGGCCCGTCACAAGGCGGACCTGATGGCCACCACCCTTGGCGTGGAGCTGGGCCATGTCCAGCGTATCGAAGAGACCCAGGCGCCCATCTTCCAGCCACGCATGATGGCCATGCGCGCCGAGAGTGACGCCGTGGGTAGCGGTTCAGCCAACGACTATCGCCCCGGCACCATTCGCATCGATGCTGGCGTGAACGTCGAGTGGGCCATTACAGGGCAAGACGCTCCTGACCGCCCAGATAGCGCTGAAGAGGCGCCGGCACGCTAATCGAGCCATCCGCCTGCTGGTGGTTCTCCAATACCGCCAGCAGGCACCGCCCTACCGCCAACCCAGAGCCGTTCAACGTATGCAGCAACAGCGGCTTTTTCGAATCCGGGTGGCGGTAGCGAGCCTGCATGCGACGCGCCTGGAAGTCTTCGCAGTTGGAGACCGACGAAATTTCCCGATAGGTGTTCTGGCTGGGCAGCCACACTTCCAGGTCGTAGGTTTTCGCTGCCCCAAAGCCCATATCCCCTGTGCAAAGCGTCACGACCCGGTAAGGCAGCTCCAGAGCCTGCAGGATCGCCTCGGCATGCTCGCGCATCTCCTCCAGCGCCGCGTAGCTCTTGTCGGGCTCGACGATCTGTACCATTTCGACCTTGTCGAACTGGTGCTGGCGAATCATGCCCCGGGTGTCGCGCCCATGAGAACCGGCCTCGCTGCGAAAACAGGGCGTGTGCGCGGTCAGCTTCATGGGTAGCGCCGACAGCTCGACGATCTCGTCGCGCACAAAGTTGGTCAGCGGTACCTCGGAAGTGGGAATCAGGTGATACTCTCGCTCATCGTCGAGCTTGAACAGGTCTTCGCCAAATTTCGGCAGCTGCCCCGTTCCCATCAGCGAATCGCGATTCACCATGTAGGGCACATAGCACTCTTCATAACCATGCTGCTGGGTTTGCGTATCCAGCATGAACTGGGCCAGTGCACGATGCAGACGCGCAATCGGCCCACGCATGACGGCAAACCGCGCCCCGGTCAGCTTGGCTGCCAGTTCGAAATCCAGATAGCCCGAACGCTTGCCCAGGTCCACATGGTCCAGCACCTCGAAGTCGAACTCACGGGGCGTGCCCCAGCGGTGCAACTCGACATTGTCGTCTTCGTTCTTGCCTTCCGGCACGCTGTCATGGGGCAGGTTCGGAATACCGCTGATGGCATCGTCCCACTCCTCCTGCACCTCAGCCAACTCTTTCTTGGCCTTGTCCAGGCGGTCGCCCAGGTCGCTCACTTCATCCAGCAGCGGCTGAATGTCTTCGCCGTTGGCCTTGGCCTTACCAATCGCCTTGGAACGCATGTTGCGCTCGTTTTGCAGCTGCTCGGTCTGAGTCTGCAGCTCACGACGGCGCGACTCCAGCGCCTGCAGTGCCGCTGTATCGAGTTCGAAGCCCCGCCGGGCCAGTTGTTGCGCCGTCGTCTCCAGATCACCGCGCAGCAGTTTCGGATCGAGCATGAGGTATCCCTTGGCCAGAATTCAATGACACGCGCCGCCCAGGGCGCGACAAAGGCGACCATTGTAGGCAAAAGCGCGGACGGGAGCCATGGCCATTGTACGAGGGAAAAGCGGACATGAAGATTGTAGGCGTTTGGCTATAGCAAAACGCTGCATTTTAAAGCTAAGGTAGTGCAAAGCCTCACCATACTGAGCAACCATAATCTCTCTCGGTCTCGCCAGCGCCAACGGCCAGGCAAGATGCACGCTTGGAGTAGCTGGGGTAAAGTACGCTATTCCCCTATTCGCTCCCAGCAGTGACGGCTCGATTCACTATGATTGCATCTCTGGATACCCGCACGGCCCCCGCTGAACGTTTGAAGGGCCACTACGTCCGCTTCCTCGACGCCCTGCGCGCCCGCGGTTTCGAGGGCGAAATCGCCCCGGACTACGCCAACCGCACCGTGCTGGCCACCGATAACTCGATTTATCAGCGCTTGCCCCAGGCAGCGGTCTTCCCCAAGCACGCCGAAGACCTGGAGCGCCTGGCCAAGCTGGCTGCCGAGCTGCCCCACCGGGAAGTGGTACTGACCCCCAGAGGTGGCGGCACCGGCACCAATGGCCAATCGCTGACCGACGGCATTGTGGTGGACGTTTCCCGCCACATGAACCAGATCCTCGAGATTGACGTGGAAGCACGGCAAGTGCGGGTGCAGGCCGGAGTGGTCAAGGACCAGTTGAACGCCGCTCTGAAACCCCACGGGCTGTTTTTCGCCCCCGAACTGTCGACCTCCAATCGGGCCACCATCGGTGGCATGGTTTCCACCGATGCCAGCGGTCAGGGCAGCTGCGAATATGGCAAGACCCGCCATCACGTACTGGCGCTGGATACCATCCTGCTCGGTGGGCAGCACCTGCACAGCCGCCCGCTGAGCGAGGAAGAGGAGCAGCAAGCACTGGCCGAGGAAAGCGTACTGGGGAAAGTACACCGTACCGCTGCCACCATCATCGACCAGCAGAAGGCGTTGATCGACGCCAAGTTCCCCCCGCTCAACCGCTGCCTGACCGGCTATGACCTGGCCCATCTGCGTGAGGACGGCCAGCTCAACCTGAACAGCCTGCTGTGTGGCTCCGAAGGCTCGCTGGGCTTCCTGAACGAGGCGGTGCTGAACGTACTGCCGATTCCGAAGCACGCAACGCTGGTGAACGTTCGCTATGCCAGCTTCATGGATGCGCTGCGCGATGCCAAGGCGCTGATGGCCAGTAGCGCCCGCCCTACCTCCATCGAGACCGTGGACGACACGGTGCTGCAGCTGGCCATGGAAGATTTCGTCTGGGACAGCGTGGCCGAGTTCTTCCCGGCGGGCAGCACGCCCATACAGGGCATCAACCTGATCGAGTTCAACGACGACGACGCCGATACGCTGGCCGAGCGAGTGGCGGCATTCACCCGGCACCTTGGCCAGGACACCCGCGTCGAGCGGCTGGGCTACACCTTGGCGGAAGGCCGCCCACAAATTCAGAAAGTCTACGCCATGCGCAAGCGCTCGGTGGGCCTGCTGGGCAATGTGCAGGGAGAAAAGCGCCCGCTACCCTTCGTGGAAGATACCGCCGTGCCGCCGGAACACCTGGCCGAGTTCATCGCCGAGTTCCGCGCAGCGCTGGATGCTCGCCAGCTCTCCTACGGCATGTTCGGCCATGTGGATGCGGGGGTGCTGCACGTGCGCCCGGCACTGGACATGAAAGACCCCGAGCAGCAAGCGCTGATTCGGGAGATTTCCGATGAAGTGGTCGCCCTGACCCAGAAATATGGCGGGCTGCTGTGGGGTGAACATGGCAAGGGCGTGCGTTCGGAGTATGGCCCCACCTTCTTTGGTGAGCTGTACCCTTGCCTGCAGCAGATCAAGGCGGCCTTCGACCCGCATAACCAGCTCAACCCTGGCAAGATCGCCTCGCCCGCTGAAAATGCCCCGCTGATCGCCAGACAGAGCGACCCGGAGCTGCTGCGCGTGGATGGCGTAACGATGCGCGGCCAGCTGGACCGCACCATCGACGAACGCGCCTGGCAGGCTTACGACGCAGCGGTTTACTGCAACGGCAACGGCGCCTGCTACAACTACGATGTGGACGACCCCATGTGCCCGTCGTGGAAGGCCACCCGCGACCGCCGACACTCTCCCAAAGGCCGTGCCAGCCTGATCCGTGAATGGCTGCGCTTGCAGTCTCAGGCAGGCATCGACGTGGTCAAAGAGTCGCGCAAGAAGAAGGCCGAACGCAGCTGGGGCTTTATCAAGAGCTTTCCCAAGCGAGTGATGAACACCCTCAGCCGTCAGCAGCACCACGACTACTCCCACGAAGTGTACGATGCCATGGCAGGCTGCCTGGCGTGCAAATCCTGCGCAGGCCAGTGCCCGATCAAGGTCAACGTGCCTCAGTTCCGTGCGCAGTTCCTGGAGGTCTACCACGGCCGCTATTTGCGCCCGCTGCGCGACTACGTGATCGGGGGCACCGAGTTCATGCTGCCCGCGCTGACCAGGATCGCCCCTCTGTATAACGCCGCCTTGGGGCAGCGCTGGGTCACCCAACTGATGCACAAAGGGCTCGGCATCAGCGACTCCCCCACGCTCTCCCGCGCCAGCGTGAAAAAGCAGCTGCGTGCCTGGGGGGTGGCAGAAGCCACGCCTACGTCACTGGCCCTGCTCACCGAACAGCAGTGCGCGCAGAGCGTGATCATCGTGCAGGACGCGTTCACGACTCACTTCGAAGCCAGGCTGGTGATGGATGTCGTAGAGCTGCTGTCGCGGCTGAACCTGCGCGTGTTCGTGATGCCGTTTTCCACCAACGGTAAGCCGCTCCACGTACAAGGCTTTTTAGGTGCCTTCGAGCGCACCGCGGCCAAGCAGGCCAGGCGCCTGCGGGCGCTGAGCGAGTTCGACGTGCCCATGGTAGGCATCGACCCAGCCATGACGCTGACCTATCGCCAGGAGTACGTCAAAGCGCTGGGCAGCGAACAGGTGCCCACGGTGCTGATGCTGCAGGAGTGGCTGGCTACCCGTGTCAACACGCTCAATCCCAGCCCGGTGAAGCTGAATGACCCGGGCTACAAGCTGCTTTCCCATTGCACCGAAAAAACCAACGCGCCGGGCAGCCCCAAAGCGTGGCAGCAGGTGTTTGCTGCCTTTGGCTTGCAGCTGGAGCTGGCCACCACGGGCTGCTGCGGCATGTCGGGTACTTACGGCCATGAAAGCCGTAACGTCGCCACCTCCAAAACCATCTACGCCCAGTCTTGGCAGCCTCAGGTAGAGGCCGAAGAGAACGCAGGCAAGCTGCTGGCCACCGGGTACTCGTGCCGTAGCCAAGTGAAGCGTTACTCAGCGCAAACGCTGGCTCATCCGCTTCAGGCGCTGCTCCACTGCCTGCGTAGCCAATAACCGCCTCGAACCGCAACGCGAAGGGCCTGCTGTCTTCAGCAGGCCCTTTTGGTTTTCCGGCGTTTGCCGCTAATCCGTTAGCTCTCTTCCTGCTGATAAGGCAGCGAAGAGTGGTGAAGCACGATGCGCAGACTGCCCTCGTCATCCAGCTGATAGCCCCAGGTCTTGTCGACCGTGGTGATGTTACCGTCGCTGTCGGTCATGGCCACATGGCCCATGGTGAGAGCCGTATCACCACTGATGAAAATGGCCGCATTGTCGATCTCAACCGCTTGCCAGCCTTTCAGCGCAAAGCCGCTGTCTTCTGCGAAGTCGTCGCTATGGCCCACGAAGTAGGCCAACGCCCCGTCAGCCGTGGTGCGAAAGGTCTGTGGCTCGCTGGCCAGCGTGGGTTTGAAGAGTACCGGGCCCATCTCATAGCCATAGGCTTCGTCGATGATCGTGCTGGCCAGTTCGCGGGCCGCATCGATGCCGTCGTTTTCATAGGTGGTGGCAATCGCCACCAGCGCCTCACCCCACGCCTGCTGAGCCTGCTTCACCTGCTCGGGGGTAATGTCTCCCCCCAGGTGGGTCACTTCGGTGGCCTGGGCCAAAGAAGCGGCGCCAAGCCCTAGTGCAGTACCGAGTAGGATTTTTTTCAACATGGTGTCGTCTCCGTGTATGCGGCGGTTACAGCTGTTGCGATGTGATATGCAACAGGGATGCCGTTCACTATACGGGGCCAACCCTTACATTCAGGTCACCAGAGCATTAACAGAACACGAGTTTTAGATGAATACAAGGTGAATAACCGCCCCGTCACGGGGAGGGCGCGGGGTCCAGACGGTACCCAAAACCGCGCTGGGTCGTGATCAACGACTCCCCGGCGCCGTGCACGTCCAGCTTGCTTCGCAGCCGACGGATGTAGACATTGACGATATTGGTCAGCGGGTCTTCGTGGGCACCCCATACGCTGGCCAGGATCCGTTCTCGGCTGTACAGCTTGCCGGGCGTACTCATCAGCAGTTCGAGGATCGCCAACTCCTTGGGGGTCAGCTCGATTCGCTGGCCGCCCCGGGTCACGCTACGCTGCTCACGGTTCAGGCACAGGTCGCCCACCCGCAGCTCGTTCACTTCCTGGCTGGCCGTATGGCCCCAGGAACGGCGCTGCAGGGCGGCAATGCGCGCCAGCAGCTCCTCGAAAGCAAACGGCTTGACCAGATAGTCGTCGGCCCCGGACTCCAGGCCCGAGACACGATCCTCGATGCTGTCCAGCGCGGTCAGCATCAGAATGGGGAACGCCACCCCGGCCGTGCGCAAGTTGCGACAGATATCGGTACCGGTGATGTCCGGCAGCAGCCGATCCAGAATCACCACCGGCTGCCGATCGGGCTCCCGTGCACACTGCACGAGGTGCAGCAGCGCCACTTGCCCTTCACTGAACGCTTCTACCTGATAGCCTTCGGCTGCCAGGCCTCTGCTCAAGAAATCGCGAATTCTGGGGTCATCTTCGATGACGACTATGTGCATCCTGATTACCTCATGACGCTCAGCGCGGGGCCCGCCTGGGCATGCACCGGCAGTTGCAGCAGCGCCTCACAGCCGCCTTCAGGGGCGGCCCCCAGGCTGAGCGTACCTCCATGTAAACGCGTCAGCAGCATGGCAATGGCCAGCCCGACGCCCTGCCCATCGGGGCGATGCGAGCGCGCCTTCACGCCGCGGTAGCCGCGCTCGAACAGCCGCGGCAGCTCGTCTTCCGCCACCCCGATACCATCATCACGCACCCGCAATGCCCACACTTGCTTGCCTTGCAGCACCTCAGTGGTAGCGCTCACTTCCACCATGCCCCCCGCATGGGAATAGTGCACGGCGTTATCCAGCAAAATACCGAATATCTGCTGTAACCGCTGAGGGTCTCCCAGCACCGTAGCCTGCGCAGTGATATCCCCACACAGGGTGATACCACGCAACCTGCCCAGCGTAGAAGCCTGCTCCATGGCATCGGCCAGCGGCCCGGCTGGGTCCAGCAAATGGCGTTTCACCTGCCACTCGACGATATCGCTGCGTGCCATGGTCAGCAGATCGCTGATCACGTCTGAAAGGCGCTTGGCGTCGCTGGCGATTCGCTCCAGAGCGTGGCGATACTCGGCTTCGCTGCGCGTGCCGCCACGCAGGGTGATCTCGGCTTCCCCACGAATCGACGTGGTGGGTGTGCGCAGCTCGTGGCTGATATCCTCCAGCAGCTGCTGGCGCTGCTGGCCTAATTGGCGCAGGCTATCCAGCGCCGTGGCCAACTCCCGGGTACGCACGGCTACCAGGTCTTCCAGGTGCTGCTGGCGGTCCTGCTCCGTCTGGCGATGTTGTCGCAGCTCGTCGGCCATGAGGTTCATCCGCGTGGCAACATGGCCGAACTCATCGCTCATGCGCTCATCCAGCCGATGGGCAAGATCGCCACGCTGGAACGCCTGGGCACCGTTCACCAGCTCCCGAACCGGCCTCTGCAGGGCACGGGCAAAATAGCCGAACACGGCCATGATGGTCAGCATCAAGGTGAGCGTGGCGCCAACCGCCAGGGTGATCAGCTGCTGCAAGGAGTGGTCGGCGTCGCTGCGCTGTTGCGCCAGCAGCGTGCGCTCCCTGGCCAGCGCATCGTAAAGCACCATGCGCAGGCTCTGGCTGTCGACCAGCTCGAACTGCTCCGCAGCAGGAATCATGGAAGTCGCCAGCACTGCCCGTTCAAGGGCGTGAAACAGTTTATCGAAAGTCGCCAGCGCCGCCTGGCGCTCTTCGACCAGCGCAGCCGTCAGCTCACTGGAGGGCTGCATCCTGGCCGCCAGGCGGTCGCTGTTGACATGCAAACGTTCGAGATGGGTGTGCATCTCGTGAAGAATGAAATCGCGCTCTTGCACGTCGGCAGGCTGATCGCCCTGTTGAGCGTTGGCCAGCCAGGTGCGCAGCTGGTTCTTGCTATCGGAAAACGCCAGAAAACCCGCGTGAAGGTCACTGGAAAGCCTGCCCAGCTCTACCTTCTGGCGGGCACCGTCGATGGCCCACACGGCCACGCCGCCCTGAGCGAGGGTCAGCATGATCAACACCAGCAGTGCCACCAGCAGGCGACGCTGAAACATCGGCAGCTCTCCTGAAAACCGCTTTCCGCAGCGCTTGTTTGACCCCCAGGATCAGAAGAACAGACGCTTCAATGCAAGGCCCGGGTCCTCTTCACGCATGAAGGCTTCCCCTACCAGAAAACCGTTGACGTCGTGATCACGCATGCGCTCCACATCGTCACGGGTATGGATCCCCGATTCGGTGATCACGGTGACGCTGTCCGGAATGCGCGTCAGCAGGTCCAGTGTGGTATCCAGGCGGGTATCGAAGGTATGCAGGTTGCGGTTATTGATGCCGACCAGCTTGAGATTCAGCGCCAGAGCACGCTCGAGTTCATCGGCATCGTGCACTTCGACCAGCACGTCCATGCCCATGGCGTTGGCCTGCTGATGCAGGTCCCGAAGCTTCGCATCGTCCAGCGCCGCCACGATCAGCAGGATACAGTCTGCGCCAATGGCTCGCGCCTCCGTCACCTGATAGCCGTGGGTAATGAAGTCCTTGCGAATGACCGGCAGCTCGCAGGCATCCCGCGCGGCGATCAGATAATCTTCATGGCCCTGAAAAAAGTCGGCATCCGTGAGCACCGACAGACAAGCGGCGCCGCCCTGGGCATAGCTGCGGGCTATGTCGGCAGGATGGAACTTCTCGCGCATGACCCCCTTGGAGGGGGACGCCTTCTTCACTTCGGCAATCACCGCAGGGTCACCCGCCTGGATGCGCTGATTCAACGCCTCGATGAAGCCGCGCGGCGCGCTCTGCTGACCCGCCAGTGCCAACAGGTCCTGTTCGGAAACCGCCTGCTTGCGTTCGGCGACCTCCTGGTCCTTGCGAGCCAGAATGCGCGTGAGAATGGTGGGAGTAGCCTGCTCTGTCATGGCATTGATCATCCTTTGAAAACACTGGTGAAGTGCGAAAGCTCTCTGAGCTTTTCGAGGGGCAATTTGGAGGCCTGCGCATCCTGGGCCACCATCACGCCCTCTTTCAAGCTGTCGGCTATGCCGGCACAGTAGAGCGCGGCACCGGCGTTCAGGGCCACGATATCTGCCGCTGCGCCTTCGCCACTCAGGGCTGCCTTCACTAGCCGCAGGCTATCTTCGGCACTGGAGGCTTTCAGCGCCGCCAGGCTCTGGCGCTCGATGCCCAGCGCTTCGGGGGTAATGGTGTAGCGGGTGATCTCACCCTCTTTCAGCTCGGCCACCTGGGTGGGAGCTGCCAGGGAAATTTCGTCCAGGCCATCATCGGAGTGGACGACCATCACGTGGCGACTGCCCAGTTTGCGCAGCACTTCGGCCATCAGCGGCACCAGTTCGGCGGAATACACGCCCAGCACCTGATTGGGCGCACCGGCCGGGTTGGTCAACGGGCCAAGAATATTGAACAGCGTGCGCACGCCCATTTCACGACGCGGCCCAATCGCATAGCGCATGGCCGGATGGTGGTTGGGGGCAAACATGAAGCCGACCCCCACCTGCTCGATACAGCGCGCCACTTGTTCCGGCTTCAAATCAAGGTAGATGCCCGCGATATCGAACAGGTCCGCACTGCCAGATGACGAGGAAACGCTGCGATTACCGTGCTTGGCCACATGGGCACCGGCTGCCGCCGCCACAAAACTGGCCGCCGTGGAGACATTGAACAGATTGGCGCCGTCACCGCCGGTGCCGACGATATCCACTACGTTATCGGCATGCAGCGTGACGCGCTTCATCAGGTCGCGCATCACCTGGGCGGCGGCGCTGATCTCCTCGGCGCTCTCACCCTTCATGGCCAGCCCTACCAACAGGCCGCCAATTTGTGCATCGGAGGCCTCGCCGGTCATGATCTGGCGCATCAACGCGTGCATGGCATCGAAAGAGAGGTCTTCGCGGCGCATCACCGCGTTAATTGCGTCTCGCATTTGCATGAGCAGATAAGCCCCTAAAGCGTATGAATTTGGCGATCAGCCGCGTCGCAAGAAATTGGCCAATAACGCATGGCCCTGGCGCGTGAGTATCGACTCCGGATGAAACTGCACGCCCTCGACGTCCAGGGTGCGGTGACGAAACCCCATGATGAGCCCCGGCGTCACGTCACTCTCTGCGGTCCAGGCGGTGACTTCCAGGCAGTCGGGCAAGCTGTGCTGGTCGACCACCAGCGAGTGGTAGCGCGTGACTTCCAGCGGATTTTCCAGACCGTCAAACACCCCGGCTCCACCATGTACCACCGCAGACGTCTTGCCGTGCATCACCTGAGGAGCGCGCACCACCTTGCCACCGTATACCTGCCCGATGGCCTGATGACCCAGACAAACCCCCAGAATGGGCAGTCGGCCCGCGAAGTGTTCGATGGCAGCCAGCGAGACGCCCGCCTCATTCGGGGTACATGGCCCCGGCGAAATCACCAGATGGGTAGGCGCCAGTGCTTCCATTTGCGCCAAGGTGATCTCATCATTGCGGTAGGTCATCACCTCGGCATTCAGCTCACCCAGGTACTGGACGATGTTGAAGGTGAAACTATCGTAATTATCGACCATCAATACCCGTTGCATTGCCTTCGCCATCGTCCCACTGACTCCATGACACCCATAGAACTACGTGCCTGGCATGATACCCCAACCAAAGGCCTACTTGCAGTGGCTACTGGCGACTAATGCCAGGGTGACAGGATATCCCTGCCACGCGATGAATAGGCGAGGCAGCGTTCATCGACTACCCTGCATAAGAAGTGGCCGATACTGGCAACACTGCCCAACACTCTTTATGATCTGCTGTTTTTTTAACGGGTTAGGAGCGTGACATGGATAGGCGATTCCCAGGGACGATCACGCTGTTACTCTTGGCACTGCTTGCAGCCCCTCCCGCCTTCGCGACCGCCACCATCAACGTGATTGCATCGTTCTCGATCATCGAGGACCTGGTGAAACGCGTGGCAGGTAGCGACGTGCGCATCGTGACCATCGTGCCGCCCGGCGAGGATGTTCACCGCTGGGAGTTGACGCCTCCCAACGTGCTGGCACTGGAAGAGGCCGATATCGTGTTCTACAACGGCTATGAGCTGGAGCCTTGGCTGCGCCATGTACAGGCCATGGCAGATGACACGCTAACCTTGACCGCCCTGGCGGAAAACGCGGCCATGTCACCGCTGACCATTCCCATGGGCCAGTACAAGGGCAACCCCGACCCGCATATGTGGATGGACCCCAAGGGCGCTGCCGCCTACCTCGATGTGATTGCCGAAACGCTGAGTGAGCACTACCCGCACAAGGCCGACGCCTTCCAGCAACGCGCCGCTGAAGCCAGGGAAGCCTTACTGGCCCTGGACCAGCAGGTACGAGAGCGGCTGCAGGGCATCCCGCAGACCAACCGCACCCTCATCACCAGCGAGGCCTCGATGGGCTACTTTGCACGCGCTTACGAGTTCGAGTACAGCGCCATTTGGGGCATCAATAGCGAAACCCAGGGCAGCGCATCGGCCATGGAGGCGATGAGCATACAGCTCGCTGAGCAGCGCCCTCCCGCGCTCTTTTATGAAAGCACGGTGCCCGACATTCACATGGACGCCTTGGCGAGAGAGTCAGGCCTGGCCCTGGCAGGCCCGCTCTACACCGATACGCTCAGCGAGGCCGATGGCCCTGCCTACAATTACCCTGCCCTGCTGCTGCATAACGCCGAGCTGCTTCACGAGGCGCTGGGGGGCGCCCGCGCCGATCACTGATGCCTAAGCGTCAGAGCCGATCAGCTCAGCCAAGGACTCGATCAGCACCTCCGGCTGGCTCTGTTCGATGGGGTCGCCGTGATTGTAGCCGTAAGGCAGCGCCACCGTGGCAAAACCCGCTGCCTTGCCCGCCTCGATATCGTGGCGTGAGTCTCCGACCATCACGCAGGCACTCGGCGCAACGTCCAACAAACGTGCGATATGTAGCAGCGGCGCGGGGCTGGGCTTTTTCTCAGGCAGCGAATCGCCACCCACGCAGTGGGCAAATAGCGCCAGCAGTTCGAAATGCTCCAGAATGGGCGCAATGAAGCGTTCGGGCTTGTTGGTAATGAGTGCCAGCGTGAAGCCTGCGTCATGCAGCTGCTGCAGCGCTTGCGCCACGTGCGGGTACAGCACGGTGCGTGCGTTGGGCGCCGCCGCATAATGGCGCATGAACGCCGCCAGCGCAGCCTCGACAAGCCCCGGCTCCGGCGCTGACGAAGTCGCCCAACTGAGTGCGCGCTCTACCAACACCTGTGCACCGTTGCCTACCCAGTGGCGCACCTGCTGCTCATCCGGCAGCGGCAGCGCCATCTCCCGCATGGATTGCTGTACGGCCACGGCCAGATCAGGCACGGAATCGATCAAGGTGCCATCGAGGTCGAAGGCGATCAGTTGCTTCTGCTGCAGAATGGTATGCACACGGGCTCCTTGGTCATGGCACTGGACGCAATAATCTCGATCAATTTTATCATCTTATCGGCCTGGGATTACCCATACCGCGTGGAAGCTTCTATGCTGAGGCTATATTAGCCAAGGAGAGAGTAATGGCCACTCCCCGAATCGTGATTGTGGGCGGCGGCGCCGGAGGCCTGTCCCTCGCCACCAAGCTCGGGCACACGCTGGGCAAGAAAAAACGCGCCGAGATCGTGCTGCTGGACCGTAACGCCACCCATGTCTGGAAACCGCTGCTCCATGAGCTGGCTACCGGCGTGTTGAACTCGAGCATGGACGAAGTGGACTATCGTGGCCACTCCACCGCCCATCACTATCGCTACCAGCGGGGCTCGCTGAGCGGGCTGGATCGTGAACAGAAGGTGATTCACCTGGCGGCCATCGTCGATGAAGAGGGCGAAGAAGTGCTGCCCGCTCGGCAGATCACCTATGACTACCTGGTGCTGGCACTGGGCAGCGTTTCCAACGACTTTGGCACTCAGGGCGTGGCCGAGCATTGCCACTTCATCGATTCGCCCCAGCAGGCCAAGGCGTTCCAGCGGGACATGATCAACACCTTCCTGCGTTACACCGACCCATCGCTGCGCCAACATACTCAGCTCACCATCGGCATCGTCGGCGGTGGCGCCACAGGGGTAGAGCTGTCGGCGGAGCTGCTGGATGCCTCACGTCTGTTGAACGCCTACGGGGTGACGGCGGTGGACCACCAGTCCATCAGCGTACACTTGATCGAGGCCGCGCCGCGCCTGCTGCCGGGTTTGTCCGAACGCATCAGCGGCACCGTACAGCAGGAGCTGGAAAGCCTTGGCGTCACCGTGCACGTCAACACGGCCATTCAGGAAGCGAAGGAGTATCATCTGGTCACCAATGATGGCGAAGTCATCGATACCGACCTGAACGTCTGGGCCGCGGGCATCAAGGCGCCCGAGTTCCTCAGCGAGCTGGGGCTCACTACCAACAAGCGCCATCAGGTCGCCGTGCACCAAACCCTGCAAAGCGTCGATGACCCTGCCATTTTTGCCCTGGGCGACTGCGCCAGCTGCCCACAAGGCGAGGATGCCACCGTGCCGCCCCGTGCCCAGGCCGCCCATCAGCAGGCCAAGGTACTGGCGAAGAACCTGATCAATTGCCTGGAACAGAAACCCCTGGCCGCGTTTCACTACCGTGACCACGGCTCACTGGTATCGCTGGCACGCTACGATGCGGTAGGCAACCTGATGCGCAGCTCCGCTTCTCGCGGGCTGTTTCTGGAGGGCTGGCTGGCGCGCCAGGCGTATGCTTCCTTGTATCGTATGCATCAGCTGTCGATACATGGCGCGCCAAAGACGGGTCTTGCCTGGCTGGTAGACAAACTGAACCGCTACCTCAAGCCACGCATGAAGCTGCATTGAGCGCCTGCCTCGATCAGCGGACGCTGGCCAGCGCAGCTCGCATCTGCTGAATGACGCTATCGTATCCGTGGGGGTCGCTGGCCTGGTGCGCATTGAAAATGGCCGAGCCCGCCACGAACGTATCGGCACCGGCAGCGGCAATCTCGGCGATGTTATCCACCTTGACGCCCCCATCGATCTCCAGGCGGATCGGCAAGCCCGAAGCATCGATCCTTGCCCGCGCCTCGCGCAGCTTGTCGAGGGTCGTCGGGATGAACGACTGCCCACCAAAGCCCGGGTTGACGCTCATCAGCAGCACCATATCCACTTTGTCCATCACGTAATCGAGATAGGAAAGCGGCGTTGCCGGGTTGAAAACCAGCCCGGCCTTGCAGCCGCCATCGCGGATCAGCTGCAAAGAGCGATCGATATGCTCGGAGGCTTCGGGGTGAAAGGTGATGTAGCTCGCGCCTGCGTCGATGAAATCACCGATCATGCGATCCACCGGCTTGACCATCAGGTGCACATCGATGGGCGCGGTCACGCCATGCTGGCGCAGCGCCTTGCAGACCATTGGGCCAATGGTCAGGTTGGGCACGTAGTGGTTGTCCATGACATCGAAGTGCACCACGTCTGCACCGGCGGCCAGAACGTTGTCTACCTCTTCCCCCAAACGGGCGAAGTTGGCCGACAAAATGGAAGGGGCAATCAAGAAATCCTGGGCAGTGCTCATCATGGGGTCCTTAGCGCGGATTAACGGTATTGCGCTATCTTACCAGAGCGCTGCGCCCAGCCCCACGCAAGGATGATGCCCTTGAGCGGCATGAAAGAAATGCATCATTGCCTAACCTTCCTCATATATTCATAAATAGAATATAAAACACAATTGTAATTCCACAATGACAGGTTTAACCTTAGCACCATCGCGACTATGTCGCCCCCTGCCATCAGGAGCCTGCCATGACACGCCATACTCTACTTCGCACCAGCCTGCTTCGTAATGGACTGCGCCGCAGCCTGCTCGCCGCTGCCGTCGGCACCGCCGTTGCCGGCATGACGCTCTCCACCAGCGCCGTAGCCCAGGAGCGTGAGCTGCTCAACTCTTCCTACGATATCGCCCGTGAGCTTTTTTCGGCCATCAACCCTGAGTTCCAGGCCTGGTGGCAGGAAGAGCACGGCGAAGAGATCGGCATCAGCCAGTCTCACGGCGGCTCCTCGGCCCAGGCCCGTGCCATCATGCAAGGCCTGCGCGCCGATGTAGTGACCTATAACCAGGTCACCGACGTTCAAGCGTTGGCGGATGCAGGCCTGGTCGCGGAAGATTGGCAGCAGGCGTTCGACAACAATGCGTCACCCTACTACTCCACTACCGCATTCCTGGTGCGCAAGGGCAACCCCAAGGGCATCGAGAGCTGGGACGACCTGGTACAGGAAGACGTCCGCATGGTCTTCCCGAACCCGAAAACCTCCGGTAATGGCCGCTACACCTATTTGGCCGCCTGGGGCTTCGCCGATCAGGCTTTCGACGGTGACGACGAGCAGATTCAGGACTTCATGCGCACCTTCCTGCGCAACGTCGCGGTATTTGACACCGGCGGTCGTGGTGCCACTACCAGCTTCATCGAACGCGGCATTGGCGATGTGTTGATCAGTTTCGAGTCCGAAGTCAACAACATCCGCGCCGAATACGGCAGCGACGATTATGAAGTGATCGTGCCGCCGGTCAGCATCCTGGCCGAATTCCCGGTCGCCGTGGTCGGCCCCAACGCCGAGCGCAACGGCAACAGCGACCTGGCCCAGAGCTATCTCGAGTACCTCTATAGCGAAGAGGCTCAGCGCCTGCTGGCAGGCTTCAACTACCGTGTGCATAACGAGACCGTCGTGGCCGAGTTTGCCGACCAGTTCCCCGAGACCGAGCTGCTGCAGGTCGAAGATGTATTTGGTAGCTGGGAAGAAGCCATGGAAGCCCATTTCGATGGCGGCGCACTGCTCGATCAACTGCAACGTCGTTAACGGAGCCCCATGAGCCAACTTGCATTCTGGCGATCCGGCAGCACACGCGTGCTGCCGGGTTTTGGCCTTTCCATGGGTATCAGCGTGCTGTTCATCTCGCTGGTACTGCTGCTGCCCATCACCGGGCTGTTTGGCCAACTGGCGGGGCTCAGCCTCAGCGAGTACTGGGCCATCATCACCGATGGCCGCGTGGTGGCCAGCTACACCGTGACCATTGGCGCTGCCGCCGTGGCCGCGCTGGTCAACGCCGTTTTCGGGCTGCTGCTGGCCTGGGTGCTGGTGCGCTACGAGTTCCCCGGCAAGCGTCTGCTGGATGCGCTGATGGACCTGCCCTTCGCCCTTCCCACGGCGGTGGCGGGCATCACCCTGGCCACCCTGTATGCCGGCAATGGCTGGATGGGCCGCCTGCTCGAACCGCTAGGCTTTCAAGTCGCCTATACCTGGGTCGGCATTGCCCTGGCCATGGCTTTCACCAGTATTCCTTTCGTGGTGCGCACCGTGCAGCCGGTACTCGAAGACCTGCCCGCCGAGATCGATGAAGCCGCCATGTCGCTGGGTGCTACCGACAGCGTGGCATTTCGCCGGGTGATCATGCCCCACCTGTGGCCAGCGCTGGTCACCGGTACGGGGCTGGCGTTCGTGCGCTCGTTAGGCGAGTTCGGGGCGATCATCTTCATCGCGGGCAACATGCCCTACGAAACGGAGATCACGGCATTGATGATCTTCGTTCGGCTTCAGGAGTACGACTACGCAGGCGCTTCGGCCATCGCCTCGGTGGTGCTGTTCGTGTCGCTGGCACTGCTGCTGGTCATCAACATCTGGCAGGGGCGCTTCGTGCGCCGCTTGCATGGAGGAAAAGGCTAATGCATCGCGTAGGGGATGCGCCGCTGGTGCGGCGCGTACTGATCGTCAGCGCCCTGCTGCTGTCGGCGCTGTTTCTGCTGCTGCCGCTGGTCGCCATTTTTGCTCAGGCCTTTTCTCAGGGCGTGGCGGTGTTCTGGGCCAACGCGACCAATACCTTCACCCTGCACGCCATCGGCCTGACGCTGGTCATCGCGCTGATGACCATTCCGGTCTGCTTAGTCTTTGGCGTCGCGCTGGCCTGGCTGGTGACCCGCTTCAGCTTCCCCGGCCGCCGCATTCTGCAAACCCTGATCGACATACCCTTTGCCGTTTCGCCCGTCGTGGCCGGTTTGATCTACCTGCTGCTCTACGGCCGCAATGGCTGGATCGGCAGCTGGCTGGACACCCATGACATTCAGCTCATGTTTGCCTGGCCCGGCATTCTGATGGTCACCATCTTCGTCACCTGCCCCTTCGTCGCTCGGGAACTGATTCCATTGATGCAGGCCCAGGGCTCCCGCGAAGAGGAAGCCGCCGTGACCCTGGGCGCCTCAGGCTGGACCACGTTCTGGCGCGTGACGCTCCCCAACATCCGTTGGGCACTGCTGTACGGCATCATCCTCACCAACGCTCGCGCGGTAGGTGAATTCGGCGCGGTCTCCGTGGTCTCAGGGGCTATTCGCGGGCAGACCAACACGCTGCCCTTGCACCTCGAACAGCTCTATCAGGATTACAACGCCGTGGGGGCATTTGCCAGCGCGGCCTTGCTGGCGCTGATTGCCCTGTTAACCCTTGCGGCCAAGGCAGGCCTGGAATGGCGCGCATCGCGCCGGGAGGCACTCGTATGAGTATTCGCTTAGAGAATATTGCCAAGCATTTTGCCAACACACAGGCCCTCGAACCCATCGACCTGGACATTCATGAGGGCGAGCTGGTCGGCCTGCTGGGGCCCTCTGGGTCGGGCAAGACGACCCTGCTGCGTATCATTGCAGGGCTGGAGAGCGCTGACCGCACGCCAACGCCCGGTAAAATTCTGTTTGGCGATCGCGATGTCACCCATGTGCACGTGCGTGACCGGCGCATCGGTTTTGTATTTCAGCACTATGCGCTGTTTCGCCATATGAGCGTCTACGACAACGTGGCCTTTGGCCTGACCGTGATGCCGCGCAAGTGTCGCCCCTCCAGCGGCGAGATTCGTGCACGAGTATTTCGGCTGCTGGAAATGGTTCAGCTCCAGCATTTGGCCAACCGCCTGCCTGCGCAGCTCTCGGGCGGCCAGCAGCAGCGTGTGTCGCTGGCCAGGGCACTGGCCGTAGAGCCCGACGTGCTGCTGCTGGACGAGCCCTTCGGCGCGCTGGACGCCAAAGTACGTCAGGACCTTCGCCGCTGGCTGCGTCGCCTTCATGATGAGCTGAACTTCACCAGCGTATTCGTGACCCACGACCAGGAAGAGGCGCTGGAGCTTTCGGATCGCGTCGTGGTGATGAGCAACGGCCGTATCGAACAGATCGACACGCCGGAAACCCTCTACCGCTCGCCGAAGAACCGCTTTGTGTTCGAATTCCTCGGTGACGTGAACCACCTGGAGGGCAGCGTGCAGCAAGGTGTGCTGACCTGCGGAGACGCGCGCCTGCAGGTAGACCTGCCAGACGGTGACGAAGAGCTGCTGTTGCGCCCCCACGAAGTGCGCCTGGCTGAAGCACCCAGCCCGGAAAGCCACCTGCCTGTCACGGTCACCGCGCTATCCCCTGTAGGGGCCGAAGTACGGGTCGAGCTGGAGGCAGACTGGCTTGCCAAGCCCTGGCTGGCCACCGTGCGTCATGCCGACTTCGAACGGCTGAACCTGCAGCGCGGCCAGCGGCTGTTTGCGCATCCGCGCCAGTGGCATCGCTTCAAGGAAGACACCGCACCCCAGCCGCAGCCTAGCCGGGTCACGTAAGCCGCTGGCCTCGCCTGTCGCAGCAGGGCTATACTGTACCGACCCTGGACAGCAATGCCTTGTTACGACAGGCTTTTACTATCCAGGCAAGTGACTACCCAATCAGGTTACTATCCAAGCAAGTTACGCCCCAAACAAGTAGAGTGTGGAGAGTTGTATGCGTCGGCGTCATTTTTTACGTATTTCCGGTGCGCTGTTGGCCACCGCCCTGCTGGCCGGCTGCGCCAGCCCCCAGTTCCTGCAGCTGAACCCTTCCCGCACGGCCAACGTGCCGCAGGTAGGCTCCGGGCAGCAGGTGACCGTGGTGGCCGTGGATGCCCGCCCTAGTGAAGTCATTGGCACCCGGGCAGGCGGCAGCATGTCGACGGCGCAAATCACCGTCAACCGACATGAATTGATTCCGAAACTTCAGGCCGAAGCTGAGCGTGCGGTGCGCGACATGGGCTTCAACCCCACCCGGGAAACCGCCCAGGGCCGCCCCACTCTGACGCTGGAGCTCGCCAGCCTGGCCTACCTGCGGGGCGATAGCGGCCAGCCGCTCATCGACGAGGCCCGTATCGAGGGTGTCTTCCGAGCCATCGCGCAGCATCAGGGCACGACCTATACCGGCACCTATACCTCACGCCGTACGCAGGGCTACGCCATCAAACCTGGTGAAGACAGCAATACCCGCATGCTGAACGACCTGTTGAGCGATGGTTTGAACCGCGCCTTCAGCGACCCGGAACTGGGCCGCCTGCTGGCGCGCTGATCTGGGTCAATTCACACGCGAGGGCCGCGCCGCTCCAGTGCCCAAAGGCTCTCGCGACGGCCACGCTCATCGGCGGGCTCTGTAGAGAGCCGATCAACGCGAAAATTGGGCGCCAGCAGGCGTTCTATTTCATGGTCGGGCACGTTGAAGGGCGGCCCTGCTTCGCCTTCCTGATGGGTCAGCGCGACGAGCAATCCCTTGGCACCAGGCGGTATCAGCTGTGCCAGGTGGAACGCATAGCGCTCCCGAGTGGCGGGTGGCAGGGCAATCAACGCTGCTCGGTCATAGAAGGCCCCGACTTCGGCAGCCTGTTTGATATGCAGATGAAAGAAGTCCCCGCACCAAAGCTCGACACTCCCCTGACGAAACACCTCGAAACCTGACTGGCGGTAGCGTGAAACGCCCTCTTCCCGCTGGGCCAGAAACTGCTCAATGGCTTCCGGGGCCAGCTCGACGCCCAGCACCGGATGCCCCTGCTCGGCCAGCCAGCGCATGTCCAGGCTCTTGCCGCACAGCGGCACCAGCACTTTGGCACCCTCCTCCACCCCCAGCTCGGGCCAGTGCTGTGGCAGCGCGGTATGTGTTGCCGCCAGATGAAAGCCAGTGCGCCCTTCCTGCCAGCGCAACCGCCAGGGGTTGTCCATGGTACTTACCTCGTCGGGCCGTGGTGGAGGATGACCAGCACGCTGTTTAGAACCAGCGGTCACGTTTTTTGCGGCGACGCGGCAGATGCGGCACGATCAGCCCCACCAGCAGGCCCGCACCGGCCACCCCCCCGCCGTACATGAAGTAGCGCATCAACAGATCCTCTTCCTGGGTATCCAGGCGGGCCTGCAGCGCACGCACCTGACGGCGAGCCTGCTCGGACTGGGCGTCCAGTTCGTGATTACGCGCTTCCAGCTCGGCAATGCGCTGCTCACGGATATCCAGGGTTTCCGTCATCGAAGAGACCCGCCGCTCCCAGGTATCGTTGATGCCGTCGAGCTCCTGGGTCAGTTCTTCCACCTGCGCCTGAAGCTCAGGCAACTGCTGACGAGCGCTGGGCGTTTGCTGCAGTTCGCTGCTCAACACCCACACGGTGTCGCCGCTGTTGCTGCGCACTCGGGTGTAGTTCCCGCTGGTTTCCAGTACGTCGACCTGCTCACCCGCATTCAGCGTTCCCACAATGCGATAGCCATCCGTGGGCCCACTGCGCACATAGGTGCTCAGCTCGTCACTGACCCAGGCTTGACTATCGGATTGAGCAAACGCCGAATGACCACTGGCACTCAACAGCACGCCCATGGCGGCGGCGTAACAATTCCTGCGAAATTTCTCTACTTGCATGACGTCATGTCCTGATCATAAAAACGCAGCTGACCGACGAAGCCAGCCTGCGTATCGCTATAGCGTTGCGCGTTCTTGGGCGCTTACCCTTCCCCCCTGGGCGGTAACGGGAAGGGACGAGGAAACTCTGCGACGCGAGCATCACTTTTCACTGCCTTCAAGGGGCCTTCACGCTCTACTTCGTCAATGCGCACAATGGCATTGAGCGGCAGATAGCTGCGCTTGACGCCTTCGAAGGTACGCTGCAGTTTTTCCGCTCCCGGATCCACCACGACTCGCGACGCATCGTCAAAGACAAACTCCTCGACTTCAATAAAGCCCCAGAGTTCGCTCTGAAAGATCTCTCTTACGTATAAATCCCAAATTTCACCCTGCTGGTGAACCACCACACGGTAGATCGGCTTGGCCGCCATCCTGGCCCTTCCTCTTGACGCTTGAACGTATCCAACAACGGGGTAGCCTACCACACTCACCGGGCAGCCCCTTAGCAGACATCGTCAAGGCCCACGAATTCCCTGCTCTCCCTTCAGTGGGTGCTAATTAGCCCGGGGCCACCTGGGTCGTGTATGGTGGAAAGAGTGTTTGGCACGATTTTTCATCTACCCAACAGGAGTCACCACCATGCAAAAGGATCCCAACAAGGGCTACATCGCCCTCCTCGGCTGGAGCCTCAATGCAATCGAAGCGGCCGAGCAGTTCGACCGGCGCTACATCGTGGTCGCCCCCGACTGGGCAGAAGAACACTGCAAAAAACACGATATTCCCTACGTTCCCTGGAATTTCGAGCGCCTCAACGACCGCTCCATGGAAATAGCAGAAACCCTCAAGGAAAAAGGCGTGGATGTCGCTATCCCGCTGTTCGAGGAGACCGTCGAGTGGGCCGGTGCGATCAACTCCGTACTGCTCGATAACCCTCGCCTCTATGGCCAGTCCCTGCTCCTGCGTGACAAGGCGCTGATGAAGCGGCGCGCCCAGCTGGGCGGTATTCGCGTGGGTATTTTCGAAGAGGCCCACGACAGAGACGACGTTATCCGCTTCCTGAAACGGGTCAACCAGACCCTGCTCAAGCTGGACGGCGACCCCAACGACCCTATCCACTTGAAGGCGTTCGACAAGGCGGGCTGCCTCGGGCACCGCGTCATCCGCACGCCGGACGAGGTGGATACTATCCCGGACGAAGAGTTTCCCGTGCTGATGGAGTCGCACCTGGATGGCTGGGAATTTGCCGTGGAAGCGTGGATTCACGACGGCAAGATCGCCTTCCTGAACATTTCGGAATACGTCACGCTGGGCTATTCGGTGTTCGTTCCCGCCTCGCCGGAGCTCGAGCAGTATCGCCAGCAGATCACCGCCCAGATCGAAAAACTGATCAAGGCCTTCGATATCGAGTTTGGCCTGATCCATCCAGAGTACTTCGTCACCAGCGATGGCGAGATGTACTTTGGCGAAGTCGCCTATCGTCCACCGGGGTTCAAGGTGTTCGAACTCCTCGAGCGGGTCTATGGCTTCAACGCCTATCAAGCGTCGATGCTGGTCTTCGACCCCAAAGCCACGGCAGAAGAAGTGGCCGAGTTCTTTCCCAGGGAGATCGTCGATGCCAACGGGTTTGCGGGCTGCTTTGGCGTTTATCCGCGACGTCGCGTGGTCAGCCGCCTGGAAATACCCGAAGAGACCGAAGATCACCCGTACTTCGAGTCCCATGAGCTGACGCCCCCCTTGGAAGAGACCGTGACCAAGCGCACCGCGTTTGGGACCCACTGGGGGCTGATCTACTTCAAGGGCGACGATGCCCATACGCTACGTGACCTGCTCAAGCGGCAGGAATCTCTCGACTTCTATGTATAATTCTCCCTTTGTCGGGATAAGGAGTCAGCGTGACCAATCAGCGTTCCACCCCTGACGGGGAAGAAGGCAAGCTCGATGGGTTGCTGAGCAAGTTCGATGAGGCAGTATCGCTACTTGACAAGGCCCCCGCCGTTTCAAAGGTGGCCAAGCTGCCCCGTGTGATGGACACCGCGCGGCGTATCCTGATGGTCGAAGGAGGCTGCGCAGCGCTGGAGGCGCGCGCCGCCAACTTCGAGGCAGCAGGGGTATTTGTGGGATCAGACTGGGAAACCCCCCAGTATCTGGTCCCGGCGTTGACCCCATTTTCGCTGAAAAGCGCCGATGCCACCGTGGTAGTGATCGAGGCGCTGAGCGAACTGCGGCTGCTGGCGGTGGCCAAGGGAGTTTACGCGCATCCCCAGCTGTCGCCGGAACATGCCCATCATTACCTCACTCAGGTCATGGCTATCAATCTGGGGCTGCTGTTCAACGCGCCCAGCGAAGCCGAGCGTGAAACCCAGGGTCGGCTGGCGAAAATTCCCCGCCAACTGTTTCAGCACCTGGCCGAGCGGCTAGGCCATGAGCACGTCATCGATCAACTGATCGATGAAATCTGGCGGATTCTCAAGCAGCGGCCCATTCAGGTCGACTCCATCAAGCAGATGATCACCCAGATCGCCCTGTGCCAGGCCAACCCGGAAATCGACCTGGGCGCCAGCGGCCAGGGCGCCGACCGGTTGGTCAGCTCGCTCTATGGCCCCACGCAGGCCTGCCGGGAAGACCCCGGCATCGAGGTCTACCGGGCACGCCTGGAGCGCATGGACCACGCAACGCTTCAAGCGGAGTCCACCGGTTTTGCCCGTGCCATGCACGATACTGGCCTCGTGTCGCCTTACCATGCCGTCCTGCTGCGCTTCCTGTTGGAAGAAGCGGACCAATTGCTTTCCGAGGCGCTGGGGCTGTCGTCCACAGGGCGCGACTGCCTGCTGTGCTATCGCGAACTGGCGCATACCTTGATTCGCAGCGGCGTCTACCCCGCCACCGCTCAGGCGGTCTATGGCCTGGCGTTAATGCTGGAACGCGGAATTCTCTATCAACCGCCAGTGGCACCGGCCATATGGCGGCAGCTGAGCCTGCCGCTCTCCGACTGGGCCGTCTCGCGCTTGACGCTGGCCTATGGCGATACCGCATCGCCCAGAGCACGTTTGATCGAAGGTGTGCTGTGCATGCTGGGACTACCGCTGGGCATTGGCCAGGGTAACAACCCTACCTGCCAGTCGGCGCGTGCACTGTCGATGTGGGCCTACAACGACCCGGACTACCTGCTGCAAATGGTGACCTGGGCCGCTCGGGATGATGAGATCATCATGCATTTCGAAGGCCAACCGATCTCTTCACAGGAGAGCGTGGCGGGAGTGGCCAGCGAGCTCCCTCTTGACCTCGACCCGGTGTCGTTGATCGTCGTCCCGCACCTGGATCGCATTTATGCGGAAATGGGCCGACGCTGCATCGGCCGCGAAGGCGACCCCCACCGCTGGGTCAACCCTGAATTTCACGGCTGGTGGTCTGGCCGAGGATTCAGTATCAATGTGGATGTAGCCACCGGGCAGCTGCATGAGGTCGACACCTTCATTCGCCACTTCTACGCCAGCTACCACCCTTTCTACAACGGCAATCAGCCGCTGATACACCCGCAGCCTGCCGGTGTTGCGGTCACGGACAGCGCGGCGCGTTTCATCGGCTGGCATGCCATCACTATTCTACGCGCCTCGCTCGACCCCAGCGATGTCATGCGCGTCTACTTCTACAACCCCAATAACGATAGCGGCCAGGACTGGGGAGATGGACTCAAGGTCAGCACGGCTGGCAACGGCGAACGCTTCGGTGAAGCCTCACTGCCCTTCGAGCAGTTTCTCTCGCGGCTTTACATCTACCACTACGACCCCCTGGAAAGTGGCAAACTGGCCAGCGTGGGCGAGGAGGAGCTGGAGCGCGTCAAGGGCTATTTACATCGCAGCTGGGGAGCTACGCGAATCCCTCCCACCGACTTGCAGGCAGAGCCAGGCACAACATGACATAATGCGCGGTCTTTCAACGCTCCTGATACGCTGCCATGATACGACTCGATCAACTGCTGGTCAGCCAGGCGCTGGCCAGCTCACGCACCCGCGCCCAGCGCCTCATCAAGAACGGACGTGTCTTTTTGACCGACGGCACCCCGCTCACCAAGCCTTCCGAAAAGTGGCCCGCCGACATATCACTGCGCGTAGAGGAGGACCCCGAGGAGCGCTACGCTTCCCGGGCAGGCCTTAAACTCGAGGGAGCGCTCACTACGCTGGATATGCGGCTGGAGGGCCTGGGCGTGCTTGATGTGGGCCAGTCCACCGGCGGCTTTACCGACTGCGCCCTGCGCTTCGGAGCCCGCCATGTAGTGGGTGTCGAGGTAGGCCACGACCAGTTGGCCGAAGCGCTGCGCCAGGACCCAAGGGTGGTGTGCCTGGAAGGCTTGAATGCGCGCCACATGAGCACCTCGGCAGCCTTGCTGGAAGTGCTGCGCCAATACCCCATCGAGCTGGCCATCATGGACGTGTCGTTCATTTCTCAAACGCTGATCCTGCCGGAAATCGCCGCCCTGCTACCGGCCAAGGGAAAGCTTATCTCTCTGGTCAAACCGCAGTTCGAGCTGGAGCCCAGCGCGCTGGACAAGCGCGGCGTGGTGCGCGACCCAGCCCGCTACAGCGAGGTGGAGCACAAGATACGCATGGCCTGCCAGGCCTGCGGTTTGCGCATTGCCCACTGGCAGGAGAGCCCGATCACCGGCGGGGACGGCAATCGGGAATTTCTCATGCTGGCTTGCAAATAGACGCCTTAGCCCAGGTTTTCAGGAGGCAGCGGCTTGCGGGTCTGTACTTTCACCGACTCCCCCTGATCTCGATGCAGCCAAACGTCCATCTGCTCGAAGGCCACCCGTACGCCCGCTTCGCGGAACAGTTCATCCACCCGGCAGTTCACTTCGTCGGCCGCAAACAGTCGATCCAGCAGGTCGTTGACGAAGATGCGCAGCTCGAAGTTCAGGCTGTGCGGGCCATAGTTGAGGTAGAACACCTGGGGTTCCGGGTCCGCCAGTACACGCGGGTTCTCATCGGCGGCCTGGCGCAACAGCTGATGCACCAACGGCAAATCAGAGCCGTGCGCCACGCCATAGGTCAGCACCACCCGGGTGACATTGTCCGACAGCGACCAGTTGATCAACTGGTCGGTGACGAACGTCTTGTTGGGTATGATGATCTCCTTGCGATCGAAGTCGGTCACCGTGGTGGCACGGATGCGGATACGGCTGACGGTGCCATGCAGGTTGCCCAGCGTGATGGTGTCGCCAATCCGAATCGGGCGCTCGAACAGAATGATCAGGCCCGAGATGAAGTTGGCAAAGATCTCCTGCAAACCAAAGCCCAGCCCCACGCTCAACGCGGCCACCAGCCATTGCAGCTTGTCCCAGGAGACCCCCAGGGTGGCCAGCGACATGACGACTCCCGTCCCCACGATGGTATAAGAGAGCAGCGAGCTGATGGCGTAGGCGCTGCCCTGTTTCAGGGCCAGCCGCGACAGCACCATGACTTCGAGCAACCCTGGCAGGTTGCGCGCCATGATGAAGGTGATGGCGACCACCAGCAAGGCCGTGAAAAAATCAGAGAGCGAAAGCGAATTGTCCACCAGGTCGCCTTCATCGGCATCCCACAGTGCCACCTGATCCAGATACCCCAACACCGCCAGCAGGTCCGACCAGACCAGATAAAGCAGCAGGCTGAACCCGATCAGCAGAATGAGCTTGGAGAGCCGCAGCGACTGGGTGTTGATCTTCTCCATATCCAGGGGTGGCTCTTCGACCACTTCCAGCCCGCCCTCGGCTCCCTCCTGTACCTGGGCCCGCCGCCGCGCCAGGGCTCGGCGATACGCCAAGCGGCGAGCGGCCACTGCCAGGCTGCGAACCACCGTGGCTTCCACCACGACCCACAGCCCCAACAGGTAAAGCGTCATGGCAAAACGTGCTACCAGCCGCAGCGCCGTGTATTCATACCCCCAGGCCACCAGCCCCAGCATGACCAGCGGCACGCTGGCCATGGCCAGCCCCAGGACCAACCGGAACAGCCGAACCCCAAAAATCGGCACGTGGGCCAGAATCAGCTGCATCAACCACCACGCCATGGCCAGCAGCCCCAGCATGAACAATCCCATGGCCACCGGGCGCATGGCCAGCGGGGTCTCCACCTGCCCAGACATGGCCGCAATCCCTACCACGGGAACCAGCGCCACGCCTAACCCTCCGAGCAGCTGGCGTAATCGAGCATTGTAAGCGGGTGCCCAGGTAAAGTGACGCTCGGCAACGCCATCGGGCACCAGCAGGCGGCGGCCCAAGGCAATCACCCCCCAGCTCAGGCTCAGTTGCAGCAAGGCCGGCGCCAGCCCCAGTGCCAGGGCGCCTTCTGCCGTGCGCAGGGCAACGCCAGCCCCCGCCAGCGCCAGCGGGCCGGGCAGCGCCAGCAGCGCATTCATCAGCACTGCTCTGGGCGTGTGTAGCTGCGTATCACTCTTCAAACGACCTATTTGCGAGTGCAGCCGCGCCAAGGCGGCCTTGATACGAGAGCGCAGCCCCAGCAAGGTCAGGCTCAGCAGCAGTAGCGGCGCACCGACCAGCATGTCCCAGCCAAGGCCCTGCCAGCGGTTGGGCAGCACGGCTCGCCATTCGCCCTGCAGCCACTCCTGGTGAAGGTGGTGGGGTAACTGACGCACCCAGTTGAGGTCCAGCGGGCGACTGTTGGCTACCCAGAAGAGCTGTTCATCGATGGTGGCGCGCAGGTCGTGGGTGGTAGTCAAGAGCTGTTGCTGGTTCAACT
This sequence comes from Halomonas sp. KM007, assembly GCF_050709225.1. Lineage (NCBI taxonomy): Bacteria > Pseudomonadati > Pseudomonadota > Gammaproteobacteria > Oceanospirillales > Halomonadaceae > Halomonas > Halomonas sp. KM007. The sequence continues at coordinate 3,170,662 of NZ_CP136131.1, read as the reverse complement.
GAAGCTCGATAGCGGCGCTCAACAGGCTGCCATAGGACTGCTCGAGCTGCTCCACCAGCTCACGGCGAGATTGATAAAGCCGCGTCAGGGAGTCCACCAGTCCAGGCGTCACCTCGACACCCGCTTCCTGCAGCCGCTGGGTGGCCAATCGCTCCCCCTGGCGCAGCTGATCACGTTGACGTATCAGATCGAACTGCTTGAGGCGCAAGTCGGCAATTTCATCCTGCAGGTCCCGGCGCGGCACGATTACCGGCAGCGATTGACGCTGCTCACGGAGTATCCGCGATAGCAGCTGGCTGCCGCGAATGGCTTCCAACTGCTCATTGAGACTACGCTGCAACTGGCGCACCAACTCCAATTGACGCTGGGCTTCGATATTCTCGCGCACGATGCTGTTGGCGCGGTCAGTGGCCCGCAGCAGCTCGAGACTCAAGGTCTGGTTCATCTGCTGGGCGCGCAGCACTACCGGATGCCCTTCGGCGATCAGCGGGTCATCCCGCGCGGCATCGGCAATCGCCTGCTCGGACTGCAAGCGCCGCTGGCGATCGATGACCCCTTGCAGCAGGTTAAGCCGCTGCTCCTGATGATCGATCTGCAAAGCCAATAGCTCACGCCGCTGCTGAGCCAGCTCCCGCAGTCGGCTGTTGGCACTGAGCTCACGTTGATTGAGGGAGACTTCCTGCTCGGCCAGGGAACGCTCCAGACGCCACTGAATCAGCTGCGCATCCTCGCGAGCCGAAAGCTGGCGGTCGGCCAACAGCGCTTCGCGGGTATCGTGCTCGCGGCGCAAGGTCTCGGCCCGCTGCAGGGCTTCGGAGATGGCCTGCTGGGCACGTTCGGGCAAGGTTTGCGCAGCCAACAGCTGTGAGTTGACTTCGGCCAACTGGCTCTGCAACTGCTGGAGTTCGATCACCGCGCTGCCCTGCTGCGCCTCCAAGGCTTCCAGCGGCATGTCACTCAGGCTATCCACGGAGAGCTGTTGGCTCGCTTCCTCGGCTTCTCGCAGCTCTCGTTCGAGTTGCAGCAGCTGCTCAGGGGCCTGGCTGACACGCTGCTCCAGCGCCCGTTGGCGCTCTTCCAGTGCCGTAAGCCGCTCATAGGCTTGCAACGCAGCGCTCAGGGCCGCCTGCTCACGCTGCTGCGCGGCGGTAAGCTCCCCTTCCTGGGACTCGAGCGCAGCCAATCGCTCGTTCAGGGCGCTTTCAGAAGGCGTCCGCTCACCATCTTCTGCCCACCCCATGGGCGACATGCACAACAACACGACACACAGCAATATTCCTAGCGCGCTGCTCACCGCCTTCATGGCATTCTTCACCACGTATAGAAGCCTCATTGACTGGTCGACCCGTATCATCGGGCAAGGCATCATTGTCAATCGTAAGGCCCGGCGGCGCAATCCAGCCCGGCACGAGAATATTGGCAGTTGACTTACCTCATCCGCCTGTATAGAACGTCGCTAACATTTATCTACTTTTCATTGCGAGCCATATCAATGGTTATCCGACCCCTGATGTTCACAGGCCTGCTGGTTGCCTTGGCCACACAGTCGGCCATGGCCGAGACGCGTGACGATATCGAAGCGCGTATTCGCGCCTTGAATACCGAGCTCTATCAGCTCCGCCAGCAGCTGCAGCAAATTGACGCACCCGAGGCTGCCGCCCAGGGTATTCCACCGACGCCGCTGCCAGAAGAAGTGGCCCTGGAGGACCTGTCCGAACGCCGCCAGCTGGAACAGCAGTCGTCGCGGAACCCGTTCTCCATCACGACACATCGCACCAATTACCTGTTTCCGGTGAGCTACAACACCAATCAGGACTCCAACAACTTTCGTGAAGTGACCGATGCTTCAGGCCCCAACAACAACGAAGTGAAGTTTCAGTTCAGTGCCAAGTTCAACCTGGCCGAAGACGTGTTTGGCGACATTGGCGACGTCTATTTCGCCTATACCCAGCGAAGCTGGTGGCAGGCCTATAACACTGATGCCTCTTCCCCTTTCCGGGAAACCAACTACGAGCCCGAGGTGTTCATCGATTTCGATAACGCCTGGAGCGCCTTGGGCTGGGTGAATACGCGCAATCGTATCGCCTTCAACCATCAATCCAATGGCCGCTCGGACCCGCTGTCACGGAGCTGGAACCGCGTCTATCTGGAAAGCACGCTGCAGCGCGGCGACTGGGCACTGACTCTGGCGCCGCACTGGCGCGTGCCGGAGTCGGATGGTGACGACGACAACCCGGATATCGAGCGCTTCATGGGATATGGCGACATTCGTCTGGCCAAGCGCCTGGACAACAATCACGAAGTCGCCGGACAGCTGCGTGGCAATCCTAGCCCCGGCAACCTGGGTACTCAGATCGATTACAGCTGGCCAGCCTTCAATGGGGTGCGAGCACACGTACAGTATTATTACGGGTACGGCGAAAGCATGATCGATTACGACAACCGCGTGCATCGCCTGAGTCTTGGCTTCAGCCTCAACCCGCTGTTCAGCGCCACGGGCCTGAACCGTTGATGCGGAACCACTAAACTTTGGGGTTGTCTATGGAGTGACGGCTGCTATGCTGAAGCTGTCACTCATTCATTCGTCAAAGGAAGACATCATGGCTAAACGTAACACAGACGCCTCCGCACGTGCCGACCAGCTGAAAGAAGACCTGCGCCATCTCAGCGAGACGGTCGAAGAGCTGATGAACGCCACATCGAAAGATGCCAGCGGTGAAATGCGCGACCTGCGTGAGCGTGCCGAACGTCGTTTGAAGGATACTCGTGCCCGCCTGGAAGCCCGCGGCGAGCGCATCTATGAAGACACCCGCGAGTCACTGGCTCAGCAAGCCGATTGCTGCGACCGCTATGTACATGAGAACCCCTGGACCAGCATCGGTATCGGTGCCGCAGCTGGCCTGGTGGTAGGTATGCTGCTCGGTCGTCGCTAATGGCATTGGGGCCAACCCAACGCGTCTTTTCTGCCGCCAAACGCTTGTTGAGGTCACTGTTAGCCAACGGTGAAACCCGCCTGCGTTTGGCGGTGTTGGAATTGGAGGAAGAGCGCGCTCGTTTATTGGTACTACTGTTGTTGGCTGGCGCCAGTCTGCTGCTGCTGCTGTTGGGCGTTGCCACATTGACGGCGCTGGTAGTCGTTCTGTTCTGGGACACCTATCGGCTGACGGCCATTGGCGTGAGTGCTGGCGTACTGATGGCACTCAGTCTGCTGCTGGCAGTGATTGCCATACGTCAGGCAAAGCGGCACTCGCTGCTCAAGGAAACCTTGAAACAGCTGGCAGCCGATCGCGCCCTGCTGGAGGCCAATGATGAAGAACTCACCGACCGTCGACGTTAAGACCACAGACAAGCCGTTGAGTCGCCAGCAGCGCAAGGCAGCGCTGCTGGCCGAGCTGGAACAGCAGCGTATCGATATACTGGTGAGCAGTGATACGTTGCAACGCACTTCCGCGCCACTCGATCGGCACTGGCGAAGCCTGCGCTTACCGCTGTACGTCGTGGGCGGGCTCGCTGCCCTGCGGCTGGTTCGCCATCCTGGTGGCGCCATGGCCGTCGGCAAACGCGCATTGGCAGGCTATATGCTGCTTCGCAAGCTGAAACTGCTGGCCAAAGTCGCCAGCTGACGAGGCGTTTGCCTGTTCAAAGCCGCCGGATGCCTTGCATCAGGCGGCTTTTTCAATGGTGATCAACACGCCTGGCCACAGGCGACGCCACTCGCCCAGGCCCACTGAAAGTTGTAACCACCCAACTGGCCCGTGACATCCAGCACTTCGCCAATGAAACGCAGCTGGGGTAAGCCTCGTACTTCAAAATTCTTCGACGAAATGGCCTCAGTACTGATCCCGCCCATGGTCACCTCTGCCGTACGCCAACCCTCTGTGCCCGCCGGTTTCACCTGCCACTCATTGAGGTACTCTGCCCAGCAATCGATCGCCTCGTTGCTGTACTGTGCCAATGGCATGGCGGTGGCGTGCTCGGGGTACCATTCCACTATCGCCTGTGCCAGACGTTTGGGAAACCGCTCACCCAGCCAGGTAGACAGCATGCGCTTGGGAGTTTGCTCACGCGCATGACGCAGCGAAGCCGCCACCTCCTCACCCGGCAATAAATCAATCGTAATGGCGCTACCGGGCTGCCAGACGCTCGAAATCTGGAGCATCGCCGGCCCCGACAGCCCCCGATGGGTAAACAGCATGGGCTCATTGAAGCGCCCTTGACCACAGCTGACCGATACCGGCACGCTGAGCCCTGACAGCGTTTCGGCACGCACTTTCCAGACATCACTGAGCGTGAAGGGCACCAGCCCAGGCCGAGTAGGCAACACTTCAAGTCCAAATTGACGGGCGAGATCGTAACCAAAGCCCGAAGCCCCCATGGTGGGAATGGAGAGCCCCCCCGTGGCCACTACCAACACACCACAGCTGATGGTGCCCATCGAGGTAGTCAACTGCATTCCCTCGCCCAGGCGCTCCACCTTGGAAATGGACGTCTTCAATGCCAGTTCGACACCGGCCCATTCACATTCGGTCAGCAGGACTCTCACGATCTCCTTGGCGGAGTCGGCACAAAAGAGTTGCCCCGGCGCTTTTTCCACATACTCCACGCCATGGCGCTCCACCAGAGATACAAAATGTTCTGGACGGTAACGTTTCAACGCAGAAATGCAAAAATAAGGATTTTCCGAATAAAAATGGCTTGGTGAGGCATCAAGGTTGGTAAAGTTACAGCGGCCTCCTCCCGACATGAGGATTTTCTTGCCCGGTTTATTGGTATGGTCAACCACCAGCACGCGCCGCCCTGCATAACCTGCTTGAGCCGCACACATCAACCCGGCGGCACCTGCGCCAATGACGACGACGTCGTAAACCATCTTGGAAGCCCTACATGAAAAGCTGACTATCTTAGCAGTAGTAAGGCTGCTCAGCACTTTACAAGCCCAAAATAAATGTACATACAATGTACAACAAATATCTTTGCATTCCGCTATCTTGCCATTTGCCCTTATCACGGCAGTCGATTTCAGGATAATGCAGGTCACCTCTGTTTACGTTGAGACGCCAATGCTTGTTTACAAACGCCTCTTCTGCTGTCTGTTGCTGGCCGCCTTGCCGCCATACGCCATAGCACAAACCCCACCACCCGTGATCGGTCACTACGCCACAGCCAGCGCCTGGTCCGACCCATTAGAAGCCCTGGGCACCCTGCGTGCCGACGAGAGCGTCACACTATCAGCCACCGTGACCGATACCATTGCCGAAATCACCTTCGAAGATGGTGCCCAGGTCGAACAGGGCGAGCTGCTGATACGCCTTGAAGATGCCGAGGAGCAGGCGCTGCTGAGGGCAGCACGAGCGATCACCGATGAGCGCCGTAACGCGGTGGGCAGAACGTCTCAACTTCAGGAACGCAACTTGGCCCCCCGCGCCGAACTGGAAGATACCCAAGCGCGGTTGAGGCAGGCAGAAGCCGATGTCCAGGCGTTAGAGGCACGCCTGGCCAACTATCAGGTAGTGGCACCGTTCAGTGGTCGCGTCGGCTTTCGTAATGTCAGCGCTGGCGCACTGGTGACCCCGGGCATGGAGCTGGTGACCCTCGACAAGCTGGATGTCATGAAACTGGATTTTACCGTACCGGAAGTGTTTCTGGGCCGCCTGTCGGCAGGGCTGGCGCTGAGCGCGACCACCGCCGCCTACCCGGATGATGTCTTCCGCGGTGAAATCGCCAGTATTGGTACCCGTATCGACCCGGTGTCTCGCAGTATCAGTGTGCGGGCCGAGCTGGCCAACCCAGAGCTGCGCCTGCGCCCCGGCATGTTGATGGAGGTCGTCGTGCAGCAACGCGTGCGCAATACGTTGGTACTGCCTGAAGCCGCTATCGAGCCGAGCGGCAATCGCCATTTCGTGATGGTCATTCACGAGGAGGAAGGAGAGCATCGCCTGGAGCGCCGAGAGGTCGCCTTGGGTGAGCGTCGCAGTGGCGAAGTGGAAGTGCTCGAAGGCGTGGCAGATGGCGAACTGGTGGCAGTACACGGTCTGCAGCTGGCACGAGATGGCCAGCAGGTACGTTTACTGGGCATCACCGATGAAGAGACCAGCATCCGTACCCTGCTGGAGGCTGACCGCTGATGCGCTTATCCGACATCTCCGTACAGCGCCCGGTGCTGGCCATGGTCATCGCCGCGCTGATCGTGGCCTTCGGCCTGCTGGCGCTGAATCGCCTGCCGCTGCAGGAGTACCCCACGGTCGACCCACCGGTCGTCAGCATCGATACACGTTACCCCGGTGCTTCGGCCAGCGTGGTCGAAACCCGCATTACCCAGGTGCTGGAAGATCGTATCGCCGGGGTAGAAGGGATCGAGCTGATTACCTCCCAGAGCGAAGATGGACGATCACGCATCCAGATCGAGTTTGCCATCAGCATGGATATCGACGCGGCGGCCAACGATGTGCGCGACCGTATATCGGGTGCCTTGCGCAACCTACCCGATGATGCCGACAACCCTGAAGTCACCAAGGCCGACAGCAGCGATGAAATCGTCATCTGGCTGAGTCTCTCAGGGGCGGACTACTCGATCACCGAGCTCACCGACTACGCCAACCGTTTTCTGGTAGATAGCCTGTCGGTGCAGCCGGGGGTAGCCAGGGTGCGCGTGGGCGGTGGCCGCGACTATGCCATGCGTGTCTGGCTGGACCGCAACGCGCTGGCAGCACGAGGCCTCACCGTGGGTGATATCGAGGATGCCCTGCGCGCCGAAAACGTCGAGCTGCCCGCCGGCTCCATCGAGTCCGATGATCGCCAGTTCATCGTACGGCTGCCGCGCAACTTCGCCACCGCCGATGACTTTCAGCGGTTGGCGGTTACCCAGGGCAGCAACGGGCACCTGATTCGTCTGGCCGATGTGGCCCGAGTGGAAGTGGGCTCGGTAGAAGACCGTTCGGTGTTTCGTGCCAACGGCGTGCCCATGGTGGGGCTAGGCATGATCATGCAGTCCACCGCCAACGTGGTGGAGCTTTCCGAAGCGGTGCAGCAGGAGCTGGAGCGCTTGCAAGGCACCCTGCCCGAGGGCATGTCATTGACGCTCAACTACGACGCCTCGGTGTTCGTGTCGGGTGCCATCGACCAGGTGGTCATGACGCTGTTCATCGCCATGGGCCTGGTAGTCATCGTGATTTTCCTGTTCCTGGGCAACCTGCGAACGACCATCGTGCCTGCCGTGACCGTCCCCATCGCCGTGATTGGCGCCTTCACCGCGCTGGCTGCCATGAATTTCTCGATCAACCTGTTGACGCTGCTGGCACTGGTACTGGCCATTGGCCTGATCGTCGATGACGCCATCGTGGTGTTGGAAAACATCAACCGCCGCATGCACGATTACGGTGAAACGCCGCTGGTGGCGGCCTTCCGCGGCACTCGACAGATCGCTTTTGCGGTCATTGCCACGACCCTCGTGCTGGTAGCCGTATTCGTGCCCCTGAGTATGCTTCAGGGCGATATCGGCAGACTGTTTTCCGAATTTGCACTGACCATGGCCGCCGCGGTGGTCATCTCCACGCTGCTGGCCCTGACCCTGACCCCCATGATGGCTTCCAAGATCCTCAAGCCGGGGATGCACGATAGTCGCATTGGCCAAGGGGTCCAGTGGCTGCTGGACGGTGCTCGGAAACGTTACCAGCGTGCGCTGGAAGTCGTGCTGGCATTCAAATGGGTAGTGGTGGCCTTGTTTGCGCTTCTGGTGGCGGGCACTGCCTGGCTGGCCTCGGCACTGCCCAGCGAGTACACCCCTCAAGAAGACCGGGGCAACTTCATCGTGCTGGTCAACGGGCCCGAAGGCGCCACCTTCGATTACATGATGGATTACATGGATGAAATCGAAGCACGCCTGACACCCTTCGTCGATAGCGGTGAGCTGGAGCGCGTGGTAGTAAGGGCTCCGCGGGGGTTCGGCAATATCGAAAACTTCAACAGCGGCTTCATCATCGTCAACATGGCCGACTGGGGCAGCCGCCGCAGCGCCTGGGAGATCATGGCAGACGTGCGTCACACTCTGGGGTCCCTGCCTGGAGTCCAGGCCTTCCCGGTCATGCGCCAGGGGTTTGGTCAACGCACCCAGAAACCGGTCCAGTTCGTGTTGGGGGGTGGCACTTACGAGGAGCTGGCCAGCTGGCGGGATACGCTGGTCAACCATATTCGCGAGCACAACCCGCGCCTGACCGCCGTAGAGAGCAACTACAACGAAACCCAGCCGCAGCTCAGGGTCGACATCAACTACGAACGGGCCGCCGCGCTGGGGGTCACCGTCACGGAAATAGGCCGTACGCTGGAGGTGCTGCTCGGTGGGCGCAACGTGACCCGTTACGTGGATGACGGCGAAGAGTACGATGTGATTCTGGAAGGCGACCGTGGCCGCCAAAACAGCCCGCGAGCGCTGGACAACATCCAGGTGCGCTCCGCGCGGTCCGGTGAGCTGATTCCGCTGGCCAGCCTGGTAACACTCTCTGACTTCGCTGGCGCCAGCACGCTCAACCGCTTCGATCGCGTGCGCGCCATTACCATCGAGGCCAACCTGGCCGATGGCTACCCACTGGGTGAAGCGCTGGCCTACCTGCAGGAGACCGCAGACACCATTTTGCCAGAAGAAGTGCAGACCAATCTGGCAGGCCCTTCTCGAGACTTCCAGCAGGCCAGCGGGGCGACGACCTTTCTGCTGGTGCTTGGCGCCGTGGTGGTATTCCTGGTGCTTGCCGCCCAGTTCGAGAGCCTGATTCACCCCTTCGTGATCATGCTGACGGTGCCGCTGGCCATGAGTGGCGCCCTGCTGGCCCTGCTGCTGACCGGCCAGTCATTGAATATCTACAGTCAGGTGGGGCTGGTGCTGCTGATAGGATTGGCGGCCAAGAATGGCATCCTGATCGTCGAGTTCGCCAACCAGCTGCGCGATGAGGGTCAGGCCTTTCGTTCGGCCCTGATCGAAGCGTCGGTGACCCGCCTGCGGCCCATCCTGATGACGGCGGTGACCACCATGGCCGGGGCGATTCCGCTGATCGTTTCCAGTGGCCCTGGCGCAGAGTCTCGCCTGGTAATTGGCACGGTGATCATGGCGGGGGTCGGCGCGGCCACGGTGTTTACGCTGTTCGTGGTGCCGGTGGCCTACGACTTGCTGGCACGCTACTCAGGCTCGCCAGGCGCCGTCAAGCGGCAGCTGGAAGAAGAAATTGCCAATGCGCCGGAGGCCGACCACGAACCGCTGGCTACGCCCGAGCGCTAGGCAACCTCTTCTACCGAGTAGACAGACAACAAGGGCGCCAAAAGGCGCCCTTGTTGTTGAAAACCGCTGCTGAAGATCGTTAAAGCAGTGCGTACGGTTACTCGCAGTCGCCGATGCGCTCGCCTTCGATCACGGTGTTCATGGTCAATTCGCCCATGGGTGACTGGGTGAAGATGTCCACGCTACCTTCGATACGCTCTCCCATGAAGCGCATTTCACCATCGATATTGGCTTCGCCGCCTTCAGCACGGCACACCATGCTGTACGAAAGACCATCGGCGTTCATGTCCTGGTGCTGCAGCTCGCAGCCTTCTTCTTCTTCAATGAAGCCAAACTCTGCGCCATCCAGCTCTTCCTGGGTGATGCACTGACGCTCGGTTTCCGTCTGGTCGGGAATCTGCATGTCACCGCTGATACTGGTTACGCTGACGAACTCCCACTCGCCAGGCGTTACGTTGGGTGTTTCCGCCAGAGCGACCATCGGGAAGGCCAATAAGGCCGCTACTGCCATGTGACGTTTCATCATCGTTTTTTCTCACTAGGTTAATTGGGCAAACCCGCTCATATCCTACCTGATTCGTTCCGCTTGTGCCCGCCCCAGGCAGGGCTGTTACACTGGATATCCTTTTTTCACCTGGCAGGGCAACCGCCATGCATGACGACGCGCTGGTTCCTCACGACTTTTATTGCCCTTACTGCGACACGCCGCTGACCTTCGTGATCGACACATCTCAGGGCAGCCATGATACCTGGGAAGACTGCCATCAGTGTTGCGCGCCGATACGACTGCAGGTGGTGGTATCGCCTTTCACAGGTGAACTCGACGCCGTCATCACGGGTAGAGACGACGACGTCTTGTGAGCCATGCTCAGGCCGCGTCAGCCTGCTGTATCTGAGCCACCCGCTTGGCCTCGCTGCGGCGCATGAAGTACCACGCCAGCAGCGTCGCCAACGAAACGGTCAGAATGATCAGCGTCGCCAACGCGTTGATCTTGGGAGATACGCCCATGCGCACGGAGGAGAACACCACCATGGGCAGCGTATTGGCTCCGGGGCCTGACACGAAGCTGGCGATCACCAGATCATCCAGCGACAGCGTGAACGCCAGCAGCCAGCCTGCCGCCAGTGCTGGTGCAATGACCGGCAGCGTCACGCAGAAGAACGTCTTGACCGGCGGCGAGCCAAGGTCCATGGCCGCTTCTTCGATGGAGCGTTCCAGTTCCCGGAGCCGCGCCGACACCACCACGGCCACATAGGCACTGCAAAACGTGGTGTGGGCAATCCATATCGTCGCCATCCCCCGGTCAGCGGGCCAGCCGATCAGTTGCGCCATCTGCACGAACAGCAGCAGCAGGGAAAGCCCGGTGATCACTTCGGGCATGACCAGTGGTGCCGTCACCATGCTGGAAAGCGCCGTCTTGCCTCGAAAATGGCCATAGCGGGTCATCACGAAGGCGGCCACCGTGCCCAGGCACACCGCCATGCTGGCAGCGAAAAAGGCGATTTTGAGACTGGTCCATACCGCCGAGAGAATCTGCCGGTCACGGAACAGCTCGCCGTACCAATGAGTCGAGAAACCCGCCCACACCGTCACCAGGCGCGATGAGTTGAACGAGTAGAACACCAGCACGAACATCGGCAGATAGAGAAACAGCAGGCCAAGCACCAGCATCACCGTGGTAAAGCTGGGGCGCCGAGAGGAAGTCATCATTGTTCGAGCTCCCGTGACTGGTAACGGTGGAACCATACGATCGGGATCAACAACAGCAACAGCATGACCATCGCCAGCGCCGCAGCCACCGGCCAATCACGATTCAGGAAGAACTCTTCCCAAAGCACCTTGCCGATCATCAGGGTGTCAGGCCCTCCCAACAGCTCGGGGATCACGAACTCACCCACCGCAGGAATGAATACCAGCATGGAACCCGCCACGATGCCCCCCATGGAAAGCGGCAAAGTGACTTTCAGGAAGGTATTCACTTTACGCGACCCCAGGTCTGAGGCCGCTTCCAATAATGACGTATCCAGACGCGTCAGATGGGCATACAGCGGCAGCACCATGAACGGCAGGTAGGCATACACGATGCCCACGACGACCGCAAACTGAGTATTCATCATGCGTAGCGGCGAGTCGATGAGGCCGATGCTCAGCAGCAGATTGTTGATCAGGCCATTGTTGCTGAGTATGCCCATCCACGCATACACGCGGATCAGAAACGACGTCCAGGAGGGCAGCATCACCAGCAGCAGCAGAATCAACTGCCAGCGCCCCGGGGCTCGGGCCATGGCATAGGCCATGGGATAACCGAGCAGCAAGCACACCACCGTGGCGGTAAATGCCGTCTTGATGGAGCCCCAGTAAGCCGCGACATACAGCGAGTCGGTCAGCAAGAACAGATAGTTGCCGACATTCAGAAAGATACTCAGGGTTTGATCGGCATACTCGACCAGCGGTCCGTAGGGAGGAATGGCAATCGCCCCTTCGGAAAGGCTGATCTTGAGCACCAACGCAAACGGCAGCAAAAAGAACAGCGTCAGCCAGGCCAGCGGGAACGCAATCACCGCACGCCGTCCCAGCTTCATACGCTTGATCATGCCGGTAAAGCCAGATGGCATCATGGTAGGCAATCTCCTTCAAGAGACCGAATCATCAGCGATTCAACACGATGGCGCTGTGATCTTCCCAGTAAACATAAACGCTATCCTCCCAGGTGGGACGATCACCGCGACGCTCCGTGTTGGCCATGCTCACCTTGATCAGCTTGCCCGAGGCCGTGCGCACGTAATACAGCGAATACCCCCCCAGATAGGCAATGTCGTCCACCTTGCCAGCCTCCCAGTTGTATTCGCCGGTTGGCTGTTCACGGGTCAGCCAGATTTTCTCGGGGCGTAGGGCCGCCCATACTCGACGGTCCACCGCCTGGGTGGTGATCCCGTGATCGAGATAGATAGGCCTTGAAAGCGAGGGGCTGGCGATGCGGCAATGGTCGGCCGCGTCCTCGATGATCTCCCCTTCGAACACGTTCACGGTACCGACGAATTCAGCCACCATGCGGCTAGCGGGGCTTTCGTAGATATCGACCGGAGAGCCCACCTGCTCGATCCAGCCATCGGCCATGATCGCCACGCGATCCGCCATGGTCATGGCCTCTTCCTGATCGTGAGTCACCATGATGCAGGTAACGCCTACCTGTTCGATGATCTCAACCACTTCCAGCTGCATTTCCGTGCGCAGCTTCTTGTCGAGGGCGCCCATGGGCTCGTCCAGCAGCAAGAGCTTGGGCCGTTTGGCCAATGAGCGCGCCAAGGCCACCCGCTGGCGCTGGCCGCCAGAAAGCTGATGCGGCTTGCGCTTGGCAAAGCGTTCCATATGCACCAGTTTCAGCATCTGGGCTACCCGCGCCTCGATTTCCGCCTTGGGCAGCTTGTCCTGTTTCAACCCGAAGGCGATGTTCTGCGCCACCGTCATATGCGGAAAGAGCGCATAGGATTGAAACATCATGTTGATTGGGCGCTTGTGCGGCGGCATGTCGGTAATGTTTTCGCCACTCAGCAGGATGCGACCCTCGCTCGGCGTCTCGAAGCCCGCCAGCATGCGCAGCAGGGTCGACTTGCCAGACCCCGAGCCCCCCAACAGGGCGAAGATTTCGCCGCGTTTGACCTGCAAATTCACGTCATCCACCGCCAGCGCGTCATCGAAGCGCTTGCTCAGGCGTTTGACTTCCAACACGATATCCTCGGCAAAACGGGGTGCCTTTCCCTGTGGTCTCAGCGACGGGGGAATGGCAGATGACGAGGATGAAGTGTCGTTCGACAGGGGCGTAGTGACCATTCGCCACTCCCATCAAAAGGCCCGAGAAGCCGGGCGATAAAAGACGAACAGCGAGCCAGGCAACTGCCCGGCTCGCTGTCAGACAAGGGTCGGTTTAGCGACCAGACTTGACGCGGTTCCAGATACGAGTACGCGCACGCAGCACGTCCTGCGGCTTTTCCGCCTGAACGTACAGGTTCTGCATGACGTCTGCATCCGGATAAACCGCAGGGTCATTCAGCAGCTCCTCGGAAAGGAACTCGTTCGCGGCCAGGTTGGGGTTGGCGTAGCTAACGTACTCGCTAATCTCGGCGGCAATTTCCGGGTCGAGAATAAAGTTGATGAACGCATGGGCGTTCTCGGGGTTAGGCGCATCGGCCGGCACGGCCATCATGTCGAACCACAGCGCAGCGCCCTCTTTCGGGATGCTGTAAGCGATGGTGAAGTCACGCCCCGCCTCTTCAGCTCGGTCTGCTGCCTGGAACACGTCGCCCGAGTAGCCAGCGGCGACACAGATCTCACCATTGGCCAGGTCAGAGATATAGCGCGAAGAGTGGAAGTAAGTGACGTGGTTGCGTACGGCCGCAATCACTTGCCCGGCAGTTTCGATGTCCTCCAGGTTTTCACTCAGCGGGTCGCCGCCCGAGTAGGCAATGGCCGGCGAGAGCATTTCGTCTGCCGAGTCCATCATGGAGATGCCGCAACCGGCCGCATGCAGAGCCGCGGTAATTTCCGGATCAAAGAGCAGTGCCCAGCTATCCACCGGGGCATCGTCACCGAGAATCTCCTTCACTCGCTCGACATTGTAGCCAATGCCATTGGTGCCCCACATGTAGGGGATGGAGTACTGGCTGCCCTCATCGATGGCTTCCAGGTTGGCCATCAACTCCGGGTTGAGGTTTTCGAAGTTGGGCAGCTGCTCGTGGTCGAGGGGCTGGAACACCCCCGCTCTGGCTTGACGGGTAAAGTAGTAGTTGGAGGGTACGACCACATCGTAGCCCGAGCGGCCAGACAGCAGCGCCGCATCGAGGATCTCGTTACTGTCGTAGACATCGTAGGTCACGGAGATACCGGTGCGCTCGGTGAATTTCTCCAGCGTTTCCGGCGCAATGTAGTCGGACCAGTTATATACCCGCACTTCATTGGCGTGGGCAGCGGTGGCCGCTACGGCAAAAGCGATTGCCGTAACGGCCACTGAACGTTTTGGGATGTTCCCCATCTAGCTACTCCTTATCTCGAAAGTCCACTTGTCTTGAAAGTGCCCGTCGAACAGGCGCGCCGGGCCTGGCAACGGTTAGCGCTGACGCCGATACCTCTTTGACTCATTTGCCGCTGCTGAGAAACAGCTTAGGCCATTATCCTGACCGTGCGAATTTTGCGGTGCAGCGCTCTCTATCGCAAGTACAAGTGAAAAATTCTTGCATTACACCACTGGCGACCCCACATCCATGGGCGCGAGCAAACATAGAGACTGGCTATTGGCAGCATCATTTTTTCCAATTTTAGCTATTAGTCGTAGTTCGCTAATATCAGCAACAACTTTTCCAACTACCATTCACTCACTGCGGAGATGTTTTCAATGTCTTTGATCAATACCGAAGTAAAACCGTTTAAAGCGACTGCTTACCTGAACGGCGAGTTCGTAGACGTGACTGAAGCGGACCTGAAAGGTCAGTGGTCTGTCTTCTTCTTCTACCCCGCCGACTTCACCTTCGTATGCCCCACGGAGCTTGGCGATCTGGCCGACAACTACGAAGCCTTCAAGAAGCTGGGCGTCGAGATCTACAGCGTCTCTACCGACACTCACTTCACTCACAAGGCCTGGCACGACAGCTCCGAGACCATTGGCAAGCTCCAGTACCCGATGATTGCCGACCCGACCCTGCAGATTTCTCGCAACTTCGAAGTGCTGATCGAAGAAGCCGGTCTGGCCGAGCGCGGCACTTTCGTTGTCGACCCCGATGGCAAGATCCAGATCGTCGAAATCAACGCTGGCAACATCGGCCGTAACGCCGAAGAGCTGCTGCGCAAGGTCAAGGCTGCCCAGTACGTTCGCGCCAACCCGAACGAAGTATGCCCGGCCAAATGGAAAGAAGGCGAAGAGACTCTGGCCCCGTCTCTGGACCTCGTAGGCAAGATCTGACGCCTACCGTTGCCGACTCGACTCGTGTCGGTCGGCAGCACCACACCCGGGCATGCCCCGGGTGTCTTTTTTTCAGCACCCTGTTAACGCATCCCTGTTTTCCCACACGCTTGCCCCTTACCACACCCAAGGCTGGCGTGCCTGGTCGAGAACGTTCTACTGCTGACTGCGAGGAACCACTGTCATGCTGGACGCCAATTTAAAGAATCAGTTGAAAGCGTATCTGGAAAAAGTGACTCAGCCCTTCGAGATCGTTGCGTCCCTCGATGACGGTGCCAAGTCACGTGAGCTGCTGGGCCTGCTGGAAGACATCAGCAGCCTCACCGATAAAATTACCCTGCATACCGACGGGCAAGATAGCCGTACCCCGTCGTTTGCGATTAACCGCCCCGGCGAAGAGACCGGCGTGGTGTTTGCAGGCATCCCCATGGGCCACGAGTTCACCTCGCTGGTACTGGCACTGCTGCAAGTCGGTGGTCACCCACCAAAGACCTCTCAAGAGCTGTTAGATCAAATCAAGGATCTCGACGGCGAGATGCTGTTTGAGACCTA
The DNA here is from genome assembly GCF_050709225.1 of Halomonas sp. KM007. Lineage (NCBI taxonomy): Bacteria > Pseudomonadati > Pseudomonadota > Gammaproteobacteria > Oceanospirillales > Halomonadaceae > Halomonas > Halomonas sp. KM007. Next base: position 3,154,891 of record NZ_CP136131.1, on the reverse strand, counting down.
CTACTCGCTCTCCTGCCAGAACTGCCCGGATGTAGTTCAGGCGCTGAACCTGATGGCGATCTTCAACCCGAACGTGCGTCATGTCGCTATCGACGGTGCGCTGTTCCAGGATGAAGTCGAATCGCGCGAAATCATGTCCGTGCCCAGCATCTACTTAAACGGCAAGCCGTTTGACCAGGGCCGCATGACCCTTGAGCAGATTCTGGCCAAAGTGGACACTGGCGCTGCCGAGCGTGAAGCCAAGAAGCTGAGTGAAAAAGCTGCCTTCGATACGCTGGTGATTGGCGGCGGCCCAGCAGGTGCAGCGGCAGCCATCTACTCCGCACGTAAAGGCATTAACACCGGTGTTGCCGCCGAGCGCTTTGGTGGCCAGGTATCCGACACCATGGGTATTGAGAACTTTATCTCTGTTACCCACACCGAAGGCCCCAAGCTGGTCAGCGCACTTGAAGAGCACGTTAAAGAATACGAAGTCGACGTGATGAATCTGCAACGTGCTACGTCGTTCAAAGCAGCAGAAGCCGAAGGCGGCCTGCACGAAGTGACCTTTGAGTCTGGCGCGAAGCTGAAGAGCAAAACTCTGGTACTGGCCACCGGTGCCCGCTGGCGTGAGATGAACGTGCCCGGCGAGCAAGAGTACCGCAACAAAGGTGTTGCCTACTGCCCCCACTGCGACGGCCCGCTGTTCAAAGGCAAGCGTGTCGCGGTGATTGGTGGCGGTAACTCCGGCGTTGAAGCCGCTATCGACTTGGCTGGCATCGTCGGCCACGTAACGCTGGTTGAGTTTATGGGTGAAATGCGCGCCGACGCCGTACTGCAGAAGAAGCTGAAGAGCCTGCCTAACGTCGACATCGTGCTAAATGCCCAAACCACCGAAGTGACCGGCGACGGCAGCCGCGTCAATGGCCTAACTTATAAAGACCGCAACACCGATGAAGTGAAGAGCATCGCGTTGGAAGGCATCTTTGTACAGATTGGCCTGGTGCCTAACACCGAGTGGCTGAAAGGCTCGCCAATTGAAATGTCACCCCGTGGCGAGATCATCGTCGATGCCCACGGTATGACCTCGGTGCCCGGCGTGTTCGCCGCTGGCGATGTCACCACCGTGCCCTACAAGCAGATCATTATTGCGATGGGTGAAGGTGCCAAAGCGTCGCTGGGCGCCTTCGATTATCTGATTCGTAACTAATCTGCTAGATGACTGGCTGATAGGGCGGCAGCGCCGCCCTACTGAGTTCGTTCCCTTTGACGTGAAGACCGTGACGTCGCGCCCGCCTCCCTGCGGGCTTTTTTATGCGCAGGCGCTGTGTGAGAGTCGTGCGTGAATGTCGTGTGCGAGTGTTATGTGCGAGCGCTACACACCGGGCACGCCGGGTCTCTTGGCACCTGAAAATGGCGCCACTGGCCGCTTAAGCCATCAAACGTAGATAAGCCCTGATGCGCCGTCCCCGCGCCACTTAAAAGCTTAAACGCCTCCACCGCCTGGAAGCAGCCAATCAGCCCCACTAAAGGGGCCATGACACCGCTCTCTGCACAGCTCAGCGCTTCATCTTCGCTATCCCCTGGCGGGTATAAACAGGCGTAGCAGGGGCACGCTTCATCACGCGGGTCAAACACCGCCAGTTGGCCCGAAAAGCGAATCGCCGCGCCGGAAATCAGCGGTACGCCTGCCTGCTGGGAGGCGGCATTGATGGCATAGCGGCTGGAAAAACGGTCGGTGCAGTCCAACACCACATCCGCCAAGGCCACCAGGGCGGTGAGCGCTTCGCCTTCTGCATGCTGCTCAAGGGCCACAACGTGGCACTCTGGGTTAAGCGCCTGCATACTCTCCTTCGCGGAGCGCGCTTTGTTCACACCAAGACTGGATTGCTGATGGGCAATTTGGCGCTGCAAATTCGTCAGCTCGACATGGTCAGCATCGGCGATAGTAATGTTTCCTACACCAGCCGCCGCCAGATAAAGCGCCACCGGCGAGCCCAGCCCACCGGCACCGATAATCAGCGCATGGGCAGCACGCAGACGTTCCTGCCCGTCAATATCGACCTCGGGCAGCATGATTTGGCGGCTATAGCGCAACAGCGCCTGATCGTCCATCATCGCGTTACTTATCCTCAAATTCCTCGAAGTCGGGGATGTGCAGGCTAAAGCTCTCCTTCACCTCCTCCATCACCACGTAGCTTTTCGACTCTTTCACACCCGGCAATGTCAGCACCACATCGCCTAACAGCTGCCGGTAAGCGGCCATTTCAGGAATACGGCACTTCAAGATGTAGTCAAACTGGCCGGAGACCAGATGGCACTCCTGAATCTGCGGCAGTTTCTCCACCGCACGCCGAAATTCGTCAAAGACAGCAGGCGACTGGGTTTCCAAGCTGATCTCAACAAATACCAGTAAGTTAGCTTTTAATGCTCTGGGGTCGAGAATGGCTTGATAGCCGCGGATAATGCCCGCGCGCTCCAAGCGCTTCACTCGCTCTAGGCAAGGGGTTGTGGATAAACCAACTTCAGAGGCTAGGTCTACATAGGAAATGCGTGCGTTCTCTTGCAGGCAGCGCAAAATTTTCAGGTCGATACGGTCCAGCGTTCTATTTTTTGGTTTCATGGCAGGATCCAATACTGATGAATCAGGCAGTTATTCGAGGTGCCCCAGGGTAACCCGTTCATGGCCACCCATGTCTTGCACGCTTTCAACGTTCTGATAGCCGGCCGCCAACAGTGCCTCACGCACACTGGCCGCCTGCTGGTAGCCATGCTCCATTGCCAGGCAGCCACCAGGGGCCAGGTGGGCCTTGGCCGCCTCGATCACGTGGAGCAGGTCTGCCATGCCGTTGGCATCGGCAACCAGCGCCGAGTGCGGCTCGAAACGCACGTCGCCCTGGCTCAAATGCGGATCATCGGCCGCAATGTAAGGGGGATTACTGACGATGATATCGAAAGGCGGCTCCTCTGCCGGAGGCACGAACGCGCTGAGCCAATCACTCAACACAAACCGGGCATTGGTGATCCCCAATGCGTCGGCATTACGCTCGGCCAGCGTCACGGCTCCGGGGCGAATGTCCGCACCGATGATCTGCCAACCCGGCTTTTCACTGGCCAGCGCCAGCGCAATGGCGCCCGTGCCCGTTCCCAGATCCAGTAGCCTGCCCACCGGGGCAGCGGCGCGAGAAAGCGCCACCTCCACCAGGGTTTCCGTGTCGGGCCTGGGAATCAGCGTGTCGGGAGAAGTCGCCAGCCGCAGTCCCCAGAACCCTCGCTCACCGGTAAGATACGCCACCGGCTGCCCCTGGGCACGCGCGGCTACCAGCGCCTCGAAACGGGCTCGCTCCCAGGTGGGGCATTCGCGATCACCCCAGGTATAGAGCCACGTACGGCTGCACTGGGCAGCGCAGCCCAGCAATACCTCGGCATCCAGGCGCGGCGTGGGAGAGCCTGCCTGCGCCAACCGCTGGGCCGCCTGTGACAGCAAGGCGTCGAAGGTCATCAGCCTTCCTGCAGGGCCGAGAGCTGCTCTGCCTGATACTCATGTATCAGGGGCTCGATCACGTCATCGAGCTGCTCGCCGCTGACCACTTCGGTCAGCTTGTAGAGCGTCAGGTTGATGCGGTGGTCGGTGATGCGACCTTGAGGGAAGTTATAGGTCCGAATCCGCTCACTGCGGTCTCCCGAGCCGACCAGCGAACGGCGTGCATCGGCCTGCTCCTGGCGCTGGGAATCCACGGCATTGCGCTTGAGCTTGGCCGCCAGCAAGGACATGGCCTTGGCACGGTTCTTGTGCTGGCTGCGCTCTTCCTGGCACTCCACCACCACGCCGGTGGGCAAGTGGGTGATGCGAATCGCCGAGTCGGTGGTGTTGACGTGCTGGCCACCGGCACCGCTGGAGCGGTAGGTGTCCACCCGCAAATCCGCAGGGTTAATATCAATATCCCCCACTTCATCCACTTCAGGCATCACCGCAACGGTACAAGCGGAGGTGTGGATTCGGCCCTGGGATTCGGTCGCCGGTACGCGCTGCACCCGATGAGCGCCAGACTCAAACTTGAGGCGGGCATAGACGCCATCGCCCTTCACTCGGGAAATGACTTCTTTATAACCGCCCTGCTCGCCGTGGCTAGCGCTAACAATTTCGACGCGCCAGCCGCGCTTTTCCGCATAGCGGGAGTACATGCGGAACAGATCACCGGCAAAAATCGCCGCTTCATCGCCACCGGTGCCCGCCCGCACTTCCAGAAACACGCCACGGCCATCGTCAGGGTCCTTGGGGATCAGCAGACGTTTCAGCTCGACGTCCAGCGCTGCCAGCTGTTCGCGGCCATCGCTGATTTCCATTTCCGCCAGTTCACGCATCTCTGGATCACTGTCACGGCTCAGCTGTTCGGCCTCGGCGATGCTGTCTTCGACCCCGCGGTAACGTTGCCAGGCGGCCACCAGCTCTTCCAGCTCAGCATATTCTCGCGAATAGTCACGGAAGCGCTGCTGATTGTTGATCACCTCGGGATCGGACAGCAGCATGGCCAGCTCCTCGAAACGGTCGGAGAAGCTATCCAGGCGTTGGCGCAAAGTCTCTTTCATGCGGGTGTATCATCCTTCTGGCGTTTTACCGCAGGCGCAGGCTGCTCAAAGGCAGGTTTAGGCGGCAGTAACAGGCGCGGCGCGGCGTTGAGCAATTCATGGTTTTCCTGCGAAGCAGCGTCACGAATGGCAAGCGTGGGTTGATGCATGAAGCGGTTGGCCAGCTGGTGAGCCATCCGCTCGATGACTTTGGCCGGGTCTTCCCCCTTGGCCAGGCGTTCCAGCGCCTGCTCCCGCGCTTGATCGCGCAGCGCTTCGCCATGACGACGATAATCTCGAATCACTTCGCCGCCATTGCGAATGCGGCGCTCATGCTGCCAGCTGCCGACGCCGTGTTCAATCAGCGACTCGGCCTGGTCGGCAGCCACTTGGCGGTGGCGACGATTCTCTTCGATGACCTCTTCCAAGTCATCCACGGTATAGAGAAACACATCGGCCAGCTCACCCACCTGTGGCTCGATATCCCGTGGCACTGCAATATCGACCATGAAGACAGGCCGATGACGGCGCTTCTTCAGGGCACGCTCGACCATCCCCTTGCCCAGAATCGGCAGCGGGGAAGCCGTGGACGAGATCACGATATCGGCATGCTCCAGTGCATCCGGAATCTCGGGCAGGGTGATGGCCGACCCGCCCAGCGCCGCAGACACCTGTTCGGCACGCTCCCGGGTACGGTTGGCCACGGTGAGCTGACGCACGCCCGCCTCATGCAGATGGCGCGCCACCAACTCGATGGTTTCTCCGGCACCGATCAAAAGCGCCCGTGCACGACTGAAATCATCGAAGATACGGCTGGCCATACTGACCGCCGCGTAAGCCACCGACACGGGGTTCTTGCCGATACCCGTTTCGGTGCGCACCTGCTTGGCCACGGCGAAGGTGTGCTGAAAAAGACGCTCCAGCTCGCCACCCAGGCCCTTGGCCTGACGCGCTTGCTGATAAGCATCTTTTAACTGGCCCAGTATTTGCGGCTCACCCAACACCATGGAGTCCAACCCCACAGCCACGCGCATCAAATGACGAGCAGCGTCGTTGTCGTGGTAGTGGTAGGCGCAGCGGGAGAGCTCTTCAACGCGTAAATTATGAAAACGACCCAGCCAGTCCAGCACAATCTGCTCACCGGCGGCATCCGTCACACAGTAGAGTTCCGTGCGATTACACGTCGAAAGCACCGCAGCTTCGTGGATATGTGGCAGGCCACGCAGTTCAGCCAACGCGCTTTCCAGCTGCGTCGGCGTAAAGGCCACCTGCTCACGCACGGCCACGCTGGCAGTACGATGATTAATTCCCAAGGCAAGAAGCGTCATGCGGTCTGCGTCTTCGCTAGTAGATCGGTCGTCACGTCACTGTTCGTCGTTATCGCTTGGAGAGGAGCCGAACAAGGCAGCTTTAACGGGTGAATTGTGCTGACTCGGCCCGCTTTCAAGGTGGAACATTCTATCACAACACTGCATGTTCTGGCGCACACCACTTTGCCGCAGGCAGCCAAGCCGCTATGCTGAATACTCGGCCACTTGATCGAGATACGCATGCCCCACCGCGCAATACTTCCGGGTTTGTCCCGAGCACTATCGGGTCTCCCTCTGTTACCGCTGGCCGCGACGCTGCTGTTGAGCGGCTGTCAGCTGTCCTCCACGCTTCCAGATCGCGGGTTCATGAGCGCTAGCCGCGACCCCATGCTGACGGCCCCGCCGGTCACACGCGGCCTGGATGCGGCAGGGCTCAGCACGCTGCTGGCCGCCGAGCTGGCTGGCCAGCGCGGCGACTATCGTTATGCAAGCCGTGGCTACCTGGAAGCCGCCCAGCGCTACAGCGCGCCCGGGCTGGCCGAGCGTGCCACCTTTGCAGCACGCTTTGGCAACGACGCCGCGTTGATGGAAGCATCTGCGCTACGCTGGCGCGAGCTGTCGCCCACCGCGGAAACGCCCAATCGGCTGCTGGCCGCCCTGTCACTGCAGCGCGGTGACTGGCTGGACAGCCTGGAACAGCGGCTGGTGATTGCCGAATCGGGCGGCTACGGCGACATATCGAGTTTCGCCGAGCTTGCGGTGGCAGAAGAAGCGCCGCTCAATGTCCTGGTACAGCCGTTACGCACCTATCTGGCGCAACCGGTTGCTGCCGAGCGCGACTCCTACAGCGATGTGCTGCTGGGCACCGCGCTCATCGAAGCCGCCCTGGGCGAGACACAAACCGCTCAGCAGCACCTCGACCTGGTCGAGCAGCGCGAGCCCGAGTCCGCAGCACTGTGGCTGGCCAAGGCACGCCTGGCGCTGGAAAGCGGCGACCACCGCGCAGCTCAGCGGGCGGCCCAGCAAGGGCTGAGCCTGTCACCCGATGACGTGCGCTTCATTCTCATGCTGGCCCAGGCCGAAATCCGCCTCAACAACATTACCGCCGCCGAAACCCAGACCAACGCCCTGCTGGAAACCCACGGCGGCAATCAGGAACTGCGCATCGCCCTGGCTCAGCTCTATCTCGAAGAGGGCCACAGTGAGCCCGCCTATCGGCTGCTGCAGCCTCTGATCGGCCAGGACAGAATTCCCAATATTGCCTACTTTCTGCTGGGCGCCATTGCACAATCTCAGGGCGATATCGACAACGCCCTGCTCTATTACCGCCAGGTGCGCGATGGCAACGAGTTCCTGCCTGCGCGAGCAGCCGCCGCTCGTATGCTGATCGACGACGACCGCCTGCTGGACGCGCGCGCCTTCCTACGCATCGAGCGCATGCGCCACGACACCTACTTTGGCGATCTGGTTCTGCTCGAAGTGCAGCTGCTGGACGATCTCGCCATGGAGCAAGAGGCAAGCGCCCTGCTGGACCGAGAAATCACCCGCACGCCCGACGACACGCGACTGCTGTACCTGCGTGCCATGCGTGGTTGGGAGATGGGCGACCTGGCAGCCATGGAGCGCGACCTGCAGCAGATCCTGCTCACCGAGCCCAACAACCCCGATGCCCTGAATGCGCTGGGCTATACCCTGGCCGACCTGAACATCACCGAGCGCCTGGAAGAAGCCCGGGACCTGATCGAGCGCGCCTATGAAGTCGATCCCGACAACCCGGCCATCATGGATAGCCTGGGCTGGGTATACTTCCGACTGGGCAAACTGGATGACGCCCTGGCGTGGCTGGAAAGCGCCTATTCGCGACTCCCCGATCAGGAAGTATCCGCCCACTTGGCCGAAGTGCTGCATGCCTTGGGGCGCAGCGACGAAGCGCGTCAAGCCATCGCCCGAGCCATGCGGCGTGCCGACCATCACCCCCAAATAGACGAACTGCTGGAACGGCATCCTGAACTAACGCCCGCCAGCACGCCCTAATAGTGCACTCTTCTGGATCCAGACCCTACTGACATGGAGCTTCTAATGTTGACTACGTCATTTCCCTCTGCTCGTCCGACACGCCGCCGCTTGCCTGGTGTACTGCCCACTACTCGCCTATGGGTGGCCGCCCTCGCCCTCTTGACCCTGGCAGGCTGTGCCAGCCAGGCGCCAGTCGACGAAAGCGGTCGCCAGGCAGGCCAGTGGGAACGCCAGCAGGCGCAGGTCGAAGACTTCGACAGCTGGACGCTGGTGGGCAAAGCGGGCTTGCGCACCCCCCAGGAAAACATCAGTGCCAACCTCGACTGGAACCAGACACCGTTCTACTTCCGGATGCTGATCAGCGGTCCCTTTGGCGGCGGACGCAGCGTACTGGAAGGACGTGAAGGACGCTTTTCGCTGAGCACCAGCGACGGCCGCTTCGAAGCCGAAACTCCGGAAGCCCTGATGGAAGAGCAGCTTGGCTGGTCACTGCCGGTACGCGCCATGCCCGACTGGGTGCGCGGCTTGCCCGGCGACCACGCCAGCTATCAGTTGGAAACCGACGAGCTGGGCTTCCCCCGCTTCCTGCAGCAGGATGGCTGGGAAATCGACTACCGTGACTGGGAGCGGGTAGAAGAGATGTGGCTACCCCGCCGCCTGGTCATGAACTACGGCGAGGTACGCATCACCCTGGTGGTCAACCAGTGGCAGGCTGCCAGCCGCACGGCCGAATAAGCGCCGCTTCATCGCCCTGCACTTTCATTTTAGAGAACCGGCATGCCCGCAACACCCCATTCTCTGATTCTACCGGCTCCGGCCAAACTGAATCGCATGCTGCATATCGTGGGCCGTCGACCAGACGGCTACCACGAGCTGCAAACGCTGTTTCAGCTGATCGACCTGTGCGACACGCTGACGCTCACGCAACGCCAGGACAGCCGTATCGAGCTGACCACGCCGTTGGCAGGCGTTGCCGACGATGACAATCTGATCGTCCGTGCCGCACGCCTGCTCCAGCAGAAAAGCGGCCATCACAAAGGCGTATCGATCTCCATCGACAAGTGCCTTCCCATGGGCGGCGGCCTCGGTGGCGGCAGCTCCAATGCCGCCACCGTGCTGGTGGGTCTCAATCAGCTGTGGCAGCTTGGCCTGGATCGCCAGACCCTGGCCACGCTGGGGCTGAGCCTGGGCGCCGATGTGCCGGTGTTCGTGCATGGCCACAGCGCCTGGGCAGAAGGCGTTGGCGAACGGCTCACTCCGGTCACGCTGGACACCCCCTGGTTTGTGGTGATTCACCCCGGCGTGAGCGTCTCGACGCCCGCCATCTTCCAGGATGCGGAATTGACACGCGACAGCCTCCCCATTACTATGGCGCGCGCACTGCAGGGGGGAGCGGCCGAATGGCGCAACGACTGCGAGGCAACGGTCAGGAAAGGCTACCCGCTCATTGCGGATGCACTTGACTGGCTCGCACAGTATGCACCGTGCCGATTGACCGGTACGGGCGCTTGTCTGTTTGCCGCCTTCGACACACCAGAGGCAGCACAGGCAGTGGCCAAGCAAGCCAACCAGCGCTGGAGCGCTTGGGTGGCCAAAGGGCTCAACACCTCTCCCCTACAAGATGCTCTGGGCTGCTGAAAGCGCCCGGTCGTCGCATCAGGCTGTTTGCTGGGGTATCGCCAAGTGGTAAGGCACCGGTTTTTGGTATCGGCATTCCCAGGTTCGAATCCTGGTACCCCAGCCAATCCTGATGTTGATCTGCGTTTTCTCCCCTGATCCCCAACACTGCAAAGGTGGCTGCGCGTGTCAAAATTGATGGTCTTCACCGGGAATGCCAATCCCGAACTCGCTCAAAAGATTGCCGAGAGCTTGGACAGCCGCATGGGTAATGCCACGGTGGGTCAATTTAGCGACGGCGAAATCGCGGTCGAGATCAATGAGAACGTGCGTGGCAAGGATGTCTTTATCCTGCAATCCACCTGCGCGCCGACGAATGACAATCTGATGGAACTCATTCTGATGGTCGACGCCCTGCGTCGTGCATCGGCTGCTCGTATCACGGCAGTGGTTCCCTATTTCGGCTATGCCCGCCAGGATCGTCGTGTACGCTCCGCCCGCGTCCCCATCTCGGCAAAAGTAGTGGCCGACATGATGGTAAAAGCAGGCGTCGACCGCGTCATGACCATGGACCTGCATGCCGACCAGATTCAGGGCTTCTTTGATGTGCCGGTGGACAACGTCTACGGCTCTCCGATCCTGCTCGACGACATCGAACGTCAGAACTATGACGATCTGGTGGTGGTATCCCCCGATGTCGGCGGCGTAGTACGTGCTCGCGCCATCGCCAAGCAGTTGAATGCCGACCTGGCCATCATCGACAAGCGTCGCCCCCAGGCCAACCAGGCGCAGGTCATGCACATCATCGGTGAAATCGAAGGCCGCACCTGCGTGGTCGTCGATGACATGATCGATACCGCAGGCACCTTGTGCAAAGCGGGTGAAGCCTTGAAAGATCATGGCGCGGCGCGGGTCGTCGCCTATGCCACCCACCCGATCCTGTCGGGCCCGGCGGTAGACAACATTACCAACTCCGTACTGGATGAAGTCGTGGTGACCGACACCATTCCGCTGGCCGACCATGCGCGTCGCAGCGGAAAGATTCGCCAGTTGAGCGTTGCTGGCCTGATTGCGGAAGCCATTCGCCGCGTCAGCAACGAAGAATCCGTCAGCGCGATGTTCCACTGATCGCCTGATGTGACAAGCCCCCTTCTGGGGCCATGGGAACGTCGTCGTCTGGTCGCGGGCGGCGGCGTTTCCTTACTTAAACCAAGAGGCAATTAACATGTCTGATTTTATCCTGAAAGCCAGCGTTCGTAACGACCTGGGGAAAGGTGCGAGCCGCCGCCTGCGTCGTGCGAACCAATTCGTACCGGCCGTTGTGTACGGCGGTGAGAAAGGCGCGCAATCCATCTCTGTCGAAAAGACCGCTTTCTACAAGGCGATCGAAGACGAGTCGTTCTTCTCTTCCGTCATCAAGCTGGTCGTCGACGGCAGCGAAGAGCAGGTCGTTGTTCGTGATCTGCAGCGCCACCCCTTCAAGCCGCTGCTGACCCACGCCGACTTTATGCGCGTCGACGCGACTCACGCCATCACCATGAACGTGCCGCTGCACGTGGTGAACGAAGAGAAGTGCGTGGGCATCAAGGACCAGGGCGGTGAACTGCACGTACTGGCCAACGAAGTTGCCATCAGCTGCTTGCCGAAAGATCTTCCTGACTTCCTGGAAGTGGACATCAGCAAGGTCGAGCTGGGCACTACCCTGCACCTGTCTGACCTGACCTTCCCGGCGGGCGTCACTTCCGTTGACCTGTCCCACGGTGAAGAGCACGACAACGCCATTCTGAGCATCACCAAAGTGAAAGTACGTGGTGGTGACGAAGAAGAAGGCGAAGGCGACGCAGAAACCAGCGCCGAGTAAGCCTTGCTAAAGGCGCTGCCAGCGTATGCTGACCAGTGCCGCCTGGGCCATGCCCGCATGGCCCAAGGATGTTAAAATCAAGCGCTTCGGCGCTTGATTTTTTTTGCAGCGTGGCTGCTACCCTGCTTATCTGCAAAGCAGCTGCCAATGAGTCAACGACATATCTTCCAGAACCGTTGGAGGTGGGTAAATGAGCCAGGTAACGGCCATTATAGGACTGGGCAACCCAGGCGCAGAATACGACGCCACCCGCCATAATGCGGGCTTTTGGCTAGTGGACGCCATTGCACACAGCGCCCACACCGAACTGCGTCCTGAGAAAAAGTTTTTAGGGCTATACGCCAAAGCCCGCGTGGGTGACCATGAGCTGCACCTGCTCAACCCCACCACCTTTATGAACCGCAGCGGCGCTGCGGTGGCTGCGCTGACCCAGTTCTTCAAGCTCACTCCAGAGAACCTGCTGGTCGCCCATGACGAGCTGGACCTGCCCCCCGGCCAGGCACGCTACAAGACCGGTGGCGGGCACGGCGGCCACAACGGCCTGCGCGACATCATCAGTGCACTGGGCAACCAGAAGCAGTTCCACCGCCTGCGTATCGGCATCGGCCACCCCGGGGAAGCACTCCAAGTGGTCAATTACGTGCTGGGCCGCCCCGGCAAAGCCGAACAGGAAGCCATCGCTCACGCCCTGGAGGAGAGTCTGGCCACCCTGCCGCTGGCACTTTCCGGCGATTGGGCTAAAGCCATGAACCGCCTTCATAGCGTAAAATAGCAGCACGTTTGATCAGTCGTGTGATCGCACACGTTTATTCACTGTTGGCCAGCGCCCCACGAGATAGCGCTGGCCTAGCGGCCAGGAAGTAATGTATGGGCTTTAACTGCGGTATTGTCGGCCTGCCCAACGTAGGCAAATCCACCCTGTTCAATGCACTGACGAAGTCAGGTATCGATGCCGAGAACTTCCCGTTCTGCACCATCGAACCCAACGTCGGCATCGTTCCCATGCCAGACCCACGCCTGGATAAGCTGGCAGCCATCGTCAAGCCCGAAAAAGTCCTGCCGACCACCATGGAATTCGTGGATATCGCCGGCCTGGTAGCGGGTGCTTCCAAGGGCGAAGGGCTCGGCAACAAGTTTCTCGCCAACATTCGTGAAACCCAGGCCATTGCCCACGTGGTGCGCTGCTTCGACAACGACAACGTGATCCACGTGGCCAACCAGGTAGACCCCCGCGCCGACATCGAAACCATCAACCTGGAACTCGCTCTGGCCGATCTGGATACGGTCGAAAAAGCCAGCCAGCGCCTGGTGCGCGTGGTCAAGGGTGGCGACAAGGACGCCATGGCCACCAAGGCGGTGCTGGACAAGATTCAGCCCCACCTGGCAGAAGGCCAGCCACTGCGCAGCTTTGGCCTGGATGAAGACGAGAAACGCCAGGTCAAAAGCTTTGGTTTCCTGACGCTCAAGCCCACCATGTACATTGCCAACGTCAATGAAGATGGTTTCGAGAACAACCCCTACCTGGACATCGTCCAGGAGATCGCCGCCGAAGAAGGCGCTGTGGTCGTGCCGGTGTGCAACCAGCTTGAAGCCGAAATCGCCGAGCTCGACGACGATGAGCGCAGCATGTTCCTGGCCGAAATGGGCATGGAAGAGCCGGGGCTGGATCGCGTCATCCGCGCAGGCTATGCCCTGCTGGGCCTGCAGACGTACTTCACCGCAGGCGTCAAGGAAGTACGTGCCTGGACCGTCAAGCAGGGGGCCAGCGCCCCGGAAGCTGCCGGGGTCATTCACACCGACTTCCAGAAAGGCTTCATTCGCGCCGAAGTCATCGCCTATGACGACTATGTCTCGCTGGGCGGCGAACAGGGTGCCAAGGATGCCGGAAAATGGCGCCTGGAAGGCAAGGACTACATCGTCAAGGATGGCGACGTGATCCACTTCCGCTTCAATGTGTAACGAAGCAAACAATCAATGCTTGACGAATGACAAAGGGGTGGGTAATATTCGCCCCCGTTGCACGGCTACGTAGCTCAGCTGGTTAGAGCACATCACTCATAATGATGGGGTCCCCTGTTCAAATCAGGGCGTAGCCACCAACACCGAATCGAGCTAGCAATAGCGAAGGCCCGCTGATTTCATCAGCGGGCCTTTTTCGTTCTGGTCCGTTCTGGATTCGCAGATGGGTGATCAGTGCAGCGTCACGCGATTCAGGAACTGAACCAACGCGCGAGTCAGATACTCGACGTCGCGAGTGCCGGACGTTTCACGAATGGAGTGCATGGCCCACTGCGGCAAGCCCACATCGATGGTCGGCACGCCCACTTCGGTCGCCGTGATCGGACCGATGGTGCTGCCGCATCCCATGTCCGCCCGGGTGACGAATGACTGCACGGGCACATCGGCTTCTCGACACACATCGCGAAACAGTGCACCGGTCACGCTGTTGGTGGCATAACGCTGGCTCGCGTTCACCTTGATGACCGGACCGCCGTTGATGGCCGGGCCATGCCGGTCATCGTGCTTGTCACGGAAATTGGGGTGCAACGCGTGGGCGTTATCGCAGGAGATCATCAGTGACGACTGAATCAGTTGAATCAGTGACTCTTCACTACCGCCACCCACCTGCACGTTCAAGCGCTTGAGCACGTCCCCAAGAAACGGACCCTGTGCACCGCAGGCGCTGGCGCTACCGACCTCTTCATGGTCGTTGGCCACCAGCAACGCCCCCTGCTCGCCATCGCACGCCAGCAGCGCCTCCAGCCCGACGAAGCACGACAGCAGATTATCCAGCCGCGCACTGGCCAGCAGCTCCTGGCGCAGCCCCACCAGCGCAGGCGGCTGCACGTCGTAAAAGCCCAGCTCGAAATCGACGATATCCACGGCACGCAGCCCGTGCTGGGCTTCAAGCCACTGCGCCAACAGATCGTTGAGCTTGAGATCGTTGCTCTGCAGCAGTACCGGTGCCATCTGGGTTTGCGGATTGATCGAACGACCGCCGTTGACGTCGCGATCCATGTGAATGGCCAGGCTCGGAATCATCGCCACCGGCTGCGCCACGTTCAGCAGCACGCTCTCCAGGCGCCCATCGGCATGGCGTACATGCACCCGCCCTGCCAGCCCCAGCTCACGGTCGAACCAGGGCGCCAACAGCACGCCGCCGTACACCTGCACCCCCAGCTGCATCCAGCCCGCCGAGTACTGCGTGGCATTAGGCTTCAAGCGCAACCCAGGGCTGTCGGTATGCGCTCCCAGCATACGCAGGCTGGACAACTTTCCGGCAGGCAGCTGGAAGGCGATCAGCGACGAGTCATTGCGCGTCACGTAGTAACGCTTGCCCGGCGACAGCGGCCAGTTGGCGGTTTCTTCCAAGCGTGTAAAGCCCGCCTGCTCCAAACGCTGCGCCATGTTATGGGTAGCGTGCCATGGCGTGGGCGACTGCTCCAGGAAATCGCACAGTCGCGTTAAACGTTCTGCGTTGAAAGCCTCGGACATGGAAATCCTCTTTACAGTAATGATTGAGTCTCACAGGGTAAATGACCTGCTACAATGCTCCCTCGGCTTACGCAACTCATGGGCTAACTGCGTGTCTAGGGAAGAATGAGTGTACACAAATCCGGGAGAGCTTGACTGATGAGCTTGTTTGCAACGCTTTCGCGCTCGGTCGCCCTTGCTGTCATGCTGGTGATGACCAGCCCGGCAGCGATGGCGCAACTGGCGCCGACAGACGAACAACGCCAAGCGGCCGTAGAAATTGCGGATTCGCTCCGCTATGGCCACTACGCGAACATTAATTTTGACCAGCAGTGGTCCGAGGAGGCTTTCCAGCGCTACCTGGACATTCTCGATGGTCAGCGTGCCTATTTGCTCAACCGTGATATTGAACCCTATCGTCATCTGGAAAACGATATGGCCGAGGCGCTGTTCGAAGGAGAACTCGACGACGCCTTTGCACTCTACAACCGCCTGAGCGAGCGCCACACTTCTCGCCTGGAGTGGCTGCTGGCACGCCTGGACGAAGGCCTCTCGCTGGAATTCGAAAGCGACGAGCGCCTGGAGGTGGATCGTGAGAGCGCTCCCTGGGCCAGCCGTGAAAGTGAACTCGATGAACTGTGGCGCAAGCGCCTCAAGAACGACGCCTTGACCCTGGCACTCACCGGTCAAGACGACGAGCAGATCGAGAATAACCTGCGCCAGCGCTACGAAGGCCAATTGACCCGCCTGGGCCAGACCGAATCGGAAGACGTTTTCGGCCTGCTGATGGCCGCAGTGTCCAGCACCATCGACCCGCACACAGGCTACCTGTCGCCCCGCCAGGGCGAGTCCTTCGACATTCAGATGAGCCTTTCGCTGGAAGGCATTGGTGCCCTGCTGCAAGCCGACGGTGAATACGTCAAGGTCTCCAGCCTGGTACCCGGCGGCCCCGCCGACCGCGCTGGAGTGCTCGAACCCGCTGACCGCATCATTGCGGTAGGCCAGGAAGATGGTGAGATGGTCAACGTCGTGGGCATGCGCCTGGACAACGTGGTCGATCTGATTCGCGGCCCCAAAGGCTCGGTGGTACGCCTGGACGTCGTGCCTGCCCAAGCGGTCGACATGACCCGCTCGCAAATCGTGGAAATCACCCGTGACACCGTCAGCCTGGAAGACCAGGCCGCCAAAGGCGAAGTCATCGAAGTCATGCGCGAAGGCGAACCCCATCGCATCGGCGTCATCACCGTACCGACCTTCTACGTCGACTTCGATGCCTGGCAGGCGGGCGAAGAAGAGTACCGCAGCACCACCCGTGACGTAGCCCGAGAGATCGACAACCTCAAGAAAGAGGGTGTGGAAGGCATCGTGCTCGACCTGCGCAATAACGGCGGCGGCGCCCTCCAGGAAGCCAACTCGCTGATCGGCCTGTTCATCGATCGCGGCCCCACGGTACAAGTGCGTGACGCCCAGGGCCGCATCCAGCTCTACGGCGACACCGAAGCAGGCACGGTCTACGACGGCCCCCTGACCGTTCTGGTCAACCGCCTGTCGGCATCGGCCTCCGAGATCTTCGCGGGCGCCATTCAGGACTATGGCCGCGGCATCGTGGTGGGCGCCTCTACCTTTGGCAAAGGCACGGTACAGACCCTCAACGACCTGAGCCACGGCCAGATCAAGCTGACACGCGCCAAGTTCTACCGCATCTCTGGCGACAGCACCCAGAATCGCGGCGTAGAGCCGGACATCGCCTTCCCCAGCCTGATCGACCCCGAGCGCATTGGGGAGAGCAGCCTGGACAACGCCCTTCCCTGGGACACCGTGCAGAACGTTCAGTATCGTCGCTACGGCTCGCCGGAAACGGTCCTGCCTACCCTCATCTCGCTACATGAGGAGCGCGCCAAGGGTAACCCCAATTTCCGCTACCTGGAGCGCCAGTCCACCCTGGCCCGCCAGTTGCGCGAACAGCACACCAGCGTCAGCCTGAACCGCGAACAGCGCCAACGTGAGCTGGAAGCTCAGGAAGCCGAGCAGCTGTCACTGGAAAACCAGCGCCGCCGCGCACTGGGTCTCCCAGAACTGGAAGAGTGGATGGATGCCCGCAGCGACGGCACCCAGGATGACGAGACCGACACCGAGCGCGACGAAGCCGCTCCCGTCGACCGCGCTCATGTGCTGGAAGCCGCCGAAATCCTGCTCGATTTCGCACACCTGGAGAAAGCCCAGCGCATGGCACGCCGCTGAGCAGCCCCTGCCCCGACGCCTGACGGCGACGGGGCAGCCTGTCCAGGCAAAACGACCCGCGCAGAACGCTCCATGCAAAACGCCAGCCCTTGGGCTGGCGTTTTGCCATATGAACGAATCGACTGATGGAACCACTTACCCCGTCAGCACAAGGCCGCACGCCGAGCTGGCCGATCTCCCATCTTCAACAGGCGCTTCGTCAAGCCAGCCAGCTGCACTTCGCTGCCTTTTGCCCCCGCCTCGATAATGGCCATGGCCCATGCAGGCAGCTGCGGCGCAAGATGATAGTATACCCACTGCCCTTCACGCTGGTCGATCAGCAGACCACACTGGCGCAACTGCGCCAAGTGACGCGACACCTTGGGCTGCGACTCCTCGAGCGCATACGTCATTTCACATACGCACAGCGACCGCTCCTGGGCGATCAGCAGTACCAGCATCAAGCGCGTCTCGTCGCTCAAACATTTAAAGACCTGCAGCGCCTGCAAGCCAGTTGCATCCTTCACGCGCTTCTCCAACGTTCGTTACCGTTCTGATGCTCATGCTACCGAAAAAGCTGGCGACAGGGCATCATTAAACGCCTCGAGCAAACGCAACGGACACAACAAAGCCTTACCATGCACCAGAGCTTGATATGCATTAGAGCTTGATAAGCACTAGAGATAGAGAAAAAGGAAATATGGCGAACTACGAAAGGGAGGAGAATTGAGCGGCTAGATCGATAATACGTGAAGCAGTGAAATGGCTCCTCGAGCAGGACTCGAACCTGCGACCCAATGATTAACAGTCATTTGCTCTACCAACTGAGCTATCGAGGAACATCTGTGCGTCAGCAACGAAACATGCTTCGGCAATAAAAGCAGAATAGCGAATTGGCTCCTCGAGCAGGACTCGAACCTGCGACCCAATGATTAACAGTCATTTGCTCTACCAACTGAGCTATCGAGGAACATCTGTATCGCTATTGCGCTTGAGCGAGAACCTTTGCCAACCTGTTAACTTTTCAGCTATTTGCCGAGAGTTCGGGTTGGTGTTTGGCTCCTCGAGCAGGACTCGAACCTGCGACCCAATGATTAACAGTCATTTGCTCTACCAACTGAGCTATCGAGGAACTGCTCAAACACGGTGCGTAGTATACTGATAGAAACGCGCGGGTCAAGTCTCGATTACGGGGGAATGCCTAGCCCCTGGTTTCGTGTATCCGTATAATGCAGGCATTCAACGGCCGCACCAATCGCTGCCCAACCGTTATTTCATTCATCCCTCGTCTCCCCCCGACGACCCATAGATGACAGGTACCGATGGCGAAGAAGCTCTTCATCAAAACGCACGGCTGCCAAATGAACGAGTACGACTCCTCGCGTATGGCGGACCTACTCGGCGAATCTCACCAGCTGGAGCTCACCGACAACGAGAAGGAAGCGGACGTCATTCTGCTGAACACCTGCTCGATTCGTGAAAAGGCACAGGACAAGGTCTACCACCAACTGGGCCGTTGGAAGAAGCTCAAGGACGCCAACCCGGAACTGGTCATTGGCGTAGGTGGCTGCGTGGCCAGCCAGGAAGGCGAAGCGCTGCGCAAGCGCGCACCTTACGTGGACATGATCTTCGGGCCGCAAACCCTGCATCGTGTTCCCCAGATGCTCGACGCCCGCAAGAACAACCAGATTGCGGCAGTGGATGTCACCTTCCCGGAAATCGAGAAGTTCGACCACCTGCCCCAGCCCAAGTCGGATGGCGCCACGGCGTTCGTATCGGTGATGGAAGGCTGCTCCAAGTACTGCACTTTCTGCGTGGTGCCCTACACCCGCGGCGAAGAGGTCTCGCGCCCCTTCGAAGACGTCATGGATGAGGTCATCCACCTGGCCGACCAGGGCGTACGGGAAATCAACCTGCTGGGCCAGAACGTCAACGCCTATCGCGGCGACAATGAGGATGGCGACGAGATCGACCTGGCCGAACTGATCGCCTGCATTGCCGCCGTGGACGGTATCGACCGTATCCGCTTCACCACTTCGCACCCGGTGGAGTTCACCGATAGCCTGGTCGATGCCTTTGCCGACATCCCGGAGCTGGTGAGCCACCTGCACCTGCCGGTACAGTCTGGTTCCGACCGCATCCTGAGCGCCATGAAGCGCGGCCATACGGCGGAAGAGTACATCGAGAAGATGGAGCGCATCCGCGCCAACCGACCGGACATCAGCTTCTCCTCCGACTTCATCATCGGCTTCCCCGGCGAGACCGAAGAGGATTTCGAAGCCACCATGGACTTGATCCATCGCATTGGCT
Source organism: Halomonas sp. KM007 (assembly GCF_050709225.1). Taxonomy (NCBI): domain Bacteria; kingdom Pseudomonadati; phylum Pseudomonadota; class Gammaproteobacteria; order Oceanospirillales; family Halomonadaceae; genus Halomonas; species Halomonas sp. KM007. The sequence goes on along the minus strand of NZ_CP136131.1, from coordinate 3,135,535 downwards.
TCGACCACTCCTTCAGCTTCGTCTACTCGGCACGCCCTGGCACCCCCGCCTCGGGCCTGCCCGACGACACGCCGGAAAGCGTCAAGAAGCAGCGCCTGGCCATTCTGCAGGAGCGCATCCTGCAGCAGGCGGCGCAAATCAGCCGCCGCATGGTGGGCTCTACCCAGCGCATTCTGGTAACCGGGTTCTCGCCCAAGGACCCCGGCCAGCTCTCCGGTCGCACCGAGAACAACCGAGTCGTCAATTTCCGTGCCGCCAACCCCACCGAGCTGATCGGCTACTTCGTGGATGTCGAGATCACCGAAGCGCTGCCCAACTCGCTGCGTGGTGAGCTGGCCTCCGCCGAGCGTTATTGAGCCTTCTCTTATCCTGGGTAATTGCCCCGACCCCGTCGGGGCATTAAGCTGAAACGCACACACACCAACGAAAGGGTTTCCTACTCTTGAGCCAGCCATCACCTCAGGCCAATCGCATCATTACCCTAAGCCTTGAACCCAATGACCCGCAGCGCCTTGCCAGCCTCTGCGGCCAGCAGGACGAGCACCTAAAGCTGATCGAGAGCCGCCTGGACGTGACGTTGCGCAACCGTGGCAACGTTTTTCAGCTGGCCGGTGCGGCCAACCGCATCAAGGCGGCCGCCAATGTCCTCGAGCACCTGTACCGTGAAACGGCAGCCGCCGAGCTATCGGCGGATACCGTCCACCTGTTTTTACAGGAGTCAGGGCTAGAGGCCCTGGAGGAAGAAGAGGACGGCGAAGGCGGCAGCGACGAGGTGATCATGCGCACCCCCCGTGCCATGATCAAACCCCGCGGCCTGAACCAGCAACGCTACGTGCAGAGCATCCGCGAACACGACATCAACTTCGGCATCGGGCCTGCGGGTACCGGCAAGACCTACCTGGCAGTGGCCGCGGCGGTCGAGGCACTGAACCAGCAGGAAGTGCGCCGCATCCTGCTGGTGCGCCCGGCCGTCGAAGCAGGCGAGAAGCTGGGCTTCTTGCCCGGTGACCTGGCCCAGAAGATCGACCCATACCTGCGCCCGCTGTACGACGCGCTCTATGAGATGATCGGCTTCGAGCAGGTGGCCAAGCTGATCGAGCGCCAGGTGATCGAAATCGCTCCGCTGGCGTACATGCGTGGCCGTACGCTGAACAACTCCTACATCATTCTCGATGAGAGCCAGAACACCACGCCGGAGCAGATGAAAATGTTCCTGACGCGGATCGGCTTTGGCTCGACGGCGGTGATCACGGGTGACATTACCCAGGTGGACTTGCCGCGCGGCCAGCGTTCGGGGCTTTCCCAGGTGCTGGACGTGCTCAAGGAGACCCCCGGCATCGGTGTGACCCACTTTGCCGCCAAGGACGTGGTGCGTCACCCGCTGGTGCAGCGCATCATCGAAGCCTATGACGAGTTCGAGTCGCAGCAGGAAGTGGCCGAACGCGCCCGCCGCGAAACGCGTCAGCAAGAGCGCGAAGCGCGCATGCTGGCCCTCGAACGTCAGGGTCATCGCACTGGAGACGGCGACTCATGAACGAGCCGATGATCGATCGGCAAGCGGCCATCGACGAACCGCTGCTGCCCTCTCTCGACCAGCTCACCCAATGGGTGAGCTGCGTGTTTGCTCGCCATCCTGACGATGACCGCCAGGAGCTGACCATCCGGTTCGTGGATGAAGCCGAGAGTCAGGCGCTGAACCGCGACTACCGAGGCAAGGACAAGCCCACCAACGTGCTGTCGTTCCCTTTCGAGAACCCGCCTGGCATCACGCTGCCTCTGCTGGGCGATCTGGTCATCTGCCATGCGGTGGTGGCCCAAGAAGCCCACGAGCAGCAAAAGCCGCTGGAGCACCACTATGCGCACATGGTGGTTCACGGCACCCTGCACCTGATGGGCTATGACCATATCGAAGAGCAGGAAGCCGAAGAGATGGAGCAGCTCGAGCGAGAGCTGCTGGCGACCCTGAAGATCGATGACCCTTATCAGGCGTGAGTGGCTTTGTTGCAGAAAGCTGCTGCTAGCGGTGGTGTCTGCCGCCACTCAGTGATACAACGATGAGCTGTCATCACCCCCCTTTAATCGAACTACCTTGCCCGTAACTGAGAGAACTGACGCAATGAGCGAAGATCGATCGAGCAACCCCAATCAAAAATCATGGCTCGAGAAACTCTTTGGCGCCCTTTCCGGAGACAGCGACGAACCCAGCTCACGGGATGAGCTGATGACGTTTCTACGCCACACGGCCGGCAAGCTGAAACTGGATCAGGACGCCATCATGATCATTGAAGGCGCCCTCGACATCAGTGCCCAGCAGGTTCGCGAAATCCTCATCCCGCGCTCTCAGGTCACCGCCATCGCCCTGGACCAGACCAGTGACGACTACCTGCCGCTGATCCAGGAGACCGGCCACTCCCGCTACCCGGTGATGGGTGAAAATCTCGACGACGTCAAAGGCATTCTGCTGGTCAAGGACCTGCTGCCGCTGCTCTCCCAGACCCAGGAGCAGCGCGACGCCTTCAAGCTGGAAGACGTGCTGCGTCCGGCCATGTTCATTCCCGAATCCAAGCGCCTCAACAGCCTGCTCAAGGAGTTCCGGGACACCCATAACCACATGGCCATCGTCGTGGACGAGTATGGCGGCACGGCGGGCATCATCACCATCGAAGATATCCTCGAACAGATCGTCGGGGATATCGAGGACGAGCACGATACCGACGAAGAGGACGATATCCGCACGCTGGAAAACGGCCACTTCGCCATCCGTGCCTTGACGCCCATCGAAGACTTCAATGAACGCTTTGGCACGGCCTTTTCCGATGACGAATTCGACACCGTGGGGGGGCTGGTCATGCAGCAATTCGGCCACCTGCCCGGCCGTGGCGAGCACACTACGCTAGGCGGTTGGCGCTTTGTCATTCTGAATGCCGACAACCGGCGCATCCGCCTGCTCGAGGCCTATCGTGAACGCGATGCCGACGACGAGACCGACGCTGACTAGCCGCCACTGGCGCTGCGTTACCGTTGCACCCTGCTGAGAGGATATTGCTATGGGGTTGACTCCCACATTACCACTTCAACTGCTGGCCGCCCTGGTGGCCGGTGGTTTTACCACGCTCACCGCCTCCCCTTTCGAACTCTGGTGGCTGGGGCCTGTCGCCATTGGCCTGCTCTTTCTGGGCCTGCATCAGCTGAGCCCGGCTCAGGCCGCGCTGAAGGGGTGGCTGTACGGGGTGGCACTGTTTGCCAGCGGCACCTCCTGGGTATACGTCTCGATCCATGATTACGGCTATACCGGCATGCCCTTGGCGGTCTTTCTCACCGCGCTGTTCGTGACCGTACTGGCGCTGTTTTTCGCGGGTACGTTCTGGCTCTATCGACGCTTCGTCGGCCCCCGTTGGGCAGTGGTAACCTTCGCCGGAGCCTGGGTGCTGGGTGAAGTACTGCGCACCTATCTGTTTACCGGGTTTCCCTGGCTGCTGGTCGGGTCGAGCTACGTCGACTCGCCCCTGGCCAGCTGGGCCCCCGTTGGCGGCGTCTATTGGCTCTCGTTGCTGGTCGTTCTGAGCGGCACCCTGGGTGTGGCCTTCCTGCGCCGCCAGTGGTGGGCAGCGCTGCCGCTGGCGGCCATCTGGCTCACGCCTCTGGCACTGCCCCAGCACTGGACCACGCCGGTGGACGAACCCACTCGCGTGGCCCTGCTGCAGGGCAACCTTCCGCAGCTCCTGAAATGGACACCGGAAGGCCAGCGCAGCGCTGCCAATATCTACAGCGACCTGACCCGTCAGGTCGCAGACGATGTCGACCTGATCCTGTGGCCAGAGACCGCCCTGCCCATGATCGACAGCCAGGCGCGCCCAGTACTGGAGCGCGTGCAAAGCAACCTGCCGCCTGAAACGGCGCTGCTCACCGGCATCGTGCAACTGGACGAGGCCAATCGCTACTTCAACAGTGTGATTGGTGTCGGCAACGTGGAAGGCAGCTACCAGAAAGAGCATCTGGTGCCGTTCGGTGAGTACTTGCCGCTGGAAAGCGTGCTGCGCGGGGCGATCAACTTCTTCGACCTGCCCATGTCCAGCTTTAGCAAGGGGGCATCTCATCAGGTGCCCATGCAGGCCGCCGGGGTCACCATCGGTAACGCGATCTGTTACGAGATCATCTATCCGCAGCTGGTGGCACGCCGCGCCATGGATAGCGATGTCATCGTCACGGTCTCCAACGACACCTGGTTCGGCGCCTCCATCGGCCCACACCAGCACCTGCAAATGGCGCGCCTGCGTGCGTTGGAAAATGGCCGCTACGTGGTGCGTGCCACCAGCAATGGCATTACCGCTATCATCGACCCCCGCGGCAGGCTCGTCGACCGTGCACCGCAGTTCGAAACCACCTACCTGACCGGCGAGTTCCACGCCATGCAGGGGCTCACGCCCTTCACCCGCATGGGTAGCTGGCCCACCTGGCTGCTGGCAGGCCTGCTGTTGCTGCCTGGGGTTGTACGTCGCCGCGCAGGATAACGCACCTTACCAGCCCTGCCTGCTGCCTGGCCCCCGCATTGACGCCGTTGACCGGCGAGCGGGGGCCTTGCTTTTAGCGGGCCGAGGGAATTTCCCCCAGCACTTCTGGAATAGTCATTTTCACATAGCGGCCTGGGGCAGGCTCGATCACCTTCAACTCCCCCTCTCCGGGCTGACGGGCCGGCACCATTTTCTTCGGGTCGGCATCCGCATAGCCGTTCTCCGTCACCCAGGCCTGCCAGTGCGGCCACCAGGAGCCTTCGTTGAAGGTCGCCCCTTGCTGCCATGCATCGTGGGAGTCCGGCAGCTCGTCGTTCGTCCAGTAGCCGTACTTGTTCTTGTGCGGCGGGTTGACGATCCCGGCGATATGTCCGGAGCCCCCTAACACGAAGGTCACTGGCCCCTTGGGCAGCAGCGCACCGTAGTAAGTGCTGTTCCACTTGGCAATGTGGTCTTCCTTGGTCGAGACGAAATAGCTGGGCGCCGAGATCTTGCGCAGGTCGATCTTGACGTCGTCCAACTCGATGCCACCGGGCTCTACCAGGCGATTTTCCAGATACATGTGGCGCAGGTACCAGGCGTGGGTGCCTGCGGTCAGGTTGGTGCCATCGGTGTTCCAGTAGAGCAGGTCGAACGCCGCAGGCACGTCACCTTTCAGGTAGTTGTTGATGTAGAACGACCAGAACAGATCGTTTTCCCGCAGCAGGTTGAAGGTGTAGGCCATGGAGCGACCGTCCAGGTAGCCCTTGAGCTGCATGCTCTGCTCCAATCCTTGAATGACGCGCTCGTTGAGAAAGACGCCAATGTCGCCCGGGTCGCGGAAATCCTGCAGCGTTGCCATGTAGGTCACCGACTTGACCTTGCGGCCACGACGCGTGCTGGTCAGGTAGGCCACCGTGGACGCCGTGAGCGTTCCTCCCACGCAGTAGCTGACCAGGTTGACCGACTTTTCGCCGCAGGCCTGTTCGATGGCCTCCATGGCGCTGATCAGCCCCAGCTGCATGTAGTCGGCCCAGGTGATGTCGCGTTGAGCAGGGCCAGGGTTGCGCCAAGAGATCAGAAACACCGTGTGCCCCTGCTCTACCAGCCACTTGACCAGTGAGTTGTCGTCGCGCAGGTCGAGAATGTAATACTTGTTGATCCATGGTGGCACGATCAACAGCGGCGTCTTGAAGGTTTTCTCGGTGGTCGGGGCGTACTGAATCAGCTGAATCAGCTCGTTTTCGTATACCACAGAGCCCGGCGTCACGGCGATGTTGTCGCCGACCCCGAAGGCGCTACGGTCGGTCATGCGTACGTTGATCCCTTCGGCCGAGTTGGCCAGGTCTTCGCGCAGGCGGGTCAGGCCGTCCACCAGGTTCTGCCCCTTGGTCTCCAGCGTACGCCGCATGACTTCCGGGTTGGTGGATACGAAGTTGGTGGGCGACATGGCGCTGACCACCTGACGCGCATAGAACGCCAGGTTGCGCTTGTGGGTGGGGTCCAGCCCGTTCAGGCCGTCGATCAGCTCCTCGACCATCTGCGAAAACAGCAGGTACTGCTGCATGATCGCCATGTAGTAGGGGTCCTGGCGCCAGGCCTCGTCGCTGAAGCGGCGGTCATGCTTGGGGGGCGTGATCAGCGGCGTGACCTGCTCGCCCGCCATGGCGCGAAGGCCCTGCTGCCACAGCAGCCACTGGTCCTGGATCAGCCGCGATTGGGTTTGCCACAGCAGGTTGGGGTTGCTCATCAGCGACTGGGCTGCCGCCTCGAAGCTTTCACGCATGTCACGGTAGACCGAGTCTGCGGCTTCACTGGGCACGATGCGCTGTAGCAGGTCTTCGAGCAGCCCCTTGTACTGCTCGGCAACGTCGTCCAATTGAGCTTTCCAGGCCTCCATTTCCGACTGGGTTAGCGGTTGAGACGGTATTTTCCACCCTGACTGCATACGAGTTCCCCCTCGCGTGCCGAGCATTGTTCGCTCTGACAGCTCATCCAAAAGAACGCGGCGCCTCATCGGCGCCGCGAACAGTATGTGATATCAGCTCTTGCGTGACGACTGGCTGGTGGCCTTGGCCGAGGACTCGCCTTTCGCGGTTGCCGTGGCCTGTTCGCTCATTTTTTGCCCGGCTTCGCTGAACAGCTTCTCCATTTCTGTCTTGAACTGCAGGGTCATCTCGCCCATGGCGCGGGCATCTTCCTGCATCTGCTGGGAAAGCTCGTTCATCATTTCCGCTTGCCGGGTACCGAAGTCACGCAGGCTTTCGGCATCGTTGATTTCGGTGGCGCTGCGAATACGCTCGGTCCCCATCTGGCTGTAGCGCTTCATGGCTTCCAGCTGGTACTGGGTCATCTTTTCCATGTTGTTGAGCATCAGCGAGTTCATCTTGCGCATCGGCTCGAACATCTGGCGGGTCTGGGCGCTGAACGCCTCTAGCATCTTGTCTTGCATTGTGGTAGCTCCTATCTCTCATTCCCTGGCATGAGCCTGGAGTGGCTCATTCACATCGCAATTATTGTGCATCGCACAAAGAGTAATCGCTGGCTTACCGCTTGACAACTCTGCTTTGGCGGCAGCCCTACCCTTTAGCGCGGGTTCGTGACGAGGCGGCTTTCGCCTTGGTACCTCGACTGCTGGCCGTGCTGGGTGCCTCTTGCTCCTCGCGGGACTGGCTGCTGCTGGTGGCACTGGAACCCGCCTGCCGCAGCATGTCCAGCATCATCTGCTGGTAGGTACCGAAGTTGGCCAGCCCCTGCGATAGCCCTTGTTGCATCATCGGCTGCTGCAGGAACGGGCGCATCAGGCTCATGGGGTCGTAACCCTCCACCCCGGACTCCATCTGGTGCTGGATGTTGTCCAGCAGGCTTTGCTGAAACGCCTCGACATCCGGTAGCCCCAGCGAACGCCGAAACTCGTCCGGCGTCAGGTCAAACTCAACGTTGATCTTCATAGGTGACTCCTTGACCGTCATGCTTGAGTGTAGCAGCGAACCCCGAGGCGTACCGTGGCGTTATCGCTGGCCGATAGTCGGTGTATCAACGCTGACATCGGCATTCTGCCCACGGTGGCGCAGCCAGTGATCCAGCAGCGTCATGGCCATCATGGCTTCGGCAATCGGCGTGGCACGAATGCCCACACAGGGGTCATGACGCCCCTTGGTAATCACCTCCACCGGCTCGCCGTGCACGTCGATTGAGCGGCCCGGCGTGGTGATGCTGGAGGTCGGTTTCAGCGCCAGCCGTGCCACGATGGGCTGGCCACTGGAAATACCGCCCAGCACGCCCCCGGCATGGTTGGAGAGGAACCCCTCAGGGGTCAGCTCATCGCGGTGCTCGCTGCCCCGCTGTGCCACGCAGCCAAAACCGGCGCCAATCTCGATGCCTTTTACCGCATTGATGCTCATCAGACCATGCGCCAGATCAGCATCCAGACGATCGAACACCGGCTCGCCAAGCCCCACCGGCACGCCTTCCGCCACCACGGTGATCTCTGCCCCCACCGAGTCCTGGTCACGGCGCAGCTGATCCATGTAGTTTTCCAGCTCAGCTACTTTGTCCGGATCGGGGCAGAAGAAGGCATTCTGCTCGACGCTGTCCCAGCCTTTGAAGTCGATCTTGATCGGCCCCAGCTGGCTCATGTAGCCACGAATCTGAATGCCCTGCGCCGCCAGTACCTTTTTGGCAATGGCTCCGGCCGCCACGCGCATGGCGGTTTCACGGGCGCTGGAGCGCCCGCCGCCCCGGTAGTCACGATGCCCATACTTGTGATGGTAGGTGTAGTCGGCATGGGCGGGCCGGAACTGATCCTTGATCTTCGAGTAATCCTTGGAGCGCTGGTCGGTATTCTCGATCAGCAGGCCAATGGAGGTCCCCGTGGTCTTGCCTTCAAACACGCCAGAGAGAATGCGGACCTGATCCGGCTCCTTGCGCTGGGTGGTATGCCGGGAGCTGCCGGGGCGGCGGCGATCCAGGTCACCCTGCAGGTCGGCTTCGCTAATCTCGATACCGGGCGGGCAGCCATCGACGATGGCCCCCAGCGCAGGGCCGTGGCTTTCGCCAAAGGTGGTGACGGTAAACAGTTTGCCAAAGGTGTTGCCAGACATGGGCGTTATTTCCTCACGCAAAAGACGCCGCATGGGCGTCGAGTTCAGCAGCGCTCAGGGCAAACACGCCCTGGCCGCCACGCTCGAAGTCAAGCCACATAAAGGGCACGTCGGGGAAAGCGGCCTCTACATGACGGTCGGAGTTGCCCACCTCGACGATCAGCCAGCCGTCGTCGCTCAAATGGCGGCGCGCGTCACGCAGAATACGCCGGACGATATCCAGCCCATCGCTGCCAGCGCCCAGCGCAAGGTCCGGCTCGTGGCGGAACTCGGCGGGCATGGTCGCCAGGTCGCGGGCGTCCACGTAGGGCGGGTTCGAGACGATCAGATCAAATGTCTGCCCCTGAAGGCCGCTGAACACGTCCGACTCCCAGGCACGCACCCGGTCACCGACATCGTGACGGGTGATGTTCTGGCGCGCCACGGCCAGGGCATCCTGGCTGATATCCGCCAGCGCGACGTCACAGGTGGGCAGCACCAGTGCCGTGGCGATGCCGATACAGCCGGAGCCGGTACACAGGTCCAGCACCCGAGCGGGGGGCTCTTCGGGGAACCAGGCGGCAAAGCCATCTTCGATCAGCTCGGCAATGGGCGAGCGCGGAATCAGCACGCGCTCGTCTACCGAGAAGGGGTAGCCCGCGAAAAAGGCCTCACCCAGCAGGTAGGGCAACGGACGACGAGTGGTGATGCGCTCGCGGGCGAGCTGGATGATGCGCGAACGCTCCATGGGGAGCAGCCGCGCATCGAGCACAGCGGGGTCGACGTTCCAGGGCAAGTGCAGCGCGCCCAGGCTCAGGGCGACCGCTTCGTCCCAGGGGGACTGCGTGCCGTGGCCATAATGCAGGCCCGCCAGGTAGAACTCGCTGGAGACCCAGCGCAGGTAATCGCGCAGCGTTATCAGCTCGTGTGCCAGCGTCGAATCGGGCAGTGAAAGCGTAGAAGTGGACAGCTCTTCAGGGGAGTGCGTGGTCACAGGGGCTCCTGGCAACATGACATCATGAGAGGATTGTACCTTTGACGCCACTCGGTTCACAGCCACGAGGTTCACAGCGACACCGGGCTCGCTATACTATGCATCTTTATCACCGTGTACTTTCACCGATGCCGAGCCGACCATGACGCGACACCTGCCCAACGACGACGATATCAGTGCCTTTCGCCAAGCGCTGCAGGAAGCAGGCGTACGCCGTATTGCCACCAACCAGGCGGACCCCGGCAAACCCAAACGGCAACCCGACAATCGCGAGGCCCGCCGCCGCGCCGCCGTGGAAGGCAGCACGCTGCAGGGCAGCGGCCGCACCTCCGACGGCCGTGTCGAAGCCGTGCGCCCCTCCGAGTACCTGGAGTTCAGCGTGCCGGACCTGCCCTGGCGCACCTTCAGCCAGCTCAAACGGGGGCAAACCGCCTGGCAAGCAGGGCTCGACCTGCATGGCTACACGCTGGAAGAGGCCCGCCTGGAGCTGGAGAGCTTTCTGGGCGATGCCGCAGCCCAGGGGCTGCGCTGCGTGCTGGTGGTGCACGGCAAGGCGTGGGGCAGCAGCGCGGATTTCCCTGTCTTGAAGAGCCACACCAACGCCTGGTTGCGAGAGTGGCCTGGCGTGCTGGCGTTTTGCTCCGCCACCGACGTGGATGGCGGCACAGGGGCGGTCTATATTTTGCTGCGCAAACGCAGCCAGTAGCTCACTCGGTAGCGTCCGAGGCAATACTGGGCATGCGCCGCTCCAGCGCCTGATCCGCCAGATGGCGCCCCAGGCGAATCAACTCGTTGGCGCGGTGGAACTCATAGGTACTGCAAACGGTTTTGGGCACTTCGATCAGCACATCCGGCGGATACCCGGCCACCTTGTACTTGGCCAGCGCCGCCTGGGTGATATCGAACGACTCCAGAATCATGTCCAGTTTGCCCCACTCCCGCTTGCCGCGCAGGTCGACGGTTTCATCGTCATCGTTCTCTTCTTCACCGCCGCCCAGGCCGCCCCACAGTCGGCGCGTGGTGGCGCGCACGTCGCGCATCCAACCGCCAATGTTGGCCTCTCGCTCGCGCTCCGAGGGGGTCTGCGGCGGGGCAGACTCGTCACGGGGCAGCAACTCTTCCAGGGTCACCGGCTGCGGGCTATGGGCCGTCACGTTCACCGCCACCACAAAATCCGCTTCATGGGCGGCCAGAATGGGCATCATCGGCAGCGGGTTGAGCAGCCCGCCATCCACCAGCACCTGCTCGCCCAGGTTCACCGGAGTAATCACGCCAGGCACCGCAATGGAGGCGCGTATGGCGCGTAGCAGCGGGCCGTTTTGAAACCACACTTCGCGCTGGCGTACCAGATCGGTGGCCACCGTGGTCACGGGGATCGGCAGATCCTCGATCAGTACGTCACCCACCAGCTCTTCCAGCTTGCTCATGACCTTGTTGGCCCGCATGGCCCCCATGGGGCTCCAGGTCACATCGACCAGCTTCAGCACGTCCAGATAGTCGAGATGGCACACCCAATCCCGGTACTGAGGCAGCTTGCCCGATGCGTAGATACCGCCAATCAGAGCGCCCATGGAACAGCCCGCTATCGAGATGATCTCGAAGCCCCGCGCTTCCAGCGCCTCGATCACACCGATATGCGCATAGCCTCTGGCCCCGCCGCTGCCCAGCACCAAGGCCACCTTGTTTCCCTCACCCAGCGCTCTCCCTGCCAACAGACTCACCAAGGCACACCCTCCTTTTTACTTTTCACCTCTTTATTTTTCACCGCTCTACTCTTCACCACTGGGGCTACGGCAAATCACCTCGGCGACCTGGGCTACGGCCTGCGGCTCCAGATGAAGATGGTGGCCCCCGGCCAGCACATGACGAGTGAGGCGGGGTACCGCCTGCCGAGCGGCCACCGCCCACTGGCGCTCGCCGAGAATACCGCGCTCTCCTTCTATCAATAGCACGGGGGCTTGAATCTCTGCCAGTATGGCCAGCACCTGCTGTGGCGTCAGGCGGACCAGGGAAGGCTTCAGCAGGCGGCTGTCGGTGCGCATGGCGACCTTGCCATCCGCCGTGGCCTGGGTGTTACGTTCGACCAGCGGCCTGGCCGTGATGGCATCCAGCGGCGTCACGCCGCCTGCCACCCGGGCGGCAACGGCCTGTTCGATATCCGCATACCGGGGCGTGCGCGAAGCGACGCGGCGGTGGGCGGTGAGGCCCTTGCGCAGCTGGCTGGCCGTCTCCTCTGCGGGCGTATTCAGTGCCCCCAGGCCATCCAGCAGCACCAGCCGTGCGACACGCTCGGGCAGCGCCGCTGCCAGCAGGCAGGAGACCGCCGCCCCCATCGAGTGCGCCAGCAACGTGGCCTGCTCGATCTCCAGCGCCTCCATGGCATCCAGCACATCGTGAAGGTAGTCCCACAGCGCATAGTCGCTGCCGAAGGGCGTATGGGCCGAGTGGCCGTGCCCGCGAAAATCGAGGGCAACGATACGAATGTTCAGTCGCTTGACCAACAAGGGGGCCAGCCGTGAGAAGCTCGCCGCGTTATCCAGCCAGCCGTGCAGGGCGACCCATACCGGGGCATCGTGGCGCCCCCAGCTCAGGGCCGCCAGGCGCCCATTGACCAACGACAGCGGCGTACTGCCGCTAAACTCGGAACCTTTCATCAGCCCTCTCTCTTCACGAAAAACCCTGCGCCGGATGACGCTTCGAGCACCAAACGTTACCATGCCTGGCGCAGCCTATGCGCTGCTTTCGAGCGGCCCATGGTGGGCCACCCTTGCCTATCTGCTGGAGACAACCCGATGAAACCTCGTCGCGACACCCGCGCTCGCAATCTCGTGTTCTGGATCACGGTCATCAGTGCGCTGGTGGTTGGCCTCTGGCTGGCCCGTTAGCCTCCTCGTACCCTTACCTTCGCCCCGGCACCTTGCATTTTTTTCCGCATGAATGAATACTGGCTACAAATACTGTATATAAACACACCATCCATTCGTGAGGAGCCCGACGATGCCGTCTCAACCCACTGCCGTTGCGACCGCCTTGCCGTCAACGCCCTTGCCTCTTCCGTTTGCCTCGCTGAGTGGTCGCGCGGGTTTTAGCGGCTTTCCTTCCCCCGCGCAGGATTACGAGCCGCGCACGCTGGACCTCAACACCCGGCTGATCAAGCACCCGACACAGACGTTCTACCTGACCGCCCGCGGCGACAGCATGGAGGGATGGGGCATCTTCGACGGCGACCTGCTGGTGGTAGACCGCAGCGTGCCGCCTCGGCTGGGCCGCATCGTGGTCGCCCTGTTCGACCAGGAGCTGTTGATCAAGCGCTACGCGCTGTATCGCGGTACGCCGCATTTGTGCTCGTCTCACCCGCACTACCCTCCGCTGCCGCTGGAAGAGGCCGAGTGCCAGCTATGGGGGGTAGTGCGCGCCGTCATTCATGAGTATTTGCCATGATCGGCCTGGTGGACGCCAACAACTTTTACGTTTCCTGCGAGCGGGTATTCCAGCCCACGCTGGAAGGCAAGGCCGTGGGCGTCATGTCCAACAACGATGGCTGCGTGATTGCGCGCTCTGCCGAGCTGAAAGCCATGGGCATTGCCATGGGGACGCCAGCGTTCCAGCTGGAAGGGCTGCGGCGTCGGGGCCAGATCCATTTGTGCTCTTCCAACTACGAGCTGTACGGCGATATGTCGGCGCGGTTGGCACAGCTGCTGCGTGAAGCCTGCCCAGAGGTCGCCCCCTACTCCATCGATGAGATGTTCATTTACCTGGATGGCTTCGATGACGCCCAATGCCAGGCCATGGGCGTGGCGCTACGCCGCCGTGTTCGCCGTTACCTGGGGTTGCCCGTCTGCGTTGGGCTGGCGGCCACGCATACGCTGGCCAAGCTGGCCAATCACGTGGCCAAGCAGCAGCCCTACTATCAAGGGGTATGCCTGCTGGCTGCCCACACCGCCACCACCCAGGCACTGCTCAAACAGCTTCCGGTAAGCGAGGTATGGGGAGTCGGCCGACGGCTTGCCGAGCAGCTCGCCGTGAGCGGTATTCGTACCGCCTGGCAGCTGCGCGAGAGCGACCCCAGGCAGTTGCGCAAGCGCTTTTCGGTAGTGTTGGCGCGCACCGCCCTCGAGCTGCGCGGCACGCCCTGCCTGGAGATGAACGCCGTCGAACAGCCCCGCCAACGCATCATGACCTCGCGCTCTTTCGGGCGTGCCACGGGGCGCAAGGAGGAGCTGCACGATGCATTGCGCCAGCACGCCCAGCGCAGCGCCGAGAAACTGCGCCAGCAGGGTAGTCTGGCCCGTGCGGTGCTGATGTTTCTGACCACCAGCCGCCATCGCAAGGACCTGCCCCAGCTGGCCCCCCGCGCCATGATTCCCCTCGATGCTCCCACCGACGACACGCGGCTCATTCTGCAGGCCGTCAAGGAAGGGATGGAGCAGATGTACCGCCCCGGCTACGTGTTCATGAAAGCAGGCGTCATGCTGGTGGACCTGGTAGACGCCCAGCAGTACCAGCTCTCGCTGCTGGCACCGCCTGCCAAAGCGCACCCCCACGTGATGCGGGCGGTGGATGCCATCAACCAGCGGATGGGGCAAGGCACCATCCACTTTGGTATGCGCGACCCGGACGCCGCCTGGCAGCTGCGCTGCGGGCACCGTTCGCGCCGCTACACCACGCGTTGGAACGAGTTGCTGGAAGCCGGTACCCACCCGGGAGCCATCGCGGCGTTTACTTCTCACCGATAGCCGCTAGGCTAGTGATTCCGCACGCCAAAAGTTTGCCTTATGTCCTATCAACGACCTGATGACGAGTATGCGCCCAGCCCGGACGTGGCCCATCGCCAGCTCAACGACCTTCAGCGCCGCCTGAACACCGGGCAGGATTGGCCCTCCTAGGCAGCTTTCAGGGCCTTGCGCAAGCGTGGGCTCAAGGTTTCACCCGCTGCCATCATGGCCACCAGAATCGCCAGCAGCCACGGCCAGTGCTGGGCAAATGAGACCTGATAGAGGCCCAGGGCATCGACGAAGATGACCAGGATGCCCAGCGGGCTGACATAACGCACCATGGTCAGCCACAGCGTATAGGGCAGCGGAGCCAGCCCCAGTTCGTCGCGGAACGTCTCGCTCTTGAGCACGAACCCGGCCAGCAGCACCATGCCCAACCCACCCAACGGCATCATCCAACGGGACGTCAGGTAGTCCAGCCAGTCGAAGAAGTGCCTGCCCGCCAGCGTCCAGTCAGCGCCCAGATTGAACGACAGCATCGCCAGCGTGCTGATCAGCCACAGCACGATCCCGGTGGACCAGGCGGCCACTGGACGCGTGATGCCCTTGTTGTCGCATAGCCAGGAGACGGTGGCTTCGACCATCGAGATGGACGAGGTCAGTGCCGCCATGGAGAGCATCAAAAAGAACAGAATACCGAACAGGGTGCCCAAGGGCATGGCCTGAAAAGCCAGCGGCAGGCTCATGAAAATCAGCCCTGGCCCTTCGCCAGGATTCATGCCATTGGCAAAGATCACCGGGAAGATCGCCAGCCCGGCCATCAGCGCCACCACGGTATCGGCCAGCGCCACGCTGACCGTGGTGCGTCCGATGGAGGCCCCTTTGGGGAGATAGCTGCCGTAGGTGAGAATGGCCCCCGAGGCCAGCGACAGCGTAAAGAAGGCGTGCCCCAGCGCCGCCAGCATACCGGCACTGGACAGGCTGCCCGCATTGAACGAGAACAGGAAGCGGACGGCGTCGCCAAAGCCACCGGAAAACACGCCAAACACGATCAGCAGCACCAGCATCAGCACCAGGCCCGGCATCATCCAGCGGACGCTCTTCTCGATCCCCTCCTGTACGCCCTTGCCCACGATCAGCATGGTCAACAGCGTCACCAGCGTGCTCCAGCTACCCAGCACCCACGGGTTGGCGTTGTTGGCCGCAAAGATCGCGGCCATGTCATCGACGCTGCTGCCCGCCAGGCCACCGGAAAGCATCTTCCACAAGTAGGAGAAGGACCACCCGGCCACTACCACATAGAACGACAGAACCATGAACCCGCACAGCATGGCCATCCAGCCGATCAGCGACCAGCCGGAGGAGCGCCCCGATTCGCTGACCACCCGGCGAATGGCATCGATGGGGCTACCGCGACCACGACGACCAAAAGCGATCTCGGTCATCATCACGGGCACCCCGACGGCCAGGATGCAGGCCAGATAGACCAGTACGAAAGCGCCACCACCGTACTCACCGGTGATATAGGGGAATTTCCAGATATTGCCCAAGCCTACCGCCGAGCCGGTAGCTGCCAACATAAAGCCCCAGCGGCCTAGCCACTGAATGCGAGGTTGCCCAGAAGACGCCATGACCTTCCACCCTGTCAGAAAAAAGCGCCTATCCTAGTGGATTTTGTCGCGAATGCCCACGTATCACGGCGTGGCATAGCTTGCTTTTGCCTCGGCATCTAGCCGCTGGGCGGTTTGATCCACTCTGCGCAACCACGCCAACAGCAGCGCCCCAGCCCCCACAAAGCCACCAGCCAGCCATAGGCCCACATAATAATGACCAGAGGCTTCCGCAAGCATGCCGGTGAGCGCAGGGGCCACAATCTGCGCTGCGCCGTAGGCCAACGTCATTTGTCCCATCAAGCGGGCGGGGCTGGCGGGGTACAGCCTACCCGCCATGGTCAGCACTAAACTGACGCAACCCAGGAACGTGCCGCCGTAGAGCACTGCGCTAATCAACACGCCCGGTAACGTTGGGCTGATCGCAGGCAGCACAATGCCTACTACCTGCACCAGCATGGCCACAATCAGCGCGCCTAAGTAACCAATCCGCCGCGCGATTAAATCCCACAGCATCACGGCGGGTGCTGCGGCCAGCCCCACCAACGCAAAGGCCCAGTTCCCGGCCCCGGCCAGCAGCGGTTCGCGCTCCACAATCGCGACCAAAAACGTTGCGCAGATCACATAGCCATAGCCCGCACAAAAGTAGGCGGGCAGCATAAGACGCATAAAGGTGCGGCTAGGCGGCGTTGCAGGTGCTTGATGACTGGCAGCGCTGCCTACCACCGGTTTTACCGGGCGCGGTAACCAGCGCCAGGCAGGCACCAGCAGCACTGCCCCCAACGCGCTAAAGCCCCACCACTGGGCTTGCCAGTTCATTGCCAGCGCTAGCATCAATTCTACGGCTAAAGCCGCCACCACAATGCCAATGCCGACACCTGCAAAGTGGATGCCCAGCTCGCCCCGCTGACGGTGCTGAATCAGCCAGTGCAAAATCAGCCCTGACGCCAACAGCATCGAGCCACTGCTGGAGAGCCCCGCCAAAAAGCGCAGCCCCGCCCATACCCAAAAGTGTTCGGTCAGCGCCATACCGGCGGTGGTTAATACGGCCAGCACTAAGCCAATGCGAAACAGCGTGTCTTTGAGATAAATCGTGCGAATAGAGGCCGCCAGCACCGCTCCTAGCATATAGCCTGCGTAGTTCAACGCCGCTAGCCAGCCGCCATCGGCGTCGCTAACCCAGCTCTGTTGCTGCATCACCGGCAGTAGCGGCGTATAGGCAAACCGCGCAATGCCGATACATAAAATTTGGCTAAATACCCCCGCCAACAGCACTTTAAAGCGCTGGGCCTGAACGCTTGCAGTAGGCATGGACACTCCCTCGTCGTCACTATTTTTGTTGTGGTAGTGTGGCTTCAATGGATAGCCAGCTATCTTCCATCATACGCGGAAACCAGCGCCGTACTATCGGCTAAACGTGGCATGTGGAAGCAGCGCATTAGTGCTCGGAATCTGGCAGACTAACTCTCACGTTTCACCACCGTCATAAGCGAGTAAGCACGATGAGCGATACTGCAAAACCCTGGACGCAACCGATGCCCGACGCGCAGTTCAAACTGATGCGCGATATTTTGGCGGCCCCCAGCCCTGTTGGCCTGGAAGGCGCGATGACCTACGGCGTGCTGAAGCCCTACTTCGAGAGCTTCGCTCCCAGCGACTGGCATTTGCACCAGTTTAAAGGCAATGCGGGCGTGGTGCTGGATACCCACCCAGGCCGCGATGATATGTTCAAGCTGATGATCATCGGCCATGCGGACAAAATCCGCATGCAGGTTCGCTCGATTGGGGAAGACGGCAAGATCTGGATCAATACCGACTCTTTCCTGCCGGGCGTGCTGATCGGCCATGAAGTCACCCTGTTCAGTGAAGACCCAGAGGCCCCAGGCAGCTACCGCCGCATCGACGGCGGCACGGTGGAAGCCCTGGGCGCAATTCACTTCTCCGACCCGGCCCAGCGTGATGGCAGCAAGGGCATCAAGAAAGAGCAGATTTACCTGGACCTGCAAATTCACGGAGAGCACAAGAAGCAGCAGGTCCTCAACCTGGGCGTGCGCCCCGGCGACTCGATCATCTTCAATCGCCCCATCCGTCCGGGGTTCAGCCCGAATACCTTTTACGGCGCCTACCTGGATAACGGACTGGGCTGCTTTGTCGCCGCCGAAGCCGCTCGGCTCGTTGCCGAAGCTGGTGGCACCGACAAGGTTCGCGTCATGTTTGCGATTGCCAGCTACGAAGAGATCGGCCGCTTCGGCAGCCGCGTGATGGCGGGCGAGCTGAAGCCCGATGCCATCATCGGCGTGGACGTCAACCACGATTACGTGGGCGCACCCGGCATTGGCGACAAGCGCATGCAGCCGCTGGAAATGGGCAAGGGGTTCACGCTGTCAGTGGGCTCGATTGCCAGTGAGCAGTTGAATCGCATCATTGCCACCGCCGCCAAGGAGCACGACATTCCCATGCAGCGGGATATCGTCGGGGTAGATACCGGCACCGACGGCATGGCAGGCGTACTGGCCTCCATCGACAGCGCGGCCACCTCCATGGGCTTTCCCATCCGCAACATGCACACCATTTCGGAAACCGGCAATACCCAGGACGTATTGGCAGCCGTGCACGCCCTGACGCACACCATCCAGGCCATGGATGCCATGCCCGACCTGCATCAGGCTTTCAAGGACAACCACCCGCGCCTGGACGAAGCCAGCCCGCTTGCCCACCAGGGCAGCAGCAAACCGGAAAGCGATGCTGACAGCACCGACTGACCCCAGCACTTCCCCCGGCCTGCGCTGGCCGGGGGTTCTCTCTCCTCTCTCCTCTCTCCGGCCTTCTGCTGGCACTCGGTTTTCAAACCTCCCCCGTGGCTTATGCCGCGTCCATCGGCGGTCTGGCGACGATTATCGGCTCGGTGCCCAACGCCATCGTGGTCGCCATGATTCCGCAGTTCTTCGACATCGAAATCAGCTTTTTGCAGTGGATGATCTTTGCCCTACCGCTGACCCTGCTGCTGGTCGTGCTGTATGTCTATCTCACCCGTATCTATTCCCGGGTGCCCAATACGCGCCTGGAAGTCAACTTCGTGGCTCAGGAGCTGGAGAAGCTCGGCCCACAGTGAAAAACGCAGCCTGCTGATCTGGGACGACATGAAAAATCTGCCCTGGGGCTATTCATCCTGTGGGGCGGCGGCATGTCGCTGGCCGCAGCGTTCAGCGCCAGTGACCTGACGGGCTGGATCAGCCAGCAGTTGCAGTTGCTGGATGGCGTCAATTACTTCTTGCTGCTGCTGTTCATGGTCCTGCTGATGCTGTTCCTGACCGAAATCATCTCCAATACGGCCACGGCCAACATGGCCCTGCCGATTACCGCAGGCCTGGCAGCCGCCATCACCACCACGGGCAACCCGCTGGGCCTCATGGTGGCCGTGGCACTCGCCACCACGTGTGCCTTCATGCTGCCCATTTCGACTCCGCCCAACGCGGCCGTGCTCTCCAGCGGGCGTATCACGATCAAGCAGATGGCCAAGGCGGGGGTTGCCATGAATCTGGTCTGCGCCCTCGTGATTACCCTGTTCGTCTACTTCATCATGCCACTGTTGCTGCCTACGCCTTGAGCCACGATGGGCGAATAGGCAAAAAAACCCCGGCCATGACTGGCCGGGGTTGTGCTGATTCTTCCCTGATCCTTCTTCATGAACCTCCTGTTCACGCATCCCTGGTGCTCAAGCGCTCCTGCCTGATAGTACTCCCTGAAGGCACGTTTCCTTATGCCACTGCCTACTCTGCCGCTTCTATATGACAACTGCATTAACCTGAGATAAAAAAACCCCGACCATCGCTGGCCGAGGCTTTATCAGGTCCTCCCTGATCCCACTTCACGAACGTCCTGTCCATGCATCCTTGTGCGCCGCAAGCACTCCCTGCTTACACTTCCTTGTAACGCTGTCCCTGCGTCATGGGCACACAGTGCGCCTTATATACGTCAAGTTATCTAACCTGGGATATGAAAGGTCAAAAAGTTTTTATGGGCGTTCCGTGATAAATATCAAGCGCTGGCTTGCGATTGGTTTTAAACCAAACATACAATCATGCACGTTTCTCTCACATTCTGGATGCTCCCATGCCGACTCGCTCCCTGACTTCAAGCCGTTACTCTCGCTCCCACTTACGCCCCCTGGGCTGCCTGGTAACGCTCGCCTGCATGGCCCTGGCCCCCATGGCGCAGGCTGACCAATGGAGCGGCAGCGTGGGCGCGGGAGTTGCTTACTCCCCTGATTATGCCGGTAGCGACGACTACGAAGCCCGCGCACTACCCGTACTGAACCTGGCCTATGGCGACCAGCTTTCCATCAATCTGCGCGACGGCATCGAGTGGCACGCCTTGCGCCAGGGCAACTGGAGCGCCTCGCCCTTTATCGGCTACACCTTCGGCCGCGATAACAAGGGTGACCTTGGCGCCTTCGAAAAAATCGATGGTGGCGCCACGCTGGGCTTGCGAGTCAGTTACCAGGATGGGCTCTGGCGCTACAGCGTGGCTGGCAGCCGCGCAGTGACCGGCGACATGGAAGGCGCCACGTTCTCGGCGAGCGCCACCCTGCGCACCCCGCTCAGCGAGCGTTTGCTGCTGGTACTATCCCCCGGCGTCAACTACTCCAACGAGCGCTGGACTCAATCTCTGTATGGAGTTTCCGATCAGGATAGCGCCCGCAGCGGAGTGGCCACCTACACACCGGATGGCGGCTATTGGCGGCTGGGCGCAAACGCCAGCCTGAGTTACGCCTTGACCCCTGAGTGGACAGCCACCGGCTTCGTCGGCGCTAACCGACTGACCGGCAACGCCGCCGACAGCCCGATCGTCGATGAGCTGGGAAGCCCCTGGCAGGCGCTGAGTGGGGTATCACTGACCTACCGTTTCTAATACGGTAGCGTCTGGAACCCACTCGCCAAATGGATTGCCCTCGAACCAGGCCATGAAAAACGTTATGGAAAACCATCTCGAGCACTTTCGCATGAGGCCCTTGCTGAACCGCTTGTCGGGCACGGGTCTACTGCTTGCCACGCTCTTTTTTGCCTTTTCACTCACCCCAAGCCTGGTGCCCCGCCCCTTGCTGGCCCAAGGAATCGTCTCCGGGCTCAGCGTCACGGCGGGGTATGCCCTGGGCGTCATTGCGCGCACGCTGTGGCACTACCTGCACCTGCCAGAGCCCAAAGCCGCCCTGGAGCGCACGCTCAAGCAGCTGGCCGCCCTGGTCGCGTTGGTGGTGTCGGTGATTTTTCTATGGCGCGCGGCCGAGTGGCAAAACAGCATTCGCGAACTGATGGAGATGGAACCCACCAGCGGCACACGCCCGCTGGCCGTAGCACTGATCACCATGGGGGTCTTTCTGAGCCTGCTGCTGGTCGCGCGGCTGTTCAAGCGCACCTTCAAGCTGCTCTCGTACAAGCTTGCCCATGTGCTGCCCCATCGCACGGCCCAGGTGCTGGGCATCGTCTCCGCTGTGGCGCTGTTCTGGCTGATCATCGAGGGCGTCATCTTTTCTTACGCACTACAGGTGGCTGACCGCTCCTACCAGCAGGTGGACGAGCTGATGCAGGATGACCTGAGCCCCCCGCAAGCGGCCAATGTGCCCGGCAGCGCCGAGTCGCTGATCAGTTGGGAAGCGCTGGGCAGCCGGGGCAGGCGCTTCGTCACCCAGGGCCCTACGGCCGAGGACATGGAGGCGTTTTTGGGTGAGCCCGCGCTCGACCCCATTCGCGTCTATGTCGGGCTCAACGCCGCCGAAACCGCCACTCAGCGCGCCGAGCTGGCCCTCGAAGAGCTGATCAGAACCGGCGGGTTCGAACGCTCGGTCATGGTCATCGCGACCCCCACTGGCCGCGGCTGGATCGACCCTCGCTCCCAGCACAGCGTGGAGTATCTTCATCGCGGCGATATTGCCACGGTGGCCGCCCAGTACTCGTATCTACCCAGCCACCTGTCGCTGATCTCCGAAGCAGAGTACGGCGTCGAAAGTGCCCGCGCGCTGTTTTCGGCCATTTACCGCTACTGGAGCCAGCTGCCCAGCGATGAGCGACCGCAGCTTTACCTCTTTGGCCTGAGCCTGGGCGCGCTCAACTCGGATCTATCCTTCGATCTTTACGATATCATCGACGACCCCTTTCAAGGCGTGCTGTGGAGCGGCCCTCCCTTTCGCAGCGACACCTGGCGCGCCGTGACCGCCGACCGCGATCCGGGCTCCCCCGCATGGCTACCCACGTTTCGCGAGGGAGCGGTTGTAAGGTTCATGAACCAGACCCAAAGGCTGGAGGAAGCCGCTGCCCCATGGGGAGATTTCCGCATTGCGTTTCTGCAATATGCCAGCGACCCCATCACCTTTTTCGAGCCTGCGGCGTTCTGGCGAGAACCCGAGTGGATGCGCGCACCTCGTGGGCCAGATGTTTCTCCAGCGCTACGCTGGTACCCCGTGGTGACCATGCTACAGCTGCTGGTCGACCTGACCGTGGGCAGCGCCCCCGACGGCTATGGGCATGAAATCGCCGCCGAGCACTACATCGATGCCTGGGCAGCCCTCACCGAACCCGACGGCTGGGATGCTGAGCAATTGCAGCGCCTGCGCGATCATCTGGCGCGCTGACGATAACCCATTTCACCGGCAGGCTATTTAGCCTGCTATTTTTCTTGCCAACTGTAAAATTATAAACATTTGTTAAATATACACTTTATGATCGAGTAGCAGCATTTCTGTACTATTCAAGTACAATAAAAATACAATTTTATCTTGTACATTAATTGTCACTCACCTATAGTTCAAAGCGTTCGCGGCAGGGATACCGCGTGACAAGGGAATGTGCGCTTAGGATGAGCGAAGACGATTCAAGGACCGAGCAAGCTCAGGACGAGCTTTCGTCAATCAGGGAAGAAGAAGTACCGCAGTACACCGGCTGATCCTTCAGGACGCTCTGTACCGCGATGAAAAAAGCGTCCTCATTCGTGAGGGCGCTTTTTTTTATGTATCCTCCCCATGCCCCTTTCAGCAGGTACCCGGGTGATGCTCGATACCAGGCAGTTTTTTCGCCAAGGGCCCGTGCACCGGCCCGAAGGTAGCAGCGACTTTGTCGCGATCCGCCGCCAGTTCGACTTTCGCGCCATCGAAATTGGCCGCTGGGTCACCCCCGCCGAGCGCGACCACGCCGCTACACTGTTTCATGATGCGCTCTGCGATCTCATGTTGATCCTGCACGGCAACGAAGCGCTCATTTCCCTGCGTGGCACGCTTGCTCTGCAGTACGGTACCGGCGGAAGACCCGGCGTCTCGGCGCATTACAGCCCCGCTGAGCGAAGCTTTGCCCTGGCCAAGAACGCTGGGCCTGGCAGCATTGCCCATGAATGGTTTCACGCCTTCGACCACTACATCGCCCGCAAATGTTTTCAGCAGTTACCTGCCAGTGCCTTTGCCTCCAGCGCCTGGCTGCAAAACCCCGTGCCCATCGCGCACCCGCTCAACCAGCGCCTGCTGGCCTGTTTTCAGGCCATCCTGCTGCAACCGAATGGCCAGCAGCCCAGCGAGCTGTTCCGCCACTCGGCCGAGGTCGACCGCGCCATGGGCCAGCTCTACTACAGCAAGCCAGAAGAGCTATGCGCACGAGCCTTCGAAGCCTTTGTACAAGATGCCCCCATCAAGAACCACTTTCTGGTCAAAGGCACACGCCGCTCTCCGGAAGCCGCACGCGGCCTGTACCCGCAAGGCGAACAGCGCGAACGCATCAACCAGCGCTTTCATGACTACTTCCTTGCGCTAGGCAGCGCCCTGGCGCGCTCGACGCCATGACAGCAGCCATCATCAGCAAAAAACCTCACAACGCAATTACATAACACCCAGGGTGCGCACTACGCTTGAAGAGACAACCCACAGGAGGTTCTACCATGTCTCAGCAACAGTGCGCATGCCCGAAGTGTCATTGCAAGGTGGACAGCCACTCCATCGAAAAAGAGGGGCAACTCTTCTGCTCGACGGCCTGTGCGACGGGCCATGCCGATGGCTCTACCGATTGTGGCCATGACTGCAAGTGCGGTTGAACCCATCCGATAACCGCCCACCCCACTGCGATGCCCGGCCAAACACCGGGCATCGGCCTATCAAAGCGTGCGAAACCGCCCATCACCGACTAGGCTTACTTTTCAACCATTCTCAAAGGAAGAGATCATGCCCTCTACTACTACCATCGTCGTCATTGTCGTCGTCATCGTAGCGATTTTCGGATTCAGCGGCGGCCTGCGTTTCTAGGATAGCGGCACGTCTCAACAGTGGTGTGTGATGGCCCTGCCCGGTCTACGCCTCACCAACGAAAACGCCCCGCCGTGAAAGGCGGGGCGTATCATGGAATCGTTGATCGTCTTACGATGATTCAGCATGTAACGTAAAGCCCAAGGCTTTTGTCACCTTCATAATCGTTGCAAAACTTGGGTTTCCATCAGCAGAAAGCGCTTTGTACAACCCTTCGCGAGTCAACCCCGTATCACGAGCAAGCTGTGCCATACCACGGGCGCGGGCAATATCGCCAAGCGCTGCCGCCACCAGGGCAGCGTCGCCCTCTTCAAGGCAGGCTTCAAAGTACAACACCATTTCCTCTTCGGTATTCAAGTGGTCAACGACATCCCATTTACGCAGTGTGCTCATGGTGCCTCCTTCAAATCGCGTGCCAATTGCTTCGCGATATCAATATCTTTTGCCTGGCTGGATTTATCACCGCCCGCCAACAAAATAATCAGCTCATACCCCCGCTGGACAAAATAGACTCGATAACCAGGCCCGTAGTGAATCCTCAATTCCGAGACTCCTTCCCCCACCGGCTCACAATCCCCGAAGTTGCCCAGCTCAGCTCGGCGCAGACGAGCCAGAATTTTCGCTCTGGCCCGAGCATCGCGTAATTTATCGAACCAGTCCGAATAAGTGTCGGTTTCGCTAATTATTTTCATGATCTTAATGTAAACCACAGTTCACATAAGAGCAAATAATCCCTTCAATACAAACCGCCATACGCACACCTGCAGCCGCACAGGATAGCGCCTATGTGTAGAAGGCATGTTGTGTTATGAGGCAATCAGGAGGCACGGCAAGCGCCTTAAACCATCACTGGCAAGTTAGCGTGGCTTTACGAAATCGGCGGTCAAGAGACAGCAGGACAGTGAGAAAAGAGAAACAGCTAGACCTGCAGTGTTCCCAGGGTGATTCCCAAATCAGTCCCAGGGCCTAGAAACGACGAAGGGGAATCAACATAAGATATTGATTCCCCTTCTATATTCGTGGCGGAGAGGGAGGGATTCGAACCCTCGAAGCCTTTCGACTTACACACTTTCCAGGCGTGCTCCTTCGACCACTCGGACACCTCTCCACATTGTGTGCTCTGCTGCAGGGCGTTGCCTTTCTCAACAGAACGGCGCATATACTATGCGTTAAGCTGTGAAATAGCAAGCCTTTTTCACGTCAGGGCTTTTTCACATCACGGGCTGGGCAGCACGGCATAGCGGCTGCTGGCTTCCAGACATAGCGTGTCGCCGCAGTAGAGCTGCTGGCTGAGCGCGATGCTGCCTTTGCCGCGTTCGTGCAGCCGTTCTGCCAGCGCTGCAGGGCCGTCGCTGCTGCTGGGCGTACAGATGAGGTGGTAGTCGCCGGTCACCGGGGCAACGAAGCGCTGGTTGGCCTCCGCCACGACCACGTCTTGTGCCCTTCCCTGCTGGCGCAGCCACAGGGTCACCCAGCACCATCCTTGCAGGGTGGCTTGTGCCGCCAGGGCACCGCCGAAGCCGGTGCCTTTATCATTGAGGTTAGGCGCCAGCGCCAGGTGCCAGGTCAACGCGTCGTTGGCGTGGCTCACGTCACTGATGCCCAAGGCTTCCACCATAGGAATCGCCTCGCCCAGCCAGCGGTGGAAGGCGTGCAGGTCTTCCTTGCCCTCTGGCAGCGGTAGACGCGGGTGCGGTAGGCCTGGCTGGCGTGACGGGCTCATGGGGGGGCTCCTCGGCGGTTAAGCGCTCAATCCCAGCGTTCGACGAAATCGGCGGCGTTATGCTCGGGCACCGGCTTGTGACGACCAGCCAGGCTGCCCAGGTAGATGAACGCGACCACTTCATCCTCCTTGTCCAGCCCCATTCCCTTGCGCACCACTGGGTCGAAGGCATACTTGCCGCTGCGCCACATGGCGCCCAAGCCCAGGGCGTGTGCGGCCAACAGAACCCCGTGGGCAGCACAGCCCGCTGAAATGACCTGTTCGACCTTGGGCACCTTGGCAATATCTGGCGTCACCTTGGCAATCACGGCGATCACCATGGGCGCGCGCAGGGGCTTTTTGCGGGCAGCGTTCAGGGTGTCATCGCTGGCGTGCGGGTCTTCCTGGAACTCCGCTTCGGCGAACAGTTCTCCCAGGCGCTCGCGCCCTTCTCCGACGAACTCGATAAACCGCCACGGGCGTAGCTCCTTGTGGTCGGGGGCACGCAGGGCGGCGCGGTAGATGGCGCTGAGCTGTTCCGGGCTGGGGGCAGGCTCGGTGAGCTTGCCCATGGAGCTACGTTCGTGCAGCAGCGTAAGAGCGTCCATTGGCGTCTCCTTGTCCTGGGTCGGTATCACTGGCGCGCCAGGCGTAGCGGGCTGGGCGGCGCCATGCCCGGCGTGGCACGCCAGGGGCTGATGTCCAGCCCACCACGGCGCACGTAACGCGCCAGCACCAGCAGTGATTCTGGCTGGGCGTACTGCATGAGATCCGTGAAGATATGCTCGACGCAGTGCTCGTGAAAATCCTGATGCTGGCGGTAGCCAATCAGGTAGCGCAGCAGCCCTTCGCGGTCGAGGCGCGGGCCTTTATAGCGAATCAGCACGCTCCCCCAGTCGGGCTGCCCGGTCACAGGGCAGTTCGATTTGAGCAGATGCGAATGCAGCGTCTCTTCCACGATATCATCGTGGGTGGTCAGGTGCTCGGCGCTGGGGGTGTAGTGGCTGACCTCGATATCCAGGTCGTCCAGGCACTCCCCTGGCAAGCGTCGCGGGGCCAGCGCTTCGTCATCCACCGGCAACAGCTCGACGCTGACCGGGGCACCCGCCGCACCGCTCAGGTCGCGCACCAGGATGGCTTCCACCTCGGCCTGGCTGGCAAAGCGCGTCTGGTTGAGGCTGTTGAGGTAGAGCTTCCAGGATTTTGACTCGATCAACTGCGGCGAGCTTGCCGGCAGCCGAAAGCGCGCCACCGCCACCACCGGCTTGCCGCGTCCATTCAGCCAGGAGACTTCGAAGGCGTGCCACTCGTCTTCACCCACGAAGGGCAACGCGCTTTCTTCGATCCCCAGCGGCGCGCGATTGGCCGCCCGAGGAATGGGGTACAGCAGTGCCGCATCGTACTGCTCGGGGTAGGCAGAATCGCGCCCCAGCGGCGCGTGTTCCAGAGTATCAGGGCGGTGTGCCATGCAAAACGTCTCCATCAAACCAGGGGCCCTTGGGGCACTTAACTGCGAATACCTTTGCCACGCTCCAGCATGGTCAGCGCCACCATGAACAGCACCACGATGAACGCCATGATCGCCGTCAGCGCCCAGCCGACGGGAATGTCAGACACCCCCAGAAAGCCGTAGCGGAAGACGTTGACCATGTACAGAATCGGGTTGAGCATCGAGACGCCCTGCCAGAAGTCCGGCAGCATCGAAATGGAGTAGAACACGCCGCCCAGGTAGGTCAGCGGGGTCAGGATGAACGTCGGCACGATGGAAATGTCATCGAACTTGTTCGCCAGCAGGGCATTGATGAAGCCACCTATGGAGAACAGCGCCGAGGTCAGCACCACGACCAGTATCGTGAGCAGCGGATGCTCCACCGTCAAGCGGGTGAAGAGCAGCGATACCAGCGTCACGATGAGCCCGACGCCCAGACCTCGGGCCATGCCGCCCAGAATGAAGCCGGAAAGAATCACGCTATTGGGCATGGGCGAGACCATCATCTCTTCCACCGAGCGCTGAAACTTGTTGGAAAAGAAGCTGGAGGCCACGTTGGAGTAGCTGTTGGTGATCACCGACATCATGATCAACCCGGGCACGATGAAATCCATATAGCTGAAGCCATCCATCTCACCAATGCGCGAGCCGATCAGGCTGCCGAAAATGATGAAGTACATGGCCATGGTGATCGACGGTGGCAGCAGGGTTTGCGGCCAGATACGGGTGAAGCGCTTGATCTCTTTAAGCACTAGCGTCCATAAAGCCACGAGGGTTTGCATTGCATTCATGCGCGGGCCTCCTGCTTTTCACGCTGGTCGATGGCCTGCTGACTGCTCTCTACCATGGAAACAAACATCTCCTCTAAGCGGTTGGCACGGTTACGCATCGAGACGACCTGAATGCCCTGCTCACTGAGCGATGAGAACACGTCGTTCAGCTGCTGGCCTCGGTGAATCACCAGCGCCAGCTGGGAGGGCTCGATTTGCTGCAGCTCAAAGCCTTCAATGGTGGGCACTTGCTCCACCGGCTCGGCGAGATCCAGCAGGAAGGTTTCGGTGTCCAGTTCCGCCAGCAGCTCGCGCACGCTGGTGTTACGCACGATCTCGCCGTGATTGATGATGGCGATATTGCGGCACAGGCTTTCGGCTTCTTCCAGATAGTGGGTCGTCAGAATGATCGTCGTGCCTTCGTCGCGGTTGATGCGCCGCATGTACTCCCACATGCTGCGACGCAGCTCGATATCGACCCCGGCAGTGGGCTCGTCGAGAATCAGCAGCTTGGGGCGATGCATCAGCGCACGCGCAATCATCAGGCGGCGCTTCATGCCGCCGGAGAGCATCCGCGCGCTGCCGTTGCGTTTTTCCCACAACCCCAGGTCGGTCAGCAGCTGCTGGGCCCGGGGCAGCGCTTCACTACGCCGCATGCCGTAATAGCCCGCCTGGGCCAACACGATATCCAGCACTTTCTCGAACTGGTTGAAGTTGAACTCCTGCGGCACCACGCCCAACTGGTACTTGGCTTTGGCAAAATCCTTGTCGATGTCGATACCAAAAATCGACACCTTGCCCGCGGTTTTCTGCACCAGGGAACATACCACGCCCAGAGTGGTGGATTTACCTGCCCCATTGGGGCCCAGCAGTGCAAAGAAGTCGCCCTGCTGAACGTCCAGATCAATCCCTTTTAACGCTTGAAAGCCGTTGCCGTACACCTTGGTAAGGCCACGGATCGACAATGCCGGTTCGGCCATGAACATGTCCTGTCAGCAAAATGAGAGCTTATGAAGCTAGATGGGAAGATATCGGGGCGAACGCATATTTTTTCAAGCTAACGAACTCGATGCCCTCACGGCGAGCCAGATGACTGTTTTACAAAGGTTAAGGCTACATTAGGCGACACTTTGCCACGCTATTGCAGCAGAACCCAGGCAATTAATACTTTAGTATGACGCGCGCACCGAGCGCTGCGTCAGCACCGGTGCCAAGGGAACAATCGAACATAACAGAGAGCTTGCCTGATAATGAGCACTGCCATTACCTCTTCCAGCGTTGCGCCGCCATCGACGGAGCACGCGACGACCTCACCTGCGCGCCATCGACTCTCCACGCTGCCCCTGCGTCGTCAGCGCCTGATCGGCGTCGGCGTACTGTGGCTGATCCTGGCCGTCATGATCGCCATCAATGCCTGGCAAAGCCGTAACTTGCTCTATAGCGAACGCGAACAGCGCATGGTGACGGCAGTCGACATCGGCATTTCCATGCTGCAACACTACCACCACCTGGCCGAGCAAGGTCAGCTGTCCGTTCCCGATGCCCAGCGCCTCGCCTTCAACATGCTGCGCGACATACGCTTTGGCGAAGATGACAACTACCTTTTCGCCTTCAACGGCAGCCTGCGCATGCTTGCTCATCCGCGCAGAGAGGTGGGCGAAGACATCTCTCAGGTGAGCGACCCCGAAGGCACGCTGATTTTCCAGAGCATGCTGGATAACACACGGGCCAATGGCAGCGGCTTCACCGAATATTACTCCAACTTCGCGCGCGGCAACGATGGCAGCCCACTAGTACGCACTTACTCCGAAGCCTTTGCGCCTTGGGATGTGTACGTGGCCAGCGGCGTCTTTGTCGGTGACGTCAACAGCACCATCGTCAGCCAACTCATTGAAACCATCGTGGTGGGCATTGTGGCCGGTGCGCTGGTGACCCTGGCTTTCTGGGGCATGATAACGCTGATCCTGCGCCGCCTGGGCGGGGAGCCCAACTACGCCGCTGGCGTGGTGTCACGCATTGCCCAAGGCGACCTGACCGCCCCCGTGGTCCTGCATGCCAACGACACCAGCAGCCTGCTCTACGACATCCGCTCGATGCGCGACAAGCTGCGTGAAGCCATGACCGACATCTACACCACCAGCGAGGCGGTGGATGGCAATGCCGGGGATATTGCTGCGGGCAACCAGGAGCTGTCATCACGCACCGAGCAGCAGGCCGCCGCCCTTCAGCAGACCTCATCCAGCATGGAAGAAGTCACGGCGACCGTTCGCCAAACCGCCGACAGCGTGGCCCAGGCCAAAGAGCTGGTACGCAGCGCAGGCGAAACCTCGCAGGCAGGCCAGCAGGCCATCGGCAATGCCGTCAACTCGATGCAGGAGATCAGCGCCGAGGCCGACAAGATCACCGATATCGTCACACTGATCGACAGCATTGCCTTCCAGACCAATATTCTGGCGCTCAACGCCTCGGTGGAAGCGGCCCGCGCCGGCGAACATGGCCGTGGTTTTGCCGTCGTGGCCGGCGAAGTTCGCCAGCTGGCCAACCGCTCCGCCACGGCCGCCCACGAGATCAAAGGGCTGATCAACGCCTCCAACGCCCAGGTCAGCAACGGCGCCGGGCTGGTCGATACGGCCAAACAACGGATGCAGGACATCGACCTGCAAATTCAGAAGGTCAACGACCTGTTCGAGGAGATCACCGCCGCCACCTACGAGCAGACCCGCGGCATCGAACAGATCAACGTGGCCATCGCCCAGCTAGACCAGGCCACCCAGGACAATGCCTCCATGGTGCAGCAGACCGCCACCTCTGCCCAGGACCTCAAACAGCGCTCACAGTCGCTCAACAGCGTGGTCGGCCACTTCACTTTGGTGGATTGAACCACTTGGCCCGGGCACCTGCGCCCGGGCATTCCGCATACTTTATTCCCGAACGGCGCCCACGAAAAAGCGCTGCTCAAGGGCAGTTATCGAACGGACAACAGAAACGAATAGGATCTGGCAAAGCAGAATCAGAAAAAGCGATGGAAAAGCAAAGACGAAGACACAGGAGGGAGGACCGTTGAACTGGAGCGGGAAAGGAGATTCGAACTCCCGACCCTCGCCTTGGCAAGGCGATGCTCTACCACTGAGCTATTCCCGCAACATGAACGGCATTACTTATGGAAACCGATGACGACAACCAAGTGTCAGCGTCATGCGAGTGGCGTCCCATAGGGGGTTCGAACCCCTGTTCCCGCCGTGAAAGGGCGGTGTCCTGGACCACTAGACGAATGGGACACATGTACACGCAGACGACTGGAGCGGGAAAGGAGATTCGAACTCCCGACCCTCGCCTTGGCAAGGCGATGCTCTACCACTGAGCTATTCCCGCTTGATGTCGCTAAAAATCGGATTGGCGTCCCATAGGGGGTTCGAACCCCTGTTCCCGCCGTGAAAGGGCGGTGTCCTGGACCACTAGACGAATGGGACGTATAAACACGCATGATTCATTACATACGCGTTATGGAGCGGGAAAGGAGATTCGAACTCCCGACCCTCGCCTTGGCAAGGCGATGCTCTACCACTGAGCTATTCCCGCAACTCCGATGACCTAAACGATACGATGGCGTCCCATAGGGGGTTCGAACCCCTGTTCCCGCCGTGAAAGGGCGGTGTCCTAGACCACTAGACGAATGGGACGTTTCATTGCCTCGTCGAGGTGGCGCGTATATTAATCAGCGCACCTCTTACTGTCAAGCCCTCTGATATCGAAACGTTTTATGCCTGCGCAACGAAGGTGCCTGACGGCAATAACCTGCGCGATAACGGTGCACGAAACTTGCCCATGCACACCACGCCACCTGTTCAGTGCATCCTACAAAGCCCTAAAAATCTTTTATTTAAAATAAAATCGATTTTTTGGCATATCCCTTGCTTTGTACACAGCGTCCCTCGGCGATTGGTGCTCCCCTACCACTGCCGTCTTTCCTTACTGCATGAGGTGCTGTATGTCCTTTACCCGTCGCAAGTTTCTTACCAGCGCTGCTCTGACATCCACTGCGGGGCTGGTGTTGGGCGCCCCTTCCTTGGCCAAGGCGCAGTCGAGCGAACAGTTCAACTGGCGAATGACCAATGCCTACAGCCCAGGCTCTCCGTTCTATGTAGAAGGGCCCGGCAGCCCGCGGGACGTGATTGCCAAGATCAACGCCATGTCGGGCGGACGGCTCAATATTCAGCACTTTGCAGCAGGAGAACTGATCCCGGCCTTCGAAGGCTTCGAGGCCGTACAGAGCGGCACCATCGAAATGAACGCCGCCAACAGCTACTTCTGGTCGGGCACCACGTTCGCCGCACAATACTTCACCACCGTGCCCTTCGGCATGAGCTTCATGGGCCATATGGCCTGGCTGTATCACGGCGGTGGCCTGGAGCTATGGGAAGAAGTGTATGAGCCTTACGGCATGATCGCCCTGCCGTTGAACAATACAGGCGTGCAGATGACCGGCTGGTTCCGTGAGCCCATCGAGGACATCGGCCAGTTGAACGGGCTGCGCATGCGTATTCCGGGCCTGGCCGGGAAAGTCTATGCCGCGCTGGGGGTCGATGCCCGTGTACTGCCCGGCGGTGAAATCTTCCCGGCGCTGGAGCGTGGCGTCATCGATGCAGCAGAGTTCGTGGGTCCTTACCAGGATCGCCGCATGGGGCTGCAGAATGCCGCGAAGTTTTATCACACCACCGGCTGGCACGAGCCTGCCACCACCGGTGAGCTGCTGATTTCCAAACAGCATTGGGATGCCCTTCCCGACGACCTCAAGATGATCGTGAAAAGTGCCTGCATGGCGGCGTGTCTGGAAAGCGTCACCTGGTCGGAAGCCGTCAACGGCGAGGCCATGGCCGACCTGGTGGACAACCACGGCGTTACCGCAAGCCCCCTGCCAGCCCCGGTGGTCGAAGCGCTGCGTGAAGCCACGATGGATACCCTGGCCACCGAAGCCAACGCCGACCCGCTGGTACGCAAGGTCCACGACAGCTACATGGCCTTCAAGGCCAACCATGACCGCTGGGCAGGCCCCAGCGAACGCGCCTGGTTAAACGACATCATCGGGGTGTGATATGCAAGCCGTGGAACGTCTTGTCCACGGAATCGAGGCGGTGGTCCGGCTGTTTGGCTTGATCGCTGCCTGGATTTGCGTGGTGCTGGTTGCCCTGGTCGCGGGCGATGTGGTCATGCGCTACCTGTTCAGCATTGGCGCCGTCTGGCTCCAGGAGCTGCAGTGGCACTTGATTTCCCCCATCGCCCTGTTCGGCATGTCGTACCTGCTGTTCGTGGGCGAACAGGTGCGGGTGGATGTGTTTTACGAGCGCTTCCCGGTCGCGGTACAGCGCACCATCGAAGTGATCGGCGGCCTGCTGCTATTGGTCATGGGGCTCTACATCGCCTGGCTGACCCTGCCTTGGGTAGAGCAATCATATCTGCGTAACGAAACCTCACCCAACCCAGGCGGCCTGCCCTTCCGCTGGCTGCTCAAATCGCTCATCCCTCTGGGGTTTCTTCTGTTGGCACTGCAAGGCCTGGCCCACGCACTGCGCCAGGGGTTGGCCCTTCCAAGCCGAGGTGAATAACGCATGTCTCCTAATGAGTGGCTAGCGATCGGCATGATCGTCGCCTTTTTCGTACTACTGCTGATCGGTATTCCGGTGGCCATCAGCATCGCCGTCACGGCCTTCGTGTTTGGCTACCTGGGGTTTGGCCCCATGCTGTTCAACCTGCTGCCCTCGCGCATCTACGGCGTGGTCACCAACTACACCTTCATGGCCATCCCCCTGTTCGTGTTCATGGGGGTCATGCTGGAGAAGTCGAAGCTGGCCGAAGAGCTGATCGACGTGGTCGGTCACCTGTTCGGGGGACTCTCCGGCGGCATGGGGGTGGCCATCATCTTCGTGGGCGTACTGCTGGGCGCTGCCACGGGTATCGTCGGGGCGACCATCGTCACGCTGGGCCTGTTGACACTCCCCACCCTGCTGCGCCGTGGCTACCCTAAAACCCTGGCCACCGGCATGATTTGTGCGTCGGGCACGCTGGGTCAAATCATCCCCCCGAGCCTGGTGCTGATTCTGCTGGCGGAGATCCTCGGTGAATCCGTGGGCACCATGTTCGCAGCGGCCATGGTGCCGGGGCTGGCCCTGGCCGGGATCTATATTCTGGCGATTCTGGTGCTGGCCAGGCTCTACCCCAACATGATGCCGCCCATTCCCGCCGAAGAGCGTGCGCTGCTCAGCAAAAAGCAGCTATTGTTCAAGGTGGCTACCGTGGTGGGGCCGCCGGTGGGGCTGGTGTTTGCCGTGCTGGGTTCGATCATCGGCGGAATTGCCGCCCCCACCGAAGCCGCTGCCATGGGGGCACTCGGGGCGCTGGTCTTCGTCGCGTGCTCTGGGCGGCTCACGGTGGCTCTGCTGAGCGAGGTCGCCAAGGCCACGCTGGTCATTTCTGCCATGGTCTTCTTCATTCTGATCAGCGCTCAGGTCTTTGGCCTGGCCTTCCGTGGGCTGGGTGGCGAGCATCTCGTGGGCCGCATGTTCGACTGGGTCCCCGGGGGCGAGCTCGGCGCGCTGCTGTTCATGCTGCTGCTGATGTTCGTGCTTGGTTTCTTCCTGGAATGGATAGAAATTACCTATATTGCCCTGCCGCTGTTTTTGCCCTTCTTCGTGCAAATGGGCATCGATATGGTATGGCTGGGCATTCTGGTGGGCCTGGTGTTGCAAACCTCGTTTCTCACGCCACCGTTTGGCTGGTCGCTGTTTTTCCTCAAGGGCGTGGCCCCCAAGGAGGTTTCGACCCTCGATATCTACAAAGGCGCGCTGCCCTTCATTGGCCTGCAATTCCTGGCCGTGGCGCTGGTCTTCGCCTTCCCGGCCATTGCCACCTGGCTACCCGACGCCATTGGCTGGTAGCCCTTGATAACAGTACCCCTTGATAACAGTAGCTCTTAATAACAGTAGTCCTTAATAACAAAGGATAACGTCATGCTTCATACACAACGTAGTTACGGCGGCAGCTGTGTTGCCCCCCACCACCTGGCTGCCAGTGCCGGTCGCGATGTGCTCAAACAAGGCGGCAATGCGGTAGAAGCCATGGTGGCCGCCGCAGCGGCCATCGCCGTGGTCTACCCGCACATGAACGCGCTGGGTGGCGACGGTTTCTGGCTGATTCACGAACCAGGCAAGCCGCCCATTGCCATCGATGCCTGCGGGCCAGCCGCCGCGCTGGCCAGCGCCGATTTTTACGCTGGCGAATCACACATCCCGGAACGCGGCCCCCAGGCAGCCCTGACCATGGCGGGCACCATCGGCGGTTGGCAGGAAGCGCTCAACGTGGCCGCCCAGTGGGGCTCGGCGCTGCCGCTGACGACCCTGCTGGCCGATGCCATTCGCCATGCCGACGACGGCGTGGCGGTTTCCCAAAGCCAGGAGGCGCTGACCGCCAAGCACCTTGCCCGGCTCGGCCAAAGCCCCGGCTTCAACGAAGCCTTCCTGCTCGATGGCAAGGTCCCCCGAGAAGGCGAGCGGCTGCGCCAGCCGCGCCTGGCCCGAACCCTCGAACGTCTGGCCAGTGCAGGGCTGGATGACTTCTACCGTGGCGAACTGGCCGCCAGCATGGCCCAGGACCTGGCCGCGCTGGGCAGCCCGCTGCGGTTGGAGGATTTCCACGCCTATCGCGCCCAGCAGGTCACGCCGCTGCAGGTACAGCTGCAGGACGCGACACTCTACAACCTGCCCGCCCCGACCCAGGGCATGGCCTCGCTGATGATTCTGGGCATCTACGAACGCCTCAAGGCTGCCGAGCCCAACCGCTTCGAGCATCTGCACGGCTTGATCGAGGCCACCAAACGCGCCTTCATGCTGCGCGATAGCCACGTCACCGACCCCCAGCGGGTGCCTGCCCCCCTCCAGTCGCTGCTAAGCGCCGAACGCCTGGCCGAAGAAGCCGCCGCCATTGACCCGGCCAGCGCCCTGCCCTGGCCCCATGAGCCCGCGCCGGGCGACACCATCTGGATGGGCACCGTGGATAGCCAGGGCCGCTCGGTGAGCTTCATTCAGAGCATCTACTGGGAGTTCGGCAGTGGCGTCGTGCTGCCGGAAAGCGGCGTGCTCTGGCAAAACCGAGGCATCAGTTTTTCACTCGACCCCAATCATCTGCGCGGCCTGGCCCCGGGGCGCAAGCCGTTTCACACCCTCAATCCGGCGTTGGCCCTGTTCGAAGACGGGCGCACCATGGTGTACGGCACCATGGGCGGCGAAGGCCAGCCACAAACCCAGGCCGCGGTGTTCTCCCGCTACGCACTACATGGCATGCCACTGCAGCAGGCGGTTACCGCGCCACGCTGGCTATTGGGGCGCACCTGGGGCGAGACCAGCACCAACTTGAAGCTGGAAGCGCGTTTCGACGATGCCC
Organism: Halomonas sp. KM007; assembly: GCF_050709225.1. NCBI lineage: Bacteria > Pseudomonadati > Pseudomonadota > Gammaproteobacteria > Oceanospirillales > Halomonadaceae > Halomonas > Halomonas sp. KM007. Next base: position 3,098,972 of record NZ_CP136131.1, on the reverse strand, counting down.
TGGTGACCGCCCTCGCCACGGCGGGCCACGATGTAGAAGTACTGCCCGAGGCCTTCAGCGACACCATGGGCCATGCCGGTGGCATCGTACGCCACCCGGATGGCCTGATCGAAAGCGCCCATGACCCCCGCAGCAACGGCGGTGCCGCCAGCGTTTAGGCCGGGTACTGGCGCTATCGCCCACTTTCGCACATGCTGAACCTGAGCAGGGCTACCGTTGTCACTGGCATAGCGTCAGGCACAACGGTGGTATACTGCCTGCCCAATAAGCCTCTGCTTATCAGCAACCGGAGGGAGAGGAGAGCCCCATGGCGAAAATAGCGAAATCCCCTGAAGAGTGGCGCCAACAGTTGACCCCGGAGCAGTACCGCGTCGCCCGGGAGAAGGGTACCGAGCGTCCGTTTACCGGTGACTATCAAGTGAGCGATGCCCAAGGCATCTACCACTGCGTCTGCTGTCATGCGCCGCTGTTCGAGAACGAACACAAGTTCGATGCAGGCTGTGGCTGGCCAAGCTTCGACCGGCCACTGGGCATCCGCTGCGTGGAAGAGCATCGCGATACTTCCCACGGCATGATTCGCACCGAAGTAGTGTGTTCCCACTGTGATGCCCACCTGGGGCACGTGTTTCCCGACGGTCCCCCGCAAACGACGGGCCTGCGCTACTGCATCAACTCGGTCTCTTTGGAGTTTCACCCCGACGAATAATTGATCCCAAACGAAGCGCAGCAAGGCGGGCACCATCTGTTAGAATGGCGGCCCGCTTTTTTATGCCGAATGTTAGTGCTTGCAGGAGATCCCCATGCTCGGCTGGTTCCCAGGACATATGAACAAGGCCCGCCGCCAGATCAAGGACGCGCTGCCGGAAATCGACGTCGTGATCGAAGTGCTCGATGCGCGACTCCCCTACTCCAGCGCCAACCCGATGCTGGCCGAGCTGACCCGCCACAAGCCGGTCCTCAAGATTCTGTCGCGTGCCGACCTGGCCGACCCCGCGCGTACCGACGAGTGGGTCGCGTTTTTCGATGCCCAGGCCGACACACGGGCGCTGGCCATCACCACCACCAACACCCGGGAACTGAAGCGCATTCCCCGGCTCTGCCATGAGCTGGCCGGTGCGGTGCGTGCCGACCGTGATGTTCGTGTGATGGTCATGGGGATTCCCAACGTCGGCAAATCGACGCTGATCAACGGCCTGGCAGGACGCAAGATCGCCAAGACCGGTAACGAGCCCGCCGTGACCAAGCGCCAGCAAAAGGTACGCATCGATGGCCGCGTGGCGCTGATCGACACCCCAGGCGTGCTGTGGCCCAAAATCGAGGATCAGGCCAGTGCCTACCGGCTGGCGGCCAGCGGTGCCATTCGCGACACGGCCATCGAGTATACCGATGTGGCCATGGTGGCCTGTGCCGAACTCGCCAGACGCTACCCCGACGAGCTGACGGCCCGCTACAAGCTCAAGGCGCTGCCCCGCTATGAAGCCCCTGCCACCCCTCAAACAGAAGTCGATGCCGATGGCCCCCAAAAGCCCGACTTTCTGGCCATTGCCGGGTTCGATGGCCACGCCATCCTCACCGAGATTGCCAGCAAGCGCGGTGGTTTGCGCCCTGGCGGCTCCGTGGACCTGCACCGGGGCGCCGAAGTGCTGCTGCATGAACTGCGCGACGGCAAGGTGGGCAGGCTGACGCTGGAAACCCCCGAGGACATTCCACCGCCCGTGGAGCAAATCGACCAAGACAGCTCGCCATCAAGCAACGCATAATGGGCGAATAATCAGTCACTCCCACGGCAATGGACACTTTTGGATAACGCACCCCATGGACACCGCGCAGCCTAACGAATCACACACGCTCAAGAAGTCCCATAAACTGCACAATGTCTGCTATGACATTCGCGGCCCGGTTCTCGACCATGCCAAGCGCCTGGAAGAGGAAGGCCAGCGGATTCTCAAGCTCAACATTGGCAATCCGGCCCCCTTTGGTTTCGAGGCACCGGAAGAGATTCTCCAGGACGTCATGCGCAACCTGCCCACCGCCCAGGGCTACTGTGATTCGAAAGGGCTCTACTCTGCGCGCAAGGCCATCATGCAGGAGTGCCAGCGCAAGCAGATCCCCGGCGTCGGTATCGAAGATATCTATATCGGCAACGGCGTGTCCGAGCTGATCGTCATGGCCATGCAGGCGCTGCTCAACGATGGCGATGAAGTACTGATCCCGGCACCGGACTACCCGCTATGGACCGCTGCTGCCCACCTGTCGGGCGGCCACGGCGTTCACTATCTGTGCGACGAGCAGGCCGACTGGGCGCCGGACATGGCCGACATTCGTGCCAAGGTCACCAGCCGTACCCGGGCCATCGTCATCATCAACCCCAACAACCCCACCGGGGCAGTGTACTCTCCGGAAGTGGTGCGGGAAGTCCTCGAGATCGCCAAACAGCACAATCTGGTGGTATTCTCCGACGAGATCTACGACAAGATTCTCTACGACGGGGTCGAGCACACAGCCACGGGGGCGCTGGCCGACGACGATCAACTGGTCATCACCATGAACGGGCTTTCCAAGAGCTACCGCTGCGCTGGTTTTCGCTCCGGCTGGATGACCATTTCCGGCACGCTGGCCAAACAGCGGGCCAAGGATTTCATTCAGGGCCTGACCATGCTGGCCTCCATGCGGCTGTGCGCCAACGTACCTGCCCAGCACGCCATTCAAACGGCGCTGGGCGGCTACCAGTCCATCAATGACCTGATCCTGCCTGGCGGGCGCCTGCTGGCGCAGCGGGACATCACCATCGAGAAGCTCAACGCCATTCCCGGTGTCTCCTGCGTAACACCCAAAGGGGCGCTCTACGCGTTTCCGCGCCTGGACCCCAAGGTCTTCAATATCAAGAATGACCAGCAGCTGGTGCTGGACCTGTTATTGCAAGAAAAGATCCTGCTGGTGCAAGGCACGGCCTTCAACTGGCCAGACCCGGACCACGTGCGCATCGTGACGCTGCCCTGGGCCGACCAGCTGGGCGACGCGCTGGATCGCTTTGCCAATTTCCTGTCACGCTATCGGCAGTAGTTATTTCAGTCTTCATGTCCGTCGCTACAGCATTAAAAACAGCTACTTGAAACTGTAGCGACGGGCACGCATCTAAGCCATATTCCAGCAAGACCCCGCTATAAACCTGAAGGGAGAAACCCACCCATGATGCGAATTATGCTGTTTCTGGCGACCAACCTCGCCGTCGTACTGGTGGCCAGCTTTACGCTGCGCCTGTTCGGCGTCGAGGGCTATCTGCGCAGCCAGGGAATCAACTTCACTGGCCTGCTGCTGTTCTGCTTCATCGTCGGCATGGCGGGCTCGATCATCTCGCTGTTCATGTCCAAATGGCTGGCCAAGCGCTCCACGGGCACGGTGATCATCGAAACGCCCTCCAATGCCACCGAAAAGTGGCTGGTGGACACCGTGGCCGAGCTTTCCCGTGAAGCCGGGATCAAGACCCCCGAAGTGGGCATTTTCCCGGCCCAGCAGTCCAATGCGTTTGCTACCGGCTGGAACAAGAACGACTCGCTGGTAGCCGTCTCGGCGGGCCTGCTCAACCGCATGCGCCCCGAAGAGGTCCGCGCGGTACTGGCCCACGAGATTGGCCACGTGGCCAACGGTGACATGGTCACCCTGGCGCTGATCCAGGGCGTGGTGAACACCTTCGTGATGTTCTTTGCCCGTGCCGTCGCCCACCTGATCGACACCTTCCTGAAAAGCCGCAGCGACGGTGAAGGCGGTCTGGGCTTCATGGGTTATTTTGCGGTGGTCATGATTGCCGAGATCGTGTTTGGCATCATTGCGTCGGCCATCGTGGCGTGGTTCTCGCGCTACCGCGAATACCGCGCCGACGAAGCGGGTGCACGCCTGGCGGGCACCGGCGCCATGGTCAACGCCCTGGCACGCCTGAAGGCCGAAACCGAAATGCCCGACCAGATGCCCGACCAGATGCGCGCCATGGCCATCACCAAAGGCCAGACCCGCTCGCTGATGGAGCGCATGTTCGCCAGCCACCCACCGCTGGACGACCGCATTCGCGCCCTGAAAGAAGCCGCCTACCGTCAGTGATGCTAACCGTCACTTAACGGCAGACGCCACCATAAGGCCCGCATCGCGGGCCTTATGCGTTTTGTGTCCAGCTCTTTTCAGCCGAGCTGCACCTGAAAACCGGCAGCTTCCAAAGGCGCACACAGTGGCCGAGCATCTTCTTTCAACAGCACACTCAGCGTGGCAAACTCGCGACGCAGCGGGTAATGGGCGCGGCAGTGATCGAACCCCTTGGCAACCCCTTGCTGCATCACGTTACGCTGCAGCGTGTCGTGGTCACGGCGCACGTCATACACCGCTCGGATACATAGCCGCAGCGCCTCTTCAACGGGCAGTGCCTGTGAGAGGGTCAGCGAGGCCAGCGCCGGGGGCGGACACAAGTCACTGAATGCCAGGTCTGAGGGGCGGCCTTCATGTGCCGCCAGCGCCTGCTGAATCATCCAGGTGCCGCGCAGCTTACCGTCCAGGCTATGGCCGGCAATGTGCGGGGTTGCCAGGGCCACCAGATCCCTCAGGCTGGCATCGATGCCCGGCTCGTCTTCCCACACATCGAGAATGGCGGTGATGTCGCCCTTGCCTGCCAGGCGGCTGCGCAGTGCCAGTCCATCGATGCAGTCCCCGCGCCCGGCGTTGACCAGTACCGTTTGCGGGGCCAGTTCCTGGAGCCGCTCGGCGTTCAACACATGGTGCGTCGCGTGGGGGCCGTGCTTGACCAGCGGTGTATGCAGGCAAATGACATCGCATTGCTCGATCAAGGTATCCAGGGCCACGAAGCCCTCAGGCCCTTCCTGCTCGGCGCGGGGCGGGTCACATACCAGCACTTCCATGCCCAGCGCACTCAGCCGCGTCAGCAAGCGGCTGCCGACGTTACCGGCCCCGACGACTCCCACACGGCGCGACAGCAGCGGCCACCCTTCCCGCTCGCTCACGGTCAACAGGCTGCTCAGCACATAGTCCACCACAGCGTCGGCATTGCAGCCAGGCGCACTGGCAAACCCGATGCCCTGGGCTGAGAGGTAGTTCAAGTCGATATGATCGGTGCCGATGGTGCAGGTGCCGACGAAGGCAACACGGCTGTTGGCCAGCAAGGCCTCATCGACCCGGGTGATGGAGCGCACGATGAGCGCGTCGGCATCGGCCACGTCGGCCGTGCGAATCTCGCGCCCGGGCAGGCGGTGCAAGGTGCCCAGCCCACCAAAGCACGCGTCGGCGGCGGGAATGTTGGCATCGATGACAAGTTTCATAGGCGTTTTGATTTCCGGGCTTTACAATACGCCCGCAACGGCTTGCTGTACAGGCGTGAACATGATGGCGTTAAGGAGATGGGTGTGATCGTACGCTGGGAAACCGACCATGACTATGTGTTGGTGCACATTCACCAGGATATGTTCGGCGACTGGATTTTCAGCCGCGCCTGGGGGCAGATCGGCACCCAGTTTGGCGGGCTGAAACACCAGTTGGCCGACACCTTGGCGCAGGCACAGATGTGGCTGGAGGACGAGTCCACCATCCAGACCTCCCGAGGCTTTCGCAAGGTACTGGAAGCCGCCGACCACACCCCCGAAGGCCAGGAGGCCATGCGCCAGCTGTCGCTGCTGGATGTGCTGTAGGCACGCCTACCCAAGAAACCGACGCCCATTACGCTGGTGCGCCCCTACCGGGGGCGTCGGGGCTGGCGGGTTGGTCAGGGCCGCCAGCGCCGCTTCGTCCAGCCAGCCTCGCTGCTCCAGCCATTGGCTCAGCCGCGCCAGGTCGAAGCCACGGTCCAGCTCTTCCCCCTGCTCATCCAGCAACACCGGTATACGCACGCCGTAGCGCTCGACCAGCGCGTCGTCTTCGCTGATTTCGATGCGCCGCAAGTCCACTGGCTGGTTGGCCAGGGTGGTCACCAGCGCTTCGAGTTGAGCGCACAGGTGGCAGCCCAGAGTGGTGTAGATGGAGAGTTTAATCATCGGCTCGGCTCTTGATCAAAAAGACGTGATGCAGGTTGGTACGACGCTGGAAATCCGGGTCGAAGGTGCGCGCGGTGATCTCCTCCACTGCGTAGCGCTGCACCAGCGCGTCGTCCAGTTTGAAACGCCGCTGGTTATTCGAGAACACCAGCACGCCACCCGGCGCCAGACGCGCCATGGCCAGCTCGACCAGCCTTGGGTGATCCCGCTGGATATCCAGCGTATCGCGCATCTTCTTGGAGTTCGAGAACGTCGGCGGGTCCATGAAGATCAGGTCGAAATCGGCATTGGCCGTTTCCAGCCAGCGGAAGCAGTCGTCCCTGACCACCCGGTGCCGCCGGTGATCCAGCAGGTTCAGGCTGAAGTTGTCTCTGGCCCACTCCAGGTAGGTGTTGGACATGTCGACGCTGACGCTGTCGCTGGCCCCGCCTAACGCGGCCTGTACGGTGGCCGTGGCGGTGTAGCAGAACAGGTTCAGGAAGCGCTTGCCGCTGGCCATGTCGCCCAGCATACGCCGCACGGGGCGGTGGTCGAGAAACAGCCCGGTGTCCAGGTAGTCGCGCAGGTTGACCCACAGCCGCGCACTCCCCTCACGCACTTCGAAACGCTCGCCGCTGGCATCGCGCTTCTGGTACTGGGCGGCGCCGGTTTGCCGCTCACGACGCTTCACGTAAATCTTGCCGGGGTCCACGTCCAGCGCCTCAGGCAGCACTTCCAGCGCGTCGAACAGCCGCTTTTGTGCCTGAGCAGGGTTCACGGAGCCCGGCGCGGCATACTCCTGCACGTGAACGCGGTCGCCATAGCGGTCGATGGCCAGCGCATACTCCGGCATATCGGCATCGTAGAGGCGATAGCAGGTTTCACCGCTCTGCTTGAGCCACTTTTTCAGGCGTTTCTGATTCTTTGCCAAGCGATTGGCAAACATCTGGGCATTTTCCGACACCGCTGGCTTGGCAGGCCGTTCCGGCGCCAGGGCCTCTGTCGTGGCGGAATCGCTGGGCACGGCAGACTCCTTGGCTGCGCCGATCTGCATCATCAGCAGCTTGGCATCCAGCGCACCATTCTTCAGCGCATACTGCTTATGGGCGCGCAGCCCCAGGCGATGCCCCAGGTCGGGATTGCCGGTGAACAGCGCCAGCATCCAGCCGGGGAACAACGCCTTGGCCTTTTCCCCAAGCTGGGCATAGAGCCTGACCAGTTCCGGCAATTCGCCCAAACGCTCGCCGTAGGGCGGGTTGGTGATCAACAGGCCCTGCTCGGCGGTGAGGTCGACGGGGCGAGTGAGCTGAGCCAGACTTTGGCCATGCAGGCTGATCAGCGCAGGAATGCCCGCGCGCATAGCGTTCGACTTGGCGGCACTCAGCGCTGCAGGGCTTTGGTCAAAGCCGATCAGTGGGTTCCTGCAGCGCTTGCGGCCAATCGACGCCCGCGCTTCGGCTTCGCGCTTGAGCTCACTCCAGAGCGCAGGCTCATGCCCCGCCCAGCCATGAAAGCCGAAACGCTCACGGTTGAGGTTGGGGGCCTGGTCGGCGGCCATCAATGCGGCCTCGATCAGCAGGGTGCCAGCCCCGCACAAAGGGTCCAGCAAAGGCTCGCCAGCCTTGGCGCGCTCGGGCCAGCCTGCACGTACCAGCAAGGCAGCGGCCAGGTTCTCCTTGAGCGGCGCATGCCCGACGTCACGCCGGTAGCCGCGCCGATGAAGGCTCTCGCCGGAGAGGTCGATACCCAGGCTCAGGTTGGCGCGATGCAGGTGCGCATAAAGGCGCAGGTCTGGCGTTTTGGTATCCACATTGGGGCGCTCCTGCCCCGAGAGCTGTAGCGAGTCCACCACCCCGTCCTTGACGGTTTGCGCGCCAAACCGGGTGTGGCGAATGTGCTCACTGCGGCCATGAAAATCCACCGCCAGGGTGCGTCCTGGTGCCAAATGCTGACGCCAGGCAATGCGTGCCACCACATCGCGCACCTGCTCGGCGGTCTCGATCATGCTTTCCCGGGCCAGCAGCAGAATGACGCGGTTGGCTAGTCGCGACCACAGGCAGACCCGATAGACCGTGGTCTGGTCGGCAGTGAAATAGACACCGGCCACGGTGGTTTTACCAGGCTCGGCGCCCAGCGCTTGCAGCTCGTCTGCCAGCAGGCCTTCGATGCCTTTGGGGCAGGTGGCCAGCAGATTCAAAGAGGGTGTTTGGCTCAGCTCGGTCATGTTCTTCGCCGCGCGTCACCGCGCGATATTCCTGTATATGTCAAATGAGTTTACGTCTTATGACAATTTGATGGTCGACAAGTGACCCCATGATGGTCTATCAATAAAAGGGTAGCTACTAAAAACGCATGCGTTTCTTGTCTGGGTCATTACTGTGCACTTCCGCAAGGAGACTCCTGTAACGACCCACGGCTTGTCGAGTCGGCGGCTTTACCTGTTCAGCACGTGAGTACTAGACACCAAGGTACTGGCGAAGACTCTCTCTTGGACTTGAAGTCACCTCTCGAAGCAGAGTTGGCAGCAATGGTCGGCGTCGTGATGACGCTTGAAAGGAGCTCGGTAGACAATGAGCTGCCCGTTTGCTGGCCATTTGCTTCTTATCAAAGGTTTTCGTGAAAAGAGGTTAGCCAATGAAACGACAAAAACGTGATCGCTTCCAGCGGGCTTATGTTCACGGCTATAAAGCGGGTATTACGGGTCGCTCCCGTGATGATTGCCCCAGTCAAGATGTCAATTTACGCGAATACTGGATGAGCGGTTGGCGTGAAGGTCGCGGAGATCAGTGGGATGGCATGGTCGGCGTTTCCGGCATCCATAAAAACCCCATGGTCATGACCTGATTTATTTACCTTTTACACGGACATTTGGAGTACGGAGCCCGCTCGCCAGCGGGCTTTTTATTGCCTACCCCTTTATTGCCCACCTCTCCCCCGCGCTTATCCTGTCAGTGGGCAGAAGCCTGCTCCTTGAGCGCCTCGGCACACTGTTTAACCAGCGTCGGCCCTTGGTAAATCAAGCCTGAATAGAGCTGCACCAGGTCGGCACCTGCCTCGATTTTCGCTTGCGCTGCCGCCGCACTGTCGATGCCGCCCACGCCGATGATCGGCAGGTCAGGCAGTTCGGCACGCAGCAGCCGGATGACCGCATTGGAAGCCTCGAACACCGGTCGGCCCGATAACCCACCGGCTTCCTGCGCCTGGGGGGCCTGCTGAACGGCCTCACGAGACACCGTGGTATTGGTGGCGATCACCCCATCCAACCCATTGCGAGAAATACTGCCCGCCACCAGCGCCACTTCCTCTGCGTTCATGTCGGGGGCAATTTTCACCAGCAGCGGTACCTTGCGACCCAGCGCGTCGTCCAGCGATTGGCTGCGGGCACGAATCGGCCCCAGCAGGGCATCCAACTGCTCGCCGAACTGCAGCGTGCGCAGCCCCGGCGTGTTGGGCGACGAGATATTGACCGCGATATAATCGGCCACCCCATGCACGGCGTCGAGACACAGCAGGTAATCATCCAGCGCCTGCTCCACCGAGGTGGTCAAATTCTTGCCGATGTTGATGCCTACGATACCGCCATAGTGGCGCTTCTTGACCTGTGCCACCAGGTGCTCGACGCCTTTGTTGTTGAAGCCGAAGCGGTTGATGATGGCCCCGTGTTCAGCCAGGCGAAACAGACGCGGCCTGGGGTTTCCCGGCTGCGCTTTCGGCGTGACGGTGCCCACTTCCACGAACCCAAAGCCCAGCTCACCCAGGGCATCCAGGTGATCGGCATTCTTGTCCAGCCCGGCGGCCAGGCCGACGCGATTGGCAAAGCGCAGCCCCATCAGCTCGACCGGGTCGCTGACCGGCTCGCCATACAGCCGCTTCACGCCACCGACTCGGTGCAGCGTATCCAGCGCGCCAAGCGCCAGACCGTGGGACGTTTCCGCATCCAGGCGGAACATGAGCGAGCGGGCAAGGGTATACATCAGCGAGACACTCCTGGGCGATGGGCTGTTGGCGAGGCGGCCGCAGTATAACGCACTTGGCCCAGCGAGGCAGAATGAAAAGGCCGCGCCCTGGTGAACCAGGGCGCGGCCTTGAGTGGGCCTTTCGTCAGGCGTCAGGCTTCGCTATCGCTCTCGGCCAGGTCCACCAGCTCACGGACGGCGACCGCAAACAGGGCAAAACCGCCTTCGCTGCCGCTACGTACCTCTTCGATCAAGCGGCACCAGCGACGATGCAGCTCGGCGTGCTGCTCCAGCCACTGAGCCACGCGCTCCTGGGTGTCGCGGCTGCCCGCTTCCAGTTTCAATACGCTGGTGGTCAGCGCCAGCTGTTGGCGATCGATATCGTCACGGAAGGTTTCACGGGCCTGTGCCTGCCAGGCATCGCGCACTTCCAGTTGGGTGACCTGCTGGATCATCCACGGTAGCTCCAGACGGCTGCCAATCTCGTGGAAGACTTCCGCCACCCGCTGGGGCTTCTCGTTGGTCAAGCGGGCAGCCTGAATGATCCCCAGGCTGGCGTACAGGCGCGGTGCCGCAGCCACCGTGGCGGCCAGGGACTCCGGCACGCCGGCTTGCTGAAGTTCGTCACAGCGTGCCTGCCACTCCTGCTGCTCATCACCGCTGAGCAGCTCACCGATGCTCTCCTGCAGCTGGGCCAGACGCGGCCCGAAGTACTCGATGGTGTCCTGAGTCGACAGCCCCAGGTGCTGACGCAGGAACCAGCGGGTGGCACGACGCACCAGACGCATCAGGTCCAGCATCATGGAGTACTGCACCCGGCTGGAGACCTGGTTGTCCAGCGCTTCGATTTGCGCCCACAGGTCCGCCAGGTTGAAGGCATCGCGGGCAACCACGTAGGCCCGGGCAATATCGGCCCGGCCAGCGCCGGTGGAGTCCATCAAGCGGCGCACGAAGACGATGCCCATGTGGTCGACCAGATCGTTGGCGACCTGAGTGGCCACGATCTCACGCTTCAAACGGTGCTCGTACATCTCGCCCTGGTAGCGCTCGGTGAGCACCGCCGGGAAGAGCCGCTCGAGATGGCGATGGATGTAGGGGTCGTCGGGCACCTCGGAATTGATCAAATCCCCCTTCAAGGTGCTCTTGGCGTAGGAGATCAGCACCGAGAGTTCCGGCAAACGCATGCCCTGGTCGCTGCTGGCACGCTCCTTGAGCACCTCGTCGGTGGGCAGGAACTCCAGCTCGCGGTCGATCTGACCAGCGGCTTCCAGTTCGCTGATGAAGCGGCGATACGGCCTCATGCCCTGATGGGAAAGAATTTCCGACAGGTCCAGCGCCTGGGTCTGGCGATAGTTGTCCAGAATGACCAGGTTGGCCACTTCGTCGGTCATGTCGGCCAGCAGCTGATTGCGCTGCTTGTCGGTCATGTCGCCACGCTTGACCACTTCGTCGATCAATATCTTGATATTGACCTCATGGTCGGAGCAGTTGACGCCCCCGGCATTGTCGATGAAGTCGGTGTAAACCCGCACGCCGTTGGCGGCTGCTTCCATTCGGCCACGCTGGGTGAGACCCAGGTTACCGCCCTCCCCCACGACTCGACAGTTCAGCTCCTTGCCATTGATACGCAGCGCATCGTTGGCCTTGTCGCCCACGTCGGCATCGGTTTCTTCGGAGCTTTTCACGTAGGTGCCGATACCGCCGTTCCAGATCAGGTCGACCTGGGCCTTGAGCATGGCGCGAATCAGATCATTGGGCGACAGACGCGCCTCGGTGATTCCGAACACCTGCTGCATTTCCGGGCTGATGGCGATGGATTTGGCGCTGCGGCTGAACACCCCGCCTCCTTGAGAGATCAGCTCGACGCTGTAATCTTCCCAACTGGAGCGCGGCAGGTCGAACAGCCGCTGGCGCTCGGCAAACGCCGCTGCCGCATCAGGGTTGGGGTCGACGAAGATATGCAGGTGGTTGAACGCCCCCACCAGCTGGATCTTGTCCGACAGCAGCATGCCGTTGCCGAACACGTCCCCGGCCATGTCACCGATACCTACCACGGTAAACAGGTCCTGCTGGGTGTTCACGCCCAGGTTGCGGAAGTGGCGCTTGACCGACTCCCAGGCGCCCCGTGCGGTGATCGCCATTTTCTTGTGGTCGTAGCCATTGGCGCCACCAGAGGCGAACGCATCCCCCAGCCAGTGGCCATACTCGACGGAAATGGCGTTGGCGATATCCGAGAACGTTGCGGTGCCTTTGTCGGCAGCCACCACCAGGTAGGTGTCGTCGTCATCGTGGCGCACCACGTTCTTCGGCGGCACGACCTCTCCTCCGACCAGATTATCGGTGACGTCCAGCAGCGCCCGAATGAAGATCTGGTAGCAGGCAATGCCCTCTTTCTGCTGGGTTTCACGGTCGGCATTTTCAGGCATGCGTTTGCACACGAAGCCGCCCTTGGCGCCTACCGGCACGATGACCGCGTTCTTCACCTGCTGCGCCTTGACCAACCCCAGCACTTCGGTACGGAAATCTTCCAGGCGATCCGACCAGCGCAGGCCACCGCGCGCCACCTTGCCACCTCGCAGGTGCACGCCTTCGACACGGGGCGAGCAGACGAAAATCTCGTAGGCCGGACGCGGCTTGGGCATACCGGTCACTTTCGACGGTTCCAGCTTGTAGGCAATGTAATCCTTGAAGCGGCCCGCGTCGGTCTTCTGGTAATAGTTGGTGCGCAGCGTGGCCTGGATCAGCTCCATGAAACGGCGCAGCAGCTGGTCGTCATTGAGGCTGGCAACGCCTTCCAGGTGCTCGTTCAGACGCGCCAGGCAGTCGTCGGTCTGGCCGGGCTGCTGTTGGGCCGGGTCGAAGCGCAGGCGGAACAGCTCTACCAGCGTCTGGGTGATCACCGGGTAGTTGGCCAGCGTGGCGGCAATGTAATCCTGGGACATGCCAAAGCGAATCTGCTTCAGGTAACGCGCGTAGCCGCGCAGCATGGCCACTTCCCGCCAGTCCAGACCGACCCCGACGATCAGGCGATTGAAGGCATCGTTATCGGCTTCGCCGGCCCAGATACGCTTGAACGCTTCGCTGAACGTGTCGCGCATGTCGCCCAGATTGGCGCCCTGACTATGCTCCAGCTCGAAGTCGTGTATCCAGTAGCGCTGCTGAGGCGCGTTGATATCGTAGGGGCGCTCACCGATCACGCGCAGGCCGAGATTCTCCATCATCGGCAGCACGTCCGAGAGCGGGATCTGCGATTCGCGATGGAACAGCTTCAGGTTCATGCCCCCTGCCTGCTCTTCCAGCGGACGATACAGGGAGAGCGAAAGCGTGTCGCCATTGTCCAGATTCAGCAGGTGCTGAATGTCGAATACCGCCGTGCGGGCGTTGAAGTCTTCGCGGTAGCTGGCCGAGAAGGCATCGTGGAAATTATCCAGCAGGTGGTTGGCGCGCTCTTCTCCAAACCCTTCGATCATGGCCGCGTGCAGGTCGTCACGCCAGCTGCGCGACAGCCGTGCCACTTTACCCTCCAGACGCTTCAGGTCGTACTGGCTGGGCGTGTCGCCATTGAAGCGCAGGATCAGCTGAATACGCGCCAGCACCGACTCGGAGAGGTAGGTGTTGAAATCGCCAAAGTGTGCATCCAGCTCGTCGCACAGCATGTTCTGAATACGCTGGCGCAGGTCGGTCGAGAACACGTCGCGGGGCACGAAGACCAGGCAGGAGTAGAACTTGCCGCTGACATCGGCGCGGATGAACAGGCGTACCTGACGACGCTCACGGATGTTCAAGATGCCCAGTGAGGTAGTGGCCAGCTCGTCGGTGCCGATCTGGAACAGATCATCCCGCGGGTACACTTCCAGCACCTGCAGCAGCTGCTTGCCATTGTGGCCCTGAGGGTTGAACCCGGCGATGTCGGTCACGGCTTTCAGCTTGCGACGCAGCAGCGGAATGTTGCGCGGCGACTCGTTATAGACGGTCGCGGTGAACAGGCCAAAGAAGCGACGCTCGCCGATCACGTTGCCATCATCATCGTAGCGGTCCACGGTGATGTAGTCGGGGTACGTAGGACGATGCACGCGAGAGTGATGGGCGCTCTTGGCAAACGAGAGCAGCTGCGGCACCAGCACGTAGTCATTGTGCTCATCCACCCCCTCTTTGGTGCGGATACGCTCCCGGTAGCGGGGCTGGTCCAGGCGGAACACGCCCAACACGCTGTTGGGATCACGCTGCAGCTCGCTGCCTTCCAGCAGATACTCGTCATACCCCAGGAACGTGAAGTTGTCCTTCAGCAACCACTCGAGAAACGCAATCGCTTCTTCGTGGTCGTCGGGGTCGATCTGCGGCGGGCAGTTCTTTTCCAGCTCCTGAATGGCGGAGGTGATCTGCCCGCACATGGCGTCGTAATCACCCACTGCCGTGCGCACGTCGCGCAGCACTTCGTGCAAGTTGCGCTCGATGTTGGCCAAGGATTCAGGATCGGTATGACGATCCACCTCGATGACGATCAAGGATTCGCGGGCCTCGGGGGCATGCTCATCCTTGGGCGAGGTCAGTGCCTTGAGCTGGTGCTGGCCATCGCGGGCAACCGCAAATACTGCGTTCTGAATGGCATGTACGGTCAATCCGCGCCGATTGAGCTCGATACGTACCGAGTCGACCAGAAACGGCATGTCTTCATGCAGCACGGCCACGAAGGTGTGGTTGGACTGCCAGCCGTGCTCTTCGAAATCGGGGTTGAAGATACGCACTTTAGGGTGTTGACGGTCATGATGCTGGAGAAACTGCCAGATCGAGAGCGTGGCCCCATAGAGGTCGTCAAGACGACGGTCGATCAGGTCCTCGACCGGCACCGTCGCGTAGAAATGGCGCGCGAAGGCTTCGACATCCGCCGCTCGCGCAGGCTCCAGTCGCGCTTCCAGGCGCTCTTGTAGCTGCTTCAAAAGATCCCGCCGACTCTCTTCAATCGCAACGTAATGCATCCATCACCTCGACTGCCTGGGGCCACAACCTGGGCCAAAAAAACGAAGGACAATAGGCCTTTAGGCCACGCTACCAGATAGCTTACGCTACCCTCGTCCAGCACCCTAACCATCTGGCATGTTATTCATGGTGTATGCCGCTTGTGCATCATAAGCACTATTGACAAGCGGCCCATGACACTTGCGCTCAAGCGCTACGCCGTGTCAACAGCACTCCGCACTCACAGTGATGGGTAAACGGAAACTGGTCGAACAAGGCAAAACGCTCGATCTGATGGGTTTTGGTGAGCTGCGCCAAATTGTCGGCAAGCGTGACCGGGTTGCATGAAATATAGACGATTTGCGCGTACTCGCTGAGCTGTTCGCAGCTCTGCTCGTCCAACCCGGCTCTGGGCGGGTCGACCAGCACGGTGGAGAAACGGTAATCGTCCAGCCCCATCTCCGCCACTCGCCGTCCGGCTTTTTCGCCTTTCAGCGCCAGCGCAAACTCCTCTGCCGACATGCGCGCCACGTGCGCGTTGTTGATCCCGTTGGCTTCCAGGTTGACATTGGCGCTGGCCACCGAGGTGCGCGAGATTTCCGTGGCCAGCACGCGTCGGAAATTCTCCGCCAGCGCAATGGTGAAGTTGCCGTTTCCGCAATAAAGCTCGACCAGGTCTTCCTGCTGACGTCCGGCCGTCACTTCACGGGCCCAGCTCAACATCGTTTGGCAGATATGCGCATTGGGCTGGGTAAAACTGTTTTCGACCTGCTGATAGTGCAGCGTACGACCATCCACCTCCAGACGCTCCCAGACGTGGTCACGGCTGAGCACCAGGCGCTGTTTGCGCGAACGGCCAATGATCATGATGCCCAGCTCGGCTTCCAGGGCGCGCGCCTGCTCTTCCCAGGCGTCGTCCAGCGGACGATGGTAAATCAGCGTGACCAGCGCTTCTCCCGACAGCGTGGTCAGAAACTCCACCTGAAACAGCCGACGGCGCAGCACATCGCTGGCCAGAAAGGCATCCCGCAACTGCGGCATCAGCTCGTTTATGCGTTCGCTGGCTACGGCAAACTGGTCCAGACGAATGACCCGCTTCTGTTTGGGGTTGTCAGGATCGACCTCGAACATGGCATAGAACAGATCATCGTCTTCATGCCAGATACGAAACTCGCAGCGCTGCCGGTAATGGCTGGCGGGCGAGGGATACACTTCGAGCCCAGGCGGCGCAAAGTCCGCGAACATCTGTTCTACGTAGGCTTGTTTGTCAGCCAGCTGTTCGGCGTAGCGTGCCGGATCGACGGAGGGGATGGCCAAGGTGGCTCCTATTGACTGGAAAATTGAACTTAGCGGCAGCGGTTCGCCGTTAATCAGCGTCGGGCAGCGCGAGCAGCTGGGGGGCACTGAAACCGTACCGCGCCATGCCATCGGCCAGGGCAGCGGCGGGCGCCGTGGTAAAGCAACGGCCATCCGGCACGCTACTGATCAGCGTGGCGGCTACCTGCCCAACGCGCCGCGCGATGGCGTCCCCGGAGTCCACCCAGGCCAGCGGCACGGGGGAGAGCGACACCAGCAGCGGCTGCAGCAACGGAAAGTGCGTACACCCCAATACCACGGTATCGAGGGCAGGGGGCGCCTGGGCCGCCTCCCAAAGCGGGGCCAGCGCCTGCTGAATGCGGGCGGCGTTCAGCGGCTTGCCTGCCAACCAGGCTTCGGCTTCCACCACCAACGGGTCTGCCGCCAGCCGCGTGACGCGGCAGTCGCTGGCGAAGCTTTCGATCAATCCTTGGGTGTAGGGGCGGTTGACCGTAGCCGAGGTGGCCAGCAGGCCAATATGGCGCGTCGTGCTGACCTGCGCGGCGGGTTTGATGGCAGGCACCGTACCAATGACCGGCACCGACAGCGCCTGACGCAACGCTTCCAGCGCCAGCGTGCTGGCCGTGTTACACGCCACCACCAGCACGCTGGCCTGGCAGGCGGCCACGGCGGCCTGGCAAACGGTCACGATGCGTTTGGCCAGCACGACGTCATCGCGCAGACCGTAAGGAAGCCAGGCATTATCGCAGGCGTAACACAGCGAGGCATGGGGATAGTGCTGACGCAGCGACTGAGCCACGGACAGCCCGCCCACACCAGAGTCGAATACCAGTACGGGGCCTGGCATCAGCGGTTATCCGGCCGATCAATCGATATTGGGGATACGTTGCCCACCCTGCACTACCCTCTTTGCATGAACGTTTGCATAGATATTGACCTCCTCCCCTCCCTCAGCTTGCGCTGCCGTCTGACGACGGAAAGGAAGGGGATTCCCTGGTTGTTGCCTTCCAGGTTCCTGCTTCGCAGCCCGTTGCCCCTGGTGATAGCACCTCAGGTCTTACACACGCTCCACAGGCTTAACCTCCCGTGAGCCCCACGGTAGTTTTCTCATGCTGGCGAAGCTTGTCAGCCCCGGCCAGAATGGCTTTGCCCGATTGCAGTATGTTGCGGGCAGCGTTTACGTCGCGGTCAATGCCTTGGGTGCCACAGCCAGGGCAGCCCCAGGTGCGGACGTTCAGTGGCATCTTCTCGGTGATATGACCACAGTGAAAACAACGCTTCGAGCTGGGATACCACTTGTCGATCTGGACGAAATCACGCCCGTATCGTTCGGCCTTGTACGTCAGTTGTTGGGTGAGCTGATGCCAGCCCACGTCGCTGATGGCCCTGGCCAGTGAGCGGTTTTTGACCATGTTCTTGATTTGCAAACTCTCGGCAGCAATGACTTGGTTCTCGTGAATAAGCTGCGTGGAAAGTTTGTGGGTGGCGTCACGGCGCTGGTCGGCCAGCCTGGCATGCACCCTGGCGACCCGATGACGCGCTTTGGCGCGGTTCTGCGACCCTTTCTGTTTACGCGACAGGTTCCGTTGCGCCCGTGCCAGCTTGCGCTCAGTGCGCCGCAAAAAACGCGGGTTGGGGATTTTGTCGCCGTCACTGGTGATGACGCGGTGCGTCAGCCCCAGATCAATGCCGACCATTTTGGGGGTGACCGGCAGTGGTGTGGCCGCTTCCTCCACCAAAAAACTGACATGGTAACGGCCAGCAGTGTCACAGCTCACCGTGATACTGCTCGGCGTGCCGGAAAAAGACCGGCTCCAGCGGATAGCCAGCGGATCTTTTTGCTTGGCCAGCCACAGTTTGCCGTCGCGCCAGCGAAAGCCGTTGGCCATGTAAGTGGCCGATTGCTTGCGCTGCTTCTTCTTGAAGGTGGGATACCGCGCCTGGCCTTTGAAGAAGTTGCTGAAGGCCCGATCCAGATGCCGGAGCGACTGTTGCAAGCAGACGTTGGACACCTCGGCCAGGAAGGCGGTGTCCGGCTCTTTCTTGAGGCTGGTGAGCGCTTTGGCCGTGGCGTTGTAGCCCATGCGCTCCTGGCGCTTGAACCAGGCATCGGTGCGCTGGCGCAGGAAGTGGTTGTAGACGTACCGCACACAGCCAAACGTCCGGGCAAGCTGATCGGCTTGCTCAGGCGTAGGATAAAAACGATAACGGTAGGCGCGGTGTACGGTCATCATGACTTTAATCTAGCGCGGTAAATATAGCCTGTCAACCAAGAGGCGCTGCACGCCTCGCGCTATCCTTCCCCGGCCTGGAAGGCCGAGGTTTGACGCGCAATTTGATCAAAACGGGGCGCTAGTTTAACACGCCCCGTCCAGCGCTGAAGGGGGCAACGCAGGAATTACAGCGAGGGCACCTCGGCACCGCGCAACTCGGCGTAAAGGTCAGGGTAGGCCAATTGGAGACGTTCCAGCTCCTGCTCCGCGCCATCCGGCAGTGCCTGGCGCAGCTCTTCCAGCTCGTCGGAGGTGAAGTGCTGGTCGATCAGCGGGAACAGCCCTTCCCGCTCGTGGCGCAGATAGGCGCGGTGCGCTTCCAGATACGCCTTCAGGTCGTCTGCGAAACGGTCCATGGGTAGAATGTTGTCCATGAGGATCATGTCGATATCATGGGACAGGCGCATCAACCGAGGCTTGAGCTCACGGTAGTCATCGGCCATTTGGGTCATCAGCGGCTGATGCTCCGGCGCTTGAACCTGTAGCCGCTCGACACAGATCCGCTCCAGAGGTGCGGCAAAACCATCCATGTAAGACAAGATGTAGTCGACTACTTCACGCATCAGTTGAAAATCCGGGCGCTCTCCGTCAGCCAGCGTTTTATGCCTGAGCTGAAGCACATGCAGCATGCGCGCCATATTGGCATGATCCAGACGCAGTTGGTTTAACATCGTGCCGTCTCCTTTGATAAGTGTCATACCTCATGCCTCCCCTACAGAAGCCAAGGTACGCGACCATGAGCAGGGTTCTACTACACTAGCGTTAATCCTTGTCTTGCGCCTGGGGATTTGACCAACTAACGCCGAACGTCCCAGTCACGCCAAAAGGTAGCCTGACGCAGCGCTCTTTACCACAGACACTTGTTAAGCGTTGAATGTTCAACGTAACGATTTACAACGGAAGTTGCCATGGATCTTTTTGATACTCACTCCACCGAAGAGGCACCGCTTGCTTACCGCATGCGCCCCCTGACGCTGGACGAATACGTTGGCCAGCAGGCATTGGTGGGGCCAGACAAGCCGCTGCGCCGCATGGCCGAATCGGGTGTCGTTCGCTCGATGATTCTCTGGGGGCCACCCGGCGTGGGCAAGACCACCCTGGCCGAACTGCTGGCCCGCGCCTCCGACACGCACCTGGAGCATTTGAGTGCCGTGATGGCCGGGGTCAAGGAGATTCGGCTGGTGGTCGACGGCGCCCGCCAGCGGCAAACACCCACGTTGCTGTTTCTGGACGAGATTCATCGGCTCAACAAGAGCCAGCAGGACGCGCTGCTGCCCCACGTGGAGTCAGGGCTGCTGACCCTGATCGGCGCGACCACGGAAAACCCCTCCTTCGAAGTGAATTCGGCGCTGCTTTCTCGTGCTCGGGTCTACGTGCTCAAATCGCTCTCTCAGCAAGAGCTGATACAGGTGATGCAGCAGGCTCTCGACAGCGACAGCCGAGGGCTCGGCAAACGGCGCATTCAGGTGGAATCGGGGGTGCTGGAAGCGCTGGCCCACGCCAGCGCTGGCGATGCCCGGCGGGCTCTGGGGCTACTGGAGACGGCCTGCGACTTCACCGACACCGTCGAAGACCATGAAGTGCTGCGTAAAGCGGTATTGGCCGACGTGGTGGGCCATCAGGCCAGCGCCTTCGACAAACAGGGGGATGCCTACTACGACCTGCTCTCGGCCATTCACAAGTCGGTTCGCTCATCGCGCCCGGACGCCGCCCTGCTGTACATGGCGCGCTTTCTTCAGGGAGGCGGTGACCCGCTGGATATCGTGCGCCGTTTGACGGCCATTGCCTCGGAAGATGTAGGCAATGCCGACCCACGGGCGCTGCCACTGGTGATCGCCGCCTGGGATGCCTACCTGCGGCTGGGTGATTACGAAGGCCAGCGCGCCATTGCCCATGCCGCCATTCACCTGGCGGTGGCCCCCAAGAGCAACCGGATCGACCAAGCCTGGAAAAGTGCTCGACAGTTCGTGGCACAGCAGCCTCAGCTGGAAGTCCCCAGCTATCTGCGTAACGCCCCGACCAAGCTCATGGAGCAATTGGGCCATGGGCAAGGCTACCGTTACGCCCATCACGAGCCCCACGGCTACCCGGCCGGTAGCGCACACGACTGCTGGCCAGACGAGATACCGGCCGCCCGCTTTTACGAACCCAGTGAGCTGGGTCAGGAGAAGCGCTTTGCCGAGATCATGGCGTGGCGAGCACAGCAGGACCAACAAGCAGATCAGGCACCCGAGGGTGCCTGATCAAGATACGCTCATCGAGATACGCTGAGCGAAAAGAGCGTTTTAAACAGAAAGCACGCTGCCTACCACTCTTCACGGATGACATCGGTGCCGTCCGGGATGTCGAAGTCGAACAGGCTGCGGTCGATGCTGCCATTGCGGGTGATATCGCTGAAGGTGATCGAAGTACGCTGCCCGGTGCTGTCCATCATCCACAGCTCGGTCAGGGTTTGCTGGTCGAACACCATGCTGAGCTCTTCGAACAGCGTATCGGCAGAGGTGGGAATCAGCGTAAAGACGTCATCGCCATCCTGCTGCTCGTAGAACACGTCGTAGCTGGCCGTCAGCTCGGTGGCACTTCCGGAAAGCAGTAACGCCGGCGTGTGCGTGACACGGTCATCCATGGCCTGAACGGTGACCTGCTCCAGGTCCGGGTCGTACAGGTAAACGTCTTCCCCATCGGACACGACGGTTTGCGAATAGGGAGCGTCGACTTCCCAGCGCAGCAAGCCAGGACGTGACAGCCACATTTCGCCATGAGCACTTTGCAGGCGCTGGCCGCTGCCATCGAGAATCCGCTGCTCGAAGCTGGCATGGTAGTTCTCGAGAGGGTCGAGACGCTCGGTGAGACGCTCGGCCGCTTCGTTGGCCCAGGCCATGGGTGCGGCAAAGGTAAGCCCCAGTGCGCTAGCAGCCAATGCCAATGCAGGCGAGCGACGTTGAGTAGGTTCGCGCATAGTGATTCTCCCTAGGCAGTCATTGCCAAAAGCGGATGAGGCACGGAGCAAGCGCTGCTCCTGATGCCATTCAGACGCGAAAGACGCCGCAGGGTTGCACCTGCGGCGCGACTTTCACGCTTGTTGCATGATTGACGAATACCGATGGCTCAATGGCCCACCGGCGGCGGCGCCAGCACCTCGCGGGAACCGTTGCCCCCCATGGAGGAGACCACGCCCGCCCCTTCCATGGCTTCCACCAGGCGTGCCGCGCGGTTGTAGCCAATCTTGAAACGGCGCTGAACCGCCGAGATGGACGCCTTGCGCGTTTCCGTGACGAACTGGACCGCCTCATCGTACAGCGCATCCTGCTCGGCATCGTCGCCCTCCACGCCTTCGGCTTCGAGGCCCGTCAGCGCGTCGGCAGAGACACCGCCCGAGAGAATCTCGTCGATGTACTCCGGCTCACCGCGTCGCTTCCAGTCATCGACGACCCGGTGCACCTCGTCGTCATCCACGAACGCGCCATGGACACGATTGGGCGGGCCAGACCCGGCCGGCAGGTAGAGCATGTCGCCATGCCCCAGCAGGCTCTCTGCACCGCCCTGGTCGAGAATGGTGCGAGAGTCGATTCGTGACGATACCTGGAACGCCATCCGCGAGGGAATATTGGCCTTGATCAAGCCCGTCACCACATCCACCGAGGGGCGCTGGGTGGCCAGAATCAGGTGGATACCGGCCGCCCGTGCTTTCTGGGCCAGTCGGGCAATCAGCTCCTCCACCTTCTTGCCCACGATCATGAACATGTCGGCGAATTCGTCGATGACCACCACGATATAGGGCAGTTTTTCCAGTATCGGGGGCGTCTGGTGCATCTCCCAGGGCTCCGGCTCCCACAGGGGGTCCGCCACCTGGGCACCGGCGCGAGCGGCCTCCTCCAGCCGACCATTGAAGCCCGCAATGTTGCGCACTCCCATGGCAGCCATCAGCTTGTAACGACGCTCCATTTCCGCCACGCACCAGCGCAGGCTGTTGGCGGCCTCTTTCATGTCCGTCACCACGGGGGCCAGCAGATGCGGTATGCCATCGTATACCGACAGCTCCAGCATCTTGGGGTCGACCATGATCAGCTTCAGCTCGTCAGGCTTGGCCTTCAGCAGCATCGAGATCAGCATCGCATTGACCCCGACCGACTTACCCGACCCCGTGGTACCGGCCACCAGCAGATGCGGCATCTTGCCCAGATTGGCGACCACGGGACCGCCACCGATGTCCTGGCCAAGGGCCATGGTCAGCGGTGAGCTCTCCTGCTGGTAGCGGTCGGAGTCGATCACTTCGCGCAATCGAATCATGGCCCGATGAGGGTTGGGTATTTCGATACCGACCGTAGGACGCCCCGGGATGACCTCGACCACGCGCACGCTTTTCACCATCAGCGAGCGTGCCAGATCCTTGGCCAGGTTACTGATCTTGGAGACCTTCACCCCAGCGGCGGGCTTGATTTCGAAACGCGTGATGACCGGCCCGGGCCAAGTGTCCACCACTTCTGCCTTGACCCCGTATTCACGCAGCCGGACTTCCAGCAGCTCGGCCATGTCCGCCAGCTGCTCGTCTGTGTAGTTGGGCTGATGGGGCTCGGGCGGGGTCAGCAGTTGCAGGCTGGGCACCTCCCCCTCGGGCTCATCTTGGGTCTCGAAACTGGGTCGCTGACTCTGCAGATGCTCGACGGTCCACAGCGTAGGGCCATTATCGGGCTCTGCATCCGGCGGCGTATCTGCCGCCAGGGTTGGCTCATGGCGTGGCCCTGTGGCTATCGGCGCCGGGCAGACGGGCAGCTCTTCGTCATCCTCGTCCCATACCGGCTCGGGCACGACTTCGGGCACCCGCTCGCGGCGTGGCTCCGCCGCCAGGGGCACCGGGGCCGATTCAACCGATGTCGAAGCAGCCACCTGTTCGGGAACGACGGCCAGAGGCGCCTTTTGACGTGTCTCATCGTCCGGGTCGCGGGCGCTCAGCGACGTGGGCGCGGCCATCGCGGCATCGTCTTCTCGGGAAGCTCTCAGCGGCGTCCCTTCAGAAACGGGTTCATCGACTGTCGGCTCGTCAACCTCTGAGCTGGGTGCTGAGGTGTCAGCCTCTTCCGGCTCTGCAAAGCGCAAACTCGGCTCTCGCGGCGCCTTGACGGGCTCGGAAGAAGCCGATGGCTGCTGAGCGGGCGCTGTCGGCTGCGGCGCGGCAGACGGCTTCTCCGTGGCGGAAAACGACATCACTGGTTCACGAGGCGGCTCGATCGGCTCCTTGACGAGCTCCTTGGCAGGCACTGTGGCCTCGGGAGCGGCCTCTTCCTGCACGGGCGCAACAGGCGCCTGGGAAGCAGGCTCGGGGCTCGGTGCCGATGGGGCGCTCGACGGTGCAGCATGGCGCTCGCTCAACACGGCCGCTGCTTCCCAAGGAATGGAGGTATCGCTATCGGGAGCCGTTGCCGTAAAACTGGGTTCGCGGCGCTCACGACGCGGAGCAGGTGAGCGCTCGCTTACTTCGTCATCGCCACGGCGGGCTGAAATGGGTGCACTGCTTCCCTGTGGTTCAGGCGTGGCATAGAAGGCATCGTCCGGGTCGGGTTCTGGGTCGGTACTGGTATCGCTAGGCTCGACCCAGGAGCGCTGTTTCACTTTGCTGGCCGCGGCTTTTCCTGCCGCGCGAACGGCAGCACGCTCGGCACGCTTTTCGCGGCTTTTGGCACGACGCGCACCGAACCAGCCACCCACTCGGCAAAGCCTGCGCCCTACTTCATCGGCCACCTGCAGCCAGGAAGTACCGCTGAACAGGGGAAAGCCGATCAGGATCAGCGCCGCAGCAATCAAGCCCACGCCACCGCTGCCCACCAGCGGTTTCAGCGTACCCACCAGCCCTTCTCCCAGAATGCCACCAGAGGCGTAGGGCAAAATGCTGTTCGGATGATAAAAATGCAGTGCGCCCAGCGTGGTGGTGCCAAACATCAGCAACACGAGGCCACCCGCGCGCACGGCAATGGCCACCGGATCCAGCTCGAAACGCACCTGGCGCGAGCGCATCAACCACCAGGCCGAATAACCGAACATGCCTGGCCACCACAGAGCGCTGGCCCCCAACAGTGAATAGAGCACATCGGCCAGCCAGGCGCCAACCGGGCCCATCCAGTTACGCACCTGTGTTTCAGGGCCCTGGTAGGACCAACCCGGATCGGCCGGGTGATAGCTAAACAGTGATAACAGCAAGAAGACGCAGATGGCCAGCATCACCACCACCACGCCTTCGCGTACCGAGCCCTGCAGGCGCAAGCCGAACCGGCGCGCCTTATCCTTTGCAGCCGTGACACGCGTCGATGAACGAGATGGTGACTGGCGCGCGTTACGCTGCGTTCGCTTGTCTACCGCCTTATTTACTTTCAAGCGATTCTCCCTTTACACCACATTGGTGTCTTTAATCCACTTGCGAGTTTGCATCATACCGAGCATCCTTCCGCCGTCACAGCGCTTCTAATCAAGCTACTTGTCACAGGAGCAAGCGATGCTACCCTGGCTCTCCTCGCCAACCCCCTTTTTCCCGTCGACCGAGCAGGCATTGGCGTCACCCAACGGCCTGCTGGCTGCCGGTGGAGAGCTTACACCAGCGTGGCTGGTCGAGGCTTACCGAAAGGGTATTTTTCCCTGGTACAGCGATGACGACCCCATTTTGTGGTGGAGCCCGGACCCACGCATGGTGCTGTTGCCTGCACAGTTTAAGCTACGTCGCAGCTTAGCTAAACGCCTGCGCCATGGTGGCTTCAGTGTGACGCGGGATCAACACTTTTTAGCCGTGCTGGATGCCTGCGCGGCGCCGCGCCGGGGCGAACCCGGCACCTGGATCAACGCCGAGATGCGCCACGCGTATCACACCCTGCATACTCTGGGCATCGCCCATAGCATCGAGGTACATCAGGACGGGCATTTGGTGGGTGGCCTGTATGGCCTGGCCATGGGGCCGGTGTTCTTCGGCGAATCCATGTTCTCACGCGTGCCCGATGGCTCCAAGATCGCTCTCGCCCACCTGGCATATGCCATGCAGTCCCATGGCGGCCAGTTGATCGATTGCCAGATGCACACCCCCCACTTGGCCAGCCTGGGCGCAACAACAGTCGCTCGCCGCACGTTCATCAACTATCTTGAACAGTGGTTACCGGAAAAAACATTCTGCTTACCCTCAACCCCTGATCAGACGCCTGTCGTGCCCGCCTCGCCCTGGCTTGATGCGCTGCCGAATGCCATCGAGGCGAGATGACGGCGTCACTGTCCACTCAAGGAGGCAAGCCGTGAGTAGTAACGCTCCTCGCCGCCCCGTGCGGGATCTGCGCTTCTTCCTGACCGTTCCTCATGCCTGCAGCTACCTTCCCGACAAGGAAGCGACCACGCTGTTTCTCGACCCACAGGAGTCGCCTGTACCCGGGGTATACGACTCGCTATCTCTGCTAGGGTTTCGTCGCAGCGGGCGACACTTGTACCGCCCACACTGCGAAGGCTGCAATGCATGTCGTTCGGTGCGCATTCCCGTCAACGGCTTCAAGCCCAACCGCACCCAGCGCAAGGTTTGGCAACGTAATACGGATATCACGGTGCGCGTCATGCCCGCCCACTTCGACCCCGGCCACTACGCGCTGTACGCCGATTACATTCGGTTGCGCCATGCCGACGGCGACATGTACCCACCCAGTCGTGACCAGTACCGTACTTTCCTGACGCTGCAGGAGCCCTACGCCCATCTGATGGAGCTGCGCCACGAGGATGAGCTGGTGGCCGTGGCCGCGTTCGATCAGCTGGAGCACGGCTTGTCGGCCATTTACACGTTTTTCAAAGTGGATGACGCGTTGGAGAAACGCTCGCTGGGTACCTACGCCATCCTGCAGCTCATCGCGCTTTGTGAAAGCAGACAGTTGCCGCACCTTTACCTGGGCTACTGGATCGAGGAGTGCCGCAAAATGCGCTACAAGCAGGCATTCTCACCCATCGAGGTGCTGGACGGGCGTCATTGGCGGCCTTTGATTCGCTAAACAGGCCAGCTTTTTTGCCTTGACGCCAGGCTTACGGCACAATATAGCGCTGTTCCTGAGCGCCTCGGCGTTTGCCGATGCGCGATGAGTGTATTTCTGACCAACCACGACGTAAAAAAGTGAGGATCTGCCTAATATGGCACGCGAAGATCATATTGAAATGGAAGGCGTTATTGTCGATACCCTTCCCAACACCATGTTCCGTGTAGAGCTGGAAAACGGCCATGTGGTCACTGCCCACATCTCTGGCAAGATGCGTAAAAACTACATCCGCATCCTGACCGGCGACAAGGTCAAGGTCGAACTGACGCCCTACGACCTCTCCAAAGGCCGCATCGTTTATCGCTCGCGCTAATCGCCTGCAGGCAACGCAGTTTCTTGCCTGCGCTTTACCCCCCCTGCCTTTCTCTGCAGGCTGTACCGCACTTGCCGTACTGCCACGGTAGCGCCGTATAGTGCCGTACTGCATCGCGCTTTACCGTAATGCGCCGCTCGCTAAAAACGACAACGCCCCGTCGAAGACAGGGCGCTGCGTGTCGTAGGAACCGCGCCCGTCAGGGCGCGTCCGCCATCTCCGTCTCGGTGGAGAGATGCAGTTCCCCCTCCTCCAGACTGACATGTACGATGCCTCCCTGCTCGGCCAACTCGCCAAACAGGATCATCTCGGCCAACGGCTTCTTGAGCTTCTCCTGAATCAAGCGAGCCATCGGACGGGCACCCATGTCCGGGTCATAGCCTTTCTCTGCCAGCCAGTCGCGGGCGATATCGTCCACGTCCAGCTGCACACGCTTCTCGTCCAACTGCGCCTGTAGCTCGATCAGGAACTTGTCGACGACGTTGCGTACCACCGAGGTCGGCAAAGCATGGAACTGAATGATGCCGTCCAGGCGGTTGCGGAACTCGGGCGAGAAAGTACGGCGGATGACCTCCATGGCATCGGTGGAGTGATCCTGACTCTGGAAGCCAATGGAGCGCCGTGACGCCTGCTCGGCCCCTGCGTTGGACGTCATGATCAGGATGACATGGCGGAAATCGGCTTCGCGCCCGTTGTTGTCGGTGAGGCGACCGTGATCCATGACCTGCAGCAGCAGGTTGAAGACTTCAGGATGCGCCTTTTCGATCTCATCGAGCAGCAGCACGCAGTGCGGCTGTTTGGTGACGGCCTCGGTCAACAAGCCACCCTGGTCATATCCCACGTAGCCGGGAGGTGCGCCAATCAGACGCGACACCGTATGACGCTCCATGTACTCGGACATGTCGAAGCGTACCAGCTCGATCCCCATGATGTGCGCCAGCTGCTTGGCCACTTCCGTCTTGCCTACGCCGGTCGGGCCAGCGAACAGGAAGCTGCCCACCGGTTTGTCAGGAGATTTCAGCCCGGCGCGCGACAGCTTGATGGCTGCCGACAGCGTATCGATGGCTTCGTCCTGGCCGAATACCAGCATTTTCAGGTCGCGATCCAGCTTCTCGAGCAGTTTACGATCCGAACTCGACACGCTCTTGGGCGGTATGCGGGCAATTGATGCCACCACGGCTTCGACCTGCTCCACATCGATGGTTTTGGCACGCACTTCCGGCGGCAGCATGCGCTGGTGGGCACCAGCCTCGTCGATGACATCGATGGCCTTGTCGGGCAGATGACGATCATTGATGTAGCGATCCGCCAGACGAGCGGCACTCTCCAGCGCACCGTCGGTGTACTTCAGCTCGTGATGCTCTTCGAAGCGCGAACGCAGCCCCTTGAGGATCTTGATGGTATCTTCCACCGAGGGCGCCAGCACATCGACCTTCTGGAAGCGACGCGCCAGGGCACGATCTTTTTCGAAGATGCCGCGGAATTCCTGGAAGGTGGTCGAACCGATGCAGCGCAGTTCGCCCGACGAGAGCAGCGGCTTCAACAGGTTGGAGGCATCCATGACGCCACCGGACGCTGCTCCTGCGCCGATCACCGTGTGAATCTCATCGATGAACAGAATGGCATTCGGCTGCTTGCGCAGCTCGCCCAGCAGGCTCTTCAAGCGTTTTTCGAAGTCGCCGCGGTATTTGGTACCCGCCAGCAGCGCGCCCATGTCGAGGGAGTAGACGACGGCATCGGCAATCACGTCCGGCACGTCTTCTTCGACGATACGCTTGGCCAGCCCTTCGGCAATGGCCGTCTTGCCCACGCCCGCCTCACCCACCAGCAGCGGGTTGTTCTTGCGACGACGGGCCAGAATCTGCACGACGCGCTCGAGCTCGTGGTCACGACCGATCAGCGGATCGATCTTGCCCTGGCGCGCCTGCTCGTTGAGGTTGGTGGCATAGCCGGTCAGCGGATGGGCCGCCCCTTCGGCACTGCCCTCCTCGGCATCATCGCTCTCTTGTGAAGAAGGTGATGGCGATGGACCGTGGCCCGACACTTTGGAAATGCCGTGAGCGATGTAATTGACGGCATCTACCCGCGCAACGCTCTGCTGCTTGAGGAAATAGACCGCCTGGCTCTCCTGCTCGGAGAAGATCGCCACCAGCACGTTGGCGCCGGTCACTTCGCTCTTGCCCGAGGATTGGACGTGGAATACGGCACGCTGCAGCACACGCTGGAAACCAAGCGTAGGCTGCGTTTCGCGATCGCCCTGCCCTTCCGGGATCAGCGGCGTGGTCGAGTTGATGAAATCCTGCAGATCGGACCGCAGCTTGTCGAGGTTTGCCCCGCACGCCTTCAGCACATCGACCGCCGAGGCATTGTCCAGCAGTGCCAGGAGCAGATGCTCGACGGTCATGAATTCGTGGCGCTTCGAGCGAGCCACGGTGAAGGCCGTGTTCAGGGTCAGTTCAAGTTCTTTGCTCAGCATGGCAGTCCCCTTTTCGCTACTACCTAGGGCATGTCGCCACCTAGGGCTTGCGTCGGATCAGTTTAATCGACCGGCACTTTCAACATCGGGTACAAATGGTGTGGTTGCAAGCCCCAAGGCTACTTTTTTTCAACGCTGCATGCGGTGCAGCATGATCAATCCGCAGCCTCGATGTCGCTCATCAGCGGGTGCTCGCACTCACGGGCATACTCATTCACCTGATAACTCTTCGTTTCTGCAATGTCGCGGGTAAAGATGCCGCAGGTTGCCTTCCCCTGGGTATGCACCGCCAACATTACTTGTACGGCTTTTTCATTATCCATATTGAAAAAGCCCTGCAGTATTTCGACGACGAATTCCATTGGCGTGTAGTCGTCATTATGCAGCACCACCTTGTACAGAGGCGGCTGGGCCAGCGCAGGCTCGGCGGGCTGTACGGCCAGGTCATCTTCGTACTCGGGCATACCAGGACGCGTCATGCCTGCATGCAGAGTCGCGGTCACGTCCAGAGGGTGTGTATTAGGCATAAGTCACGTGCATCATCTTCTTGTTGCTGACAGTCAGGGCCTTGGATCAATTCAAAGACAAGGCTTTTACAGTCCAGGCTTCTACAGACTGTACACCTATGTATAAGACGCCTGCCATCAACAAGGGTTCATGAAAGGTAAAAAATTATCACACAGGAGAGAATAAAAAACCCTCGCCCGCAAGGCGGGCGAGGGATCGATCAGCCGTTGAAGCGCGACGGCTCAGCGCATGATCAGCCCTTGGACACCATGGCCAGCGCGTCGTTGAGGGTCTTGCTCGGGCGCATGGCCTGGCTGGCCAGCTCACCGTTGGGGTGGAAGTATCCCTGGATATCCACCGGCTGCCCCTGCACGCTGTTCAGCTCATCGACGATGGCGCTCTCGTTGGCTTGCAGCGTCTCGGCCAGACGGCCAAACAGGGATTTCAGTTCGGTGTCCTGGTCCTGAGCAGCCAGTGCTTCTGCCCAGTACATTGCCAGGTAGAAGTGGCTGCCACGGTTATCCAGCTCGCCCACTTTACGCGATGGCGATTTATTGCTGTCGAGGAACTTGCCGTTGGCCTCGTCCAGCGCCTTGGCCAGCAGAGATGCACGGGCGTTGCCGAAGGTGCTGCCCAGGTGCTCCAGCGAGGCAGCCAGCGCCAGGAACTCGCCCAGCGAGTCCCAACGCAGGTGGTTCTCTTCCAGGAACTGCTGAACATGCTTCGGTGCAGAGCCGCCCGCGCCGGTCTCGAACAGACCGCCACCGTTCATCAGCGGCACGATAGAGAGCATCTTGGCGCTGGTGCCCAGCTCCATGATCGGGAACAGGTCGGTGAGGTAGTCGCGCAGCACGTTACCGGTGACGGAGATGGTGTCTTCGCCCTTGCGGATACGCTCCAGGGAAACCTTCATGGCATCGACCGGCGCCAGGATACGGATATCCAGACCCGCCGTGTCGTGCTCTTTCAGGTAGGCCTCGACCTTCTTGATCAGCTGCGCATCGTGAGCGCGGTTGGCGTCCAGCCAGAACAGTGCCGGAGCACCGCTGGCGCGGGCACGGGTAACGGCCAGCTTGACCCAGTCCTGGATCGGCGCGTCTTTGGTCTGGCACATGCGCCAGATATCGCCGGCTTCCACGCTGTGGCTGAACAGCGTCTGGCCTGCGTCGTCGGTCACCACTACAGTGCCATCGGCCGGCATCTGGAAGGTCTTGTCGTGAGAACCGTACTCTTCGGCTTTCTGGGCCATCAGACCCACGTTGGGCACGCTGCCCATGGTGGTGGGGTCGAAGGCGCCGTGCTGCTTGCAATCTTCGATCACCGCCTGGTAAATGGTGGCGTAGCAGCGGTCAGGGATAACAGCCTTCGCATCTTGCAGCTCGTCATTCGCGTTCCACATCTTGCCGGAATCACGAATCATCGCCGGCATAGAGGCATCGATGATCACGTCGCTGGGCACATGCAGGTTGGTGATGCCTTTATGGGAGTTCACCATCGCCATGGCCGGGCGAGTTTGATAAAGGGCCTCTACATCGCCTTTGATCGCCTCTTGCTGGTCGCTGGGCAGCTTCTCAATAGCGCTGTAAAGGTCGCCGATACCGCTGTTCGGGTTGAAGCCAGCACTCTTCAGCACGTCAGCGTGCTTCTCCAGCACCTCTTTATAAAACTCTTCTACCACGATACCGAACATGATTGGGTCGGAGACCTTCATCATGGTGGCTTTCAAGTGCAGCGAGAACAGCACGCCGCTCTCTTTGGCATCGCTGATTTGGCTGTCAATAAAGCTGCGCAGACGGCGGCTACTCATGCTGGCGGCGTCAATGACTTCGCCTGCTTGTACCGCAAGGCCCTCTTTTAGCACCACGTTGGTGCCATCTTTTTGCTGCAGCTCAATCTTCAGCGTGCCGGCTTTTTTCATCACCGCCGACTGTTCGCTGCCGTAGAAGTCGCCTTCGCTCATATGAGCCACATGGGACTTAGAGTCAGCGCTCCACTCACCCATGCGGTGCGGGTATTTGCGAGCGTAGTTTTTGACCGATTTCGGCGCGCGGCGGTCGGAGTTACCTTCGCGCAGCACCGGGTTTACCGCACTGCCCTTGGCCTTGTCGTAACGCGCTTTAACGGAGGCTTCTTCGTCGTTTTTCGGCTCTTCCGGGTAGTCAGGCAGCGGGTAACCTTGGCTTTGCAGCTCTTTGATGGTTGCTTTTAGCTGCGGGCCAGAGGCGCTGATATTAGGTAGTTTGATAATATTGGCTTCAGGCGTCTTCGCCAGCTGACCAAGCTCCGCCAAGTCATCGCTCACGCGCTGCTCGTCGCTCAGAATATCCGGGAATTGTGCTAATACGCGGGCAGCAAGAGAAATATCGCGGGTCTCTACTTCGACACCGGCAGAGTCGGTAAAAGCATCAATGATGGGTAACAAAGAGTAGGTAGCGAGCGCAGGAGCTTCATCGGTGAGCGTATAAATGATCTTCGGCGTTTTAGACATTTTGCGTTAACCTCTTCTTTTCAGTCGCTGTGATTATAAAAAATCCTGAGCTACGCGGCTCATACAACGAATAGCCTTGCCGCGAAGCGGGTGGAGCATCCTGTATGCGCTGCCCCTATGGTCACTCGGTGGTAAAACGACGCCGGTACATCTCAAACGGCTGCGCCGGAGTATACCAGCGCTGCACTTTAATCGCATGAGCGATTGTCGACAAATCAACTGACCTGCTATTCGAGACCATGAGCACGCTATATTTACTGCACAAGCCCTACCGAATGCTTTCCCAGTTTACCGACCGGGAAGGCCGCGCCACCCTGGCCGACGTGATCAGCGTGCCCGAGGTCTACGCCGCAGGTCGGCTGGATTACGACTCCGAAGGCCTGCTGCTGCTCAGCGATGATGGTGCCTTGATTCACCGCATTGCCCACCCTCGCCACAAGCAGCCCAAGACCTACTGGGTACAGCTGGAAGGCCAGCTCACCGACGACGCCCTTCACGGGTTGCGCTCCGGGCTGATGCTCAAGGATGGCCCGACGCTGCCCGCCAAGGCGCGGCGCATGGCGCCCCCCGACCTGCCTGATCGAACCCCCGCCGTCGACCCCAAACGGCACCCGGTGACCAGCTGGCTGGAGCTGACCATCAGTGAAGGCCGCAACCGCCAGGTACGCCGCATGACGGCGGAGGTAGGCTTCCCTACCCTGCGCCTGATACGCGCGGCCATTGGGCCTTGGCGGCTGGAGGGGCTGGCGCCCGGCGAGTGGCGCAAGGAAACCCTCCACGCGCCGCGTCAGGCACCGGCCAAAACGGCGCGCACCCGCCCAACTCGGAGAAAGCCGCGATGAGCCGCCCGATCATTCGCAGCACGGTGGCCTGCGTGATTCGCGAAGGGGAGCGCTTCCTGGTGGTCGAAGAGAACAAGGGTGGCCCGCTGACGCTGTTCAACCAGCCCGCGGGCCATATCGAACTGGGTGAAGGCCCGATGGCCGCCATGCTTCGCGAAGTTCGGGAAGAGACCGCCTGGCACGTTTCACTCACAAGCTACCTGGGCCTCTACGTGCTGCATACCGAACAGGGCGAGACCTTTCACAGCCACGGCTTCGTTGCCACGCCGCGCCACTCGCTCGGCACACCGCTGGATAACGACATCCTGGCCACCCACTGGTTGACCCGCGCCGAGATCGCCACGCTGGCCAGCGAGCGTCGGCTGCGCAGCCCGCTGGTGCTCCAGCGTATCGACGATGCCCTGGCAGGTCGCCACTACCCGCTGGACGTGATCCGCGAGTGAAGCACTCGAAGCATCCGGCTCCCATCGTGTATAATCGCCGCCCACTTGCATACCACTTCAACAGAGGATGCCCATGACATCCACCCATGGCACCGCTACCCAGGCCACCCCCGACACCGCCGCTCACGCCACTGGCAAGGTCATCGTGGGCATGTCGGGAGGCGTCGATTCATCCGTTTCGGCTCTGCTGCTGCTTCAGCAGGGGTACGAAGTCGAAGGCCTGTTCATGAAGAACTGGGATGAAGACGACGGCACCGAATACTGCACTGCCAAGGAAGACCTGGCCGACGCAGAAGCCGTGTGCGCCAAGCTGGGTATCAAGCTGCACACGGCTAACTTCGCCGCCGAATATTGGGACAACGTTTTCGAGCATTTTCTGGCCGAATACAAGGCAGGGCGCACTCCCAATCCGGACATCCTGTGTAACCGAGAAATCAAGTTCAAGGTGTTCCTGGAGTACGCCGAAATGCTCGGCGCCGACAAGATCGCGACCGGCCACTACGTGCGCCAGGGCGAGCGCGCAGGTCGACCACGGCTGCTCAAGGGGTTGGATGCCAACAAGGATCAGAGCTATTTCCTGCATGCCGTACCTGAAGCGGCCATTGCGCGTACGCTGTTTCCCGTCGGCGAGCTGGAGAAACCCGCCGTGCGCGCCCTGGCCGAACAACACGACCTGGTGACGGCCAAGAAAAAGGACTCCACTGGTATCTGCTTTATCGGTGAGCGTCGTTTCCGCGACTTCCTGCAGCAGTACCTGCCCGCCCAGCCGGGCACCATCGAGACCCCTGAAGGCGATGAAATTGGCCAGCACATGGGCTTGATGTACTACACCCTGGGGCAGCGTCAAGGGTTAGGTATTGGCGGTTTGGCCAACTACTCCGAAGACCCCTGGTACGTGGCGGCAAAAGATCTCGAGCGCAACGTGCTGATCGTGGTGCAAGGCAAGCATCATCCGCTGCTTTACACCAATGCACTCGCCACCGAGGCGATGGACTGGGTCGCCGGAAAGCCGCCGGTTCAGCAAGGCCGCTTTACCGCCAAAACCCGCTACCGCCAAAGCGACTGCCCCTGCGAAATTGTCGCCCAGGCCGACGGCAGCGTCGAAGTCATCTTCGATGACCCGCAGTGGGCCGTGACGCCCGGCCAATCGCTGGTGCTCTACGACAACGACATCTGTCTGGGCGGCGGCGTGATTCGCGCCACCTGGAACACCACGGAGGCCGCGGCATGAGCGCCACCCCCATTCATCGTGCTCCCGACTCTCCGGCAGCGCGCCAGGCCCTGGCCCTGGCTGGGGTCTTTCAAGCAGCAAGCCTCGTCGATGAACTCGCCCGTACAGGACAAGTTGATACGCGCGCGTGGGAAACGCTGATCAACGCGACGGTAGACACCAACCCGGAAAGTTTTGAAGCCATCTACGGCGGCCACCCCAATAATCTGCGCCGGGGGCTCGACACGCTGGAAGCCCTGGTAGGCCGCAAGCAGGCCAACCCAGTGGTGCTGCGCTACGGCTTTTCGCTGCTACTGCTGATGAACAAGCTGCGTAACGACACGGCCATGATGGACCTGCTGGGCCAGAAACTCACCCACGTACAGGGGCAAGCAGAGCACTTCGGCACGACCCACGAAAACGTGATTGCAAGCCTGGGGGAAACCTATCAGGAAACCCTCTCCACGCTAAAGACCCGCATCGTGGTACAGGGTGACCCCTCGCTCTTGCAGACCCGCATGATGCCCGAACGCGTACGCGCCTGCCTCATGGCCGGTATCCGCTTTGCGCTGCTGTGGCATCAGCAGGGCGGCCGCCGCTGGAAGCTGGTGTTTCAGCGCAAGGCCTTGCGCCGCGCTCTGGATGAGCTGGGGTAGACGCACGCTGCCTCGCCAGCCTGACGCCCCCGACCACTGATGTTCGATCACCGACTCTCGATCACTGACTCTCGACCAACCTGGAAACCAAGCCATGCAACTCTCAGCCTTGACCGCTCTTTCCCCTGTTGACGGCCGCTACGGCGCCAAAGCCGCAGCGCTGCGTGAACACTTCAGCGAATTCGGTTTGATCCGTGCGCGCGTGATCGTGGAAGTGCGCTGGCTGCAGCGCCTTGCAGAGCACAGCCAGATTGTCGAAGTCCCGCCGCTTTCCGCAGAAGCCACCGCGTTTCTAGAGCAGCTTATTCGTGACTTCTCAGTCGATGACGCGGAGCGTATCAAAGAGATTGAGCGCACCACCAATCACGACGTTAAAGCGGTGGAGTACTTCCTAAAAGAGAAGATTGCAGGCCAAGCCGAGCTAAACGCCGTTACCGAATTTATCCACTTCGCCTGCACCAGTGAAGACATCAACAACCTCTCTTACGGCGTGATGCTGGCAGATGGCCTAAAAGCTATGCTGCCGACAATGCACGAAGTCGCCGATGAGATTGCCAAGCTGGCGATTGCCCATGCAGGCCAGCCGATGCTGTCACGCACCCATGGCCAAACGGCTAGCCCCACCACGCTAGGTAAAGAGATGGCTAACGTGGCGTATCGCCTCAAGCGCCAGCTCAAGCAGATCGAAAGCGTGGAGATTCTGGGCAAAATCAACGGTGCGGTAGGCAACTACAACGCTCACCTGACCACCTACCCGGATATCGACTGGGAAGCCAACGCGCGCACCTTTGTTGAAGGCTTGGGCTTAAGCTTTAACCCCTATACCACACAAATCGAACCCCACGACTACATTGCCGAACTGTTCGATGCGATCTGCCGCTACAACACGATCCTGATCGACTTTGACCGCGACGTATGGGGCTATATTTCCCTGGGCTACTTCAAGCAGCGCACCGTAGAGGGCGAAATTGGCTCTTCCACCATGCCGCACAAGGTCAACCCGATTGACTTTGAAAACTCAGAAGGCAACCTGGGCCTCGCCAACGCGGTGATGAGCCACCTAGCACAGAAACTACCGATTTCCCGCTGGCAGCGCGACCTGACCGACTCCACGGTGCTGCGCAACCTCGGCGTCGGCCTGGCTTACGGCTTGATTGGCTACCACGCCAGCCTGAAAGGCATCAGCAAGCTGGAAGCCAACCCGACCAGACTCGCCGAAGACCTGGACAACAGCTGGGAAGTGCTGGCCGAACCCATTCAGACCGTCATGCGTCGTTACGGCATCGAGAAGCCCTACGAGAAGCTCAAGGAGCTGACCCGCGGCAAGCAGATCGACCAGGCAGGCTTTGCAGCCTTCATCGACACCCTGGCACTGCCCGACGATGTGAAACAGGAGCTGAAATCTCTTTCGCCAGCCAGCTATATTGGTAATGCGAAGGCGCAGGCCGAAGCCCTTCCGCAACGGCTTGCGTCCCTATAAACGCACGCCGTTTCGATCCGTGCCGCTCACTCACTTCAGGATAACGCCATGAGTCATCACGATAAGCCACTCACCCTGCTGGGTGATTTAACACCCGCCGACTTCTTGGCCCACTACTGGCAGCAGAAGCCCCTGCTGATTCGTGGCGCTATCCCGGACTTCGTCAGCCCCATCGACCCCGATGAGCTGGCAGGCCTGGCCTGCGAGCCGGGCGTGGAAGCACGACTGGTGGAAGAGAGCGGCCCTGACGGCCCCTGGCAGGTATCCCACGGCCCCTTCGATGACGCTACCTTCGAGCGCCTCCCCGAAGGCCACTGGAGCCTGCTGGTGCAAGCCGTCGACCACTACGTGCCCTCCATTGCTGCGCTGATGGACGAGTTCGACTTCCTGCCCCGCTGGCGCCTGGACGATATCATGGTGAGCTACGCGCCCCCCGGCGGCAGCGTCGGCCCGCACATCGACCAGTACGATGTGTTCCTGCTGCAGGCCCGCGGCCATCGCCGCTGGCAGCTGGGCGGCAAGCAGCCGGACAATGCGCCGATCGTACAGGGTATCGACCTGCGTATTCTGGAAACCTTCGAGATCGAACCCGACTCCGACTGGACCCTGGCTCCGGGCGACATGCTCTACCTGCCGCCGGGCTGGGCGCATCACGGTGTCAGCCAGACCGACGACTGCATGACCATTTCAGTGGGTTTTCGCGCTCCCTCGGCCGACGAAGCCATCACCTCCTACGCCGACTACGTGGGCGAGCAGATGTCGGAATCCCAGCGTTACAGCGACGCGGGCATGGCGCCGGCCCAGCATCAAGGCGAGCTGGATGACGCTGCCATCGAGCGTATGCGTCAGTTCATCCTCTCGACGCTGGACAAACCGGAGCAGATGGCCCAGTGGTTTGGCCGCGTCATGACTCAGCCCAAGTACGTCGACCAGCTGCTGCCGCTGGACGAGCCGCTGGACGAGGCAGCGCTTGTTGCTCAGCTACAACAGGGCGAGCCGCTGTTCCATATGCCGGGCTCGCGCTTTGCCTGGCGCAGCGATGCCTCCGGCACCACGCTGTTCGTGGATGGCGACGGACACGCCTGCTCGGAAGCGCTGGCCAAGCGGGTCGCCGACCCGGAGCCCATGTACGACGAGGTGCTGGAACTGGACGGTGCGGCAGCGCTGCTCACGCAGCTGATCAATAGCGGCAGCCTGGGCTTCATGGGTGAAGACGACGAGGAGTAAGTCGTGAACACAACCACCACCGTGCAACAAGGCGACTGGCATGAGTTGGGCGACGCGGCGTCGCTGATTCGCCGCGTGGTCTTCATCGATGAGCAGCAGGTTCCTCAGGAAGAGGAGTGGGATGGCCGGGATGGCGAATGCCTGCACTTCCTGGCCACGCTGAATGACGAGCCGGTCGGTACGGCGCGCCTGCTGCCCGATGGCCATATTGGTCGCGTAGCGGTGTTGAGCAGTGCACGAGGCACGGGCATTGGCTATCGACTCATGGAGGCTGCCATCGCCGCTGCCCGCGAGGCAGGCCATCGCCACGCGGCCCTCAGCGCCCAGCTACACGCCCTCGCCTTCTATGAGCGTTTAGGCTTCGTAGCCCATGGCGAGGTCTTCATGGATGCCGGCATCCCCCACCGCGAGATGACTCTGGTGCTGTAACCCGCCACCAGGCCATCGAACACGCGTTATAGCGCCGCTGAGACAGCGGCGCTTTTTTTGCGTCCAACAGGCGAAAAACAACTACACAAACAGGGCGTTCGACGTAGTCGATGTCGTCGGACTACAACGCCCCCTGCCCCGAAGTGACAATTGTTGAATGCAGCTGCCTGACCGATAGTTATTGCACTGCAGCGACGTTGGTTCTCAGCTCTTACGCCATGTCGCTGTGTGACGCCAAGCGCCGAGGCACGACGTTTTACTAAGAGACGATTGGCCTAGAGACAGCGCCGAAAAATTGCACAATGCTGAACGCTACCTCGCAGGTGCAG
This sequence comes from Halomonas sp. KM007, assembly GCF_050709225.1. Taxonomy (NCBI): domain Bacteria; kingdom Pseudomonadati; phylum Pseudomonadota; class Gammaproteobacteria; order Oceanospirillales; family Halomonadaceae; genus Halomonas; species Halomonas sp. KM007. The sequence goes on along the minus strand of NZ_CP136131.1, from coordinate 3,060,020 downwards.
CATAACAACAAGCTAGCCTGCGAACGACGATAACCCTGGAGGAATCAGCTCATGTCAGGACTGCTCGACGATATCAAAGCCATGGCCCAACTGCGCGAAGCCCAAGGCGGCAAGTGGTCAGCGATCAAACCTGAATACGCCGCTCGTATGCGTGCCCAGAACCGCTTCCATACCGGCCTGGACATTGCTCGTTACACCGCCAAGATCATGCGTAACGACATGGCCGCCTACGATACCGACACCTCCCAGTACACCCAATCGCTGGGTTGCTGGCACGGCTTCATCGGCCAGCAGAAGCTGATTTCCATCAAGAAGCATTTTGGCACCACCAAGCGTCGCTACCTGTACCTTTCAGGCTGGATGGTGGCAGCCCTGCGCTCCGAGTTTGGCCCACTGCCCGACCAGTCCATGCACGAGAAAACCTCGGTGGCCAACCTGATCGAGGAACTCTACACCTTCCTCAAGCAGGCCGATGCCTGGGAGCTCAACCACCTGTTCCGTGCGCTGGACGACGCCAAGGCCGCAGGCGACAACGCCAAAGAAAAAGAGCTGATCAGCAAGATCGACAACTACGAAACCCATATCGTGCCGATCATTGCCGACATCGATGCCGGGTTTGGTAACGCCGAAGCCACGTACCTGCTGGCCAAGAAATTCATCCAGGCGGGCGCCTGCTGCATTCAGCTCGAAAACCAGGTATCCGACGAGAAGCAGTGCGGTCACCAGGATGGCAAGGTCACCGTGCCCCATGAGGACTTCCTGGCCAAGATCAACGCCGTGCGCTACGCCTTTCTGGAGCTGGGCGTCGAAGATGGCGTCATCGTGGCTCGTACCGACTCGCTGGGCGCTGGTTTGACCCAGAAGATCGCCGTCACCAATGAGCCTGGCGACCTGGGCGACCAGTACAACAGTTTCCTGGATGGCGATGTCATCGAGAACGCCTCGGACATCAACAACGGCGATGTGGTCATCAAGCAGAACGGCAAGCTGGTCAAGCCCAAGCGTTTGGCTTCTGGCCTCTACCAGTTCAAGCCAGGCACCGGCGAAGACCGCGTGATCCTGGACTGCATCACCAGCCTGCAAAACGGTGCCGACCTGCTGTGGATCGAAACCGAGAAGCCACATGTCGGCCAGATCGCCAGCATGGTAAACCGCATCCGCGAGGTCGTGCCGGACGCCAAGCTGGTATACAACAACTCGCCCTCCTTCAACTGGACGCTGAACTTCCGCCAGCAGGTCTTCGATGCCTGGGAGAAAGAGGGCAAGGACGTATCGGCCTACCAGCGCGACAAGCTGATGAGCGTCGAATACGACAACACCGAGCTGGGGCAGCTGGCCGATGAGTGGACGCGCAACTTCCAGCGTGACGGGGCGCGCGAAGCGGGTATTTTCCACCACCTGATCACCCTGCCCACCTACCACACGGCGGCGCTGTCTACCGACAACCTGGCCAAGGGCTACTTCGGTGAAGAAGGCATGCTGGCCTACGTGGCAGGCGTTCAGCGTCAGGAAATTCGCCAGGGGATCGCCACGGTCAAGCACCAGGACATGGCAGGCTCCAACATCGGCGACGATCACAAGGAGTTCTTCCATGGTGAGGCTGCGCTGAAAGCCGGCGGCAAGGACAACACCATGAACCAGTTTGGCTAAACACACAGCCACTGCAACGCACCACGGGGAGCCACGGCTCCCCGTGGTGTTTTTTGCAGCGTACTTCATGGCCTGTCGATTTTTTGCACACTACTTTCTTAATGCCTGTCTACACTCTACTTTGTGACCTTTTTTCCAAACGGCTGGTCAAAAGCGTACGCTTTGGTTATCTTTTAGCGAACGCCGTTCTATAATGATACGCACGCATTGATCTGCGGACGTTCACAGCCATATGGGCTGATTCTTACTGGAGGTTTGAATGAAACGTTTACTACCCGTTGCAGCGTTGAGCATCCTGACACTGGCTGGCTGTGCCAACACATCCACCTACTCGGGCGATGTGTACCGCGGCAACCAGGCGCAGACGGGCCAGAGCGTCAGCTATGGCACCATCGTGGCCGTTCGTCCGGTACAGATTCAAGCCGATAGCCGCACCGGCAACCTGCTGGGCGGTGGCGGTGGCGCCGTGATTGGCGGCATTCTGGGCAACCAGGTGGGCGGTGGCACAGGTCGCCAACTGGCCACCGTGGCAGGCGCGCTGGGCGGTGCCGTAGCAGGCACGGCGGCAGAAGACCGCGTCAACCGCGTCAATGCACTGGAAATGGAAGTACGTCGTGACGACGGTACCGATGTGGTTGTCGTTCAACGTGCCGACCGTCAGTTCCAGGCTGGCCAGCGTGTGCGCCTGATTGGCAGCGGCGCCAATCTGAGCGTTGCCCCCTACTGATCGCCCCTCGCACCCGCGCTGGTCATGGCTGACCAGCGCCTGCAAAAGTGCAGACATGAAAAAGCCCGTCCACCAGAGTGAACGGGCTTTTTCATGTCTGCTTCAAGCCATTTCAGGCCATTCGTGATCAACGGGTGGCGGGGTACAGCACATGCCACCCAATGGGCAGGGTTAGTGAGTCACCTTGTTGCTGGCCCAGTTGGCCAGCTTGAACACGATGAATCCGATCAACGCCAGCAGCAGAACCACCAGCAGAATATCGACCGGACGCACCAGCGTGGTGGCCCCCAGGATAGCAATGGCCGCTACCCACAAGTGGCGGTTCTCGCCATGGGTCTTCAAGACACCGGGCAACAGCTTGTCCAGCCCTTGGCTAAAGCCATTGTCCCAACGCTTGTTGGCAAAGTAGGCGATCAGCACGAAGGCTACCACCCAAATCAGGAAAACAGTCATATCAAGCTCCGATCACACTTCGTTAGCTTATGGAAAAAGGGTATAAGGTAGGGTATCGCTGGTCACTGCCGGGCGCAATAGTGCCAAAGGCGTGGGGGTTAAAAACCCGGCTTACCCCCTGACAAGCCAGCCCACACGCGTTACCATGTTGGGACATGCACTCACCGAAAGGTTATTCAATGCAAATTGCGCAAAACTCGGTTGTCGCGTTTCACTACACTCTGACCAACGATGCAGGTGAAGTGCTGGACAGTTCCGAAGGCCGTGAGCCGCTTACCTACCTCCACGGTGCCGGTAACATCATCCCGGGCCTGGAAAAAGAGCTGGAAGGCCGCGCCGCAGGCGACAAACTGAACGTCAAGGTAGCCCCTGCCGAGGGTTACGGTGAAGTTCAGGAGCAGCTGATGCAGGAAGTTCCTCGCGATGCCTTCCAGGGCGTCGAGAGCATCGAGCCGGGCATGCAGTTCCAGGCCCAGACCCAAGGTGGTCCGCTGATGGTCACCGTCACGAAAGTGGAAGGTGACACCGTCGTCGTGGATGGCAACCATCCGCTGGCAGGTCAGCACCTGAACTTCGACGTTGAGATTGCTACCGTTCGTGAAGCAAGCGAAGAAGAAGTTCAGCACGGACACGTGCACGGCGAAGGCGGCGTTCATCACTGAGCGTAAGCCATCGTCATCCAGGCGGCCTGCGGGCCGCCTTTTTTGTGGCCGTTCCCCTGCCCCTTATTCGCCAGGAATCAGTACCAGCTGCCCATGGCGTACGCTGCGTGACGAGGTCACTTCGTCGGCAAACTGCTTCAGGGCACTCCCCTGCCCTTTGAGCAGCGCCACTTCCAGGCAGCTGTCATGATTGATATGCACATGCAGCGTCGACAGCGTGAGGTCGTGGTGGTCGTGGGAGTGCCGGGTCAGCCGTTTGGAAAGCTCTCGTGCCGCATGGTCGTAGACATACACCAAAGCCCCCATGCACGGGGCATCCGGGGCGACCTCTTCCTTGGCCTGAGTCAGCCCGCTGCGGGTCAGGTCTCGAATGGCCTCGGAACGGTTCTGATAGCCGCGCTGCTGCATCAAGGCATCCACCTCGCGCAGCAGCTCTTCATCCAGCGTCACGGTAATACGTTGCATACGTTCTCCTTTGCTCACCCGAGCGTAGAATGGACCTGTCGACTACCCGCCGCACGAGTATGATGTTATTGTAAAAACATCATACTCATTCATCACAGGGTGCTCCATGCGTCGTTCGATACTACTGACCATTGCCAGCACATGTCTGGCGCTCGGCGCTCCCGCGCTGGCCAAAGAGCAGTTGGTGCTTGCCATCGGCGGCGAGCCAGACCAGGGCTTCGACCCGCTGCTGGGCTGGGGGCAATACGGTAGCCCGCTGTTTCAGTCCACGCTGCTCACCCGTGGCCAGGATTTTACCCCTCAAGCGGGGTTGGCCACCGAATGGTCCCTGTCGGACGACCAGTTGACCTGGACACTGCATCTGCGCGAGGACGTGCGGTTTGCCGATGACACGCCGCTCACCGCCCGGGATGTGGCATATACCTTCAATGCCGCCGCCAAGGCGGGGGGCCGAGCCGACCTCAGCGCGCTGGCACATGCCGACGCCGTGAATGACCACACCGTCACGCTTACCCTGAAATCCCCTCGCATCACCTTCATCGACCAGCTGATGACCCTGGGCATTGTACCTGATGCCGAGCGGGAAAATGGCCATCATGCGGGTTACGGCCGCCAGCCGCTGGGTTCTGGCCCCTACCGCATGGTGGAGTGGCAGGAAGGTGAGCAGCTGATCGTCGAGCGTAACCCCTATTTTTACGGCCCTGCTCCGGCCTTCGAGCGCCTGGTATTTCTGTTTACCGATGAGGCAGGCACGCTAAGCGCTGCCCAGGCAGGTCAACTCGACCTGGCCGTCATTCCCCAGGCGCTGGCCAGCACCATGCCGGGCCAGATGCAGCGGGTCCTGATGGAGAGCGTCGATAATCGCGGGATTCTGTTCCCCATGCAGCCCGATAGCGGGGAGCGCGCCGCCAACGGTGCCCCGATTGGCAACGACGTCACGCCCGACCTGGCCATTCGCCAGGCCATCAACCTGGCGCTATCCCGCGACACGCTGGTGGACGTGGCCCTGAACGGCTTTGGCCGCCCAGCGTATGGCCCTGCCGATGGCCTGCCCTGGGGGCACCCCGAGGAAACCATCGATTTCGACCTGGAGCAGGCCAATGCCCTGCTGGAGGAAGCAGGCTGGCTGCGCGCAGACGATGGCCTGCGCTACAAGGAAGGGCAGCCTGCTCGCTTCCGGCTCACCTATCCTGCCAGTGATACGACTCGCCAGCAGCTCGCGCAAATCAGCGCAGAGATGGTGCGCCCGCTGGGCATCGAGATGCAGCCCACCGGCCGCCATTGGGATGAAATACAGCGAGAAGCCCTGCACCAGGATGCCATCGTGTTTGGCTTTGGCAGCCATAGCCCGCAAGAGATCTACTATCTCTTCCACAGTGAACACGCCGGGTTTGGCTTCTACAACAGCGGCTTTTACACCAATGATCGCGTCGACCAGCACCTGGAGGCCGCCCAGGCCGCCGCCAGCGCCGAAGAAGCCAACCCACACTGGCAAGCAGCCCAATGGGATGGCAGCACCGGTTATGGCCTGCAGGGCGACGCCAGCTGGGCCTGGATGGTCAACCTGACCCATGTCTATGCCGCTGACCCGTGCCTGGACGTTGGCGAGCTGGGCGTGGCCCCCCATGGACACGGCTGGCCGATTACCGCCAACCTGCTCGAGTGGCGCTGGACGTGCCACTAGCCCGCTGGCTGCTATTGAGAAGCCTGCGGCTGGGGCTGGTCATGCTGTGCGTGGCCGGTCTCGCCTTCGGCCTGATGATGCTCTCGCCCATCGACCCCATCGACGCCTACCTGGGCCCGCAGATGGCCCAGGTAAGCCCCGAGCAGCGCGCCCTGATCGCCGCGCAGTGGGGCTTCGATGAACCGGCAGCCGTGCAGTTCGGCCAGTGGCTGCGTCAACTGGCCAGCGGCGAGCTGGGCTGGAGCCATGTGTACCAACAGCCGGTAGGTGACGTCATCAGCCTGCGCTTTCAGCGCTCGTTCTGGCTGCTGTTCAGTGCCTGGCTGCTGTCACTGGTGCTGGGCGTGGCATTGGGTATCGTGGCAGGCAGCCGGGAAGGCTCGCTGCTCGACCGCTTGATCAGCGGTTACGCCTTCGTGACCGCCTCGACACCCACTTTCTGGCTGGCCATTCTGGCACTGCTGCTGTTTTCGGTGACCCTGGGCTGGACCCCCACCTGCTGCGCAGGCCCCACGGGGGTGGTCAGCCGCGATGTCACGTTCGCCACTCGTCTGCACCACCTGGTGCTGCCGGTGACGACCCTGGCGCTATTGAGCATGGCCACCATCACCCTGCACACCCGCGCCAGAATGGTGGCCTTCATGCGCTCCGACACGGCGCTACACGCCTTTGCCCAGGGCGCTAGCCGCACCGATATCGCCTGGCGGCACGGGCTGCGCCACGCCAGCCTCCCGGCCATCACCCTGGCCTTTGCCTCGCTGGGCGAGCTGTTTGGCGGCTCCATTCTGGTGGAGCAGGTCTTCGCCTACCCGGGGCTGGGCCAGGCCACCGTGGCGGCGGGGCTGCGCAGCGATGTTCCCCTGCTGCTGGCCATCGCCCTGTTCACCGCGCTGTTCGTGAGCATCGGCAACCTGACCGCCGATGCCCTGGCACGGGTCACCGACCCGCGCATCCGCCTGGCACACAGCCCATGAGCGCACAGCCACGCCTGGCCGCCGCCGTTTATCTGGTGCTCTTCAGTGCCCTGCTGATGCTGCTGTTGAGCAGCCGTTTGTGGCTGGGTGACAGCCCCCAGCAGATGCAGTTCGAGGCACGTTTACAGCCGCCCAGCCTGCTCCACTGGTTCGGCACCGATGCCTTGGGCCGGGAGCTATGGGCGCGAACCCTGGCGGGGCTGGCGCTGAGTTTTTGGGTCGGTTTGAGCGCGGCCCTGCTGGGCACGGCCATCGCCCTGCTGCTGGCCAGTCTGGCGGCGCTATCGAACACCCTGGATGCGCTGGTGTCACTGCTGATCGATACGCTGCTCAGCGTGCCCCACCTCATTTTACTGCTGCTCATTGCCTTTGCGCTGGGCGGGGGCACCCAGGCCGTGATCATCGCCGTGGCCATCACCCACTGGCCTAGCCTGGCGCGGGTGTTTCGCGCCGAGCTGTTCAGCCTGCGCGAGGCCGAGTACGTGGCGCTCTCGAAAGGCTTTGGCAAAGGGCCGGGGTACATCGTCGCCTGCCACTTCGTGCCCCATCTCTGGCCCCACTGCGTGGTGGGTGCGTTACTGCTGTTTCCCCACGCCATTCTGCACGAAGCGGCGCTGACCTTTCTCGGCGTCGGCCTGGACCCCAACCAGCCCGCCATCGGCGTGCTGCTGGCCGACGCTATGCGCTATCTCAGCGGCGGCTATTGGTGGCTGGGCGTGTTTCCGGGGCTAGGGCTGCTGCTGATGGTGCTGGCCATCCAGCGGCTGGCCACCCAACTGCGCCAGGCCCTGTAAGGCCAGCGTTTTCAACCATCAAGGGAGCCAAACATGCTGGAGATCACCGAATGGAGCCTGAGCCTGCCCCACTACCCCCGCTGGTGGAAGCGCGAGTGGTCGCCCGTGATCGAGTCGCTTTCCCTGGACATTCAGGCAGGGGAAATACACGCCCTGGTCGGCGCGTCCGGATCCGGCAAAAGCCTGCTGGCCCATGCCCTGCTGGGCCTGCTGCCGCCCGCAGCACAGCAGCACGGCACCCTGACCTTCCAGGGCGACCTCTTGACGCCCGAGCGCCAGCGCCAGCTGCGTGGCCGTGAACTGGCGCTGATTCCACAGACCCTGAACGCCCTGGACCCATTGACACGCAGCCAGCACCAGATACGCTGGGCTGCTCGCCGCGCAGGCCTTTCCCGCGTCAGCGCTCAAGCACGCAGCCACGACCTGCTGCAGCACTACCAGCTTGCCCATGCAGCGCGGCGCTACCCCCATGAGCTTTCCGGCGGCATGGCCAGGCGGGTGCTGGTGGCCATGGCCCAGGCCGGCCATGCCCGCGTGGTGATTGCCGACGAGCCCAGCGTCGGGCTGGACCCGGCCCAGCGAGACCGCGTGCTGGCTACCCTGCAGGCACTGGCCAAAGAGGGCAAAGCTGTCCTGCTGATCACCCATGACCTGCGCCATGCCTTGCCCATTGCCCACCGGGTGACCATCATGCGCCAGGGACGCGCCGTGGAAACGACCTCGGCCCGGGCCTTTCATGGCCAAGGGGAGCAGTTGCACAGCGCCTATGCCAAAGCACTGTGGCAAGCGCTGCCCGACAACGCCTTCAGCACCTTACCCATCCAGCCTCATGTTCAGGAGCCCAGCTTTGCTTGAAGCCCACCAGCTCACCTTCGGGTTTGGCCGCGAGCCACCGCTGTTTCAGGCGCTGTCGATGGCGCTGGCACGGGGCGAGTGGGTCGGTTTGAGCGGTGCTTCCGGGGCAGGCAAGTCGACGCTGGGCAGAGTGCTGGCAGGCCACTGGGCACCACGCCACGGCTTTTTGCACATGGACGGAGAGCCCTTGCCATCACGGGGCCTGCGCCCCGTGCAGTGGCTGCCTCAATCGCCGGAACGGGCGGTCAATCCGCGCTGGCGGGTGGCTCGATTACTGGAGGAAGCCTGGACACCGCCAGAGGCGCTGAGAGAGGCGTTCGGTATTCGGCCCGCGTGGCTGAAGCGTTTTCCGGGGGAGCTGTCCGGGGGCGAGCTGCAGCGGGTGTGCGTGCTACGCGCCCTGGCCCCGGGTGTGCGCTATCTGATCGCCGATGAGATTTCGACGATGCTGGATCCACTGACCCAACTCAGCCTGTGGCAAGCCGTGAAGACCCACGCCGAACGCCAGGCGCTGGGCGTGCTGGTCATCAGCCACGACATGGCGCTATTGAACCGGCTTTGTACCCGGCATCTGCACCTGGCCGACGGACAGCTAAGGAGCGACTAAGCGCTGGCCAGACGACGCTCGACGCGCCACATACCCAGCGCAATCATCAGGGTCACGGCCAGCAGTAGCCAGGACCCTACGGCCACCCCCTGCCACTGCGCCCAACGCCAGAACGGTTCCAGCCAGAAGCCCCCGATACTCGCTCCAAGGTAGTAAAACACCAGATACAGCGCCGACGCACTGCCCCTGGCGCCCTGGGCGTAGCGCCCCACCCAGCTGGAAGCCAGCGAGTGGGCCAGAAAGAAGCCAAACGCATTGATGGTCAATCCCACCAGAATCCCCACCAGCGACTCCGCCAGAGTAATGGCCGTACCCAGCATCAGGATGACGATGCCCATGCCAATACAGCTGGCGGGAGAGAAACGCCCGGCCAATTTACCGGAGACCGTCGAGCCTAGAGTACCGCCCAGGTAAGTGAGGAAGATCAGCCCCAACCCGCTGGCCGCCAAATGATAAGGCGCTTCTGCCAAGCGAAAAGTGATGTAGCTGTACTGATTGATGAAAATGAGAAAATTGATGCCGCCCAGACAGTAGGCTGCCAGCAATACGGGCGTACGCAGGTGGCCTGCCAGATCACTCAGCGCTTGGCGTAGTTCGAACCGCTTGGGCTGGAAGGCCCGGCTGTTGGGCAGCAGCCGCCAGAACAGCACGCAGCCGATGATCGTCATGGCGCCCACGGCCAGAAACGCAGCGCCTGGGCCACCCACAGCCGACGCTCCCCCGCCAACGATGCGGCCGCTGATGCCCCCCAGCGAATTGGCCCCGATATAGAGCCCCACGGCGCTCAGCAGGGCGGGCTTGTCGAACTCATCGCCCATCCAGGCAATGGCCACGGCGGGCAGTCCACCCAGCACGAAGCCCTGCAGCAAGCGCAGCAGCAGCAGACTTTCAAAGGTGGGCGCGAAAGCCAGCGCCAGGGACAGGCCACCCGCCAACAGCAGCGTGAAACGCATGATCGCTTCACGGCCAATGGCATCGGAAAGCGGCCCAAAGACCAGCAGGGCCAGTGCCAACGACAAGGTGGAAGCCGACATCAGCAGGCTGATGCCCAGGGTAGAAACGCCGTATGCCTCTTTCAACTCGGGCAGCAAGGGCTGCGGGGCATACAGGTTGATGAATACCAGAAAAGAGCCGAGGCAGAGTGCTGCCGTCGCGCGCCACCAGGCGCGCGTTTTCGCTTCAATCATTGATGGCCTTTCCAATGTTGACCGACGCGCACGGCCGACACTTACGGCGTATAACGACTGCTGAGCTGGGCCAGATTGGTCGGCTCTAAGGCACGACGCGACTGCCAGTAGTAGCGCTGCCAGTAGCTATTATCCAGGCTGGATATAATCACGCCTTTCGACGTGGAAGCATGGAGAAAATAGCCATTGCCGACGTAAATGCCTACGTGGTTGTAGCGTCCGGGTGGGCGGAAGAAGACCAGATCGCCCGCCTGCAGCTCTTGGCGGTCGATCGGGCGTCCCTCATGCACTTGATCATAGGTAGTACGGGGTAACTCAACGTCAAAGGTATCGCGGAAAACGTTTCTTACCAAGGCAGAGCAGTCGATCCCTCGATCCGTCGTCCCCCCAATCCGATAAGGCGTTCCTGCCCACCGCTGATGCTGCTCTAACAGCGCTTGGCGAACGACCGTTGGCGGGGGCGTCTGCAGGTTACGCAGGTGAGCACTGATAGGATCAACGGGCGACATTTGGGGTGTGACTCCCTCCATGCCGGGAAGCGACATCGAGAAATAATCCTCGGGGGCTTCCATGTCCTGGCGTGAGGCAGAGCCTGCACAGCCAGCTAACAAAGCAACGACGACACAAACACTTACAACACGGACAGCGGTCACAGCGGGGTGTGGCGACGCAACCATGCGATTAACCTCGTAACAAAATGGAAATTGAAAAAACCCAAGCATGAGAAAACTCATTTTTTACAACCCCTGGACTATAAGCTAGTTATCCTATGCTTGGCGAGTCTAATGTAAGATTCGTTGATCACCCGGCAACGTGTCGATATGCAACGGCGCAAAATGCCGCGGCTTGTTACCCGGAAAATCCAGACTTGCCCAGGGGCCGGCCAGCACTGGCGCGCCGCATAACCAAGCCACCAGAGCTTGACGAAAACCAGCCAAGAAGCTCTCTCGTTCCGGGGTGTCGCCCATGAAAAATGAAAACCCTGCGTACATGCCCGCCGCATACTCCTGCCAACCCGAGTAATGATCCGACGCCAACTGATAGGCGCGGTCGAGCACGTTCGCGAATGCTGACTTGTCGAGCCAACCTAGCTGACGTGCCGCAATGGCAAGATCCACGAGCTGGGCAATGTCCCAAGCGGCCATGTCCACGTCATTACAATCATCTTCATTGGTACTCACACGGCGCAGGCGCAACAAGTGGTGACGCTCCTCTTCACCGCAGTCGCCGGACTCCAATATGGCGATCTCAGCCGCCAACCGCTCCGGGTTCAGCGTGTAGGGCGCGTAGTTGATCTGGTACTCCTGCCGATCTCCCGCCTCCAACATGAAGGTCAAAAACTCCTGCATGTCGTCGGCGCTAGAGAGGTGATAGTGGCTCTCTACCCATTCGCGAATGTCGGCGCACTCACGCGGGCTTTCCAACTGTGGCTCGCTCCACACCGCACTGTTCAGCGGCCCCACCAGCGACATCGCCGTGAAGTGGGTCAATGTAGGTCTCTCACCAGGCTCGCACCACGCACCTGGCCGCCAATCTAGCCAGTGGAACAGGCTGCCAGGATCTTCCAGATGCCATGCAATTTCATTAATGAGCGAGTCGTGCTCTGGCTCCGGCAGGCAGCTCTCCCAGGCAAACCAGGCTTCTAGCAGGCGCTTGGGAGTCGCATAAAAACGGCATAGGCAGCTCCGTAGGGCGCTGGCGTGCTGCATGAGCGGTTCGCGCTCGAACAGACCACTGTCGAAAGCCATATGCAGGTAGAAGGCAAACTTCTCGGCCATGTGAATCGTCGCGGCGTGGCGGCTCACGCCTTTTACCGCGTTGCGCTGTTTGAGCTCATCGGGGGTCGGCTGACCAAAGCGCGTCTGCGACGGTGGCAATACGCCATGGGCGGCATCCGCAGCCAGCTGGTTGAGATGGTGCGCCTGGGCGGGTAGCCAATAGCGCGCCAGCACTTGATGGCCTTCATCCGCATGCAGGCCAAGTGAATCCTGTAGGTAGACGGCGGCATCAGCGCGGCGCTGCTCGGCAATCGGGGCCGAGGGATTGAGCTGACGCAGCATGACATCCGGCTCGCGTACGCCAGCCAGGGCGAGCAGCCAATGGTGCGGCGTGTTGCGCCACGCTTTGATACGCGTACGCGAGGCTTGGCGAGTCGGCTCGTCCAGTAACGCACCCAGCGAGTGCTTCCAGGGGCTATGGGCAGCGTGCATTAACAGCTTGTGGCGGGCGCTGGGTGTCATCCCCCGGCGATCAACGCCCTCGAACAGGCTTTGCCCGCGCATGTAGGCTTTCAGTACTGCGTGCCAGTCGTGGTAACGACGACCCACGAGGTCAGCCGCATGGGCCGCTAGGTCGTCCGCTTCCGCCTGGCTTAGCCAGCCGCAGCAAGCACCAGCCCAGGCGAGCTCTACTAACCGCAGCCAATCCCAGGCGGCCCACTCCAACGGCTCGCCCTGATTGACGAACGCAGTGAGCACGGGCGCGTAGGGAGCATCGTTCACCGCACCCCGCTGCCACTCTTGGCGCTGGGCGCGATCCATGGTCAGCAGCTCGCGGGCTTCAATATCCCAGCGCTGGCGCTCACCCTGGGCGCTTAGCCATAGCATCACTTCTAATAGTTGCTCGCGGTCATACACTTGCCAGATGTGCCCTAACCACTCGCTGGCATCGGGCCAGTCGGCGGCGCTAGCCGGGTAGCTCACCACTGGGCGAAACAGCGCGCCCAACCGCCAAGGCTGAGCTTCTGGCGCTTGCGGCCATAACGAAGCCGGTGCAGGGCGTTGCGCTAGCTCAGTATCCAGGGTTTGCCATGTGACACCTTCACCTTCACTCTCTAGATCTGCCAGTGCTTGGCAGGCGTCGATAAAACGGTCGTCTGCGCCAGTTTCCCAACCTTTGCCCCCCAGCGCACGACGTAGATCCGACAGCCACGCTCGCTGATCGCTGTAGTCAGAAGTGATGCGCCGTGTTAAGTGGTGTGCCCAGTTCGTCGCCTGAGCCTGGCTTAGCCAACCCGCCGCCCCGGCGAGTGCTGCCCACTCCAGCGCGCCCAACAGCTGATCGGCGCTGCCTGACGGTGCACCGAGTGCAAAAAACAGCTGGTCTGCTAACGCGCCACGATCTGTAATACCCAGTTCTAGCAGGCGTTGCTCCGCCGCGACCGCATCCACCGCCAGTGGGTGCGGTGTAAAAGCCCAATCACACAGCACCAGCTGTTGAGCCCACCAGGCATTTAGTGCGTCGAACAAAAGACACCTCGAAGAAACAGAAAGCGATCAATAAAAGCCATAACCAACCAGAGCAGACCAACGAGGCCGCCAAAAGCGGCATAGTGTAACGGAATCTGCTGCCAAGACCGATAGCAGCCGCACAAAACAGCGCTGCCCGGCACAAAGGCCGGGCAGCGATTACCGCAAAGAGTAGCGTGCGCTAAGCGCTTTTGACTTTACTAATGACCCATAGCAAGACCACCGCCCCCACGGTTGCCGTGACCAGCGAGCCGATAAAGCCACCCGCCTGTAAACCCAGCAAACTAAATAAGAAGCCCCCGACGAGCGCGCCAACCACACCCACGCCGATGTTGCCTAAAATACCAAAACCACCGCCACGCATGATATTGCCAGCAATCCAGCCAGCTAAACCACCAATGATTAACCACGCAATAAAGCCCATACTACCTCCTTGGTTCCTCTCAGCTTGGGGTTTTACCTTCAACCTATCCTTCCACCTATGCTTGTCCTACCATAGCACACGGCGCTACTGTTCTGCCCATTTGTTGCCTTTTCCCACAAGGATCCTCTTATGATTCCCGACTCCCTTAAACAGCTACTTAGCCATGTTGATGGTCATCAACGCGCCACCTGGGAGGGCCGTGACGTCGCACTCTTCAACATGGCCTGGGGGGAAATGGTCATTAGCCTGCAAGGCGCACAGGTGCTGCACTTTCAGCCAACAGGCGACACTGGCTGGCTATGGGTAACGCCAACGCCGCAGGCGCTGCCGGGCGCGATTCGTGGCGGCATTCCGCTTTGCTGGCCCTGGTTTGCCGACGAGCGCTACGCTGACGAAAGCCCCGAGCGTAACGGCCCCTTCCATGGGCTTGCCCGCCACGCCATGTGGCGTCTGGACGCCGTTGACGACCACGCCGAAGGCATCGAGGTCCATCTCTCGCCGGAAGAGTGTCTGCATAGCCAGCTCACCGCCCGCGTGGTCATTCAAGCCAACGCCCAGCGGCTAAACGTTGAGATCATCAGCGAAAACATTGGCGATGCTCCGATCAAAACCAGCGGCGCACTGCATACCTACCTGGCCGTTAATGAGGTGCATCAATGCCGCTTAGAAGGCCTAGCAGGCGCGCGCTATTTGGATAAGCTGCGTGACTTTGCGGAATCTGAGCAACAGGGCACGCTGGCGATTCGTGGCCCGGTCGACCGTATTTATCACACCAATGAAGCGGTGCTGCTCAACGACGGCCAGCGCACGCTGCGCATCGGCAAGCAGTCCAGCGACTCCACGGTGGTCTGGCACCCGGATAGCGACCTGCCCAGCGACACACCCGCCGACGCCGCCAAACACTTTTTATGCGTTGAAGCCGCCAATACTCGCCTTGACCCCGTTTGGTTAGTACCAGGGGCACAGCACCTGCTAGGGACGACAATAAGCCGCGGTTAATGATCGGTTCATCAAGGCTTTGCTATGATCAAGCCATTGATACACCCCCAAGGAGCGACGATGGATCCACAACAATGGCTGGAAGCAGCCACGCTTGCCTTTAACCTGATCGGTATGGTGGTGTGCTTGGTTGGCTTAACGCTTGCACAAAAAATGCAGCGCCGCTGGCCCGGCTATAGCCTCGCGGTCGTCGGTTTTATCATTGCGACCCTGCCCATGCTCTCTCAACTTGTCTTGATGTGGCAGCGCTAACGTTCCACCACCTCGCCAAGATGCCCCACCCGATGAAGGAAGCGACAGGATGCGCCAGCCGTTAAGCCGCGAATTGAGCAATATGTTAGAGCGAAGCCGAGACCGGCAGCTGCGGCTGGCGGTGACAGGCCTTTCGCAAGCGGGTAAAACGGCGTTTTTAACCTCGCTGGTGAACCAACTACGCCATGCAGGCGTAGAAGCACAGTTAGACCTGCTACCGGTTGCCCGTGAAGGTCGACTGCTAGGCGCGCAGCGTTTAAATCAGCCGGACTTAGGCGTGCCACGCTTCCCTTATGACCCCGGCATGGCATCGCTGAGAGATACACCGCCGCGCTGGCCCGAGCCCACTCGTGGCATTAGCGAGCTGCGTTTACAGCTGCGCTACCGCCCCGTCCAACAGGGTTGGTTTACGCCGGATATCGCTCACCTGACGCTGGACCTGTTCGACTACCCTGGCGAATGGCTGCTGGATTTGCCGCTGCTGCAGCACGACTTCTACAGCTGGAGCCAGAGCCAAGCCCAGCACGAAGGCCCTCATCGCCGGGCACTGTTTAGCGAATGGCTGGCCGAGTCAGAGCAGCTAGACCCTACGGCAGAAGCCGATGAAGCACAGCTCGCCACGCTGGCCGATGCCTATGCACTAGGCCTGCGTCGTGCCAAGCAAGCGGGCTTTTCTGACCTGCAGCCGGGGCGTTTTTTGCTGCCCGGCGAGCTAGATGGCGCACCGGTGCTGCAGTTCTTCCCGCTGCCTGGATTAGATACTCCCAAAGAAACCCTCGACGCGCTGCCCGAGTCGAGCCTCTACGCCACCCTGGCGGCGCGTTTTCGCTACTACCAGCAGCAGGTGGTGCGCCCCTTCTACCGCGACCACTTTCGCCGCTTTGACCGCCAGATTGTATTGGTGGACGTGCTGGGCGCGCTTAACGCCGGGCCGGAGCGTTTCGAGGATCTTTCCCGCGCGCTGCAACAGCTGATGAAGAGCTTTGATTACGGCAAGCGCAGCCTGCTGACCCGCCTGTTCGCTCCTAAAATTGACCGCCTCGCCATTGCCGCCACCAAGGCGGACCACGTGACACCCGACCAACACACCCACGTGGTGCAGCTGTTAGAAGCGCTGCTGGCGGAGCCATTGAAAGACTTACGCTTTGCCGATATCCCGGTGAAAGCGCTGTCGCTGGCGGCCATCCGCGCCACCGAGGCTCGGGAAGTGCTCCACGACGGTCAGCGCAGCCCGGCCCTCAAAGGCACCACCCTGGAAGGCGAAGAGGTGCTGGTCTACCCAGGTGACGTGCCCAGCCGCTTGCCCAAGGCCGATTTCTGGCAGCAGCAGGGGTTCGATTTCCCGAGTTTCCGCCCGATGCCCGCCAACGGCGAGGCGCTGCCCCACATCCGTATGGACGCCGCGATCGACTGGCTGATTGGAGATAAACTGTCATGAGCAACCCTCAGCCCCGCCGTGACTTTCATAGCGAAGCGCACCCCGAGCCCGCCGCAGAGACTCTGCGTCAGCACGAGCGCTTTGCCGCCACGGACACCCACCAGCCGCTGGCCACCCAGGCCGAGCTGAAAGCCCTGCCGGAAGAAACCCTGGGCGCTCCCCGCAAGCGCCGCTGGGGGTTGATGTTTGCGCTGGCAGGCGGTGCCACGCTGGGCACCGTGGAACTGGTCACCGGTATCCCCGATGCGCTCGCGCAGTCCCAGTGGCTGACCATGGCCTGGCAGCTCTTCGGTATCAGCCTGATTGGCCTGGGCGGTGTCTCGCTGTTGAAGGAAATTGGCCGTCTGGGGCGGCTCAAGCGCCATGACCGGTTGCGGGCCAACCTGGCCGAACTACCCCAACGCTCCGGCAAACAGGCGTTGGCCATGGCCGAACAGCTTCGCCAGCAGCTGAAGCTCGGCAACGACGACCCTCACTGGCTGGCCTTTCAGCGCGCCTGCCAGCCCCACCATAGCGGGGAAGAGATCCATACGCTGCTGCGCTACCACCTGTTGGCCCCTCGAGACCGGGAAGCCCAGCGTTTGATTACCCGCATGTCGGGTGAAACCGCCATCATGGTGGCGGTCAGCCCGCTGACGCTGGTGGATATGGCCCTGGTGGCCTGGCGCAGCCTGGCCATGGTAGACAGGCTCAGCCGCCTATACGGGCTGGAACTCGGCTACGCCAGCCGACTGCGGCTGTTTCGCCATGTGTTGCACAACATGGCCTTTGCCGGAGCCAGCGAACTGGCCACCGATGCCAGCGTCAACATGCTCTCGCTGGATTTGGCAGGGCGCTTGTCGGCACGCGCAGGCCAGGGGCTGGCCACGGGGCTGCTGAGCGCCCGCCTGGGGCTGCGCGCCCAGCGCCTGTGTCGGCCGGTGGCTTTCAGCCCGGAAGAGCAGCCGCGGCTGGCCGACCTGCGTCAGGATCTCTGGCGACAGCTCAAACGGCTGGACAAGGAGCCCGCCCCTGCCGCCACGCGGCACAAGGAGTAAGCCTGTCACAGCACGTCAGGCAGCGGTTCAGGCCAGCCGCTGCTCGGTGTCGGCATCGAACAGTACCGCCCGGGACATATCCACCCGCAGTGCCAAACGCTCGCCGGGTGCGACCGGGCATTTGGGGCCGACCCGCACGGTGATCTCCTGCTCGCCCAACGGCAGGCGCAGCAGAATGTCTGCCCCGGTAGGTTCTACCACGCTCACCGTAGCCTCCAGCAGGGTGCCTTCCGCCTGCTCGGCGAGCCGCAGGTCCTCCTCGCTGAAATGCTCCGGGCGCAGGCCCAGAATGACCGATTTCTCCAGCCGCTCGACCAGCCCTGGCGAATGGCGAGAGGCAGGCCACGGCAGCAGCAGATCAGCCTCCCCCGGCGTGGCAATGCGCAGGGCGTAACCCTCCCCGGCCGCCACCAGCGTGGCACGGATGAAGTTCATCGACGGCGAGCCCATGAAGCCCGCCACGAACATGTCCACGGGGTTGTTATAGACCTCGTCGGGGCTACCCAACTGCAAGATATGCCCATCGCGCATCACCGCGATGCAGTCGGCCAGGGTCATGGCCTCTACCTGGTCGTGGGTGACGTACACGATGGTGGTGCCCAAGCGCTGGTGCAGCTTCTTGATCTCGGTCCGCATGTCTACCCGCAGCTTGGCGTCCAGGTTCGAGAGCGGCTCGTCGAACAGATAGACCTTGGGCTCTCGCGCCAGCGCGCGCCCCATGGCCACCCGCTGGCGTTGGCCACCGGACAGCTGGGCGGGCTTGCGATCCAGCAGGTGGGAAATCTGCAGCAGGTCGGCCACCCGCTCCACGGCGGCTTCCCGTTCGGCCTTGGGCACCTTGCGCATCTCCAGGCCAAAGCTGATGTTCTGGCGCACGGTCATGCTGGGGTAGAGGGCGTAGGATTGGAACACCATGGCAATATCGCGCTCGGCGGGGGTCCGCCAGGTCACGTCCTCGCCGTCGATATAGATATTGCCGCTGGTGACGGGTTCTAGCCCGGCAATGGCGTTCATCAGGGTGGATTTACCACACCCGGACGGCCCCACCAGAATCAAAAACTCGCCGGAGTCGATGGAGATGCTGACATCCTTCAGCACCCGTTCGCTGCCAAACGCTTTGCATACGTTGTGAATTTCTAACGCTGCCATGATCAAAATCCTATTGTTATTAGCCCTTTACGGAGCCTGCCGTGAGCCCACGCACGAAGTATTTGCCCGCCAGCACGTAGACCACCAGCGTCGGTAGCGCGGCAATCATGGCGGCGGCCATGTCGACGTTGTATTCACGTACCCCTGTGGAGGTATTGACCAGATTGTTCAAGGCCACGGTGACCGGCTGGGTGTTATGGGAAGAGAACGCCACACCGAACAGGAAGTCGTTCCAGATCTGAGTGAACTGCCAGATCACCGACACCACGATGATCGGCGCCGAGACCGGCAGCAGAATGCGCCAGAAAATACGAAAGAACCCGGCCCCGTCCAGCTTGGCCGCAGACACCAGCTCGTTGGGAATGCCCACGTAGAAGTTGCGGAAAAACAGCGTGGTAAAGGCGATACCGAATACCACATGCACTAGAATCAAGCCCGCCCGCGAGCTGGAAAGCCCCAGCCAGCCCAAGGTTTGCGCCATGGGCAGCAGCACCACCTGAAACGGAATGAAGCAGCCAAACAGCATCAGCGCGAAGACAAGTTCAGAGCCCTTGAAGCGCCATTTGGTCAACGCATAGCCGTTCAACGCGCCCACGGCGGTGGAGATCAGCACGGCGGGGATGACGATGGCAAAGGAGTTCCAGAAGTAGCCACCCACGCCCTCGCAGCGCATGCCGGTACACGCCTCGCCCCAGGCTTTGGCCCAGGGTTCGAGCGTCGGGTTTTGCGGCAGCGACAGCAAGGTGCCTGCGCTGATTTCGCTGAGTGGCTTGATGGAGGTCATCAGCATGACCACCAGCGGCAGAATGTAAAACAGGGCCGCCAACGCCAGCACGCCATAAAGCACCCCGCGCAGCAGCCGCGCGCCCAGCGTTTGGCGACGAATCACGTTAGCCATGTTTGCGGCTCCTCAATTCGGAGTAGAGGTACGGAATCAGGATGGCCAGCACGCCCCCCAGCATCAGCATGGCGCTGGCCGACCCCAGCCCGATCTGCGCCCGGTTGAACGCATGGGTATACATGAACGTGGCCGGCAGGTCCGTTGCATAGCCCGGGCCACCGCCGGTGAGCGCCACCACCAGGTCAAAACTCTTGATGGCGATATGCGCCAGAATCATCACCGCGCTGAACACCACCGGACGCAGGCAGGGCATCACCACCCGCCAGTAGATGCGCGGCAGGCTGGCCCCATCGAGCTGGGCGGCCTTGACGATGCTGTCGTCGATACCACCAGCCCCGCCAGCAGACGCTCTTCAGAGAGCCAGCGGTAACCGCTGAAAATGTCCGGTACGCCCAGCAGGGTCGCCACGTAGAGCCAGGTATCCGGGGCCAGCTCCAGTTGCACCACCAGAATGGGCGGCGACAGCGGCTCCATCAGCAGGCTGTGCTGGCCCCAGCGCGGCGGCAGGTCGTAGAGCAGCACTTCATTATTGAATACCCGCAGGGTCTCGGGGCGGGAGAACTCCACCACGACATCGTCGATCGACAGTTGCTGGGTGAGGATCGTGTGGACATTGTTCACCACCACCGCTTTTTCGGGGCCGCTGCCAATGTCCTCCACGGGGATGCGCCGCTGGTTGACGCTGACAAAAAAGCGCGTGCCTCCCATGTTGCGCAGCTGGTCGAGCACGATATGGCGATAGTCCACCGGCAGCGAACGAAAAAAGCGCATGGTGGACGCAATGCTGAAGGCCATGTTGCTGGATAGCTCATCGAGCTGCTCCAGCTGGCTAGCGCGCATTTGCGAGGTCCAGATCGCGTAGCTGGCCACCTGGGCGGCCAGTACCCCTGCAATCATGATGATCACGAAACGGCCGCGCAGGCTGGCAGGCAGCCAGCGTCGCCAGCGCTTCACAGGGCGGTGTCTACCTGAGCGGTCAACACGTAGCCCGCCCCGCGCACCGTACGAATCAGCTGCGAATGCTGGGCATCTTCACCCAGCCGCTGGCGTAGCCGACACACGTGCACGTCGATGGAACGGTCCAGAGGCGGGGCGTCTCGGCCCCGGGTCAAGGCGTACAGGTCGTCACGGGTAATGACTTGGGCGGGACGTTCCAGAAATACCTGAAGCAGCTGGAAATCGGCACCTGACAGAGCCGTACGCTCGCCCGCCTGGTCCACCAGCTCACGGGTCATCCGGTCCAGCTGCCACTCGCCAAAGCGCACCCAGCGAGCCTCCTGAAGGCCCAATGCCGTGCGGCTTCGACGCAGCACGGCCTTGATACGCGCCAGCAGCTCACGGGGGTTGAAGGGCTTGCCAAGATAGTCGTCGGCGCCTAGCTCCAGCCCCAGAATACGGTCGGTATCGTCCGCACTGGCGGTGAGCATGATGATCGGCAGGTCGCTGTGCTTGCGCAACTCGCGACAGATGGTAAAGCCATCATCCCCTGGCATCATGACATCGACGATCAGTAAATCCGGCGTCTGCTCCGCAAGCTGCTGATAGAGCGCCTGCGCTCCTTCGGCCGTGAACACCCGATAACCGTGGCGCCCCAGATAATCCGCCAGCAGCTCACGGATTTCCGGGTCATCATCGACCACCATCAAGGTCGCAGGCGTGGTTGTCATCGTGGAAAGCGCCCCTGGGTTGTTATCGTTTTAGGGGCTAGATGATGGTGGAGCGCTGTCGCTACCGCAAGCGGCTCTTGACTAAGGTGGCAGAGCTAACCCGACAGCCCGAAACGCTCAGCCAACCACTGGGCCACCGCCGCTTCCCCGTGATGGCCAATGCGCCGGGCATCGGGCACACGGTCGAACAGCGCCGGGTGGGCGTTGGCCATGACCTGCGCCTCCCCGGCCAAGGTCAGCATCTCGGTGTCGTTGAGGTTGTCGCCAAAGGCGAGGCAGTCGGCGGCGGTGAGGCCCAATGACTCCAGCAGCGCCGCCAGTGCAACGCCCTTGTTCACCCCGCCCGCCATGATCTCCAGTGAGTCCACCGTGGAGTAGGTGATGTGCAGCCCCTCACCGTGTGCCGCGTGGGCCTGGGCCTCCAGTTCGGCCAGCGCCTGGGGGTCACCCAGATAGAGCACCTTGCCCACCCCGTGGCGGTCCATCTGTTCGGGCGGCACCACGTCATAGGTGAACCCGGTGGAGGCATGCAGCGATAGCAGGTGCGGCGCTTCGGCATCGACATGCCAACCCTCATCGCGATACAGGCTCAGGCGCACCTGCGGGGGCCGGGGCAGATGAATCAAGGTGTGTGCATGTTCAGGTGCCAGGTGAGACGCGCTGATCAAGCGGTCATCCGGGGCGTGGGTGTAAGCACCGTTGGTGCTGATCAAATGGGCCGGAATGGCCAGTTCCTCACGAAATACCCGCATGTCGTGGTAGTGACGGCCCGAGGCCAGCGCCACATGGTGGCCCTGTTGCACCAGGGCGCGCAGTACGTCTACCGTGCTGTCGTGCAACCGGTGGTCGCTACCCAGCAGCGTACCGTCCAGGTCGGAAACAATCAGGCGTGGGGTCATACAGGCTCCTTGGGCGTGGCGCATGAAGTGAGCCTCAGCTTAACCGATTCATCCGCAAGCGGGTAAGTCATTGACCCGCCTGAGCGGGCGTGACTTACCCAAGGGCAACGATTGGCGCAGCCAACGGGAATCCGTATAGTGGCACCCTACTCTCGCCAACTGATCGAACACATGCTTCAAAATAACTCCCTGCTTGCCCAGCTCAAGCAACAGATCCGTGAAACCACTCCCCGCGCCGAAGGGGTGATCAAAGCCACCGAAAAAGGCTTCGGGTTTCTTGAAACCGACAGCGGCGAATCCTATTTCGTGCCGCCGCCTGCCATGAAGCAGGTGCTCCACGGCGACCGTGTCGAAGCCGTGATTCATGAGAACGGGGACAAAAAATCCGTCGAGCCGGAGAAGCTGATCGAAGCGGGCCTGGACCGCTTCATCGCCCGCGTGCAAAAGCGCGAAGGCCGCCTGGCAGTGGTGCCGGATCACCCCTCGATTCGCAACGTTCTAAAAGCACGCATCAAAAATAGCCTGGATGAAGACTCCATTGCCGACGGCGATTGGGTCGTGGCGCGTTTGGTGCGTCACCCGCTAAAAGAGAACGACCGCGGCTTCTTCTCCCAGATCGATGAGTTGGTGGCCAAAGCCGACGACCCCGCCGTGCCGTGGCGCGTGACGCTTGCTCGCCACGCGCTGGAGCAAGAGTGCCCGGATGCCGGCAGCGATTGGCCGCTACGCGACGAGGGACTGACGCGGGAAGACCTCACCGCACAGCCCTTCTTTACCATCGACGGCGAAAAGACGCGAGACATGGACGATGCCCTACATGTGGTGACCCGTCCCGAAGGCGGCTGGCAGCTGAGCGTGGCGATTGCCGACCCCACCGCTTATGTGGATGAGGGCCACGCTGCTGACCTGGAAGCCCGCGTCCGTGCATTTACCGTGTACCTGCCGGGCCAGAACGTGACCATGCTGCCCGAGCAGTTGGCGGATGATCTTTGCTCGCTGCGGGAAGGCCAAGAGCGCCCTGCCCTGGCCTGCACGCTGAACATTAACGCCGACGGCAGCCTGGGCGACTACCGCTTCTTCGCGGCCAACGTGAAGTCCCACGCTAAGCTAGTGTACGAGCGCGTCTCTGATTGGATTGAAGGCCAAGGCGACTGGGCTCCGGCAGATAATATTGCCGAGCAGCTACACGCCCTGCGTGAGCTAACCGAAGCGCGTACCGCGTGGCGCAACGAGCACGCGCTGGTATTTAAAGATCGTCCTGATTACGTGTTTGATCTGGATGAAGCGGGCAACGTGCTGGGGATTCATACCGAAGACCGCCGCATTGCCAACCGTATGATCGAAGAGTCGATGATTGCTGCCAACGCCTGCTGCGCGGATTTCCTGGCTAGCCATATCGGCCACGGCATCTTCAACGTACACCGCGCTTTCGAGCCGGAAAAAGCTGAAGCGGCACAAGAGTTCCTGGCGACTCAAGACATCGAAGTGGCCCAGGAAGCACTTACCGAGCTTGCCCACTATAAAGAGCTGAAGCGTGCGCTTGAAAGCCGCGACGACGCTTGGCTGGATGCACGCCTGCGCCGTTTCCAGGGCTTCACCAGCATGTCGGCCCAGCCTGGCCCGCACTTCGGCCTGGGGCTGCCCGCCTACGCTACCTGGACCTCGCCGATTCGTAAGTACGGCGATATGGTCAACCACCGCTTGATCAAGCGCGTGCTGAAGGGTGAGCAGGCTCCGGCAGAAGCCAGCCAGCAGCTCACCGAGCAGCTCACCGAGCGCCGCCGCTTGAACCGTATGGCCGAGCGCGACGTGAAAGATTGGCTTTACGTGCGCTACCTGACCCCGGCGGCGCAGAATCAGGACACCTTCGACGCCGAAATCATGGCGATCAACCGTGGCGGCATGCGGGTTCGCCTGATAGAAAACGGCGCGACGGCGTTCGTGCCTGCCCCCTTGATGCACAGTGACCGCGATAAAGTGGTCATCGATGACAAAGAGGGCCGCATTCAGATCGAAGGCGAAGAGCGCTTCAAGCTGGGCGATAGCCTGCGCGTATCACTCACGGAAGCCCGTGAAGAGACACGCTCGCTGGTCGCCAAACCTGCTGACTAAACGCAGCCAACACGTGTTCGCGCCACGGCTTTGCCGTGGCGTTTTTATTTCTGCTCCACGGTGACGTTGTCGCAGAACTGACTTATTTCTACCCTAAGGTAATTCGATGACACTCATGTGGCTCGGAGGTTACCTTGCACATCGCCGATGTGACCATGTTCCACGCCCCGGCAAGTGGCGGCGTTCGCACCTATTTACAGGCCAAGCACCGCGTCCTCTCGCGCACACCCAACCTCCGTACCAGCCTGCTGGTGCCAGGGGCTGAGCGTGATAGTTTGGGCGACCACCACACGTTACCAGCGCTGCATCTGCCTCTTGGACAAGGCTATCGATTCCCGCTGCGCCGCCGCCCTTGGCGTGATGCTTTGGTAGACCTCTCCCCCACGTTGATCGAAGCAGGTGATCCGTATGTGACCGCCTGGGCCGCGCTGGAGGCTGGCCAGCGGCTAGGTGTGCCGGTGGTGGGTTTCTATCACTCCGACTTACCTAACTTAATGGGGGACCGTTTTGGACGACACGTCCACCAACGGCTGGTTCGCTACGTGGTGGATCTGTACCAGCGCTTTGATAGCGTGCTGGCTCCCTGCCATGTGATGGCCAACCGACTCACCGAGTGGGGCGTGCCCAACGTGCGCGTGCAGTCGTTAGGGGTTGATTTAGAGCAGTTTCACCCTTCGCGGCGCGACCCCGGCTTCCGTACGGCCATGGGTATTCCTGCGGATAAAAAGCTGCTGATCTTTGTCGGCCGCTTTTCCCGAGAAAAGAATATCGACGTACTACTCGCCACCATGCGGGCGCTTGGCAGCGACTACCACCTGCTGCTGATGGGGCCGGGCATGCCGACTCAAGTGCCTAGCAATGTCACTGTGGTCAACCGCTGCTGCGGTAGCCATGAAGTGGCCCGCGCGCTTGCCAGTAGCGATGCGCTACTGCATGCAGGCACCCGCGAAACCTTTGGGCTGGTGGCCCAGGAAGCGATGGCCAGCGGCCTACCGGTGATTGGCGCGCGGGCAGGCGCGCTGATCGAGAACGTACCGCTGGGCGCGGGCGTGCTCTGCCAGCCGCTTGACCCTGACGCGATGGCGGACGCCTGCTCCGCGCTGTTTAGCAACGATATTGCCGCCAGCGGACGCTACGCGCGCCATTTTGTTGAGCGCCAGTTCAGCTGGGACAGCGTCATTGGCTCGCTGCTCACGCACTATGTCGAACTCTGTGGACTCGAACAGCCTGATGCCCGTGCCGTCCGCCGCTAAACCTCAACGGCTGCTGCGCTTTCGTCCGCTACACGGCGTTCTACTGCTGGCTGCCTTGGTAGCGCCGCTGGTGCTCACATCGCTTGCAGGGGGCAGCAAAGCGTTTGAACATGTGGCGCAGTTTCCCATTGGCCTACTGGTTCTAATGATCGCCATGGCGGCGCTATGCTGGAATTTAAATGCTGCCCGTCTGCGCCTGATGCTGAACGGCCGCGCTGGCCAGCTTGGGCAGCGCGGCGCGCTGGGCATCGAGCTGGCGGCGAAGTGCGCGCTCTGCGCAACGCCAGGCGGTAGCGGCGGCCCGGCCACTCTGCTGTTATTACTTGCCCAGCGGGGATTTTCGCCCTCAAAAGGCACCGCCGTGTTTCTCATCGACCAGGGGTGCGACCTGCTGTTCTTTCTGCTGATGCTGAGCGGTTTGGTGGCGATGTCGGTTTTCGGGGATGCCCAGTGGCCACACCAGGGGCTGGTACAGCTCTCGTTACTGGGATTGGCGCTGTTAGCGGTGGGCGTCTCGCTGATGATGGGGTACTTACCCAAGCTGCTGCGTACTCAACGCCAGTGGCTAGCCTGGATACGCCCTAGCCGCAGGCGCTGGCTGGTTAGGCGACTGTTACGCTGTCGCCATGCGCTGCGTATGACGCTGGCACTACCCAAAGCCACGTTGGCAGCGATGCTGGCACTCACGACCCTACACTGGCTGCTGCGCTACAGCTTGCTGTACCTAGCGGTGATTGGCATCGGGGGGCATGCCGACTGGCTCTGGACGTTTTTAACTCAGATGCTAGCTATGGCCGCCAGCCAATTCAGCTTTCTCCCTGGCGGCGCAGGGGCGGCAGAAGTGGGGGTCGGAAGCCTGTTGCTTCCTTTGATGGGCCGGGAGCAGGCCGCTGCCGCTGTGCTGGTCTGGCGGCTGATTAGCTACCACTTGTATCTTGCCGCCGGTGCGCCGCTGCTACTGCTCTACAGCGCGCGACTGCTGCGTCAGCGCTAGCCGCCTCACCGCTTTACTTAACCTCCTCAAACGCAAAAAGGGCACCCAAGGTGCCCTTTTCAGCGTCACGGAGAAAATGCGCGGCTTACCAGCCGGTCACTTCTTTCAGCGCGTCGCCAATTTGCGCCAAAGAACGAACGGTTTTCACACCGGCGTCTTCAAGAGCCGCAAATTTCTCATCGGCAGTACCTTTACCGCCAGAGATGATGGCGCCCGCGTGGCCCATACGCTTGCCAGGAGGTGCAGTGACACCGGCAATGTAGGAAACCACCGGCTTGGAAACGTTGGCTTTGATGTAAGCCGCGGCTTCTTCTTCGGCGGTGCCGCCGATTTCGCCGATCATCACGATCGCTTCGGTTTTCGGGTCCTTCTCGAACATTTCCAGGATGTCGATGAAGTTAGAACCCGGAATCGGGTCGCCGCCGATACCGACACAGGTAGACTGACCGAAACCGTGGTCAGTGGTCTGCTTAACGGCTTCGTAAGTCAGGGTACCAGAGCGGGAAACGATACCAACGCGGCCCGGCTGGTGGATGTGACCCGGCATGATACCGATTTTGCACTCACCGGGAGTGATCACGCCCGGGCAGTTCGGGCCGATCAGGCGTACGCCCAGCTCGTCGCATTTTACTTTTGCGTCGAGCATATCGAGGGTCGCGATGCCTTCGGTGATGCACACGATCAGCTTGATGCCAGCGTTCGCAGCTTCAAGGATCGAGTCTTTGCAGAACGGTGCCGGTACGTAGATCACGCTGGCTTCTGCGCCGGTTTTCTCGACCGCTTCTTTCACGGTGTTGAAAACGGGCAGGCCCAGGTGCGTCTGGCCGCCTTTGCCCGGCGTAACACCACCGACCATTTGCGTGCCATAGGCAATCGCCTGCTCGGAGTGGAACGTGCCCTGGCCACCGGTGAAACCTTGGCAGATGACCTTGGTGTTCTTATCGATCAGGATGCTCATTACTTGCCCTCCGCTGCTTTTACAACCTGCTGAGCCGCGTCGGTCAGACTGGTAGCAGCGATGATGTTCAGACCGCTAGACGCCAGTTTTTCAGCGCCCAATTCAGCGTTGTTACCTTCCAGGCGAACGACCACCGGGACGTTAAC
The DNA here is from genome assembly GCF_050709225.1 of Halomonas sp. KM007. NCBI lineage: Bacteria > Pseudomonadati > Pseudomonadota > Gammaproteobacteria > Oceanospirillales > Halomonadaceae > Halomonas > Halomonas sp. KM007. Next base: position 3,032,485 of record NZ_CP136131.1, on the reverse strand, counting down.
GCCCACTTGCTCAACGGCACCGATGATGCCTTCAGCAATCATGTCGCAACGAACGATGCCGCCGAAGATGTTCACCAGAACAGCTTTCACGTTGTCGTCAGACAGGATGATCTTGAACGCTTCTGCGACGCGCTCTTTGGTCGCGCCGCCGCCAACGTCCAGGAAGTTAGCGGGTTTGCCGCCACTCAGGTTGACGATGTCCATGGTGCCCATAGCCAGGCCTGCGCCGTTCACCATGCAACCAATGTTACCGTCGAGGGCGACGTAGTTAAGTTCCCACTTCGCCGCGTCGGCTTCACGCTGATCTTCCTGGGAAGGATCGCGCATGGCCTGCAGGTCCGGGTGACGGTACAGGGCGTTGCTATCCAGGCCCAGTTTGGCATCCAAGCAGTGCAGGTTGCCTTCGTCAGTGATGACCAGCGGGTTGATCTCAAGAAGTGCCAAATCTTTGTCATGGAACAGCTTAGACAGACCCAGGAAGATCTTGGTGAACTGCTTCACCTGATCGCCTTCCAGACCCAGCGCAAAGGCCAGCTCGCGAGCTTGGTAGGGCTGTGCGCCGACCAGCGGATCGATTTCAGCTTTTAGAATTTTTTCCGGCGTCTCTTCGGCGACGGTTTCGATCTCAACACCGCCTTCGGTAGAGGCCATGAAGACCACACGGCGGGTAGTACGGTCAACGACCGCGCCCAGGTAGAGCTCGTCGGCGATGTTGGTGCAGGTCTCTACCAGAATCTTGGCAACCGGCTGACCTTTTTCGTCAGTCTGGTAAGTGACCAGGTTCTTGCCCAACCACTGCTCGGCGAAGGTTTTGGCTTCTGCCGGGTCCTTGATCAGCTTGACGCCGCCCGCTTTACCGCGGCCGCCAGCGTGAACCTGGGCTTTGACGACCCACATGTCGCCGCCGATTTTTTTGCACGCTTCTACTGCTTCTTCGGGAGTGTCCACGGCAAAGCCTTTGGACACTGGCAGACCATAATCAGCAAACAGCTGTTTGCCTTGATACTCGTGAAGGTTCATCGATTCATGCCATTGGTTGCATGTGACTCGAACGATGACCAGTTGGCTCGACAGACTACCTGCAAAGCACTGATCATCCCCGTACTTTCAATTCCCTAACGGTTACCGTGTGGGGCTGAAAGTGTTGCGCCACCTGTCGGTGGCGCTTGGTTGTTGCTTAGCGAATTATTTACGCTTCTTACGGTTAGCCATATGGATCGCATGGCCTTCTACCGCAAGTGCTGCCTCATGTACGGCTTCCGACATGGTCGGGTGCGCGTAGCAAGTCAGTGCGAGGTCTTCAGCGCTGGAGCCAAATTCCATCGCGATCACACCTTGGGCGATCATTTCACCCGCGTGTTGACCGACGATGTGCATGCCGAGGATACGGTCGGTTTCCGCATCCGCAATGATTTTGGCGCTACCTTCGGTGGCGTTGTTCGCCATAGCACGACCGCTGGCCGCAAACGGGAAGCTACCGGTTTTGACTTCGACACCCTTGGCTTTGGCGTCCTGCTCGGTCATACCGACCCACGCCACTTCAGGGAAGGTGTAGATCACGTTCGGAATGGTATCGTAGTTCATCTCGGCCTTGTGGCCAGCGATGATGTCCGCCACCATGATGCCCTCTTCAGACGCTTTGTGCGCCAGCATCGGACCGCGTACACAGTCACCGATGGCGTAGACGCCCGGCACGTTGGTGCGGCACTGGTCGTCCACGAAGATGAAGCCACGCTCGTCCAGCTCGACGCCCACGCCATCGGCCACAACGCCTTTGGTGTAAGGACGACGGCCGACACATACGATCAGCTTGTCGAAGGTCATCTCTTGATCGCCGTTGGCATCGGTGTACTTGACGACGACTTCGTCACCGTTCGCTTCCGAACCGGTCACACGGGCACCCAATTTGATGTCCAGCCCCTGCTTCTTGAGCAGTTTCTGGGTCTCTTTGGCAATCGCGGTGTCGACCATCGGCAGGAAGGAGTCCATCGCTTCCAGCACGGTGACTTCAGAACCCAGACGGTTCCATACGCTGCCCAGCTCCAGGCCGATGACGCCCGCGCCAATGACACCAAGACGCTTCGGCGTTTCCTGGAATTCCAGGGCGCCGGTGGAATCGACGATTAGGCCTTCGGTCAGCGGCGTGGGCGGAATTTCCACCGGCACGGAGCCTGCCGCGATGACGATGTTGTCGGCATCGTAAGTGGTGGTGTTGCCGTCGAGGTCGGTCACCTCAACCTGCTTGCCAGACACCACTTTACCGGTACCTTCGATGGCGGTCACGCCGTTGGCCTTGAACAGGCCAGAGATGCCGCCGGTCAAGTTCTTAACGATCTTGTCCTTGCGCGCCATCATCTTCTTGACGTCCATGGTCACGTCGCCGGCTTCGATACCCATGTCGTCGAAATCGTGCTTGGCTTCGACGAACTTGTGCGAGGCTTCAAGCAGCGCTTTGGACGGGATACAGCCTACGTTCAAGCAGGTACCGCCGTGAACGACGTTACCTTCTTTACCGATCCATTTTTCAACACAGGCGGCTTTCAAACCCAGCTGCGCAGCGCGGATAGCCGCTACGTAGCCACCAGGGCCTGCACCAATAACGATCACGTCAAACTTGTCAGCCATGTTGGCTCCTTTAGCTTGGTGGCCTCCTCCCGGGTGGATGACAGCGGGTAGGAGGCTGTGTGCGATTAACTCAGCGTGCTCAGCACTAGCGAAGGCGGATCAGCGCGCTTCGTTATACGTCTAGCAGCAGACGGGCCGGGTCTTCCAGCAGCTCTTTAATCGTAACCAGGAATTGTACCGCGTCTTTGCCGTCGATCATGCGGTGGTCGTAAGAGAGTGCCAGATACATCATCGGGCGAATTTCGACCTTACCGTTCACCGCCATCGGGCGTTCCTGGATCTTGTGCATCCCCAGGATAGCGGTTTGCGGCGGGTTGATGATCGGGGTCGACATCAGCGAGCCAAAGATACCACCATTGGTGATGGTAAAGGTGCCGCCCTGCATTTCGTCGATGCCGAGCTTACCGTCACGCGCACGCTTGCCAAAGTCGACAATCGTCTTCTCGACGTCGGCAATTTTCATGTTGTCAGTGTCACGCAGAACCGGCACCACGAGACCACGATCCGTCGATACGGCAACACCGATGTCCTGGTAACCATGGTAAACGATATCGGTGCCATCGATGGAGGCGTTGACATCCGGGAAACGCTTGAGAGCTTCGGAGGCGGCTTTCACGAAGAAGCCCATGAAACCAAGCTTGGTGTCGTGGGCCTTCAGGAAGGTATCTTTGTACTGGGCACGCAGCGACATCACCGCACCCATGTCCACTTCGTTGTACGTGGTCAGCATGGCAGCGGTCTGCTGTGCCTGAACCAAGCGCTTGGCGATGGTTTGACGCAGACGGCTCATCGGTACGCGCTTCTCGGCACGCTCACCCTCGACCGCTGGCGCAGCAGCGGCTTTGGCGGGTGCAGAGGACTTGGCCGCTTTCTTGGCCGAACCATCCTTGACGGCTTTCTGAACGTCTTCTTTCAGAATGCGACCGCCTTTGCCGGTACCTTCGATCTTGGAAACGTCCAGATCGTGCTCGGCAACCATCTTGCGAGCAGCCGGTGCCAACACTTTGCCACCCACCTTCTCATCGGCGCCTTCATCGTCAGCGTCGCTGGAAGCGCTGCTGGAAGAAGAAGCGCTGGCCTGGTCACTGCCACCGCCCTCTACGAAGGTTGCCAGAATCGCTTCGGACTCAACCTGGCTGCCTTCTTCTGCCTTGATTTCCGCCAGGGCACCATCGGCAGGCGCTACGACTTCCAGCACGACCTTGTCGGTTTCGATGTCGGCCAGCACTTCGTCACGCTTGACCGCTTCGCCTACTTTCTTGTGCCAGGTCGCCACGGTGCCTTCCTGAATGGACTCGGGGAAGCTAGGCGCCTTCACGTCGTGCTGCTTGCCTCCGGCTGGCTTGGCGGCTTCTTTGGACTCGGCCTTCTCGGCGCTGTCATCGCTGGCGGCACTCTCTTTCTTGCTGCCAGCACCGCTCGCTTCGCCGATCTTGCCCAATACCTGCTCGGACTCGACGGTATCGCCTTCTTCGGCCATCACGTCGGTCAGGGTTCCCGCTTCCGGTGCGACGACTTCAAGTACCACTTTATCGGTCTCGATTTCAACGATCAGCTCGTCGCGTTCGACGCTGTCACCCGGCTTTTTGTGCCACGCGGCCACGGTGCCTTCGGCAACGGATTCCGGAAAGGTTGGCGCTTTGATCTCAGTAGCCATGTCGTTTCCCTTATGTGTTCTCTAAACCCGGTGGGCGCTTATAGGTTAAAAGCGTCTTCCACCAGCTGGCGCTGCTGTTCAGTGTGGACGGACATGTAGCCCGCTGCCGGAGCAGCCGAGGCAGGACGCCCTGCGAATTTCAACTCACGTCCAAGGCCATCTTTCAACATATCGGCCACGGTACGCATGTGGTGCTGACTGGAGTACCAGGCGCCTTGGTTCAGCGGCTCTTCCTGACACCATACGATGTCTTCCACATTGGCATACGCCTGGAGCACTTCCAGAAGCTCTTCTTTCGGGAAGGGATAGAGCTGCTCTAGACGAATGATCGCCGTGTCGTCACGCTCGTTTTCAGCGCGCCAGTTAACCAGATCGTAGTAGACCTTGCCTGCGCACATAATGACGCGGGTGACGTTGTCGGCGTCGAGATTCGCTTGATCCGGCAGTACCATGTGGAACTTGCCGTAGGCGAGATCTTCCAAGCTCGACACTGCTTCTTTGTGGCGCAGCAGCGACTTAGGCGACATGACCACTAGCGGTTTACGCAGCGGACGAATCACTTGGCGGCGCAGCAGGTGGAAAATCTGCGCTGGCGTCGTCGGTACGCACACCTGCATGTTGTGCTCGGCGCACAGCTGCAAGAAGCGCTCTAGACGGGCAGAAGAGTGCTCGGGCCCTTGGCCTTCATAGCCATGAGGCAGCAGCATGGTCAAGCCGCACAGGCGACCCCACTTGGTCTCCCCGGAAGAGATGAACTGATCCACTACCACCTGAGCGCCGTTGACGAAGTCACCAAACTGCGCTTCCCAAATAACCAAGTCATTCGGGGCGGTGGTCGAGTAGCCGTATTCGAATGCCAGCACGGCTTCTTCTGATAGGAAGGAGTCGTGGATGGTAAAGCGCGGCTGACCGTCGGCCATATTCTGCAGCGGCACATAGGTCGACCCGTCTTTCTGGTTGTGCACGACCGCGTGACGGTGGGAGAACGTCCCACGCCCCACATCCTGCCCGGTGATGCGGATAGGATGACCTTGGTCGAGCAACGTGGCGTAGGCCAGCGTTTCGGCAAAGCCCCAGTTGAGCCCCATGCCACCCGCCTGCATTTTACGTCGGTCTTCGTAGATTTTGGCGACCTGACGCTGAACATCGACACCGTCGGGGATTTCACACATCTTCGCCGCCAGCTGTTGCAGGCGTTTCATGTCGAAGGTGGTGTCGGCATTGCCGGTCCACTCATGGCCCAGGTAGGGAGCCCAGTCGACGAACAGCGACTTGTTGGGTTCCTGAACCAGCGCGTTGGCCACGTGATTGCCTGCCACGAGATCATCGCGGTAGGTTTCCACCATGGCTTTGGCGTCGTCTTCGGACAGCACGCCCTGCTCGATCAGGCGCTGCGCATACAGCGTGCGTGAGGAGGGGTGATCCTTGATCTTGGCGTACATCAGCGGCTGGGTGCCCGATGGCTCGTCGGCCTCGTTATGGCCGCGACGGCGGTAGCACACCAGGTCGATGACGACGTCTTTCTTGAACTGCTGACGGTAATCCAGGGCCACTTGGGTGGCGTGAATGACCGCGTCCGGATCATCGCCGTTGACGTGGAAGATCGGCGCCTGAACCATCTTGGCAATGTCAGTACAGTATTCGGTGGAGCGTGCATCGGCCGGGTTGGAGGTCGTGAACCCCACCTGGTTGTTGATGACGATGTGTACCGTGCCACCGGTCTTGTAGGCGCGGGTCTGAGACATCTGGAATGTCTCCATGACCACACCCTGCCCCGCGAAGGCGGCATCGCCATGAACATTGATCGGCAGCACTTTGCTTCCGTCAGCGTCATTGCGGCGATCCTGGCGGGCACGTACCGAGCCTTCCACCACCGGCGCGACGATTTCGAGATGCGACGGGTTGAACGACATGGCCAGGTGGACTTCGCCACCAGGCGACATGACGTTGGAGCTGAAGCCCTGGTGGTATTTCACGTCACCAGAACCACGCTCGATGACTTTCTTGCCATCGAACTCGTCGATCAGATCCGCAGGGTTCTTGCCCAGGATGTTGACCAGCAGATTCAAGCGGCCACGGTGGGCCATGCCGATCACGACTTCCTTGGTGCCATAGCCACCGGCGCGCTGAATCAGTTCGTCCATCATCGGTACGAACGACTCGCCACCTTCCAGGCCGAAGCGCTTGGTACCCGGGTACTTGGAGGCCAGGTAATTTTCCAGGCCTTCCGCAGCCGTCAGGCGTTCCAGTACGTGCTTGCGCACGTCATCGCTGAACTTGGGCGCGCTGCGTACCGATTCGAAACGACGCTGCAGCCAGCGCTTCTCTTCGGTATCCACGATGTGCATGATTTCGCAGCCGATGGAGCGGCAGTAGGTCTGCTCCAGCGCATCGACGATCTCGCGCAACGGTGCTTTATCAACACCCAGGAAGAAAGAACCTGTCTGGAACTCGGTATCAAGATCAGCCTTGGATAGCTGATGGAATGACAGGTCGAGGTCGGGGACGGGGGTAGGGTTACGCAGACCAAGCGGGTCGATATTGGCCTTTTGATGGCCACGGAAGCGATACGCGTTAATCAGCTGCAGGACTTTAATCTGCTTTTTGTTTTCACCGCTGTCGGACGCGGCGACTACCCGGCCTGGGCGCCTTTCACGGCCAAGCTGGTAGAACTGATCACGAATGGGGCTTAGTGGAACATCGTGGGAGGCACTGCCTTCAGCACGCGGCAACTGATCGAAATAGCTGCGCCACTCGTCTGAGACAGAATCAGGATCGGCGAGGTACTGCTCGTAAAGCGCTTCCACGTAGTGGACATTGCCACCACTAACGTGAGAGGAACGCCACATCAACTCCATTATGCCTTGTTGCATCTCTCGGTCACCCTGCACTGATGGGGTGGTATCGGCATCGCTGCATGCGTGCAACGACATCGCTATTGCCCTGCCGGCGGGGCGGGACGTTTGCCGGCGGCGCCGACCTGAGGCCGGTAGCCCTTGTTCATACACGTATGATGACGCGTTTCATTACCAGTTCATGCTCAAAAGCCGGTACTCGTCGCACCGGCTTTTAAACTTGGCTGATCCATGGTGCGGCGCGTCGCCGCACCATGACAGCCCCTATGATAACAAGCGAAGCGCCACGATTTAAGTAGCTTTGTGATGCAACTTACGTGGTAGTCGCTTTTTTTCACAGGATGAATGAGTTACGTCGCATCTGCGAGCAACATTTCACGAATTTTACCAATTGCACGGGTCGGATTCAGACCTTTCGGGCATACCGCCACGCAGTTCATGATGCCACGGCAACGGAACACCGAGAACGGGTCTTCCAGGCTGGTCAGACGCTCACGCGTGGCGGTATCGCGACTGTCGGCCAGGAAGCGGTATGACTGCAGCAGACCCGCCGGACCCACGAACTTGTCCGGGTTCCACCAGAACGACGGGCATGAAGTCGAGCAGCACGCACACAGGATACACTCGTACAGGCCATCCAGCTTGTCGCGCTCTTCTGGCGACTGCAGACGCTCGATGGCGGGCGCTGGCGTGTCGTTTTGCAGATACGGCTGGATGCGCTCGTACTGCTTGTAGAACAAGCCCATGTCCACGACCATGTCACGGATGACCGGCAGGCCAGGCAACGGACGCAGAGTCAGCTTGTTGTTTTTCACGACGTCCGACAGCGGCGTGATGCACGCCAAGCCGTTCTTGCCGTTCATGTTCATGCCATCGGAACCGCACACGCCTTCACGGCAGCTGCGGCGATAGGCCAGGCCACTGTCCTGCTCTTTCATCAGGTGCAGCACATCCAGCACCATCAGATCGCGACCTTTGGTATCGACCTGGAACTCCTGCATGTAGGGCGCGGAGTCGGTTTCCGGGTTGTAGCGATACACGGATACCTGAAGATTTGACATGGTGTCTCCCTCTCGTCGGTGCGGAGATTAGTAGGTGCGAACCTTCGGCTCGAACGTATCGACTGTTTTCGGCTTGAAGTTGACGTCGCGCTTCTTCAGCTCTTTGCTGGCCGGGAAGTAGAGCGAGTGTTTCAGCCAGTTGACATCATCACGGTCGGGGTAGTCGTAGCGCGAGTGGGCACCACGGCTCTCTTTACGCTCAAGGGCAGCAATCGCCGTTGCTTCTGCCACTTCCATCAGGTTGTCCAGCTCCAGCGCTTCGACACGGGCAGTGTTGAAGGCGTTGGACTTGTCCGGCAGGTGCGCATTGTCGATGCGGCCACGCAGTTCCGCCAGCTGTTTGACACCTTCCTGCATGTTTTTCTCTTCACGGAATACACCGAAAGAGTTCTGCATGATGCTTTGCAGTTCGGCCTTGAGCTCAGGAATGCTTTCACCGCCTTCAGATTCGTTCCAGCGAGTGATGCGCTTCATGGCGAATTCGATGTCTGACTCGGAAGCGTCCAGATACTCGATACCTTCGTTCAGCGCGCCTTCGATGAACATACCCGCAGCGCGACCGAAGACCACCAGATCCAGCAGCGAGTTACCGCCCAAGCGGTTAGCACCGTGTACCGATACACAGGCAGCTTCGCCACACGCGAACAGACCGTTGACGATCTTGTCGTTGCCGCTCTCGTCCTGGGTGATCGCCTGACCATGAATGTTGGTCGGGATACCGCCCATCATGTAGTGGCAGGTCGGTACGACCGGAATCGGGTCCTTGGCCGGGTCGACGTGAGCGAAGGTCTTGGAGAGCTCGACGATGCCGGGCAGACGCTTGCCAAGTACTTCTTCGCCCAGGTGATCCAGCTTCAGGAACACGTGGTCGCCCTTCTCGCCACAGCCGCGGCCTTCGAGGATTTCCATGACCATGGAACGCGCCACGACATCACGGCCCGCCAGGTCTTTGGCGTTGGGCGCATAGCGCTCCATGAAACGCTCGCCATCCTTGTTGACCAGGTAGCCACCTTCACCACGGCAACCTTCGGTGACCAGTGTGCCCGCACCGTAGATACCGGTCGGGTGGAACTGCCACATTTCCATGTCCTGCATCGGGAAACCAGCGCGCAGCGCCATGCCGATGCCGTCACCCGTGTTGATCAGGGCGTTGGTGGTCGACGCGTAGATGCGTCCGGCACCGCCGGTCGCCAGCACGGTGGCTTTCGACTTGACGTGCACCACTTCGCCGGTTTCGATACACATGGCGATACAGCCCACCACGTCACCGTTGGCGTTCTTGACCAGATCCACCGCGTACCACTCGTTCAGGAACGTGGTGTTGTTCTTCAGGTTGTTCTGGTACAGGGTGTGCAGCAGCGCGTGACCGGTACGGTCGGCGGCGGCGCAGGTACGTGCGGCCTGACCACCTTCACCAAAGTTCTTGGACTGACCACCGAACGGACGCTGATAGATGCGGCCATTGTCGAAACGCGAGAACGGCAGGCCCATGTGCTCGAGTTCGAAGACGGCCTTGGGGCCTTCTGAACACATGTACTCGGCAGCGTCCTGGTCAGCGATATAGTCGCCGCCCTTGACGGTGTCATACATGTGCCAGCGCCAGTCGTCGTTCGGGTCGGCAGAGGCAATCGCACAGGTGATACCGCCCTGAGCAGAAACCGTGTGGGAGCGTGTCGGGAACACTTTGGACAGTACCGCTGTCTTTTTACCGGACTTGGCCAGTTCAAGAGCGGCACGCAGGCCAGAGCCACCGCCACCCACAATGATGGCGTCAAACGTCAGGCTACGAAGGTTAGACATAGATCAAGCTCCCCACAGGATTTGGATGCCCCACACCAGGTATACGAAGATGGCCAGAATGATCAGCGTCTGGGCACCCACGCGCAGGCGAGTGGACTTGAGGTAATCGGTAGTGACTGTCCACAAACCGATCCAGGCGTGCGCTGCAATGGAAATGAAGGCCAGCAGCGAGAAAATACGCATCCAGGTTTGCTCGAACAGCCCGCTCCAGGTGTAGTAATCCAGGTTCGGGTTAAACAGCAGGTAGGCGACGATGAAAACCGTGTAAAGGGCCAGGATGACCGCAGATACTCGCTGCATCAACCAATCGGACAGACCGCTACGGCCAAAACTCGTGATGTTGGTTACCATACCCAAACTCCTGCCAGAATAATCAGAACCACACTGACTACGACCGTAGCCTGTGCTTTTTTCACGCCACCCTCCAGGGTCACGCCAATGTTGGCATCCATGAGCAGGTGCTTGATGCCTGCCACGAAGTGGAATGCCAGGGCAGACAGCAGCCCCCAGGCAACGAACTTGGCGAGGACGTTGTTCGCCAGGGCGTTGCTGACAGCGTCAAAGCCAGCCGGAGATGACAGGGATTTGCCCAGCGCCCAGAAAGCGAAAATCAGGCCGACGAACAGGATCACGCCGGTGATACGGTGCGTAATCGACGTCAGCGCTGGCAGTGGGAAATGTATCGTAGTCAGGTCTAGGTTTACGGGTCGTTTGCTATTCACGGCGTTATACACACTCTCTTGGCCCGCTCAGCGACGGTCGGGCATAACCCGAGCGGGCGGTGGTTGCTGGAAGGGGCTCGGCCGTTGCCAAGTCGGGCACGACCACCTACCTGCCGGTCGCGCGCCGTGGATTATAAGAACCTTAGCCCCTGCTGACAAACCGATCTCAGACTTAACTCGACCATGGTGCAAGAAAATAGCCAATGGTCTGAGTCGATTTTGCGATGCAGCATGGTTATAGTGACATTAGATGGACGGTTTGATAAGCCTGTTAACGTATCGTCAATCCTCTGTCACTTCGGTACTATAGACCCCGACCAATCATATACAATTATTATCCAAAACAACACATCCTGTATAAGCATGTCTAGCATTTAGGCTAATTGACAAAATGTCGCACACTTCTATAGTGGGCAAGCCTTTTCGCCGGCGCGGCATGCGAAACAACGACTTTACGTCCCAAACCGAACTCGAAAGGAGGCCATCATGGCTGACAGGAAAGCGACATTGACGGTAGACGGTCTCGACAAGACGATCGAACTACCCATGTATTCCGGCACACTTGGCCCCGACGTCATCGACGTGCGCGGCCTGGGCGCCGAAGGCCTGTTTACCTACGACCCCGGCTTCATGGCCACCTCTTCCTGCCAGTCCGCAATCACCTACATCGATGGCGGCAAGGGCGTACTGCTGCACCGCGGCTACCCCATCGACCAACTGGCAAAAGAATCCAACTTCGTCGAAGTGTGCTACACCCTGCTGTTTGGTGAACTGCCCACAAAAGAGCAGTACACCGATTTCGAATCGCGCATTCGCAATCACACCATGGTGCATGACCAGATCAACAACTTCTTCAAGGGCTTCCGTCGCGACGCACACCCGATGTCGATCCTGTGTGGCGTGGTCGGTGGTCTGGCAGCGTTCTACCATGACCACATGGACATCACTCAGGAAGAAGACCGCGTCATCAGCGCGATCCGCCTGATTGCCAAAATGCCCACCCTGGCCGCCATGTCGCACAAGTACAACGTTGGCCAACCCTTCAACTACCCGCGCAACGACCTGAGCTATGCAGAGAACTTCCTCTACATGATGTTCAGCAACCCTTGCGAGGAGTACAAGATCAACCCGGTGTACGCCAAAGCCATGGACCGCATCTTCATGCTGCATGCCGACCATGAGCAGAACGCCTCCACCTCCACCGTACGCCTGGCAGGCTCTACCGGCGCCAACCCGTTTGCCTGTATCAGTGCGGGCATTGCGGCACTCTGGGGCCCGGCACACGGCGGCGCCAACGAAGCCGTGCTGAACATGCTCGACGAAATCGGCGACGATTCCGAAGAGAACATTCAGCGCTTCGTGGACAAGGCAAAAGACAAGAACGACCCGTTCAAGCTGATGGGCTTCGGCCATCGCGTTTACCGCAACTTCGACCCGCGCGCCAAGGTCATGAAAGAGACCTGCGACGAAGTACTGGCCGAGCTGGGCCTGGCAGATGACCCGCAGCTGAAGATCGCCAAGCGCCTGGAGCAGATCGCCCTCGAAGACGAATACTTCATCGAGCGCAAACTGTACCCGAACGTCGACTTCTACTCCGGCATCATCCTCAAGGCCATGGGCATTCCGACCAACATGTTTACCGTGATTTTCGCGGTATCCCGTACCATTGGCTGGATCTCCCATTGGCACGAAATGCTCAGCGAAAACTACAAGATCGGTCGTCCGCGCCAGCTTTACATTGGTCATGACCAGCGTGACTACCCCAAGAAGTAATCGGCGGCTTGTACGGCGATGACTGAACGACACAAAGGCCACCCACGGGTGGCCTTTTGCGTGCAGCCTACCCCTTCATGACACCACTCCCCCATCAACAACAAAGGTGCTTTATGCCTTCTATCACTACCGTTGCCTTTATCGGCCTGGGCGTCATGGGCTATCCCATGGCAGGACACCTGGCCAAGCAGGGCCTGACCACCCGCGTTTATAACCGCACGGCCGCCAAAGCCCAGGCATGGGCCGATCAGTTCGGCGGCACGGCCCACGCCACGCCCGCCGAGGCGGCCCAGGGCGCCGATCTGGTGCTGGTGTGCGTGGGCAATGACGACGACGTGCGTCAGGTCACCACCGGCGAACACGGCGTACTGCAGTCCATGGCCCCAGGCAGCTATCTGGTGGACCACACCACGGCCTCAGCCGACCTGGCACTGGAGCTGGATGCCGCCTGTCGCCAGAAGAGCATTCACTTTATCGATGCCCCGGTATCCGGCGGCCAGCAGGGCGCAGAAAACGGCGCGCTGACCATCATGTGCGGCGGCGAACAGACCCCTTTCGATGCCGTTGCCCCCGTGCTTGACCACTATGCTCGCGCTGTCACGCTCATGGGCCCCGCCAGCAGCGGCCAGCTCACCAAAATGGTCAACCAGATCTGCATCGCCGGCCTGGTACAAGGGTTGGCAGAGGGGCTGCACTTTGCCGAACAGGCAGGACTGGATCAGCATCAAGTGATCGAGGTGATTTCGAAAGGTGCCGCAGGATCCTGGCAGATGGAAAACCGCCACAAGACCATGATCGCCGATGAGTATCAGCACGGCTTTGCCGTCGACTGGATGCGCAAGGATCTGGGCATCTGCCTGGAGCAAGCGCGCAGACTGGACGCCACGCTACCCGTCACCGCACTGGTGGATCAGTTCTATGCCGACGTCCAGCGTATGCAGGGTGGCCGATGGGACACCTCTTCGCTGTTGAAGCGTCTCCGCAAAGGCGAATAGCGCTTGACATTTTGACACTGACAGCCGGATCAGGGTTTTCCACACTATCTGTGGATAACCCTGTTCACAACCACTACAAAACGTCCCGTAATCGCCATGAACAGTGACCCAGTCTTAAATTGGTCATTTTTTAACCTCTCATAAGTCGTTGATTTAAAAGAGATTAAGCTAAGACGCTGATTTTTTATGTCATATTCACGAGGCTGTGCACAACCCTTTACCCAGACGAGCAAAAGTGGACAAGTCAAGCACAATATTGACAAAAAAAGCGATAAATTGGCTAAAACGCCAAACAGGAAGCAGCCGAAAAAGCAACGCGACATTGGGTTGCTATCGAGACTTTTAAAAAAGGGGGAAATACAAAAACCAGAAGAAGGTGGCGTCCCATAGGGGGTTCGAACCCCTGTTCCCGCCGTGAAAGGGCGGTGTCCTAGACCACTAGACGAATGGGACGTATCTACCTTTTTACATCATGGTACATCGTTAGCATGGGCTAATGATGGTGGAGCCTAGCGGGATCGAACCGCTGACCTCAACACTGCCAGTGTTGCGCTCTCCCAGCTGAGCTAAGGCCCCACATGTCGTGAAGACGGAGCGTATATTACTGATTACGCTCGCCTTCGTCAACCCTGTTTTCGCAAGAAGCGTCAAATATCTCGCTTGCCGCTCATCTGACGCTCCCTGCCCCTCCCTGCCCCTCTGTACAGGTCGAGTGTTTACAGGTCGCGGAACTCTTTTTCGAAGCGTTTCGCCTGCTTTTTCGATACGCCACCCAATACCTCGATAGCGTGGCGCAAGCGAGCCCGCGTCACGTCCGACCCGAGAATCGCCATGGCGTCCATGACGGACGTGCTGGAAGCACTGCCCGTAATGGCAATGAACACCGGCGCCAGAAACGCCTTCATCTTGAGCTCGAAGTGTTCCGCCAGGTGTTTGACTTCCGTCAGCAGCGCTTCCTTGTGCCAGGCATTGACGGCTTCGAAGCGCCATACCAGGAATTGCAGCAGCTTCACCAGCTCTTCGTCTTCCAGCTTGATAGCATCGAAATCCTGCTTTTCCAACGAGGGCAGCCCAGAGAAGAAATGCCCCGCCAGCGGAACCACCTGCGAGAGCGTCTCTACCCGCGGGCGAACCTGGGGCAGGATCTGTTTGACATAGGCATCGTTGAACGCCCACTCGCGCAGCGCCAGCAGCAACGCATCGTCATCCAGGTCTTCACGAATATAAACGCCGTTCAGCCAGGTCAGCTTCTCCAGATCGAATACCGGCCCACCCAGCGATACCCGCTGAATGTCGAACTCAGCCATCATTTCGCTCAGGCTGAACTTTTCGCGCTCATCCGGCATCGACCACCCCATCCGACCCAGATAGTTGGTGACGGCCTGGGGCAGGAAACCCATGCGACGATAATAGTTGATCGAGGTCGGGTTCTTGCGCTTGGAGAGCTTCGACTTGTCCGGGTTGCGCAGCAGCGGCATGTGGCAGAGCTGGGGCATTTCCCAACCGAAGTAGTCGTAGAGCAGCTGGTGCTTGGGTGCCGAGTTGATCCACTCTTCGCCACGCAGCACGTGGGTGATGCCCATCAAATGGTCATCGACCACGTTGGCCAGGTGATAGGTGGGCATATCATCGGACTTCATCAGGATTTGTGCATCCACCTGCGTCCAGTCCACTTCTATTGTGCCACGCAGCATGTCACTGACCACGCAGACGCCTTCACTGGGCACGTTCATGCGGATGACATACGGCCAGCCTTCCTGCTCACGACGCGCCTGCTCGGCGGCATCCAGCGCCAGGTCTGCAGGCTTCAGGGCCAGATGCAGGCCTGCCTCCTTGCGGGATTCACGCAGCTCATCAAGCTCTTCGCTGGTGCGGTAACACTTGAAGGCATGGCCTGCATCCAAAAGCTGCTGCGCATACTGGGCGTAGATCTCGCCGCGCTCGCTTTGACGGTAAGGGCCATGCGGGCCGCCTACATCAGGGCCTTCGTCCCATTCGAGCCCCAGCCACCGTAACGAGTCGAGAATCATCTGTTCTGATTCAGGGGTAGAACGCACCCGATCGGTATCTTCAATGCGCAAGATGAACTGACCACCGTGCTGACGGGCAAAGCAGAGGTTGAACAGCGCAATGTAGGCCGTGCCTACGTGCGGGTCCCCAGTGGGGGAAGGAGCAATACGAGTACGTACGGTCATCAATCTATCCTTGTGGCGGTAAATGCATCGCCACATTATACGCGCCCCAGCTATATCCAACAGCACCCGCAGGGGAACGAGTTTGCCTTAAAAGCGTCATAACCCAAGCTCAATGTTCACGGTGTGGAAGATGCGCGTTAAAGCACAATCGCTTAGTATGGTGAAGTACCCATGATTCGTGTTCATGCATGCGAACGACTCTCATCGTTTACAGCGTGTTCTGAGCGCCACCGAATAGGTGGAAGTACACTTAACGAGCTGATTTAGCTCATCGATAGGAAGATGAAATGGAATCGCTAGGCTCACGTATCAAGCAACTGAGGCTTAGGGCCAAGCTCAACAAAGCTGCCCTAGCACGTAAAGTTGGCGTGTCGGATGTCACCATTTCTTATTGGGAATCTGGGGCAATCAAACAGATCGGCCATGAACGCCTGGTGGCGCTCGCGGACGCACTGGATTGCTCGCTTGCTACCCTATTGGAAGGAGACAGCGCGCCGCAACTGCTCACCCTGAACCATACTGGTCCCCTCCCCTGGGAACAGGTTCAGGCCACTGCTATCACCGTGCCGCATCACCTGCCGTTGAAGATCGACTGGAAAGCACCTTGCGTGATGGTGACCCCTGCCAAGGAAGCAGATTTTTCACCAGCGTCGGCGGGAGACCTGCTGCTCCTCGGCCCGACACACGTGTTTCACAAGGCTGGGCATTACCTGGTACAACGGGATGATCAATACGCCATTGAGCACTATACAAAAGCGCCCAATAGCACATCGATCCATGCCGTTCTGCTTGCCCACTGGTGTGCTGCCTAAAGCATCTTTACCTCCCCGTCCCTAATTGTCCTCAAACACGTCCACCTGGTCGCGCGTTCGTCTTGGTTCACTGCCTATCAAGAGACGCCGCGAGTAGGTGGCCACCTGACCCAACCCATGGCGGGACTGGCTGACCAGCTCTCCCGCCAAATGCTCACCCAGATCACCAATGCGTGCCCGCACGCTGGCTGGCTGAACAGCGGCTTCGGAAAGCTGTACTCGCACCACGTAACCGCCATCCGGCAACCCACTTCCCGTACCCAGCGGCCCGACTTCGAACTGCCCTTCCCTGACTTGAGTACGTGCCTGCCAGCGCACGCGGCTCAGCTCACGCTCGACCACGACCTGTACCTGGGCTCCGTCCGGCAAGTTGGTCTGGCCCGCAATCATCAATCGGCGGTCAGAGAGTAGTTGAGCAGAGGTCGACAATTCCACCTCCAGCGGCTCGATAGGCTCGACTTCCGCTACTGGCTCGGCCGCGGCGGTCTCTTCCACCTGAACCGTCTCTGCCGGCGCCTCCTCTTCGGGACCACTGCAACCCTGCAACATCAACGCACCCAGCAGAGCGGCTCCTGCGTAACCTAGCGCTTTCCCCATCACCACGTCTTCCCCTTGTTATTGACGGATACCTACCATACCGCCTTTGACCACAAAAAACGCAAAGTGATGCAAGCATTTACCCACTATCAGACCAGGCTTGAGAAGCGCTTTGAAGGACACGCGGAATTGTTGGGGTTATGGATATCGTCAACACCTCTTCCCTTTGCAAAAGCCACCCCATCGAACGCCTTCGCGCGCGTCGCCGCCAGAAGCCACCACCCACCAGCGCGGCCTGAAAGATCGCGTCACCCGCGACCACCCCCGCGTCGAGTACGCCCAGCGGGTGCGGCTCATCTATCGTAGGGAAAGAGGGATGGCTAGGTAAGGTCGCTCAGTTCAACCTCTAAAGCAGTCGCAATACGGGTCAGCACACTCAACGAGCCGCTTTTTTTCCCTGACTCTATTTCGGAAAGGTACCCTTGGCTGATCCCTGCTTTTGCCGCCAGCTCACCTGCACGTAGTCCACGGTATTCGCGGTACACCTTCACGGGTGCCACGCCATCCAGCAGCGCATCCACAACCGCCACAGGAAATGACTCTTCACCACGCGCCACCACCGCGTTGGCAGCGTCAATATCGTCCTGGTCTTCCAGCCGCGCAAGCAACGCATGGTACTCCTGCTCAGGCAGAACCACTAACCGCTCGCCCGTGGGCGTTTGAATAATTTGAGGTATGCTCATGCAGCCTCCTGTAAATTGTCTGGTGCGTTATGGGCACTTTATTGATAAACGCCGCCACGGGCACCGATGTTAATGATGTCGAGTACATCGCCATGCTCGTCGATGATCACCCGCCAGTCGCCTACCCGCAGCCGAATATAATCGCTCCCCTTCAAGGCCTTCACATTGTTGCGCTGGCTTTCCGGGTCTTCCGCATAGGCCTTGATTTTGCCTTGTATGCGCTTCGACTCAGGTCGCGGCATTCGCTGCAACACCTTCAACGCGCTTTTACGGTAAGTGATCGTTTTCATTACCACCATTATAGCTAACAGCGAATTAGAAGCAAAAAATTTTAGCTTTTAGCTAAAAAACATCCATCATTCCCGCCAGCCTATTCGGTGTCACTAACCCCACGCTCGGTGGCCAGCCCGGAATCCGTGGAGGTCGTGCTTACCATTCTCTTCCGCGAAGCCGATGGCCAACCCAGCAAAGCGTTGCTGGACGCCGTTCGCAAGCGCGTCGATGAACGCCGCCCGCTGACGGATCGCCTCACCGTGCAAGCCGCCACCCTGCTGCCGTTCAGCATCACGGCGATGCTGGCCCTGCGCATCGGCCCCGACCTACTGCCCGAAACACCGCTCACGCTCGCAGGCTTCAAGCCCCAGATTGATGCCACGGCCTGGCTGATAAGCGAGGTCACGCACAATTTCACGGAGCAGGGGTATACCTGCAGCATTCGTATGGAGAGGCGGTAGAGGTACACAAACCATTGGCTCTCTGAACAGCAAACAGGGTTATTGGGGTTATAAATTTTGACAGGCTCACATTGCAGGGTTATAGTAACCCCATGTTCAACGACAAAGGGGCAGGAGGTGAACAGCAGAGTACTGATCAAGGAACTGGAAGCGGATGGATGGACATTACTCAGAGTCAAAGGCAGCCACCACCACTTCAGGCACCCGACCAAACCCGGCACCATCACCGTGCCACATCCGAAAAAGGATCTGAAAACGGGATTGGTCAAAGGAATCAGGAAAAGCGCTGGCCTCGAATGAGGCTGGCCACTGCTGCCCCCACTGATAGAGGTGAGCCATGTTATTTCCCATTGCCATTGAACGCGGCGACGAACAACACGCCTATGGCGTCGTCGTGCCCGACCTGCCCGGCTGCCACTCCGCAGGCGACACCTTCGAAGAGGCCCTGGCCAACGCCAAAGAAGCCATCGATGGCTGGCTGGAAGTCGCGGTCGAGTACGGCGATCCCATCCCCGAAGCCACGTCCATCGAACACCACATGGACAATCCCGACTTCACCGGCTGGATCTGGGCCGTCGTCGATATCGACGTCACCCCGTACCTGGGCAAAAGCCACAAGATCAACGTCACCCTGCCCGACCTCCTGGTCAAACAGATCGACGACTTCGTCGCCCGCCACCCCGGCGACAAAACCCGCTCCGGCTTTCTCTCCCGCGTCGCCATGGCCGAACTGGCCAGGAACAAACAAGCCAGCTAAGCCCCAAACAAAAACCCCCAGCCATTCCATGGCCGGGGGTATCGGTGCCGCATCCTTCTGGCGAGGCGGAGTCCGTCCCACGTGCTTCCAAGCGACTGATTTATCTTCTCAAAAAATCATGCGGGCGGCTGTAAGCCATCGCTGATTCGTGTGTAAGAAATTGTCTACACCGCCCAGTGTGCTGGCTCTATATTTAGCAACGGATCTTAAAATTTGACTGTCGTTTACCAAGAACCTAATACTGTATATACAGCCATGCATTTGAAATGCGTTCTTGAGGCTGATCAGCTACTCCGGCTCACCAGCGGTAGGCCTGAATTACACCACCAACGTGATACACTGTTGATCAAAATCGAGTAGCGCATGGCTTTCGCCATCGCTGCTCGATCGTTTTATTAGTGAGGATATTATGGGTCGTTTCACTTCCCTTGAAATGTGTGCAGGCGCGGGTGGGCAAGCGCTGGGCATAGAGCTGGCGGGATTTGGCCATGAAGCACTCGTGGAAATCGAGCCACCCGCCTGTGCCACGCTGCGGCTGAATCGCCCGCAATGGAACGTCAAGGAAGAAGACTTACGGCTGTTCAATGGGCTTCCCTACTTCGGCGTCGATTTGCTCGCAGGCGGCGTTCCCTGCCCGCCTTTTTCCAAGGCCGGCCAGCAGCTTGGTGAAGCAGACGAGAGGGATCTTTTCCCCGAAGCAATCCGCCTAGTGGATGAATGCCGTCCTAAAGCCGTCATGCTTGAAAATGTGCGTGGGCTTATGGATGCACGCTTTGATGGCTACCGCCAAAAAGTAGAACATCAGCTCAACGCACTCGGTTATGAAACCGGTTGGCGACTTCTAAATGCATCGGATTTTGGCGTTTCTCAGTTACGCCCTAGGGTCGTCTGTGTAGGCATCCGCAAAGAGCTGTCAGAGCACTTCTCGTGGCCCGAACCCCTGAAAGTCGCGCCGCCGACGGTTGGCGAGCTACTGCTCGACCTTATGAAAGAAGGTGGATGGGAAGGTGCCGAAGAGTGGGCGAAACAAGCCAACACCATTGCGCCCACCCTGGTAGGCGGATCCAAGAAACACGGCGGCCCTGATTTAGGCCCTACCCGAGCGAAGAAAGCATGGGCTGCTTTGGGCGTAAATGGTCACGTCCTGGCGAACGAGCCTCCGGAGAAGGACTTTGAGGGTATGCCAAAGCTCACCCCCAAAATGACGGCCAGAATTCAAGGCTTTCCCGATGACTGGGAAATTTTCGGCAAGAAAACGGCGGCATATCGTCAAATTGGTAATGCTTTCCCTCCCCCCGTCGCGGCAGCCGTCGCCTCACAGATCTTTCACGCACTATCGGCTAAACGTATTTACAAGGTGGCGTAATGGGAACATCGGCAGAATTTGGACAGCTACGGAAAGCCTTTCATGCCGAATTGCTGAAAGCGACACTGACCACTAACGAGAAAGGCGTGGTCAGCAACGCCGATGGCAGTAACCGCACCAGCAAAGCTATCGCTAAAGGCATCGCCGACCTTTTAAAAGCAGAAACCATTGGCGAGCGCATTGCAGGCCAGACCTCTGGCAACCAGTTCGAAACCATCTGCGCTCACTTTGTCGAAGAAGCTTTCCTTAAGCTCCAACACCTTCGGCCAGGCACCTGGGATATTCACCAGGTCGGCGGCCGTAACCGGCTGGAGATTGCCCGCTACGAACAATACGCTCACTTAGTCGCGCTGGATAAAGCCGCAAAGGCCGATAGCGAACTCGCCGCGGCGCTGGGTAGCGACTACACCATCACCCCAGATATCGTCGTGGTCCGTGAAGCCGAAGACGATGAAGCCATCAACCGACATAGTCAGCTGGTTGATGGTGAGGTCACCACGCTATCCAGCCTTCGCAAGCAAAACGGCGGCTTGCCACTGCTACATGCGAGCATTTCCTGTAAGTGGACGATTCGCAGCGATAGAGCCCAAAATGCCCGTTCGGAAGCGCTGAACCTGATACGCAACCGTAAAGGCAGGCTGCCACATGTGGTGGTGGTAACTGCAGAACCTACCCCAAGTCGGCTTGCCTCCATTGCGCTGGGCACTGGCGATATCGACTGCGTTTATCACTTTGCACTTTATGAACTTCAAGAGACGTTATCGACGCTGGGTATGGATGACGCTGCCGACCTGCTAGCCGTGATGGTGGATGGCAAGCGGTTAAAAGACATCAGCGATCTGCCGCTCGATTTGGCAATTTGAAATAGGCTCAACCAGACCGACCATGATAGCCACCGTGGACGCCCTGAACGAGAAGATGGGAAAAGACACGGTACGCCTGGGTCTACCCGAAAAGAACGCCCCCAGGCACCTCCGCTGCGCGAACCGAAGCCCGCGCTATTACGACGAATTGGGATGAGTTGATGAGGACGTATACGGATAAGGGAGCGGCTAGAAAAAGATAGACTAAAAAGAACCTAATCAAGCCATGCCTAGATTCTGCATATACTTAGACTTAAATATCTTTTTAATCACATCTTTATTAGCAGCATTTAAATTACTATCTACAGATTCTTGGGCAGCCTTTTCGGCATTAATAATCATTTCTATTTTCACTTCCCCACTAAAGTTGTCAATTATATCTTTAGTATCAAATGCAACCTTGTAAATTTTACGACTATTTTTTCCCAAAAGAAGCTCAGCGCCATGTAAAGTCCTTTTAAGCACAGTCTTTTCTTTAGAAGAGAGATATTTAAACTCTACGATCAGCTTTTCATGTTTTTCGTCAGTAAAATATCTCACTGCGCTAGGGACATCTGAAGGCGAAAGCATGACTTTTACAGTAATGCCTTTTGTATTATTAATTTCTGGCTCGAAAAGTTCGTTTTGATCGATCTCAAGCCATTGTTTTTCAAAATTTTTCATCATGCTTCCTCCAACAGCTGGCCTATTAGAGCTACTGTTAGACTATAATTTAGCACAGATTGCTCCTGCACGCCATTTGGGGTGCGGCTGTCTAACACTATGACTCCCCAAGGTTTTCCATGGACATCCACAGGTATGGCTGCAATCGACCTTGGCAACATTCGATCTTTTGATATGTAATGTTCAATCATTTCGCGTGGACACTTAGTGGCCTCTGCATAATTATTTTTTATATATTTTGGTGCTTGTTTTTTATTAACATCTGGCAACTCTTGAATAACAACGGAGCTTCTTGCCGCAAATGCCCAACCAGCCACACCTTCAGAATGATCGCCAGAATCTGGCACATGAAAAATAGCGGAGGTTTTTTGGGACAAATGCCCAGAACGCAATACTGGAACCAAGTAATGAGAAACTAGAGGAGTATTCCCCCAAGGCCTAAAGATATAACTTGAAGACCAATGCTTTTTAAAAACACAGTTGCGCTTATACTGAAACAGAGTAATCCTATGATGATCTTGAGGATCAGACTCACTTACAAAAAATGCCTTACCGCGATACTCGTCAAGGATAAATTTTAATTTATCCCAAACCCATGGTTTGCCATACCTCTTCACACAAAATGAAAATACAATTAAGGCCAAAGAAGCTAAATAAAAATAGAAAGCATCATCTTTGACAAATTCAATTGCCCTCAAAACTACTGGTCTGTGATTCAACCAATCAGCATCCTCATCCATACCGATAACCACACCAACAGAAATAGATATAATGTAACCAACTCGCTCAGCCAAGCCTGACCATGGATAAAGAAACCTAACTATTGGACCAAACTTCTTCATTCAGAGCACTCTTATATAAAATAAATAAAATTATTATTCAGGAAGCAGACCTGTCTCTAAAAATTTCAAAAAAAATCAGCCTCATCCAATACCGGGACACCTTTCGCCTGAGCATTCCGCAGCTTGGTCGGCACCGCCGTCGGTCCACCACAAACAAAAGAAAGGCCCACCGTGACGGTTTTACAAACATGCATGCCTGACTCAGCTGCAGCAGCTTCTAGCTCTGCCCTGCGCGCTTTTGCAAACCCAGTAAAGAGAATTTCCAGTGAGTCCGACCGCTTTTTGCTGGCCGTAATTGCACGATCGACAAGGCGCTGAGGCATGGAGATAGGCTTGAGGCTTTCGCCACCTTCATGAACCACCTGAATACGGTCCCGCCTGAACGTTTTACGGCGGTTATCGCTTGAACAGATGCCTGTTAACAGCCAACCATCATCACTCCATTGGCTGACTTCACGCGTGCTAACGTTCCCTTTCGCATCTTCATAATCAAAGGCTAGAACGCTCATCCCTACCTCCCTGTTTTATCTTTCAGCAGTCTCGAAGCTGCCTTTATGGCTTCATAGTTTGTAACTATTCAGGTGGCTGCGGATGGGATATCGCCAACCAGCTGATTTTTCTGGCATAGTGTGCCTAATCCTTCGGCATATCTATGCGGTGACATGACCATCAGCGATATCAACGTCGACGAGGCTCTGGAGCGGGTCCGACAGCAGCTCAAGGAAGACCAGACGGTCTCTCCGTCGCTGCGTGCGGCCATCGATGTGCTGATGTTGCTGGTCAAGCTCATGGCCGATCGCCTGGCCACCAGTAGCCGCAACAGCAGCAAGCCACCGTCCCAGGATCCCAATCGCCAGCGCCGCTCGCGCGCCAAAGGCGAGCGGCGCCCCGGCGGACAGCCAGGGCATGAGGGTAAGACGTTGGCGCCGGTGACGGACCCCGACGAGGTGGTCAAGCTCCGTGTCGATCGTCGGCAACTCCCCAAGGGGCGTTCTTACCGCCCGGTCGGCGTCGAAACGCGCCAAGTGCAGGACATCGTAATCCAGGCCGTGGTCACCGAATATCAGGCTGAGGTCCTCGAAGATGATCAGGGGCAACGCTACGTGGCGCCATTCCCCGAGGGCGTGACTCGCCCCATCCAGTATGGCCCTCGCCTCAAGGCGCATGTCGTCTATCTCTCCCAGTATCAGCTGTTGCCCTATGCGCGTATCCGCGAGTTGCTCACCTCGCAGTGCGGCCTGTCGCTGAGCACCGGCACCCTGTTCGCCTTCAACCAGGAGGCCTACCAGCGGGCCGAGGCGTTCGCCGAGTGGGTGATCCCGGCGCTACGTGAAGCAGCCACCGTCCATGCCGATGAAACCGGAATGCAGGTCGGTGGCAAACGCTACTGGCTACACAGCGCCTCCAACGAGGCCCTGACCTGGTTGGCCCCGCACCCCAAGCGCGGCCAGGAAGCGATGGACGCCATCGGCGTATTGCCCTTCGTGCGTGGCGTGCTGGTGCATGATCACTGGAAGCCCTACTACCGCTATCCGGATTGCCGGCACGCGCTCTGTAATGCGCACCACCTTCGGGAGCTGACAGCGGCCTGGGAGAACGATGGCCAGGCATGGGCCAAGGCCTTGCATGACCTGTTGTTGGAGATGCATCGCGCCGTGGAGGTGGCCGACGGCTGCCTCTCGGCCGATGAGACCCGAGCCTGGCGGCAGCGCTATCGAGATTGCCTGGCGAAAGGGGACGCCGAGTGCCCCCCGCCGGTGAAACCGCCACCTGGAACGCGAGGCCGGGCCAAGCGCACCAAGCCGCGCAACCTCCTGGAACGCCTCCAGGCGTACGAGGACGACGTGTTGCGCTTCCTCGACGACCCTGCCGCTCCCTTCACCAACAACCAGGGGGAGCGCGATCTGCGAATGACCAAGGTCCAGCAGAAAATCTCGGGCTGTTTCCGCTCCTGGGAGGGTGCTGAGATCTTCTGCCGCATGCGTAGCTTTCTCTCGACCGCCGTCAAGCAAGGGGTAGCGGCGCATACCGCACTGGAGCAACTGTTTGCGGGGGAGGTGCCAGCCTTCATGCAGCAAGAAGCCCCGACTCAGCCAACCGGTGCTGAATAGTTACCATAGTTTTACAGTTACACCACCCGTCCTATCCGAACCACACACCGCCCCAGAATCTCCACATCGTGCATATCCTGCGACTTGATCATTTCCGGCTGGTAATGGTCGTTATCGCTAATCAAGTACAGTGCCCCGCCCGCTAACCGCTGCACCCGTTTAATCCGGCGCTCACCACTCACCAGCAGCAAGAACACCCCTTCCTGCTTCGGATCGCGGTTACTCCGATCCACCAGCACCCAATCACCATCGGCCAGGGTGCCGTCCATCGAATCGCCACGCACTTTGATGCCCACCACCTGGGCAGGGTCTAGCCCCTGCTCGGCCAGCGCGCTGACACGTTGACGAGCACTTCCTTCAGCGCAAGCTGGCACAAGTACACGAGCGCTGCGGGTTAAAATGCATCGTTTTTGATATTTAGAGCCTAACCCATGAACCCTCACAACACCATTAACCCTAAGCTGAATTATGCCACGTGAGGCTGCCAGCAGCCCATGATGGCCTAGCTCAACAAGCGCGCATGTGCCGAGATGAAGCGGATTCAACAGCTTGAAGTGCTTTCCAGGACGGCCCCTGCTCGCCTGCTGATGTTGCGCGGCATCGCACAGGGCAAACAAGACATCCTCTCCACCGGATAGCACGGTGATGAAATCCTCGACCTGGCCTGCCCACTTCTGAGCCCGAGCGTTGGTGCTGCACGTTTACTCTGTGAGGGATGGCCTTTCTTCCGTACAATAGTCCGCCACTCCCCTTGCCGCTTCTGAAAACTCGCTATTGGTGTACCAGGATTTTTGGAAAGTGGGCGTTCTCCGCCACTAGGTACACTGGCGGTACACTGAGGGCGTTTTTTAACGGTATCAGGTGGCAACATATGTGTATATTCATACAGTTACAGAATTTATTAAATGACTGATTTCATTAGCAACAACAGTGCCGACAGGGGTAGGTTGTTTTCTGTGGCACCCATGATGGACTGGACCACAAGAGACTACCGTGCGTTTGCTCGCACCTTGACCAGGCGTGCACTGCTGTATACCGAGATGGTGACCACCGGTGCGGTGCTGCACGGCTCCCCGCGTGAGCGCTTTTTGGGGTACAGCGAGGTGGAGCATCCGATTGCCCTGCAGTTGGGGGGTAGCGATGCGGGAGAGTTGGCAGAGTGTGCTGCGATTGCTGAGGCGTGGGGGTATGACGAGGTCAACCTGAACGTGGGCTGCCCCAGTGACCGAGTGCAGAACAACATGATTGGCGCCTGCCTGATGGGCCACCCCGAAAAAGTGGCCGCCGCGGTAAAGGCCATGCAGGCGGCGGTGTCGATTCCGGTGACGGTGAAATGCCGTATTGGTATCGATGACCAGGATGAAGACGCCGATTTGGCGCGATTCATTGATATCGTGGCTTCGGCAGGCTGCAGCGTGTTTACCGTTCACGCCCGCAAAGCCTGGCTACAGGGGTTATCCCCTAAAGAGAACCGTGACATTCCACCGCTGAACTACCCTCGGGTGCATCGCTTGAAGCAGAGCCACCCCGAGCTGCACATTGGCATCAACGGCGGGATTAAAACCCTGGACGAGTGCCAGGCGCAGCTGGAGCACGTGGACAGCGTGATGGTAGGCCGCGAGGCGTACCAGAGCCCGTGGCTACTGGCCGGTGTCGATGAGCAGCTGTTTGGTGAGCCCGGTCCGGCCCGCACGCGCCTGGAAGCAGCCACGGCCTTTCGCCCCTATATTCAGCAGCGCCTGGATGAGGGCGCCAAACTAAATCATATTACGCGGCATTTGCTGGGGCTGTTCCAGGGCTGCCCGGGCGGGCGCCGGTTCCGCCATCATCTGTCGGAACACGCCCATAAAGAGGGTGCGGGGTTACGCTTGTTCGATGACGCGCTCGGCCTGGTGCGCGAACCGGAGACCGATACACCGCCAGTAGAAGAGCAAGCAACAAAACAGCCCGTGGCCTGACGGCCAACGGGCTGCTCAAAGCAAACGCCCAGCGAGCTGATCGCTGGGCGTTTTCGTTCAAGAGGCTACTGTGCGCGAACGCCTTGCTCGATACGCTCTCCCACCTCCTGGTCGATATTGCGCCAATACTCGAACGCCCGGGCCAATACCGGCTCAGAGACGCCTCCCGAGAGATGCCCGACCACATTGGACACCAGCCGCTCGCGCTGGGCGTCGTCCATCACGTCGCGCACCAGCGCGTGGGCCTGGCGCCAGTCATCGTCATCTTTTCTGAGTGTGTAGGCCGTCCGTATGAATTGCCCGTCGGTCGACCACACGGCGTCTTCCGGGAAGCGCTGCCCATCTGCCTTAGGGCCACCCTTGCTGTTGGGTGCATAGGTAGGGTCGGTGGCGTGACGAATACGCATTGCGCCCCCTTGGCCATAGCTGTGCACCGGGCATTTGGGCGTATTGACCGGAATGTGCTTGTAGTTCACCCCCAGCCGAGCACGGTGCGCGTCGGCATAGGAGATCGCCCGCGCCAGCAGCATCTTGTCCGGCGACAGCCCCGTGCCCGGCACCATGCTGTTGGGCTCGAAAGCGGCCTGCTCGATTTCACTGTGGAAATCAGTGGGGTTCCTGTCCAGCGTCAGCTTGCCCACCTCGATCAGCGGGTAGTCGTCATGGGGCCAGATCTTGGTCAGGTCGAAAGGGTTGATGCGGTAGGTTTTGGCATCTTCGAAGGGCATGATCTGCATCTTCAAAGTCCAGGTAGGGTGATCCCCCCGCTGGATGGCTTCGAAGAGGTCACGACGGTGGTAGTCGGCATCGCTACCGGCCATCTGGTCGGCCTGCTCCTGGGTCATGCACTTGATGCCTTGGTCGGTCTTGAAGTGATACTTCACCCAAAACCGCTCGCCTGCCTCATTGACCCACATATAGGTATGGCTGGAATAGCCGTTCATGTGCCGCCACGTGGCAGGCACGCCCCGGTCCCCCATCAGCCATGCCACCTGGTGGGCCGACTCGGGCACCAGCGTCCAGAAATCCCACTGCATGTCGTGGTCTCGCAGGCCGTTGTCAGCCCGGCGTTTCTGGGAGTGAATGAAGTGCTGAAACTTCATCGGGTCGCGAACGAAAAACACGGGGGTGTTGTTACCCACCATGTCGAAGTTGCCTTCTTCGGTGTAGAACTTGATGGAAAACCCGCGGGGGTCCCGCCAAGTGTCTGGGCTTCCGCTCTCGCCTGCCACGGTCGAGAAGCGGATCAGCACATCGGTCTTCTTGCCCGGCTGTAGAAAGCCAGCCTTGGTGTACTGGCTGACATCCTGAGTCACTTCAAAACGACCAAACGCCCCGCTGCCTTTGGCATGGGGCTGACGGTCAGGAATCATTTCACGGTTGAAGGCCGCCATCTGCTCCATCAGATAGTGGTCATGCATGACGATGGGACCATCGGCCCCTACCGAAAGCGAGTGCTCGTCGCTGGCAACCGGAATACCGGCTTCATTGGTGGTGGGGTGCTGGTGGCTACTCATGGCGCTTCCTCCTTGTCACATTCGACCAGACGCCGTTGCGTCGTTGGAAATGGCCCACAGCGCACGAGGCTTTCGCCTTTGCGCTGGCTGGCTCCCCCACAGGTATAGTCAACAAGCAGGCATATCGCCATCCATGGCGCCTTAACGTTGGCTATTGAAGCGATCAATATTTGCTATTAAAAAAGCTCAATACAGGGAGTCGGGAGGCGGCTCCAGGCTGGATTGAAAGCTTTCGATGGCCGTCTCGGCTTCCTCTATCTCATCGAAGCGAGCGATGTGATATAGCGCTTCGCCCTCATTGGCCAGCGGCAGGCGGCTCATGCCAATCACGATGCCATCGGCCATGGCCAGCACTTCGCCCTCATCATTGCCGAAGGGGTCTGCTACCTTGCCGAGCACTTCGCCCTTGGCCACGCGCGCCCCCAAGCGCACCTGGGGCCGTAAAATGCCATCGATAGGCGCACGCGCCCAACTGGAGCCATTGGCCAGCTCGGCGGGAGCAGGCGTACGGCGGCGCTGCTCGCCACTCAGCATGCCCAGGCGGCGCATGACCCTGAGAATGCCCTTGACGCCAGGCGCAATCGCCCACTCATCGAAACGCAGTGCCTCACCGGCTTCATAGGTCAGCACGGGAATGCCCAGGTTCTGTGCGTAGTGGCGCAGGCTGCCTTCCCGCAGTTCGGCATTCAGAATGACCGGGGCCCCAAAGGCATCGGCCATGCGCTCTGTTTCGCTACCAGGGGTCAACTGCGCACGAATTTGCGGCAGGTTGGTGCGATGAATCGCCCCCGTGTGCAGGTCGATGATATGCGTTGCATGATCGACGATCTCATCTCTGAACAGCGCGGCAATACGCCCCCCCAGCGAGCCCTTTTCGCTGCCTGGAAAGCAGCGGTTCAAGTCGCGGCGGTCGGGCAGATAGCGGGTCTGCTGCAAGAAACCGAAGACATTGACCACCGGCACGGCAATCAGCGTTCCGCGCAGGCTGTTGATGGACTTCGAGCGCAGTACGCGCCGCACGATTTCCACACCGTTGATTTCATCCCCATGGATACCGCCACAGACCAGCATGACCGGCCCCTCTTTGCGGCCATGCACCACCTCGACGGGAATATGCAGCGGTGTGTGGGTGTAGAGGCGTGCCACCGGCACATCGATCTGTAACCGCTGGCCGGGCAACACCTCATGCCCGGCTAGCGTAAAAGGCGCTCGCCCCATGACAACTCCTCGATCAAGCATCGTGCAGTAGCTAAAAGGTTGGAAAACCTGATGTCTGAAAACTCTATTTAGCATTATCCGACATCTTTGTTAACGCACGCCATGAAGTTCTGCGATTAACCATACACTTTTGAATGTAAAAACCGACGAGTTCATATAAAATACGCCGCATACGTGTCGAGAGTGAGGTGAGGTTCCATGGCAAGAAAAACCAAAGCGGAGGCTGCGGCAACGCGCGAAGCGCTGCTGGATGCGGCTGAAGAGGTGTTTTTCGAAAAAGGCGTTGCTCGCACCTCGCTTGAGCAGATTGCCCGCCATGCGGGGCTGACCCGCGGCGCCGTCTATTGGCACTTCAAGAACAAGGGCGATCTGTTCATGGCACTGGTGGAGCGGGTGCGCATGCCCTTCCAGTCATTGATCGATGAAGTCAATAACGCCGACCCACACGTTTCGCCGCTGGAAGCCATTCGCCTGGCCTGCCATGCGGGCTTGCAGCGTATCGAACAACCTTCCCATCAGCGTGTTCTGTCGATCCTGCTCCATCGCTGTGAATTCTTCAGCGATATCAACCCCATTGCCATGCAGGATGAAATCGGCGAAGAGTGCTTCGACGAAATGCTGCCGGTGTTCCAACTGGCCCAGCAACAGCAGGATATGCGCGAAGATATCAGCCCGGAAACGGCCACCCGCCTGATGCAGTGCGCGCTCGGCGGCCTGTTTCATGATTGGCTGCGCACGCCGGATGCTTTTTCTGTCTCCGAGCGCGGCGCAGAAATCATCGATACGCTGATCCGCATGATGCGCAAGTAAACGCTCTACTGCACCGCAGCATTGCATCTATACTACAGGCACCACATGACAGGAGCCGTGTATGGATGCCTTGGAGTTTGTACGCGTACGTGAGCTGGAGATTGCGGTTCGCATTTGGAACCCTGACGCCAAACGAACCCTGATTGCCTGGCACGGGCTGGCTCGCCACGGCGGTGATTTTGCCGCCCTGGCCCGCGAGCTCGGTAGCGAGTGGCGCGTACTGGCCCCGGACACCCCAGGGCGCGGCCTATCGAGCTGGTCGCTGTTTCCCGCCCATGACTACCTTTACAGCCACTATGTCACCGTTGCCATCGCGCTGCTGGACCACTACCAGCTGGAGCAGGTGGACTGGCTGGGCACCTCCATGGGAGGGCTGCTTGGTATGCTGATTGCCGCCGACGAGCAACACGCAGCGCGCATTGCTCGTCTGGTCCTCAATGACGTTGGGCCTGAGCTCGACAAGGAAGGGCTGATTGCGCTGTCGAGCTACTTTGGCGTCACCCACCGTTTCAACAACTTTGCCAACCTGCAGGCAGAGCTGGTCAAGCACTATGCCAGCTTCGGCATCACCAGCGAAGCGGAGTGGCGCGAGCTGGCGCTCAATAGCGCACGACGCCTGCCCGATGGCAGTTGGACCTACCACTTCGACCCACGCATAGGCGAGCAGTTTATTCACGATACACCACGGGATACCTGGGCCGACTGGGCGAAGATACGCTGCCCGCTCATGGTCATTCGCGGTGAAACCTCTACCCTGCTGGCCGCCGAAACGCTGCCCAAAATGGCCGAGTCACAGCCGTCGTTGGTGACCATGACCGTGCCGGGCTGCGGGCACGCGCCGATGCTCAATGACGCCCAGCAGGTCAAGCCCATACAGCACTTTCTGACGACCCTGTTATCCGCCTCTTCCACGGCAACACCTGCCCAGCCAACTGGCACGTTCAGCCAGTGGCTGGCAGATGTGTGGCGCTACCTGAGAGGCGGTAGATAGGGCTGGTTACGTCGGGTAGCCGTTGGGGTGGTGCTTGTGCTGCAAGCGCAGCTTGTTGAGGCGTACCCGCGTATCCAGGTAGTCCTGCTCCATGACACTGCGGTAGGCCCCTTCACTGGCCAGATATTTGACCAATACCCGATGCTCACCCGGCTGAGGGCAATCCCCCGCCTTGCAATGCAGGCGCACCACGCTGTTTGGCTCATTGAGCAGCCGAGCAGTGGCACCGCCCTGCTGGTCGCGCTCGGCCACTACCGCCGTGGCGCCCAGCAGGCAACGGCGCTGGAACGGCGGGTAGCGATGCAGCCCACGCTGCAGGGCGTGACACACGGCAGCCGCCAGCGGCGAAGCAACGGCAAAGGAAGCCCACAGCACCAGCACGCCCACGGGCACTCTCAGCATGCCCAGCGGTAGCCAGCGCAGCACAAGCAGCTCGACGGCCAGCGAGATGGCGCCTGCCAATAGAACGAGCAGGCTCAGCGCCAGTGAGGCGGGCACACCCGCAAAGCCCAGCGAGACGAGCGTGCTCGCCATGTGGTCATCGCGCAGGCTATCGCGTTCGAACAGCTCCAAAGGTGCCAGTCGCAACAACACCAGGAGCCAATAGAGAATGCCCAGTATCAGCAGCAGGGCAAAGACGATGGTAGGAAACTGCAGAGCAGCAGACATGAAGGTTTGCATGGCGTGTTCTCCTCCGGGCAAGTTGCCCGGTCTTGTTCTCGCCTGAGCCTATTGTCGACCATTATTGTGCTACTCAGGCTAAAACGATGGTCACTTTCAGCTTAGCTCATCTTAGCCATGTCAGTAGCTCGGGCATTGACCCGTGTCAGCCTTTGGCCCGACGCCCACAAAAAACGGGCACCCCGTGGGGTGCCCGTCTGGTAGATCGCTGACGATCAGGTCAAGTCTGATCGTGACCCAGCGCCGCCTGCTCATCCTCCTTGCGTTCAGGATGACGCTTGCGGTAGAGCCAGTCAGAAACAGTGGCAATCATGGCGTAGAAGCTGGGAATGAACAGGCTGCCCAGAATAGCGACGGACGCCATGCCCACGGCCACCGTGGTGCCGATATGGTGGCTACTGACATCACTGGCCCCGGTGGCCAAGGCCAGCGGCAGCGTACCAAAGATGAACGCCAGCGAGGTCATGACGATGGGCCGGAAGCGCAGCTCGGCCGCCGTGATCGCGGCTTCACGAATCGTCTTGCCCTGCTCTTTACGCTGCAGCTCGGCAAACTCGACGATCAGGATCGCGTTCTTGGCCGCCAGCCCCACGACCACCAGCATACCGATTTGCACGTAGACACTGGTATCCAGCCCGCGCAGCACGATACCGCCAATTCCCCCGAGGAAGGCAAACGGGGTGGCCGTCAAGACCGCCAGCGGCAAGGACCAGCTCTCGTACTGGGCCGCCAGGATCAGGAACACCATCAGGATACCGAACACGATGGCCAGCATGGCGGTATTGCCCAGGTTGGCCTCCTGATACGCGGTACCGGTCCAGCCCATGCCCCAGTTCGGCCCCAGCGTTTCCAGCACGACTTCTTCCATGGCCGCGATGGCTTGTGCCGAGCTGTAGCCCGGAGCCGCCCCGCCCTGGAACTGCGCCCCGGTGTACACCCCGAAGCGTGACACTACCGAAGGCCCTACCTGGCGCTCCAGCGTCACGAACTCGGATAACGGAATGCGCTCACCGTTGCCGCCCCGCACGTAGACATTGTTGATGTCTTCGGGGGTCTTGCGGAACTCGTCCTCGTTCTGCAGATACACCTGGAAGTTACGGTTCTGGTAGCTGAAGAAGTTGACGAAGCCATTACCAAAGGTATTGGAAAGTGCCGAAGAGATATTCTCCAGGGCCACCCCGTAGCTCAACGCTTTCTGCTGGTCGATCTCCGCTCGGAACGAGGGAACGTTCACGTTGAACGTGGAGAACACTTGATTCAGCGCAGGGTGCTGGTTTGCCGCCCCCATGATCTGCAGCGATGCTTCATACAGCTCACGGGGCGATGCGCCGTCGAAGGATTGCAGGTAGCCGGTGAAGCCCCCAGTGGTCGACAGCCCCATGATGGGCGGCACGTTGAAGGCCATGGCCGAACCACCGTCGATGCTGGCACCCAGCTGCATGATACGGCCCACCAGCTCGTTGGCGGTCAGGTCGCGCTCCGACCAGGGCTGCATGTTGACGAACATGATCCCGCGTGCGGTGTTCACCGCGCTGGACAGAATGTCATACCCTGCCACCGCCGAGGAGTACTGCACGCCAGGGATATCTTCAATGGCAGCACTTAGCTCGGCCATGTAGTTCTGGGTACGATCCAGCGAAGCGGCGTCCGGCAGCGACACGCTGACCAGCACGATCCCCTGGTCCGTTTCGGGCACCAGCGTGGAGGGCGTATTGGCATACAGCCAATAAGAGCCCGCCCCTACTGCCACGGTCAGCGCCAGCGCCAGCACCCAGAAGCGCACCAGCTTCTTCACGAACCACATGTAGAGCGCCGTGAAGCCTGCGAAGAAACGATCGAACAGGCGCAGCGGCGTGGTAATGGCACGCTTGAAAGCGGACTGACGGGTCTTGTGCAAGTTGTGCTTGATGAAGATCGCGGACAGCGCCGGGGTGAAGGTCAGTGCCATCAGCGCCGACAATGCCACCGAGATCGCCACGGTAATCGCGAACTGCTGGTAGATCTGGCCCGTGAAGCCGCCCATGAAGGCCACCGGCACGAACACCGCCGCCATGATCAACGACGTGGCGATGACCGGCCCACCGACCTCTTTCATGGCGCGAATGGTGGCATCGCGAACGCTGATATCGTCCTCTTCGCTGAGCACCCGCTCGACGTTCTCCACCACCAGTATGGCGTCATCCACCACGATACCGATCGACAGCACCAGCGCGAACAGCGTCAACAGGTTGATCGAGAAATCGAACAGATAGAAGCCCGCAAAGGTACCAATCACCGACACCGGCACCACCGACATCGCGATGACGGTAAAGCGCCAGTTCTGCAGGAAGATAAACAGAATCACGATAACGATCAGGAACGCTTCGATGAACGTCTTGAGCACCGTCTCGACGGACGCATCGATGAACAGCGTCGTATCGTAAGGCGTCACGTACTCGAGCCCCGGCGGGAAGCGTTCAGCCAGATCTTCCATGGTCGCCCGAACCGAGTTGGCCGTCTCCAGCGCGTTGGCGCCCGGCTGCTGGTTGATGATGATGGGCGTCATGGTCGCGCCGTTCAACCGCGCATCCACGCCGTAGAAAGAGGCACCCAGCTCGATCCGCGCCACGTCTTCCAGGCGCAGTGAAGAGCCATCGGCATTGGTGCGCAGGAAGATGTTACGGAAATCATCCGGGCTGGAAAGACGCCCGCCAGCGGTAATGGTGTAGGTATAGGCACGCGGCTCGCTCTGGGGCGTCGCGGCAAGATTACCGGCCGGAATTTCGGTGTTCTGAGCGCGAATGGCACTGGCCACTTCGCTCGGGGTCAGGTCGTACTGGGCCAGTTTGTCGGGATCCATCCAGATCCGCATGGCAAACTCGCCGCCCCCCAGCACCTCGGCGTTGCCCACCCCAGGCACCTGGCGCAGCTCATCGAGAATGTTGAGGGTGGCATAGTTCTGCATGTAGACGTTGTTGTAGTCACCGCTGGGCGAGGTCAGCGCGACCAGCATCAGAATGGAGTCGGAACGCAGCTCCACGGTGACA
The DNA here is from genome assembly GCF_050709225.1 of Halomonas sp. KM007. NCBI lineage: Bacteria > Pseudomonadati > Pseudomonadota > Gammaproteobacteria > Oceanospirillales > Halomonadaceae > Halomonas > Halomonas sp. KM007. The sequence continues at coordinate 2,997,173 of NZ_CP136131.1, read as the reverse complement.
CCCTGAGACTGAACGGCCTCTGGCAACTGGGACAGTGCCCCCTGCACGCGGTTGTTAACGTTGATCGTGTTGATATCACCATCGGTACCGATGTTGAACGCCACGCTCAGGCTCATCAGGCCGTTGTCGGCGCTGTTGGAGGTCATGTACAGCATGTCCTCCACGCCGTTGATGGCTTCCGCCAGGGGCGCGGCCACGGTCTGTGCCACGGTCTCCGCATCGGCACCGGGGAACTGCGCCTGTACCGAGACCGTGGGCGGCACCACGCTGGGATACTGCTCGATGGGCAATATCCGCATCGCCATCGCGCCTACCAGCGTCAGGATAATCGCCAGCACCGTGGCGAATATCGGACGACTGATAAAGAAGTTAGAGAAATTCATTATTGAGCACCCTCTTCCCCTTCCGCGGGCGCTTCACCAGCGCCTTCGGACATCTCGGCAGCCGCTTCGGCCTGCTCCTGCTGCTCTTGCGCTTCGGCTTCTTCCACGTCATCGACCAGCTGTTCTGCATCGCCATCGAAACGCACCGGATCGATCACCATGCCCGGCTCGAGACCCGCCGGGTCGCCCACCACGACGCGCTCGCCAGGTTCCAGGCCATCCACGATGATCTGCCAGGGGCCAGCCACATCGCCCAGTTGAACCGTCCGCTCACGCGCCTTGCTTTCGTCGTCCAGCACGAAGACACGAGGGCCCATCAACCCTTGGGTAACGGCAATTTCAGGCACCGCCATGACGTCGAAGCGCTTCAGGCCTTCAAGGCGTACGCGCACGAACTGGCCCGGCAGTACTTCCCCGTCGGGATTGTCGAACGTGGCCGATGCTTGCACCGTACTGGTGCCGGTATCCACACGGGAACCGAGGAAATTCAGGCGGCCCGCCAGCTCACCACCGGCGCTACCCGCTAACCCGGGCACGCTGAGATGGGCGGTAATGGAGGACATGTCACCGGCGCTGTCGGCCAACTGACGACGCAGCTCGAAGGCATCACGCTGGGGTAGCTGAAAGCGCACTTCCAGCGGGTCCAGAGGCGTGATGGTGGCCAGCTCAGTGCCTGACGTGACCAGGTTGCCCACGTTGATCTGGCTCAAGCTGATCATGCCCGAAACGGGCGCGGTGACGTTGGAGTAGCCCAGGTCCAGATTGGCACTGGTGAGTGCGGCTTCCGCCTGTGCCACGCTGGCCTGCGCAACCCGCTGCTCTGCCAGCGCCTGGTCGTACTGCTGGCGGCTGACCGAGTTCTGGCTCAGCAGCTGCTCGAAACGCTGCGCATCCCGCTGGGCGCGTGCCAGCTCTGCCCGGGCGCTCTGCAGGTCTGCTTCACGTTGGTTCACCGTGGCCTGGTACAAGTCCGGCTCGATGGTGTAGAGGCGATCTCCCTCCTCGACCATTTGCCCGGGTTCGAAATGCCGCTCTTCCAGAAAGCCGTTGACCCGCGCCACCAGCGTGACTTCACTGTCGCTACGCAGCAGCGAAGGATAGGACTTGTTGAGCGGAATGTCCTGACGGCTTACTTCAGCGACTTCCACCGCGTGGGGTGGCGCTTCCTGCTGCTGGCCCTGCTGCTCCTGGGACGGCTGTTCCTGGCCACAAGCGGTCAGCGCCAGCACGGCGATCAGCGTCACCAGGCTCGCCCGGGTGGAGTGCATCACTCTTTTCATGCGTCGAATTCCCATTCATTTTTTCTGTACGTTGACGGATCGCAGGCGTGCCCCCATTGGCCGCTCTCAGGCGCCTGGGGTAGGAGGAGCACCAATGTCCATCGCGCGCTGGTAAGTATCAGGCGCGTTGCTTTCAGGCAGGGTGAAGTTGACGCTGTCACCGGTCAGCCAGGCATTGACTTCCTCGATGGCCGCCACGTCCAGCATGCCCGACTGCTGGCGCAGCGACATCAGATTCACCACGTAGTCGTAGCGCGCTTCGGCGTAGCTGGCGATGGCGTTATAGAGGTTCTGCTCGGCATTCAGCACATCGACGATATTGCGGGTACCCACCTCGTAGCCTGCGCGCGTCGCTTCCAGAGCGCTGCGGGTAGACACGATGGCCTGGCGGCGAGCATCCACGGTTTCCACGTTATTGCTGACCTGGGTGTACAGCGAGCGCACCTGTTGAATCGTGGTGCGGCGCTGGGACTCGAAGTCGTACTGGCTACTTTCGAGCTGGAAGGTGCCCTGGCGAATACGCGCACTGGTGCTGCCACCGGTGTAAATCGGCAGGTTGGCGGAAACGCCTACCTGGCTAGAAGAGTTGTAGCCACTGACCACATCGCTGTCGCTTTCCGAGTATTGATAGTTGGCGAACGCCTGCACGGTGGGTAGACGCCCTGCCCGGGCGATTTCCACACCGGTCCGAGACAGCTCGATGCCTGCCCGCTGGGCCAGTACCTGCGGGTTGCGCTCCAGTGCCTGGTCGACCCAATAGTCACGGTCGGTGGGCGCCGGGAGCGCAATCGGCATGGCGTCACCCAAGGCATCGATGTTGGCGTAACGCTGCCCGGTCAACTGCTCCAGCGCTTCGAACGCCACTTGCAGGCTGCTCTCGGCGGCAATGCGGTCGGCCCGAGACTGGTCGAAGCTGGCCCGCGCCTCTTCCACTTCGGTAATCGCAATCAGCCCGACCTCGAACTGCTCGCGAGCCTGCTCCAGCTGGCGGCCAATGGCGCGCTCTTGCGCCTGACGCGCTTCCAGCACCTCATGGGCACGCAGAATATCGAAGTAGGCGCTGACCACGTCGATGAGCAGCTGCTGTTCCGTCGCGGCCAAAAGGTAGACCTGCTGATCGATCTGGCGCTCGGCCTGATTGAGCTCCTGGCGCGTCACGGCATTGAACAGCGCCTGGGTCGCTTCCAACGACAGCGATGCGGTGTTGTAACGGTCATCGCTGACCCCCACCGCGGCCTGGCTTTCGTACTGCTGGTTGTGCACGACACTACCGGAGGCATTCACCTGAGGCAGCAAGCCGCCGCGCGCCACGTCCCGGCCCGCCTCTACGCCAGAAAATTCGGCGCGTGCCGAGGCAAGGGCAGCGTTGTTGTTCAACGCATCGCGGGTGATGGTGACCAGGTCGGCCGCTTGGGCAGGCAGAATGAAGGAGGAGGTCAGCACGGCCAGTAGCAAGGGGCGTAAAGGGGCATTGACTGCCCAGTGTGCTAGTCGCATGGGATTGCCTCTAGGTGTCAACGTTGGAAGATGCGCAGCGCCAGTCTGAAAGAGTGGGCATTATAGTTACATTCATGTATGTATGCTAGCCTTGAACTTGGCGAATTTGTGTGTACAAAGTGCCTGCCCAGCCCAGCACCTTTTACCTTAGTCCAATGCACCGTTGGCAGGGGGCTTTTTACATTCACGACGCCTGAATCGACGCGGGTCGATGCCCCACTTTTGCAACCGGGAGGCCAGCGTCGTCGGTTTGACGCCCAATAGCTCCGCCGCCCCACCCGCGCCAGAGATCTTGCCCTGTGTCGATGCCAACGCCTTCAGCACGTTGTCCCGCTGGTGCTGCTGTAGCGCCTGTTCGGTCATCGGTGTCTCGGCAAGAGGCTCGGCGCCCTTGTCACGCTCCGCCATGACCTGCCCCGGCACACTGGGCTCCGGCGGCAACAGGTCGTCGAAGCAGAGTCGGCGGTCCTGGGTCACGATCACCTGTCGTTCGATGACGTTTTCGAGCTCGCGGATATTGCCAGGCCATGGGTAGAGGGTCAGCAGCTCCAACTGGGCGGGGGGAATACGCACGCCCGGCTTGTTGAACTTCAAGCAGGCGCGGTGCAGAAAATGTCGCGCCAGCAAGGGCACGTCCTCGATGCGCTTGCGCAGCGGCACTGAATCGATGGGAAACACGTTGAGCCGGAAATAGAGATCCTCTCGGAAATGCCCGGCGTCGATCATCTCTTTCAAATCACGGTTGGTGGCCGCAATCACGCGCACGTCCACCTCGCGGGTGCGGTTGTCCCCCACTCGCTCGAACTGCTGATCCTGCAATACGCGCAGCAGCTTGCTCTGCAGCTCCAGCGGAATTTCTCCTACCTCGTCAAGAAACAGCGTGCCGCCGTGGGCCAGCTCGAAACGCCCCGGACGATCCTGCATCGCCCCGGTAAAGGCCCCTTTGACATGGCCAAAGAACTCGCTTTCGAACAGATCTCGCGGTATGGCGGCACAGTTGACCCGAATCAGCGGCCGGTCGCTGCGCCCACTCCCAGCATGAATGGCCCTGGCGATCAGCTCCTTGCCCGTGCCGGACTCACCGCTGATCAAGACGTTGGCCCCGGTCGGTGCCACCATGGCAATCTGCTGGATCAATTTGGCCACCGCCGGGCTGTTGCCCACGATATTGCGGTGATTGACCTCTGCCTTGATCTCCTCCTGGAGGTATTCGTTCTCCAGCTCCAGCCGCCGCTTCAGCGACTCGACCTCCTCCAGGGCATCGCGCAGCTGCTGCTCTGCCCGTTTGCGTTCGCGGATATCGCGAAACAGCACCACGGCCCCCACCAGCCGCCCCATCTCGAAAATGGGGGTGCTCGTATACTCGACGGGAATCGCCTCACCGTTCTTGTGCCAGAACACTTCATCGTCGACGTGGTGCACCTGGCCATCGCTGAACGAAGCATGAATGGGGCACTGCTGCACAGGGAAATGAGAGCCATCGGCATGGGTATGGTGAAACATCAAATGCGCATCGTGGCCCACCATGTCCTCGGTGCTCCAGCCCAGAATGCGCTCGGCCGCTGGATTGACGAAAGTGGTTCTGCCCTGCGCATCCAGCCCGTAGATGCCCTCTCCGGCGGCGCTGAGAATCAGCTGGTTCTGCCTTTCGATTCGCTCGAACACCTGCTCGACGCGCTGCCACCCTACATCCCCCTGGCGATGCTGACGCCCCAGCTCGGCGCGGGCGCGCCGCTGCTCGGCCTTCTGCCGGTCGATCAGGGTCAATAAGAGCCGCGGGGGGTCCGGCAAACGCTCACCGAAGACTTCTACCCGGCGTGGCTGACGCACGCTGTCCAGCACCACCAGGTCATCCGACCACGCCTGCCCGGTAGTCAATACCTCATCGGTAAAGCTGACCCACAGCGGCAAGGAGGCACTCAACCGATGGCTGAACGGCGACGCTCGCCAATCGCCCTCTTCCAGCATCAACAGTTGGCAGGCAGACGCATTGGCAGCCACCAGCTCATCGGCCAGCGGGTCGATCACCAGCATGGCCAGCGGGGCATGGCTGGCCATGAGCCTAAGCGACGGCTCGCTCATCAACGGCTCGGTCGTCATGGGGGGCATCTGCATCTCCTGGCGATGGCGGCGACATACCCACTACCCATACAAACAACGGGCCAATAACGATATTTCGTCATTTAAACAACGAAATATCGTTATTAACGAAAAATCGTCGTTTTCAAGCATGGCCTCCAAGATTCCACCAAACACCACAACTCATTGAATTTATGAATCTTTAAACAAAACGGACAGTTGTGGCACACAAGTCGCACTACCGAAACAGTGCCGCAACGCTCTGTTTCGCACCAAGACGGCGCAGCTAGAAGCCCATTTGCTCCTGAGAGGTGAACGCCCATGAAAGAGAACAATGACCACAGCAGTCTCGGCAACCCTTTCGATCACCGTCAATCGCTGATCCATGGCCGCCAGTGTGATTGCCACCAGTGCCACCCTGCCCGCCCCAGCGTACCTTCCCATCAGGCCACCCTGGCCGGTGGCGAAGCGCCACCCAGCAATGCCGAACAGATCATGGACCGGGTCGTGGAGAGCGCGCTGGTTCGCGGCATCTTTGGCCATAGCGACATGCACCGTCGGCAATTCATGAAGCTGGTGGGTGGCGGCACCGCGGCAGCGGCCCTGGCCACCCTGCTGCCCATGGAGTCGATCAAGGCGGCGGTCAAGGAGAGCCTGGGCCCGCTGGAGAAAACCGAGCTGGACATCGGCTTCATTCCGATCACCTGCGCCACGCCCATCATCATGGCCCACCCCATGGGGTTCTATGAGCGTTACGGCCTGAACGTCAATGTGATCAAGACCGCTGGCTGGGCGCTGATTCGCGATAACTCGCTGAACGATCGGTACGATGCCGCTCACATGCTCTCCCCCATGCCGCTGGCCATGAGCCTGGGGGCAGGCTCGACCCAGCGGGCCTTCGTGACGCCTGCCATCGAGAACGTCAATGGGCAAGCCATCGTGCTGCACAACGACCACCAGGACAAGCGTGACCCGCAGCAGTGGAAAGGCTTCACCTTCGGCGTGCCCTTCGAGTACTCCATGCACAACTTCCTGCTGCGCTACTACGTGGCCGAGCATGGCCTGGACCCGGATCAGGACATTCAGATTCGCGTCATTCCGCCCCCCGAGATGGTTGCCAACCTGCGCGCGGGCAACATCGATGGGTTTCTCTCCCCCGACCCGTTCAATCAGCGCGCCGTGTTCGAGCGCATCGGCTTCATTCATCTGCTCACCAAGGAGATCTGGGACGGCCACCCGTGCTGCGCCTTTGCCACCAGCGCTCGCTTTGCCCAGCAAAACCCCAACACCTACGGCGCGCTGCTGCGGGCGATCATCGATGCCACCCAATACTCTTCCGACCCGGCCAACCGTTCGGAAATCGCCGAGGCCATTGCCCCGACCAACTACCTGAACCAGCCGGTCACGGTGATCGAGCAGGTGCTGACAGGGCGCTTTGCCGATGGCCTGGGCAATGTTCAGAACGTGCCGGACCGGATCGACTTCGACCCCTTCCCCTGGCAATCCATGGCCGTCTGGATCCTGACCCAGATGAAGCGCTGGGGCTACATCGAGGGCAGCGTCGATTATCAGCAGATTGCCCGGGATGTCTTTTTGGCCAGCGAAGCACGCACGGTGATGAACGAGCTGGGCTACGACGCCCCCGAAGAGACCTCGCGCAACTACCAGATCATGGGCAAGACCTTCGACTACACCGACCCCGAAGGGTATCTGGCCAGCTTTGATATCCGCAGGAGCTAATTATGGACCGCACCACCACCGACTGGAACATCAGCCTGAACGTGCGCGCTGGCTTGTTAGCCTTCGTCCTGCTCGCCGTACTGCTGGGGCTTTGGGAAGGACTCGACCGCTCGCCGCTGATGGGCGGCACGGAAGAGCTGAGCGAATACGAGCTGCTGCTGGGCGGGGCCGATGAAACGGCCCGCGTTCCCCCGCCGTCGGCGATTTTCGAGCGGGCCTGGGAGCAGCTTTCCAATCCTTTCTATGATGCAGGCCCCAACGACAAGGGGATCGGCATCCAACTGGGTTACTCCCTTTACCGCGTGCTCAGCGGCTATCTCATGGCCGCCGTGGTGGCGATCCCCATCGGCTTTCTGATTGGCATGTCACCGCTGGCGTATAAAGCGCTCAACCCGTTCATTCAGGTCTTGCGGCCGATTTCTCCCTTGGCCTGGATGCCTCTGGCGCTGTTCATCATTCGGGATGCCGAAGCCTCGGCCATCTTCGTGATCTTTATCTGTTCCATTTGGCCGATGCTGCTCAATACCGCCTTTGGCGTGGCCGGCGTACGCAGCGACTGGGTGAACGTGGCACGCACCCATGAACTGTCGCCGCTAAAAACGGCCTTCAAGGTCATTCTGCCCGCCGCGGCCCCGACCATTCTGACCGGCATGCGGATCTCCATTGGCATCGCCTGGCTGGTTATCGTGGCTGCCGAGATGCTGGTGGGCGGCACCGGCATTGGCTACTACGTCTGGAACGAGTGGAACAACCTCGATTTAACCAGCGTGATCTTCTCCATCCTGATGATCGGCGTGGTGGGCATGCTGCTGGATATGTCGCTTGCCTATATTGCCCGCTTTGTCACTTACGCCGAATAAGGAGCCGACCATGAGTCATGCTTTTGTAGAGGTACAAAAAGCCGCCAAGCGCTTCCCCGGCGCCAGTAAAGAGGCGGAACCGCTGACGGTGTTCGAGAACATCAGTTTTCAGCTCGAGAAAGGCGAATTCGTGTGCATCATCGGCCACTCTGGCTGCGGTAAGTCCACCATCATGAACGCGCTGGCCGGGCTGGATCAGTTCTCGGAAGGTTCCATGGTCATGGAGAACAAAGAGATCAGCGGCCCTGGCCTTGAGCGCGGCGTGGTGTTCCAAAACTACAGTCTGCTGCCCTGGCTCACCGCGTTGGAAAATGTTCGTTTCGGCGTACGCGCCCGCTGGAAAGCGTGGAGCGACCGGGAAGTCACCGACCACAGTATGAAGTACCTGGAGATGGTCGGTTTGAAAGAGGTGGTGGACCGTAAGCCCTCCCAACTATCCGGTGGTATGCGCCAGCGGGTGAGCATCGCCCGGGCGTTTGCCACCAAGCCCAAACTGCTGCTATTGGATGAGCCGTTTGGCGCGCTGGATGCGCTGACCCGTGGGGTGATTCAAGACGAGCTGATCAAAATCTGGAGCCAGGATCAGCAAACCGTGTTCATGATCACCCACGATGTGGACGAAGCGATCTTACTGGCCGACCGCATCTTCCTGATGACTAACGGCCCCCAGGCGCGTATCGCCGAAGCAGTGGAGATTGACCTACCTAGGCCGCGCCAGCGGGCGAGCATCGTCAAACACCCGCACTTCTACAAAATTCGTAATTACCTGGTCGATTTCCTGGTGAACCGCTCCAGCGAGCTGCGCACCCAGGAGTTCGACGGCCAAGGCCTGCGCTATCCCACGCCGGTCAACCCGGTGCAACTCGAGGATGCCGAGGCCACCACTGATTCAACCCCGGCATCCCCTGCCACCGAACCACAAGAAAACCTAGTGAAGTTCACTCCCAAGGAGGTCCGTCATGGATAAGCTCGAAATGCGTCATACCCTGCTGGCTGCCAAGGCCCGTAAAAAAATGAGTTGGGACGACATTGCCAGCGCTGTGGGCATGTCACCGGTATGGGTTGCCTCTGCGTGTTACGGCATGAACAGCGCCAGCGCAGATGTCGCCCATAAGCTTTGCGACGTGCTAGAAGTAGAGAGCGATGTGGCCACCGCGCTCACGGCCTTCCCAACAAAGGCGTGGGATGAGGCGATCCCCCAAGACCCCTTCATCTACCGGCTCTACGAAGTGGTCGGCGTGTACGGCGAAACGCTGAAAGACGTGGTGCAGGAGAAGTTTGGCGACGGCATCATGAGCGCCATCGACTTCACCATGGAGATGGAAAAGATCGAAGACCCCAAGGGCGACCGCGTGCTGCTCACCCTGAACGGCAAGTTCCTGCCTTATAAATCCTGGTAAGCCAGCGACAGAGCACCGCCCCCTGACAGGGTGGCGGTGCCCAACCTACCGCCAAATCGCGTATCATGTGGCCCTCTGCTGACTTTCGCCGCTCAAAAAGGGTCATGATCCATGTATAAACTCGCTTTTTTTGTTCCTGTCGACCATGTAGAGAGCGTCAAGCGCGCCGTGTTCGACGCGGGTGCGGGGCGTATCGGTGATTATGAGCACGTCTGTTTCCAGACCCGCGGCACCGGCCAGTTTCGGCCGATGGAGGGCGCCGAACCGCATATCGGTCAGGTAGGCACCCTGGAGCGGGTGGAAGAGTTCAAGGTGGAGCTGGTCTGTGACGACGCGCACATCCAGGCGGCCATTGCCGCCCTCAAGCTGGCCCACCCCTACGAGGAAGTGGCCTACGACGTGTGGCAGGTGGCCAACCTGTAGGCGCCGCCTCCGCTGCCCCATCAGGCACTGCCGAAGTAGCGCTCGCGGTCTTCGGGTGTGATCTTGCTGATGTGCAGCGGAAATTCCGCCTGCTGGCGATCTTCGAAGTAGTGCCGCAGGGTCCGCTCGATGGTGGGGAAGGCCAGCGCGTCCCAGGGGATTTCGTGCTCTTCGAAAAGCGCCACCTCCAGGCTTTCTGGCCCGGCACTGAAGCCACCCACCAGGTCGGCGCGAAAAATCATGTAGACTTGATTGATGTGCGGCAGGTCGATCAAGGTGTACAGGTCTCCCAGCGCGACTTCGGCGAAGGCCTCTTCCCAGGTCTCCCGGGATGCGGCCTGCTGCGTGGTTTCGGCGTTTTCCATATAGCCTGCCGGCAGCGTCCAGTACCCTTTGCGCGGCGCAATGGCGCGTTTGCACAGCAAGACCTTCGAGCCGCTCACCGGCAGCGTACCCGCCACAATGCGCGGATTCTGGTAGTGAATGGTACCGCAGGCATCGCACAGGTAGCGGGGGCGGTCATCTCCTTCAGGCACCGCAAAGCGGACTTTTTCACCACACTGACTACAAAAGTTCATCGCGTTTTCTCTATGGCTGGAAGGGCGAGCTATCAACGCGCTTGACGCTGATCGTCATGGCTGGGTAAAAGAGAACAAAGTCACGGGAATCCCCTATGTTAGAGAAACTGCGCAAACAGCTGCAACTGCATACGCCTCAACGGCTGGACCACGTTACTCTGCCAGAGGCCGCCGTCTTGATGCCCATCGTCGAGCGGCCGTCGCCGACGCTGCTGTTTACCCGCCGCGCGGGCCACTTGAATACCCACAGCGGCCAAGTCGCTTTCCCCGGCGGCAAGCGCGAAGCCACCGATGCAGACCTCTACGCCACCGCACTGCGGGAGGCTCAGGAAGAGATTGCGCTAGCACCGCAGGCAGTGCAACCGCTGGGGCGCCTGTCCGATGTGATTTCGCTGCACGGGATACGGGTCACTCCCTGGGTAGGCCTGATCCCCCCCGACCTGCCATTGGTGGCAGACCCGGCGGAGCTGGATGCCATTTTCGAAGTGCCGCTCAGCCACTTTCTGGAGGACCAGCGCACCCATACCGATGTCATCACCGTGGATGGCGTCGCTCACTACGTGCCCAGCTACCGAGTAGACAGCCACGTGATCTGGGGGCTCTCGGCCATGATGCTGGTGGAGCTGCTGGCCGAAGGGTTCGGCATGGACATCGACCTTTACCGCCGCCCGGTCGGCGCCTTGCGCCACTACCCCGAAAGGCGCTCTCCTCAGCGCCCAGCCGCCGTCAATCGCAACGACAAGCCAGTCACGAGACACACCAAATGATCGCTTCCATGGACACCCGCCCCCATGCCCTTGCCCTAGAGGCCCACGTGGCCCTGGTCGACGCCCTGGTGGAACAGGGCTGGTACGTGGGCCAGGGGGTCATCGACCCGGCCCTGTGCCAGGCGCTGCAAGGCGAGCTGCTGCATCTGGCGGCCCACGATGCGCTCGATGAAGCAGGCATCGGACGCGGTCAGCAGCACCTGCTGCGCAAGGATATTCGCGGCGACGCCATCCACTGGCTGGACCGTGAAAGCGAAGCCCAGCGGCACTATCTCGATGCCATGACCGAGCTGCAGCGCTCGTTGAATCAGGCGCTGTTTCTTGGCCTGTTCGAGTACGAGGCACATTTTGCCCACTACCCTGCCGGGGCTTTTTACCAACGCCATCTGGACAGCTTTCGCGGGCGGGCCAATCGCGTCATCTCGACCGTCGGCTACCTCACCCCCGACTGGCCCGCCGATGGCGGAGGCGAAATGGTCATCTACGACCCCGATGACCCCAGCCGGGAAGTGGCCCGGGTCGTGCCCGAAGCGGGAACGTTCGCCTGCTTTTTATCGGAAACCATCCCCCACGAAGTGCTGCCCACGCGCCTGCCGCGCACCAGCATTGCTGGCTGGTTCCGCCGCAATGCCTCGCTGGGTGGCGTGCTGGACCCCGCGCGATAACGCCATGACCACACCGCTGGAAGCCCGCCTGCAAGCAGAAATCGCCTCGTTGCAGGCGCGCAATGCCGCCCTGGAAGAGGAGAAGCGCCACTACCAGTGGCTGGCGGAAAGCACCACCGACCTGATCTCTCGGCATGCCCGAGACGGCACGTTTCTGTATGCCTCTCAAGCCGCCCGCGATCTGCTGGGGTACGCGCCCGAGGAGTTGATTGGCGTCTCGGCTTATCAGCTATTTCATCCCGCCGACCTGAGCGCGCTGCTCAACAAGTCGCCACGGGTTTATTACCATGATGGGTTCTACCAGCAGACCTATCGCTTTCGCGCCAAGGCGGGCCATTACGTGTGGTTTGAAACCACCAGCCGGACCCGACGAGACGCCAACACGGGGGAGCTGCTGGACATTCTCTGCGTCTCCCGGGATGTGGGGCGTCGCATCGAAGCCGAAGCCACCCGGGAGCGCCTGGCAAAGGTGGTCGAGTCCACCACCGACTACGTGCTGTTTCTGGGGCCTGACCAGCGGGTATTCAGCGCCAACGAAGCCGCTCGGCGCTGCCTGGCGCTACCCACCGAGGCCTTGCAAGTCCCCCTGGACACTGTGTACTCCTGCGAGTCGCTGCGGCTGCTCCGGCAGGTGGTCTTTCCTGCCGTCGAGCGTTACGGTTCCTGGAGCGGCGAGCTGGAGATACGTGCGCCAGATGCCCTGCTGCCCGTGCTCAGCGTCGTGTTGGCCCACCGGGCTCAGGGCGCCGAACCCGGCCACTTCGCACTCATCAACCGCGATATCAGCGCGCGCAAGCAGGCCGAAGCCCAGGCGCTCCGCCATCAGGAACAAATTGCCCATGCCAACCGGCTGGCGGCCGCGGGTGAGCTGGCCTCCAACATTGCCCACGAGTTGAACCAGCCGCTGGGCGCCATCGCCAACTACGCCAGCGGCGCGCTGATGCAGTGCCAACAGCAACCTGCCCCCTCTGCCGAAGCGCTGCGCCTGCCGCTGGAACGTATCAACCAGCAGGTCGAACGTCTGGCGCAACGTTTGCGGCATCTGCGCAGCTTCGTACGCAAACGCAGCCATCGTGTGCATCCGGTCGCGCTGGCTCCGGTGATCGAGGCGGCCTGCCAGCTCTGCGAGTGGCAGTATCAGCAGGCTGCAATCCCTTTGCAGCGCCAGCTACCCGACGAACTCCCCAGGGTCTACGGCGACCCCATCGCCCTGGAGCAGGTGCTGGTCAACCTGCTGCTGAATGCGCTGACCGCCAGCCGCGACATGCCCGACCGCCCTGGCGTGGTGATCACCGCGCGACCCAGCGGGCATCGGCAGCTGACCCTGAGCGTTGAAGACCAAGGGCCAGGCGTGCCCGACACCCAGCGCCCGCATATCTTCGATGCCTTTTACACCACTCGGGACGATGGGCTAGGCATGGGCCTGGCCATCAGCCGAACCCTGCTGGAAAGCATGGGCGGCGCCCTGACGCTTCGCGACTGCCCCCAAGGGGCCTGTTTTGAGGTACTGCTACGTACGGAGACAGACACTTGATGGAACCGCCCCTTTCCACCATTGCCGTGGTCGATGACGACACCGCCCTGCGCGAATCCCTGGTGTGGCTGCTGTCGTCGGTCGGCCTGACTGCCCAGCCCTTTGCCAGTGGAGACGCGTTTCTGGCGGCCCAGCGCGATCACATAGCCGTCCTGCTACTGGATGTTCGTATGCCCGGCCTCAGCGGCCTCCAGGTACAGCAGGCGCTGTTGGATCAACAGGACACCTTGCCGATCATCATGATGACCGGCCACGGCGATGTTCCCATGGCGGTGGCCGCCCTGAAAGCCGGGGCGTTCGAGTTCATCGAGAAGCCCTTCAACCACCAGCAGATCATCGAAATCGTGCAGCGAGCCCTGGAGCACGCTCGCCAACGGCATCAGGCACAGGCGCAAGTGGCTAGCCTGAAGGCGCGCTACAGGTCGCTCAAGCCGAAAGAGCAGCAGATCATGGCCCACGTGGCACATGGGTTGACCAACCGGGAAATTGCCGAGCAGATGGAGGTGAGCCCTAAAACCGTGGAAGTCTATCGGCTGAGGGCCATGAAAACGATGCAGGCGGGCAATGTGGCAGACTGGGTGCGTCAGGCGGTAGCGCTGGGCCTGGTGGCTGCGCTACCGCCCTGAGCATTAGCTGAGAGGTACGATTTGACCGTTGGCTTCTTCGAGCACGCGGCTGACCTGCTCGTAGTTGGCACTGCCTTGGCCGTTATGCTCTTCGATCAGGCCAATCACGTTCAGCAGAGTGTCCATGCCGAATGCCTGCTCGTCGGTGGAAGCAAACGCCTGAATATAAGCATTGCCCTGCTCGCCCCAGCCCAGCTTGATAGGAGCATCGATGATATTGACCTGGGTACCGACGGGCACACGCCAGAAGATCGACTCGATGTCGTCCCCGTGCATCCTGATGCAACCTCGGCTGGCCCGCATGCCGATGCCGTCCGGCTGGTTGGTTCCGTGAATCAGATAGCCCGGTATATCGAGCAAGATGGCAAACTGCCCCAACGGGTTATCCGGGCCTGGGGGCACCACGGCAGGAGGTGGATCGCCCCGTTCGGCCGCCTCGCGACGGATGGATGCCGGCGGATACCAGGCCGGATTTTCGAGTCGCATGGTGGTCTTGGTGATGCCCAGAGGCGTGTTGAAGGCATCACGCCCAATGCCGATGGGGTAGGTCTCGACCACGGCTGGCTCGCCAGACGCCACCTCGGGGTAGTAGTAGAGGCGCAGTTCGGCGACGTTGATCACGATACCGGTACGCGGCGCGTCAGGCAGGATGAACTGGCCGGGGATGCTCACCTCGGTACCTTCGCCGGGTACCCAGATGCTGACATCCGGGTTGGCCATGCGGATCTCCTCGTAGCCCACGTTGTGAGCCCGGGCGATATCCAGCAGCGTATCTTCATTACTGGCCGTGACCGTGTAGTTCTCGCCGACCATGTTACCTGTTTCGGGCAACAGAAAGTGCCCCTTGGGAAGCTCGCTGGCACTGGCCAACGCACTGGTCATCAACAGCCAGGCACTGACCGCCAGGCTGCCTAGACAAGAGCGTTTGAGTCGCCGGTCGGCAGGGTGATGCGTCGTCGTCGTCATGGGTTCTCCTTTTTTACGGTTAATATGCCGACTGGCTACCGGTGGGTCAATCCGACAGACTGTCGCATGGGCAGGCGCTCTCACCTCTTTAACACCGATACTTGAGTTCAATCCATCCTGAATCCGTGAGACCGGCCCCCAGGAATGCTTCTAACCTACTGAACTGCATGGCAATATAGCCATTATCGCCATTCACCCAGACAGTGCCATGCCCAACGTCAAGTTCCGCGCCAGTCGCCGCACCCTCACCAGCCACGCCGGGCTGTCCATCATCGGGCAATGCTTCGAGATCGCTGGCGTCGACAGCATCGACAGCCGCTTCCCCACCACGCTGGGCATGCGCACCAGTGACGTGATCAAGAGCTACCTGGGCCTGCTGTGTCTGGGCATGAGCGACTATGACGCTGTCGAGAACTTCCGCCGCGACAAGCCCTTCCAACAACTGCTGACCCTGCAGAAGGTGCCGAGCGCGGCGACGCTGCGACAGCGGCTGGAGAAACTTGCCGCCAACGACCTGCAGGCGCGCACCGCCACCTGGTCCACGACCCTGCTGTCACTGATCGAAGCACCGATCACCGCCGAGACGACGCACGTCTGCCTGGACATCGACACCTTCGTCATGGACAACAGCAACTCGAAGAAGGAAGGCGTCTCGCGGACCTACCAGAAGGTCGATGGCTACACCCCGATCGCCGCCTATCTGGGCAACGAAGGGTGGTGCCTGGGTCTGGAACTGCGGCCTGGCAAGCAGCACACCATGAAGGAGAGCAACGCCTTCCTGGAGCGGGTACTGCCTCGCGCCCAATGCTTGACCAAGCAACCGATCCTGTTACGCGAGGACAGCGGCTTCGACAGCCAGGCGCACCTGGCGCTTCTCGAACAGCAACGCCAGGTCTTTGCCGACGAGGGGCGCCGGCTCGACTATGTCGTCAAATGGAACCCGCGTGGCTCGGCCACGGCTGATCGAGATACCTGGCTGGCGGTGGCGGCGGACTACTGGGAAGAGCTGCGTCCTGGCAAGCGCCAGGCGCTGTGGTCGCAGACCGTCTCGATCCACGACGACAACAAGACCGAATACGTCGTCCAACGCGTGATGCGCCTGGTAGAGCGCACCGCCGATCGCGATGGCCAGTTGCTGCTCGAACCGGACTATGAGTTGGAAGGCTGGTGGACCAGCCTGGACGAGGCGCCGGAGGCGGTGATCAAACGCTACCAGGCGCATGCCACCCATGAGCAGTTTCACAGCGAGATCAAGACCGATCTCGACCTGGAGCGCTTGCCGTCCGGCAAGTTCGCCACCAACGATCTGATCCTGCATCTCGCCCAGTTGGCCTACAACATCCTGCGCCTGATGGGACAGCTGGGCATGACCGGCGAGCTGAGCCCGGTTCGCCACCCGGCCAAGCGGCGCCGGCTGCGCACCGTGCTACAAGAGCTGGTGCACCGTGCGGCTCTCGTGATTCACAAGGCACGGCAGATCATCCTCGACTTCGGGCAGGATATCGGGCGCATGACGGTGCTCAAGACGCTGCGGAGCCGAGTGCGTTATCCACGAGGAACGCCATGCTGACCGTCAATCGGCGACACTCTATCCACAAGCAGTTCCAAGCGACACGCGATCGCCAGATATGTCGTGCCTGGCGGGTGGAAAGGCATGACAAAACGGGCCGTCAGCACCGATCAGCACGGTGGGTTTTGGCAATAACGGGCTTGCGAAAGCCAACTTGCACGGGGCGAATGATCAAAAAGTGCTCGCTGGCGGTGATAGGGAAAGTGTCGGCGCCGGCTTCACGGATTCAGGTCCATGACAAAAAGATGGCCATTCATCTTGCAAAACATTATAGAGCGTCTACCTTGATAAGTGTCTTGACGCAGTGACGCGCAAGACAAGACGTTGCTTTTCCTTAATACCAGTTTCTGTTAGCCCACCCGTAATACGGGTTATTGATAGAATCGTTGGCATGAGAGGAATCGCCTCAGGAGTAACGTAAATGGTGGGCGCTATAGGAATAGCGCCAGGCAATTAGATACTGCCTTTATCAAACCACACTGTTTGATGAGCCATGACCGTTAATTTGTTTAGACACCGGTGCAACCACACCCTGTCCTAATGCAAGCGCAAGGAGCAATAGCCATGAAAATGATCAAACCTGCTTTCCTCGGTACGTTGATGGTGCCTGCTTTCATGTTTGCCGCTGGCTCGGTCAGCGCTCAGGAAACCGTGGCAGCTGAAGCTACCTACCTCACCACGCAGCCTGAAAACACGTTCCATGCTGATTCGCTGATCGGCAACAACGTGAAAAGCACCGTGGAAGAAGATGAGGATATCGGTACCATTTCTGACCTGGTCATCGATGAAGATGGTCAGATCCAGGCTGTCGTCATGGGTATCGGTGGGTTCCTCGGCATGGGCGAGAAAGACGTTGCCGTCGAGTGGGACTCTTTGGAACTGACGAAAGATGATGACGGCGATGACTACGTGATTCGCGTCAATGCATCACAGGATGCACTGGAAGCTGCCGAAGAGTATGAGCGTGACTAAACGCTGATAACGGTAAGCGTTAAAAAAGGCCTTGGCAATTGCCAAGGCCTTTTAGCATCCATACAGCAATACTTTAAGGCGCCAAGTTAACACTTCCATTAAGCTTTAAAGCCAGCTCAACTAAAAGTCAAAAGAAGCACTTGACGCCTTTTCCATAACACAAGTTATTAAATCAACCTTTTAACTTTGCGGTCATGGTAATCTCAGCATTCAATACTTTTGAAACAGGGCAATTTGCTTTGGCCGTCTCTGCGGCTTCTTTAAAAGCGGCTTCATCCGCTCCGCTCACGCTAGCTTCTACTTCAAGATGAATTTTCGAAATATCGAAACCATTCGAGCCCTGTGACAACGTCACGCTGGCC
Organism: Halomonas sp. KM007; assembly: GCF_050709225.1. NCBI lineage: Bacteria > Pseudomonadati > Pseudomonadota > Gammaproteobacteria > Oceanospirillales > Halomonadaceae > Halomonas > Halomonas sp. KM007. The sequence continues at coordinate 2,979,471 of NZ_CP136131.1, read as the reverse complement.
TGCGTATCGATAGACTCCGCCGTGTAGCCTTTTTCGCCAAGAATCATGGAGAGCGCCATGGAGAAGCATCCGGCATGGGCAGCACCGATCAGCTCTTCTGGATTGGTGCCCGGCGCGCCTTCGAAGCGCTGCTTGAACGAGTAGTTGGCGTCCAGCGCTCCACTTTCGGTGGATACATGCCCTTGGCCGTCCTTCAAACCACCTTCCCAACGTGCGCTTGCTTTGCTATCCATTCTGTTCTCCTTTCCCAGGGTAGTTCGCTAATGGCGAACTGAGCGCAAGATAGCGCTCAGCCTTTTCAGAGTAGCTGATTTCTCCGGGGCTTGCCGAATGTCACGGCGTGATATCACCCGAGGACTCGCTGGTCATCGCCGCCAACGACAGGCGCACTGGCATCGATGAGCAGTTCCACACGCCGGTTGGCAGCCCGACCATCTACCGTCGTATTACTGGCTACCGGTCGTGTTTCGGCAACCCCCTGGATGATCAGACGTTCAGGCGCCATATTGCCGTCTTCGATCAATACATTGGCCACGGAGGCAGCACGCATGGTGGAAAGATCCCAGTTGCTGCGAAACTGCGCCGTGCGGATAGGCACGTTATCGGTGTGCCCATGTACCGATAGCGTACCGGTCAACCCGCTGATGAGGCTGGCGTGCTCCACCAGAAGGGAAGCAAATGCGGGCGTCACGTTGGCCGTCCCCGAGCCAAAGGTGCCATTTTCGGCGATTCTGACGATGACTCGCGCCTCCTCCACTTCAATCTCCACGCCCCCTTCGGGTAGCGCAGTCGCCAGCAGCGCCATGTCGGCGCTCGTGCTGCTGATCCCCGGACTGCTGCTATGGCCCAGCGAGCCCATCAGCACGCTGGCCTGGGGTAACGCCTTGGCCCTGGCGGTGCTGAGCACCGCCGCGGCCTTTCTACTTTATTTCGGACTGCTGGCCAGCGCCGGGGCCGGGGCCACCGCCACGTCCACGGTCACCTTTCTGGTGCCGGTGAGCGCGCTGCTGTGGGGCTATCTGCTGCTGGAAGAAACGCTCTCGCTGCAGGTAGTGCTCGGCATGGTGATTACGTTGATGGGCACCGCCGTGGCCACGGGGCTACTGCGCTTCAAACCTCGCGTGGTAATGCCTCTACGGCGTCCCCCACACGAATAGTCGCGCCCTGCCCCTTGGTCAGCGTGGCATTCTGGCCAAAAAAAGCGCCTTTCAGATGCGGCTGGGTATTGAGTGACAGCAGCGTCTTGAGTGGCTCGCCTGGGGCAGGGACCGCACCGGTCTGCTGATCCACAGTGGTGATCTTGCAGCGCTGGCAAGGCTTGCGCAGGGTGAGTTCGATACCACCAGTGGGTACTCGCAGCCCGGCCCAGCGGTCTTCCGCCCAAGCGGTGGCACACTCCACCACGATGTTGGGCCGGAACCGATTCATGGGGATGGGAGATTGCCCAGCAGCCACCAGCGCCTGATTGAGCGCATCCAGCGAGCCGGTGGTGGTAACCAGGAAAGGGTAGCCGTCCGAGAAGAAAGTATCCGCGCTGTCGCCCGCCAGGAAGTCTGCTTCCACGGGCCGTGGAAAATCACTGGCAAAGCGCACCAGACTCAAGCCCCGGGCCGTATCCCCCAAGGCAGCCTCCAGCCATCGAGAGACTTCCTCGCCTTCCGGGCGCGCCTTGCAGTGATCGTTCCAGACGGTCACCTGGCGCAGATCACCTTGCGGCTCATCCAGTGAAATGGCGATAGGCGCCATCGAGGGGTGCGATAGCACCAGCGAGCGCTCATCGAGAGCCACGCCTATGGTGGCCAGAGCGGGCAGCTGACGCTGGGTGACGAAGCGCTGCTGCGCATCGACCAGCATCCAGCGCCGATCCCAGGCCAACCCGTGGGTGTAAAGCTCGCTCTGTTGCAGATCGATCCCCTTGAGCGACTTGACCGGATAGACCGTCAGTTGAGTGATGTTCACGGCAGCCTCATTTGAAGAATAAAAAAACAGCGGTGACTGGACACAGCCCACCTCACACAGCCTACCTCACACAGATTAGCTCACACAGACTACCTATAACGTATCGCCTGCTTCGATACGGTAGCCCAGGTCAATGACGGGTTGGTCCACCCCTTCGCCACGAATACGTGCCAGCAGGGCCTGAGCCGCTCTTTCACCGATGGCTTCGCGAGGGGTCACGACGCTGGCCAGACGCGGCGTCATGGCCTGCCCCACATCATGACCGTGAAAACCGGCAATGGCCATCTGTTGGGGGACGGCAACTCCTCGGCGCAGGCATTCGAAGTACGCCCCCACCGCCACGTCATCGTTGGTGCAGAACACCCCATCCGCTTGAGGGTAATCCTGCTGAATCTGTTGCATCAATGCAGCGCCCACGGTGTAAGAGGAGCGCTGGCTACGCTGCAAGGTGACGGGTGATAGCCCATGCGCCTGCATGGCCTGTCGATAGCCTTGCTCACGCTGGCGCGTCCGCTCATCGAGACGCACGGCCAGATAGAGAATGTGGCGGCGGCCACGCCGGATCATCTCGCTGACCATTTCGTAGGCGGCGCTCACGTTGTCGTACCCGACGGCCTGCTGAAGCGGGGGTCGATGGGTGTCCATGATCTCCACGATAGGAATACCCGCGGTTTCCAGCATGCGCAAGCTGCGCAGCGTATGGTCTCGATCCGAAAGAATCACACCATCGACATTATAAGAGAGCAGCGAGGCCAGGCTACGCTCTTCGAGCTCGGGGCTGTAGCCGTAGTGGGAAAGCATCAGATGATAGCCCGCAGGCTCGGTATACGCTTCGATGCCCACGATCACATCGGCAAATACCTGGTTGGTCAAGGAAGGAACCAGCACGCCAATGGAGTGGCTCGTGGCCCGCGACAGCAGATCCGGCGCTCGGTTGGGAATGTAGCCAATCTGCTCCGCGGCACTGAAGATACGCTCGCGCAGCCCTTCCGAGACCGCTTCCGGGTCGCGCAGGCAGCGGCTCACGGTCATTTTGGTGGCGCCAACGCGGTCGGCGATGTCTTGCAAGGTGGGGCGTTTTTTCTTCAATGGCGTCACTGCCTGATATCATGGATGGGCACGGGTTTTACCATAACGAATCCTGCGACCCGTCGCCTATCCCTTCCTTTAGATTGACGAGCGCTGCGGCTGCGAGGATAGCGTGGCACAAAAGCGCTCGACAATCACGCGAGGCGGCAGCTCAATCGACAGCGTGACGGCCTCGTCGGCCAGCGGCGGTTCCAGGTCCGCCAACTGGCTGGCCAGCATGTCATCCCCCTTGAAGAAGTGGCCGGCGCGAGTGGCCAGCCGCTCGCGCAGCACATCGGGCCTCCCCTCCAGGTAGAGGATACAGAGGTCACCATCGCCCTGCCGCAAGCGGTCGCGATAACGCCGTTTGAGCCCGGAGCAGGCAACCACTACCGAGGCATCCCGGGTGCGATAGCTTTCCAGCAGGGCCGATAGCGTTGCCAGCCACGCCTGGCGGTCGTCGTCGTTCAGCGGCGTACCGCTGGCCATCTTGGCCACGTTCGCGGCACTGTGATGGTCATCTCCATCGATGAACGTGGCCCCCAGCGAAGACGCCAACTGCTGGCCAATATGAGTCTTGCCGGAGCCCGAAACCCCCATGACAAGAATACGCTGTGAAGTGCTCGTCACACTGCTCTCCTGTCAGTTGCCGCGCACGGCGGTCAAGTTGGGTAACCATGTCACGATCCCGGGGAAGGCAATCAACAGCACCAGTACCACCAGCAGCGCCGCGTAATACGGCAGCATGGCCTTGACCAGCGACTCCATCGACACCTTGCCCACGCCACACCCCACGTACAGGCAGGTGCCTACCGGCGGTGTCAGCAACCCGATACCCAGAACGAAGGCCATCAGAACGCCAAAGTAAGCCGCGTCCACCCCCACCGAGGTCACGATGGGCGCCAGCATCGGTGCCATGATCACCATGGCGGGCGTGAGATCCATGACGAACCCGACCAGCAACAGCAACGCCGCCACGATCAGCAACAGCAGAAAAGGCTCCTGGGTAATCGCCTGAACCTGACGCACCAGCGTCTGGGGCACCATGTTGATGGTCAGGAACCACGCGATCACGGTGGCAAACGCCAGCAACATCATGACCATGCCGGTCAATCGGGCAGTGCGAATCAGCATGCCGCCAAGCGCTGCCAGCTTGAATTCCCGATAGACCAGCAGGGAGATGGCCAGCGAATAGAGCAGCGCCGCCACGGCCGCTTCCGTGGCCGTAAAGACGCCGCCAATGATGCCGCCAATCACGATCACCGGCAGCACCAGTGCCAGCCAGGCCGCCTTGAACGCCTGCCACAGCACGTCCCAGCGGAACTGGCGCACGCCACCTCCCTGCCGAGAGGCCAGCAGGAACGTCGTCACCATCAGCGCACCGCCAATCAGCAGCCCCGGGACGATACCGGAAATGAACAGGCGACTGATCGAGGTTTCCGTGACGATACCGTAGAGAATCAAAGGAATGGAGGGCGGGATGATGATACCGATCACCGACGATACCGTATTGATCGCCGTGGCATCCGCTGCGCTGTAGCCCTGCTGCTTCATGGAAGGAATCATCATGGAGCCGGTCGCCGCCGTGTCCGCCACCGCCGAGCCACTGATTCCGCCGAAGAACATCGAGCCGGTGATGGCCACCTGGCCCAGCCCACCACGCATGAAGCCGACGAGCGCCCCTGCCAGTTCCATCAGGCGCCGCGCGATACCTCCTTGGCTCATCACTTCGCCCACCAGAATGAAGAACGGAATGGCCAGCAGGGGAAAGCTGTTCACGCCCCGGATGGACTGCTCGATCATGATCGACAGCGGAATGTCCGACAGTATGGCCATGACCAGTGCCGCCACACCCAGCCCAAAGGCAATAGGCAGGCCCATCACGATGGATGCGAACAGGATCGCCAGAAAAATCCATAACATAGTGGTTACTCCCCCACAGAATTGGTGGATGGGTCGCGCAGCACGAGCACCAGGCGCAGGCTGACCCATAGCCGCCACAGCGACACCGCGGCAATGAAGATCACGCACAGCACCAGAGACAGGCTGACCCAACTGAGCGGCACGCCCAGAATGGCAGAACGACCACTGGAGCGAGACAGCACCTGATACCCGCCCCACACCATCACCAGCATGAGCCCCGTGATGATCAGGTGCTGAAGCGCATACAGCAGATGCGCCAGGCGCAGCGGCAGGCGGCGCACCAATGCATCCACCGCAATATGCTCATAGCGCGCAAAGGCCGCCGCCGCGCCAATGAAGACCAGCCAGATGAACAGCATGCGCGCCAGCTCATCGACCCAGGGAAGCGAGTGATTGAACAGCGAGCGCCCCACCACGTTGCTGGATACCGAGACGATCAGCGCGACCAGAATAGCGCCGATCAGATACTCCATGCCCAGCGTGACCCAGCGAAACAGGGCGGGCCCCTGAGCCGCATCGGTGTCGATTTCCAGGCACCGTCGGTTAGGGTCGTCCAGATAGGTCGAGGGGTCTGTCGGGTCAGGCGTTGCCAGCACAGGCTCGGCTGGGGGAGTATGCGAGGGGGATGTCATAAAAGCTCCTGGGGCACTATCGAATCGGGCAGGCCACTGGCCTGCCCGAAAACCCACGGCAATGGCTTACTGAGACGTATGGTCTGCCACGATCTGCTGAATTTCAGCAATCAGGTCTTCCCCGATACGCGGTGCCCACTGGGTGTAGACGGGCTGAACGGCTTCCTGGAAAGCGGCCAGCTGCTCATCGTCCAACCGAGTGATCTGCATGCCACGCGCTTCCAACTGCTCACGAGACCAGTCGTCGTATTCGGCCGAGAGCTGAATTTCATACTCGGCAGACTGGCGGGCAGCTTCCAGCACCAGTGCCTGATACTCCGGCGCCATGCGGTTCCAGGTACGCTCGGAGAGCATCATGATGAATGGCGTATAGACGTGGCGCGTTTCCGTGCCGTAATCCTGCACTTCGTTGAAGTTCGAGGTCAGGATGGTGCTCCAGGGGTTCTCCTGGCCATCCACGACGCCCTGCTCCAGCGCCGAGAACAGTTCACCAAAGGCCATGGGCGTCGGGTTGGCGCCCAGCGCTTCCCAGATGGCCAGATGCACCGGGTTCTGCATGGTGCGCACGCTCAAGCCGCGCACGTTGAGGCCCGCCACGTCGTCAGGGGTCGCGACCGGGCGGGCGCTGTTCGACAGCTGGCGGTAGCCATTCTCGGAAAACGTCAGCGCTTTCAAGCCAGTGCCTTCAAAAGCATCCAGCATGTTCTGGGCCGCATCGCTCTGCATGACGGCAATGGCGGCTTCACGGCTGGGCAACAGGAACGGCAAATCGAACACCGACAGCGCCTGCACGTAGCCGGTCGTGGCCGAGCTGGAAGGGTAAGTCATGTCCAGCGTTCCGGTCTGCAGCATCTCCATCATCTGCACGTCATCCCCCAATTGGCTATTGGGGAAGACATTGACGGTAATCCGACCATCGGTACGCTGTGCCAGAATCTCGCCGAAATATTGGCTGGACAAGAACTGCGGGGAGGTTTCGGACAACCCGATACCCATGCGCAGCGTATGGCTACCATGGTCTGCCAGAACCTCGCCCTCGATGGCGGGCGGCGCGGAAAGCTCCGGGCCTTGTGCATGCGCCATGCCAAAGGTCAGAGTGGTGGCGCCCAAAAGGGTCAATGTGCTACGCCAAATCGTTGTCATCGTTGTTTCTCCACGCAGAATTGTTGTTAGTGGCCGGGTTGTGCATGGCCAGTTTTTGAAGGACCAGTGCTTGAATGACCAGGCTGCCGAGCGATGCGGTAGCTCGATGGCTTGCCGATAACGTGTGTCAGGCCAGAGGCTGTTTGTTACCGGTAACATCGAGTGTATGAAGGCTAGCGGCGGCCTCTGAGCGTGTCAAAACAAATATGGTGATTTGCGACCAACGTCTAGGGTTTGTCTAAAAAGTCAGATAGTAAGTAGACGCTGGGCACGATACATTACCTTTCACGTCAACACCTCGGAGAAGACATGACAGAACTTGAGCCCTGCAACGAACTGGAGCTGGACCAGCAGCTCTGCTTCGCGCTGTACTCAACGTCGCTGATGATGACCAAAACCTACAAGCCACTGCTCAAGGAGCTAGGGCTCACTTACCCGCAATACCTGGCCATGCTGGTGCTCTGGGAAAACGATGGGATTACCGTAGGTACATTGAGCAAGCGCTTGCTTACCGATCCGGGTTCGCTCACTCCGCTGCTCAAACGGCTGGAAAACGAGGCGTTGATCAAACGCCAGCGCAGCACCCAGGATGAGCGTGTGGTCGAGCTGTTGCTGACCGACAAGGGCCGCGCGCTACGCGCCCAGGCGCAGCATATTCCGGGCTGCATCATCAAGGCCAGCGAACACTCTGCCGACGCCTTGCGTGAGCTGAAAGACGACTTGATTGCGCTTCGTCAGCGCCTGCAGTCGGACCAGTAAACGCGAATGACACTGTCTTTTGAGTGACTCCACATTTATCTTGTGTGCAAATTAAAATGGCGCTAAATTAAAATCTCTTTTTCCAAACTCGCTCATACCCTTGGAGACGCCCATGTCTATCGAAACCATTGCTTATCGCGCCCATGCCCACGCTACTGGCGGCCGCGAAGGCCACGCCAAGTCTTCTGACGGCGCTCTGGATGCCAAGCTGAGCACGCCGAAGGAACTGGGGGGCGCTGGCGGTGCTGGCACCAACCCGGAACAGCTGTTTGCCGCAGGCTACTCCGCCTGCTTCCTGGGTGCCTTGAAGCACGTTGCCAGCCAGGAGAAGGTAAAGCTGCCTGCAGACACACAGATCGATGGCAGCGTGGGTATTGGTGCCATTCCTACCGGGTTTGGCATCGAAGTGGAGCTCAAGATCAGCCTGCCGGGCCTGGAAAAAGATGTTGCGCAGTCGCTGGTCGATAAAGCCCACATCGTGTGCCCATACTCCAATGCCACCCGTGGCAACATCGACGTCACTCTGACATTGGTGTAAATGCTTGAAACGCCTCTGACCTGTCTTTCGCAGGTCAGAAACAGCCTGCCCCCTTCTGCCAGCGCTGCCTTTGTTCTGCCCTTGCCATTTAATTAACTCGCTAACGACACACCCTTGTAGCCAGGCTCAAGCGCCCCAATCGATTCACTACGACAACGCATGACCGCTAAACGCGAGGACCTCATGAGCGATCCAACCTATACGCCGCCCAAGGTATGGCAATGGGAACCCGGCAACGGTGGCAAATTTGCCAACATCAACCGCCCCGTCGCAGGTGCCACCCACGATAAACCTCTACCCGTCGGCAAGCATCCGCTGCAGCTTTACTCGCTGGCCACGCCTAACGGCGTCAAGGTCACCGTGATGCTCGAAGAGCTGCTGGAAAAAGGCATCACCGACGCCGAGTACGATGCCCACCTGATTCAGATCGGTGAAGGCGACCAGTTTGGTAGCGGGTTCGTGGAGGTGAACCCCAATTCGAAGATCCCGGCACTGATGGACCACAGCGTTCAGCCACTCCAGCGGGTCTTCGAGTCAGGGGCCATCCTGCTCTATCTGGCCGAAAAATTTGCTGCCTTTCTGCCCAGCGACCCCGCCAAGCGTACCGAATGCCTTTCCTGGCTGTTCTGGCAGATGGGCAGCGCACCGATGCTGGGCGGCGGCTTTGGGCATTTTTATGCCTATGCGCCGGAAAAGTATCAGTACCCTATCGACCGCTACACCATGGAAGTGAAGCGCCAACTGGACGTACTCGACCGCCACCTGGCAGACAACCGTTATATGGCGGGCGACGAATACACGATTGCCGACATGGCGATCCACCCCTGGTATGGCGCACTGGTCAAGAACCGTGTGTATGAGGCAGCCGAATTTCTGGAGGCCCACACCTACACCCACGTGCTGCGCTGGACCGAAGAGATCGATGCCCGCCCCGCCGTGCAACGGGGCCGCATGGTCAACCGTACCTGGGGGGAACCCCGTGAGCAGCTTCATGAACGCCACGATGCCAGCGACTTCACTGAAAAAACCGAAGACAAGCGTTAATTCGCGTATCAGGAAAACGTACGATGTTCGATCCGAAATACGCCCAGCTGATATTTTCATGCCTCATGGCGCTGTTCATGTCATGCATCATGTCGCTGGTGATTACGCTATATAACGTGGGACTCGTGGATGGGATTGTGATGATTTGGCTCAAAGCGTCGACCCACGAAGAGACCCAAAAAGGCAACGGGGCCTGCTCATCGCAGGCCCCGTTGTTCATGTAGCGAGTTCATGTAGCGAACTCATGTAGCGAGTTCATGTGGTGGTATGCCACCGTATCTCACGCGGCACGTATATCAAAACTGATAGCGTACGTTGGCCGTGACGCTGCGACGATCACCGTAGCCACAGTCGCCTCCGTCATAGCGGCACCAGGAGATGTACTCTTCGTAACGTGCACCGATGAAAGAGAGTGCCCGCTGACAGGCAGCGGGCGGAGGAACCAGCAGAACTACAGCACGCGTGAGTTGTTCAACGCGTAGTTCCAGACGCGGTAAAATAGAAGATGTAGCCAATCCCCAAGGTGAGAAACGAAATCACCATCCACAGGATGATATGGCCGATATTGCTGAAGATATTGATATCGCAGACCATTTTTCGCTCTACCCCACTGGCATGGTCGACCACGCTAGTACGATTGATGACAAAGCGAGCAAAGGAGTACGGAAAGAAAAACAGCGCGATCCCCAGCGTAAAAATCGTCAGTAACAGCCACACCAGCAGGTGGCCCACGATATCCAGAATGGACAGATTGGCTTTGATGGTCACAGGGTGCCTATCGATGCAGTAAGAGTGGTGTGCAGATTACTACACGCCGGGATTCAGGAGTGCGAGGCCCACCAGTCGGCATAGGAGCTGTTTTGGGGAGCGAGACCGCCTTCGTCCGGTGCTCCATCCTGCCACCAGACAGGCCCCCGCTCACCCAGTGCTTCCTTGGCTTCCTGCACGGCCTGACGTGCCTGGCGAAGCGCGTGCTCATCGTCATGCTGTTGGGCACTGCGCACCGCACGCCGCGCCTTCATCAACGCCTTGACATGAAGACGCCGGGTGTCTTCCGAGAGACGCGGATCGGTGCAGCGCCACAGCCGGTTCTTGGCAACGAAGTAGCGTCCATCCGGTGTCTGTGGGTACTTGCTGCTCATGCTGCCCTCTCGGTCGTTTGCGCATCGGCCTACTGCACTAGAAACGCTTGGTCAGCGTCATGGCGCCAAACACATCCTGCTCATCCTGCCCTTCGAACTCGCGGGTGCGCTGTACGACGGCGTAGGTCACCTGCCAGTCTTCCCAGGCCAGCGCCAAGCCCGTTGAGGCATCGGCGACCCACTCCTTGCGGTCTACCGAATGGCTATCGCGCACGGTATTACCGTCCAAGGTCAGATTATGGGCCATGTAATAGCCTTCGACGCTGGCAAACAGATACCACTGCCAGCCACGGCTCTCGCTCATCAGATGGCGCGTACCGGGGTTGGGGGTCAGGGTAGGAATGCCTTGAGCGTCGTCTCCCCAGCGCACGCTGTAGCCAGCGCTGGCGTAGGTGTACAGGTTGCCTAATGCCGCCCCGACACTGGGGCCGTGAGCAAACTGTTTGCCCGCCAGCGGGGTGTCATGCCACCACTGGCGGCGCAGCGTCAGATTGATCAGCGCTTCGTCACCCAGCTGATTACGCCACCCCCGCGGGCGGTCGCTATTGGTGACGCGGTGTACCTCACGCTGGATACTGTCAGCCAAGGAAGAGGGCCCCACCAAGCCCACATCGAGGTGCAGATCGGTGGCCCGCTGCCACTGCCCCACCGGCACATCTTCATATAGCGACACACCGCCGTATACCAGCCCTGCATAGGGGCGGTCATCTTCGATCAGGGAGCGCCGTTCGATGTTATCGGGCGTATAAATCTGGTGCACGAAGCGATACGCCACCCGGTCAGCCTGCCCCATCAACCCCGTTGGCAACGCCACGGCAAGCCGCTGCAGCCAGTTCTGTTCGGAGGGCGTCGTCATCCAGTTCAGCTCGAAGCCACTGGTGAAGTGGCCGTCATCACTGCTGGCCAGGCCATCGTTTTCGAGCTTGAGGGTCAAGGCGCTGTCGCTGGCCATGGCTAGCGCAGGCAGCAGGCTAAACGGCAATACCAGGGCACGTAATACAGCAAAGGGTTTCATGGCTCGTTCCTTGAGTAACAAACATTGCTGATTGTATGTAATCTTGCAAAAAGATAGCAAGCTACTTTTATAGTCGCCTATGGCTCGCTCAACGCTGTTTCCACTTGCGCGGAGTCTGGCGGTCATCCCTCACCGCCAATACCCTCGATCAGCGTTCGCGCAGCAGCCATTCAGGGGTGATTTCGTGCTGGCCGTTCTCATCGGTAATGAACAGCGCACCATCACTGATCATCACGGCCCAGTTGATGGCCCTGGGCAAGTTCGTCGCCACCGTAGACAGCGCATCGGCGGGTAACCCGGCCACGTGAACGTTCTTCAGCGATGCGACCGCAGGCAGCACTTTGCTCTCCCACAGGTCGACACGGCCATAGGCCAGCAGGGAAACCCGCTCGGCACGCCGAGAACACCAGGTCATGCGTTCAGCATCGGGAAGCCCTACTTCAATCCAGTGTAGCACTCGCCCGTCCAGGCTCTTCTCCCACAAGGCTGGCTCGTCCACGTCCGAGAGCCCGCGTCCAAAGGCCAGCGCTTCGCTGTACCACAGCAGGTAAGCGATCAGCCGTGTGCACAGGCGCTCTTCGGTTTCGGAAGGGTGGCGCGCCACCGTGAACCGCAGCGTTTCGTAGACATTGCGGTCCAGGTCGGTCAGGTTCACATCCACTTTGTAGGGGGTAGCACTTAGCGCCATCTGATGACTCTCAATCGTGTTGCGAAATATTAGAGGCGTCAGTGTAGCGGATTTACGCCCTCTCCGCGCCGTCCTCCCTCCAGCCCGGCACTTCCTGCACAGTACTTCCTGCACGGTACTTTCTGTACAGCACTTTCTTTAAAGTACTAGGCGGTCGCCCGCTCGTCGCTCAGCAGCGTGGCCTGTTTCAGGGTCTCTTGTTCATGCATGGGCTCCCGCCAGGTCTCTTTCAGCGCCGCCGCATACCACGCCTGCATGGCAGGCAGAGCCAACAGGCGCTGCACGTAGGCCAGCGAGACATCTCCCAGCGGAAGGCCAAAGGTTTGCACGCGAAACGCCACCGGGGCATAAAACGCGTCCACGGCGGTAAAGTGCTCACCCGCCAGAAAAGGGCCACCAAAACGCTCAAGCCCCTCCTGCCATAGCACATCCAGCCGGGCCAGGTTGCTTTTCAGCCCAGGGGACATCGCGTTCATCGCTACCCGTACACCACAGTTCATCGAACACTCATCGCGCAGCGCTGCAAAGCCGCTATGCATCTCGGCACTGGCGGAGCGTGCCCAGGCCCGTGCGGCAAGCTGCTGTGGCCATACGTCAGGATGCGCTTCGGCCACGTACTCGACAATCGCCAGCGAGTCCCACACGGCCACCTCGTGTTCGCGATCGACCAGGCACGGCACCAGCCCCGAAGGAGAAAAACGCTTGAAGGTCGCGTGGCTCTCCCCAAAGCCCCCTTCGAACGGCATCAGATGCTCGTTGAAGGGGATCTCCAGCGTTTTCAGCAGCACCCAAGGGCGCAGCGACCAGGAAGAGTAGTTCTTATTGGCGATATACAGATCAAGCATGGTGCGCTCCTTGTGCTGAACACGTCATTGATCGCTTTAGCGATTGATAGCCTTGCGAGTGATCGTTTTAGCGAGCCGCCTGGACCAGCGTATTCCCGCCCAGCCCCATCAGTACGCCGCCGCCCATCCGCTGAACCCAACGGGTGGAGCTATTGGACTTTTGCAGCCAAGCGCGCAGCGGGCTGGCCAGCAACACCACGACCACGTCCGCCGACGAAAACAGTACGTTGGTGGCTACCCCCAGCCACAGCAGTTGCCATGCCACCGGCAGAGCGCTGTCGGGCTGCACGAACTGGGGCAGGAACGCCACGAAGAACAGCGCCGTTTTGGGGTTGAGCACTTCTACCAGGAAACTATCGCGCAGCACCCGCCGGGTGGTGGCCAACGGCAGCTCATCGCCACTCGTGCGAATACCCTGCCGCCACAAGCGCACACCCATCCAGAGCAGATAGAGCCCACCGATGATCTTCATGGCGAGATACGCAGGCGGAATGGCGGCAAACAGCAGGGCTAGGCCAAGCGCGGCCGCCATTACATGCACGTAGCAGCCTAGATGCACTCCCGCCACCGCCAGCCAGCCTGCGCGTCGGCCACGCCCCAGGGTTTGCGCGGCGGTATACAGCATCGCAGGCCCAGGCAAGTAGGCAAACCCCAGCGCGGCAACCACAAAAGCGGCCCACTGCATCGCGGTGACTCCGGCATAGTAAGAAATAGTAAACCTGAGAATAAAATAAGGGATGACGCATGCGCCACCCCTCAAATAAGTAAAACTCGAAAAAAGAGAGCTTAGAAAAAAGAGCTTAGAAATTGGGTTTGCGCTTCTCGACAAACGCGCTCATGCCCTCTTTCTGCTCCTGGCCTGCAAAGCAGAAGGCGAACAGGCTGGTTTCCAGGGCCAGGGCGCTATCGAGGTCCTGATCCATGCCGTCATGCACGGCCTGCTTGGCGCCGCGCACCGACTGCGGCCCGTTACCCTTCAGCTGCTTGGTAAGCTCTTCAACATAGCTCTCAAGCTCGGTCTGGGGCATTACCCGGTTGACGAGGCCGATGCGCAGCGCTTCCTGGGCATCGATCTTGCGCCCGGTCGTCACCAGGTCGATGGCCATGGCGGGACCGACTCGGCGCGGCAAACGCTGGGTGCCGCCAAAGCCGGGAATGACGCCTAACAAGACTTCCGGCTGGCCGAAGACAGCGTTATCGCTGGCGACGGCCCAGTCGCAGGCCAGCGCCAGTTCGCAGCCGCCGCCAAGGCAAAACCCGTTCACCAGCGCGACCACCGGCACGGGCAGTGTTTCAAGTCGCTTGATGGTACGCAGTGCCTGGCTGGCAAATGCGCGGGCCTCTTCGGGGGTTTTATCTCGCATTTCGGTGATATCTGCCCCGGCCACAAAGGATTTTTCCCCAGCGCCGGTAATCAATACCGCCCGCAGGTTGGGGTGCGCTTCAAGCTCGACTAAATGCGCTTCCAAAGCGCTGAGCACTTCGCTGTTCAGCGCGTTCAAGGCTTTGGGACGATTAATGGTTAGGCGTACCACGCCATCGTTATCAACCTTCTCGATCACTGCGTCGCTCATGGCGGCTCCTTAATTGTTATTGCGCGTAGAAGTGGTTACCACTCAACCCTAGCGAACGCTTGGTTGGGTGGCAATCACTTCTTTTGTCGCCCCCCTAAGCTCGCAGCCTGCTATTCGTAGATATAGAACCCACGGCCACTCTTGCGGCCCAGATAGCCTGCGGCCACCATGCGCTTGAGCAGCGGGCAGGGGCGGTACTTGGGATCGCCAAAACCTTCCTGCAGCACCTCCATGATCGCCAAGCACACATCCAGGCCAATCAAATCCGCCAGCGCCAGCGGCCCCATGGGGTGGGCGGCACCCAGTTTCATGGCGTCATCGATGGCTTCCGGCGTGGCGGTGCCTTCCTGCACGATAAACGCGGCCTCATTGATCATCGGCACCAGCAAACGATTCACGGCAAAGCCCGGCGCATCGCCCACCGGCACAGCGGTTTTGCCCAGCGCCTTGGTCAGCGCTTCGATGCGCTCTACGGTGGCATCCGAAGTCTGCTCGGCGCGGATCACCTCGACCAACTTGAGTACCGGCACCGGGTTGAAGAAGTGCATGCCTACCACCCGCTCAGGGCGCTCGCAGACCGCCGCCAGCCGAGTCAGTGATAGAGACGACGTGTTCGACGCCAGAATAGCGTCGCTGCTCAAATGGCTAAGATCCCGAAACAGCTTCTCTTTCAGCGCAGACTGTTCAGGGGCTGCCTCGATAATCACGCTGCAGTCGCTGAGCGCATCCAGCGCCGTGGTGGTCGAAAGCCGAGCCAGCGCTTCCTGCTTGCCCTCTGCCGTCATCTTCTCTTTGGCAACGAGCTTCTCGAGCCCTTTATCAATTGCATTTTTGGCGCGGGTGAGCTGCTCATCGGCGACATCGTAGAGCCTCACGTTAAAGCCACTCGCGGCCACCACTTGAGCAATCCCCTGCCCCATGGTGCCTGCGCCTACCACGCCAATCCGCTGTTCGCTCATTGCTGTTCCCCTGACTGGTGCTGTCTGGCTTCTTCGCGCAGCACGAATTTTTGAATTTTGCCCGTGGACGTTTTGGGCAGTTCGCTAAAAACCACCGTTTTCGGCACTTTAAAGCTCGCGAGATGCTTACGGCAGTGGGCGATAATATCCGCCTCGGTGACCTCGCCGTAGCCAATTTTTAACTTAACAAACGCACAGGGCGTTTCGCCCCACTTTTCGTCCGGCTTCGCGACGACCGCCGCCTCTTCAACCGCCGGATGGCTGTAAATGGCATCTTCCACTTCGATGGTGGAGATATTTTCACCGCCGGAGATGATGATATCTTTCGAGCGGTCTTTAATCTCGATATAGCCGTCGGCGTGCCATACCGCCAAATCGCCCGTGTGGTACCAGCCGCCCTCCAACGCTTTTTCCGTGGCCTCGGCGTTTTTGAGATATCCCTTCATCACGTTATTACCGCGCATCAGGATTTCGCCGATGGTTTGGCCATCCTTGGCAACGGGTTCCAGCGTGACCGGATCGGCGACGCAGAGCGCTTCCAGCATGTGGTAGCGCACGCCCTGGCGTGACTTGAGTTTGGCCCGCGACTCCAGCGGCAGTTCGTCCCAGGCCGCGTGCCAGGCACATACCGTGACCGGGCCATACACTTCCGTCAGGCCATAAACGTGGGTCACTTCAATGCCCAGCTTTTCTACCCCGGCTATCACCGAGGCGGGTGGCGCGGCACCGGCGGTGGTCACCTTCACCGGATGATCGAACACCCGCTTCTGTTCGGCGGGCAGGTTCACCAGCCCATTGAGCACGATTGGCGCACCGCTAAAGTGAGTGACGCCCTCTTCAGCGATCAAATCGGTAATGCGTTTGGGGTCTACCTTGCGTAAGCAAACGCTGACGCCTGCATTGGCGGCAATGGTCCAGGGGAAGCACCAGCCGTTGCAGTGGAACATGGGTAGCGTCCACAGGTAGACAGGATGGTGTGGCATCGCCCACTCGAGAATGTTGCTCACCGCGTTCAGGTAGGCACCGCGATGGTGATACACCACCCCTTTGGGTTTGCCCGTGGTCCCAGACGTGTAATTCAATGAAATCGCCTGCCACTCGTCGCTGGGCAGTTGATAAGCGTACTCCGGGTCGCCCTCGGCCAGCAGCGCCTCGTACTCCAGCTCGCCAATGCCTTGGGTCTCACCCAAAAACTCCGGGTCGGCCACGTCGATGATCAGCGGCTTGCTCTCCAACGTGGCCACCGCCGCTTGAATCACCTCGGCAAACTCAGGATCCACCAGAATCGCCCTGGCTTCGCCATGGGCCAGCATATAGCGGATGGCATCGGCATCGAGGCGGATATTCAGCGTATTCAGCACGCAGCCCGCCAGCGGCACACCGAAGTGGGCCTCGAACATTGCGGGTACATTGGGCAGCATGGCCGCCACTGTCTGGCCCGGCTGAATACCGCGTTTTTCCAGCGCGGATGCGAGCCTACGGCAGCGTGCCCAGGTCTCTGCCCAGGTGCGGCGCGTCTGGCCATGCACCACTGCCGGGTAATCGGGATACACCGCCGCCGAACGCTCGATGAACGTTAGAGGGGAAAGCGCCACGTGATTGGCCGGTGTGGGGGGTAGATCTTGTTCAAAGATGGAGGTCATGATCGGTTTTGCACTCTTGGTTTTATTATTGAAGGTTTTATGACTGAGGGTTTTATTGGGCGCGACGCTCGCCATGGGCGATGCCTGATGAACACCGCCGCCTGAAAGGCGGCGGCAGTGGGCTCAGTAGGCGACGCGGCTGTCAAATTGGCTAAAACACTGCATGCCGGCCTCGATCACCGCGCGCTGGGCACGCCCGACCGGCAGCCACTGGTGGATGACGAATTCGGCGCTGCACAGCTTGGTGCGATAGAACGGGTCGTCGCTGCCTTGGGTAATGGCTTGCTGGGCATGCAGCGCCGCCTGGCCCATCTGCCAGGCGCACAGCACATGGCCCGCCAGGTTCAAGAGAGGCGTGGCGTAGGCTTGCACGGCATCCGGCCCCTGTTCAGGGTGGCTACCCTGCTCCAGCACGATCTCCATGGCGGCCTGGAGGTCGTCAGCGGCATCGCTCAGCAGCGGCCCCATGGCATTCAGCCGCGTACTTTTGCCCAGGTCGTCAGCGGTGTTGCGTACCTCGGCCAACAGGGCCAGCAAGGCGGCACCACCATCGCGCTGCAGTTTGCGGCCTGCCAGGTCCAGCGCCTGGATGCCGTTGGTGCCTTCATAGATGGGCGCGATGCGGGCATCTCGGAGCAGCTGGGCAGCGCCGGTCTCTTCCACATAGCCCATGCCGCCGTGCACCTGAACCCCCATGGAAGCAATGTCCACGGCCTGGTCGGTAGAGAAGCTCTTGACGATAGGAATCAGTACATCCACACAGGCCTGGGCCGACTGGCGCTCGGCGTCATCGGCCGCATGACGGGCAACATCCAGCTGGCCAGCGCAGTAGAGGGCCAGCGCACGCAGCGCATCGGTACGGGCACGCATGGACAGCAGCATACGGCGCACATCGAAGTGGTCGCTGATGGTGCAGTCGCTGCCGCCACGCTGCTTGGGTGAACGCCCCTGGGTGCGGTCATTGGCGTAGGCAAACGCGTGCTGGCAGGCGCGCTCGGCCACGCCAATGCCCTGAATACCGACCTTATGACGTGCCTCGTTCATCATGGTGAACATATGGTTGAGCCCGCGCCCCTCCTCCCCCACCAGATAGCCCACGGCTCCGCCGTTTTCACCAAAGCTGAGAGTACAGGTGGGCGACCCGTGAATGCCGAGCTTGTGCTCGATGGAGGCGCAGGTGACATCGTTACGCTCGCCCAGCGAGCCATCGTCGTTGACCAGGAACTTAGGCACCAAAAAGAGAGAGATACCCTTATTGCCTTCCGGGGCATCGGGCTTACGGGCAAGAACGAGGTGAATGATGTTGTCGGCAGCGTCGTGCTCGCCCCAGGTGATGTAGATCTTTTGACCGCTGATGCGGTAGTGATCGCCTTCTGGAACGGCTTTGGTACGCACCTTGGAAAGGTCCGACCCCGCCTGGGGTTCGGTGAGGTTCATGGTGCCGGTCCAGGAGCCCTCGACCAGTTTGGGCAGGTAGGTCGCTTTTAAGGCATCGCTGCCGTGATGGGCCAGCGCCTCGATGGCACCGGCGGTGAGCATCGGGCACAGCCCTAACGCCATGTTCGCGCCGTGGAGCATCTCCTGTACCGCACTGGCCACCACTTCGGGCAGGTTCTGACCGCCCAGTGCTTCGGACACGCCAATGCCGTTCCAGCCACCCTCCACATACGCCAGGTAAGCCGCCGCGAAGCCTTCGGGGGTGGTCACGCTGCCATCGGTGTGACGCTGGGCTCCCTGACGGTCTCCCGTACTATTGAGCGGCCCCCAGACGTCACCTGCCAGCTTCGCAGCTTCTTCCAGCACGGCTTCAACGAGATCCGGCGTGGCTTCTTCAAACCCAGGCAGCGCCAGGGAGCGGTGCGCCAGCATCTCTTCCAGCACAAAGCGCAGATCGCGGACCGGCGCGGCGTAGTCATTCATAGCAAAACCTCGGGCAAATACGGCGAAATAGTAAAAACACTATCGTCGATAGTAGTTTCACTACTTCCAGCGCACCATTAGCCCAAGGTCTCACCTGATAGCCGCTTCAGCGGTTTATTTGCGCACCTCGGTTTCTACGTCGTCGTAATAAGTGATGTGGCTTTCGTCTTCCTGGGGCGGCCCCACTACCGGCTCGGCGACCTCTACTTCCGGTACCACATCGGAAAGGTCTTCCAGATGCTCATGCTCAAGCGCCCCCTGCACCAGCTCTTCGGTGACCACCAGTTCAGCACCGGCAGCGGTCATGGGCGCCGTAGCGGTAAACGGCGCCACGGGGACCGGGGCCGGGCGCACGCTGCGGCGCCACGTGAAGAACAGCACGAAGAACAGGCTGAGCGAGCCAAAGGCCCAGAACAGTCCGGCATCCCCCATGGCAGTCATCACTGGCGAAATCATCAGCGGGCTGATGGTGGCCCCGATGGAGTTGATCAGCAACAGGCCCTGGCTCATGCGCACCAGCGCCCCTGCGGGCGCACGGTCGGCGGCGTGGCTCACGGCCACCGGGTAAAGCGCAAATACGCCCCCACCCAGCAGGAACAGCAGCGCGACCAACAAAGGAGTAGAGAGCGGTAGCCAGAGCATGGCTGCCGAGATCACCACGCAGAACGCGCTGATGCCGATCAGCACCATCTGGCGGTCATGGCGGTCCGACCAGCGGCCAATGGGGTATTGCAGCAGCATGGCGCCAAGAATCACCACCGCCATCAGTTGCCCCACCTGATTGACACTCATGCCGATACGCTGGAGATAGAGCGGCAGCAGCGTATAAGCCGCCGCCACCACCATACCCGACCCCAGGCTGCCCATCACACCGGTGGGGGTCATGGTGATCAGCCGGTGCGGGGGTAGCGGCTCGGCGTGTTCGATGAGCGGCGATACGCGGGGGATCATGGCCATCGGCAGTACCGAGAGCGACGCCAGCAGGCCGATCACCATGAAGGGCGCGGTGTCACCCATGGCGCTGGTCACGCCCAGCATCAGCTGGCCCAGTACGCCCGCGGCATAGAGCGCGATCATGTACAGTGCCAGCAGGCGGCCACGCACTTTCTGGTCGCCCGCGGTCAACAGCCAGCTCTCGATGACCAGATAGACGCCTACCGTGGCCCAACCGCCCACCAGGCGCAGGGCAAACCACGCCCAAGGGTCGAAGAACAACCCCTGCAACAGCACGGTGACGGCCACCAGCGATGCAAAACTGCCGTAAGCACGAATATGGCCAATGCGCAGCAACAGGCGATCATTGAACATGGCACCCAGGGCTAGGCCGATGAAATAGGCTGACGAGACAATCCCGATCACCGTCGCCGATTCACCTGCTGCGTCTAAGCGCACGGTAATCAGCGTGGCGAGAAAGCCATTGCCAATCCCAAGAATAAACAGCCCTAGTAGGGGCGCTAACGCCATGGCCAGCAGTTGCCGCGACATGCGTACCTCACCTTGCTCAATGGATGAATCGTTGCCGTTAACACGCCATCACATCAAACAGGCAAGAAAACGGGCGCGCAATTATTGCTTCCATAGGCGCAAAGTCAATGCTTTTTCGCCCTTATAGCAAGCAGATTAGTGTTTTCTAAAAATTACCACGTCGTTGCCAGTAAATTCGACTGTTAAACCCTGTTCAGCCGCCCACCAGCGGAAGGTCGCTTCACTAAAAAAGCAGACGTGGGTTGGGTCGTTAATATAGTCCTGAATCCGTGAAGCCGGCGCCGACACTTTCCCTATCACCGCCAGCGAGCACTTTTTGATCATTCGCCCCGTGCAAGTTGGCTTTCGCAAGCCCGTTATTGCCAAAACCCACCGTGCTGATCGGTGCTGACGGCCCGTTTTGTCATGCCTTTCCACCCGCCAGGCACGACATATCTGGCGATCGCGTGTCGCTTGGAACTGCTTGTGGATAGAGTGTCGCCGATTGACGGTCAGCATGGCGTTCCTCGTGGATAACGCACTCGGCTCCGCAGCGTCTTGAGCACCGTCATGCGCCCGATATCCTGCCCGAAGTCGAGGATGATCTGCCGTGCCTTGTGAATCACGAGAGCCGCACGGTGCACCAGCTCTTGTAGCACGGTGCGCAGCCGGCGCCGCTTGGCGGGTGGCGAACCGGGCTCAGCTCGCCGGTCATGCCCAGCTGTCCCATCAGGCGCAGGATGTTGTAGGCCAACTGGGCGAGATGCAGGATCAGATCGTTGGTGGCGAACTTGCCGGACGGCAAGCGCTCCAGGTCGAGATCGGTCTTGATCTCGCTGTGAAACTGCTCATGGGTGGCATGCGCCTGGTAGCGTTTGATCACCGCCTCCGGCGCCTCGTCCAGGCTGGTCCACCAGCCTTCCAACTCATAGTCCGGTTCGAGCAGCAACTGGCCATCGCGATCGGCGGTGCGCTCTACCAGGCGCATCACGCGTTGGACGACGTATTCGGTCTTGTTGTCGTCGTGGATCGAGACGGTCTGCGACCACAGCGCCTGGCGCTTGCCAGGACGCAGCTCTTCCCAGTAGTCCGCCGCCACCGCCAGCCAGGTATCTCGATCAGCCGTGGCCGAGCCACGCGGGTTCCATTTGACGACATAGTCGAGCCGGCGCCCCTCGTCGGCAAAGACCTGGCGTTGCTGTTCGAGAAGCGCCAGGTGCGCCTGGCTGTCGAAGCCGCTGTCCTCGCGTAACAGGATCGGTTGCTTGGTCAAGCATTGGGCGCGAGGCAGTACCCGCTCCAGGAAGGCGTTGCTCTCCTTCATGGTGTGCTGCTTGCCAGGCCGCAGTTCCAGACCCAGGCACCACCCTTCGTTGCCCAGATAGGCGGCGATCGGGGTGTAGCCATCGACCTTCTGGTAGGTCCGCGAGACGCCTTCCTTCTTCGAGTTGCTGTTGTCCATGACGAAGGTGTCGATGTCCAGGCAGACGTGCGTCGTCTCGGCGGTGATCGGTGCTTCGATCAGTGACAGCAGGGTCGTGGACCAGGTGGCGGTGCGCGCCTGCAGGTCGTTGGCGGCAAGTTTTTCCAGCCGCTGTCGCAGTGTCGCCGCGCTCGGCACCTTCTGCAGGGTCAGCAGTTGTTGGAAGGGCTTGTCGCGGCGGAAGTTCTCGACAGCGTCATAGTCGCTCATGCCCAGACACAGCAGGCCCAGGTAGCTCTTGATCACGTCACTGGTGCGCATGCCCAGCGTGGTGGGGAAGCGGCTGTCGATGCTGTCGACGCCAGCGATCTCGAAGCATTGCCCGATGATGGACAGCCCGGCGTGGCTGGTGAGGGTGCGGCAACTGGCGCGGAACTTTATGTTGGGCATGGCACTGTCTGGGTGAATGGCGATAATGGCTATATTGCCATGCAGGTCAGTGGGTTAGAAGTGCTTCCGGGGGCCGGTCTCACGGATTCAGGATAGTGCCAGCGGGCGAAGGCTTGCTGGCTAGTGACTCGCTTGGTCATCAGCCCAAGATAGCCTCCGGGTAGCAGTTGCGCGACCCGCTGGTTCAGCGCCTCGCCCGGTGCCGCCAAGTGCTCCACTACTTCGGTGGCGGTAATGAAGTCATACTGGCGAGTCAGATTCGCGGCATGGGGCGCGTAAAAGATGTCATACACATCTATATCAAAGCCCGCTTCCTCAAACATCACCGAGAGCGTTGGCCCAGGGCCGCAGCCAAAATCCAGCCCTCTTGCACCAGGAGCTAGCTTTGCTGCCAACGGATTAAATAAACGCCCCAAAAAGCGCCGATATCCCGTATCCTGCGGCGAGTTTTGGTGCTGGTCGTACTCGGCTTTTTCGGCGGCAGCGGTTAAATGCTGCTCGCTAGGCACAAACACTAGCGCACACGTGGCACACTGGTAGTAATCACGGCGACGGTCTTGGTGGTACAGCGCAGACTCCTGCGCGTGGCATAGCGGACAGCGTCGCATCATCGTATTCTCTGGTTTTACGTTTGTATTAAGGAAAGAGGCATGCTCTCAGGTCTGGATCATCTTGTGGTTACCGTGACCGATATGGGTCGCGCAGTGGATTTTTACTCTCGTGTATTAGGCCTGGATGTACGCTATCGGGACGCTCAGCGCGTTGACCTGATGCTGGGCGACACAGCTCTACGCTTGCACCAAACCGACACCGATATCGCGCCGATCTCAGCCACGCCGACACCGGGCAGCCTGGACTTATGCTTGCGCTGCCAGCTGCCGTTGGATGAATTCAAGCAGCACCTGGATGCACTGGCCATCGAGGTCGAGCTTGGCCCCGTGGCCCGCCAGGGTGCCAGCGGCCCCATCGAGTCGCTTTACCTGCGCGACCCCGACGGCAACCTGCTGGAAATCTGCCGCCCGGCAGCGCGTTAAGCGCTCAACCATAGGCGTGGGTGGCCTGCGGGTGATAAGTCGCACTGCCCACGCTATCATAGCGTGCAGAAAAGGTGTCCGCTGGATGCTCGAATTAAACTGAATAGAAAAGGTACGCCCATGCGTGATGACGCCCCATTGGAAGGCGAAGTGGTCAACCACCACACTTCGTCGGAAGAGACCTCCCCCGCCCCAGACACCACCATGGCCATGGTGATTTACGCTCTCTACCTAGCAAGCTTTGTGTTGGGTTTTACGTCACTGATCGGCGTGATTATTGCTTATGTCTACCGCGGCAAAGGTCCAGTATGGCTAGATGAGCACTACCGCTATCAGATCCGCACCTTCTGGATTGGTCTGCTCTACGGCAGTATCGCTACGCTGCTTACCCTGATTCTTGTTGGCTTCCCCATGCTGTTGGCGCTGGTCGTGTGGTTTATCGTGCGCTGCGTAAAGGGCTTTAAAGGGCTGCAGGAGAAGCGCGCGCCCTCCAATGTCGATAGCTGGCTACTGTAACCCATGACCGAACAGGCAACTCCCCCAGCATCGCGCTTTCAAGCCCGTGCCATTGCAACGCTATGGCGCACGCTCTCCCGCTGGCCGGTGCGCTGGCTCTGGCGCATTGCGGCTCTGGTCGGCCCGCAGGTGTATCGCTTTAGCAAACGCGAGCGCAAGGTAACCGAGATCAATCTGAAGGTGGTCTACCCCGACGCGCCTGCCAGTCAACGGCAACCCCTGGCCAAACAGAGCCTACAGCACTCCACCGCGACGATGCTGGAACTCGGCCACGCCTGGATGGCCCCGCCCGAGAAGGTAGAAGCCAGCATTCTAGCGGTACATGGCCGCGACAAGCTGGATAGCGCCCGGGCCGAGGGGCGCGGCGTGATCGTGCTTGCTCCTCACTTTGGAAACTGGGAAGTGCTGAACTTTTGGCTTTCCAGCCACTTTCCGTTTACCGCTATGTACGAGCCGCCCAAAATCGCAGAGCTGGAGCCGATTATCCGCCATGGCCGCGAGCGCATGGGGGCAAAGCTCGTGCCCACTAATCCACGGGGCGTGGCGGCGCTGCTCAAAGCGCTGAAACGTAGCGAGGCCATTGGTATTTTGCCGGACCAAGAGCCGGACTGGGGTAGCGGCGTGTTTGCGCCGTTCTATGGCCGCGATTCCTATACCGCGACGCTGTTACCCAAGCTGGTGGCGCGCACACAGGCACGGGTGGTCACCGGTGTGGCCCTGCGTATTCCTGGCAAAGGCTTCGAGATCCACTTCCTAGATGCTGACGAGCGGGTGTATAGCACTGATGATACAGAGTCAGCTACCGGCGTGAATGCCAGCGTTGAAGCCTCCGTTGCCCTGGACCCGGCGCAGTATCAGTGGGAGTACAAACGCTACCGCAAAGTGGTGGAAGAGCAGCAAGGGCTGCCTAACGCCAACGATTTCCGTCTCTATTAAGTGAGGATGGGCATGACTGAGCAGTACCTCCCCAAACAGGATACGCGTCCCACGCAAATTATTTATGCCCTCTATTTAGCAGGGCTGGTCACGGCTAATGTCACGCTATTGATCGGTGTGATTATCGCCTATGTCTATCGCAAAGAAGCAGCGCCTTGGCTACAGGCCCACTACCGCTACCTCATCCGCACGTTCTGGATCGGCAGCCTCTACTTTATCGTCACGTTTACCCTGAGCCTGATCTTTATCGGGACGCTACTCTGGCCGCTGCTGGTGGTATGGCTAGGCGTGCGCTGCATTATCGGTTGGGTGGCGGTGCGTAAAGGCCAGCCACCGGCACGGCCCGGTAGCTGGCTCTGGTAAGTGCGCTCAATTACTCATCGCTGTGGCGAGCGTACACGTCATCCAACCGCTCGATATCATCCTCGCCCAGGTAACTGCCGGACTGTACTTCGATCAGCTCCAGCGGGATTTTGCCCGGGTTCTCCAAACGGTGCAGTGCGCCAATGGGGATGTAAGTGGACTGGTTCTCGCTGACCAAAAACGTGCGTTCATCCAGCGTCACCTTAGCCGTGCCGCTGACCACCACCCAGTGCTCGGCGCGGTGGTGGTGGCGCTGTAGCGAAAGCCGCGCCCCAGGGCGCACGGTAATATGCTTCACTTGGTAGCGCTCGCCGCTGTTCATGGCTTGAAAGCTGCCCCAAGGGCGGTGTACCTGCGGCGAGGTATGCGGCTCGCTGCGCCCAGCCTGAGTCAGCGCCGCGACGAGCTGCTTAACGCCCTGCGCCTTGTCGCGATGGGCCACCAGTACACTGTCCGAGGTTTCCACCACGATCAGGTCTTCAACGCCAAGTGTGGCCACCAATCGGTGGTTCGCTACCACTAACGAGCGCTGAGTATCGCTCAACACCCCATCCCCGGTGACCACATTGCCCGCTGCATCAGGCGTATGGGTCGCCATCAGCGCATCGAAGCTGCCTATATCGCTCCATTGGGCATCCAAAGGCACCACGGCAGCCTGGGAGCAGTGCTCCATGACCGCGTAATCGATCGATTCGCTGGGGCAGCGCTGGAACGCCTGCTCGTCCAAGCGCAGAAAATCCAAATCACGGTGGGCGCGGGCTACGGCTTCTTGGCAGGCGGCCAGCATGTCTGGCTGAAGCCGTTCAAGTTCCGCCAAATAGCGGGAGGCTCGCAGCAAGAACATACCGCTATTCCAGAGCGTATCGCCCTGCTCAAGCAATGCTTTGGCGCGCTCTAGCGCGGGTTTTTCGATGAACGCCTCCAGATGGTGCCCTGCCCCCAGCGCATTGCCACAGGCAATGTAGCCGTAGCCGGTTTCTGGGTGCGTCGGCACCACGCCAAAGGTGACCAAATAGCCCTGCTCCGCGAGCGGTTCAGCACGCTGCACGCTATCGGTAAACGCTAGCGCATCGCCTATCACGTGGTCAGCGGGTAACACCAGCAGCAGCGGGTCTTCGCCCGATTGCCTTGCCAGCAGTGCCGCGCAGGCAATCGCCGGGGCGGTATTGCGCCCTGCTGGCTCTAGTACAATCTGGCCCTCCTGTTGGCCTTCACGCAGCTGTTCAGCCATCAAAAAACGGTGGGAGTGGTGGCCCATCAGCATCGGCGGTAGCGTCGTTAAGCCCTCAAGGCGGGTGAGCGTTTGCTGAAGCAGGCTCTGCTCGCCGGTTAAGCGCAAAAACTGTTTAGGCATCTGCTCGCGGGAGAGCGGCCAAAGCCGGGTGCCTCTGCCACCGCTCAGAATAACCGGTTGAATCATGGTGTCGTCCTTGGTGATGGTGCTGAAGGGCCAAAGTCTTGCTGCAGCCAGTGGCGCAGCTGGCTCATATGCAGCGCATCCTGCGGGCGAGCCAGTATTTCGTCTTCGTCAATCGGCACAAGACTCAGATGAAGATGCTGTATTTTACGACCACCGGTTATTGCCTGTGGGCCAAGCGCTTGGAGCAGGGGTACTTCCGGGTGCCGTTATCCGCCTCCCGGATCACGCGCCGGTTTGGAGCCGCGAAGCGGCGAAAAATCGGTCGCTGTGCAGCCGATTGTTAAATCTTTTTGCGTACGGTATCCTGACCATGGTACAACATCCTGTACAGGAGAACCTTATGGATGCCATTAGCTACACAGCCGCTAGAACCAATCTAGCAAAAACCATGGAGCAGGTCTGTGAAGACCATTCCCCTGTGATCATCACCCGGAACAAGTCGCAGTCCGTGGTAATGATCTCCCTAGAGGACTACGAGGCGCTGCAAGAGACTGCATACCTTCTGCGCGCACCAAAAAACGCACGGCGTTTGCTGGAATCCGTTGCCGAGCTGGAGCAAGGCGGTGGTCAAGAAAAGGAACTTCTTGAATGAAACTCATCTTCTCCGAGAACGCCTGGGAAGACTATCTGTGCTGGCAGAAAACCGACAAAAAGATTCTTAACCGAATCAACAAACTGATCAAAGAGACCAAACGAGAACCGTTCGAAGGTGTTGGCAAACCAGAGCCCCTCAAACACAGCCTCGCCGGGTACTGGTCTCGCCGGATCAACGAAGAACACCGAATAGTTTACAAAGTCACTGATGACGCTTTGCTTATCGCCCAGCTCCGGTATCACTACTGATTATGCATTAATCGTAGTGGCTCCAGAGTCTGAGGACTTTCACCACTTGCTCGTCCTCCAGTACTTGGTAGACCAGGCGATGCTGAATATTAATGCGGCGCGAATAGGCCCCCGCAAGATCACCAATTAGCTTCTCAAACGGAGGCGGCTTGCGATAAGGACCTTCCGCTATTAGCGCTAACAGTTCCTGGGCTTTTGGTTTGAGGCCGCTGGAGGCCAACTTTTTTGCATCTTTCTGGGCTTGCTTGGTGTAAACCAACTTCCATGTCACCAGTCCAGCTCCTCATCGCATTCCTCGACCGGGGTATCCATCCCCTCACGAATAGACTCCCGCATACCTGGCACGGAGAGCAGGTAAAGTGTTTCCTGAATGGCAGACCAGTCTTCTTCGGATACCAGAACAGCTTTATTCCGCTTACCCATAATGACGATTGGTTGGTGGGACTCGGCGGTCTCGTCAATCAACCGATAAAGGTTGCTGCGCGCCTCAGTTGCTGTGATTCCGGCCATGACGCACCTCTTGCGTGTTTAACTTTTCACCAAGTGTACGCCTCTAGGTACGTACGTCAAGACGAGCGCCCTGCCTAACGCCAGCCAGCATGCGCGGCTACGGAATGTAGGCGAAGCCGGAATGTAGTAGCCGTCGCCGTGCCTGGCCTTGTTAGGGCCTTTGAATAGGGATAGCATAATCGTATCGTCATTTGCGGAGGCTCCATGACTACCGAAACATTAGACCACCTACGCTCCCAGATCTCGACTCTCTCCGAGTCGGAACGTGCAGCGTTGGCTCGCGAGCTCATAATGAGTCTGGACGGCCCCCGTGACGACTCGGTAGAACAGGCGTGGAACGATGAAATTGTTCGCCGTGTGTCCAATGTCAAAAGCGGAAAAGCCACGCTGCTCAGCCGTGAAGAATTTCGATCAAAGATGAGAGCGAGGTTGGGCCAGTAACAGTGCGAAAGGTAAGGATACTGGAAGAGGCCTCGCAGGAAGCGATAGAGGCAGCAGCATGGTATGAATATGAGCAGCCTGGACTCGGAGCCGAGTTTTTCGCTGCTGTTGATGCAGCTATCGACGTTATTGAAGAAGACTTCCTCCCTTTATCACCTCTCCCCAAAGAAGCCGGCGATACCGGTGCAAGACGCCTGATTCTGGAGCGCTTCCCATACGATATAGTCGCCATTGAACTGCCAGAAGAGGCTATAGTCATTGCGGTTGCTCACCATTCCCGAAAACCCGGCTATTGGCTGGGACGCAGTAAGCCCTAACGCTGAGGTAACCGGCGCCGGAGCGCAACGGAGGGAACCAAAATCGGCACGCTTTTGGGGTCCGGTTGACCGCTTGGTTAACTGATTAATCTGCCCGAATTATCGCCGTAACTGCTGACTCTGGAACCTTTATCTTGCCTCCGTGGGACCAGCCTTGGTATTCCCATCTGGGATCTGGGCCAATACCCACTAGTTCACCGCTAACGAGATCGGGGGCGCATTCTTCGACAAGGATATAGAAGTCTGTGGAATCTCCCGCCCGAATCGTCACGGTGTCATTTGGTCTCGGCGGCCCCTGGTTCAATTTCGCACCGTTGCCAACAAACATTCGGCCGAATTTAGGCGGAAGCGGATTTTCAAACTCCTTGTACATGGCATATTCCTTTTGACAGTTAACACCTGAGTTAAGCCGAGGCCGCGAAGCGGCGTCGGCTTGAACGAATTGTTAGGCTTGCTAGCCAGGTAGCTTTGCCGCAAGTACATCAACGTTTTCTATGGACGGGGGCTCGGAGAACAACTCACCTGCCTTTTCCATCAACGCGGCTGCGACCTTGCCGGAGAGATGGGCCTGCCGACCCGCTTCATCCGGGAAAGCATCAAAGATTCCGAAAGTGCTTGGTCCAAGGCGAATGCCAAACCACGCAGTGGTGTCAGGCTCCTCATTGACGATGGGAAGGCCACTCACAAGGAAGTTCTCAACCTCTTTCTCTTTTCCGGGTTTCGCTTCAAGGCGAACGAACAAGGCTACTTTGACCATGGCATGTCTCCGGTTGTTAAAACGACATCACGATGCGCGATGTTCTCTTGCAAGTCTAACGCGAAGCTTTGCGGCAGGTTTGGAACCGCGCAGCGGTGGAAAAACTGTCCGACAACAGCGGCTGATTAAATTGCTATCGTTCACCTTCCAGCTCGTGCCATACCCTTAGAATAATGATGGCGCTCACATGTACGGAATAGCGAACAACGTATTTGCCAAAGACCATGTCGCGGATGGAATCCGGTACCGGTGCCATTTCAACCGGTGTTCCCATTCTGGGGAAGCCTGGTAGTAATTCGATTTTGCTAACCAGTTCTGTGGCTATCCTGCCTGCCGCAGAGGGGTTGTGAACGGCGATAAACTCCCTTAGGCGCTTCAAGTCTTCAACGGCTTCGTCGGTGTAAACCAGTTTCACTTACCTGACCTCGGCGCATCTTGCTCGTTTTCGGTTCCCCAGCTATTAAGCCAACTGTGGACCTCGCTGGCATCGATCACCTTTCCTTTGGCCGCCGATTCCATCGCCTCCAGCGTTTGCTGCCAACGCTCCTGCTCACGCTGTTGCTTTTCAATGTACTCTGATAGTGCTTGATTGATTACCCAGCCTTTACTCCGGTGGAGTCTGCCGGCGATTGCTTCCAAGTGCTGTTCAACTTCTGCCTGAAGACGAACGGTAGTGACGCTCATGACTGTACCCTCAATGCTAGTGACTACAATGCATTACACCATAGCCGATGAGGGTCGGTACAGCAAAAGAATTTTACGCCCGCCATCACCGGTGACAAAGGCGGAGCGAAGCGGAGGATTTGGAATCCGGTGCATGGCCTGGTTATGTTTGATATTCGATCTCCACAGCGGATTCGTCTCCACAATGAATAAAGAACTCGCCTTTGGCTGAGCGTGAAGATTGAAGCCGGAACCATCCACGGCCCGATTTCTCGCGACCATCATCATTTCCTGACCAAGAAAACTCGACTCGTGCTCCATCATCAGAAATGCGGTAATCGATTTGGCCCTCGACTGCTCCGAACACAAAGAAGCCCAGGCCATCTTCATCGAACTGGAAATATCCAGGCTCAACAAGGTCAACAAATTCTTGATCCCACATTTCCATCCAGGTAATGCGCCATCGTCCAACGATTTTGCTCAAATTTCCTCCTTAAAACATAACGCCGCATTAAGGTGTGAGCAACGCTACCACGAAACCCAACCATACCACCGTAAACATAAAACCCAACGATGGAATGAAAAATGCCAAGCGTTGGGAATCACTCTTAAATGCTTTGTTATGAGCAAATTATGGCTTAACGCTGATTTCTTTTAACACTTTCGCTGGGTTACCACCAATTACGACATTGTCCCCAAAACTCTTCGTTACCACTGCACCAGAGGCTACCACCACATTGCTCCCAAGGGTCACGCCAGGGTTGATAACCGCATGACCACCTATCCAACAATTATCACCAATTTTTATTGGCTTCGCTAGCTCTAAACCACTGTTCCTCGCGATTGGATCTAAGGGATGTGTCGCAGTATAAATTCCAACTTGAGGTGCTAGTAAACAGTTCTTACCAAATTTTACTTCCGCAACATCCAAAATCACGCAGCCGAAATTAGCATAGAAATTATCACCAACATGAATATTAGAGCCGTAGTCACAATTGAAATAAGATTCAATGTGAATATTGTCGCCTGTTGTACCAAACAAATGTCTAATTATTTCAACACGCTTTTGATGAAACTCGACAGAGGTTGTATTCAACTCTTCAGTTAACAGTCTAGCGTTCAATCTTAGATTTAATAACTCTTCATCACTTGGATCATAAAGCTTACCTGCTAACATTTTTTCTTTTTCTGACATTAAACTTGGACTCCAAGACCAATTTACTCATAACGCCTGAGCTCAGGTGCTTTTGAGGCGACGCCCTTTTTTTCGGCAGCAAAAATGGGCGGCGGATCAAACGTCACCTGCAGCGACTTGTTGGGCGGCAATTTCTCACGCCTCAAACATGGACTCATGCAAATCAACAATAATTAATCTATCGGAATACTCGTTCCGGCCATTAAGTCCCTAAGCTCTACCTCCTTGCCGGCAAGCTTGTGCATGAAAGCCATACTCTTCAACCCGTCTAGATCATCACTCCTTAGACCGGAGGTTTCCTGCGAAGTTAATTCTTTTCCACGCACCTTTTGTACGATTTCAATTTTGTATCGAAGCTCGTATCGACCCGTACCACGGATTAAATCGTCATCCTCGTCCATATCAGGATCATTTTGAATAGTGGGGTCTACTCTTTTCGCATCCCATTCCGAAAGCTTTTCTTCTGCCTCATGAATTACAGAAATGTGTGCGATGCGGAACCCCGGATCAGAATTTGCTTTTGACAGCCGATCTGCGAGCAGTGCTGCACTCAGGTTTCGATCTTCTTCTGGCAACAAGTCGGAAGTGACCGCCTCTCCTAACACGATTAATACATATAAAAATGGCGCGATTTTCGTTCCTTCGAAATACGCATGGTCTCGCGTCTCGGCGATTAATCAAATAATGGGCGGCAACTGGCAAACGCGATTAACAAATTTCTGATCATTGTACTGCGCCTTTAATTCGGCCTGTATTTTTGCGAAGAACAGCCGCAGTTTGATTCCTTCAAACATATTATCCTCAGTTTGTAGTCTTTCATTGAACATGACACAAAGGTGTACGCACGAATGTAATCCGTCAATGTTCTGGTGCACTCAATTGGCATATGCGATCGGGTCATGGTCTCATCACGGCCCTCAACTTGCCGCCCAACGCCGAGGCTGAGCCGCGACTGTTAGGACGTCGGCTCGAGCCTATTGTTGGGCTCGATTGACACTTGATTATCCCACGCTATAGCGCCGACACTATCAATAACTACTTGATACACCACCCTGCCCCAAAGAAAGGTAAAGAGCACAGCGTGGTTCACCTCGTCGCCGGATGGCCGGAACTCGACAGGGACGTCCTTCTTCACTTGAAGTAGAATAACCTCGTCATCCGGAGCACCCAGGTCATCGCAGATATACTCCATTGCCAAAAGGAAAAGTGTTTCCGTGTCTAACCCAACAACGCGGTACTTTCTGTGCAGCCAATCGATGATCTGCTTCGCGTCTGCCGCCATCTGCCTCCAGCCGGCATAGGCGTCCTTGATCTTGGTGTAGCACTCCGGCACTCGGAAGAAGAGATCTGCCGCTAACAGCAGCAGAGTAATCGTTGGCCAATCCGCCCCATGGCCATGATTGGACTCTTTGATCTCAAAGCGAACAACGCTCTGTTCAGCAAGATCTGCTCGAAGGCGTTGGACAATCTCTGGTGCCTGCTCATCCCAGTCTTTACCGCACGCCGGATCTTCAAAGGGTGCTAATACTATCTTCATCGGGAAACCCTTTTTCTGTATGCGCCCAACAGTGAAGCATTTATTCGCCGTGCGGAGCATGGCGAATAAATGCCTGTTGGACTAAGGCGCGTCCATCAGGCGGCTATTTAATAGGGAATTGTATTGACTGACAGGTGGCCTGAGGTGCCAAACGGCGCATTGGCAGGTCGGGGGGCACGCGCTCTGATCGTCCGTTTCGTCATTATGTCGACACTTCCAAATCCAATTTAACCCAATGTAGCGCGTCTGATGGCTAAAATCCATCATCGGGACGAGCTTATCCATGACTCGCTAGCGAGCCGGTTAGCCAGGTCTGTTGTTGTCGTAGGGCGTTACATCATGCTCGATAGTGTTGCTCCTTGTAGTTAGGCGGCTGATCATGGAGGGGGCGCTGGGGTGTGAGCGTCCCGATCATCCGTAAGGTGGGCTGCTTGCAGTGTGGACAGGTGTAGGTCGGCTCCGCATCGCTGGCGGCTGTATCGACATGGGGGGCCTGGTCAACCATCGCTAGCGCTCGACGGATCTGTACCAGACGTTGCCGTCGGCAGCGATTGGCCAGAAAGCCGTAATGCCGCACTCGCATCAGTCCCCTAGGCAGGACGTGGAGCAGGAAGCGACGCACGAACTCCTCGCCATCCAGAATGAGTTGCTTGTGTCGGTCGTGGTCGCGGTAATCCTTGTAACGTAGGGTCACTTGCTGGTCGTCTACGGCGAGGATACGTGCGTTGCTGATGGCGATCTGGCGCGTGTAGCGCGCCAGGTAGCGTACTACCGCCTGGGTGTGTTCAAGGCAGTCCTTGCTGTCAACCACCCAGTCAGTGGCCATCAGTGTGTTCAATTGAGCATCGACATCGCCGGGCCGGGTAACCCGGTGGAGATCGCCAGCATGGG
Organism: Halomonas sp. KM007; assembly: GCF_050709225.1. Lineage (NCBI taxonomy): Bacteria > Pseudomonadati > Pseudomonadota > Gammaproteobacteria > Oceanospirillales > Halomonadaceae > Halomonas > Halomonas sp. KM007. Next base: position 2,945,859 of record NZ_CP136131.1, on the reverse strand, counting down.
CGGCCTTGCGCAGAGCGCTCACCATGTGCCCACGGAAGTGGCGTGACAGGGCCCGCACGGGGAACAAGTAGTTGCTTCGCGCTTCATGCCACTTGCCATCGTCACTCAAGGCACCGCCTGGAACCAGACAATGCAGATGCACATGCTGGCTCAGGTTCTGGCCCCAGGTGTGAAGCACCGCGATCATGCCCATTTCGCCGTTGAGGCGTTTTGGGTCTCGTGCAAACGTGCACAGCGTTTGCCAGGCACTCTGGAACAGCAATCGGTGAATCACCTCGGGATGAAGCTGAACCCAGCCATTAAGACTGTGCGGTAGCGTGAATACGACGTGGTAATAGCGCACCGGCAGCATATTGGCCTGCTGACGCTCAGCCCATTGCGCCATGGCGCGGCCCTGACACTGTGGACAGTGACGATCACGACAGCCAAAGTAGCGTGGCTGTACATGAGCGCAGTCAGAGCACTGTAAGACCATCCCACCCATCGCCTTCGTTCGGCAGGCCAGCAGATGGGTACACACCCGTTGGCGCTGGCGATCAAGACCGCTTGGGTCGAGAAAGCGGGTCAATGCCTGTTGCAAGGTAGCGGCCTTAGTCATGGCTCACCTCCAGGGCGGCCACCAGGTCAATATGACACTGATCTCCCCCTTGCTGGTTCGGTAGCCAGTGCAGGTAGCGCATCGTCGACTGGAGGTTACGGTGGCCCAGTAGTCGCTGGAGCTGATGGACGGGCAGGCCTTGCTCCAGAACATGGGTGGCATAGGCATGGCGCAGACTATGGATGCCACCCACCCGCTCGACCCCGGCCAGACGCTTGGCCTGGGTAAAGGCCTTCTGTGGCGCACTGGCGTGCAGGGCTTGATCGGGAAACAGAGCGCTCGGGAACAGCCATGTGACTGGCCGATAGGCGCGCCAGTAATCGCGCAAGCGATCAAGCAGGGTCACGGGTAGTAACACCATACGATCCTTGCCGCCCTTGCCCTGCGTCACACGGAGTTGGTAACGCTGGCTGTCGATGTCACTAACTCGCAGGTGGCAGACCTCGGTCACACGCAATCCGCAGCCATAGCACAGTTCGAGCATCATGCGATGCTTGGCGTTTTGGCAGGCGGCCAGGATCCGCCGAACCTCGTCGCGGGTCAGCAGTTCTGGAATCCGCTGCGGTTTTTTGGGGACGGTGAGCGGCACATCAAACGACGGCCACTGCAACACGTGCAAATACAGGAACCGCACGCCGTGCAGATAGACACGGCAACTGGCGGCAGACAAACCGCGCTCCTGAACCAGGTGATTGAAGAAGTGTTGCAGGTCGTCGGTACTCAACGTGTCTGGCGAACGGTGGAAATAACGTGCCAGATCAGTGACCACCATCAGGTAGGTATTGTGGGTACGTTGCGCAAAGCCACGCTGACGCATGGCCGCGATCATCTTCTGTCGCAGGGCAGTCATCGTCGTCACTCCTGTTGATTGACCCACGTGGGTCAATCAATAGTGTGGCCCGATGAGGCGAAAAACGTGATTCGTCAACAGCTACCGCGAAGCGGTTTAGTTCAACAGTGATTATACACCCTGCCATGAAACCTCAGTGAACGTGACATCACAATGACTGAGGTTTCATAGCCACCAAATTGAATCTACCTCATTGATTCTACAGCGTGCAAAGAGAATTTTGGCGATGTAGCCAAAATTCGCGGGCTTGCGCGTTTTGCTCGCCTCAATAATACTGTTTTTACATACAGCATTATTAAGGCATTCTCCCATGAAACTGATGGAACGCTTGGCATCCTCCCAGCCTAAAGGCTGGAGATTCCTACGGCGCTCAGTGGAGGCATTGAGCCGCCCCTGAGTCGCTTCGGTGGGTTCCTGCTGCTGGCGGCATTACTGCACCGCTCACTTCACAGGCGAACCGGGCGTGCCCCGCCCTTAACACATTGATCGCCCCAACCACGTCGGCGTTTTCCTCGAAACCGCATTCAACGCACAAGAATTGCGCCTGCGTTTTCCGGTTGTCCGCCGAGACATGGCCGCAGCACGGACAGGTGCGGCTCGTGTTCTGCGGCGGCACGGCGACGAGCCATCCGCCTCTCCAGGCCAGCTTGTAGTCCAACTGGCGGCGGAACTCAAACCAGCCTTGATCGAGGATGGACTTGTTCAGGCCGGACTTGGCCCGAACGTTTTTCCCCGGATTTTCGGTGCTGCCTGCCGCTGACCTGGACATATTCTGTACCTGCAAGTCCTCAATACACACCATCGCGTGGTTTTGGCTGATCGCGGTCGAGGCCTTGTGTAGGAAGTCGCGGCGGGCATTGCCGATGCGGGAATGAATACGCTGGACGCAGGCTTTCGCCTTCTTCCAGTTGTTGCCGAACTTCGTCTTGCGGCTCATCGCCTGTTGCGCCTTGCGCAAAGCAGCCTCATGCCGCTTGAAGCTGTGAAGCGGCGCGTAGAACGCGCCGTCCGAGAGGGTGACGAAGCGGGTAATGCCCATGTCGATACCGACCGCCCCACCTTGCGGGATGGGCTGCTCGACCTCGCGCTCCGTCTGAATGCTCACGAACCACTTGCCGCCCGACTGGCTCACGGTGACGTTCTTCACCACGCCCAACACCTCGCGACTGTTGCGATAGCGCAGCCAGCCCAGCTTGGGCAGAAACAGGCGGTTGTTGCCATGATCGAGCTTGATCTGTTTTGGGTCGGGATAGCGGAAGCTATCCGACTGGCCCTTCTTCTTGAAGCGCGGGAAGTCCGCCCGCTTAGCGAAGAAGTTGGTGTAGGCCCGCTCCAAATCCTTGAGCGTCTGCTGCAACGGATGCACGGGCGCATCGGCCAGCCATGCGGTTTCCGCGCTATTGCGCCAATCGGTGAGTAGCTTGCACAGACCCGCATAGCCGAGCTTCTTCTCGCCCTGCTCGTAGCGTTCTTTCTGCAACGCCAGCGCCTTGTTGTAGACGAACCGGCACGAGCCAGCGAAGCGGCGCATTTGCCGCGCTTGCTGGCCGTCTGGCATCAGTTCGTACTTGTAGGCTTGAAGTCGTTGCATGGTGATCCAATGACTGTAACTATATACAGTATTATAGGACGCCTGCGGCGTCCGCGCTATCCTTCTCCGCCCTGAAGAGGGTGTCGCGAAAGGGGCAAAGCCGTAAAATGAACCTTCTATCTGTCTGAGAGCTTACCGTGTCGACAGCATGCATGCCCACACCCGATGACAGGCAGTTCGCGCTTTTTCAGGCCTCGCCTGCTTCGCCCCCTCCATCCTCCCGCGTAACGGCTGGCTCGTCAGGGCGGCGTTTTCTATGAGGTGACGCCACGGCGATTTTCCTGGGCATGACACCGCTTGAAGATCATCTGCGGCAGTCAGGGATTCGTGCCCCTTTAGTGGTGGCCGAACTGCTGGATGCCCAGGACTGGACACCCTTCGAGGACCGATATGCCACCACAGGGCGCGCACCCTATGCGCCACGAGCTATGATGGGGTTGATTCTCTACGGGATCATGCAGGGGGTCTCATCGCTGCGCGCGTTGGAGCGGCTGGCACGTGTGGATTTGGGTGCCATGTGGGTGACCGGAGGCATTGCCCCCGATCATGCCAACATCGGACGCTTCATCTGCTTGCATGAACAGGCGCTGTCACAGACATTTTTCGAAGCGCTGACACGCACCGTTCTCGCCAGGTCCGGAACATCGACAGCCTGCCTGGCGGGTGACGGAACCGTCATCGAAGCGGCCTGCTCTCACTATCGTCTGCTCAAGGAGGAGGCCGTGCGTGCTCGAGTCAGTAAGGCCCGGATCGGCCATCAGCAGGCTCTTCCGGAGCAACAGGACGAGACTCAGCAGCAGCTGGATAGAGCGCACGCCTGTGAGCAGGTGTTTGATGCGAGGATCGCGGCACGACGTCGCCATGGCAAGCGTACCGATACGGTTCGTGTCAGCCTGACGGAGCCAGAGGCCGCCATGCAGCGACAGAAGCGTGGACGCGGTTTTGCGCCGGCTTATACGCCCTCCGTCCTGGCCAATGAGGCACGCATCATCGTGGCACACGCTGTGGATCCCACAAGCGAGACGCGAGTGGTGGGTGAGCTGATCGATCAGAGCGAGCGCGTGGAACCCAAGATCCCACGCGAGCTTCTGCTGGATGCCGGCTATTTTGATGATGGCGTTATTAACGCGACACTGGCGCGTGATGTCAGCCTGCTTTGCCCGCCCAGGCCCAGTACCACTGACAAAGCGAAGGGCCTGTATCATAAAAACCTATTCACTTACGATGCCGAACAGGATGTTTACTACTGTCCAGCGGGGCAGCGGCTTCAGCGCATCAGTCATATAAACGCGTCGGTACGCTCGCGTGAGCAAACGGTTTATGCCTGCAATGCCTGCGAGGGCTGTCCGCAACGGATTGCTTGTACCCGTTCGGTCCGGGGGCGCCGAATCAAACATTACCCGGAGGACGAAGCACGCCTGGCATTGCAACAAATCATGACCCACCCGGGAGCCCAAGCGGTCTTCCGGCAGCGAAAGGCCATGGTCGAGCCAGTGTTTTCAGCGCTACGTCAGCAACAGGGACTGTCTCGCTTCCGGCGCCGTGGGCTGGCGGGTGTCAAACGCGAGTTTTCCTTGCATGCCCTGGCTTACAACTTGGCTCGCGCTGTAGCGCTGAGCCTTTGTCATCATCTCTGGGAGTGGTTGTGGGGATGCCTGGGATTACCTTACCTAGCAACAAAGAAAAAGATCGCGCCTCCCAGGGCGTGCGTGATGATGTCGTCCAGCCATCGACATCGTTGTGTATAGGTTTAGTTTTGAGTCGTTAGGAGATTTGCGACAACCTCTGAACGGCGGGGCTTGTCGCGCACTGGGTCAGAAGTCCATTGGGTTAGTGAAGGGCAGTTATGCTTCCATGAAGCCCGTGTGTTCGATCAAGCTAACGCCTAGCGTCTCCCCACTTTTCCACAGGTGGTGCTGTAACTGCCTGAATAGCGTTGAAAATTTCAGTGCTATCAACGAGATCGGGGCTTTCCCGCCGGTATCATGTTGTTACCCCTAACACCATGAACCAAAAGGAAAACCCCGATGCTTCAAGATGCCAAAGACCGCGCCAAATGGAAAGCTCGCCTGATCGACTGGTGTGACGACCTGTCGGATCACCTCGCTCGACCCGTCGTGAAGCTGGCGGCAGAAACGCTCTTTGGCATCCTGGCCAGCGGTAGTTTGCGCCAGGCCGAGATCGCCCGCGCCTTGAAGGAACCCTGTCGGCTACACCACACGCAGAAGCGGTTGTCGCGCATGCTGTCCCGGCACAGCGAGCTTGCCTGGGCCGCGGAGCAACTGCAGCTCCAGCGGATCACGCCCTATATCACCGATGACATGGTGCTGGCCATCGATCCGGGCGACCTGAACCGGGATGGTGCCCCGACCAGTGAATACCGAACCCGCGTTCGCGACGGTGATACCGGCGAGATCGTCGGCGGTTATCCGCTGATCAGCGTGGTGGCACGCGACCTGAAGCGGGGCACCACCTGGCCACTGCTCACGCGGCTGCTATCGCCGGCTCGCGGCGGCTACCGCAGTGAAAACACCGATATCCTGAGCGTGATGGATACCGTGCAGCGCCATGTGGAGGGCCGGCCACTGTGGGTCATCGATCGTGGCGGCGATCGAGGGCGGCTGTGGGATGCCTGGCTGCGCGCCGAGCGTCATGTGCTGGTCCGGGCCGCCAATCAGCGCTTCTGGCAGTGGCGAGATACCGCCAAGACGTCGCAGCAGATTGCCCGAGATCTGCCACTGAAGCACCGCGGCCATTTGCGCCGTGGGCAGCATATCCCGGTGCGGTTCGGCATCACCAAGGTCACACTGCGGGAGCATCCGGAGACGCCGCTGTGGATGATCGTTGTCGATCATGAGAAGTCGGAGCGCCTGGTGCTGGTGACGACGCGCCCGGTGCGTGGTCGCCGCCAAGGCGAGCGGATGATTCAGGCTTACCTGGATCGCTGGGCCTGCGAGGAGGGGTACCGGTTCACCAAGCAGGGGTTCGACCTGGAGGGTGTCCAGGCGCGCCGTTTCACGACGCTGCAGAACCTGGTGGCGCTGGCCAGCCTGGCCTGGGCACTGCTTGCGGCCTATCAGGACCGAGCGCCGGAGTTGGTGCGGCACGCGCAACGTCAGAAGCGACACCGCCGGCTGATATTCCCGTTCTATAGCCTGCAGCGGGGCTGGCAACGTCTGTTTGCTCAGGGCCGAAGTGTTTTCTACCCCTTTGGAGAAGAGCGCCAGGCGCCGAGGCACGAATACCAGACTTGTTCACCTCCTCAGGAGGACTATGCCGATGACACGCCGGAAAATGGGGAGACCCTAGAAGCTAACGCCCCTTGCATCTCCCCCTCTCGCCTCCTACACTGCGCTGAATACTGCTTGACGGGGTGCCGGTGGAACCGGCTGAGATCGCTATACGGCTGGCTGCTACAGCAAGTCGTCACGGCGGGGCCCGTTGAACCTGATCCGGCTAGTACCGGCGTAGGAATCAAGCGGTGGTTGGGGTGCGCCGTGTTCACCTGATACCTTGCCCCAACTCACTCTCCCTACGCCCGTGCGCCGGTTCGCTGTACCACCGGAGGCATCCAATATGGGCTACCGCTTTACCGATCTCACCACCGCTTGCCAGAACGATTGGCGCGCCTACATCGAGCACGATTTCGTGCGCCAACTGGGCAATGCCACGCTGCCTGAGGCGTCGTTTCGCCACTACTTGAAGCAGGATTACCTGTTCTTGATCCACTTCGCCCGCGCCTACGCGCTGGCCGCCTACAAAAGCCCCACCCTGGCGGATCTGCGCCAGGCCCACGAGGGCCTGAAAGCCATCGTGGATGTGGAGCTGGGCCTGCACGTGGGCTTTTGCCAAGAGTGGGGCATCAGCGAACAGGAGCTTGCCGAACTCCCCGAAGCCCGCGCCACGCTGGCCTACACCCGCTATGTGCTGGATACCGGCAATCGCGGCGACCTGCTCGATTTGCACGTGGCGCTGGCCCCGTGCCTGGTGGGCTACGGCGAAATCGCCAACTGGCTGAACGCGCAGCCCTCTACGCTGCGCGGCGCGCAAAACCCCTTCGATGCCTGGATCGCCATGTACGAAAGCGAGGAGTTCCAGGCCGCCATGCAGGCGGAGCTTGCGTGGCTCGATGTCCGCCTGGCGGACGTCACCCCTGCCCGTTTTGCTGAGCTGAGCAAGATCTTCCGCGATGCCACCCGCCTGGAAATCGACTTCTGGCAGATGGGTTTAGACCTTTCTGAATAACCTCCTACAACATAGAGCAACCGTCATGACCAAGACCGTCAAAAGCAAAACCGCCCACTTTTTAGCCGAAACCGCCCAGGTCGATGCCGCCGCCGTGGCCCCACTGCCCGGCTCGCGCAAGGTGTACGTGGAAGGCTCACGGCCGGATATTCGCGTGCCGTTTCGGGAAATCACCCTCTCGCCCACCAAAACCAGCGGCGTGGATGAGCAGAACCCGCCGCTGTTGGTGTACGACACTTCCGGCCCCTACACCGACCCCAACGCCCGCATCGATTTGCGCCAGGGCCTGCCAGAGCTGCGCCGGGCCTGGATCGAAGAGCGCAACGACACCGAGTTTTTGGATGGCCCTACCAGCCAGTACGGCCAGCGCCGCGCCAACGACCCCACCCTTGCCCAGCTGCGCTTTGATTTGACCCGCACACCCCGCCGCGCGAAAGCGGGCAAGAACGTGACCCAGCTGCACTACGCCCGCCAGGGCATCATCACGCCGGAAATGGAGTTCATCGCCCTGCGTGAAAACCAGCGCCGCCAGGCGTTGGGTACGGCAGAGGTAGAGCGCATTCTGGGCCATCAGCATGCAGGCCAGAGCTTTGGCGCCAGCTTGCCCAAGGAGATCACGCCGGAGTTCGTGCGCGATGAGGTGGCCCGTGGCCGGGCGATCATTCCCAACAACATCAACCACCCGGAAAGCGAGCCGATGATCATTGGCCGCAACTTCCTGGTGAAGATCAACGGCAACCTGGGCAACTCGGCGGTCACCTCTTCCATCGAAGAGGAAGTGGACAAGATGACCTGGGGCATCCGCTGGGGTGCGGATACCATCATGGATCTCTCCACCGGCCAGAACATCCATGAAACCCGCGAGTGGATCATCCGCAACTCGCCGGTGCCGATTGGCACGGTGCCCATCTATCAGGCGCTGGAGAAGGTCAACGGCATTGCCGAAAACCTCACCTGGGAGATCTTCCGCGATACGCTGATCGAGCAGGCGGAACAGGGGGTGGATTACTTCACTATCCACGCCGGGGTACTGCTGCGTTACGTGCCGCTCACCGCCAACCGCGTCACCGGTATCGTCAGCCGTGGCGGTTCCATCATGGCGAAGTGGTGCCTGTATCACCATCAGGAGAGCTTCCTGTACACCCACTTCGAGGAGATCTGCGAGATCTGCAAGCAGTACGATGTGGCGTTCTCGCTGGGCGACGGCCTGCGCCCCGGCTCCATTGCCGATGCCAACGACGAAGCGCAAATGGCGGAGCTGAAAACCCTGGGCGAACTCACCCATATTGCCTGGAAGCACGACGTGCAGGTGATGATCGAAGGCCCCGGCCACGTGCCCATGCACCTGGTGAAAGAGAACATGGACAAGCAGCTGGAGTACTGCGACGAAGCGCCCTTCTATACCCTCGGCCCGCTGGTGACGGATATCGCCCCCGGCTACGACCACATTACCTCTGGCATTGGGGCGGCGATGATTGGCTGGTTTGGTTGCGCCATGCTCTGCTACGTGACGCCGAAAGAGCACCTGGGCCTGCCCAACAAGGATGACGTGAAAACCGGCATCATCACCTACAAGATTGCCGCCCACGCAGCGGATTTGGCCAAGGGCCACCCCGCGTCGCAGCGGCGCGATAACGCGCTCTCCAAGGCGCGCTTCGAGTTCCGCTGGGAAGACCAGTTCAACCTGGGCCTGGACCCGGACACCGCCCGGGAATTCCACGATGAAACCCTGCCGAAGGATTCCGCCAAGGTGGCCCACTTCTGCTCCATGTGCGGGCCGAAGTTCTGCTCGATGAAGATCAGCCAGGAAGTGCGCGACACCTATCGCGACCGCACCCCGGAAAACGCCAGCGAAAGCGACGCCGAGGCGGTGAAGCGCGGCATGCAGGAGCAGGCGGAGAAGTTCCGCCGGGAAGGCAGCGAGCTATACCAGGAGGTGTGACCGCTCTCCCCCCGCCTGCGGGCGGGGGGAGCAACCCACTGGATGTTCGGTCTCTTTGATGTTCGGCCCCTTTATTGTTATGTTATAACATATATACTCAATCAAGGAGCCTCACCGTGGGTCTGTTGAAACGCGTACCTCCTCTGCTGGCGGCAGGCATGTTGGCGCTGGGCAGCCTGAACGCCATGGCCGATGAGCCCACCCTGAACGTGGTGGCCTCGTTCTCGATCATCGAAGACCTGGCCCGCCAGGTCGGTGGTGAACGCATCGCGCTGACCAGCATCGTGGGCGCCAACGACGACGCCCACGTTTACGAGCCCACCCCCGCCGACGTTCGCCAGGTGGCGCAGGCAGACGTGGTGCTCATCAATGGCCTGATGTTCGAGGGCTTTCTTACCCGCCTGATCGAGGCCAGCGGTACCGAAGCCAGCGTGGTCACCGTCTCGGAGCACGCGGTGCATCTCGAAGACCCCATGGGCGGGCACTACCACTTTTATGGCGACCGGGCGGTGTTCCATGAAGCGCCCTACGACCCCCACGCGTGGCAGTCGGTGCCCAATGCCAGGGCGTATGTCGTGCGCATTGCCGACGCCTTCTGCGAGGCGGACCCGGAAGGCTGTGACGCCTACCGCACCAACCAGCAGCGCTACGCACAGGAACTGGAAGCGCTGGAGCAGGCAATCCATGAGCGCATCGCCAGGATTCCCGAATCCCGACGCACCGTGGTGGTGGCTCACCATGCCTTTCGCTACTTCGAAGAGGCCTACGGCGTGCGCTTTCTGGCCCCGCAGGGGGTCTCCACCGAGTCCGAAGCCACGGCCGCCCATGTGGCGAAGCTGATCGATGCCATCGAGCAGCAGAGCGCCGTGGCGGTATTTGCCGAGAATATTTCCAACCCTCGGCTGGTCGAGCAAATCGCTCAGGAGGCCGGCCTGTCGCTCAGCGGCACCCTCTACTCGGACGCGCTGTCGCGGGAGGATGGCCCGGCGGCCAGCTACCTCGACATGATGCGCCATAACGTCGACACCCTGGTGACGGCGCTGCAGTAGCCACTCAGGTGATTAACCACGCCCCTTCTGGGCTCAAGGAGAGAGAAACGATGACCCCGATGTTTGTAGGCAAAGCGTTGACCGCGCTCGCTTTCGCGATAGGCAGTGCCGCCGTGCAGGCCCACGACCACTCCCATGGTCACTCCAACCATAGCCATGACCATGCCCACGATGAAAACGTCACGGCCTGGCGGCTGGTAGTCGCCGACCAGCAGGATGCCGTGGTCCACGTCATCGACGCCACGGAGAAGTCGCTGCTGGACACCTTCGAGCTGGAAGGCCCGGCGGCGCTGCTGAGCACCCGTAGCGGCGAGGCGGTATTTGCCGTACAAGGAGCGGCAAACACGGTGTCGGTGATCAATACCGGCATCGCTTTCCATGACCACGGCGACCACGCCGATATCGAGGTGGCCGACCCGGCGCTGCTGAGCACGGTTCTGGAAGGAGAGCGCCCCGCCCACTTCGTCGAGCGCCAGGGCTACATTGCCCAGTGGTTCGATGGTGAAGACGAAGCCCGCCTGTTCACCGAAAGCAGCCTGTTGGCAGACTCCCCAGAGGTCCGTACGGTGCCGGTGGAGGCGGCGCACCACGGGGTGGCCGTGCCATTCCACCAGCATGCGGTGGTGACGGTGGTCAACCCGGAAGATGCGTCTCAACGCCCGGTCGGTGCCAAGGTGCTGGATAGCGACGGCCACCTGGTCGGCGACGAAGTGGCGTGCCCTGGGCTGCACGGCTCGGCGGGCTCTGGCAGCCTCTATGCGTTGGCTTGCCACACCGGCCTGCTGCTGATCGCCACGGAAGACGGCACGCCCCAGATCACCCATCTGCCCTACCCTAGCTCTCTGCCGGAAGGCAGTGCTTCCACCCTGCTGGGCGGCACCGGACTACAGTACTTCCTGGGTAACTACGGGCCAGACCGCGTGCTGCTGGTCGACCCCACCGAAGGTGAAGAAGGCTTCCAGCTGGTGCAACTGCCTACCCGTCGCGTGCACTTTGCGGTGGACCCGATTCGCGCCCGCTACGCCTATGTGTTCACCGAAGATGGCCAGCTGCATCAACTGGATGTGCTGAACGGCGAGCTGACCCAGTCGCTGCGCCTGACCGAGCCCTACTCCATGGATGGCCACTGGAACGACCCGCGCCCACGCATTGCCGTGGCGGGTGAGCATATCGTGGTCACCGACCCCGCTACCGAAACGCTGCACTTCGTCAGTGCGGAAACCTTCGAAAAGGTCGATGAGATGGCCCTTGAAGGCAAGCCGTTCAATATCGTCGCGGTGGGCGGCACCGGCGTCTCTCACGGGCACTAGGCTTTGTACGAAAGGTCGGCGGGCGATGGCCAGACAAGGCAAAAATCGGCGAAAAGACGGAGTTTACAAGGTGTAAATGAGTACTTTGAGCCGATTTTTAACGCCGTATGGGCGAGCGTAGGCAGTTTTCGTACAAAGCCTAAGCCTGCTGGCCCCTTTGACGGATCGCACAAAACAACACCGGAGCCCAAGGGCTCCGGTGTTGTTTTTGAAAGAGTATTGGCCGCCGGATCGATAACCTGAACGGTTGGCCCTGGGGCTAGCCATCCGGCAACGAATACATACTCGGTGGCTGTCGTATTACTTCTTGAGCTTGTCCTTGGCTTCTCCCTTGCCTTTTTGCAGTTCGCCCTTGGCCTGCTGCGCTTTGCCTTTGGCTTCGGTTTTGGTGCTACCCGTCGCCTTGCCAGCCGCCTCTTTCACTTTGCCTGCTGCCTTGTTGGCTGTGCCTTTTGCTTTATCTGAAGTACCTGCCATGACGAACACCTCTAATCCGTTAGTAGGGAAGCGGCCGCTGTACTGCGGGTCTACCTGACCGTGCGGCCTGTTATCAGCGTAGCGGGTATTGCCAAAGTTGCCCATTTTCTTTTGTAACTATTCAGCACCGGTTGGCTGAGTCGGGGCTTCTTGCTGCATGAAGGCTGGCACCTCCCCCGCAAACAGTTGCTCCAGTGCGGTATGCGCCGCTACCCCTTGCTTGACGGCGGTCGAGAGAAAGCTACGCATGCGGCAGAAGATCTCAGCACCCTCCCAGGAGCGGAAACAGCCCGAGATTTTCTGCTGGACCTTGGTCATTCGCAGATCGCGCTCCCCCTGGTTGTTGGTGAAGGGAGCGGCAGGGTCGTCGAGGAAGCGCAACACGTCGTCCTCGTACGCCTGGAGGCGTTCCAGGAGGTTGCGCGGCTTGGTGCGCTTGGCCCGGCCTCGCGTTCCAGGTGGCGGTTTCACCGGCGGGGGGCACTCGGCGTCCCCTTTCGCCAGGCAATCTCGATAGCGCTGCCGCCAGGCTCGGGTCTCATCGGCCGAGAGGCAGCCGTCGGCCACCTCCACGGCGCGATGCATCTCCAACAACAGGTCATGCAAGGCCTTGGCCCATGCCTGGCCATCGTTCTCCCAGGCCGCTGTCAGCTCCCGAAGGTGGTGCGCATTACAGAGCGCGTGCCGGCAATCCGGATAGCGGTAGTAGGGCTTCCAGTGATCATGCACCAGCACGCCACGCACGAAGGGCAATACGCCGATGGCGTCCATCGCTTCCTGGCCGCGCTTGGGGTGCGGGGCCAACCAGGTCAGGGCCTCGTTGGAGGCGCTGTGTAGCCAGTAGCGTTTGCCACCGACCTGCATTCCGGTTTCATCGGCATGGACGGTGGCTGCTTCACGTAGCGCCGGGATCACCCACTCGGCGAACGCCTCGGCCCGCTGGTAGGCCTCCTGGTTGAAGGCGAACAGGGTGCCGGTGCTCAGCGACAGGCCGCACTGCGAGGTGAGCAACTCGCGGATACGCGCATAGGGCAACAGCTGATACTGGGAGAGATAGACGACATGCGCCTTGAGGCGAGGGCCATACTGGATGGGGCGAGTCACGCCCTCGGGGAATGGCGCCACGTAGCGTTGCCCCTGATCATCTTCGAGGACCTCAGCCTGATATTCGGTGACCACGGCCTGGATTACGATGTCCTGCACTTGGCGCGTTTCGACGCCGACCGGGCGGTAAGAACGCCCCTTGGGGAGTTGCCGACGATCGACACGGAGCTTGACCACCTCGTCGGGGTCCGTCACCGGCGCCAACGTCTTACCCTCATGCCCTGGCTGTCCGCCGGGGCGCCGCTCGCCTTTGGCGCGCGAGCGGCGCTGGCGATTGGGATCCTGGGACGGTGGCTTGCTGCTGTTGCGGCTACTGGTGGCCAGGCGATCGGCCATGAGCTTGACCAGCAACATCAGCACATCGATGGCCGCACGCAGCGACGGAGAGACCGTCTGGTCTTCCTTGAGCTGCTGTCGGACCCGCTCCAGAGCCTCGTCGACGTTGATATCGCTGATGGTCATGTCACCGCATAGATATGCCGAAGGATTAGGCACACTATGCCAGAAAAATCAGCTGGTTGGCGATATCCCATCCGCAGCCACCTGAATAGTTACTTTCTTTTTTGCAAAGGCCTGGTGCCTGTTCAAGCGGCCTTCAAGCAAGCCGAGTGGCCTCAAAGCGGTTCAGTACTCGTTGCACGCACGCCATCACTACCAGCGTTGCCACCAGCGCCACGCTCATGGAAGAGAAGCGGTACAGCGCGCTGTACACCAGGTCCTGCTGAGGCCCCAGCGACTGCCCGAACAGAATGCCCAGCGTGGTCAAGCCGCCAAACCCGATGCCAGAGCCGCCGCCTTCCAGAATGTGCTCGCGGGCGAACAGCATCAGCCCCAGCCAATAGAGCAGCACCACCAGCAGGAAATGGTGGCTTTGGGTATAGAGGACGAGCTGCATGGCCAGCGCCAGGTTGCATCCCAGCAAGGTGCCCACGGCGCGCTTGGCCGCCGACACCCGAGCGCCCTGATACCCCAGCGTGAACAGAATCAGAATGGTGGCCATTTGCGCCGACAGCGACCCCTGCAGGTCGAACACCTGGAACACCACGAACGAGAGCGTGGCCGTGATCCCGCCCAGCAGGGTTTCATGGCGCACCTGGGCAAGCGGCTTGGCCACCCTGGTCGGCGGCTGGCGGGGCTCGGTATCGGGGAACAGGGTATGCATCAACATGGCGATGAACACGGCCAGCACGCTGGCCATCAGGTTGCTGGCCAGCAAATCGCCCAGGTCTACGCTGGGGTAGCTGGCAAAGTGCAGCAGTATGCTCAGCGTCAAGACGCCGTTGGCACCGAACAGAAACAGCGGCCCTCTGGCCATCAAGGAGAAGCGCAGCAGAAACAGCCCCAGCACCACCAGCGTCATCACCACCGGCATGTGCTTCAACAGCCCCACCACCACGCTGACCTCCAGCGCGTTGAGGCTGCCATTGGCCAGAAACTGGCGGATGATGCCAGCATTCAATACAGGCACCATGCCCAGCAGGAACATCGGGAACACGGTAAAGAAGACGCCGTAATTCCAGCCCATCAATTGGCTGATGATGAACCCCAAGGTGCCGCCGCCCGCGACCCGCAGGCACTGGCGCAGTCCGTTCTGGCTAAATCCATTCTGACTGAGCGCCGAGGAAGCGGGCACTGAGCGCGTAGCGGATGTTCCCGTACGCGAGGTTGATTGAGTAGGCGATTTAGTAGACATAATGAAGCCAGCTCACGAGCCGAGCCTGCAGCCAGGCAAACGGCTTGGCCAGCGCGTGCTCGCCGGGCACTAGCTGCACCGTGGCCCGCGCGCCGCTGGGTGGAAGCTCGTCCAAAGGCTCGTCCAGCGCGATGTGAATACGCACCCGCTGGGCATCGCGCACCCAGCGGTCGGAGGTCGGAATGTCCACCAGCTGCCCGTCGGCCACCTGCTGCCCTTCCCGCACACCGGCATCGAACGCGCTCACGTGGCCTGCCAACAGTCGTCCCGGCAGCGCATCGAACACCACCGTTGCTTCGTCGCCTTCCTTCACGTGGCGCAGGCTTTTCTCGCGAAAATCGGCCACGACGTCGACACGGCTGGCCACCAGCACCACGGCGGGCTGGCCGGCCTGTACGTAATCCCCCGGCTGAAGCTGCAGGTTGGTGACTTCGCCCGCCTCCCGCGCTCTTACCGTGGCGCGGGCCACGTTTAACTCGGCTTGGGCGAGCGCATTATCGGCCTGGCGTAGCCGCAGGTTGGCGTCGCCCTCTTCACCTAGCTGTACTTCTAGGCTATCGATTTGCGCGCGGGCAGACGCCACGGCAGCTTGGGCCGTATGCTCGGCGGCCACTTGCTGCTCGTACTGCTGGCGGGAGATGCCCTGCCGCCCTAACAGCGCCTCAGCGCGGTGGCGCTCACCGCTGCGCTCTTCGAACGTGGCTTGAGCTGATGCCAGCGAGGCTCGCGCCGCCGCCAATTCGGCGGTTAGCCGAGCGTTCTCCTGCTCGGCCTGCTCGCGATTCAGCACAGCCTGCTGGCGTGCCAGCTCGAACGGCGCCGGGTCTAGCTGAAACAGCACGTTGCCCGCGTTCACCCGCTGATGGTCCCGCACCACCACGTCTTTCACCGGCGCGCTGAGCTCCGGCGCAATACGCGTCACGGGCCGCATCGCGCGCGCTTCCGGAGTCATGGGCATAAAGCTATCGGCGAGTAAGAAATAGACGAACAGCACTACAAACGCCGCCAGGGCTATTTTCACCCAGCGGGTAAATCGTTGATCAGGGGTCATGGGTATTACTCGTTCACTGGCCCCCAAGCGGTCACGTGCACTCGGGGTAGCGTTAGATGGAATACCTTAGTCTAACAAATTTATTAGCACGCTAACAATAATCGTAAAAAAAACCCCGCTGCCGAGTCTGTGCTCGGTCAGCGGGGTCCTATTCCCTTGATGAATAAGCGCTAAACGCTTGCCGTGTTAGAAGCGGTAGCGAAGGCCTACGCTCGCCGCATCGAAATCGTAGGCGGACTCGTCCAGGTAGCGCATGTAGTCGGCACCCAGTGCCAGGTTGTCGGCAATGTCCACTTCCGCGCCAGCGCCATAGGAGAAGCCGCTTTCACGGTCACGGTCGAAATCGACCTCGGTGACACCAGCCAGACCGTAGAGGCGTACATCTGGCGAGACGGGCAGGATACCCTTGGCGTAGACACCGGCCAGATAATCGAGCTCTACGTTGCCATCAGAGCCGCCTGTGCCCAGGTGGCCTTCCAGGGCGAAAAACTCGTTGAACTGAGCACCACCGCGCAGGCGCAGGCCGACATCGTCGCGGGATGAGCCACGGTCGGGGTCCAGGCTCCAGAACATGGCATCGCCACCCACGTATCCTTGTGGGTATTGGAAAGATTGTTGGGCCTGAGCTGATGCCGCAAAAGTACCGGCGCCTACCAGCAGTGCCGCAGAGGCAAGGGAAAGAACGGACGTTTTCATGGGGTTCACCTCAGTTAAAAAACAGTGTTTCCTTACGCTGAGCAAGTGTGGCTCAACCCCCGAGAGAACGCAAACGCCGCCCCACGCTTTGCATATAATTTCCTTTTTTCGGCGCCCGGTGGCGTAGCCTAGCGGCCTTTCGACAGGCTGAGCACCACGATGCCCCCCACCACCACCGCGCCGCCCAGCAGCTGGCTGGGGCTGAGCATTTGTCCCAGCACCAGGTAGCCGATCAGCAGCGAAGCCACCGGCTCGAAGTTCATCACGGGGGCGTTGCGCGCCATGTCCAGGCGGGGCACAAAGATGAACAGCACCGAAAACGCGCTGCCGTAAAGCAGTGCCAGCATGATGAGCCCTGCCCAGCCGCTACTGTTGTCGGGCAGGCTCATGCCGCCAGGCACTGCCCCCAGTAGCCCGCCAAGAATCATGGCCACGAATACGGTCTGCATGGTGAGCAGGCTACGCAGGGTACTGCCTACGCCTGCCAGGCGATGTTCTGTGATCCACAGCGCACAGGCAAACGCAAAGGCCGCCAGCAGCCCAAAGCCAATGCCTGCCAACCACTCGGGGCCCATGGCATCTGCGTTGGCCAACCAGCTGGGAATATCCAGCACCACCAGCAGGCCAATCAGTATGGTGCCCATGATCAGGCAGCTGCGCAGCGAAGGCCTGGGGCCACCCAGCGCCCAGCTAAGCAGCGCCAGTTGAATGGGAAAGGTGTTGACCAGCAGCAGGGCAATGACCACCGGCAGGCGTGCCACGGCGGAATACAGGCTGACGCTTTGCAGGGTGATCAACAGCCCCACCACCAACTGCCAACGCCAGGCACCGGGCGGCAGCCAGAAGCGCTTTTTCTGCAGCACGAACAGGCTCAGCAGGATCACGCAGGCCACCCCTGAACGCATCAATACCGCCAGCAGCAGCCCCGTACCGTTATCGAAGGCCAGCCGCGCCGACACGTGGTTGGCGGCGAACATGGTGGCCACACACATCATCAGCAGAATGGCGAGATGACGGGGCAAAAGCGCGGGGCTGGAAATCGACGACATAGGAACAAAACGGCTCACGTTAGGTTATATAAGGAACAGGATGACGACATTTTACATAGAAGGCTAACTAAATTCTTCGCTGATTTTCTCAGTCTCTGCATGTTAAACTAAAGTCTATCCCCCTTTCCTCCTGACTACTTTACAAAGGTTGTTATGAACGCACCGGTGCTGGTTATCAACTGTGGCTCTTCTTCCATTAAATACGCTTTGATTGATTCAGACCCTCAGGCACCGCGTCTAGCCGGTTTGGCAGAACGTCTGGGCAGCAGCGACGCTCGCCTGAAAGGCAAGAACAGCGCCGGTGAGAGCTTCACCCAGCCGCTGCCCGGCGCCGACCACGCCGAAGCGCTAAGCGCCATTCTGGAGCGCCTGGAAGGCCGCGTTCCCGGTGCCGTGGGCCACCGTATCGTGCATGGAGGAGAGCACTTCACCCAAGCGGCGCTGATCGACGACAGCGTGATTGCCGCCATCGAAACCACCGCAGCCCTGGCCCCGTTGCACAACCCTGCCAATCTGGCGGGTATTGCCGCCACGCGCAAGGTGTTTCCCGAGCTGCCCCAGGTGGCCGTCTTCGACACTGCCTTCCATCAGACACTGCCGCCCCGCGCTTACCGCTACGCGCTGCCGGAAGCGCTGTACACCGAACATGGCATTCGCCGCTACGGCTTTCACGGCACCAGCCATGCGTTCGTCAGCCAGCGCGCCGGGGAACTGAGCAGCCGTGGTGCAGGCGGCTGGCTGACCGCCCACCTGGGCAACGGCTGCTCCACCAGCGCCGTGTGGAACAACCAGAGCCTGGATACCAGCATGGGCCTTACCCCGCTGGAAGGCCTGGTGATGGGCACCCGCAGCGGGGACGTCGACCCCGGCCTGCATGCCCACCTGCATCGCCAACTGGGCTGGTCGGTGGAAGAGATCGATAACGTCCTGAACAAGCAAAGCGGCCTGCTGGGCCTTTCCGGCCTGACCAACGACATGCGTGAAGTGGAAGACCAGGCCGTGGCTGGCCACCCCGGTGCCAAGCTGGCGCTGGACGTATTCTGCTACCGTATCGCCAAGTCGCTGGCGGCGCTGTCCTGTGCATTACCTAAGTTAGACGGCGTGATCTTCACTGGCGGTATTGGCGAAAACTCGCCTATCGTACGTCGTGAAGTGCTGGCGCTGCTGCCCCACTTTGGTTTCAGTTTGGATGAAGCGAGCAACGAAGCCACCATTCGTGGCAAAGAGAGCAAGCTGGATAGCGCTGGCCACCAAGGCCCGGAAGTGTGGGTGATCCCTACCGATGAAGAGGGCCGCATTGCCATGGAAACCCGCCACTGCGTGGAGACCCCTGAATGAATAGCTCCCCCAAACAACCGCAAGCCATTCTATTGGTACCCACTAGCGTCGGTGCTGGCCTAACGTCCGCTTGCCTTGGTTTGATTCAAGCGCTCGACACCATCGGCTTGAAAGCCGGTTTTTTAAAGCCGTTCATGCAGAACGAGCTTAACGGCCCCGGCCTTGATCGTTCCACTGCGCTGGTATCACGCACGTTGAATCAGCGCCCGCCCTCGCCTATTTCCCAGGCACGCCTGGAGCGGCTGCTGCGCGACGACCAGACCGACGAGCTGATGGAAAACGTCGTCGAGCTTTACGAGCAGGTCACCCAGCAGGCGTACCGCGACGGCAGCGCTCTGGACCTGGTGGTGGTGGAAGGCGTCGTGCCGACCCAGCACACTACCTACGCGACTCAAACCAATGTGCAGCTCGCTCATGCGCTGAACGCGCGGATCATTCTGGTGGGCTCTGGGGATCTCAACGAGCCCCAGGCGCTGGCGGAAGAGCTGGATATGCACGCTCGAAGCTTTGGTGGCGTCAGCTCTAGCCGCACCTTGGGCGGCATCTTGATGCGCATGAAGAACCTGCCCTACGGTCAGGAGGATGATCTTTCCGCTGCACCGGGCACCATCAAGCCGCAGTTGGAAGAGCCGGTGCTCAACGAGCTGCGCCGCTACTCCCCGGCGCTAGCCACCGACCGCTTCCACCTGATTGGCGTGGTGCCCTACAGCAAGACCCTGAGCGCCCCGCGCACGCTAGACGTAGCCCGGGCGCTGAACGCCAAGATGCTCAACGAAGGCGAAGCCGCCAGCCGCCGCGTCCTCTCTACCAGCCTGTGTGCCCGCAGCGCCGCCAACGCGCTGCATATCTTCACGCCGGGCAGCCTGGTGGTCGCCTCCGGGGACCGTGATGACGTGGTGCTGGCCTCGGCGCTGGCGACCATGAATGGCACTCAGTTGGCGGGCGTTTTGCTCACCAACGGTTTCTTGCCCAACGACGGCATGATCGAGATGTGCCGCCCGGCGCTGAAAACCGGCCTGCCGGTACTGGCGGTGGAAACCGACAGCCTGACCACGGCGCAAAACCTGAGCCAGCTCAGCACTGAAATCCCCATGGATGACTTCGAGCGCGCCGAGCAGGTGGCACGCTACGTGGCGGCACACATGGACCTGGAGTGGCTGAAAGCCAAGCTGAGCCGTGGCTACACCCGCCGCCTCTCGCCGTCGGCGTTCCGCCATCAGTTGGTGAAGCTGGCCCAACAGGCCAAAAAGCGGATCGTGCTGCCGGAAGGCGACGAGCCGCGCACCATCGAAGCCGCCATCATCTGCCAGCGCCGTGGCATTGCCGACTGCGTCCTGCTGGGCAAGCGGGAAGATATCGAAAGCGTGGCCCATCACCGTGGCCTGACGCTGCCGGATACGCTGACCATCATCGACCCGGAAAGCACCCGCGCCAGCTACATCGACCCCATGGTCGAACGCCGCCGAGGCAAGCTCAACGAGCTGACCGCCGAAGCGCAGCTTCAGGACAACGTGGTGCTGGGCACCATGATGCTGCAGCTGGATGAGGTGGACGGCCTGGTGTCGGGCGCAGTACATACCACAGCCAACACGGTTCGCCCGGCGTTTCAGCTGATCAAGACGGCCCCGGAGTACAATCAGGTGTCGTCGATCTTCTTTATGCTGCTGCCCGAGCAAGTGGTAGTGTACGGCGACTGCGCGGTGAACCCGGACCCGGACGCCGAAACCCTGGCAGAAATCGCCCTGCAGAGCGCGCGCTCTGCCGAGGCCTTTGGTATCGAGCCCCGAGTGGCGATGATCAGCTACTCCACCGGCGACTCCGGCACCGGCGCCGACGTGGATAAAGTCCGCGAAGCGACCCGCATCGCCAAGGAGCGCGCACCGCACCTGGCCATCGACGGCCCGCTGCAGTACGACGCCGCCGCCATCGAGAGCGTGGGCAAGCAGAAAGCCCCCGACTCCCCCGTGGCGGGCAAGGCCACCGTGTTCGTGTTCCCCGACCTCAATACCGGCAACACGACCTACAAGGCCGTTCAGCGTAGCGCCCGAGTGGTCAGCGTGGGCCCGATGCTGCAAGGTTTGAACAAGCCGGTGAACGACCTGTCGCGCGGCGCTCTGGTGGATGACATCGTCTACACCATCGCTCTCACCGCAATCCAGGCCAGCCAGCGAAAAGGCTAGGCACTCGCCGAGCCCTGTATACGTATCCGCTGAAAGCCACACTAAAAAGAACGCCCCGAACAGTTCACTGTTCGGGGCGTTTCAGGTTTTGCGTCAGGTTCAATCGTTGGGAGGTATTACACCCACATGGGCACCATGGCTTCCAGCACCATCACCAAACTCATCGCGGTGATCGTCAGAATGGAGACCCCAAACACTTTCTTGGCCCAGCGAACATCGTCATCTAACCGATAGCCGCGTAGTGCCAGGTAGAGCCAATAGCCGCCCATGACCAGCGCCACACACAGATACCCCATCCCCGCCTGACTGGCCAGGACCAGCGCCAGCGAGGCGGGAATAAACGCCACGATGTAACCCAGAATATGATGCTTGGCCATTTTGATCCCGTGCACCACCGGCAGTACCGGGATTGATGCCCGCTGATAATCCGCATAGCGGAAAATCGCAATGGCATAGGAGTGCGGCATCTGCCACAGGCAGAAAATCACCAGTAGCATCAGCGCACCACTATCGAACTGCCCCGTGACGGCACAGTAGCCCACCACCGGGGGCATGGCCCCGGAAAGGCTGCCCACCAGCGTGCCGTACTCGGAGTGGCGCTTCATGTAGAGGCTGTAGACCCCGACATACACGCCCCAGCCAATCACCGCCAGCGCCACCGTCAAGCCATTGGTGCCCAGTGCCAGGCACACGACCCCAGCCACGCCCAGCAGCGCCGAAATACCCAGTGCCTGGGTAATCGAGATGCGCCCCTTGGCCAGCGGGCGATGGCGCGTACGCGCCATCAGTGCATCGATATCCCGGTCGATGACGTTGTTGCAGGCACAACCCGAGGCAATGACCAGCGCAATGCCCAGCATCACCGAGGCAAACGTGACGACATCGAAGGTGCCGTGGGCGGCCAGAAAATAGCCCCCCAGCGTGGCGATCAAGTTACCGCCAATGATGCCCGGCTTGGTGAGCGCCAGCAGGTCTCGCCAGCGGCTCGGTGCCACGTTCAGCCGATCATCATGTTGAGATGCAGATGCTGCATGATCCATAAAGAGCCCCCTACCACCAGGACGAGTATCGTCAGTGTGAAAACGAAGGACATCAGATTCCACCCCTCGTCGGCTTTGGTATTCATATGCATAAACATGACCAGCTGGACCAGAATCTGCAGCACGGCTGTTACAGCGATGACCACCACCGTCGCGGCGGTGCTTAGCGCACCGCTCATGACAACCGCAAACGGAATCGCGGTTAGCACTAAAGATAGCAGAAGCCCCGTCACATACGATTTAACG
Source organism: Halomonas sp. KM007 (assembly GCF_050709225.1). Taxonomy (NCBI): domain Bacteria; kingdom Pseudomonadati; phylum Pseudomonadota; class Gammaproteobacteria; order Oceanospirillales; family Halomonadaceae; genus Halomonas; species Halomonas sp. KM007. The sequence continues at coordinate 2,923,400 of NZ_CP136131.1, read as the reverse complement.
CTGCCGTGGGAAGACGTTGAAGATGATGAATGACTCATGTCACAGCACTCCCATCAGATAAACGAACGAGAAGACGCAGATCCACACGATGTCCAGGAAGTGCCAGAACAGGCTCAGGCACAGAATCCGCGGACGTGTCATCGGGGTGATGCCCTTGGTGGAAAGCTGCACCAGCATCACCAGAATCCATACCAGCCCCACCGTGACGTGCAAGCCATGGGTGCCCACCAGGGTAAAGAACGACGACAGAAACGCGCTCTGGTCTGGCCCATACCCTTGATGAATCAGGTGATGAAACTCATACACTTCCATGCCGACGAAGGCAGCCCCCAGGGCAAAGGTGACCGCCAGCCACGCCTTGACCTGCCCCACCCGCTCGGCATTCATGGCCAAAACGCCCATGCCAAAAGTGAAACTGCTGAACAACAGCAGAAAGGTTTCGACCAGCACGAACGGCAGCTCGAAAATATCTGCCGCCGTTGGCCCGGCGGCCGTGCCTTTCATCAGCACGGCGTAGGTGGCAAACAGTGACCCGAAGATCACCAGGTCGCTCATCAGGTAGACCCAGAAGCCAAAGACCTTGGTGCCCGCGGCATCGTGATGTTCGTGGGGCTCTGCGATGGCCCCGTGATGCAAGGTATCCGTGGCCATTACGCTCGCGCCTCCACATAGTTGGTTTGTTCACTATCGACAGCGCTGCTGGGTGCCGAAGTTTTGCGGCGCTGATGTTCACGCTCGATACGCTCCACTTCGGCAGCGGGCACGTAGTAGTCGATGTCATCGTTGAACACACGGGCGAGGAAACTCACCACCACGCCCAGCGCACCGATGCCCGCCAGCCACCAGATGTGCCACACCAGCGCAAAACCCAGCACCAGTGCGAAGAGGCTGATCACCGGGCCGGCCACGGTATTACGGGGCATGTGGATATCGGTGTAGGGCGCGTCTTCGAGCTGTTCGTTACTGCGCTGTTTTTGCGACCAGAAGCTGTCGATGTCGCCGACTTCCGGCAAACGGGCAAAGTTGTAGAACGGTGCAGGCGACGAGGTGGACCACTCCAGCGTGCGGCCATCCCAGGGGTCGCCGGTCAGATCTGCATTCAACTTGCGGTCGCGGATACTGACCCAGAACTGAATGATGGTGCAGGCAATCCCCATCATGATGATCACGGCACCCACCCAGGCCAGAATCATCCAGGGCTGCCATTCGGGGTTGGCGTAAGACTGCATGCGACGCACGGCACCGAAGAAGCTCAGCACGTAAAGCGGCATGAAGGCGACGTAGAAACCGATGAACCAGCACCAGAACGAACGCTTGCCCCACTTCTCGCTCAGCGTGAAGCCGAACGCTTTGGGGAACCAGTAGGTCAGGCCCGCCATCATGCCGAACACCACGCCGCCGATGATGACGTTGTGGAAGTGGGCAATCACGAACAGACTGTTGTGCAGGACGAAGTTGGCTGCTGGCAGCGCCAGCATCACGCCGGTCATGCCGCCCAGGGTAAAGGTGATGATGAACCCCAGGGTCCATAGCACCGGCGAGGTCAGCTCCAGGCTGCCACGGAAGATGGTGAACAGCCAGTTGAACACTTTCACCCCGGTGGGGATGGCGATGACCATGGTCATGATGCCGAAGAAGGCGTTGACGTTGGCCCCGGCGCCCATGGTGAAGAAGTGGTGCAACCAGACGATGAACGACAGCAGCGTGATGGCCACGGTGGCCCACACCATGGTCTTGTAACCGAACAGGCGCTTACGGGCGAAGGTCGCGATGACTTCCGAGAACACGCCAAAGGCAGGCAGGATCAGAATGTACACTTCCGGGTGGCCCCAGGCCCAGATGAGGTTGACGTACATCATCATGTTGCCGCCAAAATCATTGGTGAAGAAGTGCATACCGAAGTAGCGGTCAAGGGTTAACAGCGCGATGGTCGCGGTCAGAATCGGGAAAGAGGCAATGATGAGGACGTTGGCGCACAGCGACGTCCAGGTGAAGATCGGCATGCGGAACAGCGTCATGCCTTTGGTGCGCATTTTCAGGATCGTGACGAAGAAGTTGATACCGGTGAGCGTCGTGCCTATCCCGGATATCTGCAAGGCCCATATCCAGTAATCGACCCCCACCCCAGGGCTGAACTCTATCCCCGATAACGGCGCGTAAGCGAGCCAGCCGGTTTTGGCGAACTCCCCTACCACCAGGGAAATATTGACCAAAATCGCCGACACAGCGAATAGCCAGAAACTCAGGTTATTCAAAAACGGGAAAGCGACGTCGCGGGCGCCGATTTGCAGGGGCACCACCAGGTTCATCAGACCGATGACCATAGGCATCGCCACGAAGAAGATCATGATCACGCCGTGGGCGGTAAAGATCTGATCGTAGTGTTCAGGAGGGAGATAACCTGCGGCCCCACCGGCCGCCATCGCCAGTTGTGTCCGCATCATGATCGCATCGGCAAAGCCACGCAGCAGCATGACCAGGGCCACCACAAAATACATGATACCGAGCTTCTTGTGGTCGACGGAGGTAAACCACTCGTTCCACAGCCAGCCCCATTTTCGGTAGTACGTCAGTGCGCCTAGTAGCGCGGCACCTCCAAGCGCCATAAAGGCGGCAACGACCATAATGATCGGTTCGTGGTATGGAATGGCTTCTAACGTGAGTTTTCCAAACATGCTTAACCCCCCGCTTCAACGCTTGTGGGATGGCCGCCCAGGGCGTGGTCATCACCTGCATGCTGATTGGTAACATGGCCGATCGCGGCCTGCTGTTGCGACGCGCTGGCGCTCTCTAGCTCGCTGGATTCGCCGTGACTGTCGTGGGCATCACTGATGGCGTCACCGTGGCTCGAATGACCGCCGTGACCGCTGCCGTCACCGCTGTGGAAGCTGCTCACGATCGACTCATACAGCTCGGGCGTGACCGCCGAGAAGTACTCCACCGGGTGATACTCGGTCGGCTGCGCTAGGGCTTCGTAACCGTCCGGGAAAGTCAGGGTGTCATCGGCGGCACGCACGTTGTCCACCCAGGCGTCGAATTCCGCCGAAGAGGTGACGTGGGCATCGAAGGTCATGCCAGAGAAGCCAGCACCGCTGTAGTTGGTGGAGCGGCCGGGGTAGACGCCCTCTTCGTCGGCGATCAGGTGAACGTCGTTATCCATGCCCGCCATGGCGTAGATCTGGCTACCCAGACGTGGAATGAAGAAGGCGTTCATCACCGAGCCAGAGCTCACCCGGAAGCGCACCGGCGTATCCACTGGGAACGCCAACTCGTTGACACTGGCAATCCCCTGTTCGGGGTAAATGAACAGCCATTTCCAATCCAACGCGACGGCTTGAATCTCCATGGGCTCCACGCTGCCTTCGATCGGCTTGTGGGGGTCCAGGCTGTGGGAGGTTTTAAAGGTGAGGAAAGCGAGAACGGCAATGATCAAGCAGGGAACGGTCCAGACGGCAGCTTCAATCGTATTGGAGTGCGCCCAGTCCGGCAGATACTTGGCAACGCTGTTGCTGCGGCGGTAGCGCCAGCCAAACAGCAGCGTCATCACAATCACCGGAATGACCACAATCAGCATCAGCCCAAAGGAGGTCAGAATCAGCGAGCGTTGTTCAACGCCAATCTGCCCCTTGGGATCCAGCAATGCAGAACTGCAGCCCGTTAACAGCAAGCACAATACGACGAGCACAAAAGTGCCTCGCCTGCGCCAGTGGGTAGGTAGTTGCATGGTGTGATCTCATCAGAGAGTTGTCTAAAACAGCTCACTGCTTGGCTGGCTAACTAGCCAGCTAAGTAGCAAGCTAACTATCACCCCATACTTTTCCCAAAACAGTGAGTATGACTACGTTGCTCCGGGAAAAATATGCGCCACCTCATGGGGTTAGTGGCGAGCCTCAACCGTGCACCTTGCGTGCATCAACTAAGACTAAAGTATTTTCTATTGATCTCGGTCAATCAGAAAGAGGCGCTTTGCCGCACCCCAGGTGCGGCCAAATGTGTTAGGCAACGCTGATACTGAGGGAGCTGGCGGGATGGTTTTCCAGCAGGCCAGGAGCGCGCTCGTCGTCGGTGATCACCACGTCGAAATCGGCCAGCGAGGCAAAATAGGCGGGGCGCACGATGCCGAACTTGCTGGCATCGACCACCAGCAACCGCTGCATGGCGGTAGCAATCGCCGCTTGCTTGGGGGCCACTTCATGGAAGTGAAAACAGCTCACTCCACGTTCGCAGTCTACTCCTGCCGCTGAAATCAGCGCCTTGTTGATGCCCAGACGTTCGATGGCGTCCCGCATGCCGTCGCTGCCGAAGGATTGCGACGAGGCGTGAAACAGCCCCCCCAGCAGCACCAGCCGCACGTTGGGCAACGCGGCGACCGTGTTGGCCACGTTCAGCGCGTAGGTCACCACGGTCAGCTCGCGGAAGTGGCTGAGCTGGCTCAGCAAGGGAATCAGCGTGGAGCCACAGTCGATGAACAGCGTGTCGCCTTCGTCGATGAAACTGGCGGCACGCTGGCACAGGCGATGTTTGACATGGTAGTGGCTGGCCTGCTGCTCGGTGAGGTCGTAGACCGGCGTCACGCCGGGGTAGCTGGCCATCACCAGCCGCCCCCCCAGCAGGCGCAAGGGAGATGGCTGTGTGGCGAGGTCTCGGCGAATGGTCATTTCCGACACTCCGCACAGCTCGGCGGCATCGCGAAGATGCAGGGTTCCCCCGCTGACCAGCGCCTCTTGTAGCATCGCCAAGCGCTGTGCGCTCCGGTCATTCATGGCAGGCATCTCCTTCTGATTCATTTTTTATTGCCGTTAGGCTCTACTGGGCTATCTATGCTGAGCTAGGCCCTCACTTATTTCTACTGCAATGCACCACTCCCCCGCACATGGTGTGCATATCACATTTAATCAGCGTTGATGTGACAATACTTGCAAATCAACGTTAAAAAAATAACACTCAATGTTATAATTTTAACATCAACACCAGCCCACACGACTCACACTCCTCACGATCCGAAGGTACTCCCATGACCCTCATCATGAGCTTGGTTGGTATGGTCACCCTAGTGGCCATTGCCCTGATTTTTTCTTATGACCGCAAGTCGATTCGGCTGCGCACCGTGCTGGGTGCCTTTGCCATCCAAGCCGGTATTGGCGCGTTTGTGCTCTACGTGCCGTTCGGCCAGGCGGTGCTGCAAGCCATTTCCGCCGGTGTTAGCCAGGTGCTGGTGTACGCCAACGACGGTATCGGCTTTTTGTTTGGTGGCCTTGCCGATGTAGAAAACGTCGGTTTTGTCTTCGCCATCAAAGTCCTGCCGGTCATCATCTTTTTCTCCTCGCTGATTGCCGTGCTCTACTATATCGGCATCATGCAGTGGGTCATTCGGATTCTGGGCGGCGCATTGCAGAAAGCACTGGGCACCTCGCGCACCGAGTCACTTTCGGCCACGGCCAACATCTTCGTGGGCCAGACCGAGGCACCGCTGGTGGTACGTCCGTTTATTGCCCGCATGACACCTTCGCAGCTATTTGCGGTGATGTGTGGCGGCTTAGCATCGGTAGCCGGTTCGGTGCTAGCGGGCTATGCCGCGCTGGGCATTCCCATGGAGTATCTGGTGGCGGCCTCGTTCATGGCGGCGCCTGGCGGCCTGCTGTTCGCCAAGCTGATCATGCCGGAAACCCAGAACGTGGAAGATAGCGACAGCGTTTCCAAGGTCGATGAAGAGCTGAAAGAGCAGGACGACAAGCCCGCTAACGTGCTGGATGCCGCCGCCGCCGGTGCTACGTCGGGCATGAAGCTGGCAGCCAACGTGGGTGCGATGCTGCTGGCCTTCATCGCCCTGATTGCGCTGGTCAACGGTATTCTGGGCGGCGTGGGCGGCTGGTTCGGTTTCGAGGCATTGAGCCTGGAGCTGATTCTGGGTTGGCTGTTTGCCCCGCTGGCCTTCCTGCTGGGCGTGCCCTGGGAAGAAGCCACCCTGGCGGGCTCGTTCATCGGCCAGAAGCTGGTGGTCAACGAGTTCGTGGCCTTTATCAACCTGGCCCCCTACATTGAAGGGGAACAGGTGGTGGCTGCCACGGGTCAATTGATGACGCCCCACACCATGGCCATCCTGTCATTTGCCTTGTGTGGTTTTGCCAACCTGTCGTCGATTGCCATTCTGCTCGGTGGCCTGGGCAGCATTGCCCCGACCCGCCGCAAGGAGATTGCCCGGTTTGGTGTGAAAGCCGTACTGGCAGGCACGCTCTCCAACCTGATGTCTGCCTCGATTGCCGGTTTCTTCCTGGCGTTGAGCAGCCTCACCGCCTGACGCAGCGAGTACGCGATAACGCAACGGGCGCTGCTTTAGTACGCAGTACCCGTTTTGTCTTTTACCGATTAATGAGAACTTCATGACTGCCACCGCTTCCCCCCCGCTTATCCAGGCCGCCCGTCACGCCCTGACGTTAATGGACCTCACCAGCCTGAACGACAGCGACACCGACAGCGTGATCGAAGCACTGTGCCAGCAGGTCAAGACCCCCTACGGCCACCCGGCAGCGGTGTGCGTTTACCCCTCGTTCATCGTCACGGCAGCCCGTGCGCTGAGCGCCCACAAGCTGGATGACCAGGTCAAGATCGCCACGGTCACCAACTTCCCCCATGGAGGCGATGACATCATGAGCGCGGCCCGTGAAACCCGCGAAGCCGTGGCATCGGGTGCCCATGAAGTCGACGTGGTGTTCCCCTACCGCGCCTTGATGGCAGGCGATGAAGAGACTGGCCGCGAGCTGGTGGAAATGTGCAAGGCCGCCTGTGGTGGCCAGGCATTGCTGAAAGTCATCATCGAATCCGGCGAACTCAAGAACCCTGCGCTGATCCAACGTGCCAGTGAGCTGGCCATCGAAGGTGGCGCGGATTTCATCAAGACCTCGACCGGAAAAGTGCCGGTCAATGCCACGCTGGAAGCCGCCGAGATCATGCTCAAGGCCATCAAGGCCAGCGGCAAAGACGTTGGTTTCAAAGCCGCCGGCGGCGTACGCAGCGCAGAAGAAGCCGCTGAGTACCTGGCGTTGGCAGCCGACATCATGGGACCGCAGTGGGTCACCCCGGCACACTTCCGGTTTGGCGCCTCCAGCCTGCTGGGCAACTTGTTGAACACACTCGACGGTGGCGCTGACGCGGCGCTGCTCTCCATCACCAACGGAGGCTACTAAATGTCGTCCAACGCTTCTCACCACGCGCTGCTCCCTCAAGAACTGATTCGCCTGAAGCGCGACGGCCAGCCGCTGCCCGTTGAAGAGATCAAGGCATTCGTGCAGGGCATCGCCGATGACCGTATCAGCGATGCGCAGATCGGCGCCTTCACCATGTCGGTCTTTTTGAATGGCATGAGCCGCGAAGAAGTCGTGGCGCTGACCACCGCGACGCGCGATTCTGGCCACGTGATGCAGTGGGATTCGCTCAACCTGCCCGGCCCCATCGTGGACAAGCACTCCACCGGTGGCGTGGGTGATCTGGTATCGCTGGTGCTGGGCCCGTGGGTCGCAGCCTGTGGCGCCTTCGTACCGATGATTTCCGGCCGGGGCCTGGGCCACACCGGCGGTACCCTGGACAAGCTGGAGTCGATCCCCGGCTACGACCCCTACCCCGCCCCCGAACGCTTCAGTGAGGTGGTGAAATCCACCGGCGTGGCGATCATCGGCCAAACCGGCAACCTCGCCCCGGCCGACAAGCGCATCTACGGCGTGCGTGATGTCACCGCCACCGTGGAGTCCATCCCGCTGATCACGGCCTCGATTCTGGGTAAAAAGCTGGCCTCTGGCCTGGACGCCCTGGTAATGGACGTCAAAGTGGGCAGCGGCGCGTTCATGCCCACCCCGGAAAAGTCCCGCGAACTGGCCAAAAGCATCGCCAACGTGGCCACTCAGGCAGGCACACCCACCACCGCCCTGCTCACCGACATGAGCCAGCCGCTGGCCCCGTGTGCCGGTAACGCGGTAGAAATCGTCGAAACCCTGGCGCTGCTGCGCGGCGAGCGAGCCAACAGCCGCGTGATGCAGGTCACCCGCGAACTGGCCGTTGAAATGCTGATTGCGGGCAAACTGGTGGCCAACCGCGAAGAAGCCCTCGCCAAGCTGGACAAAGCGCTGACCTCTGGCGCAGCGGCGGAAGTCTTCGCCCGTATGGTGCGCGAACTGGGCGGCCCCGCCGACTTCATGGAGCGTTCGGACAGCTACCTGGCCACCGCCCCGGTCGTTCAAGCGGTCTACCCCGAGCAGAGCGGTATCGTGCAGCGTTTCGATACCCGCGCCGTCGGCATGAGCGTGGTGGAGCTGGGCGGCGGCCGCCTGCGTAACGATGCCAGCGTCGATCACAGCGTGGGCTTTAGCGACATCGTCGAAATCGGCGACCGTGTCGACAGCCAGCGCCCGCTGGCCATCGTCCACGCCCGCACGGAAGAGGCCGCGGCCCGTGCCGCTGCTCAGCTCCGTGCGGCGGTCACCATTGGCGATGCCGACGCCACCGCCGACACCCTGTTGCAAGAGACCTTCCGAGGAGAAGCCTGATGCGCCGCGCCATCGTCCTGGTACTCGACTCTTTCGGGATCGGTAGCGCCCCCGATGCCGCCACCTTTGGCGACCAGGGGTCAGATACTCTGGGCCACATCGCCGCCGCTTGTGCCCGTGGCGAAGCCGACACCGCCGAGCGTTCCGGCCCATTGTCGCTGCCCAACATGGCCGCGCTAGGCCTGTTCCACGCCCACCGCGACGCCACTGGCAGCGTGGCTGAAGGCGTCAGTTTGCCCGACCAACTGACGGGCGCTTACGCCCACGCCAAAGAGATCTCCAGCGGCAAGGACACCCCTTCCGGCCACTGGGAAATTGCCGGTGTGCCGGTGCGTTTCGACTGGGGCTACTTCCTCGATAAAACCGACAGCTTTCCCCTGGAACTGCTGGACGCCATCATTCGTGACGCCGAGCTGACCGGCGTGATCGGCAACTGCCACGCCTCAGGCACCGAGATCATCGCTCGCCTGGGCGAAGAGCATATCGCCACCGGCAAGCCGATCGTGTACACCTCGGCCGACTCCGTGTTCCAGATTGCCGCCCATGAGGAGCACTTCGGCCTGGAGCGCCTCTATGCGCTGTGCGAAACCGTCCGCGAGCTGCTGGAGCCCTACAACATTGGCCGCGTCATCGCCCGCCCGTTTATCGGCGACGACCGCGAAAGCTTTGCGCGCACCGGCAACCGCCGCGACTACAGCGTCGAGCCGCCCAGCCCCACCGTGCTGCAAAAGCTCGCCGATGCCGGGGGCGAAGTGGTGTCGATTGGCAAGATCGCCGACATCTACGCCCACTGCGGCATTACCCACAAGGTCAAGGCCAGCGGCCACGATGCCCTGATGGATGCCACCCTGGCGGAAGTCGCGCGCACCGCCAACGAAACCAGCGACCGCCCGACCATGATCATGACCAACTTCGTGGATTTCGATTCGGTCTACGGTCATCGCCGGGACGTACCAGGCTACGCCGCCGCGCTGGAGCACTTCGATGCCCGCCTGCCGGAGCTGCTGGCAGCCCTCGATGACGACGACCTGCTGCTGCTCACCGCCGACCACGGCTGCGACCCCAGTTGGGAAGGCACCGAGCACACCCGCGAATACGTGCCGATCATGGTACGCGGCGCAGGCTTCGCCCCCGGCCCGCTGGGCGAGCGCGGCACCTTTGCCGACATTGGCCAAACCCTTGCGGCGTTCTTCGCCGTAGACGCCATGGCCGACGGCGAGAGCTTTTTACCTGACGCGGCCTAAGCGCCGATAACGCATCACTGGCACGTCAACGTGCACGGCCTGAACCCCGCACGGCGGGGTTCAGGCTCCCTGTTCAGAGAGGAGAGTTTCATGGCTACCCCGCATATCAACGCCGAAATGGGCGATTTCGCCGATACCGTCCTGATGCCTGGCGACCCGCTGCGCGCCAAGTACATCGCCGACACCTACCTGGAGAACGTGCGCCAGGTCAACGACGTGCGCAGCATGTTCGGCTACACCGGCACCTACAAAGGCCGCGAGATTTCCGTCATGGGCCACGGCATGGGCATCCCCTCCGTGTCCATTTACGCCAAAGAGCTGATTACCGATTACGGCGTGAAGTCGATCATCCGCGTGGGCTCCTGCGGCGCGGTACGTGACGATGTCAACGTGCGCGACGTGGTGATCGGGCTGGGTGCCAGCACCGACTCCAAAGTGAACCGCATGCGCTTCAATGACCACGACCTGGCCGCCATTGCCGACTTCGAGCTGGCCAGCCACGCCGTGGCGGCCGCCAAAGCACAGAACGTCGCCGTGAAAGTCGGCAACATTTTCTCGGCGGACCTGTTCTACAACCCGCAGACCGACATGGCCGAGCTGATGAAGCGTTACGGCATCGTCGGCGTCGAGATGGAAGCCGCAGGCCTGTACGGCGTGGCCGCCGAGTTCGGTGCCCGTGCACTGACCATCTGCACCGTCTCCGACCACATTCTGAAAGGTGACTCGCTCTCCAGCGCCGACCGCCAAACGACCTTTAACGACATGATGGTGATTGCCCTCGACACCGTTCTGCGCGATGACGCCGCCAAGGCGTAATGCCCGGCGTCTTGAGCCCATAGACATCCTGAACACAGAGAGAGAATAGCGCCATGAGCCACGCGGATCAGGCATTGGTCGACACGCTGCTGACCACCCTGGGCAACGCCTACGCGCCCTACTCCAACCACCCCGTGGCGGCGGTGATGGAGTGCCCCGACGGCCAGCAGTTTGCCGGTAGCAACGTGGAAGTCGCCCACTACAAAGGGCTGTGTGCCGAAGCCTCGGCGATTTCTGCCATGGTTACTGCTGGCCAGCGCGAGCTGGCCAAGGTCTACGTGATGGGCCCCGGCGAGCACCTCTGCACGCCCTGCGGCGACTGCCGCCAGCGCATCCGCGAATTCGCCACCCCCAGCACGCAAATCATGGTGCTCTCCAAACAGGGCGAGGTGTTGAAAACCTACACCATGGACAGCCTGCTGCCCGACGCTTTTGGGCCGGAGCAGCTGCCGGGGCGTTAAGCAGTTTCCCGCAGCACTAGCGCCACCGGCAGCGACACGTGCCGGGGCGCTTTTCCTGCCAACGCATCGCCCAGCAGCTCCACGCTCATCGTCGCAATGGCGGCAATGTCCTGGCGTACCGTGGTCAACCCCGTGGCCAGAGTAGGCAGGTCGTCAAAGCCGGTGACGGCTACCTCGCTGGGCACACGAATACCGCTGTCTTCCAGGGCGGCCACGCAGCCCAGCGCCAGCTCGTCGGTGGCACAGACCATCCCGTCGAAGGGCAAGGATGCGTCTGGGCGCTCCTTGAGCAGGCGGTTGAGCTGGCGATAGCTGGTCAGGGAGTCCGAGGTCAGCCGATGCGGCAGGCTGATCAACTGCTCGCTGAGCCCCGCTTCGGTGACGGCACGCTGATATCCGGAAAGGCGGCTGAGAGGCCGCGGCACGTCCAGCTCTCCCCCCACAAACGCAATCCGCGTTCGCCCCTGTTCTATCAGGTGCTGCGTCATCTGGTAAATGCCCGAGACATCGTCCGGAGCCACCGAAAAGCCGTCTCCTGCGTTGCCTATTCGTACGAAGGGAACGCCCGCTGCCTGCAGAAGGCCTGGCCTGGCATCTTCTGCCGTTTCGCCCAGCAAGATCGCGGCTCCTGCCCGCTCGGGCAGCTCATGGGTCTGATCGTGGTGAAAAAACACCGGTACCATGCCTTGCTGGTGCAGGGCCACGGTCAGGTGCTGGTAGAGCAGAATGTAGTAAGGCCGCAGCTCGATATCCTGCCGCCCAAGGGAGATCCCCACCACCGCTGCCTTACCGCTGATCAGTTGGCGGGCGGCGGCGCTGGGTTGATAGGCCAGCTCACGGCTGATGGTCAGAATCCGCTCGCGCAGCGCGTCGCTCAGCCCGGGCTTGCCGTTCAAGGCTCGGCTGACCGACGCGATGGATACCTCGGCACGCCGGGCAATTTCGCGGATGGTCGCCGCCGGTGCGCTCGATGTGTGCTGTTTCATGCCTGGCCTCAGCCGCCGTTGGGGGGGTTTGATTGTACAAAAAGCGGGGCGGAAAATCGCCGCCCCCTGGGCAAGCAACCCCGTGCTAGCCAAGCCCTTGCGTTACCAGCCGCGTCTTCCCAGGCGCGAGAGTTCTCCCTCCAGCTGCTGCACGGCCAGCACCTCGTCATCCTCATACAGTACCGGGCACGTGGGGTTACGGCCAAACTCGATGGCGTGGGCTTTCTGCTGGGCTTCGGCGGTCAGATGAAATCTGCTGATCAACTGGCAATTGCCAGGCTGCGGTCTTCCAGGCTGGAAACGAAACAGGCATCCAGCACGGTTTGAATGGCCGCGCCCCGGGTAAAGTCGGGCTGGTCGTTTTCCCCAGTGCGAATGCTCTCGATAAAGCGCTGGTAGATGCTGGGCGTGGGCGGCGCCTTGACGGTGCTCCAGCGAGCGGGATGCACGTCATCGTTCAGACATACCTGAACTTCATCCTTGGAGGCATCGAGATCCACGCGGATCGCCCCCTTGTCGCCGTGAACGCTCAGCGTCAGCGAGTTGTGGTGCCCAGTTGCCCAGCGGGTCGCCTGAATCGTGCCCATGGCGCCGTTGGCAAAGCGCACGCGCATCAGCGCCGTGTCGTTGGCATCCAGCAGGTAGTCGCCGATGCGGTTGCCCGGGGCTTTGTCGAAGCAGGTGAGTTCGCAGTTGACGCGGGTGATATCACCCACCGGGAAGCTGGCAAAATCGACGATATGCACGCCCACATCGCCCAGCACGCCTTTACTGCCGTGGGCTTCCGAGAGCCGCCAGAGCCACTGGCTATCCTCATCCCAGCGCCCCCAGGCGTTGCTTACCAGCCAGCTCTGGCGATAGCTGGCATCCACGTGGCGAACGGTGCCGATGGCGCCGCCGGTAATCAGCGCTCGGGCGTGCTGAATGGCGGGGGCGTCACGGTAGCTCAGATTGACCATGTTGATGACCTTGGCGGCCTGGGCGGCAGCGACCATCTCGTGGGCATCCTCGGCATTGGTGGCCAGGGGCTTTTCACACAGGATGTGTTTACCCGCCGCAATGGCCGCCAGCGACGTGGCCTTGTGCACGCCATCCGGAGTGACATTGCTCACCGCGTGAATATCGTCGCGGGCCAGCATGTCGTCCAGCGACTGGTACACATCGGCAATGCCATGGCGCTCGGCGAAGGCCTGCGCCTTGGTGAAATCACGGTCGCATACGGCAACTACTTCGACGCCTTCGAGTCGGCCATAGTGCTTGGCGTGCTCCCCCGCCATGCTGCCCGCGCCAATAATCGCAATACGGATCATTTGAAGCCCTCCTCACCGGGTTTGTGCAGGCTTTCTCCCTTGATCTCGACCGGGTTGGGCGCCTGGTCGGCGGGGACGTTGGGGCAGCTGTCGATCCACCGGGAGCCTTCCGGCTGCGCCCAGACCACGGCGTTCTTGAGCACCCGCTTTACCTGCTCGTCGTAGTAGATCGGGTAGGTTTCGTGGCCGGGACGGAAGTAGAAAATCTTGCCGTTACCGCGCTTGTAGGTCAGGCCGGAGCGGAACACTTCGCCGCCTTCGAAGGCACTGATGAAAATCACCTCGTCCGGGTTGGGCACCGCAAAGGGTTCGCCGTACATTTCGGTATGGGGCAGTTCGATGTAATCCCCGAGCCCTTGCACGATGGGGTGGCCAGGGTTCACCACCCAGAGCCGCTCACGCTCGCCGGCTTCTCGCCACTTCAGTGAGCAGGTAGTGCCCATCAAGCGTTTGAAGATTTTCGAGTAGTGGCCGGAGTGCAGCACGATCAAGCCCATGCCCTGCAGCACGCGCGTTTGCACGCGGTCGACGGTCTCTTCCAGCACGTCGCCGTGGGCGGCGTGGCCCCACCACAGCAGCACGTCGGTATTCTCCAGCGTCTCTTCGTCAAGCCCCTGCGCCGGGTCTTGCAGCGTGACCGCCGTGGCCGTTAGCGCTTCCGCTTCATTCAACCCGTCGGCGATGCACTGGTGCATGCCGGTGGGGTAAATACGCGCCACTACGTCGTTGGTTTGTTCGTGGACGTTTTCGCCCCATACGGTGACTCGGAGTGTCATGTCGTTCTCCTCAGCGTTGAGAGGTGCTTGCTCACGAGCGTGAGCGCTGAGGATAAAAGTAAACGTTTACTCAATAAGAGTAAACGTTTACTTATTGGATTTTAGTCGAACACCACCGACGCGCTGGCGTCAGGTTCTATTGCTTTTCAGACCGGGGCTTCGTCGGGGCGGTTCTCGGCGACGCGCTCGACATCCACGATGCCCGAGCGGCTGACCACGACTTTCCAGCGCGCCAGGTAAGGGGCATCTTCGCTGCCCGTTTCGCGCACCACCAGGTTGAACAGGTGGCGGCGCTCGACACTTTCCCGCACCGCCTGCCCCTCTTTCAGGCGATAGATATGGTGCTTATCCTTGCTCATCAGGCGGGTCAGCATGGAGAGGTCTATGCTCAGGGTTTCGCGGGTATGCTCATAGCCGCTCAAGAAGCGTGTGGGGGACATGCGCGAGCTGGAGCGATAGTGCATGACCACCTCTTCGCGCTGGGCCACCGTGCGCCGCCGCATCTGCTGTATGTCCTGGTCGAGGGCGGTATAGCGCTTGTAGTCGAACCATTCGAGCTGCCGACCGACCAGCGCATTGTGGGTAGGGTCGATGTATTGTCGCCGCCACTTGGGTCGGCCTCTTCTCAGCCATCGCCATAGGGTATTGCGCAGGTCGTCCTTGAACACTTCGCGCATGGCGTAGAGCAGCGCCATGGCCAGCACGAACAGTGCGGTGATGTCGCCAATCACGTCGCGCAGGTGCAGTACCCCCAACGACACGAAGGCCATGACCACCGCGGTGGCCAGGGCCTTGACGGCTTTCTGTTCGCCGCTACCCAGCTCCAGCGAGCGCTGCTTGAGCGTGATCGGGTACTCGATCAGCCGTCGCAGCAGGCGCATCTTGTTGGACATGCGAGTGGGGTCATCGCGTACGCGCTCGGCGTTGTACTCCTGCTGCTCGCGGTACTCGCCTTCACGGTGGCAGATAGTCACCAGGCGTCGTTTGACCTCGCTGAATTTCCCGCCCTTGGGCATGTGGGCCACCAGCGCCAACAGCTGCTGCTCGGTGAACCAGGAAAGATAGTTGTCGATATTGGCAAAGTATTTATAGAGCCGTTCATCGGTGGGCGGGTTACGCCGCAAGCGCTTGAGTATGCCGTCGCTCAGGTCGCTCATCTCGACCAGCTGGTCATAAAGCTCGTTCGCCTTGTCGTGGGTGCTGCTCTTCTCCTCACCCTGCAGGCGACGCAGTTTACGGGCCGTGGAGAGCATGCCCTGGGTGGTGCGCTCCAGGGCCACCACGTACTGGTAGGCGTAGAGACTGAGGCTCAAGCGGTAGGAGTCGCTGCCCAGCTGGTTACGGCTGGCCAGGCGGCTATGCACCAGCGGCAGATGGTACTCGTCGCTGTAGTAAGTGCGCGAGACGTTGATGGCAGCGTGATAAAATACTTCTTCGGAGATGATGTGCGTACTCAGCCCCAGCTCCTGGGGCACGAACAAGTACACATCCAGCGTATGTGAGGTCTCTTCCTTCAGCCGTCGAGACAAGCGCAGTTGGAAGCTATTTTTACGTTCAACGTTGATCACCCTCACTTATCTCCTGCTTTCATGCCAGACTCGATGATATACCATGATGAGCTCGCGAGTACGGCTGGCAGAGCGTCGTCTGCCAGCGCACCTTGATACCAGAGCCATACCATCAAGGCTGCGCCATGAGGACTGTACCATGAAGACTGTGCCGTGAAGACCGCGCCATGCAGCGCATGGCATGGATCAGCGCTTTACTTCTTCGCCTTGGAGCCCAGGGATGCCCATCGCCCGTTTTTCACCCTTTGAGCTGCTGCTGCTAAAAAGCCGAAGCCAAGTGGATACGGCCACGCTACTGCTGCTTGGCTGGGTGCTCGTGCATCGTCAGCACGTTTCCGAGGGGCAACGCCGACGTCGGCTGGCCCAGGTCAGCGCGCAGTTTCGCCATGGGCACGAGCTGGGGCCGATCATGAGCATTGCCCATAGCCAGGACCTTCACGCCATTCAATTGGCCGCCGAAGTCGTGCGCAAAGAGTGCTCCAGGGAGCGCAGTCTCAGCGTGATGCACCAGGCCATCACAGTGGCTACCGACGATGGCGAGCTGTCACTGGCCAACCACTATATTCTGCGCTTTCTGGCCGACCTGCTGAACGTAGTGCCCGCGACCCTGAACACCCTGTTTCAGGAACTGACCGGCAAGCCGCTGCGAGCTCCGGAAGACCCTAGCCGCGATGCCTATTGGCAGGTGCACGACCCGGCGTATTACGCCCACAAGGCCGAGCAGGAAGCCCAGGCCGCCGAGCGAGCACAGGCCGCCCAGGCACAGGCCGAACAGCAGCAGCGTGCCAAGGCCGACAAGCAGCATGCGCGCGCCCAGCGCCAACAGCAAAAACAGCAGCGTAAGGAGGAAGCGCGCCAGGCCAGGCAGCGTGCCGAGCAAGCCCAGGAGCACGCACGTGCAGAGCAGCAGCGCCAGGAGCAGGCTCGCGCCGAACAGGCGCGTCGTGAGCACGCCCGCCGACAGCAGGAGCAGGCCCGGGCAGAACAGGCACGCCGCGAGCGTTACCAGCGCGCGACCAATCCTCCCCCGCCACCCGACCGTACCACCCGGGCACTGGCCGTGCTGGGGCTGACGCCCGGCGCCAGCAAGACAGAGGTGCGCAAGGCCTATCGACGCATGGCGCAGCTGCATCACCCCGACCGCTTCTATTCGGAAAGCGAGCATCAGGTGGCGCTGGCCTCGGCGCGTTTTCAGCGCATCAAAAACGCGTATGATTATCTGATGCAAACTTACTAAGCGTCACGGGGCAGCGACGTATGCTGCCCGCCATGCTGAAACCACGACCTTCCACTGTGTCCATTGTGACGAGACCGACACCGGATTATGCGCGACCTTTATCAACGCCTGAACCTGCCCCCCAATGCCAATGAGCAGCAGATCGACACCGCCGTGGCGCGCTGCCCCAACAGCGCCCTGCGCCAGGACGCCACCTCGGTACTGACGGTGACCCCGCACCGTGAAACCTACGATGCGCTGCACGGCACCTTGAGCGACATCGGCCGCCTGCGCGCGCGCCTTGGATTGACCCACGGAGCACATTGGCAAGGTGACGTGGCCAATGATTTTTCATTGCCTCCCGACCACGCCATTTCACGCCATGACGAACTGGTCGACCGAGTCAGCCACGCCGTCTCGCTATATAACCGTTGGCGAGGGCTGCGCGGCCCCTGGCTGCTGGTCACGCTATTTGCGCTGGGAACAGGCCTGGGGCTGGCCATTGGCATTGCGCTAAGTCTGGGGCTTGGGCTGGGATCGAGATAGCGGCGGCGCAGTCGTTGAACCTTCAGGGCGCTGCCGCTCGTCACGGCGGATTTCGGCCTCGGTGGGCCTGGGCGCTGGTTTAGGGGGCTCAGGGGTATGCTGCGGCGCATCCAGGTCGCCCTGCTGGCGGCGCTGCAGCGTCATGTCGGTACCATGGGGCTCGTCGCCACGGGCCTCGGAGCGAGCCTCCATGCGCACGCTGAGCCGCGGTACACCCAAGTCGATTTCCTGGGCTTCCATGCGCTGCTTCAGCAGCAGATTGAAGGCGCGTGACACGTCCCACTGCATTTCAGGAGCGGTGCGGAAGCGCATCCGTAATATCGGGCAGCCATCTTCGAAGGCCTGTACCCCCTGCATCTCCAGCGGCGACCAGATGTAGTGACGCATCATCGGGTCCTTGCGCAATTCCTGAGCCGTTTCCTGCATCAGCGTGATGGCGTCATCGATTTTCATGTCATAGGGAATGCGAATCCGCATCAAGGCAATACCGAACTGGCGCGACATGTTGTGGATCGATTCGATACGACTGAAGGTGATGATGTGCAGCACGCCGTCCAGGTCACGCAGCCTGACCGTCCGCAACGTCAGCCCTTCGACGGTGCCCATGTGCGTATTGATGGTGACGAAGTCATCCACCGCCAAGGAGTCCTCGATGAGGATGAAGATGCCGGTGATCAAATCCTGCACCAGGGTTTGCGCG
Organism: Halomonas sp. KM007; assembly: GCF_050709225.1. NCBI lineage: Bacteria > Pseudomonadati > Pseudomonadota > Gammaproteobacteria > Oceanospirillales > Halomonadaceae > Halomonas > Halomonas sp. KM007. The sequence continues at coordinate 2,905,240 of NZ_CP136131.1, read as the reverse complement.
CCAAACCCCACCGCCAGACCGATCACACCGGCACCGGCCAGCAGCGGCGTGACGTTGACCCCAAGGTTGGCCAAGCCAGCAATCACCGCAATGATCAGGATGGTGACGAAAATCACGTTACGGATCATCGGCGTGATGGTTTGTGCGCGAGCCTGGTTGACGCGCCGCCCCCGTGAACGCGCGGAGGAAGTCAGCGCCCGCTGAATGGCGGTATCGGCAAAAATCCACACCAGCCATGCCAACAGCACGGTGGCCCCCAGGCTGACCAGCGCCTGGCCAATACGCGCACTGGCCACGGCCTGCTGGCCAAGCCCAAACAGCGAGCCTCCCCATACCTGCATGGAAAGCTCGGCAAAAATCATCCAGGCGCTCAGGTGCGCCAGTACGAAGCCAAACCGCTCGAGTCGCTTGCGATATTGGCTAAAGCGACGGCGATGGCGCCGCTTGCCCAAGCGCTCTTCCTGGCGACGCAGCAGCCCGGTAATCACCAGGGTCAGCACCAGCAGACTGGCGGAAATGATCGAGCGTGCCAGCGCCGTGCCCACATCCCCGACGGTAATGAAAATGGCCAGCAGCGAGCCGCCCACCATCAGCAGGGCAGGAATGTGCCATAGCCCACCCAGCGCACGGATCATTTCCACGGCCGTACTGGCATCGCGGCGCTGCTTGTAAGGCCGGTTACAGATGAGGTGACGAATGGGGCGCTGGAATTTGAAGATGAAACGCGCCGACAGCAGCGCCGCCAGCATGTTGGCCAGCACCGACACCAGCCCCGACAGCTCGGTGCCCAGCAACTCCATCAGGCGGGTAGAGTTGACGGCGTCGCCCAAGGCAATCAGCGCGCCGATGACGAACAGCCCCCGCAACGCCTTGTGCTGTAATACTTGCACGGCGGTAAAACGATGCCCGCGACTGAAGAACGCTATCACCGTTTCGAACACCACCGACAGCGCTCGACCACACAGGCAGATATAGGCCACCACCAGCACCAGGGCGCGGCCGGGGCTGTAAGGCAGCAGCTGGCCGACTCCTAGTGTAATGACGAAAGCCAGCGCCCAGGGCAGCATGCGCCGCAAGAAGTGGACCGCCAACAGCCAGGCCTTGGGGTCCCGGGGCAGGTCCAGCGGCCAATGACGCCGCTTGGCCACGACGCGACCAAAGGCAATCATCGCCACCAGCAGGCCACTCCAGATAACGGCCAGCAGGGTACCTTCTGCTACGGCTCGGACAGCATCCCGCTGCTCGGCCCCGGCATTCAGAGCGCGCAGATCCTCGACGCCCTGGACCAGTTGCCGTGACCACTCGTCGATGGGCGAATCCCCGGCCTGGGCCTGTTCACCGATGTCGGAAAGCGTATCAGCCAAGGCGCCCAGCAGCCCTTGGCGCACCACGCCGTCGTCTTCCACGGCCTCGGTACTCAGCTGCAGCTCACGCAGCGAGTCCAGCAGCGCACGGCGCTGATCCTCGCTTTCGAGCATGCCAATGACGTCGCTCAAGGAGCGCTGGAAATTTTCGCTGGTGACGTCCGGCTGCTCTTGGCTGCCACTACTGCCCCCCAACGTGGGAAGCGAGACGCTCTGGGCGTGTGCGGTGACGCTGATCATCAGGCTGAGTAGCGCCCCTAGAACGATGCTGGTTATCCAGTGCTGTCGCACGCGTGACTCCCGTGGAAAGTGACTGTTGAATCGTGTCTTTTCTCGTGCTCAGCCTAAGCGTGTGATTATGATAGGCTAAACCTACAAACGTTCACCTCCAGGACATCGAGATGACGCTGCAGGCTCCTCCCCAACGCTTGAACCCGGACGGCCAGACCCGACGCGTAGGCGTCGAAATCGAGTTTGCCGGGCTTCCCCCTCGCGAGACGGCCGAGGTGGTGCAGGCACTGTTTGGTGGTGAGCTTAACGTGGTCAGCCCCCATCGGCTACAGGTGGCCGACACACGCTGGGGAGCGTTCGAGATCGAACTGGATACTCAATACGCCCATCCAGACCAGACGTTGTTGGACGCACAGCAGGACAGTGACAGCGAGTGGGCTCGCCAACAGCATCAGCGGCGGCTGGAATTTCACCAAAAGACCCGTGAACTGATCGGTGACATGGTGACCGGCCTGGTGCCCACCGAAATCGTCTGCCCTCCCATCCCCTGGGAAGAGCTCGAAGCGCTGGACACCTTGTTCGACACCTTGCGGGAAAAAGGCGCCAAAGGCACCGATGCCAGCCTGCTGTACGGCTTCGGCCTGCACCTGAACCCTGAGATCGAGCGCGGCGAGGTCGATTACCTGCTCGACATGCTACGCGCCTACCTGCTGCTGGCCAGTTGGCTACGCCAGGAAATCAAGGTGGATATCACCCGAGAGATGCTGCCGCACGCCAACCCGTTTCCCAAGGAGTACGCCCGCAAGGTGCTGGATCTGCGTTACCAGCCGGATCTCGACACCTTCATCGACGACTACCTGGCCGATAACCCTACCCGTAACCGCGAGCTGGACCTGCTGCCGCTGTTTGCCCACCTGCGCCCAGAGCACCCTCATCCGCTACTGCACGGCCAGTTGACCAAGCCGCGGCCCACCTTCCATTATCGGTTGCCCAATGCGCAGCTGTCGCAGCCGGGCTGGGGCAGCGTGATGGAGTGGAACCGCTGGGTGGAGGTAGAGAAGCTGGCCCACGATCAGGACAACCTTCACGCCCGCTGCCAGGAGTACATGGTCGAACAGCGCCAGCCCTGGTGGCAGCGCCTCAAGCGCAGACTGTTTGGCCATGCCTAGACCCCTGATCGGCATCACGACCTCGGATTACAAAAGCCAGCTTGCCTGGTGCTTCGACTGGTTTGCCGTCTGGCGTCACGGCGGCAGGCCGCTACGCCTTTCCCCTTCCCGCCCTTTGCCGGAGCATCTGGACGGCCTGATCATTGGCGGCGGGGACGACATTCAAGCCCACCTGTACGGCGGCGAAGTCCAGCTGGACGTGCGCCTGGACCCGGCTCGTGACGAGCTGGAACTCGACCTGCTGAAGCGCTTCATACCTCGCCATACGCCAGTACTGGGCATCTGCCGAGGTGCGCAGTTGATCAACGTGCATCTGGGCGGCAGCCTGGACCCCGACATTTACACCACCCACGAAGGCTTGAAGCGCCGCCGCACGGTACTGCCCCGCAAAACCGTCGACATCGTGGGCGACAGCCAGCTCTATCGCTTGCTGGGAGTGACCTGGTGTCGCGTGAATAGCCTTCATCATCAGGCGGTCAATCGGGCAGGCAAGGGCATTCGGATCGTGGCGCGTGACCGCGATGGGCTGGTGCAGGGCATCGAGTCCACGGAGCATGCGTTCCTGATAGGCGTTCAGTGGCACCCGGAGTGGCTGATTTTCAACCGCCCCCAGCAGCGTTTGATACGTGCGCTGGTGAAGGCGGCCAAGGCGCCCCGCTAGCCTTTCAGTGCAGCCAATGCCGCGTCGTAATCAGGCTCGTTCTTCAACTCGCTGACCAGCTCGCTGTGCAGCACCCGATCCTCGGCATCCAGCACCACCACGGCACGAGCGCAGAGCCCTTCCATGTTGCTGTTGCATAGCGCCACGCCCCAGTCCTGCTGAAATTCGCGGTGGCGGAACGTCGAGAGCGTCTCCACGTTGTCCAGCCCTTCGGCACCGCAAAAACGCTTGGCCGCAAACGGCAAGTCGGCAGACACCACCAGCACCACGGTGTTGTCCAGCGACGAGGCCAGTTCATTGAAGCGTCGCGTCGACGTTGCACAGGTAGGCGTATCGACGCTGGGGATGATGTTCAGCACCTTACGCTTGCCTGCATAGGTCGCCAGGGTAACGTCTTCCAGGCTGCCGTTGGTGAGCGTCATGGCCGGTGCATCCTGCCCCACCGCCGGTAAGGTGCCCGCCACATCCATGGGTTGACCTGCCCGCGTAATCTGTTGCATATCAAGCTCCTAATGTATGGTAAAAGGGGAATGACGATCAGTGGCCCAGCTTACCGTGGAACTCCCTGATTCGGCTATCCCTCATCCATCGCGACACGCTAGCGAGAACACCATGGCCTCTGTAGTCATTATCAAAACCGGCGACGCCTTCCCCGAAGTGGTGGATCAGCACGGAGACTTCGAACAGCTGTTCATCGACCAGGTGCAGGACGCCCTGCCCGACCACCTGACCCTCGACGTATGGGATGCACGCCTCACCAGCCAGCCGCCGGAGGATATCGTGGCAGCCATCATTACCGGCTCCCACAGCATGGTCAGTGAGCAGCTCCCCTGGAGCGAGGCGCTGAAGCCCTGGTTACAGCAGGCACTGGCGGACGACCTGCCGCTGCTAGGCGTATGCTACGGCCACCAGCTGATGGCCGCTGCATTTGGCGGTGTGAGTGATTACCACCCGGCGGGGCGTGAATCCGGCACACGCAGCGTGCGCCTGACCCAGGCAGGCCGCCAGGACCCGCTGCTTGGGCAACTCCCGGAGTGTTTCGTGGCCCACTTGACCCATGCCCAGGCGGTCATGCAGCTTCCCCCCGACACCAGCATCCTGGCGCACAATTGCCACGATGCCCACCAGGCGCTGCGCTATGGGCCACGCCAGTGGAGCGTTCAGTTCCATCCCGAGTTTTCACCGCCGGTGATGCGCGCTTATATCGAACGCCAGCGCGCTGCCTTGCGCGACCAGGGTGAAGACCCGGATCAACTGCTGCAAGACATCGCGGAGACCCCCGACGCCACGCGCCTGCTGACCCGTTTCATCGCGATGCTGTAGTGCGCGTTTGCGTTGCTGTCGTTCGCTTTTGGTCGCGCCGCGATGCCAGCCGGTCGGCCAGGCGGGTTGGCTCTGGCAGCTTGGTCTTGCCCAGGCAGCGCATGACCCACTCAAGGGAGGTATCCAGCGAAAGCCGATGCCCCGGCGAGACGAATACCGGCTTTACGTTCGCCCGCGAGCGTACTACGGCACCAATCACCTCTTGCCCGGCCATGAGCGGTACCCAATCGCCCCGCGCTTCACCAACCTCTGCATGCTTACCAGTCAACCGTGACTTGGCGATACCGATGGTAGGTAGATCAAGCCAAAGCCCTAGATGTGCCGCGACCCCTAGCCGCCTGGGGTGGGCGATGCCTTGGCCATCGACCATCACCAGCTGTGGCTGAGTCTTGAGCTTGGCAAACGCACCTAGCGCAGCGGGGATTTCGCGAAAGGAGAGTAGCCCTGGAATATAGGGCATGCGTGTGGGTTCGCGATGCACCACTTGCTCGACCACCGGTAGATACGGAGCCTCTTCTGGCAACCACTGCAACACCACCACTGCCGCCCGCGTCACCGCCCCGCCCTCTTCAAAGCCAATGTCTACCCCCGCGATATACCTCACCGGGTTGATGCGGTCACGGCTCTCTAACTGCTGGGCGAGTTGTGACTGCAGCGCAATCGCCTGTTTGGGTGACAGGTTCCATTCGTGTAGCGCAGCGTCCATGCAGGCTCCTTGTATCCAGGTAATGAACATTTAGCGTAGCCAAAAAAAATCCCCCTATGCCAGCAGGCACGGGGCCAGTGGCATAGGGGGGATGTGACTCATCGGTTAGGCGCTAACCAGCGCCTAGCAATGAGTTATGCGCGTTCGCGACGGCGAACCGGGGCATCGCCATCGTCACGACGACGGCGCGGGGCGCGCTCCGGCGCACGGTCTTCGCTGATTTCCAGCGGGCGACCGGCCACACGGGCACGAGCCATTTTCGCTAGAATCGTGGAAGGCAGACCGCTAGGCAGTTCAACGACCGAGAAAGCGTTGCGAATATCGATACGACCGATACGCGCGCCTTCAATGCCGCCTTCGTTCGCCAGCGCGCCGACCAGTTGACCCGGCTTCACACCGTCTTTATGGCCAACGGAAACACGGTAGCGGGTCATGCCTTCGCTGGGCGCGCTGGAGCGCTCGCGGCGGGCACCACCCGGCTTGCCCGGTGCGCCATCGCGCGGGGCACGCTCTTTGCGCGGTGCCTGAAGACGACCAATCGGCGCTTCGTCGGCGCGGGCCATGGCGGCAAACGCGCAGGCCAGCTCAACGGCATCGTGACCCTCTTCCACCAGACGCTCGACCAGGGCACGCTGCTCTTCTGCACCTTTCGTCAGCGCGGCAACAACGCGATGATGGAACACTTCATCACGGTGGGCGCGAATAGCGGCTTCGTCAGGCAGCGGCATTTCGGTCATTTTCTGACCCGTTGCCTGCTCCATCCAGCCTACCTTGCGGCCTTCACGGAAGCCCGCGAAGGTGATCGCGATACCGCTGCGGCCCGCACGGCCAGTACGACCGATACGGTGCGTATAGGCTTCGGCGTCCTGGGGAAGGTCGTAGTTCACCACGTGGGTGATACGCGGAACGTCCAGACCACGAGCGGCGACGTCGGTCGCGATCAGGACATCGACCTTGCCACGCTTCAGGCGGGTGATGGTGCGCTCACGCAGGCTCTGGTCCAGGTCACCCGACAGGCCAGCCGCGTTGACACCGCGCGCCGTCAGCTGCTCTACCAGTGTGGTACAGGCAGCACGTGTACGTACGAACACGATGGCTGCATCCACCGGCTCCACTTCAAGAATACGCGCCAGCGCTTCCAGCTTGGCACCACCGTCCACACGCACGAGGCGCTGCTCGATGTTTTCACCTGTGGTGGTGCGCGATTCGATCGCCACCTTGACCGGGTTGACCAGATAGCGATTGACGATGCGCTCGATTTCAGACGGCAGCGTGGCCGAGAAGAACACGCGCTGGGCATCTTTCGGGGTATCGGCAACCACGCGTTTTACGTCGTCGATAAAGCCCATGCGCAGCATTTCGTCAGCTTCGTCCAGCACCAAAGCAGACAAACCGTCCAGCTTCAGGCTGCCGCGATCCAGGTGGTCGATGATACGACCGGGCGTACCGACCACGACCTGAGCGCCGCGCTTCAAGGCGCCCAGCTGCTCACGGTACTCTTGACCACCACACAGGGTCGCCACTTCGAGCCCCTGCAGGTTTTGACCATACTTGCTAAAGGAAACCGCAACCTGCTGAGCAAGTTCGCGGGTAGGCGCCAGCACCAGTACCTGGGGCTCGCGACGCTGCATGTCGAGACGCGACAGCAGCGGCAGTGCAAAGGCAGCCGTTTTACCGGTACCCGTTTGTGCCTGACCCAGCATATCGCGGCCTTCCAGCAATGCTGGAATGGTCTGCGCCTGGATGGGCGAAGGAGTTTCGTAGCCCTGCGCTTCTACAGCAGACAGAACGGCAGGCAAAAGAGCCAGATCACCGAAGCTCGGCGAGGTGACAGAAATCGAGGTCATTAATCACACCTTGGTAGGCCGGTATCACCGGCAAAAAACATCGTAAGCGTCTCTGACTCTGTCATATGCCGCACGTCACGGTGCGCAGCAAAAGAACAAGGCTCCGCATAGCGGATATCGTCATCAGTGGAGTCGGAGACGCCGGTCGCACCTGGCATTCGGCTGGCAGTACCGCACGCTGCGGGCCAACCGCTGTGGCGACCTTACTGCGCCGATTTCACCCGTCTGGTGAAATGCTGGAGGCGCGCCATCTTCACAGCAATGAACATCCAGTCGAGGGGATGTTCCTGCAAACGTTTCGGCTTGGTGCCATGAGGCGACCGAATCAACGCTTGCCGTCGTGATGGAGGGGTCAACACATGCGAGGAGCGCGCATCCTACCACCCCACTGGTGAGCTGACCAGCTTTTTTACTTTAACCGATATCATCCTGAAACTTGCACTTCTTCACTATTGGTCTAACCTGAGAGGTGCCTCACGTTGTTCACGAACTTCAAGGAGTGATGCCTATGAACTGGGATCAGATCGAAGGCAAATGGACCGAAGTAAAAGGCAAGGCGCGTTCCAGCTGGGGCGAATTGACCGACGATGAGTTGACGCAAATCGGCGGCAAGAAAGACCAGCTCGTGGGCAAGCTTCAGCAGAAATACGGGCTGGCCCGTGAAGAAGCCGAGCGCCGTGCAGACGAGTGGGCCAACGGCCTCTGATCGTTTCGGCATTGGCGCTGTACAGGCAGGCCAATGCGTATCCATTTTCCAATAGATGCCTATTTGGCTGATTCAATAGCAACATGGAGAGAAGCTATGCGTAAATCACTACTGACAACGGCTATCGGCACGGTACTTCTGGGCAGCATGGCAATGGGCGCCCACGCACAGACCGAGCCACAGGGTATGTATTCAGCCGAAGACATTCTGGATGCTGATGTCTACTTCGCGGGCGGTTCCGGCGAAGAGATCGGTGAGGTGGAAAACATTCTCTTCGATGAGGAGATGCGCATTACTGCACTGGTCATAGAGAGCGGCTCTGTACTGGGGCTGGGCGGACGTGAAATCGTTGTCGGCACCGACCACTTCACGCTGGAAACCCACACCGAAGCGGATGGCGATACCGAGCACCGGATCATGCTCCAAGCCACGTCTGAAGAAGTGGAAGCCTTTCCTACTTACAACCACGACTGGTGGGAACAAACCAAGGCAGGCGCACGCGATGCCTGGGAAACCACGCGTGATGGCGCGCAAAGTGCCTGGCAGTCCGCCCGTGACGCCGTCAGCTCCGACTGATACGTTTGCTGTTTAGCGACACACAGGTACGCAATGGCCACCCAACCGGGTGGCCATTTTCATGGATGGCCGCATTGATTCAGCGACGGCGCACTCCTTGCCCCGGTAGACGTTCACGGTCATGCGGGCGCTGAAAGTCCAACGCTGGCCCGGCGGGGACGATACGGGTCGGGTTGATGGTGTCGTGACTGTAATAGTAGTGGCGCTTGATGTGGTCCAGGTTGACGGTGTCGGCAATGCCCGGCCACTGATAGAGCTCACGCACGTAGTTGGACAGGTTGGGATAATCCTCGATGCGTTTGAAATTGCACTTGAAGTGGCCATAGTAGACCGCGTCGAAACGCACCAGCGTGGTAAACAGACGAATATCGGCTTCGGTCAGCCATTCTCCCGCCAGGTAACGCTGCTCTCCCAGGCGCTTCTCCATGCGCTCCAGCGCGTCGAACAGCGCAGTGACATGCTTCTCGTACACCTTCTGCTCAGTGGCAAAGCCCGACTTGTAAACCCCGTTGTTGATGTGGTCGTACACATCGGCGTTGACCTCATCGATGACATCACGCAGGTCGGAGGGATAGAAATCCAGCGTATTGCCGGTCAGCTCGTCAAAGGCATGGTTGAAGATGCGCAGGAGTTCAGCCGACTCATTGTTGACGATGGCATTACGCTGCTTGTCCCACAGCACCGGCACCGTCACGCGCCCCGTGTACTGCGGGTCGGTCATGGTATAGAGCTGGTGGTGAAACTCGACGTGGTTGATCGGGTCGCCGCTGGAACCCTCGCCCTGGTGATAGGTCCAGCCCTTGTCCAGCATGAGCGGGCTGACATGGGAGACGCCGATCAAGGGCTCCAGGCCTTTCAGTTGACGCATGATCAACACGCGGTGCGCCCAGGGGCATGCCAGGGAGATATAAAGGTGGTAACGATCTGCCTCGGCAGGATAGCGTTGGACCTCGCCCTCCAACACGCTTCCGCTGTCGGCAGGCTCCCCTACCCAATCACGCAGCTGTGCCGACTCACGGACAAACTCCCCACCGTGCTTTTTGGTGTCGTACCACTGATCGACCCACTCGCCGTTGACCAATAACCCCATGGTGCTTCTCCCGTTGCGAACGTGTGAAATAGCCTGTTTACAGGATACGCTCGCCGAGAGAGGGCTCAAGCGGATGTTTTACCGACTTTCATTCGAGGGAATCGAATGTTGGCTGCACGTCTCCTTGACGGACTGCCGCAACGCAGCGGCCATGGCATGAGCCGCAGGGCCAGCCCGGTCACGGTCACGAAATATAAGCTGTACCGGTACTTCCCGCACGCCTCCTGCGCTCAGCGGCAGCGGCTTCAGCGCTCCACTGGCCAGCTCGTCGAGGATACGGGTTTCAGGTATCCAGGCGAACCCCAGACCACGCTTGAGCATGTCCAATGAGGTGCCCACATGGCTGACCGTCCAGCGCTGCTCAGCCTTTAGCCAGCCTGCATTGGTCGATTGGCGCAACGCCGAGTCACGCACCACCAGTTGGCGATGCTGGGCCAGGTCACGCAGATCCAACGCGCGCCCTAATTGATGCAGCGGGTGGCGTGGATGAGCGACCGCCACAAAGTGCACATTGACCAGCGGCTCACCAAGAAACCCCTGGGCCTCAATGGCCGTGACCACCAGGTCGGCACGCCCGTCATAAAGCATTTCGGTGCCGCCATTAAGCACACTCTCATGCAGCTGTACGCGCACCTGGGGATAGGTTTCCGAAAAGCGCTCCAGCGCCCTGGCCTGAGCCGCCGCAGGAAAGATTTGATCGATAGCGACGACGATTTCAGCCTCCAGGCCCGCTGCCAAGCGCGAGGCCACGTCCTCCAGCGACGCCGCACTCTCGATCAGCTGACGCGCACGGCGCAGCAACAGCTCACCGGCTTCCGTCAGTCGTACCTGACGCCCCACGGGCTCCAGTACCTGGATACCCAACTGTTCTTCCAATTTATGTACCGCATGGTTGAGCGTAGAGGGGCTTTTATGGATCGCCTCTGCCGCCCTTGCAAAGCCACCGTGGTCGACCACGGCGGCGAGCATCTGCCACTGTGCAAGTGTTACCCGAGACATTTCGATTTCCTCGACGCTAAACAGCGAAACAAACCGCTTCACCTTCGAAAAAACAACACATAGGATGCCAGTAAAACGTCGAGAGTACGTGGCCTGACAGCAAATTTTGCACCAAGGGCTAATACGCGGGCTCACAGGGACATCGTCGCGTTTCAAAAAACAGACACACAGAAACAAAAAAACACATTTTAAATATTAGCAATTACCCGCGAAAAGCCACGTTTGCGAGGTCGGAGGGCGTTTTGGGCGATACGCTTTTCTGGCCCGTGAAAAACGTCCGTTTCAAGCGCTCATTTTGGTCGGTAAGTGCTTAAAATGCCGTTTTAATTAGACACAACTTACGCACATCTTTAATAACCATTCATTTGCGTCTATGGTTAAGAAGATGATCGCGCCATGCGGCGGTCATCGAAGGCAGTTTACGCCGTTACTTTTGTTAGCGAACGGCGTTCGAGAGCGGTTCTCATTGTCGAATATTTGCATATTTCGACGGAAGTATGTTTTGTGTATGGATATACAGTCTATTCACCCCTGCCTCCTTGGGGTATGGTTCCCGAGTTTGCTCACTTTCTTGTTACGTTTACTTCACAAATTCGGCGGTCCATTTACCCATGTTGCGAATCCTCCATTCGCTGCCCCGCACGCATAAATTGTTACTATTACCAGTGGCCACCATGGTCACTGTGCTGGGCGCACAAAAGCTGGTGACGACGTATAACGACCTGAATCAACCTCACACACCGCTGGAGAGCGTACTTGTTCCTCTCCCCAGCGACTCTGCTCCTGGTGTCCCCTCGCTGCGGCAAGAGCGAACGCCTGTTGCAGAAGCGATCGATCGCGCCTCCCGCGCCCTCGACGCCACCCGTGACCATATTCCCCTCAGCGAATTGACAGCAGCCGAGATCGTCGACCTCGACGTGATCACCAGTGCCGAAGCCTCCATGGCCAGCGTGCCTCCCCTGGCCGTTGCGCTCGATGACGGCGCGCTGCACATGGCCGTGATCGTGGGCACTCTTGCAAGCGGCATGCTCAATACCGACCCGACCGTCGACATTGCTGATGCTACTTCCTACGAAGATTACGATATCGAGCTGTTCGACGATATTTCCTTTCTCGAGCGCGAGCTGGCCGCTGAAGAGCCCTTCGTGCCCGAATGGCAGACGCACATCGTCGAGTCTGGTGAAACCTTTGCCGTGGTTGCTCAGAACGAACTGGGGCTAGGCTACAGCGAAGTACTGGCGCTGCTGGAGGACATGCCCGACCAGCGCCTGCTGACCAACTGGCGCGCCGGCAACAGCTTCGATTACCAGTTGGATGAAGAAGGCCGACTGCTGTCGCTGCGCATGATGCGCAACACCCGCGATGGCATTTTGCTGGAACGAGACAGCGAACACTTTGCCATCACCACCATCGAACGCCAGGGCGAGCCGGTACAGCGGCTTTACGCAGGCAGCGTGAGCGGCAGCTTTGCACGCTCTGCCCAGGCTACCGGCCTGAGCAGCAGCTCGGTCACCGAGCTGACCCGCCTGTTGGAGAAGAAACTCGATTTCCGTCGCGACAGCCGCCGGGGGGATCAGTTTCAGGTGTTGGTCGAGTCTGACATGATCGATGGTGAAACGCTGGACTCACGGGTTCTGGCGGTCAAATACGATGGCGAGCGCATGGATCTGACCGTGGTGCGCAACCCTTCTGACGACAACTTCTACACCCCGGAAGGCAACAGCTTGGACCCGGCCTTTGCCCGTCGCCCGTTCGAAGGCAACTACCGCCTGAGCTCTAATTTCAACCCGCGCCGCCTTCACCCGGTGACAGGGCGGGTCAGCCCGCATAACGGCACCGACTTTGCCATGCCGATCGGCACGCCGATCATCGCGCCGGCCAATGGACGTGTGGAGCGCGTGGGCAATCACCACGCGGCAGGACGCTATATCGTGATTCGCCATGATAACGGCTACCGCACGCGCTACCTGCACCTTTCGCAGCCGATGGTGAGCCAGGGCCAGCGTGTCGACATGGGTGAGCGCATTGCCCTTTCCGGCAATACGGGCCGCAGTACCGGCCCTCACCTGCATTATGAGGTCATCGTCAACAATTCGCCGGTCAACGCCATGACCGTCGAGCTGCCTGAAAACACCAGCCTGAGTGGCGATACCCTGATCGCCTTCCAGCGCCAGGCAGAACCGGTATTGGCAGCACTGGAGAGTGGCGAGACGGGCACCATCAGCGTGGCTAGCAACCGGAGCAGTGACGACGATAGCGACACCGTTCAATAACTCATCGTGATACGCCGTTCGACAGGCCGCCCCAAGGGGCGGCCTGTCGCTTATGTAGCATACGTGGAAGAGGGGATCAGGCGTCGCGTGCGGATAGTGCCGATAGCAGTGCCGGGTCTCGGCGGTAGATATCATCTCGAAACTCTACCTCCCCCTGGGGGTTGGGCCAGGCGGTGAGGTAATGCAGCGCCACGGGAATGCGCTGAGGCAGGTTGACGTTCTGATCGCTGCGCCCACTGTTCATCAGCGCATTGAGCTGATGACGACTGCCGCTGTCCTGTAGCAGCATCTGGGCGAACTCCGCCACGCCTTCCACCCTGACGCAGCCAGAACTCAACGCCCGCTGATCCCGCTGAAACAAGCCGCGTGCCGGAGTGTCGTGCAGATAAATCATGTCGTTATTGGGAAAGCGTACCACGACCCTCCCGAGAGGGTTACGGCTACCCGCCACCTGACGCAGCATGACGCCTCCAGGGCGCTGCCAATCGATGCTCTGGGCATCCAGCGCTTCCCCTGAGGGGCTCAACACCTGAATGTTCTGCTGGGCCAGATAACCGATATCTTCACGCACCCGTGGCAATACGTCTTCCCTCATGATGGTGGGCGGTATGGTCCAGCTGGGGTTGATGGTCAGGTGGCTGATCGTGGAGTGAATGACCGGCGTTTCACGCCGCGGCGTGCCAACGACCACTCGTGCATCCCACTGCTGGCCATCAGGACGCAAGTAATGCAGCCGGTAGCCCGCAATATCGACCCACACCCGAGGCTCACGCTGCAAGGCGGGGCGTATCCAGCGCGCACGCTCCAGGTTGACCCGCAGCTGGTCGACCCGTGAAGCCACCGGCATGTTCAGCGCCAGCCGGGTGCGCTCCCCGACGATGCCATCTTCCTGCAACTGGTGGCGGCGTTGAAAATGCTTCACTGCTTGTACCAGGGTGTCATCGAACAGCTGCTGGTCGCGCGGCGCCCCCTGTACGCCAATCATTGGATAGGCGCTACTGTCGGCACCCAACAGCCCCGAGGCGCCCCACAGGGTCAGCCGTTGGCGCAGCGTGACCACATCAGCGTCGCGGTCGCCAGGCCGCAGCGAGGCTTCTCTACCGGACAGGTAAGGAACGCTGCCTTGCTCGGCCAAGTGACGGTAGGCACTCAATGCCTGGCGTAACTGAGCATACTCGGGTGAGCTGGGCCGGGCCATGGCCAGCGCCGATTCCACATCGTGACGCTCCACAGCGCTCAGCACACGAGGCAGCGCGTAACTGCGCTCTGGGCGTGAAGCGTCCCAGCCAGGTTCCACCTGACGAGGATTGACCTTGCCTGACGATAGATGCTCCAGCGCCAGCAGCAGAGCCCGAGTGGCATCGACATCGAAGCGTGCCTGGGCGGCAGCATCCCATGCGCGGCTAACCCGGAACTCTTCCAGCAGCGTCGTCGCGCGGTAATCTTCGGGGCTCAGGCCATCATCCAGCAGGCCCTTCAACCCCTCCACCAGAGCTTTCACACGGGCTTCATCCTGCCAAACCGGTTGCCCGCCATTGAGCTGATAAAACGCTGCCACCGGCAGTGACTCCCCTGCCCGCTCAACCTGCTGTGACAAGGCTTGTTGCATGCCAGGAGCAGCAGGCTCCGCAGCCACCGCCAGCAAGGGGCCAGACAGGACAAGTCCAACCAGGGCGCCTATCGCCCATTGTCTTAGTCGCAGATGATCGTTCATCGCCTCTCCTTGCGTTATGATGCAGCGCTGTACGGCGCTGATGCCCAATGATATCGGCAGTTCCCGTTACCGGCCGAATAGCCTGACACTTTACTTCAGCATAGCTGCTTGCGCCTGTTCATGGTCATTTCTAGTGGGGACTTATCGCACCTTTGGCAGGATGACACTCGATGCTCTCACCCTTGTATACTCGTTTTCGCTCCGATATCCCCCGTTTTTTGACCCTGATGACCGCCACGAGCCTGTGGCTTGGCGCCTCTCCACTCCAGGCTGCCAGCTTTTATGCCCAGGTCTCTTCCCTGCCCCCCATCGGTGTGTCGCCCCTTCATCATCAGTTACAACAACTGGCGCCTGGCGCCTCCGGTGAGGCGCTCCGTCTGGCCGCGCAGGCCATCGCTTGTGCCGACCCCTACGCCGAGCGCCTGGCGGTCATCGACTACTCGCTGCCCTCCACAAAGCCTCGCCTGTGGGTCTTCGACCTGCACCAGCACGCGTTGCTGTTCGAAGAGCTGGTGTCCCATGGCCGAGGGTCGGGTGATGCCGTGGCAGAAGTGTTTTCGAACGTCCCCGAAAGTTTTCAATCCAGCATTGGACTGTTTCGCACCATGAACAGCTATTACGGGCGCAATGGCTACTCACTGCGTCTGGAGGGTCTGGAGCCAGAGGTGAACGACCTCGCTTTTCAACGCGCCATCGTGATTCATGGGGCGGAGTATGTAAGCGAAGAGTTCATCGCCCAGACGGGGCGACTGGGGCGAAGCCATGGCTGCCCTGCCGTTCGCGAAGACATCACTTACCCGCTTATCGACAGCCTCAAGGAAGAGCAGTACGTGTTTGCCTACTACCCCGATGAAGAGTGGCTAGCGACCTCTTCCTTCCTGCGCTGTGGCCAGGATGACCATCTGCAGCTCGCGCAGATGAGATAATGGCGTGATAGTGATCACCGCCAGCACCGCCACCATACCCGTGTGCCTACCCAGGCTACCGAACGTGCTCATTTATGCCATGCTTAAGGGCACGTTATTAGCCACTTTGGGAAGGATCACATGGCATCAGCAAAAAAACTCGACCTGGCGCTTCAGGGCGGCGGAGCCCACGGCGCTTACACATGGGGCGTGCTGGACCGCCTGCTGGAAGATGACCGAATCGACATCGAGGGCATCAGCGGCACCAGCGCGGGGGCCATGAATGGCGTCGTCATGGCCGACGCGCTGACTCGCGGCGGCAAGGAGACGGCTCGGCAAGCGTTGCGGGATTTCTGGAAAGCCGTCAGCCGGGCGGGCATGGCGAGCCCCATCCGCCGCTCCCCCATGGACGTACTGACCGGCAACTGGAGCCTGGATCATTCACCGGGCTATGTCGCCATGGACCTGATGACTCGCCTGGTTTCCCCTTATCAGCTCAACCCACTGAACCTGAACCCCTTGCGAGACATCGTGGCGTCGCATATCGACTTCGACCGCGTGCGCCAGTGCGACCAGCTGAAACTCTTCGTCGCGGCGACCAACGTCCGTACCGGCAAGCAACGCGTGTTTCGTCGTGAAGAGATGAGCGTCGATGCCGTCATGGCGTCGGCATGCCTGCCGTTCATGTTTCAGGCCGTCGAAATAGACGGCGAAGCCTTTTGGGATGGCGGCTACATGGGTAACCCCGCACTGTTTCCCTTGATAGAAGAGTGCAGCGCGCGCGACATACTGCTGGTACAAATCAACCCCATCCGCCGCGATGAGCTGCCCACCACGGCCTCGGCCATCATGAACCGGCTGAACGAGATCACCTTCAACGCTGCGCTGATCAAGGAAGTCCGCATGATTGCCTTGCTCAAGCATGCACTGGAGGAGCAAGGCATCGAAAACTGCTACCAGCAGGCTCTGTTTCATCGCATCAGTGGCGACAAGGCACTGGAGAGCCTGTCGGTATCCAGTAAGCTCAATGCCGAATGGCCGTTCCTGTGCCACCTGTTCGACCAGGGCAAAGCGGCTGCAGAGCTGTGGCTCAACGAGCACTTCGAGGCGATTGGTGAGCGCTCGACGCTGGATATCGACGCCGTGTACCTGCATGGCTAGTCCTTCAAGAGCAGGCACCCTCTGATATTGCGCCAACTTGGCGCACTCGACTCGGCGCTACTGCCCCAATCGAGTGCGCCCCTGCTCACTCCCCTTGGCACCACACCCCCAGCGCCCCCATCGTTATTCATTAAATCAATGTTTTATATTTAAAAAATGGCTAGTGGCGAATTATTTGCTTGGTGATTTCCAGTGTTATAGGCGTGGACCAGGCCCAGCCGGGTACGAGTGCGTCGAACCTGACCTTCAACGATGAAGGCGTGTTCCCGTCTCTGTGCAGTGCCCTTGGCGTTGTGCGTTGACGAACTCGTTCCATGCTACCCGAGGCCACCCATGAACATCCGCCACAAAGCCAATCGTATTCGGCTGCTCGATTTCTCCACGCCACAGATGCGGGCATTCCACATGTCCTGGTTTGCCTTTCATATCTGTTTTTTTGGCTGGTTCGGCATCGCCCCGCTGATGGCTGTCGTACGTGAAGACCTGTCTCTGACGCAAACCCAAATCGGCAACACCATCATTGCTTCCGTGGCGATCACCGTGGTGGTCAGGCTACTGATCGGGGTGCTCTGCGACCGCATCGGGCCGCGCAAGACCTATACGGGACTGCTGCTGTTGGGCTCCATTCCCGTCATGGGGATCAGCCTGGCCAACAGCTTTGAAACCTTTCTGCTGGCTCGTCTGGCCATTGGTGCCATTGGCGCCTCGTTCGTCATTACCCAGTACCACACCACCATGATGTTCGCCCCCAATGTGGTGGGCACCGCCAACGCCACCAGCGCCGGATGGGGCAACCTGGGGGGCGGTACGGCGCAAATCCTGATGCCGCTCATCTTCTCCGGAATACTCATGCTGGGCGTCAACGAAGCGCTGGGGTGGCGGCTTGCCATGCTGGTGCCAGGGGTCGTGCTGTTTTTGACGGGTATCGCTTATTGGTACTTTACCCAGGATGCCCCGGATGGCAATTTCAGCGAGTTGCGTGCTCGTGGAGAGCTACCGGAAGCCAGCGGCGAGTATGGCGCAGCGCAGAGCTTCATGGCTGCCGCCAAGGATATTCGTGTCTGGGCGCTGTTTGTAGTGTACGGGCTCTGCTTCGGGGTAGAGCTGACCATCAACAACATCGCCGCCATCTATTTTTTCGATACCTTTGATCTCACTCTGGCCACGGCAGGGCTCATTGCGGGCCTGTTCGGGCTGATGAATATCTTTGCCCGCACCCTGGGCGGCGTCTTTTCCGATCTGTTCGCCAAACAGGCGGGCCTCAAGGGGCGTGTGCGCTGGCTCTTCATTGCTCTGATCTGCGAAGGCATCGCGCTGATTGCGTTTTCGCAGATGCACGTGCTCAGCATGGCGATTGGCATCATGCTGGTGTTCAGCCTGTTCGTGCAGATGGCGGAAGGTGCCACTTACGGGGTCGTCCCCTTCATCAACAAGAAGGCACTGGGGGCCGTGGCAGGCATCGTTGGCGCTGGGGGCAACATTGGTGCCGTCTCCGCCGCGTTTTTGTTTCGTAATGAAAGCCTCAGCTACCAGCAAGGGCTCTTTTATCTAGGCATTACCGTACTGCTGCTGGCTTCTTGCGTGTTGGTGGTACGCTTCAGCGATGCCACCGAGGCCGAGGAAGCCAAGGCCTACCGTGAGGCCGCCGGTGATCGTCATGAACAGGGCGCTCTCTCTTTACGCTAGCAGTTAAGCAGGCGCGTCTCTGGTCATCCAGTGAGGCGCCGTCTTTTCAGGCGGCGAGTAACAAGGAACTACTATGTCTTCTGCCCAACAGCTACTCTTGACCGCGCTGCGCTGTGATATCGACAACCTTCATCATTTGGCCACCACCGCCGATATCGTCAGCGATATCAGTCAGTTCATTCACGTTCTGCAGCGCGAACGGGGCGCTTCGACCATTTATCTGGCTTCCCAGGGGAAGCGCTTCAAGGCACGTCGCGCCACCTACCTCGAACACAGCCAAAGTGCCGAAGCGGCCATGCGCCAGCGGCTGGAAGCGCTGGGCCAGGAAGTTCGCTCACAGGCAGAGGCCAGGCTGCTTCGCCGCATAGCGGGTGTGTGGCAAGCCCTGGATGAACTTCCGGCGCTGCGCCGCGCCATCGATCAGTTCACGATTTCGCCTGATGCGGCCACGCAGGCGTTCAACCACTTGATCAGCGGACTGCTGGCCATCGTTTTCGAAGCCGCCGACACGGCCGTAGACCCCGATATTACGCGGGCACTGGTGGCCATCTTCCACCTGATGCAGGGCAAGGAGCTGGCCGGGCAAGAGCGCGCCTGCGGCGCCTTCGGGTTTACGCTGGGGCACTTCGATGACGCGCACCGTGAACTGCTTAACCAGCTGATGGCCGCGCAGCAGCGCTGTTTCGACACCTTTGCCGAATTTGCCACCGCCGAGGCGTTGGCCGCCTGGCAGCAGGCGCTTTCGCCCAGGACCTTGGCGGGCATCCGCGAGCTTCGCGATATCGCCTGCCAGCGTGCCAACGCGCCCATGGGCGTCAGCGACTCGCTGGGCGAAACCTGGTACGAACTCACCACGCTGCGGCTGGATACCATCAAGGCGGTGGAAGATACGCTCAACACGCAGCTGACCGCCCTGTGCCATCTCAAAATCGCCGAGGCCCGCAGGGCCCTGGAACACGCCACCAGCACCCCGGGCCATCCGCTGCCTGCCCCCTGCGAACAGCTGCTCATGCTGGCACCTTCGCACCCCTTGGGCGACCTGACGGCCAGCGCGCTTCACTCGCCGCTCAGCCGGTCGCTGATCGAGCTGGCGCAAGCTCAGTCCAGCCGACTGCAGGGCTTGAGCGACGAGCTGGAAAATACCCGCAAGGCCCTGCGAGAACGAAAGCTGATCGAGCGTGCCAAGGGGCTGATCATGGCCCACCAGGGCATGAGCGAAGAGGAGGCGTACCGCTTTCTACGCAAGACCTCCATGGACCAGAGCCGTAGCATGGCCGACATGGCCCAGTCGATTCTCGACCTTTCCGCGATGCTGCAGCGTAAAGATGACAAGCGCCAACGCCATTGATGGCCGTCTGGCCCCTTGCAATTTGCCAGGGGCACCCGCATAAACGGTGTATTCGAAAGCGTGCTAATAAATCAAGCCGCTTGACCATGACCGTTTAAACAGGTGTCACCATGAGCCAACTTGCCCACACTGCGCTGTCTGTTCTGGACCTGGCGCCCATTCGTCAAGGCGGCAGTGTCGCCGAGACCTTTCAAGACAGCGTGGCCCTGGCCCAGCACACGGAGCGGCTGGGCTACCAGCGCTACTGGCTGGCCGAGCATCACAATATTGCGGGTATCGCCAGCGCTGCCACGGCCGTGCTGATTGGCCACGTGGCAGGGCAAACGTCCACCATTCGCGTTGGCAGCGGCGGCATCATGCTGCCCAACCACCCTCCACTGGTGGTGGCCGAGCAGTTCGGCACCCTGGAGACGCTCTACCCCGGCCGGATCGACCTGGGGCTGGGCCGTGCCCCTGGCTCGGATGGCGCGACCATGCGTGCCCTGCGGCGGCACGCCCAGTCAGGTGTCGATGACTTTCCAGAACAGCTGGAAGAGCTGCGCCGCTACCTGGGCGAAGCCCAGCCCCAGCAAACCGTCAAGGCCGTGCCGGGCCAGGGCACCCATGTGCCCATCTGGCTGCTCGGGTCCAGTGGCTACAGCGCCCAATTGGCCGCCAGGCTAGGGCTCCCCTTCGCCTTTGCTGCGCAGTTTGCGCCGGGCTATCTCTTCGAAGCGCTGCGCCTGTACCGCGACCAATTCCAGCCCTCCGAGCATCTGGCGGAACCCTATGCCATGGTAGGATTACCCGTGATAGCGGCCGACAGCGACGACCTGGCCCACTATCTGGCCACGACTGCCCAGCAGAAGTTTCTCAATTTGATTCGCGGCCGTCCGACGCAGTCACAACCCCCGGTCGATCATCTGGACTGGAGCCCCATGGAGCGCGCCCAGGTCGCCCAGTTTCTTGGCGCGGCCATCATCGGTGGCCCTGAAACGGTCAAGGAGCAGCTGGCCGACTTCCAGGCACGTACCGAGGCCAACGAGCTGATGATCAACAGTGACTTCTATCAGCACGCGGACCGCCTGCGCAGTTATGAGATCGTCGCGTCAGTCGTCAAGGACGCCTGACACGTTCACCTGGTAACCTTCAGCCTTTGGCAATCAAGAAAGCACCTGCCGCCAGCATCAAGGAACCTGCTGTGCGGTTGGTGCCCTTCTGGGCGCGTTCGGATTGGAAAAAGCGCCGTGCCGACGAGGCAAACGACGCCACCAGCATCAGCCCCATCATCAACCCCACCAGGGTAAGCCCCACCACCAGCAGCATGTCGCCATGGTTCAGCGTGGTCAGGTCAATGAAGGTGGGTAGAAACGCGACATAAAACAGGATGACCTTCGGGTTGGAGGCCGAGATCAGGACCCCTTGGGTAAGCCCCTTGAGGGCCTCACGAGCGGATGTGGCCGCCACGGGCGTACCGCCTTCCAGGCGCGGGGGCGTGACGCTGGCCGTCCACATTTTCCAGCCCAGATAAAACAGGTAAGCCGCGCCCACATAGCGCAACACGGTGAAGGCTTCACCCCAGTTTTCTGCCAAGGCAGCCAGCCCATAGAAGGCCAGCATCAGATAGATGACATCACTCACGGTCATGCCCACAGCCAGCGGCCAGCAGGCGCGCACGCCTTGGGACATCCCCTTGGCCAGCAGCGCAAAGATACCGGGGCCAGGAGTAATGGCGAAGACGAAGATCGCCACGAAATAGGTCAGGGCACTCTCGAGAGTCATGTGACGGCTCCCCATCTTTCGGTTGACGCTTACAGGCATCCGCTTATGCTAGCGTATGCCATGTCTTGTATGCAGGAATACTCATGCAGCGTTTTGCATTTACCCCGATGACCCGCGACGATTTCGCCCTGTTCTGGCCAACGTTCCAGAGCATTGTAGCGGCACAGGAAACGTACGCGATAGACCCCGACATCACCTTTGATGATGCCTACCACCTATGGTGTACGCTGCCGCTGCACAGCCTGGCCGTCAAGGACGAGCAAGGTCAACTGCTGGGGGCTTATTACCTCAAGGCCAATGCCGCAGGCCCCGGCAAGCATGTCTGCAACTGCGGCTATATGGTGACACCCCATGCACGCGGCAAAGGCGTGGCCCGCGCCATGTGCGAACACTCTCAGGTACTGGCCGGTGACGCTGGCTTCGAGGCGATGCAGTTCAATGCCGTCGTGGCCAGCAATCACGTTGCGGTCACCCTGTGGCAGCGGCTGGGATTTGCCATTGTCGGCACCGTACCCCAGGCGTTTCGCCATCCGTCGCTGGGACTGGTGGACACCTACGTCATGCACAAATCTCTCAACAAGTGACTCGTAGTGAATGCTTACATAGCGCATTGAGGCCATGACCGGCAGACATCACTACTCACGGCTGATTACCGATACGTTTCGTAATGATCTCGCGACAGGAAACTACGCCGCGCTGGTGGCGTACCGCGACTATCTGAACACCGAGTTTGATGTACTGACAGATGCCATTAGAGCATTCAATCGTCGGGCCCAGGAACTCTCCGCCACGGAGATTGCTCAGGCAGAGCGTTTGCACCAGTTAACCCTGATCTTTAGCGGCATCTTGATTTTCCTGGCAATCGCCCTGTTCGTTGGCGTACAAATCGGTATCCGTAGACTGATCGTAAGCCCTTTGCAGCGGGCCATGCAGCTGTGTGAAAACATCGCCCAAGGCGATTTGACCAGCGATATCGAATCTTCGCACGCCGAGCCGGAATGGGAAGAGTTTTGATCGCCGCCTCGTCCATGGCGCTCTAGCGGCATCACGCTATCGATAACCCCATGACGCAGGCCAGGCTGGCCTGCGTCATTGCCCTGCTCTATCGTACAAAAATTAAAATTGCGATAGGGTAGCCCTTTTCCGCTGCTGACTGCCTCCCAAGCCTCCCCATGCTGACATCCTACACTTCATTACGCCGCCTGCCGCTTCGCACTCGCATCATCGGCTTGATTACGGCGCTCGTCTTTGCCATCACGCTGTTGCTGAGCTTAGTTGCCTCTCGCAAAGCCGCGTTTCATTTGGAACATCAGATTGGCGAAGCCAGTGCCAACACGGCGTATCAAATGGCGGATAAATTGAGCCGCAGCATGGATGCTCGCATCAAGGAAGCGCAGCTGCTGCTGGGCATTCGTGACGCCATGGGGAATCCCGATGCCCCGTTGACGCGCCTCCAACTCGAACAGCTACAGCGCAACTACGAGGTGACCTCATGGATTGGCGTGACCGACGCGGAAGGAGTCGTTGTCGCTGCCACAGAGGGCATACTCGAAGGCCAGTCCATCGCGGCTCGGCCGGTGTTCATGGAAGGCAGGCAAGCCCTCTGGATTGGCGACGTACATGAGGCTGTCCTGCTGGCCCAACTGCTGCCCAACCCTAGTGGCGAGCCGATCAAGTTCGTGGATATCGCGGCACCGCTGCTCAATGGGCAAGACCAGTTGCTTGGGGTCTTGGCCGTGCACCTCAGTTGGGATTGGGCGGCACAGGTAAAAGCCTCGATGTTCACCCCCGCCCTGCGTGAGCAGCAAACGGAGCTACTACTGCTTTCTGAAGAGGGTTCTGTGATTCTGGGGCCCCCTGACCTGCTGGGCGAAACGCTCACGTTTGCCCCGGCCAGTGGCACGATGTCCAGTGCCACCTGGTCCATCGAAACCTGGCCCGATGGTGAAGATTACATGACCGGCATGGCACCAAGCCAAGCCTTTGGTGCCTTTCCTGGCTTGGGCTGGATCGCCATTAGCCGTCAGCCGGTGGACACGGCCTTTGCCCCTGTGGCGAGGGTACAGGAGCTCATTTTAGGCACCGGTTTACTGATGGCGCTGATGTTCTCGATTATCGGCTGGATTTTTGCAGCACGCCTGGTGGCCCCGTTAACGCGCCTGGCCCGATCCGCCGATCATATTCAAACCGCCCAAAGCCGCTGTGCCATCGAGATCGAAACGGGCTCACCTGAGCTGGAGCGCCTCTCCACCTCGATCCGCAAAATGGTCGAGCGCCTGCAGGACCAGCGCCAGACCATCAATCAACTGGCGGACCTGGTGAATACCGACCCATTGACCGGCTTGCCCAATCGCGCCTTTCTGAATCAGTACTTGCAGCATGCCCAGCCGGAGGCCCAACGCCAACAGCAGAACCTGATCATGCTGATGTTCGACTTGGATGGCTTCAAGAACGTCAACGATACACTGGGGCATCATGCGGGTGATCTACTGCTGATCGAAATCACCCAGCGTTTGAGGGCTACCTTGCGCAGTGGTGATGTGGTCGCCAGGCTGGGCGGCGATGAGTTCCTCATGGTCATCAAGAGCACGCCAGAAAATAGTCACTCTCTGGCCGAGGAAGTAAGCCAGCGCTTACTCACTCAAATCGCACTGCCTATCGAATTGCCCGGCAACATGACCGCCCAAGTCGGTTGCAGCCTGGGCGCTGCGGTGTGGCCCGAATATGGCATGGACATTCAACAGGTCATACGCCATGCCGACAACGCGCTGTATCAGGCCAAGCATCAGGGCAAACATCGCCTGGTCATTTATCGACCGGGAGTGTGAAACAGCGCTGCCACTGCTGCTCCAGCGCGTCCGTGCCCATCTCGGTGAGGTAAGTGATGTTGCGTTCCGGAATGGCCGCCGTATCGCCGTAGAACTCGATGGCTTTTTCCACGCTGGCTTCACGTAATACGTGGATCATCGGATGCGGCGAACGGTTGGAGTAGTTGGCGGCCTCGTCGGGGTCGGCATCGGCGAAGCAGTAATCGGGGTGAAACGTCGCCAGTTGATACACGCCCTCATAGCCCAGCTGTTCCAATAGCTGTTCCGCCAGTTCCACGAAGTCCAGGTAGTGGTCGAAGTTTTTGAACAGCGTGGGAAACACCAGCAGGCTGGTTTCTGCCTCTGAGTGGGCATCCAGCCACTCGAACTCGGCGACCAGCTCCTCCAGCGCAATATCCACCTTTTTGGAGCGCACGACTTCCACACGCACCGCCTCGCGCTCCAATTCACGCTTGGCAAAGGGGCAGATATTGTGCCCGACGATGAAGTTGGCCACCCAAGTGAGCGTCTGGGCAACGACCAAGGCATCGTCAGCGTGATGCGAAGCAGAGGAAGCGGTATCCATAAAGCTATTCCTAAAAACGATTCCTAAAAACGATTCCTAAAAACGATTCCTAAAAACGATTACTAAAAACTATCTCTAAAAAAACTATCCCTAACACTCTTTTGGGACCCAGCCATCAGGCATGCTGGTGGTATCGCGCCAGCGCGACTTCATAGGATTTGTGGATATGGTCGTCCATTAATGCCCGCGCAGCAACCGCATCACGTTTCAGGGCAAGCGCTACCAGCTGATGGTGCTGATCGTCCAGTTCCTGACGGATGGTGGGCATTTTCGGGCCTAGCCGACGGTAGCGATCGAACTGATCGTGCAACTGCTCGATGAAGCGCAGCAGCCACACCGAACCGCAGGACGCCACCAGCGTACGATGAAACTGGGTGTGCAGCCGCTCCCACTCTTCGACGTTTTCCAGCGTGAGATCGGCGCGTTTGAGGCGGTGTGCCGCCGCCAGCAGGTCGGCCTCCCATACCGCATCTCCGTGGGCGATGGCACGCTCCAGCGCCATGCCTTCGAGTTCGGTGCGCATCCGAGCAATGTCGTCCAGTTCTTCTCGGGAGAGCTTGGGTACTCTGAAACCACGTTGATTCTCCTGAATCAGCAGGCCATAGGCTGCCAGCTTGTTCAAGGCTTCACGTAGTGGGCTCAGCCCCACCTGATACTGCTCCTTGAGCGCATTGATGGCCAGCTTCTCCCCTGCCGCAAAACGCCCCGCGACCAAATCACGGCGCAAAACGTCGTAAATGGAGCCAGGCACTTTCTCTGCGGAGAGCTGAATATGTTTGTTCATTACCGAGTCCTCAGGCAGGTTTTTCTCTGCATCGGTTGGCGGAGATGATGAGACCAAGTGTTGACGCCCCTCGACAGGCTCACCTATATTCTATTTTAGACAAGATAATCGATTTTTTAACCTACAAACGATCAAAGAGTCATCCGCATGCCATTCGACCCCGCTTCGGCCGTTGCCACGCCGTCCTCGAAGACGTTTACACAGGCGTTCGACACATGAAACAAACCGCGCTCTTCTGGGCTTTTTTCAGGGTGGGCATTTTTGGCTTTGGCGGTGGCCCCTCCATGATACCGCTGGTGCATGCAGAAGTCGTGACACGCCATCAGTGGCTCACCGACGAGGAGTTTGCCGATGTGCTGGCGATTGGCAATACCCTGCCGGGGCCCATCGCCACCAAGATGCCAGGCTACATTGGCTACCGCGTGGCGGGCATCAGTGGGTGCGTGCTCTCCGTGCTGGCAGTGGTGTTGCCCATGCTGATCGCCATGGTCGTGATGCTGGGTGCTTTCAGTCGCTATCGCGACATTGGCTGGATACAGGGCATGGGGCAGGCCGTGATCCCGGTGGTGATGGTCATGATGGGCCAGCTCACCTGGGATTTCTTCGATAAATCACGCGCCGCGCTGGGCTGGCTGGTCAGTATTGTCATGGCCGTCGTCGCGGGTGGCGTCATCTACTGGCTTGGCGTTCACCCAGGCTTCGTCATCGGCGCCATTCTGCTGGCAGCGCTGCTGCGGCCAAACCGCCAAGCGCGCTCGAAGGAGGCCGCATGATCTACTGGGAGCTGTTTCTGGCGTTCTTTATTCCCAACATCGTGGGTTACGGTGGCGGGCCGGCCATCATCCCGCTCATCGAGGCAGAAGTGGTTGGCCGCTACGGCTGGATGAGTTCGCAGGGGTTTGCCGAAACCCTGGCCCTGGGTAACGCGCTTCCCAGCCCTATCGCCACCAAGATGGCGGGCTATATCGGCTATGAAGTCGCTGGCCTGGGAGGCGCCGCCGTTGCCGTGGCCGCGACGGTGGTTCCTTCCCTGCTGCTGATGATCGGGGCACTGGGGCTGCTCTACCGCCACCGTGAATCGCCCAGGGTCAAGCGCATGAGCCAGTGGGTACGCCCGGTCATTGCCATCATGATGGCGTGGCTCACGCTCAGTTTCCTGCTGGAAAGCACCGCCAGCAGCGGCATCGTCCACACCCTGATCATCGGTATCGTCGCGGCCATCGCGCTTGTGCGATTCAACACCCACCCCGCTTTCGTTGTCATCGGCGCACTGGTTTATGGAGGGCTCTTTCTGGGCTGATCTTGACGTTTCACTGCATACAACAAGAACCCGAAATGGGACCACGCGCTCACCCTGTCACTGCTGAAAGGCAGTGGCCCACCACACCAACTCAATCAAAAAAAGGTGTATCACATGACGCGTTCGACACTTGCTCTCAGCACTACCCTGGTAGCCATTGGCCTCAGCGCCAGCATGGCGTTCACTTCCAATGCCTTCGCCGACTATCCGGAGCAGGACATCCGGCTGGTCATTCCCTATGGTCCTGGCGGCGCCACGGACATCATCTTCCGGTTGATTTCCCAAGAGGCCGAACAGCACCTTGGCACATCCATCGTACCCATGAACATGGCTGGCGCAGGCGCGACACTGGGTTCGCGTAACGTCAAGGATGCCACGCCTAACGGCTATACCCTGCTGGGTAGCCATGACACCATTGCACTTTCCAAGCTGGCTGGAACGGTCGACTACTCTTTTGATGCCTTCGAGCCGATTGCTCTGCTGACGCAAACCATCAACATTCCCACGACCTATGCCGGGCACCCGGTGGAAAGCGCTGCCGACATCGCCGAATACGTGCGTGAGAATCCGGGCCAGGTGCGCTTCAGCATGATCCCCAGTTCGACGGACCACTTCTTCTGGGCACAATTTTTCCAGGAGGCCGGAATCGATATGGCCGATATCCGCCTGGTGGGTTACCCGGATACCGGCGAGCAGGTTTCTGCGCTGATGGCCCAGGAGATCGACTTCGCCATGTTCAATCTTCCGTCCGGGGGCGCCTTCTACCAGGACGGCACCTTCGTGCCGCTAGGCATCGCTCACCCCGAGCGGCTGGACAGCTTGCCTGACGTAGCCACCCTGCGAGAACAGGGCATCGAGATGGACCACTCCACCAGCCGCGGCATTTTTGCGCCCAAAGGCACTCCTCAGGAAATCCTCGACACGGTGGCTGCCGCGTACGGCCAAGCGCTGGAAAACGAACAAGTGCAGAGCCGTATCGAGAATGAATTCGGGTCTGTGGTTCGCTTCCTGGCAGGCGACGACTATCAAGCGTTTTTGACGGAGAACGAGGCAGCGCTATCTGCGGCAGCTGAAAACATCGATTTTCAGAACTGATCGACTCGCAGAGAGCTGCTTCATCACGTACTGACGCTTTATAGGTCTCACTCTGTCATTGGCCCCTGCGGCAAGCACCCCAGGGGCCTGTGGAGGCATCGCTAATGCTAACGCTTACCAAAGACCGCGCACTGGCGCTGGCGCTGCTCTTGATCGTGGCTGTCATGTGGGTGGAATCGAGTTCCATCAGGCCCCCCACCAGTTGGCAGCCCTATGGCTCAGCGCTCTTTCCGCGCATATTGCTGGTCACCATTGCCCTGCTGTCACTGGTGCTTCTGGTGCGCACCTTCTTTTCCCCTGCCACGCCGCCCCCTTCGTGGTCGGCAGCGGTCTCTCACTGGTTCAACCGGCGGAAATCGGTACTGGCACTTTTTGGGATCTTCGGGCTGTACGCCGCCCTGCTTCCCGTACTCGGGTACATCGTTGCCACGATGGGGTTCATGGTGGCTTCGCTGGCGCTGCTGCTAGGTATGGACTCGCGACGCAAGTGGCTGATCAATCTGGGTATCAGCGGCACGCTGGTACCGCTGGTCTATATCATTTTCCGCTATGGCCTCAAGGTCTGGCTCCCCTAACGGCGAGGCGTTCACATGAGTCACTTTTTTCTTCAGGCACTCGCCGAGGTCAGCAGCCCTTCCGTATTGGGGCTCATCGTACTTGGCGTTCTGTTTGGTATCGTCGGGGGAAGCATTCCCGGCTTTACAGTTACCATGGCCATCCTGGTGGTCTTTCCCTTCACGTTCGCCATGGACCCGGTCAGCGGGGTGTCATTGATGGTGGGCGTCTTCGTGGGAGGTTACTCAGGCGGCATCGTCTCGGGCGTCATGCTGGGCATTCCCGGTACGCCCTCCTCCATTACCACGGTTTACGATGGCTACCCCATGGCTCAGAAGGGGGAGCCTGGGCGAGCGCTGGGCATCGGGGTCATGGCCTCGTTTCTGGGCACCTTGATCAGCGTTGCCGTACTGGTGTTCTTTGGCCCCTTGATTGCCAGCTTCAGCATGAATTTCCGCCCCTGGGAGATCACGGCACTGATCGTGTTCGCCCTGACGCTGGTGGCAGGGCTCTCCAACGGCGCGCTATTGAAAGGCTTGCTGGCCGCGGCCATCGGGCTCTTGATCACGACCGTGGGCTATGACCGCAACAGCAATCTGCGTTTTGACTTCGGCATACCCGCCCTGGGGTCTGGCTTTGAAATGCTGCCGGTGATGATTGGCATCTTTGCCTTTTCTCAGTTGCTCGGCAATATCGAAAAAATGCGTGACTCTGGCAGCAGCGGGAAAAGCGTCGATACCAACGTCGCCATCCCCTATGGTCAGATCATGCGTGACATGGCGGGCCAGAAACTGAACACACTACGCTCGTCACTGATCGGCAGCCTGATTGGCGCGCTGCCGGGAACCGGTGGCACCGTGGCAAACTTCGTCAGCTATGATCAGGCCAAGAAATTTTCCCGCCAACCCGAAACCTTCGGCACCGGCACGCCTAGCGGAATTGTCGCGTCCGAAGCCTCCAACAGCGCCGTCGCTGGAGGCGCTTTCGTGCCTACCCTGGCGTTAGGCATTCCAGGCGACCTGCCCATGGCCATCATGATGGGCGTGCTCATTTTGCATGGCATAACGCCCGGCCCCATGATGTTCGAACAGAACCCGGTATTGGTCGGTGCCATTTACGCGGGGCTGTTGATCAGCGCCGTCGTCATGGTGCTGTGCAACCTGCTGCTGGTGCGTTGGTTCGCCAAGATTTCACTGATTCCCCAGCAAATTTTGGTGCCCGTCGTACTGATGCTATGCGCCATTGGCGCTTATGCCCTCAATAACAATCTGTTCGATATCTGGGTGCTGTTCATCTTTGGCGTAATTGGCTATCTGCTATGGAAGGCCGAGGTGCCGCTGACGCCATTGATCCTCGGTGTCGTGCTGGGCAACAACCTGGAACGACAGCTGTTCAGAGCGCTGGAACTCGACCCTAACTGGCTGACGTTTTTGACACGCCCACTGTCGGCGCTGTTTCTTGCGCTAGCCGTCGCATCGGTGGTGTTTTCGCTCTACCAGGACCGCAAGACCAAACGTCTGAAACAGGCACCTGCATCTCATTGACTCTGATCTCACTGACTCTGATCTCGATAACCCTTGTTCACTGCACAGGAAACCAACAATGCATAACGATGCTCTTTTCTACCCAAGCGCCTCGCGCCGCATGACCACCTATGGCAAACGTGGCATGGTCGCCACGTCTCAGCCCCTGGCTGCCCAGGTCGGGGCCACCATCTTGCAGCAGGGTGGCAATGCCATCGATGCTGCCATTGCAACGGCAGCAGCGCTCACCGTGGTGGAGCCGACCTCTAACGGCATCGGTGGTGATGCCTTTGCCATCGTGTGGGTCGATGGCAAGTTGCACGGCCTGAATGCCAGTGGTCCTGCCCCTCAGGCGTCCACCATCGATGCCCTGAAAGCGCTAGGCCACGATGTCATGCCCAACCATGGCTTGCTACCGGTCACGGTGCCCGGTACGCCGGCCGCCTGGGCGGCGCTCTCGGAACGCTTTGGCAAACTGCCTTTTGCCGACCTGATCGCCCCTGCCATCGCCTTGGCAGAAGAGGGCTTTGCGGTCACCCCCATCATTCATCAGATGTGGCAAGAGGCCTTCAACACCTACGCCGTTTACCCCGATGCCGCCTTCAAACCGTGGTTTGACACCTTTGCTCCCAAAGGGCGGGCACCTCGTCCTGGCGAGCTATGGGCGTCTCCAGACCACGCCAGAAGCCTTACCGCCATTGCCAACACCCATGCCAAAGCATTTTACGAAGGCGAATTGGCCGATGCCATCGATGCCTTCTCGCAGGAGCACGGGGGCCTGCTGCGCAAGGAGGACCTGGCGGCTTACCAGCCCGAGTGGGTAGACCCGATCAGCGTCCGTTACCAAGGGCATGATATCTGGGAGATTCCACCCAATGGCAGCGGCTTGATCGTGCTCCAGGCCCTCGGCATGCTGGAGCACCTGAACGCGGCTGCCCATGATCCTGTGGAAACCCTGCACCGTCGCATCGAGGCCACCAAACTGGCTTATGTGGATGGCTTCAAGCACATCACCGAAGGTGAAGCCATGCAGCCATCGGTCGCACAGATGCTCGACGATGGCTACTTGAAGGCTCGTGCAGCTCTCATCAACGAGCAAGCTCTGGACCCTCAGCATGGCAACCCGTTGCAAGGCGGCACCGTCTACCTGGCAACAGCCGATGGCGAAGGCAACATGGTGTCGTTCATCCAGAGCAACTTCAAAGGCTTCGGGTCTGGCATCGTCGTGCCGGGTACGGGGATCAGCCTGCAGAACCGCGGCTGGTCCTTCTCGCTGGACCCCGAGCATGCCAATGCACTGGCGCCGGGCAAGCGCACCTATCACACCATCATTCCCGGGTTCATCACCAAGGGTGATCAGGCGGTAGGACCGTTTGGCGTGATGGGTGGCTACATGCAGCCTCAGGGCCATGTTCAGGTCGTCACGGCCATGCTGGAAGACCACTTGAACCCGCAGGCAGCGCTGGATATGCCGCGCTGGAAATGGACCGCCGGCAAAACCGTCGAAGTCGAAGCCGACTTCCCCAACCACCTGGCCCTGGCGCTGGCACGACGAGGGCACCACATCGTCAAGGTCGCTGACTCACTTAGCTTTGGCCGTGGCCAGATCATCCTGCGCAACTCGGACACCGGGGTGCTTCAGGGGGGCACAGAGCCTCGTACCGACGGCGCCGTGCTGCCGCTCTAACGCATTTCCGCGTTGGCGCTTCTTGCCCACCCGCCCTTCCCAGGGCGGGCTGGCTCTTGCAGGCAAATCCACGCATCATGGGCACCGATGTTTCTTCTTCTGGCCACCCAGCGATGTCTCCATGAAACCTGCCCCCTCCTCCTCTCCCGCGCTATCAAGCGGGTTTTTCAACGTCTTTCGTTACAGCCAGCATGCCCTGCGCCTGGTATAGGAGACGTCACGCTGGATGATGCTGGGGCTTGCGCTGTGTACGCTGGTGGCGGGTGTACTGCCGGCCGTGGCGGCCTACGTTGGCCAACTGATCGTGGATGGCGTGCTGGCGGCCATGGAAGCTTACCAAGCCTCCAAGGCGCCGAGCCTTTGGGAAGCCATTACCCCCGTGCTGGGCCTGGTGGCGCTGGAAGGCGCGATCATTGCCCTCATCGCGCTCGCCGAGAGGCCTCGACACGCCCGTTGGCACTGGTCACTAAAACCTTCGGGCTGCTGCAATACGATCAGTGTCGATGGGCATATGGTGGAGCTCATCGAGCGAGAGTACCGTCTGGCGACGCTGTTCTTCTCAAAAGTCGGCGAGTTGCTGAGCCGTGCACATCTGCTCGAACTAGTGTGGGGGATCAAAGGGGATGTCTCGACCCGCACGGTGGATACCCATGTCAGCCGTTTGCGTCGCAAGCTGGAACTGGATGGGCGGCACGGCCTTCGGTTGCGCAGTATCTACCAGTCAGGCTATCGCCTGGAGACCTGTCATATGACACCCGTAGAGAAGGTGGCCAATTAAAAAGGTAGCCAATTAAAAAAGCCGACCGACACCCCGAGGTGCCTGGGTCGGCGAAGCTGATGAGAGTCTGCAATCACGCGCCAGCGTGTGCAGTGATGCTTGGGGAAAGCATCGCCAAACTGCCTGCGTCAAGCGGCTTGGCGATGCCCTCTGTCGGTTGATCGAGTCAACCTTCCCCGTCCTTTGCGCGAGTAGCTGCCCTTGCCCTTCTTGGGCGTTTGCTGCTGCAGTTTGAACATGGGTGTTCGCAGCTGTGCTTTCAAGGCATTGTCCTTGATACCGTGTCGCTTTTTCATACGTTTACCTATGTAAATTTCTTCGGACTTGCAAACGAGCATTGGTCCGCTTCTGGACAGACAAGCGGCAGGTTGGTTCCCTGGAGCGGCAATCGCTACTGGAAATGTCTGCTGGAAATGGCTGCTAAAGATGCGCCCCCACCAACATGCTGAGCCACCCGGCCACCCGTTTACGCCAGGGGCGATTCTCCCAGCGCTCGAGGTCGTAGCGCTCCGCCTGCTGCAGATCCTCTTCCACCAACAGGCGCACATACCGGGCAAATTCCTCATCGTAGACGTTGAGATTGCCTTCCTGGTTGATCCTGAACGAGCGATTGTCGAGGTTGGTCGACCCGATGCTGGCAAAGCGATCGTCGACACTGATCAGCTTGGCGTGATACATGGCTGGCTGGTACTCGTAGAACGCCACGCCTGCTTCCAACATGGGCCGCCAGCGATTCACCGAGGCGTGGCGCATGAACGCCTCGTCCTGCGTGCCCATGTCTACCGACACGGGCTCCAGCAACCGCTTGGGTGACGGCTGAGCATGTGATACAGCACGCTGCCCACCATGAAGAGAGCGGCTACTACGCAGCTGGTATAGAAAACGAGTCGAGTGCAGCGTTTCAAGAGTGGCTCCCTGCCTCATAAGCGTGGCTCATGATTGCAGCTCCCCCCAGTGAACGCCAGCCAAAGCGTCAACGAGAAAGCGCTGAAGAGAAAGCGTCAGCGCGCCAACGTCGCCCCCCGGGCCGCAGGGCTGTGGGCCACCATGCTGACCACGCTGCCGACCATGATCAGGCAAGGCGATGGCAGCGGCCGGTCCCTCAATTGGCCAGGCATGCTCGCCAGGGTGCCGGTCAGCGATTGCTGGTCGGGCTGGCTGGCATTGGCGACCAGCATGATGGGCCAGGTGTCTGGCAGTCCTGCCTGGCGCAAGCTGTGGCAAATGGCCTCCACCTTGGATAACCCCATATAGAACACCAGCGTTTCATCCTGTCGGGCCAGCGCTGCCCAGTCAGGGGTGCCGCCTTCTCGGCACAGCTGCGCGGTAATGAAGCGCAGTTGCTGGGCATGGCTGCGGTCGGTCAAAGGAATTCCCATTCCCGCCGCGGCCGCCGACGCGGCGGTAATACCCGGGACGATGTGTGCCGGTAACGCGGCTTGCGCCAGCGCTGCCAGCTCTTCGCCCATGCGCCCGAACACGCTCGGGTCACCGCCTTTCAGGCGCACCACCGACTTGCCCGCCTGAGCCAGTGACACCAGCAAATGGCCGATGTCGGCCTGTGGCACGCTGTGGTGACCTCGGGCTTTCCCGACGTAGTAGCGCTCGGTGCCTGGGGGAATCAGCGCCAGCACGTCATCCCCGACCAGACGATCGTAGACCACGGCATCGGCCTGCATCAATAACCGCGCCGCCTTCAGCGTCAACAGCTCGACGTCTCCGCTGCCAGCGCCCACCAGGTAAACCGTACCTGCCCGGCACTCGCCGCTGAGCGGCAAGCGAACGCTCGCTGTAGCATCATCTTGCAGCGGCGCCAGGGCCCGCAGGCCAAAACGCATGAGGGCCTCAGGCCATTTCTGGGTCAGTTGCTTGGCGAGTGTGCGCATGTGGCCGCTCCTGTTCGAGTAACGCGTTTAATTCAGGGATACAGCTCCCGCACTGGGTACCGCAGGCCAGCCGTGCGCCCAGCGCCTCGAGGCTGGTATCCCCTTGATGAATAGCCTTGACGATGCTGGCCTGCCCCACCTGATGGCAGCTGCACACCACCGGGCCAGCATCCGCTGCGCCATCGTCACAACCGGCCAGCAGGCGTCGCCGCTGAGCGTTGGAGAGCGCGGTATCGGTAAATCTTTCAGCCAACCAGGCAAGCCCTGGCAGCTCGTCAGGCGGCCCGACCATCAGCCACCAGCGCAGCTGCCCATCGATCACGCTGGCTGCTCGCAAGCGCCCGGTTGCAGCGTCTTCACACCATAGCGAGGCCGGGGTTCCACACCAGTGGGCGAGCGTGACCAGCCAATCCTCTCTCGGCTGGCAGCCCGCCAGTTGCCAGCGCGTACAGCCTGGCAAGGGAATACGCGCCCAATAATCGCTGTCGCACCACGCGGGCGACTCGTCTGCCTGGGCCACCAGCAAGGTGGCCTGCCAGGCGATGGGTAACCGACGCAGGGCCACGGCGCCCTGTTTGGATTCTGGCTGGCCCGAGACCGGGTCGGTGATGCCTTGCAGCAAGGCGCCACTGCGCCCCTGGCCCGTAAAGCAGTCGGTCCAGTGCATGGGCACGAACACTTCCCCACGGCGATGCCCGTGGGCAAGGCGCACACGCCCCCGATACTCCCCCGTGGCCGCGCTCAACTGAGCCAGCGACTGCGCTTCGAGCCCATGCTCGGCGGCGTCCTCGGGATGCAGCTCGATGAAGGGTTCGGCGCGATGGTTCATCAAGCGAGGCGCACGGGCCGTGCGGGTCATGGTGTGCCACTGGTCGCGCACGCGGCCAGTGTTGAGGCGCAGCGGGTAGCGCTCGCAAAGCGCCTGCTGGGGCAAACGCGGATCGATCGGCAGCAGCCGTGCACGACCGTTGGGCGTGGCAAACTGGCCATCCACGAACAGCCGCGGGGTGCCGTGGGGCGCTTGCCGAGTGACCGGCCACTGAATGGGGGCCAGCGCATCATACGCCGCCTGGCCCAGGCCGCTCAGGCCTGAGATGTCGAACAACCGCGCAGAGGCACCGCTATTTTCATAGCCGGAAAGCCGCGCATGCTCATCGAAGATTTCCCAGGGGTGGGCATAATCGAACGCTTCTGCGAACCCCAACCGCTTGGCCACCTCGCAGATGATCCACCAGTCGTGTTGAGCCTCGCCCGGCGGAGGCAGCATTCCCCGCTGGCGGGAAATGCGCCGCTCGGAGTTGGTGACCGTGCCATCCTTTTCCGACCAACCCGACGCGGGCAGCACGATATCGGCAAAGGGCAGCAGGTCGGTATGGGCCACACACTCCGAAACGATGACCAGCGGGCACTTGGCCAGGGCGCGACGCACCTGTTCACCGTTCGGCAGACTCACTGCCGGGTTGGTGGCCATGACCCACAGCGCCGTGACGTCGCCACGCTCGATGGCCTCGAACAGCTCCACCGCCTTGTGGCCCGGCCCGTCAGGCAACGAGGCTGACAGGTGCTCCGTCGACCAGAAGCGGCTGACACGCTGGCGTGCCCCGGGCGTGTGGTAATCCATATGCGCCGCCAGCTGGTTCGCCAACCCGCCCACTTCGCGCCCGCCCATGGCATTGGGCTGGCCGGTGATCGAAAAGGGCCCGGCCCCTGGCAGGCCAATCTTGCCGCCCGCCAGGTGGCAATTGATGATCGCATTGCACTTGTCGGTACCACTGGAGGATTGATTGACGCCCTGAGAGTACAGAGTGACCACATGCAGCTGGCTGGCAAACCAGTAGTAGAAGGTCTCCAGCCGCTCTTCATCGACGTCGCAGGCCTTCGCAACCGCTTGCAGGCTACCGGCGCTCTGCTGGGCGGCGGCCAGCGCCTGCTCGATACCTTCGGTGTGCCGCTGCAAATAGACGTCGTCCAGCTTCTGCTGGGCTGCCATCCAGGCCAGCAGCCCGTTGAACAGAAAGGCGTCGCTGCCTGGCGCGATGCCCAGGTACAGATCGGCGATATCACAGGTGTCCGTGACTCGCGGGTCCACCACCACCACGCGCATCAGTGGATTACGCTCCTTGGCGACTTTCAGGCGCTGATACAGCACAGGGTGATTCCAGGCCAGATTGGAGCCCACCAGCACCACCAGCTCGGCCTCTTCCAGGTCTTCATACTGGCAAGGCACGGCATCCGCCCCGAAGGCACGCTTGTAGCCCGCCACGGCCGACGCCATGCATAGCCGTGAGTTGGTATCCAGATGCGGGGTGCCGAGGAAGCCTTTGAACAGCTTGTTGGCGACATAGTAGTCTTCGGTCAGCAGCTGCCCTGACAGGTAGCCCGCCACGCAGCCATTGCCATGGGCACTGCGCTGGGCCTGCAGCCGCTCGGCCGTGGCGGTCAATGCTTGCTCCCAACTCACCTCACGGCCATCGACCCGAGGACGCAGCAGTCGACCATGGTGGCCCAGGGTTTCATGCAGCGCCGTGCCCTTGACGCATAACCGGCCATGGTTGGCAGGATGCCCGCGATCCCCTTCTACCGCCGCAACGCAGCCGTTTTCCAGAGTAGCCATCACTCCGCAGCCCACGCCACAGTAGGGGCAGGTGGTGTTGACCTGAGCGGTCGTTGGCATGGCATTTCCTCCCGCGCTAAAAAGCAAAAAGCGCCCAAGCCAGCCTCTCTCAAGAGGCTTGCCTGGACGCCGTTGTCACAGGGGCACGTCACGTGCCGTACTCATCAGTGGTTTGCTGCGTTTAGCGTTATTCGACGCGATTAGTCATTGTGCTGATTATGGGCAAATATGCTGCAATGAGCCGTTGTTGGTTGTTACCTGGGGTACTGCAAGTATTGGACCTATATTCCAAAAAACTCATAAATATCAGCAAAAACATAAACCTAAAGAAACCGCCTCTCACATACTGCGCCTTCACAACACGCCAGCGAGCCTTTCGCTGGTGCAGGATCACCCCAAGAGGCACCAAACCAGTGCAGGCATGGCCCGCTCCACGGCTACTTCTGTTTCTTTTGATACCCTCAAACAATTGATTTTAAAAAACTATACTGCTCCAGCCATCGGCTGGCCGATTTTTTGCTGCTGCTAGTCATACGAGTTTACATCGCGCAGCCAATGGCGGTTGCGGCATGTTACTGAATCTGCCCATGGGCAACGACGCCCCTGACACCCTTCCTCGTGAAGGTCGTGTCAGGGGCGTTTTTTTATTCACAGGAGCCACCATGGAAACGGTCTCTCGATGCACACCCAACGCGCATCTGGTGGTCATTGGCAACGGCATGGCCAGCCATCGACTGGTCGAAACGTTGCTGCGTCACCCGTCGCGCCCGGCACGCATCACCGTGATCGGCGAGGAGCCGGTGCCTGCCTACAACCGCATCCTGCTGTCACCTCGGTTAGCCGGTGATCTGGAGCAGCAGGCCCTGACCCTGCAAGACCCAGAGGCCCTTGCCCGGCAAGGCGTTAGCCTGCGCCTTGGCCAGCGCGTTGCGCAGATCGACCGTCAACGTCAGCGGGTCATCACTCACTCGGGCGATGCACTCTCCTATGACCGACTGGTGATAGCCACCGGCTCCCGCTCGGCCATGCCCGACCTGCCGGGGGTCACCCTGCGCGGCGTGCATGGTTTTCGCACCCTCGAGGACGTGGCCACCCTGGAAGCCATTGCCCAGCGCGGTGGCCACGTGGTGGTGGTGGGCGGCGGCCTGCTGGGCCTGGAAGCCGCCGACGGCCTGCGCAAGCGCGGCGGCCCGGCGCTGCGTGTCAGCCTGCTGCAGCGCAGTGAACGGCTGATGAACCGCCAACTGGATACCACCGCCGCCAAATTGCTGGAAGCCACCCTGCAGGAACGAGGCATGACCTTTCATACCGGCGTGACGCTGACCGGCCTGCAAGATGACGGCCAGGGCCAGGTCTGTGCCGTGACACTGGCCGACGGGCGCCAGCTGCCCGCCGATCACGTCATCATGGCGGCGGGGGTTTGCCCCAACAGCGCCCTTGGCCAGCAGGCGGGGCTCGCCTGCGAGCGGGCCATCCTCGTCGATGGCCACCTGACCACTTCCGACCCGCACATCTTTGCGCTGGGCGAGTGCTGCCAGTTCGAACAGCACACGTACGGCCTGGTGGAACCGATCTGGCGGCAGGTCGAGGTGTTGGCCGCCGTACTGTGCGGCGAAGCGCCAGCCCATTATGCAGAAGCCCCCACGGCCACCAAGCTGAAGGTCAGCGGCGTGCAGCTTTACGCGTTCGGGCCCACCGAGGCGGAACCACACCACGACACGCTGCACTACCTGGACCCTGAAAACGGCGACTACTGCCGCCTGCTGATGCATCAGGGACGCCTGGAGGGCGCCATTCTATACGGTGATACCCGGCACGGACCCTGGTACTTCGAACAGGCGCTGGCCGCCACCGACCTCACTGCGTGCCGCCATCTGCTGCTGTTTGGCGCAGCGGATGCCCAGGCCGTGCTGGCATCCCACGCATCTTCCCCATTCTCACACCGCGAGGCGGCTTAGCCATGTCTACTCAACATCCCCAACAGAAACTGATCATCGTCGGTAATGGCATGGTCGGTCACCATGTCGTCGAGCAGCTCGTCGACAGCGGTGCGCTGGCCACTTTCGAGGTGACGATCTTTGGCGAAGAGCGCCACCGTGCCTACGACCGGGTTCACCTTTCCGAGTACTTCAGCGGCCGCGATGCGCAGTCCCTCGCCCTGTGCGATGCCGATTATTACGCCACTCACGGCATTACCTTGCGCAGCGGCGAAGCCGTCACCGCCATCGACCGCGAGCAGCAAACGGTGCGCACCGCCCAGGGCGCATACCCTTATGACCAGCTGATCCTGGCCACCGGCTCGTTTCCCTTCGTCCCCCCCATTCCCGGCAACGATCAGCCCGGCTGCCTGGTCTACCGTACCCTGGATGATCTGGACGCCATTCGCGCCGCCGCCCAGGACGCCACCAATGGCGTAGTGGTGGGCGGCGGCCTGCTGGGCCTGGAGGCCGCCAACGCGCTGCGCGGCCTGAATCTGGACACCGCCGTGGTAGAGTTTGCGCCCCGCCTGATGCCCATGCAGGTCGATAGCGAAGGCGGCGAGCTGCTGCGTGAAAAAATCGAGGCACTGGGGGTTCAGGTACTCACCGAACGGGCCACGCAGCGCATCGAGCCCGGCGACACCAGCCGCCTGCGCATGGTGTTTCAGGATGACAAGGTGCTGGAAACCGACCTCATCGTCTTCTCGGCCGGTATTCGCCCCCAGGATACGCTGGCCCGTGAGTGCGGCCTGCGTATCGGGGAGCGCGGCGGCGTGGTGATCGATGACCAGTGCCGCACCAGCGACCCCAACATTCTCGCCGTTGGTGAGGTGGCGCTGTGGAACCAGAGTATTTTTGGCCTCGTGGCGCCGGGCTACCAAATGGCCAAAACGGCGGTCTCGACGCTGACAGGCGGCGACGCCTGCTTTAGTGGTGCCGACATGAGCACCAAGCTCAAGCTGTTGGGTGTGGATGTCGGCTCTATCGGCGATGCCCACGGCACCCAGAACCCGGGAGCCCGCATGTTCCGCTATCTGGACCCCCTCACCCAGGTCTACCGCAAGCTGGTGGTCAGCAGCGATGGCAAGAAGCTGCTGGGGGCGATGCTGGTAGGCGATAACAGCGTGTACGACACCCTGCTGCAGTATTACGCCAACGGCATCCCGCTGCCCAAAGAGCCCGCTGCGCTGATTCTGCCTCAGCAAAGCGGCGCTGCCCCGGTACTTGGCCCGGATGCGCTGCCGGAAACGGCGATGATCTGCTCTTGCCATAACGTCACCAAAGGCCGTATTTGCAGCGCCATCGACGAGGGTGCCAGCGACCTGGCCAGCGTGAAAGGAGCCACCAAGGCCAGCACGGGCTGTGGCGGCTGCACTTCCCTGCTGAAAAGTGTCGTGGACCACGAGCTGGCCGCCCGCGGTGTCGAGGTAGACACCTCGATCTGCGAACACTTCGCCCACACCCGACAGGAGCTTTATGACCTCGTGCGCGTGGAAGGCATCAAGACGTTCAGCGAGCTGATGGCAAGGCACGGTAACGCCGATACCCACGGGTTGGGCTGCGACATATGCAAACCCGCCGTGGCGTCGATCCTCGCGTCCTGCTTCAACGAACCGATTACCGATGCCGCCCACGTGCCGCTGCAGGACACCAACGACACCTTCATGGCCAATATGCAGAAAAACGGCACCTACTCGGTGGTACCACGCATTGCGGGCGGGGAAATCACGCCTGACAAGCTGGTGGTATTGGGTCAAGTGGCCCAGAAATATCAGCTCTACACCAAAATCACCGGCGGCCAGCGTATCGACCTGTTCGGCGCCCGCCTGGAGGATCTGCCCGCCATCTGGGGTGAACTGATCGAAGCAGGGTTCGAGACCGGCCACGCGTACGGCAAATCCCTGCGCACCGTGAAGTCTTGCGTGGGCAGCACCTGGTGCCGCTACGGCGTTCAGGACAGCGTCGGCATGGCGATTCAGCTGGAGAACCGCTACAAGGGCCTGCGCGCGCCGCACAAGATCAAGTTCGGCGTCTCCGGCTGCACCCGGGAGTGTGCGGAAGCCCAGAGCAAGGACATCGGTATCATCGCCACCGAGAACGGCTGGAATCTCTACGTGTGCGGCAACGGCGGCATGCGCCCACGCCACGCGGAACTCTTCGCCACCGACCTGGATGACGAACAGCTCTACCGCACCATCGACCGCTTGCTGATGTTCTACGTCCGCACGGCCGACCGTTTGCAGCGCACTTCGGTATGGCGTGAAAACCTGGAGGGCGGGCTGGACTACCTGAAAGACGTGATTCTGGAAGACAGCCTCGGCATCGGTGCTGAGCTGGAGCGCCAGATGCAGCACGTGGTGGACAGCTACCAGTGTGAGTGGGCCAACGCCATCAGCGACCCGGAAAAGCTCAAGCGCTTCCGCAGTTTCGTCAACGACCAGCGTCCCGACCCGTCGATCATCATGACTTCCGAGCGTGGCCAGCTGCGCCCCGTATAACTTCGCCCATCCGCCACGAGAATCGCCATGACCGCGACTGCACAGCACACAATGCCGAGTTCAGACTCCATGTCGAGTACAGACTCCATGTCGAGTACAGACACCAGCACTGATATAAGCACCACTGCCAGCGAGAATACCTGGCAGCCATTGTGCACCAGGGCCGACCTGGTCGCTTTTTCAGGCGTGGCCGCCTGGCTGGGCACGCCGAAAGGCCCCGCCCAAGTGGCGCTTTTCTACGTACCCGGCCACGAGCACGAACTCTACGCCCTGGACCACCGCGACCCCTTCTCAGGCGCCTATGTCATCGCCCGAGGTATCGTCGGCGACCTGCAGGGCAAGCCCGTCGTGGCCTCCCCGCTGTATAAGCAGCACTTCCGCCTGGAGGATGGCCAGTGCGTGGAAGATGACACCATCAGGCTGCGTACCTGGCAGGTACGCTTTCAGGGGGAGGGGGTGTGGATAAAGGGGTAAGGTGAGCCACACGCTTCACCAACGGCGGCAAAACACCTGGCAATCCCGAGGGCTGCCCAATACGGTCGAGTAAGCCGTCAAACGCTGTTCCGCACGGAAACCCGCCTTCTCCAGCACCCGCCAGGAGGCCGCGTTCTCCTCCGCCACGATGGCCTCCAGGCGGGTGATGCCATACAGGCAGCGGGCATCCTCGATCAGGCGGTGGAGCGCTTTATGGGCAAGCCCCTGTCCGCAGGCCGCTTGCGCAATGCGATACCCGACGCGGGCTTGGCCGTTGTCGATATCACGCAGGTTTGCACGGCCCACGATTCTGCCGCGCCAGCGGACGATCAAGGGGCTCATCCGCCGCTGAGCATGGAGCGCCAGACACTCGACGATGTGCTGAGCCACGCCTTGCGGCGTGTAAAAGCGCTCTGGACGCGCTTCGATATGCTGCTCGAACCAGACGCGCTCGGCTAGCTCGAAATGCAGCAAGTCGATTGCATCTTCTGGGGTGAGCAGATCAAAGGCCACGTCATGGGCATGTTGCATGAGTATCACCTTCCTTGGGGGCGTACGGGCAATTCCGCAAGAAATCGCTGACATTGCCTGCCATCCTGTTGCTATGCTTGCCAGCCTCTTGATTAGGTAGGCATGGGAGCCATCAGTTCATGAAAACAGAAGCCTCGACCCTGGCTTTTTCCGCCTTCATGGCCCTCTTGATCGGCTGTGCGGGCATCATCGCCACGCTGGCCTCGAATTCTCAAGCCATTCTGTTGGACGGCCTGTTCAACCTTATCTACTTTAGCGTAGCGCTGGTGACCATCAAGGTCAGCAAACTCGCCAGCCGTCCGGATAGCGAGTCGTACCCGTTCGGCTACAGCTACTTCGAGTCGCTGGTTAATTTATGCAAAGGTTTGCTGATTTTGGGGGTATCGATCTTCGCGCTGGTGGATGCCGTAGCGGCGCTGCTGACTGGCGGGCGAGAAATTTCAGCGGGGCTTGCGGTGATTTATGCGCTGTTTGCCACCGCCGCCTGCTCGCTGACCGCCTGGGTCATGCACCGCCGTCAAAAGCGTGTCAGCAGCCCGCTGGTGGCCGCCGACAAGCTCAACTGGGTGGTCAACAGCGTGATTTCAGGCGCCGTATTGGCTGCCTTTTGCCTGGTTCTGGTATTTGACACCTTGGGTTGGCAAACCCTGCTCCCGTATGTGGATTCGGTGCTGGTCATTGCCGTTGTGGTGCTTTGCCTGGGCGTGCCGGTACGCATGGCCTCACAAGCGCTGGCCGAGCTACTGAACAAGACACCCGAGGAAAGCGTTGCCGCCCCCGTGCGCCAGGCGGTGGCCCGTGGCCTGGCAGACGTGGATACCGAGGAGGTTCGCGTGCGGATGGTACGCCCAGGTCGATTGCTGTACGTGATCGTGCACGTGGTGCTGCCAGAGCACCTGCCCAACCTGTCCTTGAAAGCGCAGGATTCCCTGCGCCAGCGCATCGACCAGGAGGTGCGTCAGCACTACTCCCCGGTGGTCTGCGATGTGGTCTTTACTTCCGATTACCGCTGGGCGGCGCCCTCCTGCGGCATGCTGATAGAAAAAGCGCGTTGACGCACTCGCTCCATACCATGAAAGGCACCCGAGGGTGCCTTTCATGCGCTTCTTCACTGTTTTAGCTTATCCGTATCAGGATTCGGGTTCGATACGATACAGGCCGCCATCTTCCTCGTCGGTCAGCACGTAGAGGTAGCCGTCCGGCCCCTGACGCACATCGCGAATACGGCCCAGGGTATCCGCCAGCAATACTTCTTCATGGGTGACTTCGTTGTTGTCGTCCAGCACCAGCCGGTGCAGCTGCTCACGCTTGAGCGACCCTACGAACAGGCTGTTCTGCCACTCGCTGACGCCATCGGCGGTATAGAACACCATGCCGGAAGGCGCCATCGACTCCTCCCACACGTGGGTGGGCGCGGTCACACCGAGCGCTTCGGTGCCCAGGCCGATATGGGCATCGGTCGTATATTCGGTGCCGAAGGCCACCATGGGCCAGCCGTAGTTGGCGCCCGCTTCGACACGATAGAGCAAATCGCCGCCGTTCGGCCCATGGTCTACCGCCCATAGCTCGCCCGTCTCAGGGTGCAGAGTGAGCCCCTGATTGTTGCGGTGGCCATAGGAGTAGATTTCAGGACGCAGGTTGCCGGGCTCGACCCCGATGAAGGGGTTGTCCGGGTGGGCGCCCCCCTCTTCCAGCAGGCGGATCATCTTGCCGCCCGGGTTGGTCAGGTCTTGCGGCAGGTTCTGCACGTTGCGGTCGCCGATGGGGAAGATGATCTCGCCGTTGCCCGGAAACGCGATGCGCGAACCATAGTGAGCGCCC
The DNA here is from genome assembly GCF_050709225.1 of Halomonas sp. KM007. NCBI lineage: Bacteria > Pseudomonadati > Pseudomonadota > Gammaproteobacteria > Oceanospirillales > Halomonadaceae > Halomonas > Halomonas sp. KM007. The sequence continues at coordinate 2,860,802 of NZ_CP136131.1, read as the reverse complement.
GGATGGGTGCGCGGCACTTGGGTATAGAGGGTTTCGAGATCGACCAGCTCGGCGCTGTCCGCATCGATACGCGCTCGGGCCACCGCCAAGCCGGTGCCGTAATCCGGCTCGTAGGTACTGAAGGCGCGGGGATCACCAGGGCTGGAGAAGGTAAAATAGACCCAGCCATTCTCGTCGTAATCGGGATGCACGGCCACGTCCAGCAAACCGCCTTGATTGCCGCCCTCCGTGGCAGACTCCTCATCCTCGTCGATGTCCGTTTTGGGCAAATTGCCCAGCTCGGTCACGTTGTCGCCATCGACCAGATTCAGACGCCCGGGACGTTCCGTCACCAGCATCCGTCCATCCGGCAGCCATGCCACCGCCCAAGGGTGCTCCAGCCCGCTCAACACCTGCGTGATGGTGAAGCGGGTCTCTTCACTTTCTACGCCACTGGCGACTTCTTCATTGACCGCCCGGACATCAGCGTGAAGGGCGCTCGCGCTGCCCAGCAGCGCAAATGCGGCCGTACAATGGGGTAGTTTGCCAACGGAAAGCGGAAATCGTCCCTGAGTCTTCATGCGGTGCTCCTTGCTTGAACCCAAAAAAGTTAAACATTAGCGTTATCACCGGTTCAGCCTAGAAGACCTTGGTAGAGGCAGCAACAATAGTTAGCAAGCGAATCTAAGAAGCACTATCCGCTATCGTGACCACCCACGCTGGCCGAAAAAGCGCCGGCAAAAACTCGTCGGGGTAACCGCCCGGATTGGCGATCACCCGCGTACCGGCGCACATCGTGTCTACTGGCTCATGCACATGCCCATGAATCCACAGATCCATCTTTCCCATCAGATGGGGAAGGTGGGAGGCAAAGGCAGGAGATAGCGCATCCCCGAGGTAGCGCTCTGGAATGCAGCGATGCAGAGGCGCGTGATGGCTAATGACTACGCGGCGCCCTTCAAAGGGTATGGCAAGCTCTTTCTCCAACCATGCCACAGCAGCAGCGTGCAACCGCTGACTGGCCTGGGGGGTGAACACCTCCTCTTCATCAAGCGTGATCACGCTAAAATCTGGCATATAGCGCTGAGCCTTGGTGTACGTCTCATGGGGGTCACGGGTAGGGTCATCGGCGTAAAGCGCAAAATCTGTCCATAATGTCGTGCCGTAAAAACGTACGCCGCCCAGGTCGACACTGCGGTTATCCAGCAGCTCGATACCCTGGTTAGCTGCCTCCACCACAAGCGCTTCTCTCAACGTCGGCATGCAGGTGCCATAAAATTCATGGTTACCCGGTACGTACAAAATGGGGAGGTCAGGAAACTGACTTCTGGCCCATGCAAACCCTTCGGTATGACGATGAATATCGCCCGCCAACACCACTATGTCGGCCGCTACCTCCGGCAGTTCGCGCTGCCCTGCAAAGTGCTCCAGGTGTAAATCTGACAAGACTCTCAAGCGCATCCGCCTGCTCCTTTGTTGAATGCTCGCTCACGCATTCGTAACGCTTACTTCAAGCGTCAGGCGGGCGACAAACTCCTCGATCAAGGCCACTACCGTGGATTCTGCTTCACGATGGGGAACGTGGCCGACGCCTGGCAGGATGTCACAGTGGGCTGGGCCGTGGGTGTAGCGCGCAATGCGCTCTGGCTGGCGGTGGGAACCATATTCGTCTCGCTCGCCGTGCAGTACCAGGGTCGGGCACTGCACGCGCTCGAGTGCGGGCACCAGCGTCCACTCTGCAAAGTCGGGGTGCAGCCATGTGTCGATCCAGGCATCGAGCACCCAGCGCGCGTTGTCGCCATGGTACCTGGCTAGCCTGGCAAACTGGTCGGGCTGTTGAAATGCTTCCTTGGCCGCTTCGATACCCTGACGAGTGCGCAGTTCGTTGAACGCCTGCGCGGCGATCGTGATCAAGCCTCGGCAACGCTCCGGCTGTTGGCCTGCACAGTGAACGGCCATGCAGCCTCCTACGCTGTGCCCCAGGGCGATGAAGTGGGTGATTGCCAGCGCCTCCAGCAGTGCTGCAACCGCTTGCCGGTATTCGTCCTCGATGAAGGTATGCGGCGGTTTCGCCAATCGAGCGTCAGAACGCCCGAAGCCCGCACGGTCGTAGGCAACGACTGGGTGCTGCGTGGCCTGGCAAAGGGCTGCGGGAAAGCTGCGCCATAGCTCCACACAGCCCAGCGAGTCGTGAAACAGCAGAATCGGCACCGCCGAGCGTGCATGGCACGGCTGCCAGGTGCGGGTAAACAGACGACCGCTGGGGGTATCTACCCAGCGGTCATGAACGGTCACTGCATCCGAGTGTGAGGTCATGGCATGGCTCTTTGTGTTGTCAGTGTTGTGTGAGCTGCTGACAACATAGCATGCCACTGCCGCGCTAGCGCTTCAGGAAATTGCTTTTGACCAGATGCACCACGTCATCCATCCGTCCGCTCAACACCGCCTTGGCCGAGTACAGCGCAGTCGAGGCGACCTGCCCTGCTTCTACCTTGGGCGGCATGACCAGCTCCATGGGGTTGACCACTACGTCCAGCAGCGCGGGGCCAGGTTGAGCAAGCCACTGGCTGATGGCCATATCCAGCTCCGACTGCTGCTCTACCCGGCGCCCCCACAGCCCCATGGCCTTGGCTACTTCTCCAAAGTCGGGGTTCTGCAGCTCTGTGTAGCTATCCAACAGCCCCTCCACTTTTTGCTCCAGCTCCACGAAGCTCAGGGAGCTGTTGTTGTACACCACGATCTTGAGCGGGATTCGTTGCTGGACCAGGGTCAGTAAATCACCCATGAGCATCGTCAGGCCACCATCGCCACACATGGCAATCACCTGGCGATGGGGGTAGGCCAACTGAATCCCCAAGGCCTGCGGGTAAGCGTTCGCCATGGTGCCATGCTGCAAGCTCGCGAGGGTGCGGCGCTGCTGGGAGGCGTGAATATGGCGCAGCATCCATACGTTGACACTGCCGGTGTCTGCCGTAAACAGTGCGTTCTCTGCCGCGTGACGGTCAATCGCCAACGTCAGCTCTTGTGGGTGGATCACTTGGCTATCATGACTTCCATGGGCAGACTTTTCCAACGACTTGGCGTAGCGCTTGCGGCACTTCTCTAGCCAGTGACTGCGCGTATTTTCCTTAACGACTTGAACGAGCGCCTCGCAAGTATCCCGCGTACTGCCGACGATGCCCACGTCCACCGGATAGCGCTTGCCAATTTGTGCGGGATCTCGATCTACCTGAATGATCGTGGCGCGCTCCGGATAGAACTGAGTGAACGCGAAATTACAGCCGAGTAACAGCAGCGTGTCGCACTCGGCCACTGCATGGTAGCCGCCCTCAAGACCATAAACGCCCGTCATTCCCACGTGATAGGGATTGTCGTACTCCATGAAATCTTTTGCCCGGGATGTCCAGGCAATCGGTGCTTGCAGCTTTTCGGCAAGCGCGATCACCTGCTCCCGCGCATCGTCGCAGCCAGCGCCTGCAAAAATAGTGATGTTGCCGCCTTTATTGAGCTGCTCGACGGCGGGCACTAGCGACTCTGCCGTCGGGCGTACCGAGTAGCTAAACCGGTGCGTGCGATAGCCCAGCTGATTCTCCGGGGTTTGTTCATCACATCACCTGGCACGATAAGGACCGCAACGCCACCTCTGGCAAGCGCCGCTTGGGCGGCTAACGCGGCCATGCGCCGCGCCTGCTCGGCGGAGACGACGGTTTCGCAAAACACGCTGTACTGCTTGAAAATAGCGCTTTGATCGACTTCCTGCGGGAACTGACTGCCCGTTTCGCCTAGCGCGATTTGCGAGGCGATAAGCACGACAGGTGAACCATTGCGATGCGCATCGAACAAGCCGTTCACGAAGTGCAGGCTACCAGGGCCACAGGAGCCTGCGCAGAGCGCTAGCTCCTGTGTCATATAGGCTTCGCCACCGGCGGCAAAACCACCGACTTCCTCGTGGCGAACGCCCACCCACTGGATGTCACTTTGCCGTAGGGCGTCCGTAAAGTGGTTCAACGTATCGCCCACCACACCATAGCAGCGCTTGGCGCCGGCGCTTTGCAGGGTTTCGACGATGATCTCAGCAACGTTTGCGCTCATGTGCGACTCCTTTCGCGGGGGAAATGGCACGTCCACCACCAAGCCTAGACCGAGACGATGAGTTTTGCCGGGCGGTCAGAGAGTAGCACACTATGCTGCGTCGCAGCATAAATGGGTCTACACTGAAAAGGGTGCCCTATAGGAGGACCCTGCGATGACCAACTCGAGCGTCATCACACCCGTGAGCGATGAGGTGCTAGCGTTTTGGCAATGTCAGGCGTATTGGCTGCGCGCCGCCAACGATGCCATCGCCGATTTTTACGGATAGCCAGCGCTTATGCGCCTGTATTTGCCTACTTAGACGAAAAGATAACCTGCAAAGCCGACACAGCGTGTCGGCTTTTTTATATTATGAAAACCTTTTCCATTCAATGATCTAACAAGCATCTTCGTATTGACGCCCCTTTTTGTAAGCTATTTCTTACGCGACATGGCAAATCACTTACATCTTTTGGACTAGAAACGCTCTGCAAAAGCGCCTAATATTCATATCACAGCTATCTTACTGCACTGCACAAAGCAAGCTGCGTATAACAAAAACGATTCCTCTACCTCTGCACCAGGAGTGTTCGCCATGAAGGATGCCATTACTCATAATGCGGCCATGGAAGTCGACGTCATGGAAGTCTGGGCAAAACGCGCGCAGCAGCAACGCGCCGCGTTCGACGCCCTCGCTGCCTATATGCGCCAGCAGTAAGGCACTGACTACGTCTTGGTCAGCGCCTTTGGCAAACGACCAAGACGTGGGGTGTCATGACTCCCAACCGCCCTCTTCAACGGGCTGCTGATTCAACTGCGCCAGATACGTCTCCTGCAGGATATACATACGTTTGACGTCACGGTATTGGCCGTTGATGAAGAATTCCTGAACCAAGTGGCCCTCTTCGATGAACCCGCTCTCCTCGTAGAGATGGATCGCTTTGACGTTCTGTACCGCTACGATCAAGTAGACCTTGTGCAGATTCAAAATCGTGAAGGAGTAGTGCAGCGCTTGGCGAATCAGTGAGCGTGCGAACCCTTTGCCCTGGTGCTCTGGGGTAATGATGATCTGAAACTCGGCGCTGCGGTGGATGTAGTCGATTTCGATCAGTTCCACCAAACCAATCGCGTTACCGGCGCTGTCTTCTGCTACGAAACGCCGTTCGGCGTTGTCGTGGATATGCTTGTTGTACAGCTCTTCGAGTTCATCGAAGGATTCGTAAGGCTCCTCGAACCAGTACGACATGATGCTCTGGTTGTTATTGAGTTCATGGACGAAGCGCAAATCATTGCGCTCCAGGGCACGAAGGAACAAAGCGGGACTCATGGTCGACACTCTCTTAATTCATCAAACGAGACAATGCCATCACACGGGCAATGTGGCAGGTCAGTCATTTTAACGACGGGGTTGACGCAACTGGGTGTGTTAGCCCTCGTAGTGTAGCGTTTTATTAACGGCGCGTTGACGCCATCGAAGGCTCTCGCTGCAAGGAGAACAACGCCCCAAGGGGGTGCTCGCGACCTTCGATCAGTGCACGCAGCAGTTGGGCACCTATCATGCTATACGTGATGCCGTTACCGCCGTAGGCCATGGCGAAATGCACTCGGGGACCTAGCGACTCGTGAGGTCCGAAATAGGGCAAACCGTCGTCGGTTTCCGCGAACGTGCCACCCCAGCAAAACGTCGGATTGATCTCAAGGTCAGGCCACAGTGTTTCTACCTTGGCCGCCAGCGTTCGCGCTTTTTCCATCACCCGTGCGTCCCGACGCTCGGCAATGTCTTCATCGTCATCCTCTCCGCCGATCAATAACCGCCCTTCTTGCGTGGAACGCAGATAGAGATACGGTCGTGCGGACTCCCACACCAGCGTGTGTCCCAGCTTGCCCAATACCTCGCTAGGCAAGGGGTCGGTCACAAACGCATAGCTACTACGATTGGCAGCCACTGGCGCTGGCAACCACGTTTGGCTTTCGTATCCAGAAGCGATAATGACCTGTTGGCAACGCAGCGTAGCCCCATTGCGAAGCCGAACGTTGACGCCGTCGTCATCAGTTATCAGCTGCTCCACCTGGGTGCGATCGAACACTTGGCTGCCCCGACGGACGACGTTTTCCAGTAAGTGATATGCCATGCGATATGGGTCGATACGGGCGGCCAACGAGGACAGGATCGCCCCTGGCGCTGAAAAGCCGTAGTCAGCCTCAATCGCACGCTGTTCCAGCCAAGCGACATCGAAGCCGAAGCGCTTGCGCATCGCAAGCTCAGCCTTCAACGCGTCGACATCCGCTTCTTGGCTCGCGAAGTAGAGGCTCTTCTGGCGACTGAAAGCGACATTACCCAGCTCGGCAGCCAAGCGCTCTAGCGAGACAATCGCCTCGGCGCAGCTTCGATAGGCCATCACGGCATTGGCCTCACCGTACTGCTCGGCCAAATGCACCATATGGGTGTCGATTTCATACTGCAGTAGCGCGGTACTGGCCGCAGAGCTTCCCCACCCTACATCACGCCTCTCGAGCACTACGACGCGATGGCCGTGGCGGCTTAGCTCATCGGCGATCAAAGCGCCGGTAATACCGCCGCCAATAATCACTGTTTCCGCTTGCAAATCCTGGTTAAGCTGCGGAAAAGGGGTCAATAATCCATTTTTTACCGTCCAGAACGGATAACCACTTTTAAGATCCATCTTATTGCCTATGCTGGATTGCCATACGGTCAGACCGGGCAGATAAACGTTGGGTGTCGCACCCATTAACCATAGTGGATGATTGGCAGCGTGCCCTGTCTCTGCCTCAACCAGGAGTCGTTCCATGAAGATTGATTTAAGAAGCGATACGGTGACACGCCCTACCGCCGCCATGCGAGACGCCATGATGGCGGCCCCGCTGGGCGACGACGTATGGGGCGACGACCCGACGGTGAACGCCTTTCAAGCCACGCTGGCCGAGCGTGCGGGTAAAGAAGCGGCGCTGCTTTTCCCCAGCGGCACCCAGAGCAACCTGGTGGCTTTGATGGCCCACTGCGAGCGGGGTGATGAGTACATCGTCGGCCAGAACGCCCACACCTATCGCTACGAAGGGGGCGGTGCCGCGGTATTGGGCAGCATTCAACCCCAGCCGATCGAAAACGCACCAGACGGCAGCCTGCCCCTCGACAAAATCGCCGCCGCCGTCAAGGCCGATGACTTCCACTTTGCCCGTACTCGGCTCTTGGCGCTGGAGAACACCATAGGTGGCAAGGTACTGCCTGCCGAGTACGTGCAGCAGGCCACCGCGCTGGCCCGAGAACACGGCCTGGCTACCCACCTAGACGGTGCCCGGCTATTCAATGCCGCCGTGGCCACGGACACCTCTCTCAAACAGCTTTGTCAGCCTTTCGACAGCGTGTCGCTATGCTTCTCGAAGGGGTTAGGCACGCCCATGGGCTCGGCACTGGTGGGCTCTCAGGCATTGATCGACCGGGCTCGACGTTGGCGAAAGGTCGTGGGTGGCGGTATGCGCCAAGCAGGCCTCATCGCTGCCGCCTGCCAGCACGCCCTGGATCACCACGTGGCAGATTTGGCTCACGACCACCGTCGTGCGGCACGCTTGGCCGAAGGTTTGGCAGCCTTTTCCGCCATCGAGGTGACCTCCCAGGCCACCAATATGGTATTCGTGCGCATCGACCCAGCGCATGTCGCGCCGTTGGCTAAGTGGCTCAAGGCGAATGGCGTGCTGATAGAACTTCTTTACGCTACGCGCATGGTCGTGCATCGAGACATTAGCGACGACGATATCGAACAAGTGCTGACCATCGTCCAGCGCTACTTCGATCAGGCGTAGCCGGAGGATGCGTTTCTTGCACGTTGCTTAAACACGTTGCTTAAAACAGTACCGAGTCGAACGCAAGGTGCACTGCGATGGCCGCCATCATCAGGCCGATCAGCCCATCGATGGTGCGCCATGCGCCGGGACGGGAGAGCCATGGCGATAGCGCCGCCCCGCCCCAGGCCAACAGGCTGAACCAGAGAATCGACGCTGTCGACGCCCCCGCGACGAACACGCCAGCACTCTCCTGCTGGGCACCAATGGCGGGAATCAGCAGCAGCGTATCGAGGTAGACCTGCGGGTTGAGCACCGTCACCGCTAGTGTCGCCAGCAGCACACTGCGCAGGCTGCGGGCTTTGACGCCGTTGACTTTCAAGCCTTCACGGCCGCTGACTGCACGCCATAGCGCTTGTGCCGCCAGCCAACTCAAGAACAGCACGCCCACCCAGCGCATGGCTTCCATGGCGCTCGGCATGGTGAGCAAAAATGCGCTGGCACCAAACATGCCGGCCGTCAGTAGCACGACATCCGCACTCATGCACAGCCCCGCCGACCACCAGTGGTATTCGCGGCGAACGGCCAGCCCCAGCACGTAAGCGTTCTGCGCCCCAATCGCCATGATGATGCCGCCACACACCACTAACCCCGTTAGGTAGCTTTCCCACATTACCCCGTCCTCTTTATCAGTATCCGCGATTCACTGGCAATAAAGTAACGGAGCGTACTGATTACCAAAAATCATACTGCTAATGAGGCATTATTTTTTCTAATGAAAATCGGTCATCTTTGGCCACTACTTTCGCTCGATTTTCGCTCGATCGGCCATGCTCTCCTAACGGCGTTGCTTGCTCGGCTTGTTCTCAGGTTTGAGCGGGCAGCCGCCGCAAAGCGGCTCGCCGGGCAGCCGATACTTGATACAGCAGAGTCGTCTCACCCTGGACGGTGTCTCACCCCCCAGTTCCAGATAACGCACCGGCTGATAAAGAGGGTTTCGCCGCCCATCGGGAAGCGTCTTGGTATCGAGATAATCCAACAGTGGGTCACCGGCAGCCGAAAACTCCGGGTGCCGCGAGCAGGCCTTGCCCACAAATTCAACGTAGTGCCCCAGGTTGCTCCAGAACACTTTGGCAGAGAGTCCCGAGATCACCGCCAGCAGCTCGATCAGCGGCGCGCAATGGTCATCGAATAAACGACAAAATCGCGCCTGGGGTGCGCTGGACGACAATGGCACGCCCCCATGGGGCAGCCAGATACGCGCGGTCTGGCCCTGATCGCCAACCGCCAACCGCAACTCATCTCCAGCCAATGGCAACTCGTAGCCCAGTAGCAGATTGGCCACAAGCGTCGGGATCGCGACACTGCTGAAGTGAAATTTCGACCAAATCGACGCAATGGCTTTGCCGTCAGCATGGTCACCGTGGCTACGGCCATAGCGCGCCAGTTGCTCACTCAAGAAGCCTCGATCCAGCAATGCAGAGGCTGCCAGCGTCGGTTCGTCAGGCGGACCAAACGCTGGAGCTTTCAGGTTCTCCAGCGGCGGCTGGCGGTACAGCGCTATCAGCGCCTCCGCAGGGTTCGCTGTCGCCCAAAGCTCACTTGGTTTGGTCGCCACACACCTCATAGCCGCCGCAGCCCCCACATGAAATAAGCACCGCCAATCAAGGAGGCGACCAAGCCAGCCGGTATCTCATAAGGGAAAATGATCTGACGGCCGACCCAGTCCGCCAGCACCATCAGCAGCATACCGATCAACGCCGCCCCTAACAGATGCTGGCCCGCGCGCGAGAAGCCGACCAAGCGGGCCATGTGCGGTGCTAACAAACCAATAAACGATAACGGCCCCACCACCAAGGTGGCGCAAGCGGTGAGCAGTGCAACGAGCAGTAGCAGCGCTAAACGCGCGCGGTTGAGCGTGACGCCAAGCGCCTTGGCCGTCGCTGCGCCCAGTGGCAGGATATCCAGCCAGCGGGTAAAAGGCAGCGTGACGAGCGCCAGTACGGCGGCAATGCCCCCGACCACCACGGCGTTGGTGATATCCACGTAGTAGGTGGAGCCCGCCAGCCAGGCGATCACCTGCTGGCCACGCGGGTCACCGCCTGCCAGCATCACGCTGCGCACCGCATCAAACAGAGCGCTGACGGCCACCCCGGTGAGCAGCAAACGCTCGGGGAGATAGCCGCTTTTACGGTTAATCCCCACCAATACCAACAGCGTCGCAAAAGCGCCCAGGGTGCCGACCCCGATCAACGTGAAGTTGGTCGGCGCGGGCAGCAGGAAAATCCCCAGAATCAGCGCAATGGCACAACCACCGCTAATACCTAAGACTTCAGGGCTGGCCATGGGGTTGGCCGAAAGGCGCTGAAGAATCGTTCCGGCAATCGCCAGCATCAACCCGCTGGCGGCGGCCGCCATCACTCGCGGCAGGCGCCACTGCATCACGTTCCAGTTATCCGGCGACAGCCAATACCAGCCATCGACACCTTGGCCAACGAGCAGACCAAGCAGCGTGGCGCCTAGTAGCGCGAGGAGCAAACCAGCGGCCAAGCGGGAAGGCGCCGGGTGACGATGGGCGAACACTCCCGCCCCTTTTGGCGGTTGGTCGCCTTGCAATTTCAAGCGCGGAATCAGCCACATCAACAGCGGTGCCCCTAGGGCACCGGTAATCGCTCCGGTGGGAATAAAGGCTGCCACCATGCCCCCGAACTGCTGCAGCAGCAGATCCGTGGTCGCCAGCAGTACCGCCCCCAATAGCGTCGACCATATCAGCCGCGACCTCAATCGACGCGCCCCCGCCATGCGTACGATGTTGGGTGCAGCCAAGCCAATGAAGCCGATGATCCCCACCACGCTGACGATGCTGCCGGTAATGAACACCGCCAGCCCCATGCCCGCAAAGCGTAGGTAAGTCAGCGATACCCCTAGGCTCTTGGCGCTGGCATCGTCCAGTTCCAGCACCGCCAGAGGGCGCAGCAAAAACCAAGCGGCGACACAGCTAATTGCCAGCCGCGGCCAGAGAGTCGCCACGCCGTCCCAACCGTTTTGCGCCAGCGATCCCGCGCCCCAAATCAGCAGCCCGGAAAGCGCCTCGTGGTTAAACAGCAACAGCGCGGTGGAGAGTGCGCCCAGGTATAAATTAACGACCAGGCCCGCCAACACCACCACAACAGGGGCCAAACCGCGCCGCCAGGAGAGCAGGAACACCAGCCCCACCGCTAGCGCGCCACCCGACAAGGCGACCCACTCACGCCCCACCACCAGCAGCCCTGGCGCCAGCAAGGTAGCGGTCATCAGCGCCAGATTAGCGCCCGATGCCACCCCCAACGTGGTGGGTGACGCCAACGGGTTGCGCAGCACCTGCTGCATGAGCACGCCCGCCAGCCCCAAACCGCCCCCGGCCAACAGCGCGATCGAGAGGCGCGGCCACCAGGCGTAATGGAGCAGAAGCTCGTCGACATTCTCGAAAGAAGGGGCCACTAATGCCTCTAGGCCCAGCGCAAAACCGCCTTGGCTCTCTAGGCCGACCCAAAACAGCACGACCATCGGCAGGCTCAGCAACAGACAAGCTTTCGCGGGGGTCATTCCTCCCATTCGTTGAGCAGCGCCTAGCATGAGACCCCTCCGTTGGTGGTGGCGGGACGATTCACCAAAAGAGCGTGAGTAGGCGGCTGCGTCATGGGAGTGACCTTAGGATATAAGCAAACGAGTGGATGGAAATGAGCGCTTGAATGACTGTCGAAGATTCTAAATGATAATAATTAGCACTACAATTGACCCCTTGATTTATGTCTCCGCATGAGGAACCCCATCATGGCAGCCAAACCGAGCTATCGGCTTTTCGATATCACCCTAGCCAGACGCACCCAGGTCAGTGCCTCGCTCGTCAAGTTCACCTTTACGGGCCCAGACGTTGGCTACATGGCGACCTACGCGCCGGATCAACGCGTCAAACTGTTCTTTCCCAAAGACGGTGGCAGCCTCGACCCGCTGTTCGAAATCGCCAAGCTGGAAGAGCACGACTGGTACGGCGCTTATCGCGCACTGCCCGATACACAGCGCCCCGCCGCGCGCACCTACACCATCCGCGCCCTACGCCCAGAGAACGCTGAAGTCGATGTCGAATTCGTGCTCCACGGCGACAATGGCCCCGCCTCACGCTGGGCCATGCATGCCCAGCCCGGTGACCGGCTTGCCATGACGGCCCCCGACGCCACGGCAGAAGGCCCAGCGCAAGGTTACGAGTGGAAACCGCCCCAGGGTGTGCGCCGTATTCTACTCATCGCCGATGAAACCGCCCTCCCCGCTGCTGCCGGTATTCTGGAAACCCTCGATGACCTGCCGCTCAAACCCAAGGTCGAAGCGCTGCTCGAAGTGCCCCACCTCGACGACGTTCAGTCGCTCCCCCAAGCCGCTAAGCTACACTGGCTGGCCCGCGACACCGAGCCCAGTTGTCGGCACGGGGAGCTGCTGATGAGAGCGCTACGCGATATCGATTTGCATCGGGAAATTCAAGCGCTAGGTGGTGCGCCTGCCACCCCCACTACCAGCGCCACGACCCACGATGAAAGCGACGATGAGGACGGCCCCCTCTGGGAACCCGCCACTCTGGACGACAGCGCGCCCTTCTACGCCTGGATTGCCGCTGAAACCAAGGTCGCCATGAAGCTGCGCCGCTACTTGGTCAACGAGTGCGGGCTCCCCAAGCAGTACGTCACCAGCATGGGCTACTGGAGGCAGGGAAAGGCCAATGGTTAAGGAAATGGCAAACGACACGGCGTCAAACAAGGGTCTCACTAGCCAGCCAGCTCAGACGCCTATTGGCTGGCGAGACAGCCCCAACCGCTATGGACGAATCAGCCGTATACTTCACTGGCTGACCGCCGCGCTGGTCACGCTGCAATTCACCGTGTTGCTGGCTTGGCGTGGGATGGGCGAAAACGCTATCACGCTTTTCCTGGCCAGCATCGGGCCTCATGGCTCGTTAGGGTTTCTGATTCTCATCGTGACGCTGGCGCGCCTTGGCTGGGCATGGCTCAACCGCAAGCGGCGGCCTGCGCAGCCGCCTGGGTGGGGAGGTCGCATCGCGCGCCTGGTGCATATCACCTTTTACGCGCTGCTGCTGTGGCTACCCGCTTTCGCCATACTACGCCAGGTCGGCCGCGGCGGGGCGCTACGCTTTTATGGCATGGAGCTACTGCCCGAAGCAGAGCGCGAGATCCCCTGGATGATCGCCCCCGCCGATCTGCTTCACGGCCCACTCTCGTGGCTGCTATGTGGATTAATCATCGGCCATATCGCCATGGCGCTGATTCATAGGTTCTGGCTCAAGGACAAGGTACTGGCGCGTATGGTGGGGGGAAGTGGCAGGTAAGAGCTTAAGAAGTCATTAGATGAAGGCGCATACTCTGATGAGGAACTCGCTCAGCGTCATAGTGCTAAGGAGAGGTGCTCTTCGCCACTAGCCTGAATGGCATGTTTAAGCACTGACAGACATGACGCCTCCGGCAAACCCATTTATCTGACCGGCTCGAATTTTCCAGCGTCCAGCGCCAAATGGTGGCCTTTGAGGTGGAGACTCTGGGTTAGCAGTTCGTATGAGCGGCGAGTAGGCGTCAGGGATAATTTTGGCGAGAGTGAACCACTGATATGACCTCAATGCGATCCGTCACTTGGTAGACCACGATAAAGTTTGGGTGAGCAACAATTTCTCGCGTACCCGGCAAGCGGCCCACTTGGTGTAAGTAGGGGTGTTCAGCCACTGAGGAGACAGCTGCTTCAATACGAATACGCAGCCGCCGGGCGGCTTGAGGATCGCGCTCGGCGATGTATACGACAAGCTCAAACAAGTCGTTAATCGCCTCGTCATGCCAGTGGATAGGCAGGCTCACGAAACTCCGCCGCGTTGGCGTTGCTCCGCGTCGGCGATGATCGCATCAACCTTGGTCATAACTTGGTCATGAGGCATTCCTTGGCCCGGGTTGTCGATGCTGCGCTGAACTTTGGCCTTGAGCCAACGATCATAGCTATCGGCTTGTTCCTGCGTCTCGAATTCCGAAACGATAGGATCTAGCTGGGTATTCATGATCACCTCTCCTCGGTTACCTGTACAGTTTAATCGATACTCCCTATTTTGACATCTTCCTCTGAAGCTCCCACCTCCGCGCCAATCGACTGCTCGTCAGTCGTTTGCCCAGCCGCCAACAGCTTGCCACTCTCTAGCCGCACCAACCGATCCGCGAGGTGGAAATAGCGGTCATCGTGGGTGATCACCAGCACCGCTTTGCCCATGCGTTTTAGCTCGGGCAACACCTCGCAGTAAAACACCTCTTTGAATAACGGATCCTGATCCGCCGCCCACTCGTCAAACACCAAGAAGGGCCGATCCTCAAGGTAGGACACGACAAGCGCCAGACGCTTACGCTGGCCCTGGGAGAGTGCTTGGGTGGTAAACGCACCGTTTTCAACCCGCACCTTGTGCTGCAGGTGCAACTTGGCCAGCAGGCGGTTGCCTTCCTCGTCCAGGCCATCACGCGGTGCCTCTAACAGGCGCTCAAAGAGATGGAAGTCCGAGAACACCACCGAGAAGAGCTGCCGGTAGGCATCCCAGCCATCCGCTTCGACCCGCTCGCCATTGAGCAATACCTCGCCACCTTCCGGCGGGTAAAGCCCCACCACTACTTTGGCCAGCGTGGTCTTACCGCTACCGTTGCCCCCCACCAGGAACACCACTTCCCCCGGTGTGAAGTCAAGGTTGATCGGCCCCAGCTCGAAAAAGTCATCGCTCTGCTCGTGGTAGTACTGGTGGGTCACGTCACGCAACTCGAGCCGCTGAAAATCCGGCACCGGAGGTGATGTTTGCTTCTCCTGGCCTTGGGGCATCTCGCGGGTGATCTCATCGATTCGGCTAGCGGCCACCCGCGCCATGTTGATCCGCGGAATATTGATCAACAAACCTTCAAGGGGCGTCACCATGAACACGAACACCAGGGCAAAACCGGTCATGATCTGGGTTTGATTAGGCCCATCATCCGCCAATCCAAACAGCACCAGCCCGATGAAGGCGTACATCAGAAACTGCCCCCAGCTGGTCGAGATCACGAACAGCGACATGCCACGGGTACGCAATCGCCGCACGCCTTCAACCGACTCGCCGAGTACCCGATCCATGAAGACCCGGCTCTTGCGCCGGTGCAGACGCAGCTCTTTCGCACCATCGGTCAGCGCACGGAAATGTCCAAACAGGCGATCCTGCTCGGACGAGGCACTCTGGAGGTAACGAATAGCGCGTAAATGAACCAGATGGTAGCCAACAGCCCCCAGCCCAATCACGCCTAAAGCAAACAGGAACACCTGCCATGAGAGCATTGCCAGGTAGCCCAAGCACCCCACCACGATGACCGTATTGGTCAAAATCACCGGCAAGCTAACAAACAGTACCGCCACGTTGTTGCTGTGCTCGGTGAGTGCCGACTGGATCCGCGCACTGCCCACACGCTCGAACCGAGCAAAGGGGGTTTCGGCCACACACTGGGCGACAAAACTGCGCAACTCGGCCAGAGCACGCTGCCCCAATCGCTCAAACAGCGCCGTCGACACCATGCGACAGAGCATCAACGCCACGGCAATGCCCGCAAAGACCCAGGCAGGGTTGACATGAGAGTCGGCACGGCTGGCGGCATCGCCGGTCAACGCCGCATTGATTTGGGCAATCAGCAGCACGCTGAAAAGTCCCGAGAGAATACTGGCCAAGGCAGCGGCGGTCATCAGCCCGCGGGTTCGACGAAACAGATAGGAAAGCACATTCACCTCGTTGAAAAGCGATTGGAAGCCCATTGAAAACCGACAGCTACCTCTAAGGACGAATCGCTCCCGCAAAAAGTTAACCCACCATTACGTAAACAAGCCTCATTCTCATTCGTCCTTAGATAAAGAAGTCCGTCATACCGGCCCATGGCAGGTGATGTCGACGGCTGTTCCTTGTTTGATCCGTTCTCATCGATAGGAGCTTTGCGGTGTCCCGTTCTGTCCAGGCACAAACACAGGTAGACGCATCTTATGAAAGCCCCGCGGAAGCCGCGTTGCTCTCACGTCCCGAGGGCGTGGGCTATCACGTCATTGCGAATGCCACCACGCAGTCACTGCTCGTCAAGGGTGATCAAGAACGTCTTGAGTGGTCATTGGAGGACGATAGCAACACCTTGACGCTGCGCTGGCCGCAGCGCTCCGCCCCCCCACTCCCGGCGTTGCTCGCGGCGATCGAAGGGGCATTTACCTTTCACCCGGCCACTGTGGCGATACGCCTTCGCTTACCCAGCGTCGTGCATGCCAACCTGTGTGCCGCCGGCATCGCCGTGAAAGATAACCAGGGAGAACTCTGGGCCTACGCGGAGCTATTTTGGCAGCTGCCCACCCTTTGGCTTACCTCCCCCTCCCTGCGCGCCTACCCCCAGCAGCCGATCCTTACGAATGGAAAACGCCATCCACGCCGCCCACCGCGCCCCAGTGGCACGGTCTATCAGCGCCATATTCCCTGGCTCGATGCCACGGTGAGCTTTCGCGTGCTTGACCTGGCGCTCGACCTGGAACGCTTCAACCGCTGGATGAACGACCCGGTCGTCGCCCACTTCTGGGAGGAGCAGGGCGACCTGGAACAGCACCGCGAGCGGCTAGAGAGCACCCTGCAAAACCCCAGCGTGTTACCGCTGATCGGCTGTATCGACGGCGAGCCCTTCGGCTATTTCGAGACCTATTGGGCCAAGGAGGATCGCATCGGTGCCTATTACGCAGCCGATGACTTTGACCGCGGCTGGCACGTACTCATCGGCGAAGCGGCTTTTCGAGGGCGGCCATATGTGGCGGCCTGGATGCCCTCCCTCTCGCACTATCTGTTTCTCGATGACTGCCGCACTCAGCGCCTGGTGATCGAACCCCGGGTGGATAACGCCAAAATGCTGCGCAACCTTGCCCAGTGCGGTTACGCCCACGTCAAGGCGTTCGATTTCCCCCATAAGCGGGCCATGCTCGGCATGCAGCTTCGCGAACACTTCTTCAACGAGCGCAGCTGGATTCCGCTGCCGCCCCACCCTGGGTCAGCGCCACGACCCGACCCACGCTTCACCTTATAAACACGTCAGCCACGAGGACCCTTATGCATATTCATGACTTGATCGGCATCGGCTTCGGCCCCTCCAACATTGCCCTGGCCATTGCGCTCGACGAACATCGTCAGACAGGGCAAGCGAAGGATGCCTTGTTCATTGAGCGCCAACCCTGCTTTGCCTGGCACCCGCATATGCTGCTGGACAACGCCCATATGCAGATCTCTTTCCTGAAAGATTTGGTCACGCCACGTAACCCTAAAAGCCGCTTCAGCTTCCTTAACTATCTGCACAGCAAAGGCCGCCTGCAGGACTTCATCAATCTGCAGACCTTCTTCCCCAGCCGTCACGAATTCAATGATTACCTGAGCTGGACGGCCAGCCACTTTGAACACCAGTGCGCCTATGGAGAGGAGGTATTTGAAGTACTGCCCGAAACGGACAGCGACGAGGTCGCCTACCTTCGCGTTCGCTCACGGGATGAGAGCGGCGCGGTACAGGAAAGGCTCACCCGCTCACTGGTGATCAGCGTGGGCGGGGCGCCCAACGTGCCGGAGTGCTTCACCGGGCTAAAAGACGACCCAAGGGTCTTCCACTCCAGCCACTACCTCAGAGAGCTGGCAAAGCAATACGCCCCCAAACGCATCGCCGTAATTGGTGCGGGCCAGAGCGCGGCTGAGATCTTCCTGGATCTGCACGGCCGTGAAGGCATCCAGGTGGATCTGATCAGTCGAGCCTGGGCCTTCAAACCCTCGGATGATAGCCCCTTCGTTAACGAAATCTTCAACCCCGAGTACACCGACTACGTGTTCAACAACCCCACCGGCCAGCGGGAAGCACTACTGCAGGAGTACAAAAGCACCAACTACTCGGCCCCTGATTTGGCACTGATTCAGGAGATTTACGATGTGTTCTACCAGCAAAAAGTCACCGGCCAGGCCCGCCACCGCTTCCGCCGCCGCCATGAGGTGATCGGCAGTGAAGCAGGCCCTGAAGGCGTCGAGCTCAAAGTGCGTGATTTGGAGACTGGCCATACGGATATCACCCGTTACGACGCCGTAGTGTTAGCCACCGGCTATGTACGCGACACCCATAAACGGCTGCTGGCTCCGGTGGCGGACTACCTGCCCGATTTTGCCGTCAATCGCCGCTATCAGCTCTATACCAAGCCTGAGTTCAAACCGGCTATTTTCCTGCAAGGCAGCTGCGAGCCCACCCATGGCTTGAGCGATACATTGCTGTCGATTTTGGCAGCCAGGACAAGTGAGATTTGTGCTGCACTAGATCAGAAAACTGCCTTATATGCATCCTCGCCCTGTAAGCAAGAAGTCACCGCGCCATAGTGCTCGGCCACCCCGAGGCTCACTTGATGTTGACTTCGGGGTTCATATACTCATAATGCAAACAATAACAATTAAGATTTACACAAAATTAAAATGAACCTCATTTAAGGAGAACATTCGTGAACCAACCCACTTTCCGCAAGCGGTGGCTTACGGCCGCCATTGCTGTTGCTGCCTGCAGTACGTCGGCAGCTGTGCTTGCTCAGCAAAATGCTACGTCGACAAACCACTCGATTGACAATGATGGCAGCGAGCTGTCTACACTCACTGTCACCGGGGATCGCCTGCCCTACGGCATGACCGAAAACAGCAATTCCTACACTAGCGAAAGCACTAGCATTGGCTTAGTTTCACAATCTGTGCAGGAAACGCCGCAATCTATTAGCGTTGTTACACGAGATCGCCTCGATGATCAAGGGACTACCACGCTGTCTGAGGCCCTACGAAATGTCACAGGCATCACCGTAAATGAGTACGGTCCTAATCAGTATGTTATCAAGGCTCGAGGCTATAATATTGATTCCTTCCTTATGGATGGCAGTCCTGTTCAGAGCGCGGGCAGTGCCTGGGAAAGTGCCGGAGTATTTGACCCCGCACTACTTGATCGAATTGAAGTATTGCGCGGACCTGCGGGCATTCTCCATGGCGCCGGCGAACCCGGCGGCACTATCAACCTAGTTCGTAAGCGTGCTTTAGCTGAGAGCCAAGCCTCTGTATCTATTTCTGCAGGTACGGACGATGCCTATCGGGGTGTTGTTGATGTTACCGGCGCGTTAGACAGCGAAGGGCAAGTACGGGGCCGTTTCGTCGGTGTCTACGATGATCGAGACTCTTTTATTGATCACGTTTACTCAGAGAACCAAATCGGCTATGGCACGCTTGAGTTTGACTTGTCTCCCGAAACGACACTGTCAATGGGCGTTACTGTGCAAGATGAAGAGTTTAGACCGCACTCTGGATTACCAGCTTACAGTGATGGCACTCTACCCAATGTAGACCGCTCTACCTATATCGGATCTGACTGGGATAAGCAGACAGGAGACGCACAACGCTATTTTATAGAACTTGAGCATCGCCTAGCTAATGGAGGCGAAATAGTCTTTAAAGCTAATCGTTTGGATCGCGATGCAAGCCTAAGAAAAAGTAGTGAAGGAGTTCTAGTCGCTGATCAAAATACCGGCGAGTTTGCGATTCGTCAGATCGCTTGGGATCTGGAGAAGCAGGACGATTATTTGGAGGCCCAGTTTAGCACCCCATTCCAACTAGCTGGAGCAACTCATGAAGCCGTATTCGGCACCAGCTATCAGAGTAGTGAGCTAAGTAATCAATGGGTCTTCGGCGACCCTCAATATCTTCCTCAGAATCTGTTTGACCCAATACATAACCGTACAGAACCAGATTTCGATGGCACACCTGGTAGGACTGAGCTTAATATCGAACAATATGCCTCTTACGGCCAGTTTCGATTCAATCTTATGGATGATTTTACACTTGCGCTTGGTGGCCGTATAAATTGGTGGGAAACCAATAACTTTCTTGGTGGTGAAACGTCCGGTGATGATGGCACTGAGTTTATCCCCTACGCAGGATTGATCTATCGCCTCAACGAAGGGCTCAACTTATACACAAGCTACACTGGCATTTTTGAGCCACAAACGGCTGTAGGAAGTGACGGCAACCCTATCAAGCCAAGAGAGGGTGAGCAATACGAGGCCGGTATTAAAGGCTCACATGCCGAGGGTAGCTTGAACTGGCATGCTGCAGTTTTCCGTATCGAAGACACCAATCGCGCATATTCTGATCCTAATAATCCTGGCTTCTCGATTCCTATCGGCGAAGCAAAAAGTGAAGGCTTCGAGCTAGAAGTTAGCGGCGAACTGTTGCCTCGCTGGGATCTCAGCGCTGGTTATGCCTATACACAGACAGAGTTCGTAAGAGATGCTAATTCGGAAGGACTCACACTCTCGCCGGACACGCCGGAGCATAACTTCAACCTATGGTCACGCTATCGATTCAGCGATAATCCAAATCAGGGCTGGCGCCTTGGAGCTGGCATAAATACAGTCAGCAGTGTTTATGCCGAAAGCGGAGATACGCGTATAGAGCAAGGAGGCTATACCACCGTGTCAGCCATGGTCGGCTATCGAGTCAATGAGAACTTGGATATCTCTTTTAACGGCAACAACCTAACCGACAAAGAGTATTACTCCTCAGTTCGGGGAGAAACCCGACATAACTACTACGGTGCACCACGCAATTTCATGATGACGATGAAATATGACTTTTAAAAAATCAGCATAGCACTCCCCAACATCTCGATTTACATGTATTTTATTCGGCCCTGCTTAGGTAGGGCTGAATTTTTGATAGTGAGTATCTATCATTTTTTATACACTAATATTTAATCAGTCTTTTTTTGGGAATTTTTATTTTTTCTAAAGGAGTTCGCTGTGAGTTTTTTACGATTTCTGCCTAGGTCTTGGCGTACCCCTGTTTATTTAGTTGGTTTTATTTTAACCACTAACCCAGCACTGGCAACTAAATTGCCTCCATCTGTTGCAGTCTTTGACTGGACAATTGCAGAAACACTTCTCTCTCTTGATCCTAGCGCTGTCTCATTGGGCAATACCGCAGCCTTCCATAAATGGACTGGCGATAACTACAAAGATGTCGACATCATAGATATTGGAACACAGACATTTCCAAACATGGAACTACTAAGCAGCATCGAACCTCATCATATCCTTCTGTCTCCTAGCCAAGTTCGCCTCGGGCAAAGGTTAGCTAACATTGCACCTTATACCATCATCCAATCTTATCCTTATGTCGAAAATAGGAGTGGCCGTCTGTGGTCAAGCTTTGATGCATTTGCTCTTGAAATTGGTGTATCAGTCGATCAAAAAGCTGTAGCGGAACAGCTAATTATGGACACACGATCTCATCTTGAAGAATTGCGAAGTAACCTAAGCTCACAGCCACCACTGCTAGTTATTCAACTAGTAAATGAGCACTATGTCCGAGTATATGGCGAGAATAGTATGTTTCAGGAGGTGCTTCGGCAGTTAAATTTAAGCAATGCATGGACAGAAAAAACCAATCAGTGGGGCTATTCACTAGTAAGCATCAGAGAGCTTTTCAATGTGGAAGAAGCGAGACTGATTGTCATCGAAAGTGCATTCCCCATAGGTATAGAAAATAATATCGAGACTAGCGGCATGTGGCGTTACCTCCCCAGTGTCCAGCAAGGAGATTCTGTTGTTTTGTCGTCTTCTTTCTGGATAGCGGGTGCCCTCCCCTCCGCTCAACGCTTTGCCAATGCCTTGGTGAAAGCCCTATGATAGACACAATTTTAATGAGCATACTTTTTTTACTTTCATCCTAACCAGTTCACGCAAGTAGAATACTATAGATGAAATAACTGTAGCGGCATGCCGCTACAGTTATTCTATAGGCAAGAGGTCATAAAACCTTTACTCAAGCTGGCACCTGCTCACCGATATACCGATGAGCACTTGCTTCCAGTAGCTCCTCCACCTGAGATATCAGATCCTCATCCCCAACAATTGAGAAGTGGTCATGGGGAGTTTCAATTGAGGTTCTCGGGATTCGATTTAACTGGTTCGCTAACGCCTGTCGCTCTTCCCAACCTCTTTTCGATTCCCACCAGCAGTCCACGTCACAGTCCAATGCAGGCAAGGCATCAAGCTGTAGTGAAAGGTACTTCAAATGCCGCGCCACGCAGAATATTCTAGCAAGCTCCTCGCTACCCAATGTTGCGTAACCCTCACGACCATATGCATCGAATGACGCCATTAGCTTCGACAGCTTAAGGGCAACCTCCTCCTCACTCGGTTCCTCCTTGCTCTCCTCCTTACCATCCCGAGCTTCAAGCGAAACACTTGGCAATATAACCGATGCAAAGTTTGCAAAATCTCGCTGCCAGCTATCCTCGCTATGCAGACCACCGCCAGGTACATAGGGATCTATCAAAGCCAGTTGGCTCACGTCTTGCCCCACCCCTTCAAGACGTGCCGCGATCATCGCGGCCAATGCTCCACCAAGAGACCATCCCAATAGCCGATAGGGCCCCACGGGTTGTATGCGGCGTATCGTCTCCACATAGTCATCAGCCATTGTTTCAAGTGATGAATCTCGATGCTGTGGGTCGGTCAACATTCGGCAAGACAGACCGTAAACCGTGCATACTCCCTGCAAGCGCCGAGCCAACGGTTGATAGTCAAAAACCGTTCCCATCACGGCATGAATGCAGAATAGCGGCGGCTGAGTGCGACACTCGCCATTGAGCATGAGAGCCCCTTTGGGCAGAACCTCAGTGTGATTCCTCACTTCCAGCAGATCAGCAATGGTCGGCTTCTGCATCAGGTCGAATAGCTTGAAGTCGAGTTTAGGTTCCCGCAGCGCTTGCACATGGTTCATTACTTTTAGGCTTAGCAAAGAATCACCACCTAATTCGAAGAAATTATCAGTTTCGCCGACCCGCTCAATGCCCAGCACTTGCTGCCAAATCTCAGCGAGTTGGTGTGCCTCTGGTGTGGAAGGTGTCACGTAATCCCGGGGCTCTCCTGGATGAGGCTCAGGCAATGCTTTGCGCTCCACCTTACCGTTGGCATTCAGCGGCAGTGTGTCGAGCATGATCACGACACCCGGCACCATATAGTCTGGCAACTGTTGGCCCAGTCGATCATGTAATTTACTCGTGTCGAGTTCACTGTCGGCCTGGGGAACCACATAGGCCACCAACCTGGCGCCATTGGGGCCTTCTTGGGCGACCACCACCGCCTCGCGAATCTCCGGCTGAGCGAGCAGTTCGGCTTCGATCTCGCCCAGTTCGATCCGCAGACCGCGGATTTTTACTTGGTGGTCGAGGCGGCCCAGGTACTCGAGCTGACCATCCTCCCGCCAGCGCACCAGGTCACCGGTACGGTAGAGGCGCTCGCCCTCATGGAATGGGTCGGCAATAAAACGCTCCGCCGTGAGATCACTGCGATTGAGATAACCACGGGCCAGGCTTACCCCGCCCAGGTACAACTCTCCCGCGACGCCCTGGGGCACCAGGTTAAGGTCATCATCCATGATGTAGGTGCGAGTACCACTAATGGGCCGCCCAATAGGGATCTGGCGGTGATCGTCATCACGGCACCACCAGTGCGTGACATGAATGGTGGTTTCGGTGGGGCCATAAAGATCGTGAAGGTTAGCCCCATCGAGACACTCCGCCACGTCCTTCTGCAGCGAGGCGGGAACAGCCTCGCCACCGCACATGATATGTTTGAGACGCGTCTTGGCTTTGACGTCGGGATAGGCCAGGAAGGCCTTGAGCATGGAGGGCACAAAGTTGAGCGTGGTGACGCCGTGCCGCTGGATCAGCTCGATGATGCGCTCTGGATCTCGATGGTCGCCTGGCTGGGCAATCACCAAACGTGCCCCGACACTCAGCGGCCAGAAAATCTCCCACACCGAGACGTCGAACCCGAACGGCGCCTTGTGCAGTACGGCATCGGTATCGGTGAGCTGGTAGGTCTCCTGCATCCAGACCATGCAGTTGGTCAAGGCATCATGGCGGATGGCAGCGCCTTTGGGTCTCCCGGTGGAGCCCGAGGTGTAGATCACATAGGCGAGGTGCTCGCCGTGCAGTGTTACCGATGGATCGGTAGAGGCGTGATGTGCCACGTCCAGTCGATCCAACTCAACAACGCTAAGGCCAGCCGCTAGCGGCAAGGACTCGCGCAAGTGGTGCTGGGTCAGCAGCAGCTCGATGCCACTATCGTCGGCGATAAAGGCCAGCCGCTCCAAGGGATACTCGGGATCCAGCGGCACATAGACGCCGCCGGCCTTGAGGATGCCCAGCAGCCCCACCACCATCTCTATGGAACGCTCCATGGCAATGCCCACACGGGTCTCGGGTTGTATACCTAGGCCGATCAGATAATGGGCCAACTGGTTGGCACGGGTATTGAGTTCGGCGTAGCTGAGCGACTGATCGTCGAAGATGAGAGCCGTGGCCTCTGGCGTTGCTTCCGCCTGTCGCTCTATCAACTGATGCACTGGAGAAGTGTCAGAACAGTGCTGAGCATTCTCACCCCACTTGTCCAGCAATTGACGCTCGTCTTTTGCTAACAGATTGATCTCGCTCATGGGTTGCTGAGGCGCCGTTTGAAGACTCTTCACAATCCCGGCCATCGCAGTACTCATGTAATCACATAGCCGCTGAGCGCCGATGACACGACTAACTTGCCCTTCCAGCTGGAAGCCATGACCCAGGTCATCCACCGACATGGTGATCGGGTAGTTAGTACGCTCTTGACCACCTAACATTTCCATACCTTTCCAGGTATGAGCGTGACGTCCCGCTCGTTGAGGGGCGCTATAACGGTAATTCAGCAAACTGGTAAACAGCGGAGTCCTCCCAGGTAAACCACTGCAGCGCTGTGCCAGTCCCAGGCTGGCATGCTCATGATGAAGTAGTTCAGACAGAGCGTCATGCGTGTGGCGAAGACACTTACCGATACTTTGAGGCCCCATTTCTATCCGCACCGGTAGCGTATTGATAAACATGCCCAACGCCCGTTCGGCTCCTTCCACACCTTGCATGCGTCCGAATAACACGGTACCGAATACCACATCGTCATGCCCCGTGATTTTGCTCAGAACCAACGCCCAGGCTAAGTGGAACAAGCTGGCCGTGCTGACACCATACCGCTGCGCCTGTCGCCGCACATGCTGGGCAAGCTCTGTTTCCACAGGAACGCGCACTTCTTCGATATCCCCTCCATCGCCGAGTACGTCCAGTAATCCGAAAGGCGCTGTCGGCTCATCTATATCGCCCAGCCGCGCACGGAAAAAAGCCTCATGCTCTGCTAGGCTCACCCCTAACCGAGTCTGAGCTACAAAGTTGCGGAATGGGATCGGTTTAGGCAACTCGTCTTCACGGCCTTGTTGAATCAGAGCGATCTCATTTACCAATAGCTCAAGGGTGGTGTGATCCATCACCAGGTGGTGGCTAGGTAACTGCAAAAGCCAGCGGTTTAGCTCGGCATCGTATGCAGCAATCGCTCTTAGCATGGGTGCTCGGCGCACATCCAGGCGGTGATATTGGGGATCCACCTCGACGTTCAGCTGTTCGGCAATGTTGAGAGAGGAATCTTGACTCACTTCCCGCCACTCAAGCTCCAGGGCAGCATGCTTGTACACCACCTGCACCGGCTCACGAAGCCCCTCCCAGAGTACGGCGG
Source organism: Halomonas sp. KM007 (assembly GCF_050709225.1). Classification (NCBI taxonomy): domain Bacteria; kingdom Pseudomonadati; phylum Pseudomonadota; class Gammaproteobacteria; order Oceanospirillales; family Halomonadaceae; genus Halomonas; species Halomonas sp. KM007. The sequence continues at coordinate 2,835,257 of NZ_CP136131.1, read as the reverse complement.
TGCGAAGAATTGTCTATATTGCAAACAATTATTGTTATCTTTTGAAAAAGGCAAGTCAATCGGCTCTGCAAAACGAGGTCGTTCTAACGATATACCGCATCGACAAAGCCACGGCCCCATCAGCACACCCTAAGGTCGACTCGATAACCCGCGACACTCACCTACACTCAACTAGACGCCTTTTGCGCCCACGAGAGACTCGATGATGACGACGACCGGCCTTCTCACCCGCACACTGCTGCTAGGTAGCCTGCTGGCTCCTGCCCTAGCCATTGCTGAAGAGAGCGAGAAGACGCCCCGCTGGAACGAAGCGCTGATCGAGGCGGCGCAGGCAGTGACGCTGGGGCCCCGCCCGCTCTTTCTGGTCAACGATATGAGTGCGGGCAATGCCCATGAGCAGGCACTCAAAGCGTCGCTACTGAGCTGTGCCGCCGAGCAAACCACCTGGCACCGCTCGCCGCTGTCGATAGGACATCGTGGCGCACCGCTGCAGTTTCCCGAACACACGTTAGAGTCGTATATCGCAGGCGCTCAGGGCGGCGCCGGCATCTTGGAGTGCGACGTCGCCTTCACCGCCGACGAAGCGCTGGTCTGCCGCCACTCGCAGTGTGATCTCCACGCGACCACCAATATCGTCGAAACGGCGCTGGCCGAGCAGTGCAGCGTGCCGCCAGCGTTCGATGACGTCACTGGCGCCTTGACCAACGCGGCCGATATACGTTGCTGCACCAGTGACATAACGCTCGCGGATTTTCATACGCTGCAAGGCAAAATGGAGGGCGTGAATAGCGATGCCACGAGTATCGAGGAGTACGTGGCGGGCACTCCAGGGTGGCGCACGGACCTCTATGCATCCCGTGGTACCTTGATGAGCCATGCCGACAGTATTGCGCTCTTCCAGCAGCTGGGGGTCATGATGGCGCCGGAACTGAAATCCCCCGAGGTCGACATGCCGTTCACCGAGCATACCCCCGAGGGGTTCACGCAGCAGGCCTACGCACAAAAGATGATCGATGAGTACAAGGCGGCTGGCGTCTCCCCCGACGACGTATTTCCGCAGTCGTTCGACATCGACGACGTGCTCTACTGGATCGAGCATGAACCGGCCTTTGGCCGTCAAGCGGTCTATCTGGAGGGTCGCTACGGCGATGAAGGCTTCGACCACACTCGGCCCGAGACATGGCAGCCAAGCATGGCCTCCCTGGTGGAGCACGGCGTGCGCATCATTGCTCCGCCCACCTGGATGCTGGTCGAACCGAACCCCGCGTTTGGCAACGACGCGCAGGCAAGACGCCTACAGGCATCGCGCTATGCCCGCCGTGCAAGGGAAGCAGGCCTGGACATCATCGCCTGGACCTTCGAACGTTCCGGCCCCCTCGGGGACGGCGGGCAGTGGTACCACCGCACCACCGGAGACGTGATCCAGCGTGATGGCGACAAACTGCTGACGCTGGATACGCTGGTCAATGACGTCGGCGCCATCGGCGTGTTCAGCGATTGGCCCGCGACGGTCACCTTCTACGATAACTGTGTCGCGCGCAACGCGCCTTGACGGCCCGCGCGGATGATCCAAGCCCTCAGCCGAGTCGCATGCCCCTTGCGTGCGGATCGGCTTTCACGATCTCTCTCTAGCGGTCGGCTATTTTTTTCATTTTTTCATTAAAAATGAGAACCATTAGCACTAGAATGGCAGCATGATGATTGATGCATTCGCCACTAGGAGTCGTCCATGTTCGAGATCAAAGGCGCTACGTTTGAAGTCAATGGCAAACCCATCCTCAATCCCATCGAGCACACGTTTCACGAAGGCAAGGTGTATGGCCTGATTGGCCATAATGGTTCCGGCAAGTCGACGCTCATCAAGCTGATGGCACAGCAGCAGCCGGTCGCTCGGGGCGCGATCCATTTCGATCAGCGACCGCTGAGTGACTGGGGGCATCGTGAGTTTGCCCGTCAGGTGGCCTACCTTCCCCAACACCTGCCGAGCGCCGAGAGCTTGACCGGGCGCGAGCTGGTCGGCTTTGGCCGCTACCCGTGGCACGGCCTCTTAGGGCGCCACACCCAGGCCGACAAAGAAGCCGTGGAGCGCGCCATTGCGCTCACGCATACGGAAGCCTTCGCCGACCGCCTGGTCGACACCCTCTCCGGCGGCGAACGCCAGCGGGTTTGGCTGGCGATGCTGCTTGCCCAGGGCAGCCGCTTCCTGCTGTTGGACGAGCCGTTGGCAGCGCTGGATATTGCCCATCAAATCGAAGTGCTGGCGCTGATTCGCAAGCTGTGCGACGAGCTCGATCTGGGCGTGGTGATCGTGCTGCACGATATCAACATGGCCTCCCGCTACTGCGATGAGCTGATGGCCCTGCACAGCGGTCGCCTCCTGGCACACGGGTCTCCCCACGAGCTAATGCGCGACAGCACCCTGGAAGCCATTTACGGGTTGCCGATGCAAGTCATACGCCACCCCAATGGAGAGCACAATATCGCCGTTGCCCAGTAGCTGGCCGCTGAAAAGTGGCCACCCTGCGTCGGTGGCTACTGTAGGCTCACGAGCTAATCTGCGCGACCGCATCTTCACTGGCCTGGGCGCGCTGTGCTCCCGTCAGCTCGTTTAGCTGCCCCTTGGACATTTCCAGCAAACGGTCCGCATGGACGAAGTAGCTGTCGTCATGGCTAATGGCAAACACGGTTTTGCCCAACGCTTTCAAATGGGGGAGCAGCTCACGATAAAAGAGCCGCCGGAACTGCGGATCTTGGTCGGCCGCCCACTCATCCAGCAGCAAAATATCCCGCTCTTCGGCAATCGCCAGTAGCAGCGCCAAGCGCTTACGCTGCCCTTGCGAGAGCTGCGTATTCACTACGCGATCACCCTGCCACTCCAGTTTCTGCTGCATCTGCAACCGTTCGAGCCAGGTTTCGACCAGTCGCGGGTCGGCTGCTTTGCCGCCTGGCCCCATGGCTTGGTCGAACTGATGAAAGTCGGTGAAGACACTGGCAAAGCGCGCTCGAAACGCGGTCCACTCCTCCCGGTTAAGCTCCCTACCATCCACGCTAATCTGCCCGCTTTGCGGTCGATAAAGCCCCGAGAGCAAGCGTGCAAGCGTCGATTTACCGCTGCCGTTGCCGCCGATCAAAAACACCTGCTCACCACGCGCCAGCGTGAGGGTGAGCGGCCCCACCTGAAAACCCTCGCCACCCGCCGCTGGGGTATAGCGATACACCACGTTGGTGAGCGCCAAGCGCTGCCAACCCTCGAAACGATCCTCGACGTCGAAGCCCGGCCGATGCTCGGCTAGCGCCAGACTGGCCAGTTTATCGAAAGCGACTTGGGCACTGATCAGCGTCGGCCATGCGCCCACGGCTTGGATCAAGGGCGTGCGTAAAAACAGCAGGGTCAAAGCAAAGGTGGCCGCCACCGCGGGGCTTGCCCACCCCAGCACGTTGGCCATGAAAAAGACCACGCCAATGGCGCCCAGCATCATGATGTTGGACCAGTTATTGGCGCTGAGGTGGTAGGTGTCTGCGCGGATGATATGGTGACGATACGCTTTGGCGTTCGCGGTGTAGGATTCATCAAAAAAGCGCCGTGCCCGGTCACGATTGAGCGCTAGCTCCTTGCGTCCCTCGATGGCCGACTGGTAATCCCTATACAGCCGATCCTCGCTTTCGCGCACCTGATGGAAATGACGATACACCTTCGACACCAGTACCCAGCCGATCCCCATGGTGAACGCCATCCATAGCACGGTAATCACCACCATCTGCGGTGAGAGCCACGCAAGATACGCCACCGAAGCGAGCGTGAGCACCACGCCCTGCACCAGCTCCGGCAACCGCACGAAGCCGATGGTGATATTGCGTACGTCGCTCGAGAGACTCGCCAGCAGCGTGGCGTTGCCAAGCTGCTCTAAGCGCTCGATATCGGTATCCAGAATCCGCTTCACCAACCGAGAGCGCAGATCGAAGACGAAATGGTGGCCCAGCAAGGTAAGCGCTAGCTGCGTACACAGCGTCACCGCCAGCAGCAGCGCCAATAATCCCAAAAACTGTGGCAGTGCAGCGAGGGCACTGCCCGCTTCGATCAACCGCTGGTTGATGAACGCAATCACGCCCACCCCCAGCCCAGCACTCACCAGGCTCAATGCCAGCGCGCCTAAAAACGGCCAGCGATAGTGACGGAAAACCACCCGCAATAATTCCATGATGCCTCCCCTTTACGCATAGGCGGCGAATTGTGACGCACTTATCCGATAAATCAAACAAAGAGACTGATTTTCATTTACGAAAATTGCGTACACGCCTTTACGCATCGTTTCGGGATTGATTAACTGCCCTAGCCAACAACAGAGAGAGCGTCATGGTGGATTACAAACTACTTCACGCACTAGCCACCGTGGTGGAGTGCGGCGGCTTCGAGCGGGCAGGCGACATGATGGGCCTCTCGCAGTCGGCCATTTCACAGCGGATAAAGGCGCTGGAAGTCCGCTTGGGCCAGCCGGTGCTGGTGCGCCACCCCACGCTAGCACCCACGCCCGCAGGCCAGCGGTTGCTTGCCCATTATCAGCAAGTGCAGCTGCTAGAACGGGACTTACACGAGGCGCTTCCGACCTTGGAAAAAGCCGCGCCGCGACTGCGCATCGCCATCAATGCCGACAGCGTCGTGACTTGGTGGGCCGATGCCGTGGCGGATATTTGTCAGTCGGAAGGGGTGCTGATGGACTTGGTCATCGAAGACCAGGACGTTGGACTGAAGCGACTGCGCGATGGCGACGTGGCAGCCTGCCTGTGCGCCACTCCCCAGCCCATCGCCGGCGCTCGCTGCCTGCACGTCGGTGACATGCACTATCAGCCGTTGGCATCGCCCTCCTACGTGGCACGCTATTTCCCGGACGGCCCAAGCCTGAATGCGTTTCAACACGCACCGGCCATCGTATTTGGCCCACACGACCAGCTACAGCATCAGTTTTTAGCGCAGTGGGGCTATCAGGGATATTTCCCCTACCATTTATGCCCCTCATCAGAGGGCTTCGTTCGGCTGGCAGCCGCCGGCATTGGCTATGGCATGATTCCCCAGCGGCAGGCCGCCGAGTCGCTACAGTCAGGTCAGTTGGTGAGCATTGCACCAGGGCATGGATTGACCGTCCCCCTATATTGGCACTTTTGGCGACACAGTGGGCAGTTGATACAACGGCTGACCGAAAGGCTGAGCCATCTCACGCTTTAGCATCATTCTCATCTACTTGGGGACAAACGCGTCTACAATCAAAATGTTTTTAGAACGTTGTCATGCTGTTTGATAGGACGGGGCGTCATTATCTCGCCTTTTCGTTAGCGATCAGGGTTGCCTGAGCGGAGTAACAACAAACATCAAGAAAGCGAACGCTATGGATGCTAACGGTTGTTTGAAGCGCCTATTTGCCACTTTTCTTACGCTCTTACTCATTGCAGGCAGTCAGGTCAACGCTGCTGATACGCTGTCGGCATCTCCCGAACACGACCGTTACTCGCTTAATGACGTGACCCGCTATTGGCATACCGATACCCCCCTGACGCTGCGTGATGTGCTAGCCCGCACGGACGATTTTCAACCCGTTACAAGTGAATCTGATTTGCACTTTGGCTATACGCAAGGCGACACTTGGCTAACCACGCGCTTGCATAATCCCTCCCCACGCCCTGCCACGTGGCTGGTCACGTTCGAATACCCTTTTTTGGATCACGTCACGCTCTATACGCTGAGGGCGCACTTTACCGACGTGCAGCAAAGCGGCAGTGCCCTGCCGCTATCAGAGCGCGCCCTCGCTCATCGTCAGGCCATTTTTCCTGTGACCTTAGCAGGCGACGAAACCGTCACGCTGTATAGTCAAGTCTCGGCTGCCGGTAGCAAGGTATTGAATTACAGCGTCATGACGCCCGAAGCGTTCTACGCCCAAAACGACCGCCACAATTTTTGGCTCGCCACGTACTTCGGCATGTTGCTTGCGTTGGGGCTGTATAACTTTTTGCTTTTCTTTGGCCTCAAAGAACGCGTCTTCCTCTACTACTCGCTGTTTGCCTTCGGCTTCACGTTGGCACCGGACGCTCACGCGATTTCGCTTTATGTGCTGGGGGGTGCTCATCACGGTATTCGTCATCCCTATCCAACCGGCGCTGATATTGATGGATATCGCAGGCTTTACAGCTGCCCTACTACTACTGGTTTGCGGACTCTATTGCTCATGGCGACGCGTCCCCAGTGCTCGCCTATTCGTTGTGGCATGGTCGATCTTTTTACTTGGCGTAGCCGTGTTTGCACTGCGCAACATGAGTATATTGCCCGCCAACTTCGTCACGCTCCACGGCATTCAGATTGGCTCCGCCATCGAAATGTTGCTGCTCTCCTTTGCCTTGGCGGCACGTTTCAATAAATTGAAGAGGCAAAAAGAGCAAGCGCAAGCCGATACCGTGGCGATGCTGAAAAAACAAGAGGCCATTTTAGAAGCCAAAGTGGCGACTCGGACCGAAGCACTAGAGAAGCTCGCCAATTACGACATGCTGACAGGGCTACTCAACCGGCACGGTTTAGTTCGGCATGCCGATGCTGCCCTGGCGCGTAGCCATACTCACGGGGAGCCACTCGCGCTCATCATGTGCGACTTGGATCGCTTCAAACCGATCAATGACCAGTATGGGCATGAGGCAGGGGATTTCGTGCTTCAGCAAGTAGCCAAGCGGTTAGAACATATTGCACGCGAGGGAGATCACTGTGCTCGCTTTGGTGGCGACGAATTCATTTTGCTGCTGGAGCAAATTCAACACCCCAGCTTGCTGGAGGACATCTGCAGCCGCATCACTCAAGCCCTGAGCGACCCCATCAAACTACCCTGCGGAACCATGATCCACGTAGGGATCAGCATCGGCGTCACTCTTAGCCGCGACGGCAACGCCACTTTCGCCCAACTGCTCAAAGAGGCCGATCGTCAGATGTATGCCCAAAAATCACGCCAAACCAAGCGTTTTTATGGCTACGGTTCAGCGTGACATTTGCAGGGATGGGGCATTCAATCAAACAGGCTCATGCGTTTCATTACGTTATCGCGCTTGATTCGCCAATGAAATAGCGCGCCCGCCACGTGCAGTGTGATCAATACGACCAGTGCCCAGCCCAAACGCTCGTGCCACATGAAGAGGGTGTCTGAGAGTGCTTCGTTCTTGCCTAGCAGTCCCGGCAAATGCCAGTGAAAGAACTCCACGGGAAAACCGCCCGTTGCCGTGGCGGCCCAGCCGATCAACGGCATCGCTACCAGCCCCGCGTAAAGCAAGTGATGAACGCTGGTACTGAGGACACGCTCGAAAGCGTTCAAAGGCGGGTCATGGTCCGGCACCACGAAGGCGACCCGCGTGATGATGCGAAGCGTCATCAGCAGCAGAATCGCTACTCCCAGCGTCTTATGGCTGGTATAGAGCATGTTGGTCAGCGTATTCCCGACCAACGCCAAGGTGCGTTCATAGCCCAAAAACCCCAGTGTCAGGCCGCTCGCCAGCGAGAGCAGCACCGCCAGTGCCACCAGCCAGTGCAGCACCCGGTGTGGATAGATGTAGTGATCTAACTCGTGCATTCAAGACTCCCTGCCCAGCCATGTCGTCACCGTCAGCATAGTGCAACGTCGACCCGTTAGAAAAATAATGATTAGCCAGCGGTTTACCTTATAACGCTTCGCTGGGAGCCGCTAGCTGTTCGCGGATCAATTCTCCAAGCCGACGAGCGGGCTCGGAAGGCCGATGAGGTGCCCGGTGGAGCGCCAGCTCGATCATCGGCAGTGCAGGCAACCCGCTGCTCTCATCCAGCGGGCGCAGCATAGGCGTGAGCATGCTGCGCGTGACCACCACTACCGCCAGCCCTGCCGTGACAATCGGCGCTAGCCCCGCCATGGATTGGCTCGTATAGGCCACACGCCAATCTCGCCCGGCGGCTTGCAGCGCCTGCTCGGCCACTTCGCGAAATACATCCGCGCCTGGGATGTAAAGCGCCAGTGGAATAGGGTCACTCATGGAGGGCTGCTGATGCACCCCCACCGCCCAGACCAGCGGCTCACGGCGAATCACATCGCCCCCGGGCGAGTGCCGCTGGCGCGTCACCAGCGCCAAATCCAACGCCGAGGCTTTCACCTGTTCGACCAAATGCGCGCTGGTACCACACTGAACCGTCAGCCCCACGGCCGGGTAGAGCTGATGAAAATACGCGAATACCGACGGCAGCAACGAGGCGTAATCCTCAGGAATGCCCAGCGTAAGATCGCCGGTAATCTGGCGGGCCTGCATATCGCTCCAGGCGTCATCATTGAGGGCGAGCAGTTTTCGCGCATGGGCTAGCAGACGCTCTCCTTCTGGGGTAAAGCGCAGCCGCCGCCCTTCTCGTTCATGCAAGCTGACCGTCAACTGCGCCTCCAACCGCTGTAGCTGCATGCTGACGGTGGACTGCGTATACGCCAGCCGTTTGGCCGCAGCAGTAACGCTGCCGGTATCTGCAATGGCCACCAGCGTTCTCAACAGCGTTAGGTCAAAGGTAGGCGCCCTCATATATCACCATTGTCGATGTTATCGATCAAAAAAGATCGTTATCTTGATGTGTTTGTGATGAGTATGCTGCGCGTCATGAAGGTATTTCAAGGCTCGCTGCCACCAGGGTGAGTCAACACACAAGGAGACGCGCGATGCAGACCCGTCACTCATCGATTTTGCAATCCCCGTCCTACAGTATCGGTGCGGCCCTGGTGGCCGTCACATTATGGAGCATGGCACCCCTGATGGCGGAGCTTGCCCGTGCCACCGCCCCCCTTCAGCTAACCGCGCTGACACTGTTGGCAGGCGCACTGGCTACCCTCCCGCTGAGTCGCCGCGTGCCGATGGCACGCGGCGCGCTGAGCTGGAAGCTGGGCGTTTGGCTAGGTATTCCGCTGCTGATCGTAGGCGCCGTCAGTAGCTACTTCATTGGTATGCGTCTTGCTCCCGCCGCAGAGGCGGCGCTGATCACCTATACATGGCCTGTACTGTTCGTCTTGTTGAGCCAGTGGAGCCGCTGGGGCCGATTGCATTGGGCCAGTGTGGCTGGGGCGCTGATTGCTTTTTCGGGCGCTGCTATATTGCTGCTGCCCCAAGCGCTCAACGGCGGCTTCGGTGGTGTGGCCTCGGGCTATGGGTTGGCCTTGCTTGCGGCGTGCTGCTGGGCACTCTACTCATGGCTGGGTCAAGCGGCTCCCATCGCATTGACGCCGCTACTGCCGCGGTTGCTGCTAATAGCCTGCGCCTTCACCTGTCTTGGGAGTGTCTGGCTCGAGGGCGGCGTTGCGCTTCCTCGTGGTGAAGCGTTGGTGGCCGGTATCGCGTTGGGCTTGGGGCCCTACGGCATCGCCATGGTGGCGTGGGACAAAGCGCTGCGCTTTGGTCAGGCTAGCCTCGTGGGCAGCTTGGCTTACGGCGTGCCCATTCTGGCAGCGCTGTTGCTGGTCTTGGCCGGCATGAGCGTGCTTGACTGGCGGCTTCCCACCGCCGCGCTACTGGTGGTAGTGGGCTGCTTAAAGGCGGGCCGCTGAGGTGGGCATCATCATCTCGCTAAACAGCACGCTGGCCAGTAGCTCGGGCAACCAGGAGGGCGAAAAGGCCTCCTTTTCGGCGCTTTCGGCGCTCTGCATCTGCGCGAGCGACCACCATGCAAAACGAGGCGCAGTGCCGCCGCCGTGGGCCAATAACCGCGTGCCTTGAAGGCTTCTGTGGGGGGTCGGCTGAGTGTCGGGGCAGCGCACCAGGAAAAAGCGCTCCTCGAAGGGCTGGCCTGCGCTATCGGTTTGTCGGCGCTGACGAAGTAATGGCCCCAAAGGACAGATAAGCCCGACATCTGCATAAAGCAGGCGTATCGCTGCGGCTGGATAATCATCATCGTGTGCTAATGCGCTACCCAATGGCGTCCAATGGTCAAGCGACTCATCGCGTTTGAGCAGCAAATGCCCCTTTGGGTCAACGACCAGTAGCTGCACCTGCCGAGCGGCTTGCGTATCGAGTGTCATAAGCGGTCCATGCCTATCGATCTAAGTGGATGAATAAAAAAGCAGCGGCCAGCACGTCTCATGCGGGCCGCTGCTTCTCAGCGTAGCCAATCATCGGCGATTTGTTTTAAGCCATTAGGCGCGATTGCTCGAGTCGCGTCATTGCCCTAGGTAGCGGGGCTTGGCTATCCCCGCCAACGCATCAAGAGGGAGGGTGAGCGTGGGTTGGCCCACTGCATAAGGCGCAATCTCATAGACGTTGTAGGTCACTTCCCAGCGATCCTCCAGCGGCGCAATGTTGCGACTCGGGCTAAGCGGCCAGGCAACGGCAAACTGCTCATCGAAGCCCGCCTCGGTGATCCAGCGCCGATGTGCCTCTGTCAACAGCGCATCGAAAGCAGCCGCTTGCCCCTCTAACAGCATCTCGTCGGGCTCGACGACACGATGTTCGCGCTCATCAATGACCATATAGTCCGTCAGCGGCAGTCCGTGAGCCTGGCCTGCGTGGTACACATAGCTGTTTAGCTCGATCACTAGTAGATCGTGGTGACGTGCGTAGACCGACGCTTCCAACAATGCCTCGCTGGTCATGTTGCCTGGCGCAACACGATTATCCTCCGCCGCCATGGCCAAGAAACGATCGGCGTACTCGTCCCAGCTCTGTGCAGGCTGCGCCGCTTCCTCGTCGCTGATGGCCATGCCTAGAGTGAGCAAGCGTGTTCGCAAGGCGTCACTCAGTGTGGACGATTGAGGAAACGTCAGTGCCGAGACAGTCACCGTCGAGCACTGCTCGTCCTGGCAACCTGACGCCACGTACTGTTTTTCCACGGCAAGCGAGGCCAGGGCAATCGGCTCGCGGGGAGATTTATCAGCGGCCAAACAGCCACCTAGTAATAGCGTTCCGGCGAGTGATAGTCCTGCTCCTAGCGTTTTGAACGTGCGTAACATCATAACCTCCTTGTGGATCATGCGTCCTGATAAGGCGGGCGGGTCGTGGTAGAACGGCAGCGCCCCTGCAGTATGGCAGGGGCGCTGTTGTAAACACCGGCACGCGTGGGCGATTCTTAGGTGTCGGGCTGCATTTCGGTAGGCTCTGCTTCCACTTGCAGTTCGAACATCCCACTGCCGCTGGCGCTGAAACCACGGGCGCTCACGGTGTAAGTACCCGGTAGCAGCGCCTGCTCCAGCAGGGCGTTGGTTCCCTGACCGCCGTCGTCGTCACTGTAGGAGACACCTTCGCCATACAGTTCGAGATAGGTATCGAAGTCAGTGGAGTTCATCGCCAGCGTTACCCGCGAACTCTCCGTCAAGGTTAGCTGATAGGTCAACGGTTCGCCGCTGTACCAGCCATTGATGGTTTCATCGGGGGTCAATTCGCCTTCGTTGCGCAGCTCTACGTCTTCTGGCAACTCACGTGTTGCCACTGACAGGGTAAACAGGCCGCTGTCGGTACCGTACGCCGTGCGGGCCGTGATCTGATAGCTGCCCGGTGCCAGGAAATCGGCAATACGGGCGTCCAGATTACCGGCACTGTCGTCGTCTTCACGGTAATAGCCGTTGGCGCCTTCCAGCACGAGATAAGCATCCACATCGCTGGAATTCATCTCGATCTGGTACATGCCGGCTTCTTCGATCTCGAGCTCGTAGCTCAAGGGCTGCCCGCTGAACCAGCCATTCAACGACTCACCCGACTGAATGGCACCGTCATTGCGCAGGTCGCCATCGCCCGGAAGCTCACGCGGTTCTGCCGCCAAGGTGAACAGGCCGCTGCCATCACCAAAAGCGCTTCTTGCGGTCACCGTGTAATCGCCCGGCTCCAGAAAATCGGCAATGCGGGCATTCAGGTTACCGGCGCTGTCATCGTCTTCCCGGTAATAGCCGTTGGGGCCACGTAGCTCCAGATAGGCGTCGAATTCATCGGCACGCATCTCGATCTGGTACATGCCCGCCTCTTCGACGGTCAACGTGACTTCGCGGGGAGTGCTCTCCAGCCAGCTATCCATGGGCGTGCCCACCGCCAATGTGTCGGAGTCGCTCAGTTCGATGGTGCGGGCTTCGACACTGAAGGGGCCATAGCTCTGGGCATTGGCTCCGCTGACCACGACCATGTAGTCGCCGCTCTCTTTCACCCTATAACGCACGGTATCGGCACTGGAGAGCAGCTCCAGCTGATCATCGTACAGCGCCACGATGCCTTGCAAGGCACCGCGCAGCGACACCTCCACCAGCGCATCTTCATCCAGCTGGATGACATAGCGGGTAAAGCGGCTACCGTCGTTACCGTTCAGCTCATTGGCAGAGGTGATTTCGCCTCGGCCACGCTCGCCAAGCGCCAGGGTCTCCAACCCTTCGAACCTGGAGCCTGAATCACTGGCAACCTCACCCGAAACTTCCACCGTGTCCGGTGTGGAGGGGGTTTGAGAGAGAGACTGTGCTGCGAAGTAACCCACCGCAACGCCGCCCACAGCGACCAGCAGCAGAGTAACAGGAGAGGATTTGGCCATAGGTGCATCCTTGATCGTAGGCAAAAACGCCGATATAGCGTCATCGGATTATAAGGCGCTTCGATCCATTAAAGTGAGCATTTCAATAAAAATAACCCACGCTTTTGACGCTCGATTCCACCTTGCACCGCCGCCGTTAACTTACTGAAACACAAAGGCATAATGATTCGTTACAAAAAACGCAATTATGGAGCTATTTGCACCGATCTTCTTAAAGCTTGCCGACTCGCCATACGCGGGCTACTATCACCTGGCCAATTTGGCGCCTCATCGATGAAAGCGGAGTCCGCGACACGAACCTCTGAGGTACTCCAATGGGAGCCCTAAAACACCTGGTACGAACGAGTTGCCTGGCCACACTGCTGGTATTTTCTACCGCTCACCAAGCAGTTGCCAGTCAATCAGCAGTAAACCTGGAGCTAGAAGAAGGCGTTGCGTCTTTCTACAGTGACCGCTTCCAGGGAGCCCTTACCGCTAGCGGTGAAACCTTTGATCAGCAAGCCCTCACGGCGGCTCACCCAAGCCTCCCGTTCGGTACCAAAGTGCTGGTCACTCGCCCCGATACAGGGCAGGAAGTAGAAGTGATGATCAATGATCGTGGTCCCTTCGTTCAGGGACGAGTCATCGATCTTTCAAAGCGAGCGGCGCGCGCACTAGGCATGGTACGCCGAGGCACCGCCCCAGTGATGATCACTCTGGTAGATTAACGGATAACACACCCGCGAGCGTGTGCTACCCCTTAAACGATCAGCGTTGCCATGCAACCTGCTGACTAAAAGCGGCCCCCAGCGGGGCCGCTTTTTTATGGCCTAATGAACCTGAAAGCAGGCTAATGGTCTTTATGAGGCAAGGATTACCGCATTCCCTGACAGCAGGAGGCTATGATGATTTCTCGTTTCTACACGCTCACGACCTACCCCGCAGGCCTACCCGACCTCTCTACGTTCGCGCTGGAAAGTGCCGAGCTGCCGGAACTGGAAGAAGGCGAGGTTCGCATCCAGAATCGCTGGCTATCGGTCGACCCTTACATGCGCGGCAGAATGACGGGGATACGCACTTACATTGCCCCTTTCGAGCTGGGCAAGCCCATGGAAGGCGGCGCCATTGGTGACGTCATCGCATCGAGGCATCCCGATATCAAGGAAGGCCAGCGCGTCAGTCACATGGGCGGCTGGCGAGACATTGCCCAACTGCCGGGCGAAAGCGTCACCCCGCTGCCGGAAGGCGACGCCCCCGAGCAAGCCTATCTGGGCGTGCTGGGCATGCCGGGCATGACCGCCTGGACAGGCCTGAACCTGATTGCCGAATGCAAACCCAGCGATAACGTGCTGGTCAGTGCCGCCAGCGGTGCCGTGGGGTCACTGGCGGTACAGCTGGCCAAGGCCAAGGGGTGCCATGTGGTGGGCATTGCCGGGGCGACCCACAAGCTGGCCTGGCTGGAATCCATCGGCGTCGAGCCAGTCACCTATCAGGACCGCACTGCGCAGGAGCTCAGTGACGCCATCAAGCTTGCCAGCCCGAACGGCATCGATGTCTACTTCGAAAACGTGGGGGGCATCTGCCTGGAAGCCGCGTTGGCTCAGCTCAACGAAGGGGCGCGTATCGCCGTCTGCGGCATGATCGAAGGCTACAATGCCGAGGCACCTGCGCCTGGCCCCCGCAACCTGTCACAACTGGTGGTCCGCAAGGCCAGGATGCAAGGCTTCATCGTGGCGGATCACTGGGCCAGCTATCGCTACTTCCTGAATGAAGTGACGCCTCAGGTGGCCGATGGTCGCATCGTCTACCAGGAGACCATCAAGGAAGGCCTGGAAAGTACCCCGGAGGCGTTTCTGGCGCTCTTCTCAGGCGCCAACACGGGCAAGATGCTGGTGAAGCTGTAACTCACCAAGCTTCGCTACCACCCCATCTTATGCTCAGGGGGCAGCCCAGGCTGCCCCCTGCTATCTACAGCGCTATCGTGTTGGCTTAGCGATCGGTTTGGCTTAAAAGCTCAGCTCGACGCCGCCATGAACACTGCGCCCCGGCGCAGGCTCGTAAAAACGCCCAAAGGTGCCGTTGATGCGCACGTTGTCGTTGTACTCCTCGTCGAACAGATTACGCAGCCCCAGATAAGCGCTCAGCCGCGTATCACCACTGAGCTGCCACTCATCGCCTACACGCAGGTTGACCAGCCAATAGCTGTCGACTTGGGTGGCATTGGCGTTGTCGGCCATCAGGCTGCCGATATATTCGGTTTCCAGCGTGGCAAAACGTTCCTGTTGCTGCCAGGTCAACTGGTTGATCCAGGTCTGCTCGGGCAAGCCGGGGAGCCGATTGCCATCAAAGTTCGCCCCTGAGTCGTCAAAGTTATCGAACTCGTAGCGCGCCAGCGTCAAGGCACTGTTCACCCGCCATGCATCGGCCAGCTGCCAGCCTAGCGCCAACTCGATCCCGTCACGCCGGGTATCGCTGGCATTCTCGTAGAAGGTGCGCCCTCCTTCATCGAAAGGCACCAGCTCATCGCGCACCCGCACGGAAAACAGCGCCAGATCGTAATCCAGGGCCAGCGGTTCGACATACCCGCGCAGCCCGATTTCTCGATTCCAGGCTTTTTGCGGCTCGATGGCTGGGTTGAAGCCCCCGCCCGCAGGGTTGGCGAATTCGGCAAAGGTCGGGGTTTCGAACGCGGTGCCGGTGTTCAAATAGAGTTGATGCTGCGGCAGGTAACGATAGCTCACCCCGGCCGAGCCGCTCCATTCACTGAAGGAGCGTCGACCACTCTGGTCGCCATCTGCCAGAAAGTCATCGTCTACCCTGAGCGCCACACGATCGAAGCGCGCGCCCAGCGAAAACGTCACCTGCTCGGAAAGCGCCAGGTCCCCTTGGGCAAAGACGCCGCTGGAGGTAGCGCGCTGGGTTTCGTCAGCCGAGGCGTCTCCCACCGCGCCCACGGCATTGACCCGATTGCGGTAGCGGTCATCCTCCTGGCGAGCAAGGTCGACGCCGACCACGTAATCGAGGGGCAGCTCGCCCAGCATGGCCGCCTGGTGATACTCGGCGCTGGCCCCCATGTAATCACGGCGATAGCCCAAACGGCTGTCACCGACAAACGGCAGCTGCTGTTCGAAATCACGACGAGCCACAAAACCGCGCAGGTACAAGGCGCCGTCCCCCAGCGCCAAGTCTTCGTATTGCAGCCCCAGCACCTGCTGTTCGGCCTGCTGCCGGGCATCCAGCGCCAGGGCGTTGGGCGGCCTGATCGCGCCCTTGCGCAACCTCAGTGGCCGTCAGGGCACCGGGGTCTTCCGAGCGCGGGTTATCCAGCACGTTGATGATGGCCGTCAGTGCCCGTTCACTGCCCAACTCACGGCGCAGCTTGGCATTCAGCAGGTACTTTTCCGTGGCGCTCTGTTCGCGATAACCATCCACGTTGAGGGCCGTCAAGCTGACATGATGCGACCAATCCCCCTGCGCGCCACCGTGCTGCAGCGCCACTTTCTGATAGCCATGGCTGCCCGCCCCCAGGCGGATGCGAGTGCCAGGGTTGTCGCGCCCATCGGCCGTGGTCACGTCGATCACGCCCCCGGCAGCATTACCGTAGAGCACCGATGACGGGCCGCGAATCACCTCGATCCGTTCGGCGCTGTCCAGGTCGATGGCATCCAGCTGCGCTTGACCATCCGGCAGGGTATACGGAATGCCATCCACCATCACCGTAATCCCCCGTACGCCAAACGGCGCCCGGGCACCAAAACCACGAATGGCGATACGCTGGCCCTGGGCAAAATTATCGCGGTTCTGCAGCGATACCCCGGGCACCCTGTTCAGCGACTCATCCAGCCGCACCCGCTGCTGCCCCTGCTGGATCTCCTGGGCGTCGATAGTCGAAACAGCCGCTGGCGTGGCATAAAGTTCACGGGCCAAACGGGGAGCGCTGACCTCCACGGCAGGCAGCACGG
Source organism: Halomonas sp. KM007 (assembly GCF_050709225.1). NCBI lineage: Bacteria > Pseudomonadati > Pseudomonadota > Gammaproteobacteria > Oceanospirillales > Halomonadaceae > Halomonas > Halomonas sp. KM007. The sequence continues at coordinate 2,818,793 of NZ_CP136131.1, read as the reverse complement.
TACTGGCCTCGGGCGCAGTTTGCGCCGCCGCCGGGGTCATCACCACCGACCCCAACAACAGAGCCAGCGGTGTACGTGAAAACGGTAATTGAAAACGATGCATGGATTCCCTTCCCAATGATTGGCGCTCAGCCTAATCTGAACGATAGTGTAAGTGGTTGGTCTTATAGGTTAGCTAAAAAAGTAAAGGAGGCTTTATGGCGTTTACAGCGACAGACCCGATCAAGATGATTTTTGCGGTGATCTTCCCCCCTCTCGGGGTGTTTCTCGAAGTCGGGCTAAAAGGACATTTCTGGCTCAATATCCTGCTGACCCTGTTTGGTTTCATACCGGGCATCCTTCATGCGTTCTATGTCATCTTGAAGCACTAGCCCGTTCGTATCACCCCGTCTGACAAACGCTGCCTTGCCTCGTGCAAGGCGGCGTTTTTGCCCCCGTCCTTTTCTTTCCGAAGGTTCTTTCCGAAGGTCATGCCTGCTTGTTAACAGCGGGGCTATCCGTTTCGGGTGGCGCTTCGCTCAGGTCGTTCCCTTCACTGCGGTTGATCACGGACGAGCCGACCAGGTCTCCCGTCACGTTCAGTGCCGTGGCCCCCATGCCGACCAACGCATCGATTGCCGTCAATAGCGCCACGGTTTCAATGGGCAGGCCCACTTGAGCAAATACCGTCGCGATCATGATGATACCCGCCCCCGGCACACCCGCCGTCCCGACGGTCACTAGCGTGCCGATCAGCACGATCTGGGCCATGCTCATGAAATCGAGCGGGGCACCAATGACGTTGGCGGCAAACACCGCCGAAATGGCAATACGAATTGCCGCGCCATCCATGTTCAGCGTTGCCCCAAGCGGCAAGCTGAAGCCATAGATGCTTTTCGGGATGCCCATGCGTTGGGCTGCATTGATGGTCAAGGGTAGCGTGCCTGCACTGCTTTGCGTCGCAAAAGCAGTCGCCATGGGCGTGCGCGCCTCACGAAAGAAGGTGCGTAACTTCACTCCGAACAGCATCATGATCAGACAATAAATCAGCAGCTGTACCCCCAGGGCGATATAGAGCACCATCACCATATCCCCCAGCGATACCAGGGTTGCCATTCCCTGCTGGCTGACCGTCTTGGCGACAATGGCAAAGACCCCTATCGGTACGAAATGCAGCACGCCAGCCATGACCTTGAGGGTGACTTCGTTCAGCCCTTCGATCACCTGATAAAGCTGTTCTCCCAGCGCATGCTGCTGCTCGGATTGGCGCAACTTCAGCAGGGCAATGCCAAAGACCAAGGCGGTAAAAATGATGCCCAGCATGTTCAGCTCGGCAAAGGCCGTCACGATATTTCTGGGCACGATGTTCAGCAAAGCATCGACCACGCCAGGGCTCTCGGGAACCGAAAAGCTCGCACTATCATTCAGCGTCATGCCGCTGCCAGGACTGAACAGCGTCGCCACGCTCAAGCCCACCATGATCGCCAAGGCGGAGGACCCCAAATAGTAGAAGAACACCTTGCCCCCTACCCGGCCGGCGCTCCCCTCACGCGATTGATTCACTCCCACCATGAGCGTGAACAGCACGATGGGCACGATGAGAAAGGTCAACAGACGCAGCAGCAAATCCCCGACCGGGCCTAGCCATGTGGCGACCCACTCGCCGCCCACCAGGCCGACCAGCACGCCCAAAACCAGCGCAATGGTCACGCGTAAAATAAGCGACGCCTGAAGATAGCGCTTCCATAGATATTTCATTGAGTGCCCTGTTGGTATAAATGGTTGGTAGGAATCAGTAATAGGAATCAGTGGTCTACATCGTGCGTCGCAACATCATGACGTGGCCTAGCTTAGCATGGCGCATGGGCCCCATTTTACAACGCGCATGAAGGCCCCGTTCTCCACCACCCTAGCCACGCCACAGGTTTTCTCTTCGATTGCCGGAGCTCCCATAAACAGCATCAACCCCAACAAGCTACACCACAGCAAATGGACCGCGGTCACGCCTCGCAACAAGGAAAAACATTTCATCGTGACCCAACTGCTGCGCGACGAGGAAGAGCAGGTCGTCGATGTCGTGCTGGAAGCCGTGCATTCCCACCGTGAAACCACGCTGCCCTGGCAGGCGCTCAAGGATGAGCAGACGTGGAAAATGGGCTGGAAATAGGCCATTCCATGGCAATACTCAAAAAATAATCACGAAAGGCTTTGACCCGGCAGCGCAAGCATGACACTGTAGCGTCAGTTGGTTAGTAAGCAAGCAGCATGGTTTCAGTTGCGTACGATCTTTTTCGTTAGCCTGAATATTGTATTCCTTGTTTCACCCGCTACTTCATCTGGGTCATACCAGGAATTTTATTAAGGCGCATCAGCGCAAAGGATCTACACAATGGCAACTGGCACAGTTAAATGGTTTAACGACACCAAAGGCTTCGGTTTCATCGCTCCTTCTGACGGTGGCGACGATCTGTTTGCACACTTCTCCGAAATCCAGTCTGACGGCTTCAAAACCCTGCAAGAAGGCGCTAACGTCTCTTTCGACGTTACCCAGGGTAAAAAAGGCCTGCAGGCTTCTAACATCAAGCAAATCTCCTAAGTCTTCGGACTTGAGCATTTGCTGGAACCCACGCCTCGTGTGATGGGCTCCACCAGAAAGGCCCGCTTCGGCGGGCCTTTTTGCGTTTGAGCGTCATCTGCAAACTACACTCGCTCCCAGACGATGAGCCGTGTATCCACGGTCAACGACAGCGCCTCCAGATTCGCCGCTCGCTCACGGCCTTCGGCACTGGCGCGGTAAAGGTGAGGCGTCATGGCCAGCAAATCGCCAATCGGCTCGGCCCCCTTCAAAGTGACCGCATAGCGCAACTCATGCGCTGAATGCGCCACAAAGCCTGCGGGCACCTCGGGGGGCTTGTCACGGGCGGGCTTCAGGGTCGGGTAGATGACCTCGCGCAGCTCTCGCAAATGCTCAGGCCCCGCTTCCACCTGCAGCAGCTGCCCACCCGGCTTGAGTACCCGCGCAAACTCCGCATGCACCGGAAAACCGAACAGGCACAGCACGCTGTCCAGCGTGGCCGACTGTACCGGCAGCTGCGCATTGCTGCCCACCACCCAGCGGCACGTCTCGGCCCCCTGTTTGGCAGCCGCCAGCACCGCCCACTTGGAAATATCCAACCCCATCAGCGCCAGCGACTGTTCGGCTGGCCACCGCCCCGCCAGCTCACGCAGGTAGTACCCCTCGCCACACCCCGCATCCAGGCAGTGATACGCCTCCTGCCCATGCGCATGGCGCTGGAGGATCTCGCTCACCGACTCGGCAATCGGCCGATAATGCCCCGCCGCCAGAAAACGCTGGCGGGCAGCCACCATGGGCTTGCTATCGCCAGGGTCCGTCGAGCGCTTCTGCTGCACCGGCAGCAGGTTCACATACCCCTGTCTGGCCACATCGAAAGCGTGACGAGCGACACATCGCCACGTATTGCCTTCCAGATAGAGCGGTTCGCCATCGAGCGGGCAGGCCAACGCCTGAAAGGGGGTGCTATTCATCAATGGGGATTCTCTTGGCAGCCTTGTCGAGCGTATGCGCAAGCACGCTATACTGCATCACCCTGCAAGACGATCAGTTTCAAAACCGACCACGATACCGGAAAGCCCGCACAACACAATGCGCGCAGGTGTATCAGGCATCCGGCAAACAAGGCGAGACACCATGCAAGCATTGCTGCGCAGCGCGGGCGCCTGGCCCTACCTGATGGCCATTTTCCTCAATGCGTTTGTGGATCTAGGGCACAAGATCGTTATCCAGAACACGATTTTCAAAAGCTACGACGGTACGCAACAGGTGGTGCTGACGGCGCTGGTGAATGGCCTGATTCTGCTGCCGTTCATTCTGCTGTTCAGCCCTGCGGGCCATCTTTCCGACCGAATCCCCCGCGTCAGCGTGCTGCGCGTCTCGGCCTGGGCGGCCGTGGCGGTGTCGCTCGGTATCACGGCGGCTTACTACCAGGGCTGGTTCTGGCTGGCGTTTGCCATGACGCTGCTGCTGGCCATTCAGTCGGCCTTCTACTCCCCTGCCAAGTACGGGTTGGTGAAAGGGCTGTTTGGCAAGCCACGTTTGGCCGAGGCCAATGGGCTGGTGCAAGCCGTCACCATCGCCGCGATACTGGCAGGCACCGTGGCCTTTACCGCGCTGTTCGAATACTGGGTGCCTGCGGGCGGCGGCTCCCCTGCCGAACTGCTGCGCCACATTGCCCCGTTGGGTTGGCTGCTGGTCCTCAACAGCGTCCTGCAGGTGGTCGCTCTGTACCGCTTGCCGCTGGACCCACCGCGCCCCGCGCCTACCCCCTTGACCTGGGCGCGCTACCGCAGCGGCACCGCCCTCAGGGAAAACCTGCGACTGATTGCCCAGCAGCCCGTACTGCGGTTGTCGATCATCGGCCTGGCCACGTTCTGGTCGGTGGGCCAGGTGCTGCTGGCCGCCTTTCCGTCCTATGCCAAGGATACGCTTTCCATCGATAACACGCTGGTGCTGCAAGCCATCCTGGCCGCCAGCGGGATCGGGATTGCGCTGGGGTCGCTGCTGGCCAGCTCGCTGTCCCGAAACCGCATCGAAACCGGGCTGATTCCGGTGGGAGCCGTTGGGGTCGCCATCGGCCTGTGGTGCCTTCCCCTGTTCACGACGCCCACCAGCCAGGCGTTGAACTTCGTGTTCATCGGCATCATGGGCGGGCTGTTCATCGTGCCGCTGAACGCACTGATTCAGTTCCATGCGGCCGACCACCAGTTGGGCACCGTGATGGCCGCCAATAACTGGATCCAGAACCTGGCCATGCTGGGCTTTCTGGCGCTCACCGCGCTGTTCGCTCTGGCAGGGGTCGATAGCCACTATCTGCTGCTGTTGATTGCCAGCGTTGCCATGGCGGGCGGCGCTTACACTATCTTGAAACTGCCGCAGAGCCTGGTGCGCTTCGTATTGGGATTTCTGCTCACCCGCCGCTATCGGGTTGAAGTGCATGGCCTGGAGAACCTGCCTGCCCAGGGGGGCGTACTGCTGCTGGGCAACCATATCAGCTGGATCGACTGGGCCATGGTGCAGATTGCCAGCCCACGCCCCGTGCGCTTCGTGATGCTGCGCTCCATTTATCAACGCTGGTACCTGCGCTGGTTTTTCAAGGCCCTGGGCTGCATCCCCATCGAACGCGGCGAGCAGGCCGACATTGCGCTGGCCAAAGTGGCCAACATGCTCAATGCAGGCGAGGTCGTGTGCCTGTTTCCAGAGGGTGCCATCAGCTATAACGGCCAACTGGGCGAGCTGCGCCGAGGCTACCAGCGCGCCTGCCAGCAGGCCGACCCGAGTGTGTGCATCGTGCCCTTCTATCTGCGCGGGCTGTGGGGCAGTCAGTTCTCCCGCTCCTCCAGCAAGCTGAAGGAACTGCGCAACGCGCCGCTGCACCGCTCCGTGGTGGTTGCCTTTGGCAAGCCGCTGCCGAAAGACACCTCCGCCGATGTGCTCAAGCGGCGCATTTTCGAACAGGCCACCCACTCCTGGCTGCACGCCATGGATACCTTGCCCAGCCTGCCCTGCGCCTGGATCAAAAGCGTCAAACGCCGCCCCGGCGCGCCTGCCGTGGCAGATACGTTGGGTGGCGCATTGAGTGCCGGCCAGGCGCTCACGGGCAGCCTGTTGATCGCCAAGCGTCTGATGCGCCACAGCGCCCAGGAGCCCGTCGTCGGGGTGTTGCTGCCCACCAGCTCGGCGGGGGTATTGGCCAATATGGCGACGCTGTTGGCGGGTAAAACGCTGGTCAACCTGAACTATACGGCCAGCCAGGAAGCGCTGGCCTTTGCACTTCAGCAGGCAGAGGTACGCACGCTGCTCACCTCCCGACGCTTTGTCACCAGGCTGGAGCAGCGCGGCCTCGACGTCACACCGCTGTTGACCAGCCTTCGCGTTCTTTACCTGGAAGACCTGCAGGCCAGCATGACGCGCCGGGAGCGGCTGATGACCTGGCTAGCCGTTCGCTGCCTCCCCGGTTGGCTGCTGCAAACGCTCTTCTGCCGCGCACAGGATGCCCGCGCCACGGCGGCCATCCTGTTCTCCAGCGGCAGCGAAGGAATGCCCAAGAGCGTCATGCTCAGCCACCGCAACCTGATGGCCAATATCAAGCAAACCTCCGACGTACTGAACACCCAACACGACGATGTGGTGATGGCCTCGCTGCCGACATTTCATGCGTTTGGGTTCACGGTGACTCAGCTGCTGCCACTGGTGGAAGGGCTGCCCCTGGTCTGCCACGCCGACCCGACCGACGTATCCGGGGTTGCCAAGACCGTCAGCCAGCACCAGGCCACCATCATGTTCAGCACCTCCAGCCTGCTGCGGCTGTTCAACCGTCATCCCAAAGTGCAAGCCGAGCAGTTGCACAGCCTACGCATCGTGGTCGCCGGTGCCGAGAAGCTGGATGAGCGCGTACGAGAAGGCTTCATGGCCAAGTTCGGCAAGCCCATTTATGAAGGTTACGGGGCCACCGAAACCGCTCCGGTGGTCTCGGTCAACTTGCCCGACACGCTGGGCTCCCGTTCGCAGCCGCTGCAAAAGGGGCATCAGCCGGGCACGGTGGGCATGCCGCTGCCGGGCACCAGCGTGAAAGTGGTCGACCCGGAAAGCCTGGATGAACTGCCCACCGGGCAAGCCGGTATGGTGATCGTCAGTGGCCCTCAGGTCATGCAAGGCTACCTTAATGACCCCGAACGCACTGCCTCGGCACTCAAGACACTGGATGGGCAACGGTGGTACGTCACGGGCGATAAAGGATACATGGACGAAGACGGCTTCTTGACCCTCATCGACCGCTACACGCGCTTTGCCAAGAAAGCCGACTTCGCGGGCGCCAAGCGGTTGGCAGAGCAGCAGCTCAGGGAGCCTTGATACTCAGTAGCGCGGCCGACAGAGGGCAAACGGCAAGGACTTTCACAGGCACGGACACAGACACAAACACAGGCAAATGCGCCCCTAGTCGGGGGCGCTGTTGCCTCCGGTTTCTGAGCTGCTTTCGCTGCTGGCGTCTCCGCGGTTGTCGCTGCTGCCTTCGCCGGGCCCGCGGGGGGTGCGTTCATGGGTTTCCTGGCGGGCGCTCGACGTGGTTCCCGAGCGCTGGCCGTGGCCCTTGGCAACGTCGTGGTGGCTAATGACCATGACCTCGCGGGGCCACCATTCGGGGTGCTCATCGCGGATGTAGGCCATGAGCTGCTCGCGGATGTTCATTTCGGCGGTCCAGCCCGATAGCGGGTCGGAGGTCATCAGGTAGCAGGTGACGGTCTGCGCATGTGCCGTTTGCCCCGTGACGTAGCACAGCAGCTTGTGGTGCTCGACTACGGACTCTTCGGCCTCGGCAAATTCGATAAACTTTTCACGAATTTTGGAGATGTCGGCACTCAAGTGCAGCGTCAGCTCCAGAAAGCGATACATCTTGGCACTTTTGACCGACAGGTTCTCGAAGGGCTTCGAGATGAAGTAGGTCACCGGTACGATCAAGCGACGCTCATCCCAGGAGCGCAGGCGGATAAAGGTATAGAAGATACCCTCTACGTAGCACCATTGGCCCTCGAAGATCACCAGGTCACCGATGCGCACCGGCTTGGCCAGGGAGAGCTGAAAAGAGGAAAGAATGTTGCCCAGCACCGCCTGGCCCGCAATGCCCACCAGCACGGCCAGCACGCTGGCCGAGGCCAACAGCGAAAGGCCCAGGGATTCGAACAGCTTGATCTGCCCCAGCACGTACACCGATACCGACACCAGCGTGACCAGGATGATGCCGCGCCGCAGGGCATACAGGCTGGTCAGCAGACGGCGCTTGTCGCGGGGTTTGGTATCGTCGATTTCCCCCACCAGACGACGCGTCATGCGCAGCATGATGGTATCCACCAGGCGTAGCGCGATGGTGCCCCCGCCCCAGGCCATCACGGCAATCAGCAATACCCGGAAGGTGGTAGTGGCCACGGCGGAAAACGACACCACGTAATCCAGCAGTGCCTGAGTGAACAGCGCCATCACGATCAGCGCAACGGGCACCCCGATCTGGTCGGCGAAGATGGTCGATACGCCGGAGGGCAACAGGCGCGCCACGAGCCTCACGGCATAGTAGGCCACGACGCCCACTCCGCTCACCGTCAGCAGAAACAGCGGAATGGCCAGCCACTCCCAGACCTTCAGCATGCCGAACGAGGTCTTGAACCGCTCGGGGATATACTGCTCGATCACCGAAGGCCCGTACTCTTCATACAGCTCGGGAATCGCTGACACACTCTCCGGCATCACCAGCCACACGGGGTCTTCATCGGGGATGCGGTAACGGCCCAGGCGCACATCGTACGCATCGCCATTGATCTGCAACGAGGCCAGCTCGATATTACGTCGGGGTTGGCCGGTCATCGGGTTCTGGCCGGACGGGTCTTCAATGGCCGCATCCTGGCGCCCGGACAAGTTGGAGGCGTTGAGCCACTCGCCGCGCCGCAATACTTCGGCCAGCTGCTCGGCCAGTTCGGCCCCCCGGCCGGGCTGCTCACCCGAGTCGATATCCGCCAGGTTGAGCAGATGCGCGGCGGCCGCGTAGTCCCCCTCCTCGGTGAGCGTCAGGAAGCTGCGAATCGCTTCCCTGGGCGCTAGCCGCTTGACCTCTTCCGGCACTTCGCCCAGTCCGGCATTCAGCGTGTCTGCGGTGAACCAGCGTTCATCTTCGCTTTCGTCGCCCTGGCTCTGCGCCAGGCCCATGTGCGAGAAACATAGCCCTACCAGCAGTACTAGCCAGTATCGCCATCCGTGTGCTTTCGTCATTCTCGCCTCTATCCGTGCTTATGGTTGGACCAAGTACAGACCACGTTAGCCTGTGAGGCAAGTCACGCCCCGGCGGGCGATCACGGTGCCAACCCTCCCAGGCGCTGCAACGCCTCATCATAAAGCCCCGTCAGCAGTAGTGCCCCAGTGCCACCAGCCACAGCACCACGCCTGCGCCCAACACCAGCCACTGGCCAAGGGCGTATCCGAGCAACAGCAGCGCCAGCCAGGCGCCATATACGGCTACAGGCAGAAAAGCGTGGGTCAACGCGCCCGACAGCCAGTGCATCATCAGCAGGGTCACCGGCACCCCGCTGCCCAACGCCAGCACGCGCAGCGCCCAGCCCGCTGACCAGCCCCGCCGCTGCACACCCCACTCCCAACCGGCCAGCGCCACGCTATTGACCACCGCCAGTCCCCACAGGCCCGCCACCTGAAGCCATCCCAACGCACCCCATAACCCCCAAACGCTGGCATAGAGCCAGATGGCCATGTTCACCAGCCCACCACAGCAGCCACAGCTCGCTCAGGCGGGCCATGACGACCCAGGGCAGGGCCAATACCGCTCAACCCGCAAACAGTTGCCACGGGTCTGCCCCGGTTTGATACACCTGCCCGATCAGCGCCAGCAGCACACCCACCACGCACACCGCCATGCATAGCGCCAACTGCCTGCCCCTGGGCCGCCGGGACTGCCACAGCGCCATGCCCACGGCCAGCAACAGCACGGCTTGCAGCAAGCCCAGCCGCGCCCAGCGTCCCATGCCGGCCCAGTGGTAGGCCACGAAAAACAGCAGCGCACCGGCAAGGGCCAGGCAGCCCAGCCAAGGCAGCAGCCGCATGAACAGCTGGTGCCAGTCCGCGCTCGTTGGGTAGCTCAGGGGGTTCTGCTCATCAACTCTTGAAGGCATACGCATGGAGTCCACAGGGGCCAAGGCCTTGGCCAGTAAGACATGACGCCAGTCAGCGCCAAAGCGATATAAAGGTTGTACACTGAAACAGAAGTGGAGAACTTCTCCTGCCATCCATCGTCAAAGGTGACGCTCTTCCTGCACCTTGGACATGCTCTTCTACGCAGAGGCTCCCCCATGCTGATAAAAATTGCCAAGCCCAGTGATTTGAAAGAATCGGATGTCACCCCGGAATCCATCTATCTGTCGCGCCGACAATTCATGGGCGGCATGGCAGGGCTGGGGGCTGGGCTTGCGCTGTCGGGGCACGCCCGCGCCAATGCAGACTATTCGGATGTGCCAGCGGGCAGCGGCCCAGAGTGGCTGCAGCAAAAGATCGGCGATACCCAGTGGGGAGCCGTGACCCCCAGCGACCCCGATACAGACACCCTAACCCCCTTCGACGATGCCAGCGGCTATAACAACTTTTATGAGTTCGGCACCGGAAAAACCGACCCCGCCCGCCGGGCTGGCAGTTTAAAAACCGAGCCCTGGAGCGTGGTGGTCGATGGCGAGGTGAACAACGGTGGTCGCTTTGCGCTGGAAGACCTCGTCAGCCCTACCCGGTTCGAAGAGCGCATCTACCGCTTGCGCTGCGTGGAGGCGTGGTCGATGGTCATTCCCTGGCTGGGCATTCCGCTGGCCGACATCATCACTCGCGCCGAGCCCACCAGCAAAGCCAAGTACGTGCGCTTCGAAACCCTGGTGGACCCAGAGCAGATGCCTGGCCAGCGCTCATCGTTTTCGCTGATCGACTGGCCTTACGTGGAGGGCCTGCGCATGGATGAAGCCATGCACCCGCTGACCCTGATGGCGCTGGGCATGTATGGCCGCGAGCTGCCCAATCAAAACGGCGCACCGCTGCGCCTGGTGGTGCCCTGGAAGTACGGGTTCAAGAGCATCAAGTCGATCGTGCGCATTTCGCTGGTCGAAGAGCAGCCGATGAACTCCTGGCAGCGGATTGCCCCCAACGAGTACGGCTTCTATGCCAACGTCAACCCGGAAGTGGATCACCCCCGTTGGAGCCAGGCCACCGAACGCCGCCTGCCCAACAGCCTGTTCAGCCCCAATACCATGGACACCCTGATGTTCAACGGCTACGCCGACGAAGTGGCCGAGCTGTATGCCGGCCTGGACTTGAGAGCCAACTACTGATGGCCACACCACGCACCTGGTGGCTATGGCGCGGCGGCGTGTTCCTGGCCGCGCTGGCCCCCCTGCTGTACTGGAGCGGTCAGGTGGCCAGCAACGCCGCTGGCCCGGAACCCGGGCGCTACCTGCTACTGAACCTGGGCATTGGCGCGCTTTGGCTATTGCTGATGACCCTGAGCCTGACCCCGCTGACCAAGCTCACCCGCTGGAAAGGCTTCAACCTGATCCGGCGGCAGTTGGGGCTGTGGACCCTCGCTTACGCGACCCTTCACCTGCTGAGCTATGCCCTGTTCATTCTGGGGCTGAACTGGGCACTGCTGGGCAGTGAGCTGGTCAAGCGGCCTTACATCGTGGTGGGCATGATAGCCCTGCTGGGGCTGGCCGTGCTGGGAGCAACCTCCAACCGCTGGTCGATGCAGCGGCTGGGCAAACGCTGGAAACCCCTGCACAAGTTTGCCTACGTCATCCTCGCCCTGGTAATGCTGCACTTCTTCTGGGTGGTGCGCGCCGACCTACGCGAATGGGCCGTGTATGCCGCCGTTTCCGCCCTGATCATGGCGACCCGCCTACCGCCAGTGGCACGCACGCTGCCCAAGCTGCGACAGCGTGCCAGTCAGCTCAGGTAGCACTAGCCGAACACCCGACGCAAATGGCGACGATACTCCGCCTTGTCGCGCTCGACGTCCGGTGCCTTGATGACATCGTTGGCGATGAACGTGGGCTGGGCGGCCAGCCCGACGAACTGCTGGGATTTGTGGAACGCAAAGTAGACGCCATCGACCCCACGCCCTTCAAAGAAGTTGCTCGGCTCATCGAAGGCTTCGGCAGGGGCATTCCAGGTCAGCGACAGCATGTAGTGGCGGCCCTGCAGCAGCCCGCCGCTGCCGTACTGCTTGGAAGGGTCCTGACGCGAACGGCCATCGCTTGCGTACAGCGCGCCATGCCCCTCGGTAAAGACTTCATCGATATAGCGCTTGACCGTCCAGGGCGCGCCCATCCACCAGCCGGGCATCTGGTACACGATGGTGTCGGCCCACAGGTAGTGCTGTACTTCGGCAGCAGTCTCGTAGCCTTGCTCGATGACCGTCTCGCGCACGTCATGCCCCAGTTCCAGCAGGGTTTCCTTTGCGACGGCATGCAGCGTATTGTTGAGTTCACCACCAGAGTGGGCAAACGCCTTACCGCCATTGATCAACAGTATCTTCATGACTGACACCTCACTTTGTGGTTGACTGGCCCGCCTAATGATAAACAGCGGAGCATTGAGTGGGCGCTATTGTGCAGTGAACAATGCCATGAAAACAGCGTACTTCCCGCAAGATACTCTTGCTCAAAAATCAACAATCACTTGCCACGACCAGGCCTGATATTCATGAAAAGCACTCTGGAAGAGCAGCAAGCCTTCATTACCGTCGTGGACTGTGGCTCGATCACCGCCGCCGCCGAGCAGTTGGCCATGACGGTCTCCGGCGTCAGCCGCGCCCTGCACCGGCTGGAACAGAAGCTGGGCACCACGCTCCTGCGCCGCACCACCCGGCGGCTGGAGCTGACGGAAGAAGGCGACACCTTTCTGACCCACTGCCGCAGCATCCTGACCGCCGTGGAAGCCGCCGAAGAGGCCGTGCAGGACCGCCATCAGCAGCCCAGCGGGCGGCTGCGCATCAATGCCGCGCCCAGCTTCATGCAGTTCGTGGTGGTGCCGCTGATCGAGGAGTTTCGCGCCCGCTACCCGCAAATCACCCTGGAGCTGGATACCCATGACCGCTTTGTAGACCTGCTGGAACAGCGGGTCGACCTGGCCATTCGCATTGGCGCGCTGGAAGATTCGTCGCTCCATGCGCGCCCCCTGGGCCACAGCGCCCTGCGCGTGCTGGCCAGCCCCGCCTACCTGGCGCGCCATGGCACCCCCTCTCAGGTAGCGGAACTGGCCCAACACACCCTGCTCGGTTTCAGCCAGCTGGACCACCTCAACTGCTGGCCGTTGCACGGAGCCGATGGCCAGCCGCTACACATCACGCCCACCCTGGCGGCGTCCAGCGGCACCACCCTGCTGGAGCTGGCAATCTCAGGCGTCGGTATCGTGTGCCTGGCCGATTTCATGACCCAAGCACCCCGCCAGCGTGGCGCGCTGGTAGAAGTGTTGCCCGACCACACCACGCTGATCACACAGCCCATCCATGCCGTCTACTACCGGCAGGCCACGCTTTCCCATCGCACGCGGCTGTTCATGGAGTTTCTGGCCGAGCGGTTGCCACCGCAGCTTGCGGTGCCGTGATGTCAGTACAGCCATCCACCGCCAGCCCTTGCATACGCACGCCTATCGACGTGATGCTGGTGGTAACCCGCCTGTTCTATTTCTCTGCCAGGTGGTCACGTTTCTGCTGAAACGCATCGCTGAATGCGGCCGCCAAGGCTGCCCACGCCTGGCTGAAGCGGCCCAGACGGGCAAGTCTCAGCATTCGCGCCAAGCGTAGAAGGCGCAACAGGAAAGCGTTGTTGTGGACCATGAAACCCAGACAGATAATACGGTTAGTGACCGACAAGCCCTGCTGAAGGCGAGCTTCAGGAGCTAACTGCCGATGTAGCGCGGCTCTGAATGAGGTCATGTGATAAAAGCGTTCAGCCAGTGAGGGGAAAGAGACGTCACTATAGCGCTAAAATCTGCCAAGCTGCTTACCCGCCAGTGGCTGCATGGCGGCAAAGCGATTAGCATTCTTTTTGGCCGAGCCGACTGGCCACGAGACAACGCCCAGCAGACAACGTGTCGCGAAAGCCAACATCCACTAAGGTGATGACACTCCATCGTTAAAAGGGATTGCGCAATGATCGAAACAAGGGAAGAACTCGACGCCATCAAGAAGTCCTGCCATGCCATGGTGACACGCAGCGCGGGCCTCTCTGCAGGTACGGCGATGATTCCCGTGCCGGGGCTGGACATTGGCTCGGACGTGGCGATCCTGATGCGCATCATCCCCAAGATCAACAGCCAGTTTGGGCTAACGCCGGAGCAGATCGACCGTCTGGATACCGAAAGCAAGCTGTTCGTCATGACCGCCATCTCCAATACCGGCAGCAAGATGGCGGGCAGGTACATCACCAAAAACCTGATCGTGACCCTGCTTGGCAAGATGGGCATCAAAGTCGCCGCCAAAGGCACCAGCAAATTCGTCCCGCTGATTGGCAGCGCCGTGGCGGGCGGCATCAGTTTTACCGCCATGAAATACATGGGCAACAGCCACATCGAAGACTGCTACAAGGTCGCGTTGGCCGCCCTGGAAAACCGTCAAATCGAACCGATGGCCGACGCCGACCCCGAGGCGCCAGCCGATGACTCCCACCCGACCGAGACGCCGTAGCGTCGACCAACAAGGAAACACAATGCCTGCTTATGTCGTTTTGACCCGTGAACACACCCACAACAGCGAAGAAATGCAGCGCTACAGCGAAAAGGCCAAAGCCGCTCGAGAAGGCCACGACCCGCAGCCGCTGGCCTTCTACGGAGACTTCGAAGTGCTGGAAGGCAGCGCCATGGAAGGCGCCGTGATCCTGCGCTTCCCCGACATGGCCGCCGCCCGCGCCTGGTACCAAAGCCCCGCCTACCAGGAAGCCCGCCAACACCGCTTCCTGGGCGCCGATTACCGCGTCTTTTTGGTAGAGGGTATTGAAGAGGTGTGATGGCGCAACAAGTCGCCCTCGATGGGGATGAACTGGCTGGCGGCGTTGATCAGGGAAGCAGCGGTAAGCTGGGGCACGCCGTAGACTTCCACCCGTTTGCCGTGGCCCTCACGGATCTTCTGCGCCAACAGGTCGAAGTCGCCGTCGCCGGAGACCAGCACCACTACATCCGCCTTCTCGGCGTATTCGATGGCATCGAGAGTGATGCCCACGTCCCAATCACCCTTGGCCGAACCATCCGCGCGCTGAATGAACGGCTTTAACCTGACCTCGAAGCCAATCGAACGGAGGATATTCTGGAACTCACGCTGCTTGGCATCGCCCTTGTCGATGGCATAGCAGCGGGCGGCCAGCACCTCCCGGTTCGCCGTTGCCTTGGCCCAGAAACGGCGGTAATCGAAGTGCCTGCCGTAGGCGTCGCGTACGGTGTAGTAAACGTTCTGAGTGTCTACGAAGATGGCAACGCGGGTCATGGCACGGGGGCCTCGGCAGTGAGTGTGCCCCCATGGTACGCGATAACCCATGCCCTCGAACTCAGTATATTGGGCTCCTCACATCAGACCTTCACTCCTGAATAAAAGAGGCCATGAGCCTGGCGTCAAGCCGCTTTCTAGCCATGACGGCGCGCGCGCCACCCCAACACACGCTCCTGAAGCCCCATCACGAATACGAAAAACACCGGAACGAACAGCACCACCAGCAAGGTACCGCTGACCATGCCGCCAAACACGCCGGTGCCGATGGCGTGTTGGGTATTGGCGCTGGCGCCGTAGGGGGGGACGAGGAGTCATGATCAGCATCGAGGATCGCCAACGTGCCGTAGAGCTGATTGCTGCCGCCTGCAACGAGGGCGCCACCTTGACGGCTGCCTGTGAAGTCGTCGGGATTTCTATCCGGACTCACCAACGCTGGATGCAGACGGGAAAGCTAACAGGCGACAAACGCCCTTTAGCCGAACGCCCAGCCCCCGCTAATGCGCTGACCCCAGAAGAAGAGGCCGAGATCTTGAGGCAATGCCACCGTGACGAGTTTGCTGCTTTACCGCCGGATCAAATTGTTATTCGGCTGATGGATGAAGAGCAGCGTTACATTGCCTCCGTATCGAGCTTTTATCGAGTGCTGCGTAAACATGGCCAGCTGGCACACCGGGGACGCGCCAAAGCCCGCAAATCACAGCCAGCGCCGACTACACATACAGCAACCGCCCCCAACCAGGTGTGGTCCTGGGACTGCACCTGGCTTCCTGGGCCAGCCAAGGGTACCTACTACTATCTGGTGATGATCCTCGACATCTTCAGCCGTAAAGTCGTGGGCTGGGAAGCCTTTCTGGGGGAGTCTGCAGCTAACTCACGCCGTGTCATTGAGCGAGCCGTGCTGGCCGAAAACATGGTAGGCCAGCCTCTGGTGCTGCACGCAGATAACGGCAGCCCCTTCAAAGGCGTTACCTTGCTTGAGAAGCTGAGAGATCTGCAGATCCAGCCTTCGTTCAGTCGACCGCGTGTGAGCAACGATAACGCCTTCTCCGAGGCTCTGTTCCGCACCTGCAAGTATGTGCCGAACTACCCTGTCAGTGGCTTCGCTGACCTATCAGCTGCCCAGCGTTGGGTGCACGGCTTCGTCCAGTGGTACAACTATGAGCACCGCCACAGTGCTATCCGCTTCGTGACGCCGATGCAGCGCCACACAGGAGAAGACAAAGTCATATTGGCCAAGAGACATGCCCTCAACCTTGCAGCCAGAGCTGTGCATCCTGAGCGCTGGAGTGGAGACACCCGCAACTGGCATCCTGTGACATTAGTATCGCTAAACCCAGAGCGCCGGGTAGTTAGGGAGGTAGAGAAAATAGCTGCATAAAAATCAAACAGGGCGACAGATACCTTGACAGTTACCGCACGGGACCCGACACCTAGTACTTTTGTTCGGGTATCCAGTCGCCAGCAGTAAGCATTAACGAATACGAATAACAGCGCCCTAAATTTGACAAGCTAGTATTAAAAAATTCATTTTTATGTAATAGACATACTCCCTTATTCTCATGATCTCTAATCAATCATGTATCGCAACCTTTCCCATTGGATAGCATCACATGGTGTTAGGTAAAAAAGTCGCTATCCAGGGAAAAGAAAAAATCAACACGACGGTAACCACTTCCATCAGAATAAACCAGTTGGCTCCCGCGAAAACATCCGTCAAGGTCGTATCCTTATCCAACCCAGCAATCACATACACATTCAAACCGATTGGGGGAGAAATCAGCCCGATCTCACACATCTTGATGGCCAGAATGCCAAACCAGATAGGATCAAACCCAAGGCTTGTCACCACTGGAAAAAGGATAGGGAGCGTAATGACCAACATAGAAAACGCATCCAAAAACATCCCCATTGGCACATAAAGCAGTAAAATCAGGGCAATAATGACAATAGCAGGCAAGGGCAGATCGATCACCCAGCCGGACACCAGTTGCGGCACACGAATCAGGCTAAGAAAAAAACTATAAATACCGGCTCCGAGCATGGTCATCATGATCATCACGGTAGTATTAACGGCATCTCTTGAAGAGATACCAATTGCTTTTACTTTGCTCGCCCGATCCTGGCGAGAAAAAAGCAAGAATAAAACAGCGGCCATTGCCCCCAAAGACGCGGCTTCAGTCGGCGTGGCCCAGCCAGTATAAATACTCCCCAAGACCACCACGATCAGTAGCATGAGCTGCCAAGCCTTGCGCAATGAAGTAAAACGCTTCTTCCAACCAATGCGCTCACCTTTGGGACACATCTCTGGTTTGATCAGCGCAATGATCGAAACACCCGCAACAAAGACGCCCACGGAAAGAATGCCAGGCAGTATGCCGGCCATCAGCATTTTGCCCGCCGAAACCTCTGTCAAGGCAGCATAGAAAACCAGCAAGACACTAGGGGGGATCAACACCCCCAACACTCCTCCCGCAGCCACACACCCAGCCGAAAGACGTTTATCGTAGCCAGCTTGCTTCATTTCGGGTAACGAAATGGAACCCACGGTTGCCGCCGTGGCCACACTTGAGCCCGAGGTGGCAGAAAAACCAGCACATGTAAAAATCGTCGAGATAGCTAGCCCGCCGGGCAAATGCCCACACCATCGTTTGGCCACATGGAAAAGCGATTTCCCCACTCCAGCATGAAGCGCGAAATTACCCATAATGATGAAGAGTGGAATCACTGTCAGCAAGTAAGCCGCTGTTTTATTAAACGCAAAGTTCTGCAATACATTATAAATATAGGTCACATCTTGCACTAACAAGATACCGACCATCCCAGACAGACCCAGCGCCGCAAAAACGGGCACCCCTAATCCCATCAATACGAATATCAACCCAACGGACAACAAACCTAGCCATACGGGATCAGTCATGAGCGCCACCAAAAGCAGAGTAAACAGAAATGACAAAATGCAAAAACATTTGAATGAATGCCAACAACAAGCTTACCGCCACGATGATTTTCACCCACCAAATTGGCATTTGCATGATCCCCCAGCGAAACTCCCGGTCCATCGTTGACACATAGGCGCCTTCAATACTTGGAAGGGCAATCGCAATCAAAAAGACGGCACCAAACAACCACGCCACACTTTCCCAAGCTAGCCGTACACGGGGCGAGCAACGCTCACTTATCAAGGTAACGCGTATATGCTTACGGTCATGTTGCGCCCATAACAAGCCAAGATACACAATGATTGCCATGGACACTTCCGAGAACTCATAAACGCCTGGAAGGGGAAAATTGAAAAAGCTACGAGAAGTTGCATCCAGTGCCGTTGACACCATCATGAACAACAGTGCCATTGAAGCACCACATCCCATCAAAAATGCCAACCCGGATTCCATTTTTTTTAAACCACGCATTCAGATACCCTCACATCAGGCATTATTTAAAGGGCTGCCGAGCAGCAGCCCAAACCGTCATGTGCAATGACGTCATGAAATGCGTTGATAAATCTCATAGGGTGTTTCCAGGTCCCCACTGGCATCATGCTCTGCGATGGCATCATCGATGACTTGTTGCATTTCATCGCCATCAATACCCGCATTCCTGGCCACGGTATTCACCCATTGATTTACCTGTTCAGGCTGGACCATATCTCTAGCGGTTTCGATTTGTTGCTGATCCCAGGTAGAGAACTGAGCGCCTTCCGCCATCGCTTTACGCACCCGATCCTCCGCTATGGAGGCATAGATTTCACGGTACTTGCCTGAATAGATTTCATCTGCCAATGTTTGCATGACCTGCTTGATATCATCCGGCAGACGGTTCCAGACATCGATACCGATGACCGTTGCAGACGGGCCATGAGGTCCAGCGCCAATCTCGGTGATATAAGGAGCCGCCTCATGTAGTGCATAGCTGATGGCAGTGATGAAATCAAAGCCATAAGCCCCATCCAGCACACCACGCTCCAATGCTGAATAAACTTCTGGCGCCGCCATGGGAATAGCTCTTCCCCCCAGGCTTTCAACCACATCCGTCCCCACGCCATATCCCCGGATCCGCTTGCCACGCAAATCTTCAATCGATTGAATAGGCTCTCGCGTTATCAGAGGGCAATAGTACCAATTGGTCCAATAGAGAACTTTGGATTTATGACGACTTTCCCATTCCTGCCGTAGTGGCTCATAACGCTGGTAGACGTCTCGGCATACTTTTAACCTGAATCCGTGAGACCGGCCCCCGGAAGCACTTCTAACCCACTGACCTGCATGGCAATATAGCCATTATCGCCATTCACCCAGACAGTGCCATGCCCAACATAAAGTTCCGCGCCAGTTGCCGCACCCTCACCAGCCACGCCGGGCTGTCCATCATCGGGCAATGCTTCGAGATCGCTGGCGTCGACAGCATCGACAGCCGCTTCCCCACCACGCTGGGCATGCGCACCAGTGACGTGATCAAGAGCTACCTGGGCCTGCTGTGTCTGGGCATGAGCGACTATGACGCTGTCGAGAACTTCCGCCGCGACAAGCCCTTCCAACAACTGCTGACCCTGCAGAAGGTGCCGAGCGCGGCGACACTGCGACAGCGGCTGGAAAAACTTGCCGCCAACGACCTGCAGGCGCGCACCGCCACCTGGTCCACGACCCTGCTGTCACTGATCGAAGCACCGATCACCGCCGAGACGACGCACGTCTGCCTGGACATCGACACCTTCGTCATGGACAACAGCAACTCGAAGAAGGAAGGCGTCTCGCGGACCTACCAGAAGGTCGATGGCTACACCCCGATCGCCGCCTATCTGGGCAACGAAGGGTGGTGCCTGGGTCTGGAACTGCGGCCTGGCAAGCAGCACACCATGAAGGAGAGCAACGCCTTCCTGGAGCGGGTACTGCCTCGCGCCCAATGCTTGACCAAGCAACCGATCCTGTTACGCGAGGACAGCGGCTTCGACAGCCAGGCGCACCTGGCGCTTCTCGAACAGCAACGCCAGGTCTTTGCCGACGAGGGGCGCCGGCTCGACTATGTCGTCAAATGGAACCCGCGTGGCTCGGCCACGGCTGATCGAGATACCTGGCTGGCGGTGGCGGCGGACTACTGGGAAGAGCTGCGTCCTGGCAAGCGCCAGGCGCTGTGGTCGCAGACCGTCTCGATCCACGACGACAACAAGACCGAATACGTCGTCCAACGCGTGATGCGCCTGGTAGAGCGCACCGCCGATCGCGATGGCCAGTTGCTGCTCGAACCGGACTATGAGTTGGAAGGCTGGTGGACCAGCCTGGACGAGGCGCCGGAGGCGGTGATCAAACGCTACCAGGCGCATGCCACCCATGAGCAGTTTCACAGCGAGATCAAGACCGATCTCGACCTGGAGCGCTTGCCGTCCGGCAAGTTCGCCACCAACGATCTGATCCTGCATCTCGCCCAGTTGGCCTACAACATCCTGCGCCTGATGGGACAGCTGGGCATGACCGGCGAGCTGAGCCCGGTTCGCCACCCGGCCAAGCGGCGCCGGCTGCGCACCGTGCTACAAGAGCTGGTGCACCGTGCGGCTCTCGTGATTCACAAGGCACGGCAGATCATCCTCGACTTCGGGCAGGATATCGGGCGCATGACGGTGCTCAAGACGCTGCGGAGCCGAGTGCGTTATCCACGAGGAACGCCATGCTGACCGTCAATCGGCGACACTCTATCCACAAGCAGTTCCAAGCGACACGCGATCGCCAGATATGTCGTGCCTGGCGGGTGGAAAGGCATGACAAAACGGGCCGTCAGCACCGATCAGCACGGTGGGTTTTGGCAATAACGGGCTTGCGAAAGCCAACTTGCACGGGGCGAATGATCAAAAAGTGCTCGCTGGCGGTGATAGGGAAAGTGTCGGCGCCGGCTTCACGGATTCAGGTTTTAACAGAGCATCCGCTCTATTCATTTTGTAATACCACTCCAGTCCTCGTGTCACGGGCAGGTCACTTTGATAGTATCCTGGGGAAATCAGCGACACTTCTGAAATGCCATTTCTGATCGCATTCAAATGAGCTCCCGCCTGGTTCAAAGATTGTGCCCAGTAGAAATCAACTTCAATGGCTCCGTTGGTTCGCTTCACCAGCTCATCTAAAAACCATTTATCCAACACGGATGGAGAAGCATGTTCCGTTACATATGAGTCATATTTCAACCGTACAGGCGACTGACCCAAAGCCATGCCAGGCAGGGTGGTCAGGGTAAGAGTTCCACCGACGGAAATGGCACTCAACTTCAGAAAATCTCTTCTTTTCATCATTAACTCCTCGCACTGTCAACGCTTATTGGCTTTATTATAACTGTCGTCATCTGACTCAGCTATTGAGGACACTAATCTGATAATTATTGTTTAAAAAGCATGCTATCCTGACTATCTACCTGAATCCGTGAAGCCGGCGCCGACACTTTCCCTATCACCGCCAGCGAGCACTTTTTGATCATTCGCCCCGTGCAAGTTGGCTTTCGCAAGCCCGTTATTGCCAAAACCCACCGTGCTGATCGGTGCTGACGGCCCGTTTTGTCATGCCTTTCCACCCGCCAGGCACGACATATCTGGCGATCGCGTGTCGCTTGGAACTGCTTGTGGATAGAGTGTCGCCGATTGACGGTCAGCATGGCGTTCCTCGTGGATAACGCACTCGGCTCCGCAGCGTCTTGAGCACCGTCATGCGCCCGATATCCTGCCCGAAGTCGAGGATGATCTGCCGTGCCTTGTGAATCACGAGAGCCGCACGGTGCACCAGCTCTTGTAGCACGGTGCGCAGCCGGCGCCGCTTGGCGGTGGCGAACCGGGCTCAGCTCGCCGGTCATGCCCAGCTGTCCCATCAGGCGCAGGATGTTGTAGGCCAACTGGGCGAGATGCAGGATCAGATCGTTGGTGGCGAACTTGCCGGACGGCAAGCGCTCCAGGTCGAGATCGGTCTTGATCTCGCTGTGAAACTGCTCATGGGTGGCATGCGCCTGGTAGCGTTTGATCACCGCCTCCGGCGCCTCGTCCAGGCTGGTCCACCAGCCTTCCAACTCATAGTCCGGTTCGAGCAGCAACTGGCCATCGCGATCGGCGGTGCGCTCTACCAGGCGCATCACGCGTTGGACGACGTATTCGGTCTTGTTGTCGTCGTGGATCGAGACGGTCTGCGACCACAGCGCCTGGCGCTTGCCAGGACGCAGCTCTTCCCAGTAGTCCGCCGCCACCGCCAGCCAGGTATCTCGATCAGCCGTGGCCGAGCCACGCGGGTTCCATTTGACGACATAGTCGAGCCGGCGCCCCTCGTCGGCAAAGACCTGGCGTTGCTGTTCGAGAAGCGCCAGGTGCGCCTGGCTGTCGAAGCCGCTGTCCTCGCGTAACAGGATCGGTTGCTTGGTCAAGCATTGGGCGCGAGGCAGTACCCGCTCCAGGAAGGCGTTGCTCTCCTTCATGGTGTGCTGCTTGCCAGGCCGCAGTTCCAGACCCAGGCACCACCCTTCGTTGCCCAGATAGGCGGCGATCGGGGTGTAGCCATCGACCTTCTGGTAGGTCCGCGAGACGCCTTCCTTCTTCGAGTTGCTGTTGTCCATGACGAAGGTGTCGATGTCCAGGCAGACGTGCGTCGTCTCGGCGGTGATCGGTGCTTCGATCAGTGACAGCAGGGTCGTGGACCAGGTGGCGGTGCGCGCCTGCAGGTCGTTGGCGGCAAGTTTTTCCAGCCGCTGTCGCAGTGTCGCCGCGCTCGGCACCTTCTGCAGGGTCAGCAGTTGTTGGAAGGGCTTGTCGCGGCGGAAGTTCTCGACAGCGTCATAGTCGCTCATGCCCAGACACAGCAGGCCCAGGTAGCTCTTGATCACGTCACTGGTGCGCATGCCCAGCGTGGTGGGGAAGCGGCTGTCGATGCTGTCGACGCCAGCGATCTCGAAGCATTGCCCGATGATGGACAGCCCGGCGTGGCTGGTGAGGGTGCGGCAACTGGCGCGGAACTTTATGTTGGGCATGGCACTGTCTGGGTGAATGGCGATAATGGCTATATTGCCATGCAGGTCAGTGGGTTAGAAGTGCTTCCGGGGGCCGGTCTCACGGATTCAGGTATCTACGTAGCGGTATACGTACAACTACGTATACCCATAGGGCACCTCCTTTACCTTTCACCAAGGCTAATCCTCTAACTGAATAATTTTGGAAACCAGTTCAGCAGTATTCCGACATCCTAGCTTTTTCATGATTTTGGCGCGATGCGCTTCAACCGTCCTATGTGATATTTGCAGCAGCCTACCTATTTCCTTGCACGTATGACCATTCGCGATGTAGCCCGATATCTCCAACTCTCGCATGGTAAGGTGATTAGATTTATCCTGGCCAACTTTGATTTTTGTAAAAGACCATACCGCCAGTTCAAAAGGGGCGGAGGGTGTCAATGTTTTTCCGACTGTTTTTGTCCAAAACACCTCTCCTCGACTGTTACACATGAACCGCTCATCAATACACTTATGGTTTTTCAAAAGATCTTGATAGCGCAGTTCACCAATTGACTTGAAATCGGCATAAGAGGGGTACATTTTCAACATGAGCTGGCCAATCAGGGTACTGCGCTCGTAACCAAACAGTTCACAAAACGCTCGATTACACTCAAGCACACGACGATTTTTAGTCACCACGATGGCACATGGCGCATGCTCGAACGCTATAAAAAGCAGATCATTCCCGATGACGCTGGCGTTCATAGTTCCCCCCTAAAAGCATTCAATGTCTACAGAGGTTTTACCGGAAAACACTTATTGGCATGTCCAGCCACCATCCATGGGTATTACGGTACCGGTCATTGATGCCGCCTCCGAACTAGAGAGAAAGCCCACCAAGGCAGCGACCTGCTCTGGGAGTACAAACGCTTTGGTGGGCTGCTTCTCACCCACCAGATGGCGAATGGCCTCGTCACGCCCACGGTTCAACGCTTGCATACGCTGTGCGATTTGCGGCTCCAGGATGGGCGTTTCCGTCCAGCCTGGGGCAATCGCATTGACAGTAATACGTTGCTCGGCCGTTTCCAGCGCCAGC
The DNA here is from genome assembly GCF_050709225.1 of Halomonas sp. KM007. Classification (NCBI taxonomy): domain Bacteria; kingdom Pseudomonadati; phylum Pseudomonadota; class Gammaproteobacteria; order Oceanospirillales; family Halomonadaceae; genus Halomonas; species Halomonas sp. KM007. Next base: position 2,794,688 of record NZ_CP136131.1, on the reverse strand, counting down.
ACTTTTGTCAGGCCTACCACCCCATGCTTGGCTGCCACATAAGCTGACTTGTATGGCGAACCTACCAAACCGTGGACAGAGGCAAGATTGACAATACGTCCCCCACCTTGCCTGCGCATGTCCGCCAGAGCCAATTGGCTGCACCGATATACCGCGGTCAAATTAATGGCGATGATATCGTTCCAGTCCGTCAGCTCGAAGTTTTCGACCGGAGCAGTGAGCTGGATACCCGCGTTATTGACCAATACATCCAAGGACACGCCTGCTTCCCGAAGGGCAGCAAATAGACCATCGATTTGCTCGGTAGAACGAAGGTCTGCCTGAAAATAGCGTGTCGATGCCGCTCCCTTTTCTCTGAGCATGTCCTGGCAAGCCTGTACGTTAGCCTGTTCGGGAGGCAAACGATCATGCAACACGATATGAGCCCCTTCTCCAGCGAAATGCTGGCAAACCGCTCGCCCAATCCCACCTAGTGCCCCTGTTACCAATACGCTACGAGGAGCCCGGCTGCCAGCGTTAGTCATGATCGGCCACCCTTTGAAGTACACTGGCATAGTTGGCAACGGCCAAACCGCCCATATTGAATACGGCAGCCGTGTGTGCATCACTGACCTGACACCCTTCTGCCAACCCCATTAGCTGACGTGCCGCCATGACATGCATGGACACCCCCGTCGCACCAACCGGATGCCCTTTTGCCTTCAAGCCACCAGAAGGGTTGATGGGCAGTCTGCCGTCTTTCATCACCCACCCTTCATGTATGGCGCGAGCCCCTTCGCCTAAAGCAGTCAGGCCGATACTTTCATAAATCATCAGCTCTGCGATGGTAAAGCAGTCATGCACTTCGGCGAGCGACAGGTCAGCCAGCGTCATCCCCGCCTGGGTCAAGGCATCGTTCCAGGCGTGAGTCACTCCCTCAAAGACCAAAGGATCACGTTTTGCCATCGGCATGAAATCCGTGGACTGGGCACAAGACAAGAACTTCACCGAGTACGGTGACCCCCGCGCCACATCCGCACTGGAGAGAATCAAAGCGGCCGCACCATCAGAGACTGGAGAGCAATCAGTCCTTTTCAGAGGGCCTGCGACGACCGGATTGCGGTCTGATTCATGAAAGCAAAAATCGACATCGACAGCCTTGCGAAGATGGGCCAGAGGGTTATGCATACCATTACCATGGTTTTTAGCCGCAATACGTGCCAACGCCTCAGAGTGGTCACCATAAGCCTCGAAATACCGAGTGGCCACATCGGCAAACACCCCCGCAAAACCAGCGCGCTGGCCAGCAGTTTCAGGTTGGTAGCTGGCCCCCAGCAGGCCTTTGCCAACCCTGGCAGCATCTGCATCGGTCATCTTTTCAGTACCGATGACCAGCACATTCCGCGCCAGCTTACCCTCGATCAGATTGATGCCCTGATGCAAGGCCGCCGAGCCACTGGCACACGCATTCTCCACTCGTGTGGTGGGTTTAAAGCGCAAGTCAGGAAAACCATTCAATACCAGCGACGCAGGAAACTCCTGGTCACACATACCGCTGTTAAAGTTACCGACATAGACGGCATCGATATCGCTGGCGCACATCTCGGCAGTTTCCAGCGCCTCTGTCACGGCCTCCGTCATCAACTGCTCCAGAGACCCTTCCAGCTTGCCAAAACGAGTATGTCCACCTCTACCGATCATGTACGTGCGCATCAGCGTTGCTCCTCTAATTCGCTCGATACCAGCATCGAACGCAAGGTTGTTTTTAGAATTTTCCCATAGGCATTCTTCGGCAAATCATCCAGCAAATGATACGTTTTCGGGCGCTTAAAACGTGCCATGTGGTTCAGGCAAAACGTATCCAGTGCCTGAATATCCAAAGGAGCGCTGCATGCAACGAACGCCACCACGATCTCTCCCCACTCGCTGTCAGGCTGGCCTACCACCGACACCTCCCTGACACCGGGATACTGCAGTAACACCTCCTCCACCTCGCGGGGATAGATATTGCTGCCACCACTGATGATTACATCCTTCAAGCGGTCCGTGAGATACAGATAGCCCTGCACATCGAGATACCCCACATCGCCGGTTCTCAGCCAGCCTTCACGCAAGGTTTCTCGGCTGGCATCCGGGTTAGCCCAATAACCACTCATGACAGTATCCCCCCTAACGCAGACCTCCCCTTCACTACCCACAGGCATGCAACTGCCGTATTGATCCTGAATAGCAATTTCAAGTTGCGGGTGAGACTGCCCCACCGGCACCAGCCGAGTCTTGTCCGTCAACCCCTGTTGCTGGTAAAGCTCATATAACTGTTGATGCTGCTGCTTATCCAGAAAGGTAATGGTCATGGGGCTTTCCCCCTGACCGTATATTTGAACCAGTCGGAACCCCATGACCTCCAACGCTTCCAATAGGTCGCGCGCGTACATGGGGCTGCCGCCATAGGTAATGGTGTGAATATCTGCAGGATTGAACGGGCCGGGGTAAGTCGCCAGGAAGTCCAGCACGCGGCGTATCATGGTAGGTGCCAGAAACATAGAAGCATGGCCATGCGCGCCAAGCGTTTCAACGAACAGTTCGCCCGAAAACTTACTTGATGACGGAATCACCTGTGCCCCACCGACCATCAGATAAGGCACCATATACAGCCCTGACCCATGCGACATGGGTGCAAAGTGAACCAAACGATTATGAGGGCCGATGGTTTCAATGTTGGCCACATAGCATGCCGACATGGTGGCCAGGCACAGATGCGTGAGTGTCGCCCCTTTCGGCTTACCCGTGGTACCGCTGGTATAAAAAATCCAGGCCGGTTCATGGCTCGCCCGAAACACTGGCTGGCTCACTCGCCCACTCGGTAATGCAAAGCCACTCGGAGCGATCAAGGGTACCGACACCCAAGACACCATGTCATCGTGCTCAGTGAACAGTACCCGGCAATCAGCATCGTCAACGATATAAGCGACTTCTGCCGCCGTTAATTTTGCATTGATCGGCACCACGACCAGCCCGGCATACCAAGCGCCACAAAGCAGCTCGATATAACAGACCGAATTAGCCAAGAAGAGCGCAACTCGCTCACCCTCAGCCAGCCCAACCTCATCGGTCAGATACGTTGCCCACCGACTGGCAGCCTGGGCCAACCCCGCATAACTGAGCGCCGGATGCTCGCCTGCAAATATCGCCGTCCGTTCGGGAAAGCGCTGCGCATTGACTGCTAGATAATTAGCCACATTCAAAGTGGGTAGTCTCCATGTTGTCATTGTTGTCACCTAATCAGGCTAGGCGGAGAAGCTACTGATACCTATACGTAGTAATACGCAGCTCACTAACCTAAACGTCTAGTAAGGGCCAAAAAAAACCCCGCAGTGAGAGCACTCACCCGGGGCCTTGGAACTAAAAACAGGCTGCTAAAGTGAAGGCTACTCCGCCTGCTTGATACCCAGGCAGAGGTACTTCATCTCGGTATATTCATCGATCCCGTAACGCGAGCCTTCGCGGCCGATGCCTGAAGACTTGACCCCACCGAACGGAGCTGCCGCCGTTGAAATCAAACCGGTATTGATGCCCACCATGCCGTACTCCAGCGCCTCGGAAACGCGCCAGATGCGCGAGACACTTTCAGCATAGAAATAGGCCGCCAGCCCGAACTCCGTATCGTTTGCCAGGCGAATTACTTCAGCCTCGTCTTCGAAGCGGAATACCGGTGCCAGAGGGCCGAATGTCTCCTCGCGGGCACATGCCATGTCCGCTGTCGCCTCGGCCACCACCGTGGGTGCGTACCAGGTCCCCCCTAGCGCATGGCGCTGCCCTCCAGCCAGCACTCGCCCTCCTTTGGCCAAGGCATCCTGAAGGTGCTCTTCCACCTTGGCCACCGCCTTCTCGGAAATCAGCGGCCCGATATCCACCCCCTCCTCGCTGCCAGCGCCCACCTTCAAGGCCTGAGTTCGCTGCGCCAGCCGCTCCACAAAGGTGTCGTAAACACCACTTTGCACATAGATACGGTTCGCGCATACGCAAGTCTGCCCGGCATTGCGGAACTTGCTATCGATTGCCCCGGCCACCGCCTCGTCGATATCGGCATCATCGAACACAATGAACGGGGCATTGCCTCCCAGCTCCAGCGACACTTTCTTCACCGTCGGCGCACAGGCTGCCATCAGCTTGGCACCCACCGCCGTAGAACCGGTGAAACTCAGCTTGCGCACTACTGGGCTTTCGGTCAGCACCTGGCCAATGGTCTGTGCATCCCCAGTGACGATATTGATCACCCCGGCAGGTACTCCCGCCTGCTCGGCCAGTGCCGCCAAGGCCAGCGCGGTCAGCGGCGTCTCCATGGCAGGTTTCACCACGATGGTACAGCCTGCGGCCAGCGCAGGAGCCACCTTGCGAGTAATCATCGCCGCCGGAAAATTCCACGGCGTAATGGCCGCACAGACCCCCACCGGCTCACGGGTGACAATGATGCGCTTATCTGCCGCGTGGCCCGGAATGGTATCGCCATAAATCCGCTTGGCCTCCTCGGCAAACCACTCGATAAAACTGGCGGCATAGCCGATTTCACCCCGCGCCTCCCTCAGCGGCTTGCCCTGTTCCAGCGTCATCAGCTCGCCCAGCACCGCCTCGTTCTCCATGATCAGCGCATGCCAGCGGCTCAAAACAGCCGCCCGCTGCGCAGCGGTTTTGCTCTTCCAGGCGGGCAGCGCCACGTTGGCCGCCTCGATGGCACTTGCCACTTGCTGGGCGCTCAGGGCAGGCACATGCCCAAGCGTCGCACCGTCTGCCGGGTTGGTCACCGCCACCTGCTCGCCACTCTCCGACGTCACCCACTCGCCGTTGATATAAGCCGCCTCATGAATCCACGACTGAATCTGCATCACCTACTCCTGTATTGTCATTGATAGAATTGAAACCGTGGGATAGGACCTGGCGTAGAACCTGGCGTGTCAGCGCTGCCTTACCCCAACGGTGAATCGCGCCAGCGGCGCTGCTTTTTCACTAACGTGGATTGGTCCACGCCCAATACTGCCGCTGCCGCGCGAGTAGACCCGTGCAAGGCCAGCGCATGCTCGATCACTTGCCGCTCGAATCGGCTCACCTGATGGCGCAAGGAATGTTGCTCGCAAAGTGCACGCGGCCCTTCCGGTGCCGCGGCTTGGCCGGGGCTGGGAAATAGCTCACGGGGCAAATCTGCCGAGGTCACCTCTTCCTGTTCCAGGGTCACGACCAGGCGCTCGGTGAGGTTCATCAGCTCGCGTATATTGCCCGGCCACGCATACCCCGCCAGCAGCTCCAACGCCTCGGGTGACCAGCGGTGCGACATACCGTGCAACTGATTGAAGTGCACTAAATAATGCTGCAGCAAAGGAATCACTTCCTCGCGCCGCTCCCGCAACGGTGGCAACCGCAGCGGCACCACACTCAGCCGATAGAAGAGATCCTCTCGAAAAGCCCCTTGTTGTACACGCTCCAACAACTCCTGATGCGTCGCCGTAATCAACCGCACGTTGGCTTGCCGAAACGCGGTATCACCCACAGGCAAATAGCGGTTTTCTTCCACCACCTTCAATAGCTTTACCTGCAAGGCCATGGGCAAGTCACCGATCTCATCCAGAAACAGCGTTCCCCCATGGGCCACATCCAGCAGCCCCTGCTTACCCTTGGGCGCAGCACCGGTAAATGCCCCGGCGGCATAGCCAAACAGCTCGGCCTCCAGTAGCCCTTCCGGAAACGCCGTACAGTTCAACTCCATGAACGGGCCATCCGAACGGTCACTGTGCTGATGGATATAACGCGCCAACAAGGTCTTTCCGGTACCGGTTTCGCCCTGAATCAGAACCTTGGCCGTCGATTTTGCCACCCGGCGCGCCAGGTCGAAGCAAGGCTCCGTGCTCGGGCTGGTAATCACCCCGGGAGCACTCAGCGCCGATACTTCTCGCACCTGATACGCCTCACGGATACGCTCGATCTGCTCAAGCTGCTCCTGGGCATGCTTGGCCAGCAGCAGCTCCGTGATATCGCGAACGCTGGTCACCACATAGGCTAACCTGCCGTCCTGACCAAACAGCGGGGTCCCCGTGACCACAATCTTGCGGCTACCATGGATCGTCTGCGCCAGCGTGATCGGGCGCAGCTCACGAATCACCTCCAGCGACGCCGATTTGGAAATGAACCCCGCCTTGACCAGATCCGCCATGTGGAAGCCCACCACCTCCTCCCGCTGAATACCGGTGATGCGCTCATAAGCCTGATTGATTGTCACCGTGATACCGTTGGCATCGGTGATATAGACCCCATCGTGCAAGGCATCCAGCAAAGAACGCATGGGCTCCTCATCGAACCCGAACGCCTCCACCTCTGCCGCCTCAAGGGCTGGCTTCGCACCGGTGACCCGGTAGCGCAAATGTGCCTCCACCGGCTGGTCGAGTGCCCCTTCCCGCTGAGCCTGCTCGATATCGGTACGGGTCAACACCCCAATCACCTGGCCCTGGCGATGAAACACCTCCACCGCATCCGTACCGTGCTGCTCAAACAAGGGCAATGCCGCCGCCAATGAAAGGCACGCCTCTATTCGCTGCATGATCTCCCTCCAGGGATAACTGCGAACCATCCCGCCATGGCTGGCCGAACCGCACGATTGGCCAGCACACGGCGCCGAACCCCAGCGTAACCCGGCGGCTCGGCCTGCACAGCGTCATGTCGACTACTTTTGCAGCGGGACCCGAGGTTCAGGGTCAGCAGAAGGCACGGACGCTTCCTCCCAATCCTTCACGAAGGTCTTGTCCACCTCGCCCGAGAAGAAACGGCGACCGTAAATCAGCGCGCACAGCAGAATCCCCACGGCAAAGGCCCAGGTAGCGCCCTTGATGACCAGCATTGCCGCAATAATTCCGGCAATGCCCAGATCACGCTGGCTACGCGCCTCCATGATGCCGATGCGTACGCTGACATAGCCCTGAATCAATAGCGTCAGCGCCAGCGCAATGCCCAGAATAGGCTCTACCAGACTCACGATGGGCAGCAGCAGCAACCCCGTGTTGGTTCCCCAACGGAACGACCCAGAACCCCCGAAGATAGAGTTCATCGCCGCCTTGCCCTGCTTGTAACGCTCAACCGTGACCACATGCATTGCCGCCCACAGCGGGCCACACATCACCACGTCCGGACCAAAAATACTCATGCCGAAATTACGGCCACCAAAGATCATGTGGGCACGGTTGGGGTTATAGTCGATCTTCTCGTCGCGGCGCTTCTCATCGGCCTCCTCCAGCAGCGCCTTGCTCTGCAACACATCGCCAAACAACACGATATACGCCGCCAACACCGTAGGAATCGCCGTCAGAAACATCATCAGCGGCGGCATGCCCACGCCGAACACCGTGTACTCGCTGAACATCAACGCGAAGTCAGGCTGGCTGAACCCCCATTCCACATCGGGCCATGGCGCTTCCCCAAACAGCGGAGCCACCACGATAGCCAGCACGATGATCGGAAAGATCCCCAGTTTGCCTACCGCCCCCCACACACCACCCTGGGCTTTCAGCTTATTGAAATGGCGGGAAAAAATAAGATAAAAGGCCACACCCACGGCAATCGTGATGGTAAAGGGGTACTGCTCGAAGCGGCCACCCTCATCGAATACCACCACGACGGCCGCCAGACCAGCGCCCATGATCACCCCCGCCTTGATGGCCGAAGGAATCAGCCGCACCACCTTGCTGGCCATGCCCGTGACCCCCAGGCCGATGGCCAGCACCCCCAGCATCATCTGGAAAGCAATCAACGCATGCACCCTATCGACCCCCTCGGGGAAGGTCGCCACATACGCCATCAACAGCGGAATGGCCGGCGTAATCCAGCCAGGGATCACCGGGTCCCCCAGCAGATGGTGCAGCAGATACAGCAAACCGTTCAAAATCACGATGGCCAGCGCCGCCTCGAAAGGCATCCCCAGCAACTGCATCATGAGCGGAATCGCCGCCAGATCGACGGCACACATCAATAGCCCCTGCAAATAGTCAGGCAGCTCGAAGCGATAGTGATAGAAAGGCAAGCGAAGCTTGAACGGACCTAACGGCGTGTACGGGCTCTCCTCACCGTCAACGCGATGTTTCCAAGCGCTCATGGCATGAACTCCTGATCGATTTTATTGGTATTGTTAGTAACGCGTCACCGCGTCAGTAGGCGGCACGATAGATGGCTTCGATATCCTCCAGGCTCAAGACCCTGGGATTATTGCGCAGCAGCCGCTCCACCTTGATAGCCTCGGCAGCCAGCTCGGGAATCGCTGACTCGGGGATATCGAACGAGCGCAAGCCAGACGGAATTTCCACCTCGGCACACAAGCGATGCATACGCGCAATCACGGCATCGGCCACCGCATGGTCGGAAAGCCCCGCCACCGGCTCGCCAAAAGCCTCGGCGATGCCCCGGAAACGCTCCACACACGCCAGCTTGTTCCACTCCATCACGAAGGGCAGCAGCAGCGCATTGGTCACCCCATGGGCCAACTGATAACGCCCGCCCAACGGATACGCCAACGCATGCACTGCCCCGACCCCCGCATTGCCGAACGCCAGCCCCGCCAGCAGGCTACCGGTCGCCATGTCCTCGCGGGCCTGAAGATGCTGAGGATTGGCAAACGCCTTCGGCAACGCCGAAACGATCAACCCCATGGCCTTGACCGCCAAGGCGTCCGTGATAGGCGTCGCAAAATTGGAAAGATACGCCTCCACCGCGTGCACCAGCGCGTCCACACCGCTGGCAGCCGTAACGCTGCGCGGGCAGCTCAGCGTCAGCTCGGGCGCCACGATCGCCACATCCGGCAGCAGGCAATCGCTCACGATGCCCTTCTTCATCTGCTGGACCTTGTCGGACAGAATGGCGATGTTAGTCACCTCCGACCCAGTCCCTGCGGTAGTGGGCATGGCAATCAAGGGCACCTCACGCTGGCGCACCTGCTGCTCGCCAAACAGCGCTTCCAGCGGCCCCTCATGGCGCGCATACACCGCCACGCATTTGGCGATATCCATGGCACTGCCGCCGCCCACGGCAATCACGCTATCGTGCTGGCCCGACACGAACACCTCCGTGCAGGTTTCCACGATAGCCACTTCCGGCTCTGGGGTTACACCATCGAACACACCACAGGAAAGCCCCAAGGCCTGCAACTGCCTGGTAACCCCCTCCAGCGTGCCCGAGGCCACCACCCCGGCATCCGTCACGATCAAGGGATTCTGCATGCCCAGTGCCTGCACATGCAGGCCCAACTGTTCACTGGCCCCCTGCCCGGTAATCAACTTACCCGCACTCTTGAAACTGCTCACCCGATTCAACTGCATAACGTGCTTCCTATTCTCTATTGTTAATTGTTGGAACGCGCCAAAGCGCCTTGGCTATCGTTTACGCATTGGCACGCTATCTTTAGCGCACTACTTGTAGCTAACCACGCTTACGGCAGAACACTTGTAGCAAACCATGTAGCAAACCGCGTGCCAACAACAAAAAACCCCGCAAGCACATGAATTAAAAGGGATATAGAAAACCTAAAGAAGACCAACGTTCGTTTTTAGCAAAGTCGCCAGGAAAAAAATCATCGCCATACAGCTAGCACGATGAATTTTGTCATCGAGAAAAATCCAACACCAATATCCGATACACAACGGGCATGGCCTGGTCTGCGCTTTTTGTCTCTGATACGCTGACAACGCCAAAGGCACCGCAACGTCACCTCCCGGAAAGCACCCATGGGTTCCAAAAAAGCAGACCGCTAGGCCGCAACAACCCTGCTTCACTCGTTGTTGCGGCAGCCTGACCATCACATCGATGCCCAGCAGGCCGCCGTCGAATACGCTGATTCGTACGGAGCTTTTCCTGTGCCTATTCAAAACCCAAGCCCTTGGGCTTATCGCCTCCCCCTGGCGCTGGCGTTGCTGGCCCCTTTCAACTTGCTTGCCTCACTCGGCATGGATATCTACCTGCCGGTGGTGCCCGCCATGCCGGGCATTCTCGATACCACGCCCGAGGTCGTTCAGCTTACGCTGACGCTCTACATGATCATGCTGGGCGTGGGCCAGATCCTCTTTGGCCCGCTTTCGGACCGCCTGGGCCGTCGCCCCATCCTGACCGGCGGCACCCTCGTTTTTGCGGCGGCCTCCTTCTTCCTGGCGTTCACCACGGAAGCCTGGCTATTCGTGGGGCTCAGGCTGGTGCAAGCCATGGGGGCCGCCGCCATGCTGGTCGCGATGTTCGCCACGGTGCGCGATGTGTACGCCAACACGCCGGAAAGCGCGGTCATCTACAGCCTGATGAATGCCATGCTGGCGGTGGTGCCTGCGCTGGGGCCCACCGCGGGCGCGCTGATAGCCCGCTACCTGGGCTGGAGCGCCCTGTTCATCACCCTGGGCATTCTGGCTCTGCTGACCCTCGGCTACGCCTTCCCGAGATGGCATGAAACACGCAAGGCATACGCCCCCACCCGCCTGGCGGATATGGGGCGCGTGCTCAACAGCGCGCATTTCTGGGTTTATACGGTCGCGTTCGGGACCGCCATGGGGGCGTTTTTCGTGTTCTTCTCGACGGCCCCCCGAGTGCTCATCGAAGGGGCGGGCTTTAGCGAGTTGGGGTTCAGCGTGGCCTTTGCGACGGTGGCCCTGGTCATGATCGTGACGGCGCGCTTTGCCAAACGTTTCGTCACGCGCTGGGGCATTCCCGGCTGCGCCCTGCGTGGCGCGCTGATTCTGCTGGCCAGCGCAGGCCTGCTGGGGCTGGGGGAAGTGCTCTTCACGCCAAGCCTGTGGTCGTTTGTCTTACCGATGTGGCTCGCTGCCGTGGGCATCGTGTTGATCACCTCCGTGACCGCCAACGGCGCGCTGCACGCCTTCAGCGATATGGCTGGCACCGCCGTGGCGCTGCACTTCTGTGTGCAGAGCCTGATCGTGGGTGGCGTGGGCACTGCGGTGGTGGTCATGCTGGATGGCAGCACGGCCTGGCCGCTGATCGCCTACACCGGCGGCATGGCAGCGCTCACGTTGGGGCTGCTCACCGGCTTAGCCCAGCGGAGGCGGCAACGATAGGGTAATGCGTGTGCAGGGGGTGGCTGCGCTCAATCGCGCGTCGTAAAGCGCTGGGCCCTTCTCCGCCGAGTGGCCACCACGGCCACAATCGCGACGCAAAGCACGGCGCCCCCCCTGCCAACACCACATGGGAAAGGCTGCTCAGGCGCTCAAACAGTGGCGCGAGCGCCTGACCAAACAGATAACCGAGCGTGACCCAGGCGGCCGACCAGATCAGCGCCGACAGCGCATTGAGCACGATGAAACGGGGCCAGGGAAATTTGGTCGTGCCAATGGTCACCGCACCGGCCATGCGCAGCCCGTAAAGGAACCGCAAGGAGAACGCGAACGTATTCGGGAAAAGCGAAAGTCCTGGGTGAATATCAACCTTCCACTTTGTGGTGCTAATACGCCACGCGCTTGCAGAAGTTGGCGCTGCTCGCGCATGTAGTCATGGATGGAAAGCGTCTCCTCAGCACGTGCCAATGAGCCTTTGAGTACCACAAAGCCATCGGCCACTTCTCTACCCGTGCCTTCGGCCCCACGTTCGTTGAGATAAAGCGTCAGCGGCGGCACGATTTGCTCGGTAGATGGCGCAGCGGCTTGATGGCTCGCTGCTTCGAATGCATCGATACCCAACAGCGGAAAAATCACCAACATCTCGGCTAAAAACCACTCGGCGTCGGCACGGTCAGCTTCATTGAGCGGAGGTGCGGAGGGATACGCCGTATTATCCACCGCCCACTGATTAGCCGTCTTCGCCATGTCCAGCAGCCGCGACTCTAGGTAGCGCACGTTGGCCTTATTCAACCCTTCGTTGGTGCTGGTAAAGGCGATGGCCCGCGTCCAAAACTCCTTACCCGACACATGCTGCTTGATACGGTCTCCGAGCGAATCGGCTTCGCCTACATACAACTTGGCCGCACCCTCTTCCGTTTGCCCCGTGAGCACATACACGCCCGGCTGCGCCATTTCGCTTCTGGCCAGTGCACGCTCAAGCTGTGAGCGGTTAGCCACCACCGCCCTGCCCGTCCAGTTAGATTTCTCCACGATGCGCAGGCCCTCGGGCGTGCCGTCGGCGAGGAAGATGCGGATGGAGGTTGGGCGACTGTTTTCATTCATCACATTTAATTTAGCATCACGCACTTTACTTTTCTTCAAAACGATGTCACTCGAAAGTTACGACAATTCCTTAAGCCCTATATCCTTCAAGTAACGGTTATGCTTATCACGCGCATCTTTAATTCTGCTCTCAATCTGATCTAACTGTAAGCTAACCAACCCAAGGTCGACTTCTGCTTCAGGTTTCATTGTACTTACATAACGGGAGATATTAAGGTTGTAATCATTCTCCTCAATCTCCTCCATTCCCACCCGGCGGGCGTAGCGTTCTTCTTCCCGGCGGTGCTGGTAAGTCTCGACAATTTTGTCGATATGTTCGGGCAATAACTGGTTCTGACGTTTTCCCTTTTCAAAATACTCGGCGGCGTTGATGAAGAGAACATCATCGGGCTTTTTGCACTTTTTCAGTACCAAGATGCACACCGGGATGCCGGTGGAGAAGAACAGGTTACTCGGCAGGCCAATGACCGTGTCGATATGGCCGTCCTTGAGCAGCTTAGTACGGATACGGCTCTCCACGCCGCCCCGGAACAGCACGCCGTGGGGTAGAATGATGGCCATGGTGCCTTCGTCGCCCAGGAAGTGGAATCCGTGCAGCAGAAAGGCGAAATCCGCAGCTGACTTGGGCGCCAGGCCATAGTTCTTGAAACGAAAGTCCTCGCCCAGCGCTTCGTTGGGCTGCCAGCGATAACTGAAGGGTGGGTTGGCCACCACGGCATCGCACTGGAGTTTTTTGGCCGGGTTCATCTCGTTGAGCAGCTCCCAATCATTGGTCAGGGAGTCGCCGTGGTGAATCTCGAACTCACTATCCTTGACCCCGTGCAGCAGCATGTTCATGCGCGCTAGGTTGTAGGTAGTGATGTTCTTTTCCTGGCCGTAGATCTTGCCGATGCCGTGCGGCCCCATCTGATTGCGCACATTTAGCAGCAGGGAGCCGGAGCCGCAGGCGAAGTCCAGCACATTGTTGAGCTTTTTCTTCTTGCCGGTGGCAGGCTCCTGACTGTCCAGCGTGACGATGCGCGACAGGATGGTGGAGACGGTCTGCGGGGTGTAGAACTCCCCGGCCTTCTTGCCGGAGCCGGCAGCAAACTGTCCAATCAGGTACTCGTAGGCATCGCCCAAAATGTCGCTGTCGGTGGAGAACTGTGCGATTCCCTCAGCGATCTTGGTGATGATGGCGCAAAGCTTATCGTTGCGCGCCTTGTGTGTCCGGCCTAGCTTTTCCGAGTTGAGGTTGATCTCGGAAAACAGCCCTTGGAAGGTGCTGGCGAAAGACTCGTTCTCGATGTAATCGAATCCCCGCTCCAAGATTTGCAGCAACTCGGCGCCCTGGGTACGGGCGCGTTCGTAAATGCTGCTCCACAGGTAATCCGGGTGAATCACATAGTGCATCTTGCGCCGCATCTGCTTCTCAAAAGCAGGCACATCCCCGGCGTTATCCGAGTACCAGACCGCGAGTGGCGGGCGGCGGTCGTCCGCGTCTAGCTTGGGATAGTCCGGCCCCAGCTCCTTTTTTGCCGCCGCTTCGAAGTTATCAGAGAGGTAGCGCAAAAACAGGAACGACAGCATATAGTCGCGGAAGTCGTCGGCGTTCATCGCCCCGCGCAGATCGTCGGCGATGGCCCAGAGGGTCTTGCCCAGTTGGCTGAGTTGCTCTTTGGTCATGCGTTGGCGCTCTCTTGCGTGGGTTCCGGAAATAGTTCCGGGTTAAAACGGTAGTTGTTCATAAAGTCCCACAGGATCTTACGGAAATACTCTTTGTTCTCCGGCAACATTTCCTGTGGCTCATACAGGGAGTAGTTGCCGTGACTGAGGACATTCACAAGCCGGGCGTGGAGGATGCCGTCAGGGTCGTCGCTATCCTGCTTGATGCAAGCGGAGAAATTGCGAAACCCGTGGAAGGTGGCCGTCTTTTCCAGTATGTTGCGCAGGATATTGAAGTGGTAAGTGTAGACCTCGCCCGACTCCGCCACCTCGTGCAGATGTTTCAGCAGGGCCACATGGTGGTATCGCGGTGTTTCGCCGGTATCCGCCAGCCGGAAATGGTCGGCCTCCTTGCTCAGGAAGCCTTTGACCGCGTTGCTTAGCTCGTTGCACATCACATTGAAAAACAGATGATGGTGCGTGGAGATCACTGTTCTGATCTTCCCATTAGCATCTTTCAGCAGTTGCGCCAGGTGGCTGGCCACGGCGATGGCGTTGTTGTCATCTAACGATGAGATGGGATCGTCGATATACAGGTACTTCACCCAGGCATAGGGCGATCCTTCTTCCTGATCCACTGCCAACTCAGCGACGGCAAGGAAAAAACACCAGACAAAGATATTCTCCTCGCCACGCGAGACCTTGATGGGGATGGGCGCGCCCTCGGCATCTTTGTCCCGGAAAAAGGTGATCTCCCAAGTCTCGTAGTCAATCAGGAAGTCGAAGTCCGCATAGCGGGCCAGCAGCGGGCCGATGCGGTTTTCCATCTCCAGCTCTTGCAAGCCGTCGAAGAAATGGGAATCACGGTTCAGGCGAAGCACCCGCTTGGCGTCATTCTCTAGATCGTTATCCCAGTAGAATAAATCTTCGGTGAAAGCATTGAAATAGAGAGTGTCTCGTGTTTCTTCTTTGCTTTCGCTTTCGACTTGTTTGCCTAGCTCCTTGAATGCCATGGACAGGCGCGTCTTGCCTGTGCCATTGAAGGCGAACAGTAGGATGTACTTCTTCTGCTCTAGCCTTTCGCGCAGATGGGATGCAACACTGTTAGGGCTGTCGAAAGAGCAGGCAGTATTATTCATGTGTCCACCACCTCCACGTCTGCATCGACTTCACTCCCCACAGCATAGCTTCAGGGCTCACCATGCGTTTTTCACGCTCACTTTCGATGGTGCAGTGGTCGAGCACAGGAATAAGGTTGATCGGAATTTTTAGGTTCATTCTATATCTTCAGAGTCAGCCTCAGCACCTCTATCTACATAATCCAACCTAGTTGTTAAATATGAAACAAGGCTAAGTATATTAAGACAATCCAGACGAGAGAAAGTGCCAGGAACAAGGATATCGAAAGGCTGATGATTCATCGGATTCCTGAATCCAGCCATGAGCCCTCTTGTCATATGGCCTTGGCCTTCTTGTATATTCCACCCACTATCTGTACTTATATCTGCAACCTGAATACAGGGAGCAGCAGGATTCTGTTTGCTACCTGCTGAAAAAATATTTGCTAAAGCAGTTCCATCTTCCTGTCTACCACTAAGCTCACGAATAACTTGAGCATAAATCTTTGTCCCTTGGTCTGCGGCCTCTGCAAACTGCTCATTCTCGTAATAGCTTTTAATTCTTTCTTTAACTTTCTCATGTAGGTGTCGCCAATGAAGCTCCGGGTATTCCGGGATTATTTCATGTAGCGCCATGACCACAGGATTGAAAGATTCATCAACCCCTTCATCCTTAGATAGGGTTCCAATAATTTTTTCAGCTGCGCCTTTGACCTCTTTGGGAAGAGTTGCCATCCATTTTTCTTTGTCTATCCCAGTTCTGTCTTCAAAGTCTTTGTCTTTCTTTTCCTTCCTCTTTCTGCTCCAATCGGATTTCACCTTGGCAATCAAATCCTGAAGCCATGCTCTAAACGCAAGCATTTCTTCATGCTCCCAGTTAAGAGATTGCCTGTTAGTAGAAATAACATCTTCATCTAGAAGATCAATGAAATCGGCCTTAATCCAACCCGTAAGGTACTGAAAAACGTGGCTAGACGTACTATCTGAAAAGAACTCAGGGGCGTTAACCAGCTTCCCCCTTGAGAAAATGGTTATCCCACGCAGACCCGAGTTTGGCTTTATCGGCTTTTCACTGGTAATAAACTGAAATTCAACATCTTCAGAATGCTCATAGCCACCAACTTCTAGGTCAGCTTTTTCCCAAGAAAACTGTTTATCTATCTGCCCATAACGGCGACTGCTATCAACATCGATGACTTCATTTTCTAGCCCTCCCGTTTTAACCAGTCGTATTTTGAAATTATCCTCTGTAATAAAAATTCTCGCCAAGCCATCAGCTATTGACTCTATATCAAATTTAGTTTTTCTTTTTAGCTTTTTGAGCTGAATAACCGTCCCATCACCCCTGCCGGCAATCTCATTCGCAACCTCGACCCTGGGGTTATATTGGCCTTCAGATGAATACAAAGTATCCCAGTCCAAAATAAAGCGATTTCTCTTACCGTCCTTAACAGTATCAATCGTGATTTCTCTAGCAATACCGAAGAGAGCGAGCTTCCCCAACCCTTTTTTTCCTGTAGGAAGTCTGCCGTATTTAGGGGATGGTATATCACCATCCTTTTCCCTCCGATCCCGCCCAATGGAAAGAAACTTATTTTGAATATCTTCAAAGCTCATCCCGCAGCCGTTATCCTTAACGGTAATTGAAACAGGAGCCCCAGCTTGCTCGTGAAATTTTACCTCAACTTGGCTTGCATCGGCGTCGTAAGAATTTGAAATAAGCTCCGCCAATGCAGGAGGAAGGGTTGAATACATCTTGACACCAAGATGTTCAATAGTTTTTGGCTCAAACTTTAAGACCAACGTCATTGCTTACTCCCCATTTCCCTCAAGTGCTTAATTAGCACAGCTGCTTGACTTTTAATAAATTTAGGCGGCAAGGCATTTCCAATCATAAGGGCAATTGCATCCTTGCCTTTTAATGTCGAAAATTTATAATTTTTTGGGAATGTTTGAAGTATAGCAGCTTCTCTCAGGGTGATTGCACGATCTAGTTCGGGGTGGACAAAGCGTCCTTTTGACGGATTGTGACAGCCGCCCGTAATGGTTGGAGCAACATCATCCCATGACATGCGACCGTATACATCTTTGTAGCTTCCAGGATTCCTTTTATGACAATCCAACCAGTACTCTTCTGGTATATCAGAACGAGAGCCACCATCTTTAGGCACTAAGGAAATAATTTTCTGAACTTTTTCGCTTCGCCTGGTTTCCCAATCATGAAGAATGTCACCACTCTTTCCTACTTCCGGAAGATTTTCAAGAACGTCTCGGACTTTTTTGATGGAACTAGATTTCTTAGGCTCATCAATAGAGCCGAGCCTTGATGCCATCATTATCATTCGACTTCTTCTTTGGGGAACTCCGTAATCAGCGGCATTACGGATAGCCAAAGAGTGCTCTTCAAAAACATATCCCAGGACTTTCAGACTCTCAACAACCTTTTGAATTCTTTCATCTTTATAGAGACCAGGAACATTCTCCATCATAATAGTTTTTGGCAGCATCGCCTCAACAAACCGCACGAACTCAAAAACCAAATCATTTCTTCCATCTTCAACTGAAACACTTTTATTCCTTGTTCTATGTGTAGAAAACCCTTGGCATGGCGGACAACCTGCCAACAAATCAAGGCCACCTTTTTTAATACCTAAGTCACTCATGACCTTTTTCGGCGACAGGCTTCTAATATCGCCATCATAGAGCTGATGATTTTCATGGTTCAGCCTATAGGTCTCAATAGCCACAGGATTTAATTCAACCCCAGCAATTACCTCAAACCCTGCTTTTTGCAGCCCTACCGTCAAACCGCCAGCACCGCAAAACAAATCAATAGCTTTGAACTTATCTTTCATTCTCTACCCTTTCCCCAAATAACGTCTCCCTAATGGGAATGCCGTCAGCATATTTTCGAAAACGATATTTAGTCAAATTTGATTGTCTTTTTATCTTCTCCAAAAACTTCATTTTCACGTCGCCTCCGGGCAGGGGAAAAGCTTTTGCATCAAGCCTTTCTTAAGTTCCTTAAGCGCATCAAGCTTTTCCGTGTAGGCGGCGATCAGCGCATCGAGGGATGAGAGGCACTCGGCGATTTTTTGTTGTTCTTTCTCATCTCTTGGGATTGAGCAAGGAACTTTATCAAGAACCTCTACAGAAAGACCCGGCTGGGCCTGACCAGTGGCAAA
Organism: Halomonas sp. KM007; assembly: GCF_050709225.1. NCBI lineage: Bacteria > Pseudomonadati > Pseudomonadota > Gammaproteobacteria > Oceanospirillales > Halomonadaceae > Halomonas > Halomonas sp. KM007. The sequence continues at coordinate 2,776,580 of NZ_CP136131.1, read as the reverse complement.
CCTATTGAGATTAAGAAGGGTAAGATTATAGAAAAGCCAGTCCGTACTAACCCCTGACTTAGGCGTTGTTACGACGGCATGTTCGGTCGCGTAGAAATCCCCTTCGACTAAATTTACATTACCGCAAAGCGCACCTTGTCGCCCAATAAGCGAATATCGACCGGATTGATTATACGTCTTTGTATAGCCACGCAGACCATTCCCACCAAAGCAAGGAAACATACCTTCTTCAAAGCTCGATGAAATTTCTGCTGCAGCGATAAATTTTCCAGATTGCATGTCGCAAACATCATCAAGAAACGCCTCTATCCACTCCCCCGCATCCCGAAACTCGGGAAAACGCAGGCGGGGGACGGTTTCGCCTTCGCGGGGGAAGAGCTGCTGCATCAGGCCTTTTTTATGGGTCTTGAGGGCGTCGATCTTGTCTGCCTGGGCGGAAATCAGCGCATCGAGGGACGAGAGGCAATCGGCGATTTTTTGTTGTTCTTGCACTTTCGGTATCGCAAGCTTTAATGCTTCCAAGTTGCTTTTATATAAGTGAACGACCGTGTCGCCCTGAGCAACCTTGGCAATTTCATGCTTTAACGAACCATTCAGATAGTAACTTAGGAACACGCCGTTCTGCTCTGAGCGAATTACGTTCAGATCGCCACCCAGGGCAATATTCTCTCGGAGCACACAAGCTGCCGTGGCAATATCAATTTTTGTTTCACCTGACGATGGAATAATCACATCGCCTTCCCGGCTCATGAATAAGTCGTCCGGCGGAACATCCGTTTTAGAAACCACTTCGCTGATTACGTCACCATAAACAGTATATAACTCACCATATCGTACACATGGCTGACTTCCTGTCTCCTTTATATCTGCTTTAGATATTCCTTTGCCCTTGTGAAGAGTTGCTATGTCAGCCAACTGATTTTCTTGCCACTGCCCCGCATCCCGAAACTCGGGAAAACGCAACCGGGGCACCAATGCCTGCTTGTCGTTCTTCATCGTCTTACTCATACGCCGTCAACCCCGATATCTCGCGTCCGCTGGCCTGCTTCTTCAAAAACGGCACCAGTTCTTCCATCAATGCCAGCTCGGCCTTGCTGCGCGCCTTCCAGCCCAGTTCCAGCGGCTCGAACAGGTCACTTAACTGCTCGCCGTCGAAGATCATGCGGTCCAGAATGCCGTCCACGAAGGCTTGCAGGGCGTCGCGGTTCAGCCCGTGGCGGTCGGCCAGGGCGGTGATTTCGTTGTGGGCCTTTTTTGCCTTGAAGGCTTGGTAGCCGTCGCGAATGGCGGCCTCACTCAGGCCCTTGCCGGCTTCAAGTGTGTTGATGTAGGCGATGATGTCCTCGCGCTCGTCCATCAGATTGCTGCTAGCGGCCAGCAGGTTGATGAGCTGGTCGCGGCGCAGGGTCTTTTTGCCGGGCTTGTCCTGACTGAAGCGGGCGATCAGGCCCATGATGTAGTCGTAGTCGATCAGTGCCGAAGAGAAGAGCACGAACTCGAAATCCAATTGCTCAATGATGTCCTGCTCTGACGAGGCCTGCTCGCCGGTTTTGCCCTGCTGCTCCTTGAGGCGCTGGGCGGTCTCCAGGTAGGCGCCGCGCAAGGAACGCAGATCATCCTCGGGCAGCACGCTGTTGATGCGTGCTTTCTGTTCTTCGTCCAGGTCGGTGTACTGGTCGAGCTGGGTCTTTAGGCGCTGCACTTCCTTGAAGCGGTTGACAAACTCGATGCGCGCGGTATCGCCCTTGAGGTTGTAGACGCCCTTGGGTTCGGCCACCACATCCTTTTCGGTGAGGAAGTGCCCGATGGCGGCGACGGCTTGTTCGTATTTTTCGATCACCGTAGGGGCCGGGTCCACCAGCCAGATTTCGCGGGAGCGGTTGATGTCCTCACCGGAGAAGAGCGCAATGGCATCATCCACGGCTTGCTCCTGACCGCGAAAGTCGAGGATGTTGCCATAGGGCTTGGTGTCGTTGAGTACCCTGTTGGTGCGCGAGAAGGCCTGAATCAGGCCGTGGTGCTTGAGGTTTTTGTCCACGTACAGGGTGTTGAGGTACTTGGCGTCGAAGCCAGTGAGCAGCATGTCCACCACGATGGTGATGTCGATCTTGTGTTTATGCGGCAAGTCGCTGTTGGGGTATTGCTGGTCCTTGATGCGCTGCTGTACGTCCTGGTAGTAGCGGTCGAACTCGCTGACGCTATGGCCGGTGCCGTAATGAGCATTGTAATCGGCAATGATCTCTTGCAGGGCAGCCTTTTTCTGCTCCGGCTCCTGCTGGTTGTCGGCCTTCTCCTGGGGCAGGTCTTCCTGGAGCTGCTTCACATCCTTGTCGCCGTTGGCCGGTGGCGAGAAGACGCAGGCAATGTTGAGCGGCGTATAATCCGGGTCTTCGGCCTGGTACTCGGTCTGAACGTCCTTGAACAGCCGGTAATAGGCGATGGCCTCGTTGATGGAGGCGGTGGCCAGCAGGGCGTTGAAGCGGCGATGGTTGGTGGCGGCCTCATGCTTGGCAAGGATGGCGTTTACCACCGCCCGCTGGGCCAGCGCCTGATCGGGCTTAGCCTTTGATTTGCTCTTTGCCAGCTCGCCAGTGGCTTTTGCCTTTGCGGCCTCTGGCTTGCTTTCGTGCTTGAAGTAATCGATATGAAAGCGCAACACATTGCGGTCATCAATGGCGTGGGTGATGGTGTAGGCGTGCAGCCGCTTTTCAAAAATGTCTTGGGTAGTGCGATAGCTGCCTACGGTGCCGTCGATCTGCTTGTAGCTGGCGTTGTCGTCAAAGATGGGCGTTCCAGTAAAGCCGAAGAGTTGCGCTTTAGGGAAAAAGGCCTTGATGGCCTGATGGTTGTCGCCAAACTGGGAACGGTGGCACTCGTCGAAGATAATGACGACGCGTTTGTCGCGCAGGGGGGCCAGGCGCTCCTTGTAGGTCTGCCTACCCTTGTCCTTGTGCTGCTGGGCTTTCTTGCTAGTTTCATCCAGCGCCAGGCCGAGCTTCTGGATGGTAGTGACAATCACCTTGTCAGCGTAGTCTTCGGAGAGCAGGCGGCGCACCAAGGTTTCGGTATTGGTGTTTTCCTCCACGCAGCCTTCCTGAAAGCGGTTGAATTCCTCACGGGTCTGGCGATCCAAATCCTTGCGGTCCACCACGAACAGGCATTTTTCAATATCCGGGTTGTCCTTGAGCAGGGTGGACGCCTTGAAAGAGGTGAGCGTCTTGCCGCTGCCGGTGGTGTGCCAGATATAGCCGTTGCCCCGGTTCTGGTGAATGCAATCGACAATGGCCTTGACCGCATAGATCTGGTACGGGCGCATGATCATCAGCTTCTGCTCACTGGCCACCAGCACCATGTAGCGGCTGATCATCCGGCCCAGGGTGCATTTGGCCAGAAAAGCGTCGGCGAAGTCGTCCAGGTAGGTGATTTTGCGGTTGTCTTCATCAGCCCATTGGTAGATGGGCAAAAAGCGCTCATCGGCGTTGAAGGCGAAATGCTGGCTCTGGTTGTTGGCGAAGTACCAAGTGTGATCGCGATTGCTGACGATAAACAACTGCATAAAGCACAGCAGCGTGTTGGTGTAGCCGTTGCCGGGCTCATTGCGGTACTCGACGATCTGCTCCATAGCCCGGCGCGGATTGATGCCCAGCGTCTTAAGCTCGATTTGCACCAGCGGCAAGCCGTTGATGAGCAAAATCACATCGTAGCGGTGGTGGCTGTTGTCGGTATTGATGCGCAGCTGGTTGATGACTTCGAAGTCGTTTTTGCACCAGTCCTTGAGGTTAACCAGCATGTAGTGCAGCGGTGTGCCGTCTTCGCGCTGGAAGTAACCGTACTCGCGGAGGGTTTTGGCGGCCTGGAAGACATCGGCGTTGATGATTTCATCGCGCAGGCGGGCAAACTCGGCATCGGTAAGACGGACGCGGTTCAGCGCCTCGAACTTGTCGCGGAAATTTCGTTCAAGCGCGACCTTGTCGCGGATGTCTGGGCGGTAGGTATACTTGAGTTCTTCAAACTTCCGTATCAGCCCCTGCTCTATCAGTAATTCCGTGGACGCCATTTTATAAACCCATCAATAAGTTACCGGTCCCCCAACAGCTTTTGTTAGCTTATGTCTTACAGAGCTGTATCGCCATTTGGTACGAGCTACTAAAACATGACGAGACCATCAGCAATTGCTTGCCAATGGTCTCTAAAACTAACGCTATTTAGCTTTTCTTTATTAAGCCTCACTCCCACTCAATAGTAGCAGGCGGCTTACTACTAACATCATAAGTCACCCGCGACACCCCTTCCAACTCATTGATAATGCGGTTGGACACCTTCTCCAGCAGCTCGTAGGGCAGGTGGGCCCAGCGGGCGGTCATGAAGTCGATGGTTTCGACGGCGCGGAGCGCGATGACCCATTCGTAGCGGCGGCCGTCGCCGACCACGCCTACCGATTTCACCGGCAGGAACACGGCGAAGGCCTGGCTGGTTTTTTCGTACCAACCGGCGGCACGCAGTTCTTCGATGTAGATGGCGTCGGCATCGCGCAGGATGTCGGCGTACTCTTTCTTCACTTCACCCAGAATGCGCACGCCCAGGCCGGGGCCGGGGAACGGGTGGCGGTAGACCATGTCGTAGGGCAGGCCGAGTTCGAGGCCGAGTTTGCGCACTTCGTCTTTGAACAGTTCGCGTAGCGGCTCTACCAGCTTGAGCTTCATGGTTTCCGGCAGGCCACCCACGTTGTGGTGGGATTTGATTACGTGCGCTTTGCCGGTTTTCGAGGCGGCAGACTCGATCACGTCCGGGTAGATGGTGCCCTGGGCCAGGAAGTCGACGCCTTCGATTTTGCTGGCTTCTTCATCGAACACGTCGATAAAGGTGTTGCCGATGATTTTGCGCTTGGCTTCCGGGTCGTTTTCGCCTTTCAGCTTCTCCAGGAACAGCTCTTCGGCGTCCACGCGGATCACTTTCACGCCCATGTGCTTGGCGAAGGTTTCCATGACCTGGTCGCCTTCGTTCTTGCGCAGCAGGCCATTATCGACGAACACGCAGGTGAGCTGATCGCCAATGGCCTTGTGCAGCAGCGCGGCTACCACGGAGGAGTCTACGCCGCCGGAAAGACCCAGCAGTACGTGGCGGTCGCCGACTTGCTCGCGTACGCGCTGTACCTGGTCTTCGATGATTTGGGCAGGGGTCCACAGTTTCTCGGCTTTACAGATATCCAGCACGAAGTGCTCGAGAATCCGCTGGCCCTGTAGGGTGTGGGTCACTTCCGGGTGGAACTGTACGCCGTAGAACTGCTTCTCTTCCCAGGCCATGGCGGCAATCGGGCAGCTCGGGGTAGAGGCAGTCACTGTGAAGGTGTCGGGGGCTTTGGCGACTTTATCGCCGTGGCTCATCCATACATCCAGCAGCGCGTTGCCGGTCTCGGCGTCGACGTGGTCTTTGATGTCTTTGAACAGCGCGCTTTCCGCGTCCAGGCGAATCTGGGCGTAGCCGAACTCACGCTGGTTGGAGCCTTCCACCTTGCCGCCCAGCTGCTCGGCCATGGTTTGCATGCCGTAGCAGATACCAAACACCGGCAGGCCCATTTCGAACACGCACTCGGGGGCGCGGGGGGAGTCCAGCTCGGTGACGGATTCCGGGCCACCGGCCAGGATGATGCCGTTGGGGTTGTATTCGCGGATCTCTTCTTCGGTGATGTCGAAGGCGCGAATTTCAGAGAATACGCCGATCTCGCGCACGCGGCGGGCAATCAGTTGGGTGTACTGGGAGCCGAAGTCGAGAATCAGAATCTTGTGGGCGTGAATGTCACTCATGGCGAAGCCTCTATAACGCGGAACGGCCGCATTGGCTAAAAAGCAAGCGGCGGGGCAATGCCCGCCGCCGTGTCACTAACTGCGCTGGTTAGCTCACCCGGTAGTTGGGTGCTTCCTTGGTGATCTGCACGTCGTGAACGTGAGACTCGTTGAAGCCAGCGCCGGTAATCTGTACGAACTCGGGCTTGGTGCGCATTTCCTGAATGTCGCGGCAGCCGGTGTAACCCATGGAGGCGCGCAGGCCGCCCATCAACTGGTGAACGATGGCGCTCATCATGCCCTTGTAGGGTACGCGGCCTTCGATGCCTTCCGGCACCAGCTTTTCGGCTCCGGCATCCTTGTCCTGGAAGTAGCGGTCGGCGCTGCCTTGGCTCTGTGACATGGCACCCATGGAGCCCATGCCACGGTAGGCTTTGTAGGTACGGCCTTGGTAAAGCTCCACTTCACCCGGTGCTTCTTCGGTACCGGCCAGCAGGCCACCTACCATCACGGCGCTTGCGCCAGCGGCAATGGCCTTGGCCAAATCGCCGGAGAAGCGCACGCCGCCGTCGGCAATCAGCGGAATGTCGAAGGGCTTCAGCGCTTCGGCCACGTTGGCCACGGCACTGATCTGCGGCACACCCACGCCAGCCACGATACGCGTAGTGCAGATGGAGCCGGGGCCAATGCCCACTTTCACGGCATCGGCACCCGCTTCGGCCAGCGCAGTGGCGGCGGCGGCGGTGGCGATGTTGCCGCCGATCACTTGAATCTGCGGGAAGTGTTCCTTGATCCAGCGGACGCGGTCGATGACGCCCTTGGAGTGGCCGTGGGCGGTGTCGACGATGATCACGTCAACGCCTGCTTCGGCCAGTGCCGCGACACGGTCCGGAGTTTCCGGGCCGGTGCCCACCGCAGCGCCCACCAGCAGGCGGCCATCGCTGTCTTTGGCGGCCATGGGGTAGGTGCGGGCTTTTTCGATATCCTGGAAGGTCACCAGGCCGCGCAGGTGGAAAGCGTCATCGACGATGAGCATTTTTTCGATGCGGTGTTCGCGCATCTTGGCCTTGCTGACTTCAAGCTCGGTGCCTTCCGGTACGGTGACCAGGCGCTCGCGGGGCGTCATGATGTCGGCCACGCTGTCGCCCACGTTGGGCTGGAAGCGCATGTCACGCTCGGTGACGATGCCCACCAGGGTCTCGCCTTCCACCACCGGGAAGCCGGAGAAGCCATATTCGCGGGCCATGGCCAGCAGGTCTTCCAGCTTGGCCTTGGGGCTCACGGTGACCGGGTCTTTGACGATCACGCTTTCGTGCTTCTTCACCTTGCGCACTTCCGCGGCCTGCTGGGCCATGGTCATGTTCTTGTGGATGATGCCGATGCCGCCTTCCTGGGCCATTGCAATTGCCAGACGCGCTTCGGTCACGGTGTCCATGGCGGCAGACAGCAGGGGAATATTCAGCGAGAGGTTACGAGTCAGGCGGGTTTTGAGGCTGACATCCTTGGGCAGAATGTCGGAGAAGCCAGGAACGAGAAGTACGTCATCGAACGTAAGCGCTTCTTGGGCCATACGTAGCATAGCGGCAACACCCAATGTAAAGTGGGAAGATGGGGCGTGAAAGGTTAATCGCCCATTATAACGTTTCGAGGGCCACCCCAGCAAACCATCCTGCGATGATCTGCTGAAGGTGGCCCTCTGCGTTGGCCTGGGCGAAGCCCACTGCGGTGTGGCGCGGGCGGTTTAGTCCAGCGCGCGGTCGTCGGCTTCGCTGGGGAAGTCGAGGTCTTCCAGGCGGCCCGTCACCGCCGTGGCGATGTTGGCCAGGTGCGAGGCCACACGCTTGTAGTGGCGCGCCAGCAGCGAGTAGGCCACGGCTTCGTGGAACTCGATGCTGTCCTCTTCCCGCAGCAGGGATTCGATCAGCTCGTCGCTGATGTGACGAATCTCCCGGGTGGCGGTGATGATGCCGTGGGCCTTTTGCTCATCGGAGTTGCGCGTGGCCGCAATCAGCTCGCTGAACAGCCCCCGCAAGCGCTCGGAGATGCTGTCCAGGGGCTTCTGGTAACGGTCTACATGGAAGCCTTCGGTGTAGAACACGCCTACCTCGAAGACGTTCTTGCAGTAGTCGCCGATACGCTCGGCGTCCTTGGCCACGCTCATCAACGCCAGGCAAATGGCCACGTCGTGGCCGGGGTTGACGGTCAGGTGGCGCAGCACCTTGCGGCGAATCGAGCGCTCCAGCTCGTTGACCGCCACGTCGCGCTCGTACAGGGGCGTGCGTACGTCCTCGGCGGCCACGGTGCTGTACAGCACCTCGTTGGCCCGTGAGAACATCCAGGCGCCATGCTCCAGCATTTGGGTCAGGTCCGCGTAGGCCTGGTCGATGCTGGTTTCCGAGGTAAGCGCACTAAAAAGCTGTTTGAACATGGGGGAAACCTCTCAACTGGCCGCGCTTAGCGCAGGCGGATAAAGAATTCGGTCAGCGTGATGCCCACCAGCGGCACGATCAGGAACACACCGATCAGGAACAGGAACGCATAGCGAATGTGCTGCCCTGCCAGGCGTCCATACCAGGTGGCAATGCGCAGCGGAATGACCCGCAGCGGCCACCAGATCGCGGTGCCGGTAAGGTTGAAGATAACGTGAAACAGCGCCACCGTCATCGCCGCCGCCATCGGGTTGGCAGTCGCCGCCAGCACGCTGGTCACGGTGGTACCCAGGTTGGCCCCCATCATGAACGGCAGCACGCGGCGCAGGCGCACCACCCCTGCCCCCGCCAGCGGCACCATCAGGCTACTGGTGATCGAGCTGGACTGCACCAGCACGGTCGAGATCACGCCCACGCCGTAGGCCCGCGCATCGGTACGGAAGAAGTAGGTACGGAACAGGCCATCCATATGGCGCAGCAGCGCACCGCGCAGGTTCTGCACCATGAACACCAGGGCGGCGAACATCAGCAGCAGGCCGATGCCAGCCACCATCAGCCCAGCGGCGGCGGTGGTGGGCATCAGCGCCGCGCCCAGCCAGTTGGCGGCATCCACCACCGGGGCGGTAATGGTTTTGATGGGGCTGTTGGGGCGGGCGACTTCTTCCAGGCCAATCAGATCCGCCAGCCATGCGGCCAGGCGGGTGAAGATGCCGTAGCCACGCTCGTGAAACATGCCGGTCAGCCACTCCACCGGGAAGATCAGCAGCACCGTGAGGATGTTGAACAGGTCGTGCATCAGCGCAGCGGTGAACGAGCGGCGGAAGTTACGCTTGATACGCACGTTGGCCAACGCCACGATGACGCCCGTGACGGCCGTGCCGATATTGGCCCCCATGATGGCGAACACCGCCGTGCCCAGGGTCATTTCGCCACTGGCCACCAGGGTCACGATCAGCGCCGTGGTGAACGAGGAGCTTTGCACGACCATGGTGACCAGCACGCCCGCCATCAAGGCGATGAAGGGGTTCTGGCCATAGGCGAAGGCGCGGGTCAGAACATCGCTGTCGCTGCCGAAGGTGCCTAACCCCGCACCCAGAACGTTCAGAGCAGCCAGGAACAGATACAAGCACAAGCCAGCGTAGATACCTCTTAGCCAGGCGGGCACTTCGTGAGGCGCTTGGCGAGCCAGCGCAGGACGATCTTGTGAAGGTCCGAGATTCGACATGAGCAATCTGCCCTGTTGGTGAACATCTATTGTGACGCTTTCGTGACACTTCTGTGTCGGCGGGCACCCTAGCATGGTTTTATGACACTTTGATGACGTTTATCTTGCAGCGCCGCCTTCTGCGCGCATGGTACGCCAGAGAACCCGTCAGGGCCATTGCTGTGCGCCCTGCACGTATTGTCTAATGAGCGGCCGCATCCTTGCTTTCACCCGCGACTGGAAACTCCCATGAGCGCTCCCAACGCCCCCCTGCTATCGGTCAGTCAACTCAACCTCAAGGCGCGCAAGGCGCTGGAGAACGACCTGGGCGATGTGTGGGTGGAAGGCGAGCTTTCCAATGTGTCGCGCCCGGCGTCCGGGCACATCTACTTCACGCTGAAAGATGACCGCGCCCAGGTGCGCTGCGCGCTGTTTCGCCAGCGGGCACGGTTCGTATCGGCCCCCATGCGCGATGGCGACCAGGTCAAGCTGCGCGGCCGGGTCTCGCTGTTCGAGCCCCGCGGCGATTACCAGCTGATCGCCGATGCCGTGCAGGCGGCGGGGCTGGGCGAGCTGCTGGCGGCCTACGAGCGCTTGAAGGCGCAGCTGGAAGGCGAAGGGGTATTTGCCAACGCCCGCCCGCTGCCCTTTCCGCCCCGCAAGCTGCTGATTCTGAGCTCCGCCAGCGGCGCCGCCATCCGCGATGTGCTGGCGGTGCTGGCAGCGCGCTGGCCATTGGCCGACGTGACGCTGATCCCCGTGCCGGTACAGGGCGCAGAGGCGGCCCCGGCAATGATCTCTGCCCTAGCGCTGCTCAACCGCCAGACGCGGCTCGACCCCGCCCAGGATGCGGTGCTGATCACCCGAGGCGGCGGCAGCCTGGAAGACCTGTGGGCGTTCAACAACGAGCACTTGGCCCGGGCCATCTTCCACTCCCGTTTGCCGGTGATGTCTGCCGTGGGCCATGAGGTGGATGTCACGCTGGCGGATTTTGCCGCCGACATGCGCGCCCCTACCCCTTCCGCCGCCGCCGAGCGGCTGGTGCCCGACCAGCACGCCCTCAAGCGCCAACTCCAACAGGCCGAACAGCGCCTGCAGCGCGCCCTGCAAACCCGCCTGGAGCGCGATAGCCAGCGGCTGGACGCCCTGCGCGCTCGGCTCCGCCACCCGGGAGAGCGGCTGGCCCACCAGCGCCAGCACCTGCAAGCCCTCGCCCAGCGGCTAGCGCGCGCCATGCAGTTCACGCTGAGCCAGCAGCAGCGCCAGCTGGGCCAGCTCGGCCGTCGGCTGGCCAGCCAGGACATGGCCCGGCTGCACCGGGCAGAAAGCGAGCGCATCGAACGCCTGCAACGCCGCCTGGCCAGCGCCATGCAGCGCCAGCTGGAAGCGCGCCAGGCACGCCTGCACAGCGCCGCCCGGGCACTCAACGCGGTCAGCCCGCTGGCGGTACTAGGCCGTGGCTATGCCATCGCCCAGGACGAACAAGGCCAGATCGTGCGCCGCGCCCAGGATACTCAGCCGGGCCAGCTGCTCAAATTGAAGCTGGGTGAGGGGCGATTGAACGTGGAAGTAAAACGGCGCTATCAGAAATAGCGCCGCACGGGTGATTACTTTTTGTCCGATGACTCGTCCGGAGAAGGATTGACGTGATGGGTATCCGGCATCGGGTTGGCGTCGTCGTGATGATCGTCGCGCTGGTCTTTTTTCTGTTCTTGCTTCTGGTCGTGTTTATCCGGGGACATGCTACCTCCTGATCCTTGGTGGTGTGTGTTGCCTCACTCACTATAGCCGCTCCCCACCCGCTTGCCATGAAGGCCGCACCGCAGGGCCGTGCAATGCCCTGCCTGGTTTTCAGGATTCTCTTTCCAAAGCAGCGAGTTACCTCCTTCCCGGCCCGTTTGGCACCCACTCATGCAGTGTTTAAATAGCATTTATTAATTGTCGCTATCGGAAGTGAATGGCCTTCTTCGGCATTTGCCCCGGCCTGCGCCTTTGGTCTACGTTCTGACACTCCCCGCCCGCCGCGCTTCGCGCTTTGGGCGAGGGTTCTGAGATCACCCCCAGAACCTTCCTGCTTCCACACGCCTTCACTAGACAGCAGCTAGGCCGCTGCCCTCCGCTCCGGTCGCTCCACAGGCTAACCCCGCCAGCCCGGCGGTTTGTATATTCCTGGCCGCGTTGATGTCGCGGTCAATGGGGTAGCCGCAGCTTTCGCAGTGCCAGTGACGTTGCGACAGCGGCAGTTTCTCAACCTTGTAGCCACAGCCATGACACCGCTTGCTGCTGGGGAACCACTGGCTCACTTTCACCAGTTGGCGCCCCGCCCAGGCGGCCTTGTATTCCAGTTGCCGGACGAACTCACCCCACCCGGCATCGCTAATGGATCTAGAAAGCCGTCTATTCTTGATCATACCAATGATATTAAGTGACTCGACGCACAGGACTTGGTTTTCGTTAATGAGTGCGCGGGTCGCTTTGTGGGTAGCGTCACGGCGACAGTCGGCGATCTTGGCATGTAGCCGTGCCACTTTCCGGCGGTGTTTGTTGCGGTTGTTTGAACCTGTCTGTTTTTTCGCCAACCGGCGCTGCAAGCAGGCCAGCTTCGCCTCGTAGCGTTTCAGATGACGCGGATTGCCCGATTTTGCGCCGTCACTGGTAATGAACAAATCGCTCAAGCCGAGGTCAATGCCGACCGTTTTGCGCGTGACCGGAAGCGCTTTTGGCACGAAATCACACAGGCAACTGATGAAGTAGCGTCCAGCACGATCGCGCTGGAAACATCCCGCAACCACGGAAACTCCGCCTTTAAGCCCACCAGTCGCTTTTCCGCCGATGAGTGCGAGACCGATTCACCGCGCTGCTGATACGCCTCGGTGCGATAGGCCAGGGTATTATTCCAGACAAAACGGGCACACCCGAACGACTGCGCCAGCAGCTCAGCCTGTTCGGAGGTGGGGTAGAACCGTTCTTTGTAGGCACGCTTTGTCATGCTGTATAAATATCAGGGTGATGAGGCGAAGTCAATCTGGCACCGCTACGCGGTGCGGGCTTGTATCACCGCCCGACTGGGCGATGCTTTACGCGCTGTTTGGTAATACCCAGAAAGATAAGGCCAAGGCTGTAGGCCATCCACTGCCCGCGCTTGATCTCGCTGATACTGGCATCCTGCGAGCGTATATTGGACTCAGCAATACGAGAGTTGACGGCGTTTTCTTTCTCTTCTTGCGCGTGGCGATGCGCTTGCTCCTTCTCGGCCATGGCTAAAATACGATCTGCTGCGCCAGGGCTGATGCGCTCGTATTTTTCCATTTCCGCAGAAGGCGGCAAGGGACCTGAGTAGGTCAATTGTTGAGCAATAATGCTCTGATTGTTAGAAGAGGTTGGTGATTGCTGCGATGAATCACGAGTGTGAGAGCTTGGGGAGTCGGTCATATTGCTCCATCGCCTTTTGCATATCTTTTCCAACCTTCAGAAAATCGCTGCTCAATGCCTCTGCATCGCTCTCGTGCACGACAAACTCGACAGGTTGGATTGCCTGCCGCTTTTGCGGAAAGATCGTAGTGACACTGGCAATGTGTGCGACACGTTTGAGGTTCATTGCGGCATCCCTCGGTTAGTTTCTTTTACCATAGCGCAAAGTGACTCTCGTTAGGTAGTCGATAGCGCGCATGGTGCCGGTTTTCCCCACTAACCCGCCAGATTCTTCACCAACACCTTGGATTTACGGGCGTGGTTGTAGGCCTCGCGTTTGAGGGGGGGCAGGTCTTCCAGGCTGGCGGCGCGGAAGCCGCGCTCCACGAACCAGTGGGCGGTATGGGTGGTGAGCACGAACATATCGGAAAGCCCCCGCTGGCGGGCGCGTCGCTCCAGCGCTTCGACCAGGCGCTCGCCGCGCTCGCCGCCCCGGTAGTTGCCATGCACGGCCACGCAGGCCAGCTCGCCCACGGTGGTCTCGGGGAAGACGTGCAGCGCCGCGCAGCCGATCACCATGCCGTCGCGCTCGATGACCATGTAGTCGTCGATTTCATGCTCCAGGCGCTCCCGGGAGCGAGCCACCAGCATGCCGCGCCGCTCCAGAGGTTCCAGCAGCTCCAGCAGGCCCGCCACGTCATTGAGCGTGGCCGGGCGCAGCTGCTCGTAGCGGTGCTGGGTGATCATGGTGCCCACGCCGTCGCGGGTGAACAGCTCCCCCAGCAGCGCATCATGGTTGCGCCAGGAGAGCAGGTGCGTGCGGGCCACGCCTTCCCGGGCGGCGGTGCAGGCGGCGTTGAGATGGCGCGCCAGCTCGCTGCCGGGCACGGCCTGCTGCAAGCGCGGTTCGGCTTCGAAAGGTGAAAGCTGGCGCAACAGCGCGCCCTGCTCGTCCTCCAACCCTTCCGACTCGCCCAGCAGAATCAGCTTGTCTGCCTTGAGCGCCACGGCGGCGTGCTGGGCCACTTCCGAGGCGTCTAAATCGAACACTTCACCCGTGCTGGAGAATCCCAGCGGCGGCAGCAGCACCAGCGAGCCCTTCTCCAGCAGCCCTTCGATGGCGCTGGCGCGCACCCGGCGCACCTCACCGCTGTGATCGAAGTCCACGCCTTCGCGCACGCCCAGCGGCTTGGCGGTGACCAGATTGCCGGAAATCACGCTCAGCTCCACGCCGTGCAGCGGCGTGCTGGGCAGGCCAAGGGAAAGCCGGGCTTCCAGCCATAGCCGCTGGTGCGCCGCTACCTGCTCAACGTGGGCCATCACCGCGCGATTGGCCACCCAGCGGCCATCCACCCGAGTGGGCTCCACGCCTGCGGCCGTCAACGCCTCATGCACCTGAGGGCGAATGCCGAACACCACCACCAGGCGCACGCCCAGCGTGTGCAGCAAGGCCAGGTCCTGAATCAGCTGCTCTCCTCGGCCCGACGCCATGGCTTCGCCTTCAATCAGGATGACAAAGGTTCGCCCCCGGTGGGCATTGATGTACGGGGAGGCATTACGAAACCAGTCGACAAAGGGGAAACGTGTGTCCAAGGGCCGCTCTCCGGCAGCAGGTGAATGAAAGTGATCACGCTTACTTTAACAGAGCATAAAAAACAGCGGCACCTTCTATTGCAGCGATCTCCTGTCGAGACCGGCTGTCGAAGGTGCCGCCGTATACCCGCCAAGCGTTAGCCTGGGGAGAGGTGTATCAGCCGAACATGCCTGAAGAAGAACACGATGGCCAACCCCGCCCCGGCGGGCAGGGTAATCAGCCAGGACAGGAAGAAGCCAAACAGGCAGGCCAGAATGATAAAGATGTCGCCGTGCTGAGCAATAATCTGCATGGGAGCCCCTTAGCGTGCGGTCAGGATCTGCAGGCGGCTGCCCACGCGTTCGGCGCGGTCGGAAACTTCGCCGACCCAGTCGATGATCTTGTAGAGAAAGATCACATCCACGGGGGGAAGCTGGCTTTCCAGCTCGAAAAGACGGCGGCGAATCGCCACCTGCTGATCATCCGCCTGGTGCTCCAGCACGTGCAGCTCGCGGATCATGTTCTGCATCACGTCCGAGACGTTGCGCCCAAAGCCGGATTCCAGCAGGTCCTTCAACTCTTCCAGCGCCTGGCGCGCCTGGGCCACGCAAGCCACACTGGTGGCCATGTACTCGCGCATCAAATCGGCCAGCTCGTCGGGCACGCGCATTTTACGGCCCAGCATGATGCCGGTAATGTCACGCACCTTGTTGGCGATCTTGTCCTGTACGCTGATCAAGTCGAGCAGGTCCGAGCGCGAGACCGGCAGGAACATGCTGTTGGGCAGGTTGAGCCGCAGCTCGGTCTTGAGGGTGTCGGCTTCGTGCTCCAGAGAAGTCACCTGCTCGCGCAGCTCGGCGGCGGCGTCCCAGTCACCGGCAAGGGTCGCTTCGAAGAACGGCAGGAGGAGGTCGGCGCATTCATTGGCCTTGACGATGTGGGCCAGCAGCGGCTGGAATGGCGAGCGGCCAAACATCGCGGAAAAAGGGTTGGAGGTTACCATAGAGCCTTTAGCCTGTTTTCGGGGAGCCTGGAAATGGCGGGCGACAGTATAAAGAGCGCGCTCGGCTTCGTCATAAAAAGTTCATTCAATCGTCATCAATAAGCAACATAGACCACTTGGCAGGAAGCGTCATGACCCAACACCCTCATCCGGCAGCCCCTCAGGAAGTCGAACTGAAGCTAGCCCTGGGGCCCGGCGCGCTCGACGCGCTGCTGGCCCATCCGCTCTTGGCAGAGCCGCCCCAGCAGCAGGCCTTGGCCAACACCTATTTCGATACTCCCCAGGGCCATCTGGCCGCAGGCCGGGTCGCCGTTCGGCTGCGCCGACTGGGCCCGCGCGTGCTGCAAACGGTCAAGACCGCAGGCCAGGGCGGCGGCGGGCTATCGCGTCGTGAAGAGTGGGAGTGGCCGCTGGACGAGCACGCTCTCGACCAGGCCGGGCTGGCCGAGCTGCCGCCGTTTCAAGGGCCGTTGGCCGAACAGATAGCGGCGCTGCAACCCACGCTGAGCACCGATTTCCACCGCCGTACCTGGCAGTTGGCATGGCAAGGCAGCGCCATCGAGCTGGTGGTGGACGAAGGGGAAATCGTGGCGGGTAGCGCCCGCGCCCCTATTGGCGAGGTCGAACTGGAGCTGAAAGAGGGCAGCGCCGATGCGCTATGGGGATTGGCCCTGGCACTGGCAGAGCAGGTAGCACTGCGCCCTTCCGACAGCAGCAAGGCCGCCCGAGGCAATGCCCTGGGCCAGCAGCAGTGGACACTGCCCGAGGCCAGCACCCCCAGCGCATGGCTGCACCGTGCCACCGTGGCGCTAGATGCCTTCCATGACAGTGGCCACCCCGAGCACCTAGCGGCGGCCCAACAGGCGCTGAGTGAACTGGCCCAGCACCCGGCGCTGGATGACGCCGCACGGCGCGAGGCCCTCACGCTGACGGCCGAGCTGGGCACCACCGGCCAGCCCACAGCGGCGTACGGCGTTGCAGCGTTGACGCTGGCCCGTCGCCTTGGTCAGCAAACCGCGCTACGCTGAAACGCATCCCCCTTGGCCGCTTATTTCAGGACGAAACCATGAGCATTGACCTCAGCCCCGGTGCCGAAGGATTGCGCACGCGGTTATTCCACGTGATTTTCGAGTCGGATACCCCGGGGGCCAAAGCGTTCGATATCGCCTTGATCATCGCCATCCTGCTGAGCGTGGCGGTGATTTTGCTCGATAGCGTTGAGATCTATGCCGAGCGTTATGGGCATATTTTCTTCTACATCGAATGGGCCTTTACACTGCTGTTTAGCCTGGAACTGCTGGCACGGCTTTACTGCCTTGAACGCCCCACTGTGTATTTAAAAAGCTTTTACGGCGTGGTGGATGTGATTGCAATTATCCCCACTTGGCTAGTGCTACTAGTGCCTGGCGCGCATGCGCTGGTGATGGTGCGGATTTTGCGCGTGCTGCGCATCTTCCGCATTTTGCGACTGATGGAGTTTGTGGGGGAAGGCAGGCTACTGCTGGATGCGCTTAAACGTAGCCTGCGCCAGATTTTGCTATTTTTCAGTAGCATTCTCATGGTGGTCACACTGTTTGCCGCGCTGATGTACACCATCGAGTCCCCTGAGTCGGGCTTTACCAGCATTCCGATGTCGATATATTGGGCCATCGTGAGCATCACCACCGTCGGGTATGGGGATATTGTGCCCGCCACTTCGCTGGGCAAAGCCATCACGGTGATTCTGATGCTGATTGGCTACTCGATTATTGCCGTGCCCACCGGGGTGTTTTCTGCCCAAGTGATCCGCTCGATTCGTGAAGACCGCTACTCAGAAGAAGCCTGCCCTGGCTGCGGCCACGACCGCCACGAAAAGCGCGCCCGCTACTGCCTGCGCTGCGGCACTTGGCTGGATGAGAACAGCGAGGACCCGCGCAAAAAAGCGCACAAAGAGAGCAGCGACGATGAGACGCCAAGCGAGGATAAATAGCCCCTCGCCGATACGAAAACGGGGACGCTAAGCGCCCCCGTTTTAATAGTGCTCAGCGACCACTACTCTTGAAACGGCGTTATATCGCCACGCCCTTCCCGCACGATTTTGGGCGGCAGTTCGCGAAGATCAATCACACTCGTTGGGTCAAGGTGGCAGGCACCGCCATCGATAATCAAATCCAGATGGGCACCAAAGCGGTCGCGGATCTCCTCGGGGTCGCTCATCGGCAGCGCTTCGCCTACCGGAATCAGCGTCACGCTCATTAGCGGCTCACCCAGCGCCTCTAGCAGCGCGTGGGTGATGCGGTGATCGGGCACCCGCACACCAATTGAGCGGCGCTTGGGGTGCAGCAGCAAGCGCGGCACTTCGGTAGTGGCATCCAGAATGTAGGTGTAGGGGCCGGGCGTGTGAGCCTTCAGCAGCCTGAACACGGCGTTATCCACTTTAGCGTAAGTGCCAATTTCGGAAAGATCCGAGCACACCAGAGTAAAGTTATGCTTGTCATCCAGCGAGCGCAGCCATTTGATCTTCTCGATGGCCTTTTTTTCGCCTAAATGGCAGCCCAGCGCGTAGCCTGAGTCCGTTGGGTAAGCGACTACTCCACCCTTACGAATAATCTCGGTGGCTTGGTCAATCAGCCGCTTTTGCGGGTTCTCGGGGTGAATCTGGAAATATTGGCTCATCGCTTGCTCCTGCCGTTCGGCGGTCCGTTCGTTGCACATTCGTTGGCGCGATACCTACAGCTTAGCCGATACGGCGCGTGATCACCCAGCCACCAGCATGCCCGGCGCGGCATCGCGCATGTGCGCCAGCCGGGGGTGTTCCCAGATGGGCGGCGCGGCGGTACGTGGCACCACGCTCATGCTGCCGGGGGCGGCGTGGCTGCCGGGAAAGTGAAAATCGCTGCCCAGCGAGGCGTACAGCGAGCGCTCCACCAGCTGACGCGCCAGGTCACGGGTGCTGTCCGGGTTTTGCTGGCCGCTGACCAGCTCGACCGCCTCGCCCCCTGCGGCGGTGAAAGCATCCAGCAACAGGCCGCGCTTGCGCCGGGTCAGCCCGTAGCGCAGCGGGTGGGCCAGCACCGCGACGCCGCCGGATGCCACCACCCAGCCAACGGCATCGGCAATTTCGGGCCAGTGGGCTTTCACATCGCCCTTCTTGCCGCTGCCCAGGTAGCGCTTGAAGGCTCCGGCCCAGTCGGCCACCACGCCTTCCGCCACCAAGGCACGGGCAAAATCCGGGCGCCCCAGCGGGCGGTCGCTGCCGGCCTGGGCGCGGGCCTTGGCCAACGCATCGGGCAGACCCATTTTCTCCAGCCGCTCGGCAATCACTTCAGCCCGCTGGATACGCGCCTGGCGCTGCTGCTCCAGGCCCTCCACCAGCGCTCCCTGCAAGCCGCCCGGCATCAACGCCACCACGTGAATATTGATGCCCTGCCAGCGCGTGGATAACTCGCAGCCGGGCACCAGGCACAGGCCCGCCTGCTCGGCGGCCAGGCTGGCTTCTGCCGTGCCGTCCATGGTGTCGTGGTCGGTGAGGGCAATGTGCGTCATGCCCCGGGCGGCACACAGCGCCACCAGCTCGTCAGGCGGCAGCGACCCATCCGAGGCGGTAGAGTGCATGTGCAAATCGACCGGGTAGCGCTGATCGGCATCGAACACACGGGGCAGTGCAGGGGGAAAAGCTTCAGGAAGTCGTGGCATTAGCATGACGCCGTGTGGCGAGTTTGTCAGAATAGGCGTGTGGTACAACAACAGCTCGCCATGGTGCGCGTTAACCAGCACGCGGTCAATGCCGGGAGCGATAGCAAGGCTTCCCCAACCGCACTGCCTTCAAGGAGTTATCCCCATGCTGTATGCAATTATCAGTGAAGATGTGGCCAATAGCCTGGAGCGCCGACTGGCCGCCCGCCCGGACCATCTGGCACGGCTGGAAGCGCTGCGTGACGAAGGCCGTCTGGTATTGGCTGGCCCCCACCCGGCCATCGACACCGACAACCCCGGCGAAGCGGGCTTTAGCGGCAGCCTTGTAGTGGCCGAATTCGACAGCCTGGAAGCGGCCAAGGCGTGGGCGGATGCCGACCCTTACATCATTGCCGGGGTCTATGCCAAGGTAA
The DNA here is from genome assembly GCF_050709225.1 of Halomonas sp. KM007. Taxonomy (NCBI): domain Bacteria; kingdom Pseudomonadati; phylum Pseudomonadota; class Gammaproteobacteria; order Oceanospirillales; family Halomonadaceae; genus Halomonas; species Halomonas sp. KM007. The sequence continues at coordinate 2,757,089 of NZ_CP136131.1, read as the reverse complement.
TTGTTAAGCCGTTCAAGAAAGTTTTGCCTTGACCCACAAGGGCGACTGTGGAGGGTCCGCCTGCTTTTTCACAGAGCCTGTGGAAAACTCTGTGAAAACACGGCGGACGCTTTTCTATAAGCCAGAGATAGCGCCCTGCTGAACAAATTGATCATTTTTTGACCACCTTCGTTCACCCTTCGACCACCACGGATATTCGCGTGACCCAGCGCCCCACTGACCTGCCCCCGCTGGCGGCCATGACCGCCCCGACGCTCTCCTGGAACGACGATGCCCCGCACTCTGATGCCTTCGGTGACGTCTATTTTTCCCGGGAGGACGGTCGCGCGGAAACCGAACACGTCTTCCTGGCGGCCAACCACCTGCCCCAGCGGTTTGCCGAGTGGCAGGCACCCCGAGCATTCGTGATTGGAGAAACCGGCTTTGGCACCGGGCTGAACATGCTGTGTGCCTGGGCCTGCTTCGAACGCCACGCCCCGCCAGGGGCACGGCTGCACCTGCTCTCTACCGAAAAATTCCCGTTGGGCCACACTGCCCTGGCGCGAGCCCTGAGCGCCTGGCCATCGTTGGCCAGTTATTCACAGGCGCTCTGCGCCCTGTGGCCCGATCCCGTCAGCGGCGTTCACCGTTTGCACCTGAGCGAACGCGTCACCCTGGACCTGCACTTTGGCGACACCACCGAACGGCTGGAAGCCTTGCAAGGCCAGGTGGATGCCTGGTTCCTGGATGGCTTTGCCCCTTCCAAAAACCCGGAGATGTGGCAGCCCGAGCTGTTTGCTGCCATGGCGGCCCGTTCGCGGCCCGGGGCCACCTTTGCCACCTTCACCTGCGCGGGGATCGTCAAGCGCGGCCTGAAAGCCGCAGGCTTCGCCTGGCAGAAGGTGCCTGGCTTCGGTCGCAAGCGGGAAATGCTGGCCGGCAGTATTGCCACACCGCCTGTGGACAACCGCCGCCAGCGGACGCCGTGGTTTACGCCACCGCCCACCCTCCGCTCACAGCACATCGTGGTGATTGGCGCAGGCATGGCCGGGAGCAGCGTGGCGGCCGCCCTGGCACGGCGCGGCCGCCAGGTAACGGTGCTGGAGCGTGAGCAGCCCGGCGCGGGCGGGTCGGGTAATCGACAGGGGGCGCTGTACGTGAAGCTTGCGGTGGAAACCAACCTGCAGAGCCGCTTCTACCTGGCGGGGCTGCTCTACAGCCAGCGCTGGCTGGGTCAACTCGCGGCCGCGAGGCCACAGCAGCCGCCGCTCTGGCAGCCCTGCGGCGTGGTGCAGCTGGCCTTGAGCGAGAAAGAGGCCAGCCGCCAGCAGCGCTTCATGGCCCACCACCCGCTGCCGGAAACGCTGGTCGCGGCCAGCGAGGCCCCCGACGCGCTGGCCGGGGTGCCCACGGCAGCGGCACAGGGCCTTTTTTACCCACAGGCGGGATGGGTACAGCCCAAACGGCTCTGTGAGCAACTGCTGCAACACCCCGGCATCACCCTGCGCCACGGGGAGGCCACGGCGCTGCACCCCACGCCAGCGGGCTGGCAGATCACCTTGGCCAACGGCGACACCCTGGCCGCCGACCAGGTGGTGATTGCCACGGCGTCATTGGCCAACGGTTTCGCCCAGACGGCGGAGCTGCCGCTGCAGCAGGTGCGTGGCCAGGTAAGCGAGCTGCCGCTGCCGGAGGGCACGGCGGCTCCGCAGCGCGTGGTGTGTGCGGGGGGCTATGTGTCGCCGCCGCTGGAGGGCGTGCTCACCTTCGGCGCCAGCTTCGTGCCCAACGATGCCACCACCCACACCGCCGACGCAGACCATCAGCGCAATATCGACGAGTTGCGCCAGGCCTTGCCTGACTGGGTCACGGCGCTGGAGGCCGCCACAGGGCCGCTGACGCCCAGCACCTTGACGGGCCGAGCCGCCGTGCGCGCCGCCAGCCCCGACAAGACACCCTATGCCGGGCCAGTGCCCGACGCGGCGGCGTGGCGCACGGCCTACGCGGCGCTGGCCAAGGATGCCTCGAAGGTGCCGGAGACCCCAGGCCAACACCATGGCGGGCTGTGGATATCCACTGCCCACGGTTCTCGTGGGCTGGCCAGCGCGCCGCTGTGCGCCGAAGTGCTGGCTTCCAGCCTGTGTGATGAGCCGCTTCCTCTGGAGCAGCCGCTGGTGGACCACCTGCACCCGGGAAGGCGCCTGATCAGTGCGCTGATCCGCGCTCAGTAATCGCCCTCTTCCTCGTCATCGGCCAGCTCTCGCCCAAAGGCACGCCATTGGGCGAGCGTCATCACTTCGGTCATTTCCAGCTCCAGGTCATGAGCGATGATCAGCTCGTGACGCTCCAGCTGCCGCTTGACCTCGGCGACCCAGCCGCGCATGCCTTCGCCGGTATCGGTGGTATCGTAGCCCTGGCGGGTCACGAACGCTTCCAGCAGCGCATCCAGCGTCTCGGGCGGCAGCATGCGGGCGGGTACTTCTATGAAACGGCTCATTCGCTCTGCTCCCACGCGCTCAAACGCTCGATAAAGGTGGCTTCGTCGATCACTTCGACGCCCAGTTCCTCGGCTTTGGTGAGCTTGCTGCCCGCAGCCTCACCGGCCACCAGGCAGGTGGTCTTTTTGGACACGCTGCCCGCCACTTTGGCCCCCAGCGCCTGCAAACGTGCCTTGCCTTCGTCACGGGTCATGCTCTCCATGGCGCCGGTCAGTACCCAGGACTGGCCTTCCAGCGGCGTGGGCCCCTGGGCCACCTCGGTTTCCTGCCAGACGACCCCCGCCGCAATCAGCGCTTCCAGGGTGTCGAGGTTGTGCGGCTGCCGGAAAAAGGTATGGATGTGTTTCGCCACGATGGGCCCCACGTCGTTGACCGCTTCCAGCGCGGACGTGTCGGCCTCCTGAAGGGCTTGCAGAGTGCCAAAATGGTTGGCCACGTTGGCAGCGGTGGCTTCGCCCACTTCACGAATGCCCAGTGCGTAAATGAACCGTGGCAGCGTGGTCTGCTTGGCTTTTTCCAGCGCATTGACCAGATTGGTGGCGGACTTTTCACCCATGCGCGGCAGGCTTTTGAGCTGCTCGACGGTCAGGTGGAACAGCTCGGCGGGGGTCTTGACCCAGTCCTGCTCGACCAGTTGCTCGATCAGTTTCTCCCCCAGGCCATCGATGTCCATGGCCTTGCGGCTGGCAAAGTGCTTGAGCGCTTCCTTGCGCTGGGCCGCGCAGTAGAGGCCGCCGGAGCAGCGGGCCACCGCCTCGCCTTCCAGGCGCTCTACTTCTGAGCCACACACCGGGCACTGGTCAGGGAATACAATGGCGCGGGCTTCGGCTGGGCGCTTCTCGACATCGACACGTACCACCTGGGGAATCACGTCCCCCGCCCGCCGAATGGCCACGGTGTCGCCAATCATGACGCCCAGCCGCTCGATCTCGTCGGCATTGTGCAGCGTGGCGTTGGACACGGTCACCCCGGCCACCGTGACCGGCTCCAGCCGTGCCACCGGGGTAATCGCGCCGGTACGGCCGACCTGAAACTCCACGTCGTTGAGCAGCGTGACTTCTTCCTGGGCAGGGAACTTGAAGGCCACCGCCCAGCGTGGCGCGCGGGCCACGAAACCCAGCTCCCGCTGGTGGCGCAGGTCGTTGACCTTGATCACCACGCCGTCGATGTCGTAGCCCAGCTGATCACGCTTTTCGCCCAGCCGTTCACAGTAGTCGGCCACGGCGTCTGGCCCCTGCAACACGCTCAGCTCGGCGCTGGTTTTGAACCCCAGTTGGGAGAGCCTGGCCATCAAGGCGCTGTGGGTGGTATCGCCCATATCGGGCTCCAATCGCGCCGCCTGATAGGCGTGGAACTCCAGCGGTCGCGTTGCGGTGATGCGCGGGTCGAGTTGGCGCAGGCTGCCTGCTGCCGCGTTACGCGGGTTGGCAAACACCTTGCTGCCCTCGTCTCGGGCACGCTGGTTCAGCGCTTCGAACCCGGCGTGGCGCATGATGACCTCGCCACGTACCTCCACCAGCTCGGGCAACGTGCCTCCCATCAGCTTCAGCGGCACCGAGCGCAAGGTACGCAGGTTGGAGGTAATACCCTCGCCCGTACGCCCATCGCCGCGCGTTGCACCGCTGACCAGCACACCCTGTTCGTACACCAGCGAGACCGCTGCGCCATCCAGCTTGGGTTCGCAGCTGAATTCGATCTCCTCGGGCTGGCACTCCAGACGTTCGGCCACCCGCTGGGCGAAGGCGATGATGTCTTCACGGCTGAAGGCGTTGTCCAGCGACAGCATGGGAATGGCATGGGCCACTTCCGGAAAGCCTTCCGCCGGGGCCGCGCCCACTCGCTGGGTGGGCGAGTCTGGCGATATCAGGTCAGGGTGTTCTGCCTCGATCTGCTGCAAACGTTGCAGCTTGCGGTCGTAGTCGGCATCGGTCAGCGTGGGCTCGTCCAGCACGTAGTAGCGATAATTGGCGTCATCCAGATCAGCGCGCAATTGGCCAATCTCTTCTAGCAGGGCGGGGTCTAGCGAACTCATGCGGGCATTCCGAAACAGATGAAAAAAGGGGTCAGTGCGACATGAAAATGGACAGTATTAAAAACGCGCAGCAATCGAAACGGCAATAACAAAAACACCCGCCTTCGGGTAGAAGGCGGGTGTGGGCATGACAGAAACGTTTAGCGTGCCTGCAACTGGCGATGCAGTCGATGGCGACGCTCGAACTCGCGCACCCGCTGGCGGGCAAACTCGATGGTTTGCGCCGTCATGACGCTGCGGTTCTCGTCTTTCAATTCACCGCCCATGTGACGCACCACCACCATGGCGGTTTCCACCATGGCCTCGAAGGCGGCGGCGCTATCCAGCGCACCGGGCAACGGCATCAGGAAGGTGATGCCCGGGGTGACGAACTCGTCCATCTCTTCGATGGGGAAAGTGCCGGGCTTCAGCACGTTCACCATGGAGAACTGCAGCTCGCTCTCGGCGCTTTCGGTTTCGAACCGATGGAAGACACCCATGGTACGGCTGTAACGCAGGCCACACGCCATCATCAGTTCCAGAAGCTTGCTGCCGTCGAACCCTTCCAGGTCGCGAGACAACACGCTGATGACGATCATCTCTTCGGCATCGGCCAGGGTTTCTCGTGCGTGTTCGCCGTTGACGTCGTGGCGCAGCGCTTTCTCCAGCGTCGGATGAGCGCGTACCACGCTTTCGCGTGCCTCATAGGCAGGCTCTTCATAGGCACCATCGAATTCTGCGTAGGCATCATCGTAGTCGGCAGCATCGGTGCGACCCGCATCATAAGCTGCATAGCGGTCATCATGATGGGAAGCACCATCGTCATAGGCACCGCGGGCAGCGGCGGGGGCTGCGTAGCGGTCGGCGTCATCGTAGCTGTCCAGCGCCGGGGCCTTGCCACGCGAGGTGCGTTTGGCAGCAGCGTCCGTCGCCGCCAGCTCGCGAGCCTGGGCTTTTTCCTGAGCAATGCGCGCCTTCTCTGCTTCTGCCGCTTCCTTGGCCACGCGGCGCTGCTCGGCCTCCAGGGCTTTGCGCTCGGCTTTCTGCTTGGCCAGCGCTTCGGCACGCTTGGCTTTTTCGGCTTTCTTGATCGCTTTCTGTTTTCGGCGTTCGATGATACGGCGCTTGAAGGAGCGGCCAATACCTTCGAAGTCGACCAGGCGGTAGCGGTCTACCTCGTCGTCATCCAGCTCGTCCACGTCGCCTGCGATATCCGAACGCAGCTGCCGACGCCTGGGCGTCTCGGAGGACTTGGCAAAGACGGCATCTTCCGGCTCGGCGCGCAGCACCGGCTCGGCATCGGGCTCCGGCTCTACGGCGCTCAGCGGCGTGCTTTCCGGCGTGTCCGTGGCGGACAGAACAGACTCGACGCTCTCAGCGGCAGCGTCCGCCGTGGCTTTGTGGTCGTCTTCGGCAGCCGCTGCGGTGGATACGGGCTCAACCGCAGGCTCGGACACCGTGGGAGCAGCCGTTTCTGGAGAAGGCTGCTGCTGGACGGCTGACTCGACGGGAACCGGAGCAGCAGACGCCACGGCGATAGTTTCTGAGGCCTCAGCTTCTGGGGCTGCAGTTTCTTCTGACACCAGAGATTCTGGCGTCTTGGCTTTTGAAGCGATGGCTTCTGAAACAGTGGCTTCTGGAGTTACAGCTTCATGCTGAGACGTCGGCTCACCCGCAAACAGGCTGGGCTCACGGCGGGGCTCGCTATGGGCGGCTTCTCGGGAAGCAGCGGACGCTGCCTCGGGCATGACACTGTTTGCAACAGGTGTTGAGACGGGCGACGGGGACATCGACGGTTCGGCACGCGATGGAGCCGCCTTCGGGGGCTCGCTGCGCTTGGCGGTCTCACCGTTCGCTGCTGCCGACTGGGCCACGGCAGGTTTGGAAGACTTCGAAGTAAACGACTTTGCGTTTGCGGTCACGGATTGAGCAAACGAGCGGCGGAACTCAGAAAGGACTTTGGAAGGCCCGGGGTGGTCCTGACGCTTCAACTTTGGCTTTTGGCCCAGGCCACTGTAATCGGCGGGTTTGACGACCCGAGCACCGCCATTGGGCAGTTCCCAGTTGATTTCCGCTTCCTTGGCCTCGTCACTCAACTCTTCCGGCTTGACGGCGGGCAGATCCTTGCCAGCCTGATCCAGCTGCGGGACACGACGTTGACGCTGAAGCCTTCGCGCACCATCAACGACGATGAGCGACACCAGAGCCAGTCCTAGAATGATTAACCACTCTCTTAATTCCATGTCGAGCATTCCATGGGTCAACTAACCGGTTACCAGATGCAGCGCGTGCGCGGCACCCAAATATGGGGGACCTTCTTATCAAGATACGTTTAATGCCAAGCATAGCGCGATTATTACAAAAAGGGCCACTTTTTGCAGGAATTTGCACTTTTAAACTTGCATATACGCTTTTTAGGCCAATCTAAAGACCTTATCAAGCCCATAAAGTGCCGCTATCGAGTGGTCACTTTCTGATCTCTCTGAGTAGCCACCAGCGTTTGCCAAAACGCGCTGGCGAAAGGGCTGGCCAACTGGCGCGGCCGTGTCAGCTGAATGGCCACCGGCACGTCCCACTCCGGGGGCAGCGCGCGCACCAGGCGCCCTTCCGCAACTTCTTGTTCGGAAAGACTTTCAGGCAGCCAGGCCAACCCCTTGTTCTCGATGGCCATGGACATCAGCACGGCGGCCAGATGGCTGCTGAAATGGGCCTGGGAAGAGAGTGTGACTGGCTGCCGCTGACCCAGACGATGGCGCAAGATGCGCCCTAGCCCCGAGGCGTCAGTGTACGCTAAATAAGGAAAAAAAGTGGAAGCCGCACCAAGCCCCAGCTCGCGCCCCACCAGAGGAATCAATCGATCCTGACCGACGGTGAGACTCTCGAAGTGTTCCGCTTCCAGAGGCGAGTCGACGGCGGGGTCTCGATGGCTCAATAAAAACTGTGCCGTTCCGCGCAGTAAGAGCTGCTCGCAGTTGGCCATGGTATCGGAGTGAAGTTGTACGGCATGCAGCGCGGCACTTTGCTCTTGTTGGCGTATCCAGCGCGGAAAGAAAGTAAACGAGAGTGAATGAGTGGCCGCAAACTGGAGCGCCGCCGTCGCGCGCTGGGCAACTTCCTGGGCTTCACTGCGTAAACGATAGAGTCGCCCTGCAGCATCGATGACACTGGCCTGAATATGCAGGCCCGCCTCGGTCAACGTGGTGCCTTGGGGCGTGCGCACGAAAAGGGCCACACCCATCCACTGCTCCAGCGCTCTGATCCGGCGGCTGAACGCGGGTTGCGTCACATGGCGCGCCTGGGCGGCACGGATGAAACTGCCGTGTTCGGCCAGGGCATTGAAGTCTTCCAACCAGTTCAGTTCCATCGCGGGCAATGCCATTTCAGCATGGGGTAGCTGACTAATAGCATTAGTCAGCCGCCACTGTCACCCCCTATGGTGAGGCGACCACTGTTTGAGGAGCCTGCCATGCGTATTGTGGAAATTCGTGAGAAAACCGTCTCTATCGCCTCCCCCATCGCCAATGCATACATCGACTTTTCCAAGATGACCTGTTCGGTGGTGGCGGTCGTCACCGACGTCATCCGTGACGGTAAGCCTGTGATTGGCTACGGATTCAACTCCAACGGACGCTATGGCCAGGGTGCTCTGATGCGCGACCGTTTCCTGGATCGCATCAAGGAGGCCGACCCGGACAGCCTGATCGACCATGCGAACGACAACCTGGACCCGTTCGCGATCTGGAAAACCTTGATGATCAACGAGAAGCCAGGCGGTCACGGCGAGCGTTCCGTGGCGGTAGGCACGATCGACATGGCCATCTGGGATGCCGTCGCGAAAATCGAGGGCAAGCCGCTGTATCGCCTGCTGGCCGACCGGTATCGCGGCGGGCAGGCCGACGACAAGGTGTGGGTCTATGCGGCAGGAGGCTATTACTACCCCGGCAAAGACCATTCCAAGCTGCAGGATGAGATGCGTAGCTACCTGGACCGCGGTTACGAGGTAGTGAAGATGAAAATTGGCGCGGCCTCTCTGGATGAAGACCTGCGCCGTATCGAGGCCGTGCTGGAGGTGGTGGGCGATGGCAGCCGCTTGGCGGTCGATGCCAACGGGCGGTTCGACCAGCAAACGGCCATTGCCTACGCCGAGGCAATGAAGCCTTACCGCCTGTTCTGGTACGAAGAGGCCGGAGACCCGCTGGATTACGCGCTGCAGGCGGAACTGGCCAACCATTACAGCCTGCCCATGGCCACCGGCGAAAACCTGTTCTCCCATCAGGATGCGCGCAACCTGCTCCGTCATGGCGGCATGCGCCCAGACCGAGATTTCGTGCAGTTCGACTGCGCGCTTTCTTATGGCCTGGTGGAGTACATGCGCACGCTGCAAGTCATGGATGAGCTTGGCTGGTCCTCACGCCGCGTGGTGCCTCATGGTGGCCACCAAATGTCGCCGAATATCGCGGCGGGGCTGCACCTGGGAGGCAACGAGTCCTACCCGGATGTTTTCCAGCCCTTCGGTGGCTTTGCCGATGGCATTCGCGTCGAGAATGGCTACGTGGGGTTACCGGACATTCCCGGCGTGGGCTTCGAAGCGAAATCGGCGCTGTACGCGGTGATGCGAGAGCTGGGCGAAGGCTAATCCACCAGCGCGGCGGCTTCGTCGATGCCCACCGACACCAGCCGCGAGACGCCGGGCTCTTGCATGGTCACCCCCATCAGGCGCTCGGCGGCTTCCATGGCAATCTTGTTGTGGGTGATGTAGATGAACTGGACGTTCTCCGACATCTCCTTGACCAGCTTGGCATAGCGCCCCACGTTGGCATCGTCCAGCGGCGCGTCCACCTCGTCGAGCATACAGAACGGCGCGGGGTTGAGCTGGAAGATGGCAAACACCAGCGACAGCGCCGTGAGCGCTTTTTCGCCACCGGACAGCAGGTGAATGGTGCTGTTCTTCTTGCCCGGCGGGCGTGCCATGATCGCCACACCGGTTTCCAGCAGGTCGTCTCCCGTGAGGGTCAGCCAGGCAGCCCCGCCACCGAACACTCGGGGGAACAGGGTTTGCAGCCCGGTATTGACCTGTTCGAAGGTTTCCTTGAAGCGCACCCGGGTTTCCTGGTCGATGCGCTTGATGGCGCGCTCCAGAGTTTCCAGCGCTTCGCTGAGCTCTGCATGCTGAGCTTCCAGGTAGTTACGCCGCTCCGCCTGCTGGTCATACTCTTCGATGGCCGCCAGGTTGATGGCGCCCAGGCGACGAATCTTCTCGGAGGTATTCTCCAGCCGCTCCTGCCAGGTGGGTTCGCTGGCGTCCTGGGGCAACGTTTCGGCCAGTTCATCGGCATTGTGTCCCAGCTCTGCCAGCTGCTCGTCCTGGGTGGCCGCCTTGAGCGCCAGCGCCTGCACATCCATGCGCCGCTGCTGTAGCTGTTCGCGACTCTGCTCCAGATTGCGCTCGTGCTGTTGACGGGCCAGCTCGTCATTGCGCAGCTGCTCGGCCAGGGCCTGGGCCTGCTGGCGCGTCTCGTTCAGGCGGCGCTCCTGCTGCTCGCGCTGATGCAGCAGCTCTTCCAGCTCTTCGCTGGCGAGTTCATCCGGCTCTACCAGCATTTCCCGAGACTCTTCCAGCTCGGCAATGCGCAGGGTCAGCCGCGCCTCGCTATCGCTGGAGCGGGATTGCTGGGCTTGAAGGCTGTCACGCTCCGCCTTCAACCTTTCCCGCTCCAGCGCCAGCGCCTGTTGCCGTGCCTTGAGCGGGGCGTGCTGCTGATTGAGCCGCTCGCGCTGCTCACGCTGTTGATGGCGCTGCTCGGCGCTGGTTTCTCGGGCTTCGGAGGCGGCTTCCAGCTGCTCCATGGCGGTGTGCCAGCGGGCGCGCTGCTCTTCCAAAGTAAGCGTTAACTCCGCCTCATCCTCTTGCAGCTGGGCCAGCTCATCGTCCAGCTCGGCGGCACGGCCTTGCAGATGCTCCAGCCGCTGGGCCAGGCGCTGCTCCTGGATGGCCAGCTGTTGGCGGGCGCTGGCGTGATCACGCTCCTGCTCGGCCTGCTGCTCACGCTGCTCCTCCAGCGCGTCCAGCGCCTCGCTGGCCGCATCGCACTGCGCATCGAGCAGCGCCAGCGCCTCTTCGGCCTGGGCGCGCTGCTCGGCAAGCTCGGTGAAGCGGCGGCGGGTCACCAGCAGAGCATCCACGCCTTCGCCGTTGGCCTGCTGATGCAGCCACCCCCGCCCACGCCAGACACCATCGCGGCTGACCACGCTTTCACCCTTGGCCAGGCTGGGCAGCAGCGCCTCAATGTTATCCGCGCTGTCGACGAAGTGAATGCTCGCCAACCACTCGCTCAAGGCCCCCGCCCCGGTGACCAGTGCGTGCAGCCGCTGGCCAGTATTGGGCAGCCCGGCGGGCAGCGCCTGGTCGATCAGGCACCAGTCGGTGGCCAACGCCTCGGGTAGTGCCTGCAACTGATGGGTAGCCACCAGCCGCGCGTTGAGCCAGGGGGCCAACAGCCAGGAGATCACTTGTTCCCAGCCCGCCGACACGTCGATGGCCTCGCCCAGCCGCGGTGCCTCGGCCAAGCCATGTGCTGCCAGCGCCTCGCTGGATTGAGGGTCGTGGTCCGCCAGGGCAGCATCGATCAATGCTTGCAGCGATGCCAGCTCGCCCTGCTGCTGGCTGAGCGCCTGACGCTGCTGGTCTCGCGCTTCCTGGGCCTGCTGATAAGCCGCCTTGGCATCGCTGAAGCGCTGCTGCCACTGCTCGCGCTGGGTCTGGAACGTGGCGGCGCGCTGGTCGGCCTCGGACAACCGAGCGTGATGCTCGGCGTGCTCCTGGCGCAAGGCGGCCATGTCGGCCAGCTCACCGCGCTGTTGGCGGCGGCGCTGGCCTTCGGCCTGGAGGCGGGCAATTCGCTGCTCCAGATCACGCAGCTGATCCTGGCAGCGGTCGGCATCGCGGCTGGCTTCGCGCCAGCGATTCTCGGCATCGCTCCACTGCTGCTCGGCGGCCTCCAGGGCGGGGCTGGCCGAGGCCAGGGTTTCTTCCAGCCCCGTCAGCTGCTCTTCCAGGGCTTCGTATTCGGGCAGAACGTCTTCCAACCGCTCGTCGATGGCGAACAGTCGCTCGCGGTCGCCTTCGCTGACCAGCCGCTGCTCATCCAGGTCGCGGCGGGCCGTGGCGATGTCGCTGGCCAGCTGCGCTTCACGGCTGCGACGGTGAGCCTGGTCCTGTTCCAGCCGGGCGATGCGCGTGGTGGTCTCGAAAAACTGCTGCTGATGACGATCCAGCACGTCGGCCAGCTCGTCATGCTGTTCGCGGGCCTGCTCCAGCCGGGTCTCGCACTGGCGCACACCGAACACGTCTTTCTCGACGGCAATTTCCAGCTCACGCACCCGGCTTTCCTGATGCGACTGTTCGGCACGCAGGGTACGCCCACGCAGCAGCGCCAGCTCGCCTTTGAGGCGATACTCCAGCTGCTTGAGCTCCTGGTAGCGTTTGGCAGCTTCGGCCTGGCGTTTGAGGCGCTCCAGCTGCTTGTCCAGCTCGTCGCGGATGTCGTCCAGGCGCTCCAGGTTCTCCTGGGTGCGGCGCATGCGGTTTTCGGTTTCCCGGCGGCGCTCCTTGTACTTGGAGATACCGGCGGCCTCTTCGAGGGTGGCACGCAGGTCGTCGGGGCGCGCTTCGATGAGCCGCGAAATCATGCCCTGGCCGATGATGGCATACGAACGCGGGCCAAGGCCGGTACCCATGAACAGGTCGGCGATGTCCCGGCGGCGGCACTTCTGGCCGTTGAAGAAGTAGTTGGACTGCCCGTCTCGGGTGACCAGGCGCTTGACGGCAATTTCAGCGTACTGGGCATAGACACCGCCCATGCCACCGTCGCGGTTGTCGAACTTGAGTTCGATAGAGGCCTGCCCGACGGGCTTGCGCCCCGTCGAGCCGTTGAAGATCACGTCGGCCATGGATTCGCCGCGCAAGGTCTTGGCAGACGACTCGCCCATGACCCAGCGCACGGCGTCGATGATATTGGACTTGCCGCACCCGTTGGGCCCCACGATGGCGGTCATGTTGCCATCGAAGGGTACGGTGACCGGATCGACAAAGGACTTGAACCCGACAAGACGAATGGAGGTTAAGCGCATTGTGATCCTTTCCTGCAGCGAAAGTCGCGGAGGTTACTCAAAAACGCGGTTGATGACCACCTCGGCCGCTTCATCGTCCGTGATCGGGCCTACCGTGACACTCTCCAGGTCACCGAACAGGTCCCCGGGTTGCGGCGTGGCCTGACCCGAAGGCGACACACGCACCATCAGGCGCGCTTCACGCACCTGTGAGATCTGGGCATCCGCCGACATCGCCGCCGCATCGTCCAGCACTACCGTCATCGGCAGCTCTGAAACCTGGGCACGAATCACCGCCAGGGGCGGTAGCTCACCGTCCATGTCACGGGCGGTGATGAACACCGTGGCGTCGTCACTGACGCTGCCTTCCAGCTCGGCGTCCAGCGAAACATTCACCCGAATTCCCTGGCTTTGTGCGGCCGCAGCATCGGCATTTTCCGGTACGACACCCATCCGCTCCTGAGCCACACGGATACCGTCGCGCAGGGAGGCCGCCGTTTCCGGATTTTCGATGTTGGCCACGGCCCGGCGCCAGCGGTCGATGGCCGTTTCGTAATCGCCACTATCGAAGGCGTGAATGCCCAGCAGGCCGAGTACCGTGGGCTGACGCGGGTCTAGCTCCAGCGTCTCGTCTACCAGCGCCTGCACTTTTGGCGTCAACTGACGCTCGGCCATGAAGAACTGCAGCTGTGCCATTTGCGCCAGCAGGGGCGGGATACGCCCTTCGATGGCCAGCAAACGCTCCAGCGCTTCCTCGGCCTTCTCGGGCTGGCCGGTGTCGCGATAAATGGGAAACAGCGCGCTCCACACGTTGGGGTTGTTGGGCTGGCGCTCGGCTTCGGCTTCCATCCGCTCGGTGAACATGCTCAGCGAGCCTTCAGGGTGCTGACGCACTTCCTGCTGGATGGCGTACAGCGTCAGGTCACCTTCGGCACCATACTGCTGGTACCAGAACGTGCTGGCACCGACCACGGTCACCATCACCAGCGGCACCATCAAGCGGCCAGCACTGGCTGATTTCAGCGGCCGACGGGTCTCGACGACGGTGTCTTCCAGCAGGCTACGCTCCAGTTCCAGGCGATCTTCCTGGTAGCGTGCGTCGTCGATGTCTCCCCGATCCCGGGCGGCCTCCAGCGAGGCCAGACGGCGCTGAAAAATCGCCACGTTCTGCTCGGCCGTGGTGTCGTTGGCCTCGAAGGTTTCCAACTGGTCACGCAGCGTGCGAGCGCCGCGCATGGGTGCCACCAGCAGCCACAGCGCAGGTATCAGCAGTAAAGCAATCGCAATCCAGACCGGTGTCATGACGACCTCTCGCGGTTAATCAGGGCATTCAGGCGGGCGCGTTCTTCTGCGCTCAGGGCCTTGGCAGAGGCGTTGCGGCGGGCACGCACCACCATGATGACGACCACCAGGCCAATCAACACCAGAACGATGGGCAACCCCCACAGCAGATAGGTGCGGTTCTCCAGACGCGGGTTGTAGAGAATGTAGTCACCGAAACGCTGCACCATGTGGTTGATGATTTCGATATCGGCGTAGCCTTCGTTCAGCAGCACGTAGACGCGCTCGCGCATGTCCGCCGAAATGGGCGCATCGGAGTCGTCGATGGCCTGGTTTTCACACAGCGGGCAGCGCATGGAGGCGGTCAGGTCGCGGTAGCGCTTCTCCAGTACCGGATCATCGAACTCGCGCACTTCGATTCCGCCTGCCATGACGCTACCGGCGGTGGCCAGCAGCATGGCCGTCACTATCCAACGAATTATCGCCATTTTTCTACCTCCGGCAGGATACGGTCACGGACATCTTCCGGGGAGACATAGCCCTTGTGGTGATAGCGAATCACGCCCTCGGCATCCACCAGAAAGGTTTCCGGCGCGCCGTACACGCCCAGGTCGAAACCGAGGCTGCCATCCGGGTCAAAGATGTTGATCTCGAAGGGGTCGCCGAATTCGGTCAAAAACTCCAGGCCTTTCTCGCGGGTATCCCGATAGTTGATGCCCACCATGCGGATACCCTGATCCGCCAGTGACAGCAGCTGCGGCATCTCCTGTTTGCAGGCCGGGCACCACTCGCCCCAGACGTTGACCAGCGTCACTTCGCCGGTGAGCAGCGACTGGTCTACCTGGCGTTCGGCGTCACGCAAGGTAGTGGCCTGAAACTCGGGAAACTCCCGCGCCATGAGGGCCGAATCCCGCTGGGAAGGGTCCTGCCCCAACCCTTGATAGAGAAACAGCGCGATGCCCACAAAACCGATGGGTAAAAGAAGCAGCAGCAGGCGGCGTGTCATACCGTGGCCTCCTGTGACGGAGATTGATCAATACGTGAGGATGCAGGTTGGCGCGCGGCTGCGCGGCGGTAGCGCTTATCCGCTACGGCCAAGATGCCGCCGAAGGCCATGAGCAGGCCACCCAACCATAGCCAACGTACGAAGGGCTTGTATTGCACGCGCATGGCGTAGCTGCCATCGCCCAGGTCTTCGCCCATGGCCACGTAGAGGTCACGGAAGAAACCGGGGCGCAGCGCTACCTGGGTCATGGGCATGCCGGTGGCCAGGTAGAGGCGTTTTTCCGGTCGCATGACGAAGCTGCGTCCTTCTTCACCGCGCTGAACCTGAATGATCGAGGTATCCGCCAGGAAGTTGGGGCCACGACGATTGGTCAGTTCGGTCATGGTGAACTGGTATCCGGCAACTTCCACCGTCGTACCCGGCGACATACGCACGTTACGCTCGATGTTGTAGTTCGACACCACGGCCACGCCCACGATGGTGACCGCCACGCCCAGGTGGCCCAGCACCATGCCCCAATAGGAGAGCGACAGCTTGCGCAGGCCCGCCACGAACGAACTGGCGTGGCGTGTCTTGTCGAACAGGTCGCGCACCATGGGCAGCACGATCCACAGCGCCGAAATGATGCCCAGCGCTACCCACAGGTTCCATTCACGGCCATACACCAGCGGCATGGCGATGCCCAGCGCCAGCGAAGCAGCGCCCGCCAGCCACAGTTTGCGCCACAGTTCCTTGCCGCTCATGCTCTTCCAGCGGGCCAGCGGGCCAAGGCCCATGAAGATACACATCACCACGGTCAGCGGAACGAACAGGGCATTGAAGTAGGGAGGCCCGACGCTGATCTTGCCCAGCCCCAGCGAATCCAGAATCAGCGGATACACGGTGCCCAGCAGTACCGTCACGGTCATGATGACCAGCAGGACATTGTTGATCAGCAGCAGGGAGTCACGAGAGAGCCAGTTGAAGCCCACCTTGTGGCTGACCCGCGGAGCACGCAGGGCAAATACCAGCAGCGACAGGGTGACCGTGATGGCCAGCAGCATCAGGATGAAGAAGCCACGGGACGGGTCGTTGGCAAACGCGTGGACCGAGGTGAGCACGCCCGAACGCACCAGGAACGTACCCAGCAAGGAGAGCGAGAAAGTCGAGATGGCCAGCAGTACGGTCCAGCTCTTGAACGAGCCGCGCTTCTCGGTCACCGCCAGCGAGTGCACCAGCGCCGTGCCCGTCAGCCAAGGCAGCAGCGAAGCGTTCTCCACCGGGTCCCAGAACCACCAGCCGCCCCAGCCAAGCTCGTAGTAGGCCCACCAGCTACCCAGCGCGATACCCACGGTCAGAAACGCCCAGGCAATGTTGGTCCAGGGGCGCGCCCAGCGGGTCCAGGCAGCATCCAGGCGGCCACCCAGCAGCGCCGCAATGGCAAACGCAAACACCACCGAGAAGCCCACGTAGCCCATGTAGAGCATCGGCGGGTGGACGATCAGCCCGAAGTCCTGCAGCAGCGGATTCAGGTCAGCGCCGTCGGCGGGCATGTTGGGCAGCAGCCGCTCGAAGGGGTTGGAGGTCATCAGGATGAACAGCAGGAAGCCGACACACACCATGCCCATGACGCTCTGCACCCGGGCCACCATGTCTCGAGGCAACTCCTTGGAGAACACCGAGGCCGCATAGCCCCAGCCTGCCAGCATCAGGCTCCAGAGCAGGACCGAACCTTCATGGTTGCCCCAGACGGCGCTGAACTTGTAGTACCAGGGCAGCAGGGAATTGGAGTTGTTGGCCACGTTGGCCACGCTGAAATCATCCAGCATGTAGCTGGTGGTCAAGCACAGGTAGGCAATGGCCACGAACAGGAACTGGCCGGTTGCCATGGGGTAGCCATAGGCCATCCAGAGGGGGCGGCGGGTGGCGGCTCCCAGCAGTGGCATCACGGCCTGCACGATCGCCATCAATAGCGCGATGACCAGCGCAAAGTGGCCAATTTCAGGAATCATTTTAATCAGCATGAGCGCTCCGCATTGGCATTAGGCATTAGGCATTACCGAATGGTGCAGGGGTAAGCCGTTAGTAATCGCTTGCTTGTGGAACGCCCTGCTGCTCCAGGCGCTTACCCACTTCGGCGGCCTTGGCCTGGAAATCAGCGGGCGAGTAGCCAGCCTCTTCCAGTGCCTGGGCGACTTCCGGCGGCATGTAGTTTTCGTCGTGACGCGCCAGCACTTTATCGGCGTAGAGTCGACCATCGGCCTGCAGCTGGCCCACCACCACCACGCCCTGCCCTTCACGGAACAGGTCGGGCAGGATGCCGCTGTAGTAGACCTCGACGTCGTCCACGTAGTCGGTCACCGTGAACGCTACGTCGAGGCTGTCGGGGTCACGCAGTACCGAGCCTTCTCTGACCATGCCACCGGCACGAATCTGGCGGTCCAGAGGGGCATCCCCCTGGGCGATCTGTACCGGGCTGAAGAACAGATTGATGTTGGCGCGCAGCGCATACAGGGTGAGCCCCACCGCAATGGCGGTGAGCGACAATAGCCCTAAGATAACAAACAGCTTCTGTTTACGTTTAGGCATCATAGTGAACGTCCTTCTGAGCAGAGTTAACTGGCTCTTGCAGGGGCTGCGCGTGCGATGGCTGAGCGTTGCGCTGGGCATTTTCACGACGCGCCCGGCGCTTTACCACGTTGAGTAGCTGGCGGCGCTCCTGACGTGCGTGCCATACGATCATTAGCATCAACAGCGCAGTGACTCCCCAGGCAGCCCACACGTAAACCGCGTGACCGCCCATGGCAAAAAATTCGTTTAGCGAGGAAAAGGCCATTAGTTCGTCTCCTCGGCAAGCTCGCGCACCCAGCGCTTGTTGGCTTCCCTGCGCAGAATTTCACTGCGGGTACGCATCAAGGCAAGCGCAATAAAAAAGCTGTAGAAGCCCAGCACCATGATCAGCAGCGGCGCCCACATTTCCATCGGCATGGCCGCGCGCCCGGTGATGGTGAACGTGGCCGGCTGGTGCAGGGTGTACCACCAATCGACGGAGTACTTGATGATCGGGATATTGATGACGCCCACCATGGCCAGCACGGAAGCCGCCCGCGACCCGCTGTCACGACTGGTGAAGGCGCCACGCAGAGCGATGACCCCCAGATAGAGGAACAGCAGGATCAGCATCGAGG
Organism: Halomonas sp. KM007; assembly: GCF_050709225.1. Classification (NCBI taxonomy): domain Bacteria; kingdom Pseudomonadati; phylum Pseudomonadota; class Gammaproteobacteria; order Oceanospirillales; family Halomonadaceae; genus Halomonas; species Halomonas sp. KM007. The sequence continues at coordinate 2,739,038 of NZ_CP136131.1, read as the reverse complement.
TGAGCCGAGCATCCCACATCCACCAGGTGCCCCAGGTGGGCACGCCCCAGACGGCGCCCGAAAACAGCGCGATGAAGGTCATGGCGGCGCCCAGCGGGGCAATCACGGTGGCCAGCATGTCGGCGACCTTGATTTTCCAGACCATGAACACCAGCCCGGAAATGGCCATGGAGACAAAGATGGACTGGGCCAGAAACGCAGCAGGCACATGCACATAGATGATGCGAAAACTGTTGCCCTGCTGGTAGTCGGCGGGTGCGAACACCAGCCCCCATACGGCGCCCACGGCCAGCAACAGCGCGGCTGCCACCCAGAACCAGGGTTGCAGCTTGGCACTGATCGCATAAAACCACTTGGGAGATCGCAGTTTGTTTATAAAGCCCCACATGGTTTTCCCATCCTTTAACCGTTAATGCTGATGCGTAGCGACGCGGCAATCGCCCAGGGTGCCAGCATGAGCGACACCGCCAGCAGCGCTCCCAGTATGGCCAGGTGAGCGGCCATCCCATCGCCCAGAATGGCGGCCTGCACCGCGCCTGCCCCAAAAATCAGAACCGGGATATACAGCGGCAGTACCAGCAGGGACAGCAGTACCCCGCCCTTGGCCAGCCCCACGGTCAGCGCTGCGCCAATGGCCCCTATCAGGCTCAGGCTCGCGGTGCCCAGCGCCAACGACAGCGCCAGCACCCCGTAGCTGCCTGCTGGCAGCGACAGCATGATGCCCAGCACCGGCGCCATCAGCGCCAGCGGCAGCCCGGTCAACAGCCAGTGCACGGCCACCTTGGCAAGCCCCAGCGCCGCCAGCGGCTGGGGGGCCAGCAGCAGCTGCTCCAGGCTGCCGTCTTCGTAATCGCTGCGAAACAGGCTATCCAGCGACAGCAGGGCCGCCAGCAGCGCCGCTACCCACAGCAGTCCTGGCGCGATGCTGGCCAGCAAGACAGGGTCAGGCGAAATGCCAATGGGAAACAGCGTGATGACCAGTGCAAAAAACACCAGCGGATTGAGCACCTCACCCTTGCGCCGCAGCATCAGCGTCAGGTCGCGCTTGAGCGTGGCATGAATGGCCACTCCAAGCCCCCCCTGCGGTGTATGCAGGACCACCTCAGGAGCACTCGACAGGGCGTGTGAAGATAGGGCGTGTGAACGTTGCAACGCTGACTCCTTTTTACCCCAGCTGAATACGTCTCAGCACCGATGATTCGGTCAGTGCATGGTGGGTCGTCACCAGGACACAGCCGCCAGACTGGGCATGTGCGACCAGCTGCGCTTCCAACGCCATGACACCGTGGCGGTCAATCGCCGTGAAAGGCTCATCCAGGACCCATAGCGCGCGCGGCGTCAGCGTCAGCCTGGCCAGGGCAATACGGCGCTGCTGACCAGCGGAAAGCTGCCCTGCCGGGACATCTTCAAAGCCCGCAAGACCAACCTCGGACAGCGCTTGTTCGCGCTGTTTATCGCTGCCTTTTTCGCCATTGAGCGCTTGATACCACGCCAGATTTTCCAACGGCGTGAGACCCGCTTTAACGCCGGGGGCATGCCCTAGATAGAGTAGGTTTGCGAGAAAATGTTCACGGGTCTGGTGCATGGGGGCACCGTTCCAGAATAGCTCGCCACGGTAGTCGGTCAGTTGGCCGGAGAGAATCTTCAACAACGTGGTTTTACCACTGCCGTTGGGGCCTTCGATGCGGACGATCTCGCCGTCCTTGATGTCGAGGTCAAGTCCTTCAAACAGCCAACGATCATCGCGTTCACAGGCCAGTTGTCGGGCTTGCAGGCACAGGCTCAAAAGACTCTCCAGACGCATTAATTTTGGGTCGAACTCTACACGGAAAGGCGCTTTCTCGCCAGTCACCCTCTGCGGCCTGGGGTCGCAGCATGACACAGCTCAAGCTCTCGCCATAAAAGCGACGCGTCAAACAGTACTAGCACTGTATGCAAAAACAGGCTTATACTGTAACCACTGTATGAATAGACACCCATCAAACCCCGTTTGTCCATTCACTCGACCGCCTTGGCACAGGCGCTGCATGGGAGAACACACAATGACGATCTGCCTCGCCCCTCAGGTAACGTCTCACGTACCTTCTCAACCGCTGCCACCGTCCAACGTGCGCCAGCGCCTTGCCCCTCACCCCCGCCAGGCAAACCAGGACGGTCAAGTGACCCGGCACAACACTTATGCCCTGCGCATTCGCGGCGACCGCCTGCAGGCCAGCCAGCTCTTCGACGGTGATCTGGTCATTATCCACCGGCATCAGCACGACACCCAGCAGGAAACGGCGACCCTGACCATCAACGATCGCCAGCTTCCCTTGAGCCATTTATCGATTACCCGCCTGGGGGTGCACTTGTGCCCCGAAGATACAGCAGTGCCCGCGCTATTCCTGCATAATGGCGACATCCAGGTGCTGGGCATGGTCATGGGCGTGGCGCACCACACCCGGCAGACTCGGCACCACTGATTCGCGCTTATGTTGGCCAGGAGTCCTGCTTGCGTTACCACGTTCCCGACATTGCCCCCGAGGCGTGGCACTCCACCGAGACCGAGGTAGAGAAAAGCCAGTTTCTGACCTGGCTATGCCACGCCCCCAGCCCCAGCGCCTTCGACGCCTTGCTGCAGGCCGCCAGACTGGCCCACCCCAATGCCAGCCACCACTGCACCGCCTTTATCGCCGGCCCACCAGGGGAGCAGACCCGCATTGGCTTTTCGGATGACGGCGAACCGGGTGGCACGGCGGGACGGCCCATGTTCCAGGCGCTGCAAGGCAGCCAGTTAGGAGAAGTGGGCTGCGTGGTGATTCGCTACTTTGGCGGCACCAAGCTGGGCACCGGCGGCCTGGCCAGAGCCTACGCCCAGGCCGTCAATGCAGGGCTGGAAACCCTGCCCACTCGGGAAGTGATCGAACGCGACAGCTATCGGTTACGCGTAGGCTTCGCCCATGAAGCGCAGGCCCGAGCCTGGTGTGAAGAGCAGGCACTGCCTGTGGAACAGGCTGAATACGATGGGCATGGCGTGTGCCTGACCATCGGCTGGCCCAGCGATGTAGCGCTGGATATCGGCAGCCTGGAGAATCGCCTGAAAACGACCGTGGCGTTCGAAGCGCTGTAAGTAAGTTCACGGCCTGCCGATGAAAGCTCGGCAAGCCGTGCAAGGGCTCAGACTCGGGCTCAGCCCAGTTTTATCGCCAAGTACCAGTTCTATCCCAGGTACTTGATCATGACCCCGGCAGCCACCGCCGAGCCGATCACCCCGGCCACGTTCGGACCCATGGCATGCATCAGCAGGAAGTTATGCGGGTTTGCCTCCAGCCCCACCTTGTTGGCAACCCGCGCCGCCATCGGCACCGCCGAGACGCCAGCCGCGCCAATCAACGGGTTGATGGGCATCTTGCTGACCATGTTCATGAGCTTCGCCATCAATACACCCGCCGCCGTCCCGATACCAAAGGCAACGATGCCCAGGCCCAGAATCCCTAACGTCTCGAACGTCAGGAAACTGTCGGCCATCAGCTTGGAGCCCACGGACAAGCCCAGAATGATGGTCACGATATTGATCAACGCATTCTGCGCGGTGTCCGACAGCCGCTCCACCACGCCACACTCACGCATCAGGTTGCCAAAGCAGAACATGCCCAGCAGCGGCGCCGCATCCGGCAAGAACAGCGCGACGGCAATCAGCAGCATCAGCGGGAAGATCACCTTCTCAAGCTTGGAGACCGGACGCAGCTGCGTCATGGTGATCTTGCGCTCTTTCTCGGTGGTCAACAGCCGCATGATCGGCGGCTGAATGAGTGGCACCAACGCCATGTAGGCATAGGCCGCGACGGCAATGGCCCCCAGCAACTCTGGCGCCAGGACGCTGGACACATAGATCGACGTAGGCCCGTCCGCCCCACCGATGATGCCGATGGCGGCCGCCTGATTGAGCGAAAAGTCCATGACGCCCAGAGAGGTAAGCAGCACTGCACCAAACAACGTGGCAAAAATCCCGAACTGGGCGGCCGCCCCCAGAAACAGCGTACGCGGGTTGGCCAGCAGAGGACCAAAGTCGGTCATCGCACCTACGCCCATGAAGATCAGCAGTGGTGCAATGCCCGAGGCAATGGCAACACGATAGAAGCTGTAGAGCATGCCATCGCTGTAGCCCGCGCCCAGAGCAATGTCCTTGGCCACACGTAGCTGATCGTAGGCCGCCGTATCGTGAGCGACAGCTTTCAGCACCTCACGCCATCCCTCGACACCCGCCAAAGGGTCCAGGGTAACGCCCAACGCAGCCGCCATCTGTTGCAGCACGGCAGGCTTGGCCACCTCGATGGCCTGATCGAGCGCCGAAATGGCCAGCCCGGCTTCCGGAATATTGGCCAGGATGCCACCGAAACCAATCGGCACCAGCAGCAGCGGCTCGAATTTCTTGTAGATCGCCAGGTACAAAAGCCCCAGCCCTACCAGAATCATGACCGCCTGGCCAAGCTCCAGGTTATAGAGCCCGGAGCCTTCCCATAAGGTGATTAGTTTGTCCATGCGGGTGCCCTTAAAGCTCGATCAGCGCATCGCCAACGGCGACGCTATCGCCCTCGCTGACATTGACCTTGGATACCGTTCCAGCGCTGCTGGCACGCACTTCGGTCTCCATTTTCATGGCTTCGAGGATGATGACCACGTCGCCTTCGGCCACTTGGTCGCCGGGGCGTACGTTGACCTTGAAGATATTGCCTGCCAGCGGCGCATCGATACTTTCGCCGCTACCTCCAGCGCTTTCTGCCGCACCCGCTCCAGCACTAGCGCCTCCACTGGCGGCAGCCTGCTCCTTGATCTCGCCAATATCGCCACCCGGAGATACCTCGACCACATAGGCTTTGCCGTTGAGCTTGACGGTATAGGTTTCCGGACCGCTGTTGACCACAGCAGCAGGTGCAGCCGATTCTGCCTTGGCAGGCACGGCTGCCTTTGTTTCTACTTGTGGCGCGGGCTCGAAGGCTTCCTTGTCGTCACGGTTCTTGAGGAACTTGAGGCCAATTTGCGGGAAGAGTGCGTAGGTCAGCACGTCATCCACCTGCCGCTCGCCTTCTGCCAGGCGCAGCTTGTCGGCACTGGCTTTCTCTTTCAGCTCCGTGGCCAAGCGCTCCATTTCCGGTGACAGGTTGTCCGCAGGACGGCAGGTGATTGGCTCACCGCCTTCCAGCACGCGCTTTTGCAGTTCCGCATTGAAGGGGGCAGGTGCCGAGCCGTATTCGCCTTTCAACAGCGCCTGGACCTCCTTGGAAATCGACTTGTAGCGCTCGCCCATCATGACGTTCATCACTGCCTGGGTGCCGACGATCTGCGAGGTCGGCGTCACCAGCGGGATGAAGCCCAGGTCTTCACGTACGCGCGGAATTTCACCCAGCACGTCGTCCAGCTTGTCGCCAGCGCCCTGCTCTTTCAGCTGGCTCTCCATGTTGGTCAGCATGCCGCCCGGCACTTGCGCCACCAGAATGCGTGAGTCGATACCCCGCAGCGAGCCCTCGAACGCTGCATACTTCTTGCGTACCTCACGGAAGTAACCGGCGATGTCTTCCAGCAGCTCCAGGTCCAGACCCGTGTCACGGTCCGTGTCCTTGAGCATCGCCACCACGGATTCGGTGGGGCTGTGTCCATAGGTCATCGACATCGATGAGATGGCCGTATCCACGTTATCGATGCCAGCCTCCACGGCCTTCAAAATGGTGGACGTCGAGAGCCCTGTGGTCGCGTGGCAGTGCAGGTGGACGGGAATGGAGAGTTCTTTCTTCAGGCGCGTCACCAGGTCGAACGCCGTGTAAGGCGTCAACAGTCCCGCCATATCCTTGATAGCCAGAGAATCTGCGCCCATGTTGGCAATGGTCTTCGCAAGATCTACCCAGCTATCCAGGGTATGTACCGGACTGACGGTATAGGAAATGGTCCCCTGGGCATGACCACCCACGGCACGCACTGCCTTGATGGCACGCTCCAGATTACGCGGGTCATTCATGGCGTCGAACACGCGGAACACATCGACCCCGTTGGTCTTGGCTCGCTCCACGAACTTGTCGACCACGTCGTCGGCATAGTGACGGTAGCCCAGCAGGTTCTGCCCGCGCAGCAACATCGCCTGCGGCGTGTTGGGCATCGCCTCTTTCAGGGCGCGAATGCGCTCCCAGGGGTCTTCACCCAGATAGCGAATGCAGGCATCGAAGGTGGCGCCGCCCCAGGTCTCCAGCGACCAGTACCCGACCTTGTCGAGCTTTTCGGCGATAGGCAGCATGTCATCGAGCCGCAGCCGAGTCGCGAATAGCGACTGGTGGGCATCGCGCAGCACAACATCAGTGATTCCTAACGGGCGTTTTACGTCGTTCATGGTCGTGACTCACCGTTTAGCATTATTGATTTGTAGTAAATTTAACAAAATTTATTTTTGAAACGCCGCCATGGCGCCTTCTGTATCCGTACTCAGCGGCGCTGGGCGGCTCGATAACGATGCACTGCAGCACTGATCACGGCCACGACCTCGTCGTCAGGCCCGGCCTGAGCAGTGGCCGGACGTTTTTTTCGGCCAGAAGCGGGAGCCGCCACTGCCGGTTGAAAACGCCCTACCAGTTTCGACATCAGCGTTACGCTGACCACCAAAACCGTAAGAAAAACAAAAACAAACCCCATGCCGAGCCCCATCAGGGCGAGCCCCTCCTGGAGTAACTCCGACCCTTGCATAGCGTGCTCTCCTTGTTGTTTAAGGTGGTTGGCACACCAAACGCCCTCAGAGGCGCTTGGCGGAGTAAGGGTAATACACTAACCTGCCACATCCAGAATAGAATGCAATCGCGCCATAGTGGAAGTCATGGTTGTTAATTTACTACATAAAGGCAAGATCGGCCTTGCGCCAATGGAAGGGGTCATCGACGCGCTCACCCGCGACCTGCTCACCCGCCAGCCTGGTTTCGACTGGACGGTGACAGAGTTCGTACGGGTGGTGGATACCCGCCTTCCCCCCAGGGTGTTTTACAAGCACTGCCCTGAGCTCCAACAGCGCCCTGTGGCTACTCCCAGTGGCATCCCGGTGCACCTGCAGCTACTCGGCTCCGACCCCAGCGCGCTGGCCGAGAATGCCCGTCAGGCGCTAGCACTGGGCGCCATCAGCGTCGACCTCAACTTTGGCTGCCCGGCCAAGCTGGTCAACCGTCACGATGGCGGCGCCTCCCTGCTGCGCCAGCCCGAGCGGGTCTACCAGGCTGTCAGGGCGGTTGCTGATGCCTTGGCCGGTGAGATTCCGGTCACCGCCAAGATACGTCTGGGCTTCGCCAATCGACGCATGGCGGTAACCTGCGCCCAGGCGACCCAGGCAGGCGGCGCCGCGCGGCTGGTGGTACATGGCCGAACCCGCGATGAGGGCTACCGCCCGCCCGCGCACTGGGAGTGGATCGGCAGGGTTCGTCATCACGTGGACATCCCCGTGGTGGCCAATGGCGATATATGGACGCTGGAGGACTACTGGAAGGCGCGCACGCTGTCGGGCTGCCGTGACGTCATGCTGGGCCGCAGCGCCCTGGCAGACCCCTGGCTGGCACCCCGCATTCGCCACTGGCAGGAAACCGGCGAGCGGCTGCCAGAAACCACCTGGGCAATGCGCGCCAGCGTGCTACAAGAGTACGCCGAGCATCAGCGTCAGCAGCTACCGGATCGCGTCGTGGTTTCTCTGGTGAAACAGTGGCTGGCACAAATGCGCCAAGGCAATGCCGAAGCCGAGCAGCACTTTCAGCGCCTGAAGCGGGTCACGGACCTGGACATACTGCTCGACAGCCTGGTGCCGTAACGCTTCGCCCTCTGGCACAGAACCCAACGCTTACGAACCAGAAGCTATCGAACCATAAACTACCGAGCAAAAAAAAGCGCCCTTCCGCAAGATGCGGGGGCGCTTTACACGATCGCAAGATCAACGCGCGAGCCACGTCGATCAGGCTAGAAGCAGAAAACCCGCCCTCTGATAAGAGAGCGGGTTTTGGAATCTGGCGCGCCCGGGAGGATTCGAACCTCCGACCACCTGATTCGTAGTCAGGTACTCTATCCAGCTGAGCTACGGGCGCTTGACAGTCATGCTTTTCTCGAAAAGCAATGAAACCACTGTAACATCAAAACCTTACGTTTGCAACTTGGCGCGCCCGGGAGGATTCGAACCTCCGACCACCTGATTCGTAGTCAGGTACTCTATCCAGCTGAGCTACGGGCGCGTATCGAACGATGCTACGTATCAAACAATGCTACATGGTGCGGCTGGCGGAGAGGGAGGGATTCGAACCCTCGATAGGGCTATAAACCCTATACTCCCTTAGCAGGGGAGCGCCTTCAGCCACTCGGCCACCTCTCCTCAACAGCACGGCGCGAATGTTACCGATTATGAGGGCTGGTGTCCACCCCTGTGCCGATTTTTTTTTCACGCCGCCCTGATAGTTACCGCTACAGCGCCCTTTTTGAGCGCAACACTGGCGGCCATTTATTCCGCTTCGCTTTCGCTATTGCGTTCACGCTGAATGCGCTGATAGATCTCTTCACGGTGTACCGCGACATCTTTTGGTGCGTTGACACCAATGCGCACTTGATTACCTTTCACACCTAACACTGTGACGGTGATTTCATCACCGATCATCAGCGTTTCGCCAACGCGGCGGGTTAGGATGAGCATGGCTGATCTCCTTCTCAGACGTTTTTATACAACGGGATGTGTCCGCCGGTAGCGTCACCACGCCATTATGCGGCATGGTGACCCCTGCTACCAATGGCTTTAACCCTATGACACCTTAACCTCCCGTTGAATGGAAGCCCACCACCACTCGGTAGCGAGTACCTTCAGCGTAGAAGGTTTGAGGGACAATTGTTATTCAGATTCGATATCGGCCTTGTCCAAGCCGAATGCCTTGTGCAAGGCATTGACCGCAAGTTCCATGTGTTTTTCGTCGATCACCACGGAAATCTTGATCTCAGACGTCGATACCATGCGAATATTCACGTTCTCTTCGGCCAGCACGCGGAACATTTTCGATGCCACGCCAGCATGCGAGCGCATACCTACGCCCACCAGCGACACCTTGGCAATGTTGTCGTCGCCGCGCAGTTCGCCGCCGCCGAGATCGGGAATGACGGTCTCTTCCAGCAGCTTCTTGGTGGCCTTGTAGTCACCTTTTGCTACCGTGAAAGTGAAATCGGTGTAGTCACCGGCCGGTGCCACATTTTGGACGATCATGTCCACTTCGATGTTGGCGTCGGCAATGGGGCCCAGGATTCGAGAGGCAACGCCGGGCACATCGGGCGTGTGCAGTAGGGTCAGCTTGGCTTCGTTCTTGGTAAACGCGATACCGGAGATTAGCGGTTCTTCCATAGAGTCCTCGTCTTGGTCAGAGTCTGCAACAATCAGGGTGCCAGGGCCATCTTCAAAGCTAGACAGTACCCGCAGCGGCACGTTGTATTTACCGGCGAATTCCACCGCGCGAATTTGCAGCACTTTGGAGCCCAAACTAGCGAGTTCGAGCATTTCTTCTACGGTGATGCTTTCAAGGCGCTGCGCTTTGGAACATACACGGGGGTCCGTGGTGTAAACACCGTCTACGTCGGTATAGATTTGGCACTCATCAGCCCCCAAGGCGGCAGCAAGCGCCACGCCGGTGGTATCAGAGCCGCCACGCCCCAGCGTGGTGATATTGCCGTCTTCGTCTACGCCTTGGAAACCGGCGACCACCACGACCTTGCCAGCATCCAGATCGGCTTTCAGGTCATCGGTTTCGATACGCTGGATACGCGCTTTGGTATACGCGCTATCGGTATGAATGCCTACCTGTGCGCCGGTATGGGACGTTGCCGAGACGCCAATGTGCTGCAGCGCCATGGCCAGCAGAGAGATGGTGACCTGCTCGCCTGTCGAGAGCAGCATATCCATTTCACGCGGGGCGGGGTCTTCGTTCAGGGCATGCGCCATATCGGTCAGGCGGTTGGTTTCGCCACTCATCGCAGAGACGACGACGACGACCTGGTGCCCCTGGTCACGAAAGCCTTTGACCTTTTCCGCCACGGCTTTGATACGGTCGACAGAGCCCACCGAAGTGCCGCCGAACTTCTGTACGTATAGTGCCATATGCCGTTTTTCCTTTACGCTCGGGAATGGAGGGTGAATGTTGTTATTGCCAATTTTCCTGACGAACAAAAAGGCCGGCAGCAAATAATGCCACCGGCCTTCCTTTTTAGCTAAGCGTGTTTTCCAACCAGGCCGGAACGCTATTCAACGCTCCTGGCAGCGCATCGGGCTGGCTACCGCCCGCTTGAGCCATATCGGCACGACCGCCCCCTTTACCGCCGACCTGGGAGGCCACATGGTTGACCAGCTCGCCAGCCTTCACACGGCCAGTCAGATCGTCCGTGACGCCCGCAATCAGGCTGACCTTGCCAGCATCGGCATCGGCCACGCCCAGCATGATGACGCCCGAGCCCAGCTTGTTCTTGAGCTGATCCAGCACGCCGCGCAAGTCCTTGCCTGAGACGCCTTCGAGCTGAGTGACCAGCAGCTTCACGCCAGCCACTTCTTGAACCTGGCTGAGCATGTCGCTGCCTGCCGCGCTGGCCAGCTTGGCCTTCAGTTGCTCCAGCTCTTTCTCCAGGCTGCGGTTGCGCTCGAACAGCGATTCCACGCGCGCTTCTACCTGCTCGGGCTTGGTTTTCAGACGCTCGCCCAGGCGCTGTACTCGGGCCTCCTGCTCGCGGAAGTACGCCAGCGCGTTTTCTCCGGTGATCGCCTCGATGCGGCGTACGCCGGAGGCAATACCCACTTCGCTGACCACATGGCAGCAGCCGATGTCGCCACTGCGGCTTACGTGAGTACCGCCACACAGCTCGATGGAGAAATCGTCGGCACCAATGGTCAGTACGCGCACGTTGTCGGCGTATTTCGCCTCGAACAGCGCCGCTGCGCCTTTGGCCTTGGCCTCGGCCAGGCTCATCTGCTCGATCTTCGTCGGGGCATTGGCCAAGATTTGCTCGTTGACGATGCGCTCGACCTCAGCAAGCTGCTCTGCGGTCATCGGTTCGAAGTGGCTAAAGTCAAAACGCAGACGCTCTGCGTTGACCAACGAGCCCTTCTGCTGAACGTGATCGCCCAGCACCATACGCAGTGCTTTGTGCAGCAGGTGGGTCGCGGAGTGGTTACGAATGGTCGCGCTACGCAGGCTGGCATCGACTTCACCGCGCACGTTGGCGCCGACACTCAGACTCCCTTCGACCATTACCCCCTGGTGAAGGTGGTGGCCACTCTGTTTCTGGGTATCGTTCACCTGAAAACGACCGCCATCGACGTGCAAGTAGCCAGTATCGCCCACCTGGCCGCCGGACTCGCCGTAGAATGGCGTGCGGTCCAGCACCACAGTGCCCTTCTGGCCCGCTTCCAGAGCCGCCAGAGCATTGCCTTCGCTGTCCACGAGCGCAGTAACGGTGGCTTGGTCAGCCAGCAGCTCATAGCCGGTGAACTGGGTTTCACCTTCTAGATCAATCGAGGCGGTGTAGTCGGCACCAAACTGGCTGGCGGCACGCGCGCGTTCACGCTGCGCTTCCAGTTCACGCTGGAAGCCTTCTTCATCCAGGGTGACTTCCCGCTCGCGGCACACGTCGGCGGTCAAATCGAAGGGGAAACCGTAGGTATCGTACAGCTTGAACACGGTCTCACCGGGCAGCACGTCGCCTTGCAACTCTTCCAGCGCAGCATTCAGCAGCCCCATGCCATGATCCAGCGTACGGGCGAACTGCTCTTCCTCTTTCAGCAGCACGCGAGCAATCTGCTCGCTGGCCTCACGCAGCTCGGGGTAGGCATCGCCCATTTCGGCATCCAGCGCACTCACCAGCTTGTGGAAGAACGGCTCGGCCGCGCCCAGCTTGTGGCCATGGCGAATGGCGCGACGGATGATACGACGCAGTACGTAGCCGCGCCCTTCGTTGGAAGGCAGCACGCCGTCGGCAATCAGGAAGGCGCACGAGCGAATATGGTCGGCAATCACGCGCAGCGATGGCGTCGTCGTGTCCTGATGCCCGGTCGCCTTGGCCGCGGCTTGCAGCAGGTTCTGGAACAGGTCGATCTCGTAGTTGGAGTGTACGCCCTGCATCACCGCCGCCACGCGCTCCAGCCCCATGCCGGTATCGATCGACGGCTTGGGCAGCGGGTGCAGCGTGCCATCGGCTGAACGGTCGTACTGCATGAAGACCAGGTTCCAGATTTCGATGAAACGGTCACCGTCTTCCTCAGGCGTTCCGGGCGGGCCACCCCAGACTTCCGGGCCGTGATCGAAGAAGATCTCGGAGCATGGGCCACAGGGGCCGGTGTCGCCCATCTGCCAGAAGTTGTCCTTGGCACCAATGCGCGCAATGCGTTCGCGTGGCACACCAATCTCATCGGCCCAGATGGCGTAGGCCTCGTCATCTTCGGTGAACACCGTGACCCACAGTTTTTCGGCGGGCAGCCCCAGACGCTCGGTCAGGAACGTCCAGGCAAAGCGAATGGCATCACGCTTGAAATAGTCGCCAAAGCTGAAATTGCCCAGCATTTCGAAGAAAGTGTGGTGGCGCGCGGTGTAGCCGACGTTATCCAGATCGTTGTGCTTGCCGCCAGCACGCACGCAGCGCTGCGCAGATGCCGCACGAACGTAGGGTCGCGGATCTCGGCCTAGGAACACGTCCTTGAAGGGCACCATGCCCGCATTGGTGAAGAGCAGCGTCGCGTCGTTGCCCGGCACCAGGGAGCCGGTGGGCACGACGGTGTGCCCCTGCTGTTCGAAATAATCGAGAAAGGCCTGTCTGAGTTCTGCGCTTTTCATAGGGTATCCGTGACAAGAAAGCGTGATGCCCCAGGGCGCTGTCGCCGCTACCCGCTGGGGTCGCAAAACGCCCATTATAACTCAGTTGTCAAACGACTAAAGCCGCAGATAGTGGCAGAGCCCCTAATGACACAATAAATAGAGGGCGGGTGGCACGATAATATAGAGGGAGGGAACCGCGTGGTGAACAGCCCTGAGCGGGGTTATAGACAGCCCTGAGCGGGGTTATAGACAGCCCTGAGCAGGCAGATGAAACCCCTGAACGGGTTAAGAAGAGGGCGACAAACAGGAGATTGCATAGCGGATTTGCTCGAAATCGAAGCCACGCCCGGCCAGAAAACGTTCTCGCTTGGCGCGCTCCTTGGGCGTCTCGCCCGGCGAGCTGAAGCGTCGCTCCAACGTTTGACGGGCCAGCTCGAACCAGTCCACGGCTTCGCGCGCTTCCACCGCTACCAGCGCAGCGGCACAGGTTTGCGCATCGACACCGCGCTGGCGCAGCTCTCCCTTGATGCGAATCACTCCCTGTCCACGGGCGATGCGTGAACGGATAAAGCTTTCGGCAAAACGCTCGTCCGACTGCAGCGCCTGCTCGGCCAGCGCATCGAGGCAGGCGCTGATCTCATCATCTTCGAAGGCCTTTTGCTCGAGCTTGCGGGCCAGCTCGGCGCGGGAGTACTCGCGCCGAGCCAGCCACTGAATGGCCCACTCCCTGGGCGAAGCATCGGCTTTAGCAGAAAACATTCACGTCTCCTGCCAGGCAACGCCAACAGCCTGGTTCAAAGCAGATCGTCATCACCCTCGGCTGCCACATCTGCTGCAGGGGCTTCTTCTTTCTTCGGCTCTACCTTGGCCAGCAGTTGCTCACGGATTTGAGATTCGATCTCTTCCATGATCTCGGGATGCTCTTCCAGGTACTGCGCCGCATTGGCTTTACCCTGGCCGATCTTGTTGCCTTTATAGCTGTACCAAGCGCCTGCTTTGTCCACTAGGCTGCACTGCACGCCAAGATCGATAACCTCACCCGCGTGGTAGATACCTTTGCCGTAAAGGATCTGGAACTCAGCTTGCCGGAACGGCGGTGCCACCTTGTTTTTGACGACTTTCACGCGGGTTTCGTTACCGGTGACTTCGTCGCCTGACTTCACCGAACCGGTGCGGCGAATATCCAAGCGCACGCTGGAGTAGAACTTCAGCGCGTTACCGCCGGTCGTGGTCTCGGGGCTACCGAACATCACGCCAATCTTCATACGAATCTGGTTGATGAAGATCACCAAGCAGTTGGCGTTTTTGATGTTACCGGTGATTTTACGCAGCGCCTGGGACATCAAGCGCGCCTGCAGGCCCACGTGGGAGTCGCCCATTTCGCCTTCGATTTCCGCACGCGGAGTCAGCGCAGCCACGGAGTCGATGATAATCACATCCACACCGCCGGAGCGGACCAGCATATCGGTGATTTCCAGCGCCTGTTCACCGGTGTCCGGCTGGGAAACCAGCAGGTCGTCCAGGTTGACGCCCAGCTTCTCAGCGTAGCTGGGGTCCAGCGCGTGCTCGGCGTCCACGAAGGCACACACTTTGCCCTGCTTTTGCGCCTGGGCAATGACTGACAGGGTCAGCGTGGTTTTACCGGATGACTCTGGGCCAAAGATTTCGACGACACGACCAAACGGCAGCCCGCCGATGCCGAGCGCAATGTCCAGCCCCAGCGAACCGGTGGAGACAGACGGCATGACGACGCGAGGCGCATCGCCCAGGCGCATGACGGTGCCCTTGCCGAACTGACGATCGATCTGGCTGAGTGCCGCGTTCAGCGCTTTTGTGCGGTTGTCTTCCTGAGCCATGCAGAGATTCCTCATAACAAGCTGTATAATTAGCCAGTAGTATGCCAAAGATCAGCGATGAAACAAATCCTCGGCGGCAACTTTAACGATTATTTCTTGGCGGCCTGGGCAGAAAGCCGAGCGACCAACCCTGCCAGAGCTTCACGGACCGCCTGCTCGCGCACCGCCTGGCGGTCACCTGGAAAATGAAAACGCTCTGCCTGCTGGCTCTCGCCATCGCCCCAGGCCAGCCACACGGTGCCCACCGGTTTCTCCTCGCTACCGCCTTCCGGCCCGGCAACCCCGCTGACCGCTACGGCCAGGTCGGCACCGCTGTCACGACAGGCGCCCACTACCATGGCCCGCACGACCGATTCACTGACCGCGCCATGGGCTTCCAGCAACGCAGGCTCGACCCCCAGCAGGCGAGTCTTGGCAGCGTTGGAGTAGGTCACATAGCCTGCGCTGAAGTAAGCCGAGCTACCGGCCGTGGAGGTAATGGCGCTGGCAATGCCACCTCCCGTGCACGACTCGGCGGTGGTCACTTCGACGTGCAGTTGCTGGCAAAGCCGCCCAAGTCGTTGAGCCAACAGTGATAAATCGAGATTCTTGAGACTGGAAACACTGGGGGCCATGGTGACTCCTTCATGTAAGACCTTAGGGTAGCGTAGAATACTGCGTTTAGCTTTCTCAACGAAATTGCCCAACGAACATGCCGCATGCCGTTCAGGTCTGCGCCACGCTCAATCAGGACGCTCATGTCACAGGCCAGCCCCGCCCATACGCCGATGATGGCGCAGTATTTGAAAATCAAACGCGAGCACCCCGAGGTATTGCTGTTCTACCGCATGGGGGACTTCTACGAACTGTTTTTTGACGACGCCAAACGGGCGGCAGCGCTGCTGGATATCACCTTGACCCAGCGCGGTCAGTCGGGCGGCAAGCCGATCCCCATGGCAGGCGTGCCTTATCACAGCGCCGAGGGCTACCTTGCCAGGCTGGTAGCGGGTGGCGAATCGGTGGCCATTTGCGAGCAAATTGGCGACCCCGCCACCAGCAAAGGCCCTGTCGAGCGCCAAGTGGTGCGCATCGTGACCCCCGGTACGCTGCACGACGAGGCGCTGCTGGATGCCCGCCGCGACAACGTGCTGGTGGCCGTGGCCCCGGGCAAGGAAGGCTGGGGGGTTGCCTGGCTGGAGCTTTCCAGCGGGCGCTTCAACGTGCTGGAGGTAGAGAGCGAGGCAGAAATGCTGGCCGAGCTGACCCGCCTTTCACCTGCCGAACTGCTGGTGCCTGAAAGCCTTTCGCTGCCCGACGCCTGGTCGCAAAAGCGCAGCCTGCGCCGCCAGGGTGAATGGCTATTCGATCTGGAAAGCGCCACGCGCAGCCTGTGCGACCAGTTCGAAGTGAGCGACTTGCGCGGGTTTGGCTGTGCGCATCTCTCTACCGCTTTGGTGGCCGCAGGCGTCTTGATCGACTATGCCCGGGACACCCAGCGCTCGCGGCTGCCCCATGTCACGTCCATCAGCGTAGAGAATCGCGACGACGCGGTGGTGATCGACGCGGCCAGTCGCCGCAATCTTGAAATCGACATCAACCTCGGCGGCAACGGCGACAACACCCTGGCCAGCGTACTGGATACCTGCGCCACCGCCATGGGCTCACGGTTGCTCAAACGCTGGTTGAACCGCCCCCTGCGCCAACGAGACATCGTCGAAGGACGCCAGGCGGGCGTTGCCCTGCTCTCCATCGATGCCGCTTACATGAGCCTGCGCGAGACGCTGAACGATGTAGGCGACGTGGAGCGGATTCTCGCCCGGGTTGCCCTGTACAGCGCTCGCCCACGTGACCTGGCAAGACTGCGTGACGCCCTCGCCACGCTGCCTACCCTGGAAGCGCTGCTGGCCGATATCGATACCGGTAGCGCTCTGGACGGCCTGACACCGAACATCCGCCCCTACCCGACGCTGGCCGATACGCTGAGCCGAGCCCTGGTCGACAACCCACCGGTGGTGATTCGTGACGGCGGCGTGATTGCCGATGGCTTCGATGCCGAGCTGGATGAACACCGGGGCATGGCCGAGAACGCGGGCGATTACCTGGTCCAGCTCGAACTGCGCGAACGCGAGCGCACCGGCCTGGCCAACCTCAAAGTGGGTTACAACCGCGTCCATGGCTACTTCATCGAGCTGCCCCGCTCCCAGGCCCAGCAGGCGCCCGCAGACTACATTCGTCGCCAGACGCTGAAAAACGCCGAACGCTTCATCATTCCCGAGCTGAAAGAGTTCGAAGACAAGGCACTGTCCGCCAAGTCACGCGCACTGACCCGAGAGAAATGGCTCTACGACCAGCTGTTGGCCACCCTGAATGAGCAGCTGCATGCCCTGCAAGCCACCTCGCGGGCCTTGGCCGAGCTGGACGTGCTGTGCGCCTTTGCCGAACGCGCCGAGGCGCTCAACTGGGTGCGCCCACAGTTGGTCGCGACCACGGGCATTACCATTACCGCAGGCCGCCACCCGGTCGTGGAGCAGGTCAGCGACAAACCGTTCGTGCCCAACGACGTCATGCTGACGCCTGAACAGCACATGCTGATCATTACCGGCCCCAACATGGGGGGTAAATCGACCTACATGCGCCAGACGGCACTCATTGCCCTCCTGGCACACAGCGGCAGTTTCGTGCCTGCCGATGCCGCCGAGGTTGGCCCAGTCGATCGCATCTTTACCCGTATCGGCTCCTCCGATGACCTGGCAGGCGGGCGCTCCACCTTCATGGTGGAAATGACCGAAACCGCCAATATCCTGCACAATGCCACCGAGCACAGCCTGGTACTGATGGACGAGATCGGGCGCGGCACCAGCACCTTCGACGGCTTGTCGCTGGCCTGGGCCAGCGCCGAACATTTGGCCCGGGCCCGCGCACTGACGCTGTTCGCGACGCACTACTTCGAAATGACTGCGCTGCCCGAACAGGCCGAGGGGGTGGCCAACATTCACCTGACGGCCACCGAGCACGGGGATGGCATCGTCTTCATGCACCGCATCGAAGCCGGCCCCGCCAGCCAGAGCTACGGGCTACAGGTCGCTCAACTGGCCGGGGTGCCGGGGCCGGTGATTCGGCGCGCACGGGAGAAGCTGATGACACTGGAACAGCGCGACGTGGACACTCAGCAGCGGCCCTTGTCAGGCTCCCAGGCGCCTCAGCAGAACGACCTGTTTGCCAGCGCGCCACATCCGGTGGTGGACGCACTGACCAGCACCGACATCGACGATTTATCACCGCGCGAGGCGCTGGATCTGCTCTACCAGTGGCGCTCGATGCTGTAAACACGGGTGAGATTGATGCCTGGCGCTTGCCGCCGTGGGGCAGCACTACTAAAATGGCGCCACATTTAGCTTATAAAAAACGGCTAATCTATAACCATTCGCGATTAAACACGACCGGAGAACGCTCCGGTCCCGCAAGAGGGATAGTGAGATGACGTTTGTCGTTACCGAGAACTGCATCCAATGCAAGTACACCGACTGCGTGGAAGTTTGCCCGGTCGACTGTTTTTATGAAGGCCCCAACTTCCTGGTCATCCACCCGGATGAGTGCATCGATTGCGCCCTCTGCGAGCCGGAGTGCCCCGCCGAAGCCATTTTCTCGGAAGACGAGATACCGGATGGGCAAGAGCAGTTCATCGAGATCAACGCCGAGCTGGCCGACGTGTGGCCCAACATTGCCGAGAAGAAAGACCCGCTACCCGATGCCGAAGAGTGGGACGGCAAGCCCGGCAAGCTCGAAAAGCTGGAGCGCTGATCACAGCGACACGGTATTTCCTGAGAACCAGCGTTCGCGCTGGTTTTTTTTGGCCTGACTGATGCGCACGCAAAAAAAAGGCGGCCCGTAGGCCGCCCGCTCCAAGCACTTCCTCTGACCACTCCCTGGGTCAACCTCCTCAGGTGACTTCCTTGCCAAGGCTCACATCACTGTGTCACCCAGCGCACCTGCATACATCCCGTTGCATCCTGCCTGAAGCATCCTTGCCTCCCCTTATCCTGAATGCATTGTGGCAGAACAGCGCAACTTCTCAAGCGGACCCAATACGCAAAAGGCGAGCCCAAGGGGCCCGCCTTTCTTCCATAAAACCCAAACAAGACAATCACTTAAAGTTGGATTAGTGAAAAATCTCGCTTTTTCTTACAAGGTTTCGAGCGAATTTCGTCGGCATTTGTAAGAGATCTCTTACAAATTTTTGAGAGATCTCTTACACGCGAACGCTATGTTTTTAACCTACTGGCCTTTGATGGCTTTCAAACCGGGGTAGCTCACATCCCCCAGCTCGGCTTCGATCACCAGCAGGCGGTTGTACTTCGCGACACGGTCAGAACGACACAGCGATCCGGTCTTGATTTGTCCCGCACAGGTGCCTACGGCCAGATCAGCAATGGTAGTATCTTCGGTTTCACCACTACGGTGGGAGATGACCGCCGTAAAGCCCGCATCTTGGGCCATTTTAATCGCGTCGAGGGTTTCGGAGAGCGAGCCAATCTGGTTGAACTTGATCAGGATCGAGTTACCGATCTGCTCGTCGATGCCACGCTTGAGGATCTTGGTGTTGGTCACGAACAGGTCATCGCCCACCAGCTGCACCTTGTCGCCCAGCTTGTCGGTCAAGGCTTTCCAACCCGCCCAGTCGGACTCGTCCATGCCGTCTTCGATAGACACGATGGGGTAGTCGGCACACAGGCCCGCCAGGTAGTCGGCAAACCCTTCGGAGTCGTAACGCTTGCCTTCTCCGGCCAGGTCGTACTGACCTTCCTTATAGAATTCGGAGGCAGCACAGTCCAGCGCCAGGGTGACATCGCTGCCCAGGGTATAACCGGCATCGGCCACCGCCTGCTTGATGACGGCAAGTGCCTCGGCGTTGGATGTCAGGTTGGGCGCAAAGCCACCCTCATCCCCTACCGAGGTAGACAGCCCCTTGGCAGACAGCACTTTCTTCAGCGCGTGGAAAATTTCCGCGCCCATGCGCAGGCCTTCACGGAAGTTGGCAGCGCCGACCGGCTGCACCATGAACTCCTGAATATCCACGTTATTGTCGGCGTGCTCACCGCCGTTGAGGATGTTCATCATCGGTACCGGCATGCTGTACTGGCCTGGCTGACCGTAAAGCTCGGCAATATGCGCATAAAGCGGTACGCCCTTGGCGTTGGCAGCGGCTTTGGCAGCGGCCAGCGATACGGCCAGAATGGCGTTGGCGCCCAGGGTGGCCTTGTTGTCGGTACCGTCCAGCGCCAGCATGGCGTCATCCAGACCGCGCTGGTCCCGTGCATCCATCCCCAACAACGCATCACGGATCTTGCCATTCACGGCGTCCACGGCTTTCAACACGCCTTTGCCGAGGTAACGCGCCTTGTCGCCATCACGCAGCTCGAGTGCTTCGCGGGAGCCGGTAGAGGCACCGCTGGGCGCGCAGGCGCTGCCTACGGCACCGCTTTCCAGACGCACGGTTGCCTGAACGGTCGGGTTGCCGCGCGAATCGAGCACTTCCAGCGCACTGATTTCAACAATTTTGGTCATGACAGTGTCCTTTGGTTGTCGGTCTGATGGAGGTTAGGTCCAATGTATACCACGGTTTATCGCAGCGATTAACGGATGGTCAATGGGTCGAAGCCTTTCACCAAGGCATCCAACTGCGCCAGCTGCGTCAGGAAGGGCTCCAACTGGTCCAGCGGCAGCGCACACGGGCCGTCGCATTTGGCGTTGTCCGGGTCCGGGTGGGCTTCCAGAAACAGCCCCGCCAGGCCTACCGCCACGCCCGCACGGGCCAGCTCGGCCACCTGGGCACGGCGGCCGTCGGCGCTGTCGGCACGGCCACCGGGGCGCTGCAGAGCGTGGGTCACGTCGAAAAACACCGGATAGCCGGTGTGCTTCATATCGCCAAAGCCCAGCATGTCCACCACCAGGTTGTTGTAGCCAAAGCTGGTGCCGCGCTCGCAGAGCATCAGGCGGTCATTGCCCGCTTCCTGAAACTTGCTGAGGATATGGCGCATTTCATGGGGTGCCAGAAACTGAGGCTTCTTGATGTTGATGGCAGCGCCCGTCTTGGCCATGGCCACCACCAGATCGGTCTGGCGCGCCAGGAAAGCCGGAAGCTGGATGATATCGGCTACCTCGGCCGCAGGCGCAGCCTGCCAGGGCTCGTGCACATCGGTAATGATGGGCACATTATAGCGCGCCTTGATATCGGCCAGTATCTGCAGCCCTTTCTCCATCCCAGGGCCACGATATGAGTGAATCGAGCTGCGGTTGGCCTTGTCGAAACTGGCCTTGAAAACATACGGCATGCCCAGCTTTTGCGTCACGGCCACGTAAGCCTGCGCGACTTCATCGGCCAGTTCCGCCGACTCCAGCACGTTCATGCCGCCCAGCAGCATGAGTGGCAAAGAATTGCCGGCGGTTAAGCCGGCAACGTGGATGTGATGCTCTGGGAATTGGGATTGAGAAGACATGCTTCCCCCTTTATTCCTGAGGTGTGGCGTGGGCACGGGTACGTGCCGTCTTGTACTCGAGCGCGGCGTTGACGAACCCGGAGAACAGCGGATGGCCATCACGCGGCGTGGAGGTGAATTCCGGATGGAACTGACACGCCACGTACCAGGGGTGGTCGGCAAGCTCGACCATCTCCACCAGCGACTGGTCCACGCTCTTGCCTGAAATCACCAGGCCTGCACGCTCCAGCTCGTCGATGAACTGGTTGTTGACTTCAAAGCGATGGCGATGACGCTCGACGATCTCGTCAGCGCCGTACGCCTCGCGCGCCTTGCTGCCTGACGTCAAGTGACACACCTGGCCACCCAGACGCATGGTGCCGCCCAGATCAGAGGCCGCATCGCGCAGCTCGATCTTGCCTTCGGCGTTGATCCACTCAGTGATCAAACCCACCACCGGGTGTTTGGTGTCGTGGGTGAACTCAGTGGAGTTGGCGTCTTTCCAGCCTGCCACGTTACGTGCAAACTCGATCACCGCCACCTGCATGCCCAGGCAGATACCCAGGTAGGGGATGTTGTTTTCACGGGCGAACTGGGCGGTCAGAATCTTGCCTTCGACGCCACGTTCACCGAAGCCGCCCGGCACCAGAATGGCGTCTTTGCCAGCCAGGCGCTCGGTACCGTGACGCTCGATATCTTCGGAGTCGATGTAGTCCACGTTGACCTTGATACGCCCCTGGATACCGGCGTGGATCAGCGCTTCGTTCAGCGACTTGTAGGCATCCAGCAGCTCCATGTACTTACCGACCATGGCGATGCTGATGGATTTCAGCGGGTTGAGCTTGGCATCGAGTACCTTGATCCACTCGGAAAGATCGGCCGGTGCCGCTTCCAGGCGCAGCTTGTCGCAGACGATATCGTCCAGACCGTGCTCGTGGAGCATCAGCGGAATGCGGTAGATGGTGTCGGCGTCTTGCAGCGGCACGACCGCACGCTCTTCCACGTTGGTGAACAGCGCGATCTTGCGACGCTCGCTCTCCTCAAGCTCCACTTCGCTGCGGCAAATCAGAATGTCCGGCTGGATACCGATGGAGCGCAGCTCCTTGACGCTGTGCTGGGTCGGCTTGGTCTTGGTTTCGCCAGCGGTCTTGATATAGGGCACCAGGGTCAGGTGCATATAGATGGCGCGGCTGGCGCCCAACTCGCTGCGAATCTGACGAATGGATTCCAGGAAGGGCAGCGACTCGATATCGCCGACCGTGCCACCGATCTCCACCAGCGCCACGTCGAAGCCTTCGCCGCCAGCGTAGACACGCTGCTTGATCTCATCGGTGATATGGGGAATGACCTGTACCGTGCCGCCCAGGTAGTCACCACGGCGCTCCTTGCGCAGCACGTGCTCGTACACTCGGCCGGTGGTGAAGTTGTTGCGCTGGGTCATCTTGGTACGGATGAAGCGCTCGTAGTGCCCCAGGTCCAGATCCGTCTCGGCGCCATCCTCGGTGACGAACACCTCGCCGTGCTGGAAAGGACTCATGGTGCCCGGGTCCACGTTGATGTACGGGTCGAGCTTGAGCATGGTGACCTTAAGGCCGCGAGCCTCGAGAATCGCCGCCAGCGAGGCCGACGCGATGCCCTTGCCAAGAGAGGACACAACGCCGCCGGTCACGAAGATATATCGTGTCATGGAAAACCTGTCGAAACGTGATCAAAAGGCGTAACAGAAAGCCACACCAGGATGGGACGACAGAATAGCAGATTACACCCTTCGGCTCAATTTGAACTGAAATGGCCCCCGTGCCGGGTCGCGAGCTAAAGCTGCCTCCCACACTAACCACTGGTTACCCATAAGCAGTGGGAGGCTGATTTATCAGGCAAAGGGGTGCCCCAGGCACCCCTTATCAGCCACCTCGTTACACGCTTAAACGCCCAGGTAGTCCAGAATGCCTTCGGCGGCCTGGCGGCCTTCATAAATGGCCGTGACCACGAGGTCCGAACCGCGCACCATATCGCCACCGGCAAAGATTTTCTCGTTGCTGGTCTGGAATGCATACTGGCCATGCTCGGGTGCCTTGACCAGATCCCAGTCGTTGACCTCGATATTGGCGCTTTTGAACCATGGGGCCGGGCTTGCCTGGAAGCCAAAGGCCACCACCACCGCATCGGCGGCAATGATCTCTTCGGAGCCGGGCACCACTTCCGGGCGACGGCGACCATTTTCATCCGGCTCGCCCAAGCGCGTCCGCACGACCTTCACGCCCTCGACCTTATCTTCACCAACTACCGCGACCGGCTGGCGGTTGAACAGAAACTCGACGCCCTCTTCCCGGGCGTTGGCCACTTCACGGCGCGAACCCGGCATGTTCTCTTCGTCGCGGCGATAGGCACAGGTCACGCTGGCAGCACGCTGACGAATCGAGGTGCGGTTACAGTCCATGGCGGTATCGCCACCACCCAGCACCACGACCCGCTTGCCTTCCATGGAGATGAAGTCGCTCGGGTCTTTTTCGAAGCCCAGGCGGCGGTTGACGTTGGCAATCAGGAAGTCCAGCGCCTTGTAGACACCGGGCAGGTCTTCGCCGGGGAAGCCACCCTGCATGTACTTGTAGGTGCCCATGCCCAGGAACACCGCATCGTACTCCTGCAGCAGCGTTTCGAACTCGATGTCGGTGCCGATTTCGGTATTCAGGCGGAACTCGACGCCCATCTCTTCGAAGACCGCGCGGCGGCGCTCCATGACGCTCTTTTCCAGCTTGAACTCCGGGATACCGAAGGTCAGCAGGCCACCAATTTCCGGGTACTTGTCGAACACCACGGGTTTGACGCCGTTACGCGCCAGAATGTCGGCACAGCCGAGGCCCGCAGGCCCCGCCCCTACAATGGCGACCTTCTTGTCGGTCCAGACCACCTTGGACATGTCCGGGCGCCAGCCCATGGCAAAGGCGGTATCGGTAATGTACTTCTCTACGGAGCCGATGGTGACGGCACCAAAGCCATCGTTCAGGGTGCAGTCGCCCTCGCACAGGCGATCCTGCGGGCACACGCGGCCACACACTTCCGGCAGCGAGTTGGTCTTGTGGGACAGCTCGGCGGCTTCGATGATGTTGCCTTCCACCACCAGCTGTAGCCAGTTGGGAATATAGTTATGTACCGGGCACTTCCATTCGCAGTACGGGTTGCCACAGTGCAAGCAGCGATGCGCCTGACTGGCCGCATCGGTTGGCTTGAAGGGTTCGTAGATTTCCGCGAACTCTTTGGCACGGGTATGTGCCGGTTTTTTCTCGGGGTCTTTACGACCCACGTCGACGAACTGAAAATCGTTATTCAAACGGTTGGCCATGATCTCTCTCCTCGAAGCGTAGGCGCGGACGGTTATTGCGGCTGACGCCGGGATTGATCCAGCAGACTCCCCAGGCTGGCGGCCTTGGGCTTCACCAGCCAGAAGTGGCGTGCGTAGTCGCTGAAGTCTTCCAGAATCGCCGCACCACGCGCAGAGCCGGTCGCCGCCACGTAGGCTTCGATCATTTCGCGCAGGTGACGACGATAGGCTTCCATCGCTTCGGTATTCACCCGGTGGATTTCGACCAGCTCGTGGTTGTACTTGTCCACGAAGGTACGATCTTCATCCAGTACGTAGGCAAAACCACCGGTCATGCCTGCCCCAAAGTTGACACCCGTCTCACCCAGCACACAGACCAGACCGCCGGTCATGTATTCGCAGCAGTGGTCCCCGGCGCCTTCGATCACCGCCGTGGCGCCAGAGTTACGCACGCCAAAGCGCTCGCCTGCCGTACCCGCCGCAAACAGCGTGCCGCCGGTGGCACCATAGAGGCAGGTGTTACCGATGATGGCAGTCTTGTGGCTTTCGAACTGACTGACCTTGGGCGGCACGATCACGATGTTGCCACCGTTCATCCCCTTGCCCACGTAGTCGTTGGCGTCGCCTTCCAGGTAGAGATTCAAACCACGCGCGTTCCAGACACCAAAGCTCTGGCCCGCCACCCCCTTGAAGCGCGCGGTGACCGGCGCCGCTTCCAGGCCATCCTCGCCGTAGCGCTTGGCAATCGCCCCCGAAGTGAGCGCGCCCACGCTGCGGTCGCAGTTGGTGATGGTGAAATCGAAGGTGCCGCCGGACTGGGTGTCGATGGCCTCTTTCAGCGCCGCCAGCACTTCCTGGTTCTTGGCACCGGGGTCGTGGGGCACGTTGCGGCTGACCACGCAGAACTGCGGCGCGTCGGCGGGCACGAAATCGTTGGCCAGCAGCGGCGTCAAGTCCAGCTTGCGCTGCGACGCGGTGTTGCCTTCCAGCACTTCCAGCAGGTCGGTACGACCAATCAGGTCGGTGAGTTTGCTCACGCCCAGCATGGCCATCAGCTCGCGCACTTCCTCGGCAATGAAGCGGAAGTAGTTCTTCACCATGTCCACGGTGCCGCGGAAATGCTCGCCGCGC
The DNA here is from genome assembly GCF_050709225.1 of Halomonas sp. KM007. Taxonomy (NCBI): domain Bacteria; kingdom Pseudomonadati; phylum Pseudomonadota; class Gammaproteobacteria; order Oceanospirillales; family Halomonadaceae; genus Halomonas; species Halomonas sp. KM007. The sequence goes on along the minus strand of NZ_CP136131.1, from coordinate 2,713,459 downwards.
AGGAAGTCATCCTGAGTAGCGACACCGGTAGCACAGTTGTTGAGATGGCAAATGCGCAGGAACTTGCAGCCCAGCGCCACCATGGGCGCCGTGCCAAAGCCGAAGCTTTCGGCCCCCAGAATGGCCGCCTTGACGACATCCAGCCCGGTTTTCAAGCCGCCGTCGGTCTGGAGACGAATCTTGTCGCGCAGGCCATTGATCCGCAGTGCCTGATGCACTTCCGGCAGGCCCAGCTCCCAGGGGGAACCGGCGTGCTTGATGGAGGTGAGCGGGCTCGCCGCCGTGCCGCCATCGTAGCCCGAGACGGTGATCAGGTCCGCGTAGGCCTTGGCAACGCCGGTGGCAATGGTACCGATGCCAGGCTCGGAGACCAGCTTCACCGACACCTGGGCATCAGGGTTGACCTGCTTCAGGTCGAAGATCAGCTGCGCCAGGTCTTCGATGGAGTAGATGTCGTGGTGCGGCGGCGGCGAAATGAGCGTCACGCCGGGCACGGAGTAACGCAGACGGGCAATCAGTTGATTGACCTTGCCACCTGGCAGCTGGCCGCCTTCGCCGGGCTTGGCCCCTTGGGCAACCTTGATCTGCAATACGTCTGCATTGACCAGATAGGCAGGCGTCACGCCGAAACGGCCAGAGGCGATCTGCTTGATCTTGGAGCTGCGGATGGTGCCGTAACGGGCAGGGTCTTCGCCGCCTTCCCCGGAGTTGGAGCGACCTCCGGCCTCGTTCATGGCCTGGGCCAGCGCCTCATGGGCCTCAGGGGAGAGTGCGCCCAGCGACATGCCTGCGCTGTCGAAGCGTGGAATCAGCGCTTCGATGGGCTCGACCTCTTCCAGCGGAATCGGCGTGGCCGCAGGCTTGAGTTTCAGCAGGTCACGAATGGTGGCCACGGGGCGCTCGTTCACCAGCTGCGCGAACTTCTTCCACTTGGTGTAGCTGCCCTCTTGCACCGCCGCTTGCAGCGCTTTGACCACATCCGGGTTATAGGCGTGGTACTCGTGGCCGTGCACGTACTTGAGCATACCGCCCTGGGAAATGCCCTTGCGGGGAATCCAGGCGTCCTTGGCCAGCAGCTCCTGCTGCAGCTGCAGCTCGGCAAAGCCGGTGCCCTGAATGCGCGACGCCATGCCGACGAAACAGGTATCCATCACTTCATCGGCCAGGCCCACGGCTTCGAACAGCATGGAGCCACGGTAGGACGCCAGCGTCGAGATACCCATCTTCGAAAGAATCTTGAACAGCCCCTTCTGCAGTCCCTTGCGGTAGTTCTCGCGGGCATCTGCCGGGTTACCGGTGAGTTCGCCAGTGCGGTGCATGTCGGCCATCACCTGATAGGCCAGCCACGGGTAGACCGCCGTGGCGCCCACGCCGAACAGTACGGCCATCTGGTGGGCGTCGCGGGCATAGCCGGTCTCGACCACGATGTTGGCATTCGGGCGCAGCGCCAGACGCCCCAGGTGCGAGTGCACAGCACCCACGGCCAGGGCTGCCTGGATGGGCAGTTGGCCCTTGGGCAGTTCGGCATCGCTCAGTACCAGAATTACCTTGCCCGCCTTGACCTGCGCTTCGGCTTCCTGGCACAGCGCCACGATGGCTTGCTGGAGGCTGGTGCTTTCCGGGTCGTAGCCCAGCGGCAGCAAATGGCTGGCAAATGCCGGGTCGTCCTGACTCACCAGCGCAGTGAACTTGCGTGGCGACAGCACCGGCGTGGTCAGGATCAAGCGGTGCGCGTGCTCCGGCGTGGCCTTGAAAACGTTCAGCTCGGCACCGCAGCAGGTTTCCAGCGACATGACGATCGCTTCGCGCAGCGGGTCGATGGGCGGGTTGGTGACCTGAGCAAACTTCTGACGGAAGAAGTCGGTCAGCAGGCGCGGACGGCTCGACAGGACCGCCATGGGCGTATCGTCGCCCATGGATCCGACGGCTTCCTGGCCGCTTTCTGCTAGCGGACGCAGCACCTGGTCACGCTCTTCAAAGGTCACCTGGAACATCTTCTGCTGCACGTTCAGGGCGTCGGTATCCATGGTCTGGAATCGCGCCAGCTCGGTCAGCGCCGACTCCAGGTAGCTGGCTTCCTGCTTCAGCCAACGCTTGTAGGGGTATGCGGACTTCAGGCGATTATCGATGTCCTGGGTGTGCAGCACTTCGCCGGTGTGGGTATCCACGGCCAGCATCTGACCGGGGCCGACTCGACCTTTTGCCACCACGTCTTCCGGCTGGTAGCCGTAAGTGCCAATTTCAGACGCCAGGGTGATGTAGCCGTTCTTGGTAATCACCCAGCGCGCCGGGCGCAGCCCGTTACGGTCGAGCATACACACGGCCTGACGGCCGTCGGTCATGACCACGCCAGCGGGGCCATCCCACGGCTCCATGTGCATGGAGTTGTACTCGTAGAACGCCCGCAGCTCGGCATCCATGGTCTCCACGTTCTGCCAGGCAGGTGGCACCATCATGCGCACGGCGCGGTGCAGCTCCATCCCCCCGGTCAGCAGTACTTCCAGCATGTTGTCCATGCTGGAGGAGTCGGAGCCAGTGGTGTTGACGATGTCATCCAGCTTGGCGATATCGGGCAGACGCTCGTTGACGAAGTTCGCCTTGCGCGAGTTCGCCCAGCCGCGGTTGGCTTCGATGGTGTTGATTTCACCGTTATGAGCCAGCAGGCGGAACGGCTGCGCCAGCGGCCAGCGCGGCGCCGTGTTGGTCGAGAAGCGCTGGTGGAAAACACAAATGGCGGTTTCCAGGCGCGGGTCGTTCAGGTCCTTGTAAAAAGCTGGCAGGTCTTCCGGCATCACCAGGCCTTTATAGGAGACCACTTCGCTGGAAAGCGACGCCACGTAGAAGTCTTCATCACTGCGCAGGGCCTGCTCGGCATAGCGGCGCGCCATGAACAGGTCGACATCGAAGTTGTCGCTGCTGCCGGGCGCCACGAACAGCTGTTCGATACGCGGCAGGCAGTCCAGTGCCATGGGACCACAGACACTGGAGTCGGTGGGCACGACTCGCCAGCCCAGCACGTCCAGGCCGCGGGCGCTCAGCTCGCCAACCAGGGTTTCTCTGGCCTTGCTGGCACGCGCATCGTCGTCAGGCAGGAATACCACGCCCACGGCAAAGCGCTCGCCCAGCGCCACACCGAGCGCCTCTTGAGCTGCCGCACGCATGAACTGCGCTGGCATCTTGAGCAGCAGACCACAACCGTCGCCGGTTTTGCCGTCTGCCGCGATACCACCGCGATGCGTCATGCAGGTAAGTGATTCAATGGCCGTTTTCAGCAAGTCGTGACTGGCCTGCCCTTCCATATGGGCAATCAGGCCAAAACCACAGTTATCGCGAAACTCGCCAGGCTGGTGAAGACCTCTATTCATTGGGCGTGCCTCTAGTCAGCGTATTTTACCAGCAGCGTTTTTATGGTATTATTTCGGTTTTTTCTTTTTTTATGGCTCTTATTACCCGCCTGAAATAAGGGCTTTCCCGCATCCGCTGCTGCAAGAAAATGGTTGCTCAGCATAGCGATTTGCAGCCGCGTAGCGCAATCACCCAGAACTCGCCAACTGCAAAAAAACCTTGTCAAATCCTGTAGTTGCATGCTCAAACTACAAAAAAATACATACACTTCAAGCACTTGCACAGTCATTGCACGATTTTTAAACGCTGCCTACAAAGCATTAGACTTTGGTCTAAAATAAAGCAAAAAACCCATGCCGATAGCGCATAAGCCATGCTGATTGGATACTGACAGCCAATAAAAAGCCCGCCGTGGCTGGGCGGGCTTTGCCAATGTAATGACTGACGCATGGTCAGCATCCGACGCTACCTCGCTAGGCGCGAGGGTAGCCGGTCAGCAGCTCGGCTAGCAGTTCCGGGGGCGTGGCATCGCTGACGCAGGCATCCCCCAGCGCCTTGAGCAGCACCAGCCGCAGGCGCGCATCGACGTTTTTCTTGTCCAGGCGCATGCGCACCAGAAAGTCGTCTGCGCTCATATCGCGCGGCGCGGCCAGCGGCAGTCCGGCACTTTCGATCACCGACCGAGTGCGCGCCAGCGCATCCTCAGTGATCCAGCCCAGCTGGCATGACAGCGTGGCCGCCATGGCCATGCCCGCCCCCACCGCCTCACCGTGCAGCCAGTTGCCATACCCCTGATGCGCTTCGATGGCATGGCCAAAGGTATGCCCCAGGTTCAACAGTGCGCGAACCCCCTGCTCGGTTTCGTCTTCGGCCACGATGTCGGCCTTGATCTGGCAGCTTCTGGCAATCGCCTCGGCCACGATGCCTGGCTCCACCTGACGCAGGGCATCCATGTGCGCTTCCAACCAGCCCAAAAAGTCTTCGTCACGAATGAAGCCATACTTCACGACTTCGGCCAGGCCCGCCGACAGCTCCCGGGGCGGCAGCGTGACCAGGGTATCGATATCGACGATGACGGCTTTGGGCTGCCAGAAAGCGCCAATCATGTTCTTGCCCAGCGGATGGTTCACCCCGGTCTTCCCGCCCACCGAGGAGTCCACCTGCGAGAGCAGGGTGGTGGGCACTTGAATGAACGCGACGCCACGCTGATAGGAGGCCGCCGCATAGCCCACCATGTCGCCAATCACTCCACCGCCCAGCGCAATGAGCGTACAGCGGCGGTTGAACCCCGCCTCCAGCAAGGCATCCCAGATACGGCTGACCTGTTCGATGCTTTTGTACTGCTCGCCATCGGGCAGCACCAGCGTGCGTACGTCAAGGTGCTCGGGCAAGCTTTGGCACAGCGCGTCGAGATAGTGTGGCGCAACGGTCTCGTTGGTGATCACCATGACCTGCTCACCCGCCAGGTAAGGCACGAACCGCTCAGGGCGATTCAACAACCCCACGCCGATATGAATGGGGTAGCTTCGCTCACCCAGATCCACGTTCAGAGTGCGTTCTATGCCTGAGGGCTGTGTCATGACGATACCTTTGTTTGCGTTGTGCCTGTTGCTTCCAGCGGGTCGACCAGCCGGTGGACCCGGCGCAGAATTTCATTGACCACGGCACGCGGACTGCGTCGATCCGTACGTACGGTAATATCGGACGTGGCGCGATAGAGGGGGTCACGGGTGGCGAACATGTCGTTGAGCACCTGCTCCCGATCGGCACACTGGAGCAGCGGACGATTACGGTCCTTGGCCGTGCGCTTGAGCTGTTGCTCTACGGTGGTCATCAGGTATACCACGGTACCGCGTTCACGCAGTGCACGGCGGTTCTCTTCTCGCAGCACCGCGCCACCGCCGGTGGCGACCACGACATCCGTGAGCTGGGTGAGCTCGTCAATCATCTGAATTTCACGCTGACGAAAGCCGGGCTCACCTTCCACGTCGAAAATCCACGGGATATCGGCACCGCAACGATCCTGTATGGCATGGTCGCTATCATGAAAGGAGCGCGACAGCTCCGCCGCCAACAGGCGACCTATCGTGCTCTTGCCAGCCCCCATGGGGCCGATCAAAAAAATATTGGGTAAATCCTGCATCAGCGAACCGCCAAACCATCATCAAGTAATCGGGGAGTGATAAAGACCAGTAACTCTACCTTTTCATTGCTCTCTTCGGTATAGCGGAACAGCCGACCGATAAAGGGCAGATCACCCAGCAGCGGCGTCTTGGCCATCTGGCTCAGCTGCTCGGTGGTCAGGATTCCGCCCAGCACCACCGTCTGACCGTTATCGACCAGCACCTGGGTTTCGATCTGATTGGTGTCGATGGGCGGCTCGCCGCCAAACTCGCTTTCACGGAAACTGTCGTTCTTGATTACCAGATCCATGATGATGCGATTGTCCGGGGTAATTTGCGGCGTGACTTCCAGCGACAGCTCCGCCTCCTTGAACTCGGTATCGGGGTTACCTTGGGCATCGACGCTCTGGAAGGCCCGCTCTTCGCCTTGGCGGATGGTGGCCGTACGCTGGTTGGCGGTAATCACGCGTGGCTGCGAAATGGTCTGGCTCTTGCCTTCGCTTTCCAGGGCGCGCAGCTCCAGGTCGAGCAGAATATCCCCCGAGAGATAACCAAAGCTGAAGCCCGTGCTGGCCGCGGCGGTAGAGCCCAGGTCAACGGCCAGCCCACCCTGGGCACGGTTGAGGCCGCCAGGATTGATGTTGCGCGGCACGAACTGCCCGGCTTCGTTTTCCAGGAAGCCTCGGGTGCTGGAGACGCCCCAGTTCACGCCCAGCTCCCGGGAAGCGGTATCTCGGGCAATCACGATACGTGCCTCGATCTGCACCTGGCGCACCGCCACATCCAGCCTGTCCAGGGTACGCATGATGTCGCGCACTTGCTCCGCCGTGTCTTGAATGAGCAGCGTATTGGTACGCTGATCGACGCTGACGCGGCCACGGTCGGTCAACAAGCCAAACCCGTCACCACCGCGCAGCAGCTGCGCCAGATCTTCTGCCCGCGCGTATTTGACCTCGACGAACTCGGTGATCAGCGGGGCAAGGGTCTGCTGCTGATTGCGCGCCTCGATCTCCTGCCGCTCCAGGTCAGCCAGCTCGCTGGCGGGGGCCACCACGATGACATTGCCCTGCTCGCGACTGGAGAGCCCCTGGCTTTGCAGAATCAATGCCAGCGCCTGGTCCCAAGGGACTTCGTTCAGGTTCAAGGTGACGCGCCCTGTCACGCTGTCGCTGGCCACCAGGTTCAGGCCAGTAAACTCGGCCAGCGTCGCCAGCACGGCACGCACTTCGATATCCTGAAAGTTGAGACTCAGGCGATCACCCGTGAACGACTGCCCTTCGCGCTCGCGCTGCTGCTGCGGTGCCTGGCTCACCGGCTGGACCTCGATGGTCAACGTGCGGCCACTCTGCGAGGACAACATGGCGTAAGGGCCTTCCGTTTGCAGCTCCAGCAGCGTGTCACGCTGCCCGGAACGGGGCGTGATGCGGGTAATCGGCGTAGCAAAATCGGTGACATCGTAAATCTGGTTCAAGGCATCGGGGATGTCCACGTCTCGCAATTCGGCAATCACGCGCCCCCCACTGCCTTCACGCACCTGAGTGACGACACCGTCACGGTCGAAGGTCACCAACAGGCGCCCCGAGCCATCCGTACCGCGACGGAAGTCGATATCACTGACCTGGGGGCCTTGCGACGTTTCCAGACCTCCCTGAGGCGAGGCATCAGGCGAGAGCGTAATCCTCAACCGGTCGCCGTCGACCCGCGAGGTGTATTCCAACGGCTGGCTCAGGTCGACCACCAACCGCGTTCGGCCATTGCCCTCCAGCGCCGTGATGCGTTCGACGCCTGCACTGCCGACATTGATGCGACGCTGTGCCAGGCCGCTTTGCGTATCGGCCAAGTCCAGCGCCAGACGCGGCGGCGCATCCAGACGATAGCCGCTCAGCTCCGCCACGCCACCGCTGAACTGCAGCAGCAGCTCCACATCGCCACGCGAGGTTTCTCGAACGTCCAGCGCAGTGAGCACGGAGCCCCAGGCCAGCGCAGGCATCATGGCAAACAAGGAAAGCGTTATTTGGCGGAGCGTGATGGCCATAAAAAGTCATCCAGTAACTGAAAAAGGTCGAAACACGTTATGTGGCAAGGCGCTTGCGGCTTACTCCAACGTCAGCGCCGCCGGGCGCTCCTGCCAGCCTTGCTGCTGATTGAAAATGCGCTCGGTCAGCCGCACCTGCTGCGGTTCAATGGCCGTGATGCGCCCATGGTCGGTACCCAGATAGTTGCCCACCCTGACGCTGGTCACACTGCCATCCGGCGCGGCAATCATACCCACCTGCTGACCGCCCATGCGCAGCGTGCCCACCAGGCGCAGCGATGGCAACGGAAACTGCTCCAACGGCTCGGGAGGGCGCTGCTGGTCCGGGGCAAGGGCACTTTCCAGCAAGGCCGACGAGGCCTGCGTACGAATGCTCTCGGGTGCCAAAAAGGGGCTACGTGCATCACTATAACGATAATCGACCACTCGGTAATCGGGAATCGTCGGTATTTCTATCGGCGGCTGCCCCGCTGGGCTACGCCGAATGTCATTGAGCTGTTCGTCCAACTGAGCCAGGTTGGCATCCCCACAGCCAGCCAGCAGTAACAGGCACCCTACCAGGACGGGCCAACGCTTCATGGAGTGCCCCCCTGCTCTGCATCATCTATATAGCTATAGGTGCGCGCCAGCAGCGACATGCGCAGCGTATCACTGCCCTGCTCAATAGGCACCAGAGTGACATCCTGCTGGGTGATGATCCGCGCCTGCTGGCTAATATCCGCCACGAAGCGTGCCAGCTCATGAAAGCCGCCCCTCACCTGGATATCGAAGGGGTGCTCGACATAGTGGGTATTGAGTACCGTGGGGCGAAGGCGAATGGTCTCGATGGTCAGATTGTTGCTCACCGCAGCATCGCTGATACCGTCCAGCAGCGTGGGGATCTCGGCGCTGGTGGGGAGCATGGCACGCATCGAGGAAATCTGCTCTTCCAACAGCGTCAACTGGTCGCGTACCTCCGGCAAGAAAGCCGCTTCACCCACCTTGCCACGGTACTCACCCAGCAAACGCACTTCCTGGCGCTGCGCCGCTTCCAGCGCAATGCGCTTCTCGCCGACCAGCCACCAGCTCAGACCGCCGAACACGATGACAAATGCCAGCAAGCAGCACAGGCCTTTTAACAAGGTGGGCCACTCGCCCGCCTCTTTTACATCCAGCGCTTGCCAATCGACGCTCTGCAGACGCTGCCACTCGTCACGCCACCGCTGTCGGCTCCAGATCATGGCGCTGACTCCTCGCTACCGGGCAGCACTTGCACCACCTCGAACTGAAAAACCCGGCTGGTGCCATCCTGGCCGCTGGCGACTTCCGACAACAGCGGCACTCCCAAGCCTGGCATGTCGGCGATTTGACGAAGCTGCTCGGATACCTGCCGCTCGTTACCGGCCATGGCCGAAATACTGATACGGTCACCACTGCGCGCCAGACGCTGATACACCACGCCATCGACCACGCTGGCGGCGATGTCATTGAACAACTTGACCGTACTGGCCCGCTCGCCCTGCAGCGTTTGAAACAGCGTCAATTGCTCACCCAGGCGAGCTACCGAGGCCTGATAGCGCTGCACATCGGCAATTTCACTGTTCAAACGCTCGAGCTGTTGCGTGATGTACGCATTGCGCTGCTGCTGCGCCGCCAGCTTCTGCTGATAAAGTTGCGAAGCGCCCAGTCCAAGCCCCACGCCCAGCAGCAACATCAGGATGACCAGCTGCGCGAAGCGTCGCGTGCGTCGCTGCCGTCGCGCCTCACGCCAGGGCAGCAGGTTGATGGTGATGCTCATAGCCCGGCCCTCATGGCCAGCCCGCCCGCGGTCAGCATGGCCGGTGCATCGTTGGTAAGCCCTTCGATATTGAGACGCTTGTTGATCCGCATACGTTGAAACGGATTGGCAATGGTCACCGTCATGCCGCTATCTTCGGAGATACGCTCTGCCAAGCTGGGTATCACGCTCGACCCGCCGGCCAGAACGATATGCTGCACTTCATGCTGGCGGCCAGCGGTGTAATAAAGCTGCAAGGAGCGCCCCACCTGTTGGACGACCGTGTCAAGAAAGGGATTGAGCACTTTCTCCTGATAGTCATCGGGCAAGCCACCGCGTTTCTTGGCAAACCCGGCTTCTTCGATACTGAGCGAATAGTAGTCACGGATGGCATCGGTCAGCTGTCGGCCACCAAACACCGTGTCGCGGCTGTAGACGATATGACCACCGCGCACTACATGGAAGGCATTCATGTTGGCCCCGACATCCACCAGGCCGACGCAGGCGTTGGGGTCGCTATCCACCTTCAGCTGGCGGCGCAGCTCGGCCAACGAGCGCTCCATGGCGAAGGTTTCCACGTCGACGGCAGCGGGTTCGAGCCCTGCACGCTCCAGGGTTTCGGTCAATTGGGAGACATCCTGCTGACGGCAAGCCACCAGAATGACCTGCTGCTGCTCTTCATCGAAAGGCGCAGGGCCCAGGCAGTGAAAATCGAACGCCACTTCACTGAACGGAAAGGGGATATGGCGGTCAGACTCGGCGATGATCCGTTCTTCTATCTCGTCTTCGCTGAGCGAGACGGGAAACTGCAGCGTTTTGGTAATCGCAGCGCTGGCGGGAACGGCGACGGCGGCCTTGCGGGTCGAAGGCTTGGCATGCTCCACTGCCCGACTCAACACGTTGGCCACATCGTTGATATCTCGGATGCGTCGCTCGACCACTGCGCCTTCACGCAGGGGGCGCACGGCGTAGCTTTCTACCTGAAAATTGTCATTGCACTGCTTGAGTTCGAGCAGCTTGACGGTCGCCGAGGTAATATCGACACCAATCAACCCTTTACTGGGTGCTAGTAAGCGCATGTTGAGTCCGGCTCCGCCTGCCTATCGTGCAAGTTTCGAGGTTACATGATTTTTGCTTAAGGCACACGCCAATGCCTCTACGCCATATCAACACTGGTGGCCGCTGCTTCCCCTTCCTATAATGGCAGCCATTGCGCGCTATGGCGGTTACACCACCATACCTACTCTCTTTTCATGGGTGCCCACTGTTCATGACGTTTTTACGAACTCTAGTGCTGTCGCTATTTTCGCTGGTCGTTGCGCTGATGGGCGCCACGGTACTGGCGGTCATCGGCGCGGCGATCTACTTCTCTCCGGGTTTGCCCGACGTTCGGCAACTGCAGGATTTCGAGCTGCACACGCCGCTCCGTATCTACACCAATGACGGCAAGCTGATTGGCGAATTTGGCGAAGAGCGCCGCATGGCGATCGACTTCGATGACATCCCGGACAACATGGTCAACGCGCTGATTGCCGCCGAGGATGCCAGCTTCTTCAACCATGCCGGCGTCGACCCGCGCGGCCTGGCCCGAGCAGCGGTGGAGCTAGTACAGAGCGGTGGCACCATTCAGTCGGGCGGCTCGACCATTACCATGCAGGTGGCGCGTAACTACATGCTGACCCTGGACCAGACGTTCACGCGTAAAATACGCGAGATCCTGCTGGCCCTGCAGATGGAAAAAGTGCTCAGCAAAGAGGAAATCTTCGAGCTCTACGTCAACAAGATCTTCCTTGGCAACCGCGCCTACGGTATTGCCGCAGCGGCGGAGACCTACTACAACAAACCGCTGGCCGAGCTGAGCCTGGCCGAAACTGCCATGATTGCAGGCCTGCCCAAGGCGCCGTCTGCCTTCAACCCGCTGGCCAACTCCGAGCGCTCGCTGATTCGTCGTAACTGGATCCTGTTCCGCATGCGCGAACTGGGCTACATCGACAACGAGGCTTACCAAGCCTCGGTGCAGGACCCGGTCACCGCTCGTCGCCACTTCACCCAAACCGAGGTGGATGCGGCCTATGTCTCTGAAATGGCCCGTCAGTACGCCATCGAGCGCTTTGGCGATGCGGCCTATACCGGCGGCTACCGCATTTACACCACCATCGACAGCACCATGCAGCCTTTCGCCCGCCAGGCATTGGCCAACGGTTTGATTGCCTATGACCTGCGTCACGGCTGGCGCGGTGCCGAACAGCGTGAAATCGCCCCTAGCCTGGTCGAAGCCCAGGAGCAGACCAATACCCAGGGCCTCGAAGAAGAGCTCTCGGAGTCACCTGAAATTCGCCAGACCGCTCGTCAGGCCGCCCAGCGCAGCCAGACGGAAGTGGAAGGTGTCGATGGCGACGTGAGCAACTGGCTGCAGGTACTCGAACGCACGCCCAACTATGGCCTGCTGCGTCCCGCCATCGTGGTCGAAAGCAGTGGCCGCGAAATGCAGGTACTCACCCGTGGCGGTGAACTGCACACCATCGCCTGGAGCGGCTTGAGCTGGGCGCGCCCCTACCTCAGCCCGCGCAGCCGAGGGGCCGAACCCAGCAGCGCCAGCCAAATTGCCGAGCGTGGCGACCTGATTCGTGTCATTGAGAATGACGACGGCTCCCTGCGTCTCTCTCAACGCCCGGATGCCGAAGGCTCGCTGGTGGCGCAAGACCCGCGCACCGGCGCCATTCTGGCGCTGCAGGGCGGCTTCGACTTCAACGCCAGCAAGTTCAACCGCGCCGTACAGGCTCAGCGTCAGTCCGGCTCGATCTTCAAGCCGTTCATCTATCTGGCGGCACTGGAAGATGGCGAAATGAACGCCGCCAGCGTGGTCAATGATGCCCCCGTAGTGCTGGACGACGGCAGCAACGCCCTGTGGCGCCCGGTGAACGCCAGCCGTGACTTCCAGGGCCCCATGCGCTTGCGCCCTGCGCTGGCTCGCTCTCGCAACCTGGTCACCATTCGTGTGCTGCAGACCATGGGGTTGGATCACACCATCCAGTACCTGGAAGGGTTCGGGTTTGCACCCCAGCGCCTGCCACGTGGCCTGTCGCTGGCGCTGGGCAGTGCCGACCTGACGCCGCTGGAAATGACCAATGCCTACGCCGTGATTGCCAACGGCGGCTTCCAGGTCTCCCCCTGGTTCATCGACCGGATTACCCGCGATGACGACAACGAGTTGATCGACGAAGCCACCCCGCAAGTGGCCTGTGCCAGCTGTGCCGAAGGCCAGGAAACCGTGGAAATCGATGGCAAGACCTACCCCGTTGCTCCCCGCGTAGCCGATGCGGCGGCGGTGTATATCCTGCGTGACATGCTGCGCGACGTCATCACCTCGGGCACTGGCCGTGCAGCGCTCAGCCTGAACCGCGATGACATCGTGGGCAAAACGGGCACCACCAACGGCCAACGGGATGCCTGGTTCGCAGGCTTCAACAGCGCGCTGGTGACCACCGTTTGGGTGGGCAAGGACAACAATGAAACCATCGCCGAGTACGGTGCCAATGCCGCCCTGCCCATCTGGATAGAGTTCATGGGGGATGCCCTGGCAGGCTCGCCCTCAGCGATCCCGGAGCGGCCTTCCACGGTCATATCGGCACGCGTGGACGCCTCCACGGGGCGACGCCTGCACGATGACCAGCCTGGCGGTATTTCCGAGCTGTTCCACCGTGACCACTTGCCGGGCTATCAGGCCCGAGGCATCAGCCAGGAACTGGAAGAAGCCAGCGGCTCGCAGGGGTCAGGCGCGGCAGAGTCGATCTTCTAACTGCCCGTCAGGATCGCGCTGCGGGATGGCCTGGCCTGAACCACAGGCATGAAAAAGCCCGGGAACCTCTCAAGGTTTCCGGGCTTTCTTTTGGGGATGGCCGTTAGCTCGGTACGCTCAGATTTTCACGACGGCTGGCCTGCCAGTTGACTGCGATGACCACGCTCATGACCACCACGCCTGCGATTTCTGTCCACAGGCTGGGGTAGAACACTGCGAAGATCGCGCCGCCAATGGCCAGACGCGACAACCACGACATGCGCGTAAACAGATAGCCCTCCAGCGACGCAGCAAACGCCCCCAGCGCCAGAATGGCGATGACCCCGTTCCAGATCACCACCGGTACCGGCCCGCCCACGATGATTTCCGGGTTGAACACCATGAACAGCGGAATCAGGTAGAGCCCCTTGGCAAACTTCCACGCCTGCACGCCGGTTTCCATGGGTTTACTGCCCGCAATCGCTGCCCCGGCAAAGCCTGCCAAGGCGATGGGAGGCGTCACGTTGGAGTCCTGGGAGTACCAGAACACCACCAGGTGAGCGATCAGCAGCGGCACGCCGAACTCGGCAGTCAAGGCTGGGCCGACCAGCACGATCAATACGATATAGCTGGCCGTCACGGGCAGCCCCATGCCCAGAATCAGACTCGCCAACAGAACCATCAACAGTGCCAGCACCAGGTTACCGCCAGAGAAGGCCAGCATCATGGAGGAGAACTTGAGCCCCAGGCCAGTCAGCCCCACGACGCCCACGATGATCCCTGCCACGGCACAGGCCATCGAGACCGCCACGGCGTTGCGCGCGCCCAGCTCCAGCCCCTGAACCAGCTTCACCAGCCCGGCCCACAGCACCCCCTTGGTGCGCTCGAAGGTCACGGGTTGGCCCTGCTTGGGAGCCACGAAGAAGTACCACAGCGCATAGCGGATCACCGCCACGGCGACCATGGTCACCACCGCGTAGTAGCCCACCCGCATGGGCGACATGCTCATGGCCAGCAGCCATACCAGCACCGCCAGCGGCAGCAGGAAATGCCAGCCATCCTTCATTACCTGGCGCATCTGCGGCAGCTCGCTCTTGGCCATGCCCTGCATGCCTTGCTTCAAGGCGATGATGTGGACGAAGAGATACACCGTGGCAAAGTACATGATGGCCGGCAGAATACTGATCTTGACGATTTCCAGGTACGGCGTATTGGTGTACTCGGCAATCAGGAACGCCCCGGCCCCCATCAGCGGCGGCATGATCTGCCCACCGGTAGAAGCCGCCGCCTCGATGCCTCCCGCCTGCTTCGGCTTGTAGCCCAGCTTCTTCATCAGCGGAATGGTGAACGCTCCGGTGGTCACCACGTTGGCGATGGCACTGCCAGAAATCGACCCCATGCCCGCCGATGCCAGCACCGCCGCCTTCGCCGGGCCACCACGCTGCCTGCCCGTGGCTGCGTAAGCCATGTCGATGAAGAACTTGCCTGCGCCCGTGCTTTCCAGAAACGCCCCAAACAGGACGAAAATGAAGACATAAGTGGCGGCCACGCCCAGCGGCAGGCCGAAGATGCCTTCTTGCCCCAGGTAGAGCTGACCCGCCACGCGGTCGAGGCTGTAGCCACGGTGGGCCATGATGCCGGGCATCCACTCGCCCAGCCAGGGCAGCTCGCCCCGCGGCCCGGCAAAGGCATAGATGATCGCCAGCAGGCCAATGATCGTCATGCCCAGGCCCACCGCACGGCGGCTGGCTTCCAGTACGGTCACCGTGGCAATACAGGCCACCAGAATGTCCGTCTCGTTCCAGAATCCGGCGCGGCTGAAAATGGCGTCCAGGTTGAGCACCAGGTACCCCCCGGTGATCAGCGCCCCGGCGAAGAAGATAAAATCGATCCCCCAGCCCAGCACACCGCGTTTACGGTGAGGGCCAAAAGCCGGAAACATCAGAAACGCCAACAGCATGATCAGCGCAAGGTGGATACTGCGCTGATAGAAGAGACCCAGGGGTTGAATACCCGCAGAATAGAGTTGGAATAACGAAAGCCCCACGGCAACAATGGTGATACACCACAGCACAATGCGGGGTTGAATCGCATTCCCGCCCGGCATGATGACCGGCGGTGGAGTGGATTCGTTCATGAAGTCCTCGGAAGCGTTAGCTAACTTATACGTTATGTAATAGCGCCAGGCGTGGTACACCCGGCTTTATGTGATGTGCTTGGCAACAGCTTTCATTGACAGATATCGTCATGGGGCAAGACGTCGCGAGCCTCCATCAGTTGAATCGTGACACGCTGCCCGGCCACCCGCTCGCTCAGGCTGCACGCGGCATGCTCACCATCGGGCCAGACCACCTGATGGTTTACCGCGAGAGCCCCCACCCGTAGTGCGTAGCGGTTATTGGGCACCGATTCGTTAATCTCATTGATCCAGTAGCCACCCTCCCCATCCGACACTTGCTCGCCACGGCCCAGGACATGCCCGAGCCCAGCGGCAAAATCCGGCTGATGGCTACGCTCCAGCTGCAGCGTTCCTGCCGCATTGCGGTAGCAGTCCAGGACCGTGAAATGCTTCACCGAGTGCTGCCACTGGATGCACCAGCGGCTGCCGCTGGGTGCCGCGACATTCAGCAGCGCCTGATGCTCTTGCGTCGTGACGACCAGACGCTGCGACGCCGAAGCAGGGGCAGCCCCCGCTTCGGCGCACATGCCGCTCATCGAGAAAAGCGCCACCAGTGGAAAACACCACCGCATAGCGGCTTCGCGATTACGGGCGCAGGTTGTCAGGGATATCCGCACCGACTTCTTCGAAGTAGCGAAGCGCGCCCGGATGCAGCGGTACCGGCGTAGAGTTCATGGTGAACTCGATGGTGGTGTCGTTAGCCGCTGGGTGAACGGCAATCAGCTCATCGGTGTTTTCGAACAGCAGCTGAGTCAACTGGTAGGCCAGCTCTTCATCCATATCGGCGTTGACGACCAGCACGTTAGGGATACCGATGGTCTGTACCGCCTCGTCCATGCCGTCGTACATGCCCGCGGCCAGTTCATAAGGCGCAAACACCGCTTCCACTTCCTGAGCGTTGGCAATCTCTTCATCGGACAGGCCGATCAGGCGAATATCGCGGGTGGCAGCAAGGTTGAGAATCGAGCTGGTGGGCGGGCCAACGCTCCAGAAACCGGCATCGATATCGCCATCACGAATCGCGTCAGCGGTTTCGTTGAAGTTCAGGCGCTGGGGAGTGAAATCTTCATAGCTGACGCCGTTGGCTTCTAGCAGAGCACGGGCGTTCAGCTCGGTGCCGCTACCCGGTGCGCCTACAGAGACACGCTTACCGGCTAGGTCGGCAATGCTCTGAATGTCAGACTCTGCCAGGGTGACCAACTGCACAGCATTGGGATACACAGACGCGAGCGCGCGGGTGTTCTCGATCTGGCGGCCTTCGAAATCGCCGGTGCCGGTATAGGCTTGGTAGACCGTATCGGCCAACGCCAGCGCCATATCGGCATCGCCACGCATGATCAAGCCCATGTTCTCGACCGAGGCACCGGTCACTTCAGCCGTCGCTTGAGCACCTTCGATATGGTTGTTGATCATTTCGGCAAAGCCACCACCGATGGGGTAGTAAACGCCGCCGGTACCGCCGGTCGCGATGGAGAGCTGCTGAGCGCTGGCGGGCAGAGCAGCCGCCATCATGGTCGCTGCAACGGTATATTTTAGTTTTTTCATTGGAATTGCCTCCGTCCTGCTTGGACTTATTGATTATGGTTGACGTAAAGGGAGGTAAGGAGCCAGTTTCTCGCCGCCGTCAGCGGCGCCGAGAACGGTATTTAAACGTTAGCACGGCAGTCGCGTTAGATACTAATCCAACAACGTTTTCACCTGCTCCACGATATGCGCACCAATGGGTAGCGCCGAGGTCGCCGCAGGCGATGGCGCATTGCCCACGTTGACCGTGCGCGGAGTATTCACGAACAGGAAGTCATCCACCAGCCGACCATCGTTGGAGACCGCCTGAGCACGTACGCCCGCCGGGTAAGGGGTCAAATCCTCCAGGGTCAGGCTCGGGCAGTACTTGCGAACCAGCTCCAGATAGCCGCGCTTGTAGAGCGAGTTTCTCATTTCCACCAGCCCAGGCTTGAGATGCTTGCCCAGCACTTTCAGGATGCCTGGGTGGCTGAACATCTGCCCCATATCGCGTAGCGACATGTCCTGCTTGCGGTAGCCCTCGCGTTTTAACGCCAGCACCGCGTTCGGCCCCACGGTGACCGTGCCATCGATCATCCGCGTCAGATGAACGCCCAAGAACGGCATGGCGGGATCGGGAATGGGGTAAATCAGATGGTTGACGATTTGATTGTGGCGCTCGGGAAGCAGGTAGTATTCGCCACGGAAGGGGCAGATCGTAAAACCTGGGTCTTTGCCCAGCATGCGGATGACGCGATCGGCCATCAGTCCCGAGCAAGAGACGAGGTAACGACCGGTGAAAGCGCCCTTTTGGGTCGTCACCACTACCTCGTTGGTACGCTCTTCCAACCCGGTCACGCGGTGGTCAAAGCGGATCTCACCGCCAAGGCGCGTGAACTCTGCCGCCATGGCGCGGGTGACTTCAGCGTAATTCACAATACCGCTAGAGGGCACGAAAATACCCGCTACGCCGGTGATATTGGGCTCGCGCTCCTTGAGTGCCTCGGCCTCTAGCCATTCACGCTCCAGACCGTTGGCCGCCGTGCGCTCCCAGAGCGCTTCCATACGCTGCTTTTCCAGCGGATTGGTGGCCACCAGCAGCTTGCCGCAGATGTCGTAACGCACGCCATGCTGGTCACAGAACTCGCGGGTCGCACGGTTACCCTCCAGGCAAAACTTCGCTTTCAGGCTTCCCGGCGTGTAATACACCCCGGCATGAATCACGCCGCTGTTATGGCCGGTTTGATGCTGAGCGGGGCCTGCTTCCTTTTCCAACACCAGCAAGCGTTTGTCCGGGTAGGCCTGTTGCAGCTGCATGGCGGTGGAAAAACCCAGTATGCCGCCGCCGACAATAATGAAATCCCACATAAATGTCGTTACCTGTGCCAAATTTTCAAAATTTATTGATAATAGCCGTTATTCTACGTTGACCGCCATACCCCTACATTGGTCTAAGCCACACTGATCCAAGGAGTCCCTATGGAGCACGATGCACCGCGCCAGAACCTAGCGATTAGCGCTTACCACGCGCTCAAGCAGGACATCATTCGTGGCCGCTATGCCCCCGAAGAGAAGCTCTTGATGAGCCGTTTGAAAGAGTATTACGGCGTGAGCACCGGGCCGCTGCGTGAAGCGCTGTCACAGCTGGTCGCCGACCGGCTGGTCGTGGCCATCAGCCAACGGGGCTACCGGGTGGCCGCCATGTCGCTGGCCGAACTGAACGATATCTACGACGCTCGCGCCCAGTTGGAAGGGCTGATTTTGCGCCTCGCCATCGAACGTGGCGACGACGACTGGGAAGCCAACGTGCTGGCCACGGCACACCGCCTGGCCAAAGTCACCGACGTCAGCTCCCCCGACGAACTGCTGGACGGCTGGGATTTACGCCACAAGGCGTTCCATACCGCCATTGCCAGCGGCTGCAACTCCCCCCACCTGCTGCAGATGCGCGACACCCTCTTCGATCAGGTAGAGCGCTATCGCCACCTGTGGCTGCAAGAGACCGTCATGTCGCCCCAGGCGCTGGACATCAAGCGCCAGGAGCACGCTGCGCTGGTGGACGTCATTCTCGCCCGCAATGCCGAGCAGGCCGCTAACCTGATGCGCGACCACCTGATGACCCCGGTGCCTATCATCACACGGGTACTCCAAGCCCGTGGCATCGATTGAATGCCGGGTGATTAAATTCTGCGTTTTAAAAAAATGTAGAAATTTTTAAATAACGGCGATACATTGAACTCAACACGATCATCTTTCGGAGTTCACGCCATGACACGCTTCAACTGGGACGACCCGCTGCTTCTCGAATACCAGCTCACCGACGAAGAGCGCCAGATCCGCGATGCGGCCCACGACTACTGCCAGGAAAACCTGCAGCCACGTGTGCTGAGCGCCTTCCGCGAAGAGCGTTTCGACCGCGAGATCATGTCCGAGATGGGCGAGCTGGGTCTGCTAGGTGCCACGGTTTCCCCGGAATACGGCGGCGCGGGCGTCAACCACGTGGCTTATGGCCTGATCGCCCGTGAAGTGGAGCGTGTCGATTCCGGCTACCGCTCGGCCATGAGCGTGCAGTCATCGCTGGTAATGTACCCCATCGAAGCGTATGGCTCCGAAGAGCAGAAACAGAAATACCTGCCTAAGCTTGCTAGCGGCAAGATGGTCGGCTGCTTCGGCCTGACCGAACCCGACCATGGCTCCGACCCAGGCTCCATGATTACCCGTGCGGAAAAGGTCGATGGCGGCTACCGCCTGACCGGCGCGAAAATGTGGATCACCAACAGCCCGATTGCCGATATCGCGGTGGTCTGGGCCAAGTCCGCTGCCCACGATAATCAGATCAAAGGCTTCATCGTCGAGCGTGGCACCGAAGGCTTCTCCACCCCGAAAATCGAAGGCAAGGTCTCTCTGCGTGCATCGATTACCGGCGAAATCGTCCTCGACAACGCCTTCGTTCCCGAAGAGAACCTGCTGCCTAACGTCAGCGGCCTGAAAGGTCCTTTCGGCTGCTTGAACAAAGCCCGCTACGGCATCGCCTGGGGCGTGATGGGCACCGCTGAATTCTGCTGGCACGCCGCCCGCCAATACACTCTGGACCGCAAGCAGTTTGGCCGCCCGCTGGCCGCCAACCAGCTCATCCAGAAGAAGTTGGCCGATATGCAGACGGAGATCACCCTGGGGCTGCAAGCCGCCCTGCAGGTGGGTCGCCTGATGGACAGCGGTAACTGGGCACCGGAAATGATCTCGCTGATCAAGCGCAACAACTGCGGTAAAGCGCTGGATATCGCCCGTGTTTCCCGCGACATGCACGGCGGTAACGGCGTGTCTGACGAGTATGGCGTCATTCGTCACATGGTGAACCTGGAGTCCGTGAATACCTACGAAGGTACCCACGATGTGCACGCCCTGATTCTGGGCCGCGCACAAACCGGCATTCAGTCGTTCTTCTAACGTCGTCATCACTCAGCGAGGCACCCCATGAGCACAGTCGCAAAGCCCCTGGCAGGCATCAAGGTACTCGATATCTCTCGGGTACTGGCAGGCCCCTGGTGCGGGCAGATGCTGGCCGACATGGGTGCCGAGGTGATCAAGGTAGAGCGCCCCCAAAGCGGCGATGACACGCGCCACTGGGGGCCACCCTGGCTCTCCGGCAGCGCTGAATCGGCCTACTACCTGTGCGCCAATCGCGGAAAACGCTCGGTGACGGTCGATATGGCCAAGCCCGAAGGCCAGGCACTGATCAAGCAGTTGGCGGCCCAATCGGACGTGGTGCTGGAAAACTTCAAGGTCGGCGGGCTGAAAAAATACGGCCTGGACTACGCGAGCCTGAAAGCGCTCAATCCCGGCTTGGTCTACTGCTCCATCACCGGCTTTGGCCAACAAAGCCCTTACGCCCACCGGGCGGGCTACGACTTCATGATCCAGGCCATGGGCGGCCTCATGAGCCTGACCGGTAAACCGGACAGTGAACCCGGTGGCGGCCCGGTCAAGGTGGGGGTCGCCATTACCGATATTTTTACCGGCTTGTATGCGGCCAACGCGGTGCTGGCGGCCCTCTACCAACGCCGCGACAGTGGCGAAGGCTGCCATATCGATCTGGCACTCATGGATGTGCAGGTGGGCGTGTTGGCCAATCAGGCGCTGAACTACCTGACGTCTGGCCAGGTGCCCCAACGTCTGGGTAATGCACACCCCAACATCGTGCCCTACCAAGCCTTTGCCACGGCCGATGGACATATGATCGTGGCGGTCGGTAATGACGAGCAGTTCAGACGCTTCTGCCAGGTAATCGACCAGCCGCAGCTCGCTCAAGACGAGCGCTTTGCCACCAACGGCAGCCGTGTTCAGCATCGCGACACCTTGATACCGCTTCTGGAATTGGCACTTGGTGCACAACCTACCGATACTTGGCTTTCGGCCTTCGAGGCCGTGGGCGTGCCCTGCGGGCCGATCAATACCCTGGATTGCGTGTTCGACGACCCCCATGTCAAAGCACGCGGATTGAAACAAACGTTGCCCCATACCCAAGCAGGTGAGGTCAACCTTGTAGCCAACCCGATCCGCATCAACGGCGAATCCATCAGTGCCACTACCGCACCCCCTACGCTTGGCGAGCACACCGACAGCGTGCTGGATGCCATCGGCATCACCGATGAACAGCGCCTAGCACTGCGCCAAGCGGGCATAATCTAATCAGACGCTATTGGCGGCAAACGAGCCTACCACCCCGCTTCTCAAAACGCCCTACACTCAGCATCAGCTGACCGTGACACTTTCAGCAGGCATCGCGTGTTACATTGAAACGTCGAGTACTCGAATGCTTGATCGCGCCGATAAAGCGATGTATCAGGCCAAACAAGCCGGGCGCAACCGGATTGTCATCGCATCGTCATCAGTGTGATCAACGCTATTGCGCACTATGCTAGAGCTACACCCTATCCTTTAAGGAGCTGAGTCATGAGCAATGCCGAGCTTAACGAACTAAAGCAGAAATACGTCGCGGCGGGCGCTGCAAGCCCCGCCACCGCCTTTGCGGACCGCGCCGAAAACGCTGAGATCTGGGACGCCGACGGCAACCGCTTCATCGACTTCGCAGGCGGTATCGGCGTCTTGAACGTGGGGCATCGCCACCCCAAAGTCGTGGCCGCTGTGAAAGCCCAGTTGGATAAGGTGATGCACACCTGCCAAACGGTTATGCCCTACGAGGGCTACGTTAAAGTCGCCGAGAAGCTGAGCCATATCGTCCCTGTACGTGGTCACGCCAAAGTCATGCTGGCGAATTCCGGTGCTGAAGCGCTGGAAAACGCGGTGAAGATCGCCCGCGCCGCTACCGGTCGCTCCAACGTGATCTGTTTCGATGGCGGCTACCATGGCCGTACCTTCTACACCATGGCCATGAACGGCAAGGTCGCGCCCTACCAGACCGATTTCGGCCCGATGCCCGGCACCGTATTCCGCGCGCCCTACCCGGTGCCCTACCACGGCGTCAGCGAAGACGAAGCGATTCGCGGCCTGAAGATGACGCTGAAAACCGACGCCAACCCCAAAGACACTGCCGCCATCATTCTTGAGCCAGTACTGGGTGAAGGCGGCTTCTACCCCGCCCCGACCAGCTTCCTGAAGAAGATTCGCGAAATTTGCGATGAGCACGGCATGCTGATGATCATCGACGAAGTGCAGTCAGGCTTTGGCCGCACCGGCAAGATGTTCGCCATCGAGCACAGCGGCGTCGAGCCGGACATGATGACCATGGCCAAGAGCATGGCCGACGGCATGCCGATCTCTGCCA
This sequence comes from Halomonas sp. KM007, assembly GCF_050709225.1. Lineage (NCBI taxonomy): Bacteria > Pseudomonadati > Pseudomonadota > Gammaproteobacteria > Oceanospirillales > Halomonadaceae > Halomonas > Halomonas sp. KM007. Next base: position 2,690,955 of record NZ_CP136131.1, on the reverse strand, counting down.
TCGTGGGCACTGACAAAGTGATGGACGCCTCTGGCCCGAACTCCCTGGGCGGCACCTACACCGGTAGCCCTACCGCCTGCGCAGCCGCGCTGGCGGTGATGGAAGTCTTCGAAGAGGAAAATATCCTTGAGAAGAGCCAGGCGCTGGGCGAGAAGCTGGCCACGCGCTTCAACGAGTGGCAAGGCAAGTTTGATTGCATCGACCACGTGCGCAACATGGGCGCCATGGCTGCCTTCGAACTGGTCAACAACAAAACCGACCGCACCCCGAACCCGGAGCTGGCGGCGGCGCTGTGCAAAAAAGCCCGTGAAGAGGGTCTGATCCTGCTCTCCTGCGGCATGTATGGCAACACCATCCGCTTCCTGATGCCCGTCACCATCGAAGACGACGTGCTGAACGAAGGCCTGGACATCATCGAGTCCTGCCTGGAATCGCTGATCTGAGTATGTTGCACTACCCACAACGCCGCCCATGAGGCGGCGTTGTCGTTTCACACGGCTTATTTTTAGTTGAACAGGGGCGTTAGCTGATTCAACTGTCTCGCCTGATAAAGATCATGAAGATAGGTATCGAGCTTGAAGATCAGGATATTCAAGACCACCACACCCCATATCGCCGATAGGATCATCACCGGTTGATTGACCCACGCAAATGCCGATACGTCCACAGAGTAGTGAATGGTATACACACTCATTGCCGCCAATAGCTGTACGATTCCGCAGTTCGCGATGACCGCCAGTATGCATCCCTTCCTGACATCGATAGAGGGCAACCTCGTCTTGAACAGCCGCAGATGGCGAGCGCGAATATCTCCCTCTTCTGCCGGACACATCGGACCGCTCATGAGCACTCTCTTACGTCGCAGAAGTGGTACACCATAGCGGTTGCGCCCTTCCTGAGAGAACGCAATACGCAGGGCTTCCAGGTTGACCCCAGGTCCAAAGATACGCGTCGCCGCCTCATCAAATCGTGGAGTATCCACCTCATCCGATGACCGCTCGAGAGCTGCCGTGAGCGTATCCATCTGCCTGTTTTTATTGCCCGAGAGCGCCGTTTCGTCAGGGGTATTGATCTTGAAATGCATTTGGTAAATCTGGTACCAAGCGGCTGTTATGCCCACGAATATCATCAAAAAAATCAGCATGGTCATCATGTATCGTTCCTCATTACTGCCTGACCTCACGCTTACTGACGAGTCGGTCCTAAAAACCGCGTTTCCTTGCTATAGTAAATCGCGGGCTCATCCAACACAGTGATATGCAGCACCACCGGGTGGCTCGGCTGGGTCAACGCTGACGCGTCAGCATTGAGCGCCACGCGTAACTGTCTCGTTTCATTAGCGGCCAAGACGAATGTATCAGCTCCTTGTAAACGCAGGCCGGGCAAACCGGTGGCAGATAGCGCGTATTGGTGCTCCTTCGTATCTTGATTGCGCAGCGTCACAGTGTAGTAGTTAATAATGCGCCCCTCGGCCGTGCTTTCAAACAGCGTCTGACGATCTCGGGCGACCTCTACATCCATAGGCACCCGGGCGTTCAAGAAACCGATCAACAAAACCACCATAGAAAACAGTGCCGCCATATAAGCCAACAGCTGAGGTCGCCAAAACCGCGTAGGTTTGCCCTCTAGCGCGCGCTCGGTGGTGTAGCGAATCAGGCCCAGCGGCTTATCGATACGCGCCATCACGCTATCGCAGGCATCGATACACGCCGCGCAGCCAATACACTCATACTGCAGGCCATCACGAATATCGATCCCCGTGGGGCACACCTGAACGCACAGTTCGCAATCAATACAGTCCCCAGCAGCCGCTTCCGCGACCTCTTTGCGATGACCACGGCGGGGCTCACCACGGGCGGCATCGTAAGAAACAATCAGCGTATGGCTATCAAACATGGCCGACTGAAAGCGTGCATAGGGGCACATGTGCAGACACACCTGATGGCGCAACCAGCCAGCGTTCAGGTAGGTAAACAGAGTAAAAAAACCGATCCAAAAAAGCGCCCAAGGGTGCGCCTCTAGGCTGAATAGATCCCTTACGAGCCCACCCACCGGCGTAAAATATCCCACGAAGGTGACGCCCGTTACCAACGCAATCAGTAGCCAAGCGGTATGTTTAGCGCCTTTTCGCCATAACGACCCCAGCGTGTTAGATGCGTTGTCGCGGCGTATCCGACGGTGTCTTGGCCCCTCCAGGCGGTGCTCGAACCAAATAAACAAAAACGTCCAGACGCTCTGCGGGCAGCTATAGCCACACCACACTCGCCCCGCCGCCACCGTGATCAAGAATAATCCAAACGCACACAGCACCAGTATCCAAGTCAGCAAGATAAAGTCTTGAGGGTAAAACGTCGCTGCAAAAAGGTGAAACTCCTGGGCAGAGAGGTCAAACCACACCATGGGGCGGTCACCCCACTGAAGCCATGGCAAGCCCACATAGAGCGCTATCAGCAGCCAGTTGGAATAACGCCTTATGCGCTGAAAAAAGCCCTGTATCTCTCGCACATAGATATGCCCAGACGTGGATGGCGAGCGACCCGTAGTTTTCTCCTGAGGCGAATGGTGTTCAACGGCTGCATCGCTGGTTAGGTCTTGCAGTGGAATGCGTTGCGTCATACCGATATCCAGAAAAGAGGGAGTGGCGATCTATACGGTCGAGGGGCGTCACCGAATGAACCGCTACTATGCTCTCCCAGCCAACCACTAAAACAGATGCAGTTTTAGAGAAAAAAGCCATATCAGTTTTGATATGCTTTTGATTGAGAGTATCGATTCTGTTGATCCCACTAAGCACCCGCGCCAAGCACCAGCGAGTTTATGCCATGAAACGCTATGAACAGTTTGCCGACGAAATAGCCACGCTGATTCGCCAGGGCGTACTGGGCCCTGGCGAGCGCATACCGTCCGTGCGCCAGGCGAGCCGCCATCACGGCATTAGCCCGTCGACAGTGTTTCAGGCGTACTACTTACTGGAAAACCAGGGGCTTATCAGCGCTCGGGCGCGCTCGGGCTACTTTGTTCGTGAACACGCACGGCGCTTGATCAACGAACCCCGCGTCACGCTACAACCCACCGACCCAGCGGAGGTGCAGGTCAGCGAGCTGGTGTTCTCGGTGCTGGACTCACTGCAGGATGATCAAACGATGCCCTTTGGCTCGGCTTTCCCTAGCCCTGAGCTGTTCCCACTCTCTCGCTTGAGTATCAGCATGACACGCGGCTTGCGGGCGCTTTCGCCCCAACAGGTGGTGGCTGATATGACCACCGGACATACCGACCTGTGTCGGCAGATTGCTCTACGCTACATGCTGGGCGGCATTCAACTGCCGATGGACGAACTGGTGATTACCAATGGCGCAATGGAGGCGCTCAATCTAGCCCTACAGTGCGTGACCCAGCCGGGGGACTTGGTAGCAGTTGAGTCGCCTGCTTTTTATGCAAGCCTGCAGGTGTTGGAGCGGCTCAAACTGCGCGCGGTGGAAATTCCGGTTCACCCTCGGGAAGGGGTTGACCTAGACGTGCTGGCAGAGCGATTAGCGACGCTGCCCATCAAAGCCTGCTGGTTTATGAGCCACCTGCAGAACCCCATCGGCGCCAGCCTAAGCAACGAGCGCAAACAGGTGCTTTACCAGTTATTAAAGCAGCACCAAGTGCCCATGCTAGAGGATGACGTGTATGCCGAGCTCTATTTTGGCAGCACGCCGCCCGCCCCCGTTAAGGCCTTTGATGATGAGGGCTTAGTGATTCACTGCAGCTCTTTCTCGAAGTGCTTGGCACCCGGCTATCGGGTGGGCTGGGTAGCGGGCGGCCGTTATGCCCAAGAGATCTCGCGGCTAAAACTAATGACCACCATTTCCCCCTCTATCCCCGCCCAGGCCGCCATTGCTGACTACTTACAACACGGCGGCTACGACCGCCATTTGCGCAAGCTTCGCCATGCCTTAGAAGCTCAACAAACCAGTATGCTGGCGGCGGCAGATCGCTACTTCCCAGCGCATACGCGCATCACCCGACCTGCGGGCGGTTATTTCCTTTGGGTGGAGTTTCCCGAACACGTGGATTCGCTGCAGCTATTTCGCACAGCGCTCGACCATGGCGTTAGCCTCGCGCCAGGCCCCATTTTCTCCGCGACCCAACAGTTTCGCCACTGCATCCGCTTAAGCTATGGCCACCCCTGGACCCAGCGCAGCGAACGGGGGATGGAAACGCTGGGCACGTTATTGAGCCTTGTTTAGCACTATGAAGAACATCACGCGCGATGGCGTTATTTACCGAGGCCGCCGATCACCTTCTAAAAAGTTAGCCGTAAACACGGCTTTGCCGTGGGTCTCGAACGACCACTTCATCACGTCGCTTAGTGCCGCCATTACCTCATCGAACTCGCCAAATACCTGGGTGCTCATTCGGTTGGGATGAACCTCTAGACCTGTAGCCTCTAAACGTTTGACCACCTCTTTCACCACGGGCTTGAAATCATCGGCCAGCGGGTAGTAGCTCAGCTGTACGGAAAGATACATATCGTCTCCTTAATCGCTTCTATGGCTGTACCGTTTGAAACTGCTGCCACGCGGCCAGTATCGCCGTGCGTGTCTCCTCCGGGTGCTCCATCGGGAACATGTGTGTGCCGGGCACCATACTCACCGGCAGCCCGCGACGAGCGATGCGCTTGAGCCGTGAAGGCGTCATCAAGTGCGATTGCTGTCCCGCCACCAATTGAATGGGCACACCCACGCGCTGCGGCAGGTTAGAGAGGTGATCTGGCAGGTGGCGGAAAATTTCCAGCTCGATGCGCGGGTCGAAGGTCAGCTCGGCGCTACCGTCGTCCAGTAGTCGCGTGCCTGCTTCAATGTAGTCGTTGAGTGCCTCGGGGGTAAAGCGACGAAACAGCCCTCGCCGCCGCAGCGAGGTCGCCATCGCCTCACGGCTGGGCCACACCGTGCGCCGCCCTTTGGTTTTACCCGCGGGGGTGATACGGTCCATGAACCCAAAACGCTTGGCCGCTTTCATGGCCCAGGCGTCTGGCCCCAGCATCAGCGGCGGGTCGAGCATGATCACACCGCGAAAACGCTCCGGCTGCTTATCCGCAGCCATGGCCATCAGCGTGCCGCCCAGCGAATGCCCCACTCCCAAGAGCGGTGCATCGGTGTCGGGCAGGTAGCTCAACAACTCCTCTACCAAGTTGCCCCAGTTGTGATTCACCGGGTAGTCCGGGTGGTGGCCTAGCCGATCTAGCGGGTGTAAATCGAACGATTCTGCCAGCGGGTCTAACAGGCTGCGGTAGCTCAAACCGGGAAAGCCGTTGGCATGGGCAAACACTAAGCGGGGGCGTTGGGTGGCATCGGCAGGCATGGCAGGCTCGCAGTTAGGCTAACGGGAAGAAGCGCTATCTATCATACGTCTGTTTTAACGCGAGCCCGAGTACCCGTCAATCCACCCAAGGGTTAACAGGCTAATTAAAACAGCGAGAGCTGCTGGGCAGCGGTCTCTTCCGCCAACCGATACCCCACCCCCAGCAGGCGCACGGGGCGCTCACCCCTTGCCCATCCCACGTTCAGCAAGGTTTCGAACTGTTCCAAGTTGGGTGCGGGGTCGGCGTGTTCGACAGTGGTTTGGGTGAAGTCGTTGAATTTGATCTTCACCATTACTCCGCGCACGGCGGGTGCCGGGTCTAGGCGGGCGTAGCGGCGCTCTAAATCGCTAATCAGCTCGGGGAGCTGGCGGCGGCAGGCTGCCAGGGTGGGTAGGTCTTGGGAGTAGGTTAGCTCGGTGCTGATCGACTTGCGCTCGCGGTGGGTTTTAACTGGGCGCTCATCGCGCCCATGGCTGAGTTCATGCAGGCGATGGCCAAAGCGGCCAAAGCGCTCTATCAGCTCGGTAAGCGGCCGGGCGCGCAGATCCGCGCCGGTCTGAATGCCCAACTCCGCCAGTTTTTCAGCGGTGCGCGGCCCTACCCCGTGGATTTTTTTCACCGGAAGCTGCTGCACGAAGGCGTCGATATCGTCTGGCGTAATGACAAACAGCCCATCGGGCTTGCGCCAGTCGCTGGCGATCTTGGCGAGAAACTTGTTGGGTGCCACACCCGCCGAGACGGTAATGCCCACTTCCTGCTTCACCCGATGGCGAATGGCTTCGGCCATACGGGTGGCGCTGCCGTGGTGAAGCGTGACATCCGAGACATCCAGAAAGGCTTCGTCCAGCGAGAGCGGCTCGATCAGTTCGGTGACATCACGATAGATGGCAAACACCTGGCGTGCCACGGCCTTGTACTTCGCCATGTCGCCACGAATCACCGTGAGATGGGGGCAACGTTTGAGCGCCTGAGCCATGGGCATGGCGGAGTGGATGCCAAACGCGCGGGCAGGATAGTTACAGGTGGCCACCACCCCGCGCTGCTCCACACTGCCGCCAATGGCAATAGGGATATCGGTTAACGCGGGGTTATCGCGCATTTCTACCGCCGCATAGAAGCAGTCACAGTCGCAGTGGATAATTTTGCGCACAGGCCGACCTTGCCTCCACCCTTACCTGTAAAAAAGCACAGTTTATCACAGGGTATGCTGCAGCGCTGATAAGCAGCAAAACCCTAGGCGGGGGCGCTGTGAATCCCTCCCTGGACGCTACTTTCGCCATCTGACCACCATGGATGGTGGAAATACCGAAATAGTAGGGAACGTTATTCCGGCCCTGGCGAAAGACCCCCGCTACGGTTTTTCCGCCCATATTCGCTGATCTAAATCAAGTACCACAAAAGGTGCGCAGCACCTGCTCGCTTTCCGTGGCCGGAGCGGCCAAGCGGCGCGCTTCTGCGGATTCATCAAAGGGCTGCGTGACCGCCGCGAGCAGCGTGTGGAAAGGCGCGAAATCGCCTTCTGTTGCCGCTTCAATCACCTCTTGAATGCGGTGGTTGCGGGGAATCACCACCGGGTTGGCGCGGCGCATGGCCTCCAGACGCTCACTCTGCTGGCTGGCTTGCTGGGCGTTTTCCCAGTCGGCCAGCCAAGCGGTCAGGCCAGCGGGCTGCGTGGTCAGCGCCAGCAGCGCCTCTTTTTGGGAGTGGGCTGACGTGTCCGCGCTCAAGGCTTGGGCACCCAGTGTTTTGGCATAGTGCGTCAACGCGTCGAACGTCGCGGTCATGTCCATGCGGCCTTGATGCATCTGGATCTCTAGCGCTTCCATCAGCGCCACGGCGCGATCACTTTCCGGGGCAAGGCCCAGCTTTTCGGCATGCAGGCGGCGCTGCTCGGCGCCAAAACGAGCGGTAAAGCCGCGAAGTACCTCGGTGGCCTGCTCTACCAGGGCATCGCCCTCTTCAAGCATCAGCGGCAGCAGGGTTTCGGCAAAGCGGGCCAGGTTCCACTGGGCAATGCCCGGCTGGTTGTCGAAGGCGTAGCGCCCGCCCTGGTCAATGGAGCTATACACCTTCTGCGGGTCGAACTGCTCCATAAACGCGCAGGGGCCGTAATCGATGGTGTCGCCAGCAATGCTGCAGTTGTCGGTGTTCATCACGCCGTGAATAAAGCCCAGGCTCATCCAGCGCGCCACCAGCGCCGCCTGGCGGGCAGTAACGGCTTCCAGCAGCGCAAGGTATGGGTCTTCAGCGTTGGCCGCCTCTGGGTAGTGGCGGGCGATCACATGATCGGCCAACGCTTTGAGTGCTTCTTCATCGCGGCGAACGGCGGCAAACTGGAACGTGCCCACACGAATATGGCTGCTGGCTACACGGGTCAGCACGGCTCCCGGCTCGGCCATTTGGCGCACCACGCGCTCGCCCGTAGAGACGGCCGCCAGCGCCCGGGTGGTGGGTACGCCCACGGCGGCCATAAATTCACTCACCAGGTATTCCCGCAGCACCGGGCCAAGGGGCGAACGACCATCGCCACCCCGAGAAAACGGCGTGCGGCCGCTGCCTTTTAGCTGCACATCTCGGCGCTCACCCTGCTGGTCCACCACTTCGCCCAATAGCAGCGCGCGACCATCGCCAAGCTGGGGTACGAAGTTACCGAACTGGTGCCCGGCGTAGCCCAGCGCTCTAGGCTGGGCCCCTGGCGGTAGCTGGTTACCGCTGAACCATTGGGCCAGCGTGGCATCGTCGGGCCGCGTTTGCATGCCTAGCGCCACGGCCAAGGCATCGTTAAACGCGATCAGGCTGGGCTGCGCCACGGGCGTAGGCTGGCAAGCCACCCATAAAGGCTCTGGCAGCGTGGCAAACTGGTGTTCAAAGGTCAGCACGGGCAACTCCGCTTTTCAGTTTATCGTCTAGGAATACCCTAGCAGTTTACTCAAGTAATTGGCGATAGCCTGTCGCAGAGAGCCTCTTAACCAATATGAAATTGCTCGCTTCGATAGTAACCCGCCGGTATCCAAAACACGTTAGCCCTTTTTCAGACGCCCAACCGCATATTCCAGCACCGGCGTTAGCGGCGCGCGCCACTGGTGGGTTAAGAACCCATCGGCACGGGTCACGCCCAGCGAGAGCGACGCCACGGGCAGGCCCATGGCGTGGGCATCGCGGCAGAAGCGGTAGCCGGAATAGACCATCAACGACGTGCCCACTGCCAGCACCGCGTCGGCTTGCTGTAGCGCCGCCTGGGCCGCCAGCCGCCGCGCTGGAGGCACCACATCGCCGTAATAGACCACCTGCGGTTTGAGAATGCCCTTGCAGCGCGGGCAATCCAATACGTTAAAGGTGGAAAAGTCGGTTTCCAGATCCGCATCGCCATCCGGCGCGTGGCGGGCATCCAACGCGGCAAAGGCTGGGTTCATACGGGCCATTTCACTGTGCATGGCGTGGCGCATCATTTGATAGCCACAGGCCATACAGGCCACCACATCGGCCCTGCCGTGCAGATCAATCACCTTTTTTGAGCCTGCCCGCTGGTGCAAACGGTCAACGTTTTGCGTGACGAGAAGCTCCACATGGCCCATGGCCTCCAGCTCTGCCAGCGCCCGATGCGCCCCGCTCACCTGGGCTTCACGCATGGCTTTGAAGCCCACCAGCGCTCGCGCCCAATAGTGCTGGCGAACGGCGAAGGAACTCATGAAATCGCCGTGCTGCACCGGCGGCGGGCGCTTCCACTGGCCATCGGCATCGCGGTAATCGGGGATTCCGCTGTCGGTGCTTACGCCCGCCCCGGTAATCACCCAGAGTTTGGGGTAGCGCTTGATAAAGGCGGCCAGTGCTTCCCCGGCTGCCTCGCTGCTCTCTCGTTTTTCGACACTTTCCACGGCCTGCGTCAATGGATCACCCTAGGCAATACTGCGACAAGTCAACGATACTGTAGGACAATATAAGCACATGCAATGTGCCCTCGATAGCGGATTAAGGAGCCTCTCATGCAGTGGGATCACGAGATTGTCATTGTTGGTGGCGGCATGGTGGGCGCGGCCCTGGCGGCCAGGCTGGGCCAGGCGGGCATGTCGGTTGGCCTGGTAGAGCGCGCCAGCGCCCCCACGCCCCCCAGCGGCGATTACGACCTGCGTATTTCATCACTCAACGCCCGCTCGCTGGCGTTCGTGAAAGCCAGCGGTGCGGTCCTGCCGGGAGAGCGCTGCTGCCCGTTCCGGCACATCGATGTCTCCAACCTGGATGGCAGCGGTCACTCGCTGTTCTCGGCCCACGACAGCGGCATGAACGATTTCGGTATTTTCATCGAAAACCGCGCCCTGCAGTACGCCCTTTGGCAGCGCCTGGAGCAGCTTCCTAGCGTCACCTGCTACACCCAATGTGCCCCGGTGAGTACGCTGGCCGCCAGCACCCATCGGCTGCTGGAGCTGGACAACGGCAAGACCCTCAGCGCCCGGTTGATGGTGGCCGCAGATGGCGCACGTTCAACCCTGCGTGAGCTGGCAGGCATCTCCACCAGCAGCTACGACTACCACCAGCGGGCGATGATCATCAACGTCGAGACCGAGCTGCCCCAGCAGGATGTCAGCTGGCAGTACTTTACCCCCAAAGGCCCGCTGGCCATGCTGCCGCTGCCCGGCCACCGCGCCTCGTTGGTGTGGTACGACAGCGATGAGGCCACCAAGGCCCGCGAACAGCTTTCCAACGACGCCCTGCAACACGCCATAGAAACCACCTTCCCCAAACGGCTGGGAAAATTGACCCGGGTGGTGGCACGGGCCAGTTTCCCCATCAAGCGCCAGCACGCCAAGCGCTACATCGGCAAACGGCTCGCGCTGATCGGCGACGCCGCCCACGTGGTGCACCCGCTGGCAGGTCAAGGCTTGAACATCGGCCTGCACGACGCCGACACCCTGGCCGAGCTGATCATCAAAGGCCGTGACCCTGGCGACCACATCAGCCTGCACCGTTTCGAGTGCCACCGGCGTTTGGCCAACCAGGCGATGATTGCCGCCACCGACAGCTTCCACCACCTCTTCACCGGGGCCAAGCCGCTCCGCCAACTGGGTGATCTCAGCCTGCACCTCGCCGAGCGAGTGCCGTTTGCCAAACGCATGATGATGCAGCAGGCCAATGGGTTGAATCCGTTCAGAATGTTTTAGGGGTACTTGATGTCTTCAGAATCAGCTAATTTGGCAGCGTTAGGGAACCACTGAACAAATCGGTTCTGCGCGGCTGAACCGTTCAGCCTGACTAGATCATCGTCTCAGCGGTCATTACATGACCACGTCAAGTGGCCTGTTTACCTGGCAGCCGTGTTATCCGGCTGCCAAGCCGGATTCAGGACACACTGACCCCGTCAGCATCCCCCTCGCACCTTCTCGCCAGCACCAGGTTGCCGAGGGCGAACAGGGTGAACAGCTGCGCCTGGTTCTTGGCCAGCCCCTTGTAGCGAACCTTCCGATAGCCTAAGAGGTTCTTGATGACATGAAACGGGTGCTCCACCTTGGCGCGGATGCTGGCCTTGGCCTTCTCGAATGCCAGCAGCAGCGTTTTCCTGGGGCTGCCTTCCATCTTCTTGATGGTGCCGCGCTTGGCGGCGACACAGCATCGGGAGTTCGGGGCGTCCTTTTCCTCGTTCAGGTATTTCCCCATGCCGGTGTACCCCGCATCGCCGTATACCCGCTTGTCATCATCGCGGACCAGGGCGCCGGTCATAGTAACATCGGCGACGTTGGCCGAGGTCGCGGCAACACTGTGGGTCAGGCCGGTGACCGCATCAACGCCGATATGTGCCTTCATACCGAAAAACCACTGGTTGCCCTTCTTGGTCTGCTTCATCGCCGGATCGCGTTGCTTGGCCTTGTTCTTGGTGGAGGGCGCAGCGGCCAAGATGGTGGCATCGACGATGGTGCCCTCGCGCATGAACAGGCCCTGTTCGGTCAGGCTGGCGTTGATCTCCTCGAAGATCCGCTGGGTCAGCGCATGCTTCTCCAGCAGATGGCGGAAACGCAGCAGCGTGGTGGCATCGGGCACGCTTTCGATGGCCAGGTCGATACCGATGAAGTCACGCATGGCCTGGCTGTCATAGATGGCATCTTCGAGCGCCTCATCGGCAAGTGCATACCACTGTTGAAGGAAGTAGATCCGCAGCATGCGCTCCAGACCAATCGGCGACCGGCCCCGTTTGCCTGCCGCGTTGGGGAAGTAGGATGGCGACAGTGCGTCGATCAGGCGTTGCCATGGCACCAGGGCATCCATCTGGGTCAGGAACCGCTCTCGGCGGGTAACCTTCTTCTTGTTCTGGTGCTCAGCCTGGGCGAACGAGATCTGCTTCATCGGATAGCTCTGTCAGTAGGTGTTGAACGGGTCAGATTCTACCCCGCCGGTGGCCACGAGACAGCTCTGGCGGGATTTGTGCAGCGTTTCCCTAACGCTATCTATGCTGAGGGAGTGGCTGCCATCAGCAGACAAGGCTTCGGACTCTATCAGAGGCTCAAATGCTTACCGCCATCCGGCACTTCGCAGTTTTAACAGTAGCGCCCATAACCGGCTGCCCCCCGCTGAGCTTAAAAGCAAAACGGCTCCCACGACCACAGAAGTCCCCCCACGCCCTAACAAGTAAGCGCTAGCGTTTGGCCGCTGTTGCGCGAGAAACTCCCCCAACAGCACCGTGCCAGCAGCGATAAAATAAATACCCATGAGCGCTGTCCCCACCGCCATGCAGGCCCGGGGGCTTACCAATACACCTGACCCTTGCGGCACCAGCCATCGGCTCAATGCCTCACGCCACAGAATAAGACTCAGCCCGATCAGAGTATTGCTAAAAAAATGCACAAACTGAGCCATCAATACGCTTGAAGAAATGTCCTCTTGGCCAGCCAGAGCGATCAACAGAGAAACGGCGGCATCCGGTAGTGGACGTAGTGCCATCCATAACCCCAATAGCGCCAACAAGCTGGCCATCAACGGGCGTACTTGCATCCTTTGCATTATGACTCCCTTACTCGTTGCATTGTTGGCTGTGAAAGCTCCATCTGGCTACTCCAGATCTCCGGTAAGCACGACTGTCAGCCAGCGGCGCAGACCTTCGTCGCCCACCGGATCTCGATACCACATACTTCAGGCAGCGCTTTTCACACATTAGCCGCTGGCGTTTTCCTCGGCCACCTGACGCAGCGCATCAACCAGCACATCGGCGGGCTGGGCGCCGGAAATCAAGTAGCGGCCATCGAGAATGAAGCCCGGCACGGCACTGACGCCCATGTCCATAAAGCGCTGCTCTGCCTCACGCACTTCTTCGGTGTACTGATCGGAGCGAGCGATGGCCTCGACGGTGTCGCCATCCAGCCCCACCTCGATAGCTTTTTCGCGAAGCACCAAGGGGTCGGCGGGGTTTTTCGCCTCGCCGAAGTAGGCCTCGAACAGCGCCAGTTGAAGCGCCGTTTCCTGATGCTGCGTGCCTGCCCAGGCCAGCACACGGTGCGCGGCGAAGGTGTTGTTCGCTCGGCGCTCCAGCGCGCCACGGAAATTCAGGCCCAGCGCTTCGGCGGCAGCCATGATCTCGCGCTGGGACTGTTCCATGGTGGCCGCGTCCTTGCCGTACTTGCGGCATAGATGCTCCAGAATCGGCTCGCCCTCGGGCGGCATGTCCCGATTCAGTTCGAAAGGCTGCCAGACCAGCTCGACCTCTATTTCGCCAGCGAGCACCTCCAACGCCTGTTCCAAGCGCCGATAACCAATCGCACACCACGGGCAGGCCACATCGGATACCAGATCGATTCTTACCTTTTGCATGGGGTGTCTCCTTTGGGTTCATTCATCATGGGTAACATCCGGCAGATGGGGCCATGCCACTGCCTCAATCCGCCCACTCCAGGTCTCCGGTAAACACGACCGTCAGCCAGCGGTGCGGCCCTTCGTCGCCCAGCAAGTCACTGACTTCGTTACGCAGGGCATCCCATTCGCCAATGGTGCGCGGGGGCGCATCGGCGGGGACGATAAAATAGAGCTCGATTTCCCTGGAGCGACCCACCCGCGCAATGTAGGCGCGGTAGGTGGTAAACCCGTGCTGTTGCACGAAAGCCTGTGCCACCTGATCCACATGCTGCTTCAAGGCGCTCGGGGTGACCAGGAAGATATCCGCCAACGCGCGGCGCACGGTGGAAATCGGCAGCGGAATGATGATGACGCACACCACCGCCAGCACCGCCGGGTCGATGTAGGGCGAGATCCACTCCCACGACGTGCCCTGCACCAGATAGCCCAGCGAGAACGCCACCAGCAGCGCCGCCGTGATGCCTGCCGACATGATCCAGCCACGCACGTCCAGGCGCACGAAGTCAGAGCCGATACGGCGATTGGCACGGGCCTCCACGATAGCGGTGGCAACACACGCCACCAGGGTGATCACCGCATAAACGATTGCCCAGCCAAACTCCAGCTCGCGCCCGCCTTCCAGCAGGCTGCTGATGGCGTTGATCAGGGCATACACCGCCACGCCAATCAGCAGCGTGCCGTTGACCCCCAGCACCATGGGTTCCAGGTGCCAGAAGCCCACGGAAAAGCGCTCTCTCAGCTTGCGCGACAGCCCTTTCGACGACACGAACGAGGTAATCAGGTTCACCACCAGCAACGAGAGCAGGCTCATGCTGGCATCCACCAGGGCATAGATGCCGTCGAACATGATCGAAAACGACCCCGACATCAGACCAAAGCCGATGCCCAGCCCCGCAATCACCAGCGTGACGGCGATGGACGTTCTCAGTACGCCGCTCTCGTCGTTCAGGTCGAAACTACGCATGACGTTATCCCTTTCAGTGCGAAAATCCGCTCATCCTTCCGTTCTCTCAACCCTGCAGCTCTTTCAATCCTGCAGCTCTCTCAATTGCTTCATCAATCCCGTAATCACTTTTGCCGAGCTGCTGGTGTCATCCGCCAGGCGGCGCACGTGTTCGGCAACCACCGCGAAGCCTTTGCCGGCCTCGCCTGCCCGTCCCGCCTCGATCCCCGCGTTGATGCTGAGCAGTTGCAGCATCTTCAGTGAATGGGCAATTTTCTCGGTTTCGGTGGCAATGTCTCGGCTGATGGCACTCAGCTGCTCCTCGCTTTGCCGCCGCTGCTGGATGTCGGTGACCACCCCTTCCAGGTAGATGACGTTGCCCTCGTCATCTTTCACGGCACCGCCGTACTCGCTCACCCAGCGCAGGCGGCCATCTTTACAGCGCACCCGATAATCGGCTTGCCAGTTCTTGTCAGCGTCGATGGCCTGATCCAGCCCTGGCGCATCCTCAGCGTAGATCAACGCCACGTAGGATTGCAGGCGGTTGTCGATCAAATCGTCGATGGCATAGCCGGTCAGTTCCTGAACCCTGCCGCTCAGGTTCAGCATGGTGTAGTGCTCATCGTTGCGGCAGCGGTACAGAAACCCGTTCATGCGCGACGCAATGCTTTCATAGATACTGTCTTGCTCAGACATGCTGGTCATGGCCCTTCATGTTGGAATGCAGCGGTACGTCAGCCCTTTACCCAGCGACTTAAGTCGTACTCTTCGAGGGGCACTATGCCGAGACCGCACCGCCAAGTCCAACGCCAAACTCACTTGCAAGCAACGATTAACTAGGCGGCTCCTGGGTTTGCTCGGTGACGCGGCCCGCTTTATCCAGGTGGTACTCGCTAAAGTCCTGCGCGAGGAAGAGCGCGCCTGAGTAAACGCTTTGCGCCTCGCGTTGGATGTCCTCGATGGAAGGCACGGAATGGGAAATGAGCGGGTAGCGGGGGCTGAAGTGGGTCAGCACCAGGTGGGGCAAGCCGACCTGCTCGGCAAACGCCGCCACCTGCCTGCCGTAGCTATGCCCTACCTCACCGGCTTTCTCGGCCATCGCTTCGGTGTAAGTGGCTTCATGCACCAACACCTGCGCCCCGGCGCAGGCTTGCGCCAACAGCTCGGGCTGGTCGTTGTCTCCGGCAATCACCACTTTTCTGGGGGCGTGTTTGAACAGCAGGTAATCCTGGCTGCGCAGCGGCTTGCCCTCAAATGCTATTTCCCTCCCCTGCTTCAGCTGCCCCCACAACGGCCCTCTGGGAATGCCGTGCCGATCCAGTTTATCCACATTCAGGGCGGCCTCCACGTTGCGCTCGGTGAACGTATAGGCGTAGCACGGCACGCGATGGGAAAGCGCGCACGTTTCCACCGCCATGTTCTCGAACTCGATGCTGGGCAGGTCATCGGCGCAGATGAACTCCAGCGCGAAGGGCAGGCAGAGCTGGGTGACCGCACAGGTGGCTTCCAGCCAGGTTTGGATACCCTTGGGTGCCACAAGGGTCAGCGGCGCCGTGCGCCCACCCATGGCCGCACTGGCCAGAATGCCCGGCAGCCCGTAGCAGTGGTCGCCGTGCACATGGCTGACACTCCCCGCCCGCCGCGCTTCGCGCTTTGGGCGAGGGTTCTGAGATCACCCCCAGAACCTTCCTGCTTCCACACGCCTTCACTAGACAGCAGCTAGGCCGCTGCCCCCGCTCCGATCGCTCCACAGGCTAACCCCGCCAGCCCGGCGGTTTGTATATTCCTGGCCGCGTTGATGTCGCGGTCAATGGGATAGCCGCAGCTTTCGCAGTGCCAGTGACGTTGCGACAGCGGCAGTTTCTCAACCTTGTAGCCACAGCCATGACACCGCTTGCTGCTGGGGAACCACTGGCTCACTTTCACCAGTTGGCGCCCCGCCCAGGCGGCCTTGTATTCCAGTTGCCGGACGAACTCACCCCACCCGGCATCGCTAATGGATTTAGAAAGCCGTCTATTCTTGATCATACCAATGATATTATTAACCCGGCAATAAAATAGCTATGATGCGGCGTATCGAATTGACGGGGCTTTGAAGTATTTCGCGACTCGCCTCGGGAGCTTCTGAAGCTTCCGAAGGTGAGACATCGCCTTCCTCTTCAGCTGGTCTCTGCTGCGCGCCGGAGTACCGCTATGCACGCCGGCTTTGAGGTCGCAGTTCAGATACTCATCGGGGTTCAATTCCGGCGAGTAGGGTGGAAGGTAGAACACTTCAATCTCATCCCGATGCTCCGCCAGCCAGGCCTTGACGATCTTGGCGTGATGGACCTTGAGGTTGTCCAGGATCAGGAAGACCTTCCGCTTGGCATCACGAATCAAGCGCTTCATGAAGTCGATCAGAATTTGCGCATTCATGGTGCCGTCGAAAAACCGGAACCGTACCTTGCCCTGGTTAGTGACGGCGGAAATGAGATTGATCGTCGCTCTTCTCGCATTGAGCCGGAGGACGGGGGTGACGCCTTGGGGTGAGTAGCCACGCACATGCTGGCTATCGCTACGCAACCCGGTCTCATCGCCCCAGTAAATCTCGGCATCTTCGGCCTTGGCTCGGGCATGAATGGTTGGGTAGTCCTCCTCCAGCCAGCGCTTTACTTCGGCTGGACGCTGCTCATAGGCCTGCTTCTTGGGCTTCTGAACAGTGAACCCCCAGCGTTTCAGATATTCGCCAATGGTGCGAATTGGCACCCACTTCCCGGTTTCCAGCTTGATCAACTCCTGTACGGCCTTGCGTGTCCACAGGGCATACTGAAGCTTCAACTGGTCAGGTGTCTTGTCGACCAACATGGCCTGGAGTCGACTTTCTTCATCAGGGGTGAGCTGGCGGCCAGAGCCCTCTCTTCGCCCACGAACCTGGGCGAGCAAGGCCTTTAGACCGCCTTCACGGTATTTCGTAAGCCACCGGCCGACGGTGAGAGGGTGAACGCCAACCTCCTTGGCGATCTCTTTGTTCTTCATCCCACGCTTGGAAAGGCGAACCGCAAGTTTTCGCTTTTCTTCCTGAGCGGCGGGATGGAGTGTGCGAGCATCTTCTCTGTTCATGCTTAAGCATTATAGCATATCTATTTGGATGCCGGGTTAATAAGTGACTCGACGCACAGGACTTGGTTTTCGTTAATGAGTGCGCGGGTCGCTTTGTGGGTGGCGTCACGGCGACAGTCGGCGATCTTGGCATGTAGCCGTGCCACTTTCCGGCGGTGTTTGTTGCGGTTGTTTGAACCTGTCTGTTTTTTCGCCAACCGGCGCTGCAAGCAGGCCAGCTTCGCCTCGTAGCGTTTCAGATGACGCGGATTGCCCGATTTTGCGCCGTCACTGGTAATGAACAAATCGCTCAAGCCAAGGTCAATGCCGACCGTTTTGCGCGTGACCGGAAGCGCTTTTGGCACGAAATCACACAGGCAACTGATGAAGTAGCGTCCAGCACGATCGCGTGAAATCGTGATGGTAGAGGGTGCAGAGGGTAGTGACCGGCTCCACCGGATGGGTAACGGCGTCTTCGCTTTTGCGATAGTGATCTCACCATCCCGATAGCGGAACGCGGCCTTAGTCAGCCGGATCGACTGCCGGCAATCCTTGCGCTTGAAACGTGGGTAGCGCGCCTTGAGCTTTGGGTTGAAGAAGTTGTCGAAGGCGGCTTTCTGGTCGCGGAGCGTTTGCTGCAGGATCACGCTGGAAACATCCCGCAACCACGGAAACTCCGCCTTTAAGCCCACCAGTCGCTTTTCCGCCGATGAGTGCGAGACCGATTCACCGCGCTGCTGATACGCCTCGGTGCGATAGGCCAGGGTATTATTCCAGACAAAACGGGCACACCCGAACGACTGCGCCAGCAGCTCAGCCTGTTCGGAGGTGGGGTAGAACCGTTCTTTGTAGGCACGCTTTGTCATGCTGTATAAATATCAGGGTAATGAGGCGAAGTCAATCTGGCACCGCTACGCGGTGCGCGCTTGTATCACCACCCGACTGGGCGATGCTTTACGCGCTGCTTAGTAAATAAGGTTCATCACATATCAGCTAGCTTTTTGAAAGTCTGCTTATGCGTTCTGAGGACCAATTTCGTTTCAGACTTGACGATCTGCTGCCCAGACTCACCAGAGAGGTCAAGCTGCTTGCTAGCAACAATTCTGGGACGTTTAACAGCCTTAACGCCATACACTTCAATCTTTGTGTTCATGAGCACCTCCGAGCAATTGATTCAGATTATACACCTGGCCCCGCATAAAAAAAGCGACGCCCTACCCTGCACCCGCTCTGCGCTGCCGCTTTGAAATCCCAGACGCGTCACAGCGTCATCACAGCCCATGACGCACCACAGAACCGTAGAAAGGGGATGAGCGCAATCCACGGCTGAGCGCACTGGTCAGAATGCTCGGCTTTGGAATGGAGGCGCAACCGCAACCGCAATGAAAAAGGCGTCACATAACTGGCTTTGTTAGGACACTTCGGCATGCCGCTGAAAATTAAGAATTTCTTGCATCAAAAGCCCAAAAACAGCATGTCCAACGCTGCAGAGATTTCGTCCTGCTGCTCAGCAAGGTTACCAACACAAGAACGCAATTCGCCCTTGGGTACAGCCGCCATGTATTGAGTGGCTATGACGAAACCCTGACCTTCAATACTAAAGACAGGATTCAGCCGCTGGGCTGGGGGCGGCGCAGAAGATTGGGGCAACAGAGGCACGACAACCCGGGTGTTCAAGCCGCCGAGAAGGTCTGATTGAACGTCCAGTAGATAGCCGCCCCCACCCTCATTGTCGAAGATATCGAAGCGGGCCATCAGAATTGACGGTGCCGCGCGAGAGGCAAACCGTTAGCTTCAACGTATGCGTTCGAGCTTGCCAGAGCTTTGGCATTCTCTTTTAGCCACTTCTCCTGTTTATGCCGTTTCACAGCCTCCGCGATCCCCGCCTCTGCGGACCGCGAGACATTGATACCCAGAGCTTTTGCCTCTTTCAGAAGCGCACTATCTAGCGATAGGTTCGTTGGCTTTCGGAGAGGTTTCGTCACTTCAGGAGCAGGCATGGCTCAGTCCTCGCGGGGAATGATGCACCTACAATATGCGCATGCTACTTGCACATCAATCCTGCGCGACGGTAAGACTTTTCGCGCTATAGACCCCATGATTCGGCGGCATAACGCCGAAGCGCACCGGTGACTTTGACGTAGCGAAGCGGAGACAAAGGCATCCGAGTGACGCGCCTGATTAGCTGTTCCCAAGCATGTACGCCCGAAGCTGCCGCTCCTCTCGCATGACATAGAGAACGAGAACCCGCTGCCCATCCTCACGATAAAAAATGCGACATGGTGGAACCACTACCTCCCTGTATACCGAATTAGGGAGCTCTGGAGGAATCCGTCCGGATTGGGGAAAATCTTCCAAGCGCTCGGTCTTATCGAAAACTTCTTTAACCAGATGACTTGCGGCAGCAGGATTATCCAGAGCGATGTACTCAGCGATGGCATCCAGTTCTTGAAGGGCAGGCTCCGTCCAGATTACTTCAGCCATTTACTCATTTTCTCCCTAGCCTCACTTTGGCTGTACGTTCTTCCCTCAAGTACAGCACGCTCTCCCCGTGAGAGCCCCTCAAGCAGCT
The DNA here is from genome assembly GCF_050709225.1 of Halomonas sp. KM007. Taxonomy (NCBI): domain Bacteria; kingdom Pseudomonadati; phylum Pseudomonadota; class Gammaproteobacteria; order Oceanospirillales; family Halomonadaceae; genus Halomonas; species Halomonas sp. KM007. The sequence goes on along the minus strand of NZ_CP136131.1, from coordinate 2,671,182 downwards.
CAAGCCGGCGCTGCATAAACTCGTAATCCTGCACATCGACAAGGTATGCGGATGGCTGGCCATGCTCCGTGATCAGTACCGGTTCTTTAGACAGGTGCAGATCGGCCAGAATTTTTGTGGCTTGGCGCTTGAGGTTCGTAACAAGCTCGACTTTCATGGGCTCACCCTGAATCAGACTGTTAGTGGCACTATAGTATCACTTTTCGGGTGGGACAATCACAGCTAACAGTGAAGCATTTATTCGCCGTGCGGAGCATGGCGAATAAATGCCTGTTGGACTAAGGCGCGCCCATCAGGCGGCTATTTAATAGGGAATTGTATTGACTGACAGGTGGCCTGAGGTGCCAAACGGCGCATTGGCAGGTCGGGGGGCACGCGCTCTGATCGTCCGTTTCGTCATTATGTCGACACTTCCAAATCCAATTTAACCCAATGTAGCGCGTCTGATGGCTAAAATCCATCATCGGGACGAGCTTATCCATGACTCGCTAGCGAGCCGGTTAGCCAGGTCTGTTGTTGTCGTAGGGCGTTACATCATGCTCGATAGTGTTGCTCCTTGTCGTTAGGCGGCTGATCATGGAGGGGGCGCTGGGGTGTGAGCGTCCCGATCATCCGTAAGGTGGGCTGCTTGCAGTGTGGACAGGTGTAGGTCGGCTCCGCATCGCTGGCGGCTGTATCGACATGGGGGGCCTGGTCAACCATCGCTAGCGCTCGACGGATCTGTACCAGACGTTGCCGTCGGCAGCGATTGGCCAGAAAGCCGTAATGCCGCACTCGCATCAGTCCCCTAGGCAGGACGTGGAGCAGGAAGCGACGCACGAACTCCTCGCCATCCAGAATGAGTTGCTTGTGTCGGTCGTGGTCGCGGTAATCCTTGTAACGTAGGGTCACTTGCTGGTCGTCTACGGCGAGGATACGTGCGTTGCTGATGGCGATCTGGCGCGTGTAGCGCGCCAGGTAGCGTACTACCGCCTGGGTGTGTTCAAGGCAGTCCTTGCTGTCAACCACCCAGTCAGTGGCCATCAGTGTGTTCAATTGAGCATCGACATCGCCGGGCCGGGTAACCCGGTGGAGATCGCCAGCATGGGCGGCCTTGCGCAGAGCGCTCACCATGTGCCCACGGAAGTGGCGTGACAGGGCCCGCACGGGGAACAAGTAGTTGCTTCGCGCTTCATGCCACTTGCCATCGTCACTCAAGGCACCGCCTGGAACCAGACAATGCAGATGCACATGCTGGCTCAGGTTCTGGCCCCAGGTGTGAAGCACCGCGATCATGCCCATTTCGCCGTTGAGGCGTTTTGGGTCTCGTGCAAACGTGCACAGCGTTTGCCAGGCACTCTGGAACAGCAATCGGTGAATCACCTCGGGATGAAGCTGAACCCAGCCATTAAGACTGTGCGGTAGCGTGAATACGACGTGGTAATAGCGCACCGGCAGCATATTGGCCTGCTGACGCTCAGCCCATTGCGCCATGGCGCGGCCCTGACACTGTGGACAGTGACGATCACGACAGCCAAAGTAGCGTGGCTGTACATGAGCGCAGTCAGAGCACTGTAAGACCATCCCACCCATCGCCTTCGTTCGGCAGGCCAGCAGATGGGTACACACCCGTTGGCGCTGGCGATCAAGACCGCTTGGGTCGAGAAAGCGGGTCAATGCCTGTTGCAAGGTAGCGGCCTTAGTCATGGCTCACCTCCAGGGCGGCCACCAGGTCAATATGACACTGATCTCCCCCTTGCTGGTTCGGTAGCCAGTGCAGGTAGCGCATCGTCGACTGGAGGTTACGGTGGCCCAGTAGTCGCTGGAGCTGATGGACGGGCAGGCCTTGCTCCAGAACATGGGTGGCATAGGCATGGCGCAGACTATGGATGCCACCCACCCGCTCGACCCCGGCCAGACGCTTGGCCTGGGTAAAGGCCTTCTGTGGCGCACTGGCGTGCAGGGCTTGATCGGGAAACAGAGCGCTCGGGAACAGCCATGTGACTGGCCGATAGGCGCGCCAGTAATCGCGCAAGCGATCAAGCAGGGTCACGGGTAGTAACACCATACGATCCTTGCCGCCCTTGCCCTGCGTCACACGGAGTTGGTAACGCTGGCTGTCGATGTCACTAACTCGCAGGTGGCAGACCTCGGTCACACGCAATCCGCAGCCATAGCACAGTTCGAGCATCATGCGATGCTTGGCGTTTTGGCAGGCGGCCAGGATCCGCCGAACCTCGTCGCGGGTCAGCAGTTCTGGAATCCGCTGCGGTTTTTTGGGGACGGTGAGCGGCACATCAAACGACGGCCACTGCAACACGTGCAAATACAGGAACCGCACGCCGTGCAGATAGACACGGCAACTGGCGGCAGACAAACCGCGCTCCTGAACCAGGTGATTGAAGAAGTGTTGCAGGTCGTCGGTACTCAACGTGTCTGGCGAACGGTGGAAATAACGTGCCAGATCAGTGACCACCATCAGGTAGGTATTGTGGGTACGTTGCGCAAAGCCACGCTGACGCATGGCCGCGATCATCTTCTGTCGCAGGGCAGTCATCGTCGTCACTCCTGTTGATTGACCCACGTGGGTCAATCAATAGTGTGGCCCGATGAGGCGAAAAACGTGATTCGTCAACAGCTACCGCGAAGCGGTTTAGTTCAACAGTGATTATACGGAACGCTGTATAACCCCAATAAACGCGCGCGCTCATTCATTGAGGTTATGTAGCCTGCTCCATTGACTCTATCCCAGTGATTCGCCTGAAAGCAAAGGAAAAATAGGCAGCACAGTCCAAGTCCAAAGTTGCATGCTTGCGCGTTTTGCTTTCCCCCTGCGTACCGCAAGAAAAGCACTGCACGGCTGATTCTCCCAGCCAAGCCCAGGCAAGAGGCAATCCACTAACCAACCCCCACCGCCACCAAATCCCCCTCAAACCACTGCTGTTTGAGGCCGCGCTGTTTTTCCAGCAGTGTGAGGTAGGGCCTTAGCGGGTGTTGGGGCGGTAGGCTGACGTGGAGTTGGCGCAGCCGCCGTTGGTAGGGGAGCTGCCCGGCGGGCTGGTGCAGGGGGGTGGCGTGTTGGGTGAGCCACGCGATGTCGGGGAGCAGCAGGTGCGTGGCGCCGCTGTCCAGCGCGAGGGTAACGCCCTTGGCGTCGAAGTCGCCTGCGTAGAGGTGGGGTCGGCGGGTTTTGCGCCACACCTCGGCCAGGTGGGCGAAGCCGCCGCCGTAGTGGCTGTCGCCTCGGTAGGCGATGAGCGGCTGGGCGTAGCCGCTGAGGGCGCTGATGTTCGGGTTGAAAGCGTAGAAGCTGTCGAGGTTTTCCACCTGCACCAGCGCGCCGAAAGCCCCCAACGTGAGGTGTCGAACGTCCACGTCGCGACTGCAGCGCGGCTCGTTGGAAAGCCCCGGAGTGGGTTGCGGCGGCAGGCTGAGCAGTACGCGCCAGGCGCGGGGGCCTTCGCGGGTGGCTTTGTCTTCTTCCACGCCCTCTTTGGCCTGGGCGGCGCTGCTCAGGCCGCTGAGCGAGCGGCCCAGCGGGGCGAGGTGGGCGCTGGCCAGAACGCTATCGATCTGCGCCAGCAGCTCGGTATCGAAGCGCAGGGCCTGGCTGGAAAGCCGCATGCCGAGATCGATATCCTGCTGGCGGCACCAGGCCACCACGTCTTCCACCCACTGGCGGCGGGGCTTCTCCACCGTGGACTGGCGGTTGAGTTCCCGGGCCACGCCGTTGAGCCCTGCCCGTGCGCGGCTGGGCAGGTTCATACCGCCACCGCCAGGGCCACATCGTGAATCAGCCGCAGGTCGTTATAGGCGCTGGCCCTGCTCTCTTCCTGGTGAAGGCGGAAGGCCTGCTGCTCGCGGCGCGGCAGCCCTTGGTACTCGGCGATTACCTGGAACAGCCAAATCTCGTCCGCCCACTCCAGGCCGCTCTCTTGCAGGTACGCCAGGGCGCTGACCGGTTCGGCGGGCGGCTGGTCGAGCACCGCGAGGTAGAAGCGCTCGACGTCCAGCTTGAGGGCCTGCTGGCGGGCGGCGGCCAGGCTCTCTTCGGCGAGCTGCACGGGGTTGGCCACGGCCACGTTTTGCGCGGCGTGGCGCGGGGCGGGCAGCTCGTGCAGCAGCTCGGCCAGTACCCGGGTGTCCAGGGCGCGGTCCAGCGCCGGGGCAGCGGCGGGGTTGAGCGGCGCGGCGCGGTTGAACAGCGCGGGCACCTCGCTGCGCTGGGCGTAGTTGCCGGGCACGAAGCCCGGGTGTTCGCGCAGGAAGGCGGCCATGCCGGTCATCAGACGGCTGCGGGCCTGCTGCTTGCGGAAGCGGGCCATGAGTTCGATCAGCCGCCGCTGCACTTCCCGCAGGCTGGTGTAGTGGTGGCTCAGGCGGTTCTGAAGCTGGCTGATGAGCAGCTTGCGCAGGCTGCCGTCGCTGCCCACCAGTTCGATCAGCTCGTCGAAGTCGATCAGCGCGAGGCCGTCGAGCAAACGCACGATCTGCTTCTGGGCGCGGTCGTTCTCGCGAATCTTGTCGTTGAGCTGGCTGACGAAGCCGAAATCGCTGTTGAGCCGCTGCCACAGGCTGTCGATGGCGTCGGCAAAGCGACCGTTGAGGCCATCCACCTCCTGGCGCAGGCGCAGTAGCTGCTGTTCCTGGCGCCAGTGTTCGCCCTTGCTGCGGGCTTCCCGGTAGCTATCTACCTGAGTGCGAATCAGCTCCAGGGTTTCGGCCACGTCGGCATTGACGTGGCGGCGGGTTTCGTCGGCGAGCATTTCGGCGATCAGGTCGCGCACCTTGGGCGAGAGTTTGACGCCGCTCTGCTCGTCGGGCCGCCATAGCACCCGGGCGGCCAGCAGCTTGCGCAACGCGCCGTCGCTCAGGCCTTCCAGCGGTACGTCGTCGCGGGTGTAGGCCTGCATCAGCCGTTCGGCGTGCTTGCCCAGCAGCGCCAGGCGTTCCGCGCCGGTCTTGAGCAGGCGGCTCTCCAGCTCGCTCACGCCACTGCCCACCCCATTGCCTAAAGCACTGTTCTCACGCCGACTCACAGCAGGGCCTCCTGCGTGCCCGTGTCCTCGTCGGCATCGATGGGCAGATTCTCTTCGTCGCGGATGAAGCGCACCACGTCCACCAGGTAGTCCATCTTGCCGGTCACCACGAACACTTGGCGTTCGCTGTGGGGCTGCATCAGGTAACCGTGCTCTTTCAGCCGTTTGAAGATCTGCTTCACCTGGGCATCCAGCTGGTCGCTCTGGGAGCCAAAGAAGTTGTCCGTGGCTAGCCGTTCCAAACGCTCGCGCAGGCTCTGGTTGTCTTCGCACTTGGCGCTGAACTCGGCGGGCTTGAGCACATCACCAGGGGCGGCCAGGGCGTCGCGGCCCAGCGCTTCCTGCACCAGTTGCAGCCACTCCAGCATGGGCAGCAGGCTGTTGAGGGTGTCGGCCAGCTGGCGGGAGAGCTGCTCTCGGGCGGTGTCGTTGAGCTGCCGCCAGGCGAGGAAGTAGACGCTGGCATCCTCGTTGCTGGCCAGCCGCCGATTGAGCGGGCGCAGGTAGGCGTCGATGGCCTCGCGGGTCTCTTCGTTGGCCAGGTGGCGGTAGGCGTTCTCTTCACTGATGGCGCAGACGAAGTCGCCTGCCAGCAGGCGTTCGAGCAGGGGGCCGTGTTCGATCATGCGCTCACCTCCTGTTGGCGCTGCTTGATTTTCTGCGCCAGCGCGCTGAGGCGTGGCTCGATACGCTTGAGCTGACGCTGTTGCTGGGCGTCCCGTTCGATGAGGTAGCGGTTGGCGAACAGCAGCAGTACGTCAGATTCCGGGTTGGGGAAGGCCCCGACGATATGGATGCGGTTGCTGTCGCAGGCGTCAAACAGTTTTTCGACGTTGTGGTAGGCCAGGGTGCCGATCTCATCGATGGGCCAGTGGATGGCGATTTGCGCATCGCCCCGCAGCAGGCGGGTAAAGGCGAGCAGGAACTTGCACAGAATCAGATACGCCATGCCGTGGCTGGAGGACTCCAGCAGCTGACGGTCGTTCTTGATCACCAGGTCCGTGCCGCCCTCGTTCAGGTGCAGCTCCAGGCGCAGCAGGCTTTCGAAGCTGTACTGCTGGTCGCTGCGCAGCAAATCGACCACGTCGGCCAGGGCGTTGAGGTAGTCGTCGCTGGGCAGCGTCTGGCCGGACTCCCGCCACGCCTTGTAGCGCTGGGCGAACAGCTTGAGCGGTTCCCAGAAGCCCAGCTCGTCGATGGTGGATTGAATTCGCACTTCCGCCTTGGTGATGCCTTCCAGGCGCAGGTCGTCGGCGACCTCCTCCGAAAGCCGACGGCTCTGGGCGCTGATGCGCCGGTTCAGGTCGCGGAAGACGATGAAGAACTTGTCCAGGTCGTCGCTGAGGTTGCGGCCTTCCTGAATCAGCTGCTGCTGTTGGTCTTCCAGCAGCTTGAGCATGCCGCGCAGCAGCGGCAGCAGTAGCCGTGGGCTATCGCTGGGCAGCTTGTCGCGCTCGCTTTGCAGGGCATCGGCAAAGCCGCTGCTGGCGTCCTTGATCAGTTGGCTTTCGACGTCCAGGCAGCCTCGGCGCAGTTGCTCCAGCTGCTGGTGGCGGCTGGCCAGGGCCTGGTGGGTGCGCTCGATGCGCTCGTCCACGTCACCCACGCTAGCTTCCGCTGGCGCACCTTCGGCCACCAGCTCCAAGCTTTCCAGCTGGTTGAGCAGCGGCGTCAGGGCTTCCAGGGTGCCTCGGGCGCTGTCGCGCTGGGCCTTCAGGCCGCTCACTGCCTGCTGGTGGGCCTCTCTGGCGGCGTGGAAGGCGTTTTTCAGATGCGCTTTGTCGCGCTTGAGCTGCTGGTCGCGCTGGGCCAGCTCGGCCTCTTCCGCCACCAGCTGGGGTTTGTGCTGGCCCCACTCGATACGCATGAAGCGCTGGTACTCGGCCAGCTCCTCCTGGCGGGCGGCGGTTTTGCGAATGCGCTCGTTCTGCGCTTCCAGGCGGGCTCGGGTGGCCTTGAGCTGGGCGGGGTCGACGCCCTGTTCGGCCAGCTCCTGGCTGAAGGCCTCTTCCAGCTCGGCGCGCTGGCGCTGGTGTTCGGCATTGGCATCGCTGAGCTGCTGTTTGTAGGTGCGTAGCTGGGCATCGAGGCTATCGAGCTGGCTCTGGGCGTCGGCCTTGAGCTCCAGCAGCTGGCCCTGGTGGGTCTCGGATAGCTCGGCCAGGGCGTCGCGCTTCTCTTCGCGCAGCTCGGTTTGGGCCTGCTCCTGGCGGGTCAGGGCGGCTTCGATGTGGGCACGGCGGGCTTTCTGGCTTTCCGCGTGGCGGGCCTGCTGCTGGCGGCGCGCTTCCAGGGCGTACTCCACCTCCTGCTCGGCGCGCTGATGGGCCAGACGGGCGGTGTCCTGGGCGTCATCGGCCTGCTGTACCCGCTCGTTGTGCTGCTTGAGGGCCTTTTCAGCGGCGGTGCAGGCGGTGTGGGCACGGGCCTTGGCGCTCTCGGCTTCCTCGATAGCGGCCAGCAGGCTGGCTTCGTCCTGGGCGTAGTCGGGCAGCGCGATGGCGGAGAGGTCCAGCGTCAGCCCGAACAGGTCGTCGCTGGCGTTGTCGGCCAGTTGGGGGGCGAGGTCGCGGCGCTCCAGCAGTTCCGGGGCGATCACCTTGCCGAGCTGCTGTTCCCAGCCGGGGCGGTGGTAGCGCAGGAAATGGCGCAGGCTGCCCTGCTCGGGGGTCTGCTGCTGATAAAGGGTGTAGCAGTGCTGCTCGGCACGCTCCCGCTGCTGGCGGCACTGCACGAGATGCTGCTCAGCGATGTCGCGCTCGCGCTTGTGGGCTTCCAGCTCGCGGCGAAGCGCTTCCAGGGTGGCCCCAGCCGCACTGCGGGCCTGCTGGGCATCGTCCAGCCGCGCCTGGGCCAGCTCGGCTTCCTGGGCTTCTTCGCGGGTTTGGCTGGGCATGGCCAGCTGGGCCTTCAGCTCGGCCAACTGCTCGACGCCTAGCTCTAGCTGGGCCTGATACTCGCTCTCCAGCCGCTGGCGGGCCTGCTGGTAGCGCTCGTTATGCTGCTGCTCGGTTTGCCACTGCTGCTCGCGGCGCTCGGCTTTCTCCTCCACCAGCGCGTCGATCAGTTCCTGGTTCTCTTGAGTCTGGCGGGCGAGGTTTTCAGAGAGTTCGCGCAGTCGGCCATCCAGGCGCGCCTGGCTTTCCTTGACTGCGTCCTGCATCACTTGCAGGTGTTGCTGCAGCTGGTCGCGCTGTTCGCGCCACTGGGGCAGCGCGTTGATGTCCCGCTCCAGGCCGGGCATGTCGGCCTCGGCGTACTGCTCGAAGCGGGTTTGCAGGTCGTTGAGGCGGTGCTGGGTGTGCTGCAGCTGGCTTGCCACTTCGCTGTGCTGGTCGTTGAGCGCATCCCGCCGTTCGCCGTAGGCCTGCTCTTCGGCCTGAAACTCCCGCTGGTGGCGGTTGAGTTCACCTTCCAGGTCGGCGACCTGCCGCTGGGCCTGTTCGCGGTCGGCGGCCAACTGGGGTTTGAGTTGCCACAGGGTGGTATCAAGCTCGGCCAGTTCACGGTCGATGCCGGAGAGCTTGGCCAACGCGGCCTGCAGCGGCTCCAGGCGCATGGATTGGCGCATCTGGTGAATCCACTCACGGGCCTTGGCACTGCGAATACGAGTGACCGGCAGCTCGACACCGTCCTCTTCGAAAATCGCCGCCAGCATGGTCTTGAGGGTGTCCATCTTGCCCTCTTTGGCGTGCACCGCCGAGACCAGCTTTTCGATATGGCGAATGCGCCGCTCGGGGTTGACCAGGCTGAACTGGGCGGCGATCTGGCGCAGCTTCAGGCCATCGCGGCTGTTGCCGTGGAGCTGGGTAAAGTCGTTCTGGATCACCGAGCGGAACTCGGAGGTGGCGCCCAGCTTGGGCGACACCGGCGTACCGCTGCGGCGCAGCCCGCTGGCCCACTGGGTGTAGTCCAGCGCCAGCGGGCCCTGCTCGGTCTCTACCAGGTAGTCTTCCGGGCGGTAAGGCGCGCCGACGAAGCGATACTCCACGCCGCCTTCCTGCTTGCGGGTCAGCACCGCCTGGCACACGTTGCCCGCTTCGCGGCGGTATTCGTATACCAGGTAGCTGTTGCGATGGGGCAGATAGAACGCATCGAATTTCATGCGGGTTTTCGGCACCACCTTGTTGGGCAGCTCGCCGTAAAACACCGGCACCAGCCGCTGGAGCGTGGTTTTACCCGACGCGTTGGTGCCGCAAATATTGGTGTGGCCGTCCACACTGAGTTCGACCACGCCGTTCAGGTGGCCGTGAATCATCACGATGCGTAGCAGATGCGCCATGCCGTGTCCTTGATCGTTTAACGTCCGAAAACGCTATCTTGCCAGACACAGACCAAAGCAGCTACGCGGCTGCACAACACTGGCATGGTGTGTCACTTAGTGCTATACATATTAAAGTGATAAAAAAGGGATCCGATGCGAGTATTTAAAAACAAGGCGTTCAGTAAGTGGGCAGCCAAGGAAGGGCTGGATGATGCTGCTTTGCTCGCCGCCGTTGAGGAAATGGAGCGCGGCCTGATTGATGCCGACTTGGGTGGCCATGTGGTGAAAAAGCGCGTGGCAATCGGTAGCCGAGGCAAGAGCAGTGGTGTCAGAACCCTACTGGCTTACAAGATCGGCAATAAAGCATTTTTCGTTTACGGTTTTGCCAAAAATGCTCGCGCTAACATCAGTGCCGAAGAGCTTAAAGCATTAAAACATTTAGCCAAAGAATTGCTGGGCTACAGTGACACGGCATTGACCGAAGCCATCAGGTATGGCGCATTGATCGAGGTTAAAAACGATGGATAAATCAATTCTGGATATGGTGCATGAAACGGCTCAAGACCTGCACACGGCGGGTGTGATGAAAGACACCACGCTACGTGAGTTCGATGCGCTCTGTCTGCCGCCTGTCAAAGAGTACACAGCCATACAGATCAAGCAGATCCGTACCAGGAATCACGCCAGCCAAGGCGTGTTCGCCGCCTACCTGAACACTAGCGTGTCTACCATCCAGAAGTGGGAACAAGGCCAGAAAAAACCCAATGGTCCTTCGCTCAAGCTGCTAAACCTGGTGGCCGAAAAGGGGTTGGAAATACTGGCTTAATCGTTCTCCCTTCCTTCTTTCGCTCCCAGCAACCCTTCAAAAAAGCTCACCGCGTTGGCTTCCAGCCCTTCCAAGTAGTAACCGCCTTCCTGTACCACCAGGGTGGGCACATCGAGGTTTGCGATGGTGCGTCCCAACTCGCCAAAGCCTGGTGTCGATACCGCTACTTTGGCCTGAGGGTCGCGCTCATGAATATCGAACCCCAGCGCCAGCACCAGCGCATCGGGCTCGAACAGGCGAATGGCCTGGCAGGCTTGGGCCAGGCGGTCGAAGAACACCGCTTCTGCCGAGCCGTGGGGCATGGGCAGGTTGAGGTTGTAGCCCAGCCCGGCCCCTTCCCCGCGCTCCTCTTCGAAGCCGGAGACCGCCGGATAGAAGTTGGTGGTATCGCCATGGATGGAGATATAGAGCACATCGTCGCGCTGGTAGAAGATCTCCTGTATGCCCTGACCGTGGTGCATATCCGGGTCGAGCACGACGATGCGCGGAAACCGCGCGGTGAGATGCTGAGCCGCAATGGCGGCATTATTGAGAAAGCAGAAACCACCCGCTGAGTCGATGCCCGCGTGGTGGCCCGGTGGGCGTGATAATGCATAGGCAAACCGATCTCCAGCCAGCAACGCCTCGGCACCCGCCACGGCACTTTGCGCCGACCAGTACGCCGACTGCCAAGTGTGCTGCCCCACTGGCGCGCTGCCATCGGCCAAGTAGCGCGCCGCTTCGGCCAGGATGCCGCGCAGGGCGTTGGGCGAACGCACGAAGATATTGGAGATCACCTCCTCCCCCCAATCTTCGCCCACCGCCTGCCAGCGCCGATGGGCGCTTTCCAGAAAACGCAGATAGGGCAGCGAGTGCACGGCCCTGATCGGCCCCACGCCGTGATCCGCAGGGCTCCGAATATCAAAGCCCAGCCGCTTGGCAGCGGCCAGCAAATGCATGGCGCGTTCGGGCACTTCTTGAGGCGTGCGCATTTTGCCCCGGGAGAAGTAGGTCTGCGGATGATGAAGCGCCTGATCCGCGTGAAAGAACGTCTTCATGGTAAGGGGGCTCCGCTGTCGCTCACCCCTTTCACCACGAAATCGCGGGCGACGCCGATGTGGTAATCGATGGCATCGCGGCACGTGGCCGCCTGGCCACTGGCTAGGGCATCCAGCAGCTTGAAATGACTGGTGGCGATGGTGTCGGGGGCTTCGTGGGTCTTGGTGATGAGCGTGATACAGAGCCGCAGCTCGTGGGTCAGGTTATCGAAGGCGCGCAGCAGCCGCTCGTTGCCTGCGTAGTGCAGCATCAGGCGGTGGAACGTCAGGTCTTCTTCGATGCGGCGCGTGCCGTCGTTGCCGGCGGCAGCCTCGCACAGCACGGCTACCTGCTGCTTCAAGGCCTGTTCGGCCTCGGGCGTGTAACGCTCGCACAGGCGCTGAATGGCGTGCCGCTCCATGCACAGCCGCAGGTCGAAGACATCCTCCAGTTCAACGGTATTCAACGCACGTACGAAGAAGCCCTTGCGCGGCTTCGAAATCAGCAAACCGCGGCTCTCCAGCAAGCGCGCTGCTTCACGGACTGGCGCACGGCTCACCCCCAGCGCGCGGGAAAGCTGCACTTCAGAAAGCCGTTCGCCGGGTAAAAAGTGTTGCTGAATAATTGCTTGGGTCAGGTAGTCCGCCACCTGCTCGACCAGATTGTGCTGCTGGATAACCGCCTGCGGCGCCGTTGGCAAAGGGGCCATAAAGTCTACTCTTGGTCGCCATGACATGGCTTGAGTATGACAAAAAAACCGCACTTGTCGACGGACGATTGACGACTGTCGACAGCTTTACCAGCCGCTGCTATGGTCAAAAAGGGCCGCCAACAAACACCACAATCAGGCCCAGACACGTCACGCCTCGCTCGACTAACGACGACGTAAAGCTTTTACGTACCAATAAACCGAGGAGCAGGAAACATGAAAACACCTTTGGCTTTGGCACTCTCTGCCGTCACGCTTGCACTGGGTTCCACATCCGTGCTGGCCGCAGACCCGCAATCCGGTGGAACGATCAACACCATCATTCAACCCGAGCCGCCGGGGCTGGTACTGGGCATGATTCAGAACGCCCCCACGCGTACCGTGGCGGGCAATATCTATGAAGGCCTACTGCGCTACACCACCGACCTGGAGCCCATGCCCCAGTTGGCCGAGTCCTGGGAGGTAAGCGACGATGGCCGGGTCTATACGTTCCATTTGCGCGATAACGTCACCTGGCACGATGGAGAGCCCTTCAGCGCCGACGACGTGGTGTTTTCTGCCGATGTTTTCCACCGTGAGTTGAATCCCAGCGCGCGGGCCGTGTTACAGCATGTGGAAAGCATCGAGGCCACCGACGACCACACGGTGGTGTTTACCCTGACCGAGCCCTTCGGCCCCTTCCTGATCTCGTTCGAGGCGGGCACCTTCACCATGGTGCCCAGGCACTTGTACGAAGGCACCGACTTCCGCAATAACGAGCACAATGACCACCCGATTGGCACGGGGCCGTTCAAGTTCGCCAACTGGGAGCGTGGCACGGTCATCGAGCTGGTCAGAAACGACGACTACTACGAAGAGGGCCTGCCTTACCTGGATGGGGTCAACTGGCACGTGATTCCCGATGGCGGCTCTCGGGCCGTGGCCTTCGAGAATGGCACCATCGATGTCCTGCCCAGCGGCACCGTGGAAAACTTCGATATTCCGCGCCTTTCGGCTATGGATAACGTCTGCATGACCGAACAGGGCCATGAGTATTTCAGCCCCTTTGCCATGTTGTGGATGAACAACCGGGAAGGCCCCACCGCCGACAAGCGCTTCCGCCAGGCCGTGATGTACGCCATGGACCGCGAATTTGCCCGCGACGTGCTCTGGAATGGGCTGGGCAATGTACCGCTGTCGGCCTTTGGTTCGAATGCCAGCTTCCAGTATGACGGCCTGGAGCCCTACGACCACAACCCCGAGCGCGCTCGGGAGCTGCTGGCAGAAATGGAGTACGACGGCGAAGAGATCACCATTCTACCGCTGCCTTACGGCGAGACCTGGACTCGCTGGGCAGAAGCCGTGCAGCAGAACCTGCGTGAAGTAGGCATCAACGTCCGCACCCAGGCCACCGACGTGGGCGGCTGGAACCAGCGCCTGGGTGACTGGGATTACGACCTGGCCTTTACTTATCTTTTCCAGTACGGCGACCCTGCGCTGGGCATTTCACGTACCTACCTGTCTGACAACATCGCCAAGGGCTCCCCCTGGAATAACGTTCAGGGTTATGAGAACGAGCGGGTAGATGAGCTGTTCAATGCCGCTGCCACGGCGTTTCCTGATGAGGAGCGCGAAGCCCTCTACCGTGAAGTGCAGGAAATTCTGCATGAGGATGTCCCGGTTGGCTGGCTGATGGAGCTTGGCTTCCCCACCCTTTATCGCTGTGATGTTCAGGACCTGGTGACCTCAGGGGTCGGCGTGAACGATGGCTTCAAGGATGCCTGGCTGGACCGCTAGGTAGGTGCCACCCGGGCCGCCATGGCGACCCGGGTGTTTCAGCTATGTCAGGAATATGCTCATGTTATATGCCCGCTTGATCGTCATGCGGCTGTTCAAAGCCGTGATCGTCCTGTTTTTGATCGTGATCTTCAACTTCTTCCTGATTCAGATGGCCCCCGGCGACCCGGCGGCCATTCTGGCCGGGGAAGCCGGTGCCGCCGACCAGGAGTTTCTCGACCAGCTGCGCGTGCGCTTCGGCCTCGACCAGCCTATCTACGTGCAGCTATGGCGCTACGTCTCCGGCATTGCCATGCTGGATTTTGGCTACTCCTACCGGCTGGGCACGCCCGTCTTCGACCTGATCATGGCGCGCTTGCCCGCCACGCTGCTGCTCACCGGCACCGCCTTTGTGCTCTCGCTGGTGCTGGGCATCATTGCCGGTTCCATGGCGGCGGCCAGAGCCAAGAAACCGTCGGGCTCGCTGATCATGGCGCTGGCGCTGGTGTTTTACGCTACGCCGCTGTTCTGGGTGGCGCTGATGTCCGTGGTGGTGTTCTCGGTGTACCTGGGCTGGCTGCCTGCCTATGGGTTGTACACCGTGGGCGCTGGCCATACCGGGCTGGCCCTGGCGCTGGACGTGGCGAAACATCTGGTGCTGCCTGCCACGACCCTGGCGCTCTTTTTCATGGCGATTTACACCCGCATGACGCGCACCTCCATGCTGGATGCCGCTCAGCAGGACTATGTCAAAACGGCCCGGGCCAAGGGGCTCAAGCCGAGCGTCATCCAACGCCGCCATGTGCTCAGGAATGCGTTGCTGCCGATCATCACGCTGGCGGGCCTGCAGGCCGGGCAAATGGTGGGCGGCGCGATCCTCACCGAAACCGTGTTCGCCTGGCCCGGCATCGGCAGGCTGATGTTCGAAGCGCTGCAACAGCGTGACTACAACCTCTTGCTGGGTATTTTCTTCTTCTCTGCGGCGCTGGTGATCGTGTTCAACATTCTCACCGATCTGGTGTATCGCCTGGCAGACCCACGCATCAAGGGGGCCTCATGAGCTTTTTTGCACGTTTCGCCCAGAACCGCGGGGCGCTGGTGGGGCTGGTCATCCTGCTGGTGATCATCGCCATGGCCCTTCTTGCCCCGCTGCTGTTTCCCGAATCGCCCTGGCGCATGGTGCAGCGCCCCTTCCTGCCGCCGTTCTCGCAAGAGGGGTTCCCCCTGGGCACCGACACCATGGGCCGCAATGTGGCGGCAGGCCTGATGCATGGCGCCTGGGTATCGCTGCTGATTGGCCTGGTGTCCACCAGCGTGGCGCTGCTGATTGGCGTGCCGCTGGGGGCCATTGCCGGGTATTACGGAGGCTGGATCGATGACGTGCTGATGCGCATCACCGAGTTTTTCCAGACCATCCCCAACTTTGCCCTGGCCATCGTGCTGGTGGCCATCATGCAGCCCAGCGTGACCTCCATCGTGCTGGCCATTGCCCTGGTGAGCTGGCCGCCCGTGGCCCGCCTGGTGCGGGCGGAGTTCATGTCGCTGCGCCACCGGGAGTACGTCGAGGCCGCTCGGCTGGTCGGCCAGTCCAATACCACCATCATCCTGCGTCAGATCCTGCCCAATACGCTCTCGCCCATCATCGTGCTGGCCTCGCTCATGGTGGCCACGGCGATTCTGCTGGAGTCGTCGCTCTCGTTTCTGGGGCTGGGCGACCCGAACGTCATGTCCTGGGGCTACATGATCGGTGCCGCGCGTACCGTGATTCGCCAGGCATGGTGGCTGAGTTTCTTCCCTGGCGTGGCCATTCTGCTGACCGTTCTGGCACTCAACCTGGTCGGTGAAGGGCTGGACGATGCGCTGAACCCCAAACTTTCCCGTGAGCGTTAGGAGCCTGCCATGAACGATGTCGTGCAACCCGCTGGCCAGGACGAGGCGCCCGCCGTACTACAGATCGAAGGCTTGAGCGTGGCGTTGCCCAAAGGCGCAGACCGGCCGCTGGCGGTGGAGAATGTCAGCTATAGCGTCAACCGTGGCGAGATCATGTGCGTGGTCGGGGAGTCCGGGTCGGGCAAGTCCATGGCCGCCAACACGGTCATGGGCCTGCTGCCCAAGGGCGTTCGCCCCGTGCAGGGCAGCGTCACGTTCGAAGGCCAGAACCTGCTGGCCCTGAGCGAAAAGCAGCACCGAACGCTGCGCGGCCTGAAGATCGGCATGATCTTTCAGGAGCCAATGACAGCACTGAACCCCTTGATGCGCGTGGGCGCACAGATTGCCGAAGTGTTCGAGGCCCATGGCCAGCTCAGCCCCCGGCAGCGCCAGGCGCGGGTGCTGGAACTGCTGGTGGAAGTGGGTATCCCGCAGCCAGAGAAGGCCATCAGCGCCTACCCCTTCGAGCTTTCCGGCGGGCAGCGGCAGCGGGTGATGATTGCCATGGCGCTGGCGCTCGAACCGGTGCTGCTGATTGCCGATGAGCCCACCACGGCGCTGGATGTGACCACCCAGGCGCAGATTCTGGCGCTGATTCGTGACCTGCAACAGCGGCGTGGCATGGCCGTCATGTTCATCACCCACGATTTTGGCGTGGTGGCGGAAATCGCCAACCGTGTCTGCGTCATGCGCCATGGCCGCATCGTCGAAATCGGCAATGCCCGTGATGTGCTGGAGAACCCGCAGGATGCGTATACCCAGGCCTTGATCGCCGCCATTCCCAGCAACGCCCTTCCCCCTCACCGGGCACCTGCCACCTCGGCGCCCCTGCTGGAGATCAAGGGGCTCAACAAGGTGTTTCGTTCACGCGGGGGCTGGTTCAAGGCCACTCGGGAAGTGCGCGCGCTGGATGACGTATCGCTGACGCTGGCCAAAGGCGAGACCGTGGGTATCGTGGGCGAGTCCGGCTCGGGAAAATCGACCCTTGGCCGCTGCGTGGTGCGCCTGGAGCACCCGGATGATGGCGAGCTGCTGCTGGATGGGGTCAATTTTTCGCAGTTGAACGGCAGCGCGCTGCGCCGCGAACGCCACCGGGTGCAGATGATTTTTCAGGACCCTTATGCGTCCTTGAACCCGCGCACCCGGGTCGGCATGGCCATCGCCCAAGGCCCCATGGCCAACGGCACGCCGAAGGCCGACGCGCTCCGCCAGGCCGGTGAGCTGTTGGAACTGGTAGGGCTGGGTGCCAGTGCCGTGACGCGTTTTCCCCATGAGTTTTCAGGCGGCCAACGCCAGCGCATCGGCATTGCCAGAGCGCTGGCGCTCAACCCTGAATTGATCGTGGCCGATGAGGCGGTCTCTGCGCTGGACGTCTCCATTCAGGCGCAGGTGCTGGAGCTGCTGGAATCGCTGAAACAGCGGCTGTCGCTGTCACTGCTGTTCATCACCCACGACTTGCGGGTGGCCGCCCAGATTTGTGATCGTATCGTCGTCATGCAGCATGGGCGAATCGTCGAGCAAGGCAGCGCCGAGCAGATATTTCTGGCCCCCCAGGCGGCCTATACCCGTTCGCTGCTCGATGCGATTCCGGGGCGCGAAGCGCCTGCCGCCGCGTCTGCCTGATTAGCCTTTGATGCGTCACACGCTGTTTCATCAGCGTTGATTCATACGTCTTTATTCACACAACTGTCTTCAAACAACTGTCTTCACAAAACAATGGAACGCCACGTAAGGAAACAGGCATGCAGATTACCCTGGAGGCGCTTCGCGCCATCGTCGGCCCCGCGCACGTACTCACCGGAGACGATGTGCGTAGCCGCCGTGTCGACTGGATGACCGGCTCCCCCTGCCTTGCCGGTGCCATCGTGCGCCCGGCCAGAACCCAAGCGCTGGCCGAGGTGATGCGCGCTTGCCACGAGGTCCGACAGCCGGTGGTGACCCACGGCGGGCTGACCGGGCTGGTGCACGGCGCCGACGCCAGCGAAGAGGAGCTGGTGATTTCACTGGAGCGCATGACCGCCATCGAAGAGATCGACCACGTTGGCGGTACGCTGACCGTCCAGGCCGGTGCCCCTTTGCAGCGGGTACAGGAAGCCGCCAGCGACGCGGGCTTGCAGTTCCCGCTGGATTTGGGCGCCCGGGGCAGTTGCACGATTGGCGGTAATATCGCCACCAACGCCGGGGGCGTGCGGGTGATCCGCTATGGCATGCTGCGCCAGCAGGTGCTGGGGCTGGAAGCCGTGATGGCCGATGGCCGTATCGTGAGCTCCATGAACCGCATGCTGAAAAACAATGCCGGGTTCGACCTCAAGCAGCTGTTCATTGGCAGTGAAGGCACGCTGGGTATCGTGACCCGCGCGGTGCTGCGCTTGCAGCCGCCCACGCCCAGCGAACAAACCGCGCTGGTGGCCTGCCCCTCGTTCGAGGCCTTGACGGCCCTGCTCCGCCACATGGGCAAGGCACTGGGAGGCAGCCTGGGGGCTTTCGAGGTCATGTGGCAGAACCATTACCGCCTGCTGACGGAAACCTCGGGACGCCACACACCCCCCATTGCCACCAACCATCCGTTTTATGTCATCATCGAATCATTGGGCAGCGATGCCGAGCGCAATACGACCCAGTTCCGTGAGGCCCTGGAGAGCGCGCTGGAGAACGAGCTGATCGTCGATGCGGTGCTGGCTCAGTCAGCGGCCCAGCGAGACGGCCTGTGGGCCATTCGTGAAGACATCGAAGGCCTGGTCAAGGCCATGACCCCGGTATTGACGTTCGATGTCAGCCTGCCGATTGCCGACATGCAGCGCTACACCGATGCCCTGGAGCACCAGTTGACCCAGCGCTGGCCCGATGCCCGGCTCGTAGTCTTTGGCCACCTGGGCGATGGCAACCTGCATATTTCGGTGTGCGTGGGCAGTCATGAATTGGCGGTACGCCGGGAGGTCGAGACCCTGGTGTATCAACCCCTGGCGGCGCTGGGCGGCTCGGTGTCTGCCGAACATGGGATCGGCCTGGAAAAGCGCCCATGGCTGGAGACCTGCCGCTCGGCAGAGGAGGTTGCGCTGATGCACACCCTCAAGCAGGCACTCGACCCTCATAAGCTGCTGAACCGTGGCAAAATATTGCGTTGAACATTGAACTGATCAGGACCTGATTATGCCCCGCTACCCCGACCACCTGACGGGCGTTGGCCCCGTGAACCCTTTCCCCGGCATCAAGGTGCTGGAGCGGCGGCTCGGCCGTGAGATCCCTCACCGCCTGGGCTCCAACGAGGGGCTGGACATGCCCCACCGTGCGCTGCGGGAACACTACGGCGATGCCGTGGCACAACACGTGTATTGCTATGGCGATGCCGAAGCGCTGGGCGTTCGCCAGCGGATCAGCGCCCAACAAGACATTCCCCTCGACCACCTGCTGGTGGACGCCGGTGCCGACAGCCTGATCGCTCTGGCACTGCGCACCACCTGCATTGTGGGCGAGGCCGTGGTGAGTACCGCAGGCACCTACCCCACCTTCGGGTACTTTGCCCAAGGCCAGGGCTGCCGGTTGGTCGAGCCCAGCTACCATGAAGCGCCTGGCGTGCTCGCCCCCGATCTGGAAGCGCTGGCGGCAGCGGCCCATCAGGAGCAAGCGCGGCTGGTGTACCTGGCCAACCCGGACAACCCCAGCGGCCACCTGCACAACGATAGCGCCATTCTCAAGTTTCGCCAGGCACTCCCCAACGACTGCTGGCTGCTGCTGGATGAGGCCTACGGGGATTTTCGTGACGATGCGGGAAGTGAGTTTCTGGGCCAGGCGCTGCCGGGGGTGATTCGCCTGCGCACGCTCTCCAAGGCCCATGGTCTGGCGGGCATGCGGATTGGCTACGCAATTGCCGAGCCCGACGTGCTGGCGATGATGATGAAAGTGCGTATTCACTACGCGGTCTCTTCCTTCACCCAGGCCGCCGCCGAGGTCGTGCTCGACCACCCCGAGGAAGTGCAGCAGCATATTACGGATGTCAAAGCGCGCCGTGAACAGCTGGCGCTGCACTTCACGGCGCTGGGGGCAGACGTGCTGCCCAGCGCCACCAACTTCGTCGGCATCCGCCTATCCAGCGCCGAGCTGGCCGCCGCCGTGCATCAGGAACTGCTGGACGATGGCGTGCTGGT
This sequence comes from Halomonas sp. KM007, assembly GCF_050709225.1. Taxonomy (NCBI): domain Bacteria; kingdom Pseudomonadati; phylum Pseudomonadota; class Gammaproteobacteria; order Oceanospirillales; family Halomonadaceae; genus Halomonas; species Halomonas sp. KM007. The sequence continues at coordinate 2,651,519 of NZ_CP136131.1, read as the reverse complement.
GGCCCGCCTTGCTCACCCGCAACTGGCCAACGTGATTCGCATCACGGCAGTAGAAGAGGCACTGCAGCCGGGCAGGTTGGCGGCGCTGGAAAAGGCGCTTCGACAGCACGGCTAGCCGCGCAGGCCCCGGCGCCACTCCCCTCTCATGCCGGGGTCAGCCAGTGCTGGTAGGCCTCCAGCTCGCCGCGTACCACCTGGTGATAGAGCTGCTGCAGCTGCGCCGTGACGCTGTGGGCGGGTATCGGCTCGCTGGGCGACGGCGTCTACGGCGGCGATGGCCAAGCCCGCCGAGTGGGTCGCTGCGGCCCAGCTGCCCGGCATGTAGGGCGCGCAGTCGCCGCCGTTACCGCCCCTTGCCGCATCGCCTGCTTGAAGCTCTTCCAGGTAGCGTGGCGTGTGAAAGCGCAGCAGGTCTTCCAGTATGGCGGCGGGCGGCTTGACCACGTAAAGCTCGTCGATCAGCCCGCTGACTTCCAGAATGTTTTTCAGCCGTCGCTTGCTTTCGGGGCTTTCCGAGGCGGCCTGGGGCTGCAAGAACTCACCCGGCGCCGAGAACACGCCGATGGCCCCCTGGTCGTGCCAGAAGCAGCGTTCGTGCCAGTAGAAGCCGGTACCGCTCATGCGTTAAACCCCTTCATGAAGGCCGCCAGGTTGGCGCTGAGATATTCGGTGGGGTAGCCGCCTTCCTGCACGATCACCATAGGGAGCGACAGCGCGGCCAGGCGTTTGCCTACCTCGATAAACGCTTCGGTTTCCACGTTCAAACCGGCCAGCGGGTCTGCCTTATGGGCATCCAGCCCCAGAGCGACCACCACCGCTTCCGGTTCGAAACGCTGCAAGTGATCGATCAAAATCGCCAGCGCGTCCAGATAGACCTCACCGTCGCTGCCTACCGGCAGGGGGAGGTTCACGTTGGCGCCCACGCCGTCATCGCTGCCTTCTTCGTCAGCCCCGCCCCAGAAAAAGGGGTAGAAGTCGCTGGGGTCGGCGTGCAGGGAACCGGTCCATACATCGTTTCTGGCGTAGAAAATGTCCTGGGTGCCGTTGCCGTGGTGCAAATCCACATCGATGATCGCCACTCTGGCAAAGCGTTCGCGCAGCACGGTCGCGGCCAGCGCCGAGTTGTTCAGCAGGCAAAAGCCGCCTGCCCGCTCGGGCCCGGCATGGTGGCCGGGTGGGCGGCACAGCGCATAGGTCACCGTCTCACCTGCCAACACGGCTTCTGCGGCTGCTTCTGCAGTGGCCGCCGAGGCCAATGCGCCCTGGAAACTGGTGGCGCTGAGCGGACAAGCCATGTCGTGCAGGTGCCAGCCCGCCTGCCCTATAGGGTGGCGGGGGTAGTGATGGCCGCCGTCGCAGGGGTGAATGTTGGGCGCCACCAGCGCGGCGGCGTTGGGCAACGCCTGCCAGCGGGCATGGATCGTTTCCAGAAAGGTCAGATAGCGCGGCGTATGAATCTGCGCCAGCCGCTGGCGCAGCTGGGGCGAGTCCGGCACGTCCGGGGCTACCAGCGCCAGGCCCACCTTTGCCAACCCCTGGGTGAGTAGCTCGGCCCGCACCGGCCCTTCCGGGGAAGGTGCCGGCTGGCCACGCAGCAGGAAAGTGGGCGGCGCATGCAGCGCCTGATCAGGATGATAAAAACACTTCATGGTCACCGTCCTTTGGCCATTGGAGCTAGCAAGGGCTACTTCAGCGTAGCGGGTAACGACTCCCAGAGCTCGATCGCCGCGGCTAAATCTTCCAGAGAAGCGCCCACCGACTTGAACAGCGTGATGGCCTGCGGGCTGGTGCGCCCGGGCTTCTCACCGCGCAAGACGTCGGCCAGCTCCGCCTGGATCTCCTCGAACTGGAAGGCGCCTTCCTCGATGGCCTGCAGGATGTCGCCCGCCTCGCCTTGTGCCCCCGCGAAGGTATCCACGAACACCTGGGCACGGCGCAGGCACTCGGCGTCGGTTTCGCGCATTTGCGGACGAAAGGCGCCGATCAGGTCCAGGTGCGTGCCTGGCGTCAGCCACTCGCCCCGGATGATGGGCTGGGTGGAGAGCGTCACGCAGCTGACGATGTCGGCCTCTGCCACGGCGGTGGCCAAGGTGTCGACGACCTGGGTATCGAAGCGGTCTGCATACTCTTCGGCAATGGCGGCTGCCTTGTGGGGGTTACGCCCCCAGACCAGCACGCGCTTGATGGGCCTGACGCTTGCGTGGGCTTCGATCACCATGGGGGCCAGCTTGCCGGCCCCCACCACCAGCAGCGTTTCGGCGTCTTCCCTGGCCAGCACCTGAGCCGCCAGCGCAGAAGCAGCGGCGGTGCGGCGGCGGGTCAGTTCGCTGCCATCGATGCACGCCAGCGGCTGGCCGTGTTGACCTTCGCTGAGCAGGTAAAGGCCGGAAATGGCCGGCAGGCCGTGTTCGGCATTATGCGGAAACACGTTGACCATCTTCACCCCGATATAGCCTGCCGCTTCCCAGGCGGGCATCAGCAGCATGGTGGCTTCGCCATCCGGCCGATGCATGGCGTGATGGTGGCGCGGTGGCGACTCCACCCCGTTCACGAAGGTGTGGCGCAGGCGCTCGATCAGGCCTGGCCAGACTAGAGACTGCTCGACTTCCTTGGCAGAAATGACCTTCATGCCCACTCCCCCTGCAGGTGATAGACGAGGCCTTGCACAATGACCCGATGGGTAGCAAAGTCCACCGCGTGCGTGTGGGTATGGGGATAAAACAAGGGTGGTAGCATCAGCGCTCTCCAGCGTCATCGAACTTCTCTTGAGACTACGACGATGCAGCGGCGGTTGCTTGCCCGAGACTCTGGCAAGTTTGCCCGCAAGTCAGGTAGGCCGAGGTTTCAGACGCTAGCGATCCGACGAAGGGGAAATGTCGAAGTAACGACGGTAGGCGCGGGAAAAGCTGCCCTGGTCGCGAAAACCCACCAACATGGCGATATGGCCAAGGCTCATGGCGCTATGGCGCACCAGGGTGCGCGCGTGCTCCAGCCGCCTGCGCTGCACATAGGCCAGCGGCGTCACCCCGGTGAGCTCACGAAAGCAGCTATGAAAGTGGCCGGGACTCAAGGCGCATAGGGCGGCCATCTGCTCGACACGAATGTCATCGGCCAGGTGCTGATCGAGCCAGGCATCCAGGCGCTCCAGGTCCAGCCGCTCACTGATGCAGCGCGCGCCCATCTGGGCTGCCGTCTGGAGCGGTGCATCCTGCAGGTACATGTAGAGCGCCCGCAGTAACAGTGCGGCAATTTCGTTTTGCAGGGCCGGGCACTGATCCAACTGATGGGCCAGCGCATGGGTGAGCTGGTTCAAGGCGGGGGGAACGGTAAAGAAGCGCGGTTTATCGAACAGCCGCTCGATCTCACTGCCCTTTTCCAGCGTGGCCAGGTGCTGCACGGGGATATCCAGCACCAGGGTTCGGTTGCTGCCATCGCCCTGATACTCGTGCTGGCGTGACGAAGGGATCAAGCAGCCCCGGCGAGCGGTCACCCGCTCCCCCTGGCCTTCCATGGACAGTTCCGTCACGCCACACGTGGCCAGTATCAACTGGTGAAAATCGTGGGTGTGCGCCACCTGCTCTTGCGCCAGATTGCGGCTATGCAGCTCGAACTGGACCATGACCGTACCGTTCGGGAAGTGTGAGAAGGAAGCTCCACTATAAAACGATCACGAAATAAAAATCGAGGGGGCGTTAACGCTCGGTTAACGCCCCCTCATGACAGCCTTGAAGCAACCGATCAGGCGTCGGGCAGTGCCGCGATGACCATGATTTCCACTTTCCACTCGGGCTTGGCCAGCTTGGCTTCCAGCGCAGCGCGCACCGGCGGACGACCCGGTACTACCCAGGCTTCCCACGCTTCGTTCATTTCCGCGAACTCGGCCATGTCGGTGACCCATACCTGCGCAGAGATCAGGTGCTCTTTGGAAGTGCCCGCCTGCGCCAGCAGCTCATCGATACGCGCCAGTACCTGCTCGGTTTGGCCACGCATGCCCACCGTGGCATCGGCTGGAACCTGGCCCGCGAGGTAGACGGTTCCGTTATGAACAGCCACTTGGCTCATACGCGCATTGCTTTCGTGATAGGTCACGCCCATGGGGTTGTCTCCCGCGACATTGGGTTGATGAAGTGATGACATGCGTGGCCAGCCAATTGCCTGGCCACGCTCTGATAGTGGCATGATTTACGCTGCACACCAACACAAGCCCGCCCCTGCCAGGCCTATCTTGCCACTGCAGGGGCTTTCACATGCATCAAGTGATGTTGTAGTTGGTATTCCAGTTCTCTTCGAGGAAGCCGTTGAGGTCCAAGTTTTCGAAGTTGGCGAGCGCTTGAGTATTAATATCTTCTCCTGAGAAGGAGACGCGCAGCAGCAAAGCATCATCAGGGTCTTCTGACGTATCACTATTACCTGCCAGCAGATAGACTATCTCGTCGTTTGCAAGCCCAAGCTGACTAAGCCAATCAGCACCTTCCGCGCCAAATTCGGCGGTTGTAAATACGGCAAAGGCAATATCAGCACCAACTAAAGTATTGCTGTCGATATCATTTTGATTGACATCATACTTTCCAAAGCCTCCGCTATAAATACCATCAATGACGTTACTTTCCTCAAAACCACGCAGCGCTTCAACATCAGCGGGAGTTAGATCAACAAATAATTCATCACGTCCATCAGCATCACCTACGCGAAAATCAGTAATTAGTTCAACATCACTACCTTGCTGCATATTGATGGAAAACGCTTTAGAGAGTTGAACAATACTGCCCCCAGGTTCAAGCTCGGGACGTAACTCAAACCCACCTAGACCCAATGAAAGCTCTAGATCTTCGATATCGCCAGGAGTAAGGGCATCGTCAACAACATAAATAGTCGCTGCATCACTCACCAAAAATGCGGCTGGCTCACCACCATTCCCAACAACATTCTGTGTATAGATGTTCTCAAACGTATCTTGAACGATCCAAGAGGTTAGAGAAGATATCGACACGTCACTATTGACTGCGCCATCAATCAGCGCTGTCGCCGTATCATAGAGGCGCTCTGCGGCATGAACATCTAACGCACCTGCCTCAAAGAGCGCCGCTCCGGTATCAATCGCATAGGTAGTAGGAATATCTTCCCCGCTGAGAAAGCGCTCTACCAGCTCACCCAACGGATAAGAGACCGTCAAGCCATCCTGATTGAAGTTATCTAAAACACTTAATGCTTCAAAGTCCTCATAACCAATTTCCGGCACATCAACGCGCACACTATTAGCACCCGTCACTGCGGTGTCGCCGATAGAAGCAATAAGGTTATCCGCACTATCTTCCACAGCCCAACTGAAGAGCTCGCTGCGATCCAAATCAACACTATTGCTAGCGTCAGCCAACACAGCATCAACCGTTCCTAACAATATATTTACTTGGCTAACTGTTTGAGCGTTAGCTGGGCTAAATACTGTCGAAGATTCAACTTGGTAACTACCTGGACGATCCGCTGCTTGCCCAGGAAGTACGCCGCCACCGTCTACTAACTCCACCGCTTGCTGCAACGTATACTCGACACTTGCAGAGTCAAGGTTCACATTCTCCAATACTAAAAATGCCTCATACTGCTGAGGAGTGAGCGTTGCGCCAGCCGGTAAGTCGAGGGTAATGCTATCAGCTCCTGTTACCCATGCCTCTGCCCTTGCATTGAATAGCTCTACCGGGCTTGCATCAGCAATTGTCCACGTTTGAAGCTGTTCGACCGACACGTCATTTCTGTTGAGCGCGCCATCCACGATTTCTTGCGTTGCTGTATAACGTACCTCGGCTCCTGAAACGCCTAATAAGTTAAAGTTCGGAATATCGCCTTCATGAGGAAGAATCTGATAGTTTTCAGTAATCCCTTCGATCTGAGCAAGCGTACGAGTTTCTGTAAACGTAAAACTAACCGGCGTTTCACCTAAGACAAAATTTTCAAAGTTGTTTCTAAGTTCTTGAGCAATTGATGACGTTATCACGGCATCATTGACAGACACCTCATCAGCGTCTGAAAGTCGTCCATTTGTATCTGCAGCACCTAATATTGCAGCAGCACTGTCAAGGACGGTCCAGCTATAAAGATCATCCAAAGCTGCGCTATCTAAGCGCGCATTCCTTGCAGACTGCTCGCTTTCATCCAAGATCAAACTAACAGCATTTCTGTACTCTAAAGCCTCCTCAACGGATAGGGCCTCAGCTACATATGCTGTTGAATCATCGATGATATAATTCGTCGCCAGCCCACCATTATCTTCTAGATAAATCCCCACCGCGTCCTCAAGCGTATAAGACTGAATCTCAAAGCCAACGATTTGTTCCAGAATGGCATATTTCTCAAACGTAATAACCGCTGTGTCGTTTATTTCAACCAGCGTTGCGTCGCGGATGTGAGGAGGATGTTGATTACCGTTATTTGTATAGGCCGTGACAATGGCGGCAGCACTATCTAAAACGCTCCACTCGTAGATGTCCGTCACTGACAAATTGTCGGTGCTTGCATTCACCAGCGCTAATACGGCGTTGTAATACCCTGCTGCGTCGGCCACATTGATGTTGCCTTCGCCAACGGCTTCGTCAATGTCGAACACGTCGCGAGTGAAGAAGAAACGCTCAGCTATATCGCCGGGAGCGGCGAACGTTTCAGTCGTTTCATCAAATACGTAGGTCAGGGTATAAGCGACCTCGTTATAATCAAAGCCATCTTCACCAAGGCCATTGACCAAGGCGTCATACTCAGCGGCTAGAATATTGCCATCTGCACCACCATTGGCCGCAAAGATCCTGTCTGCGCCCTCAAGTACTTCCGGAATACCGCTTGTATTGCTCTCAATGACAGCCAGAATATTGCTGGCAGAATCGGTGATGTGCCAATTATAAAAAGCTTCAAAATTGGCTGCGTCGCGGTTGGTAGAACCATCAAGAATGCTCTTGACGGTTTCAATATCCGCCAGCGCATTTGCAACACTCAACGGGCCATCGGGGTTTGTGTAGGGCGTGGTCGCTGTAATGGAGTAAAACTCGCTGGGGGCTAGTACACCATCGGCCTCGGCCTCCACGGCTGCTTGCAGGTTCGCATAGGTGACAGTGGTTCTGGCAGCACTGTCACTGGCATCCAAACGCAGCGTATTACCTAACACATCTAGCAGCTCCTCGTACTGAGCTTGAGTGATAGTCGTACCTGTTACACGCACCGCCTCTGCATTGATAATAGCGTCGTCGTCAAAAGCATTATCATTGGCACTAACGTTACTGACACCTGCCAGCAGATTGCCAATGGTATCTTCGATTTGCCATACAACCGCATCACTGGCGAGCAAAGCAGCTCGGTTCTCTGCACCCGCGATTATAGCGAAATAACTTTCCCCTTGAGCTACCGTCCATACGTCACTGAACGCTGTCTCCAGGTCGATCACGTAGTCGGCGACGAGTGGGCCATTGCCAGCATCAATGACGGAGATGGCGTTAGACAACGTGTACTTCACCAGTTCATCAAGGCGCACGTAGTTGAACTCAGCGGCACTCAGCGCTTCAAACTGCGCGATAGTGATAATGTCATCACTCACGTTTACTGCATCCGCGCGCGTAAGATGAGAGACATTACCCGCTTCTATGATCGCCGCAGCGTTATCAACGACCGTCCAGTTGAACAGCGCATCTGCATTAGGCGTTTGAGGATTGAGCGCGCCAGCGAGAATACGCTCAACCGCAGCCAGCGTTGTGGCGGCGGCGTCGACGCTGACCTCACCAGATTCAAAGGGCAAGGTGGTGTCGATGTCGTAATTGGCGGCTAGCTCATCTGCATTGACGGCGTTTTCCAGCGTATAGCGAACGATGGTCGTACCCAGCTCAAAGTTGTCCAGCGTGTTGAGCTGGTCGAATTGAGCCGACGAGATCACTCGGTTGCTGGCCGAGACTTGGTTCGCCTCGGTCACGTGCCCTTGATCCAGGTCCGCGATAATGGCTTCTGCCGTATCGCGAATGACCCACTCGAACAGGGTCAGTGGCGGCTGATTGTTCGCCCCTTCCAGTATCCGGCTAACGTCGGCAAAGGCCGCTTCTGCCTGGGCTACCGTCACGGTGCCTGCATTCAAGACGGCTTGCAGGTCGATGATGTAGTTGCTGGCAAGCGGGTCAGCCTCCAGCGCTTCGGCAAGGGTGTAATCTACTTCGGTCTCGCCCAGCACGAAACTCTCCAGCCTGCTGAGCTGCACGAACTGCGCAGGCGTGATGATGGCTTCCGTGACGCTAATGCTATTGGCTTCAGCAATTTGCGGGCGTGCGGCGGGCGTTCCTAAAATCGTCTCGAGGCTATCAACGATGTTCCACTCCAACAACAAGTCACGAGAGAGGTTATCGCTGTCGGTATTCTGGGCAAGATCCAGCAGCCTGCGGGTGTCGTCGATAAGCTCGGCCGCTTCCCGTACGGTCAAATTCCCTGCAGCAAAAGGCGTGTCCGGGTTCAGCGTATAATTGGCAGGCATCACATCGGTCGCCAATGCTTCTTCCAGCGTATAAGGCACGACAGTGCTGCCCAGAACGAAATTATCGAGGGTATTGAGATCGGCAAACTGGTCCGGACGGATTGTGGCATTTGTAAGCATCACACTCTGTGCACCAACGACCTCAGGACGACCCAAACCACCACTGACCAGGACATCTTCGGCATTTGCATGAATCGACCACGTGTAGATATCCTCCAAGGCAATAGGCGCCGTCGCAACGTCAAAGTCACCTGCCAATATCGCCTCGACCCGTGCCAGCTGGTTGCCAGCAGCCGTTAGCCCTAGCGTACCAGCAGCAAACGGCTGGTTAGGGTTGATCAAATACTGTGAGGGCAATTCGTCATTGGCCGCCATCGATACTGCCTGCTGCAGCGTCAAATAGGGCACATCTGCCCGAGAGTCGATCGTTGTTGAAAGATCGCTGTCAGGATCTTGTGCTGCCAGTTGGGCATCTCGCAGCGGGTTGCGCGAGCCATCGCGATAGGCATCTATATCCAGGTTTTCACCCGCGGCATCGATGGTATCCAGTGCTTGCTTCACCTGGCCTGCAATGGCTGGCAGCCCCAGCGCGTCGGCCATTTCCTGATTGGTCAGCGCACGCCCTTCTTCTCCTGCCTGATTGAATGCCACGCCCAGCCGCGACAAGGCGTCGGCAGAGCTGATGCCTGCCGTAGCCGCCATGGCCAAAAGGCTTGCGACTTTGACACCGGCAATCAGCAACTCCACGTTTGGAGAGGACACGCTGAGTGGGTCGGTGGTCATCAGGTCGATGCGTGCATCGAGATTCAAGGCGGCCTTGATGGCTGCTTGTGCATCGGCATTATTGAGACCGAACTGCTGACTCAGCTGCACCATCATGGTGGTGAGGGGAGTAATGACCGTTGAGCCATCCGGGGCCCGCAGAACCCCCGTGAAGGGCAATTCCGTCGAGATATCGACACCACCGGTGGCAGTCAAGATTCCACTGCCCTGCAAACCAGAGAAGAAACCGTTACCGTCCGTGGTGACACTGTTGGCATCGAACTCACGAGTGACGGTCGCCCCGGAAATATACCCATCGATCACATAGCCGCTGATGGTCACGGGAGGCACTGGAGGTGGTGTAGTACCGCCACCACCGCCACCACCACCTGCAGCCGCGCCTACGGCAATGGCACCACCACCGATATAAAGCCATGGCGGGATATCGGCAAACGAGCTGACCGGCGCACTGTTCGAGCCAGTGGTCCCCGCCACGGCAGCCGTGCTCGACGGTGCCGACGTAAACGAGGCGCTGGGTACGAACAGCAAGTTGCCAAAATCTTCACCGTCAGCCAGACCTTGTTGCAGGGCATCACTGGGGCTGATCAGCAGCAGGTCACCCTGCTCGACCACCGCCCAACGTGGCACCACGAGCTGTGAACCATCGGCCATCGTCACCAGAACGTTCCCGTCCGGCAACAGCTCCCAGGTTTGCACATCCGGCAACTGACTGAGCGGCACAAGAAGACCGCTGTCATTACCGAGCTGTTGCATGAGAGCGTCCACATCGACCACGACACGCCCGTTGGCCAGCGCCACGTCCGCCGCCACCAGATCGATACGCTGGCCGCTGTTCATCATCAGTGTGAGGCTGCCGTTGGGCTGGCGAATGACTTCTGACACCCCTTGCAGGTCATTCACTGGCACCATCTTGTCGGCCAAGGCCTGCTGGGCGAGCAAGGGCAGCACCAATGTAGCGGCCATACCGCCTTGCTTGAGGGTCTTCTGGTTCTTTTCCATCCAGCGGCGCACGAAAGCCACGCGCTCATGGGGGTCCGCCGGTATCTCAATGCGCGATACGTCGCTGCGGGTGTCGGCAAGTGCTTGCCAAGCGCCCTGAGACTCTACACTGCTGACCCTGACGCCATTGAGCAAATGACCGTTGACAACGCCCGGCTGCGTCGACTTGAGAATATCGGCTGATGACATCGCCATTGAGCACATCTCCACTGAAGGTTCGCAAGCGCCCATGGCGAATGCTTTTTCTAGTTGGTTAGGCGAACATCGCCCCGGCAGCCTCACGGAAAGGCGCCATTCAAATGGGGTCAAGTGTTTCATAAAGAAGTAGGAAAGAAACCTGAAAAAAGAGGGGGTAATGCCCTGTTTAAGAGCATTAGAAAACGCATGGGCGCTCTCGGGCAGAATACCGCGACACAAAAGGGCACTTTGGACATGATAAAAAAGGGCCTGACGTTGAATGTCAGGCCCTTCATGTTTGGTGCCGGTGGCCAGACTCGAACTGGCACACCCGTAAAGGCGGCGGATTTTGAAGCCTTTGTATTTCAGCACGTTACGGCACACTGCTTGCATTTCAAGCGTTTACGCCACTTGTACCCGCTCGCTTTGGCCTGTTGCAGCACACCATGCTGGACACTTTTTTGTCACCGTTCCCAGCACTGTGCACAAGCGCGCATGTGAAAAAATTCAACCAGGACGGCCCCAACCTGCACTTTTTCTTGGTAACCTTCCGTTACCGATATTCGCTTAGGGGTCATGGACGATGAAAAAGCCTGCGTTGGTTGCCCTCCTGGTACTGCTGCCTCTCTCTGCTCATGCTGAGGTTTTCAGGTGTGTGGTGAACGGCAAGACCACCTTTCAGGATTTCCCATGTGCCGGTGTCGCCTCTGAACGTGTCAACACCAACAACCTCACCGTGCTTCCCCCTGCTCCTCCCAGCTCACGGCCTCAAACGCCAGCCCGATCTGTGACGCCACGCCATCAATATCGTGTCGTCATTCCCAGCCCAGATCACCGGACTACAATTGAGCGCCGTAATGCTAGAGTGAAAGAACGTGCTCGACTCCCTTTGAGGCGCGGCTGGTGATAGCCATTACAGGCACTTGTGTAGCGTAAGCTTGGCATTACTTGTGTATATCTAAAGGCATGTTATTTACTTCCTTCTTTAAACCCTGCAGCTGCAAGTGTAACTAACATACCAAGAAAATTAATGCCAAACATTAATTGGTTCAAAAAATAGCCAATTTGTGCCGCCCCCTTTTCCCACCTTCCAACAAAACCAGTACTACCATAAAAGTGGGAATATATATAAACAAGGTAAGCGCTAAATATAAAAAGAATTGTAAATGCAAAGAAAGCGCTTGTTTCATGACCCTTCTTTTTTAGAGCAAAAAGCGTAGCAACTATTGCTAAAGGAGTAAGCAATTGCTTTTCAAGAAGCACTTTCGTTAAACTTGGCACATTACTGTATACCAATGGAGCGATAGCTACAATCGAAAAAGTGTAAATACAAAAACACAATGCAAAAAACATCAGCATAAGGAAATTCCACTTACTCTTTCTCGGCAATTTTCTTGCCACTTTTTCTTTATAACTTTTGGCAGCGTATTGACGTCTCATTCAACATCCTTTAATAAATCCTTATTAACCAAGGGAATAGAGAACTGCATCTAGAGTCTCACATTACTGCCGAAAGCCCCCTCCTGATCATTAAATCTTTTATCTAGCTCATCGCTTAACATGAACTCTGTCTTTAGGCGCTTTATCTCGAACTCTTCTCTAGTCTTTTTCGTTAGCAAGTACTGCCTTTCCGTCTTCTTCAACCTTACGCTTTCATCGACCATCTTCTTATAGTTAAGCACGTATACACAACAGCACCAAATAAAGACAAATAGCGCTATCAGCAACACCACATCAATAAAAATTGCGTAGTAAATGGCTTGCTGCAGCCCTGCCTCAAAGTCGCGCCATGCGCTTGACCAAGCCCTTTCAAATCCACTCATTATTTACGCCCCCTACGTTTATTCTTCCACTTCTTCAATAGCTTAGCTTCTGCCCAGATATAAAAAATGGCTATTCCGAAAAACGGAATAACCATTTTGAATACGGTATAAAAAAGCTCCCTCATTGCCTCATCAGGACTCATCTACGCTGCTCCCTGTTACCCACAACCCCTACCTCCTTGGAACCATCTATCCACAACCCTTTGTGCTAGCCGGTATCCGTTCCCGTTTTCTTCAACGCGCTGCGTGCCCTCTCTATCTCGGGGCTTATTTGTCCGCACGTCTCATCTGTCATACCAGTCATTAGCCAAAGTGTGTATTTCGGCCATTGCTTGCATACAGCCTCAAGAAGCTCCCCTTTCGGGGTTCTTCCAGTCTGCTCCATACCCTCAATAGTTTTCTTTGAAATTCCAATAAGTTGCGAAAACTCCGCACGTCCTGAAGTTTCGGCTTCTCTTATTAATCGAATTCTTTTTGCTAAGTCGCTTGCCATATACTCGCCAAAGGGGCTACCCTTACACGGTGACCTCGCAGAAGAGTACACCTCTACTGCACTCTTACAAACATACCACAACATGCCACAGCGAGCAGGTACAGCATGGAAACGAGCAACACGCCCTACGTCCCCGCATCTCAGGTGCCCGTCATGACGATCGAGCGTTTCTCCGAGCTTTCTGGCCTATCCCCCGACACCGTTCGCGGCCAGATCAACCAGGGCAACCTCCCCATCATCAAGGTGGGTCGTCGTCGCCTCGTGAACGTCGCGCTCTTTACCGCTGAGTGCCTGCAATCGGAGGACTGGTCATGAGCTGCTACACCCTGAACCCAGCGTTCCGCTCAAGCCTGTCTGCTGAACGTCTTGTCACGCTGTCTCTGAACGGTGTGAAGCAAAGCCCCGACGACGCCGCCTTTGCCACTCTGTTTGACGTTCAGCACTACAACGGCTCCATGGCCTTTGTGTGTGTCCCTAGCCACGTCTATCAAGCCAATAGCGACCGCCTGGAACAGTCACCAGCCTTCATCGCCAAGGACGGCAAATGTTCGTTCGATTTCGACTCCCATGACGCAGCTCTGGACTTCCTGCGGCATCTCTACGGAATCGACACCCCCGAAGACCCAAGCACCACCCGACGCGCTGCAGTACACCGGTGGCACCCGCACCCACCGATGCCCCCCCCTTGCCCCTCGGTGATTGTGGCACCCGCGCACCTATCCACACCCACTCGGCTAACGCGTCGTCCGTTATCCACAACGGCCTTTAGCCCCACCGGAGTTATGCACATGAGTAAAAAACAGCCCATCCGCGTGTTCCTTACCCCCGACACCCACAGCCGCCACCTCATCCAGGCAGGCACCAACGGCCTGACCTCCTCGGCGCTGTCCGAACGGCTCATCGAGTACGGTTTGGCGGAACTGGAACGCGGCAATACCGACCCGCTGGAAGCCATTTCCCGTGCGGCCTCCCCCGCTCCCCACACCACAGAAGCTTGATCCCATGTCCCCCTGCCCGTCATCCGTCGCCCTTCGGTCGCACGGCGTCCTTAGCCAGCAGCGGACAGACTGTCAACCCCTTTTTGTGGGGTTAAAAAAGGGGTTTACCGGCTGGCCGATGTTGGCTGCCGTGCAGAAAGACCGACGGGCAAACGGAGGGCGGGTAGGGGGACCCCCCTGCCTTGATTCCCGAGCTTTGAGGGAGCGGGGCCAGCGGTGCCTCCACAGCCGGGATTATGCACGGGCCGCGACCTACTACGCCCAGGCAGAGTACCAGACGCTGGTAGACGAAGGCGTCACCCCAGAAACCACTGAGCTATCCATTCTCGCGGATTACTGCCTTAAGCAAGCCGCCAGAACCCAACGCTAACGAAAAGGAACTACACCCATGATCAACACCATTCACGCCCACGTTATCGGTGCCACCCGCTACAAGATGGACAACGGCGTCTCCGGCGCCAAGATCAGCGTCATGCAAGCGGCCTCCGCTGACAGCGAAAATGCCCTGGGCAACCAGGTCAGCATCATGACCGCCAATTACGACATCTTCGACCAGCTCCACGCCGCTGCCCCGCACATGCCTTGCGCCATGGAACTGGATATCGAACTGCGCACGTCCTCTGCCGCCGCGGGTGGCAAGACCGTGATTCACGTCATCGGGGCACGCCGCCCCAACGCCACCGGCAGTGCCCAAGCACCCGCCGCCACCAGCGACAAGAAATAGGAATTTGAGCCATGGACACCAGCACACCTGAAGGTCTGTGGCTCCTGATTTACTGCGTCGGTCTCGTTCTCGCCTTCGGGATCGGCGCGGTAAGTGGGGGCCAACGATGAGCGACCCAAGCATTACGTTTGTTGTTGGTTCTCTGTTCACCTCGTATGCCACCGGTTGGGCATTCGGACACATCATCGTCTTTACAAAGAAATTTATGGAGTCAGTCGTATGACCATGAAAACCCTCATTAACAGCGCAAAAAATGCCGTTCACTCCACTACTGCCAAAGTAGCCGCTGGCTCTGTTCTAGCCGCTAGTTTTGTCAGCAGCGCTCATGCACAAACCGCGTCAACTACAGCCTCTGACGTCTTTGATGACATCACTTCACAAGCGACACAAATGGGTGGCTATGCCTTAGGTGCTGTCGCCGTGATTACCGGCTCACTCATCGGCATCAAGTTGATCAAGAAGTTTGCCAACCGCGCGTCTTAATACCGCTAAGCAAGGGACAACCAAGGGGCGGAAACGCCCCTTTTTATATAACGAGGACAACATGATTAAAAAAGCCGTTTTATTAACCACTTTAACGCCTTTTTTAATGGTGTTTTCTGATTATTCTTTTGCTCAAGCTGTTAATGATATGTCAGATACAACAATCTCTTTAGATGAGGCTAATAACCTTCCTGGAGTTAAATTTTCTGATAGTGCGCAATATGCTTCTTCTGCTGACAATAATAGACGTTATGTTATAAATCGTGTTAGAGAAAGGGTTTCATCTTATTGTGCTACTAGGGATTGTGTTTCTGTAGCTTACGGTTCCTCATTTGATAGCAGTGACAGGAGTAGATTTCGTTTTGTTGGTTCTGTTTCTACTACAGTTGTTTATGATATCCCTTCTAATATGAATTATGGTTTAAGGTCAGATGATGTCTGTCAGTCAGAAAATGGCGACAGTTATTCAACAAATAACCCTGACGTTTACAATTATCTATCTGCTGGTGGTGTGGTAAAAACTCACAGCGGTGCTTGTTCTGTTTCTGCTTCTGGTGGCGTTGATGGTTGTTTCGGTTCTGGTGATGATCTTCAGTGCCTTGTTTCTATAACTTCTGAGTCTACTGGCTCTATTGGTGACTTTGGTCAACATATTGCCGGTAGTTTAGGTTCTAGTTCAGATGGTACTTTTTCAGTTGTTGACTTTTCTGGTAATGATTATTTAACAGAGCTTCCTGGCGGTTGTTCCGATAATGCTAGCTGTGTCTCTATCGGTGATAAGTCGTACTTAGTTGATTGGGATAGCGCGCCTGATTATTTTCAGTATATCGGTTCAGACGGCAATATTTACTCAAAGCCAAGTTCCGGTGGCGGTTCTGGCGGTGACAATGGTGGTGATACTGGCGGCGGTGATCCTACCGACCCAACAACCCCTACCGACCCCACCGACCCAGGCGGTAACGATGGCGGCGATTCTGGTGGCAACTCCGGTGGTAGCGATGGCGGCAACGACTCCGGCGATGGTTCTGGCGGTTCCTCCGGTGGCGGTGGCTCTACCGTACCGGAGTTTGAATTTGATGAATCCGGCATTATTGAAGCGATTCGTTCTTCTGGCCAATCCAACCAGAACGCGCTCGAGGCCGTCTCCAACGACCTTTCAGGCGCGATCAATAGTCAGTCCGAAGGCATCAGCGAAGGCTTGGAAGCCCTCGGCGAAGGCTTTGGCGATGCCATTGGCGAACAGACCGAAGAAGTCCAGGGCATGTTTGACGGCCTCGGCAACACGATCACCAACGCGCTCGGCCTAGGCACTTGCTACCCCGATGGCCAACAAACCGATGATGGCCATACCGCCGCGACCAACGATAAGGGGCTCCTGGGCTGCATCCAGAACATTGCTAACGGCATGGTGAACAACCTCGTGGGTCGTTTAACCGAGGAAGTGGGCGAAGGCAACGACCTGCTGAACACCTCGGGCATGGATGAAACCCTCGATGGCCTCGAAGAAGAACGCCAACGCTATAACGAAGAAGTAGATGCCTTCATGGATCAGATCGGTGATGGCTCAAGTTCTGGTATAGCCGATCAAGTTACCACCCGCTTGCCTTCACTACCTTCACGCGGCTGTGCTCCGCTTGATTTCGGCCCCATAGAAATCTCTTGCCGCCCGTTTGACCTCATCAAGTCGTGGCTAACGTGGATCGTCTACTTCTGGACGGTCGTTAGCGTCGTGGACACCTTCTTCCGCTCCGGTCAGAGGACTGCATAAATGGCCTTACCCGCTCTGCTTGGCATGGGGGCCTTGATTGGCTTCTTCACCCGCATCGTTGAATGGTTCGTCACCCGTATTGCTGCCCGCTTTACCAATCGCCTAGCGGGCATTTTGGTCTGGACGACCCTTTACCTCTCTCTCCTGGTCGGCTTGGCCGTTACCTTTGTGGCCATCATCAGCGGCGTGAGCGCCTCACTGCCTTCCGACCTTGCCCAAGGCATCGGTGCCATCAAACCCGACAACTTCGAAGCCTGCATGGCGGCCATCTACAGCAGCAAGGTCGCGGTATGGGTCTTCCAGCAGAAACGCCAGTTGATCGACTGGGAGCAAGGGAGGCCCGTTCTCTAATGGCCGTTTACGTTGTCACTGGCAAACTCGGCGCGGGCAAAACCCTGGTCGCCGTGGGCAAGATTAAGGACAAGCTGAACCAGGGCTGCAAGGTGGCCACCAACCTGGACTTGAACCTCGATAAGCTCATCGGTGAAAAGCCCAGGAATACCCGCTGCTACCGCATCCCTGATAAGCCTGTCCTGGCCGACCTGGAAGCCATCGGCACGGGCACTGACTCCTACGACGAACACAAGAACGGCCTGCTCGTTCTCGATGAGTGCGGCACCTGGTTCAACGCCCGCTCCTGGGCGGATAAAAGCCGTCAGGACGTCATCAACTGGTTTCTCCATGCCCGTAAATTGGGCTGGGATATCATTTTTCTGATTCAAGACTTAACGATCATGGACAAGCAAGCCCGCGTCGCCCTGGCGGAACACGTGGTCTATTGCCGTCGTCTGGATCGTGTGGCCGTGCCCTTCGTGGGGGCCATCTACTCCCTGTTCATGGGCTCCAAAATGCCCATGCCGAAAGTACACCTTGGCATCGTCAAGTATGGCGACTCCCCGCAAAGCCTCACCGTCGAACGCTGGACCTACACAGGCCGCGCCCTCTACCCCGCGTACGACACCAAGCAATCCTTCTCCGACCACTACCCACACGGCACGTACTCCGTGCTGCCGCCCTGGTACACCCACGGCATGCACCGCGTACCGCATGACGCGAGGTTTTACATGAAGATGACCCGTATTTACTGGAAGCGCTTCAACCGCCCCTTCCTCACGCTCGCCTCGTTCGCCCTGGGCTGCTTTATCACCCTCTCGGTACTCGTCGCCGACCGCGTCAACGCCCGCACAGACAACACACCGGCACCCGTGGCACCCCTTGAGCTACCCAACCTCAGCACCACCCGCATCGCCAGCTTTAGCCAGTTTGGTGACCGCACCACTTACCGCCTCATTGATAGCGACCGCACCCCATCCACCACCGACGACCTCGCCCGCCAGGGCTTCACCATCGTCCCCGTGAATGCTTGCCTCGTCCGCATAGAAAATGGAGTCACCCATGAAGAAGTTCGCTGCTAACACCCTCGCCGCCATCGCGCTCACCACGGCTTCTCTCACCAGCGCGTATGCCACGCCGATCCAGATGCAAGATACCGATATTCGGGACTTCGTGCGCTGGTACGTGGAACAGACCAACACCCCGTTGGCCATTCACCCCAGCACCACCGGAACGCTCACCGTCTACGCCCCCGATGTGCCCGATCACCAGCTCGAGGAGTTCTTTCTGGGCGTGCTGAGTTCACACGGCTACACCATTCTGCCCGGCAACCCGCCCACGGTCGCACCCACCCAGCAGCGGCCCAGCACCCCCACGGCCAGCCCAGCACCGTCCACCCCAACCGCCAACGCCTTCGCCAATACGCCCGTGCTGACCCCACGACCGGAGCCCCAGGCCACCCACCTGTTCCAGTTCGACAACGTGCGGGCCGACGATATCGCCCCGCTAATCACCACCTTCCTGAACCAGCACAACCAGGACGGCACCGCCCAGCCCCGCGTTCAGGTACTCCACGCCTCCAACGCCATCCTGGCCAGGGGGGCCGAAAAGCAGCTTGAACAGCTCCAGGGCATGCTGCCCCAGGTCGATGTATCCCACCCTCAAGTCCTCATCCAGGCCGTCATCTTCGAAACCAGCGACGGCGATACCTTCGATCTTGGCGTAGCGCTTGGACGCACTACACCGACTGCGGGCTCACGCATCGCCGGTGGCTTCAACACCGCCAGCCTGGGCACCTCGCTGGCCTCATCAGGGGGCACGTTCGGCATCTTTGACGGCGATGTACTGGCCTTTGCCATCAACGCCCTCCAGCGCGACTCCCGCTCTAACGTCCTCTCTACGCCGCAGATCCTCACGCTCTCCGGCAAGCGCGGCAATATCTCGATTGGCCAGAACGTCCCCTTCGTCACCGGACGCGTCACGGGGCAGTCCGCCGACGTCAACAGCCCCTTTCAGACCATCGAACGCCGCGACGTGGGCATACGCCTGAACGTCCTGCCCGTGGTCACCGCCTCCGGCCTAGTGATCATGGACATCACCACCTCCGCCGACTCGCTCACGGATTCCCTGCTGGCGTCCGACATCATCACCAACCAGCGCCAAATCAACACCACCGTGCAAATCCGCTCCGGCCAGACCCTGCTCCTGGGCGGCCTATCATCACAGGATGACCGCTCCCAGGTCTCCGGTGTGCCAGGGCTCTCAAGCGTCCCCGTAGCGGGCCGCCTCTTTCAGAACGAATCCACCTCCACCCAGCGCACCAACCTCCACGTACTGCTCCAGGCCACGGTGCTGCCCCGTTATGACGCGACTCAACCCAGTTCCATACCGACGGCTGCCAGCCCGCTACCCCCTGCGCAGCGGGGGGTAGCGGGCTGGCGGCAGGAGGTCGAGACCCTCCCTGTAACACGTCTCGCAGAGTAATTCGTTCAACCGAGCTATCGGCTCACTACAGCACATTACGGCATTTCAAAAAATACAGGGAATCAGGCTATGGAACGTTGGGAACGCTACTCGCTTGCGTCACTGCAACGCGGTGAACAGGACAAGTTCGGAAGGCTGCTCATCAGCTCGCTGGGTCAGCGAGAACTGAACCACTTACGCATCTTGAACGCAGGCGTGGACACCGTCCGGCAGCTCTACCAGGGCAAGCCGTGCCTTCACCAGTTTCATGAAATCATCGACGTCTACAACGAAGGCAAAGGCGCCACCATGCGCCTCTTTGATCAAACCTGGTCAGTAGGGGCCGGCGCTGCCGGTTCCGGCTTCCGCTATCGACTCCAGAACAATGAACTGGGCGTCATCGTCTTTTTCCAGGCCCGTCACGTCAAAGTCGAGAACATCGGTACCCACCTGAAAATCGAACTCTCGCCCCACTTCATCCAGGAGCGCAGCCCTCAGGAGTGCCAGGACTTCATGGACAACATCGCCGCCCACATGCTGGCTCATATCGAGCCCATCGGTGCCGCTGTCCACCTCGCCCTGGACGTCCAGGGCTGGGAGCCCCCCAGGGATTTCATGGAGCGTTTCATCACCCGTTCGAAGAAGGTCATGGCGATCGACGGCGTCGCTACCCTGGAGTTTGACCACTCCAACATCGCCACCACCTATGGCCGCGGGGAAACCTTCATGTTTGGTACGGCAGGCGCGCTGCAATGCTGTATCTACAACAAGACATTAGAAGCCAGCCACCGCGACAAGATGCACTTCTGGGAAGGTATCTGGAAGAACGCCGTCGATGACGACCTCAATGGCACCTACGACCCCGAAGAAACCGTGTGGCGCATCGAGCTACGCTTTCACCAGTCCGTCCTGCGTGAATACGCCCAGGGCATCCCCTGCAACGTCGATACCGGTGAAGTCCTCGATCACACCCACGGCTTTAACCGCTTTGTGGACGTGGTACCGCACCTCTCCGGCCTATGGCGTACCGCCATGCAATCCTATCGACTGGACACACGCCGCAACCTCATTGATCCCGCGTGGCAAGTCATGCAGGAAGACGCCCGTTTCTACTGCCATGAACCAGGCTTCATGTACAAACGGGCACGCAAAGCCCCAGGGCTTGGCAACGAAAAGAACGTCACCCTGGCGTTCGGCAACCTCATTAGCATCTATGCCCGCCAGGGATACCGCACCCACGAAGCCGTCCGCTTCCTCCAACGTTCCGGCATGTGGGACGACCTCGCAGAATACTACCGACGACGAGGGGTGGATTCAGGGCAATTCCGGCAGATCGTGGAACAGAAGCTCATCGAGCGACGGCTAATAGGGAAGGCAGCGTAGAAATGGCCATCAAAAGAGTAGAGAAAGGCTGGCAGGTCGATGTACGGCCCTTTGGTGCCCATGGCAAACGGGTTCGTAAAACCTTCCCCACCCAGGCCAAGGCAAAGCGTTTTGAAAGCTACGTGCTGGGTCAGGCTGCTATAGGTGAGCCCTACGAGCCCAAGCCACGCGACAAGCGCCGTTTAAAGGATCTCATTGAGCTTTGGTATAACCACCACGGCGTATCGCTCAGAGACGGCAAACGGCGGTGCTCACAGCTCAATGCATTGGCCGACATGATCGGCAACCCGCTGGCCAGCACGATCACCCCCGCCGATGCCTCCCTGCTCAGGCAGAAACGCCTGGCGTCTGGCATTACCCCCAACACCGTCAACCATGACCAGGCGCACCTGCGCGCCGTGTTCAACACCCTGATAAGACTCGACGAATGGACCGAAGGAAACCCCTTCGCCAAGGTGCAGCCCCTGCGCCTGCATGAACAGGAACTCACTTACCTGACGCATGACGATATCAAGGCCCTGTTTACCGCCCTCAGCGCATCCAACAACCCCCACGTGGATCTGATCACACGTCTATGCCTGGTCACGGGTGCCCGCTGGAGCGAAGCCCAGTACCTGCGTGCTGAAATGCTTCGTAATGGCCGCGTCACCTACACCGCGACCAAGAACCGCAGGAACCGCACGATCCCCCTTCCACAGGATCTCTACGACGCCCTGAAAGCACACGGCCCCAGAGTCGGCAGGCTTTTCCCCAAGCCCGCCTACAAAGCCTTCTCGGCTGCCGTCCTCGAGGCGCAAATCAACCTGCCCCCTGGGCAACGCACACACGTACTGCGCCACACCTTCGCGTCGCATTTCATGATGAACGGGGGAGACGTATTGACGTTACAAAAGATTCTCGGACACCAAAGCATCACCATGACCATGCGTTATGCACACCTGTCGCCCGACCATTTGGCCGATGCCATCAAGTACGCGCCGCACATTCCGATGGACACAAAGTGGACAACCGAAGGAAAAGAGGACTAGAAAAACGAGGCATTCAGAGACGAAAAAAGGGGCCTAAGCCCCTGATTCTAAATATGGTGCCGGTGGCCAGACTCGAACTGGCACACCCGTAAAGGCGGCGGATTTTGAATCCGCTGCGTCTACCAATTCCGCCACACCGGCATAGGAGGCGCATTATACGGAGTTAACCTGCAAGGTCAATCACATCGACTGACTTTATGCGTCTAAAGCGCTATCCTAGGCGGCTTGTTTGACCACCGAAAGAGCACTCCCCATGCAGCGAGCAGATTTCCATTTCGAGCTACCCGATGAGCTGATTGCCCGCTATCCGTCCGAGCAGCGCAGCGATTGCCGCTTGCTATGCGTGGATGGCCAGAGCGGTGCGCTGGCGCATCGTCGCTTTCCCGATCTGCTGGAGCTGCTGGAGCCAGGCGACCTGCTGGTATTCAACGACACCCGAGTGATACCGGCACGCCTGCACGGCCACAAGGCCAGTGGCGGAAAAGTCGAGATGCTGCTGGAGCGCCCGCTGGACAGCCACCGTGGGCTTGCCCATCTGCGTTCCAGCAAGTCGCCCAAGCCGGGCACCGAGCTGATCTTCGAAGGCGACATTCATGCCGTGGTGGAAGGCCGCCGCGATGCGCTGTTCGAGCTGCGCTTTCTGGGCGACACGCCGATGATTGCTCTGCTGGAGCAGCACGGCCATATGCCGCTGCCGCCCTACATCACTCGAGAAGACGAGCTGAGCGACCGCGAACGCTATCAGACCGTGTATGCGCGCCGCGACGGTGCCGTGGCCGCTCCTACGGCGGGGCTGCACTTCGATCAGCCGCTGCTGGATGCACTGGCCGAAAAAGGCATTCAAAGTGCCTTCGTGACCCTGCATGTGGGCGCAGGCACCTTTCAGCCCGTGCGCGTCGACAATATCCTCGAACACCACATGCACAGCGAGTGGATCGAGGTCACCGAAGCCACCTGCCAGCAGGTGCGTGATACCCAGGCGGCCGGCAAGCGAGTGGTGGCGGTAGGCACCACCAGCGTGCGCTGCCTGGAGAGTGCCTGCATGAAAAGCAGCGACGGCGAGATCGCCCCGTTCAGCGGCGATACCGATATCTTTATCTACCCTGGCTACCAGTGGCGCTGTGTCGATGCACTGATCACCAACTTTCACCTGCCCGAGTCGACGCTGCTGATGCTGGTGTCGTCCTTTGCAGGCTATGACCACATCATGCACGCCTACCGCACGGCGGTAGAAGAGCGCTACGCCTTTTTCAGCTATGGCGATGCCATGCTGCTCACCCGCTAGCGCTGTGCCACCCGATAGATCAACGAGCGATTGTGATGCGAAACGAATGCTTTATGCGCTTTGAGCGCCTTGCGGAAGACGGCCGTGCGCGCCGGGGCCGCCTTCACTTCCCACGGGGCACGGTAGAAACGCCAGCCTTCATGCCGGTGGGTACCTACGGCACCGTCAAGGGCATGACGCCCGAGTCGGTGAAAGAGATCGGCGCGGAAATCATCCTGGGCAACACGTTCCACCTCTGGCTGCGCCCAGGCACCGATGTCATCGAAGCCCACGGCGACTTGCACGATTTCGCCCAGTGGGACAAGCCGATCCTCACCGACTCAGGCGGCTTTCAGGTCTTCTCGCTGGGCGAAATGCGCAAAATCACCGAGCAAGGCGTGCATTTCCGCTCGCCGGTGGACGGCAGCAAAGTGTTCATGGGGCCGGAAGAGTCCATGGCCGTGCAGCGCTCGCTGGGCTCTGACGTGGTGATGATCTTCGATGAGTGCACCCCCTACCCGGCCACCTTCGAAGAAGCCGAGAAGTCGATGGAGCTGTCGCTGCGCTGGGCAAAGCGCTCACGCACGGCACACGGTGATTCGCCTTCGGCGCTGTTCGGCATCATTCAGGGCGGCATGTACCCTGAATTGCGCGAACGCTCGCTCAAGGGGCTGCTGGACATTGGCTTCGACGGCCTGGCCATCGGCGGCCTGTCGGTGGGTGAGCCCAAGGAAGAGATGATCAAGGTCCTCGACTACCTGCCCACCTGGATGCCCGACGACACCCCGCGTTACCTGATGGGGGTCGGCAAACCCGAGGATCTGGTCGAGGGGGTACGCCGCGGCGTGGACATGTTCGACTGCGTCATGCCCACCCGCAATGCGCGTAACGGGCACCTGTTCACCTCGGACGGCATCGTCAAGATCCGCAATGCCAAGCACCGCTTCGACACGCGTCCGCTGGATGAAGAGTGCGATTGCCACACCTGCCAGAATTTTTCCCGTGGCTACCTGCACCACCTGGACCGCTGCAACGAAA
This sequence comes from Halomonas sp. KM007, assembly GCF_050709225.1. NCBI lineage: Bacteria > Pseudomonadati > Pseudomonadota > Gammaproteobacteria > Oceanospirillales > Halomonadaceae > Halomonas > Halomonas sp. KM007. The sequence goes on along the minus strand of NZ_CP136131.1, from coordinate 2,627,271 downwards.
TGCTCGGCTCGATGCTCAATACCATCCATAACTTGCGCTACTACCAGCGCGTCATGACTGATTTGCGCGCAGCAATCGAAGCGGGTACATTGACGACCTTTGTGGAAGGCTTCTATGCACGGCGCGGCTTGCCGGTGCCTCCCCTTGCGGGACCTGAAACCTGATAACTAACCGCCACCGGCCATGCTGAGTGGCGTCAACCGGTTCACCCATTGTTCTAACTCAGGAGTTCTCTGCAATGCTGGATTTCTTCATCTCACCAGCCCATGCCCAGGAAGCCGCCGCTGGCGGTGGCATTGCGCAAATCGTCATGCTCGTCGGCTTTGTGCTGATTTTCTACTTCCTGCTGTGGCGCCCCCAGGCAAAACGTGCCAAGCAGCACCGTCAGCTGGTCTCCAGCCTGGCCAAGGGTGATGAAGTGGTCATCGGTGGTGGTCTGGTAGGCCGCGTGACCAAAGTCAGCGATGAGTTCCTGACCCTGGAAGTATCGGAAGGTACCGAAGTCAACGTGCAGAAGAATGCCGTGGCTGCCGTACTGCCCAAGGGCACCATTAAGTCCATCTAACGCTCACACCTCCCCCTGCCGACTCCGTGCCAGCCACCCCGGCAGGGGTGACATGGTAGCGTCGATGGTGAACGTTGCTGTGCACAGCTTGTCTGTGCACAGCGATTCCGTTTGTAATTGAAGGCAGGGCTTGCATGCTCAACCGTTACCCCCTGTGGAAGTATCTGCTGATACTGGTCGTCCTGGTGGTTGGCCTTATCTATTCACTTCCCAATCTATTTCCCGCCGATCCCGCCATTCAGGTGAGCGATGCCCAAGGCAACATGCTCGATGAGCGGCAAATCAATCGCGTCGAACAAGCGCTGAACGACAACGACATTGCCATCAAGGCCGTGGAAGAGGTCGATGGGCAGTGGTTGATTCGTTTGCAAAGCAACGATGACCAGCTGAATGCTCGGGATATCGCGGCTGACGTGCTGGGTAGCGGCGCCACCGTTGCCTTGAACCTGGCGGAAGCCACGCCCGGTTGGCTGCAGGCCTTCTCCGCCACGCCCATGACGCTGGGTCTGGACTTGCGCGGCGGCGTTCACTTCCTGCTGGAAGTAGACATGGAAGCGGCTCTGAGCCAGCGCCTGGAGGTCAATGCCAGCGCCATCCGTGAACTGCTGCGTAGCGAGCGTATCCGTTACCGCAATACGGAGATTGCCGAGCGTTCGCTGTCCATCGATTTTGCCAGCAGCGAAGATCGCGACGCTGCGCGTCGAGTGATCAGCCGCGACTTCCCCAACTTCGATTACAGCAACCAGGGCGATGGCCGCGCTTCCAGCCTGGTCATGTCGCTGAGCGACGCGACGGTCAGAGAAATTCAGGACTATGCGGTCAACCAGAACCTGACCACCCTGCGTAACCGTGTCAACGAGCTGGGCGTGGCCGAGCCGATGGTACAGCGCCAGGGCCCCAGCCAGATCGTGGTCGAACTGCCCGGCATTCAGGACACAGTGGCGGCCAAGCGCATCGTCGGCGCCACGGCCAACCTGGAGTTCCGTCTGGAAGCACGTAACGACACGCCCGACATGGAAACCGAGCGCTTCGACTTCCGCAACGACAGCGGCCGTTCTGCGGACCTGATGCGGGACGTGATCATTACCGGTGACAGCGTTTCCAGCGCCAGCCACAGCTTCGATGAAAATGGCCGCCCACAGGTCAACATCAACCTGGATGGCACCGGCGGTACGCTGATGAACCGCGCCACGCGCACCAACATCGGACGCAACATGGCCGTGCTGTTCATCGAGCACAAGAGCGAAGACCGCGTCGAGACCGACCCGGAGACTGGCGAGCAGACCATCATTCGCGAGCCCTACACGGAACGCGGCTTGATCAGCCTGGCGACCATCCAGAGCGCGCTGGGCAACAGCTTCCGCATTACCGGGCTCGACTCGCCCACCGAAGCTGCCGAACTGGCCCTGCTGCTGCGTTCAGGCTCTCTGGCTGCGCCCATCTACTTCGTGCAGGAACGCACCATTGGCCCGAGCCTGGGTCAGGACAACATCGAACGCGGCCTGCTCTCGGTCCAGATTGGCCTGTTGCTGGTGGTGATGTTCATGCTGGTGCGCTACAAGGTGTTCGGCGTATTTGCCAACGTGGCGCTGGCGCTCAACCTGACCCTGCTGATTGCCGTGATGTCGATGCTGGGGGCCACCCTCACCCTGCCGGGCATTGCCGGTATCGTGCTGACCCTGGGTATGGCGGTAGATGCCAACGTACTGATCTTCGAACGTATACGCGAAGAGCTGCGCAACGGTCTGTCGATTCAACAAGCCATTCATGCGGGTTACGAGCGTGCCTTCACCTCGATCGTGGATGCCAACATCACCACCCTGCTGGTCGCCATCATCCTGTTCTCGATTGGCACCGGCCCGGTAAAAGGCTTCGCGGTAACGCTCTCCATCGGTATCTTGACCTCCATGTTCACGGCCTTGATGGTCACACGAGCCATGGTCAACCTCACCTATGGCAGCAAGCCCGTCAAGAAGCTCTGGATCTGATCTCGTGAAGCAGACATACGCGCTCCGCACAGAATTGAAGAGGTGGTAATGAAACCCCTATCGCAGCTACGCATCGACTTCATGGGACGACGCAACCTTGCGTTCATCGTCTCGGCGGTGATGCTAATCGTCTCTATCGGTGCCATCGTTTTTCAGCAGCTCAACCTGGGGCTGGACTTCACGGGCGGCACCCTGGTCGAAGTACGTTACGGTGCCGCACCGTCACTGGATGCCATCCGCCAACTGCTGGAAAACAGCGGCTTTCAGGATGTGTCCGTACAAACCTTCGGTGCTTCTACCGAAATTCTGATTCGCCTTCAGCAGGCCTTTGACCCCGACATCGGCAGCGAGATCGTCGGGCTGCTGCGCGCCGAAGGCGCTGACGTCAACCTGGTGCGCGCGGAGTTCGTGGGTGCTCAGGTAGGTGAGCAACTGCGCGACCAGAGCGGCATGGGCATGCTGGTGGCCCTCGGCGTCGTGATGGTCTACGTGGCCTTGCGCTTTCAGTACAAGTTCGCCGTCGGCGCTCTGCTGGCGCTGATGCACGACGTGGTCATCGTGGTGGGTGTCTTCGCGCTGTTCCAGCTCGACTTCAACCTGACGGTACTGGCCGCACTGCTCGCGGTCATCGGTTATTCCCTCAACGATACCATCGTGGTGTACGACCGCATCCGCGAGTCCATTCGCACGTCGCGGATCGACAACATGCCGCAAATCATCAACGAAGCGATCAATGCCACGCTCTCGCGTACGCTGGCAACGTCGGGTACCACCATCCTGGTGCTGCTGGCCTTGCTGCTGCTGGGCGGCGACATGATCGAGAACTTCGCCATCGCACTATTGATTGGCATCGTGGTGGGCACCTTCTCCTCCATCTATATCTCTGGCGCCCTGCTGATCCCGCTCAAGCTCTCTCGGGAAGACCTGATCCCGACCAAGAAAGAGAGCGATGAAGAGGAAGAAGAGCTGCCGTAAGCACGCAAAAGCAGCCAACGAAAAGGCCCTGCCGGGATTACCCGACAGGGCCTTTTTACTACCATTTTAGTGACTACTCACTACTCACTACTCACTACTCACTACTCACTACTCACTACTCACCACTCACCACTCACCACTCACCACTCACCACTCACCACTCACCACTCACCACTCACCACGCAGCGCGACCGCGCCGCCAGTGATTAAAAGTGCGGCGCCAGCTGCTTGATCAGTGCTTTATAGAGGCGCGGGCCAGCGGCCATCAGTTGGCCTTCTGCGGTGACGGTGGGTTGACCGTTGGGCGTGCCCATCAGCGCGCCGGCTTCTTTCAGCAGCAGCGTACCGACCTGCATGTCCTGCTCTTCCAGGCCCAGAACGAACACGCTGTCGACGCGGCCAGCGGCCAGTTCGCAAATGTCCAGCAGGCCAGAGCCCGTGGCGACCAGGGTTTCCACCTGGGGGGCCAGTTGCTGCGTCACGGTCAGGTAGGCAGGCAGATGGCTAGGGCGCAGCCAGGCTTCCGGCAGGCTCATGGCCATGCGGGTGCCGGGAATGGCCGTAGGCTTGCTCACGCGCATGCGTTTGTCGTTGTGCTGGGCGCCACGGCCACGGCTGGCGATGTATTCGTCATCGCCAAAGGGAGAGACCACCACCGCGTGTTCGGGGCGACCTTTGATCAGACACACCACTGAGAGTGCAAAGCCCTTGCCTGCCACGGCCAGGTTGGAATAGCCATGCAGGGGTTCGATCTTCCAAACGATCTCTTCGCCTTCACCCTCACCCGCCTGATGGGGGGTGTAGCGGCCGGAGAAGCCATGCTGCGGATAGCCGCGCTGCAGTTGCTGAACGATGGTGGCTTCGGCCTTGCGGGCCGTGTCTTCCAGCAGGCGGTCGAGATTGAATTCTTCGTGGGCGTTTTCGATACGCTCACGGACACGCAGAAAATGTTCAACCGCGCTACGCGCAGCGCGCAGCGTAAATTGGACCATTGGATTCATGATCGGGCCTTGTCACAGTGATGTTAAAGAACGGGGGCAGGCGCAGGACACCTTGATGGCGGGCAATTCTACCAGAGGCCCCTCGGGCATGCCATCGACTCGTGCTAAACTGCGCTTTTTACGTCGTGAACCGGGCTTATCATGCTTGACCGCATTCGAATCGTTCTTATTGGCACCAGCCATCCTGGCAATATTGGCGGCGTGGCACGCGCCATGCACAACATGGGCCTGGCGGATCTGGCGCTCGTCGCCCCCCGCTGCGACGTGCTCACTCAGGAGAGCATCTCACGGGCGTCAGGGGCCGACCATCTGCTCCATCAGGCGGCCATTCATGCCACGCTGGAAGATGCCGTGGCCGACTGCACCCTGGCCGTGGGTGCCAGTGCCCGCTCACGTACGCTGCCTTGGCCGATGATCTCTCCCCGAGAGCTGGCCGAACGCCTGCCAGCCGAGTGCCGCCCTGCCAATGCGCGCATCGCGCTGGTGTTTGGGCGCGAGGACAGCGGCTTGACCAATGCCGAGCTGCAGCGCTGCCATGCCCACGTACACATTCCCACCAATGCGGATTTCAGCTCGCTGAACCTGGCGGCAGCGGTACAGGTACTCGCCTACGAGTGTCGCATGGCCTGGCTGACGCAAGCCGACGCGCCCCCCGCTCAAGAGGATGACGAAGAGGCCGCGCTGGCGTCCCACGAAGAGCTGGAGCGGTACTTCGAGCACCTGGAGCGCACGCTGATCGCCATCGAGTTTCATGACCCCGCACAGCCGCGCCAGCTGATGGCACGCCTGCGCCGCCTGTACCTGCGTGCTCGCCCCGAGAAAATGGAAATGAACATCCTGCGCGGTATCCTATCGGCCACGGAGAAGGCAGCCCAACAGCACACGACACCTCGTTGATACGCGCCACGGTCAGCCCGATGGCCTAAACTTGAAGTTATCCGGTGGTGCCCCCACATTTGGGGGCCGACCCCAGCACAGCCTGCCCTGCTGCCGCTTTTACGCCCAAGGACACTCCCATGTTTCAACGCCTGCGCGAAGACATCAACAGCGTATTCGACCGCGACCCAGCGGCACGCAACTTTCTCGAGGTCTTGACCAACTACCCGGGGCTGCATGCTCTGCTGCTGCACCGCTGTGGCCACTGGTTATGGAAGAAGAACTTCAAGTGGCTGGCGCGTACGGTATCGACCTTCTCCCGCTGGATGACCGGTATCGAGATCCACCCCGGCGCCACCATTGGTCGGCGCTTCTTCATCGATCACGGCATGGGCGTGGTGATCGGTGAGACCGCCAAGGTCGGCGACAACGTGACGCTCTACCAAGGAGTCACGCTAGGCGGCACCAGCTGGAATAAAGGCAAGCGTCACCCCACGTTGGAAGATGGCGTGATCGTCGGGGCAGGTGCCAAAATTCTGGGCCCGTTCACGGTTGGAGCCGGTGCCAAGATTGGCTCCAACGCCGTGGTGACCAAAGAGGTGCCCGCAGGCGCAACGGTGGTCGGCATTCCTGGCAAGATCGTCAAGCGCGCCGAGCCTGATGTAGAGGAAGCGCTGGATATCGACCCGGCTCGCCGCGAAGCCATCTGCCAGAAATTCGGTTTCGATGCCTACGGCGTCAGCCAGGACATGCCCGATCCGGTAGCACGCTCCATGCAGGCCATGCTGGACCATATGCACGCGGTGGACGAGCGTATCGAACGCATGTGCTCTACCCTGCGCAAGCTGGATGCCAGCTACCGTGACGGCCAGCTGCCCGAACTGAGGGATGAGGACTTCGCCGACATTCTCGACGAAGGCGAATCGGGCTGCGCTGGGTCAGGCAAACACCGCAGTGACAAGGTCAGCGCTGCCGAAACCTCCGACACGCGCCCCAATAGTTGACCAAAGCACTCAGGATTTCCATAATGGCGCTACACTTGCCGCCAGTGCGCTGAGGTTCAGCGACGAGGTACCTGTTATGCGCTTGACTACCAAAGGCCGATACGCCGTTACCGCCATGCTGGACCTGGCGATCAATACGCCTCAAGGCCCTACCAGCCTTGGCGATATATCCCAGCGCCAGGAGATCTCGCTCTCGTATCTGGAGCAGCTGTTTGCGCGGCTGCGGCGCAGCGGGCTGGTTACCAGCGTGCGTGGCCCTGGTGGTGGCTATCTACTGGCCAAGCCTGCCGCCGAGATCAGCGTGTCCCAGGTCATCGATGCGGTCAATGAAACCGTCGATGCCACCCGCTGCCAGGGGCTTTCCGACTGCCAGCAGGGCGACACCTGCCTGACCCATCACTTGTGGTGCGAACTTTCGGGGCAAATACGCCACTTTCTGGATGACGTGACGCTGGCGCAGTTGATGCAGCGCCCGGACGTCATTCGTATTGCCGCTCGACAGAAGCAGCGCGCCGACGCCGGGATTCTTGCCTCTTCCCCCTGACGCCATTCACTGCCCGTTGGAACTCAAACTCATGACAGCCACGCCCTCACTGCCCATTTACCTCGACTATGCCGCCACTACGCCGGTAGATGAGCGCGTGGCCGAGGTGATGACGCGCTACCTGACCGTCGACCAGCTGTTTGCCAACCCGGCATCGCGCAGCCACATGCTGGGCTGGCAGGCAGAACAGGTGGTGGAGCAGGCACGGCGCCAGGTGGCCGACCTGATTCATGCCGACCCTCGCGAGATCGTGTGGACCAGCGGTGCTACCGAAGCCAACAATCTGGCGCTGATCGGCTTCATGCGCGCCAACCGTCAGCGCGGCATGCACCTGGTCACTTCGTCCATCGAACACAAGGCCGTGGTGGATACCGCCAAGGCACTGGAAAGCGAAGGCTTCGAGGTCACCTGGCTCAAGCCCCAGCGGGACGGGCGCATCACCCCCGAACAACTGCGCGAGGCCATGCGGGATGACACCGCCCTGGTGTCGCTGATGGCAGTGAACAACGAGCTGGGCAGCATCAACGACATCGCGGCGCTGGCAGCCGTGGCCCACGACTTTGGCGCGGCCTTCCATACCGATGCCGCTCAGGCGGTAGGACGCATCCCGCTGGACGTGGTCGAACAGCACATCGACTTGATGTCGCTGTCTGCCCATAAAGCCTATGGCCCCAAAGGGGTGGGCGCTCTGTACGTGAAGCGCCATCCGGACATGCGTGTCGAAGCGCTGATTCACGGCGGCGGGCACGAGCGCGGCATGCGTTCCGGCACGCTGCCCACCCACCAGATTGCGGGCATGGGGGAAGCCTTTGCCGTCATGCAGCAGCAGCAGGCTCAGGACCAGGCGCATGTTGCCGCCCTTCGCGAGCAACTGCTGAATGGCCTGAGCACGCTGGAGGGCGTCATTCCCAACTCGCCCCCGCAGCACGGGGTGCCCAATATTCTCAATCTCGCGTTCGAGGGTGTCGATGGTGAAGCGCTGCTGATGGCCCTGCGCGACGTTGCCGTGTCTACAGGCTCTGCCTGCAACTCGGCCAGCGTCGACCCCTCTTACGTCCTGCTGGGCATCGGAACGCCCCGTCGGCTGGCGCTCTCTTCACTGCGCTTGAGCTTTGGACGGTTTACCCAGCCAGCCGATATCGACCACGCACTGACACTACTGCACCACGCCGTCAGCGGCCTGCGTGCTTCGGCGCGCCAGGCCACTGCGCCTGGCCGCTGACCGACCGACTTTTCAAGGAGAGTGCTCCATGGCAACGCTTAACATTTCCCCCGCCGCCGCCGAGCAGATCCACCGCGTCCTCGAAGAGCGCGGCAAGGGGCTTGGCCTTCGGGTATCCGTCAAACCCAGCGGCTGCTCTGGCTACAGCTACGTGCTCGATTTTGCCGACGAGGCTCAGCCGGATGACGTGCACTTCGAGTCCCACGGGGCCAGCGTCTACGTGGCCACCGATGCCGTCGAGATGCTGGACGGCAGCGAAGTGGACTACGTCAGCGAAGGGCTCAATCGCTTCTTCCGCTTCAACAATCCCAACGTCAAGGATCAGTGCGGCTGCGGTGAAAGCTTTACCGTTTAAGCGCTCTTTGACGTCACTCATCGGTATTCATCCCCTGCGTGAGACGCTATAATCGCGGCCACTCGGCCTGCGGCATAGCGTCCAGACAAGGCCGGACACATTTTCCTGTGCCGCCCTGGCTTTCCGGGGCGGCAATTTCTGCTTTATCCCTTTCTAGGAGATCTCTGCATGGCGACTGAACGTACTCTTTCCATCATCAAGCCCGATGCCGTAGCCAAGAATGCCATCGGCGACATCATCGCACGCTTCGAAAAGGCTGGCCTGCAAGTGGTCGCGGCCAAGATGCTGCACCTCTCCGAAGAGAAAGCCGGTGGTTTCTACGCCGAGCACAAAGAGCGCCCCTTCTTCAAGGATCTGGTCGGTTTCATGACCTCTGGCCCGGTCGTCGTACAAGTGCTGGAAGGTGAAGGCGCCATCGCCAAGAACCGTGAGCTGATGGGTGCTACCAACCCGAAAGAAGCCGCTCCGGGCACCATCCGCGCCGACTTCGCGGAAACAATCGACGCCAACGCTGTCCATGGTTCCGACTCTGCCGAAAGCGCTGCACGCGAAATTAGCTACTTCTTCGGTAACGACGAAATCTGCCCGCGCTAAACCAGCGCTGCCGTTTCAACATTCGTTGCCGGCCATTTTTGCGGGGGCCTGGCCCCCGCCTCTTTCTGAACGCTGACCGCCATGACCACCACTGTCGCTCCATCATCACCGTCTTCTCTATCCATCGCTGACCACGCCACGCAGGCGGAGCCCGCACGCCAGAACCTGCTGGGGCTCTCTCGTGAGCAAATGGAAGCTTTCTTTTCATCTATCGGTGAGAAGAAATTCCGTGCCACCCAGGTCATGAAGTGGATCCACCAGGAGGGCGTCGATGACTTTGCCGTGATGACCAACCTGTCCAAACCGCTGCGCGACAAGCTCGCTCAGGTGGCCGAGATTCGCGGCCCGGGCGTCGTGTATGAAGGCACGTCCAGCGACGGCACGCGCAAGTGGGTACTCGAAGTGGAAGATGGCAGCTATGTCGAAACGGTGCTGATCCCGGCAGAGAACGGTAAGCGACGCACCCTGTGCGTGTCGTCACAGGTCGGCTGCTCGCTGGATTGCAGCTTCTGCTCCACGGGCAAACAGGGCTTCCAGCGCAACCTCACGGCCGCTGAAATCATTGGTCAGGTCTGGGTAGCGCAACGCAGCGTTGGCCCTCGGCGGGATACCGCCAACCGTCCGGTGACCAACGTGGTCATGATGGGCATGGGCGAGCCGCTATTGAATTTCGACAACGTCGTGCCTGCCATGAAGCTGATGCTCGACGACAACGGCTATGGCCTCTCCAAGCGCCGCGTCACCCTCTCCACGTCGGGCGTGGTGCCGATGATGGATAAACTGGGCGATGAGATGGACGTCAGCCTGGCGATTTCGCTGCACGCCTCCACCGATGAGCTGCGTAACGAACTCGTCCCGATCAACCGCAAGTACAACATTCGTGCCTTGCTGGATGCCTGTCACCGCTACCTGGCCAAATGCCCGGACAACCGTCAGGTGACCATCGAGTACACCTTGATCAAAGGTGTGAATGACCAGCAGGAACACGCCGAACAGCTGGCGGCGCTTCTCAAGGAGCTGCCCTGCAAGATCAACCTGATTCCTTTTAACCCGTTCCCCAATTCGGGTTATGAAAAGCCCTCGCGCAACCAGGTCATGCGTTTTCAGCAATGGCTTTATGACCTGGAGTACAACGCCACCGTCCGCACCACCCGAGGGGATGACATCGATGCCGCCTGCGGCCAACTGGTCGGACGCGTAAAAGACCGCACCAAGCGCAGTGCGCGCTATATTCAATCGGTTCAACTGGATGCAGACTAAGGCCGCTGTCTTGACTTCCACACAACACAGCGCTTTGATGGTCACGTTTTTTTATTAACGTCATCAGTGCGAGCAAGGCCGCACTGTTCAAGAGGACATACATGATCGGTCATCGCAGGTGCTTCTCCTTTTTCAGAGTGCCCATGCTGTCCGTCCTTGCTGGCAGCCTGCTGCTGGCGGGGTGTGCGACCTCGACGCCCACGTTCAACGAGAGCAACCCGGATGCCGCCGATGCCTATGCCCAATTGGGGGTGGCCTACCTGGAGCGGGACAACCTGCCCCGCGCCCTGAGCGCGCTGGACCGAGCACTGGAACTGGATGCTCGCCACCCAGAGGCACTTCAGGCGATTGCGCTGGTCTATCAGCAGCAGGGAGAGCGCGATCTCGCCAATCGCTATTTCCAGCAGGCGCTGAGCGCCTCGCCCTCGTTTACGCGGGCACGCAACAACTATGCTGCCTTTTTGTATCAGCAGGGGCGCTACCCAGAGGCCTGCGAGCAGTTGGAAGCCGCCTCTGAGGATGCCCAATATGCCAATCGTGCCCAGCTATTCACCAACCTGGGTCAGTGCTATTTGGCGATTGACGAATTCGACAGGGCGCGCGACCGTTTGCAGCGCGCCCAGAGTATCGACCCGCGCAACACTCGCGGGTATTTAATGTTAGCCGAACTGGAAGTTTCGCAGGGACGATACGATCAGGCCTGGGAGCCGCTGCAAAGCTACCTGCAGTTGGCTGGCCCCGACCCGGCAGCGTTGGAAATGGCGATAGATATCGCCCTCGCCCGCGGCGACAGCGCGGCGGCCGCCGAATACCAACGCCTGCTGAACCCTTGATCAGTGCCCTGACCACCTATTTTTTGAAGGATGCTCAGCCATGAGCGAGACACAGTTACACGATAGCGTTACCTCCACCAGCACCGCTGGCGAACTGCTCTCCCGTCAACGTGAAGCGCTGGGCGTGCCGATTGTTGATGCTGCCCGTGCGCTGAATCTGCGCACCGCCGTGGTCGAAGGCCTGGAAAAGGACAACTACGAAGAAATTCCTGTCACCGCTTATCGCCGTGGCTACCTGCGTGCCTATGCAAAATACCTGGGCCTGGATGACAAGCTGGTGCTGGATGCCTATCAAGCGCGCCACGGCAGCAGCGAAACCGAGCGAAAGATCGCGCCCGTTGCCGTCACTCGCCCCCCATCAAAGGTGGGCGCCTGGTTATTCAAGCTGGTCACCCTGCTGGTGATCGTGGGCCTGATCGGCGTCACCGTTGCCTGGTGGCAAAGCCGTGGCGGCAGCGAGCCCCCAAGCATGGGCACGTCTTCCACGTTGGAAGAGGATGCCGCCGACAGTGCGACGCCGCCACCCGCCGAGCCGATGGTCGAGCCCGATCCCGTGGTGATCCCGCCCATGATCGACGAGCCTCAGGTCAGCATGGAGGACGAAGACGCCAGCACTGACGCCGATGCCAGCACTGAACCCGCCAGCGACGTGGCCGATGCCAGCGCCGAGCCGGTGACCGATGTCGCCGAGGCACAGGCGCCGGAAGCGCCCGCGGAAGATGCCGCGCCGGAACCCGTCGCCAACCCCAATCTGCTGGAACTGACCTTCAACGAGCAGTCCTGGACCGAGATCTTCGATGCCAACAACCAGCGCGTCTTCGTTGGCCTGCAAACGCCCGGCACCACCGCCAGCGTCGAGGGTACGCCGCCCTTCCGCCTGACCATCGGTAATGCCACCGGTGTCGAGCTGCGCTATCAAGGCGATACCGTCAACCTGGCGCAACGCGCCGGTGCCAACAATGTTGCCCGCTTTACTCTAGGAGAGTGACCCGTCCTATGCACGCCCCTTCTCCGATCAAACGTCGCCCCTCGCGCCAGATACACGTTGGTAACGTCGCCGTGGGCGGCGATGCCCCGATTGCCGTTCAAAGCATGACCAACACCAACACCCTGGACGTAGACGCCACCGTGGGTCAGATCCAGCAGTTGGAAAAAGCCGGTGCAGACATCGTCCGTGTGTCGGTCCCCGACATGGATGCTGCCGAAGCCTTCGGCAAGATCAAACAGCGGGTCGATGTGCCGCTGGTGGCCGACATCCACTTCGATTACAAGATTGCCCTGCGGGTCGCCGAGTTGGGCGTGGATTGCCTGCGTATCAACCCGGGCAATATTGGCCGGGAAGATCGCGTCCGCGCGGTGGTCAGTGCGGCCAGAGAGCACGGCATTCCGATTCGCATTGGCGTCAATGCCGGTTCGCTGGAAAAGGACCTGCAAAAGAAATATGGCGAGCCCACGCCTGCCGCGCTGGTCGAGTCGGCCATGCGTCACATCGACTACCTGGATCGGCTCGACTTCCAGGAGTTCAAGGTCAGCGTCAAAGCCTCGGACGTGTTCATGGCCGTGGCCGCCTACCGTGATTTGGCCACCCGCATCGAACAGCCGCTGCACCTGGGCATTACCGAAGCGGGTGGCCTGCGCTCGGGTACGGTCAAGTCATCGATTGGCCTCGGCATGCTGTTGATGGATGGTATCGGCGATACCATTCGCGTCTCGCTGGCCGCCGACCCGGTGGAAGAGATCAAGGTCGGCTTCGACATGCTCAAGAGCCTGAGACTGCGCGCCAAAGGCATCAACTTCATCGCCTGCCCCAGCTGTTCACGGCAGAACTTCGATGTCATCAGCACCATGAACCAGCTGGAAGAGCGCCTGGAAGACATCATGACCCCGCTGGATGTCTCGGTGATTGGCTGCGTGGTCAACGGCCCTGGCGAAGCCAAGGAGACCGATATCGGCCTGACCGGTGGCTCACCCGCCAACCTGGTCTACATCGACGGAAAACCGGCCAGCAAACTGCGTAACGACCATCTGGTGGATGACCTGGAAAAGCTGATCCGCGACAAGGTACGCCAGAAAGAGCAGCAGCAAGAGAACATGATTGCACGCAGCGTTTGACACCTGCGTTGCCTGCAACAGGCGGCACGCCTTGCGCCTCGCGCTGCCGCCCAGACAAGGAGTTTTCATTGAGCAAGTCCGCCGCTAAAAAGATTCAAGCCATCCGTGGAATGAACGACCTATTGCCCAGCGACAGCCCTCGCTGGCAATTTTTTGAGGCCAAGGTACGCCACTTGATGCAGCGCTACGGCTTTGATGAGATCCGTACGCCAATCGTGGAGCAAACCGCCCTGTTTGCCCGTTCCATCGGGGAAGTCACCGATATCGTCGAAAAAGAGATGTACACCTTCGACGACCGCAACGGCGACAGCCTGACCCTGCGTCCGGAAGGCACCGCCAGCTGCGTACGCGCTGCCATGGAGCATGGCCTGCTGCACAACCAGACCCAGCGGCTTTGGTACCAAGGGCCGATGTTCCGCCACGAACGGCCTCAGAAAGGGCGTTACCGTCAGTTTCACCAAGTGGGCGTGGAAACCTACGGCTTTGATGGCCCGGACATTGATGCCGAAGTCATACTGCTCTCGGCACGGCTATGGCAAGAGCTTGGCTTGATGGAGCACGTCACCCTGGAGCTGAACTCTCTGGGTTCCGCTGAAGCACGGGCGGCCTACCGAGACAAACTGGTGGCCTACTTTGAGCAGCACCAAGACGTTCTCGATGAAGACTCCAAACGACGCTTAACCAGCAATCCGCTGCGCATTCTGGATTCCAAGAATCCCGACATGGCCGAGATGCTGAACGGTGCACCGCAGCTGATGGATCATCTGGACGAGGCTTCGCGGGAGCACTTCGAGCAGCTCAAGGCCATGCTCGACGCGGCCAACATTCCCTACGTGGTCAACCCGCGCCTGGTGCGGGGCCTGGACTACTACTGCCGCACGGTGTTCGAGTGGACCACCACGGCGTTGGGCAGCCAGGGCACCGTCTGTGCCGGTGGCCGCTACGATGGGCTGGTCGAGCAGCTGGGCGGCAAGCCCACACCTGCCGTGGGCTTTGCCATGGGGATCGAGCGGCTGATTCTGCTGCTGGAAACTCTCGACCTGGTACCGGAAGAGGCCTTGGGCGGCTGCGACGTCTACCTGGTGCCGATGGATGACAGCGCCACCGTGGCAGCTCTCACCCTGGCAGAACAGCTGCGCAGCGCACTGCCCGACCTGCGCCTGCAGCTGCACTGCGGCGGTGGCAGCTTCAAGAGTCGCATGAAAAAGGCCGACAAGAGCGCCGCGCCCATTGCCATTCTGCTGGGTGAAGACGAGCTGGCTCAGCAAACGGCCACCCTGAAATTCCTGCGTGATGACCGTGAGCAGCAGCAGGTCGCCCAGGCCAGCCTTGCCAGCATGCTGAGCGACCTGCTGGCCGCCACACCAGGCAACGCGACCCACTAAACGCTGCCCACCGAGCGTCTCGGGTGGGCGATGCATACCTGTCAGCCGCTGCAGCGGCTGAGTGATTGAATAGGAGGCCGCCCGTGGCGGATCTGAGAAGCGAAGAAGAACAGCTGGACGTCGTCAAGCGCTGGTGGAAAGAGAACGGTACGTCGCTGATTGCCGGCGCGGTGCTGGCTGCCGCCGGTGTGTTCGGCTGGAATGCCTGGCAGAACTACCAGGAAGGCCAGTCGGAAGCGGCCTCTGCCCGCTACCAGCAGCTGGTGACCATCACGGCCGCCAACTCGCTGGAAGAGGACCAGCTCGCGGCAGCGAGGGAACTGATCGGTGAACTGACCGACCAGCATGGCCGCACTCTGTATGCCGAACTTGCCCAGTTGCTGGAAGCCCGCCTGGCCGTGCAGGAAGGCGATCTGGCCGCGGCCAAAGCAGCCCTCGAAAGCGTCGCCGACGGCTCGTCACGCCGTTATGTTCAAAGCCTGGCCTGGCTGCGGCTGGCGCGTATCGAACTGGCCGAAGGCAACCCCGAGGCGGCACTGGAGCTATTGGACCAGCCGATCACCGACACGCTGGCCGCCCAACAGGCCAACGTACGCGGCGATGCTCATCTGGCGCTTGGCCAGCCCGAGCAGGCTCGCGAAGCATGGCAAGCCGCGCTGGAGATTGCCCAAACGCAGAACCAGCCGCTTTATGGCGTGCAGTTCAAGCTCGACGATATCGGCGCCGAGGAGGCGAATCAGTGATGACCAACAGCCTGTTAAAACCACGTTTTTCCACTGCGCTGATGCGTGCCACGCTGGGCGCCGTTGCGCTGGCCTTGCTGGCGGGTTGCGCCAGCAAGGGTGAGCCTGCCTACACCCCCAAAGAGCTGCGTAGCTTCAATGAAACCTCATCACTGGATAGCCAGTGGCGGCGCAGCGTTGGCGACGGTTTTGGCCGTGCCCGCTACCCGATTGCACCGGCACGCGAGGGTAATACCGTGTTTGCCGCCGATGCCAACGGCCTGGTAGCCGCCTTCAGTGCCCAGAGCGGTGAGCGTGAGTGGCAAGTCGAGCTGGATACCCCCATCTCCAGTGCACTCAACGCCATTGCCGGCCAAGTTTACCTGGGCACCCGCAACGGTGAAGTGATTGCGCTGAGCCAGCGTGACGGCAGCGTGAGCTGGCGTTCGCGCGTGTCCAGCGAAGTGCTGGCCGCTCCCCAGGCCAACCAGCAACTGCTGCTGGTGCAGAGCATCGACGGCCAGATAACGGCCCTGGATCGCGCCAGCGGTGAAGAGCGCTGGGTCTACACCAGCTCTCAGCCTGCGCTGACACTGCGCGGCACCGGCACGCCCATGGTCATCGACCCGGTCACCTTCGTGGGTACGGCCAACGGACGCCTGGCGACGCTGGATAACCGCAGCGGCCAGCCCCTTTGGGAAATGCAGATTGCCACACCACGTGGCCGTAGCGATGTCGAACGTCTGGTGGACCTCTCTGGTCAACCGGTATTGAGCCCGGATGGTCGCCTGTTCGTCACCAGCTACAATGGCCGTGTGGTGGCGCTGGAAGCTACTCAGGGCGGTACGCTGTGGGAAGCCAACATTTCCAGTCGCCATACTCCCGTTCTGGTCGGCAACCTGCTGCTGGTGGTGAGCGACAATAGCCACGTCATTGCCCTGGATGCCAATAGCGGCCAGGAAGTATGGCGTAATACGGATCTGGAAGATCGCTGGCTGACGCCGCCCGCCTTTGCGGATGGCCGTCTGGTGGTCGGTGATTTCGAAGGTTATGTGCACCTGCTGGATGCCCGTGAAGGCAATCTGGTAGGACGTACCCGCGTCCACAGCTCCGGTATCAGCGTGCGCCCTGTCACTGAAGGCAGCACCATTCATGTCCAGGCCAACAATGGTCGCCTGGAAACCCTGGAAGTCACTCCATGACACCCGTCATAGCGTTAGTGGGTCGACCCAATGTGGGAAAATCGACCCTGTTCAACCGCCTTACCCGCTCGCGCGATGCGCTGGTGGCGGATTTTCCCGGCCTGACCCGAGACCGTAAATACGGTAACGGCATGCTGGGCAACAAAGCCTATACCGTGATCGACACGGGCGGCATCAGCGGCGACGAGGAAGGTATCGACGCCGCCATGGCAGAGCAATCCCTGGCCGCCATCGACGAAGCAGACATCGTGCTGTTTCTGGTGGACGCCCGAGCGGGGCTCAACGTGGCCGACGAGGCCATCGCCAATCACCTGCGTGTCAATCAGAAGAAAACCTGGCTGGTGGTCAACAAGACCGATGGGCTCGAAGAGCACTCTGCCATGGCCGACTTCTGGAAACTGGGCCTGGGCGACCCGTGGCCTATCGCCGCCGCCCACGGGCGCAACGTGTCACTGCTCATCGATACCGTGCTGGAACCCTTCCCCGAGCGCGACCCGACCATTCCTGCCGACACCGGCACGAAAGGCATTCGTATCGGCGTGATTGGCCGCCCGAACGTGGGCAAGTCCACGCTGGTCAACCGGCTGCTGGGTGAAGACCGCGTCGTGGTGTTCGATGAAGCAGGCACCACTCGCGATGCCATCGAGATCCCCTTCGAGCGTAACGGCCACCCCTATGTGCTGATCGACACGGCCGGGATACGGCGACGCAAGAACGTGCGTGAAATTGCCGAGAAGTTCTCCATCATCAAGACGCTGGACGCCATCAAGGAGAGCCATGTGGCGGTGATGGTGCTGGATGCCCGCAGCGGTCTGGTCGAACAGGATCTGCACCTGCTGGACTACGTCCTGACCACGGGCCGCGCCTTGGTGCTGGCAGTGAACAAGTGGGACGGGCTGGAAAGCGAAGCCAAGGAGAAGATGCGGGCGGACATCAAGCGTCGCCTGGGCTTCGCCGACTACGCCGAGCTGCATTTCATCTCGGCACTGCACGGCACCGCCGTTGGCGACCTCTACCCCTCCATCGAGCGGGCCTTCAAGGCAGCCAATGCCCACTGGTCCACCAACCGCCTGACCACGCTGCTGCAAGATGCGGTCAGCCAGCATCCGCCCCCCATGGTCAACGGTCGGCGGATCAAGCTGCGCATGGCCCACCAGGGCGGCAGCAACCCGCCCATCATCGTGGTCCACGGCAACCAGACCGAATCGCTGCCCGAGGCCTACCGCCGTTACCTGATCAACACCTTCCGCAAGGTGCTGAAGGTACGCGGCACGCCCATGCGCTTCGAGTTCCGTTCAGGCAGCAACCCTTTCGACAAGATGGCAGGTGCCAGCGACAAGGAGAAAGCCAAGAAACGCGAGCTGAACCGCACCAAGGAAGCCCGCAAGAGCCGCCGCTAGGCGCTGCTGGAAAACTGGCCTTGTCTGCATCGCCCGCCTATATGGCGGGCGATGGCTTTTCGGGATTTGCGACCGGCGCGACGCTCGGTGCCAACAAATCCACTTGACAGCCATGGGCGGTAGCCCTCAAATAGCGGCGCTTTCGAGCATCCGCTACACTGACCTTTTGCCCTTTCTCTGGGGGAAACACATGCACCATGCCCTTCGCCGTGGCCGCAGCCTGATTCTGCTGCTGCTCGCTGCTCTACTGACCGGCTGCCTTGCGCTGCCACAAACCGGCCTGTTTGCCTTCCGGCTGGCCGTTACTTCTCTGGGAGTCGAAGAGGTACGCATCGGACCATACAGCGTGAATGCCGGCCTGGATACCAGCGACATGACTCGCCTGCTGGCCTCTAGCCTGGGCGCTGGCAGCCTGCCCGTGCAGGCCACCCTGGCCATGGGTCTCGGACTACCGGCAGGCATGCCTGCCGTTGAAATGTCCGGGTTTCGCTGGACGCTGGACATGCCGGGCGTCGACCCCGTGCAGGGGCAGTATCAACAGGACGTGACCCTCACCCCAGGCGACGACGCCAACCTGCGCCTGCCGGTGGCGTTCGATATTCTGGCCACCGACACCCAGCGCATGACGCCCATGATCGAGCTGGCCAGCCAGTTGGCAAGCCAGGGTGAGCTGCCCCCCGGTAGCGAGCTGGCCATCACCCCTGGGGATCTGCGCGGCCTGGGCATGACGCTGCCCTCCGGCCTGCTGACGCCGACCATCCGCTTGAACGTCGGCGCCGATGGGCAGCTGATTCCTCAGCGCTGATCGGCGCGCTGACGCTCCTCTTGCAGCCGCTTGCGGCCCACGTACTGGGCCGCAAACTGCCACGCCGTTCGGCCGCTGCGCCCACCGCGCAGGGTGGCAAAACGTACGGCTTCCGCCCGCGTGCCATCGTCCCAGTCGTTACCGCTACCCGTGCGGTTGACCCAGTGCTCACACACCTCCAGATAGGTTGCCTGGTTGAACGGGTGAAAGCCCAGCCACAGCCCGAAACGGTCTGACAGCGAGATCTTCTCCTCCACGGCGTCACCATGGTGCAGCTCTTCGCCTACCAAGCGGCTTCCCTGATTATCTTTCATCGACTCCGGCAGCAAGTGACGGCGGTTGGAAGTGGCATACAGCAGCACGTTCTCGGGAGGGCCGGTCAAGGCGCCGTCCAGCACGCTTTTCAGCGCCTTGTAGGCATCATCGTTGCCTTCGAACGACAGGTCATCGCAGTACACCACGAAGCGGTGAGGCTGATGGCGCAACTGCTCGACCAACCGTGGCAGGCTTGCCAGGTCATGGCGGTCGACCTGAATCAGGCGTAACCCTTCACTGGCCAGAGAGTTGAGCAGCGCACGCACCACCGACGACTTGCCGCTGCCACGAGAGCCCCACAGCAAGGCATGGTTGGCGGGCAGCCCCTGCAGAAAGGCGCGGGTATTATCGACCAATGCCAGTTTCTGCCTCTCGATGCCCAGCAGGTCGTCCAGCGTCATGCCATCTCGGGGCGGCACCGGCACCAGTTGGCCGCCCAGCGGGTGGCGCTGCCAAATGGCCGCCACATGGGTCTGCCAGTTCACCGGGGTGGGCACTGGCGGCAACCAGTGGTCGATGTGATCGAGTAGCTGCGTCAAGCGCTGGCTTAATTGCGCATCCATGGTGGCCCTCAGAGTAGGTTATGATAAGAGTTGATTTACCGCTGTCAGTGGTTATCTTGTGTGCAAGGATCCCTTCTCGTCTATTAGGAAACCGTCTATGCGCTGGCTTCGCCCCTTTGCCGTCACCGCTTTGTGCGCCTCTCTGGCTGCCTGCTCCACGTCCCCCACCGGCCGTTCGCAGCTGTTGCTGCTCTCGGAAGACCAGCTCAATCAGATGGGCCAGCAGGCGTTCGCGCAGTACCAGCGCGACGTGCCTACGGCCAACCAGGCGAGCCATCGCTATGTCCAGTGCATCACCAACGCCATCGTCGACATTCTGCCCGGCGAACAGCGTAATCTGGATTGGCAAATTCGCGTGTTCGAGTCCGAGCAGCCCAACGCCTTCGCCCTCCCCGGGGGCTACATGGGCGTCAATACCGGCATGCTGAACGTGGCCACCAATCAGGATCAGCTGGCATCGGTCGTCGGCCACGAGATGGGGCACGTGCTGGCACGCCATGCCAACGAGCGCGCCTCGACCCAAAGCGCCACTTCGCTTGGCCTGTCGGTCATTTCCAGCGCCTCCGGCATGCAAACCCCGGCGGGCCAGCAGTTGATGGGCGTGCTGGGCATGGGCGCCGAGTACGGCATTTCGCTGCCCTTCTCTCGCCGCCATGAAAGCGAAGCCGACGTCATCGGCCTGCAGCTGATGGCACAGGCAGGCTTCGATCCTCGCGAAAGCGTGACTTTGTGGGAAAACATGCAGGCCGCGTCCAGCGGTGGCGCGCCCCCCGCCTGGATGTCGACGCACCCAAGCCAGGGGCAGCGCATCCAGGGCCTGCAGGCCAACATGGAGCCCGCCATGGCCAGCTTCGAAGAAGCTCGCCAAAGCGGCCGCACGCCCAACTGCCCACGCCCCTGATATACGCTCCTGACATTGAGGTTTAGATGATCCGACTGGGTTTACTGCTGCTGGTACTGCCGATTCTGGTGCTGCTGAGCGTCTATTTCTGGGAACTGGGCGACGTGCGCGCCTGCCATCTCGAAGGGGGCTACTGGAACTACCTGGAAAGCGCCTGCCGCGAGACGCCCCAGCCGTTCGTCTCCTGGCTGGAGCGTTCTCCCTTGCTGGTGAACGGCGGCATGCTGCTCTCCGTGGTGGGGCTGGTGATGTGCATGGTGGGGTTCTACACCAAACCCCGCTAGCCGCCCGTCAATGACTGTCGAAGCCGCGTGCGCACCTGAGACGTCTCGGGGCGCACGTTGCGCCACAGGAAGAACGACTCGGCGGCCTGCTCGACCAGCATCCCCAGGCCGTCCCGCGGCTGTGCGCCCTGCGCCTCGGCCCAGCGCAGAAAGACCGTGGGCTCGGCCCCGTACATCATGTCGTAGGCCCAGGCACCCTCGCTGAACAGCGCCTCTGGCAGCGGCGGCAGCGCACCAGAGAGGCTGGCACTGGTGCCGTTGATCACCAGATCGAACGGCCCCTCGATGGCCGCGTAACCACTGCCGCTGATCGGCCCCAGGTCGGCGAACGCAGCGGCCAGCTGAGTGGCTTTTTCAGCCGTCCGGTTGGCCACCTGCAGGCAGGCAGGCTTTTCCGCCAGCAGCGGCTCCAGCACACCCCGCACGGCACCGCCAGCACCCAGCACCAGCAGGCGTTTACCCTTCAACGTCACTCCCTGATAGGCAAGGTCACGTACCAGCCCGACCCCATCCGTGGTATCGCCATAGGTGCGGCCATTGCCGCCGACGATCAGCGTATTGACGGCCTGCGCGCGCTTGGCCCGGTGGCTGAGCGTGTCGCACAGCGCAAAGGCATCGCCTTTGAAAGGCACGGTCACATTGGCACCGCGCCCGCCCGCCGCCACGAAGGCCTGCCAGGCACGGGCGAAGCCGTCGGTGGGTGCCAGCTGCGCGACGTACTCCATGTCCTGCTCGGTCTGGCGGGCAAACTCAGCGTGAATCATCGGAGATTTGGAGTGCTCGATGGGGTTGCCGAACACACAGTAACGGTCGCTCATGAGATCTCTCCGCTGGGCTGGGCCTGAGCTTGAGACGACTGGCCCGCTTCACCCAGCCAGTCACGCGGCACCAGGTAATCGTGCAGTTGCGCTTCGCGGCTGCCCTGGGCAGGCGTGAAGTCATACTCCCAGCGCGCCAGAGGTGGCATGGACATCAGAATCGACTCCGTGCGCCCACCGCTTTGCAGGCCAAACAGGGTGCCTCGGTCCCATACCAGGTTGAACTCCACGTAGCGGCCACGACGATAGAGCTGGAAGTCGCGCTCCTGCTCGCCCCAGGCATCGGCCTGACGACGCTCGACGATGGGCAGGTACGCCGCCAGGAAACTGTCCCCCACGGCGCGCTGAAAGGCAAAGCACTCCTCGAAGCTGCCTTCGTTGAGGTCGTCGAAAAACAGCCCGCCCACGCCTCGGGTCTCCTCCCGGTGCTTGAGGTAGAAATAGTCATCGCACCACGCCTTGTAACGCTCGTACACCCCTTTTCCGAACGGAGCGCAGGCGTCACGCGCCACGCGATGCCAGTGCACCACATCCTCGAACACGGGATAGTAGGGCGTGAGATCGAAACCGCCGCCAAACCACCAGACCGGCGGCTCGCCCTCCTTCTCGGCAATGAAAAAGCGCACATTGCCGTGGCTGGTGGGAATATGCGGGTTTTCAGGGTGCATGACCCAGGAAACCCCCACCGCATGGAAACTGCGCCCAGCCAGCTCCGGGCGGGCGGCCGTGGCCGACGGGGGCAACTGAGCACCAAAGACATGCGAGAAATTGACGCCGCCCTTTTCGAACACCCGCCCATCGGTCATGACGCGTGAGCGACCACCGCCGCCCTCTTCACGCTGCCAGCTATCCTCCCTGAACGTGGCCTGGCCATCGGCGGCGCTCAAACCGGCGCACAGCCGATCCTGCAGATCCAGAAGGTAGTGTTTGACGTCGTCGAGGTGTTCGTGGGCCACGGTAGCTCCTGGTGAGATGAATCGTGAGTCGTGAGTCGTGAGTCGTGAGTCGCTGACAGTGTGACGAAGCCGAGCGGCTAGTCACGCATCACTTTGCCGGTCACTAAATCGCGGATGGTGCTGGGTTTGGCATTGCCGCCCAATTCACCCGCCACGATAGCGGCGACGTCATCGCCAAAGATCGTGGCGACTTCTTCCGCGCTCATGGCGGGCGGATCGCCTGCACGGTTAGCGGAAGTGGAGACGAGCGGCCCGCCAAAGGCTTCGCACAGTGCTTTCATCAGCGGATGGTCGGTCACCCGCAGGGCGACGCTTTGGTGGGCACCACGCACCAAGCCATGGCTACGGCCATTATCGGGCACCAGCCACGTATTGGGGCCAGGCCAACTGGCGGCCAGCGGCGCATGCAGCGCCAAGGGTAGCTGGCTCAGCCAGGGCTGGAACTGTTGAATACTGGCCGCCACCAGAATGACGCCCTTGGCCGGGTCACGCTCTTTCATGCGCATCAGGTGCGCCAGCGCCTCGTCATTGTCCGGGTCACAGCTCAACCCCCACACGGCTTCGGTAGGGCAGGCAATCACTCCCCCTTCCCGTAGCGCCTGCACCGCTGCTTTCACATCAACCGCCGTTTTCATGGACGCTCCTACTGGCTATCGAACCATCAGATCAAGAAAGCGCCATCTTACCATGCTGCCGTCAGCCGAACCCAGCCACCCGCACGCTGGGCCACCTGCCCCTCCAGCTCCAGCATCAACAGCCGCTGCTGACACTCACTGACCGACAGCCCCGTGCTCTGCACCAGCCAGTCGATGGGCGTGGGGGAAGGCCCCAGCGCGTGCAGCAGGCGGTCAGGCGGCTCTGTCTGGGCAGAGTCTGTCTGGGCAGAGGGCGCTGGCGACATCGGCGCGGGGGCCACAGGCGAGGCCTTCTCGGCAGGCGCTTCCTCCGAGGGCGTTAGCATCGGCCAATAATGCGGTGCCCAGTGCTGAAGCTCGGCCAGAATGTCCTCCACGTGGCGCACCAGCGTCGCGCCATTGCGCAGCAGCTGCAGGCAACCACGGGCTTGAACGTTATGCAGCGACCCCGGCAGGGCAAACAGCTCTCGCCCCTGCTCCAGCGCCAGCCGGGCACTCACCAGCGAGCCGCTTTTCTCGGTGGCTTCGACCACCAGGGTTCCCAACGAAAGCCCCGTGATGATGCGGTTGCGGCGTGGAAAAAAGGCCGGCCGCGCCACGGTGCCCGGCGGGTGTTCGGAAAGCAGCAGCCCGCCGGGCTGGGTGCTCAGCTGCTCGTGCAGCTCGCGGTGGCGCGCCGGATAAATGACGTCCACCCCACACCCCAGCACGGCGATCGAATGCCCACCGGCGGCCAGCGCGGCGCGCTGGGCAACGCCATCGACGCCCAGCGCCATACCGCTGACAATACACCAGCCACGGCTGGCCAGCTCACGGGCAAACGCCTGGGCATGGCCACTGCCTTCGGCGGTCGGTTTGCGGGTACCCACCATGGCCAGGCCCGGGCCCTCCAGCGCCTGCAAATCCCCTTGTGCCCACAGCACCACGGGCGGGTCCGGCAATTGGTTCAGCAAGGCAGGCCAGGCCGGGTGGTCGCGGTGCAGCAGATGACGACGGGGCGCCTTGCCCAACCACGCCTCGGTCTCTTCCACCACCTGCTGAAGCGGGCTGCGCTGAGGCTGCGCCAGCCATAATCTGAGGGCATTGGCCGCCGCACTGGGCAGCGCCGCCAGCCAGCCCTGTGGCCACTGGGGCGAGCGGGCCACCAGCTGTGCAATACGGGCTGCGCCCATGCCGGGCAATGCATTGATTACCAGCCACTCCCTGGCGTCCATCGCCACCTCCTTTTCATCGTTCGAGTACACCTGCGGCCTAACAGGTTATGTACGAAAGCCAGGCTATGTACAAAAACCAGGTTATGTACGAAAACCAGGCTGAGTACGAAAACTAGTGCTGAGGAGATCTCACCACGTCACCCACGGCCAACACATTGGAAGCCTGCATGACCAGCGCATAGCTCATGTGACTGTAGGGTTTGAAGATCATCACGAGACCCGCCTCGGTGGCGGGCAACTGAATCAGCTCCTGGGTGCGCGGGTCGTTGACCACTTCGCCTTGCTGATCGACACGCAAGACATGGCCGGGCTGCAGGCCATCCTGGGTGCCCACATCCAGCGCCACGACCTGCAACCGGCCAATGAAGCGAACGCCGCCGGGCACGGCCACGATCCGCCCGGCCACCTGGTTCAGCGGCGCTCTGGGAGTAAAGGCCTCGCTGACCGGAATATCTTCCAGCGGCAGCAGGATGTCGTTGTTGCGCACTTCCTGGTTGGCACTCAGCACTTCGACACGTGAAATATCGCCTTCACTGCTGATGCGCTGCGCTTCGCCGATACTGATCAACTCGTCGCCCAGCAGGGTGCCGTCCGCCGCCAGATAAGGCTCGCCGGGGCGATAGATCCCCAGCCGCTGGCGGGCAGGCAGCTCGCCACGCACATAGAGCGTATCCCCGGCACCGCTGATCAGCCGCTGGTTGTCGCCACCCACCACATAGGCCAGTTCCTGAACATCCTCACCCGGCTCGACCACCCGGTGATCGCGCAAGAAAGAGCGCACCACGTCCATGGGAATGGGCGTGATCGCTTCCCGCTCGGGAACGCTGCGCATTTGTGGCGATAGCCGAACCACGCCTTGGCCACGCTCCAGCGTCAGGCACGGCTGACCCTGGCAATCGCCCAGTACCAGTACGTCGCCTGGGTAGATGAGATGCGGGTTGCGAATCTGCGGGTTGGCTTGCCATAGTGCGGGCCACTGCCAGGGGGAGCGCAGGTAGCGTGCGGAGATATCCCATAGCGTATCCCCGGCGACCACTTCGTAGCGCTCGGGTGCATCGCTGCGCAGCCGCTCCCAGGCCTGCGCTGCCGGGCTCAGCGCCAGCCAGGCCAGCAGCACTCCCAACACGCTGTGATAAAACGGCTTTCCAGCTACCATCCTAGCCACCATCCGTTCTCCCCTCGTTATCCCCTGGTGATTGTTTGAAGCAGTTGCGGGGGCGCCACGGCGCGGCGCGTGCCCAGGAACGCTTATGGCATGATATAGTGGTCAATATAAAGCACTTAGGCCCGCCGACACAGCGCGGCGCCTGCTCATCTTCAAGACTCTGCATAAACGGTGACGGTAACGCCATGGCCAAACTTCCTATTCTCGTATTTCCTGACGAGCGCCTGCGCACCAAGGCGGTCGCGGTGGAAACCGTGGACGACGAGGTCCGCCAGCTCGTGGATGACATGCTGGAGACCATGTACGACGCCCGTGGCATCGGCCTGGCCGCCACGCAAATCGACGTGCACCGCCGGGTGGTGGTCATGGACGTCAGCGACGATAACTCCCAGCCGCTGGTGATGATCAACCCCCGCTATGAGCCTATCGGCGAAGAGCGTGAGCCGCTGTCGGAAGGCTGCCTGTCGATTCCCGAGTATTACGCCGAAGTACCGCGCTACCTGAAGGTCAAGCTGACGGCGCTGGACCGCCACGGCGAGCCCTACGAGCTGGAAGCCGACGGCTTGCTGGCCCACTGCATTCAGCATGAGTACGATCACCTGGAAGGCGTGCTGTTCGTGGATTATCTGTCCCCGCTCAAGCGCGACCGGGTCATGAAAAAAATGCAGAAACGCTACAAGCAGATGAACGACGCCTGACCCCGGTTGCGTCATCTGGCCCTGGGCCGAGCTGACAACGTTGCCCCACAAGCTTACCTGTGACGACAACGCTGCCTCTCGGCCCTCCTGCGTTTCATCGGCAGCACTTTCTCTTTTCACTCAAGGGCTCTCCACCATGTCACCGTTACGCGTTGTTTTTGCTGGCACGCCAGACTTCGCCGCCTCCAGCCTTGCTGCCCTTCTCGACAGCGAACACGAAGTGGTGGCGGTCTACACCCAGCCCGACCGCCCCGCCGGTCGGGGACGTAAACTCACTCCCAGCCCGGTCAAACAGCTGGCTCAAGCCCAGGCACTGCCGGTGTATCAACCCGTCAGCCTGAAAGACGCCGAGGCCCAGGCCGAGCTGGCGGCACTGAACGCCGATGTGATGGTCGTGGTGGCCTACGGGCTGCTGCTCCCCCAGGCAGTGCTGGACACGCCGCGCCTGGGCTGCATTAACGTACACGCCTCGCTGCTTCCCCGCTGGCGGGGTGCGGCGCCCATTCAGCGTGCCATTGAAGCGGGCGACAGCGCCTCGGGCGTCACCATCATGCAGATGGATGCGGGGCTGGATACCGGCGCCATGCTGTATGAAGTGCGTACCCCAATTACCTCCCGCACCACCGGTGGCGACCTCCACGACCGACTGGCCATTCAAGGGGCCAATGCGCTGGTGAACGTGCTAGACCAGCTGGACAACGGCAGCCTAGAGGCAACGCCTCAGCCGGAAGAGGGCGTGACCTACGCCGCCAAGCTCAGCAAAGCCGAGGCCGAGCTAGACTTTAGCCAGCCCGCCGAGCAGCTGGCGCGCAAAATCCGCGCCTTCAACCCGTGGCCGGTGGCTTGGTGCACGCTAGGTAACGACCGCCTGCGCCTACTCATGGCCAGCGTCGAGCAAGGTGAGCAGCCGCAATCGCCCCCCGGTACGCTGTTGGCACATGGCGACGAACACCTGCGCATTGCCTGCGGTGCCCAGGGCCAGGAAGTGCTGTGCGTTAGCCGTGCCCAGCTGCCCGGCGGCAAAGCCATGGCAGTGCGTGATCTTTTGAATGCCCGCCAAACGCCCTTGAGCGAGGGTGTTCGCCTTGGACAGCCTTCACAGCCAGCCTCGCAAGGAGCGCACCCATGAGCGAGCGACCCACCAAAGGCGGTAGCGGCCTGGACGTGCGCGCGGCGGCGGCCAGAAGCCTGGTGCCGATTCTCACCGATAAAGGCTCCCTGGCCGGGCTCGATGAGCACAGCGTCATTGCCAGAGACCGCGCGCTGCTCAAAGAACTCTGTTACGGCACCTGCCGACGTTTGCCGCGACTGCAAGCGTTGGCCAGCCGCCTGCTGAAGCAGCCCTTCAAAAAGCGTGACGCGGATATCCAGGCGCTGCTGCTGATCGGTATCTATCAACTGCTCTACATGCGCACACCTGCCCACGCCGCCGTGGGGGAAACCGCCGGGGCCGCACGCCTGCTGGACAAAGAGTGGGCAACTCGCGTGCTCAACGGTTGCCTGCGCCGACTGCAGCGCGAGGCCGATGCGCTGCAGGCCGAAGTGGACCGTGATGAGAGCGTGGCCTTGGAACACCCCCAGTGGCTGCTCGGCAAGCTGCGCAGCGCCTGGCCCGAGCAGTGGCGTGTCATTGCCGAGGCCAACAACGAACCGGGGCCGATGACGCTGCGCGTCAACCAGCGCCACAATGATCGTGAAGCGTACCTCACTCGACTCACCGAGCAGGGGTTGGGCGGCGAGCTGTGTCTGCACGCCCCGGACGGCATTACGCTGCACACCCCCTGCGACGTGACCGTACTGCCCGGCTTTGCCCAGGGGCACGTCAGCGTGCAGGACGAAGCTGCCCAGCTGTCGGCCGCTCTGCTGGGCCCGGCCCTGGCGCCCAGGCCCGGCGCCCATGTGCTGGATGCCTGCTGCGCCCCGGGCGGCAAGACGGCCCATTTGCTGGAGCAGTTCGATATCGCCCTGACAGCGCTGGACAGCGACAATCAGCGTCTGGCCCGTGTCGATGACACCCTCGCTCGGCTGGGGCTCGCTGCAGAGCTGAAGCATGCCGATGCGACCACCCGCGACTGGTGGAGCGGGACGCCGTTCGATGCCATTTTGCTGGATGCCCCCTGCTCCGGCACGGGCGTGATTCGCCGCCATCCGGACATCAAGGCCCTGCGCCGCAAGGAGGACATTCGTCAGTTGGCCAGCCTGCAGCAGCGCCTGCTCGACAACCTGTGGCCGCTGCTCCGCCCCGGCGGCACGCTGCTCTACGCCACCTGCTCGGTGCTGCCGGAAGAGAACTGCGGCCAGATCGAAGCCTTCCTGGCCCGCACCCCCGACGCCCGGGCCACCACGCCGAACGATGTGGCCTGGGGCGAGCCCAGTGGGCCGGGCAGGCAACTGTTTCCCGCACAAAACAGTCACGATGGCTTTTTTTATGCCAGACTGGAGAAGCAGACTGCCTAAGGCAAGCGCCTGGCCTCAGGGGCATTAGGCAGTGAATTCATGACAAGGATGGAGAACACATGAGTCATCACACCTACAAGCACATCGAACTTACCGGCTCTTCCGAAAAAGGTATTGAGGAAGCCGTTCAGAACGCATTGGCCAAAGCGTCCGAAAGCGTGCACAACATGCGTTGGCTGGAAGTGACCGATACGCGCGGTCACATCGAAGATGGGCGTGTTGCCCACTGGCAGGTCACGATCAAGGTCGGCTTCACGCTGGAGTAATCGTCACCTGCTTTTCGACGGCGGCTGGTTTACACTGGCCGCCGTCTTTGTTGCAGCGCACACCGCGTGCTGATAAAACGCTGGCGCTCATAACGGAACCGATGCTTAGCGATGAAAATCATCATTCTCGGCGCCGGCCAGGTCGGCGGCACCCTGGCGGAGCACCTTGCCCGCGAGGAAAACGACATTACCGTCGTCGACACCGACGGCGCCAAGCTACGCGAGCTGCACACCAAGCTGGATATCCGCACGGTCACCGGTGCGGGCTCTTACCCCATCGTGCTGCGTCAGGCGGGCTGCGAAGACGCCGACATGCTGATCGCGGTGACCAACACCGACGAGATCAACATGATCGCCTGTCAGGTGGCCCACACGCTGTTTCGCACTCCCACCAAGATCGCGCGGGTACGCTCCACGGCCTACCTCACCCGCAAGGGCCTGTTTGCCCACGAAGCCATTCCCATCGACGTCTTGATCAGCCCGGAACAGGTGGTGACCGACCACGTACGCCGTTTGATCGAGCATCCCGGCGCCCTGCAGGTGCTGGAGTTTGCCGGAGGGCTGGTGCAGCTGGTGGCGGTGAAAGCCTTCTATGGCGGCCCGCTGGTGGGCCAGAACCTCGCCTTCCTGGGCAAGCACATGCCCAACGTGGAAACCCGCGTCGCCGCCATCTACCGGCGCAATCGGCCGATCATCCCCCAGGGCGACACGGTCATCGAAGCCGACGACGAAGTGTTCTTCCTGGCGGCGCGGCGGGATATCCGCGCGGTGATGAGCGAGCTGCGCAAGGTGGAGCGCGACTTCCGCCGGGTGGTGATTGCCGGGGGTGGCAACATCGGCGAACGCCTGGCGGAGCATCTGGAGCATAGCCATCAGGTCAAGATCATCGAGCACAGCCTGGAGCGCTGCACCACGCTCTCGGAGCGGCTGGACCGCACCGTGGTGCTGCACGGCAGCGCCACCAGCAAGCGCCTGCTGGAAGAAGAGAACATCGAGGATTGCGACATCTTCTGTGCCCTGACCAACGACGACGAGGTGAACATCATGTCGTCGCTGCTGGCCAAGCGGCTGGGGGCCAAGAAGGTGCTCACGCTGATCAACAACGCCGCCTACGTGGACCTGGTCCAGGGTGGCGATATCGATATCGCCATTTCACCGCAGCAGGCCACCATCGGCAGCCTGCTGACCCACGTGCGCCGGGGCGATATCGTCAACGTGCACTCCCTGCGCCGGGGTGCGGCGGAAGCCATCGAGGCGATTGCCCACGGCGACAAGCAGTCTTCCAAGGTGGTGGGCCGCACCATCGATGAGATCGAGCTTCCCGAAGGCACCACCATCGGTGCCGTGGTGCGCGGCAAGGAAGTGATGATTGCCCACGGCGACGTGCGCGTGGAGAGCGGTGATCACCTGATTCTGTTCGTGATCGACAAACGGCGTATCCGCGACGTCGAGCGGCTTTTCCAGGTGGGATTGACGTTTTTCTAGGAACCAGCCAGCAATGAGACCATCCCTGCCATGAGCCTGCGGATTATTCTACGTATCTTGGGCCTGCTGCTGATGCTGTTCAGCCTCACCATGCTGCCTCCCATGCTGATGTCGCTGTGGTTTCGCGACGGCGTTTGGCATGCGTTCATGAGCGGCATTGCGATTTCCGTCATCACCGGCCTGCTGATCTACCTGCCGAACCGCCGGGCGCGCAAGGAGCTGCGCATTCGGGACGGTTTCATCATCGCGGCCATGTTCTGGACCGTGCTGGCACTGTTCGGCTCGCTGCCGCTGATGCTGTTTGGCGAGGACTCCCTGAGCATTACCGATGCCGTCTTCGAATCCTTTTCGGGCCTGACCACCACCGGGGCCACGGTCATTACCGGCATCGATTTTCTGCCCGAGTCGATCCGCTACTACCGCCAGCAGCTGCAGTGGCTGGGCGGTATGGGCATCGTGGTACTGGCGGTGGCCATCCTGCCGACCTTGGGGGTCGGGGGCATGGCCCTGTACCGCACGGAAATTCCGGGGCCGCTGAAAGACTCCAAGCTGACGCCGCGCATCACCGAAACCGCCAAGGCACTGTGGTATATCTACGCCACCTTGACCTTTGCCTGCTTCGTGGCTTACATGGTCGCGGGCATGGATTGGTTCGATGCGCTGGGCCACAGCTTTTCCACGGTCGCCATCGGCGGATTTTCGACCCATGACCTGAGCATCGGCTATTTCGATAGCGCCGCCATCGAGCTGATCTGCATCAGCTTCATGCTGATTTCGGCGGTGAGCTTCAGCCTCCACTTCGTGGCCTGGCGCGAGAAGCGCCTGACCCACTATTTTCAGGACCCGGAAGCCCGGTTTCTGCTGCTGTTCCTGACGGGTCTGACCGTGATTACCGTCATTACCCTGTGGCTGACCAAGACCTATGACGACATCACCGGCCTGCGGCATGCGCTGTTCGAGGTCGTCTCCGTGGCTACCACGGCGGGATTCGCCGTGGCCGACTTCTCAGGCTGGCCTGGGGCAATTCCGTTTCTGCTGTTCATTGCCGCCTTCGTAGGGGGCTGCTCGGGCTCCACCGCTGGCGGCATGAAAGTGATCCGCATCATCCTGATTCTCAAGCAGGGCATGCGCGAAGTCATGCGCCTGATTCACCCCAACGCGGTGATTGCGGTGAAGGTCGGCAAGGTCAGCGTACCCGACAGCATCGCGCAGGCGGTATGGGGCTTTTTTTCGGCCTATGTCATGCTGTTCTTCCTGATGCTGGTGGGTGTGATGGCCACCGGCGTGGATCAAGTGACCGCCTGGTCGGCGGTGGGCTCGGCGCTCAACAACCTGGGCCCTGCGCTGGGCGAAGCCAGCAGCCACTATGGCGACTTACCCAGCCTGGCCAAATGGATTCTGGTACTGGCCATGCTGATGGGGCGCCTGGAAATTTTCACCGTCCTGGTGCTCTTTACTCCGGCCTTCTGGCGGCGTTGATACACCACTGAGCCCCGGTATTGACGGCTTGTGTACGTTTTCACCTTTTTATACTTATACATCGAGACTGTTGAATGACCCACGATGACACTACGCGGCCACCGACGCCGCCCCTGCCCTCCACTAGCGGCCCGCTGAAAACCGTGACCGTGGGCGACACCTGCTACACCCTGCTGGGCACGGCCCATGTCTCGGCCGAAAGCGCCGACGACGTGCGCCAATTGATTGCTACCGGCCATTTCGATGCGGTGGCCATCGAGCTGTGTGACGCCCGCCATCACAGCATGGACAACCCCGATGCCATGGGCGAGCAGGACCTGTTTCAGGTATTCAAGCAGGGCAAGGCCGGCATGGTCGCCGCCAGCCTGGCGCTGGGGGCCTTCCAGCAGCGTATCGCCGAGCAGTCCGGCATCCAGCCAGGCGCCGAAATGCGCGCGGCGGTGGATGAGTGTCGTGCTCGCCAGCTGCCGCTGCTGCTGGTGGACCGCGATGTGGGCATTACGCTCAAACGCATCTACAGCAACGTGCCCTGGTGGCAGCGCTACTCGCTCTTCTCAGGGCTGATTGGCAGCGTGCTCTCCCGCCAGGATGTCTCCAAAGAGGAGATCGAAAAGCTCAAAGAGGGCGACATGCTGGAAGCCACCTTCAGCGAGTTTGCCGCAGAGTCGGAGGCACTCTATACGCCGCTGATTCGTGAGCGTGACCGCTACATGGCGCTGCGTTTGGCGGAAGACGCACCTCCCGGACGCTACCAGAACGTGCTGGTGGTATTGGGCGCCGGACATTTGAAGGGGACGAGCGAGCACCTGGAAACACCGCTGCCGGAAAACCCCACCATCGAGAGGGCGTCACTCGAAGCGACACCGCCGCCCTCCAAACTGTGGAAAGCCACTCCCTGGCTGATTACCGCGCTGGTCATTACCGGTTTCGTGGTGGGCTTTTCGCGCAATACCGAGCTTGGCTGGCAGCTAGTCATCGAGTGGTTTTTGATCAACGGGATTCTGTCCGGTGGTGCCACCATTGCCGCTCTCGCCCACCCGGTCACAGTGATTGCTACCTTCTTCGCTGCCCCGCTTACATCACTTAATCCCACCATTGGAGCAGGCTTTGTAGCGGCGGGGGTCGAGCTGTATATGCGCAAGCCCAAGGTGCGCGACTTCTCCACCCTGCGCCATGATGTGACGCAACTGAAAGGCTGGTGGAAAAACCGCGTGTCACGCACGCTGCTGGTGTTCATTCTCGCCACGGTAGGTTCGGCCATTGGCACCTGGGTGGCAGGCTTCAGAATTGCCGGGGCGCTGTTTGGCGGCGCCGCGTGAGCCATAGCACCATTCGGCAAGCTCCCTGGCAGGCCGATGCCCTGCTGCTGCTGGTGACCACCCTGGCAGCAGGCGGGTGGATATTTTCCAAGGAAGCGCTGGCAGGCATGCCTCCGCTGCTGTTCATCGGCACTCGCTTTCTGCTCGCGGGGGTCATTCTGCTGGGCTTCGCCTGGCCGACGCTGCGCCATCTCTTTAAGCTGGCGTATTCGCCGCGGCCTGCTGGTAGGCGTACTGTTCAGTGTGGCCATCGCCTTCTGGGTGCTGGGATTGCATCACTCCCAGCATCTGGGCGAAAGCGCCTTCATCAACAGCCTGGGCATTCTGCTGGTGCCGGTGGTGGCCCGCCTGCTGTTTGGCGACCGTCCCGCCACCAGCACCTGGGTAGCCCTGCCCGTCGCGCTGACAGGCTTTGCGCTGTTATCGCTGAATGCCGGTTTTCGGGTAGAGGCTAGCCAGCTGCTGATGCTTTGCGCGGCCTTGTGCTTCGCGCTGCTGATCAACGTCAATGCGCGGGTGGTGCGCAATGTGCCTGCCCTGTCGTTGACCACGCTGCAGCTGCTTTCCGTGGGCATCGTGTTGACCGCTGTTTCATGGGTCATGGAAGAGCAGACGCTCTCCCTCGATGCCCCGATTCTGGGCTGGTTTCTGGCCAGCGTGCTGCTGGCCAGCTCACTGCGGTTCTTTCTTCAGATCAAGGCGCAGGGCATGACCACGCCGAGCCATGCCGCGGTCATTCTGATGCTGGAGGCCGTCTGGACAGCGCTGCTGGCCGCCTGGTGGTTCAACGAAACCATGTCGGTGCTTCAACTCACCGGCTGCACGCTGATTTTCGCGGCCCTGCTGATCAACCGCTGGTACTGGGTGCGCAAGCTGCTGTTGCGCTGGCTCCCCGCCGCCAGACCCTGATCAGCGCGGCGCATCCCCCGCTTTTCGGGCCAACAGCCGAGTCATGGCCGCCGTTGGCTCCTCGATCTTGCGGTAATAGCGGCTCTCGGCGTAGCTGTCGTTGAACACATCGAAGTAGTCGT
The DNA here is from genome assembly GCF_050709225.1 of Halomonas sp. KM007. Taxonomy (NCBI): domain Bacteria; kingdom Pseudomonadati; phylum Pseudomonadota; class Gammaproteobacteria; order Oceanospirillales; family Halomonadaceae; genus Halomonas; species Halomonas sp. KM007. The sequence goes on along the minus strand of NZ_CP136131.1, from coordinate 2,592,842 downwards.
CCAGCACGCTGGCGGCGTTTTCATCACCGCTCTGACGCAGCAGTTCGATGGCCACCTCGGCGGTGCACAGGTGGGCTTTCGAGGCGGGCTTGCGCAGCCGGTAGCGGGTTTCGCGCTCGGTACGCAGCGGCAATACCGGCAGCGTGTCCAGATAAGGGCTCTTGCGGAACATACGCCGGGCCTGCCGCCAGGTGCCGTCCAGAATGATGAAGACTGGAATACGCGACTGCTGCTTGACCGCCTGGACGGCCTCCAGCCCCACCACCCGCTCCGCGTAATCCGGCTGGTCATCAGGAAAAATCACAAACGGCGCATAGCGCGGGTCTTGCAGCAGCGCGGCCAGCGCCTCGTCCGGCGCCGTGCGATACCAGGTAAATACCCGAGTGTTGGTCAGCACATCGCCAATCAGGCGGCCGGTATTGGTCGGCTTGAAGTGCTCGATGGAGTGGGTCAGCAGCCACACCTGGGCGTCACTCTCTGCCTTGACCTGATAAGGGCACAGGCAGTTCAACTCGGGCAGATTGCACCCTTCGCAGCGCTTGACGAAGCTGCCGCGCGCTTTGAATTCACGCCGCGGCGGTCGCGGGTGCCCCGTAGCCGGGTCGCGGTCGGTCAAGGCATCATGCTCAGGGGGCAGCGAGGTCGCGTCAGGCATCTGCGCTCCAGTGGTGATCAAAAGGCGCAGAGTATAAAGCAGGCCGTGCACCGTGACGAATGTTCCCTTCCCCCGCCCTCCAGTAAACCAACCAATCATTAAAAGTTGACACCCTTGACATCTCACCGCTAGAGTTCTGTCAACTTTCAAATTAAAAAAGGTTTACCCGTGACCACTCACACGACGGCTTCTCACTCGGCTGACGCCGCTCCGCGCCATGACTGGACCCTCGAGGAAATCGACGCGCTGTTTGCGTTGCCCTTCAACGACCTGCTGTTTCAGGCCCAGCAGGTCCACCGGGCACACTTCGATGCCAACGCGGTGCAGGTGTCTACTCTGCTGTCGATCAAGACCGGGGCCTGCCCAGAAGACTGCAAGTACTGCCCGCAGTCGGGCCACTACAACACCCAGTTGGAAAAAGAGAAGCTGCTGGAAATCGAGAAGGTAGTGGCCCAGGCCCAGGCGGCCAAAGAAGCCGGCGCTAGCCGTTTCTGCATGGGGGCCGCGTGGCGCAGTCCACGGGATAAGGATTTACTGCTAGTCGAAGAGATGGTTCGCCAGGTAAAAGCCCTGGGGCTTGAAACCTGCATGACGCTGGGCATGGTGGATGGTGAGCAAGCCAATCGTCTTGCCGCCGCGGGGCTTGATTACTACAACCACAATCTGGATACCTCGCCGGATTTCTACGGCGAAATTATCACCACCCGTACTTACAGCGACCGCTTAGAGACCCTGGCCACCGTGCGCGATGCCGGTATGAAAGTGTGCTCTGGCGGCATTTTGGGCATGGGCGAAGGCGCACAGGATCGCAGCGCTCTGCTGCAGCAGTTGGCCAAGCTCTCGCCACATCCTGAATCGGTGCCTATCAACATGCTGGTCAAAGTACCGGGGACGCCGCTTGAGAACGTGGAGGATTTAGACCCGTTGGCGTTCATCCGCGCCATTGCCGTGGCGCGCATCATGATGCCCCAAAGCCATGTGCGGCTCTCCGCAGGCCGTGAGCAGATGAGCGAATCCACCCAGGCGCTGGCCTTCCTGGCCGGTGCCAACTCCATTTTTTACGGCGACAAGCTGCTGACCACCGGCAACCCCCAAGCAGAGCGCGACCGCGCGCTGTTTGCCAAGCTGGGCCTGCACCCCGAGCGCCGCGATACCTGCGAAGACGACACGCAGCATAGCGAGCGGCTGGCTCAGCAGGCTCAGCGCAATGCCCAGGCCGAACGCGCCGCGGCGCTGGCGGTGGACGCCAGTGTCTGAGGCGTGGCAGCAGCGCTTGGCAACCGCCCGCGATCAGCGGGAGCGCCTGCATCGCTGGCGCTCCCGCCGAGTCGCGTCTCACGATGCGCTGGACTTTGCCGGCAACGACTACCTGGGCCTCGCCCAGGACCCACGGGTGCAGGCCGCCCAGGCAGAAGGCGCCAAGCGCTTTGGTGCCGGGGCCGGGGCGTCGCATCTGGTCAGCGGCCACCTGGGCATTCACGACGCCCTGGAAGCTGCGCTGGCCGAGTGGACCGGGCGCGAGCGGGCGCTGCTGTTCTCCACCGGCTATATGGCGAACCTGGGCGTGCTGCAAGCGCTGGCGGATTCCCACACCGCGATTTTTCAGGACCGCCTCAATCACGCCTCGCTACTCGACGGGGCCGCGCTGAGCGGCGCCCGTTCCCGACGCTACCACCACCGCGATGGCCAGGATCTGGCGCGTTTACTGGCGCACAGCCGGGCCACCCATCAGCTGGTGGTGAGCGACGGCGTGTTCAGCATGGACGGTGATATCGCCGACATCGAACAGCTCGCCCACCTCAGCCAGCAACATGGCGCCTGGCTGATGATCGACGATGCCCACGGGCTTGGCGTCCTTGGCGAAAACGGCGCAGGCTGCGTGGCAGGCTTCAATAGCCAGCAGGTGCCGATTCTGGTCGGCACCCTGGGCAAAGCGCTGGGCACCGCGGGCGCTTTCGTGGCGGGGGATGCGGCACTGATCGAACACTTGATTCAGTTTGCCCGCAGCTATGTGTACACCACCGCCCAACCGCCCGGCATTGCCGCCGCCACCCTGGAAGCGCTCACCATCGTCCAGCGGGAACCGGAGCACCGCCAGCGGCTTGCGCGCCACATCGACTACTTCCGCCAGCAGGCCACGGCCCTGGGGCTTCCTTTGGGCCACTCCCAAACGCCGATTCAGCCGCTGCTGCTGGGTAGCGAGCAGCGCACCATGGCCTGGGCCGCCCGTTTCGATAAACACAACGTTCAGGTAGGCGCGATACGCCCGCCCACGGTGGCCAACGGCGAGGCGCGACTGCGTATCACGCTCAGCGCCCGCCATACCCAGAGCGATATCGACCGACTGTTGGACGTGGCCGCGACCTGCCTGCACGAGGAGCCGCGATGAAGCTCATACTGCTGTCGGGCTGGGGCGTCGACCGCCGTATATGGCAGACGCTTTCGGAGCATTGGCCCAATACGGTCGTCCCCAGCGCAGTGGAGTGGCCCGGCTACGGCGATGCTCCAGCGCTACCTACCCCCACGAGCATTGCCGCGCTCGCCAAGCGTATGGCCCCCGAGCTACCCAGCGACGCCGTCTGGGTAGGCTGGTCGCTGGGGGGGTTGCTGGCCACAGCGCTGCTCGATCACTTGCCGCCGCCCAAGGCCCTGCTGCTACTGGGTGCAGGCAGCCGTTTTTGCAGTGACGGGAAGGATGGCGGTGTGACACACGAGGAGCTGGCCAGCTTTCAGCGCGCTTTCCGCCGCGCCCCCGTTGCCACGTGGCGGCACTTTCTGCGCTGGCAGGCCCAAGGCGAACCCAACGCTCGCGAGGCCCACCGCCAACTCAGTGGGCTGCTGGGCGACGCGCCCTGCGCGGACTCTGCCACCCTGGCCCAGGGCCTGACATGGCTGGCCACGCTGGACAACCGCGCGCACTTCGCGGCACCGCCCTGTCCTATCCACCTGCTCGCAGGCACCCAGGACCCGCTGCTGCCAAACCGCACTCGCCAACAGGCCTTGCGGCTGGAAGACGCCGGGCACTGCCCGATGCTCTCACGCCCAGCCCGGCTCGCCGCTCGGCTGGCCGAGCAGGCGACACAGGTGCCGCGATGAACTCACCGTTGCTCTCTACCCCCGTCCCCCACTGGCAGACCCGCGTTGCCCGGGCCTTCTCCCGAGCGGCGCCGCGCTATGACGCGCTCGCCAGCGCCCAGCGCGATATCGGCGAAGCGCTCTGGCAAACGCTGCCGAAGAGCGCCCAGCAGGTGCTCGATCTGGGCTGCGGCACCGGCTACTGGACCCAGCGGCTGGCCACCCATTACCCGGAGGCCACCATCACCGGGCTCGACCTGGCCCCGGGCATGCTCGCCTACGCCCAGGCAACCTATGGCGAGGCTATCCGCTGGCAGCTGGGGGACGCCGCCGCGCTGCCGCAAAACGATGCCAGCGTTGAGCTGGTGTTCTCCAATCTGGCGATTCAGTGGTGCCCAAGCATCGAGGATGTCATGCAGGAGCTGGCGCGGGTGCTTGCCCCTGGCGGGCAGGCGCGCATCACCACCCTGCTGCCCGGCACGCTTCATGAGGTGGCCACCGCCTGGCAGCGGCCCGAGGCCCTGCTGCAAACGCCGGACGCCAGCACCGTGCGACGGGCGATTGCACGAAGCGGCTTGCGGCTTACCCACCACGTGCGCGAGCAGCGGCGCTTTTTCTACCCCGACCTGAATGCCGTCATGGCCTCCATCAAGGGCGTGGGCGCTCAGGTGGCAAGACCCCACGCGCAGCTCACCCGCCAGGCACTGAGCGATGCCCGGTTGCGCTATGAAGCACTGCGCACGCCGCGGGGGCTGCCGGTGAGCTACCACTGCCTGACGCTATGCCTGGAAAGCGCGAAATGAACAACACCTATTTCATCACCGGTACCGACACCGATGCGGGCAAGACCCTGGCCGCCAGCGCGCTGCTGTGTGCTGCCCGTCAGCGCCAGTACACCACGCTGGGGTTGAAACCGATTGCCTCCGGCAGCGAGGCCACGCTCAGCGGCTTGCGCAACCGCGATGCTCTGGCGCTACAGGCACAAAGCCTCCCGCCGGTGGATTACTCGACGGTCAATCCGTGGGCCTTTGCCCCCGCCATTGCGCCCCATTTGGCGGCTCTGGAAGCGGGCATGGTGCTGCGCGTGACCAGCGTGACTCAAGCGCTACGCGCTACCTTGAGCCACACGCCACGCGACCTGACGCTGATCGAAGGCGCCGGCGGCTGGCGAGTGCCGCTCAATGAGGAGGAGGATTTTTCCGACCTGCCCCGTGCACTGGGCCTGCCGGTGATTCTGGTCGTTGGGCTGAAACTCGGCTGCCTCAACCATGCGCGGCTCACCGCCGAGGCCATCGCCGCCGATGGCGTGACGCTGGCGGGCTGGGTGGGCAGCGTGGTGGACCCGGCCTTTGCCAGCGATAGCGCACGCTTTGCGGCCAATGTGGCGCTGCTCGAACGCGCCCTACCTGCGCCCTGTTTAGGGCTCATTCCCTATTTGGTACAGGCAGATGCCGCTACCGCGCAGCGCTTTATCTTCCTTGATGCGCTGCTCACTCCCACGGCCCAGGAGGCTACGCCATGAACTCTCCCGTGTGGCACCCCTACGCCCATCTCAAGACCCAGACACCGGCCCCCAAGGTGGTGGGCGGTAGCGGCAGCCACTTTACGCTGGAAAGCGGTGAACGCCTGCTGGATGCCACCTGCTCTTGGTGGTGCATGATTCACGGCTACGGCCACCCGCGCCTGGTGGCCGCCATCCGCGAACAGGCCGGCGAGCTGTGCCATGTGATGCTGGGCGGCCTGACCCACGGCCCCGCCGACCAGCTGGCACGGGCGCTGGTGCGCATTACCCCGCCGGGGCTGAACCACGTGTTCTTCTCCGACAGCGGTTCGGTGGGCATGGAGGTGGCCATGAAGATGGCGCTGCAGTATCAGGTGCTCATCGGCCAACCCGGCAAGCGCAAGATGCTCTCGCTGATGAAGGCGTACCATGGCGACACCACCGGCTGCATGGCGGTATGCGACCCCGAAGAGGGCATGCACGGCCTGTTCGCCAGCCTGCTGCCTCAGCACCACTTCGCCCCGGCCCCCACGGCACCCTTCGATGCCACGCCAGCCCAGGTAGCGCATGACCTCGCTGCGCTACGTGAGGTGCTGTCGCGCCACCACCAGGAGATCGCCGCACTACTGATGGAGCCGCTGCTGCAAGCGGCGGGCGGGCTGAACATGACCTCGCCGCACTACCTGCGCGGCGCCCGCGCGCTGTGCGACGAGTTTGGCGTGCTGCTGATTTTCGACGAAGTGGCCACCGGCTTTGGCCGCACCGGCAGGCTGTTTGCCGCCGACCACGCGGGCGTCACGCCGGATATCATGGTGCTCTCCAAGGGGCTGACCGGCGGGTATCTGGGCCATGCGGCCACGCTGGCCACCGACAGGGTGCACGAGGCGTTCATTGGCGACAGTCAGCACCACGCCTTCATGCACGGCCCCACCTTCATGGGCAATCCACTGGCTTGCCGCGTGGCGCTGGAGAGCCTGCGGGTGTTCGAAGAGGAGCATTACCTGGAGAAAATCGCCGCGCTCAGCCAAGTGCTACAGCGCGAGCTGCTGGAGGACGCGGCGCTGCGCGCGCACCCGGCGGTGGCGGATGTCCGGGTGCTGGGCGCGACAGCGGTGATCGAGACCCATGGCAGCGAGGCGCTGGCGGGCGTGGCCGCGTTTGCCAGAGCACGGGGCGTATGGCTGCGCCCCATTGGCCGCTGGCTCTACACCATGCCCGCCTATATTGCGACGAACGCCGAGATCACCCAGATTACCGGAGTCATGAAAGCGTGGTTTCTCAAAGCGCACCGGTAACCTGCCATCCATCGGTTCGCTCACCCCGCCCCGTCATTGACTCAAGGCAAGAGCAAGTTGCCCTGCTTGCGCCACTGGTGAACCAGCGCTGGCACGCCTTCCCCCGCCGTGGTGTTGATCGCCAGCACGCCAGGCGGGCTGAGCGCATCGGCATCGGGGTCTATCAGTGCACAGGGGGTATCGTAGTCGATGTAGGTCAGCAGCGACGCGGCGGGCATCACCGCCAGCGAGGTGCCCACCACCAGCAGGAAATCGGCCTGGCTGACCAGCTCGCAGGCCTCTTCGAAGAGCGGCACGGCTTCCCCGAACCACACCACGTCCGGGCGCAGCTGGCTGCCTTTGTCGCACACCTCCCCCAGGCGGATTCCTCCCTTGGGCAGCGGGTAGCGCAGCCGGGCATCGACGGATGAGCGTGCCTTGAGAATCTCGCCGTGCAGGTGCAGCACGTGGCGCGAACCGGCACGCTCGTGCAGGTCATCGATATTCTGCGTCACCACGCTGACTCGGAAGCCTTCCTGCTCCAGCGCGGCCAGCGCCTTGTGGGCGGCATTGGGTTTGGCCCGGCGGATCTGCTCACGGCGCTGGTCGTAGAAGGCCAGCACCCGTTCGGGGTTGCGCCGCCAGCCCACGGGCGTGGCGACGTCCTCCACGGGATGATCTTCCCACAGGCCGTCGCTGGCCCGAAAGGTCTCGATGCCGCTTTCGGCGCTAATACCCGATCCGGTCAGTACCACCAGGTGAGGGGGTTGAGTCATGACTAATGTACCAGTTGGCCGATGGTTCCGGAGAACCGTTGCTTGTTGCGGTAAGGGTAGACATCGATCACCCGCCCATTGCGAATGGCCTGCTGCAACCCTAGCCAATAGTCCGGGTCGAACAGCTCCGGGTGCTGCTCCATGAACAGCGCGCGAAGTTCGGGGTTGGCAAACATGAACGGACCGAACTCCTCGGGGAAGATATCGTGAGGGCCGATGGAGAGGCTAGCGCCGCCATCCATGTAACTATCGCCCTGCTGGGCTTTGGGCATGTGGCGAAAACGACACTCCGTAAGGTAGCTCACTTCGTCGTAGTCGTAAAAAATCACCCGTCCGTGACGGGTAACGCCAAAATTCTTCAGCAACATATCGCCCGGAAAGATATTGGCGGCTGCCATCTGTTTGATGGCATTGCCGTAATCCTTCAGCACCATTACTCGCTCATCGGTGCTGCACTGCTCCAGATAGAGGTTCAACGGCGTCATCATCCGCTCGGTGTAGCAGTGTTTGATAATCACCTTGTCGCCTTTCAGCGATACCGTGGAAGGAGCGACTTCCAGCAAATGGGCCAGACACTCCGGCGCGAAGTGATCCTGACGCACGATGAAGTTGGAAAACTCCTGGGTATCGGCCATCCGCCCTACCCGGTCGTGACGCTTCACCAGCCGATACTTCTCTCGCACGATGGCTGGCGTAACCTCCTTGGCCGGGTCGAACTTGTCCTTGATGATCTTGAACACGGTGCGAAAGCTGGGCAGCACGAACACCGCCATCACCATGCCCCGCACCCCCGGGGCGATGATGAAGCGCTCTTCGCGCTTGGCCACCTGCTGGTTCAGGGCGCGAAAAAACTCGGTTTTACCGTGTTTGAAAAAGCCGATGGCAGCGTACAGCTCGCCTTCCGGCTTGTGGGGCATGAGCTGTTTCAGGTAGCCCACGAACTCCCCGGGAACCGGCACATCGACCTGAAAGTAAGCGCGGGTGAACGAGAAGATGATCGACACTTCATCGGTTTCGGTGAGCACGGTATCCAGATGCAGGCGGGGGTCACCGCCCTGCTGCTCGCCGTACCCTTCGCCATGCAGAATCGGCAGCACCAGCGGCACCTGCTCGCCGCCGCCGAGTATACGGCCCACCAGGTAGGCCCCTTTGTTGCGGTAGAAGACGCTGTGGAGCAGCTCCACCCGTGCATCCACCGCCTGCCAGAGGCGGGCGGGCAGCTGGGCTTCCAGCAAGCCCGCACCCAACTGGCTATCGCGTTCCAGATGGGCAAAGGGCGTTTCCAGCGGCGCCTCTTGCAGCGCCCAGGCCAGCGCTCCGGCCCAGTCGCCGTTGACCGCATGACGGCGGCACAGCTCGATGCCCGAACGGTGCGCGGCATCTTCACGGGAGCTGTAGACGAACATCCAGTCGTTGCGGATATGGCGATGCTCAAACACCGAACAGAACAGCGAATTGAAAAAGGTCTCGGCCAGCTCGTAATCCAACCGCTGGCCGATCAAATTGGCATAGTGCCCGCGGGCTTCGCGCCAGGTCTCGCAGTGGGCCAGCACGTCCTGGGGAAACGTACGCTGCAGGCGCCCCAGCGTGTCCTGGACTTTTTCGCCGTAGAGATTGATCCGCGCCGCCGAGGCTTGCTGCGCCTCGCGCCACGCCGCATCGCGAAAGCGGCGGCTGGCATCCTGAGTGATCTGCTGGAAGCGTGCACGGTACTCATCGAACCCATGCAGCACCGTCGCCGCCAGGCGGTAGGCCGGAGAGTGTTTCATCAGGCTGGCTCACGTCGATAGAAAGCTTCCCAGACTCCTTGAACGGCAAACTACATACGAGACGACCTTAGTCCTGTGAAGCCTGCTCGAATTGCGGCGTACAGCCCAAGGAGAGGCCGAAAGGTATCGCAGAGCCTGGCGCTCGGGGCCGGGCATGGCTCAAGCAGTTGGAATCCCCCACCTTTTGGCGGGGAGGATGTCGATCAAAGTGGCGTACGAGACAACACAAGTTTCTCATCATGCGGAAGCTGCTGTAGGGCCATCACCGCTTGTTTGCGCTCAGAGCACTGCCACAGGTGGTCCACCAAACCAGCATTGGGGCGGTACCCCAGGGGCGCTTCAACGAGCAACTGCTGCAAGCGCGTGGAGTCGCCCTGCTTGCTAGCATTCAGCAGCTTACTTAATAGCGCCTGCACTTCCGGCAGAGAAAGCGCCACCTCATTCGCCGACATAATGCGTGGGTGCGCTGTTTTTACCACTTCCTCACCAATCAGCAGCTCTTCGTAAAGTTTTTCGCCAGGCCGCAAGCCGGTAAACTGGATTTCGATATCTCCATCATGAGGTTTCTTAGCGTCACGCGTGTCAGAAAAATAAGGCTCAAAACCCGACAAGCGCACCATCTTGCCTGCCAAATCCTTGATTTTGACCGGCTCGCCCATATCCAGCACAAACACATCCCCACCGTTAGCCATGGCACCCGCTTGAATGACAAGCTGTGCTGCTTCAGGAATGGTCATGAAATAACGCGTGATGTCAGGATGTGTAACGGTGACCGGGCCACCAGCAGCAATTTGCCGACGAAACAACGGCACCACGGAGCCGCTCGACCCCAGCACGTTACCAAACCGTACCATACAGAAGCGCGTATCGGTCTGAGCGTCGGCCATGGCCTGGCACACCAATTCAGCTAACCGCTTGCTGGCGCCCATCACGTTGGTAGGCCGCACCGCTTTATCGGTCGAGACCAGTACAAAATCCGTTACGCCGCAGGCAACCGCCGCCTTCGCACAGTTCAGCGTACCCAGCGCATTATTGAAAAGGCCCTCTTCAACGTTGTGCTCTACCATGGGCACATGCTTATACGCCGCCGCATGATACACCGTTTGCACTTGGTAGTACGCCATGACGGCTTGCAGGCGTTGCTCGTGTTGCACAGACCCCAGCAACGCGTGAATTGCCACCTCTTCAAGCCCTTCTGCATGCGCGATGGCACAGAGGCTCTGCTCGATGGCATACAGGTTGTATTCCGAAATTTCTAACAACAGCAGCGTGGCTGGACGCTGGCGCAAAATCTGCCGACACAACTCGCTACCAATCGACCCCCCCGCTCCGGTCACCAACACCACTTTGCCCGCAATATTCGCCGCCATCAGCGATTCGTTGGGCGGCACGGGGTCACGCCCCAGCAAGTCCTCAACGGCGACATCACGAATTTCAGTCATTTTCGCACGCCCAGACACCATATCCGCCAAGCCCGGTACCGTTTGCACCGGCACCGAAAGAGGCTCTAAAACTTCCAGAATTTCACGGCGCTTGGCACGGCTTGCACTTGGCATGGCCAACAAGATCTTCTCAACGCCCAAGGCCTCTACCAACTCCTCTACCTTGCGGGGATGGTACACCTTCAGCCCTTGTACTGAATGGCGCTGCAGGTCTTTGCTGTCATCCACAAACCCTACAGGCTCATACTCTTTCCCGTTACGCAGTGACACCACCAACTGCCGTCCCGAGCTACCAGCACCATAAATCAGCACACGCGTTTTATAACGCACCTGGCCACGATGATAGAGGCCACGCAGTATCAACCGCACCCCCCCGATACTCAGCATGGCCAACATGGCATAAATGAACGGCACCGAGCGAGGAATTGGCAGCAATAACATATAGTTAACAACCACCAGAGCGGCCATAGAAGCAAACACCCCCATCAAAATAGTGATAGTGGCTTGCATACTCATGTAGCGAATAATGGCTCGGTAGAAACCGAGCCTCATAAAAATAAACAAACTGATAGGGATAATGGCTGGCAGCACCCACCAAACCTCTGTTTTACTTAAAAAAGCCCAGCTGTCTAGCCGCAAAAACATGGCCAGCACGTAACTCAGTGTGATGAGTAAGGCATCTACCACTAGCTGAATAGCGCGCTTTTGCGCTCTAGACAGGCGAAACAAATAATGTAACGTGCGCGATAGCATACGGTTAACGCCCCCTTGAAATCCCAAAACCACTTCCCCACTCCCTCATACCGCATACCGCATACCGCATACCGCTAATTTTTGTTTTGTTTATCAATAATGCGGGTTAAACAGCTCAGTCGCTGCCGAACAGGTCGCGGGTGTAGACCTTCTCGGCGACGTCGGTGAGCTCTTCCGCCATGCGATTGCTCAAGATGACATCGGAGAGCACCTTGAAGGCGTCAAGGTCACGCATCACCCGCGAGTTGAAGAACTCGTCTTCCTTCAGCACCGGCTCGTAGACCACCACCTCGATGCCCTTGGCCTTGAGGCGCTTCATCACCCCCTGCATGGCGCTGGCGCGGAAGTTGTCGGAGCCGGCCTTCATGATCAGCCGGTAGACCCCCACCACCCGGGGCTGGCGCTTGAGGATCTGCTCGGCGATGAAGTCCTTGCGGGTGCGGTTGGCATCCACAATCGCCTGGATGATATTGCTGGGCACATCCTGATAGTTGGCCAGTAGCTGCTTGGTGTCCTTGGGCAGGCAATAACCGCCATAACCAAAGCTGGGGTTGTTGTAGTGATCACCAATCCGTGGATCTAGGCCCACCCCTTCGATGATCTGGCGGGTATCCAGGCCGTGGGTCGCGGCATAGCTGTCCAGCTCGTTGAAGTAGGCGACTCGCATGGCGAGATAGGTATTGGCGAACAGCTTGATCGCCTCGGCCTCGGTGCTGTGGGTGAAGAGCACCGGGATCTCCTCCTTCACCGCCCCCTGGGTGAGCAGCCCGGCGAAGGCCTCGGCACGGGCGGAACGCTCGCCGACGATGATCCGCGACGGGTAGAGGTTGTCATACAGGGCCCTGCCCTCGCGCAGAAACTCCGGCGAGAAGATCAGGTTCTGGGTGCCGAAGCGCTCGCAGGCCTCCACGGTGTAGCCCACCGGCACGGTGGACTTGATCACCATCGTCGCCTCGGGGTTGATCGCCATCACGTCCTGGATCACCGCCTCGACGCTTGAGGTATCGAAATAGTGGGTCTTGGGGTCGTAATCGGTGGGCGTGGCGATCACCACGAAGTCCGCGCCCCGGTAGGCGGCTTCGCGGTTCAGGGTGGCGGTAAAGTCGAGCTCGCGGTGGGCCAGAAACTCGCTGATCTCGGCATCTTCGATGGGCGATAGGCGATCATTGAGCATCGCCACCTTCTCGGGGACGATATCCAGCGCCACGACCTGGTTATGCTGGGCCAGCAGCATGGCGTTGGAGAGGCCGACGTAGCCGGTGCCGACAATGGCGATTTTCAACTTGCGCTCTTTCATTCTGTTACGTCTCCGCCACTCGCGGCCATCCGCATGACCTCACCCAGCACCCGGCAGGTCTTGTCGATCTCCGCCTCGGTCAGCGTGGGGTGGCAGAGGAACATCAGGCTGGTCTCGCCCAACTCACGCGCCACCGGTAACGGCGCTTCAGGCCGGAAGCCAGTGCCGTCGAACGCTTTCTCCAGGTACACCTCCGAGCAGGAGCCGGAGAAGCAAGGTACTCCGCGGCTGACGATCTCATTCATGATCCGGTCGCGGTCCCAGCCGTCGGCCAGCTGGTCAGGCTCCACGAACACATAGCACTTGTAGGCGGCGTGTTCGATATGCTCAGGAGTTACGGGCACTCGAAGCCCCGAGCACTCGGAAGCCGCCTCCCAGATCTGCCCGGCATTGGCCTGGCGAGCCGCCTTCCACTCCGGCATGCGAGCCAGCTGAATGCGCCCGATGGCCGACTGCATCTCGGTCAGCCGCCAGTTGGTACCGAAGCTTTCATGCAGCCAACGAAACCCCGGCGGGTGCTGGCGTTCGTACACCACTTCCCAGCTTTTGCCGTGGTCTTTGTATGCCCACATGGTGCGCCATAGGTGTTCATCGTTGGTGGTGACCATGCCGCCTTCGCCGCCGGTGGTCATAATTTTATCTTGGCAAAACGACCAGCAGCCCACATGGCCAATGGCCCCAACGGAACGCTCTTGGTAACGGGCACCATGGGCTTGGGCGCAATCTTCAATAACGCTCAGGCCATGCTGTTCCGCCAGGGCCATTAGGGGTTCCATCTCGCACGGCCACCCGGCCAAATGCACGGCAATAATGGCCCGCGTATAGGGGGTAATTTTTTCCGCCACCGTTTTGGCGGTGATGTTTTGCGATTCCGCATCTACATCAGCAAACACCGGCACGGCACCGGCGGTGACGATGCTAGAGACCGAGGCCAAAAACGTACGCGAGGTGACAATGACTTCATCGCGGCCACGGCCCTCGCCTTCCCCAATGCCTAAGCCTTTTAGCGCGAGGTCTAACGCCGTGGTGCCGTTGGAAACGGCAATGGCGTATTCACACTCGGCAAACTGGGCAAATTCACGTTCAAACTGGCGGCCCTCTTGGCCTGTCCAGTAATTCACTTGATTAGAGAGCAGCACGCGCTGCACGGCTTGGGCTTCTTCCTCAGTGAAAGAGGGCCAAGGGGAGAAAGGGCCATTCAGCATTCAATCGCCACCATGTGTTAAAAGAGAAAAAAGAAACGTTATGAAACAACAGGGCGCGCAGGCACACCGATAACACACTGATGATCGTTAACATGGTCAACGACGACAGCGCCCGCACCGATAGTGACATCGTGGCCCACCTGCATTAACTGCTTAATGCTGGCCCCAATGCCGACCCAGCTACACTCGCCAATAGTTACCAACCCTGCGACAGCACTGCCGGGGCAAACATGTACCCCTGCGCCCAAGCGGCAATCGTGGTCGACACTGGCGTTGGTGTTAATAATGCAGCCTTCGCCACAATGGGTATCTATTTGAACGACCGCACCAGCAAAGACCACCGTGCCAGCACCGAGTACCGTTCCACTGCTTACCGTCGCTTTAGGATGGACAAGCACGGGCATATACGCCCCGGCCTTCGTAAGCGCTTGCTGCTTTGCTAAACGGATACGATTGTTGCCGATGCCCACTACCACACCATCAAATGAGAGGTGCTGTTCTAGTAAATCGTGGCTGTTGCCGATCACCTGCCAGCGGCCATTAGTGGTGACGCCCGGCCATGCATCATCAAAAAAAACCACCTGCTGCCAACCGGCAGCCAGGGCCGTGTCAGCTACCACTTTGCCATGACCGCTAGCCCCCAAAATGGCCAGCTTCATTTTCCACTGCCCCGAAAGCGCTCCATAGTGGCTTGCCCTTCTGCTGAAATACCGTCTCGCACCAGCACCTTTTTAACGGTAAGCAACAGGATTTTAATATCCAGCCAGAACGAACGGTTCTCGACGTACCACACATCCAGCTTAAACTTTTCATCCCAGCTTAAGGCGTTGCGGCCGTTCACTTGCGCCCAGCCGGTAACGCCAGGGCGTACGTCGTGGCGGCGGTACTGTTCTTTTGAGTAGAGCGGCAAGTATTCCATTAGCAGTGGCCGTGGGCCGACTAAGCTCATATCGCCCTTTAGCACGTTCCATAGCTCTGGCAACTCATCTAGGCTGGTGGCGCGCAGCACATGGCCTAGCCGGGTCATTCGCTGTTCATCCGGTAGTGGGTTGCCCTGGTTATCGACGGCATCGCGCATGGTACGAAACTTGATCATTTCGAAGGGCTTGCCATTTAAGCCTGGGCGGGTTTGGCGGAAGAATACCGGGGAGCCGAGTTTGCAGCGTACAAGTAATGCCACAACCAGGAGAGCTGGGGACAAAAAAACAAGGGAAAAGAGCGCGACCAGCGTGTCAAACAAACGCTTCATAGCAAACAGCTCCTTTTGCCGTATAAATACAATCAACGAGTATATTTGCCAGGAGCAATATTCTGACACTCATGCGCCTTACCAGCCACTGCAGCCTCAAGAACTGACATCAGTTGACTTGCCAACACATCTCGGGAGAAAGAGTTCTCAGCTAGCTTCCTCGCAGAAGCCCCAGCATCATTGAGCCAGTTTTTATCATGAAGTTTATCATGTAGCTCCTTCGCCACTTCATCAATTGGCTTCTGCCACATAGCAAGTCCACAGCCACTATCGATGACAAGATCATGCATCCAGCCACCATAGTTCAGCATCACGGGAGTGCCTGAAGCTAGCGCATCAAAAAACTTGTTTGCGGAGTTGTTACGCATTTCCGGAAGGTCGACGAATAGAGAGGTCGCCATAGTGGCAGCACTCAATAATGATGGAACATCTTTTTTCGGCAGAGGATTTTCGACGAACAGGTTAATATTATAAACACCTGCCGCCTCGGCGGCTAACACCACCTCTCCCTTCTCTGCTCCATCACCAACTAACAGAATACGGACATCAGATCCTATAGAAAGCAGCTGCTTCGCCAACTCCACCATATAGCCCACACCATTTACCTTGCCAAAGGTGCCGGCATAGACCAAAAGTGGATTGTTACCCAACCATTCGCGCTCTGCCCTAAACCTTGCTCCGGCTTCCGGGTCATACTGAAATTCAACGTTGTCACTACTATTAGGAATTACTGCAATATTTTCCTCAGGAAAACCTCTGCGAAGCACCCCCTCTTTCATGCCAGGAGACAGGGCTACAACAGCCGTAGAGTTACGATATGCCCAATGTTCAAGCTTGCGAGCAATAAATTTGAGTACGGGATTTTTTAACGCGCCTACAGCAATCGGCATCTCGGGCCAAAGGTCTCGGACCTCAAAGACCATTGGCACTCCTTTTTTACGTGCAGCAGGTACGGCAGGAAGTGCTATTGTCAAGGGAGTGCTAGTGGCAAAGATAACATCAGCACTTATTTCCTCAGCCTTCTTCCGGGCGGCAAAGGCGAATGAGAAGAATGCCCTGATTCGTTCCGCGAAGCCCATATGATTCGAATATGGAACGGGATACCAATGAACATGGATTCCGGCCTCATCGGTTTCAAACCAACCCTTGGGCTTCTCTCCTGACTCACGAAAGCTAGTTACCATGTGGACTTCATGGCCTGCAGCAACCATACGCCTAGCCATTTCATAAGAGCGAGTGCCACCAGACATTTCGGGGGTGTTGAAATACTGGTGAAGGTAGACAATCTTCATAATCAAGATCCAGCCAAATGAGCGACAATTCTCTCCGCTGCCCGACCACCACCATACATTTCGTGGCGATCCTCGACGCGGCGACCGAAGTGCTGTCGAGCGGCGGCTACAATACGCTCCTTGTCTGCCCCTACCAGCTCATTGGCCCCGGCGTCGTCGACCAGTTCGACCCACTCCGTCTGGTCCCGCAGGGTGACGCAGGCCTTGCCGAAGAAGAATGCCTCCTTCTGCACCCCACCGCTGTCGGTTAACACCAGGCCACAGTGGTTAAGCAGCCACACCATCTCGAAATAGCCCACGGGATCGATGACATGCACCTCAAGGCTCAGCCCGGCCCTGTCGATCGCAGCACGCGTGCGAGGGTGCAGCGGTAACACCACCGGCGCCAGTTCCTGATGCACCTGGTTCAATGCCGACACGATGGCACTCAGCCGCTCGGGGTCATCTGTATTCTCGGCGCGATGCAGTGTGCCAAGCACGAAGTTCCCAACCACGCCGAGGTCAGCCGGCCTGACCGCCCGCTGGGCGAAGAACAGCGCCGCATCCTGCATCACATCTCCCACCTGCAGCACCTGAGCCGGCTTGTGGGCGAACCCCTCGCTTTCCAGGTTACGCACGGCGGTATCCGTGGGGCAGAACAGCAGGTCGCTGATCTGATCGGTCAGGATGCGGTTGACCTCCTCCGGCATCCGCATGTTGAAGCTGCGCAGGCCCGCCTCTACATGGGCAACGGGAATGTGCAGTTTTGCTGCCGCCAAGGCTCCGGCTAAGGTCGAGTTGGTGTCGCCATATACCAGCACACAATCTGGCTCTTCCAGCAGCAGCACCTTCTCGATTTCTATCAACATGCGCCCCGTCATGTCGCCATGAGTGCCACCATGGATGTTTAACAGGTGGTGTGGACGCGGGATGCCCAGTTGATCGAAGAAAATATCGCTCATATTGGCATCAAAATGCTGGCCAGTATGTAGCATGATCTCTTCGATGCCGTCAGTTTGTTGAATAGCGCGGGATACTACGCTGGCTTTGATAAATTGTGGGCGTGCGCCGATGATGGTTAAAATTTTCATTGTGTTCCTTTGAATATGAAGGCTTAGCGTGCAGCCTTGACTCCTCCTCGCCGCTTAATGCCTGCAGCAACGCGGTATAGATCAGGTATATTCACCCGCCCATCTGGCAGGTAACGTAAAACGCCAATGCCTTCAAGAGTATGCAGCAGGCCTTGGTACTTCTGCTTGGGTGTTTGAGCACCTTCCAATGCGTAGGGTGGCAAGTAGGGGCGCTCATCCGTTGTATCAGTTGATGGTGCATCCAACAGTGCCATCAGGTCTTTGGCTTTCCAAAGCTTGATCAGCTCGGCCGGTTCTGCCGGTACGGTTAAACCATGTAAAGGGTTAAGGACTTCAGATATCCAGGGGTAGTCTTCTTTAAGTTCCTGAAGACGTATTTCGGATGCCTTGATTACGCCTGACTTTATTCCCTCGTAGTGCAGCACACGCTCGGTATCCCGTTGCTCCGACTCTATAAGCGCCTGTTTAACAGCCAATAAAAAACTGCGCGGACTGACTTGGCCTTTGGCATCAGACAGATGATTTGGCAGCCAAGTATAGGTTTTGCCTCGTCGCCGGTTAGTTCCCATATAAGGACTCGAGAGCAAATTCAGAAGTTTTTCCTGATCAGCTTCGTTGTTCTTCAGTGCAGCAGGGAGTGCGTACACAGACGATGTGGCATTCGACTCGAGAGGTTCAAATACACAATTCAATGTGCTTTCAATGGTATTGCGAATAGTCAGGCCTACATCACCCTCACGATTAGCCAACCAGTGCCAGAGCAGGCCATACAGATCAACTTTGCGCCACTCCAGCATGACTTGGTTATGCTGCAGTTTAGAGGCATCCGGAAAGGCCCACAGGCTTTTGTCTTCCCACATATCAGGGCGCATGAAGAGCTTCAGGTGAATAGCAGAAAAGCCTTGCATATCAAGGCACACACGCAACAGACCCTGTGTTAGCTCACGAATGTTAGACCAGCTGCTGCCCAAGCGATCCAGCGCATCAAACACAATCAAAAAGCCCTCGCGCCTTTGCTGCAACACAGAATTGATATTGACCAGCCAATCCTCTTCCTGATCCGGGTTTTTATCAATAAAGGCCACACGCTCTGACCAGTTATCTCCCGGTAATGGCTGCTCAATCACCGGCAATACCTGATGCAATATCACGGCACGCCAGATGCTTTCAGCGGTAAAACCCTCTCTCAGCAGCTTTTCAAGTATCTGTCTGGATGGATAGCGCGCATCACCTCTGACACCGGCAAAACCGACCGACACTTGATAGTGATCCAATCGCAGGCGCGGCAACTGCCGGCTGATTAAGGCACGCGCCTTGGATTCGCTTAAGGCAGCTGACCAGAAACTTTTGCCGCTGCCACGATCCCCTACAACCAGCAAAGCATCGGGATTGAGCGCTTTTTCATGACCGGCAACCACATAAATATCACTGACTTGGGGAGCCTCTGCCCCCTGCTGAGCCGCAACCTCAGGGATAGCTTCCAGTCCCTGCTTAACGGCTGTAAAAAAAGTTTCATTGTTCATCTTCTACAACCTCCAACCGTTCATCCAGGCCACGGAACAGCTCACCAAACACCTGGTCGAGCTGCGTCTTTTCAATTCGGCTCAAGTCACGGCAGGGATCAAAGGTTTCAAAGGTATCCGAGCGGGGAATCATCAGTGGGTAATGCGGTGCCGAGTCATCCTGCTCATCAAAGCCGAATACCTCACCGAACGACTCATCGCTTTCCTCATACAGCGTATCGGACCATAAGCCGTAGGAACGGCCAACAAAATCGTCCAAGCCGGTCATTTTGGAGCGGGCGCTGACCATTTTAAAACGCTCCCGCCAATCCACCGCGCTGCCATCGCTGTGAGCCAGCTGCGACAAATGGCTGAACAGATAACGGTAGCCCTGCCAAGTCACTTCCAGATTCGTTGCAAAACAAAGTACTTCAGCGTCCAGATGCAGCAAACTGGCTGCAACCGTTTCGTGTAAGCCCGCCCGACTGTCGATCAGCACCACATCAGGCGAATAGGCTTCCTCCAGTTCTGTAACCATACGACGCAGGCGCTGAGCAAAATGCTGCAGCCCCTGCTCATCCTGTTTATCCAAATAGGCGCGCGCCAGTTTGGCAATGACGTTTTGTGGTGACTCATCTGTCACCGAACCAAATGCCGGTACAACCCACAAGCCTGCCGATACAATCGGGCTTTGTCGTGCCATATCCGGCACCATTGCTACCACATCATTACCGGCGATGTCCTCCACCAACCAATCGGCCACACCAAAGCGAGGCTTGCCTTTACGTTCCAGCAATTGAGCGCCTAATCCCGGAGCCTCCAAATCAAGGTCAACCACCAACAGAGTCTTACCCTGCTGACATAAATGGTAAGCCCATAACGCCAATGCGGTACTGCGCCCGACACCGCCTTTCAAACTAAAAAAAACGAACCGCGGCGGGTGTGTGGGCGGGTTTTCAGCGGGCTGTAACACCCAGTCTTCACCCATGGCACGGCGTTCGATGAGGTGAACCGGAAAGTCATCCAGATGCTGTATAACATGAGGCTCTTGCAACAGAGCATCGCCAGTCAGCGTATCGGATTTACGCACTGCGGGTGTTGATGAACCTGCATAATATCCCAGCGAAGCCACCAACTGTTGATTAAGCCGTTCCAAAACGTCTTCGGGAAGACTATCAGGCACCACCACAAACAAACGACCCTGCATATCACGAATAACGCGCATTGCATCGGGTGCAACCGCCGGCTGTACTGACTTGAGGCATTGAACAACAAGGCTCAAACTTTGATCAAAGGTTATCATCACTCACCCTATTCAATGGCCTGCGATTAAATGGCCGCAACACAGCGTAACGTATCGGTTGCATCCCGCTTGTAATCTTTGCACTGCTGCTGACTGAACTGCTGATCAGCCCAGTAGCGATTCGCGATTTGCCAACCTGCCATGTAATCAGGGCGTGAAATCAGATTCAATAAATGAGACCGTGCCCGACCACTCATCAAGCGTTTGGCATCATCCAGTAGCTCTGGCAAGTGCTTAAAAGGTACATTCGTTTGTCCTGGCTGCTGCAGAATGAAGGTCTTGATAGAACACTCTGCTGACAAACCATACAGGTGACTGGCTGTTGCGTAACGCTGCTGATCATAGAGGGTGTTCGCATCCTTGTGTAGCCGTTGGCTGGCTTGGCTGTAGTTATCCATACCTCTAACCCCTACCCTCCACCAGCCCCAGCTGACGGTTCACGTCATAGCGCGATTTAGCCGATTTAAAGTAGGCATTATGGCTGTATTTAAGCTGGCGGGTTTGCAGCAGTGCGGTTTCTTCTTCCACCGCCTGGGTGATCGCCTGATACGCCTGTTGGTAGGCGTCTGCGTAGGCAGACTGATCATCATCGGCGAGTTTATACACGGCATAAGCCAGCAGCTCATCAGCATAGAGCACCGCATCCCCCACCTGGGTAATATCGGCACGCTCTCGCGCTTCGATCACAAAGCGGTAGAGTCTATAGGCGGTCAGCAGTTGGGCGTAAACAGGCGAGTCTTTATCACCATTGAACAATGGGTGCAGCCTGTGGCTGGGCTCGATGCAAGCATCAAAAATATCTTCCAGCACTTTGGACTTGGCATTTTTCGCCACTTCCGGCTGCTCGTTAAAGGTCGCATACCAGTATTTGAGCACCACATCGCTGTGAACAGACGCCTGCATATTCAAGCTAAGGCTATTCTCGAAGGTATCACCGCGCTTGGTCAGGTAACCGATCCCCTGCATCTCGAACAGGGCACGAGCATAGGTGTTGAAGTCCCGGTTGCTCATCTTGTCGCGGAAGTTGATCGGTGACTGGGTATTGGTGGCATCGGTAATGCGGTTGACCAGCTCGGCTTCGTCCGTTTCATACAGACGAATCAACACATACACCCCTTCAAGGCGCTCAGGGGATTGCTGGTAGAGGTTGTAGATCACATGGGTGGTTTGCAGGCCATTGACGATGACGGGATTACGCGCCTCCACCGGGTAAAAACCGGCCTGCATCTCACGGGGGATTTTCACCTTCTCGGCAATAATGGTGATGCCGTTGTTCAAAAACGGGAAATACTCGGCGTAGTCGCTTTCCAGTGTGGCGCGGATGTTTTTGTTGGTTTTGTTGTAACGCAAAAATCCGCGAATATTATCGCTGAACGCATTATCAATACGCTTGTTGGTAGATTTTTCCAAGTCCAGCAACTTGCACAGCTCCAGTGCCGGCAAACGGAAATTCAGCGCCTTGATGTTCTGAATCTGAAAGGAGATCAGCGCCTGGGGGTCATGCTTAAGCGAAATATTCGATTTTTCCGCCATAAAGCTGAACCGCACCGGCTTGCGCTTTTTGTGCTCGGCCAGCAACGAATCAATGCGATCGTACAGATCCCCCGCGTCATGAATGCTCAGGTAATCGGTATCCTGCTGGTGGCGTTCAACCAAGGGTTGATTCTGCGGCGTAAACTCACCGGCGTAGACAAAATAAAGCCGCGTTTCCACCACCTTGCCGGACGACACCACAGCCTTGTACTGTTCCAGAACAGCCTGTACCCGATCATTCAGCGGCAAGCCTGTTGAGTTATCGTAGACAAAGAGGTTGCGGTAATCATTGACGAACTTGCTCAGCTCGTTGTCACCCAGATTTTTGGATGACTTCACCTGAAACACATGCAGCGTGCATTCATGCTCGTCTTCGTCCAGGTAGAGGCCATCCATGCCTGCATCATGGCTGCCAGAACCTTTCACCAGCGTCGAGGCACTGGCCAGCACTTCATCAAAGCTTAAATCCAGAAACGCAGCCAGCACCAACACCTCAAAGGCATGACCGGCAGACAGGCCATAGTGCTGCTGGATGCGTTCAATAAAGCCGTTGATGAAAAGCTGCTTGTTCATGAAAGCTTACCTTCGATTGGTCACTAGATTTATTCTGCCAGTGTACGGTAAAACGCCAGCAGCTTCTGTTCTTCTATGCCCCAGTTGTACTTTTCCTGCACAGCCTTTTGGCCGTTACGGCCCATCTGCTCAGCCTCTGCCGGATGGTTAACCAGATAATCAATTGCTTCGGCAATCGCTTTTGGTTCGAGGGGGTCAACGCACAGGCCGCATTGATTACCTTCGATGATTTGTTTCCAGAGGGGGAAGTTAGAGGCGATGACAGGTACTCCCGCACTCATATATTCAAACATCTTGTTTGGCTGGGCATCTACGTGGTTAGGAGACGGCAAAAATGTAACCAAGCCGCCTACGCAGCGTGAGAGTAAGTCACGAACATCCTCCCGCCCGACAAAACCCAATGCATCTACACGTTGCCAGCCTTTATCAGCATGTGCGGCCGCTTCAACCGCAGGCTCGTTAAACTTACCGGCCAACTGTAAACGCGCACCAGACTGCACCAGCCCCATCGCCTGTACCACTTGGGAAATACCACGAATTTGACCAATACCTCCAACATACCCCACCTGTGATTTCTTCTGCGACCAATCCACTTCACCGCTGGAAAGCTCGCCCAGGAGTGGGTAGTTGTTGATATCAACCGAACGCACCCCCATCGCAGTGAATTTGTCACGGATGTAAGGCGTAGCAGCAACCACCGCATCCAGCTTACGGCAGGCCATGCGCTCGTACACAGCAAAGGTTTTAGACAGCAGCCACTTGGCGGGCTTGTTCAGATAGGGTTTACCCAACAACTGCTTGGGGACATCCTCATGGGCATCAAAAATCACCACCTTGCCGTGCTTTTTGAGCTTCAAACCAATGGGAATCAACTCAGGGTCATGCAGATGGTAAATGTCCGCATCCAACGCCAGCGCTTTAGCCAACACCCGGCCAGGTGCATTACGGATACGATCCAAGCGGCCTTTGGATGCGCCTACATCATAGATGGATACGTTGTTTTTGGTTTCATCGCCCTTGCCATCTGCAACGACCAATGATACCGAGTAACCGTTGCTAGCGAGAGACGTGCATTCCTTGAGGAAAATGCGGGTGTCATAGCGGGGGTGGACGGAGGTTAAATGAACGATATTCAAAACGAAGAACCTTTCATGATCATTTTTCTTTCCCTATCAGCAATCACACATGCAATGTTCAAAATAACAATGATTGACATCAATTGATAACCAGAAAAAATATTATTAGTTGCCATAACTAAAATAGACATCAAGGAAAATGAAAATAGAGATACACCCCAATGCGTATTCATATTCTTTAAAGCCAATTTGATTAAATAAAACAAATAGGAGAAAAATAACACAACCCCAATGATACCATATCTCTGAATAATAAGAGAATATTCAGAATCAATGATTGTAGCAAAATTTGATTTTGCGGGACCCACGCCAAAAACTGGAGAGGTCAAGAATCTTTCATATGCTGTCAAGATATTCTCAATTCTAACATTAAGGCTATTGTTTCTTCCCTCTAGCGCATATTGAAACCCTAGATAAATATAAGACAAATCAAAGTAAAATACGAAAAAAAACACAACAACCAATGAAAATGATGCTAGGAGCCATTTTACCAGAAAAAAAAACCTATAGTAAAAGATATAATAAAACCCCACCCCGAACAATATTGAAACCAACGCCGTGCGGCTTTGGGTCATGAAGCACAGAGCAAAGAACACCAAGAAAAACAGGAAATAATAGCGACTTCCATTCACAGCGAATAATGAGAAAAAATATATGGCGAAGAAACAAGAGATGACAGCCCCTATGTTAGGGTCACTTCCAGTAAGAGTTATGCGATACCCTGAGATAACCGAGTCTATGTGAGAACTCTCTGAACCTAAATATAGATATGTTAGAAAATCGCTAATGCCAAACGTTTGAATTAAACCAACAAATAAAATCCAGCCTGCAGAAAGCACGATTAATAAATGCATCGTTCTTAGGACGCTAACGCCAAAAAAAGAGACAACGAGAAGATATGGAACAAATTGAAAATACTTAACAGACTCAACTAAATCTCTATAGTTAACGCTCGAATAGCCTATCGCCCAAGAATGGATAGATGAAAGGAAAACCATACACCCAAGGAGAAAAGGGAATATCATCGACTCATGCACACACGCCTTTTTTCTCAACGCAAAAAGTGCCAAAACCAATACTATTGGAGAGAAAATCGTCACGAGGTAAACAGAAACACCACCGAAAGATATAGATGGAAGAACAATTGAAGACAGTAACCCAAAAACCACGAGCACTCTAACAAAAAATTCAGTTTTCTTTTTCAGCGGACTTATTGCACCGTTGTTCATTGCATTTATCAAGACTAGCCTCTCAAGAATAAAAGTTAGCACTCCAAACTTATCAGACGTAATAGAAGTGCCTCTAAGTACCTAATCTAAAGTTTTCGCGTAATATCCATGCCAGTATTTCTGACACGGACAGAACCATCAGGGAAAACGCATGAAAAAACCTACACCGCGAGAATGTCCGCCAGATAGGTCTCATCCAGCGCGGCTTTCTTCTGCTTTCGCCGGATGCCGCCCTTGAAACGCCTCTCCCCTTTCAGGTAATTCAAGGCGATATGACGAACCCTGGCGAGGTTTTCGGCTGCCTGTCCGCGGTGGATTTTACAGGCATCCTCGCGAAGAGCGACGTCCAGGGACCAGTGGAGCTTGTTCTCGACAAACCAATGCTGGCGAGCCGCTTCGGCGAGCTTCTTGGCGCTCAGATCGGCGGAGCTAATGTAGTAGCGGATCATCGGGGCTTCTGGCACCTCGTCACCTTCCTGGCGGAAACTCATTACCACGCCCACCGTTTTCAGGCCTGCCCATTCATAGCTAAGCTCCTGAAATTCTTCAGTAACCTCGCTGACAATATGGTATCGGGTCTCTTGCCGGCCACGGCTCTTCTCGTCCGTGACGTACGCATCCCCTTCAAAGTTGACCACCTTGGCCATGGGAAACGCAGCCTCGAAGGCGTCAGCCAAGGCCGGCTGGTTGCCCTTCTACCGAGAGTAGGTAATCGGCGCCCTTCTGCAGGACCTGCGTGGCAATCTTCTTCTGGCAGCCCATGGCATCGATTGTTACCATGAGGTCATCCATGAGCAAAAGCCGTTAGATGACCACATTAGCTCCTACTGGTAAAGCACTACGAAGCCCGCCTTAGAGCGGTTTTTCATGCGTTTTCGCTGTCCGAAGGATGGGTCCACTTCATTCCAGCTGCGAATACAAGCTGAAATACGCCTCTGCCTCCTGTTCAGTAATTTCCACGCCTTTCTTCGCTTCCAGCAGCGAAATCGACAGCACAACGATCTTGGGAAGATACTGGCCCATCAGCGATGTCTTGAGTAAGAAGTGTTCTGCCTTCTTCGCCTCCTTATTTTCTCGCCTTTGGGCTAGGAAGCTTTTCTTCGGCCGGCTGAGATCTAGCTTGTAGATAGAGTTAACCATCAGGACTTCGAGATCTATCAAGAGCTGGTTGAATTCATCATCCAGCGCAGCACCGAGTATAAGCAACAGCTGACTGCTGAGCTCCTCCATCTCCTCGGGCGTCAAGACCATTCCTGCGGGAAGAGGCAGCCGGTTAAACATAACCAACGAAGCATTGATGGCTGCAAAATACGCTTGCATCAGCAACATTTGGTGGCGCACTTTCAGATCCAGCCACAGCTTATGCTTGGCAAACAGCTCTTCGAAGTCTTTGAAGAAAATTCGGTATTGCTCAATAGATGAAAAAATATCGGCATACTGAATGTGAGGGCTGTAGGGCAAGACCATGTCGTGATCTTCCATAACCTCTTTCATTACCGAGGCTGCTGGATGACGCATTTCCAGCTTTTGCGACGAATCTTCCATGAAGCGAAGAATCTCGTGCTGGGCATTGACCCGCTTTTCCGGGATAACACCTGCAACGCGGATACTTTCGTCTTTTCGCTTTAGATAAAAGGTCGTAACGAAAGCAATCAGCAAGCCAGCTATGAGCAAGGAAGCCAGATTGAAAACTGCCTGCCAGATGAAAACTGGGTAGCCGAGATAAAGATCAGACATCTATCAGAAACCAGCTTAAAGGGTGTCCCGCTTATCGTCGTAGAGCGGTTTTTCATGTGTTTTTCCTGCCAAGAAACCCAACCACCTCCAAAACCTCCCCCCGAAAAACCACCGCCCAGGCCGCCAACACAACCAACCAATACCCAACCATCCAGCCCTTCAAAACTTCACCCCAAAGCGTAAACACCACGGCGCCAGCCACAGAAACCAGTGTGAAGGCGTACAGCACAAGCCGGGGCATGGGCTTCCACAGGTAGATGGAGAATTCGGTTCTCAGGAAGAAAAACACCCAGAACGACACGCATGTACTCACCGCTGCGCCAGCGGCCCCAAAGATGGGGATTAACCACCAGTTGCCAACCAGGTTGACCGCGAATGCGGTAATGGCCGCTAGCATGGAGAAGGAGCTGCGCCGGGAGATGCCGATGCCTACTACGGTGGTCTCAGAGAGCGTATACAGCAAGGGGTAACCAATGCAGGACACCACAATCCACTGCACTGCCGCGTAGTTGGCGGGCAGGAAAAAGGTAACAATCCACGACAACAACCCGGCTAAGGCAAACCCGAGTACAACCAACGCCAGTATGTAACGGCTCACTTTGTGCACGTTCTCTAACCCGGTGCCTGCGCTGGCCCATTTGTAGACGGTGGGCGCCCAAACGGTTGAGAAAACGCTCTGCAGAATACTGGCGGCTGCGGCAAAGCTAACAGCCACCGAATAAACGCCCAGCTCTTCAAAGCTGGCGAGCGTCCGCAGAAATACCTTGTCTATGGCGGTGAGGCCCCAGAATGCCAGCCCGCCCAGAATCAATGGCAGCCCAAAACGGAGCATGCTTTTTAGCTGACTAAGATCCAGCTTGGTGCGAATGCCAGCCAGCCATTCCGCCCTGGTGTTCCAAGCGTATATTGCGCACACGAAGGTAATGGCTGCAGTATTCGCCAGCACAAGGTTGGTCAGGTCCTTATCCGCACCAACGGCAACATATCCCCCGATAATGGCCAGCAGTAGGAGCTTGGGAAGCAGCTGGCTCATCGAGAAGGCCAAGCCACGCTCGTTCATTCGCAGCACAAGCGATAAAAACCGGGAGATATAACTGACTACCAAAGCCACTGCCACCAAGACACTCAGGTGCCATGCGGGCACATCAAACAGCCAACCGGCGAGTTTTCCGCCAAGCGACAGCAGCACCAGAACGGTAACCACCAACAACACCAGCCCCGGGAGCATTGCGCGCTTAAGCAGTGCGGGTTTGTTGTCTGCCTCGTGAAACTCACGAACGTAAGACTGGTCCAGCCCCAGGCTAAATAGCAGAATACTGAAGCCAAGAGTGACTTGGAGCATCGCCATCCGGCCTACGTCTTCCTGGGAGAAGAACCAAGTTACTGTGGGGAGCGTCACCAGGCCAAGCAATGCTCCCGCAACTGGGCCTAGGGCAAACCCCGCAATTTTTCGGGGAGTCAAGTTACGTCTCCAAGCAAGCCGATTTTAGAGCATAACCGGACAAACATTATGATGGATCTCAATTTTTCTCATCGATAAGTGTAAACCAGTCATCAATTACACCATCCCAAGAGCTGGTCTTCCGTAATTCCCGACGGGTTTCTGATAATTCAGCACGCGCAGTCGCTTGCCATTGTGACAGCATATTAGCTTGAAGAGCCGAAACACATTCTGTTAAGTCAGCATAAGGTGTTATTGCAGTGCCAAACCCCGGCATGTTCTCATAGGGTAAATGCTTTCCTGCAAACACCAGATTCCCTGCATAGACAACTTCCTGAACAGTCCCGCTAAATGCATCTGACACGGAATGATTTATCAATACAGTTGTCGCCAACCGCATTATAGCAGAGGTCTCGGGGTCATGGAATTCGGAGAGCGGATGAAATGCCTCATAACCCAATTTCTGGTTAGCCCGTTGACAATCTTGCTCTACCGCCCCCCTGACTTCCGGCGAACCATATTGAACCGGCACGATAAATTGATAATGAGAAAGGAGATTAGTCTGCTCTTCGAAAAAGGAAATTAGGTCATGCTGACGCTGCCCACTTGAAGCGGAGTACCCTAAACAGACTAACGGCTTATCAGCCAAAAAACCCAACTGAGCTCTGGCTTCCTCGGCAGATTTAGTCCCGACCTTTTCCAATACATCAAAAACAGTGAGGCCGAAACGAATCACTCTTCTCTCTTTTCCAGCAACACTTGGAAAGTCTTTCAAGATAGCGTCAAGTACATTAGTGTTGGTGGCTGCAACGCAGTCTAAATACCGCATCCCCCTACCCAACAACCTGTCGAGTCGTTTCTGCCTCCGTAGTATGTCACTTCCATAGGCGAGCCCCACGACTCTCTTAAAATGACGTTTAAGTAGTGGCGAAATCCAACATAGATCCAATCCTAGAGAATGGATCACTGCTGTTTGCTCTCTATCTAGCTTCCGAATTGCTCTGCGAGTGAACCACGCTCGGTATAATACCCGCAGCGCCTTGGCAAGTTTACTCTTCCCTGTAATTCGGGAAAATGCTGCTTCGTAAGGGTCAATAAGTTGAACATCCACACCACGAACGCGCAATTCTTCCGCAGTTCGTACTACAAACACTGAGCTTGATGTCCCTAGAAAGACGACTTTCTTGTCAAATTCTTGACTCATAGGCTTACCGATGATTTCAGAGATAAAACCACATGCTCTACTGAAACAGCCGGCAAATATGGGTGCATTGGCAAACTTATCACTCTTTTCGCCATTTCATCGCCCACAGCTAGAAGCAAGTTTAAACCTCCCACAGCCGGCTGCTTATTCAACGGAATCGGATAATGTACCGCAGTAGGAACACCAAATTCTTTAAGACTATCCTTAACTGCCTCACGATTGTTAACCAGAATGGTATACTGCCCCCAGGCGGAGATGTTGTGCTCTTCCACAAAGGGCATGGTGTTTATACCAGCCTCACGCAACGCTCGAGTATAGCTTTCCGCTACCTTGTTACGTAGTTGGATTTCTTCATCCAATAACTCGAGTTTGGGCAACAGAATGGCCGCTTGAAGAGTATCCAGGCGGCTATTCACTCCTACCCGTATATGGTGATAGCGGCGGTCCTGACCATGACGGGCGATTTGCCGGATAATGACGGCCAGCTCATCGTCGTTGGTGAAGATGGCACCGCCATCGCCGTAACAGCCCAGCGGCTTGCTGGGGAAGAAGCTGGTGGTGGCGATGGTGCTCAGATTGCATGACTTGCGCCCCTTGTAGGTGGCGCCGAAGCTCTGGGCGGCGTCTTCGATCACCGGTATGCCGTACTTTTCGGCAATGGCGTTAATGGCATCCATATCCGCGCACTGGCCATAGAGCGATACCGGGATGATCGCCTTGGTCCGCGGGGTGATCGCCGCTTCGAGCAGCGTGGGATCGAGATTATAGGTGCGCGGGTCGATATCCACATAGACCGGCTTAGCGCCGAGCAGGGCCACCGTCTCGGCAGTGGCGATGTAGGTGAAGCCCGGAGTGATCACTTCATCGCCCGGGCCGATGCCTAGCGCCATCTGGGCGATCTGCAGGGCGTCGGTGCCGTTGGCGCAGGTGATGCAGTATTTGGCGCCGGTGTAGGCGGCGAGCTTCTCTTCTAGCTCGGCGACTTCCGGGCCGAGGATATATTTGCCATGGGCGAGAACACGCTGGATGCCGGCGTCGATCTTGTCCTTGATGCGGGCCTGCTGGGCGGCGAGGTCGATAAACGGCATCATGCGCTCACCCTCGTCAGCTGCTTGCCATCCAGCACGTAGCGATCGCCGGTATGCTGGCACACCGCCTCGCCCTGCCCCTCCAGCGGGAGCTCGAGCTGCTCGCCGTACTGGCTCATCCAGCCGATCTGCCGGGCCGGGACGCCTACCATCAACGCATAGGCCGGCACATCCTTGTTGATCACCGCGCCGGCGCCGACAAAGGCGTATTCACCGATGGTCACCCCACAAACGAGGGTGCAGTTGGCGCCCAGGGTGGCCCCCCTCTTCACCAGGGTGTCGCGGTACTCGCTCTTGCGCTCGATCTGCGAGCGGGGGTTGTAGACGTTGGTGAAGACCATGCTGGGTCCGCAGAACACCCCCTCTTCCAGGTGCACGTTGTCGTACACGGAGACGCTGTTCTGGATCTTGCAGTTATCGCCGATGGTGACCTTGTTTCCAATGAATACACCCTGGCCCATGGAGACGTTTTTACCGACTCGCGCACCGCTGCATACATGCACGAAGTGCCAGACGCGGGAGCCCTCTCCGATCTGGGCGCCCTCATCGACGATGGCGGAGTCATGGATCATCACGCTCGTATCACTCATGTCACACCAGCTTGTTGAGGAAGGGGTGGGCTTCGCCAGTATCAGGCGTTTGAGCTTGGGCTGAGCGGATCGTATTCACGGTTTCGACGCAGTGCCGGGCATCCTCGATGCCGTAGCCGCGCCCGGCGAGAATCTCCTGGTAGCTCACCGTATGCAGGTCGGTGAAGCCGCCGGAAAACTCGATCTCGTTACCATCCACGGTGATGGAGCGGTAAGTGGGTTGCTTGCCCTTTACATTTTTTGGCAGATCATTGGCATCTATGGAGAGAAACCATGGTACACGGGCTTTTTCATATTCCAGATACCCTGCTGCTTTATCGTTGCCCGTGTAGTGCAGCACGTTCTTCTGCAGCTTGCCGAAGATGAAGTGCAGCATGTCGAAGAAGTGCACGCCGATGTTGGTGGCCACGCCGAAGGACTTGCGCGGGTCGCCCTTCCAGCTCTCCATGTACCATTTGCCACGCGAGGTGATGTAGGTCAGCTCCACCTCGTGCTTGTCGCTGCGAGACTCCTGCTCCACCTTCCGCTTGAGATCGAGGATCGCCTGGTGATGGCGTAGCTGCAGGATGTTGTAAACCCGCTTGCCGGTCTCCCGTTCGATCAGCGCCAGCTCATCGAGTAGTTCGGGTGTCGGCACCAGGGGCTTCTCGCAGATCACGTCGCAACCCAGGCGCAGGCCGGCGGCGATATGGGCATGGTGCAGGTAGTTGGGTGAGCACACCGCGACATAGTCCAGGGCGGTCTCGGGGTTACGCTTGAGTTGCCAGGCGTGCTCCTGGAAGCGCTCGAACTCGGTGAAGAACTCGCTCTGGGGCGAGATGGAGTCGATGATGCCCACGGAGTCGTTGATGTCGTAGCCCACCGCCAGATGGTTGCCGGTTTCCTTGATGGCCTTCATGTGACGGGGAGCGATATAACCGGCGGCGCCGATCAGGGCAAAGTTCTTCATGCGGGACGTATCCTCAGGCCTTGATGATATGGGCGGCGGGGGCGCGGTAGGTACCACGACTATCGACGATCAGCTTGGCGTGTCGCTGGATCAGCTCGAAATCGAAACGGTCATGGTCGGTGGCCAGCACCACGGCATCGAAGCTCGCCAGGCTCTCGGCGCTGAGCTCGACGCTCGCCAGCTCGAAGTGATGCTCGCGCATCTTGGGGAAGATCGGCACATGGGGGTCGCTGTAGGCGACCTCGGCACCCTTGGCCTCGATCAGTTCCATGATCTCCACCGAGGGGGACTCACGCATGTCATCGACGTTCTTCTTGTAGGCGATACCCAGCACCAGCACGCGGCTGTTCTTGAGCGCCTTGCCGTGCTCGTTCAGGCCGTCCATCAGCTTGCCCACCACATACTCCGGCATGGCACGGTTAACTTCACCTGATAGTTCGATAAAGCGTGTATGCAGGCCATACTCCCGCGCCTTCCAGGTCAAGTAGAAGGGATCAATAGGAATGCAGTGACCACCCAGGCCCGGGCCGGGATAGTAAGGCGTGAAGCCAAATGGTTTAGTCGCCGCGGCATCGACCACTTCGAAGATGTCGATCCCCATTCGGTCGGCGACAACCTTCATTTCATTAACCAAGCCAATGTTCACTGCACGGTGAATATTTTCGAGGAGCTTGGTCATTTCAGCCGCTTTGGTAGAACTGACCGGTATGACCTGATCGATAGCTGAATTATAAAGGGCCATGCCAACGTCTAAGCATGCCTGAGTATGGCCACCGACAACTTTTGGAATCGTGCGTGTTTCAAAGTCAGGGTTGCCCGGATCTTCCCGCTCAGGTGAGTAGACAAGAAATATGCTCTCTCCAACGACTAGTCCATCTTCTTGCACGCGAGGCAGCAGCTCTTCTTCGGTGGTGCCAGGGTAGGTAGTACTTTCGAGCGAGACAACCTGCCCTTCACGTAGATAAGGCTTGAGTGCATCAACAGTGTTGATCACAAAGCTCATGTCAGGTTCACGATACTTATTGAGCGGCGTAGGCACACAAAGAATAATAGCATCGACTTCTGCAATACGCTGGAAATCGGAAGTAGCCTCAAACCCAGTCTGTACCGCTTGAGCCACCATATGAGATGAAATGTGTTCGATATAACTTTGTCCAGCATTGAGACGATCAACCTTCTCTTGGTCAATATCAATGCCCAACACACGAAACCCAATCGCGTTATAACGCAGCATTAAGGGTAGGCCAACATAACCTAGCCCGACAATACCAATCACGGCGTCCTTTTGCTGTAATTTCTCTATCAGCTTTACTTGAGTCGTTGCCATTAATCTATCCATTTTTCACACAAGGATTTATCAGCCTGCAAAGTTAATAAGAACTCAAGCTTTGCCCCTGACGAAGAACTATACGACGGAATCATAAAACCCAGCTATATTGAGCAAACTTAAACCATTTCATTTAACCTGAAGTAATACTCAAAACCGGGCAAAATTTAAATCATTAGCACACTTATGCCTGCAGTTTTGCAGATTTTAGCAATTCGCCCAACCCCCTGCAATTTTGCAGACCGGCGCTGTAATTTTACGAACCCACACACCAATAAATATACGTAGAATATCGATTTTAAATGACTATAGCGATAAACAGGGGTTATCAGTATTTTTTTCGCAGCACATCCTGGGAGTTTAAAAAGTACGCATTGCTCGTGAATAAATGCAGCGCTTAAAGGGCGCTTTCAAGGCACGCTACCGCCCGGAGGTAGTTCCGGGCGCATCCTCATGCCCAATGTGTATCGTTGTTTGTCAGTTTACTTTTAAGCTCCGCCCTATTCTGTGCGGAGCTGCTCCATATAGTTACGGTACTGCCAAATTATTCGCTTGCCGCTTTAACAATAAACAGCTGCACTACTCAGCGGCAGACTTATAGCTATACTGGTAGTAGCCGTATCCGTAGCTGCTGGCTGCCTTTTTCTCCATGGCGTTTAGAATAGTGCCTTTTACCACGACGCCGGTGTTTTCCAGGCGGCGGGCGGCTAGCTGTACTTCTTTAATGGTATTGCGCTCAAAACGTGTGAGTAGCAGCGTGGTGCCGCAGTGGTTGCCCACAATAGAGGGGTCCGTTACGGCCAGTACCGGCGGTGTGTCCACTATCACTAAATCGAACTGCTGCTCTACCTCGGCAAGCAGTTGGGCAAAGCGCTCACCCATTAACAATTCTGAAGGGTTAGGCGGTGCTAAACCACGGGATATATAGCTCAAGCCTTCTACTTCACTGGTGCGCAGCTGGCTTTGCCAGGTGCTACGGCCGGAAAGCACATCCGAAAGGCCGCCTTCGCTTTTGCCGCCAAAGGCGTAATGTAAGTGGCCTTTGCGCATATCCGCATCGATCACGAGCACTTTTTGACCTGCCTGGGCGCACACGGCGGCTAAGTTCACCGCAATAAAGCTTTTGCCAATGCCAGGGCTTGAACCGGTAATCATCAGGCTGCGGTTTTTGGCTTCTAGCATGGCGAAGTGCAGGCTGGTGCGCAGGCCTCGCAGCGCTTCAATGGAAAGGTCGGTGGGTTCTATATGGGCCAGTATGCCGGTGGCTACTTCGTGGCTGTGCTTATCGCCTTTGTTTTTCACTTTGCGCATCAGCTTTTGCTGCGCTTCCGAAAGCGGCACGGTGGCATACACCGGCAGGCCGGCTTGTTCTAGCTGCTCGGGGCTTTCAATACCCCGGCGCAGCAGGCCCATTAGCACTACGCCACCTACCGCTAGCATGCCGCCTAGCAGGGTGGCCACTACTACAATCAACGGCTTCTTCGGGGCAATGGCACTATCACCTACCAGGGCATTATCAATAATGCGTACGTTGCCCACAGTGCCAGCACGGGTCATCTGCAGCTCTTGTACTTTATTTAACACGCTGACGTAAATTGCCTGAGTGACCTCGACATTACGCGTTAGCCGCACAATTTCTTGCTGGGTTTCTGGCAGTTGGCTTACACGGTCGTTGAGCTGCTCTATATCATTTTGTATGCTTCGTTTTTGGCGCAACAGTGCCTGGTAGCTAGGGTGGCTAGCCGTAAAGCGCTGCGCTATTTCGGCTTCTTGAAACTCTAGCTCGTTTAAGCTTTGTTCTAGAGCAATGTAACGGTTGATAGCGGCCTGGGACTCACTGTTCAAATCTACGCTTTCTGCATTAACACGATACTCGTTAAGCAGATTCTCAGCGGTTCTTAACTGCTCACGCAATTCAGGCAACTGCTCTTCCAGAAACGCCAAGCTTTGCTCTGCTTCTGCAGATTGACGCTCTACGTTTTGTGTTAGGAACGTTTCTGTCACGGCATCTAGCGTTTCGCGAATTTCTTCTCGGTTTTGGCCCTGAAGTGTCAGGCGCAAAATACCGGTGCTGCTGTTGCCACCGCCTTGTTCACTAACGTTCAGGTTTGCTCTTAAGCGATTGATGGCGTCTGCGCGGGTTAGTTTAGTAAGCGAAAACTCAGCGCCGGGGCTAGCTGCCAACTCTGTTACGCTTACCTGCACGCTGTCATTCAAAAAGCTAGTAAGTTTACCTACTTGCCCATTACCGATTTGCTCGCCATCCAGCCATAGTGAGTATTCACCCGCTTCACTATTTTCCACCTTTAGGGTGAAAGGCGTGGCACGGAAGGCGTCGTCCACCTCAAAGCGCCCAACATTGATGGTTTCATTACCCCACACGCTGGCACGGCCTTCCATGAAGCTGGGACGCTCAATACCATGGCGTTGGATAAAGCCACCCACAAATGGCAACGTATTCGGCTCAACCAAGGTATCTAGCGCCAGACGCTCGACTACCTGCCCAAGCACCATCCGAGACTGCAAGATTTGTATTTCGGCAGAGGTCATGCTGTCGCCTTCTTGGCCGAGCATGCCTTCTAAACCTGCTAGTGGGTTAATAGTGGAACGTTTCTCCACCTGCACCAGCGCGTCGCCTTCATACACGGGCGTGGCCAGCAGGGCATACACCACGCCAAGCGCGGCAAATAGCGCGGTAATGCCTACAATCCACCACTTGTGGTCTAGCAGCAGGCCAAACAAGCGACCTAGATCGATCTCGTCGTCTTGTGGTGCTGGGCCGTGCGAGGGGGTTACGTCGCTCATGCTCTCTGTGTATCCACGTGTTAAAGGTAAAACAGGTGACTGCGCACCTAGCCCAGGCGGGTGGCCCAGGCGCGGGTGGCGGCATCCATTAGCTGATGTACGTGTGCAAAGGCTTCGGGGCTTTTTTGGTAGGGGTCGGGGATGTCTTTCCCTTGGCCGCTTTCTAGCCACTGGCCTAGCCGCATGGTTTTGCCGAGCGCCGTGGGAGAAAGCTCGGCCACGGCACGGCGCTGGCCGTCGCTCATTACCAAAATCAAGTCGGCGGCTTGCAGCATGGCGGTGGTGAGCTGCCGTGCCTGGTGGTGGCTTACCTCTAGCCCGGCTTCTTCCGCTAGCTGCCTGGCGGTGGGGTCTACGCCTTCGCCTACCCGTGCGCCTAACCCGGCGGATGAGAACTGCTTATGGGGCAGCCTGGCCCGCAACATGGCTTCCGCCACGGGGCTACGGCATATATTGCCAACGCACACGACTAATATGTTTTGGAACATGGCTATCCGTACCCATTTCCTGTTGGTAAGGCGATGATGACAGGCGCGCGGTTAGCGAGCATCCCGTGTGTCGTTAATGCTTTCTGCGGTGACGCCGGGCAGCTGTATCGAGGGCAGCAGCAGGCTAATCACGCGGTTCCAGCGGGCAATGGGTGCGGTGGTCACGTACACCACGTCGTTGGGCTGCATGGCGAAGCTGCTGCCCATGGCAAAGGCCGCCGCGTTGCGAATATCTAACTGATAAACGGTGGCTAGCCGCTGGCTTTCTGGGGCATTGCCGCGAATTACGAAAATACCGGAAGGCTCGGCGGTGCCTTCGTTAACCCCCCCGGCGCGGGCCAGCACGTCGGTGAGCGATAGCCGCTCGTTGCCCAAGCGTACGTTACCCGGAGTGCGCACCTGCCCCATCACGGCCACCGCCTGGTTGTCGGCATTCGGGATGTGCAACACATCACCATCTTGCAGCAGGCGGTTTTGGGTTTGGTCGCCTTCGCGCAGCAGGCTAAACAGCGAAAGGCGCTCTTCTACCCCGTTGCGGGTGAGGTAAACCTCGTGCCAGTTGGCGTCTTCGGTGGCACCACCAGCTTGGCTAACGGCGTCGGCTAGCGTCAGCGGCACGGTGGTCACTGGCACACTGCGCGGCTGAGCGACGGCACCGCTCACTAGCACTTTTTGCGAGCGGAAGGCAGCAATGTTGACATCTACCTGCGGTTCTTGAATCACTCCTGCCAGACGGCGCGTGAGAATTTCGCGCACTTCATCCAGGGTTTTGCCCTCTACTTCTACTTTGCCTGCAAAGGGGTAAAAAATCGTGCCGTCGTTACGAACCTGGTTGCCTGCATCTTCGGCACGGCGTTCACTACCCGCGGGGATGGTGAGCTCTGGGTGGTCGTAAACGATAATACTGAGTACGTCGCCTGGGCCAATGCGGTACTGCCATGCCTCCATGGCATCGCGCAGGGCGCTGGGCATCGGCGTGGCGCGTTCACCGGCGGTTGAGATAGAGGCGATCAACCCTGGGGTAATGGGTTGTACATCCACTAGCTCATCGATAGGCGCGGTTTGGGTGTTGGCTTCAAAGTGGCCGCCAGGCGCCAGCGCGCAGCCGGAAAGCATCAGCACACCTGCCAAAGCACAGGCGAAAGCGCTAAAACGTCCAAATCGCTGCCCCGCGGTAGGCCGTGGAACATTCAAAAAGAGATACATCCGCTTTACTCACCAAGAAAAAACGACAGCTTGTGTATAACGCTGGCTGACCAGGTTCCCATTATTGGTACTATTTTTTGCTCGGCAATCCTACCGAACTCTAGCGCACCAGGCTAGCAGTAGACTGCCTAAATTAAATTTTTACGGCTTTTGTAGGGTTTTATTTCGTTGCAACTACTTTACCACTTACGCAAATAGCCGACATCCGTGCCCTCCTGCAGATCACCGTTGGATGAATTTTTATTCGGCTGCCTATGCAGCCGGGGCGTGAGCACGCTACTATACCCATGGAAATGGTGTGGGTTTGCTAAGCGGTGCATAAGACTCTTTTCCTGGCAACACGCATCATGTTTGCCATGATGGTTAGCGGCTTGCACATTGCCCCGCATGGATGTCAGGCAATTTATTTGTCGGCGGCTGTGTGACGGGTACCATAATATTGGCCCTTATTATTAAAGGAGATAGGGTTATGAAAAAACCGATCGCTTTGTTTGCTATTGCAGGAATGCTGGTTTCTCCGTTGGCGCTGGCTCAGTCCGCTTCCGATGCAGCACCTACTACGCCTTCCCCCACCACCACTCCTCCGGCTAACGCCGCAGGCACTGCTGGCGGTACTGGTACCAGTACGGGTGCTGCAGGTGCAGGCGCTGGTGTAAGTGCACCTGGAGCTGCAGGTGCAGGTGCAGCGGGGGTAGGTGCTGGTGGCGCTGCTGCTGGTGGCTTAGCCGGTGCACTGGGTATTAGCACCACGGCGTTGGTCGTAGGCGGTACGGCTCTTGTTGCCGCAGGCGTGGCAGCAAACGCTGCCGACTCTTCGGGCTCTGGCGGCACTACCGGCACCACTGGCACAAACTGAGGCCTCATTTGAAACTTACTAACGGGCCGCTGCCCTGCCGTGCTTCAAATGTGCATAAAAGCCGCTTAACTGCGGCTTTTATGTGTACAGCCTTGCGCTGGCCACTGGTATTGGCGTGCCTGGCCGCCACTGCGGGCTGTAGCACGCTGAAAAACAGCCCTACCGGGCAGGCGTTAAGTGCGCTCATACCCGGCCATGGGGAAGCGACAGCCGCACAAGCTGAAGACACATCGTTTGCCTCTTTAGCGCTGGATACTTCGTCGGTGCGTGGCTTAGCGGTACTAGGGGCGCTTACCGGCGCGCAAACCCACTGGCCACTAGCCGCGGGCAACTTTTTTACGCTTTACCATGGTGGCCTTTATGCCATGAGCAGCCCTGAAGGCGATTTACTCGCTACCCGCTACGCGACTCCCAACGCCAACGCGGCAGAAAACACCATGATGCCTTGGCAGCAGCCAAGCCCGGCCACGTTTACCGTAGAACGCCACTGGATAACGCCTGAGGGTATCGCGATAGTGGATTATGCCGACGCCACCATGCAGTGCAGTGCCCCGGCCTTGCGGGCATTGGTGCTGGCTGAACTGCCGCTTGAGCAGTGCGACGTCAGGTACCGTTGGCACAGCGGTGCTACCACGCAAGCCCAATGGTGGCGTAGCCCTACCTCTTTTCGGCTATGGCAAGCCAGCGAGCAGGCATGGCCCGGTGGGCCAGACGTGGCCTGGCAGGTGGCTCGCCCTTGGTGGAATGAGTGACCATGATCTCTGTTTTTTCCCATGACCACGCGCCGTTCTTCACGCGTTTTGCCAGCATTGCACGCTCTGCCTTGGCCGGCGCCTTGCTGATAGTGTACGCAAGCCCTGCTCCTGCGGCGGCTACTGTGCCCCCTGCTCCTACGCTTGCCGATGCCTGGCTAGAAACACTGCCTACCCTGGCGGCGCCCGTTAATTGGAGCTACGCTTTCGGCCTTTTAAAGTCCGATACCGAACGCCTGACGCAATCACGCCACTATTTGATAGAAGAGCTGAATACTCTGGCCGTGAGCGCTCGCGTGGCGGGTAATGAGCGTAACGAGGCCACTTTGCGTGCCTGGCAAACAGCGTTAGCGCGTTTAGATGGCCAGCCCCTGCGTTCTCCTCAGCGGATGGATTTGTTGGCTTTCGGCGCTACCTTGCGCCAAGCGCCTCTACTTAGCAACGTGGCTTACTGGGGCGCTTGCGAGCCACCGGCCTGGATAGAAGTCTGGGGGCGCGAGGGCGTCATGCGCCCGCCATGGCAGCCTGGCAGCAGCCTGAAATCGTTAATGGCTCATCGCGCTTCTGGCACGTTTGAAGGTGTTGATGCAATACACGTGATAACCCCTCAGGGCCGCGTGTTGCGCCGAGGCGTGGCCGCATGGAATGCCCAACCCACCCCACTGGCACCGGGCAGCCGTGTGGTCATCGAGCTTCCTAATCGCCAAGGCTTGAGTGGGGCGCTGCCGTTTCCGGGCACGACCCATGAACTGGATATTGTGAATCAGCGGCTGCCGCATGTGTTGGCCGCACAACTCCCCGGCGAACAATGCAACCAATGGCAAGCCCCCTAATGTGCGCTTTACGTTTTTATTCTGCGGTTTCCTGGCGGGGTATCGCGCTATACGCGCTGACAGCTGCGCCTGTGTGTATGCCGTTGTCATCCATTGCTTTTGCTGGCGGCGAGCGTGGTGACCAACACGTTTATGGTCAAAGTGATTTTGGCGGCGTAGGCATCATGCAAACGCCTACGGCCCGTATGAACCCATTGGGCGATATGTCGGTGGGCTTTAACCGTACGGACCCTTACCGCCGCTATAGCGTGTTTTTTCAGCCTACTGAGTGGTTCGAGGGTGGCTTTCGTTACGTGGAAGTGGAAAACCGCCAAACGGAACTTTTCGACCGCAATCTGGATAAAGGCTTTGATGCCAAGCTACGCTTATTGGAAGAGACGCGCTATTGGCCGCAGCTGGCCGTGGGCGCACGGGATATTGGCGGTACTACGCTGTTTGGTGCCGAGTATTTGGTGGCCAGTAAGCGCTGGTATGATCTTGATTTTACCGCCGGTATTGGCTGGGGCTATTTAGGCGCCGCCAGCGATATTGATTCACCGCTTGGTTGGTTGGCCGACCGGTTTGACGAGCGTTCTGAAAGCAGCGGCGCTGGCGGTGGCGAGCTGAACACGGGCCAGTTTTTTGCTGGCCCCGCGGCGTTTTTTGGGGGCGTTGAGTACCAAACGCCATGGCAGCCCCTGGTATTGCAGTTGGAGTATGAAGGCAATAACTACACCAACGAGCCACAGCGCAATAATCAAACCCAGGACACCCGCCTAAACGTGGGCGCACGCTATGCGGTGAACGAAAACGTTGAGCTACGTACTGGCTGGCAGCGCGGCAACTCCTTGATGGCAGGCGTAACGCTCAACCTCAATTTGGCGGGCCTTAGCCAAGTCAAAAATGACCCAGCACCCGTGGAGCTAACGGCGGAAGCACAGCCTAATTGGCAGGCTACCAGCCAACTGCTCAATCAAAATGCAGGCGTTCAAGTGCAGCGCATAGAGCGCCAGGGTGATCGGCTGCATGTGGTGGCTGAGCCCGAGCAGTTCCGTTCGCTGGCACAAAGTGAGGGCCGCGCGGGACGTATTTTGCATGCCCAGGCAGCGCCTGAGATTACCAGTTTTCAGTTTGATTGGCAGGAGCGCGGCTTACCGCTTCGCTCTAGCGTTCACCAGCGCGAGCCGTTTGTGCAGGCGGCTGCTTCTGCTGATCAGGAGTATGCTCACCGTTACGGCATTTATGCCCACGCAACCCTGGGCCACGAGGCCGCTGAAACACTCTATCAAGCGCCCGAACAGCGTTTTGATTGGCAGTTAGGACCGCAGTTAGACCAGAACTTTGGTGGGCCAGATGGCTATCTATTCCGCCTGAAAGCGCTACTGAGCGCTGAGTATCAAACCGATCCTAACGGCTGGTTTTCAAGCAGCGTGGCCTTAACCCTACTGGATAACCTGGACAACTATGAGTATATCGCTGACTCTGACTTGCCCAGGGTGCGAACCTTTATCGGCGATTACTTGACGGAATCCGCGGTCGGCATTGAAAACCTGCAGTACACGCGCACCGCCAAGCTGAGCAATAACGTGTATGCCATGGGTTATGGTGGCTTGCTAGAGATGATGTACGCAGGCGCCGGAGGAGAAGTACTGTATCGCCCATTTGATGCCCCATGGGCATTCGGGGCAGATATTAACTGGGTTCGCCAGCGGGCGTTTGATCAACGGTTTGATCTACGTGACTACAGTACATGGACAGGCTACGTCAACGCGTATTGGGAAACCGGTATTGAAGATGTACTCGCCAAATTGAGCGTGGGCCGCTATCTCGCCAAGGATGTGGGCGCGACGCTGGACCTTTCACGGGAGTTTGCCTCTGGCGCGCGCATTGGTGCCTGGGGCACCTGGACCGATGCGGGCGATGCGTTTGGAGAAGGCAGTTTTGATAAAGGGCTCTACTTGACGATACCGCTGGATGCCTTTTTCTCTTTCTCAAGCCGCGATAGCACCATGCTACGCTGGCAACCCCTGACTCGAGATGGCGGTGCTCGTTTAGGGCGCAGGTACGAGCTATATGAATTAACCCAAGAGCGTCAAATGGGTCGCTACTGGGAGGAGTACCCCCAGATGTGGCGTTAGCGGGCCATGCCCACGCTCCAAGCCCTGGTTTACTCGTTTTTAACTTGCCTGGCAGCCGACATAGGGATATGCGGCTGCTTTTTTGTGCTCTCTTCGTCACCCATTCTGCTCGTACGATATTTCCTGGCCCCCTCTTCTATGACGCAACCCCTTTTATGTTATATTATCACATAACATAAAACCGTTTAGAGGTACTGGCAATGTCTGCGTTCGCTCCTTTACCCGTGACCGTGCTTTCCGGCTTTCTGGGCGCGGGGAAAACCACCGTGCTCAATCATATTCTCGCCAACCGCGAGGGTCGTCGCGTGGCGGTGATCGTCAACGACATGAGCGAGGTCAATATCGATGGTGCACTGGTACGCGGCGGCCCCGGCGAGCCGACGCTGGACAGTGATGTCGCGCTGAATCGTTCGGAAGAGCGGCTGGTCGAAATGAGCAACGGCTGCATCTGCTGCACGCTACGCGAAGATCTGCTGGTAGAGGTGAGCCAACTGGCTCGCGAGGGCAAGTTCGATTACCTGGTCATCGAGTCCACTGGCATCTCCGAGCCGCTGCCCGTGGCGGAAACCTTTACCTTCGAAGACGAAAGCGGCCAGAGTCTTTCCCAGGTCGCCAGACTGGACACGCTGGTCACCGTGGTCGATGGCGCTAATTTCCTGGCTCAGTACCAGGAAGCGCAGAGCCTGGCCGAGGCGGGAGAGAGCCTGGGCGAGGACGACGAGCGCAACGTCGCCGACCTGCTGGTGGACCAGATCGAGTTTTGCGATGTGCTGCTGATCAGCAAGACGGACTTGATCAGTGAGACCGAACTGGCGTCATTGAAAGCGATCCTGCGCTCGCTCAACCCAGAGGCCGAGCTGGTGCCCATCACCCAGGGCGGTGTCCCGCTGGACAAGGTGCTGGATACCGGCAAGTTCGATTTCGAGCGCGCCCAGCAGGCGCCCGGCTGGCTCAAGGAGATGCGCGGAGAGCACGTGCCGGAAACCGAAGAGTACGGCATTGGCAGCTTCGCCTACCACGCCCGCCGCCCCTTCCACCCGCAAAAATTTCACGACCTGCTGAATGCCGAGTGGTTCGGCAAGGGCCTGCTGCGCTCCAAAGGCTTTTTCTGGCTGGCCACTCGCCCCCGCTACGCGGGCCAGTGGAGCCAGGCAGGCGGCATTGCCCATCACGGCCCCGCCGGGGTGTTCTGGAAGGCCATCCCGGAAGCCAACTGGCCGGAAGACCCGGAATACCGCCAGTTCATCCTGGAGAAATGGCAAGAGCCGTTTGGCGACATGCGCCAGGAGCTGGTGTTCATTGGCCAGAACATGGATCAATCCCGCATGCGTGCTGCGCTGGATGAGTGCCTGCTGAGCGAAGCAGAGTTGCTGGAAGGCATGGAAGCGTGGAAGCAGCTCCCGGACCCCTTCCCTGCTTGGGAGTAACGCCCCTAAACATAAGGTTCATCGCATTCTGGCGTGAATCAATTGGCCACCCACAGGTGGGCTGGGGTGGCTACTCAAGCTACCCTGACTCCACTGGCCTCACTCCCGCCACTTTGCTGTTGTGGGAGGGGGCTTTAGCCCGCGATGATGGCGGCACCTGTGCTTGCTCAGGCAGTCGCCCAATGAATTGGCCTCCCACAAGCAGGCTGGGGTGGCTACTCTGGCAGTCGCCCAATGCATTGGCCTCCCACAGATTAGCGCAAACACACTTTTATGTCGCAATGACCGGATGCGCCAGCGCTTGCCAGGCGTCATAGGTGGTAAAGAAAACCTGACCAGTCAGTTCGTGATAAAACTCCGTATGCTTTAGGCGGTCCATCACCGGCCCTTTCACCTCGGCCAGGTGCAGTGTGGCTCCAGCGTCTTTCAGCCGCCCGTTGATGGCCTCCAGGCTCTCCAGCGCTGACGCATCGATGACATTCACCGCCTGGCAGGTGAGCACAATGTGCTTGAGCGACGGCGAGCGCGCGGCCAGCTCCATGACGGTATCTTCGAGATAGCGGGCGTTGGCAAAATAGAGGCTTTCATCGATGCGCAGCATGGCGACATGCTCGTCGGTTTCGACCTGATGGCGCTTCACGTTACGGAAATGCTCGGTGCCCGGCACCCGACCGACCACCGCGCTATGAGGTTGGCTGGTGCGGTAAAGATGTAACCCCAGCGACAGTACCACTCCGCTGATAATGCCCACTTCCACGCTGTGCAGCAGGGTCAGCAGCAAAGTAGCGACCATCGCCACACCATCGCTTCTGGAGTATTGCCAGGTCCGCTTTACCGCAGGCAAATCGATCAACGTCCCTACGGCCACGATAATCGTGGCGGCCAGCGTGGCGGTGGGTAAAAAGGCCAGCAAATCCGTCAGCAGCAGCGTCGCCAACACGATGCCCAACGCGGTAAAAGCCCCCGCCAGCGGCGTGGCTGCTCCGGCTTCAAAATTGACCACCGAGCGCGAAAAACCGCCCGAAACCGGTGAGCCGCCGCTGACGCCAGCACCAAGATTGGCCATGCCGAGCGCGATAAGCTCCTGGTTGGGGTCGATACGCTGACGGCGCTTGGCGGCCAGGGTCTGCGCCACGGATACCGACTCCACGAACCCCACTAAACTGATCAACAGCGCCGCCGGCAACAGCCCGAGCCAAAGCGATTGATCCAGGCTCGGCAGCGTAATGGCAGGCAGGCCACTGGGCACAAAGCCCAC
Source organism: Halomonas sp. KM007 (assembly GCF_050709225.1). Lineage (NCBI taxonomy): Bacteria > Pseudomonadati > Pseudomonadota > Gammaproteobacteria > Oceanospirillales > Halomonadaceae > Halomonas > Halomonas sp. KM007. The sequence goes on along the minus strand of NZ_CP136131.1, from coordinate 2,548,130 downwards.
CACATCGACCCCGCGCTGCTCCAATTGTAAGCCCCAGGCCAACAGCGTGGTCACGATGACCGCCGAAATAGGCGCCGCCTTGACCATTAGCCCAGCCAAACTGGCCGGCACTCCTAACCCGGTCAGCCAGCCATTCAAGCGCTTGCGGCACACCCATAGATAGGCCCATACGCCCACGCCAATCAGCAGCGTGATCATATTCACCTGCTGCCACTGGCCCAATAGCGCTTGCAGCAGGTCCACCACGTTATGGCCGGTCGCCTCGATACCAAAAATGTGCTTCAACTGGCTGATGGCAATCAAGATTCCCGAAGCGGTCACAAACCCGGAAATCACCGGGTGGCTGAGAAAGTTGACTAAAAAGCCCAGCCGAAGCACGCCCATGGCGATAAGGATCAGCCCTGAGAGGGCCGCCAGCACCAGCGCCGCACCGATATATTCCGGGCTGCCCGGCGCGGCAAAGCTGCTCAGCGCCGAGGCCGTCATCAGTGCTGCCACCGCCACCGGCCCTACCGCCAAACTCGCGCTGGTGCCAAAGATGGCGTATAGCACCAGCGGCAGCATGCTGGCATAAAGCCCCATTTCCGGTGGCAGCCCTGCCAGCATGGCGTAGGCCAGCGCTTGCGGCACCAGCATCAGCGTGACGATCACCGCAGCGAGTAGATCCCGCGTGAGCACGCCCCGATGATAGGTTCGCAGCCAGCCGATTAACGGTATCCACCGGTCAATGATCATGATGCACTCTCATCACGGCTATGCGTTGAGACGGGTTCTTCACGCCGACAGCACACTCATCTTCGCCTGTTACTGGGCAATCGCATGTAGCGCATGGCGCTGATCTTCCAGATCGATCCCCGCCGCGTGAGCCGCCGCAAACAGTACTGCCAAATCGCACTGTTCGTGCTGACGCTTGGCGAAGGCCCACAGGTGCGTGGCCCGCTTGCCGGTGCGGCAAAACGCCAAGAGAGGGCGTGGCAGCTGTTGAAGCGCTTCAGCAAAGGCGCGGATGTCAGCTTCATTGTATTCGCCTGGCTTCACGGGGATATGCACCCAGGCAAGACCAAGCTGCCTGGCCTTTTCGCGGAAGCCAGCTTCGTCGGGAAAGTCCTCGCTTTCACCCTCGATGCGATGACACACCACCGCGTGAAAACCACGCGCTTTGACTTCTTCCAACTCATCCACCGCCAGCGCTGAGGTGATCTCGACGCCTGGCTCCAATGGCTTCGTTTGCATGCCCATACCTCCTGTTGAGTTCGGATAACATCAACCCCAGGCCGCACCTTCCAGAGCATCCAGCGGGATTTTTAGATAGCGCTTGCCGTTAGCTTCTGGCTCCGGCAAACGGCCACCGCGAGTGTTTACCTGCAGCGCGTGCAGAATCAGCTTGGGCATGGGCAGCTCGCTATCCCGCTGGTGGCGCAGTGCGATGTACTCCTCCTCGCTTTTGCCAACCAAGTGCGGGTTGTTGGCTCGCTGCTCATCGACGCTGCTCTGCCACTTTGGCTCACGGCCATCGGGCATGTAGTCGTGGCCGGTAAACAGCCGCGTATCGCCCGGCAGCGCAAGAATCTGCTGAATGGAGTGCCACAGCGATTGGGCACTGCCACCGGGGAAATCGGCACGCGCGGTGCCAAAATCAGGCTGGAACAGGGTGTCATGCACAAAGGCGGTGTCACCAATTACATAGGTAATAGAGGCCAGCGTATGACCAGGCGAGTGAAGCACGCGGGCGCTGAGTTCACCGATGGTAAACGTATCGCCTTCGACAAATAGCCTGTCCCACTGGCGACCATCGACGGCCATATCGGGCCAGTGATAAATCTCCTTCCACAGCGCCTGCACCTTGGTCACGTATTGGCCAATCGCCGTTGGTGCGCCCGTTTTCTCTTTCAGGTACTGGGCTGCGGAAAAGTGGTCCGCATGGGGGTGCGTATCCAAAATCCACACCACTGTCAGGCCTTGATCCTCTACATATTTCAGCAACGCATCCGCGCAGAAAGTCGCCGTTGCGCCGGACTTCTCGTCGAAATCCAGCACCGGATCAATAATCGCACACTGCCCGGTGGCGGGGTCGCTGACGATGTATTGAACGCTAAAGGTACGCGGGTCAAAAAAGCCCGCCACATGGGGGGATCCCGCACCGGTGCTTTGCGAAAGAGCAAAGGTCTTCATGCTTATCTCCAGATACTTGAACAAGTCTGCCATACGCCTGCGCGTCAACTGCTGTTATAAATATAGACAATTATGGAATATAAGCAATGGCAACTACAAAAACGCCGCCTCCCTGATAACAGGGGGCGGCGATCAGCAGACGCTCTAGTGGCGCAATCAGTAGGGCTAGAACGCCTTCTCCAATGCAAAGCGCGGCTGGGTATTCCCCTCTTTCGTCACGCTCTCCATGAACATCGCCAGCGGGCGCACCCAGAGGCCGTAGTCGCCGTAGAGGGCGCGGTAGACCACCAGCGGTTCTTCGCTTTCGCTGTGCTGGGCGGTGCCCATCACTTCGTAAAGGTTGCCTTTGTAGTGGCGGTAAATGCCAGGGGTCGGGGGGGGCATTCGCTTTCCTCTTCGGTTGTGTGTGTGGCGGCGGGCTGCTGCGCTTTTTTGGCCAGCCGCTCCAGCACTTTGGAGGCGGCCACGAAGCCAAAGGTGCCGGTGAGAAAGGTCGCCGCCCCAAAGCCGGAAGCGCAGTCCAACCGTGTGGCATCGCCGCTGCCGGGCTTTTGCAGGCACACTTCGCCGTCGGCGCCGGGGTAGATCAGCTGCTCGTCGGAGTAGATGCACTCCACCGAGAAGCGCCGCTTGGGGTTGCGGGAGAAGCCGTAGTCGCGGCGCAGCCGGGAGCGCACTTTGGAAAGCAGCGGGTCGTGCTCGGTACGGGTCAAATCCGCCACTTGAATGCGCGTGGGGTCGGTTTGCCCGCCTGCCGCACCGGTGACGGTAATCGGGATCTTGCGCCGCTTGCACCAGGCAATCAGCGCGGCCTTGGCGATGACGCTGTCGATGGCATCCACCACGTGGTCGGCGTCGTCGGGAATGCGTTCGGCCAGATTGGTGGGCGTGACGAAGGCGGTATCCGCGATGATTTCGATCTCGGGGGCAATCAGGCGGCAGCGCTGGGCCAAAACGTCTACTTTGGGCTGGCCAATCGTGCCATCCAGCGCGTGAAGCTGGCGGTTGACGTTGGAGACACATACGTCGTCCAGATCGATCAGCGTGAGCTTGCCGATGCCTGAGCGGGCTAGCGCCTCGACCGTCCAGCTGCCCACACCACCAACCCCGACCACCACCACGTGGGCACGGCGAAATGCCTGCGCCGCACGCTGGCCGTAAAGGCGCCGAATACCGCCAAAGCGGAAGTCATAATCGCTGGAAGAGGGCGTGGATTCATTCAATGACATGGGCTGACTCACAGGGCTTGCAGGACAGAAGGCTTGGCAATGGGCGGGGTTCGCACGCTATCCAGGGGTAAATGCCCCTGCCAGCCAAACTGCTCGAACAGGTGCTTCATGGTGTCGTCCACGGCACAGCCAAGCTGAATGCGCTTATCCAGCAGCGGGTGATCGAAGGCCAGGTAAGTCGCTGCCAGCAGCAGGCGTGGCGCTGCCAGCTGTTCGGCAAAAAAGCGGTTGTGGACACTCTTGCCGTGTTTGGCGTCGCCGATGATCGGGTAGCCGCGACGGGACAAGTGGCGGCGTATCTGGTGGCGTCGCCCGGTCAGGGGGCGTGCCTCCACCAGCGAGTAACGCGCCACCGGGTAGCGGTCTACCTGTACGGGTAGCTCGACGCTGTCCAAGCGGCGAATGTCGGTCATCGCGGGCATGGCGGGCATTTCCGCCTTGGGTCGGGTGCCGTCCTCCTCCCTGAGCGGGTAGTCCAGCCGCTCCTGCTCAGGTGCCTTGCCGCGCACCACGGCCAGGTAACGCTTCTCCACCTGGCGTTCGCTGAACGCTTCGGCCAGCAGCGCCGCCGCTTCCGACGAGAGCCCCAGCACCATGACCCCGGAGGTGGGGCGGTCCAGCCGATGCACGGGATATACCCGCTTGCCCAGCTGGTCGCGCAGGCGCTGGAGCAGAAATTCGGTTTCTCCCCGCGCCAGGGTGGAGCGGTGCACCAGCAGCCCGGAAGGCTTATGCACGGCAACGAGGTGCTCATCCTGATAGAGGATGTTGAGTGGCGGCATGGAACTCCCTACTAACGGCATGAAACGACGACCCGGATGGCAATATGCCCGGCGGGCTATTGTCGCGGCTACAGAGGTGAATGTCATCCGTTGCACAGACGAGAATGACTTTCATACCTAACCTGATATGTTATAAGATAACTCTTTTATTCCATCAGGAGTTTCTTATGAAGCGCGCCTTTGCTGCGGGAGTCACCCTCCTACTGGCTTTACCCGTAACGCCTGCTGCATGGGCGAACGAACAGCGCCTGGATATCGTCGCCCCGTGGGAAATCAAGGGGCCAGACCCGGCCATCTCGGGCTATGTATTTGGCCGCATGCGCGTGGCCGAGACCCTGGTGGACACCGACTCGAACGGGCAGCTTGCCCCAGGACTCGCCAGCGCCTGGGAGGTCTCCGAAGACGGCCTGACATGGCGTTTCACGCTGCGGGAGGGAGCCACCTTTCATGACGGCAGCGCCGTGACCGCCGAGGCAGCGCTCCACAGCCTGGAAGTCGCCCGTGCCAAACCGGGCATACTCGACAGCGCCCCGATTCAGCAGATGCGGGCCGACCAGGGTGCCGTGGTCATCGAGCTGGAAAGCCCCTTCTCGCCCCTGCCGGCCCTGTTGGCACACTCCACCGCGCTGATTCTTGCCGATGCGGCGTTTGCCGATAATGGCGACGTCGTGGCGATGATCGGTAGCGGTCCTTATCAGGTGGAGGCGCTCTCGCCCCCGCAGCGCATGACCGTCACGCGGTTCGAGGATTACTGGGGAGAGCCCGCCAACATTGCCAGCGCCAGCTACCTGGCCGTTAGCCGAGGCGAAACCCGCGCCCTGATGGCCGAAAGCGGTGACGCCGATATCGTGTACACCCTGGACCCCGCCAGCCAGGCACGCCTAGCGCGTAACGCACGGCTGGCGCTGCACGCCGAGCCGCTGCCACGCACCATCATGTTGAAACTGAATGCAGGCCATGCGCTGCTGGAAGATGCGCGCGCTCGTCAGGCGCTGAGCATGGCCATCGACCGGCAGGGCATTGCGGCGGGCCTGCTGCGCACCCCGGAAGCCGCGGCCGCCGAACTCTTCCCGGATAGCCTTGGCCCCTGGCACCTGGGGCTTGACCCTGCGGATGCCCAGGATATCGAGGCCGCCAAGGCGCTGCTGGCCGAACTGGGCTGGGAAGCAGGGCGTGATGGCATGCTGGAGCGCGATGGCCAGCCGTTTGCCTTGACCCTGCGCACCTATGCGGATCGCCCCGAGCTTCCGGTCGTGGCCACTGCCCTGCAGGATCAGTGGCGCGATATTGGTGTCGCGCTGGAAGTCGCCGTGGGTAACGCTAGCGAGATCCCTTCCGGCCACCACGACAACAGCCTGGAAGTCGGCCTGGTAGGCCGCAACTACGACCTGGTGCCCAACCCGCTGGGCTCGCTGCTGGACGATATCGGCAGTGACGCCAACTCGATGGGCGGCGACTGGGGCACCATGAACTGGCGTGACGAGGAGGTGGCTCAGTGGTTGGACGCGCTGCGTCAAGCCACCGACGAGCAGGCCCTCGATGACTTGGCACCGCTGGTCGCAGAGCGCCTTCACCAGCAGATGCCGCTGATTCCCGTGGCCTGGTATCAACAAACCGCAGCGGTCAACAGCGCCCTGGAAGGGTTCTCCATCGATCCGCTGGAGCGCAGTTACCGCATCGACCAAATGGGGTGGGCAGAGTGATATCACGCTGGAACCATGGGTTGGGCCGACTACTGTGGTCGCGGCTGTTGCAGGCAGGGCTGGTGGCCTGGCTGGTAGGCACGCTGACGTTCATCATTACCCGCACCCTGCCAGGCGATATGGCCTACCGCATTGCCGCCGGGCGCTATGGGCATGACATGGTGGATGGCGCCGCCGCCGAGGCCGTGCGTGCCGAGCTGGCGCTGGACCAGTCGGGCCTGGGCGCCTACCTGGGCTGGCTCTGGGATCTCGTCCAGTTCGATCTGGGCCGCTCGCTGGTGAGCGGGCGGCCCGTGCTGGAAGAGCTTTCCCACCAGTTGGGCCACTCCTTGAGCCTGGCCGTAGTGGCGGTGTTGCTCTCGCTGCTGATTGGGCCCCCGCTGGGGCTGGCGGCCGGGCGCCGCCCCGGCGGCCTGCTGGACCGCACCAGTGAAGTCGCCGCCAGCGTGTTGCGCGCGCTGCCCGCCTTTGCCGTCGGGCTGCTGCTGATCATGCTGTTTGCCGTCACCCTGGGCTGGCTGCCGGTGGCAGGCCACGGTGGGCCAATGCATACCGTGCTACCGGCCCTGACGCTGGCGCTGGGCCTGGCGGCGGTCTCCAGCCGCGTGGCTCGCAACGCCATGGCCGAGGTTTCCCAGTCGGCCTACTACGCCTTTTCTCACACCAAGGGCCTTGGGCCACGGCGCAGCTTCCTGCGCCACGGTCTGCGCAACGCATCGGTGCCCGTGGTGGCCTATCTGGGCGTCCAGTTCGTCTACCTGATCGAAGGTGTCGTGGTGGTCGAAACCCTGTTCGCCTGGCCCGGCATCGGCCACGCCCTGGTGCACGCCATCGTGGCCCGAGACGTGCCGATGATTCAAGGCACGGCGCTGGTCATGGGCCTGCTGTTCGTGCTGCTGAATACGGCGGTGGATATCGCCTGCCACCTACTCGACCCAAGGAGACGCCAAGCATGATGGGCACTACCTCGTCACGGCTACCTGCCTCCCGCCCCCTGCATGGCCATACGACACTGCTATCGGCGCGCCAATGGTGGGGCGCGGGCCTGCTGGCCCTGCTGCTCGCCTTTGCCTGGCTGGTGCCCTGGCTGGTCGACGCCGACCCCGCCCGCCAGCAGCTCAGCCGCATCCTGCAGGCACCCTCGCTGGCCGAGCCTTTCGGTACCGACCACCTTGGCCGCAGCATGCTGGCGCGTATGGCGGCCGCCATTCGGCTCTCATTGGGCATGGCACTGCTCAGCGTAGCCACCGCCGCCATTCCCGGCGTGCTGCTGGGCGTCGTGGCGGGCTGGCGGGGCGGCTGGACCGACCGCCTGCTGGGTAGCGTTGCCGATGCCTGCCTGGCGCTGCCGGGCCTGTTGCTGGTGCTGCTGCTGGCCGCCATCGCCCCCGGCAACTTCTGGACCCTCTACGTGGGGATCTCGCTGGTGCTGTGGATCGAGTATTTCCGGGTAGTACGAGCGCGCACCCAAGCGCTGGTCACCTCACCACAGATCGAAGCCAGCCGACTGCTGGGCTTTGGCCCGGTGATGCTGTTTCGTCGCCACTTATGGCCTGAGCTGGCGCCCCAGGTGTTCACGCTGGCCGCCTTCGGTGCCGCCAGCGCGATTCTCGCCATGGCCGCGCTGGGCTTTGTCAGCGTCGGCCTGCGGCCGCCCACGGCGGAACTGGGCTTGATGATGATCGAGCTGTTGCCCTACTACCACGAAGCCCCCTGGGCCATGGCACAGCCGATTCTCGTGCTGTTCGTGGTGGTCTTGAGCTTGAACCTGCTGGCAGGGAAGGACCCACGATGACCTCCATGACGCTCACCACTCAACTGCTGGATGTCAGTGATCTGGAGATCACTGGCGACGGCGTCACCATCGCCCCGATCAGCTTTCGTCTGGCCGCTGGCCAGCGTCTGACCCTGCTGGGGGAAACCGGTTCGGGCAAGAGCCTGATTGCCCAGGCCATCATGGGCACGCTACCGCCGGGTCTGGCGGCGCAAGGTTCGCTGGAAATTGCCGGTGTGACTTATCCTGCCAACGCCCCGCAAAGCCGGCAGGCGCTGTGGGGCCGCACTCTGGCGCTGCTGCCCCAGGAGCCCTGGAACGCGCTGGACCCCACCATGCGCGCCCTGCCACAAGTGGCAGAAACCCATCGTTTCGTCGCTGGCAAGACAGCAGCAGACGCCCAAGCCGCCGCCAAGGCCGAGTTGAGCCGCCTGGGTCTTGCCCATGCGCTGCATAAACTGCCGGGGGAGCTTTCCGGCGGCATGGCCCAGCGGGTGGCCTTCGCGGCCGCCAGCGCTGCGGGGGCTGCCATGGTGATTGCCGATGAGCCCACCAAAGGGCTGGATGCCCCGCGCCGGGATGACGTGGTCGAATTACTGGCCAGCACCCCCGAGCGTGGCGGCGCCCTGCTGACCATCACACACGATATCGAAGTCGCCCGGCGACTGGGGGGCGAAGTGATCATTCTGCGCAAGGGACAGGTGGTTGAACGCGGTCCTGCCGAAGTGCTGCTGAACCACCCGAATACCGAGTATGCCCAACGCCTGCTGGCCGCCGAACCCAGCCGCTGGCCCGATCCCCCCGCGTTTCGTGGCCACGCCGAGGCCCCCGTGGTCAGCGCCCAGGGGCTTGCCATGACGCGCGGCGGTCGTGAGCTCTTCTCCCAGCTGGAGGTCAGCCTGCGCCCCGGCGAAATCGTCGGCGTAGTGGGCCCCTCCGGCTGCGGCAAGAGCACGCTGGGCGATATTCTGCTGGGCGTCACGCGGCCCAACCAGGGGCGCGTCGACTACCATCAAAGTATTCCCGTACTGGGCCGCCAGAAGCTCTACCAGGACCCTCCGGCCGCCTTTTCGCCCCACTGGACACTGGCGCAGCTGCTGGCCGACCTGCAGCGGCGTCACCGCTTCGACCCGGCACGCGTGGCGCCGCTACTGCAGCGCCTGGGGCTCGACGACCACCTGCTGGCCCGTCGGCCGGGGGAGATTTCCGGCGGTGAACTGCAGCGCTTCGCGATGCTGCGCGTGCTGCTGCTCGAGCCACGCTTCCTGTTCGCCGACGAACCCACGTCCAGGCTCGACCCCGTCACTCAGCAGCACACCCTCAGCCTGCTCATCGAGCTGGCCCGGGAGCAGGGCTGCGCGGTGATGCTGGTCAGCCATGACCCGGCCTTGATCGAGAAAGTGTGTGACCGGCAGATGGCCCTGACGTTGGCGGGTTAGCCCTTCGCCAACTACCTTGATAAGGCACCCCTTGGCACGCCACGCTGTGCCAGGGCTTCCATGGACAAGGAAAGGAGCCATTACATGCGCTATTCATTACCGCTGACCGGTATCGCTGCGGCCCTGCTGTTGGCAGGCGCGGCACAGGCCAATGAAGCATTGGACGTCGAGATACACAAGGTGAGCGCTGAAGGTACCGAAGAGTCGATTGGTACCATCGCCATCGAGCATACCGATCACGGCGTGCTCTTCACGCCCTCCTTGAGTGACCTGGAGCCAGGCGTGTACGGCTTTCACATGCATGAAAATGCCAGCTGCGACCCGGCTGAAAACGAAGATGGTGAGATGACCGCAGCGCAAGCGGCTGGTGGCCACTACGACCCCGAAGAGACCGACACCCACCAGGGCCCCTATGGCGATGGCCACCTGGGTGATTTGCCGGTGCTGACCGTCAATGAGGACGGAGAAGCCACCCTGCCGGTGCTGGCACCGCGCCTGAGCATGGAAGACGTGCTGGGCCGCAGCCTGATCATTCATGAAGGCGGCGACACCTACGATGACGAACCTCACCTGGGCGGCGGCGGTGCTCGCATGGCGTGTGGCGTGATCAGCTCGTAACTCCACTAAAGTCGTCAACCACTAAAGTTGTAAGGCATGACCCGACAGGTCTCTGTACATTCCTTCCGGCTAAATAAGCGTGGCCCGTCAAGGGCTACGCACTCCCCCTGACCTGTTGAGTGCTTTAGATGATTACCTTCATTCTCTCGATACTACTGCTGATCGTGGGTTACTTTACCTACGGCAAGTTCGTCGAGCGCGTGTTTGTCGCTGATCGTAAGCGCCAGACTCCCGCTTTCAGCATGCGCGATAACATCGACTACGTGCCGATGAATACGACGCGCAACTCCTTGATTCAGCTGCTTAACATTGCGGGTGTAGGCCCCATTTTCGGCCCGATCCTGGGGGCGCTGTACGGCCCGGTGGCGTTCGTCTGGATCGTCATTGGCTGTATTTTCGCCGGTGCCGTCCACGACTACCTGACCGGCATGATCTCGATTCGTAACCACGGCGCGCACTTGCCCCAACTGGCAGGCAAGTTCCTGGGTAAAGCCATGAAGCACGTGGTCAATGGCTTTGCCATTTTGCTGCTGTTGCTGGTGGGTACGGTGTTCGTGACGTCGCCAGCCGCCCTGCTGGCCAACATGACCTCTTTCTCGGTCACGCTGATCATCCTGGTCATCTTTGCCTATTACCTGGTGGCCACGCTGCTGCCCATCGACAAGGTGATTGGCCGTATCTACCCCTACTTTGGAGCGCTGCTGCTGTTCAGCGCCGCCGGTATCGGCATCGGCCTGGTGGTCACTGGTGCGCCTATTCCCGAACTCTCTTTCCAGAACATGCACCCGGACAATGCGCCCATTTTCCCGCTGCTGTTTCTGACCATTTCCTGTGGTGCGCTTTCCGGCTTTCATGCCACCCAGACACCGATCATCTCGCGAACCACTGAAAACGAAACCAATGGCCGCAAGATCTTCTACGGCATGATGATTGCCGAAGGCGTGATTGCCATGATCTGGGCCGCCGCCGCCATGAGCCTGTTCTACGGCGACCAGACCCTGTCCGACGTGCTGGCGTCCGGTGGCCCGGCCGCCGTGGTCAGCGAAGTCTCTACCACCATGCTGGGCGCCGTCGGTGGCACGCTGGCGGTACTGGGTGTCATCGTGCTGCCCATCACGTCCGGTGACACCGCCTTCCGCAGTGCGCGCATGATCATTGCCGACTATCTGAAAGTGGGCCAGAAACCGCTCGCCAAGCGCATCATGATCGCGCTGCCGCTGTTCGTGGCCTCTTATGCGCTCACCCACATGGACTTCACGCTGCTGTGGCGCTACTTCTCCTGGGCCAACCAGACCACCGCCGTCATCGCCCTGTGGACTGCGACGATGTACCTGGTACTCTCACGCAAGCCCTACTTGATCACCTCCATTCCGGCGGTCTTCATGACCATGGCAACGTTCACCTACCTCGCCTACGCCCCCATTGGCTTCAACCTGCCGCTGCAGGTCAGCTACGTGGTTGCCGCGTGCGGTACGCTGGTGTGCATCGCGCTGTTCATGAAGCGGGTACGTCGCCTGAGCCGGACGACCTTCAGCGTCGATGAACCCGTTCTCGAGGCCCCTGCAAATCCGACTGGCCAACTGGCGCCTCAGGGCCAGTGACACGCCATCCATCCCGAAGCGCATAAAAAAACGGGCAGCCCCAAGGGGCTGCCCGTTTTGGTTGGCGGGGCGATGCAGTGCACGCCCGGCTTGGCGCGTTACTCTTCGTCGGTCGCCAGCGCCATGTGCTTTTGCAGGTAGTTCTGAATACCGACCTGCTCGATAAGCTTCAGCTGCGTTTCGATGTGGTCGATATGACCCTCTTCATCGGCCAGCAGATCGCGCAGCAGGTCACGGGTCACGTAATCCTTGACGCTTTCGCAGTAGGTGATGGCTTCGATGTAGTCGTTGCGGCCGTCGTGCTCGATCTTGAGATCGGCTTCCAGCATTTCCTTGACGTTCTCGCCGATGTGCAGCTTGCCGAGGTCTTGCAGGTTGGGGATGCCTTCCAGGAACAGGATGCGCTCGATCAGCTTGTCAGCGTGCTGCATCTCTTCGATGGACTCGTCGTACTCCCACTTGGCCAGGGTTTTCAACCCCCAATCCTTGTACATCTTGGCGTGCAGGAAGTACTGGTTGATGGCGACCAGTTCGTTGCCGAGTGCGATGTTGAGATGCTGAATGACCTTCGGATCACCTTTCATGCCGTCACCTTCTTTTAGCGTATAGTGCTGTTGATTACAGCTGCGTCAAACAAGGAGTATAGGCCATAAAAAGGCTTACTCCCAACGTTGTCGGGAGTATAGGCGGGTACACAAAAAATTCAAGGAAATCAGCTATTTGCTAAATATAAAACCAACAAGAGTGATTCGCGTCATACGGCGTAAGCGAGACTCATGTCGGCTTCGGCGCGGGCCGCCTGAACCGCTTCTCGGGTCAGCGACTTGGCATAGCAAGCGCATTTGCCACACTGCGTGCCGCAGCCGGTGGCTTCACGCACTTCTCGCCAGCTGCGCGCTCCGTCGCTCACTTGCTGGCGAATCTGATGGTCGGTTACTCCTTTGCACACGCATACGTACATGGCGGCACCTCATAAAGGACATGAGGTGAATGTAAATGATTCGCATACATCTTTTCAAGTAGAAAACACTACTCTTTAGTAGCGATTCTTCTTGAGGCTCTGCTAATGGATAGCTAACCGATTGACGAAAAGCTATTTTTCATCCTTTTCGTCGCTCGAATTTTTTCATTATTTTTTATCACTTCTTGGGCAACACCACGGTTTCCGTGCGCGATACGATGTCGGGCCAGCTTCTGCGCTGCCGGTCGAACAGCACCCACCAATAGCCCAGCCCCAAGGCTGCCAGCGACACCCAGGCCACCGCACAGCGAATCAGGCTCTGCTGCAAGGAGATGGCGTGCCCGTCCAGCGTTTGCACGCGAAGCCGCCAGGCCTGCATCCCCAGCGTCATGCCGCCACGTCGCCAGGCATAGACGAAAAACAGCGTCACGAAGAACACCAGCATCAGCCGTAAGCTCCAGATGTCCAGCGCCGTCGTGCCGATTTCATCCGCCGTCTGGCCCAGCACGAAACGAAAGAACGCCAGATGGGCAACGGTGGCCGCAATCCAGATGGCCAGCACCAGAAAACCGTCGTAAATCATGGCGCCCAGACGGCGTCCTAGCCCCGCAGGCCATACGCTGTCTAACTGGGTGAAGCGTCTTGTGTGGGTCACTCTTTCCATCCTCTTTTCAATGCGTATGCCCCGCTCAACCGTTGCGGCGCAGGAAGTAGATGCCCACCGCCGCACAGGCCAGGGTGGGCACCAGAACAGCCCAGACCGGCGAAAACCCGAACAGCGTGGAGGCTGGGGCCAGCAGGTCCTGTACGTACTTGAACAGCAGCCCGGTAACCACGCCATAGAAGACCCGCGTCCCCGCCGCCACGGTACGTAGCGGGCCAAACACGAAGGACGCCGCGATCAGCACCAGCGAGCCCATGGTGAGCGGCAGCAGCACTTTCTGCCAGAAGTAGAGCAGCGGCTGGTCCGCCTGTAGCCCCTGGCTCTTGAGGAATTGGGCATAGGCCCAGAGTTCGCTGGGTGCCTGGCTCTGGATATCGCGCAGCAAGCGTTCCAGCTGCGTCGGCGTCAGATCCGTGTCCCAGGCAGTCGTTTGCTGATAGTCCGATTCGGTCCGAGCATCGTATATCCGAGTCGTGGTGACCTCTTCCAGCACCCAGGCGCCCTCTTCCCAGTGCGCGCGCTGCGCATGGATCGCCTCCACCAGCCGCCGTTCGTCGAAGCGGTAACGGGTCAAATCCAGCACCACGTTGTCGGCACGGATGGCGCCAAAACGGTAAACGCTGTCGCCTTCGAACTGCCAGCCGCTACGACTGGTCAGCATCGCGCCTTCGCCCTGGCGCTGCTCCAGCCGCCAGGCTTCGGCGTACTGTTCGGTGCGCGGGGTCACGAACTCGGCCACCAGCAGCACCACGACGACGACCAGCAGCACCGGTTTCATGACGCCCCATACGATACGCGCCAGCGAGCGACCCGCTGCACGCATCACGGTCAGCTCGTTACTGGAGGCCATGCTGCCCAGGCCAATCAGCGCGCCGATCAGCACCGCCACCGGCGCATACTGATAGAACCGCCAGGGCAGGCGCATGATCAGGTATAACAGCACATCCAGAGCAGTGTAGTCGCCCTGGGTGTCGCTCAAGTCACCGATGTAGGCAATCGTGATATCCAGCCCCAGCAAGACACACTGCACGACGATAATGGCCGCCAGCACGTTGCGGGCGATATAGCGATCCAGGCGGTCAGCCCCCATCAACCCATTCAGCATTAGCGCATTCCTTTCCGTTGCGAGTGCCACAGCAGCAAACAGCCCAGCCCCAGGAACAGGCCATGCACCGGCCATACGCCGATAGCCGTAGGCAGCGAGCCACCGCCGATGGCATCCACCGCCGCCAGCAGCAGGCTCAGATACGCGACATACAGAAACACCGCAGGCAGCAGCTTGGCAAAGCGCCCCTGGCGCGGGTTCACCCGAGAGAGCGGCTGTGCCAGCAGGGCCAGCACGAAGACCATCAGCGGCAGGCCTACCCGCCACTGAAACTGCGCCTGGGCGCGGGGGCTTGCGTCGTTCCACAGCTCAAGGGTACTGGCATACTCAAGAGAATCCAGCTCCTGACGGTCTCGGCTCAAACCCAGCCGCAGGGTATAGCGCTCGAAGGTCAGACGTTCGGCATTCAGAAGGCCTGGGGTGACGCCGTAGCGCTCACCGTTTTCCAGCACCAGGAAGCGACTGCCTGTCTCGACGCTGGTTTCCTGGTAGCCCGACCCGGCCCGGGTCACGTAGCTGTGCGGCTGTTCGGCCCCCTGCCGCGCCTGTTCGTGCACCAGCACTTCCTGCATCTGTCGGCCATCGCTGCTGAAATCGGTGATGTACGCGGTACGCCCACCGCCAAAATCCTGAAAACGTCCGGGGGCCAGTACCGAGACGTCCAGGCGGCTACGCTGCTCTTCCAGCGTGGCTTCGGTTTGCAAGGCCCCGGCAGGCGTCAGCCACAGGCTGCACAGCCCCACCAGCACGGCCACCACGGAAGCGGGCAGCAGCGTCACCCGCAGCAGCCGGGTCGGGCTCATGCCACAGGCCACCATGACGGTGATTTCACTGTTCATGTAGAGCTGGCCATACGCCAGCAGAATGCCGAGGAAAAACGACAGCGGCAGAATCAGCTCCATGAACCCAGGCAGATGGAACACCATCAGGCTGCCCAGAATCGTCACGGGAAAATCGCCCTCGGCCGCATCCGAGAAATAGCGGATGAACCGGCTACCCATGATCACCAGCAGCAGAATGCCTGCCACCGCAGACATGGTCAGTAATACTTCACGAGTTAAGTACCGAAATAATATCAACGTACTCTCCGGCTAGCGGTGCAGGTTGCCATGCAATGCGCCCGTGGCTTGGGTACACTATTCATTGAACTGGATACACTGATCACACTGGTCGTAAATGACGGGGCATTATCCCGAATCACTCGTTGCTTGTCTTGTTGGAGACGTCATGGAATTTTCCGTTCAGACCGCAAACCCAGCCAAAGCCGAAACGGCTTGCCTCGTTCTGCCTGTCTACAAGGATAGCGACTTACTCCCCGCTGTCGCCAAACTCGACGATGCCAGCGAGCGGCTGATCGGCCAACTGCTGAGCCGCGGTGACTTCGACGCCGCCCTGGGCAATGTGCAGATGATTCCCTTTGCGCCGGGGCTGGGCGCCGAGCGCCTGCTGCTGGTCGGGCTGGGAGAGCGCGGCAAATGCCAGGAAGCCGCTTTCCTCAAGGCACTGGATGCAGCCATGACAGCGCTGGTCAAGCTACCCATCGATGAAGCCAGCGCCACCTTCACCGACGTGCCGCTGGAAGGCCGCGATGCCAGCTGGAAAGCGCGCAAGACCCTCGAAGCTGCCGAGCGTGCCCTCTACCGCTTCGATCACTTCAAGTTCGCGCCCGCCAAACCGCCCACCCTGGCCAAGCTTCACCTGATCGTGACGGACGCCGCCGAAGGCCTGCTGGCCAAACAAGGCGCCGCGCTGGGCTGCGCGATTGGGCAAGGCATCAACTTCACTCGCACCTTGGGCAACCTGCCCGGCAACGTCTGCACGCCCCGCTACCTGGCCGAACAGGCCGAAGCGCTGGGGCGCGATTCACAAGGTGCGCTGGCCGTCGACATCCTGGATGAGGAAGCGCTGGAAGCGCTGGGCGCTCACTCGCTACTTTCCGTGGGTCGCGGCAGCCGCGAACCCTCGCGCCTGATCGTGATGAAGTATCAAGGTGCCGAGGATGCCGACGAAGCGCCCCACGTGCTGATCGGCAAAGGCATTACCTTCGATACCGGCGGCATCTCGCTCAAGCCCGGCGAAGGCATGGACGAGATGAAGTTCGACATGGGCGGCGCCGCCAGCGTGTTCGGCACCGTCAAAGCCGTGCTGGCCATCAAGCCCAAACTCAATGCGGTGTTCATCGTCGCTGCGGCCGAGAACATGCCCGACGGCGCTGCCACCAAGCCGGGCGATATCATCAAGACCCTGAAGGGCTTGAGCGTCGAAGTGCTCAACACCGATGCCGAGGGCCGACTGGTGCTGTGCGATGCGCTCACCTACGCCGAGCGCTTCACGCCGGCCAGCGTCGTGGATATCGCCACGCTGACCGGTGCCTGCATCGTTGCCTTGGGCCATCACGCCACCGGCCTGCTGGCCAATGACGACGACCTGGCCCTCGACCTGCTGGACGCCGGTGAAACCGCCTGGGACCGCGCCTGGCACCTGCCGCTGTGGGACGAGTACCAGGAGCAGCTGGACTCCAACTTTGCCGACCTGGCCAACATTGGTGGCCGCCCAGCGGGCACCATCACGGCGGCCTGCTTCCTGTCGCGCTTCGCCGACCACTTCCCCTGGGCGCACCTGGACATCGCGGGCACAGCCTGGCACTCCGGCAAACAGAAAGGCGCCACGGGTCGCCCGGTGGGTCTGCTGACCCAATACCTGCTGGACCGTGAAGCCGACGCCCAAGTGGAAAACAGCGGCGACTGACGCCAAAACAGGCCAACAATGGTTGCCTTTCCGTAGCGCAACCGTTAAACCTGACAGCATAAGCGTGTGCCGGGGCTACCTCGGCACACGCGATACCCCATACAACGCTTTTACGCCCTTCGGGGCCTGGCTCTAGCGGAGAGAACACGCCGTGCCCACAGCTTCAGATGCTCAGTTCGACTCACGTTTTGAAACGCTGCCCTCCAACCAGCCGGTGGCCGATGCGATTCGTGACAATATTCTGCAAAACCCAGGGTTCGGTAAGCACTTCACCGACCACATGGCCCACGTGCGCTGGACCATCGATGCCGACTGGCACGGCCATCAGGTGCGCCCCTACGGCCCGCTGACCCTGGACCCTGCCGCCTCGGTGCTGCACTACGGCCAGGAAATCTTCGAAGGCATCAAGGCGTACCGTCACGCGGATGGCTCGGTGTGGACCTTCCGTCCCGAGAAGAACGCCGAGCGTTTCCGCCGCAGTGCTCGCCGCCTGGCCCTGCCGGAACTCTCCGATGAAGACTTCCTCGGCTCGCTGAAAGCGCTGCTGGCCCAGGATCACGTCTGGGTACCCACCCCCGCCAACGACGCCGACGAGTGCAGCCTCTACCTGCGTCCGTTCATGATCGCTTCGGAAGCGTTTCTGGGCGTGCGTCCGGCCCACGAAGTCGATTACTACGTGATTGCGTCGCCCGCGGCGGCCTACTTCAAAGGCGGCATCGAGCCGGTCTCCATCTGGCTCTCTTCCCACTACAAGCGCGCGGCCCCCGGCGGCACCGGCTTTGCCAAGTGTGGCGGCAACTACGCGGCCTCCCTGGCAGCTCAAAAAGAAGCGGCTGCCAATGGCTGTAGCCAGGTGGCGTTTCTGGATGCGGCCGAGAACAAGTGGATCGAAGAGCTGGGCGGCATGAACCTGTTCTTCGTTTACAAGGATGGCCGCAT
Organism: Halomonas sp. KM007; assembly: GCF_050709225.1. Classification (NCBI taxonomy): domain Bacteria; kingdom Pseudomonadati; phylum Pseudomonadota; class Gammaproteobacteria; order Oceanospirillales; family Halomonadaceae; genus Halomonas; species Halomonas sp. KM007. Next base: position 2,530,395 of record NZ_CP136131.1, on the reverse strand, counting down.
CGTCACACCGCGCCTGACCGACACCATTCTCGAAGGCGTGACCCGCAACTCTATCCTGACCCTGGCCAAGGATGCGGGCCTGACGCCCGAAGAGCGCGCCATCAGCATCGACGAATGGCGCGAAGGCGCGGCCTCCGGCGAGATCACCGAAGTCTTTGCCTGTGGCACCGCCGCCGTGATCACGCCAGTGGGGGAACTGGTGACCGAAAACGAGCGTATCCGCCTGCAGGGTGACGGCAACAACGAAATAGCCAAGCGCATCCGCAAGACGCTGCTCGACCTTCAGTATGGCCGCAGCGAAGACAAGTACGGCTGGCTGACCCGCCTGGTCTAATCACACCGGGCTTTGCCCCCCGGCCGCTGCTCGGCCGGGGGGAGCACCGCCAGACTGCTGGAGCCATCCGATGGCGCGTATCGATTTCTATATTCTTCCCGACACCACCCTCGACGCCCGCCTGCAGTTCGCCTGTAAACTGGCAGAGACCATCCATCGCAAAGGCTACCGCCTGCACCTGCACTGCGAAGACAAGGCGCTGGCCGAACAGGCCGACGACGCCCTGTGGCACTTTCGCGACGATGCCTACCTGCCCCATGCGCTGGAAGACAGCGAGCTGGCGGCCAGCGTGCCCATCACTCTGGGCTGGCAGCGGTTGCCGGTGCCCACGGAAGCGACCGCGCTACTTAATCTGCACCCTGAGATCCCCGAGGGTTTCGAGCACTACGCCCGAGTCGCGGAAATCATCAACCAGCACCAGCAGGTGCTGCTGGCCAAGCGCGCCTGCTGGCAGCGCTACAAGGCGCTGGGGCACGAGGTGGTGCCGCACAAGTTAGGCTGAGGGCCAGGCGCTCCGAGCAACTCCCCCCTGCCGTCCACCAAGCATCATTCAATAACAACAACTCCAAGGATGGGACACCCCATGCCGTCAACTGTACTGGCCCGCTGGCCGCTTGCCGTCATTGTCACTGCTCAGCTCTTTGGTACCTCGCTGTGGTTCAGCATCAACGGCGTTGGCCTGGCGCTGCAGGAAGCGGCGGGGCTCAGCGAGCGCGACCTGGGGCTGCTGACCATGGCCGTTCAAGCGGGCTTCATTACCGGCACGCTGGCCATCGCCACCACGGGCCTGGCGGACCGCGTACGGGCCAGCCAGCTGTTTGCCGTCTCGGCCGTGCTGGGCGCCGTGCTCAATGCCGCCTTCATTGGCGTGGTGGAGAGCCTCTCGCTGGCAGCCATGGCACGTTTCATGGTGGGGCTTTGCCTGGCAGGCATCTACCCGCTGGGCATGAAGCTGGTGGTCAGTTGGACACCCCGCCATGCAGGCTCGGCACTGGGGTGGCTGGTCGGCATGCTGACCCTCGGCATTGCCTCGCCGCACCTGCTGCGGGGCGTCACGCTGCATTTGCCCTGGCAGTGGCCGCTGCTGCTCTCCTCGGTGCTGGCGCTGCTGGCCGCGCTGCTGATTCTGCGGCTGGGCACAGGGCCCCACCTGCCTGCCAAGGCCTCGGCAGGCCGCCCTTGGGCAGGGCTTGCCGCCTTCAAACAGAAAGCTTTCCGCGCCGCCTCGCTGGGCTATTTTGGCCACTGCTGGGAACTCTACGCCCTGTGGGCGCTGGTCCCCTTGCTGGTGGCCAGAGAGCTGGAACGGCTCAGCGCCGCCGCCAGCCTTCAGCCGTGGCTCAGCTTTGCCGTGATCGCGCTGGGCCTGCCCGGGTGTGTGCTGGCAGGCCGCTGGAGCCGTCGCATAGGCAGCGCAAAGGTGGCCTTCGTAGCGCTGGCGGTATCCGGCACCCTATGCCTTCTATACCCGCTGCTGGCGGGCCTTTCCCCAGGGTTCCTGCTGGCCCTGCTGGCGCTCTGGGGCATCAGCGTGATTGCCGATTCGGCGCAGTTTTCGGCCCTGGCATCGGCCAGCGCGCCCCCCGAGCGGCTGGGTGCCGCCCTGGCCATGATGAATGCCATCGGCTTTGCACTGACCATCCCATCCATCGCGCTGGTAACGTCGCTATGGGAAAGCCAGGGGCCCTGGGTGACCTGGTGGCTGCTGCCCGGCCCCGTGGTTGGCCTGTTGACCATGCGGGGTTTAAGGACGCATTCTTGATCCGTCAATACACCCCTGACGCCCCCAGGCGAGTCGCGCTATACTTGTCGCCATTTTGCATCCTTGACCTATGAATTCGATACCTCGCCAGGCGGGGCGTCTCTGCTGTGAGTGACTCCATGGATAAGACCTACCAACCCGAACAGATCGAAACCCGCTGGTACGAGCGCTGGGAAGCCGACAATCGCTTCGCGCCATCGGGTCATGGCCAACCCTTCTCGATCATGATTCCGCCGCCCAACGTTACCGGCAGCCTGCACATGGGCCATGCGTTCCAGGACACCATCATGGATACCCTGACGCGCTGGAAACGAATGCAGGGCAACAACACCCTGTGGCAGGTAGGCACCGACCACGCGGGTATCGCCACGCAGATGCTGGTGGAGCGCAAGATTGCCGTAGAAGAAGGCAAGACCCGCCATGACCTGGGCCGGGATGCCTTCATCGACAAGGTGTGGGAGTGGAAGGAGGAGTCCGGCGGCCACATTACCCGCCAGCTGCGCCGCATGGGCGCCAGCGTTGACTGGAGCCGTGAGCGCTTCACCATGGACGATGGATTCTACAAGGCGGTTCAGGAAGTCTTCGTGCGCCTGCATGAAGAGGGCCTGATCTATCGCGGCAAGCGGCTGGTGAACTGGGACCCCACCCTGCACACCGCCATTTCCGACCTGGAAGTCGAAAACAAGGAGCAGCAGGGCAGCTTCTGGCACTTCCGCTACCCGCTGGCCGATGGCGTCAAAACCGACGACGGCAAGGATTACGTGGTGGTCGCCACTACCCGCCCGGAAACCCTGCTGGGCGACACCGGCGTAGCCGTGAACCCGGAAGACCCGCGCTATGCATCGCTGGTCGGCAAGTTCATCGAGCTGCCGCTGGTGGGCCGCCGCATTCCCATCGTGGCCGACGAGCACGCCGACATGGAGAAAGGCTCTGGCTGCGTGAAGATCACCCCGGCCCACGACTTCAACGACTACGAAGTCGGCAAGCGCCAGAACCACCTACTGATCAACGTCTTCACCAAGGATGCCACCATTCTGGAGCAGGCGGAAATCTTCGACCTGAAAGGTCAACCGCAGCCCGATGAAGACGCCAGCCTGCCGGCCAAGTACGCGGGCCTGGACCGTTTCGAGGCACGCAAGCAGATCGTTGCGGACATGGACGCGCTCGGCCTGCTGGAGCAAGTGGAAAGCGTCAATAACACGCTGCCCTACGGCGACCGCTCCGGCGATGTCATCGAGCCGCTGCTCACCGACCAGTGGTTCGTGGCGGTGGAAAGCCTGGCCAAGCCCGCCATCGCGGCGGTAGAGAATGGCGACATCCAATTCGTGCCCAAAAACTACGAAAACATGTATTTCGCCTGGATGCGCGACCTGCAGGACTGGTGTATCTCCCGCCAGCTGTGGTGGGGCCACCGCATTCCTGCCTGGTACGACGCCGACGGCAATGTGTACGTGGCTCGAACTGAAGAGGAAGCCCGCGAGAAGCATGGCCTCGGCGCTGACGTCGTACTGACCCAGGACGAAGACGTGCTGGACACCTGGTTCAGCTCGGGCCTGTGGACTTTCGCCACCCTGGGCTGGCCGGAAAAAACCCCGGAGCTGGACACCTTCCACCCCTCCAGCGTGCTGGTCACCGGTTTCGACATCATCTTCTTCTGGGTCGCCCGGATGATCATGATGACGCTGAAATTCACCGGCGAAGTCCCCTTCAAGACCGTCTACGTTCATGGCCTGGTGCGCGACGGCCAGGGCCAGAAGATGTCCAAGTCCAAGGGCAACGTGCTCGACCCCATCGACCTGATCGACGGCATCACCCTGGAGGCGCTGCTGGAAAAACGCACCGGCAACATGATGCAGCCCCAGAAAGCCAAGGCGATTGCCAAAGCCACCAAAGAGGAATTTAAAGACGGCATCGAGCCCCACGGCACCGATGCGCTGCGCTTTACCTTCCTTTCACAGGCCACTACCGGGCGCGATATCAAGTTCGACATGAACCGCCTGGATGGCTACCGCAACTTCTGCAACAAGCTGTGGAACGCCTCGCGCTACGTGCTGATGAACGCCGAAGGCGAAGACTGCGGCAACCAGGGTGAGGAAGTGGAGCTCTCGCTGGCTGACCGCTGGATCATTTCCCAACTGCAGAAAACCGAAGCGCAGGTCACCAAGGCGATGGACGAGTACCGCTTCGACCACGCCTCCCAGGCGCTTTACGAGTTCGTCTGGAACGAGTATTGCGATTGGTATCTCGAGCTTTCCAAGCCGGTGCTGTGGGAAGATGACGTACAGGGAAGTACCAATGCCGCGGGAGACAGGACGTCGGAAGCGGCAGCGCTAGTGAAGCGTAAGCGCGGCACGCGCCGCACCCTGGTGCGGGTGCTCGAAACCATCCTGCGCCTGGCCCACCCGATGATGCCTTACATCTCGGAAGAGATCTGGCAGCGGGTCGCCCCTCTGGCGGGCACCTATGTGGGCGAGGGCGCGTCCATCATGCACCAGGCCTGGCCAGAAGCCGACGAGAGCAAGATTGACGAGCAGGCCACCCGGGATATCGAGTGGCTGAAGGGCGTGATCATCGCGGTGCGCAACATCCGCGCCGAAATGAACATTGCCCCCGGCAAGCCGCTGGACGTGCTGCTGACCAAGGGCCAGCCGGAAGACGCCGAACGCCTGGACCAGAACCGTCGTTTCCTGGCCAAGCTGGCCAAACTGGAAAGCGTCACGTGGCTGGCCAACCCGGATGAAGCGCCGCTCTCGGCTACCCAGCTCGTCGGTGATATGGAAGTGCTGGTGCCCATGGCCGACCTGATCGACAAGGACGCCGAGCTTGCCCGCCTTGCCAAGGAGATCGACAAGCAGGACAAGCTGATTGGCGGCATCGAGAAGAAGCTGGGCAACGATGGCTTCATTGCCAAGGCCCCCGTGGCGGTGGTGGAAAAGGAGCGGGCAAAGCTCGCCGAATTCCAGGCCACTCGGCAGCTGCTGGAAGAGCAGCAGGCCAAGATTGCAGCCATGTAACGCCGCACCGCTGATGCACGACACGACGGCACCCCCAGGGGTGCCGTTTTGGTCAGCGCCCTGAATACGGGCGGCCCACGAGATTCGCACCGCCCATCGGTTTTTCAGGCCGCTGGGTATGGGAATGGAAAAAGCGGATCGATGCGCGCTTCATTGCCCGCTTCAATCCGCCTTTCACACATTAAAATCGCCCCTACCGCTGCTAGCCGTTGGCTTTGCGCCAGCCGCCCAGCACCCGGCTATCCGGGCCGAAGAACACCAGCCGATCATGGTCGATCAGGTAGCGGTAGGCGGTATCCAGCATGTCCGTGACCCGCTTGGCATCTTCCATGTTCGGGCAGGCCATGCGGGTGGATGCCAACTCGCTGAACTCGATGCGCTGACTCTCCCCCAGACTAACGGTGCCGGTAAACTGGTTGCAGCCATCCGAACCACTCACCTTGCCATCGCGCCCAATGCGGAAAAATGGCGTACTGGGCATCGACAAACGCTCATCGGTCCCCACCAGCAGCAGGTTCCAACGCTGCTCGACGACCGGCCCCGACAGATCACCACGGGGGGGCGCATCCACTCGCTCCTGCTGAGGTGAGCTACCACAGGCAGCCACCAGTAGCGCCAGACTCAACCCCATCAACGTATTACGATAGTGTGCTTTCACCTTGCGTGTGCTCCTGCTCATTCACCAGCTGCCGCTGTTTTCCATGGACGCCCAGGGCTCTTGAGGCGCCAGGGCATCGCCTTTTTGCAATAACTCGATGGAGATGCCATCCGGCGACTTCACGAACGCCATATGGCCGTCCCGAGGCGGGCGATTGATGGTGACACCATTGTCCTGGAGCTTCTGGCACAGGTCATAGATGTTCTCGACACGGTAAGCCAGGTGACCGAAATTGCGCCCGCCGGTGTACTCCTCGGGGTCCCAGTTGTAGGTCAGTTCCAGCTCGGGTGCCGTCAGGCGCGCTGAGCGCTCTTCATCGTCCGGCGCGGCCAGAAATACCAATGTAAAGCGCCCCTTCTCGTTCTCTTTACGGCGTACTTCCTTGAGGCCTAGCAGGTCGCAGTAGAAGTGCAGCGAGGCGTCCAGATCATGGACGCGCACCATGGTATGCAGAAATTGCATTGAGTCGTCTCTCTCTGGTCAAGTGCAGCGCCAGTGGGTCAGCGCTAACCCTTTGCTATGGTTGAAGATACTCGCTAAAGATAGCAGGCGGACGCGCATCACGGGTGAATCCGAGCACCGCGTAGTCGTCTACCCTGCCGGCTTCCATGCCCGGTGAACCATGCGGCATACCGGGTACGGCCAGGCCAGCAATGGCCGGGCGCTCCTCCAGCAGGCGCTGAATATCCGCCGCTGGCACGTGGCCCTCGATGACATAGCCCTCTACCAGCGCCGTATGACAGGACGCCAGCTCAGGGGTAACGCCATGCTCTATCTTGATGGCGCGCACCCCATCATGGCGGTGGTGGTCGACCTCGAAGCCAGCCTCTTCCAGGTGGCTTACCCAGTCGCTGCAACAGCCGCAGTGGGGGTCACTGTGTACCTCGATCACGGGAGCGGCCTGTGCAAACGACAACGATACCGCTAGCCCTGCTATCATCGACAGCGGCATTATTAGACACTTTTTCGACATTTCATCACCATCACTAAAGATCCATATAATACTAACACCATCACGCGATAGACGGGACGACCCCGGGAGGCATCAGTGGATTCGATTACACAGGCGGCGCTGGGTGCCGCTGGAGAGCAGCGAGCAGGTCAGCGCCCCTCGCGGGCTGGAGCTGGAAACCCTGGCGCGCCTGGCGTCACGGGCAGGCGGCGATATTTCGGCACTCTGCGCCACTGACTTCGTCGATCCTCAATGGCGAGCAGAGCCCTTCCTCTATCGCTGCTGAGCCCGCATGAAGGGAAGTTCAGAGTTGTGCTCAGGGCGCAATGCCCTGGCCACACCCCTTGTACTGCTCGCCGCCGATACTGACCGTGACACGGGCTGGGTACGGCTGGCCTTTCATGTCGTCAAAACAGGCCCCTGATTCGATCCTTACCCGGAAAAACGACTCGGCATCGGCGTTTTCGATCACCACACGACCCGCGGCGTTATCCATGACGCTGACCATATAAGGTAGCGTGGTCGTTTCACTGCCGTACTGCGTGGTCCAGGTCATGACCGGTGCGTCATGGGCCAGCTCGATACTCCAGCCGGGCTCGTTGCCTCGCGCCAGGAACATGACGCCCGGATGTGCCGCCCGGGTGGCCGCAGCGCGTGCCAACCCCTGCTGGCACTGCAACTGGCCACGCGGCGTCTCTACCTGGGCCTGCTCGCCACGGTTCCAGAAGCTGATCTCGCCATCCTGATAACGCGCACCACTGGCCACCACGGCCTGCGGCAAACGCCAGGCACCGTGCAGCGACCACAAGCGCAATTCGTCGCCATTCAAGGCGGTGACCAGATCCTGATGAGCAGGCTGGCAATGCCAGGCCTGGAACTGCTCCGCACTGCCGGGAAACAGTGCAGAAGGCAACAAGGGTGCGGTGCTATGCACCGTGGTGCGGGTGGGGGTTTCCGCCGCAGGTGGGGCACTGGCACAGCCTGCCAGCAGGGCCACCGAGGCCATGGCCAACAGCGGACGAAAGGTAATGGGCTTGGCAATCATGAGGCAGGTTCCCGTTATGACGGTTTGAAGGCGCTGAGATCGTGCGGGTCGAAAGACGTTACCTCTGCGGGCAAGCCGAGCGCTTCGCGCCGGACCTTGACCTGCATCTTTTCGGCCAGCCGTTCGGCATCGTCATCGGTGGTGCGGCCGTTCAGTTCGGCCAGTTGCGACATGCCCTGGTGATAAAAGGTCAGGATATCCAGCGCTAGGCGATTATCCTCTTCTACCCCACGACGCAGCGGCTGCAGATAGCTGCTGATGCGCGACAGGTGATGCTTGAGCTGCCAGACATAGCGCATCTCCACCATCCAGGGCCGCTCACGCAGGGCCGCAAACATGGCGCTGGTCGCCAGCAGACCCAGCAGCACCCCGAGGGCATTCAGCCAGAAGCTGCTGCCGAAAGTCGCGGTCAGCAGCATAGAGAACAGCAGGCCGAACACCACCAGCTGCCCTGCCATGATGATGCTGATGATGCGCGCCTTGCGCCGATAGGTATCTGGATCGTGGTGCTCAAGGGTAAAGGCCATGGCCAACCTCGTTATCGAAAGGAACCTCTTATGATACGGGGCTGACCAGGTCAGTCAACGCGCTCAGGCCAGCTGTTCGGCGGCGCTCTTCAGCAGCCGCTCGGTGGTCTCCCAACCCACGCAGGCATCGGTGACCGAGACGCCATAGCGCAGTTGGCCCGGGCTCAGCGGCTGCTTGCCTTCGAACAGATGGCTCTCCAGCATCAGCGCGACCAGGCGGGCCTCGCCTGCCTGGCGCTGCGCCAGCACCTCCCGCATGACCTCGCTTTGCCGACGATGATCCTTGCGAGCGTTGGCATGGCTGCAGTCCACCATCAGGCGCGGGTTCTGCCCCGCACGTTGCAGCGTGTCGATGGCCGCCTGCACGTGGTGGGCCTGGTAATTGGGCTCACCGTGCCCGCCGCGCAACACCACATGGGTGTGCGGGTTACCGGCGGTTTCCTGCATGATGGGGCGGCCCTGGCGGTCCATGGCAAACCGCTGATGGGCGTGCGCCGCAGCCTGCATGGCGTCGATGGCCACCTGCACATCACCACTGGTGGCGTTCTTGAAGCCTACCGCGGCGGTCAGATCACTGGCCAGCTCCCGGTGCAGCTGGGACTCCGTGGTCCGCGCGCCAATCGCCACCCAGCTCAGCAGGTCATCCAGGTAAGGCGCCAGCATGGGCTGCAACAGCTCGGTCGCCACCGGCAAGCCGCGCGAGGCCACCGCATGCATCAACTCCCGCGACAGGGCAATTCCATGAGGCATGTCGCCGCTGCCATCCAGGTGCGGGTCGTAGGCCAGCCCCTTCCAGCCCACCGTGGTACGCGGCTTCTCCACGTAGACACGCATGACCGGCAGGATATGCTGGCCAATGTCGTCGCTGAGCGCCGCCAGGCGGTCGGCATACTCCAGTGCGGCATCCGGGTCGTGAATGGAGCAAGGCCCGACCACCACCAGCAGGCGGTCATCCTGGCCATTCAAAATACGCTGCACTGCACGCTGCTGCTCGGCAACCTGTACGGCCAACGGGGCACTGATGGCAATGCGCTGGCGCAGCTCAGCGGGCAACGGCAAGGGTGTGGAGGACAAGGAGACGTGGTCGTCTGCCAGCGGGGCACGTTGGGGGGCAATAAGGGCATTCATGGCTCAACTCTCCGAGATCGTGGGACACAGCGCTAAACATCGCAATCCTTCCTTGCCACCCAGGCAAGCACGATCGGAGGTGGCAGCTTGCACCGACCGCGCGTCACTAAATCGCCAGCCATAGCCATAGCCGATATAACGGAAGGCCTGGGGGCTAACGATTGCGCGGTTGTGGTAAGACATGGTGCAGCTCCTGTGTTGCATTGAATGAAAACCCGTGGCCCGTTCAGGCCAGCCTGGCTGACCGCAGCGTAAAACGAAAAAAGCCTCGGGGGGTAACCCACCGAGGCTTTTTTGCATGCGGCAGGTCACCTGTGCGGTGTGCCTGCCGGCCCGACATCAGGCGTCGGCCAGCGGCACACCCTGGCTAAACCAATACGCTGCATAATAAACGGGCTGGAAAGACGCGACGCTCAGCGACGTATTCGCCCACGCGCTCGCCACCGTTTCCGGTTGGCGCTGGCGGCGGTCTGAACACGCAGCATGATGCATGGCGGCTTCCTCATGAAAAATCATAACGACGATACTGCTTAATCCTGCCTGCCAAAACGCCAAATGGCAACCCGCCATTCGAGGTTCTTCATGCAAGATTTTCCGTTCAAGGGGCTGGCCTGCCCGCCAGGCCAGCGGCAGCCTCAGTTACTGAAGGCCTGAATCCAGCCGATGGTGGCGGGCAGCGCACTCATGCTGACCAGCACGACGATGCCCAGCACGATAGGCAGCAGTCCGGATTCATCTTTGAAGTCTTCATCATGATGGGCCATACAGCCTCCTCGTCAAGGGTCTACAGGCGGCTCTTGCCGCTCTGCTCTATTGCTTACGTCGGTGGATCATTCTAGTGAGGGCGTGGAGCGTAGGCAAACACATCCGAGAACATACGCTCACTGCTCGCGCCCAGCCGCTCCAGCACATCGACACAGGCGTACACCATGCCCGGCGAGCCAGAGAGGTAAATATCACAGCCTTCCGGCGTGTCCAGCGTTTTTTCCAGCGCCTTCAGCAATTGGCTCTCCAGCACCAGGTCTATCCGCCCCTGGTGGTGGTGAATACGCTCGCCAGCAGCGAGAGGTTCGGTCAGCGGAAATTCGGTCACCGCATGAAACGACAGCTGCTCGGCCTGCTGAGCCCACTGGCATGCCAGATCTTCGGCATACAGGTCGCGGTGCTCGCGGTTTGCCCACCACAGCGATATCGGCCGCTGTGGCTGGTCACGCAGGGTCGCCTCAACGATGGCTTTCATCTGCGCGAACCCGGTTCCTGCGGCGATCAACAGCAGGGGGCGTTCACTCTGCCCATCCAGCACACAGACACCCTTGGGCAGGCGTACGGTCAGCTGGTTGGCCACCTGTAGCAACTGGCGTAAGCGGCGGGAGTTCTCGCGCTCGGGCCAGTGCTGGATCTGCAGCTCCAGGGTGCCGTCGCCGCGGTCGGCGCTGGCAATCGAGAAAGGCACCCAGGTATCGTCGTCCAGCTTGAGTTCCAGGTACTGGCCGGGCGCATGCTGCATTGCCTCTGCGCGTCCGGCAAGCGCCACCCTGAAGACATCGGGAGTGAGATCTTCAACGGCGGTCACCTGGCAGGTCAGCGTTTTACACGTTGACGTATTAACGCTCATGAAAGCCTCTTTTTGGCAAATCGTTCAGTCCCACGGCAGCACTAGCCGTGTCGCGGTGCAGGCAGGGGAATATCGATACCCAGCTCTTCCCAACGCTGGTCGACGCGGGTCTTGATGGCATCGTCCATCACGATGGGCGTTCCCCACTCTCGGTCGGTTTCCCCGGGCCACTTGTTGGTGGCGTCCAGACCCATCTTGGAGCCCAGCCCGGAAACCGGCGAGGCAAAGTCCAGGTAGTCGATGGGGGTGTTCTCGACCATCACCGTGTCCCGGGCCGGGTCCATGCGGGTGGTGATTGCCCACATGACGTCTTCCCAGTTACGAGCATCCACATCGTCGTCCAGCACGATCACGAATTTGGTGTACATGAACTGACGCAAAAAGCTCCACACCCCCATCATCACCCGCTTGGCATGGCCCGGATACTGCTTCTTCATGGTGACCACCGCCATGCGGTAGGAGCAGCCTTCCGGCGGCAGGTAGAAATCGACGATTTCGGGGAACTGCTTGCACAGGATCGGCACGAACACCTCGTTGAGCGCCACGCCAAGAATGGCGGGCTCATCGGGAGGACGCCCCGTGTACGTGGAGTGGTAGATCGCGTCGCGGCGCATGGTCATGCGCGTCACGGTAAACACCGGGAACCGGTCTACTTCGTTGTAGTAGCCGGTGTGGTCGCCGAAGGGGCCTTCCGGGGCCATGTCGTCGGGGTAGATGAACCCTTCCAGCATGATTTCAGCGGAGGCAGGCACGTCCAGCTCGGCATGGCCGCACTTGACCAGCTCGGTGCGCGACCCGCGCAGCAGTCCGGCAAACGCGTACTCCGAGAGCGAATCGGGCACCGGGGTGACCGCCCCCAGGATCGTGGCGGGGTCTGCCCCCAGGGCCACGGCCACGGGGAAGGGCTCGCCAGGATGCGCCTTCTGGAATTCCAGAAAGTCCAGCGCGCCCCCACGATGGGAGAGCCAACGCATGATCAGCCGGTTCTTGCCGATCTTTTGCTGGCGGTAGATCCCCAGGTTCTGACGTTTCTTGTGCGGCCCTTTGGTGATCACCAGCGGCCAGGTCACCAGCGGCGCTGCATCACCCGGCCAGCAGTGCTGAATGGGCAGGCGGTCCAGGTCTACGTCGTCACCTTCGTAGACCACTTCCTGGACCGGGGCGCGTTTGACGTTCTTCGGCCCCATGCTAAGCACCTGCTTGAAGATCGGCAGCTTCTCCCAGGCGTCCTTCAGCCCTTTGGGCGGGTCAGGCTCCTTCAGAAACGCCAGCAGTTTGCCGACTTCCCGCAGGGCTTCTACCGACTCCTGCCCCATGCCCAGCGCAACGCGCTTGGGCGTACCAAACAGGTTGCCCAACAGGGGCATGTCGTGACCTTTGACATTTTCGAACAGCAGTGCCGGGCCACCAGCACGCAGCGTACGGTCACAGATTTCGGTAATTTCAAGGTAGGGGTCAACTTCGGCGGTAATGCGCTTGAGCTCACCTTGAGCTTCCAGCGCTGCTATGAAATCGCGCAAGTTGTTGTACTTCAAGGTCCTCTCCTCAACCCGGATATCGGTCGCCGCGTAGCGGGTGGCGCCACAATGCAGCGCCTTAACGGCGCTTCATTGCCTCGAAGAATTCCAGATTCGTCTTGGTATCTTTCAGACGGTCGATCAGGAACTCGGTCGCGGCCGTATCTTCCATCGGGTTGAGCAGCTTGCGCAGAATCCACATGCGCTGCATTTCGTCTTCCGACGCCAGCAGGTCTTCGCGACGCGTGCCGCTGCGACGAATGTTGATGGCCGGGAAGACGCGCTTTTCGGCCAGCTTGCGGTCCAGGTGGGCTTCCATGTTGCCGGTGCCCTTGAACTCTTCGAAGATGACTTCGTCCATCTTGGAGCCGGTGTCGACCAGCGCCGTGGCGATGATCGTCAGGCTGCCGCCCTCTTCGATATTACGCGCCGCACCAAAGAACCGCTTGGGCTTCTCCAGCGCGTGGGCATCGACACCACCGGTCAGTACCTTGCCAGAGCTGGGCACCACGGTGTTGTAGGCCCGCGCCAGACGGGTGATGGAGTCGAGCAGAATCACCACGTCCTTCTTGTGCTCGACCAGCCGCTTGGCCTTCTCGATGACCATTTCGGCGACCTGAACGTGACGCGCAGGCGGCTCATCGAACGTCGAGGCCACGACTTCGCCACGCACGGTGCGCGACATCTCGGTGACTTCCTCCGGGCGCTCATCGATCAGCAGTACGATCAGATGACACTCGGGGTTGTTACGCGTGATGGAAGTGGCGATGTTCTGCAGCATCAGTGTCTTACCCGCCTTGGGGGGCGACACCAGCAAACCACGCTGCCCTTTGCCGATGGGCGCGGTCAGGTCGATGATACGTGCGGTGAGGTCTTCGGTGGAGCCGTTGCCGATCTCCATGCGCAGACGCTCGCTGGGAAACAGCGGCGTCAGGTTCTCGAAGAGAATCTTGTGCTTGGCGTTTTCCGGGCGGTCAAAGTTGATCTGACTCACCTTCAACAGGGCAAAGTAACGCTCACCCTCTTTCGGCGGACGGATCTTGCCGGAAATGGAGTCGCCCTTGCGCAGATTGAAACGACGAATCTGTGAAGGCGAGACGTAGATGTCGTCCGGTCCGGCGAGGTACGAGCTATCCGCGCTACGCAGGAAGCCAAAGCCGTCCTGAAGAATTTCCAGCACACCGTCGCCATAGATGTCCTCGCCACTTTTGGCGTGTTTCTTGAGGATGGCGAAAATGATGTCCTGCTTGCGCGAACGGGCGAGGTTGTCGATACCCATCTCGCGGGCAATATCGAGCAGCTCGGGAACGGTTTTTTGCTTGAGTTCAGTGAGATTCATCGGTGTGTTAGAAAATTGCTCATGAAAGCTGGGCGACGAGCGCCGAGAATAAGACAGGAGGCGAGGCCTAAGTCATTAGGGCAAAGCGCCGAGTGATGCGTTCAGACCCCATCCAGGCACACGCTCGATTGATAAGTATGGGCAGTCGCGTCGGCCATGATGCAACCATTAGCCGTAATTGGTGACCGCTGGGCGTGAGGGCAGGTTATCTGACGACTTGGACATCTGGCTGATGCCATCGGAATACGTCTTGCTCGGGGTGCCGAGTCAACACGCTTGTCTGGACGTACAAGCCAACTCGGATCAGGCCAGTTACCCGATGGTAGTCAAGCCCCGCGACAAACGCAAGCCTTTGGCAATTGACAATAGCCAGAGGGCACCGCAACCTTGGCATAGCCAACTTGAAGGATAGCTCATGCCCATGGACATTTCGCTCCCCACCGATGCGCCCATTAGCGAAGTAGACAGCGCTGCCCCTCAGCGCCTGGCCGCCATTGACCTGGGCTCCAACAGCTTTCACTTGCTGGTTGCCAACTACCAGAACGAGCGGCTGCAAGTCGTTGCCCGGCAGGGTGAGAAGGTGCAGCTTGCTGCAGGCCTGGATGCTAATGGCTACCTCAGCGAAGCCGCCATGCAGCGGGCGCTGGATTGCCTGAGCCGCTTTGCGCCCTTCCTGACCGACATAGAGAGCGCCAACCTGCGGGTGGTGGGCACCAACGCGCTGCGTGACGCCCACAACAGCCAGGACTTCATCGAACGCGCCGAAGCCCTGCTTGGCCACGCCATTGAAATCATTGCTGGGCGTGAAGAGGCCCGGCTGATCTACCTGGGCGCCGCCCATGCCCTGGCCGAGAACGGCCGCCGCCTGATCGTCGATATTGGCGGGGGCTCCACGGAGTTCATCATTGGTGAAGCCTTCGAGCCCAAGGCGCTGGAGAGCCTGCGCATGGGCTGCGTGACGTTCAGCCAGCGCTTTTTTGCCGATGGCGAGATTACCGAAAAACGCATGCGCCGTGCCGAACTGGCGGCACTCTCGGAGCTGGCCAATATCCAGCGGCCTTACCAGCGCCTGGGCTGGGATGACCCGGTGGGCTCCAGCGGCACGATCAAGGCTGCCGCCAGCGTTCTGTTCGCCTACGGCGATGCGCCCCAGGAAGGAGTGATTACCCGCAGCGGCCTGCAAAAGCTCAGAGAGCGGCTGGTAAGGTGCAAGCACCTGGACAAGGTCGAGCTGGATGGCCTGAAAGCAGACCGCGCCCGGGTATTCCCGGCGGGCATCGCCATTCTCAATGCCGTTTTCGAAGCCTTCGACCTGCACCAGATGCGCTTTGCCGATGGCGCGCTGCGGGAAGGCGTGCTGTACGACATGGCCGGGCGCAACAGTGCCGAAGACACTCGCTCACGCACCCTGGAGCTGCTCAAGCGCACCTACGACGTGGATACCCGGCAAGCCGAGAACGTGGCCGACACCGCTGGGCGGCTGTTCGAACGCCTTCAATCGCCCTGGGGATTGAGCAACGAACAGGGGCATTTTCTGAACTGGGCCAGCCATGTCCACGAGATCGGGCTCGCCATTTCCCATAGCCAGTTCCATCGTCACGGCGCTTACTTACTGGAGCATTCGGATCTGGCCGGGTTTTCACGCCCGGAACAGCGCCTGCTGGCCTTTCTGGTGCGCGCCCATCGACGCAAGTTTCCGCTCAAGGAGTGGCAGGCACTGCCCGCATCCCAACAGCCCACGGCGGGCAAGCTGGCTCGCCTGCTGCGTCTGGCGGTGCTGCTCAATCACTCTCGGCCCGAAAGCCCTCCGGCACTGCCACACATCGTGGTCGATGACAGCGGTGAAGGTTTGGTGATCACGCTCCCCCAGAGCGATGAGCCTACCCTGCTGAGCACCGACCTGGAGCAGGAGCAGGGGCATATTGCGGAGGCGGGTTTCGTGCTGACGCTCGTCAGCTAGTCAGCACACCGCACCGTCACCCCCGCCGCCTGCCAGAATACTCTGGCAGGCGGCTGCAAGATGGCCAGGCAGCACTCTCCTTCCATCACCAGCAGCAGCCGCTGACGCTCCCAGGGGGGGATCGACTGCTCCTGCAACCAGCGCTTCAGGTCACGACGGCCACGCCCCGGCAGCACCAGCGCTTCTCCGCCCTGACGCCCACGCAGCACGAATGAGGCGCTAGCCGCATCTTGTGCTCCCGTTGCCACCTCGAGCGCCAGCGTGCCCAGCGGCGTCGCCAGGCCTGCCCGGCCATCCCACACCGCCTGCCAGCCATCCAGCGGTGCCTGCGGAGCCATCACGTAAAGCCCGCCCCGCCATACCCGCGCTTCTGCCCCGGGCCATATGATGTGCACACGCGCCTGAGCGGCCGCACTCAACTGGTCCAGCAGGCTGGCCAACCGCGCCTGTGGCGGCGTCGGCAACCCGTATTGCTGGCACAGCGTCCGCACCAGCAGCCGTTGGCGAGGGAGTGGCAACGCGGCCAGGGCATGGGCGTCGATACACCCGGGCGACAGCGCCAAATCGGCCAGCTCCTCGGCGGCATAGCTGGCCAGTAGCCCATCGGCCTCTCCCGCCCAGGCAGCACTGCGGGCCAACGCCCGGGCGGCCCCGGGCCAACGCTGGCCGAGCACGGGCAGCACGGCGTGGCGCAGGTAGTTGCGATCGTAGCAGGTATCCTGATTGGTGGGGTCTTCGCACCACGCCAGCCCCTCGTGCCGGGCAGCCTCGCGCAGTTGGTCTCGCCGAACGCTCAGCCACGGGCGCAGCAGTACACGCCCCTGCCACTCACGGCGCCAAGGCATGCCAGCCAACCCACGAATACCGCTTCCGCGCAGCGCTGCCAACAGCCAGGTCTCTGCCTGATCATCCTGATGCTGCCCCAGCCATAGCGTGTCGCCGGGAGCGAGGTACTCGAGAAAGGCCTGATAGCGCGCCCGCCGGGCAGCGCCTTCGATACCCTCCCCCTGCAGTTCGACGCTGACCCGCGCCACGCTGAGCGGGACGCCGAGCCGCTGGCAAAGCGCTGCACAGTGGGCTTCGAAGTCGGCGGCGGCAGGCTGCAAACCATGGTGAACGTGCAGCGCACGCAGGCTGCGGCCACGCCGTTGACAGGCCCTTGCGGCCAGGGTCAGCAGCAGCGAGGAGTCCAGCCCGCCCGAGAGCGCCACCCAAACGCAACGCCCCGGCGGGGTCTCCGCCAGGGCGTCGTCGAGCAGCGCAAGCAGTGCGTCAGGCGGCAGGGGCGCCATAGCTCATCAGGCGTGCGTAGCGGCGCTCCAGCAGCGCCTCATGATCCAGCGCCTGGAGCCGATCGAGGCTTGCCGTCAGCGCTTCCTTGACCCGCTCTGCGGTAGTTACGGGATGACGGTGGGCGCCGCCCAGCGGCTCCTTGATCAGCGAGTCCACGAACCCCAGCTCCTTGAGGCGCTCGGCCGTGATACCCATGGCCTGAGCCGCGTCGGAGGCTTTCTCGGCACTCTTCCACAAAATGGAGGCGCAGCCTTCCGGAGAGATGACCGAGTAGGTGGAGTACTGCAGCATGTGCAGCTCGTCACATACGCCAATCGCCAGGGCACCACCGGAGCCACCCTCCCCGACCACCGTAGAGATGATCGGCGTTTTCAACCGCGACATGACGGCCAGGTTATAGGCGATGGCTTCCGACTGGCCACGCTCTTCGGCATCGATGCCGGGGTAGGCGCCGGGGGTGTCGATGAAGGTGAGAATGGGCATCTTGAAGCGCTCGGCCATCTCCATCAAACGACACGCCTTGCGGTAGCCTTCCGGACGCGGCATGCCGAAGTTGCGGCGCACTTTCTCTTTGACGTCGCGGCCCTTCTGATGGCCAATGACCATGACCGGCGCATCGTTCAGACGAGCAACGCCACCGACCAGCGCTGCGTCATCGGCGAAGTTGCGATCACCGTGCAGCTCGTCGAAGTCGGTAAAGATGTACCCCAGGTAATCCAGCGTATAGGGGCGCTGCGGGTGCCGCGATAGCTGGGAAACCTGCCAGGGGGTCAAGTCCTTGAAGATCGACTCCGTCAGCTTGCGGCTTTTCTCTTCCAGCCGGGCAATCTCGTCAGAGAGGTTCACCTGGCTGTCGGAGCTGACCAGACGCAGCTCTTCGATCTTTGCCTGGAGCTCGGCAACGGGCTGTTCAAAATCAAGATAATTTGGATTCATCGGCTCTGCCTGTAAGCTGCCTGTCATAAAAAGGCATTGTCAAAACGCATCTCGGTTGGGGCCATTATCGCACCCTGACCCCGCCACGCAAGGGCTCAGCGATAGCGTAGCTGAACCCCCACCTGGCCCTGAACGTCACGCAGGGCCAGCAGCAGGTCGTCGCTGGGGGCCACTTTCCACTCATCGGCCAGCTCCAGCCACCCTACGGCGTCCGGATGGCGATACTGCAGCCTCACCGGCAGGCCTTCGCTATCCCGGTAAGGCGCAAGGCTGTCGCGCAGGCTATCCACCAGGCGGCCATTGATCTGCCCTGCATCCAGCGCCAGTTCCACGGCCTGGCCATAGCGCACCCGGGCGGTGACCATCGGGGTGACGTCCTTGCCGCGCAGGCGCAGCCCGCCCGAGAAATCATCGCTGGAGACTTCTCCCTCGACGATGATGACCTGATCCGACTCGATCTGACCGCGCAACTGGTCGAACAGCTCACCGAACAGCGACGCTTCGATACGCCCGGTGCGGTCGTCCAGCGTGATGAAGGCCATGGTGTCGCCACGCTTGGACTTCATGGTACGCATGGCCACCACCAGCCCTGCCACCCGCTGGGGCTCGCGGGACGGCTTGAGGTCGCTGATGCGCGTAGAGACGAAGCGCTTGAGCTCGCGCTCGTACTCATCGATAGGGTGGCCGGTAAGGTAAAGCCCCAGGGTGTCTTTTTCACCCGAGAGACGCTCGCGGTCGGTCCACTCTCGGGCATGGCGGTACTCGGCGTACACATCCCCGGCCTCTTCTTCGGCAGCAAACGCATCCCCGAACATGTCCAGCATGCCCAGGTTCTGGTTGGCATGGTTCTGGGCGGCGGCCTTGAGGGCGTCTTCCATGGCGGCAGCCAGCACGGCACGGTTGGGGCCCAGGGTATCCAGCGCCCCGGAGCGAATCAGCGCCTCGAGGGTGCGCTTGTTCATGCGCTTGGGGTCGATGCGGCGGCAGAAATCGAACAGGTCCTTGAAAGGCCCTTCGGCATTGCGCGCCTCGACGATGGCGCCAATCGGGCCTTCGCCCACACCCCGGATGGCCCCCAGGCCGTACACTACGCGGCCTTCGGTATCCACGGTGAACTTGTAGCCACCCACGTTGACATCCGGGGGTGTCACGGTGAGCTTCAGATGGCGGCACTCTTCGATCAGCGGTACCACCTTGTCCAGGTTGTCCATCTCGGTGGACATGACCGCCGCCATGAACGGGCCTGGGTAGTGGGCCTTCAGCCATGCGGTTTGGTAAGAAACCAGCGCGTAGGCCGCCGAGTGCGACTTGTTGAAGCCATAACCGGCGAATTTCTCCACCAGGTCGAAGATGTTGCCCGCCAGGTCCTTGTCGATGCCGTTGGCGGCGCAGCCCTCCATGAAACCGGAGCGCTGCTTGGCCATCTCTTCGGGCTTTTTCTTGCCCATGGCCCGGCGCAGCATGTCTGCCTGGCCCAGGGTGTAGCCCGCCATCACCTGGGCAATCTGCATGACCTGTTCCTGGTACAGGATGATGCCGTAGGTCGGCGTCAGTACCGGTTTCAACAGCTCATGCTGGTAATCCGGGTGTGGATAAGAGACTTCCGCCCGGCCATGCTTACGGTTGATGAAGTCATCCACCATACCCGACTGCAGCGGGCCCGGGCGGAACAGCGCCACCAGCGCGATCATGTCGTCCAGGGAGTCGGGCAGCAGCCGCTTGATCAGCTCCTTCATGCCGCGGGATTCGAGCTGGAACACCGCCGTGGTCTCTGCCCGCTTGAGCATTTCGAAGGTCTTGCTGTCGTCCAGCGGGATGGCATCGATATTGAGCGGGCCCTGGCCTGCGGCATCGCGTACCTTGTCCACCATCTCCAGCGCCCAGTCGATGATGGTGAGGGTCCGCAGCCCCAGGAAGTCGAACTTCACCAGCCCGGCGTCTTCGATGTCGTTCTTGTCGAACTGAACCACCAGCCCGGCGCCATCCTCGTCACACAGCAACGGCGAAAAATCGGTCAGCTTGGTGGGTGCGATGACCACGCCCCCCGCGTGCTTTCCGGTGCCCCGGGTGGTGCCCTCCAGCTTCAGGGCCATTTCCCAGATCTCTTCCGCCTCTTCGTCGTTGTCGATGAACTCCTTGAGGGCGGGCTCCTGCTCGATGGCCTTGGCCAGCGTCATGCCCACTTCGAACGGGATCAGCTTGGAGAGCTTGTCACCCAGCGAGTACGGCTTGCCCTGGGCACGGGCCACGTCACGCACCACGGCCTTGGCGGCCATGGTGCCGAAGGTGACGATCTGGGAGACCGCGTTGCGGCCATAGCGGTCGGCAACGTACTCGATGACCCGGTCGCGCTTCTCCATGCAGAAGTCGACATCGAAGTCGGGCATCGAAACACGCTCGGGGTTGAGGAAGCGCTCGAACAGCAGGTCGTAGCCAATCGGGTCCAGGTCGGTGATCTTCTGGGCGTAGGCCACCAGCGAGCCCGCACCGGAGCCCCGCCCAGGGCCAACGGGCACGCCGTTGTCCTTGGCCCACTGGATGAAGTCCATGACGATCAGGAAGTAGCCCGGAAACCCCATCTGGATGATGACGTTGAGCTCGAACTCCAGGCGGTCACGGTAGCGCTGCTCGATCTCACGGAAGGCGTCGCCGTCGCGGGGGTACTCCTCTGCGGGAAACAGAAAGTCGAGCCGCTCGGTCAGGCCGTCATGGGAGACCTTGCGGAAGAACTCATCCTGGGTCATGCCTTCGGGGATGCCGAATTCCGGCAGGAAGATCTCGCCCAGGCGCACATCCACGCTGCAGCGCTCGGCAATCATCACGCTGTTTTCCAGCGCTTCCGGAATGTCGGCAAACAGGGCCGCCATCTCTTCCGGGCTTTTCAGGTACTGCTCTTCGGTATAGCGGCGCTCGCGGCGCGGATCGTCCAGCGCCTTGCCTTCCCCGATGGCGACACGGGTTTCATGGGCCCAGTAATCGTCGCGGGCCAGAAAGCGTACGTCGTTGGTGGCCACCACCGGCGTGTTGGTCTCGATGGCCAGCTTGACGCTGGCGTGCACGCAGGCTTCCTCCAGCGGCCGCCCTGTGCGCACCAGCTCCAGGTAGAAACGGTCGGGAAAGGCCTGCTGCCACTCCTCCAGCAGTTGGCGCGCTTCACGCTCGTGTTCCGACAGCAAATGACGGCCAATGTCGCCATCGCGGCCGCCGGACAGCGCAATCAGTCCGTCGCTCTGAGCCAGTACCCACTGCTTGTCGAGAATCGCCCGCCCCTGGCGCTGCCCGTGGGTCCACCCCTTGGAGATCAGCTCAGTGAGGTTGCGATAGCCGTCCTGGTTCATGGCCAGCAGCGTAATGCGGTACGGGTGCGCTTCATCGTGCGGATTGGCCAGCCACAGGTCGCTGCCGATGATGGGCTTGAGCCCCGCCCCTTGCGCCGCCTTGTAGAACTTCACCAGGCCAAACAGGTTGGTCTCGTCCGTCAGCGCCAGCGCGGGCATCCCCCGTTCAGCGGTGGTACTGACCAGCGGCTTGAGCTTGACCAGACCATCGACCAGGGAGTATTCACTGTGCAAACGAAGATGAACGAACGGAACCGTCATGAGACTCTCAGCATAAAACGCTACATAAAATAAATAGAACGGCTACAGCAGCGCTAACTGGCGCTGTACCGGCGCGAAGCTTTTGCGGTGCTCTGCCAGCGGCCCGTGGGCTTCCAGCGCTGCCAGGTGCTCTTTAGTGGGGTAGCCCTTGTGCCGCGCAAACCCGTATTCAGGATAGCGTAAATCCAGCGCGGCCATCTGTGCGTCCCTGGCCACCTTGGCCAGAATCGAGGCGGCGGCAATCGCAGGGTGGCGCGCATCGCCTTTGACGACGGCCTGGCCCGGCAAGGCGTGCCCCGGTAGCCGGTTGCCATCCACCAGCAGGTATTCGGCGGCGGGCATCAGGGCATCGATGGCGCGCCGCATGGCCAGGTGCGTGGCATGATAGATGTTGAGCGTGTCGATTTCGGCGGCGCTGGCCTCGGCCAACGCAAAGGCCAATGCCCGCTCCCGTATCTGCACGTCCAGCTGCTCCCGCTTGCGGGCCGTCAGCTTTTTCGAATCGGTCAACCCTTCGATGGGCGCCTGGGGGTCGAGTATCACCGCCGCCGCCACCACGCTGCCGATCAGCGGGCCACGCCCCACTTCATCCACACCGGCCAGGTAGGGGCCGGTGTAGGCCACTACCAGCGGGGGATAATCACGGGAATCAATGGCCATCCGTGACGGCCTCCAGCGGCTGCCCCGCCGCCAGCGCCGCCACGGCCTGGGCAGCACGCTGGCTGGCATTGCGCTGTAGCGCGGCGTGCATGGCGGCAAAGCGCTCTTCCAGCGCCTGACGGGTGGAAGCATCCTCCAGCAGCTCGCCCACCTGCAGGGCAATGGCCTCCGGCGAGGCGGCGTGCTGAATCAGCTCGGGAACCACACTCTCCTGGGCGATCAAGTTGGGCAACGAGATCCAGGCCGTCTTGACCAGCCGCTGGGCAAGCCAATGGGTTGCGGGCGCCATCTTGTAGGCCACCACCATGGCCCGATGGCACAGCATCGCTTCGAGAGCGGCCGTACCTGAGGTGAGGAGCACGGCATCGCTGGCCACCATGGCCTCTCTTGCCTGGCCGTCCAGCAGCGTTACCGACGGATGCAGCGCGGGGTAGCCGGACAGCAGCTCGGCAAGCTCCCGATGCCGCAGGGCTGTCGCTGCAGGGATCACGACCTGCAGGCCAGGGTGGCGCTGGCAAAGCAGCGTGACCGCCGCCAGGAAGGTCGCTCCCATGAAGCGGATTTCATTGCCACGGGAGCCCGGCAGCAGCGCCAATACCGGCCCGTCGAGCTTTAAGCCCAATGCTTCACGGGCCGCCTGACGGTCGTTGACCAAGGGCAGCTCATCCGCCAGGGGGTGGCCCACGAACGCCACCGGCACGCGATGCTGACGGTAGAAGTCGGCCTCGAAGGGCAGCAGCGTCAGCATGCCATCCACCGCCTTGGCAATATTCTTGACCCGCCCCTGGCGCCAGGCCCATACCGAAGGGCTGACGTAATGGGCCGTGGTCACGCCCGCTTTCCGCAGCTGTTTCTCCAGCCCCGTGTTGAAATCGGGCGCATCGATGCCAATCATGATGTCCGGCTGCCAGGCCAGCGCGTCTTCACGCAGGGTACGGCGTACGCGGATCAGCTCGGGAAGGTGCTTGAGCACCTCGACCAGCCCCATCACCGATAGCGTTTCCAGTGGAAAGCGGCTTTTCAGGCCCTGCGCTTCCATGCGTGGCCCGCCCATCCCGCGAAACTCCACGTCAGGAAACCGGGCGCGTAGCTCACGCATGAGCCCCGCGCCCAGAATATCGCCAGAGAGTTCGCCTGCCACAAGGTATACGCGTTGCAGTGTCATGGAGACAAGACAGCCAGTTGAGGTGTATTAGCGCACGATACCGCGCGTGGAGCGCTCGATGGAGTCGGCAAACTGCACGACTTCCGGCAGGTCGAAGCGGCTGCGCATATCGCTGACGGCTTGTTCGACGGTCAGCCCTTGGCGGTAGACCAGCTTGTAAGCAGTGGTCAGGGCGGCAATCGCCTCGCGGCTGAAGCCACGGCGCTTGAGGCCGACCAGATTCAGGCCACGCGCTTCGGCAGGGTTGCCGTTGATCATGACGAACGCCGGAGTATCCTTGGTGATGATCGAGCCACCGCCCGCCATGGCATGGTCCCCAAAGTGGCAGAACTGATGCACCGCCGAGAGCCCGCCCAGGATGGCATGGTTGCCCAGCGTCACGTGCCCTGCCAGGGTGACCTGGTTGGCCAGAATGCAGTCGTTGCCGATCACGCAGTCATGGCCAACGTGCACGTATGCCATGAACAGATTGCGCGACCCGATGGTGGTTTCGCTGCGATCCTGCACCGTACCACGGTGCAGCGTCACCCCTTCGCGGATCACGTTATCGTCGCCCATGACCAGCCGCGTCGGCTCACCGGCGTACTTCTTGTCCTGGCAATCTTCTCCCACCGAGGCAAACTGGAAAATACGCGTGCGCTCGCCGAGCACGGTAGGCCCCTTGATCACCACGTGGGGGCCGATGACGGAACCGGCGCCGATGGTGACATCGGGCCCAATCACGCTAAAAGGGCCGACCTCGACGTCATCGGCCAGTCGTGCCGTGGGGTCGACCAGTGCAGTAGGATGTATCAAGCCACCTTCCTCTCGGCACAAATGATTTCTGCTTCACACGCCAGCTCGCCGTCCACCGTGGCGCGACAGGCAAATTTCCAGATGCCGCGCTTGCCACGAATGACGTTGGCTTCCAGCGTCAGCTTGTCACCCGGCATGACCGGGCGCTTGAAACGTACGTTATCGCTACCGACCAGATAGTAGACGTAGCCATCTGCCGGGAGCTTGTTGACCGTCTTGAAGCCCAGAATGCCACACACTTGCGCCAGTGCTTCGACGACCAGCACGCCCGGCATGATGGGGTGATGCGGAAAATGACCATTGAAGAATGGCTCATTGATGCTTACGTTCTTGTACGCCACGATGGCTTCGCCCACGGTCAGTTCCGTGACTCGATCCACCAGCAGGAAGGGATAGCGGTGGGGCAAGTATTCGCGAATTTCGTTGATATCCATAACCATCGTAACGACCTCTAAATAGACATAGCGCCTGAACCCTGTCAGGCAGGTGCCAGCACTCCTGCTGGCCAAAAGGCAGAGGATTATAACTTGCTGTTATCAAGCCTCAAGCCACTCGTCCTTGAATTCCTTGTTTGCTTCACGATTCTCGCTGGCTTTTTTCCAATCGCGCCAATCGTTTGGCAATATCATCCAGCTGTTTGAAGCGCACTGCGTTCTTGCGCCATTGAGTGTTGCTCATGGCGCCCGTGCCGGAGGAGTAGACACCTGGCTCATGAATCGAGTTGGTGACCAGACTCATGCCCGTTACCTGCACCCCGTCGCACAGGGTCAGGTGACCCGACAGGCCAACGCCGCCACCCAGCATGCAGTGCTTGCCCACTTTGGTGGAGCCCGCAATGCCTACACAGCCCGCCAGGGCGCTGTGGTCGCCAATCGTGACGTTATGGGCGATCTGCACCTGGCTGTCGATCTTGACGTCATTGCCAATGACCGTATCACCCAACGCACCACGATCAATACTCGAACAGCTGCCGACCTCGACATCATCGCCAAGGATCACGCCGCCCAACTGAGCGATCTTGTGCCAACCGGCACCATCATGAGCGAAGCCGAAACCATCGCCACCGATCACACAGCCGCTTTGCAGAATGGCGCGCTTCCCGACGATGACACCGTGGCACACCGTCACGTTGGCGTGCAGCCGAGTATCGTCGCCCAATCGGCTGTCGGCACCCACCACGCTGCCTGCGCCAATCACCACGCGATCCCCCAGCACCACGCCAGACTCGATCACCGCATTGGCCTGAATCGAGATACCCTCGCCCAGGGTGGCATCTTCCGCCACGATGGCACTCGGGTGGATACCCGGGACATCACGCGCAGGCAACGGGTCAAACAGCTGCGACAGTTTGGCATAGCCAAGATAGGGGTTGCTCATCTCCAGCCGCGGCACGGGGCAATTCTTGCCGTGCTCTGGATGCAGCAGAACGGCGGCTGCACGCGTGGTGGCCAGGTCTTTGAGATACGCACGATTGGCAAGAAACGCCACCTGATCGGGCGCGGCTTCCTTGAGGGTGGCCAGGCCACGAATTGGCTGGTCGGCGTCGCCCTCGAAATCAACGTCCAAGTGACGTGCGATATCGGCTAGGGTGAGGTGTTGAGAAGCGTGCGTCATGGGAGCCCAGGAAAGCAGCGGTGCGGCCAACGAGCGCCGCACCCACGGTCATGAATTAGTTCAGCGAATCAAAAATCTGCGTGACCTCGTTGGTCACGTTGGGAAGGTCCGTCGAAGAGTGCAGCACTCCCTGCGGCTCTACCAGAACGTCGATGTTGTGACGCTCCAGCACCTGCTCGACGGCACGCTCGAGCTTCGACTCGGCGCTTTCGAGGAACTGCTGCTCGGAGGTTTGCTGCGCCTGCATCACTTCACGACGAAGCTGCTCGAAACGGCTGCCCTTCTGCTGCAGCTCGGCAATCAGCGCATCGCGCTCGGATTGCGACATGGTCTCGCCCTGCTGCAAGCGAGTTTGCAGCTGCTGCAGCTCGTTACCCAGCGACTGAGCTTCGCGCTGCTGGCCACCAATCTGGCTTTCCAACTGGCTCAGCGAGGATTGTGCCGACTGAGTGTTCATCAGCGCTGCGCGCCAATCCAGTACAGCGACTTCAGCCGCGTAGGCGGGTAGCGTCATGGCCCCGAAAAGGCACACAGCGGCGGTCAGTTTACGCATTATCATGACACTCCTTGAATTAGAACGTTTGGCCAAGCGAGAACTGGAAGAACTGCGTATCATCGCCACTTTCATCGTTTAACGGCTCTGCGATGCTGAAGGTCAAGGGACCCACGGGCGTCAGCCAGGAAAGGCCAATACCCACACTGTAGCGTAAATCGCCCAGATCCACGCCGGAACTGCAACGCTGGCGGCCCGCGTCTTCTTCCAGCACGTCATAGCAGGAGCTCAGGAAGGTATTACCGGCGTCCAGGAACAGCGAAGGCTGTACCGAGCGCTGGTTCTCGACGAACGGCATCGGGAAGAGGACTTCTGCGCTGCCTTGAACCAGCACGTTACCCCCGAGGGTACGGTCACGTGCACCCTCGCGGGCGGGCGTGGTGCGCTGCCCCAGAGTATTGGACGTGAAGCCACGCACCGAGCCCAGGCCCCCAGCATAGAAGTTCTCGTAGAAGGGGTAAGGGTCGTTGCTGGCCAGGGTATCGGCATAGCCCAGGTTACCGCTGAACTTGAATGCCCAGGTCTCATCGTCATTGATCGGGAAGAGCTGCTGCGCGCGGGCCTGAACCTTGTAGTACTCCGCATCGCTGCCCGGCACGCCGGTTTCCAGCGAGAGACGCTGGTAATTACCTGCCGTCGGCATGATACCGCGGTTCAGGTTGTTGCGGGTCCAGCTGGCGGTCAGCTTCAGGCTCTGAGCGTTGTCACCCTCATCTTCTACGTAACGGCGAATTTCAGAGGCCGTATCGAAGTAGGTCTTGACGGTGATGTCTTCGATGCTCGCCCCGAAGTTGAGCCGCGACAGCTCACTGATGGGATAACCGAAGTTGATGCCCGCGCCGTAGGCGTCGGTGGAGAACGTGGAAATATCGGAGTCGGCGTAGTCCGTCTCGCGATAGAAAACGTTATAGCCCCGTGAAATACCGTCCAGGGTCCAGTACGGGTCGGTAAAGGCAAAGTTCACGCTGGTGAACGTGTCACTGCGCTGAGCACCAACGTTGACACGATTACCAGTACCCAGGAAGTTGTTCTGGGCCAGGCCGACGCCGTAGATCACCCCGGCGCTCTGCGAGAAACCGACGCTGGCCGAGACCGAACCAGACGGCTGCTCTTCGACGTTGTAGGTCACGTCCAGCAGATCAGGCTGCCCTGGCACGGGCTGAGTGTCGACTTCCACCTGGCTGAAGAAGCCAAGACGCTCCAGACGCTGGCGCGACTGGGTGATGGATTCCGTGGAGGCAGGCGCGCCCTCCAACTGAATCATTTCACGGCGCAACACTTCATCCTGCGTGGTGGTGTTACCAAAGAATTCGATACGACGCACGTAAGTACGCTGGCCTGGGTCGACGGCAATCACCAGATCGACCGTTTCACCGTCACCGGCCACTTCAGGGATACCGCGCACCTCGGCAAAGGCAAAGCCTTCGGCCCCCAGGCGCTGACGCAGGGCTTCCGTAGAGGCGTTGACGTCGCCACGGGAGAAAATTTCGCCACTGCTGACCTGCAGCAGGTTGCGCGCTTCGCTTTCGCTGATTTGCAGGTCTCCGGCAAACCGAATGTTGCCGACCCGATACTGGGTGCCTTCGTCGATGTTCAGCGTCACGAAGATCTCGGACTTTTCAGGTCCAATCGAGACTTGCGTGGAGGTCACGTCGAAGTTGACATAGCCACGGTCGAGGTAGAAAGAGCGCAGGCGCTCGATGTCCCCCGAGAGCGCTTCCCGGGAGTACTCGTCCCGCGAGAACCAGCCAAAGAAACGTCCTGGGCGGTCGTTCAGCTCGAAGACGCTACGCAGCGTGTCGTCATCGAAGTCACGGTTGCCCACGATATTGATCTGGCGAATCTTGGCCACTTCACCTTCGTTGATATCGATGTTGACCTGAACTCGGCCTTCATCGATTTCATCCACGGCGACATTGATGCTGGCACTGTAGCGGCCCTGCGCCTGGTACACCCCTTCCAGCTCACGCTCGATGTCGTCCAGGGTAGAGAGCTGCAGCACTTGCCCTTCGGAAAGGCCGGACTGGCGCAGGCCATTACGCAGGTCGTCATCGGAAATCTGACGGTTGCCGGTAATGTTCAGGCGAGCAATGGTGGGACGCTCGACGACCTGGATGACCAGAACATCGCCTTCGCGGGCCAGCGAGACGTCCTCGAACAGGCCGGTGGCGAAAAGGTCACGCGCGGCGGCGGCCAGCTGCTGCTCATCGACGCGGTCATTGGCACTGACAGGAAACGCATTAAAGACCGAGGCGGCGGATACCCGCTGTAGCCCTTCCACACGAATGTCCGAAACATCAAAGGATTGTGCCTGGGCGCCGCTGGCGCCCGCCAGCAAGAGTGCCGCCATTCCAAGGGTCTTGATTTTCATGCAGTCAGTTCGCTCGCGTTGGTCTGCCTGTCGTTGAGACAGGCACCATATACATTTGTGCAGGCAGATGACAAGCCATCCACGCGCTACACGCGTTATTACCACAGGCGCATCAAGTCGAAATAGAGCGCCATCAGCATCAGGGTGCCTACCATGGCCAGCCCTATGCGAAGACCTATTGCTTGTGTCTGCTCGGATACCGGTCGCCCGCGCAGCACCTCGACAAAATAGTAAAGCAAATGACCACCGTCGAGCACGGGGATAGGCAGCAAATTTAGCACACCCAGGCTGATCGACAGATACGCCAGAAAGCTGACGAAGGCTTCGGTGCCCGCACGCGCCGAATCTCCGGAGATTTGCGCGATGGTGATGGGCCCCGACAGGTTGGAGGGCGAAATCAGCCCCACCAGCATCTTACGAATGGCATCTACCGTGAGCACGACCATGTCACCGGTACGTGACAACGCTTGGCCCAATGCCTCGATAGGCCCATAGCGAATGTCGCGCAGCAGCTCGTCAGGCCAGTTGACCGGCTCGGCACCTGCCCCAATGTACCCAACCTCGACGCCACTCTCCAGCGTATTGCGACCTGGGGTCATGGTGAGCGTGCCGGATTCACCGTTGCGCTGGTAATCCACGCGAAGGGCTTCGCCTGCGCTGTCACGGATGATCTCGACGAACTGCATCCAGTCGCGGACCGGCTCACCGTTCAACGACGTAATACGATCTCCCGGCTGGAGGCCAGCCTCGGCCGCGGCCTGCCCTTCCAGCACCTGCCCAAGCACGGCTGGGACATCAGGCCGCCACGGCACGAAGCCCAGCGTTTCCAGCGGTTGTGGCGGGTCTTGGCGAACCATGTAGCGGCTGATCGGCAGTTGATACGCACGCGAGGCACTGCTGCCTTCCGGACGCGCTTCGATCTCCAGCTCGCCATTGAAGCCGATCATCGACACCAGCTTCAAATTGATCTCTTCCCAGGAGCGCATGGCATCGCCCTGGATGGCGGTGATTTCACTGCCCTGAGGCAAGCCGGCCTCGGCCGCTGGCGAGTTGGGCGTGACCGGCCCGACAATCGGCGCCACCGTGGTGGTACCGGCCACGAACAGTGCCCAATAAGCCACGATGGCCAGCAGGAAATTGGCGATGGGGCCCGCCGCCACGATGGCGATACGCTGCCAGACAGTCTTGCGATTGAACGCCTGGTCCAGCTGATCTTCAGGGACCGGCGCTTCGCGCTCGTCGAGCATTTTCACGTAGCCACCCAAAGGAATGGCGGCCACCGCAAACTCGGTGCCATGGCGATCAATTGTTGACCACAGCGGCTTGCCAAACCCTACGGAGAAGCGCAACACCTTGACGCCGCAGCGGCGTGCAACCCAAAAGTGACCAAACTCGTGAAAGGTCACCAGCAGCCCCAGCACCACGATGACGGCTAAGATATTCTGTATCAGGCCCACTTTTTGCTCCTTTGCACGACACGCTGCTCAACAATAGCTGAGGCTAAGCGGTTAACTGGCGTATGGTGTGCGCGGCTTGCTCTCGAGCCCAGCGGTCCGCAGCAAGCACGCGTTCAAGTGAATCCGCCTGACCGGGATACGGCAGGGCCATCACCTTCGCGACAACATCCGGAATCGCACCAAACGCGATGTTCCCCGCTAAAAATGCCTCAACAGCAACTTCATTAGCAGCGTTAAGCACCGCCGGAGCGGCCCCACCTGCCTGCATCGCCTCTCGGGCTAGGCGCAGGCAGGGAAAGCGTGTTTCATCCGGGGCTTCAAAATCGAGCCGCGCAACTTGGAACAGATCTAGCGTTTCCACGCCGGCATCAATGCGCTCTGGCCAAGCAAGCCCATAGGCAATCGGTGTGCGCATATCGGGATTACCCAACTGAGCAATCACGGAGCCGTCGTTATAGGCTGCCATAGAGTGGATAACGCTTTGCGGGTGAACAACGACCTGAATCTGCTCGGGTGTGGCATCAAACAGCCAGCACGCTTCGATTAATTCGAGTCCTTTATTCATCAGCGTGGCGCTATCTACGGAGATTTTACGCCCCATGGACCAGTTAGGATGAGCGCAGGCCTGCTCTGGTGTTACGTTAGCAATATCGGCAGCCGACCAGCCGCGAAACGGCCCGCCCGATGCGGTTAGAAGCAGCTGACGCACGCCGTGTTTGGCTAATCCGCCTCGATGCTCGCTGGGTAGACACTGGTAGATGGCATTATGTTCAGAATCGATCGGCAACAGCGTCGCCCCGGAGCGTGCCACGGCATCCATAAACAGCGCCCCGCTCATCACCAGGGCCTCCTTATTGGCCAATAGCACGCGCTTACCGGCTTCGGCTGCCGCCAGCGACGGCAACAGGCCTGCCGCCCCGACGATCGCCGCCATCACGGTGTCGACCTCAGGCGCTTGGGCGACCTCGCATAGCGCATCCTCCCCCGCCAGCGCCACAGTGTTGGAGCCTGCTTGGCGGAGCGCTTGCTGCAACCATTGGGCATCGGCGACGTCATCCAACACGGCAAACCGGGGAGAGTGCGCTTTACACTGGTCAAGCAGCGCCTCTTTTGAGGTATGCGCCGTTAGGGCATAGACGCGGTAACGCTCCGGATGGCGCGCGATGACATCCAAGGTGCTTTTACCGATGGAGCCGGTGGCACCGAGCACAGTGACCAACTGAACCGAGACGTGACTCATAGCGCGCTCACCTGAAGTGACAGTACCTGCAGATACAACAGCGCAAAGATGGGGATGGCTGCGGTGAGACTATCGATACGGTCCAGCACACCACCATGACCCGGCAGCAGCTGGCTGGAGTCTTTAATATTACGGTAGCGTTTCAACATACTTTCAAACAGGTCGCCAAGCACTGAAGTCAGTGTCACCACTGCGGTAATCACGATCAGCGCCACGCCCCCCATCACTCCAAGGGGCTGCCAAAGGGCAAACAGCAGGGCTAGCAGCATCGTGGCAGCAAGCCCTCCATACACGCCCTCCCAGGACTTGCCTGGACTAACCCGCGGGGCTAATTTGCGCTTACCCCAGCGGCGACCAGCAAAGTAGGCGCCAATGTCTGCCGTCCATACCAGCAGCATCACAAACAGAAGCCACACCGCCCCGCTATCACGCAGCACGTTAAAACCTACCCAGCACGGCAGCAGTACCCAAACGCCCATGAGTAGACGGCGTGAAGTGGCTTGCCACTGCTGACTGCTTTCCGGGTAGTGCGTTACCCAGTAGAGGTTCAGCAACCAGCCAGCTGCGGCCAGCCACAACGGCCAAACTGCAACGGCAGCGCCGCTTAGCCACAGCAGAGCCATAAGCACCGCCATACCGGCCACCAGCGCCAGGCGCGTGCGCGAGACGATAACGCCCGCCAAGTTGGTCCATTCCCAGGTACCTAATAGCACGATCAGTGCTGTAAACAGCGCAAAGGCACCTCCCTGTAATCCAAACAGACCAATTAGCGTGACAGGAGCTAACCAGGCAGCGGTGATGATTCGCTGTTTAAGCACCTTGCGCCTCTATTTGTTCGTCGGTCATGCCAAAACGGCGACGTCGTAAGCAGAAATCATCGAGCGCTTTGTCGAAGGCCGCCCCATCAAAATCTGGCCATAACAGGGGCGAAAAGTGCAGCTCGGCATAGGCCAGCTGCCATAACATAAAGTTCGAGAGCCGCTGCTCGCCGCTGGTACGGATACACAGATCCACCGGCGGTACCTGGTCGGTGTTCATGGCCGCATCCAAGCGCGCTTCGTCGATGGCCTCGGGCGCCAGCTCTCCGGCAGCCACCTGCTCGGCGAGCTGGCGGGCGGCGCGGGCGATGTCCCACTGGCCGCCGTAGTTCGCGGCAATCACCAGATGCATGCCCGTGTTCTCGGCGGTCAGCGCTTCGGCGCGCTGAATATGCTTTTGAATCGCGTGGGAAAAGCCACGCTGTTCGCCAATAATCGACAGACGGATATTGCGCTCATTAAGTTTTTTGACTTCGCGTTTAAGCGCCATCAAAAACAGCTCCATCAGCGCTTTCACCTCAGCGGCAGGACGTTTCCAGTTTTCACTGGAGAACGCAAACAGGCTGAGGGTTCCAACGCCCCGCTCGGCGGCACGCTCGATGACGGCACGCACGGCTTCGACGCCCGCTCGGTGGCCGCGCACTCCCGACAGCCCCCGTGCCCGCGCCCAGCGGTTGTTACCATCCATAATAACAGCGACATGGGACGGCAGCGCTTCCTCGGATAGAGAAAGCGTCGTGCCACCCGGCTGCTGTGGGGGAAGCTGGGGGGAGGTCATGGGGTCTCGCACCAAAGATCAATCATATTAAAGCCAAGCAATGGCCCACGGGCAGCCAGGCTGCCCGTAGTGAAGTGAACGCAGTCCGCGATGTCGACGACATCGTTATACCTGCATGAGATCCTGCTCTTTTGCTGCCAACGCCTTGTCGATCTCGGCGATGTACTTGTCGGTCAGCTTCTGGATCTCGTCTTCGCCCTGGCGCTGATCGTCCTCGGTAATCTCTTTATCCTTAAGCAAGGATTTGAAATCACCGTTCGCATCGCGACGCACGTTACGCACCGCCACACGGGCCGTCTCGGCCTCGCCACGCGCCTGCTTGATATAGCCCTTGCGCGTTTCTTCGGTGAGCATCGGCATGGGCACGCGAATCACGGTACCCGCACTGGAGGGGTTGAGCCCCAGGTCAGAGGTCATGATCGCTTTTTCGATCTTCGGCACCATACCCTGCTCCCAAGGAGCAACGGCCAAGGTGCGCGCGTCTTCAACGCTGACCGAGGCCACCTGATTCAACGGCACTTGGCCACCGTAGTACTCAACGGTCACGGCATCCAGGATGCTGGGATGCGCACGCCCGGTACGAATCTTGTTAAAGTTGACGTGCAGCGCCTCGACGCTCTTCTTCATGCGAGATTCTGCATCTTTCTTGATGTCGTTGATCACGTTGTTACCCTCTGTCTATCAGCGTGCCTTCCTTGCCCCCTACTACCAGATTCAGCAGGGCACCAGGCTTGTTCATATCGAATACCCGCACCGGCATATCATGGTCACGTACCAGGCAGATTGCGGTCAAATCCATCACGCCCAGCTTCTGCTCCAGAGCATCGTCGTAGGAGAGCTGGTCGTATTTTACGGCGTCGGGGTACTTCACCGGGTCCTTATTGTACACGCCGTCCACCTTGGTGGCTTTGATGACGACGTCCACGTCCACTTCGATACCGCGTAAGCAGGCGGCCGAGTCCGTGGTAAAGAAAGGGTTGCCGGTGCCTGCAGAAAACAGCACCACGTCACCGGAAGTCAGGTAGCGAATGGCAGTACGGCGGTCATAGTGTTCCACCACACCGCTCATGGGAATCGCCGACATCACCCGTGAACGAATATTCGAGCGCTCCAGCGCATCGCGCATGGCCAGGGCATTCATCACGGTGGCCAGCATTCCCATGTGGTCACCCGTCACTCGGTCCATGCCCGCTTCGTTCAACGCAGCGCCACGGAACAAGTTACCACCTCCAATCACGATGCCCACCTGTACACCGATCCCGACCAGCTGGCCGATTTCCAGTGCCATTCGGTCCAGCACTTTGGGGTCGATACCAAAATCGTGCTCTCCCATCAGTGCTTCGCCCGACAGCTTCAGCAAAATACGCTTGTATTTCGATTTCGACTTGTCGAGTTTCGTGGCAGCGGGGGCAGACTCTTGAATCTCACGTGACATGGCATCTCTCCTGAGGCAGACCTGGACACAGGTGGGCGAGACAGCACCTGTATTTCACAGGGGCCGGATACACGAAGGCGTGCGCTCGCGCGCACGCCATCATCTTACAGAAACATTCGACCTTAGCGACGGCCAGCCTGTTCCATAACTTCTTTGGCAAAGTCGACTTCTTCTTTCTCGATGCCTTCGCCCACTTCGAAACGAGTAAAGCTGACCACTTCACCGCCAGCCGCCTTGACGAATTCGGCAACGGTCTGGTTCGGGTCTTTGACGAAGGGCTGCTCGGTCAGGCTGTTCTCGGCCAGATACTTCTTCAGACGGCCTTCGACCATCTTCTCGGCGATCTGCTCGGGCTTGCCTGCCATGTCCGGCTGCGCCAGAATGATGGCTTTTTCTTTGTCCAGCTCTTCCTGGGGCATGTCGGCCGGATGAGCCACGGCTGGGTTGATGGCAGCAACGTGCATGGCAACGTCCTTGGCAACCTCGGCATTGCCGCCTTTCAGCACGGTCAATACGCCAATACGGCCACCGTGAACGTACTCGCCAACCAGGCCAGCGTCCACTGCGTCTACCACGACGGCACGACGCACGCCGATGTTCTCGCCGATTTTCTGAACCAGCTGCTCACGCGCAGACTCCAGGTCGCCCGCCATCACGGCAGCCACGTCTTCGCTCTTGGCAGCGAAGAACGCATCAGCGATCTTGTTGGAGAAAGCGATGAAGTTGTCGTCGCGGGCAACGAAATCGGTTTCAGAGTTGATTTCGACCATGACGCCGTAGCTGCCGTCTTCGGCAACACGCGTTACCACGGCGCCTTCTGCAGCGGTACGACCCGCCTTCTTAGCGGCTTTTAGGCCAGAGCTTTTACGCAGGTTTTCGATCGCCACGTCAATGTCGCCGCCGGCTTCGGTGAGTGCTTTTTTGCACTCCATCATGCCAAGACCGGTACGTTCGCGCAGTTCCTTAACCTGAGAGGCGCTGATAGCTGCCATGAGATTTCACCTCGGAAATGGTTCTAACTGAGAGTTAAACGCGCTACAGAGTATACGCACGATAGATGACCGTTGCGTATCACGGTGCAGAGCGCTTGCCGGCACCTGGTGCTCGGCGTGATCGGCCCGCCTGGGCGTGCCCAAAGCGGGAAAAAGGGGGCATAAGGCCCCCTCTTGACGATGCGGCTCAACTGCCCGCCGCACCCACTGCCAGCGTTACTCGGCAGCAGCGTCAGCGTCGGCAGAAGCGGCTTCTTCCGTCACTTCGACAAACTCTTCGGGACGACCTTCTTTCGCACGGGTGCACGCGTCAGCAATCGCCTTCACGTAGATCTGGATCGCGCGGATGGAGTCATCGTTACCCGGGATCACGTAATCAACGCCATCCGGGTTAGAGTTGGTATCTACCACGCCAATGACCGGGATACCCAGCTTGTTGGCTTCGTTGATCGCGATGCGCTCGTGGTCAACGTCGATAACGAACAGTGCGTCCGGCAGGCCGCCCATGTTCTTGATACCACCGATAGAACGTTCGAGCTTCTCTTGCTCACGCGTGGCCATCAAGACTTCTTTCTTGGTCAGCTTGTCGAACGTGCCGTCTTCGCGCATGACTTCCAGGTCACGCAGACGCTTGATGGACTGACGAATGGTCTTGAAGTTGGTCAGCATGCCGCCCAACCAGCGATGGTTGACGAACGGCTGGCCAACACGGTTGGCTTCTTCCTTGATGATCTTGCTCGCGCTGCGCTTGGTACCAACAAACAGGATCTTGTTGTTGGAAGACGCCATCTTCTCGACCACGTCGATCGCTTCGTTCAACGCCGGCAGAGTGTGCTCAAGGTTGATGATGTGGATCTTGTTGCGCGCGCCGAAGATGTATTTGCCCATCTTCGGATTCCAGTACTTGGTCTGGTGACCGAAGTGAGCGCCTGCCTTCAGCAGGTCACGCATATTGACGTGAGACATGGTAAAACTCCTGAAACTCGGGTTAGGCCTCCACGCACCCCATGGATCCGACCAGTAGCACCGCCAGGCGTTGCTAAAGGCACCCGGGACCATGTGCCGGTGCATGTGTGTTTTCAAGGCTTGCTATCTTGCAACCCAGCCATGCTGAGTTGCGCTCTTGTTGCCCTTGCCTGCCGCCTGCGCCAGCAAAAGAAGCTGCGGATGGCGATTGCAGGAAAGCGCGCGGCTTTATACCATAGATCATTGCCAAGATGAAGTCGCCGCTGCGTTATAGCTGCCAAAATGACCGCTCATCCCCTACCCTGAAGCCACATCGAGAATTCATGAACGTTCCTATCAAGACGCCTTCTGAAATCGAGAAAATGCGCGAAGCCGGACGCCAGGCCGCCAGCGTCATCGAAATGATCACGCCGCACATCCAGGCAGGCATCAGTACCGGCGAGATCGACCGCCTGTGCCACGAATACATCGTCAACGAACTGGGCTCGGTTCCGGCGCCGCTGAACTATCACGGCTTCCCCAAGGCCACCTGCACCTCGATCAACCACGTGGTATGCCACGGCATCCCGGATGACGCCAAAAAGCTGAAAAGCGGCGACATCATGAACCTGGACATTACCGTGCGCACCCCCGACGGGTACCACGGCGACTCCAGCGTGATGTTCGTGATCGGCGAGACCATCCAGGGCGAACGGCTGTGCCGCATCACTCAAGAGTGCCTGTACAAGAGCATTGCGCTGGTGAAACCCGGCGTGCGTCTTTCCGAGCTGGCACGCGTGATTCAGCAGCATGCCGAAGCCCATGGCTACTCGGTGGTACGTGATTTCTGCGGCCACGGCATCGGTGCGGACTTCCACGAAGACCCGCAGTTCCTGCACTACGACGGCTATGCACCGGATGCCGACATCCGCCTAGAAGCGGGCATGTGCTTCACCATCGAGCCGATGATCAACGTGGGCGGCTACAAAACCAAAGTGCTGCGCGACGGCTGGACCGCCGTCACCAAAGACCGCAGCCTGTCGGCCCAGTGGGAACACACGCTACTGGTCACCGACACCGGCGTTGACGTGCTCACTGCGCGCAGCGACGAAGACTTTAGCTTTCTGAACGCCTGATGCTACTACACCACTACCGGTTCGAGCCGGATACGTCGCTGTTCGATCTGGCGCTGTTTCGCACCGAGCTGGCCGGGGCACGCTCTCCCATTGCCCCGTTCAAGGCGGCGCTCAAGGAGATTCAGGCGCGCCTCGACGAGCAGTTTCGCGCGGGTGCGGACATTCGTGATCTGGTACGTGGCCGCGCATGGTATCTCGACCAGCTGCTGGCGATTGCCTGGCAGCACCATGCCTGGCCCGACACCGGCATCGCCCTGGTGGCAGTGGGCGGCTACGGGCGCGGAGAGCTGCACCCCCACTCGGACATCGACCTGCTGCTGCTGCTCGAACACGATGACGACACTCCCTACCGGGAGCCGCTGAGCGCCTTCGTGACGTTCCTGTGGGATATCGGCCTGGAGATCGGCCATAGCGTACGCTCGCTCAACGACTGCGAGCGGGAAGCCGAAGCCGACGTGACGGTCATCACCAACCTGCTGGAGTCGCGCTTGATCGCAGGTCCCGAGCGCCTGCGTGAACAGATGCGTGAGCGCCTGAGCGCGCCCCACGTATGGCCCGCCGACCGCTTTTTCGAGGCCAAGTGGCAAGAGCAGATCTCCCGCCACTATCGCTACAACAACTCCGAGTACCACCTGGAGCCCAATCTGAAAAGCTCGCCCGGTGGCCTGCGAGACATTCAGATGATCGGCTGGGTCGCCAAGCGGCACTTCGGCACCGAGCAGTACACCGACATCGTCGCCAACGGGTTCATGAACGACGCCGAGCTGCGCATCCTCAGCCAGGGGCAGTCGTTTCTCTGGCAGGTTCGCTACGCCCTGCACATGCTCACCGGGCGCGCCGAAGACCGCCTGCTGTTCGATCACCAGCGCACCATCGCCGACATGTTCGGTTTCAAGGACACACCCGAGCGGCTGGCCGTCGAACAGTTCATGAAGCGCTACTACCGCCATGTGACGGCGCTGGCAGGCCTCAACGACATGCTCTTGCAGCACTTCGACGAAGTGATCCTGCGCGGCAAGGAGTCGCTGGCCACCATCAAGCTCAACGACCGCTTCGAGATCAAGGGGGGCTATATCCAGGCCCGCTCGCGCAGCCTGTTTCGCGAACGCCCGGCGGCCATGCTGGAGCTGTTTCTGCTGATGGCCAAGCACCCGGAAATCGAAGGCGTGCGCGCCGACACCATTCGCCTGATCCGTGACCATCGCCATCAGATCGACGACCACTACCGGGAAGACCCCCGCCACCAGCGGCTCTTCATGGCGCTCATGCGGGCGCCGGGCAACGTGCCTCGCCAGCTCCGGCGCATGAACCGTTACGGCATTCTGGGCAAGTACCTGCCGGAGTTCGGCCGAGCGGTCGGGCTGATGCAGCACGACCTGTTTCATATCTATACCGTGGACGCCCACACCCTGCGCCTGCTGAAATTTCTGCACGGCTTCCGCAAGCCCGAGGCAAAGGACGACTTCCCGGTGGCCGCCAACCTGATCCACCAGCTACCCAAGCTGGACCTGCTGTGGATCGCTGGCCTGTTCCACGACATCGGCAAAGGGCGCGGCGGAGACCACTCGGAAATCGGCGCCCGTGACGTCGAGCAGTTCTGCCGTCGTCATCACGTCTCGCAGCACGATACGAACCTGGTCAGCTGGCTGGTCGAGCATCACCTGCTGATGTCGATGACCGCCCAAAAGCGAGATATCAGCGACCCGGATGTGATCCGCGACTTCGCACTGATCGTGCGCGACGAGACCCGCCTGGACTACCTTTACGTGCTCACCGTTGCCGATATCAACGCGACCAACCCCACGCTGTGGAACGGCTGGCGGGCATCGCTTTTGCGCCAGCTCCACGCGGAAACCAAACGTGCTCTGCGCCGTGGGCTGAAAAACCCACCGGACAGAGACGACTGGGTCAGAGAAACCCGCACCGAGGCACGTTCGCTGCTGCAAGCCGTCGGGGTGGACAGCAGCCAGATCGACCCGCTATGGGACTCCCTTGGGGAAGACTACTTCCTGCAGTACGCCCCCAGCGAGATCGTCTGGCAGACTCAAGGCATTCTGGCGCACCAGCCGTCACCGCTGCCGTTGGTGCTGATCAGTGCTCCCACCGCCGACATGGCCGAAGGCGGCACCAAAGTGTTCATCCACACCCGCTCGGTGGATGACCTGTTCGCCGCCACTGCTGCCGCCATGGAGCAGCTCGGACTCTCGATCCACGATGCCCGCATTGCTACTTCCCACAACGACTGGACACTCAACACCTTTATCGTACTGGATAGCCATAGCCAGCCGATCCGTGACCCGCTGCGCATCGAAGAGATGCGCAGCCACCTGGTGGAAGAGCTGGACGACCCGGACGACTACCCCGAAATCGTCACTCGACACACGCCGCGCCAGCTCAAGCACTTCAAAGTGCCTACCGAAGTGGTGATCGAGCAGGATCCGGCCAATGAACGCACCCTACTGGAGCTGACCGCCCCTGACCGTCCTGGCCTGCTGGCCCGGGTGGGGCGCATCTTCATGGAGCAGGATATCGCCCTGTCGGCGGCCAAGATCGCCACCTTGGGCGAGCGCGTCGAGGACGTCTTTTTCATCACCACCAAGGCCGGTGAGCCGCTCACCGACCCCGCCCGTCAACAGCAGCTTCGTAAGCGGCTGATCGACGTATTGAGCGTCTAGCCCAGATGCCTGGCCGAACACCCCCTGGTCGTTGGGTTTGAGCCTGCACCAGGGGTTGCCTATAATCGGCGGTTCGATAAACGGTACGGACTCGCCATGAACTCAGACCTGAATGCCCTGCACCCCTATCCGTTTGAAAAGCTGGCTGCCCTCAAGGCAACGCTCACGCCTCCGGCGGGGCTTGCGCATATTCCGCTGACCATTGGCGAGCCCCAGCATGCCCCTTACCAGGGCGCACTGGATGCACTCATTGCCCACCAGCTGGAGATGGCGCGCTACCCAGCCACCAACGGCCTGCCCGCCCTGCGCGAGACCATTGCCGCCTGGGCCACCCAGCGCTTTGGCCTGGCGGGGCTGGACGCCGAACGTCAGGTGCTGCCGGTGAACGGCACCCGTGAAGCCATCTTCGCCTTCGTGCAGGCGGCGCTGGATCGCACCCGCCCCGCCAAGGTAGCGGTACCCAACCCGTTTTATCAGATCTACGAAGGCGCCACGCTGCTGGCAGGCGGCGAGCCGCTCTACCTGGACTGTACCGCCGACAACAGCTTTCGCCCGGACTTTTCAGCCGTCAGCGCCGACACCTGGCGCGACGTGCAAATCGTCTTTCTCTGCTCACCGGGCAACCCCACCGGCGTAGTCACGCCGCTGGCCGAGTTCAAGCAGCTGATTGCCCTGGCCGACGAACACGACTTCATCATTGCCTCCGACGAGTGCTACTCCGAGCTCTACCTGGACGAAGCCACTCCGCCGCCCGGACTGCTGCAGGCTTGCGCCGAGCTGGGCCGCGATGACTACCGCCGCTGCATGGTGTTTCATTCGCTCTCCAAACGCTCCAACCTGCCAGGGCTGCGCTCGGGTTTCGTGGCGGGCGACGCCGATCTCCTCGCCCCGTTCAAGCGCTACCGCACCTACCACGGCTGCGCGATGTCACTGCCGCTGCAGCACGCCTCCATCGCTGCCTGGCAGGACGAAGCCCATGTGCGCACCAACCGTGACGCCTACCGCGAGAAATTCAGCGCCGTCACCGAGGTCCTTGCACCGGTCATGTCGTTCCCGACGCCCGAAGCCAGCTTCTATCTGTGGCCCGCCGTGCCGGGGGGCGACGATATCGCCTTTACCCAGCGGCTGTTCAGCGAACAGCATGTCAGCGTGTTGCCCGGCAGCCTGATGGGCCGCCCTGGCAAGGATGGCCATAACCCGGGCGCAGGTCGACTACGCTTAGCCTTGGTGGCAGAGCTCGAACCGACCCTGGAAGCAGCCAAGCGACTGCGCCAGCTGATCGAGCGCAGCTAACGCCGCGACACCCCACGACAAGGAGGCTTTTCCATGCTGACGCTATATATCATCAACACCTGCGATACCTGCCGCAAAGCCCGCAAGGCGCTGGAGGAGAGCGGCATTCCCTTCAAGACCCATGACCTGCGCAAGGATGGCCTGTCGGCCAGCCTGCTGGAGCATATTCTCGAGCGGGTGCCGCTGCTGGAAGCCATCAATAAGCGCAGCACCACCTGGCGCAACCTGCCCCAGGAGGAAAAGGATCAGCTGGACGCCACGTCGGCCCGTCGGCTGCTGCTGGAACAACCCACGCTGCTCAAGCGTCCGCTACTCGAAGTCGACAACAGCACCATCCTGGTCGGCTACCGCGACGGCGATTACGACAAACTGAGCGGCTGAACGCCCCCTCTTAGACACACAACCTTGAAGGAAGCCCCGTTATGCTGAGCTTTGCGCTTGGAATTGGTACCCAAAACACCCAGGGTGACTGGCTGGAAATCTACTACCCGGCCCCGCTGCTGAACCCCGACGAGAGCCTGGTGGCCGCCGCCAAGGAAGCGCTGGGCGCCGCTGCCGAAAACAGCCCTGTCAGCTTCCTGCCGGAAGACTGCACCCGCCTGGCCAAGGCACTGGAAGCCGCGGGTCATTCCGAGCAGGCGGCGCTGGCCGAGTCTTTCGCCACCAGCCAGCGCCCGCTGGTAGCGATGTTCCTGGACACCGACCAGGCGCCGCAAACCGTGCCGGAGGTCTACCTCAAGCTGCACCTGCTGTCCCACCGTCTGGTGAAGCCCCACGGCCTGGACCTGACCGGCATGTTCGGCCTGCTGCGCAACATCGCCTGGACCAACGAAGGCGCCATCGACATCGAGGAGCTGCCGGCTCGCCGCCTCAAGGCACGCCTGGCAGGCCGCGCGCTGTCCGTCGACTGCGTCGACAAGTTCCCCAAGATGACCGACTACGTGGTGCCCACCGGCATCCGCATTGGCGACACCGCCCGCGTACGCCTGGGCGCCTACCTGGGCGAAGGCACCACGGTCATGCACGAAGGCTTCGTCAACTTCAACGCGGGCACCGAAGGCCCGGGCATGATCGAAGGCCGCATTTCAGCGGGCGTCATGGTCGGCAAAGGCTCCGACCTGGGCGGCGGCTGCTCCACCATGGGCACCCTCTCCGGTGGTGGCAACATCATCATCAAGGTGGGTGAAGGCTGCCTGATCGGCGCCAACGCCGGTATCGGCATTCCGCTGGGCGACCGCTGCACCGTGGAAGCAGGCCTGTACATCACCGCTGGCTCCAAGGTGACCGTCCTCGACGACCAGGGTCAGGAAGTCAACACCGTGGCCGCCCGTGAGCTGGCTGGCCAGGACGACCTGCTGCTGCGCCGCAACTCGCAAAATGGCCGTATCGAGTGCCTCACCAACAAGAGTGCCATTGCGCTGAACGAGGCGCTGCATGCCCACAACTGAGTCTGCCGCCCTGTCACCGACGCTCACCCTGGCCTTTGACCTGCTGGGTCGTGCGTCGGTGACCCCGGACGACGAGGGTTGCCAGAACCTGATGATCGAGCGCCTCACGGCGCTCGGTTTCCATGTCGAGCAGCTGCCGTTCGGCGATGTGAAAAACTTCTGGGCCGTGCGCGGCCATCATGGCCCGGTGCTGGCCTTCGCTGGGCATACCGACGTGGTGCCCAGCGGGCCGCATACCAGCTGGGAGTTTCCGCCCTTCGAGCCATGCATCGACGAGCAGGGCATGCTCTGCGGGCGCGGTGCGGCCGACATGAAAGGCAGCCTGGCCGCCATGCTGACCGCCGTGGAGCGCTTCGTGGCCCGTTACCCCGACCACGACGGCCGTATCGCCTTCCTGATCACCTCCGATGAGGAAGGCCCCGCCGTGGACGGCACCCGGGCCGTGGTGGAGCACCTGCGCGAACGCAACGAACGGCTGGACTACTGCATCGTCGGCGAGCCCTCTTCCACGGCGCGGCTGGGGGATGTGATCAAGAACGGCCGACGCGGCTCGCTGGGCGGCGTGCTGCATGTCAAAGGGGTGCAGGGGCACGTGGCTTACCCCCACCTGGCACGCAACCCCATTCACCAGGCGCTGCCTGCGCTCGATGCTCTGGCACGCGAGCACTGGGATGCCGGTAACGACTTCTTTCCCGCCAC
Source organism: Halomonas sp. KM007 (assembly GCF_050709225.1). NCBI lineage: Bacteria > Pseudomonadati > Pseudomonadota > Gammaproteobacteria > Oceanospirillales > Halomonadaceae > Halomonas > Halomonas sp. KM007. The sequence continues at coordinate 2,486,642 of NZ_CP136131.1, read as the reverse complement.
CAGTTTCCAGATTTCCAACGTGCGCGCGGGTACCGGGGCGACCAACGTGATCCCTGGCGACATCGAAGTGGTGTTCAACTTCCGCTACTCCACGGAAGTGACCCATGACGAGCTGCGCTCACGCACCGAGGCAATTCTGGATCAGCACGGTCTTGAGTATCACATTGACTGGACCTTGAACGGCGAGCCCTTCCTGACCGCCGAAGGCGAACTGGTCGATGCGGCCATTCGCGGCGTGGAAGCCGTCACCGGTGAGCGCCCGCAGCTGTCGACCAGCGGCGGCACCTCCGATGGCCGCTTCATTGCCACCTTGGGGGCACAGGTGGTGGAGCTGGGCCCGCTCAACGACACCATTCACAAGGTGAACGAGCGCGTGCTGGCCAGCGACCTCGATGCGCTCAGCCGCATCTACGAAGCCACCCTGCAGGCGCTGCTCACCACTGATGAGGTATGCGTATGATGGAGCGGTTTCCGGATATCGAAGTGTACCTGGCCCGCGTGTCGCTGGACGATCTCAACGCCTGGCTCAGCGAGACCCTCGATGCCCCACCCCTGGGCCCGGCGGGCAAAGGCAAGTGGAAAACCCGTGGCCAGCATCAGGGGGAAAGCGTCCCGGTGCTGCTGGTGGACAACGCCGCCGACGGCTTTGCCAGCCTGTGGTTCGACAGCGCCCACACCCCCTGGCACACCGACCAGGAGTGCGCGCAGCACGCGGCCGAAGCGCTCAACGTGGAAGTCCGCTGTTCGCTGGGCGGCTGGCACCCTGGCGATGACCCGGACCGCTTCTGGCAAGTGCTGCCCGGCGGCCAGGAAAAAGCCATCGAATGGCCGGACTCAGGCCGTTAAGCGCAAAAACCCCCGCAAGCGCGGGGGTTTTCTCTTTCAGCACTAATTTATCACTACAGCGCCTGGGCGCTTATTCGATAATGCTGACATCATCGGCCTGAAGGCCACGGTCGTTCTTGATCACGTGGTAACGCACGATCTGGCCTTCGGCCAGCATGCGTGGGCCACGACCGCGTATCGCCCGAAAATGCACGAAGACATCTTCGCCATTGTCCCGGGTGATGAAGCCATAGCCCTTGTTGGTGTTGAACCACTTGACCTCGCCCTCTTCACGGCCATCGTTGGAGTCGATGATATCCTCTTCTTCATCGTCCACCACGGGTGCTGCCTGGGGCTGACGCGGGGCAGGTTTGACCCTGGCCACATCGGCCTTTACCACCATCGGTGGTGCCAGGGCCGCAGCCGCCAGCGTACCGACGAACAACATTGCAAAACAGCCAAGTGCCACAGCGGCATACACACTGAAAGCAGCCTCGGCCAACCACTGTTCAGCCAGAGGTGCATTGGTTAAATGAACAATCCCCGCCAGAAGAAGCGGCGTGGGGGCGGCCAGTAAGATACTGATAAAGAAACAGCGAAAAACAACTTTTGGGTTCATGGATGATAAAAGCTCTCTTGTTGTATGGGTAACAGAAGCAAGACAATACTCGGCCTACCAGGCCCTTTCCTAACAGTACCGAGCATACTACATACGGTGACGATGTTATCATGACAAACGAATTAACGCCTGCCGAGCTCACTCAACGTATTGAATCGTTGGAAAGTCGGCTGGCTTATCAGGAACATTGGCTGGACACCCTGGACCAGGCCGTCGCCCAGCAGGAGCGCCGCCTCGAAAAGCTGGAACAGCTGAGCGCCCTGATGCGTGAACGGCTCCGCGAACAGCATCAGGCGCTGCAAGCCAGCGACTCACAGGGCGGCTTTCGCCCCGAAGACGACATCCCACCCCATTACTAATGGACCCACCGCCTGGCGCGCGGGTCACTTCACCACGCTGGCCGGCTCGATGCTTTCCAGGCCAAACGCCTGGGCGACGGCCCGGTAGGTAATCTGGCCATCGTGGACGTTCAGCCCGGGCAGAAAATGGGCATCGTCTGCCAGCGCCTGGCGCCACCCCTTGTCGGCAAGCGCCAGCACGAACGGCAGCGTCGCGTTGGTGAGCCCCAGGGTAGACGTGCGTGCCACGGCGCCGGGCATGTTGGCCACACAGTAGTGCACGATGCCATCCACCAGATAGGTGGGCTCGGCGTGGGTCGTGGGCTTGCTGGTTTCGAAACAGCCGCCCTGGTCGATGGCCACGTCCACCAGCACACTGCCGGGTTTCATCTCGGCCAGCATGGCACGGGTGATCAATTTGGGAGCTGCCGCGCCAGGGATCAGCACCGCGCCTACGATCATGTCGGCAGTACGTGCCGCGTGGTCCAGCGCATCGGCGGTGGAGTAGACGGTTTTGATACGCCCCTGGTAGCGCGCATCCAACGCTTCCAGCCGGGCCACCGAGGTATCGAGAATCGTCACCTCTGCCCCTAACCCCGCCTTATTCACGAGGGTGCTGATTGAGCGGTCTGAAGGTACTGGCTGTTGGCATTGCTTATCAGGATTCGCCTCTTCAGCGCGAGTGGCTGTTGTAGTGCTATCCAGCCGTGCTGCACAGTGTTTTTCCTGATGTTAGGATGATAGCCACAGTCTCACTCGATACCGGTCATCCCGGCGAGCCAAATGGACTGGGTGTTGACGGAGACGAACAATGCATATCGAAACGATTCGAATTAAAAATTTCAAGAGTTTTCGCCACGCCAGGATGGAAGGCTTGCCACGCTTCTGTGTTGTCGTCGGCGCTAACGGCTCAGGAAAATCAACCCTATTTGATGTTTTTGGTTTCCTCAAGGATTGCCTAACCTTCAATGTTAAACAAGCACTGCAGGTCCGTGGCGGGTTTAAAGAAGTACTTAGCCGTGGTATCGACAGTAATGAATCCATTGAGCTGGAAATAAAGTTTCGTATGGATATTGCTGGCGTCGAACGACTGATCTCGTACTTGATCGAAATAGGAATGGAAAATCGACAGGTGACAGTGAGGCGTGAAGTGCTTCGTTACAAACGTGGCCGCTATGGATCACCTTATCACTTCCTGGATTTTTCAGGCGGCGTGGGCTACGCCATCACAAATGAAGAAGATTTCGACAAGCAAGATGAAGAACTTCAAAGGGAGCAGCAAAATGTTGGCAAAGATGCATTGGCAATTAAAGGCTTAGGACAATTCGAACGATTTAAAGCAGCCAATGCATTTCGTCAACTAATAGAAAACTGGCATGTTTCAGATTTTCATATCAATTTGGCTCGTGGTAGCAAAGAGGCCATTGGAGAATTCGAGCATCTCTCTATATCAGGTGATAACTTGCAATTAGTAGCAAGAAATATTTATGAAAATCACCCTGACATCTTTGATCAAATGGTTGAGGCGATGAAGCACCGGGTTCCAGGCATCAATAAAATAGAGCCCATTCAGACGCAAGATGGCCGACTGATTTTAAACTTTCAAGACGACTCATTCATCGACCCATTTATCGACCGGTATGTATCTGACGGCACCATTAAAATGTTTGCTTATCTAGTACTACTCTACGATCCTGAGCCACACCCCTTGCTTTGTATCGAAGAACCGGAAAACCAGCTTTATCCCACCTTACTGTGGGAATTGGCAGAAGAATTTCGTGCTTACGCTGAGAGAGGAGGACAAGTTTTTGTATCGAGTCACTCTCCTGATTTCCTTAATGCCGTACAGGTGGAGGAAGTCTACTGGCTCGTGAAAGAGAAAGGCTATACAAACATATGTCGAGCCAAGGACAATCGACAGCTTGTTGCCTTTATCGAGGAAGGGGATCAGATGGGTTATCTTTGGAAAGAAGGTTTTTTTGAAGGGGCAGGACCAGAATAATGGAACTAGTTTTCTTTTTGGAGGAGCCCTCAGCCAAGGCAATGTTGCAAGGGATAATACCTCGCCTCTTACCAGGCATCGAAACTCGGTATATCGTTTTTGAAGGGAAGCAGGATTTAGAAAAGCGCCTGCCGATACGTTTACGAGCATGGCAAAACCCAGAGTCATGCTTCCTGGTCATGCGTGATCAGGACTCAGGCGACTGCCTGCAAATCAAGCAGCGTCTAGTGACGCTATGCAGCGAGGCAGGCCACCCTGATGCCATCGTTCGCATTGCCTGCCATGAGCTTGAAAGCTTTTATCTTGGAGACCTCAAGGCGGTTGCACAAGCCCTTGGGCCTGCCAGCTTGGCAAAGCAGCAAACGAAAGCCAAATACCGCACCCCTGATCGTCTGAATAACGCAGTTCAAGAGTTGAAGCGCATTGCTCCAAAGTACCAAAAGCTATCAGGCTCTCGTGCGTTAGGCTTAGCGATAGCACTGGAGGGGAATCACTCACAAAGTTACAACCAGCTATTGGCAGGTATTAAAAAGGCATGCGGTATTCGATAGTCAACACTATCAAAACACGGCTGTTTATTCCGCCACCACCGCAGCGCCATAAATGCGCTGGTACTCCTCCGGCAAGCGCTTGGGGCGACCGCTGGAAAGCGCGACACAGGCAAACCGCGTGCGCGCCTTCAGCAGCGTCTTGCCGTCTGCTGGCCGTATCAGTTGAAAGCGGCGCGTCAGGCTGAAGCGGCCGTCGCAGTCGACGATCCAGGTGGCCAGGCAGAGCGTGTCGTCTTGAAAAGCAGGGGCGAGGTAGTCCAGCTCGTGGCGGTGGACCACCATCGCCCGGTCCAGCGCCCGATAGCGTTCCAGCGACAGCCCCAACGCCTCGGAGTGGGCCCAGCTGATCTGCTCTACCCAGCGCAGGTACTCGCTGTTATTGACGTGCCGGTAAGCGTCGATGGCTTCCGGCGCGACCTGCAGCGTGAGTACGAACGGCTCAGGCAACGCCCACTCCATGTGGCCACCTCCTTTCCTATGACGACGGCGCTCGACAGCGGGCGATGCTCAGTCGCGGAAGACCCGCACGCCCAGCGCTTTCAAATAAGCAGTTTCGGGAATTGCCGGGTGCACGGGATGATCCGGCCCCTGATGGCCCTGGAAAATCACCTGGCCATGGCGGTCCTGATGGCGCACGGCACCGCGCACCACATCCACCAGCCGCTCGTGGGCCAGATGCATGGAGCATGACGCCGACAGCAGCAGGCCATCGCGACCCAGCAGGCGCATTGCCTCGCGGTTGAGTCGTGCATAGGCGCGCTCACCGTTGGGGATGTCCTTGCGCTTCTTGATGAACGCAGGCGGGTCGAGAATCACCACGTCGAACTGCTCGCCGTCGGCTTTCAATGCGGCCAGCGCTTCGAAGGCGTCGCCTTCACCCACGGCCACCTGCTCCTGCACGCCGTTCAGCTCGGCATTGCGCGCCACTTGCTCCAGAGCAACGCCGGAGGCATCCACACACAGCACTTCGGAGGCGCCGCTGGCGGCAGCCTGAACGCCCCAGCCACCCACATAGCTGAATACGTCCAGCACGCGCTTTCCAGCAACCTGACTGTTCAACCAGGCACGGTTGACGCGGTGGTCGAAGAACCAGCCGGTCTTCTGGCCGTTGAGTACCGGCACCGCAAAGGTCACGCCGTTTTCCACCAGCAGCACTTCGTCGGGCAGGGTGCCCTTGACCACTTCCACGTGGGCTTCCAGACCTTCCTGGCGGCGGCCCCCGGTGTCGTTACGGAATACGATGACCTCAGGCTTGATGACCTTTTCCAGCGCATCGACGATCTCGTCGGCCAGGGCCTGCATGCCGGCGGTATTGAGCTGCACGACCAGCACATCGCCAAAGCGGTCGATGATCAGTCCTGGCAGCAGGTCGCCCTCGCCATGGATCAGACGGTAAAAGGGCTGATCGAACAGACGCTGGCGCAGCGCCAGCGCCTGATTGAAACGGTGCACGAACAGCGAGCGGTCCAGGCGCATTTCCGGGTCGCGGGACATGATCCGCGCACAGATCAACGAGTGCGGGTTCACGTAGGCCACGCCCAGGGTCTTGCCGTTGGAGGCCTCTACCAAGGCAGGCTCGCCCGCCTCGAAGGTCTTCAGCGGCGTTTCCTTGATATCGACTTCGTTGGAGTAGATCCACAGATGGCCAGCCTTCAAGCGGCGATCGGCATTCTTATTCAGGCGCAGGCGTTGAGTCACAACATTCTCCAGATAAACAAAACAGTTAGCCGCCCAGGGCGGCGCTCAGCGCTGGCAGCCGGGGCAGAATACGCTGGCCCGCTGCCCCAGGGTAATGCGCTTGAGTTCGCTGCCACAGCGCAGGCAAGGCTGGCCATGGCGACCGTAGACATTCAATTGCTGGGCAAAGTAGCCCGGCTCCCCCTGGCCGCTGACGAAATCGCGCAGCGTGGTGCCGCCCTGGGTAATGGCCGCCGCCAATACTTCCTTGACCGCCTGGGCCAGCGCTTCGTAGCGCGCCAGTGAAATGCGTCCGGCGGCCCGGCGCGGGTCGATGCCCGCCATGAACAGCGCCTCGGCGGCATAGATGTTGCCCGCTCCCACGACCACGCGGTTATCCATCAGGAAAGGCTTCACGGCGACGCGCTTGCCGCGCGACAGTGCGTGGAGCCATCGGCCCGTGAAGGCATCGTCGAGGGGTTCCGGGCCCAGATGTGCCAGCCGCGTATCGAACGGTGCATCGGCGTGCTGCCAATCGACGAAGCCAAAGCGGCGCGGGTCGTGATAGCGCAATATATGACCGCTGGCGGTGACGATATCCACATGGTCATGCTTTTTGGGCAGATCACCCAGCCGGGCAATCCGCAGGCTACCCGACATGCCCAGGTGCCACAGCAGCGTGGCGTGGCCGGTAGGCGTGGCCAGCGGGATCTGCAGGTATTTGGCGCGCCGGGCAAGCTCACCCACGCGAGCCCCGACCAGACGCTCGGCCAGATCATCCGGCACGGGAACGCGCAGGCGCGGCTGGCGTACCAGCACTTCGGTAATCTCCTGCCCTTCCAGGTAAGGCGCGATACCACGCCGCGTGGTTTCCACTTCAGGCAATTCGGGCATGATGAAAGCCTATGATGACAGCACAGTGACAGCGATGCTAACACGCGAAACGCGAACGTTAGACATGCAAAAACCCGGCTTGGGGCCGGGTTTTTCAACAGGCGCTCGCCTGCGGTGAAAGCCGATCATCGTAACCGAGGTTACTTGATCTTGGCTTCCTTGTAGATGACGTGCTTACGGACGACCGGGTCGTATTTCTTGAATTCGAACTTATCCGGGGTGTTCCGCTTGTTCTTGTCAGTGGTGTAGAAGTGGCCAGTACCGGCACTAGACACCAGCTTGATCTTATCGCGCATGGTTTAACTCTCCCAAAAATGCTGAGCCAGAAACTGGCTTAGATAGCGTCGCCGCGTTTGCGGATGTCGGCCAGAACCGAGTCGATACCTTTCTTGTCGATGATGCGCATGCCTTTAGAGGAAACGCGCAGCTTGACGAAGCGGTTTTCAGACTCCACCCAGAAGCGATGGGTGTGCAGGTTCGGCAAGAAACGACGACGAGTCTTGCGCTGGGAGTGAGAAACGTTATTACCAGTTACCGGACGCTTGCCGGTAACCTGACATACTTTGGACATGAGAGCCTCCAACCGCTTGGCGAGTTGTTCAAAACTGTCGGGCAAACCGGAGCAGGGAGGGAGTCGACGCAGTTAACCGCCTAGCTGTACCCAAATCCGTTATTCAACCCAAGTTCAAAGGTGGCACTTTATACCAGAGCACCCGGCCACCAGCAAGCGAAACCGCCCAAAAAGGCCAAAAAAGCACGTTTTTGGACAATTTTCGTCACGACAGCCGCAGCATCGAGCGGGCCAGCCTGCCTTTTCGATACTACTGGAGTGCCTGCGCATGAGCTGCCCGCTAGAGCCAGCCGCGCTCGGCAAAGGACACCACGTCTCCGTCTCCCACCACAAAATGATCCAGCACTCGCACGTCAAAGAGAGCAAGGGCATCTTTCAAGCGTTCGGTGATACGTCGATCAGCGTCGCTGGGCTCAGCCACACCCGAAGGGTGATTGTGGGCCAGGATGACAGCGCCAGCGTGGAGTTCCAACGCACGCTTGGCAACTTCGCGGGGGTAAACGGATGCGCTGTCTAGGGTACCGCGAAACAGGGATTCATAGCGAATGATTCGGTGCTGAGTATCCAAAAAAAGTACCGCAAACTCCTCATGCCCCAGGTGGCGCAGCTGCGAACTCAGGTAGTGGCGCACCAGGGCAGGCGAGGTCAACGCGTTGCCGCGTGCCAGCTGGCTGGCCAAATGTCGCCGCGATAGCTCCAGCGTGGCCTGCAACTGGGAAAACTTGGCATCGCCCAACCCACGGGCGGCACAAAACTGCTCTCTGTCTGCCTCCAGCAGCTGCCGCAACCCGCCAAAGCTCACCAGCAGGTCACGCGCCAGGTCTACTGCCGACCGCCCCTGGACCCCCACCCGCAAAAAAATCGCCAGCAGCTCGGCATCCGACAACGACTGCGCCCCCATGGTCAGCAGTTTTTCACGGGGTCGCTCGCCTTCTGGCCAATGATTGATGCCCATCCATACCCCCTGTCCATGCTACCCAGTCCCATGGCGTGTGGCCCACGCCCTCACCCTCACTATACCTAGCGTTATAACACTTCCACCGAGCATGCCAAAATAAACCGCCAAATGGTATGGTAAGCCTCCTTACGACCGTCATACGGGACCGCCTACCATGGCATCACTCTCGCACACCTCCGAGCCATCACTATCCGAGTCATCACTATCAGCGCCATCGTTGACCGCCCTGCTCGCAGGCAAGCGCGTACTGCTGGGCGTCAGCGCAGGCATTGCCGCGTATAAAAGCGCACTGATCGTGAGGCTGCTGAAGCAGGCCGGCTGTGAGGTGCGCGTGGTGATGACCGAGGGTGCTCAAGCCTTCATTACCCCCCTGACGCTGCAGGCCCTCTCTGGCGAGCCCGTGCGCACATCGCTGCTGGACCCCGAGGCAGAAGCCGGGATGGGGCACATCGAACTGGCCCGCTGGGCGGATGCCCTGCTGGTGGCCCCGGCCACGGCCGATGTGATGGCGCGTCTGGCACACGGCATGGCCGACGACCTGCTGACCACCCTGTGCCTTGCTTCGGAAGCGCCACGGCTGATGGCACCCGCCATGAACCAGGCCATGTGGCGCCATCCCGCCACGCAGCGTAACCAGGCACAGCTGGCCGCCGACGGCTGGCAGTTGATCGGCCCTGCCGCTGGCGAGCAGGCCTGTGGCGACGTTGGCCCAGGGCGTATGAGCGAACCCGAAGAGGTCTTCGCCGCCCTTCAACAGCACTTCGCCAAAGCAGCCAAGGTTGCGCCGCCCGCCCAGGGCGCAACGCGCCCTCACGTGGTGATCACCGCAGGCCCCACCCGTGAAGCCCTGGACCCGGTGCGCTACCTGTCCAACCACAGCTCGGGCAAGATGGGCTTCGCCCTGGCCGCCGCCGCCGTGGCGCAAGGGGCTCGCGTAACCCTGATCAGCGGCCCGGTCAATTTGCCCACCCCAGCCGGGGTCGAGCGCCAAAACGTGGAAACCGCCCGGGAGATGCACCAGGCCGCGCTGCAGTTGGCCCCCCAGGCTGCGCTGTTCATTGGCTGTGCCGCCGTGGCCGACTACCGCGCCGCCAGCGCCGCCGAACACAAGCTCAAGAAAACCGACGATCAGGACACGCTGACCCTGACGCTGGTGAAAAACCCGGACATCATTGCCGACGTGGCGGCCTTGCCCAACGGGCAACGCCCCTTCGTGGTCGGCTTTGCCGCCGAAACCCAGGAGGTCGAGCGCTACGCCCGCCACAAGCTCGACCGCAAGGGCCTGGACATGATCGTGGCCAACGACGTGGCCCAGCAAGGGCTGGGCTTTGGCAGCGACGACAACGCCGCCCTGCTGCTCTGGCGTACGTCTGGCGGCACGCAGCAGCACAGCGCGCCACCCCAACCCAAGACCTCGCTGGCCACCCTGATCGTGCAGCAGGCGCTCTCCCTGCTGCCTCACACTTCTCACGGAGCTTCCTCATGAACCGCCCTCGCCTACAGTGCAAGGTATTGGACGAGCGCTTGCGCGACTATCTGCCCTCTTACGCCACCGCTGGCTCGGCGGGCATGGACCTGCGCGCCCTGCTGGACGAACCGCTGACGCTGGCCCCAGGCGAATGCCAGCTGGTGCGTACCGGCCTGGCCATCTACATCGAAGACCCCAACCTTGCCGGCATGATCCTGCCGCGTTCGGGGCTGGGGCATAAGCACGGCATCGTGCTGGGCAACCTGGTGGGGCTGATCGACTCCGACTATCAGGGCGAATTGATGGTCTCGGTATGGAACCGCGGGCAGGCCAGCTTCACGGTCACGCCGTTCGAGCGTCTGGCACAATACGTGCTGGTGCCGGTGGTGCAGGCCGAACTGACCCTCGTCGACAGCTTCACCGATTCTACCCGTGGCAGTGGCGGCTTTGGCAGCACTGGCCGCCAGTAAGCACTCACTAGCGCGCTCTTTCAGGGATTGACCATGACCGTACCCGCTTCGATTTTTCGCGCCTACGATATTCGCGGCATCGTGGATGACACTCTCAGCGAAGCCACCGCCGAGCTGATTGGCCGGGCAGTGGGCTCGGAGGCCGCCGCCCGCGGTGAACACACCGTGATCGTCGCACGGGACGGCAGAGTCTCGGGGCCACGCCTGCAGGCGGCGCTCATCAAAGGACTCCAGGCCGCCGGGCGCGATGTGATCGACCTTGGCATGGTGCCTACGCCAGTGCTCTACTTTGCCACACACACCCTGCCCGAGAGCTGCTCGGGAGTAATGCTGACCGGCAGCCACAACCCGCCCGACTACAATGGCTTCAAGATCGTGCTGGCCGGAGAAACCCTGGCCAGCGAAGCGATCACCGCCCTGTACGAACGCATTCAGTCAGGCGACTTCACCGCGGGCCATGGCCGTGTGCACGCCCACGACCTGCGGGCCACGTACCTGGCGCGGATTCTTGAGGATGTGCAGCTCGCAAGGCCGCTCAGTGCGGTGGTGGATTGCGGCAACGGCGTGGCGGGCGAACTTGGCCCTCAGCTGGTCGAACGGTTGGGGGTGGCCACCACGGCGCTGTTCGCCGAGATCGATGGCCGCTTCCCCAACCACCACCCCGACCCCGGCAAACCGGAGAACCTGCAGGACCTGATGCGCAAAGTGCAGCAGGCAGGTGCAGACATCGGCCTGGCCTTCGACGGCGACGGCGACCGCCTGGGCGTGGTCACGCCGCGCGGGCGAATGATCTTTCCCGACCACCTGATGATGCTGTTCGCCACCGACATGCTCTCCCGCAACCCTGGTGCCAAAGTGGTGTTCGACATCAAGTGTACCGGGCACCTGGCACGGGTGGTGAGCGAGGCAGGCGGCGAGCCGGAAATGTGGCGCACCGGCCACTCGCTCATCAAGGCGCGCATGAAGGAAACCGGCGCCTTGCTGGGGGGCGAGATGAGCGGTCACATCTTCTTCAAGGAACGCTGGTACGGTTTCGATGACGGCCTGTATGCTGCCGCCCGGCTACTGGAAATACTGGCCCGCTACCCAGGCGATGCGGATGCCTTCTTCGACCAGTTTCCCCAGGCTGTGAGCACGCCCGAAATCAACATCACCGTGGCGGATGACGACAAATTTGCCATGGTCGAGACGCTTGCCAGAGAGGGCGACTTCGGCGAAGGTATCAAAACCACGCTGGATGGTATTCGCGTTGACTACCCCGATGGCTGGGGATTGTGCCGAGCGTCCAACACGACGCCCGCGCTGGTGCTGCGCTTCGAGGGGGAAGACAGCGCGGCCCTGGAACGGATACGCGAGCGCTTCGCACGCGCCCTGCAAGGTGTTTCACCTACGTTGACGATACCAGATACCCCCATCACATGATCATGCCGCGAAGCGCACACCACCCGCGCTACGATGAAGCAGACATTAAAAGCAGATATTACTAGAGCAAAGGGACAATCTCATGAGTTCAGCTAGCCGCGACCCCAAGGTCGTTGTAGAGGTGCTATCCGAAGCCCTTCCCTACATTCAGCAGTTTTCCGGCAAGACCGTGGTCGTGAAGTACGGCGGCAACGCCATGACCGAAGACACGCTGATCGACTCCTTTGCTCGTAACATCGTGCTGATGAAAGAAGTCGGCATCAACCCTGTGGTGGTGCACGGCGGCGGCCCGCAAATTGGCAGCCTGCTGGAAAAGCTCAATATCGAATCGCGCTTCGTCAACGGCATGCGGGTCACCGACTCTCAAACCATGGACGTGGTGGAAATGGTGCTGGGTGGCCTGGTCAACAAGAGCATCGTCAACCTGATCAACCAGAGCGGCGGCAAGGCAATTGGCCTGACCGGCAAGGATGGCGCCCAGATTCGCGCCCGCCAGTTGAAGGTGGAGCATCAAAGCCCGGAAATGACCGCCCCGGAGATCATCGACATCGGCCACGTGGGGGAAGTGGAAGCGATCTCCACCGACCTGATCGAGATGCTCGCAGCCCGCGACTTCATTCCGGTCATCGCCCCTATCGGCGTGGACGCCAAAGGCAACAGCTACAACATCAACGCCGACCTGGTGGCCGGTAAGCTGGCGGAAGCGCTGAATGCCGAAAAGCTGATGCTGCTGACCAACGTGGCGGGCCTGATGAACAGCGAAGGCCAGGTCATGACCGGCCTGACCACGGCCCAGGTAGATGCCCTGATTGCCGATGGCACCATCTACGGCGGCATGCTGCCGAAGATTCGCTGCGCCCTGGACGCCGTCAAGGGAGGCGTCAACAGCGCCCACATCATCGATGGCCGGGTGCCGCATGCCGTGCTGCTGGAAATTTTCACCAACGCTGGGGTAGGCACCCTGATCACCAACGCAGGCTAACTGCGACGGAGGGCAAGAGTCATGAGTGACGACCGCAAGCCTCGCCGTCGCGAGCAAATACTGCAGGCCTTGGCCATCATGCTGGAAGAGGACAGCGGCAAGCGGATCACCACCGCCGCCCTGGCCCGCCAGGTGGGGGTTTCCGAAGCGGCGCTGTACCGCCACTTCCCCAGCAAGGCGCGCATGTTCGAAGGCTTGATCGACTTCATCGAAGAGAGCATCTTCGCGCGCATTACGCGGATACTGGAAGACATTCCAGACGCCACCACCCGCTGCAGCACGATACTCTCACTGCTGCTGGGCTTTGCCGAAAAGAACCCCGGCCTGGCCCGGGTACTGGGCGGCGACGTACTCACCGGCGAAACGGCACGCCTGCGCCTGCGCGTTCACCAGCTGTTCGAACGTTTGGAGACCCAGCTGAAACAAATCCTCCGCGAAGCCGAGCTGCGTGAAGGGTTGCGCCCCAGCATTCCCGCCTCCGCCGCTGCCAACCTGCTGATCGCGCAAGCCGAAGGGCGCATCGCCCAGTACGTGCGCAGCGACTTCAAACGGCTGCCCACCGAGTACTGGGAAGACCAGTGGGAACTGCTTTCCAGCCAACTGCTGCAACCCAGCCCACAGCTCGCCTGACTACGGGCGCGCTTCATACACATACAGCCTGCACATACAGCCTACGCATACAACGCACACGCCCCCAGGGGTAGCCATCCGCTACCCCTGGGGGCGTGTGTCGTGGTGGTTGCCATGCCTCAGCTACACTGGGCCAGGCATCGCCACGAAGCGTTATACCCTCGCCTGCCCTTGAATCACCGCCTCGAACCCAGCGGGGGTAATCGGTTGCTTCTCGGCATCCAACGCGGTGCCCCCCAACTTGGCCAGTTTTTTGGAAAGCGACACCAGCTTGGCCAGCTGCAGCTTGCTGGGAGCCAGCATGCGCTGGGTCTTGGCAATCTTGATGCTGACACCCTTCACCGGCGGATGACCGGCCTGGGATTCGGTCAAGGGTGGCAACTGGCCCGACCCCAGCGCGTTTTCGATCAGAATCGGCGTGCGAGAAGAATCCCCCGCCACGGCAAAGGTCCTGGTGCGCTGTTCATACACCGCACCTGCCGAACTCAATACCGCACTCAAGCGGTCGTTCAGTGCAGGCGACGGCTCCTCGAACAGCACCTTTACCTCCCAGGCCGCACTTTCCTCATTCAGCAAGGCCGGGCCTTCTGGCACCACGACGGGCGGTGCCCCGCCCAACGCCCCTGCTGCCACCGGCACCGCGCTTGCCCGCCGTGCCAGCATCATGTACCCCGCCACACACCCGCAAGTCACGCTCAACCAAAGCGCACCAATCGCCACCACCAATACCAACGTTTGGGTATCCATCGCCCTGTTCTCGTTTTGTTAGCCAAGCACCAAACTGCTTACCAGAACAGACCATAGTTCAGGGCAGGCGGTTTGCAAGCTAACATTTGGTCTAGGGGTGGCGTTTATTTCAAGGAAAGAGCAGGCCTGCCCGCTTAACCAACTCAGGCACGTAGAGGTGACGGCCATCCACCACAATGGGGTAACGCAGGGTGTTTTTCAGCCACTGAAAATCGACCGCTCGGAACTCCTTCCATTCGGTGCAGATCACCAGCGCATCGGCGCCTTGCAGCGCCTCCATCGCGGTGGCAGCCAACATTTGTTTCCTGGTTGCTTACGATTGACTCACATCAATCGCCCAGCAGATCGCGGGATGTTGATTCTTGACTTTCTGCATGTTAGGCACCATACCTAGCAAGGTCTTGAAGAAAATCCTCGATTGAGGCTGTACGAAGGCGGAAATTGTGGGGGGCATGGCGGTTTCGTCAAAGTGAAATCGATCAATGGATCAATGATCAGACCCAAGCAGGCAGAAAGAAGGAGGTGATACGGGCAGATGAGCAGCCGAAGTCAGCGAAACATCCCGTGTTGCCTGGGAGCGCTATCCATAGCCGCAGGCAAACGGAGTGAGCGAGATTCTTCAACTTTTCTTCTGGAGGTGTGACATGGACATTGATTTCAAGAAGTTGGCTCCCTGGAACTGGTTTAAGAAAGAGCAGGAAGAACAACAGAGCGCTGCCTCGCTGCCCGTGCAGCGCAATGACCTGCCGGTGGCAGGCGGTCCCGCCAGTCCCATCCTGCAATTGCATCGCGAGATCGACCGCCTCTTTGACGGTGCGTTTCGAGGCTTCGGTTTTCCGGCGCAGGCCATGCCGCAATGGCCGTCGGACTGGCCGGGCATGCTGAAGCCGGTAGTTGACATCCAGGAAACCGACAAGCAGTACAAGATTTCCTTGGAGGTTCCCGGCGTCGAGGAAAAGGACATTCAGATCACGCTCGACAACGACGTGCTGATGGTACGGGGCGAGAAGCACCAGGAGCAGGAAAAGAAGGAGGGTGGCTTCCATCGCGTCGAACGCTCCTACGGCAGTTTCCAGCGTGTCCTGAACCTGCCTGACAACGCCAACCAGGAATCGATCAAGGCCGCATTCAAGAACGGCGTGCTCACGATCACGATGGAAAAGCGCGAGGCCAGTGCGCCCAAGCAGGGCCGCTCGATCCCGATCAACGGCTGACGCCGATCGGCTCTTCCTCCGAAAAAACCAGGTGAATGGCGAGGCGCCGTGACCTTCGGCGCCTCGTCAGATCAATCTTTACAGGAGCATCAGCATGGCCAGAAAACAATGCCAAGTCTGCGGTCAGCCCGCCACGGCGCGGGTGGAAGCCAATCTCAATGGTCGCCACAGCACCATGCTGTTGTGTGACGATCACTATCGCCAACTGGTGCGCCAGCAAAAGCGCACCGTCTCACCCCTGGAAGCGTTGTTCGGCTCACGTAGCGGCCTGTTCGAAGACTTTCTCGGCAGCGACTTCTTCCGCATCGGTGACACCGCATCGTCCATGGCGGCCGATACCGACGAGGTGGTCGATGCCTCGCTCGGCGAACCCGCCCCGGCTGCTACGGGTACAACGCGCCGGCGCGGCAGTGGGCTCGCCAGCCGCATCAGCGAACAGTCCGAGGCTTTGTTGCAGGAGGCCGCCAAACATGCCGCCGAATTTGGCCGCCCCGAAGTCGATACCGAACACCTGCTGTTGGCGCTCGCCGGCAGCGACGTGGTGAAAACCATCCTGGGGCAGTTCAAGATCCAGGTCGATGACCTCAAGCGACAGATCGAATCCGAAGCCAAGCGTGGCGAGAAGCCGTTCGAGGGCGAAGTCGGCGTGTCGCCCCGGGTCAAGGACGCGCTCAGCCGCGCTTTCGTGGCCTCCAACGAACTCGGCCACTCTTATGTCGGCCCTGAGCATTTCCTGATCGGGCTGGCCGAGGAAGGCGAAGGTTTGGCGGCCAACCTGCTGCGCCGTTACGGCCTCACGCCGCAAGCACTGCGCCAGCAGGTAAGCAAGGTGGTCGGCAAAGGGGCCGAGGATGGCCGCGCCGAGGCGCCGACCAACACGCCCGAGCTGGATAAATACTCGCGCGACCTCACCAAGATGGCACGCGAGGGCAAACTCGATCCGGTCATCGGCCGTGCGCAGGAGATCGAGACCACCATCGAGGTGCTGGCCCGGCGCAAGAAAAACAACCCGGTGTTGATCGGTGAGCCCGGCGTCGGCAAGACCGCCATTGTCGAAGGACTGGCGCAGCAGATGGTCGCCGGCGAAGTGCCCGAGACGCTGCGCGACAAGCGCCTGGTGGAACTCAACATCAACGCCATGGTGGCCGGCGCCAAGTACCGCGGCGAGTTCGAGGAGCGCGTGCAGAAGGTGCTCAAGGAAGTGACCGAGCACCAGGGTGAGATGATTCTCTTCATCGACGAGGTGCACACCATCGTCGGTGCAGGCCAGGGTGGCGGCGAAGGCGGGCTGGACGTGGCCAACGTGTTCAAGCCGATGATGGCGCGCGGCGAGCTGAACCTGATCGGCGCCACCACGCTCAACGAGTATCAGAAGTACATCGAGAAGGACGCCGCGCTGGAGCGTCGCTTCCAGCCGGTGATGGTGCCCGAGCCGACGGTAGCGCAGACCATGATGATCCTGCGCGGCCTGCGCGACACCTTCGAGGCGCACCACAAGGTCAGCATCACCGAGGATGCGATCATCGCCGCCGCCGAGTTGTCGGACCGTTACATCACCGCGCGCTTTTTGCCCGACAAGGCCATCGACCTGCTCGACCAGGCGGCCGCACGCGTGAAGCTGTCGGCCACGGCCCGCCCGGTGGCGGTGCAAGAGCTGGAGTCCGAACTGCACCAGCTGCGGCGTGAGCAGGACTATATGGCCTCGCGCAAGCAGTACGACAAGGCCGCCGAGCTGGGCAAGCGCATCGAGGCCAAGGAGACTGAACTCAAGCAGCTCGTCGAGGAATGGGAACGCGAGCGCGCCTCGGGCAGCGCCGAAGTCAAGGCCGAGCATGTCGCGCAGATCGTCTCGCGCCTGACCGGCATTCCGGTCAACGAGCTGACGGTGGAAGAGCGCGAGAAGCTGCTGCATCTGGAGCAGCGGCTGCACGAGCGCCTGGTGGGCCAGGACGAAGCGGTGCGCGCGGTGGCCGATGCCGTGCGGTTGTCGCGCGCGGGCCTGTGCGAGGGCAGCAAGCCGGTGGCGACTTTCCTGTTCCTCGGATCGACCGGCGTGGGCAAGACCGAGCTCGCCAAGGCGCTGGCCGAGTCGATCTATGGCGATGAAGGTGCGCTACTGCGCATCGACATGTCCGAGTACGGTGAACGCCATGCCGTGGCACGCCTGGTGGGCGCGCCTCCGGGCTATGTGGGCTATGACGAGGGGGGGGGCAGCTCACCGAGAAGGTGCGGCGCAAACCCTACAGCGTGTTGTTGCTCGATGAGATCGAAAAAGCGCACCCCGACGTCTACAACATCCTGCTGCAGGTATTCGACGACGGGCGGCTCACCGACGGCAAGGGCCGGGTGGTGGATTTCACCAATACCATCATCATCGCCACCTCGAACTTGGGCTCGGACATCATCCAGCGTCGGCTGAAGGCCCGTGGCGCCGCCGGCGAGGAATACGAGAAGACCAAGTCCGAGGTGATGGACGTGCTGCGCGGACACTTCCGCCCCGAGTTCCTCAACCGTATCGACGAGATCATCGTCTTCCATGCGCTGGGCAAGGAGGAGATCCGCCATATCGTCGGCCTGCAGCTCGATCGTGTGGCCCGTAACGCCGCCAGCCAGGGCGTGACGTTGACTTTCGACCAGACCTTGATCGACCACTTCGCGGAGGAAGGCTACAAACCCGAGTTCGGCGCGCGCGAGCTCAAGCGGCTGATCCGCAGCGAGCTGGAGACGGCACTGGCGCGCGAGATGCTGGGTGGCGGTATCGGCAAGGGTGATCACGCCAACGCCCGCTGGGACGACAAGGCCGAACGGGTGGTCTTCGAGCGCCAGGAGCCACCCGCGAAGCCGGCTGAGCCTGAAAAGCCCGATGCCGCGAACGTGGCCGAGGCGCCGCCGAGCGACGCGAGCAAGCCTGCGCGCAAGAAGAAGAAGTCAGCGGACGGCGAATCTTGAGCGATGGGAGGCTGTCGTGTCCGACCCAACGGGCTGACATGGGCAGCCACCCTCGTGTCGCTGGCGGTCGCTATCCCACCGCTTGCCGGTCTGGCCCACCTGGTGGGACGCGCCACCGGCCAGTGGATGCATAGCGACCCCAGCCACACAATCTTTGACGAAATGCGCTCCGAGTTGCAGAAGCTTTGGAACCTCTGTTTCACCCCTAAGGAGCGTCACCTTTGAACGAGACGCCTCAAATCTCAGCCCGACACGGCAACCAGATTAACCAGAATGCCCTTTCTGGCAGTTGGCATCTCAATCTTGGCTCGCAACTCCTCACTTGCTCCGATGAAGCCTGCCGCGTGCTCGGCCTGGATGTTGGTGCGCCAATAGCCTTCGAGCGATTCCTGCAGTGCATTCACCCTGAAGACCGCGACCGTGTGCATGAAACCATGCAGGCGTCGGGGCAGTCACTCGCGCTTTGGCATGACGAGTACCGAGTGCAGTTTCCAGACGGTCGGGAGATCTGGGTCAGACACCTCGTCTGCTCGAGTCCGATCGCTATGACGATGAGTTCTATCAGACCGTTTGGCAGGCTCTGCTTGAGCACGACTACTGGCACGGAGAGCTCTGGTGCCGACGCAAGAACGGCAGTCAGTTTGCCGCGCTGCTGACGATCAGTGCAGTCCCGGATATGCGGGGCAAAGGGTGGACGTGCAAGAGGCTGATCGAGTCGTCTTCTCGCACTCCCCGTTCCATTAACGTTTCATTGAAAGAGAGAGCAACGCTTATGCATAAAGAACCTGGCCACACGACCCTTGACGAGATGCGCTCCCAGTGGCGGTTGATGACGTTTTACGAGCGCTTCGAGCAGGTTGTCGCCCTCGTTCTGTCGGCGGTCATTGCCGTCATCATCGTGGTGTCGCTGATTCAGTTGATTCGGCTCGTCTTCACGCTACTCGTCATGGATGCACTGAATCCAACGGATCATGAGGCTTTTCAGCTGGTATTCGGTGCCACCATGACGCTGCTGATCGCGATGGAATTCAAGCATTCGATCGTCAAAGTGGCGCTGCGTAAGGAAAGCATCATCCAGGTCAAGACCGTCATTCTGATCGCGATTCTGGCACTGGCCCGCAAGTTCATCATCCTTGACCCCGACATTGATCCTGCCAAACTGGCCGCCCTGGCGGGGACGATACTGGCCTTGGGCCTGACCTATTGGCTCATGCGTGAACGCGACGACCGGATGAGCGAGTGATTGGACCATGGCTCTTTATTGTCAACTACTTTGGCCGCTTGGCGATAATTAAAATGGCCGGTTGGGTGGGGTAGTTGTCGGCCACAAACTGCCTGATGGGACATTTGTGGCCGCCTATGAGAGATGGTATCTAAACCACCGGGGCAAAGAGCAGCGCCAGATCCTCCTCGTCGAACAGCGGGCCGTCGCTCTTGTGCTCGGCGCCACCCTCAAGGATCGAGGCGGCGAGATCGGCCTTGCGCGCCTGCAGGTCGAGGATGCGCTCCTCCACGGTGCCGGCGCATACCAGCTTATAGACGAACACCGGGTTCTGCTGGCCCATGCGGTGGGCGCGGCCGGTGGCCTGGGCCTCCACCGCCGGATTCCACCAGGGATCGTAGTGGATCACGGTGTCCGCGGCGGTGAGGTTCAGGCCCGTACCGCCGGCCTTGAGGCTGATCAGAAATACCGGGATCTCGCCCTGCTGAAACAGCGCCACCCGCTGCGTGCGGGTCTTGCCCGGCGTGTCGCCGGTCAGGGTGGTGAAGGGGATGCCGTCCTTCTCCAGGGCCTCACCGATCAGCGTGAGCATCTCGGTGAACTGGGAGAAGATCAGGATGCGCCTCCCCTCCTCCACCAAGGGCCCCACCAGTTCGCGCAGTTGCTCCAGCTTGGCCGAGCGCTTGGTCTTGCGCACACTCTCCAGTTTGACCAGCCGCGGGTCGCAGCACACCTGGCGCAGCTTGAGCAGCGCATCGAGCATCACGATGCCGGAAGCGGCCAGGCCACGCTCGGCCACCGCCTGCTGCACCCGCTGGTGCTGGGCCAGGCGCAGGCTCTCGTAGAGCTCGCGCTGGGCGCCGCTCAGGGTAACCTCACGACGGGTCTCGGTCTTCTCCGGCAGCTCGGCGAGTACCTGCTGCTTGGTCCGGCGCAGCATCAGCGGGGCGATGCGCCGGGAGAGGTGCTTTCGCAGGTCGACGTCGCCCTCTTTCTCGATGGGGGTGCGAAAGCGCTGACCGAACCACTGCTGGCTGCCCAGGGCGCCCGGGGCCACCGCATCGAGCTGCGCCCACAGCTCACCCAGGTGGTTCTCCAGTGGCGTGCCGGTCATGGCGATGGCGCGGGCCACATTGAGCTCGCGCACCGCCCGCGCGGTCTGGCTGGCGGCGTTCTTGATCGCCTGGGCCTCGTCCAGCACCAGCAGGCCGAAGTCGTGCTCGCGCAGGCGTTCGAGATCGCGGATCAGCAACGCATAGGTGGTCACCGCGAGGTCGGCACCGGGAAGCGCCTCCTCGAACTGGCGCTCGCGCTGAGCCCTCCCCCCCTGCAGGGCGACGACGTTGAGCTCGGGGGCGAAGCGTTCAGCCTCAGCGCACCAGTTGCCCACCAGGCTGGTGGGCGCCACCACCAGGGTCGGGCCGGTCAGCGCCCCGCGGGCGCGCTCATCGAGCACATGCGCCAATACCTGGACGGTCTTGCCCAGGCCCATATCGTCGGCCAGGATGCCGCCGGAGCCCAGCTCGGAGAGAAAGCGCATCCAGGCGATGCCTCGGGCCTGGTAGTCACGCAGCTCGCCAACAAAGCCCGACGGTACCGGCAGGCTGGCGGGCAGCTCGCGCAGGCGCCGGGCCAGTTTGGTCACGTCGTCTCGCCCCGCCCAGCGCTCGTGCTCGGCCAGGGGCGCCACCTTCTCGGCGGCAGTGCTCGGCAGGCGCACCGCCGCCTCGGGGTCGCTCTCATCATTCAACCAGTCGAGGATGGGCGCCATCAGCGAGCGCAGGCGCGAGAGCGGCATCACCAGGCGGCGATTCTCCGGCAGGGCCAGCGTCCAGCTGGCGTCCTCTGGTTCATCAGCGGCCGGCTCCAGCGGAAAGCCGGGATCCCGAAACAGGCGGCGCAGGATCGGCAGCAGGTTGAGGCGTTCGCCCTCCACCTCGATATCCAGCGCCAGGTCGAACCAGCCGTTGCCGGCCGGCTCCAGCTCGCCGTACCAATCGTCCGGCTCCACATAGGTGGGTTCTTCGGGAAAGTCATCGCTGAAGTGAACCAGGCAACCCGCCTGGCGCAGCCGGGCGATCATCTCCCACCACTCATCGGGGCCGGCCAGGTGGGTCGACCATTCGAGGATCGTGGCCGGAGGACCCTCGGCATTCGGCAGCAGCAGCGACCAGTCAGGCAGCTTCAGATAAGCCGGCACCAGCTCGGCCTCGCGCAGCAGCTCCAGGGTGATCATGCCCGATGGCAGCCCGCGCACCAGCGCCAACTCCGCCTCGGCATCGCGCTTGATCCTGAGTCGCTGGCCATCACGGTACCCCTGCACCCAGTCGCCAGGCTCCGGGACCACCTCGATACCGGCATAGTCAAGCCCCACCACCGCCGCACCGACTTCCACCCAGCGCGGCAGAGGTGCACCGTCACGAAAGCCCAGCTGACCTGCGGCTACCTGCATGGTGACCTTGAGCCGCGGCGCCACATCATCCAGCTGGCGCTCCTCGACCTGATGCGGCGCCGGCAATGTCTCGGCCAGTGCCGGCGCCTCACCCAGGCGCTCACTCAACCAGCCACTCATCTCGGGGGGTAGCGGCGGCGCCTGCGCCACCCTTTTAAGCCACTCGGGACTACCGGCCAGGCGGCCGAACAAGCCCTGCTCAACGTCCAGGTAGCACAACTCGCGCCCACTACGCAGCACAAGCGCCGTTTGCGAGAGCAATCCTTCTGGCTGCGTATCCAGCGCCAGATGCTGTACCCCCTCTTCATCCGCCTGCCAGCGAGGCGCCAGCTGCCCGGCAGGGCCCAGTTCAAGAACGGGGCCCGTCTGCTTTTCATGGAACAGCAGTGGGGGCTCATCGCCTTCAAGCAGATTCCACAGCGCCCGCCCCTGCAGTGGCTGGTCGATGACCGCCGCACGGCGCATCTGACCTGACACCAAAGTGGACTCCTGAGGGCCGTGCAAAAGCAGTGTCAGGGCCTCCTCCTGGGCCGCAGGCCAACCACCCTCGGGCACTGGCACCAGGTCGGAGGCCGCCTCGATGATCCGTGGCGCCACCCACCCCGAGTGGCGACGGCTCTGGCGCGACGGACGCACCCACACCGGCACCACCCGCAGCACCGGCTCACGATAGCCACCGGGCGCGCTCAGAAACAGGGCGAGGCGATACTCGTCGCCGACGCGCCGCCCTTCTGGCTCCTCCTGCAAGGCAGGCCGACCCGCCCGCTTCAGCCACGCTTCCCAGTCGCGCTTCAGGCGCTCGCGCTTGGCCGACGCCAGTTCGGCCGACGACGAGCGCTTGGCAAGCGGCGGCGCAGGGGGCGAACCGGGAGACGGCTCAGGGCTTTGCTCCTGCAAGGTGCTCTCCCCTTCAGCCACCTGGCCCATGAACGTCTCGATCAGCGCCACCGCATGCTTGCAGCGAACACCGACCGGGCAGTTGCAAAGGGTAAAGAGCCCTTTCTCGAGCCCCCTTGGGTCAAGGTAAACCCGGGTCATGTAGGCCTGCTTGCGGCTACCGGCAACGCGCCCGAAGATTCCCAGCATGTCACTGCCGACCTGCAGGTTGAACCCATCATGCACACGCCCCTTGTGGGCATAGCCCAACCCACGCGATAGGGTGGCGGCATCAAAGGCAGTCGGCCAATCCACTTCCATCAGAGCCAAGTACAGATCCAGGGCAGGGTCTTCAGGATAACGCTCCGACATATTGGCTCCTTGAGGTCGATATTACGGGGAACATAATGCTACCACGACCCCCCACGCTCATCGTTGCCGCGCCTCCTTCACCTCGAAGGCCACGACCTGGCGCTGCTCCTTCGAGACCACCACAGCATCAGAAAGCGAGCGACCGGAGCGGCGGTCGGCGATCACGGCTGCTTTGAAGGTCGAGATTAATTCCTGGAGGTTCTAAATCGGCGAAAGAAACGCAGTGTTCGGGCATTACGAAGCAGGCGCTCACGCCGGAAATACGGATCCTTACGAGCAATGCCGATGGCACGTAGCTTCAGACTGCCCGATCAGAGCCCTCGTGAATGAGGCGGGATAACGCCCGCAGTACGCGCGCCCTTGAAATGGAGCCGAAGGCGCAATGTAAAGGGCGTCGCCGTGCCTGCATTGGTTAGCACTTGTTGACGACAGCGTATATGCTGATAATATACCTACATGATCAACTGGGCACAAGTTACTGGCTTTGACTGGGACCAAGGCAACTCC
This sequence comes from Halomonas sp. KM007, assembly GCF_050709225.1. NCBI lineage: Bacteria > Pseudomonadati > Pseudomonadota > Gammaproteobacteria > Oceanospirillales > Halomonadaceae > Halomonas > Halomonas sp. KM007. The sequence continues at coordinate 2,462,896 of NZ_CP136131.1, read as the reverse complement.
CGCAAAAACGCGGAGAAACACGGTGTAAACCAGTCCGAAGCGGAAGAAATTTTCTTTAACGAGCCGCTTCTGGTGCTGGATGACTCCAAGCACAGCCAGACTGAGGCTCGTTTTCATGCCCTTGGTGTAACGGATGATGAGAGACTGCTCCACATTACGTTCACACTAAGGCAGAACGGTACGCTGGTCAGAGTGATTTCCGCTCGCGACATGCACCGTAAAGAGAGGGTTATTTATGAGCAAGCTAAAAAAGATGCCTGAATTTAAAACTGAAGCCGAAGAGCGAAAATTCTGGGAAACCCACGATTCCACAGACTATCTGGATTGGAGTCAGGCCAAGCCGGCATCGTTCCCGAAGCTGAAACCCTCAACCAAGACGATCTCACTCCGGCTGCCGGAAACCTTGCTTGATCGGATCAAAATCGAAGCCAACAAGCGGGACATGCCCTATCAATCACTGATCAAGGCTTGGCTTGCGGACGACGTGAACGACAGCCGTCGGGCCTGAGGTGCTAACGCCCGGCTCACGCGCCGGTTTGGAGCCGCGAAGCGGTGGAAAGTCGGTCGCTGTGCAGCCGATTGTTAAAGCCTGCCAAGCCAGTACTGCGGACGTCGCCGGTCATGGGCAACAGCCAGAACTTGAAAACCATCAGGCTTCTCTCGGTAAACGATGGATAGCGGAAATCTGTGAAGGGGCGCTCTACGAATATCTGGCGGCAACTCAACTTGCCAGGCTTTTGGTGACTCGCCAACTAAATTGGCCAGGGCCTCAAATTCCTCTATGAAGGCACCACCCAATCCCGGAACTTTTGATTCGTAATAACCAACTGATTCCAGAAACTCGGCTTCCGCTGCCGGGTGAAAAGAATAGGTCATTTGATCAGTGCTCTAGCCTTCCTCATGACAGCCTCACCAGGCACAGCCTGAACAGTGCCATTATCCAGCTCTTCGCCTCTACGCCGAGCCTCGAGCAACCAATCGGACCTGAGCTCTTCTTCTGACGGAAACTCCAGACTTAATACCAGTCGCTGGATCAATTGTGCTCGCTCCTCTTTAGGAAGGTGGAGCGCCTCGTCTTCAATTTTCTGAAGATTCATGGCAAAAACCTCTCGTTCGGGTAACACTCAATTTTGACACGGATGGGTGCCGGGTTCCACGACTCGGTTTTTCGCTTTAACGCCCGCCATCACCGGTGGCAAAACCGGCGCGAAGCAGAGGTTTTGGCATCCGGTGCATGGTCTGGTTATGTTTGATGTTCGATTTCAACCGCCGACTCGTCCCCACAGTGGATGAAGAAGTGCCCTTTTGCCGCACGTGAAGATAGAAGCCGGAACCATCCACGGCCCGATTTCTCGCGACCATCATCATTTCCTGACCAAGAAAACTCGACTCGTGCTCCATCATCAGAAATGCGGTAATCGATTTGGCCCTCGACTGCTCCGAACACAAAGAAGCCAAGGCCATCTTCATCGAACTGGAAATATCCAGGCTCAACAAGGTCAACAAATTCTTGATCCCACATTTCCATCCAGGTAATGCGCCATCGTCCAACGATTTTGCTCAAATTTCCTCCTTAAAACATAACGCCCGCCATAAACGGCCGAGTGAAACGAGGTCCGGCGACCGAAGGGAGCGCATTTGATGGCTTGGTTATGTGCTCTACTATGCGGCGACAAGCTTCTTGACTCTAAGGTCTTTACGGTGTTGCTCTGCATGCCAAAGCTCATATTGAGACTGCTGGGTTAGCCAACTCTCTGATGAGGTATTAAAAGCAATAGAAAGCCTAATCGCCATTTCCGGGCTAATACCGGCTTTGCCGTTCAAAACGGCGCTTAACGTTTTCCGGCTGACCCCGAGCGCCTCCGCAGCTGCTGTAACAGACAAGCCAAGAGGCTCTAGGCACAGCTCTCGTATGACCTCACCTGGATGGGGCGGGTTGTGCATCAACATAGGAGTACCTCAGTGATAATCTTCGTAATTCACTATCTCGGCGTCTCCATCCTCAAAGCGGAATGTCACGCGCCAGTTACCGCTTACCGTCACTGACCAGACTCCCGACCGGCTGCCGGAAAGCTCGTGGAGCCTAAGGCCCGGCAAGTCCATATCTTTGGCGCCGGAAGCCGCATTAAGCCGACCGAGAATAAGCCGAAGCCTCTTTGCATGAGCGGCCTGGATCCCTGCAGTGCTGCCGGACTTGAAAAATTTGGCCAAGCCCTTGTGTTTGAAGCTTCGTATCATCCTCTAAATGTACCCTGTAACGTATCGGGTGTCAATGCACATAACAGTGAAGCATTTATTCGCCGTGCGGAGCATGGCGAATAAATGCCTGTTGGACTAAGGCGCGTCCATCAGGCGGCTATTTAATAGGGAATTGTATTGACTGACAGGTGGCCTGAGGTGCCAAACGGCGCATTGGCAGGTCGGGGGGCACGCGCTCTGATCGTCCGTTTCGTCATTATGTCGACACTTCCAAATCCAATTTAACCCAATGTAGCGCGTCTGATGGCTAAAATCCATCATCGGGACGAGCTTATCCATGACTCGCTAGCGAGCCGGTTAGCCAGGTCTGTTGTTGTCGTAGGGCGTTACATCATGCTCGATAGTGTTGCTCCTTGTCGTTAGGCGGCTGATCATGGAGGGGGCGCTGGGGTGTGAGCGTCCCGATCATCCGTAAGGTGGGCTGCTTGCAGTGTGGACAGGTGTAGGTCGGCTCCGCATCGCTGGCGGCTGTATCGACATGGGGGGCCTGGTCAACCATCGCTAGCGCTCGACGGATCTGTACCAGACGTTGCCGTCGGCAGCGATTGGCCAGAAAGCCGTAATGCCGCACTCGCATCAGTCCCCTAGGCAGGACGTGGAGCAGGAAGCGACGCACGAACTCCTCGCCATCCAGAATGAGTTGCTTGTGTCGGTCGTGGTCGCGGTAATCCTTGTAACGTAGGGTCACTTGCTGGTCGTCTACGGCGAGGATACGTGCGTTGCTGATGGCGATCTGGCGCGTGTAGCGCGCCAGGTAGCGTACTACCGCCTGGGTGTGTTCAAGGCAGTCCTTGCTGTCAACCACCCAGTCAGTGGCCATCAGTGTGTTCAATTGAGCATCGACATCGCCGGGCCGGGTAACCCGGTGGAGATCGCCAGCATGGGCGGCCTTGCGCAGAGCGCTCACCATGTGCCCACGGAAGTGGCGTGACAGGGCCCGCACGGGGAACAAGTAGTTGCTTCGCGCTTCATGCCACTTGCCATCGTCACTCAAGGCACCGCCTGGAACCAGACAATGCAGATGCACATGCTGGCTCAGGTTCTGGCCCCAGGTGTGAAGCACCGCGATCATGCCCATTTCGCCGTTGAGGCGTTTTGGGTCTCGTGCAAACGTGCACAGCGTTTGCCAGGCACTCTGGAACAGCAATCGGTGAATCACCTCGGGATGAAGCTGAACCCAGCCATTAAGACTGTGCGGTAGCGTGAATACGACGTGGTAATAGCGCACCGGCAGCATATTGGCCTGCTGACGCTCAGCCCATTGCGCCATGGCGCGGCCCTGACACTGTGGACAGTGACGATCACGACAGCCAAAGTAGCGTGGCTGTACATGAGCGCAGTCAGAGCACTGTAAGACCATCCCACCCATCGCCTTCGTTCGGCAGGCCAGCAGATGGGTACACACCCGTTGGCGCTGGCGATCAAGACCGCTTGGGTCGAGAAAGCGGGTCAATGCCTGTTGCAAGGTAGCGGCCTTAGTCATGGCTCACCTCCAGGGCGGCCACCAGGTCAATATGACACTGATCTCCCCCTTGCTGGTTCGGTAGCCAGTGCAGGTAGCGCATCGTCGACTGGAGGTTACGGTGGCCCAGTAGTCGCTGGAGCTGATGGACGGGCAGGCCTTGCTCCAGAACATGGGTGGCATAGGCATGGCGCAGACTATGGATGCCACCCACCCGCTCGACCCCGGCCAGACGCTTGGCCTGGGTAAAGGCCTTCTGTGGCGCACTGGCGTGCAGGGCTTGATCGGGAAACAGAGCGCTCGGGAACAGCCATGTGACTGGCCGATAGGCGCGCCAGTAATCGCGCAAGCGATCAAGCAGGGTCACGGGTAGTAACACCATACGATCCTTGCCGCCCTTGCCCTGCGTCACACGGAGTTGGTAACGCTGGCTGTCGATGTCACTAACTCGCAGGTGGCAGACCTCGGTCACACGCAATCCGCAGCCATAGCACAGTTCGAACATCATGCGATGCTTGGCGTTTTGGCAGGCGGCCAGGATCCGCCGAACCTCGTCGCGGGTCAGCAGTTCTGGAATCCGCTGCGGTTTTTTGGGGACGGTGAGCGGCACATCAAACGACGGCCACTGCAACACGTGCAAATACAGGAACCGCACGCCGTGCAGATAGACACGGCAACTGGCGGCAGACAAACCGCGCTCCTGAACCAGGTGATTGAAGAAGTGTTGCAGGTCGTCGGTACTCAACGTGTCTGGCGAACGGTGGAAATAACGTGCCAGATCAGTGACCACCATCAGGTAGGTATTGTGGGTACGTTGCGCAAAGCCACGCTGACGCATGGCCGCGATCATCTTCTGTCGCAGGGCAGTCATCGTCGTCACTCCTGTTGATTGACCCACGTGGGTCAATCAATAGTGTGGCCCGATGAGGCGAAAAACGTGATTCGTCAACAGCTACCGCGAAGCGGTTTAGTTCAACAGTGATTATACGCCCTGCCATGAAACCTCAATGAACGTGACATCACAATGACTGAGGTTTCATAGCCACCAAATTGAATCTACCTCATTGATTCTACAGCGTGCAAAGAGAATTTTGGCGATGTAGCCAAAATTCGCGGGCTTGCGCGTTTTGCTCGCCTCAATAACCCCCGGTGTCAGGATGAGTGTCGTACCCTCTGATACCCCCGGCTTATTCACGAGGCCGGCCTGAAAACGAAGATGGCGGATGGTATTCTCTTGAGAAATCAGAACGTTCCGTCAAGAACCTGAACCAAGAGAGCCATCCGCTATGGGTGAAAGCCTATCCACCTGGACGCCCTCCTGCAACGGCTCTGTCCGTGTCGAGCTCGACGGCCAGCGCACCACCAGCGACAGCGGCGCGCTGCTGCGTGAAGCCCTCGACAACAGCGGCGTGATCGAGGCGCTGGAAGACAACCTGGTCGACCTCCGCAATCCGCTACGCGTCCGCCACTCACTGGCCAGTCAGCTGCGTACCCTGGTGCTGCATGCCTTCTTCCTGGTCACCAACCTCGGCAAGTTCGACTGGCCGCCTGAGAAGGTCCTGGCACTCTATCGCAAGCGCGGCAGCGCCGAAGCGCACATGGGCGAGGTGAAGTCGGCGCTCGACGTGCACCTCTCGTCGACCGATCGTGGCGCCTCCACCGTTCAGGATGTGATGGCGCGCAACGAGGTGAGCCTGCTGCTGAGCCTCTACGCCTACCAGGTCCTGCATGGCCTGCGCTGCCTGCTGGAGCGGCAAACTCGGCAAGGCTGGAGCCTGAGCCGGATGCGCGAGCAGGTGCTGAAGGTAGCCGCCACGCTGAGGCTGCACGCTCGGCGAATCACCGTTCACCTCGGCGCCGCTGCCGACAAGTGGTGGCCGACACTGCTGAAGGGGCTGCCGAAGCTGGCCTCGCTGAGCTGACGCTCCTGCGAGACCACCACAGCATCAGAAAGCGAGCGACCGGAGCGGCGGTCGGCGATCACGGCTGCTTGGACGGCCGCAATTGATTCTAAATAGCTATAAGAAAGCGGGAAAAGGTCGGCATTCTGGCATTACTCACCGGCCACTCGCGCTGAAGAAGCCGATCCTGATAAGCGATGCCACCAGTCAGTACCTCCAGACCGCTCGATCAGCACCCTCGTGAATGAGGCGGGGTAAGATGTGCCTGCACGGCAGCTTGCATATACCGTTGCGAGGAGTGCCTCGGTGGTTACGGAACTGATCACGCGATTAATTTTGAATAGGCACTTAAGCACGAACTTCCCCGCACTTCCGCATGCTAGACTACCCATCGTTTGCACAGCGCCACCCTTGGAGGACAGCATGCCAGCTACTCATCGCCGTAAACTGCCCATCGGGATTCAGACCTTTTCCGATATTCGCGAAGGCGGCTACTACTATGTCGATAAAACACCGTTCATTGAGAAGCTGGCCAACCAAAATAAATACTACTTCCTCTCTCGCCCGCGCCGGTTTGGCAAAAGCCTATTGCTGGATACGTTAGGCTGCCTGTTTGAAGGCCGCCAAGCACTGTTTGAAGGCCTATATATTTACGATAAGTGGGACTGGCAGCAGCGTTACCCCGTGGTGCGTTTAAGCTTTGGGAGCGGGGTGATGCAAACACGTCAGGAATTGGACGTACGTATCCGCGACCAGTTGCGCACCGAACGTGAGCGGCTTGGACTAACGCTAACCTATGATACCGATATTGCCGGTGAGTTAGCGCACCTACTTCGTCAAGCTCACACGCACGCCGGTCAACGCGTTGTCGTGCTGATTGACGAATACGACAAACCGATTTTGGATAACCTGCTTAACCCTGCATTAGCCCGCGAACTGCGTGAAGGGCTTAAAAATCTCTATAGTGTGCTGAAAGATGCCGACCCCCATTTGCATTTCGTGCTGCTCACCGGCGTCTCCAAGTTCAGCAAGGTCAGCCTGTTTTCAGGGTTAAATAACCTCAACGACATTACGCTAGATACACCATATGCGGATATTTGCGGCTATACCGACCACGATATTGATACCGTATTTGCCCCCGAGCTTTCCGGGCTTGACCGCGACGAGATCCGCCGATGGTACAACGGCTACCGCTGGGGTGGGCAGGATGTGCCCAGCGTATACAACCCCTTTGACGTACTGCTATTACTACAAAAACGTATTTTCAGCCCCTACTGGTTTGAGAGCGCGACTCCTACGTTCCTGGTCGATGTACTGACGCAACGCGGAGTGTTTACACCCGCACTCAGCCAACTACAGACGGAAGCAGAGCTACTGGGGCGCTTCGATGTTGACCATATCGCCACAGAAGCGCTGCTATTCCAAACGGGTTACCTAACGGTACACGCCACCGAAGAACCCATGACAGGCTACCGCCTTTACACACTGGGTTACCCAAACCGCGAAGTAGAAATCAGCCTTAACCAAGCGCTTTTGCCACTACTAGGCCTTCAAGAACCACCCCGGGAACGACTAACGCTGTTCCGCCTGCTACAGGCTCATGATCTCGCGGGCCTAGGCATCCACCTCAAAGCACTCTATGCCGGTTTGCCCCACGACTGGTACCGAAACAATCCTATTGCCCAGTACGAAGGCCACTATGCCAGCGTGTTCTACAGCCATTTCGCTGCGCTAGGTGTAAAGGTGACGGTGGAAGACGCCAGCCACCACGGCAAAGTCGATATGAGCGTCGATTTTAACGGCCATATCTACCTGTTTGAATTCAAAGTGGTTGAACAGCTACCCGAAGGTAAAGCGCTAGAGCAGATTAAAGCCAAAGGCTACGCCGACAAACACCGCGCCAGCGGAAAGCCGATCCACTTGGTGGGCGTTGAGTTTTCAAGCGTTCAACGGCAGATAGTTGCGTTTGACGTGGAGACGCTTTAAGTTAGGTTTAGCCAGCAATGAAAGAGTGGTACAACATGTGTATTTAGACAGGAGTACGCATGGCTAATCACCCGCACGATACCGGCTACAAGGAGCTATTTAGCTACCCTGAGTTTGTTCAACAGTTGATGGAAGGGTTTGCACCTCCAGAAATCGCCCAACTGATGAATTTCTCGACGCTGCAAAATCACAGCGGCAACTACATCACGCCCCTGTTCGAGGAGAAATTCGAAGACGTGGTGTGGTCGGTGGAGATCACCTGGGAGGGTATCACCCAAGAAGTGTATCTCTACATCCTATTGGAGTTTCAGTCGTCGGTTGATCGCACGATGCCCATCCGGTTGATGCACTACGTGGCCTGCTTTTACGACCACCTGCTCAAGAATGGCACCACCACACCGAGCAAAGGGCTACCACCCATTCTGCCTATTGTGCTGTACAACGGCTCTGAGCGCTGGACGGCACGCCAGGATATCTACGACATGGTGTACCCGGAACCACCAGCTTTTCTTCAAGTCTATCAACCACACCTACGGTACTACCTTGTGGATGAAGGGCGCTATACTGATGAAGAGCTGGGATTACGCCCAACACCGCTGAGCGGCGTGTTCAGTATTGAAAAGGCATCTGCCGACAGGAAAGGGCTGCAGCAAGCCGTTGATCGCATTGTTGCCATCATACAAGCCTCCCCTGATAAAGAGCGGATCGATAACATTATCACCCGCTGGCTCAAACGATATCTTCAGCGGCTAGGAGCCAAGGCAAACCTGGACCAGCTCACAAGCCTGATGGAGGACAAAGACATGTTGGCTGAAAATCTTGAAAACTGGGCGCAGCAAGAGCGCCAAGCGGGCATTGAAAAAGGCACAAAGCTAGGCATCGAACAGGGCAAAAAGCTAGGCATCGAACAGGGCACAAAGCTAGGTATCGAAAAAACTGCGCGCAACCTACTGAAGCTTGGGGTGCTGAGTAACGAGCAGATTGCCGAGGCAACAGGGTTGGATCTAGAAGACATTGCCAAACTGCAAACAGAGCTAAAACATTAACGGTCTTAACGAATCAGGCCCGCTCCCAGGCTTGCGAAGATAAAGAGATGTTGGCTGAAAACATTAAAAACTGGATGCAGGAAGAGCGCCAAGCGGGTCGTCAAGAAGGCCTGCAAGAGGCGGAGCACCGTGCTCTGGAAAGTAAACGCAATGCTGCCCGCAAACTCATTGCACTCACCGAAATGAGCGACCAGCTCATCGCCGATATTGAAGAACTGCCTGTAGAAGAGGTTGAAAAGCTACGCACCGACATTAAGCACTAACTCATACTGCCAAAGCTCGCTTTCCAGGCAACACCCTAGATCCATGTGATGGGCGTCAAGCGTTCTACGATATCTTCAGCGGCTAGGAGCCAAGGCAAACCTGGACCAGCTCACAAGCTTGATGGAGGACAAAGACATGTTGGCAGAAAATCTTGAAAACTGGGCGCAGCAAGAACGGCAAGCGGGAATTGAAAAAGGCACAAAGCTAGGGAGCGTTAACAATTAGGCCAGCCATATGACGGCGGATACAAGGTTGAGTAGCGACTGGTAGTTTCTCGCCAGTCGCTCATAGCGTGTTGCCAGCCGCCTGAACTGCTTGATTTTCTGGAAGAACCTTTCTGCCAGGTTGCGATCCTTGTAACAGTGCCAATCTATCTCGGGGCATTCCAAGCGATTCTTTCTCGGCGGAATCACCGGCTCGGCGCCCACCGCTCGAATGATGTCCCTCAAAGCGGTGGAATCATACCCCTTGTCGCCAAGCACCGCCGCTGGAGAAAAGCCCGCCAGTAACGCTGGGGCGGCTCCGTACTCAGACGCTTGGCCCGGTGTGAGGATTAGCCGTACCGGGTTGCCGAGGGCATCGACCGCCGCGTGGATCTTGGTGCTCAATCCCCCACGCGATTTCCCCATGGCTTCGGTGCTCTGAGCCGTTTTTTTGCCGCCCCATGCTGATGAACTTTGACGATACTGCCATCTATCATCAGCTGCTCCATGTCGGGATCATCGGCTAATGTGTCGATAACCTGCTGCCAGACCCCCTTCTTAGACCACCGGTTATAGCGCATGTAGACAGTGTGCCAGCGACCGAAGGCGTCGGGCAGATCACGCCAGGGAGCGCCTGTCCGGGCGATCCACAGGACGGCTTCCACGAACAAGCGATTGTCCTTGGCCGTCACCCCGCGATCTGAAGCTTTGCCGGGGAGCATGTGCTCGATGCGCTCCCATTGGTCATCACGTAGCATTAGCCGAGGCATAGATCACCGAAAAATGCTGATATTCTAAATCAGCCCGATCTCCATCAGCAATTGTTAACGCACCCTAGGCATCGAAAAAACTGCGCGCAACCTACTGAAGCTTGGGGTGCTGAGTAACGATCAGATTGCCGAGGCAACCGGGTTGGCCCTAGAAGACATTGCCAAGCTGCACGCAGAGATACAGCGGTGACTGCTCCCCGCCCTAAGCGCTGGTGCGCCACGGGCGAGGCTTCCAACTTCTTAGGCAGCAACCGGCGCGTGGCCGGATTTACGCAAGCCTCCATTGGCAGGAGCCGACAGTCCTTCGGCTCGTAGCTTGATAATACCCTGCTGACGGATATTGATCGCGGCGTTGATGTCTCGGTCGATGCCTTGGGTACCGCAGTGGGGACAATCCCAAGTGCGAACCGTTAGCGGCATCTGTTCGACCGTGTGGCCGCAGCAGGAACAGGTTTTAGTGCTGGCGAACCACTGGTCGATTTTGACCAGATGCTTGCCTTGGGCTTCTGCCTTGTACGCCAGCTTTTGGATCAGGCTATACCAACTAGCATCGGCAATATGTTTGGCCAACTTGCGGTTTTTCAGCAGGTTTTTGACTTTCAAGGTCTCGACCACCACCGCTTGGTTTTCGTCAATGAGTTGTCGGGACAGGTTGTGCTGGAAATCAGCACGGGCATTGGCCAAGCGTTCGTGCGCCTTAGCCAGTTTGATGCGCGCTTTCGCACGGCCCTTGCTGCCTTTCTGGCAGCGGGAAAGGGCTTTCTGCTTGCGCCGCAAGTTGGCACGCGCCCGCTTCAAGAAGCGAGGATTGGCGACCTTGCGACCAGTGGAGTCAATAGCCAAATGCGTCAAGCCCATATCGACCCCCAGCACGGTGTCGACGGTTTGCAGCGGTGCGGGTGCCTCAACGCCGTCCTCGACCAGCACCGAAGCGTAGTATTTGCCGGTGGTGGTACGGGTTAAGGTGATGCTTTTCAGTGTGCCGGTTATGTCACGGTGAAGCCGTGCTTTAATCGGTTTCATCTTCGGCACTTTGATCCAGTTATCACCCGCGCTGACGCTCATGCAGTGGTAACTGGACTGCTTCCCGTGCTTGCGCTTGAAACGGGGATAGCGGGCTTTTAACTGGGGGTTAAAGAAGTTCTGAAAGGCGCGATCCAAGTTAATGCACGCTTGCTGCAGCGCAATCGAGTCAAAATCCTTGAGCCAGTGATACTTACGGGACTTCTTCGCCACCGCTAGCAGCGGCTTGAGATCTTTTTTGGCTTTCAGCTTCAAGCCGTGGCGTTTGTACTGCGTGCTGATGATATGCAATGCCTTGTTGTACACAAACCGCACCGCGCCGAACTGAGCGTTTAAAAACGCTGCCTGTTCAGGGGTCGGGTAGAGGCGTACTTTGGTGGCTTTCAACATCGCACAGTGCCGCTCAAAACTGTATTTTTATACATAATAAACAGTAAGGGGCGAAGATCAACCCCCCAGCAGCGCTAGCACGCTGCCCGCTTATATCCCCGCCCGATTGGGCGAGGGTTTACGCGGGGTTTTGGTGACTGCTCCCCGCCCTAAGCGCTGACGCGCCACGGGCGAGGCTTCCCACTTCTCAGGCAGCTGCCGACGATGTGCCGGACTTACGCAAGCCTCCATGGGCAGAGACGGACAGCCCTTCCGCCTTCAGCTCGATAATGCCTTGATGCTTGATGTTCAGCGCCGCGTTGATGTCCCGGTCGTGCTGTGTGTGGCAGGCGGGGCACTCCCACGACCGGACGTTCAACGGCATGGCGTCCATCTTGTGCTGGCAGACATGGCAGGTCTTGGAGCTGGCAAACCACGGGTCAATCTTGACCAGATGCTTGCCCTGCTCCCTGGCCTTGTAGTCCAGCTTGGTCATCAAGGCATGCCAGGACGCATCGCCGATGTGCTTGGCGAGGCAGGTGTTTTTCATCATGTTGCGGACCTTCAGCGTCTCGACGATCACCGCTTGATTATCGTCAACGATCTGTCGAGAGAGCTTGTGCTGGAAGTCGTTGCGGGCATTGGCGACCCGCTCATACGCCTTGGCGACGAGTAACCGTGCCTTGGCCGGCGGGCGCTGCCCTTCTTCGTGCGTGACAATGCCTGCTGTTTGCGCTTGAGGTTCTTCTGCGCCTGCTTGAGGAAGCGCGGATTGGCGACCTTGCGGCCATTTGAGTCGATAGCAAGATGGGATAGCCCCATGTCCAGTCCGACGACGCGAGAGGTATCAACGTCCATGGTCGGCACGGGGGTCGCCTGGTCGGTATCAAAGAGCAGCGAGGCGTAGTGCTTGCCGGTGACGGTACGGGTCAGGGTGATGCTTTTCAGCCTGCCCTCGACCTGGCGATGCATCCTGGCCTTGATCGGCCCCAGTTTGGGCACCTTGATCCAGTTGTCGCCGGCCTTGGCGCCGACGCAGTGGTAGCTGGATTGTTTGCCCCGCTTGCTCTTGAAGCGCGGATAGCCGGCCTTCTTCACGGGGTCGAAGAAGCGCTGGAAAGCATGGTCGAGGTTCAAGCACGCCTGCTGGAGGGCGATGGAATCGGCATCTTTCAGCCACCCATATTTGCGCGACTTCTTGGCCACCGGCAGCAGCTTTTTGATGTCGTGCTTGGCGCTCAGCGACTGGCCGTGACGCTTGTGGCGATGGGAAATGATGCGAAGGCCGGTGTTATAGACGAAGCGCACCGCGCCGAACTGGCGGTTCAGGAACTCCGCCTGCTCGGTCGTGGGGTAGAGTCGTAACTTCGTAGCCTTCAGCATGGCGCGCCATTGATGCATGGATATATGTACAGCTTATGCCGCCGGGCCCCATACCGCAAACCCAGCAGCGCTATCGCGCTGCCCGCTTGTATCCCCGCCCGAGTGGGCGAGGGTTTACGCGGATTTTTGCTAAACCCTCGCCTGCCCTTGAATTACCGCATTAAAGCCTGCTGGGGTAATCGGTTGGTGTTCGGCATCGACCACCGTGCCCCCTAAGCGCGCCAGCTTTTTAGAGAGCGATACCAACTTCGCTAGCTGGAGCTTGCTAGGCGTTAGCGTGCGGCTGTTTTTAACAATTTTAATGCTCACCCCTTTGACTGGCGGTTGGCTCGCTGGTGATTCGGTTAAGGGGGGAAGCTGACCAGCGCCTACGGCATTTTCGATGACGATCGGCGTGCGCGAGGAATCCTCTGTCACGGCAAAGGTTTTGCTGCGCTGTTCGTATACCGCACCCAGGGATGACAGCGTTACGCCCAAGCGATCATTCAGCGCAGGTGAGGGCGCTTCAAACAGCACTTGCACCTCCCAAGCGGCGCTCTGTTGATTGAGTAACACCGGTGCTGACTGGGGAGAGAGTGAACCATTGGAAACGACAGCTGCCCCCTGGGCAACAGGCACGCCCCCCGCCCTTCCACGTACCAGAAATAGATATAGTGCTACACACCCACAAGTAAAACTTAGCCAAAGCGCACCAATCGCCACCACCAATACCAGTGTTTGCGTATCCATCGCCTTCATCTCATTCTATTTGCAAAGCAAAGCAAAGCAAAGCTTTATTTTTATGCGTGAAACATTAGCCCAGGACAGAAAATTTGCAAGCTAATTATCTGTTACGCTATGTCACTCTTTGTTGAGCATCCCCATTGTATGCTCGCGCTGCTGCTTGATAGCGCTGTCTAAAATATCCAACAGCGCCTGATAATCTTCTGGCATGGAAGCATCCAGCCCGTGTTGCTCTACCCGTGCTATCGTTGCCTGGGTTTCACGAATCAGCGCTTCTAACGCGAGCGCTACTTGTTCATGCTCCTCGGGCTGCATACTCACTTAATGGCCTTGCTGCAGGCGTTGTACCCGCGCATACAGCTGCTTGGCGTTTTCAACCGCGGTGGCTTCATACGCATCCAGGGTGAGCAGCATATCTTTACGCGGGTCGTTCATTGCCGCTTCCAGCTCGTTACGGTAGCGTTTTAGCAGATGCTCCAGGTTCATACGAATCATGGTGAGTTCCAACTGGAACTCCGCCTTCAGCTTGGCGTAGCGCTCTTTTTTCTCAGGTGCTGCGCCGCTGGCTTCCACAACGGCGCTGATCGTCAGCTTGATCTGCTTTTCAACCGCCTTGAGCTTGGGGACGAGGTCGTTGATGACCTCACGGGCTGAGATGGTGGTGCTGGTTTGAGTCATTTACATGCCATGTCTTAATAAGTTTAAAATTTTTATCTTATTAAACCAAGCGCTATTTTACAATCAGCGCATTCTAAGGTGCTGGTTAACCTACAAGGATAAAGGGTAACGATGAAACATTAAATTAAGAACAAGCTTTGAAAAGTGAACGCATTGCCAAATCTTAATTAGCCATCATCTTGAGATACTCGCTTTCTTTAACAATAGCGGCGCCCCAAGGTTAGCCTGCGACCTATGCATCCTTATTTACTTTCAAATATTACCCGCTCATCTGGCGTACCACCTTCTTCGCCTAACCAATACCTTTCACCAGGAGGGGTAGGGCCGTTACCATTCTCAGGCAAAAGAAAGCTTTTCAATTTTTTTGCATTAGCTTTATCATCTGTTTCATTAAGGCGATCAATCAAGCTTTCGTGCGTTTTTTTAACCAAAAGCACACTTTCAATCAATGACAAAAAGGCATTCTGATATAGCTTTAGCGCTTTAGAATACTGATTAGCGCCATACCCTTCTTTAAGAGCAAGCGCGTCAAAGCTAGGCGCCGTTCCTTTGGCGATTTTAACTGCAGCGACTAAAGGATCAAGTACCGCACTTCTATACCCTTGGCGGGATATTTGCTTCTCTTTACCATACACATCACGCATCACATTTGGAAAATACAATCTGCCTTGGTCAACCAATATCGAAAGCCTTATAGCAAGGTCACTCGACACCTCAACAGCCTCTTTATACTCTAATCTATTAAAGTTGTCGTGAATCCTGGTCATTATATCAATGACTTGGCACGCCCATTGCTCAACATTGGCATTCCAATGACCACGTTCATTATCAACCGATAACCGGTACGCTTTCGATTGCCACCGATGACTCAAAAACCAACCACAGGCTGCTGACACAATAGCCACGGCTGCTGCAATAAACGCTTCTATCATTTTTCACCTCAGCATACTTACGACATACTATTGCATTCTTATAATTAGCCAATCTAATTTTCTAGCTTATCACCCACAAATTTTAAACTTATTTAACAATTTACACTTTCTTGCCCAATAAAGCGCCTTCTTGCCATGGTTCCATCCGTGCCCGAGACCCTCGTATCGATAATACACGAAAATATTAGATCAAGCACTTAACTCCTTCCATTGCATAGCGAGCATGGAATTAACTCTTAGCTTTCTTAAGCCTTACTAATGTCGAAAGAAAAACCAAAAGGCTGGTTCACTATCTTCCTGGCTTCGCTAGTTGCTTTTGCCACGTTGCATTCTAAGTCCCCCTCCTTAACATAAGTAAACTTCCAGTCAACGACAACCGAGCCATCACTAATGCGAACAACCTTGATTCTTATATCCATATGTAAAAATCCACCTAAAAATTAAAAAACGGGGCCTTTCGGCCCCGTTATATATCGATCAATCAGCTTAAAAGCTAACCCATTAACCCAGCAGAGACAGCACGTTCTGCGGAACTTGGTTAGCCTGAGCGAGAACGGAAGTACCGGCCTGCTGCAGGATCTGTGCGCGGGTCATGTTGGCCACTTCCTTTGCATAGTCAGCATCTTCGATGCGCGAACGAGCAGCAGCGAGGTTAGTCTCGTTGGTCTGCAAGTTGGTGATGGCTGACTCAAAGCGGTTCTGGATGGCACCCAGATCGGAACGCAGTGTATCCACATCACTCAGGGCTTGATCAATAGCTGCTAACGGAGATGTGGTTTTCTCTGCCAGAATTTCTGCAGTATCAGAATTGAAGTTCACGGTCAGTGTACCGTCATTGGTACCTGCACCTGCAGTACCATCACCAATTGTAAAGGTGGTTGAATCTACTGCAATATAAGCACTTTCTCCAGCTGCGTCAGTGCCAGTTACGTACCACTGACCTTTATCATCTTGAGAAAGGCCTGTTGCTGTGAAGGCCGTACCCGCACCGCCATCTGTTAGCGTCAAGTTTCCGGCGGGAACATCATCCCCATCTCCGTCAACGAAATCACCAGTTGCAAGAGCAGTAAGCCCAGCAGCTTCGACGCCATTAACATTGAAGGTATCCATGTTTAATGTCGCCGAAGTAATTTCCTTCAGATTAACTTCAATTGCTTCGCCGTCATTGGCACCGACCTGAATAGAAAGCGCTTGATCAGAGGCAAGCACTTTAACACCGTTGAAGCTGGTTTCTTTAGAAATACGATCGATTTCTGAGAGACGCTGACCAATTTCTGCCTGGATAGAGTCCAGGTCAGCTTGAGAATTGGTATCATTAGCAGCTTGGACGCTCAGTTCACGAATACGCTGCAGGTTGTCGTTGACCTGATTCAGCGCGCCTTCGGCAGTCTGAGCGACGGAGATGCCGTCGTTGGCGTTACGCTGTGCCTGAGACAGACCGGTGATCTGGGAGGACATGCGGTTGGCGATGGCCTGACCGGCCGCATCATCCTTGGCACTGTTGATGCGCAGGCCGGAGGAGAGACGCTCCATGGAGGTCTGCAGCGCGTTCTGGCTCTTGCTCAGATTGGACTGGCCAATCATGGAGGTGATGTTGGTATTGATCACTGACATGGTGTGATTCTCCTTGCGTTAACACTGGCCTTGAAGGCCCGCTTTTCGGCCACTGTGTGCGCCGTTGTATTAGTTAACGGCCTAAGGAGGAGAACCTTTAGGGGTGAGTAGTAAAAAATTATGTAATGTTTGGTAACTTAGTGATGACTTTTGGCAACTAGCTGACATCGGTCGCGAGCTAAAGCTGCTTCCCACACTGGCTCTTGCCTCAGAATCGAGTAGGAAGGGGAGTCGCCTCCCCTGT
The DNA here is from genome assembly GCF_050709225.1 of Halomonas sp. KM007. Lineage (NCBI taxonomy): Bacteria > Pseudomonadati > Pseudomonadota > Gammaproteobacteria > Oceanospirillales > Halomonadaceae > Halomonas > Halomonas sp. KM007. Next base: position 2,446,039 of record NZ_CP136131.1, on the reverse strand, counting down.
CCTCTCACACCACCGGGCATACGGTTCCGTACCACGGCGGTTCATGAACAACGTTTGAGCCATCTTACCGTATCGAGTATCGAGATCAGGCCCAGATCGTAAAACCACTTTCTCGGCAGGGCCTCATTCATGTGCGAGGCTCCGGCGTTCCACCAGGGCCCTCGCCCATTGCCCGCCGATTTCCAGGCACGATTCGCGTCCAGACCTAGGCCTCGGAGTTTCCGACGCCGGGTCGTCGGGCGCTTCCATTGCCGCCAGATCAGACCGCGCAAGCGCCGTCGTATCCATTGATCCAGCGCTTCCAAGGGGCGTTTCACATCAACAAGGTTGAAGTAATGGGCCCATCCTCGCAGGACTGGACTCAACCCTTCGATTGTCCGCTGGAGGTTACACCCTCTGCCACGCTGCAGGGTCTCACGGACACGCTGCATCATGCGCGTCAGGCTACTCTTGGCTAGCGTCAGCTTCGACTGCTTGTGCCGCGTAAGACTGTAGCCTAGATAGCCGCGTTTCCATGGCCGATCCACTGCACTTTTGCGGCGGTTGACCGTCAGCCGAAGTGAGTTCTCGAGATACTCACTCAAGCTGTCCATAACACGCTCGCCTGCCCGCCAGCTTTTGACATACACCTGCACGTCATCGGCGTAGCGGCAGAAGCGGTGGCCTCGACGTTCCAGCTCCTTGTCCATGTCGTCCAGCAAGATGTTCGCCAGCAGCGGGCTGAGGGGCCCGCCTTGGGGCGTCCCCTGCCGTCTCGGCGTAGGCAAGCCGTTCTGGAACATGCCCGCCTCCAGGTAGCGGCGGATCAGACGCAGCACGCGCTTGTCGTTAACGCGCCGCGCGACCCGTGCCATCAGTAGATCGTGGTTCACTCGGTCGAAGAAGGCTTCCAGGTCAAGGTCGACTACCCAGCGGTGGCCGGCGGTGACGTGGGCCTTCATGGCCGAGACGGCCTGCTTAGCGCTGCGCCTGGGGCGGTAGCCGTAACTTGACTCGGAGAAGCTCGGGTCGAAGATCGGCATGAGCACTTGTGACAGCGCTTGCTGGATCAGTCGATCGGTGACCGTAGGAATGCCGAGCTGCCGTACGCCGCCTTTAGGCTTGGGGATCGTGGCGGCCCGGACCGGGCTGGGGTGATACTCACCGGCCAACAGCCGCTCTCGCAGCGTTGGCCAGTACTGCTTTAGGTGGCCCGCTAACTGATGCACCGTCATGCCATCGACACCCGGTGCGCCTTTGTTGGCAACCATCTTACGGTAAGCCCGCTGCATGTTCTCCGGGTCAATGACCCGTTCCATGAGCGAGGCTGACTCCGCTTTCGTCCACGATAGCGACGCCGGGATCGTCTCGACGCTCACCGGCTGGGACGCGGGGTACTGCCCCTGCCCCTCTGGGTGAGTGACGGTGTTAGCGCCATGGTCTGTCTTCATGATCGATCCTCGAGACGTTATCGCCTACTCGCGGTTCTTCATGTTCGGCCCTTGGTGCCGCGGTGAACCGGCACTTACTATGGCCTCGGCTGACGTCTGATGATCCCTCCCGTCGCCTCTCGACGCCGGTAGCCCTGTGGCAGACCACCAGACCTCCCAGGGTAAGACGCGCGACCTTCCCGCTTATGCCTGTCGGATTTACCTCATGGCGTTCCGTGCAAGTATTGGGCTTTGGTGATTGCTGCCACCTTACCCCGCCATGACGCCTCGTATCCGCTTCCTGTTCGTCAGGCCAGCGTTTTGCCTCGGGCTGCCTTCAGATTCTCCCTCGCGGGAGACACCCTTGCCGTCGGCTAGCACTTCCCCTTACCGGGCGTGCAGGGGACTTTCACCCCCAAGTCATCCTGAGGCACCACCCCCAGGAACAGCGCCTATCAAGGCGCTACGCGCCATGCCTGGCGCACAGCAACAAAGCCCCCTTACGATGGGGGCTTCGGGCAATTGGTAGCGGCTACCTCTTGCGCCCTAGCTGTGCATCTAGCGCATCAAACTGCTGAGTCAGATAAGTACTCATGCTGTTCATCTGCGCAATCATCGCGTCTAACTGGCCGAACTGGGTGCGGTAGCGGCTGATGGTGCGCTCGATGGTCACTTCCATGCGTTCAAAGCGTTCGTCTAGGCTTTTCACGCGGTTTTCGGCACCGCTAATGGCCAGCTTTACTACTCCGTTATCGCCAAGCATTCGCTCTACGGTGCTGTCGAGCTGGGCTGCCAAGCCATTCCCTGCTTCACCACCTACGAAAAAGTCGCTGAGTGCTTGGGGGTTATTGGCGACTAGATCGCTGATTGTATCGTCATCCATTTCCAGCGTGCCGTCTCGTTGCAGGGTAATGCCTAACTGGTTCAGGGTGCCCAGCTCGCCACCTTCCACACCACCGGTCAACACGCTACGCAAGCGACTTTCAATGGTGCGCACGGTGCTGTCGCCAACCAGTTCGCCTGCGGTTTCGCTGTCGCCGGTAAAGCTGGTGAGCTTGGCAATGGTGCCTTTCAGGTCGTTGAACGCTTTCACGAAGCCGTTAATGGCTTCGCGCTGCTTGAGGGTGTCTCGTTCGACAGTAATGGTGCTGGTGGCGGTTTCGCCATCGGCAATGCTGAGTTCGGCCAGGTTCAGCGTGACCCCTTGAATGGCACCTTCTATTTGGTTGTTGGCACTGCTAATGGAAATGCCGTTGACCGTGAGCGCGGCATCCTCACCGGCTCGCTTGGTGGCGGCATCTTCAGCAAAGGGCCCTGCCACGGTTACTGCCGGGTCTTGGCTGGCATCGACAAAGCTAAAGCTGGCAATAGAGGCATCCGCCCCAGTGTTTTTAGAACTGAGCGCCAGCCGGTAGCCTTGGCCATCGTTGATGATGGTGGCGTTAACGCCTGCATCCTTGTGGGCGTTAATGGCGTTACGAATGGCTTCCAGGCTGCTGTTGGGGGCCATGGCAATATCAACCGAATCTGCGCCGCCAAAATTGAGCCGTATGGCCGTAGCCCCCTGCAGGTCTAGCGCGGCATTTTTTTCACCCGTGATGCGGTTGGATGCCAGGGTGCCAGAAGTGGCCAACTGCGACACCTCTACTCGGTAGCTGCCGGGCAGCGCGCTGGCGGTGGTGGTGGCTTTAATGGCATCGCCCCGCACGTTGGCGGAAAGACTTTGGTAGAGTTTGGGGTCGTTGATTTTAGCCAGCGCATCCTGAAATCCGTTCAGCGACGTTTGCAGCTGGCCGAAAGCCGAAATTTTGGCCTGCTGCTGCTCTTTTTGGCGGGTAATGGGCACGAGCTTGCCGCGTTCCGCAGCCTGTAGCTGATCCAGCAAGCCGGTGAGATCCAGGCCAGAGCCAACGCCTAGAGAGGTTATTGTCGCCATGCAGATGTTCCTCGGTGCAAAAGGCTAAACCCATGCGCGATGAACGCGCTTGTGTCGTCGCTCCTGAAGGGGGGGTTAAGCAGAGCGATCAAATGTAAAGTCATTATCGGCGCATCAGCGGAAAACTTGAATGGGGTGAGTGTTTTTTTAAGCTTTGCCTGCACGTAATAAAGTATGCCAGTCACAAAAACGCCTGCTGTTTCCAGCAGGCGTAAGGTAAGGCGGGAGAGCGCTTAGCGGCGGCCCAGTTGGGCGTCCAACGCATCAAACTGCTGGGTAAGGTAATCGCTGGTCTGGTTCATTTGGGCAATCATGCTATCCAATTGGCCAAACTGGGTACGATAGCGAGAAATGGTCTGCTCGATGGATTGCTCCATGCGCAGATAACGCTCTCCCAATGACTCGACGCGGTTTTCAGCGCCTGAAATCGCGCCTGCCACCGTGCCATTACTACCTAACAGCTGCTCAATGGTTTGGTTCACTTGACCGGCCATGCCCGCGTCGCTGGCGTCGCCTGCAAAGAAGGTGGAAAGCGCCTCCTGGTTGTTGGCAATGGCATCATCTAACTTGTCGCTATCGACGGCCAAAGTGCCATCGCGCTGAAGGGTAACGCCGATATCGCTCAGCATGGAGAACTCGCCTTCCATGCCACCGCTTAACACACTGCGTAAGCGCGATTCGACTGTGCGCATGGCGCTATCGCCGGTCAATTCGCCAGCAACGCCCGTTTCGGCATTAAAGCCGAGTTCACCAATGGTTCCTTTCAGGTCGTTGTAGGCGTCTACGAAGCTGGTGATTGCCTCTCGAACGGCGCGGGTGTCTTGTTCTACGGCCACGGTGCTGGTGCCTTCTTCTTGCAGGTTGAGCGTGACCCCTTGAATGGCGCCCTCTACTTGGTTGGTAGGACTAGTGATGGCGATGCCATTCACATTCAGCGCGGCGTCTGTGCCGCTTTGATGTGTGCCTGTACTGTCGCCATTAACATCTACGCCACCATCTGCTTCAAGTGCAACGCCCCCAGTAATTGAGAAGCTGCTAATGGATGCATCAGCGCCTGTTTCACTTGAACTCAGCGACAACCGATAGTCGGTGCCATCGTATACAATCGTAGCGTTAACACCCGAATCTTCCTTTGCGTTGATGGCATCCCGTATACCTTCGAGGGTGCTATCTGCCGCAATGGTGACATCCTGAGTGTTGCCATTACCAAAAGTAAAGGTAAGCGTTTCCTCTGCAGTGGTGAGTACGTCATCCACAGCTGTAACGCCTTTAGAAGCCAGAGTGCCGCGGGTTGCTAGCGTTTCAACCGTTACGCTGTAGCTGCCAGGCTGCGCTTCGCCATCAGCGGCGGCCGTAATGGCGCTGCCACCAACGTTGGTTGACAGGCTTTCGTACAGGGCGCTGTCGTTGAGCGCCGCCGCCGCCGTTTGAAACTGAGACATGGCGCTTTGCAGCTGGCCGTAGGCGGAAATTTTGGTCTGCTGGGTTTCCAGTTGCCGCTCGATGGGCTGCAGCTTGCCCCGCTCGGCTTCTTGCAGTTGGTCTAGCAAGCCGTTGAGATCAAGCCCTGAACCGATACCCAATGATGAAATGGAAGCCATACGCTAATGTCCTTTAGTTTATACGCCTCGCTATGTGCTCCGACGCCAATGAATCGTTTAACAGTGTGCTGTATTACTAATAACCTTCGGCCATTTAACCCCAGTCTTTAGGGTTCATCCAATTTTTCATTATTTTCTTGCTGATTTCTTGCTGAGCGCATTGTGTTGGCAAAGGCGAATTTCAGCGGCTCACAAGTGAAATCTACGGGCTTTACGTTGCAGACATGTGGCAACCACCCTGCGCGCCCCTCATGGTTCAACATAGACCTTGGTCTAACGCCCCTGCTCATTTATAATGCACCGCAGCACATCCCCTTTTCCGTGCGATTGCAGGAGTCATCCATGCCCGCAGAAGCGTTATCTCAGGCCTCCAGCGCTGCCTTTCATCTGCAACGCAGCCTGCGTCACTGCCTTTCCCGTGCTGCCGAGCTGCTTTACGAAAGCGGCCACGTCCTTGAAACCATCACCTTGTCGCAACGCGGATTGTCCCGCCATGAGCTGAACACGCTGCGCCAGCAGCAAACTGGCTGGGCCATGTGCCAGCAGGTGTTGGAAGAGAGCGGTGCCGCCACCTACAACAGTTATGGCCGCTGGGTGTTGACGGGCATGGGCCGCGAATTGATGTTCGATATGTTTGGCCAAGGCGCCGCCGACTGCGCGTGAAGCCAAGCGAATGACGCGCCTGGACAAACAAGCGGCTTGAGCCAACTGAAACCCATAAAAAAACGCCCGCTGGGGGAAGCGGGCGCTTGGCGTGCTAACGGGGATGGTGGCCCCAGGCGCTTCAACAAGCTCAAGAATGCCCGTCGCGTCGCCACCCGCTACGACAAGACCGCCGAAAGCTTCCTGGGCTTCATCGACATCACGTCGATCCGCCTCTGGCTCCGCCATTTGTCAACATGACCTAGGTCTGCGATCAGAACACGTTCTTCACTCTGGTTTATGTCTTCACGAGAGCGCCATTCGCGGATCTGGCTGCGGATTGCACCGATCTTCTGGGCATTGCCTTCCGTGAAATACATGCGGGACACAGAACAATGTTGTGGCTGTATTCACGCCAGATGAAGCCGCGCTGTGGCTTGAGCGAATTCAGCACATCGACGGCACTGGCATACCCCCCGAGCCCGGAAAACAGAACGTCGGCTTTGGAGACCAGCCTCGCGAATGACATGATGGCCGACGAACTCAGATGATCGTTTACATGTACTTTCCAACCGGCTCTGGAAGCAGCTTCCGCAACCGCACCAGTCCCCGAAAATGCATCAATGAACATCCCGCTATCCGGCGACCCGATCCGGTCGATGATGGTGTCGACGACACGGGCCTTTGATCCGATATAACGGAATGACATGTACGGACGTTCTCCCTGCTCTTGTTTTTCTATATTCTGGTTGGCATCACTACGAGGAGTTTGTGTCATGGTTTCGGGGGCGTCGCTCCACGCTGCTGCCGAATTTGCGCCAATCGACGTTAATGAGTGTCTAAGATGAACGAAGACTCTGTTGCTGCGTTGCTCCGTATGAATTCAAGATCGGGTCACGGTCAACATGGCACAACGACACCCTCATGAGCAACATCTTGTAGAGGGCAGTGCCGATTGGGCTGCTCGTTGTGGCGTGGGTGGTTGAAGGGGACAACGCTGCAGGCCGACGCACAGTCCATGGGCGAATGACGAGTGCCTTGTTCGCAGGCTGCCGTCATCACAGTGAGGCGACGCAGAGCAGCGATGAGCCGTAAGCGATGGGGTGGACGCCGTCGAAGGTCTGAAGGCGGTACGGTCCGCATCGCGGAAGTTGATGCGTGAGACGACCGTGCCGGCTGGCTGTAGCAAAAGTTCGAGTTCTGTTCCATTTCAGCGAACGCCACTGGTGTCGATGTGCCCAGCTGCGACGTAGAAAAAGTCTCGCAAATCCAGATATTTGCAACAAATTCACCAAATCCGCGCAGTCATGAGGTCCGGAGAATATCGGCCATGAGAGACCTCTACCGGACCTCCTGGCACCGACGCCGCTGAACAGCCCCATACGCATAACCCTCGAAAACAACGGAAAAATCTGGCCACAGCCGGATCGGGAGAACGCTTTCGCGGGGGAAAGTGGCGGAGGGGACGGGCCTGAAAGACAACCTTCTCCGCAAAAAACAGAACGGCATACTGCTTCGCTTGGGGTCAATCAAAGACCAACAGCTCGGCTATCTCAGAGCCTCAGAGCCGACATCTTCGCCGCGAAGTTGTTTTTGGACCATCCCATTCCTGATGTGTAGCGATTTACGCGTTTGCGCCGCGGCATGAGGCTCAGGGCGCGACCATGATGCTGATGGCTGCTGCAAACCACCACCCCGCCCAGACAGCAGCGGCCGTCAGCATCAGGCCGCCGGCAACAGACCAGCCGAACGCCGCCGCTCCTCCCCGCAAGGCCAGGACGATCCGTACCCCGGCATTCACGCTGATCGCTGCTGCCAGCGGCACGACCGCCTCGGATGCGGGCAGCTGTCCGGCCACAACCAGCGAGGCCAACGCAACCGCAGCGGATCCCGTGCTCACCAGCCCAGCGAGTGCCGCCGACACCAAGATGGCCTCGCTTCCGAAATACTCGTTCAGGACAGCGGAGACGACAATGACTGTTGCCACCATAGCCGCAAAGCTCACGGCGCCCCGGACGCTGAATATCCGACTGGGAAGTTCGAGCCCATCGGGCTCTGCTCCGCCGCCGCGCGATCCGATGCGTGCAAGCACGGTCCCGTAGAGCAATGCCACTAGCGAAGGGATGATCAGGATCGGGGCTGCAAGTGTGAACATCGAAGGGCTGAGAAACAGCAGTACGATACCGGTCTGCGCGAGCGACGAAACTGAGGAGAACGTAACACCCGCAGCGGCGGGATAGGCCTCGAGCGGCCGATCCTGCACCTTCTTCAACATAGCCACCACGGTGGCGGTGCTCGACACGAACCCGGAGAGGAAACCGCTTAATGGCAGACCCAGCCGTGAACCGAAGACCCGTGTGCAGATGTGGCCGACAGCGCCGATCGCCATGACAAGAATGACGATCACGAACAGTTTCTGTGGATTGATCGCCCCGCCCGGACCCAATGCTTCGTTGGGCAGGATCGGCAGGATCAGGAGCGCCGAGACGCCGAGGATGAGACCGTCGCGGATCTCGAAATCGTTTAGCACCGAGCGGCTGAAGTCGCGCAGCACCGTGCGCGCAGCCAAGAGCGCCGCAACCAGGACGCCCGATGCCGCCGCAAGGAACGTGTGCTCGATTGACAGCGCACCCAGCACGACCACGATCAACAGGGCAAGGCTGGTGGTCAGGCCCGCTTGGCGATCCGGTTGGGACAGGTGCGTCGCCATGCGAAGGCCGCCGATGACGGCGACGGCGACGGCGAGCATTGGCCATCCACCGGCAATCTGACTCAGCGCGCCGGTCAGTGAGGCGAGCGCAAAGGTGCGCACGCCTGCCGGGACAAGCCCCCCGGTCACGCCTGCATTCCGCTCGCGCTCGATCCCGATCAGAAGTCCGATGCCCAAGGCCTCGAGCAGCAATAATGCCTCTGATGTCTCCAAGTTTACTCCCCCATCCGTTGCCGTGTGCGACAAAACCACTATTCGTACGCTAAACGGTTTGGGCTGCCGCCGCGGCTATGAAGCCCACCTACAACCTTGCGCAGTGCCGGTTGGCAATCGGCTTCCCGCAATCAAACAGGAATATCTAGGCCGTGTGGACGAAATCACGCGAGTTGGGGTATAGGAAGTTCAACCGCCCTTTTTGGCGAGTCTGGCAGGTAGGAAGCGGCCGCGCAAGCGCCGCTTTGGGCACAGATCGGGCACAGATCGGGGGTTCATGCGTGGGTTTTCGACATCGCGGGGCCACGCAGCGGGTAAGCGGCCATCCTGGCGCGTCGTTTCTTGAAATGGCCTGACCCCCTACGCTGATCCCGTCATTCACCGACGGAGCATCAGTCCCCATGTCGAAGCGACGCCACTCCCGCCACCCCGCCTCGCAATGGCAGGCCTGGGTCGACGAACAGGCCCAAAGCGGGCTCTCCCAGCAAGCCTTCTGTCGGCAGGTAGGGCTTCCCGTCAGTTCCTTCAAGCTCTGGAAGCGGCGACTGGCCGGCGACGCACCAATGCCTTATCACAGGGCTGCCGAGCCGGCGCTCTTCGCACCCGTGTCAGTGCCAGAGGAAGATGCCATTAGTGACGAGCCACGCGGCTGGGAGATCGAGCTCGACCTGGGGGATGGTGTCTGTCTGCGCTTTCGCCGGGGGGCATGATGCGCCCGCCGATCACGCTCTGGCTGTGCACCCAGCCCACCGACATGCGTTGCTCGTATGATGGGCTGGCCGCCCTGGTTCGCCGACAGCTGGGTCAGAATCCGCTGAGCGGGCACGGTTTCATCTTCATCAACCGGCGGCGCACCCAGCTCAAGTGCCTGTACTTCCAGGCCGGCGGCTACTGCGTGTGGAGCAAGCGCCTGGAGCGCGGACGTTTCGCCACCCTGTCGTCGTCCACCGCCGGCCAGGCGATCACGCTCAGCCCTGCCGAGTTCGAAGCCCTGATCGAGGGACTCGATCTGGTGGTCACGAAACGCCGCAAACGCTGGCATCCCAAGGTGTCAGCGGCCTGATGGCATGGTAAAATAACGGCCTGATTCACCAGGAAATATCGCCTCGTGTCGTCGCCGTCTCTGGAGCAGAAATACCAGCAATCTCTGGCCGAAAACTCGGTCCTCAGGGAAGAGAATGCGTCGCTCCAACGCCAGCTCGACTGGTTCAAGCGGCAGCTGTTCGGTCGCAAGTCGGAGCGCCTGCTGGCGATCGACCCGGCCGTGCAACAGAGCCTGCTCGGCAGTATGCAGGATCTGCCGGCTCCGCCGCCGCCCGAGCCTGATGAAGACGCCTCACCCGCCAAGACGCCGTCACGCAAGACGCGTCGTGATGCCGTCAACGACACCGGGCTGCGCTTCGATGCCTCGGTGCCGGTCAAGGTGATTGAGGTGGCACCGGACCTGCCCGAGGGCATGAGCCTGGACGACGTCGAGGTGATCGCCACGCGCAGCACCTTCCGCCTGGCGCAGCGCCGGGCCAGCTTCGAGGTGCTGGAGTATCGTTGCCCGGTGTTCAAGGTCAGCAAGGCGGCGCCGCCCCAGGCAACGTCAGCGCCGGCCACGCTGTTCGACGGCTCACTGGCCGACGTCAGCTTCATCGCCGGCCTGCTGGTCGACAAGTTCTGCTACCACCTGCCGCTCTATCGCCAGCATCAGCGCCTGCAGCAGGCCGGCATCCAGCTCAGTCGCACCACACTGACTCAGCAGGTGGCGCGAGCTGCGGCGTTGCTGTCGCCGATCCACCTGGCCCAGCTGGAGCACGTGCTGCAAAGCCAGGTGCTGGCCATGGACGAGACGCCGATCAAGGCGGGCCGCAAGACCAAGGGCAAGATGCAGGAGGCATGGTTCTGGCCGCTGTACGGTGACCACGACGAGATCAGCTTCACCTTTTCCCCGTCACGCGCCAAGGCCCACATCGACACGGTGCTGGGTGACCACTTCGAAGGCGTGCTGCTGACCGACGGCAACGCCTCTTATGCCCGCTATGCCGAGAAGCGCCCGGGGGTGACCCACGCCGAATGCTGGGCCCACGCACGGAGGCACTTCGAGAAGGCGCAGGGCAGTGATGACGCGGTTGAGGAAGGCCTGCTGCGGATCGCCGGGCTCTACAAGGCCGAGACCTGGATCCGTGAGAAGGGCCGCGAAGGACCGGAGAAACTCAAGGCGCGCACCGACTACAGCGAACCGCGGGTGCGAGCCTTCTGGCAATGGTGCGATCACCAGCTTCATCGGGACGATCTGGAGCCCCGCCACCCGCTGCGCAAGGCCGTCGAGTACGCGCTGAAGCGGCAGCGCAGTCTGGAGGTGTTCCTGTCCGATCCCGACGTGCCGATCGACACCAACCACCTGGAGCGTGGCCTGCGCTGCATTCCCATGGGAAGGCGCAACTGGTTGTTCTGCTGGAGCGAGGTCGGCGCCGAGCACGTCGGCATCGTGCAGAGCCTGCTGACCACCTGCCGGCTGCAGGGCGTCGACCCCTACACCTATCTGGTCGATGTCCTCCAGCGCGTGGCGCTTCATCCCGCCTCACGGGTCGACGAGCTGACACCGCGTCGCTGGAAGACCCTGTTCGCCGACGCGCCGCTGCGCTCCGACATCGAGCGCTGAATCGACACCCGCCGGCGCATCGGGCAAGGTGGCGCCTTTCCCGATGCACGAGATCCGGTTCCCCATGCGTATCGACGACATGAGCCTCGACCAGCTCCTGGCGCTCAACGACCTCATCTGCCGCCGTATCGACGACCTCCAGGCCCGACAGGAGATGGCGGTGTTGAGCCGCCTGACCCTGGGGCAGGCCGTCTCTTTTGAGAGTCGCGAGGGTCAGGTGTTCGGTCGCGTCATCAAGATCAACCGCAAGACGGTCGTCGTGCAGTCGGAAGATCACCGGCAGTGGAAGGTCGCGGTGGCCCTGATCCAGCCACTACGCGACGTATAAGGCAAGCGGAAACCGGCACGCCTTGGAATGACCGGTTACTGCTTAACGTAAGCCCAGCAGCGAAAGGATGAACAACACCACGACAACCAGACCCACGATATAGATAATGCTACGCATAACGGCACTCCTTGCTTTAGCGTTTCATGAAAATCAAAGGGTTGCTTCTCCCTTAACAGGCCCTTCTAGCGTAGCAGGCTTTTTTGATGTTTGCGTAATTTCGTGAACAGCCTGCCCAGCGATGCCGACCCACGGGTCAACGATGCGCTTAGCCGCCCGTTCGTCGACACCCCCAGCGGGCGCATGCTCTACTCTACGGGTACGAGCCATCTGCTCTCGGCGGCCCTCCCCCGGTGGCCAGTTCCAGCAGCAGTTGAATGGGCTGGTGGCGGGCCTGTTGGAGGAAGGCGAGGCCGCCGAACCGTAATCGGCTACGTTGGAGAGTTGCCCAATTTGCTGCGAATGAAATCACTGTGGCTGACGTGCAGGAGATCAGCCAGGCGGCGAATGCGGTGCTCTTCCAGCGGGTCCAGCGAGCCATCGGCCCAGGCCACCTGCCACATCATGGCCACTACCTCCAGGCGCTGCTCATAGTCGTAGTGCTGTTTGATCAAGCTGATGAACTGGTAGTGGTCCACGGCGTCGTCCACTTCTGCCTCGGCCAGGCGCATCAGTTCGGCCACTGCCTGCTCATCGAGGCGATAGCGCGTCATCAGCATGCGCTGCATGGCGGCGCGCTCGGCCTCGCTCTGTTCATAGTCGGCCCGCATCACTTCGCACAATAGCGCAGCACAGGCGAGTTCCAGGGTCAGGGCCTGGTCGTCGCGCTGCTCCGGGGCCGACAGCGTCCGCTGAAAGAAGCTTTGAATCGCGCCCAGCACGGCAATTACTCCTTGCGTTTGGCCAACTGCTCTTTGAGCTGTTTGGGCACCTGCTTGATGATAAGACGGTCCTGCGCGGCATCGTACTCGATGCTGGAACCCAGCAGGTGCGAGTCGAAGCTGATCGACACCCCACCCGCTCGGCCGGTAAACCGGCGGAACTGGTTGATGGTGCGCTTGTCCGGCGGAATCTCCGGAGAGAGGCCGTAATCGGCGTTGCGGATATGGTCGTAAAACGCCTGTGGCTGCTTCTCGTCCACCAGCTCGGAAAGCGCTTCCAGCGTCATGGGTTCGCCACGGCGCAGCTGCTCGTTGGCGTAATCCACCAGGGTGTCGGTTTTTTCACGGCTGGCGTCGTCGTCCAGGTCCTCTTTTTCGACGTAGTCGCTGAAGGCCTTGAGCAGGGTGCGGGTTTCCGCTGGGGCATCGATGCCCTCTTCCATGCCCAGCAGCGCCACCAGCCCATCGGAGAGCTTTTTGGCACCACGCTCCTTGAGGAACGAGACGTACTGCGTCGTGGCATCCGCCCGTTGCCACTGGGTGAGGTTCACCCGGGCCGCCAGCGTCAGCTGGCTGGCGTTCAACTGAGCGGCTGGCACGGCCTGATGAGCCTCATTGAAGCCGATCCCTTCCCGCTGATGAATCAGGCCGAAGAACAGGGTATCCGTATCCCCCTGACGAAGGTGCGCCGTCACCAGATAACCACTGACCGACAGCTGCTCCTGCAGCGTTTTCGCAAGGCGCTCGGCCAGGGCGTTGGCCAGTTCGGCAAAACCTTGTTCGCTGCCCGAAGAGTCGGCCGCCAGGTAGGCGCTCAGCCAGGCCACCAGCGGCCCGGCCTGCTCCCCCTGCTCGGCAAACCGCCCCCACCCCTTGGCCTTGGTGTTGTAGGTATCGTTGAGGGTGTTGACCAGGCTGGCCATGACGGGGTTGTCGGCCTCGGCGGGTGCCGGGGGTGGCGTCACGGTCAGGCGCTCGCCATCCAATGAGGGCTCCAGGCGGTGCACGGCACTTTGCAGTAGCGGCATAAGCAGGCGTTACCTTTGCAGAAAAACGTGAAACGTCAGGGCTTCAGCCGGTATCCGGTGCGGAAAATCCAGGCAATGGTGGCCAGGCTGACGGCTAAAAAGAACAGGATCATCGCAATACTGGCGCCCACACTGACATCACTGATGCCATAAAAGCTCCAGCGAAATCCGCTCACCAGGTACACCACGGGGTTGGCCAGGGTCACGGTTTGCCAGAACGGAGGCAGCATATCGATGGAGTAGAAGCTGCCGCCCAGAAACGTCAGCGGCGTAATCACCAGCAGCGGCACCAGCTGCAGTTTATCGAACCCGTCGGCCCAGATACCGATGATGAACCCCAGCAGGCTGAACGTGACGGCGGTGAGCACCAGGAAGGTGAGCATCCAGAAGGGATGGGCAATCTCCAGCGGCACGAACAAGCCCGAGGTGGCCAGGATGATCAGCCCCAGCAGTATCGATTTGGAGGCCGCCGCCCCCACGTAGCCGATGACGATTTCCAGATACGACACCGGGGCCGACAATATCTCGTAAATACTGCCGGAGAATTTGGGAAAGAAGATGCCGAAGGAGGCGTTGGAGACGCTCTGGGTGAGCAGCATCAGCATAATCAAACCAGGGACGATAAACGCGCCGTAGCTCACCCCGCCAATTTCGGTAATCCGCGACCCAATCGCCGCGCCAAACACCACAAAGTAGAGCGAGGTAGAGATCACCGGTGAGACAACGCTCTGTAGCAGCGTGCGGCGAGTGCGGGCCATTTCCGCCATGTAAATCGCACGAACGGGATAGAGGTTCATGAGCGCTCCTTCACCAGGTCCACGAAGATATCTTCCAGCGAGCTCTGCCGGGTGTGTAGATCTTTAAAGCTGATGCCCGCCTGCTCTAGCTGCGTTAACAGGGTAGAGATCCCTCGCCCCTCCTCTTCCTGACGGCCATCGTAGGTGTACACCAGCTCATAGCCATCGGCGGCCAAGCTGAGCGCTTCCTGCGCCAGTGCGGGCGGCAATTCCGCCAGCGGGCTGTGTAGCTGCAGGGTGAGCTGCTTGCTGCCCAGCTTTTTCATGAGCGCGGCTTTCTCTTCCACCAGCACGATCTCGCCGCGATTGATGACCCCGATGCGGTCGGCCATCTCTTCGGCTTCTTCGATGTAGTGGGTGGTGAGAATGATCGTCACACCATCGTCCCGCAGCCCGCGTACCACGTTCCACATATCCCGCCGCAGCTCGACATCGACGCCTGCGGTGGGCTCATCCAGAAAGAGAATACGCGGCTCGTGAGACAGCGCCTTGGCAATCAACACGCGGCGCTTCATGCCCCCCGAGAGGGTCATCAGCCGATTATGGCGCTTGTCCCAGAGGGCGAGTGACTTGAGCACTTTTTCGATATGGGCGGGGTTGGGGGATTTACCAAACAGGCCACGGCTGAAGCTCACCGTGTTCCACACCGTTTCAAACGCTTCATTGGTGAGTTCTTGCGGCACAAGGCCAATTCGCTCGCGGGCTTGGCGGTAATCGCGCACGCTGTCGAAGCCATCGACGATGACACGACCTTCGCTGGGATTGACCAGCCCGCATACCACGCTGATCAAGGTGGTCTTGCCGGCGCCGTTGGGGCCCAACAAGGCAAAGATTTCACCGCGCGCGATGGTCAGATCGACACGGCTAAGCGCTTGAAAGCCTCCTGAGTAGGTTTTGTTCAGGCCTTCGATGGCAATGATTGGGTCGTTCAAGGCGTGTTCCTCACACCGCGGCGGGAACGCCGCGGTGCTTTACGGGCGCTGGGCGCCCTTAGCTGCGGCTGGTGATTTCGAGCAGGTGATAGCCAAACTGAGTTTGAACCGGCCCATGCACGGTATTCAACTCACCGCTGAAGACGACTTTGTCGAACTCCGGCACCATCTGGCCGGGGCCAAAGCTGCCCAGCTCGCCGCCCTGACGGCCAGAAGGGCAGCTGGAGTGCTGCTTGGCCACGTCGGCAAAGTCACGGCCGTTTTCGATCTCTTGTTTCAGTGCGTTGCACTGCTCTTCACTGCTTACCAGAATATGACGTGCGCTAGCGCGGGCCATGGTCAACTCCTTAATATTCAACCTGATAACGGTTCAACCCAAAACGGCGGGTCAGTTTATCACGCCGCTGTCGTGTAATGCTTCACCTACGCGGGTCAACGCCTGCTCGTGGGCACTCAGCGCCAGCGGGCCACGGCTACAGGCGACGATGACCCAGTGTTGCGGGGGGGCGCCATCGCGGGTGGCGATGCCCGCATCGCAGCTTCGGCGGTGCTGGGTGCCGGTCTTGTGGGCAAAGGTCACCTCGCGGCCCATGCCACGCTTGAGCCGCTGTTCGCCAGAGCGGGTGCGCTGCATGACCTCCCGCAGGGTTTGCCGTTGCTCGCGGTCGAGGTTGTCCATGCCTCCGTGGTGCAGGCTGGCCAGCAGGTCGCCGTAGGCACGCAGTGTGCCGACGTTTTCACCACTGGCTTCGTAGGCATCGAAGGCGCTGTCGTAGTCTGGCTGCGCGAAACTGCTGGGCGATACCCCGAGCGTCCGGGCCAGCGCCGCGGGGCGCTGGCCAAGCCCATGCTGGCGAAGCGCCATGAAATCGAGCCCGCCCAGCTGGCGGGCCTGCGGGTGCAGCTGGCCGTACACGCCCTGGCGCACACCCACCAGCAGGCTGATGGGCCCCAATTGCTCGGGGTGCCCGCCGCTGGCCGCGACCATGGCCCGAGCACGGGCGTTGACGTCGGCAAGCCCCACGCGGTTGATCAGCATGTCCGTGGCCGTGTTATCGCTGACCGTCACCATCTGCTCCAGCAGGTAGCGGATGGAAATGGGCGTGCCAGGGTCGTGCCAGTTGACCGGCCCGGCGCCATCCACGAAGTCGCTGCGCGCGAGCGTGATCCGCTCATCCAGCGACAGCGTGCCCGCCTGACGCTGCGCCAATACTTCCGCGGCCACCGGGACTTTCACCAACGACGCAAGATACCAGGGGCCATCGGCACGCCATGAGTACGCTTCGCCGCTCGTCAGCTGTTGCACGTAGACGCCCAGCTCGCCACCGAATGCCTCTTCGATGGCTGCGATCCGGGCATCCAGGCTGCCCTGCCAAGGGCTCTGCTTGTCGACTTCGTAGTACCAGTTCGTCTCATAACCATGCGCCTGCCCGTGAGCCTCTGCCAGCACGACCGGCCCCATCGGCAGCAGCACGCCCAGCACCCTACTCAACCACCAGCGTTTGAAACGTCTCAAACCTTGCCTCCCCATCTACGGCTTGCCGTTGCACTGCCTATCCTCGTACAGGCTATTTATGTCGGACCACCCAGCGGGTCAGCCCTATCCACAAGGCGGCCCCCAGAATCAACAGCCCGCCCACGCCAAGCACCTGTGGATAAGAGAGGACATTTTCGGCCCCCAGCAAAAAGCGCAGCACCAGAAAAATCATCACGATGTGAAATATGAAGGCCTTGAGGGCATCGCTGCCCACCACGGTCAGTGGCAGCAGCACCTTGGCTGCCATGGCGCCGCCTGCCAATGCCAGGCCCAGTAGCACCAGCGCCCCTCCCACGCTGAACAGCATGAACTTCAGCCCTGGCGGGTGCTTGCCCGCATTGTTGGCAATCGCCAGCATGGCGGCATCGACATCTCCAGCGCTGATGGCCAGGCCGTAGAAACCGGCCACCATCAGCGCCCCTACCACGACCAATCCGCCGACCAAACGGCGGCGCAGCGCCGTGTCGAAGTAGCAGCGCAGCAGGGCCTCCCCCATCAACAACCCCGCCAGCACCAGCGGTGCCCGGCTCAGTTGGCCCCAGGTGTAGTGGTCTTCATGATCCACCAGCAGCGCCTTGAGAATATCGTTTCCGCCGAAGCTCAGCCCT
Source organism: Halomonas sp. KM007 (assembly GCF_050709225.1). Taxonomy (NCBI): domain Bacteria; kingdom Pseudomonadati; phylum Pseudomonadota; class Gammaproteobacteria; order Oceanospirillales; family Halomonadaceae; genus Halomonas; species Halomonas sp. KM007. Next base: position 2,428,770 of record NZ_CP136131.1, on the reverse strand, counting down.
TGAAGCCAGGCCGAGAGCGCGGTCAGCCCCACAATGGCTCCGAGCCGCGCCCACAGAGGCGTTCGTGCCCACAGGGGGAGCAACAGCGGCACCCATAACAGGGCAATGGCATAAAATCCGAGGATTTCGACCCAGATGGCAAAGCGGCCATACAGCAGAGTATCGACGATGTCGGCGGGGGAGTAGTAAGGCAGCATCTCGACGATGGTCAGGGCCTTGTACCAGAACCACACTTCCAAGGCGCGCACCCAAAGCTTGAGGCGCCTTTTGGGCCAATCCTCGCTTTGGGTATGGGCCAAAAAGGCCACCGCCAGGGCAATACCGAACACCAGAATGAACAGCGACGATGAAAACTTGGTGATGAAGTGAACGGGGACCATGCCCCAGTCCGGTACGTTGCGTATGCCGACCAAACCACTCACCGCATGGCTGACGATCATCAGCCCGATGGCGATACCTCGTGCCAGGTCGATGGCTTCGATACGCCCTTCGGCGCGAGGCAGCTGGGGAAGCTCTTTCCAATTCAACACGTTGGGCACGTCCTTGTGTTCGTGGTCAGGGTCAGGGTCATAGCGAAGGGGTTTTGTGAAGATGCGTCTCTTACCATAGCGCATTCATGCGCATTTCCCTTCCACGCTTCGCCTCTATGACACGATAACCCAAACGCAACAGCGCCCCGCAATTGGCGGGGCGCTGCGTGGCTCATCCTTGAGCCGAAGTAGAAGTTACTCCCTTAAGCGGCTGTGGGATTACCAAACAGCGCGTAAAGCATCGCCCAGTCGGGCGGTGATACAAGCGCGCACCGCGTAGCGGTGCCAGATTGACTTCGCCTCATTGCCCTGATATTTATACAGCATGGCAAAGCGCGCCTACAAAGAACGGTTCTACCCCACTTCCGAACAGGCTGAGCTGCTGGCGCAGTCGTTCGGGTGTGCCCGTTTTGTCTGGAATAATACCCTGGCCTATCGCACCGAGGCGTATCAGCAGCGCGGTGAATCGGTCTCGCACTCATCGGCGGAAAAGCGACTGGTGGGCTTAAAGGCGGAGTTTCCGTGGTTGCGGGATGTTTCCAGCGTGATCCTGCAGCAAACGCTCCGCGACCAGAAAGCCGCCTTCGACAACTTCTTCAACCCAAAGCTCAAGGCGCGCTACCCACGTTTCAAGCGCAAGGATTGCCGGCAGTCGATCCGGCTGACCAAGGCCGCGTTCCGCTATCGGGATGGTGAGATCACTATCGCAAAAGCGAAGACGCGGTTACCCATCCGATGGAGCCGGTCACTACCCTCTGCACCCTCTACCATCACGATTTCACGCGATCGTGCTGGACGCTACTTCATCAGTTGTCTGTGTGATTTCGTGCCAAAAGCGCTTCCGGTCACGCGCAAAACGGTCGGCATTGACCTCGGCTTGAGCGATTTGTTCATTACCAGTGACGGCGCAAAATCGGGCAATCCGCGTCACCTGAAACGCTACGAGGCGAAGCTGGCCTGCTTGCAGCGCCGGTTGGCGAAAAAACAGACAGGTTCAAACAACCGCAACAAACACCGTTGGAAAGTGGCACGGCTACATGCCAAGATCGCCGACTGTCGCCGTGACGCTACCCACAAAGCGACCCGCGCACTCATTAACGAAAACCAAGTCCTGTGCGTCGAGTCACTTAATATCATTGGTATGATCAAGAATAGACGGCTTTCTAAATCCATTAGCGATGCCGGGTGGGGTGAGTTCGTCCGGCAACTGGAATACAAGGCCGCCTGGGCGGGGCGCCAACTGGTGAAAGTGAGCCAGTGGTTCCCCAGCAGCAAGCGGTGTCATGGCTGTGGCTACAAGGTTGAGAAACTGCCGCTGTCGCAACGTCACTGGCACTGCGAAAGCTGCGGCTACCCCATTGACCGCGACATCAACGCGGCCAGGAATATACAAACCGCCGGGCTGGCGGGGTTAGCCTGTGGAGCGATCGGAGCGGGGGCAGCGGCCTAGCTGCTGTCTAGTGAAGGCGTGTGGAAGCAGGAAGGTTCTGGGGGTGATCTCAGAACCCTCGCCCAAAGCGCGAAGCGCGGCGGGCGGGGAGTGTCAGCAGCCAGAATCGTCTTCCTCTTCAGTCTCCCACTGATCCTGCTCTTCTTCTTCCTCTTCATAAGTGAATTCTTGCTCTTCCTCTTCGTACTCGGTGGTCACACCGTCGTTGGTGGCACCTTGCTCTTGATCAGCATCGAAAGAGTTGAATGAGCCTTGATCATCCTGCGTGGTTTCTTCCTGCGGCGCAGTGGGGTGCTCTTCATGCTCCTCCATTGCGAATGCCAGCGGGCTGGCTACCAGGCCAAATGATACACCCAGAATACCGAACGAGCACCGAGCCACCGGGCCACCGGGCCCATGACTGCACCATTTTCACTCAACAAGCGATGACTCATGCACCAATTTGGCGCCCTCCGGCGCCGCCTCGGTGTACTCGATCACCCCGTACCAGCCCAGGCCGGCATAGGTCTCGTAACCCGGGGTTCTGGCAAAGGCCACCAGGCGCGCCTTCTCCTGGCCATAGCCCCGCTCGCGGCCCTCGGTGGCCAACGGGTAGCGCTCGCTGAGAGCGGCCTGGCCCCGGGAGTCGGCGAGGATGCGCGCCTCGGCGTCGAGCAGCATCACCCGGCTGCGCGCCCGCTCCTCCTCGCTAAGCCCCACCCCCTGCACCACCGCCTCAGCCTGGGGCGCCCAGTCGAAGAAGATCCCCAGGGTGCCCAGCACCTCGCCGTCGTGGCGGCCCCCGCGGCGAATGGCGGTGGCATAGGTGGCCACGGGGGCATCGTCCAGCGCCGGCTCCCGGGCGATATCGGCGACGCTGTAGTCGTCGCCGTTGGTGGTGGCGAGGGCCTGGCGGAACCAGGCCTGGCCGGCGACGTCATGGCCCACGACTCCCGGGTAGCGGTCCGGGCGGCCGTTGGCGATCACCCGGCCCTGGCGGTCGGTGATCCACAAATCCAGGTAGACGGTATAGGAGCGCAGGATGGTGGCCAGGCGCGCGCTGGCATGGGCCCGGCGGTCCGCCATCGGCGTCTCCACGGCGTCCACCACGGCACTGTCGGTGGCCCACCAGCGCACGTCGCAGGAGCGCTCGAAGAGGTTGCGGTCGATGATCTCCACCGCATTCAACGCCAGGTCGGTGAAGCGCTGGCCGCGCAGCTCGGTGAGCATCTCGGTGCCCGCCTCCTCAAGGCGCCGGGCCTGGGCCTCCACCTCGCCGCGGAAGCCTCGGGCGATGCCGCTGATGCTGCCGGAGACCCGCCCCATCTCCTCGGCCACCACCCCGAAGGCGGCCCCCGCCGCTCCGGCTCGGGCCGCCTCGATACGGGCATTGAGGGCGAGAATCTCGGTCTCGCGCATGATCGACTCGATGGCGCCGACCTTGTCGCGGGTGGTCTCGGCGATGGCGTAGGCGAGTTCGAGGATACGGTTATCTTGCATGGCGGGCGTCCTTCTGCTGGGATGCGGGGACGAGGCCGGTACGGCGCTCATCCTAAATGAAGCAAGAAGCGGGCCAGACGAACGAAACCGCCGCCCCGGGTTCCAAGGGGGCAGTCACCGATAGGAGTTGTCATGAGCGATCCCCATGATCCGCGCCACAACCCGGCCTGGCAGGCCGCCCGCCAGTGGCAGGCCCGCGCTCGCCAGGCGCGCCCCCAGGGCCTGCTGGGCAGCCTGAAGATGCTGCTGGCCTGGCTGCTGTTCGGCGCCATGATGATCGTCGCCATGGTGCTGGGGCTCTTCTTTCTGCTGCTCGGCTGGGCGCTGATGCCGCTGCTGCGTTACCGGCTGAAGAAGCGCATGGAGAAGATGCGCGCCGACCAGGCCGAGGACATCGGCAGCGGTTTCCACTACCGGGAGACCCGCTACCGCGAGACCCGCGGCGCCGACGGCAGCTACCGCGAGCAGCAGGTGCTGGAAGGGGACTATGTGGTGAAGGGTGACGAGGCCAGGGGCGATGACCCGGCCCAGCGCGAGCCCCGCGATCACCCCGTCGGCGCGCAGCGAGACGTAGGAGTGGTGGCGAAAGCTCTCGCGCTGGTGGACGTTGGAGAGGTGCACCTCGATCACCCTCCCCTCGAAGGCGTTGAGGGCATCGAGGATCGCCACCGAGGTATGGGTGTAGGCCGCCGGATTGATGATCCTGGAGTGCTGAACTTAGCGAGCTTCAGCGACGCCAGGTTCAAGAGCACCTGGTCTGGCACGCAGCAGCCGGTGACTATCGGCCGCGCAATGTGAGGGATCCACGCCGCTGGCACCTTGCATGCGACCACGCCATCAATGTTCAGCTGATGCAGCTGGGCGCAGAGTTGAGCACGTTCCTGGAGCTATATGCCAACAAGACACTGGAAGACGGCCGCCGCGCCGTGGTCCGCAACGGCTACCTGCCGGAGCGCACCGTGCAAACCGGTATCGGCGACGTCGAGATCAAGGTGCCCCGCGTCCGTGACCGCAGTGGCGACGGGGTGACCTTCAGCAGCGCGCTGTTGCCGCCCTACCTGAAGCGGGCCCGCAGCATCGAGGAGCTGATCCCCTGGCTCTACCTGAAGGGAGTCTCTACCGGCGACTACCAGGAGGCCCTGTCGGCCCTGCTGGGTGACCAGGCCAAGGGACTCTCGGCCAACACCGTGTCGCGTCTCAAGAAGCAGTGGGAGGACGAGCATACCGACTGGCAGAAGCGCGACCTGGCAGACCAGCGTTACGTCTACTGGTGGGCGGACGGCGTGTACAGCAACGTGCGCATGGATGACCGTCTGTGTCTGCTGGTGATCATCGGCGTCACTGAGCAGGGCCGCAAGGAGTTGGTCGTCGTCGAGGATGGGCAGCGTGAGTCAGAGGCCAGCTGGAAAGAGCTGCTCACGGGGCTACGCGAGCGCGGGCTGACGACGGCCCCCAAGCTAGCGGTTGGCGACGGCGCCATGGGCTTCTGGGCGGCGTTGAGCAAGGTCTATCCAGAGACCGAGCACCAGCGCTGCTGGGTCCACAAGACTGCCAACGTATTGAATAAACTGCCGAAATCCGTGCAGCCCAAGGTCAAGGCCGACCTCCATGAGATCTGGATGGCCGAGACCCGCGATGAGGCGCACAAGGCTTTCGATCGCACGGTGAAACGCTTCGAGGCCAAGTACCCCAGAGCCATGGAGTGCCTGGCCAAGGATCGGGAGGAGCTGCTGGCGTTCTATGACTACCCGGCAGAACACTGGGTGCATATCCGCACCACCAACCCGATCGAGTCGACCTTCGCCACGGTCCGCCTGCGGAGCAAGCGCAGCCGGAACTGCGGCTCCAGAGCGACGACCCTGGCGATGGTCTTCAAGCTGCTTCAGAGCGCCCAGAAGCGCTGGAAGCGGATCAAGGGGTTCAACAAGCTGGAGCTGGTCGTGAACAACGTCCAGTTCAAGGACGGCGAACCCTTGACCGATCAGTCAGACAGGACTGCCGCCTGACCGGCCATACACAGAATTTGACAATAACTCATCATCGACGAGTTGCCACTGCGCTTGATAGCGGTCTGCAATCAAAAAGCGTGCTGCGGTACTGATATTTCGATCCGCTAAGCACTGCTCTGTCACTACCCGATTCGCCGCCTGCGCGATCAACCACAAGCGTAGCGCACGCCTTAACACGTATTCAGATGATTGCTCCGCCCCAGGCAGCGGGTAAGTAATTAACGTTATAAGAAACGTTTGCTCTTTAAGACTGCCTTTATATGTTTGTTTCGTTTTTGTAGCGTCTCCTGCATGAAGAAATGCAGGATACTGACGGTTGATCAAGGGATCTTGACGAATGGCTTTCGCCAGATCATCTAGCGAGGCAAGGGTGGGATTTTGCCGCCATCGAGTCAGAATGTCTTTTGATTCAGGATGGTGAAATTCATTAACCAGGTTGCCAATCGCGACGATGTGTTGATCCAGTCCCAACGTCCAGAAAGCAAGCTCCAGTGCGTCACTGAGATCTTGCTGGGCAGCCCATTGGCATATATCGCGGTAGGGGGGACCAAAGCGCGCTATTTGATTATCTGGGCTTGTTTCATCGTTTTTGACTACGGATCTGCACTCTACCATCGCGACTTATTCTTTATTACTTAAAATTTTACTATATAAGAAAAAGCAATCTAACATATAGCGATAGACGCTAAACTTAGCTGAAAGTTTTTTCTTGAAGTTTCAAAGCAAAAGAAAGCAAGCGTAACATAATAAAATTAAAAACAATCTCACCTATGACGGGGTAGACATTGTGGTTCCATATCACCATATCAGCCGTGCACAATTACTGGGATATCTGTACGTTCAGGATGATCACATCGCCTATAAAAGTTATCTTCTATTAACAAACAGAGGGCTTTTTCAGCAATTCATCCGGGAACAGGTACATGGGCATCAAACTTCATAAACAAGATCCGTGCAGAGAGCTAAACGGTACCCTCCAGCATCCCGAAAACTGAGCTGGCATTTAGGTATGGTATCGCTACCGCAACCATCCGACGTTGGAGTTATCGTGACTACGTCTACGAACGACTGATCACATGGCACAACCTGATGGCTAAGCTCACTCCTAAGCAGGAGGAGGCTCGGGTCGCCGCTCGAAAGTTCTTCGCCTTGGTTTCGATAACCTTCTCGTCGTGTCGCGAGAATTCCAGAACCCACGGTTGTCCCGCTACGGACTGCACCGGATGCTTAGCGATGTGAGGTGCCGACAACGGTAAGCCCTTCACCGTTCGCTTCACGTGAACGTATGAGCACAAACCCAGCGGCCGCCACCCGTTCGACTAAGTACAAAGACCCTGGCATTAAGCACCTTTTGATTAAGCAGGGAAGTCCGCAAACGAACTCTATAGTGGAGAGCTTCAACTGCCTTATCAACGACGTGCTGGCGTCTCGGCGCTATATACCTTCCGGAGCAGACACTCAAACGTTACTGTTGGTTGTACAATCATCATACTCCACAGAAGGCGCTGCACCATCTATCGCCCATCTCAGCGATGAAGAATGGCAGGCCAAGCGGCAAGAGTTATTTGCAAAACGAATGGTTAATCACAAGCAACCCAACATATACGAGCTTACAAGAAAAATATCGTCAAAAGCTGGCATTTTGATGCATTTATTCATCAACGCTCCAACAAGGCAGCCCAAGCATTTTGAAGACTCGCTTACAACAACATGCCTACTTATTTTATCGCTATGCGATAAATAATAACTCTTGCCGATAAATAAAAAGTCACCTAGGCTCTGAAGTGACGTTACCGAAAAGCTTTTTGACAAGGCGTAAATAATAACCCTCAACATTCTCAATGGTGACCCAATGAAACCTACATCCGATAGCCAACCTCTTCTTCACTTTAAAAAAGCGATGCTGTTACCGGCAGTACTGGGCGCAGCCTTATCGCTTGGTACCACGGCAAACGCACAGGAAGTGCTAAAAGCAGGCGGAACGCCAAGCGGGATTCCGTTTACGTTCCTAGATGTGCAAACCAATGAGATCACCGGCGCGATGGTCGATCTGGTCAATGCACTGGGCGAAGATATGGGCTATGAGGTCACTATTCAGGAATCGCAGTTCAACGCCTTGATACCCTCGCTGACAGCTGGGCATATCGACATCATTTCCGCCGCGATGCTGAAGACCGAAGAGCGCGCAAAACAGGTCGCGTTCAGCGATGATGTCTACCCCTATGGCGAAGGGGTCGTTACCCGTCAGGACTACGATGGCGAGATCAACACACTGGAAGACCTTTCAGGCGAAGTGATTGGCGCCCAGGTAGGCACCACCTACGTCGAACAGCTCAACAACATGGGCATTTTTCCAGAAATCCGCAATTACGACTCCCTGGCAGACATGATGCGTGACATCTCGTTAGGCCGCATTGTGGCGGGTGTCGGTGATGCCCCCATCATGAGCTACCACCTTAGCCAAGACCGCTTTCCAGAACTCCAGCTAGCAGAGGACTACGAGCAGCAAATGGTTGGCCATATCGGCTTTGCAGTTGACCAGGAAAACACCGAACTGCTGGAACAAGTGAATACCTCGCTTGCTCACCTGAAAGAGAATGGCACTCTCGATGACATCTTCGAAGAGTGGGGCTTGTAAACCATCCCCAGGTAACCCACCGGCAGCATTAACGAAACAGCCTGCTAATGATCACCCCAGCACCGCTTCACTGCCCCTTCGGGGGTAGTTGAAGAAGTGCATGCAAAATAAAGGCTTCCCATGGAGTTTTCGGACATCACCGCCTTTCTACCCATTCTATTAAAAGGTGCTCTGATTACGGTGCAGATCACCATTGGCGCCCTACTGCTAAGCACCCTGCTCGGCCTGCTCCTAGCCCTGATGAAGCTCTCACCCGTGCGGGCGCTGTCGCTCACCGCAGGCACCTTCATCAATGTGGTGCGCGGCCTACCGATTATCGTTCAACTGTTTTATATCTACTTCGTACTCCCCGAACTCGGCATACAACTTAGCGCCTTCCAGGCAAGTATTATCGGGCTCGGCGTCGCCTATAGCGCCTACCAAGCGGAAAATTTCCGCGCCGGTATCGAAGCGATTGAAGCGGGCCAGATTGAAGCCGCCAGATCCATAGGCATGAAAAGCAAGCTCATCATGCGCCGCGTCGTACTGCCCCAGGCGATACGCATTGCGCTGCCACCCTATGGCAACACGGCCGTCATGATTCTAAAAGACTCATCGCTAGCCTCCACCATCACCGTGGCCGAAATGACCCGGGCCGGGCAGCTCATTGCCGCCTCCACCTTTCAGAACACAACAGTCTACACCCTGGTGGCCCTGCTCTACCTCTGCCTGAGCCTACCGCTGATTTTTGGGGTTAACCGCCTAGAGCGCTATTTCGGAAAGTCGGCGAAAGGGGGCAATTCATGATCAACATCAACGCTATTCACAAATCCTTCGGCGACGTAGAAGTGCTCAAAGGGGTCAGCCTAACGGTCGCCAAGGGAGAAGTAGTGTGTCTGATTGGCCCCTCGGGCTCTGGCAAATCGACCGTGCTTCGCTGTATCAACGGCCTGGAGTCCTATGACCAGGGCAGCATTACGATCAACGACCGTCAGGTTGATGTGGCCAGCAAGGATATAAACGACCTGCGTACCCAAGTCGGCATGGTCTTCCAGCGCTTCAACCTGTTCCCCCACCGCACGGTGGTCGAAAACGTGATGGAAGGCCCGATCTTCGTCAAAAACGAACCCCGTGAAACCGCCCACGCCAACGCCATCGAGCTGCTGGAGAAAGTCGGGCTGGGCGACAAAGTCGACGCCTACCCACAGCAGCTATCCGGCGGCCAACAGCAGCGTGTCGCCATTGCCCGCGCCCTGGCCATGCAACCGGAAGCCATTCTGTTCGATGAACCCACCTCCGCCCTCGACCCCGAACTGGTGGGCGATGTGTTAACTGTCATGCGCGACCTGGCCAATGAAGGCATGACCATGGTGGTCGTCACCCATGAAATGGGCTTTGCCAAGGAAGTCGCCGACCGCGTCTGTTTTTTGTATGGCGGGCAGATTGTCGAATCCGGCGATGCCCACACGCTGCTTACCCAGCCTACCCACGAGCGCACCCAGGATTTTCTGCGCCGCGTGCTAAACCATTAACGGAGACCAAGGATGGCAAACTCATCTCATATGCCCCCCTCCCTGTGGGCTGACACAGCCCCCGCGGGCAGAGACTACCCAGCGCTGCAGGGCGCCCAGCGCAGCGATGTGGTGATCATCGGCGGCGGGTTTACCGGCCTTTCCGCCGCCCTGGCCCTCGCCAAGCGCGGCATCAGCACGGTTTTACTGGAAGCTGAAAGCATCGGCTGGGGCGCGTCGGGCCGTAACGGCGGCCAAGTCATCCCCGGCCTCAAATACGACCCGGATGAACTCATCACACGCTATGGCGAAGAGCGCGGAGAACGCATGATCGCGCTCTCAGCCCGCAATGCCGATGTAGTGTTTGACCTAATAAAGCAGCACAACATTGACTGCGACGCCCAGCAGCGCGGCTGGATTCAACCCGCCGTTACCCACGCCAGCCTGAAAGCGATTGAATCCCGCGCCCGCCAATGGCAATCCCGCGGCGTAGAGATCACCTGGTTAGATCAGCAGCAGTGCGCGGAGCGTCTCGGCACCTCAGAGTATCTTGGCGGCTGGATAGACCCCAGGGCCGGCGGGCTGAATCCACTCGCCTACGCCCGCGGGCTGGCACAGGCAGCGCACGGAAGTGGAGCAACGCTGCATGAACACACCCGCGTCACCTCGCTGACCCGCGCCGAAGGGCGCTGGCGTGTTACAGCAGAAGGCGGTACGGAAATTCAGGCGGAACGGGTACTACTCTGCACCAACGGCTACAGCGACGCCCTGCAGCCCAAGCTCGCCAACAGCCTGATCGCCGCCAATAGCTATCAGATCGCCACCCGCCCCCTCACGGCAGAGGAAGGCAGCCATATATTACCCGGTGGGGAAGTGGCGTCAGATGCCCGCAAGCTGCTGCTCTATTTTCGTCGCGACCGGGACGGCCGCCTTCTGATGGGCGGTCGAGGCTCCTTCAACGACCCGCGCAAGCCCAGCGACTTTCGCCACCTCGAAAACGCCATTATCAAACTCTACCCCCAGCTAAAGGACGTAGAGATCGCCTTTCGCTGGGCAGGCCGTATCGCCATCACTAAGGACTCGCTTCCCCACCTACACGAACCCCAGCCAGGGCTCACCGTGGCGCTGGGCTATAACGGCCGTGGCGTGGCCATGGGTAGCCATCTGGGTAAATTACTGGGAGAGCACCTCGGTGAACATTCCCTGGAGGAAGCGCTACCTTTTCCCCTGAGCCCCATCAAGCCGATTCCCCTGCACAGCCTACAAAGGCTGTATGTTGAAACGGTGGTCAATTATTATCGGGCCAGAGACTGGCTGGAGCGCTAAACCACCCAGACGCTTCCACACCAACACACAAGATGTTGATACGCTCCCCTTGCGGCCTCGTCCCCAAGGGGAACACGTAAGGAATTCTAAAAAAGCATGAAGCACGCCAACGCCAACGCCAACGAACCACGCTCGCCGCAGTTCAATCAATCGCTTGCGAAAGCGTTTGACCTGCTTGAGCTGTTTGATGCTCAGCACAGCGAGCTCAGCCTCTCGGAAATCGCCAAGTTTTCAGGGTTAAGCATGGGCTCGGTACAGCGCATCACCCACACCCTCGAACAGCTCGGCTATCTGGTCAAAGCGCCCGCCAGCCGCAAATATCGGCTCGGCATCCGCCTGATGACCCTCTCCGCCAACTATCTAGAAGCCGACTTACTGGTCGATTGCGCCAACCCCTACCTCTCTGAATTGAGCAACAGCTGCCTGGAAACCGTGTCGCTGACCGAACCCTGCGGCCTCGATATGATCTACATGGCCCGTTTTACCAGCCGCCACTACATTCCCATTCATATGCCGGTGGGCAGCAGCGTACCGATGTACTGCTCCGCCTCCGGTAGAGCGTATTTATCGGCGCTGGACGACACCCGGGTTCACGACTACTTAACCGCCTGCGAGCTAAAGGCCCATACGCCCAATACGATTACTAATATCGACACCCTCAGCGAGCTGATCCGCGAATGCCGTTCACGCGGGGTCGCCTGGAACGACGCCGAATACTTTCTCGGCGATATCAACATTGCCGCACCGATCCGAAATGCCGCCGGTTTACCGGTGGCCGCCGTACACATCACCACGCCCAGCAGCCGCTGGGACCTTGACCGCGCCCTGGAACAGCTCGCGCCTTTATTAATGGAGTGCGCCCGCGCCATTACCAAAGCCGCCCGCATGCGTAGCTAAGGAAACTCTGAGTACATCGCTACCATCAACAACTGCATAGGTTTCATTACCATCATAGATATAATCACCTTCTCAGCAGCCGGATACCATACCGAGAAGCGCAAGACTCGCCGCGAACTCTTTCTAGAGCGGGTGGGTAAGATGACTTCCTGGCCATAGCCGGAAAAGAAGATAGGCCTTTAGTCCCCCAAATAGCATAGCGACTACTAATGTGGCCGCTACTCATCATCGCCGGTGGCAACGTACAATAACTGCTCGATCTGAGCCGGTGATTCGAACCGATGCTGCAGATATATTCTTCCTTTAACGGGCACAAGTTTCCGGTTAATACCCCATCAGGCGCGGCAGTGTCAGCGAAAGCGCAGGAAAATAAGTTGTCAGTATCACGACAGGCAAATACGCAAACAGCAGGAATACACAGGTTGGAGAAAGCATCTGTATCAATGGCACCTTGCCTACCAAAGAACCTAGATAAAGCAACGGCGCGGTAGGCGGTGTAATCAGCCCCATACCCAAATTGGTGGTGATGATTGCAGCGAAGTGGACAGGATCAATCTCAAGATTATGCATGATGGGCATCAACATAGGCGTGGCCAACAGGATAGCGCTCGCATCGTCCATTAGCATGCCAACAACAATAAGAAACAGATTGACCATTAACAGCAGTATGAGCGGGTTATCGCTAACATGCGTAAAGCCTTCAAGCATCAGCTGCGGCACATTCTGCATCGTCAGCATGCGCGATAGCATAGAGGCAAAAAACACCAGCACCAAAAGTACCCCGGTCATCTGCCCAGCCTTCCAAAGGGTCGTGTATAGATCCTTCCAGTCCATATCGCGATAGATCAGTACGCTCAAAGGCATGGCGTAAATGACCGCCACAGCGGCTGCCTCCGTCGGCGTAGTCACCCCTCCATAGATACAACCAAGAATAATCAGCGGCATGAACAAACCGAGGCTGGCTCGGCGACCGCGCCGGGCAACCTCTTGCCCCCATTCGCGCGCAGGCAGCGCTGGCATCTGCTGCAACGGCATATGGCGAGTGAGCACCCAATTCCAAAAACAGAAAAGCACGATGAGCAAGAAGGCCGGTATGATCGGCGCAAGAAACGCTGCCGTAATAGAAGTGCCAGATACCCAGCCATAAAGAATAATTGACGCACTGGGCGGTAATAGCAGCGCCAACACTGATGAACAGGACACCAAGCTTGTCGCATAGCCACGGTCATAACCGTTCTCAACCATCCGCGGGATCATCGTAGTACCAATCGCTGCGACCGCAGAGGAAGCCATACCCGATATCGCACCAAAAACGGCCGTCGCCAGTACAACGACTATGCCTAAGCCTCCGCTAAACCTACCCACTATGGATTCAGCTAAATCAATAAGCCGATTGGCAATGCCGCCTTGACTCATGATCGCCCCGGCGATGATATAGAGCGGAATTGCCAATAACACCACCGAAGAAACTTGGCTAAAGCCAGCGCTTACCAGGAAAGTAGCGCTCCCAAAATCTCCAACAGTAAACAAAAACAGCACCGCGGCCGCAAAGCACAGCGGAACCGGCAAGCCAATCACCAGTAATACGCACAGGATTACGGCATCGATAAGAATGAACTCAAGCATGGGGGCCTCGGCTCCTCGCCCAGAGGACGAGGGTCTCAATCAGCTCAAAGAAAAAATATAACGTCATCAAGGCCAGGCCGACGGGGATCGCCATTTGCGCATACCCCACAGGAACATTAATTTCGGTAGACATCATGTTGAATTGCAGCGACCACTTAGCCAGGTCATAAGCCCACACTGTCATCCAACCCGATATCACCACCGACAATGTGCCGACCAAAAGCTTAATCACACGCTGGGCAAGCTCGCCCTGCCAAATCAATGACACTAACGAAGCGGACATATGGCCACGCTGCTCGGCGCCGACAGCGGCGCCGAGGAAATACAGCCACACGGCTATGTAGCAAGCGATCTCTTCGATCCCAAAGATTGCCGTCGAGAATACATAGCGTGAAACCACCTGAACAAAGATCAGCAGCGTGATAGCCAGCCCCGACATCACCACCAGAAAGCGCTGCAACGCAACCTTCGCATACCATAAGCGGCACAGAAAACGAGAGACTTTCAACATGGGTTACCTCGCTAGGGCTTTGTCGGATCAGTCTAGTGCTAGGCCTGCGCGCAGCTCGCTCATTATGTCGTCACCCAGCTCATCGCCAATTTCTGGCCATACCTGCTCGCGGGTAAAGGTCGCTAGCTGCTGTAGCTGCTCAGTGGATAGGCGCACAACATTAACGCCCTCTGCTTCAAGCGCCTCAAGCTGTCGCTCATCGGCGGCCTCCACCTCATCAAAGCGTTGAGAAGATATCTCTTGTGCTACATCTACCAATAACTGTTGGTCATCTTCCGGCAGCGAGGTTAGGCGCTGTTTGTTCATCACAAACCAGCCCAGTTCTAAGTGATCGTTGTACTGAACCCAAGTATTCGTGATGTCTTTGAAGTTGCTGTAGGCCATTTCAGGAGAACCACCAATCTGACCATCTACTACGCCCGTTTGCATACCGGTGTACAGCTCAGCCCACGGAATAGTAGCCACTTGGTAGCCCAATTCCTCCATCAAGGTGCGGTGAGTGGTGCCGCCAGGCCAAACGCGAATTCGCAACTGCTTATCTTCACCAGGGGTAGCCGGATTATTCACCCCTTTCGTAAAGCCCGCTCCGCCCATACCATCGGCAAACACACCCAGCAAGCGTAGCTCCTGCTCTTCAATCAACCCATCCACGATGTTGAATGCAAAGCCATCTCGCTCGTAGGCCGATTTAGCTTCCGCATAGGTGGGAGCAATGTAAGGAAACCAAGAGATAGCTAAACGTCGATCAAAATTGGTTGAAAGTGGCTGTAGGCCAATATCAATGGCACCTTGCATTAGTTGGGCATGAGTTTCTGTCCAGTCACCGAGCTGGCTGGAGGGATAAACAGAAATACTGATACGCCCATCGCTACGCGTCTCTACCTCATCGGCGAATGTCTGAGCTGCTTGGCCAGCGTCTGAATCTGCGCGATACATATGGGTTAAACGCAGCGAAACATCCCCGGCAAATGCGTAAACTGAACTCATCCCCACAGCCGCAAGCGTCGTAATAGCGAAGAATTTACGTAGAGGTTGCATAACCTTCTCCTGATCCATATTTGTTTAGTTAATATTTTGCTTAGTTGTATGGCGACACAAGCCATACAAGCATGACAAATTTAGAATTACAACCCCCTCAATATTGGTTTTTTTATTCAAAAAGCGTATTATCAAACAATACAAGCAGTACAACCCATCTAAAGGCACTTCAATGTTAGATACTCTGCTTACGCAAGTAGAGAAGGAGCTTGGCTCCCTCAATCACTCTGAACCGCTCTACATCCAGCTAGCCCACGCGCTTTCTGAAGCCATACGCTCGGGCCAGCTCGGACTAGGTGAAAAACTTCCACCGCACCGTGAGCTGGCTAAGCGTTTAAACGTCAACGTTTCCACTATCACCCGAGCCATGGCGATTCTGCAGGATGATAAGCTGATCGAGACACGGCCCGGACGCGGCACACGCGTCTCCGCCTACCGCTCAGAGGAAGCCCAATTCCAATCAGCACCACTTCACGAAACAGGCATCATCGACCTCAGCGTTAACCGTCCGGCTACTGATGCCTACAACCATGTGCTCGCAGCACTATTGCCCGAGTTGCCGCTGGATCCCCGCTTTGACTCCATGAAGGATTACCACCCTTCCGAAGGGCCGACCTGGGCTCGAGAAGCTGCCGCCTCCTGGCTATGCCAGCAAGGGCTAACGGCGAGCGCCTCTCGGGTCATCATGTGCGATGGCGCTCAGCACGGCCTAGCGCTAGCGCTTCGTGCCATCGCCGAACCTGGTGAAACAGTGCTGGCTGATGACATTACCTACCAAGGAATTGCTGCCCTGTGCCGCACGCTGGATTTAAACCTTGTAGGTGTACATACCGACGAACGTGGCATGGTGCCGCAAGCGCTTCAAGACGCCTGCAGCGACCTCGCGCCTCGCGCTGTCTTCATAGTTAGCTCCATACAAAATCCAACGGCCGTTACCCTTGACCAAAAACGACGCAACGATCTGTTAGAAGTGATAAAAGCAGCGGGCGTACTGCTAATAGAAGATGATGTCTACCGGCCACTGCTGGACACACCCACGACACCCCTGGCCAACAGCCTGCCTGAACAAACGCTTTATATAACCTCGCTATCTAAATGCGTGGCGCCCGGCCTGCGGATAGGCTTTATGCTCGCTCCATCAGACCTCGTTTCCGACCTAAGCGCTAGCCTACGCGTAGACTGCTGGAGTACAGCGCCACTTTCTGCCCTGGTGGCAACACGGCTGATGGAAAGCGGCAAAGTGCGCGATTTAATCGTTGTTCAGCGTGAAGAGTTACGCGCACGACAGGCAATACTACGCCAAACAATGGGCGGTCTAGATGTACACAGTGGCCCCACAGCGCCACACGCCTGGCTGAAACTGCCCGACGGTTGGCAAAATCACAACTTCAGCAATGCTTGCCTACAACAAGGGGTAGCGGTGCTTCCTGGCTCAGCATTTAGCCTCGCCCCCCAGCATGCCCCCAACGCGGTGCGCATCAACCTCTCTGCTGCTTCAACCCGTGCACAGCTCACTCATGGGCTGACGGTCATCGCTGAGCTGTCTAGAAACGGCCCGGCCCCTCAACCAAGGCTTTCTTATGACCCCCACACACAATGAGATTGTCGTCATCGGCGGTGGTGCCGTAGGTGTTGCCTGCGCCCTATGGCTACGCCGTGATGGACACCAAGTCGTCCTGCTAGAACCTGAGGATATTGCAGGCCAATGCTCTTATGGCAACGCAAGCACACTGGCGGAGTACGGTTGCACCCCCATTGCTAATGCCTCAGTTTGGTCGCAGTTGCCCAACCTGCTGTTCTCCCAGGACTCCCCCTTCGTGGTGCGCTGGTCGCGCTTACCAGAACTGATGCCCTGGCTGTTGCGCTTTATGGCCCAATGCAACAAACGCCGCGCAACGATAAATGCGCAGCGCCTTGCACGCCTATTAGGGCAAACGTTCAGCGGTTACGCCCCCCTGCTTGAAGCAGCCCCCCAGGCACGTGAGCTAATTCGCAACGAAGGCTGCCTATACGCCTATACCACAGAAAAAGGGCTAAAAAGCGCGCAAGCGGACATTGCCTTGCGCCGTTCGCTCGGTATAGACCAAGAGATACTCGACGCAGCCAGCGTTGAAGCACTAGAACCCGCCATGGCGGGGCAGAGCGTAGGAGGCGTACTCTTCCCACGTTCATGCCACCTACGCGATACGCAAGGCTTTATTCAAGCGCTCGCCCAGCCACTACTCTCGGAAGGCAGCATTCTGAAAGGCCGCGCGCGCGGCTTACGCTCCGCCCACGACGGCGTTCATATTGATTGCGAGGATGGTCAGACGCTCATTGCTGATCGCGTCGTGTTGGCCGCGGGTGCCTGGTCGGCAAAACTAACCGCCACGCTCGGCGAACGTATACCGCTGGATACGGAGCGAGGCTATCACGTTGAGTTTGAATTAGGCCGCGAAGTGCTCACGCGCCCCACCTGCCCTGTCGAAAGCGCCTTTTATATGACTCCCCTGGCCAACGGCCGCCTTCGCGCCGCAGGCACCGTGGAACTTGCCTCGCTACGCGACCCCATCAACCCAGCGCGCATCCGCTTTATAGAAGAACGGATACGCAAGCTGATGAATATTGACGCCCCGGTTAGCCACCAATGGATGGGGATGCGCCCCACCTTACCCGACTGCGTGCCGGTGATTGGCCCCAGCCGCTACGACTCGCGGGTTATTCACGCTTTCGGGCACCAACACCTCGGCATTACATTGGCCGGTACCACCGGCGAGCTTGTGGCAGCGTGCGTACGCGGCCAAGCCCCCGATTGGCTTAACGACTACAGCGCCGCTCGTTTCCACTAACCCCCTTTACAACCAGGAGCCACCAGGAGTATCTATGAGCCTTCAACGCCACCACACCTCCCCCCGTATGAGCCAAATTGTAGTGCATGGCAATACCCTCTACCTGGCAGGCCAAGTGGGGGAATGCGGCGCTAGCGTCGCTGAACAAACCCGCCAAGCCCTGGCCGAAGTAGAGAGCCTGCTAAACGAAGCGGGCTCTTCGCCTGAACATATTCTGCAGACCATCATCTGGCTAGCCGACATGGAAGATTTTGAAGCAATGAATGCCGTATGGGATGCCTGGGTACCCGCAGGGCACGCCCCAGCGCGCGCTTGCGGTGAATCCCGTCTGGCCGACCCAGGTTATCTGGTCGAATTCACGATCACTGCAGCAATCATAGATCCACGCTGAGCACCTAAACGCATCGACACATAGTGATGTACACATGGTGGCGTATCAACGCCGCCACCGTCTTGCGCAGTGTGTCGTTAACTATCAAGCAGTTCGTTGCTGTATCGTGCACAGCCAGTGACTATCTATGGCGCAGTATAGTTTGTCGGAATGAGAGTGCCCATACCAAGCGAATCAAAGAACTCGAAGTCGAAAATGCACGCTTGAAAAAGCTAGAGAGGGAGATCACACGCGAGGCACTGAGATAAAATTGGAGAGCACTCCGAGTCGTTTTTATGAGTGCCTGCGCGTTGCGCTATCACCCCGTACCTGACCGCGATGAGGCATTGAGGGAGAGCAGTCAATCATAAGCGCGTAGAACACCTCTACACTGCTCGCCGCTCGGCTACAGGTCAAACGACGCCAGGGTCTACCTCTGACCGGAAGCCGCTTGGTCGTCCCTGTGCCGCCCATCAGGTCTGATCCATGAATTTTGTATTTGAGCGTACATGAGACGGGTAAGTGATAAAGAACCTAACGGTGGTCGACGACGCTACCCACGAAGCTGTGGCGATTGTGTCTGAGCGTGCCAGCCATTGGGGGCTGTCGTTAACACAGATCTTAGTTACCATTGCGATACAGCATGGCCTACCTCACGACATTCTCGCGGATAATGGGAAGGAGTTTTGTGGGCGAATCATGCTGATGTGGGCTCATCTGCATGGTACGCCATGTTTTTAATTGAACCTGAAAAACCCAATCAAAACACGTATACCGAGTCATTCAATGATCGCTTTCGCAATGAGCGCTCGAACGAGCACTCATTCACCAGTTTACGTCATCGAAGCGTGGCGAGGCGAGTACAACGAAGAAAGACCGAAGAAGGGACTGAGAGAGTTAACCCCCAGTCTATGGCGATAATATACGGTAAAGCCACCTCTGATTCCAAGCCCAGCTGTTACTGAAAATGGAGTGACGTCGGGGCGCTGATTGGGTCAATTAAGCCGTCGTTTAAGCGTGTCAGAAGGGCGTTCACAAAACAGCCGTTTGTAATCCAAAGCAAACTGGCTAAGATGATAAAACCCTTGGTTTGCCGCCGCATCGGCAATAGAAATATCACTATATGTTAACAAATTACGTCGCACGCGATTCAGTCGTGCGGCCCTCAGAAATTGCACAGGGCTGATTCCCAGAATACTCTCGAAACTGTACTGTAAGGTGCGTCGGCTGACACAGGCGATGTCGCATAATGCGGCAATGGTCACCGGGCTATCGCCCGAGGCCTTCAGGTAATCCCAGACGCGATCAACCACAGCACGGCGGTGAAGATAGCTGGGGGCTTTTGCCGAATTGAGCGTTCCACTGTCCAGCAGGCTAAGAAGCTCCTGTAACAGCATGTCCTTGTGGATGTCAGTATCCATGGCATCACTGGAGGCTGTCAGAATCTGCCTGACCAGTAGCGACAGCGTATCGACCTGCTGTGTGTTGCTTTTCAGACAGGGTGTCGCAGAATCAGCAAGGTGCTCAACGCTGATGCCTTCACGCTCGGCCAATGCAAACAACTCATCACGACGAATCAGAATGCTGAGGATATGACAGTCGGCGGGTGTCATCAGCTCAAACGAACGGTGACCAAGCCGCCAAAGCACATCGTCCTGCTCAACCCCCTGGCCATTGATGCGAAACTGCTCTCGCTGGGAGGGTATCCCTATCCAGAAAGCATCTGGCCAGGTAATGCATTGCTGATAGAGCGTCTGATTGGTGTATTCATTGATGATCTGAATACCATCAAAATGGCACTCATCCACACGTCCTTCGAAACGCCCTGAACTGCACTGATTGTACTCCTGAGCCCAGTTGGTCAGATTAAATGCCTGTTCGTTGACTTCATACGAAACCGAGACACGCCATTGCGGCGCAACCTGTTTCTCTTGTGGTTCGTTTGGGTGCATTTTTTCCTCTTTATTGTTGTTTTGCACCAGTATGGGCGTTGTTTTTTTAGCCTGTAAAGCCTTATACACGGTCGCTCCCCCCTCTTTGCGTACTTTTGCCAAAATTCGATAACCCGCATCGAAACAAGCTCTCTACCCTCAAGGAGCTAGCAATTTCCGTTCCCTTTTCACTGCCAAAGCGCTATCTGCCAATCACAGTGCAAAGGAATCGGCAAACGCACAACAGCAATTCGCGTCGTTGACCTGGAGAATGCTCATGGCAAACGCAATCGATAAGGATTACCTGGCCAAGCGCCAGTTAAAAAAAGGCACCGCTGGCTGGGTTCTGCTTGCAGGCTTAGGGGTGTCCTATGTCATTTCCGGCAACTTTGCCGGCTGGAACTTCGGGCTGGCGGAAGCTGGCTGGGGCGGCTTTGTGATTGCCGCCGCCTTGATGGCCACCATGTACTTTGCCTTGGTGCTCTCGCTGGCTGAAATGTCAGCTGCCATTCCCGCAGCAGGCGGTGGTTACAGTTTTGCCCGGCAAACCATGGGGCAGGTAGGTGGCTATCTGACGGGACTGGCGGTACTGATCGAATATGCCTTAGCGCCAGCGGCCATCGTGATCTTTATCGGTGCCGCGGTTGAAGAGCTGCTGGGAATTAACGGCCCCTGGGTCTATGCGCTTTTCTACGCCATCTTTATCGGCATCCACCTTGCCGGTGTTGGCGAAGCGCTGAAGGCCATGATGGTCATTAGCGGCCTGGCCGTGATCGCGATTCTGGCCACCGCCGTGGCGCTGATCGGCGATTTCAGCACCACTAACCTGTTCACGATTGCCGCTTCTGATGAGGCGGGTGGTAGCACCTGGCTACCCTTCGGCTGGTATGGTGTGTGGGCAGCTCTGCCTTTTGCCATGTGGCTGTTTCTGGCCGTTGAAGGTGTACCACTCGCCGCTGAAGAAGCCCGTGACCCAGCCCGTGATATGCCCAAGGGCATTATTGCAGCGATGATTTTCCTGTTATTCACTGCCGCATTGGTGGTGTTCCTGCTGGCTGGCGCGGCTGGCGCTGATGTCATTGCTACCAGCGGCGTTCCGCTCGTCGATGCGCTGAAAACTACCGGAAACAGTGGCCTGGCCACGGCCATCAACGTGCTGGGTCTCGCGGGGCTGATTGCGTCTTTCTTCTCGGTCATTTACGGCTACAGCCGTTTGGTATTTGCCCTGTCACGGGCAGGTTACCTGCCTAAAGTGCTGTCACTTACCAGCAAGCGTAAAGCACCCACCTGGGCGTTAGTTGCCCCTGGGGTTTTCGGTTTTCTGGTCTCACTGACTGGCGAAGGCGATCTGATTCTGGGCATGGCCGTGGTGGGCGCCACCATTTCCTATGCGCTCATGGCACTCAGCCATATTCTGCTACGCCTGCGTCGCCCGGAGCTGGAACGCCCCTATAAAACTCCGGGGGGCATTGTCACATCCTCTATTGCGCTGGTGCTTTCCCTCGTCGCCATGACCGGCGTCTATGCCTTCGATCCTCGCGCCTTTAACTACACCATTGTGCTGTTTGTCATTGGGGCGGTGTACTTCTTTGCCTATGCCAAGCGCCACCTGGTCGCCCAGTCAGCGGATGAAGAGCTGGCATTGATCCTGGATGCCGAGCATGCCGTTGAGGAGATGGAGGCGCTTCAGGAGACCTCCGATATCCCCCTGCAACCCAAAGCCTCGCGGACCTGAACATTGTCACGACACGTTCGCCCCTCAGCGCTGCCCGATGATGGCGCTGAGGGTCCCAGATCGCAGGAGAGAATGTCAGATGTACACACAAACTCTGGTTGATGACCTCAAAGCTGGGCTTTGCCAATCACTTGATTATTGGCAAATGTCCGCCGATACCCGAATTGAACTGCTGACAACGTCAGAAAATGCCACTTTCGTTTCCCACGACCCGCTAACAGATCACAAACGCATCATCCGCGTTCATCGCCCCGATTATCACGACCGACAGGAGATTGAATCCGAGTTGGCATGGATTCACGACCTGCGCGCCTCAGGCCGCGTGAATACGCCTTCGCCGATTACCACTGTCACTGGCAGCCCGGTGATCAAGATGGCCATTGATGGCCGTGATTTTCATGCGGTCGCGTTTGAGCATGTTAGCGGCTGTGAGCCAAATGTCGGAGAAGCACTGCCTGACTGGTTTGAAAAACTCGGCGCGGTGACGGCCTCTCTGCATGAGCACAGCCGAACCTGGCAGCGCCCCGACTGGTTTGCACGCAAGCGCTGGCACCTTGACACCATGATTGCCCCCGACGGGCTATGGGGCGATTGGCGCCAGGCACCCGGCATTACCTCCAGAGATGAAGCCATCATTCATCAGGCGATTGAACATATCCACCTCGCCATTGATGCCTATGGCCATCAGGAAGACCGCTATGGTCTGGTGCATGCCGATTTGCGCCTGGCCAATCTATTGGTCAATGACGACCAGCTGGCCGTCATTGACTTCGACGACAGTGGTTTCTGCTGGTACGCCTACGATTTCGCTGCAGCGATCAGCTTTCATGAACTCGACCCGATGATTCCCCAGCTGCGCGACGCCTGGATTCGTGGCTACCGGACCATCGCCCGGTTCGATGAGGAAGATATCGCCGCACTGGATACCTTCATCATGATCCGTCGCATCATGCTCAGCGCCTGGCTGGCAACGCACGCCGAAACACCGACAGCTCAGGCGCTGGCACCGGGTTACATTCAGGGTACCGCTGAACTGGCCCGCCAGTATCTGCACACCAGACCCTGAATAACTGGGCCTTGATAACCGGGCCTGAACGACAGAAGCAGCTTTCTCCGTTGACTCAAAAGGATATTACCGTGAACGATATTCGCGGCATTCTCGACCAGAACGCTTTTCGTTTTGAGCAGCTGGATCACGCGGATCCAGCGCTTAGGGCAATGGTTCGCAAGCGCCTTGAAACCGTCGGCCCAACGTCCATGCTGTTTTACGAAGAGCCCTTGCACATCGTCAAAGGCGAAGGCGTCTGGCTTGACGACAACCAAGGGCGTCGCTACCTGGACATGTACAATAACGTGCCGTCAGTTGGGCATTGCCACCCCCACATTGTGCAGGCGGTGGCCAGACAGATGGGGACACTGAATACCCATACCCGCTACCTTCACGAAGGTATTCACCATTACGCCGACCGCCTTCTGGCAACCCTCCCCGCCCCACTGGAGCGGCTGGTGATGGCCTGTACCGGCAGTGAGAGTAATGATATGGCTCTGCGCCTGGCACGCCAGTGGACAGGCAAGCACGGCATTATCGTCAGCGAAGCCGCGTATCACGGCAATACCACTGCGGTCACCGACGTTTCCCCATCATCTTACAAAACCGGCACTCCCCCGGATCACGTACACGTTATCGCGCTTTCCGACATGCTGACCGCCGCCGACCCGGCACAGTGGTTCCAGGAACAGGTGCAGGCAGGCGTTAAACAACTGGAGGCGCGCGGCCATGGCTGTGCCGCATTACTGGTCGATTCGATTTTTTCCAGTGATGGCATCTATGCCGACCCCGCCGGTTTCATGGCACCTGCGGTGACATGGCTTCAGGCCAATGGAAGTTTGCTGATTGCCGACGAAGTACAGCCCGGCTTTGGTCGCACGGGTGCTGGCATGTGGGGCTTTAGCCGTCATCAGGTCACACCGGATATCGTGACCATGGGCAAGCCAATGGGCAATGGTTTTCCGATGGCGGGTCTGGTGACACGGGATGAGTTATTGGCCGCACTCAATGCGGATATTGGCTACTTCAATACCTTTGGTGGCTCTACTGTCGCTGTCGCGGCAGGCATGGCAGTACTTGATGTGCTGGAGGATGAGCAGCTGATCGCCAATGCCAAACACCAGGGCGAGTATCTCAAGGCACAGCTGAATGACCTCAAGACGCACTATGACGTCATCAGTGATGTCCGTGGTGCAGGGCTGTTTATCGGGCTGGACCTGTGTGCCCCCCACCACAACGGCCAACCGGATGCCTCTCGTACCACTCGGGTGATTAACACACTCAAACATAATGGCGTGCTGATTGGCGCAGCGGGCAAATCGGGCAGTACGTTAAAACTTCGCCCCCCGCTGTGCATTCAACGTCAGGAAATTGACCTCTTTATTGAGACGCTGGAACACGCGATCAAGGCCACTTCAGGGTAACCCTATGCGCTACACCACTGATATCGGGCAAACACGCTACACCTTCACTGACCTGAAAACGCTGCTGGCCAAGGCCACTCCGTTACGCTCAGGCGATTGCCTGGCCGGTGTCGCCGCCGTTAACGCCACCGAGCGGATTGCCGCCCAGCGCTGCCTGGCCGACGTGCCGCTCAAGCAATTCCTCAACGAGGCGGTCATTCCTTATGAAGAGGATGAAGTCACCCGGCTGATCATGGATAGCCACGATGCCAGCGCGTTTGCACCGGTCGCGCACCTGACAGTGGGAGACTTTCGCAACTGGCTACTGTCAGCGCAGGCCAATAGCGTATCGCTAAGCGCCCTGGCAGCCGGGCTGACACCGGAAATGGTCGCTGCCGTTGCCAAGATCATGCGCATCCAGGACCTGATTCTGGTTGCCCAGAAAACCGAAGTGGTGACCCGCTTCCGCAATACCATTGGGCTGCGCGGCAGGATGTCAACGCGACTGCAGCCCAACCACCCAACGGATGATCCGGCCGGCGTGGCCGCCAGCCTGCTGGATGGTTTGATGTATGCCAACGGCGATGCGGTGATTGGCATCAATCCGGCAACCGATAATACCCACGCCGTCACCCGCCTGATGCACCTGCTGGATGACGTCATTCAGCGCTATGAAATCCCCACCCAGTCCTGCGTGCTGACCCATGTCACCACCCACCTTGAAGCCATCAAACGCGGCGCACCGGTGGATCTGGTCTTCCAGTCGATTGCCGGCACCCAGGCCGCTAACGACAGCTTTGGCGTTAACCTGTCGATTCTGGATGAAGCCCACCGCGCCGCGCTGGAACTGGGCCGTGGCACGGTGGGCAGCAACGTCATGTATTTTGAAACCGGCCAGGGCAGCGCGCTTTCGGCCAATGCCCATCATGGGGTGGACCAGCAAACCTGTGAAACCCGCGCCTACGCCGTTGCAAGGCGGTTTGACCCGCTACTGGTTAACACCGTGGTCGGCTTTATCGGCCCCGAATACCTTTATGATGGCAAGCAGATCATCCGGGCAGGCCTTGAAGACCACTTCTGCGGCAAACTATTGGGCGTCCCCATGGGCTGCGATATCTGCTACACCAACCATGCCGAAGCCGACCAGGACGACATGGATATGCTGCTGACCCAACTCGGCGTTGCTGGCATCAACTTCATCATGGGGATTCCAGGTTCCGACGACATCATGCTTAACTACCAGACCACGTCTTTTCATGATGCGCTCTACCTGCGAGAGGTACTCAACAAGCCGCCGGCACCGGAATTTGCCGACTGGCTTAAACGCATGGGTATTTTTGATGCCGACCACCGGCTGGACGTTGGCTCAGGTTTACCGACGTCCTTTGCCCACCTTGATCACAAATTGTGAGGTTGCCATGACGGTGGATAAAAACAACGTGAACCCACACAGCCCTGATAAAAACAGCGCTGATAAAAACCCACTGGTCACCGCCAATACCTGGGCCAGCCTGCGCCGCCATACCGATGCCCGTATTGGTCTGGGGCGTACCGGTATCAGCCTACCGACCGAGGCGCATCTGGATTTCCAAGAGGCTCACGCGCGCGCCCGGGATGCCGTGCACATTCCCTTGGACACCCAGGCCCTATTGCGTGAACTGGACGACAGCGGGCTCGCCACTCTTCACCTCCAGAGCCAGGCACACGATCGCATTACCTACCTGCAGCGCCCAGACAAGGGGCGCCGCCTGAATGGCGACTCTGCCGCCTGTTTGAAACAGCAACGGGACGCCCACCCAGCCGCCGAGGCGGCGATCGTGATTGCCGATGGGCTTTCTTCCACCGCCGTGCAGCGTCACGCCGCGAAACTGGCGGCCTTGATTGACCAGGGGCTGGCTAGTCAGGGCCTGACCCGTCACCCCGTTTGTCTGGTGGAGCAAGGGCGCGTCGCCGTTGGCGATGAAGTCGGCGAACTGCTGGAAAGCCGCCTGGTTATCCTGCTGGTGGGAGAACGCCCCGGACTCAGTTCACCGGACAGCCTGGGCATTTATTACACCTACCAACCCCAGGTAGGGCTGACCGACGCAGCACGCAACTGTATATCGAATGTCCGTCCCGCCGGCATCCCGCCTGCCGATGCCTGTGAACGGCTTATGTGGTTAGTCAGGGAGTCACTCAAGCGCCAGCTTTCCGGTGTCGCGCTCAAGGATGAATCCGGCGACGCAGACGCCATTGATACGGATTCACCGGGTAATTTTCTAATTCAATAGCAGTGACTGGGCACGTATAGATGCGCCCACACTGCATGGCAACCAAGAAACAGGTCGCGCCTACAATACAGACTCATATATGAGAGATCGACTTACACGGCTGCAATTCTGCGTGAGCGGCTCTATGACTATCAAGATGATTCAGGCAGATGGTTATCGGCATCGTCAACCTACTCGTTGATGCTCCGAATGGGCTGTTGGAGAAGCTCACCTAGGCTTTCGCCATCCTGAGAATCAGGCGTTAAGTCGACCCATCTGGGCTTTTACCCACAATCTAGATTCGGGGCTGCCCGCTGTATCGCTCCATGGGGAAATGATCTTACCCAGCAACAGTGGACACTCGTTTAAGCGATCATTCGGACTTCAAACGCCTCTGGGCTGATCATCCCTATAGCACTGTGCCGTCGTTGCTTGTTGTAGTCCAGTTCGATGTATTCAAACACCTGGCGTCTCATCATATCTCGCGTTTTAAAGTTCTCGCCGTGGATCGCTTCCACCTTGAGGCTGTGAAAGAAGCTTTCGGCACAGGCGTTATCATAACAGTTGCCTTTCGCGCTCATACTGCACTTGAGTTCATGTCGCGTCAGTAGCGACTGATACAGCGTCGAACAGTACTGACCACCTCGATCTGAATGGACGATCACGCCTGTTGGCATTTTACGTTTCCATAGCGCCATTTGTAGTGCATCACAGACAAGATCTGCCGTCATACGCTCGCTCATTGCCCAACCAACGACTTTGCGAGAGTAAAGATCAATTAGCACAGCAAGATAAAGCCAACCTTCACCCGTCGCCAAGTAGGTGATATCACCCACCCACTTTTGATTAGGGGCTGAAGCCCTGAAGTCTTGCTCTAGCAGGTTTGGCGCAACAGGTAGCGAATGTCGAGAGTTTGTGGTGGCCTTGAACTTACGGGCAGCTTTAGCACGCAGGCCTTGTCGCTGTAAGCTGGCAGCCACGGTCTTGCGATTCACCGGTATTCCGTCATCTTGCAGGTCTAGAGCTAATCTCGGGGCGCCTGAGCGGCCTTTACGTTGGTGAAACGCCGCAGCCACACGCTTATCGAGAACGGCTTGCTGGCTGCGCTTTAGAGACAGACCTCCTTCGCGCTGTCGCCAAGCGTAGTAGCCGCTTCGAGCGACCCCAACAACATGGCACATGCGCTGAACACTGAAAGCCTGGCGATGACGATGGATAAAGGCGTACTTCACTTCAGGCTCTTCGCAAAGTACACCGCGGCCTTTTTTGTGATAGCCAGCTCCTCATTGGCTTCGGCTAATTGCCGCTTCAGACGAACGTTTTCTTCTGCCAGCGAGCGCTCTCGCTCAGATGTATCTTGCTGTTGCTGAACCTTAGAACGCCACTGATAAAGCTGACTCGAGTGTATGCCCAGTTCACGAGCCGCTGCGGCAACGCCTATGCGATCAGCAAGCGCTAACGCTTCTTGCCGATAGGTATCTGAGTAACGGGTATAGGATTTTTTCTTCATTGATGTCGTCGATCTTGCCATGGTTCACCTCGTGGCAGTGTATTACATTCTTGAGGTGTCCATCGTTACTGGGCAAGATCATATGAAATGTCAGCTGGCCTTATCCAGCTCAAGGAACCGCCTAACCCGTTCACTACCAGGATTATTAAAAAACACATCCGGCGCCGATTTTTCAATAATGATTCCCTTGTCCAGAAACACCACTTGATCTGAAACGTTACGGGCAAAATCCATTTCATGCGTGACGATAATCATGGTGTAGCCTTCCTGCGACAGGTCACGCATCACCGACAGCACTTCACCTACTAACTCAGGGTCTAGTGCGGATGTGGGTTCGTCAAACAACATGACCTTAGGTTGCATAGCCAGCGCACGCGCAATGGCGACCCGCTGTTTTTGTCCACCAGAAAGCGTGCACGGATATGTGTCCGCCTTTTCTGCCATTCCTACTTTTTGTAAGAATCCCATTCCACGTTCCCGGGCTTCCTCTTTTTTCAAGCCTTGAACATAGGTGAGTGCTTCGGTCACATTTTTGAGTACCGAAAGGTGCGGCCATAAATTGAATCCCTGAAAAACCATGCCCAGCTGAGTGCGTACTTTGGCCAGCTCTCGTCGAGTCATCGGTTTGCTGGAGTCCTCACGGACCCCGATACGCTCTCCGTTAATACGTATCTCGCCCCGGTCAGGCACTTCCAACCAGTTGATACACCTTAGCAGTGTGGACTTGCCTGACCCCGAAGACCCCAGAATACTGACCACCTCGCCACTGCTAACATCGAGACTGACATCCCTGAGGACTTCTGTACCGTCAAAACTTTTGGATAGATTGTTGATGCTCACTTCAGAATATTCAGGCATTGCTAAAACCTCTTTTTTCACCAAGGCGCCCCAGCAGGCGGATACTTTGCTCAAGCATTAAACTGATCGCCCAGTAGAAGCCAATCACCACAATAAAGGCCTCCATAGGGATGAAGTAGGTGCTTGATAGGCTATTAGCAGCAGCCGTTAACTCCCTCACGGTGATGATCACCAGAAAGGCTGTGTCCTTAAGCAGGATAATCAGCTGGTTTCCCATCACCCCTCTGGTGCGGAGAACGAGTTGCGGCAATATAATGCGTATGAACATGGACGGACGTGAAAACCCCAGCGCCGTTGCGGCCTCTTCCTGCCCACTGGACAAGGTGACCCGGCTGCCACGTAAGATTTCGGCAAAATAGGCACCATGATAAAGAATCAAGGCTGACACACCCGCCTGCCAGGCACTTAAGCGTATTTCCAGACTGGGTAGACCATAATAGAAAAGGTACGCCAGAATCAGAAAAGGCAGCATGCGCATACCATCAATGAAAATGCGTAGTGGCGTCTTCAGCCGAGGCCTGGCGCCTTCCATCATAAAGACGAGCAGGCTTCCCAATAAAAAAGCAGCAATCGCGGAAATGACGAAGATGGTGACGGTATTTCCAAACCCTTGCCAGAACACATCGCGGGACGACCATAGAATTTCCCAGTTGCTCATACTCCCCCCCTGACACATCAGGCATTAAATACAATGGCTTACATAGCTAATCGGTTTGCCTTACGCTCAGCGATCCGCTGACCCCATACCAGGAATCCGATAATCGCCATATACAATAGAGCGGCTGCCAGAATCGGCGGCAAAGGATCATAGGTCACCGCTGAAATACGGTTGGTCACACGTGTCAAATCAACAATTCCGATTACCGCAATGGCGGGACTGCCTTTCACTAGAAAAGACATTTCGTTGACGAGGTTAGGCAAACTGGTGATCACCGTTTGAGGTAGCATGATGCGTCGAAAATAAGTCCAGGGTGTCATCCCCACTGCCATCGCGGCTTCACGCTGGTCATTAGAAAAGTTGTTAAAGGCTGAGCGCCAGATTTCTGCATTGAACGCCGTAGTATTTAGCGTCAAGGCCATGATGGCCGCCACATTGCGATCCAGGTTAATACCGAAGGTAGGGCCTGAGAGAAAGATAAACAGCACAAGGGTAACCAGCGGAGTGGCTCTTGCCATACTGATATAGGTGCCCAATAGCTGATGTATGAAAGGCAACCTTGCCAAACGTATTAGGGCAATAATGAGGCCCAGTACCACACCAAGTGCAATAGAGACGGCAGATATCCAGGCTGTTGTCCATGCTCCCTGAAGCAACAGCCCCCAAGCGCTACTATCCATGATCGAGACCCCTCTTTGTGTCACAGGAACCCGGCCTTAAGCCGGGTAGCCCGCTAGCCATTGGCGTTAAAGACTCGTTCATTAATGATACTGGCAGTTACATGCCAGCCATTTGATGAAACTCTTCAACACTCATTATTGGGGTAGTAGGTAGTTCCTCGAACGACTCACCAAACCAGGTTTCTTGTAGTTCGTACAAGCGGCCTGACTCTCTAAGGTGAGCCATGAAGTCCGACAGATACGCAAGAAGTTCAGGGCTATTCTTGGGTACCGGCCAGGCAACAAACCCCGGCCCGGATACCGCCTGCCCCGCCTCGAATACATCACCACGCGTACTTATAAGATCATTTACAGGTACCGCCGAATTGATGACGTAATCCAGTCGACCATTGGCAAGGTCAGCATAGATTTCCGGGTAGGCCTCATACTCCATGACATCTCCCAGCTCACCGCCGGTTTCTTCGAGCATGGCCTCCAGCTCAGGCAAACGGCTTAACAGAACACTCCCCGCTTGCACGCCAACCGTCATACCATCAAGGTCAGCCACACTGTTGATACGGTCATCACCTGCGCGCTTAACGTAAAAATGCTGTGCCGAGGCAAACGGTGGCGCGTAATTGAAGACCCGCAAGCGCTCATCCGAAACCGATGCTCCGGTAATTGCCACGTCGTACTGGCCGTTCGACACGGCAGCCAACAAGCCTGTCCAGGGCAGGATTTCCTGACGAATTTCAAAGTCAGCGTACGCTTCAAGCTCGGTCAGCACATCTTCGATAAAGCCATCCGGATCACTGCCATTCATGAAGTTGAAAGGCGCATAGTTATCTTCAGTGGCAACACGCATGTAACCACGCTCCTCGATTTCCGGAAGATCTGCAGCCAGCACCATCACAGAGGCACTCATTGCCAGGCTTCCTAGGGCTAGTACAGCGCCCCTTCTGAAGGCTCTAGGCATCGTTGATGCGACGAGCTTACGGGTTAGTGATTTATCAATAAGAAGATTAAAAGGCTGCATGGTGAATTCTCCGCAAGACGCCTGCTCAAGGCATTGTTCAATCAAGCTGCCAGCCGCCATGGACACGCTGACCGTGCCACCACCTTAGAATTTTCATCACCATCTGCTTAGAGCCAGTTACCTGACAAGATATGGACAGTTTCATGGCACGCATCATGCATGGGCATAACGGGCTGTCGCCCGAGAAGGCAGCGTTGCTGCCTGCAACAGTGTTACGGAAAGGAGTGGCCCTATGATTCTCGGCTTAACACTGCACAAAGACACAGACCGTTGTCTGCAGGAACAACTGAGGTCAGCACTGCTTGATGCCATTCATTCTGGCAGTTTGCCTGACAATGAGGCTATGCCCTCATGCCGCAAGCTCTCCAAGCAACTCGGGGTATCTAGAAACACTGTCGCTATCGTGTATGAAACGCTTGCTGATGACGGCTATATCATCAGCCGACCACGCAGTGGCTATTATCTGCACCCGAACTATCATTTCGACCATTCATCGGGGAAAGCGTCACATCGACCGCCACAGAGTTCCTCTTGCCAAAACAGGACACGGCATCACGTCAATGCAAATACCACTGATTATGCACCACTATGGAACGCCAGACTCAAGCAGCGTCCTAGCCATTTTGAAGGCGTATTAAAGCCAAGCAACTGGCACGCTTACCCTTACTCCTTCATATATGGCCAGCTAGATCCACAACAGTTTCCACTGTCACAATGGCGTGGCATCACTCGGCGGCTGCTGTGCGCCACCCGAGAGAAAAGTTGGCTGAATGACTGCATTGATCAGGACGACCCTTTGCTGATCGAGCAGTTGCGCCAGCGTGTCCTACCGCGAAGGGGTATCTTTGCCAGAGAGGATGAAATTCTGATCACCCTAGGCTCGCAGAATGCGCTTTTTCTACTTTCTCAGCTCTTGCTGGACTCACACAGCCATGTCGGCATGGAAAACCCAGGGTATAAAGAAGCTGCCAATATTTTCCAGCATTGCGGTGCGCAGCTGGTATTCAATGATGTTGACCGAGAAGGCATGGTGATTGATCAACTATCAAGCCAGTGTGATTACCTCTATGTGACCCCCAGTCATCAAGTTCCGACCGGTGTTAGGATGACGCTGGCTCGTCGCCGAGCGCTTGAGGCGCAAGTGATGCGCCATGATCAAGTCATTCTAGAAGATGACTATGACGCAGAACTGCATGGTGACAAACAAGCTTTGCCCGCCATGAAAGCTGGCTCTGTGGGTCATCGCGTCATTTATTTCAGCAGTTTATCCAAAGCATTTGCGCCAGGCCTGCGGCTTGGGTATGTCGTTGCCGACGCTGAACTCATTAATGAAATGCGTGCGTTGAGGCGGCTGATGTATCGTCATCCACCAGCGAATATTCAACATCAAGTTGCTCAATTCATTGCTCAGGGGTATTACGAGAAGTATCTAAGAACACACATCGACGACACCGACCGGCGCCGGGACATTTTGCGCGAAGCACTACAGCGCCATATTCCGGACCTTGCCTGCTGCAGCCATTCCAGAGCCAGCGCCTTCTGGATGAGCGCTACTCCTGACATAGATACACAGCGGCTTGCTTGGCAGGCCGCTCAACAGGGTGTATTGATTGAACCCGGATTTCAGCACTTCTTTGATGCGGCTCCTCCGCGCCACTTTCTGCGCCTTGGGTTCCAAGCCATAGCCCAGCGCCAAATCGTACCGGGGATTACAACCCTGGCTAAGGTGCTGGCACGTTAACTTGGCTTGATCATGCCCCTATCTCAGTTATCACCTGCTGAACAGCATCATGTCACATCGGCCACGCGCAACTGGCCCTAAACCTCAGACACTATTCCCCGCTAAGGTCACAGACTACGACACTGAGGGGAACCACATCATGACAGACGCCCACTGGCTGCTACCGGGAACATTGCTGGCACTTCTTGCGGGCGGGGTTCGCGGCTATACCGGCTTTGGTTTTGCCATGACGTTGGCACTGGGGCTGCTCTGGCTCCTTCCCCCACTACAAGTCATCGTAGTGGTACTGATGCTGGATATTCTGGGCGCTTTAGGGCTGGCCCGGCGCGCCTGGAAAGCGGCAGACAGAACACTGCTGGCCCGCCTAGTACCCGCCATGTTTGGCATGTCTTTACTGGGCACCCTCGTGATGACATCGCTGCCTTATCACGCTGCCAAACTGCTTATTTCAGGGCTTTGCCTGATCGGCGCTGTGGCGACGTTTTTACCTACGGGCCTTATAAGCCGCTCTCGCAGACGCGACAAGGCCATGGCGGTTCCTGCAGGGGCGGCGTCAGGGTTAGCCATGGCAGTGGCATCTGCCGGTGGGCCTCCTCTAATGCTTTATCTGATGCACACCACACTGGATGCCACCCAAGCCAGAGCAACCGCCATCGTTTTTTTTATCGCGGCCAGCAGTACAGCACTGTTCGGTTATAGCTTTAACGGTGCCGTGCCCTTATCAGCCTTCATCATGACTGGCGTGTTATTGCCTGCTGCACTGATGGGCGCCTGGTTAGGGCAGTACTGTTTCCACCGCTTTCCACCTGCTTCTTATCGTAAAAGCGTCAGCCCGCTACTGATCGTGATGGCGCTATGGATTCTGGTGAGTGAGCTGTGGCCAGGAGCTTCCGGCGCTGCAATGCCGTAAGGCGATGTGCGGATTCACCGAGGGCGTTAGGTTGCTATTCAGGCACTTGTCCGCAAGAGCCACCGTGTATTTATCGTTTCGTGAACTCAAGGAGATATACATGCCCGTCATTTTTATTACCGGTGCAACATCCGGATTTGGTTTGGCAACGGCCAGACGCTTTGCACAGGCAGGCTGGTCACTGGTACTGACTGGCCGTCGGGAAGCGCGTTTGAACGCTCTGAAAGAGGAGCTTGCTCAATATTGTGCCGTTCACACTCTGACACTGGACGTATGCAACCGTCAGGCCGTCCAGAATGCGGTAGCGACCTTGCCAGCCTCCCACCAGTCGGTTCAGGTGCTAGTCAACAATGCTGGGCTGGCGCTTGGTACCGAGCCTGCCCAGGCCTGTGATTTCGATAACTGGAAACAGATGATTGATACCAATATCGCAGGATTGGCCAGCATCACCCATGCCCTTCTTCCCATTCTGATTGACCATGGCCGGGGCGCTAGCATCATCAATCTAGGTTCGATTGCCGGGCGCTGGCCGTACCCTGGCGGCAATGTCTACTGTGGCACCAAGGCATTCGTCGATCAGTTCTCTCACGCACTACGCTGCGATCTCTCTGGCACCGGCGTGCGCGTCACCAACCTGGCCCCAGGCCTTTCAGAAAGTGAATTCACGCTAGTACGCACAGGCGGTGATCAGCAAGCTTACCAACAACTCTATGAAGGCGCTGAGGCCATACAGCCGGAAGATGTTGCAGAGACCATTTTATGGCTGGCTAATCTGCCCGCTCATCTAAACATCAACCACCTTGAAGTCATGCCAGTGACCCAGTCCTGGTCACCCTTTTCTGTTTATCGTCAAACACAAGATACCTAACCAGGAGTACATCATGATAAAGCTGACAGAAAGCACACCGACAGCACAGCCAGAAACCTGCGAGCTGGAAGACCTAAAGAAGCAGGATCAACAGCATGTTTGGCACCATCTGACGCCTGGAGCCGCAGCGGCAAAGGGTGTCCCTATGTTTGTACGCGGTGAGGGGCTTCAACTCTGGGACAGTGACGGCAATCAATACCTAGACGCTTCGGCCGGAGGGGTCTGGGTAACCAATGTCGGTTATGGGCGCCGTGAAATTGCCGATGCCATGTACCAACAGCTGCTAGAACTCAACTATTTCGCCGGCTCCATGGCTAGCAAACCCGCCACTCGGTTTGCCACTCGCCTACTGGAAAAGATGCCTGGGTTCAGCCGGGTGTATTATTCAAGCTCAGGCTCCGAGGCCAATGAAAAAGCCTTCAAGATGGTACGCCAGATCAGTCAAAAACATTATCAAGGCAAAAAACACAAGATACTTTACCGCGACCGCGACTATCACGGTACGACCATTGCCACACTAAGTGCATCCGGGCAGAACGAAAGACGCGACCACTTCGGGCCTTTTGTGCCTGATTTTATTGCTATTCCACACTGCTGTGAGTATCGCAATCAGTACCCAGAGGCCGAACACTATGGGCTGCGTGCCGCCCAAGCACTGGAAGACGTTATCCTACAGGAGGGCCCAGACACCGTCGGAGCTGTGATTCTTGAACCGATTACAGCTGGCGGAGGCATCATCACGCCCCCTGAAGGATACTGGCAGCATGTCAGCGACATTTGCCAGCGGCACAACGTATTGCTGATCATGGACGAAGTCGTCTGTGGCCTGGGGCGTACAGGCGCATGGTTTGGTTACCAGCATTTTGGCATTCAGCCAGACATTGTCACTATGGCCAAAGGGGTTGCGTCTGGGTACGCGGCCATTTCGTGCACCGTCACCAGCGAGCACGTTTACGCCCTTCTACAGGAAAGCGAGGAAGATACTCTGGGCTATTTTCGTGATATCTCCACCTTCGGTGGCTGTTTAGCGGGCCAGGCAGCCGCATTAGCCAACCTGGAAATCATTGAGCGCGAAAATTTAGTAGATAACAGCGCCCGTATGGGCAAGCGGCTATTAGACGGTTTCCGCACATTAGCTGAACACTATCCGATGATAGGCGACGTCAGGGGTATGGGACTTTTTGCAGGTATTGAGCTGGTGGAAGATAAAGTCACCAAAGTTCCTGTTCATGAGCGTATTCCCACTGCCATTGCCGCCGAATGTAAGCAGCGCGGGCTACTGATTGGTCGAACCAACCGTAGCATGAGCGGCTATAACAACATTCTCAATTTCAGCCCTGCTCTTATCGCTAGCGAAGGGGATATTGACAATATTGTGCGTATTCTGGATGACGCTATGGCCAAGGTATTTAATCAGCACGCCGCATGGGCTTCACCCAACGATAAACTTTAATCACTTATACCCGCCTCATTCACGAGGGCTCTGATCGGGCAGTCTGAAGCTACGTGCCATCGGCATTTTTCCGGCGTGAGCGCCTGCTTCGTAATGCCCGAACACTGCGTTTCTTTCGCCGATTTATAACCTCCAGGAATGAGTCTCGACCTTCAAAGCAGCCGTGATCGCCGACCGCCCCTGCGGCCGTTCGACTTCTGGTGCTGTGGTGGTCTCGCTGGAGCGTCAACTCAACGCGGTCAGCTTTGGCAACCCCTTCAGCAGCGTCGGCCACCACTTGTCGGCGGCGGCGCCGAGGTGAACCGTGATGCGCCGAGCGTGCAGCGACAAGGTGGCGGCGGTCTTGAGCACTTGCTCACGAAGCCGGCTCAGACTCCAGCCTTGCCGAGTCTGCCGCTCCAACAGGCAGCGCAGGCCATGCAAGACCTGATAGGCGTAGAGGCTCAGCAGCAGACTCACCTCGTTGCGCGCCATCACGTCCTGGACGGTGGAGGCGCCGCGATCCGTCGACGAGAGGTGTACGTCGAGTGCCGACGTCACCTCGCCCATGTGCGCTTCGGCGCTGCCGCGCTTGCGGTAGAGCGCCTGGATCTTCTCCGGCGGCCAGTCGAACTTGCCGAGGTTGGTGACCAGGAAGAAGGCATGCAGCAGCAGGTCATCGGGGCGTTCCTGCACCACCAACACCACGCGCATCACTGCAGGCCAACTGCCAGAGCGGGTCGCGGCGCAGCGTGTCGGTATCGCTGAGATCGATCCAGCCCATCGCGCGCTGCAGCACCAGGGTACGCAGCTGGCTGGCCAGTGAGTGGCGGACGCGTAGCGGATTGCGGAGGTCGACCAGATTGTCCTCGAGCGCCTCGATCACGCCGCTGTTGTCGAGGGCTTCACGCAGCAGCAAAGCGCCGCTGTCGCTGGTGGTGCGCTGGCCGCTCAGCTCGACACGGACAGCGCCGTTGCAGGAGGGCGTCCAGGTGGATAGGCTTTCACCCATGGCGAGTGGTCCTCTTGAATCGTGTTCTGCCAGGAACATCCTGATTCTACAAGAGAAAACCACTCGCCATCTTCGTTTTCAGGCCGGCCTCGTGAATAAGCCGGGTTTAACATGCGATGAAGGGCTGAGCGTGATAATGCTGGATTGAGGAATTCACGCGCTACTGCCAGCAGGTCATCCAGCCCCAGACGCAGGTACTCACGGGCAGCAATCAAGACGGTTTCCTGTGCAGGGGTTAAAGTGGCCAAAAGGTTGTGGCGGGTATGGGGTCGATCATGAACATCGTCACGATAACGCCAGCGACGGATCGTAGAGACAGAAACACCATACTGGGCGGCCAGATCTTTATTGCTGACTGATTCTGGGCTCTTCTGTATCTCCGCTCTGATCCTGGGTGTAGTGGTGGCCTGTTATGCAGTTTGATGTTCATGAATACGCTCCTGAATGATCTGCTGAAGGAGACCCTTTGCAGCAAGCAAAGGATAACTCCTAAATGAGACTTGATCATCCGGGACCCTACATCTACTCAATACCCCATCATGCTCGGCAGCCAGGTCGCCAGTCCAGGCACGGCGATCAACAGCAGGATCGTGGCCAGGATGGGCAGCAGGAACGGCAATACGGCTTTGACCACCTGGCCGTACCTCAACCGGGTAATCCCGACCATCAGGAACAGTACCGTGCCAAAGGGCGGCGTGATGACGCCCACCGAGAGCGTGATGACCATCACGATACCGAAGTGAACGGGGTCCAACCCCGCGCTGAGGGCGGCCGGTACGACGATGGGCGTGAAAATCAGGATGCTCTCGATCACCGACATGAAGCAGCCGATCAGCAGGAAAAACAGCGCAAAACAGAGCAGCAGCACGATAGTGGGCATATCGATGCTGGCGACCTGGCCTGCCAGCGCCTGGGGGATACCCATACGGACCAGAATCCAGCCGTAGAAACTCGATACCGCGATGATCAGCAGAATGACCGCGCTGAACATCAGGGTTCTACGAAACGCCAGAAATAAATCCCGCCCGTTCAGGTCACGGTAGATCACCCCGCCCAGGATCACCGCGTACAGCGAGGCAATCGCACCCGCTTCTGTGGGGGTGAAAAAGCCTCCCCAAATACCGCCCACGATAATGGCGGGCATCATCAGAGGCAGGATGGCCCGCTTGCCCGTGCGCACGACTTCGCAGGCATCGAACGCGGTCGGTTTGGGCATCACCACTCGGCCAGTCATGCCCAGCACCACCGTCATGCCCATCAGTAACAGCGCCATCAGGATGCCCGGTAGCAACCCCGCCATGAACAGCCCACCGATACTGACATTGGCCAACCAGCCATACACCACCAGCGCAATGCTGGGCGGCAGGATAGGGCCGATGACGCTGGAGGCCGCCGTAATACCGGTGGAATAGCCCAGCTCGTAGCCGCGCTCCTTCATGGCCTTGATTTCAATGCTGCCAAGCCCGGCGGCATCGGCGACTGCGGTGCCCGACATGGTGGCAAAAATCGAGCTGGCCACGACATTGGCATGCCCCAGCCCACCTTTGGTGAATCCCACCAGCGCCGTGGCGAAGTCGAAGATACGGGTGGTCGTGGAGCCCACGTTCATGATGTTGGCCGCCAGAATGAACAGCGGGATGGCCAGCAGCGTGAAGTTGTTGAGGGTTTGCACCATGCGCAACGGCAGCAGCTCCACCGGCAGCCCCCCCGCCCCGGTTACCGCCAGGGCAATGAACGAGGTCACGCCAATGGCCACCACCACGGGCAATCCAATGGCCATCAGGGCCAGCAAGCCCCCTACGAATACGAGCAATTCCATCATGGCTGCGCGGGCTCCTCTTCACGGGGCGCTTCCAACCAGGCCACGGGGCCACGCAGGGTCTGCCACGCGGCGATCAGCGCCATGCCCGAGAAACTGAGCAATACGCCGTAATAGAGAAAACTGAAGCTGATACTCAGCGATACGGTCTTGTTGTTGGCACTCATGTCGGACATGATCCAGGCGCCCCAGGCCGCCAGCACGAAAAATCCGCAGGAGATCATGGCCGTCAAGCGATACTGAAGATGCCTGCCCACGTTGGAGAGCCGGTGACTAAACAGGTCCACGACCAGATGCTCACTACGCACCCACGCCGAAATGGAGCCAAAACCAATCGCATAAATGGCCAGCAGCGACGCGACTTCTTCTGTCCAGGGCATTCCCAGCCCCAGCAGGTCACGAGCCACCACGGCGGCCACCAGCAGCACCAGAATGGCCACCATCAAGGTCACGCCCACCACATCGCACAGGCTCGTAATGACACGCAGCACACTTTGGGCGGCTCTATCCAGCCCCTGCACGGGTGCCGCTTTCTCTTCCGAGGGAGCATTCATCGATAATTTCCTGAGGTGATCTCGCAATCCACGGCCACGGGGGTGTCGGGCACCCCCGTGGCTGCACCCAACGCGTTGGCGCTAGCGCGTCATTCGCCCTGATGCCCGAGGGCGTCCTCGCTCACACCATCGGCCATATCGGCCATGACCCGCTCGATGGCAGGCAACGCAGCGGTTCTGAACGCTTCGATATCCGGTTCGATGATGGTCATGCCCTGCTCTTCCAGCGCGCCGAGGTAGTACTCGTCCAGCTCGCGCTCACGCTCGGAGCCATGGGCTCGCGCCACGTGTATGGCCTCTTCGATCAGCGCTTGATCGTCTTCTTCCAGGCCGTTCCACCACCGCGAACTGGCCACCCAGTTCCACGGGAACTGCACGTGGCTGGTCAGAATGATGTGATCCTGCACTTCCCATAAGCGCCGGGTATATGGCGAAGAGAGCGAGTTTTCATGGCCGTCTACCTGGCGCGTCTGCATGGCCAGGTAGATCTCCGGAGCAGGCACGTTGACCACCTGGGCACCGATCTCTTCCCATACCGCCAGCCACACCGGCAACGAAGGTAGGCGCATGCGGAAACCGCGCAGGTCTTCAGGGGTTTCGATGGCCTTATTGGCCGTCATGTGGCGCGGCCCACGATGCTGGGTGCCGAAGTACTTGAGCCCGCCCTGGCTTTCGGCCTGCGCGATCAACGCCTGCCCAGAGGGGCTCTCCATGTACGCATCCACCTCTTCCCAAGTGGCAAACACGAATGGCACGGTAATGGCGTCGTACTCAGGCGCATACTGCTGGCGCCAGTTCCCGCCGGTAATGGAAAGCTGGGTCTGCCCCAGGTTGAGCAATTCCAGAATGGCATCCTCGCCTCCCAGCGAGCCCGCCAGGAAAGGGCGAACGTTGAAGCGGCCTGGCGCCTGCTCTTCCAGGTACTCCGCAAAGCGCTCCACGGCGGCGCTTTCGGAACCGCCTTCGCTCATGGTGTTGTTGACTTGGATTTCGATCGGGTTAGCCAGAACGAACGGTGCTGTCGTCAGCATGCCCAGGGTCGCCAGCGTGGCAAGCAGTTGTTTCCGCATGGGAAGGCTCTCTACGGTTGTCGTTATTGGGTGTGGTACTGATTCGATCTTGAAACAAGCCGTCAAACGGCTCAAATCGGCGTTCGAGAAGGCAGGCTTCGTCAATGACGATGGCTGCAATGTCCCTCATAGCGGCACTTTTTCCAGGGCGCTGCGAAAGGCTGCGACTAAAGATGGATACTCAAGGGCTCGGGTTCGTTACCCAATGGCGCTACCCCGAGAGGTTCCATGACAATTCAATGTGGGAGTATTCTCCATGCACGAAACCGAGCAGGTCGTGTTCATCACCGGTGCGACGTCCGGCATTGGGCTGGCATGCGCGCATCTTTTTGCCGATGCGGGCTGGGCACTGGTATTGACCGGGCGGCGTCAGGACCGCCTGGCGCAGCTGCAGGCCACCTTCGAACAGCGCGTGCCTACCCATACGGCGGCTTTGGACGTCAGCGACGCCGAGGCGGTGGCCGAAGTCGTGGCGGCCTTGCCCGAGCGTTTTCAGCGCGTGCACACGCTGATCAACAATGCCGGGCTGGCGCTGGGCAAGGACCCGGCGCCGCAAGCATCGCTGGAAGACTGGCATCGCATGATCGACACCAATATCAAGGGGCTGGTCAACGTCACCAAGCACCTGCTGCCGCTGCTGAGCGCTTCCACCCCAAGGGCCACGATCATCAACCTGGGCTCCATTGCCGCCAATACGCCCTACCCGGGTGGCCATGTTTACGGCGCCACCAAGGCCTTCGTGGAGCAGTTCAGCTATAATCTGCGCTGTGACGTGAGCCCGCTGGGCATTCGCGTCACGGACCTGGCCCCCGGCATGACGGCCAGCGAGTTCACCCTGGTGCGCATGAAGGGCGACCAGAGCGTCGCAGACCGCTACTACGAAGGCGCCCAGCCGCTCCAGCCAGAAGACGTGGCCGCGCAGGCGCTGCATGTGGCCTCCCTGCCTGCCCACGTCAATATCACCCGCCTGGAAGTCATGCCCGTGTGTCAGCAGTGGTCAGCGCCTACCATTTTGCGCCACCAGACGTAAGCGTTGGCCCGGCGACTTACGCCGGGCCAACCACATGCTTCACCTCCAGGTAGGCGCTCAACCCCCAAGGGCCCAGCTCGCGACCAATACCGCTGCGCTTGAAGCCACCCCAGGCGGTTTCGGGCAGCACGAGCTGCTCGCTGTTGTACCAGATACTGCCCGCTTTCAGCTGGCGGCCAATCCGCTTGGCGCGTTCTGGATCGCCGCTGATCACCGTGGCGGCGAGGCCAAAGTCACTGTCATTGGCAAGCCGAATGGCTTCGGCCTCACTTGCCACGCTGCGGCCGCAAAGCACGGGGCCGAAGATCTCTTCTTTCCACAGTCGGCTCTCTAACGGCACATCGCGGTAAAGCGTGGGTGCCAGAAAATAGCCTTGGGTGGGTAGCGTGCGATGCCGCCCATCGCGCACTACCGTCAGCCCTTCCTGCTCGGCAATATCGAGATAGCGCTGTACGGCATCGCGCTGCCTGGCGCTGGTCAACGGCCCCAGGTCGGTGCCTTCAGCGAGCGGGTCTCCCAGCGTCAGCGCGTCCATACGCTCGGCAAGCGCCGCGTAGAGCGCCTCGGCAACGTCTTCGTGCACCAGCAGTCGCGAGGTGGCAGAGCAAATCTGCCCGGCGTTGAAGTAGATACCCGCCATCACCCAGTCAGCGGCTTGGGCGGGGTCGGCATCGTCCATCACCAGGATGGGGGATTTGCCGCCCAGCTCCAGCGATACGCTCGCAGTGCGCGCGCTGGCGGCCTGCATGACGGCCTCGCCCACGCGGTTACTGCCGGTAAAGGAGATTTTATCCACACCTGCATGGTGAGTGAGCGGCGCGCCAATGCCTTCACCGTCACCATTGAGGAGATTCAGTACGCCTGCGGGCAGGCCAATGTCCAGCGCGATCTCCGCCAGCACCCGCTCGGGCAGCGGAGTGACTTCCGAGGGTTTGAACACCACCGTACAGCCTGCGGCCAGCGCGGGCGCCAGCTTCCAGGCGCTGGTCACCAGCGGGAAGTTCCAGGGCGCAATCAGCCCCACGACGCCGACAGGGTCGTGATAGGTGCGGGCTTCTACGCCTTCCATTTCGAGACTGACGCGCTCTCCTTGGCGCGCATCCAGCGCTTTGGCCTGGGCGGCGTAATAGCGGTAACAGGCAATCGCATCGTCCAGATCGATCCCTGCCTCGGCCAGCGGTTTGCCGTTGTTGGTCGCCGACAGCTGCATCAAGGCCTCACGCCGTGCCTGTAGCGCCTCGGCCAACCTGGTCAGATACTCGGCCCGTGCCGCCCCGCCCAACGCCTGCCACTCGGGCTGTGCCTGCCGGGCAGCGGCCACCGCCGCATCGACGTCTGCCGCATCGCCACCGGTCACTAGCGCAATCCGCTCTTCGCGGTAAGGGTTCATCACATCGAGCAGGCGAGTGCCCGCCGAGGCGACCCATTGATTATTGATGAACTGCTGGTCGAGAGTCTGCATGGGAACGTCCTAGTCGGGAAGTGAGCACGCCCGCTGCCAGGCAGCGGCGTCGATTTCGATCAGTAGCGGGCCGCTGGGCACGCGCTGAGCAAGCGCTTTGGAAAGCTCGTTGGGGCTCTCTACCAGCATGCCGGGGCAGCCGAAGCCTTCGGCCAGGGTGAGAAAATTGGGCGCTTGAATATCGACCCCCAGGCGGGCCACGCCGTTGGCATCCATGTAGCGGCGGATCTCTTCATAACCGGCGTTGTGCCATAGCACGATGACCACTGGCAGGCGGGCTTCCACCGCAGTGGCAAGCTCCGAGAGCGTAAACATCACCCCGCCGTCTCCCACCAGCGCGACGACGGGGAGATCAGGCCGGGCTAGCTGTGCTCCCAGTGCCGCAGGCAGCCCATAGCCCAGGGTGCCGTAGCCGGTAGAGGCGTTGAAGTAGCGCCTGGGCGCAGGCTGGCTGACCAGATGGTTACCGGCATACACCGGCGCGGTGGAATCACCGACCAGGATGGCCTCAGGCAGGTGGTCAGCCAACGCGGCATAAAGCGGTACGAAATCGCGAAACGCAGGATCATTGACCAAATCCAATGCGTTTAGCGCAGCGGCCGTTCGCTCGGCGCCCTGACGTTTCAGCGGCTCAGAAAAATGCTCAAGCAGAAGCTCTAAACTGCGCCCGGCATCACCCACCAAACCCAGCGTGGTGCGCTGATTGCGCACCAATTGCTCGGGGTCAAGATCAATGCGAATCAGCGTGCCGTTGAGGTGAAAACCGTCGTCGAAAACGACGTCATAGTCGGTTTCACCCAGCTCGGTGCCTATGGCCAGAATCACATCGGCACTGGCAGCCAGCTCCCTGACGGCAGGCAGCGCGGCATTGGCTCCCAGGTCCAGCGGGTGATCACGCCCCAGCAGCCCCTTGGCGTTGATGGTCGTCACCGTGGGCGCATCCAGCTGCCCAACCAGCGCTCGCGCGGCTGCTGGCGCTGACACACAGCCACCCCCCAGCAGCACCAGGGGCTGCTTCGCCGCCTGGAGCAAGCGAGCCGCTTCGGCCACGCCTTCCGGGTCGGGGGCCGCTCGGTATAGCGTTGGCGCTTGCCAACTGGTCGGCACGGGTACGGGTGCATTGAATAGA
Organism: Halomonas sp. KM007; assembly: GCF_050709225.1. Lineage (NCBI taxonomy): Bacteria > Pseudomonadati > Pseudomonadota > Gammaproteobacteria > Oceanospirillales > Halomonadaceae > Halomonas > Halomonas sp. KM007. The sequence continues at coordinate 2,384,464 of NZ_CP136131.1, read as the reverse complement.
TCGATGGGGATTTCGATATGCACCGGGCCTGGGCGAGCACCGTTGAACACAGCAAAGGCGCGGGCAAGTACCTCCGGCAGCGTGCTGGCATCCAGCAGGGTGTGGCTGAACCGCGCCACGCCGCTGATCATCTGCTGTTGGCTGGGCAGTTCGTGCAGCCTCCCTTGGCCCAGGCCCAGCGTATCGCGACGATTGACGCTGGAGATCACCAGCATGGGGATGGAGTCCGCCAGGGCTTGGCCCATGGCGGTGGCCATATTGGTCATCCCCGGCCCGGTGATGATCAGGCAAACGCCGGGCTGGCCACTGGCGCGGGCATAACCATCGGCCATGAACCCCGCCCCCTGCTCATGGCGCGGGGTGATGTGCGCCACCTCACTGCCCTCCAGGCCACGGTACAGCTCCACGGTATGCACGCCGGGAATGCCAAACAGCGCCCGCACGCCGTAGGTATCGCGCAGCAGGTGGATCAACAGGTCGGCGCAGGACATCGTCTTCGACTCGTTCATGCATCGCCCCTTAGAAGAAAAACGTGTGGGCCATGAAGGCAATGATCGGCAGCGTAATGGCCGTACGCAGCAGGAACACCACGGCCAGTTCCCAGAACTTGATGGGAATCTTCGACTTGAGCAGCAGCGCACCGATCTCGGACATATAGACCAACTGGGTCATGGAAAGGCAGGCAATCACGAAGCGGGTCAGCTCGCTTTCGATGTTGGTAGCCAGCACCGCAGGCAGGAACATGTCCACGAAGCCTACCAGCGTGGCAGGTGCAGCCGCCTGGGCTTCAGGAATGCGCAGCAGCTCCAGCACCGGCACCATGGGGTACGAGAGCCAGGTAAACAGCGGCGTGAACTCGGCCAGAATCAGCGCCACGGTGCCAATCGCGAATACCAGCGGCAGCAGCGTCAGGAAGATGTCGATGACGTTGAGCAGCGCCAGTCGGGCCAGCGCTTTTGGCCCGGGTGCGCCCGCCGCACGGCGGGTGGCCTGCAGCAGGCTGTAACGCAGCAACCCCACGTTGTCAGTGCGCTCTTCGCTCAGCTGGCAGCCCACCGGCTCGTGGTAGTCATCGGGTTTACGCGACAGCGGTGGGATACGCGACACGATCACCGCCGCGATCAACCCGGATACGACGACGGTAAAGTAGAACGGTATGAACAGGTGATTGAGATTGACGAAATTGACCACCAGCAGACTGAATGCAATCGACGCTACCGAAAAGTTGGTGGCAATGACCGAGGCTTCACGGCCGTTGTAAAAGCCCTGTTCGTACTGCTGCGAGGTGATCAGCACGCCCACCGTGCCCGAACCCATCCAGGAAGCGGTAGCATCGATGGCACTGCGACCCGGCAAGTTGAAGATGACGCGAAACGGCTTGCGCACCATGGTGCCAATGAACTCCATGAAACCAAACTCGACCAGAAACGGCAGCAGCAACGCAGCGAAAAAGAAGAACGTCAGCAGCACCGGTGCCAGGTCGTTCAGCATCACGCCGCCGGTAAAGGACGCCGTCACGAACTCAGGGCCGACCTGAAAAAAGGTCATGATGACGAAGACGGCCCCCAGAACGCGCATGGCAATCCATACGGGGCCCACATCGAACATCTCCTTGAAGTGGCCTTGCCGTGCCCAGGCGGGCTTTGCCAGCTTGACGTACAGCGTCACCATCACGGAAACGCACAGCACGCCTAGCGCAATGGCAGGCAGCGCCCCACCCAGCAGGGTCTGCAGGCCATCGGCCATCAGCCCCATGCCGATATTGACGGTCTCACCAAACTGAAAAGGGATCAGAAACAGCAGCACGCCGATCAGCGAAGGAATCAGAAACTTCAGCAGATGCGCGCGGGGTATCGACGTGGACGAAGCGGATGCATCCGGCGTCGCTTTAGAGTGTGACATACGGTTCACCTATTGGATGTGATTATTGGAGGTGGGCTGGCGGCGTCCTGAAAGGGAGCACCGCTCCCCTTCCTGTGTATTGTCATCCGCGCCTTGTCAGGTCGGCGCTTGGTGCAGGGCACTTTTGCAGGCAGCGCTTACGAGCGGCGTTGCGCTGCGGGCAGTACGCAGAGCATTTCATACAGCAGCGTGGCGCCCATCAGCGCCGTGTTGCCGCTGGGGTCGTACGGCGGCGACACCTCGACCAGGTCCCCGCCCACGATGTTCAAGCCAGCGGCACCGCGCACGATTTCCAGCCCTTGAGCAGAGGTCAGCCCTCCCATTTCCACCGTGCCGGTACCGGGGGCGACCGAAGGGTCCAGACCATCGATGTCGAAACTGATGTACACCGGGGTATCGCCCATTTGCTCACGCACTTCGGCCATCAGTGGCGCCAGCGAGCGGTACCAGCACTCTTCGGCGGGCACTACGCGGAAACCCTGCTTGCGGCACCAGTCGAAATCTTCCGGGGCATAGCCGGTTCCACGCAGGCCGATTTGCACGACCTTGTCACGGGCCAGCAGCCCTTCCTCCTGGGCACGGCGGAACGGCGTGCCATGGGCAATGGGCTCTCCGAACATGTGTTCGTTCACATCCGCATGGGCATCGATATGAATCAAGCCCACCGGGCCGTGCTTTTTGGCCATGGCGCGTAGAATCGGCAGCGTCAGCGTGTGCTCGCCCCCCAGCGTGAGAGGAATGCAGTCGTGCTTCAGCACGTCGTCGTAGAAGGCGGTGATGATGTCGACGCTTTTCGGCAGGTGAAAGGTGTTGATGGGTACGTCACCGATATCGGCGACCTGAAGCCGCTCGAAGGGAGCCGCCCCCGTGGCCATGTTGTAGGGGCGCAACATGCGCGACTCATCGCGAATCTGGCGTGGCCCCAGGCGGGTACCCGGGCGATTGGAGGTGCCGATATCCATGGGAATGCCGATGAACGCCGCGTCCAACCCTGCTGCGCTCTGTTGCGTGGGCAAGCGCATCATGGTGGCGGGGCCTGCAAAGCGTGGCATGGTGTTGCCGCCCAGCGGCTGATTGAATTCCGACATCGTTCTCTCCTTGGATTTATTGTGGCCAGCCTGACGGGCCAAGCGCTTCAGCGATTTATCCAGCTCATACCGCTCATGCATCGTTGATGCACAGATCAATACACAGACCACTGCACAGACCATGCCAAGTCACCTGCGCTGATAAATAGGGAGGTTTACCGCCCCATCGATGCAAAAATGAATCAATGAATCATATTTGCATCGCCCTGTTCATCCAACGATACAAAAGCGGCTGCGGTAGATAAGGAGGGACGCATGAGTGAAATCGACAGGCGCGTACTGCAAACCATCGTGGAAACCGCCAATGACCACTTCTTTATCGTCAGCGGCGACGGTCAGATTATGGATATCAGCCCCGGCGCCGAGGCGGTATACGGCGTATCACGGGAGGAGCTGCTTTCCAGCAGCGTTCAACAGCTCCAGGCCGCCGGTGTTCTGAAACCGTCCATCACCATGGAAGTCATCCGCACTCGCCAGCCCGCTCAGCTAATGCAAATCACCGGCACGGGCCGCCGCGTCATTGCCGAAGCCTACCCCGTGTTCGTCAACGGCAAGCTGGAGCGCATTGTCAGCCGCTCACGGGATTTGACCGACCTTCAGCTGCTGCAGGACGAATACGCTCTGCTGCAAAAACGTTTTAGTGAACACTTGAAGCGCAGCCAGGCCGCCCCCGATGCCGAAGAGCAAGCGCTGGATGCTGCGCTGGACCATCTTCAGGTCAGAAGCCATGTGATGCGGGAAATCGCCCTGTTGCTCAAGCGCGTGGCACCATCGGATGCCAACGTGCTGATGCTGGGGGAGTCTGGCGTGGGCAAGACGGCCTTTGCCAAGCAGCTCCACCGCTGGAGCGAGCGCCATCATGGCCCGTTCATCGAGGTCAACTGCGCAGCGATCCCGGAAAACCTGTTCGAGTCGGAGATGTTCGGCTACCAGCCCGGCGCCTTCAGCGGTGCCGCGCGGCAAGGCAAGGCCGGACTGCTGGAGCAGGCCGAAGGGGGCACGCTCTTTCTGGATGAAATTGGCGAGCTGCCGCTGCTGATGCAGACCAAACTGCTGAAAGTGATTCAGGATGGCAGCCTGACCCGGTTGGGCGACACGCGGGCTCGTCGCGTCAACTTCCGGCTGGTCGTGGCGACCAATCAGGACTTGGCCAAACGGGTCGAAACTGGCCTGTTCAGGCTGGACCTCTACTATCGTCTGAACGTCATCCCCATCACGCTGCCCCCGCTACGCGAGCGCCGCGAAGACATTCCCGTGCTGGTGGAAGCCTGCCTGACCCGGCTGAACCACCGCTATGGCCGCCAAAAAATCATCAGTAACCCGGCCTGGTCGACGCTGATGGGCAGCGACTGGCCCGGCAACGTGCGGGAGCTGGAAAACTGGCTGGAAAGAGCCTGGCTCTCAAGCCCCGGCGACCAGATCGAAGCGCCCGCGGCACCCCCTCACGCCGAACAGCTCCCGGCTAACTTGCAGAGCGCCTCGCCAGCAACGTCGGCAGTAGCACTCGCCCCCCAGGAAACCCTCAAGCAGTACCTAGCGCGGCTGGAGCGTGAAACGCTTGAAGAGTTATGCCATACGCTACCCAGCACTTACGCCATCGCTGAACGGCTGGGCATCAGCCAATCCAGTGTGGTGCGCAGGCTGCAGCAGTACAGTCTTAACGCTCCCCAGCGCCAGCCCAGATAACACACGCGGTAGGCATAATGACACGCAAAGACTGTCAGGCCATCGACTCGCCCAAGCCTGACCGAGAAGGCAGGAGCTCTGAAAGCTTCCCAGAATCAGTTAATCATCCTCAAGCCATGGCCCGTTCCAGCCGCTGCTTGCGCCGTTCCCAGTCCGGCATCACCTGCTCTAGCAGCTCGAAAAATGCCGGGCCGTGGTGGGGTTCGGCGCGGTGGCAGAGCTCATGGGTGATCACATAGTCGATGGCGTCCACCGGTGCCTGAACCAGGCGGCGATTGAGCAGCAGACGGCCTGCGGGAGACATGGATCCCCAACGCTGCTGAATCCGACGCACGATGATCCCGATCGGGCGAAATGACTGTGGCACCGCGAAGCGATCCAGGCAGTGCTCCAGCCGCTCTGGGAACTTGAGGTGCGCCCGTTCACGATACCAGGCCTCAAGCAGCTCACGCGTCGTCTCGGGGCTTTGGGGGCGAGGGGTCTGCACGACGATGAAGCCCCGGATCAGCGTCACACGCTTGTGCGTATGCGGGATCACTTTCAGGCGATACTGCCGTCCGAGGTAGAGGTGCGTCTCACCGGCGAGATACTGCCGCTCGGGTGTCCGCGGCAGGAACTGTGAGAAATAGCGCTGCTGCCGCACCACCCAGGCGGCGCGCTTGCGCAGCTTGGCCTCGATAGCCGCCAACGGGGTTTCCATGGGGGCTGCGATCATCACCGAGGCGTCCGGCTCGACGGCGATTTCGAGCGTCTTTCTGGGGCGGCGTTTGACCTCGTAATGAATCTCCTGGACCCCATAGCGCAGGCAGTGCCGTTCCCGAGTCATGCGTTGAACCTGGCGCGAGCGAGGTTCATGATCTTCTGCTCCAGTTCGTCCAGCACCTCGACCGGCAGATCGACGCCCTTCTGGTCGCGGATGACATCGAAGAAGTAATCGTCGATGGCGTTGCGTAGATCGTTCTGTGCCACTTCGTTCGACCACAGGTCGACGATCAGATGTGACCTGATGATCTCGATGATGTCCAAAGAGATGACGGCCGCTTCGTCGCCCGCCACCGCCGCCTCGTCCCGGGTCTGGAGTTGGCCGTCGAGGATACCGAAGAGCGCCTGCCCATCCTCATCGCCACGAAGGCGCTCCGGCACGTGATGGCCGCGCTCCTTGCGCGCTATCTGGCTCGCCAGCTTGACCACGCTCTGCAGGTACTCACGCTCGGAGAGGCGCTGCTCGCGATAGGCGCGAATCGTCTCTTCGAGCAGCTCCGAGAAACGTTTATAAAAGGTGGGGTCCTCATCCATGTTCTCGGTGATCGCCCGCCGCGTGGCACTGGAGATGCGGTCGGCCTTCGAGGCTTCCGAGACGCCGGTTTCCTCGACCACCGCTTTCAGCGCATCGGGGTCGTTGATGTTGACCACATCGATGATCGTCTCGGCGGGCATCGCCACGACATGGTCGTCGAGCAGCTTCTGGATCTTGGGCTCGAACTCGCGGATATCGACCGTTTCCTGATAGCGGATCTGGACCGAGCGCTTGAGTTCCGAGAACTGCTGCCAGTCGCGCTTTAGGGCGTCCACTTTATTCTGGTCGAAGACGTCAAGCAGCTTATCCGACGACATCGCGATGTGCAGGCAACGGCTGAAGGCGCTCAGGCGCGCATAGAAGTCCTGGCGGCGCGCTTCGTCGGCGAGATGGCGCTCGAACTGCTCCATGTCGCGCTTGTTGCGCACCGGCTTGAACAGATCCCACAGCTGATCGTGACGCTGAGGCAGCTTGCGGATCTCCTCGCGAACATCGTGCACCGTCCCGGCGAGATCGGCCGCTTCATAGCCCTCGAAGGCGTTGTAGGTGGTCAGCGCGCTGTCGAGCTCGCCGAGCAGGCCTTCGTAGTCGATGACGAAGCCGAACCGCTTCTCCGTATTCCCCTCCTCGAAGAGTCGGTTCACGCGCGCGATGGCTTGCAAAAGATTGTGCTCCTTGAGCGACTTGCAGACATAGAGCACGGTATTGCGCGGTGCATCGAAGCCGGTGAGCAGCTTGGAGACCACGATCAGGATTTCCGGATCGCCCGAGCCTTTGAACGCCTCGACGATCTCGCGATTGTAGGCCTCCTCGGTTTTGTACTGCGCCATCATCTTCGCCCAGAAGTCGCGCACGAGATCTCGGGCGTCCTGGTCGACTTCTTCGTGGCCCTCGTTGTCGTCCGGGGGCGAGATGACGATGGCGCTCGAGACATGGCCGATCTCGTCGAGCACCGCCTTGAAGCGCACGGCGGCGGCCTTGGAGGGCGCAACGAGCTGCGCTTTGAAGCCGGTCCCCTGCCAGTGCTGGCGATAGTGTTCGGAGATGTCGAACGCCTTGGCGCGGATTGCTTGCTCGGTCTTGGCCAGTGCATCCATGCGCGAGAACTTGCGCTTCAGATCGCGGCGCTGATCCTCGCTCAAACCAACGCTGATCTTGTCGAACCAACGGTCGATCACCTGCCCCGAGACCTGCTGCTCGACCAGCCTGCCCTCGTAGAGCAGCGGCACCACGGATTCGTCGGCCACCGCTTCGTCGATGCCATAGCGGTGGATCAACCGGCCGAAGGTCTGTAGCGTGTTTTTCTCTTTCTTCAGCAGCGGCGTACCGGTGAAGCCGAGATAGCAGGCGCGGGGCAGCAGCCGGCGCATCTTGGCGGCAAACTGGCTATGCCCGCCGTAGCGGCCGGTCTGTGTGCGGTGGCTTTCGTCGACCAGCACGAAGACGTTGGGATCGTCATCCGGCGGCTGGTTGTGCTTCAGCGCGGTATCGAACTTGTTGATGATCGTGGTGATCAGTGGCGTCTTGTCGCGCACGAGTTCGAGCAGATGCGCGCCGGTCGTCGCCCGTACCGGCTCCAGATCGCAGGACTTGAACGTCCCCTTGATCTGCCGGTCGAGATCGTCACGGTCGGTGACGATGATGATGCGCGGGTTCTCGATGCCGCTTTCCAGCGCCAGGGCACGCCCCAGCATCACCATGGTCAGCGACTTGCCCGAGCCCTGGGTGTGCCAGATCACACCGCCCTTGCGCGCGCCGCGGGTATCGTGCTGGCTGATGGTCTCGATCGCCCGCCGGATGCCGAAGAACTGCTGATGACGTGCGATCTTGCGCACACCGCCATCGAACACGGTGAAGCGACGGACCAGATCGAGCAGCCGCGCCGGTCGGCACAGCGCGTAGAGCGTTCGATCCTGCTCGGTCACGGCGCGCTCGCCTTCCTCCCGCAGCGCCAGGAAATGGTCGCGGGCATCCGCCAGGCGACTGGCATAAATTGCCTGCGCTTCCGCGATGCTCAGCGGCTGGTTGGCCGCCGCCAGCAGTCGCTCGGCTTCGTCCTCGCTGGCGAGCTCGGCCATCTGCTCCGGGGCCGGTGCTGCCGTGGCGGGGAGCGCGCGCGCCATGACGGAGAGGGCATCCTCCGCGTCGTCCTCCTCCCGCCAACCGTGCCAGAACTTCGCCTTGGCACCGACGGTGGCATAACGCGCATCCACTCGATTCATGGTCATCAGCAGCTGCGCAAAGTGGAAGAGCTGAGGAATGCCATCTTCGCGCTGGTAACCGATCAGCTGGCTATCGGCCTTCTTCAGGTCTTCGGTGGGCCGCTTGTTCTCGATCACCACGAACGGGATGCCGTTGACGAACGCGACGATATCGCAGCGCCGAGTCTGGCGAGACGCTGTCCGCTCGACCGCGAATTCGGCGGTGACGTGGAAAACGTTGTTTTCGGGCGTCTCCCAGTCGATATAGCGAAACGAGTGGCTCTTGGAGTCGCCGTCGATGGATTTGGTGATCGTGGTGCCGAGCACCAGGGTGTCGTAGATCTCCTGATTGGTAACGCGCAGCCCTTTCAGCCGGTCCGGCGTGGGCTTGAGCCTGCGCAGCGCCTCATGGGCATCCTGCAGGTCGAAGGGGTACTCTCGCCCGCGATGGGTGAAGCGGTTGAGGCGCATCGACTGCTCGATCAGGATGTCGTCCAGCACCACGTTCTTGAGCCGCCCACCGCGCAGGCGCAGCACCTCCGCCTGCGACAGCGGGGTGAAGCCCAGCGCCACCAGCAGCTGTAGCGCGGGAATCTGGGACTGGTGTTTTTCGGCGGCGTCAAAAACCACGCTTTATCCTCGCAATATCTCCGTACTCCGTGATGTCAGGCCGGGCATCTAAAAAATTCTTGACATGCTCGCGCGAGATATGCATAGTTCGCCTGAGTTCACTGCCCAGCGGCCGTGAATCTGTCGAGGCTTCGGACGCTGAGCCAGCATAGCGAATCAGCGTTTCTTTTTTTGCCCCCTCTTGTCTCACTTTATTGCAGCTCATTCAGACAATCCTCCAGCGTCCATAGCGGGGCTTGGGCCAATTTGGCTTGTGTCTTGACGTCGGCGGGGTAGCAAGTCACGAACTGGGCTCGAAGCTGGCCCTGGCCTCCTAAGCGCAAGGCAATCACCACGAGAAAGCCATCGATGAATACGGTCACACGCCGCCTCGGATCGTGACGCTGTTCTTTCTTCAACCAGCCTTGTAGGCATTTTGCATCGGGATTTGCCAGAGCAGGGGCGATCCAGTCCATGCGTCTCGCGCGCTCGATGGAAAACACATCGTTCTCCCCCGCGCCGTCCTGAGCTTTCGAAAAAGGCGTGGTCGAACTCCTGTTTACGGAAAAAGACTTGGATACCATCGTGGGTAAAGATACCCCCGCGGCAGAGCGTGCGCTCATAATGCCGACGGTAGGCAGCCTGATCGGCGAGTTGCAGGAATGGAGGCGTCACCAGCCACCCCCTAGTCGAATCTTGAAGATATTGAATTTCTCCTCCGACTTTGGGGTGGGAACGAGCTGGTGACGGTTCAGACGCCGCTCCAGGTGGGAAATCACACCCTCCTTCGCCGTACCAAGATCAGTTCGCCCATTGATTCGTGCGGAAGCCGCCCCGAGCAGGATATCGCATAGTTGCAGCGGCACGACTTCAGCAGAGGGAAGCGATTGTACGTCTCGGACAATCGAGGTGCGGTTGGCGTTACTCAGAACGCGCTGTAGCGTGTGCAGGCGTGTACGGTCACGATTGCGTTTGAGATCGCAGAAAACGGTGTATTCGTTCCGATCCAGAATCCAGTGGTGCAGGACCTGGTAGTAGAACTTGTAGAATCCGAGCTCGGCGTCGCCATTGTGAAGTTCTAGATTCATCGCCTGGCGGTCTACCGCGATGCAACGAAACCGGAGGTCCAGACCAAACCCCATGAACAGATCCATGAGATCGGTATAAAAAGCGACCTTCGATGGCGAGACTTTCCGCCACTTCAGCTCTCCATGAACCTGGTGATGCTGACGCAGTTCCGAAGTTCGCGCCTTGACCTCTTCGCGCAACTCGCCTGGAAGCCATAGGCTACCAATCATCAGGTATCGAGCTTGTGGATGGACCGAGGTGAATAGCTCCGGCCGTGTTTCGTCACAGTAGACTTCGAACCTCATGCCGCGACCCTCCACTCTCCCGTCAGCAGCTTCTGCATAAGTCCGCGCTTCTGTCGAGTCACTGCGTCGATTTCTGCATCGAGAATTGACAGCTCTTTCCGTGCGCAGGACAGGATATCGGCGATGTGGTCCTGGGTGGCGCGGTCTGGCAGGCGCAGCGGTGAGGCCAACCAATCATCGGGAGCGACACGACGAGCCTTGCGCTGGCCGCGTGCCAAGTGAATTTGCCGCGTGTAATAAGCGGGACGGGTAAGATATTCGATCAGCCATGCCGGGTTGACGCTGGGGTCGCAATCGAAGGCGGGGAGATCTAACGTGGATTCACAGCCGTCGAGTTCAGGGCCGATAAGGGCAAAAGCGCCGTTCAAGAAGTCCAGTTTGCTCCAGATAATCTGGCCTGTCTTGCGGCGATAGTAACGCGTGTTTGCGCTACCGCTACGGGAGCCATTTTTCTCCAGCGTGCCTTTTCCATACAGACGGACCGAGATTTTCCGTGCTGTTGCGCCGTTGCTGCCGGGGATACGGCTTTCCGTGAGAAAGTCACCGAAACAAGCTGGCCGACCTTGTCGGCTGGCGCGTGCCATTAGAGAGTCTCGGAGTCCAAGAAGGCGACTCTCGTAAGCGATGCGCAGTCCATTGAGCTTCTCGATGGCCTCATCCCAAGTTCGCAGAATCTTGGCGATCTTGAGTTGTTCTGGACGAGGAGGGCGTAGGACTTTTATAGTATGTAAGTCATTGCGGTTAACGCCCGGCACTCCTGTCTTTCCACTTAGCTTGGAAAAATTCAGAGATTTGAGTAACTGATAAATAAATGGTGGATGGTTAGAATGAAAATCAGAGACAAAAAGAGTTGTGTTTAAAGGCCAGTAAGGTCTGTCGACCCAATATACCTCACCGATAGAGCCATACCTTCCAGTTACTACGCCTGGTCCGTCTTGTTTCTTATCCGAATGCCAGCCGGTAACGCCACCAGATGAAATGATAGGAAATTCGCCGTCTTTGCGGCGATTGGATGGCAGGTCGTAACCACGCTGAAGCGTTGCCACTTTGCCTAGCGGCAACCAATCCCATTGGTTTATCTCACTCATCTCCACGCCCCCTCTTCCCCGACTTCGCCACATCGGCAATGCGCTTCAGCTCCTCGAGATCGCCCGCCTCATCCGCTGCCTGCCGCTGAGCGGCCTTGCGCTTGGCATCGAACGCTTCGTAGCGCTCGTGGGCGATACGCTTGGCGGCTTCCGCCGAGATGGAGCCCGCACCCTCCAGTTTTGGCAGCTCGTTGGCGGTCAGGAAGGTGTCGAGCACGCGCTCCCACTCCGCCAGCCGCATGGTTTGGCGTCGCGTCGCGCGCAGTTCGGCGGTGTTGAGGAAGGTCTCGACGATCAGGTTGAGCTCCTTGATTTCGGCTTCGGCCAGATAGTTCTTGGCCGTGCCCACATCGGCCTTTCGCAGGGGGCGCCCCTTGTCGGCGTTCTTCCAGGTCATTAGGCCCATATTGGGCTGCTCGGGGTTGGCGCGGGCGCGAATCAGCTCGCCGGCGGTATGGCTGGTCACAGCGTTGAGCATCTTGTTCTGGATCGTGGCGTAGAAGGTGGGCACGGCCGACGAGCTGGGGTCGTAATCCTCGCTGAGCGCCAGGATATCGCGCACTTTCTGATAGAAGCGCGCTTCCGAGGCGCGGATATCGCGGATGCGCTCGAGCAGCTCGTCGAAGTAGTCCCAGGCGGGGTCCTTCAGGCGCTCGTCGTGCATGACGAAGCCCTTGACGAGATACGCCTTCAAGACTGCCGTGGCCCAGCGGCGGAACTGCACACCGCGGGGGCTGCGCACGCGGTAGCCCACCGCCAGAATCAGCTCGAGGTTGTAGTGCTTGAGCGATCGGCGCACCTGGCGCCCGCCCTCGCTGCGAACTTGTAAGAATTCCTTACAGGTTGCCGCCTCGGTCAGCTCTTCATCGTCGTAGATTGCGCGCACCAGCTGGGTGATGGCCTGCGGGCTGGAAGCGAACAGCTCTGCCATCTGGCCTTGGGTCAGCCACACGGTACCCTCCACGGCGCGCAGCTGAATCTCGGCCTGGCCGTCCTCGGTGGTGTAGAGGATGATTTCGCCTTCAGACATCGACACCGAGCTCCTTCAAATAGCCGGCCATCTTGGCGCGAACCTCGGCCAGCTCACCTTCGATGCGTTCGATGTCGCGCTGTACGGCGGCCACGTCGATCTCTTCTTCCGGCTCGAAGGTATCCACGTAACGGGGAATGTTGAGGTTGTAGCCGTTTTCCAACAGCTCCTCGGGGCTAGCGCGATGGGAGTAGCGCTCGATCTCGGCGCGGGTGCGATAGGTCTCCAGCACCTTGCCGATATGGGTGTCATCCATCACGTTCTGAGTCTTGCTCGGCGTGAATGCCTTGCTGGCGTCGATGAACAGCACGTCGCGGCGTGATTCGTTGGCACCGCCTTCCTCCCGCGAGCGGTCGAAGATCAGAATGGCGACCGGAATCCCCGTGGTGGTGAACAGGTTGGCAGGCAAGCCGACGACCGTATCGAGCAGATTCTCTTCGATCAACTGCTGGCGGATGCGACCCTCGGCACCGGCGCGGAACAGGACCCCGTGGGGCACGATGACCGCGACGCGGCCGGATTGGCGCTTGGCGATCTCGATCATGTGGGTGATGAAGGCGTAGTCGCCCTTCGATTTGGGCGGCACACCGCGCCAGAAGCGCGCGAACGGATCGGCACCGGCGTTCTCTGCGCCCCACTTATCCAGCGAGAACGGCGGGTTGGCCAGCACCACATCGAAGCGCATGAGATGGTCGCTTTCTACCAGCGCCGGGCTGTTGAGGGTGTCACACCACTCGATGCGCGCGGCATCCTTGGCGTGCAGGAACATGTTCATGCGTGCCAGTGCCCAGGTGGCACCGTTGACCTCCTGGCCGTAGAGGGCGAAGTTTTCGGAGCCGACCTCCTGAGAAGCCTGGATCAGCAGCGAGCCAGAGCCGCAGGCGGGATCGCAGATGGTGCTACCCGGTTCGGGGGCGGCCAGCTTGGCCAGCAGGCGCGAGACTGCCGTGGGCGTGTAGAACTCGCCTGCCTTCTTGCCGGCGTCCGAAGCGAAGCGCGAGATGAGATAGATGTAGCACTCGCCGATGATGTCCTCGGTCACCCGAGAGGGGCGCAGGTCGAGTGCGGGTTTGGCGAAATCCTCGAGCAGATTCTTGAGCCGGCGGTTGCGGTCCTTGGGGCGGCCAAGATTGGCTTCCGAGTTGAAGTCGATATTGCGAAAGACCCCTTCCAGCTTGCTGCGGTTGGCGTCTTCGATCTTTTCGAGGGCGATATTGATCAGCTCGCCGATATTGGGCGCGTTGCGCTGTGCGTGCAGGTCATAGAAGCTCGCGCCCTCGGGGAGGACGAAGCGTTCGCGCTCCAAGCGGCGGCGAATGCGGGCCTCGTCGCCGTCGAACTGCTCGCGGTAGGTCTTGAGGTGATCGTTCCAGAGATCCGAGATGTACTTCAGGAACAGCATCACCAGGATGTAATCCTTGTACTGGCCGGCATCGACGGCACCTCGGAAGGTGTCACAGGCGGCCCAGGCGGTCTGGTTGATCTGGTGTTGCGTCATTTGGTCGGTCATGGGGCCATTTCCTTGTGATCAGCGGCCATCGCGGCTTCGCCGAGAATGAGGCTCGATAGTCGTTCCCGGTGTGTGGCGAGTTCCCGCAGCAGATGCACTTCCTGCCGCGACAGGGCGTTCAGTTCGACGATGCGTTGCTGCGTGGCGAGGTCGGGGACGGCGATCTCGAGCCGTTCCAACACTTTCATCGGAATCATTCGCAGGCTCGTGCCCTGGGCTTCGGCGCCAAGCCTGCGCTGGGCATCGGGTTGATTGATAGCCCAGGCCAGATAGGCCGGCAGCAGGTAGTTCGTATCGGGGCGCAGGATGAAAAGAGGATTGACGACCAGTACGGGCTCCGTCAGACCATCGTCAATGGCGACGGCAGTGCTCGGCTCTCCCCGAGAGCGAAACACGACCTCACCGCCGGTCACGAAATAGCGAGCAGCAAGACCTTCTAGCATGTAACGCTCAAACCGAGGCCCAGGCGGCATAGCGTCCGTAGCGATATTGCGCAACTGAAGCACTGGAACCCCTCCATGTGCGGCGGGTTCGAGACTGCTGCGCGCTGTATATCCTGAATGAATACTGCAAATCTCAGCGAGCATCATGCATTAACCTCTGTAGCAACTATACAGCAATATAATCACCAACCCCAAAACAAGCAACTCATATTTTATGCAGTTTTTCTCCTACAGAGACCGTGCGCAACATCAGGGCAAGAATAGTCTAGTAGTGAGCTGCGCGTAGCATCGATTTTTCAAAGGACAGTTACTTTCGGCACCGAGGTGATTGCTGAAAAACTAGACCGACGTTAATGAGAAGTATCAGCCCGGCTGATGGACACTTTGCAGGCCTGCTCTAGCGCCCATGGCCGCCGGGGCGTTTCATGTACTAACAAACGCCATATAAGTGTCACGCAACGGAAACATCATTGGCCCAATGTGATTGGCTATAGCCACTTTCAGTCTCACGTCGAGCGCCAAGCCATGAACCAATCGCGCATTCGCCTGGCAGGCGTCTCCAAGCACTGGGGCGCGACCACGGCAGTCAACGACATTTCCTTCGATATTCAGCCCGGGCAGTTCGTCATTCTGCTGGGGCCGTCAGGCTGTGGAAAATCCACCACCCTGCGCATGCTGGCAGGGCTGGACGACGCCAGCAGTGGCCGCATCCATATCGGCGAACGGGACGTGACCCACCTGCCGCCCGGCGACCGTGGGCTGAGCATGGTGTTTCAGTCCTATGCGCTATTTCCGCACTTGAGCGTGGCCGACAACATCGTCTTTGGCCTGCGCAGCCGCAAGGTAGCGAAGGCAGAACGTCAGCAGCGCCTGGCCCAGGTGGCCGAGCTGGTGGACCTGACGGATTACCTACACCGCAAACCGGCACAGCTTTCCGGCGGCCAGCGCCAGCGGGTGGCGTTGGCGCGCGCCATCATTTCCGAACACCCCATCTGTTTGATGGACGAGCCGCTGTCCAACCTGGATGCGCGGCTGCGCAGCGATATGCGCAGGGAGATCAAAGCCCTGCAATCACGACTCGATATGACGGTGGTTTACGTCACTCACGACCAGGTAGAGGCCATGAGCATGGGAGACCGTGTGATCTTGATGCAACAAGGACATATCGTGCAGGACGGCACACCCGACGAGCTTTATAACCAGCCCGCCAGCGCCTTCGCCGCCAGCTTCATCGGCAGCCCGGCCATGAACCTGCTGCCGCTGGTGGCCGGGGCACAGGGAGCGGTGATCGAAGGCGAACCCACCACCCCCGTTGCCCCGTTGCCCGCGGCAGGCGGCCAGTTGGGCATTCGCCCCGAGGATATCGAACTGCGCGGGGCCTCGGCGGCTGGCCTGCCCGGCCTGGTGGAAAGCGAAGAGTATCTGGGCGCCGACACCATTGCCCATGTGAGCGTCGGGCAGCACACCCTGCGTGTGCGGCTGGGCGGCAAACACAGCCTGACGGGCCAGCCCTGCCGACTGTTCTGGTCGGCAGACAAGGCCCACCTGTTCGGCCCCTCCGGCGCACGCCGGGACGACCTGTCGGCGCTGGAACTCACGCCGTATCGCACCATTCCGCGCCCGCCGACGGTGGGCTCTTTTCAGCACTGAGTTTGCTCACCACCCCACAACCCTTGCGACATCACCCACTCTTTGAGGAGTCAGCCATGCGAGTTTCTCATCCCTTGATGTCCGGCGCCCTGCTTGCCAGCGCACTGGGCGCCGCTCAGGTTCAGGCGGATACCATCGATTTGACGATGTACTACCCGGTGTCGGTGGGGGGCGCACTGACCGACGTGATCGATGGCCTGGTGGCTGAATTCGAAAGCGAATATCCGGACATCAATGTGGAAGCCATCTACGCAGGCAACTACGACGACACCCGCGTGCGCGCCATGTCCGCCATGGAAGCAGGGGATGCGCCTCAGCTCTCGGTGCTGTTCTCCATCGACCTGTACGAGCTGATCGAGCAGAACGCCATCGTGGCCTTTGATGACCTCATTGACACCGAGGAAGAGCAAGCGTGGCTGGATGGCTTCTACCCCGGTCTGATGGAGAACGGTCAGTTGGATGGCAAGACCTACGGCATTCCCTTCCAGCGCTCCACCATCGTGCTGTTCTGGAACAAGGACGCCTTTGCAGCCGCTGGCCTGGACCCGGAAACGCCGCCGGAAAACTGGGAAGAGATGGCCGAGATGGCCGCCACCGTGCGCGAAGCCTCGAATGGTGAACAGTGGGGCGTGATGGTGCCGTCCACCGGCTACCCCTACTGGATGTTCCAGGCCTTTGCCTTCCAGAACGGCCATCGCCTGATGAACGACGATGGCACCGAGGTCTATTTTGACGACCCGGCCGCCATCGAAGCCCTCGAATACTGGGTGTCGCTGGCCACCGAGCATGACGCCATGCCCAGTGGCACCATCGAGTGGGGTACCCTGCGCCAGAACTTCCTCGAGCAGTCCACCGCCATGATGTGGCACACCACGGGTAACCTGACCGCGGTACGCAACGAGGCCAATTTCGAGTTTGGCGTCGCCATGCTGCCCATGAAGACCCAGCGCGGCAGCCCCACCGGTGGCGGCAACTTCTACATCTTCGAAGATGCCAGTGAAGAGGAGCAGCGCGCAGCGATGACCTTCATCCGCTGGATGACCGCTCCCGAGCGTGCCGCCGCGTGGTCGATTGACACCGGCTACATGGGCGTCAGCCCCGCCGCCTATGACACCGATGCACTGCAGCGCTACGTGGCAGAGTTCGCCCCCGCCGCCGTGGCCCGGGACCAGCTCGAACATGGCACGGCTGAGCTCTCTACCTACCAGGGTGGCCGCGTGCGCCGTGCCTTAGATAACGCCGTGCAGGCCGCGCTAACGGGCCAAATGAGCCCTGCCGAAGCGCTGAGCCAGGCCCAGCGTGAGGCCGATGCCGCGCTACGCCGCTATGCACAGTAAGTGTCACTAGGGTTACGTTTCCATGCTCGCCGGGGTTCGCCCCGGCTTTTTCTCATCACGGCTGCCCTATGAACCTGAACGCCCATCGAACGATGCAGCTTTACGGTGCCCTACTGCTCCTTCCAGCGGCGCTGCTGCTCAGTACCTTTGCCTACCTGCCCACGATCACCACCGTGATCAACAGTCTTTTTTTGCCCGGCTTTCGCGGCGAACCCGCCGCCTTTGTCGGGCTCGACAATTATCGCGTGCTGCTGGACGACCCCACGTTCTGGAAAGTAGCCCGCAACAACCTGCTTTACGCACTGGGTACGATTCCCACGTCCATTGCGCTGGCCCTCGGCATGGCGCTATTTGTTAACGGCAAGCTGCCAGGGCGCGGGCTGGTTCGCATGGCCTATTTCACGCCCACCATTCTGCCCATGATCGCCGCCGCCAATATCTGGATGTTTTTCTACGCCCCGCAGATAGGGCTATTCAACAAGCTGCTCGGCGCCCTGGGGTTTGCCGGGGTGAACTGGCTGGGCGACCCCGGCGTGGCATTGGGGTCGGTCATCGTCATGTCGGTGTGGAAAGAAGCGGGCTTTTTCATGATCTTCTACCTGGCCGCGCTACAGGCCATCCCCCCGGAGCTCAAGGAAGCCGCTGACCTGGAGGGCACGAGCCGCTGGAGCTTCTTTTGGCGAGTGACGTTTCCCCTGCTGATGCCCACCACGCTGTTCGTGCTGATCAACGCGCTGATCAATGCGGTGCGGGTGGTCGACCACCTGTTCATTCTGACCAAGGGCGGGCCCAATAACGCCACCAACCTGCTGCTTTATTACGTCTACGAGAACGCCTTTTCGTTCTTCGACCGCACCATGGCGGCCACCATCACCGTGGTCATTCTGCTGGTGTTGGCGGTGGTGGCCACGCTGAAGTTCACGATTCTGGACCGCAGGACGCACTACCAATGAGTACCTCCTCTTTTCCGGTGTCGCCACGGCGCACCCTGGCGCTTCCCCGCCTGGAAACCCTGGCGGCCTGGCTGCTGGCCGTGATCTGGATCTTTCCGCTGCTTTACGCGGTGTGGGCCGCGATTCACCCGCCCGCCTACATGGTACGTTTCGACCTGCTGGCGCCTTTGACGCTGGACAACTTCACGAACGCCTGGGCCCAGGCCCCCTTTGCGCGTTACTACCTGAACACCTTCGCGCTGGTGACCGGCGTGGTACTGGCCCAGTTCGTGGTCTGCACGCTGGCCGCCTTTGCCTTTGCCCGCTTTCCGATCCCCGGCAAGAACCTGCTGTTCATGCTGGTACTGATTCAGCTGTTCGTGTTTCCCGAAGTGCTGATCGTCGAAAACTACCGTATCGCCAGCGATTTGGGGTTGATCAATACTATCACCGGCATTGGCCTGCCCTACGTGGCCAGCGCCTTCGGCATTTTCCTGCTGCGCCAAACCTTCAAGACCATCCCCCGAGAGCTGGAAGACGCCGCCCGGATCGAGGGCTGTGGCTGGCTGGAAATCCTGTGGAAGGTCTACGTGCCGCTGGCCAAGCCCACCTATCTGGCCTACGGGCTGGTGTCGATCAGCCACCACTGGAACAACTTCCTGTGGCCACTGGTGGTGACCAACTCCGTGGAGAGCCGCCCGCTGACGGTAGGATTGGGCGTGTTCTCCGCGCCAGAAACCGGCGTCAATTGGGCCACCGTCAGCGCTGCCACGCTGCTGAGTATTGCGCCGCTGCTGGTGGCTTTTCTGCTGTTCCAGCGCCAGTTCGTGCAGTCGTTTTTACGCGCGGGGATTCGCTAGCCCAACTCACTCGGGTTTTCGTGCGACAATTCTCCTTCACGCACACGACAAGGAGAGCAGCGATGCACGGCGACCCGGCAGCCCTCAAGGTACTGCAGGAGGTCTTTGGCTACGACCACTTTCGTGGCCCCCAGCAGGCCATCATCGAGCACGTGACGGGCGGCGGAGACGCACTGGTGCTGATGCCCACCGGCGGCGGCAAATCGCTGTGCTATCAGATCCCGGCGCTGCTGCGCGCTGGCACTGCCATCGTGGTCTCGCCGCTCATCGCGCTGATGCAGGACCAGGTGGCCGCGCTGATCCAGAACGGGGTGCGCGCCGCCTACCTCAACTCCAGCCTCGAAATGCATGAGGCGATGGAGGTGGAGAACCGCCTGCGTGCAGGCGAGCTGGACCTGCTCTACATCGCGCCCGAGCGGCTGGCCACAGCGCGCATGCAGATGCTGCTGGAGCAGACCCACATTGCGCTGTTCGCCATCGACGAGGCCCACTGCGTTTCCCAGTGGGGGCACGATTTCCGCCCCGAGTATCGCCAGCTCTCCCACCTGCATCAGCGCTTTCCTGACGTGCCGCGCATCGCGCTCACCGCCACCGCCGACGTGCCTACCCGGCACGACATCATGGAGCATCTGCAGCTTCAGGAAGCCGCGCTTTACAACAACGGCTTCGACCGCCCCAACATTCGTTACCATATCGCTGAAAATCAGGGCAATGCCAAGGAGCAGCTGCTGGGTTTCATCCGCGAACACCACGACGGCGAGGCGGGCATCGTCTACTGTCTCTCACGGCGCAAAGTAGAGGAGACCGCCGCCTGGCTGGCCCGCCAGGGACTCACCGCACTGCCCTACCATGCCGGGCTGCCTGCCGAGCAGCGCCAGCAGCATCAAACCCGTTTTCTGCGCGAAGATGGCGTGGTGATCGTCGCCACCATTGCCTTCGGCATGGGCATCGACAAACCCGACGTGCGCTTCGTGGCGCACCTCAATCTGCCCAAAAGCATCGAAGCCTACTACCAGGAGACCGGCCGCGCCGGACGCGATGGGCTGCCCGCCGATGCCTGGATGGCCTACGGCCTTCAGGACGTGATCACCCTGCGCCAGATGCAGCAGGACTCCAGTGCCGCCGACCAGCAGAAGCGCATCGAACAACAGAAGCTCGATGCCATGCTGGGGCTCTGCGAGATCATCAGCTGCCGCCGTCAGGCGCTGCTCCACTACTTTGGCGATTCGCTAGACGAACCCTGCGGCAACTGCGATAACTGCCTCACCCCGCCTGACACCTGGGAGGCCACCGTGGCCGCGCAGAAGGCGCTGTCGTGTGTCTACCGCACCGAACAGCGCTTTGGCGTCACTTATCTGGTGGAGGTGCTGCTCGGCAAGCGCAACGAGCGTATCAGCCGCTTTGGTCACGACAGCCTGAGCACCTTCGGCATCGGCCAGGAGCTCACCGCCAGCGAGTGGAAAGCGCTGTTTCGTCAGCTGATCGCCAGCGGCTATCTAAGCGTGGACATGGAGGGCCATGGCGCGATCAAGCTCACCGCCAACGCCAGGCCCATACTGCGCGGCGAGCAACGTCTCACCCTGCGCAAACCCAGCAAGCCTGCGCGGCGCGGAGCCAAAGGGGCATCCGCCGCCAAGGGCCACGGCGTACTGTGGGAAGCGCTGCGCCAGCATCGCAAAGCGCTAGCCGATGCCCAGGGCGTACCCGCCTACGTGATCTTCAACGACGCCACCCTGGCCGAGCTGGTAGCGCAAAAACCGCAAACGCTGCAGGCGCTGGGCACCATCTCGGGCATCGGCGCACGCAAGCTGGCCGATTATGGAGAAGGCTTTCTGGAGGTAGTGCTAGCACACCCCGACGAACCCGCCGCTAGCGCTCCTGTGGGCAGCAGCGCTCTAGAATCCGCCGCGCTACTGCGCCAAGGGCTAACGCCGGAGCAAGTCGCCGAGCAGCGCGGGCTGGCCGCCAACACGGTCTACCGTCATTTGAGCGATGCCATTCAAGGTGGCGAACTGGCCCTGGAAGAGGTGATCAAGCTCGATTCAGCAACCCTGGCGCAGATTCACGCCGCCTTCGAGCAGTTTCCAGGCCAGGGGCTGAAAGTGGTGTTCGAGGCGCTGGAGGGGCGTGTGGATTATCCGATACTGCATTGCGTGCGGGCTTCCATGGCGGCCCGACGTTAGTCGCCACCAATTGAGCGATTTTTTATAAAACCGCTCAATTGGTGTACTCTCTATACAAGAGAGGAGACGCGATATGGCCATTCAGCACAACACCGCTACCAAGCGCCGCGACATGGGAGCTGCTGCCATGCGCACGTATCCCAACATATCCCGCCGCTGGGGCCTGAAAGAGAGCGAAGCCGCCTTGTTACTCGGCGTGCCCGACTCGACTTACCGACGCTGGAAGCAAGCCCCCGAGCAAGCCCGCCTGGATGCCAACCATCTTGAGCGCATGTCGTTGATTCTGGGCATCTACAAGGCGCTGCATATCCTGCTCCCCAACCAGGAGGCCGCCGATAGCTGGCTAAAACGAGCCAACAGCAATCCCCTGTTTGCTGGCCACACGCCCATGGAGCGCCTGCTGAGTGGTCACGTTTCCGACCTCTATGTCGTTCGCCAGCACCTGGATGCCGCACGTGGAGGGGGCCATGTATGAACTTCCCGCTCAGCAACGTCACATGGCGGCCAAGCTACCGCGTCATCCCTTCACGTTTCCCACCGATCGACCTGTTCGAAGGCGTCAACAGCCACACGGACGACTGGGATTTGCTCAACGAACTGGAAGGCGAGACCTCTGCCAGGCTTCGTGAAGAGGCGGGCGCGATTCATCTGGTGCGCGACGGCGACCGCCGTTATGGGCCAGGCTGGTCTCCCGTCATGGCGGCGTTTTGCCATTTCTCTGCCTCCGGTTCACGGTTCAGCGATGGCACCTTTGGTGCCTACTACTGCGCACTCACCGAAGCCACCGCCATTGCGGAAACCCTGTACCACGCAGAGCGCTTCATGGGAGAGTCCAACGAGCCGCCCATGATGCTGCAGCAGCGCGTGTATCTCTCCGATGTGATGGGCCAACTGATTGACTTGCGGGGCCACCGCGACGCAGCGCCCCTACTCGCCCCAGACAGCTGGTCTGCCGGGCAAGCCCTGGGCAGAAACGCTTGGGAGCAGCAGGCAGATGGCATCGTTTACCCCAGCGTTCGCGACCCCGGCGGCCAGTGCGCGGCCGTGCTAAGACCCCCGGTACTCTCCGCCACTCGGCAAGGCCGTCATCTCGGGTACGATTGGGACGGCCAGCGAATTCGCCATGTGTACGAGCTGACGCTGCTGGAATGAGCCTGCCGGAACGTTAACGCCATCCTCGCAGATGCTCGCCCTGGGCAATAGCGGCGGCGTCGAACACGCCGGTATCCAGAATCCAGGCGGTGACTAGTTTGGCGGGCGTCACGTCGAAGGCTGGGTTCCACACCGGGGCATCGCTCGGTGCCCATACCACCTCGCCAAACGCGCCGGCGGCACCGCGCACCTCCGCGCCATCGCGCTGCTCGATGGGAATCGCCGCGCCGGTCGCGCAGGCGGGGTCGACCGTGGTGTAAGGGGCCACCACATAGAACGGCACCTGATGGTAGTGCGCCGCCACCGCCAGCATGTAAGTGCCCACTTTATTGGCAAAGTCGCCGTTGGCGCAGATGCGATCCGCCCCCACCATCACTTTATCCACCTTGCCCGCCGCCATCAGGCTGGCCGCCATGCTGTCGGTGATCAACTGGTAGGGAATGCCTAAATCGGCCATTTCCCAGGCGGTCAAGCGGCCGCCCTGGAGCAGCGGGCGGGTCTCATCCACATAGACATGCAGCGCCACGCCGCGCTGTTTGGCGATGGCCAGCGCGCCAATCGCGGTGCCTACGCCCGCCGTGGCCAGCGCGCCGGTGTTGCAGTGGGTCAGCACCCGGTCGCCGGAGGCCAACAGGTCAGCGCCCCGTTCGGCCATGCGCTGGCACAGGGCACGGTCCTCTTCGAACAGCGCTTGGGCACGCTCGGCCAGGGCGTCTGGGCCTTGGGCAAAGCAGGCTTCCATGGCGTCCAGGCAGTACATCAGGTTCACCGCCGTGGGGCGCGTCGCCCGTAAGCGGTCGCTCACTAACTGCCACTCACTTTGCGGATGGCGAGCCGCATACTGGGCCAGTACGAACGCCGCGCTCAAGCCGATCAGCGGCGCCCCGCGAATGGCAAGATGCTTGACGGCGTGCTGCCACGCCTCGGGAGAGTCGCAGCGCACCCACTCTTCGGCCTGGGGGAGCCGGGTCTGGTCCAGGTATTCGAGGGCGTCGGCATGCACTCGTAAACTGCGTGACTGTAACGTAACCATGAAGGGCTCCTTGAGGTCTTGAACCGGTGAACTCGGCGCGCGGCTTATCAGGCGCGAAGCTTATCATATAGAATGATGCCCATTGGATGAGACGATGCAGGCCTTATGACTACCTTACACACCGAACTGCTGGACGCCATTGCCTGGGCAGCGCAGCAAGGCTGGACTCCCGCCACCGGCGGCAACTTTTCCGCGCGTACCGAGGCTGGTTACTGGGTCACGGCCTCCGGGCGGGATAAAACCCGCATTCAGGCGGATGACCTGCTGCTCTGCGATCTGAATGGCCAAGTGCTGGAAGGCAACGGCAAACCCAGCGCCGAAAGTGACCTGCACGCCGCGCTGTACCGGCTAGACCCAAGTATTCACTGCGTGCTGCACACCCATACCGTGGCCAGCACCGTGCTATCGCGGCGCTTTCCCGATGGCATTGAGCTGAGCGGCTTTGAGATGCAAAAGGCGTTGGCGGGTAACGTGACCCATGAGGCGACCATTCACCTGCCGGTGGTGCCTAACTCCCAGGACATGGAGGAGCTGGCCAGGCACGTTCGCCAGGGCTGGCCGATGCCCTGGGGCTTTTTGGTGGCAGGCCACGGCATTTACGCCGTGGGCGACAGTATTGCCAGCTGCCGCCGCCATCTGGAAGCGATTGAATTCTTACTTGCCTGTGTACTGGAAGAGAGCCGATGGCCCCAATGAGTCAATCAACCGTTCGCGCTATCGTGACCGATATCGAAGGCACCACCACCGATATCAACTTCGTTCACAAAGTGCTGTTCCCCTATGCCTACGCCAAGCTGCCTGACTTTCTGCGCGAGAACGCAGAGGCACCGGCGGTGGCCGAGCAGATCCAAGCCGTGCGTGATGTCATGCAGGACCCCGACGCCTCGCTGGAAGCGGTGATTGCGACACTACTGCACTGGATCGACACCGACCAGAAAGTGACGCCGCTGAAAGCCCTGCAGGGCATGGTATGGGCCGACGGCTACCAGCGCGGCGACTTCACTGGCCATTTATACGCGGATGTGGCGCCGGCGCTGCGCCAGTGGCAGGCGGAAGGCAAGGCGCTGTATGTGTACTCGTCAGGCTCGGTGCAGGCGCAGAAACTGCTGTTTGGCTACAGTGACGAGGGAGATTTGACCCCTCTGTTCAGCGGCTACTTCGACACCCATGTTGGCCATAAGCGCGAGGCCGCCTCGTATCAGCGTATCCTCGACACCCTTGACCTGCCGCCCGCATCGGTGCTGTTCTTGTCAGATGTCGTCGAAGAGCTGGATGCGGCCCAGCAGGCGGGCATGCAAACGCTACAGCTGGTGCGTGAAGGCACCCAGGCGGGAACACACCACGCCTGCGTCGCACGCTTCGACGAGATTGCCGTCTAGCGGCAACGGTTGACCATTGCTTATTTCAGGAGTCATTGATGTCACAACTGAAAGTCTTTGCCGATCAAAACCCTAACGATGCGCTTCTGGATACCACGGACGGCGCGCAAATCGCCGCAGAACTGAACCGCGTGGGCGTTCTGTTCGAACGCTGGGCAGCGCCGGGCGAGATTGCCGACGATGCCACCCAGGAAGAGATCCTGGCGCTCTATCAGGAAGATATCGACCGGGTCAAAGCCAAGGGTGGCTACCAGACCGTCGACGTGCTCCACATGGTGCCCACCCACCCGGACAAGGAAGCGATGCGCCAGAAGTTCCTGAACGAGCACCGCCACCATGAAGACGAAGTGCGCTTTTTCGTAAAGGGCCAGGGGCTGTTCTGCCTGCACATCGACGACAAGGTCTACCAGGTGCTCTGCACCCGCAACGACCTGATCAGCGTGCCCGCCAACACCCCGCACTGGTTCGATATGGGCCCAGAACCGGAATTCACCGCGCTGCGCTTCTTCGACAACGTAGAAGGGTGGGTGCCCCACTGGACCGACAGCGACATCGCCGGGAAGTTTGATCGTTTGGATCAGCTTTAACGTGTGAAGGCGGCTATCGCCGCCCTCGCGGGTGCCTCATTTGCTCGTACCTCGCAAGATTCGTTACGCCGCGCTACATGGCTTCGCCGAACTCCAGGAGGGGCATTCGTAGCGCGGCGTAAGCGGAGCGCACCCGCGAAGCACCGCAAAGCGGTGCCGAAGGTGCCACCGAGGGTTAATCATTCACAGCGCCCCCACCCAGGCGGCTACCGCCGCCCTCGCGGGTGCCTCATTTGCTCGTACCTCGCAAGATTCGTTACGCCGCGCTACATGGCTTCGCCGAACTCCAGGAGGGGCATTCGTAGCGCGGCGTAAGCGGAGCGCACCCGCGAAGCACCGCAAAGCGGTGCCGAAGGTGCCACCTAAAGTGCTTACAGCACTGATTTCTGATTGTATGCCTTGGCTAAAGCCACCAGCGCATTGAGATCACAGTAAGCTTGCGACTCCATGATCAGCGCTTGGCCCATCAACACGTTGCGCGCTTCCAGCTTGGCGCGCAGGGCAGTGTCTTCGATCTCTTCGAAGTCGGCATTGTGGGCCAGCGACAGCACGCGGCGGTGCATTTCGATGCCGCAGTAGGCCAGCGCATCTTCACGGATCTCATCCAGCAGCGCGTCGCAGGCGTCGTCGGCGCTGTTGCCCTGCTCTTCAAACAACGCTCTGGGGAACAGAATGCCGGTGCGTTCGGTTTGCCAGAGGTGGCGAAACTCCTCATCGAAGCGGGTAAAGCAATCGGTGATCACTTCTAAAATCCACGCTTGATACTCCTCCAGGTCACCTTCTTTACGGTGGGCGGGCTGGCTAAAGTAGGCCATGAAGAAGTTGGCTACCGCCATGCCCAAGTCGAACGCCATGGGGCCGTATTGAGAAAATTCAGGGTCGATGACCCGCACGCTGGTGTCGGTGGCCATGATGGAGCCGGAGTGCAAATCACCGTGGAGCATGGTTTCGGTGTTGGCGGTGAACTTCATCAACAGCCGCTGTACCCTGGCTTTCAAAGGCGCGTTGCGGCGCAGTGCGTCCACCACGGGCGATAGCTCGGGCGTATGGCGGTTCATCTCCGCGCCGTAGTAGGGGTCGGTAAACACCAGCGACTCGGTGATCGCCGGAATCGCCACGTTGCCCGAGAACAGCCCCACATCCGCTTTCTTGTCCGGGCTTGCCATGGAGAGTTCAGAGCCGCGAAACGCTGTGCGCGCACAAAACTCACCCAGAGTAGCGCCCAGCTCCGCCACCCGTTCGCCACTGATCAGCTTGCGCCGTAGAATCACATGGGGGTGCAGGTACTCCATCACGATCAATGCCTGGGGCTTATCGAAGTAGTACACCTCGGGGGCCACGCCGGGCGCGCGCTTGGCCTGACGCACCAGTGCGTAGTATTCGAAATGGGCGCGATAAAGCGGCAGCGGCCAGCTCTCGCCCACCATGCGCACATAGGGCAGTGCCTGCTTGACTACCACGCTGCCGGTGCTGCCGGTGACGATGAATACCAGGTTGAGGTTGCCGTCGCCTACTTCACGAATGTGCCACTCGGCAGGGTTGCCGCCCACGCGGCTGGCGACTGCCTCCACACCGCCTAGCCGTTGGCCAAGGGTATCCACTGCCAACGCTTGATAAGTCTGCTCGTTTGCCACCGATGATTCCTCGCACAAAATGGATGTGTGTTTGTCATACCCCGGCAACGTTGTCAATTCAGTGCAGCATGATGGGGGCGGTACACCACTGGCTGCATCACTTTTTAAAATGCATTTCGCTCAGTACGCTTCTACACACCTTCTCTAACGCTTCGACGCCACCTGTCATGCCGCCAAGCCTATCGCCAACAACGCCAACGCCCGCAATGCGGGGCGTTGGGGCTATTCCATTTACCAAACACTGGCGTGATTAGCCACCCGCAAACGAGGCGTACATGATCACCACCAGCACTACCAGCACGATG
The DNA here is from genome assembly GCF_050709225.1 of Halomonas sp. KM007. Taxonomy (NCBI): domain Bacteria; kingdom Pseudomonadati; phylum Pseudomonadota; class Gammaproteobacteria; order Oceanospirillales; family Halomonadaceae; genus Halomonas; species Halomonas sp. KM007. Next base: position 2,357,185 of record NZ_CP136131.1, on the reverse strand, counting down.
CCGGTGGGCACGGCACCTTTCCACGGGGTGAGATCGACATCGCCGGAATCTTCCTGCACCCAGTCCGTGGCGCGGGGGCGAAGCTTGCCGATCACCAGCATCACCGCGACCAGCAGCACGAACACCGCGGCGACGAAGTGGAACTCGTGCATGACCAGCGGCAGCTTGTTGAACGGTGGCACGAAATAGCCTGCCGCAATCAGCAAACAGCCGCCTACCAGGGCCACCTTTGCGGCCATGGGCGGCACGCGCTTGGTCAACAGTCCTACCAGTACCACGGCCAGAATCGGAATGAAATAGATGGCGTTCATGCGCTGCAGGTAGCCGAACAGGCTGTCCTGGCCCGCCAGCAGCGGCGCGATGATCATGGTGCTGATGGCCATGATCCAGCCAAACACCTTGCCGGATTTCACCACCTGCTCTTCCGTGGCGTCCTTTTTCAGCACGCCTTTGTAGATCCCCAGGCTGAAGATCGTGGTGGTGCTGTTCAGCGCCGAATTGAACGAGGAGAGAATCGCCCCTACCATCACCGCCGCAAAAAAGCCCGTCAGATAAGGCGGCAGCACGTTGAATACCAGGTGCCCATAGGCTTCATCGGCGCGCACGCCCTGGTCGGCATACAAGTGGTAGGCAATGATGCCCGGAAGCACCAGATAGAGCGGCCCCAGCAGCTTGAAGAAGCCGGTCAACAGCACCCCTTTTTGGCCTTCCGCCAGATTTTTCGCGGCGAAGGTGCGCTGGATGATTTGCTGGTTGGTGGTCCAGTAGAAAAGGTGCAGCAGCAGTACGCCGGTAAAGATGGTCGAGAACGGCACCTGCTGGTCGGGGCCACCCATGGAGTTGAACTTGCTGGGGTCGCTCTCCTTCAGGATATTCCAGCCTTCCATGACGCCTGTGCCGCCACTCACCGCCTGAAGGCCGAAGTAAACGATCACGAACCCGCCAATCAGCAGCCCCACGCCGTTGAGGGTATCGGACACCGCCACCGTGCGCAGGCCACCGAACAGCGCATAGACGGCACCAATCAGGCCCACGACCCAGACGGTTGCCCACAGCAGAGCCGTGCTGGACTCGATGCCGGTCAAGCCCTGCAAGTCCAGCATGCCCTGCAAGCCAATGGCGCCGGAATAGAGAATGATGGGCAGCAGCACCACCGCGTAGGCAATCAGGAAGATGACGTTGGCAATGAGCTGGGTGCCGGCATCGAAGCGAATCGCCAGCAGCTGCGGCAGCGTGGCAATCCCGCTTTTCAAGAAGCGCGGCAGGAAAAACAGCGCCAGAGCAACCAGCGCAATCACGGCGATGACTTCCCAGGCCATGACGCTCAGGCCGTCGGTAAACGCCGAGCCGTTCAACCCAACCATCTGCTCGGTGGAAAGGTTGGTCATCAGCATCGATGCGGCAATCAGCGGGAAGGTCAGCGTTCGGCCTGCCAAAAAATAGCCGTTAGTGCTTCGGTGGTCGTCGCGGCGCGTAATGCGCCAAGTGACAAAGGCCACTAGGCCCGTAAAAAACAGAAACGATGCCAGGGTTAGGGCATGCATGAGGGGAAGTCCTTCGAAGCGGTCGCGTCTAAAGCGGTGCCCAACACGGGCACGAAGAGCGGTATCAAGCGATACGACACGGTGAGTTTAGGTAAAAATACCAAGCATCGCGGGATTTTAAGAAGGTGACACGATTCATCCATTAGCCTTTAGTCGCATAAAAATATTAAAAAGACGTTTTTTAACCACCTAAAAAAACAACCTGCAGAAACACAGCCTGCGATTCTCGCTACTCCGCTAAGCTATGTCACAATGTCGATTGCTTATTGGCCACACGTCATTAACTACAAGGATGCACATCGCCATGCTGCACTATTTACAGGGATTACCGTCTTTCTTCGCCTACCTGCTTGGCGCGCTCGCGCTGCTGGTGGCCTTTATGTACTGCTATAGCCGCCTGACCCCTCACCACGAGTGGGCGCTGATTCGAGCGGGCAATGCGGCAGCCGCCACTGCCTATGGCGGCTCTATCCTGGGCTTCACCTTGCCGCTGTACAGCGCCATGGCCCACTCGATTAGTTATATCGACTTTATTCTGTGGGGCGTGGTGGCGTTCGGCGTACAGATCGCCACGTTCTTTGGTGTAAAACTGTTCCTGCGTCGTCAGGGGGAGAGCCTGTCCCAGCACATCACCGAAGGTCATCAGGCCTACGGCACGCTAGTGGGCAGTATCTCAATTGCCGTGGGCTTAATTAACGCGGCTTCAATGACCTGGTAACGGAGCGCCATCATGGAAAAGCAGTCTCACCCTACCCACCTGCCACGTCGTAAACGTAGCGCACGCCTATCGCTTGCTATGATGGGCGCGAGCGCCTTTGGCTTAACTGCCTGTACCCAGCCAGCAGAAGATGAGCACTTAACCGATGTGCGCTTTGATGAGCCGCAAAGCTTTCAAAGCGTAGAGGATTGCGTCGCAGCCAACGTCTACACCCGCAGCGCCTGCGAAGATGCCTACGAGGCCTCGTTGGCGTCCGTCCCCCGCTTCGACACCCTAGAAGCCTGCGAAGCTGAACACGGCGAAGGCGCCTGCGCAGCCCCCACCGATGAGCAAGCCCAGGCTGCCGGCGGTGGAGGTGGTTGGTTCATGCCTGCCATGATGGGCTATATGGTCGGCAGTATGTTGGCGAACACTAGCCGAGGGCGCTCGTTCGAGCGCGTGTATCAAGAGCCGGTCTACCGCAATCGCCAAAACCAGGGCAACTGGAATGCTGCGGCCAGCCAGGCGACGCAACGGGTCAATCAGCGTAACGAGGCCCTGCGCAGCTCGGTGGTGCAAAACCGCCAAGCCACGACACGTCGCGGTTTGGGCACACGATCGGCCTCTTGGGGTTCCTAGCGTTTTGGGGTATTGACCACCGTTTGGGAGCCACCATGCTGCGCATCAACGTCTCTGAACGACCGCAATGGAAAGCCCTGGCCAAAGAGCTGGGGTTTCATTTTCACACCATCGATGGCGAGCCCTATTGGAAAGAGGACGCCTACTACCAGTTCACCCTGGCACAGGTGGAGAGAGAGATCGAAGCACCCACCGAAGCCCTGCACGAGATGTGTATGGAGCTGGTCGATAAGGTCTGCCACTCCAATGCCTTAATGCAGCGCCTCGCAATCCCCGAGCATATGTGGGACCTCATCCACCACTCCTGGCGCAGCGGGCAGCCGCCCCTCTATGGGCGAATGGACTTTGCCTACTCAGGCAACGGCCCCGCCAAGCTGTTAGAGCTGAATTACGATACGCCCACCTCGCTCTATGAGGCGGGCTTTTTCCAGTGGGTATGGCTGGAGCAGGCGATTGAGCAAGGCATCCTGCCCCGCCACGCCGACCAGTACAACTCCATCCAGGAGCGCCTGCTGAACGCCCTGGCACATCTGGGCGACCGGCTCCCCGACCGCACGCTGCATTTCTCTTGTGTGAAAGGCAGCGACGAGGAGCGGGCTACCGTCCGCTACCTGCAGGACATCGCGCTGCAAGCGGGGCTTCACGCGCCGTTCGTCTACATCGAGGATATTGGCGTAACGCCGGGTCAGTCCCACTTCGTGGACCTGGAAGACCAGCCGATGGCGGCAGTTTTCAAGCTGTACCCGTGGGAAGAGATGGCGGTGGAAGCGTTCAGCCAGCAGATCACCCAGCTGGACACCTACTGGTTCGAACCGCCCTGGAAGGCGATTCTGTCCAATAAAGGTATCCTGCCGCTGCTGTGGAAACAGTTCGAAGGCCACCCCAACCTGCTGCCCGCCTATTTCGAGCCAACCGAGAACGCCTCGCCTGCGCCGGGCTGGGTTCGCAAACCGTTTTTCTCCCGTGAGGGCAGCAACGTCAGCCTGACCACCCCCGATGGAGTGTCGGAAAACGTCGACGGGCCTTACACCGATAGCCCTTGGATTCGTCAGGCGTACCATCCGCTCCCCAGGTTTGGGGAGCGGCATGCCTTGGTCGGCAGTTGGGTGGTGGGCGACCGCGCCTGTGGTATCGGCATTCGCGAAGACGTGGGCAGAATTACCAAGGACACGTCCTGCTTCGTACCTCACGCGATCGTGTAAGCGTGCGTATGTGAGCGCACGTCGCGCTCAGGCGGCGCTGCTGCCCTGATGATGCTCGGCTGCAGGCTGCCACCTGGGCGCCACCCGAAGAGCTGCGTTTCACGCGGGCAGAGAACGCTTCCGCTGCACCTTCAGCGTCGGGATCAGCAGTTTCCCTGAACATCCCTCTACCGAATCGCTACGCCTCAGCGCCGATCAGGCGCTCTATCGTGCCAAGCACCAGGGGCGTAACCAGGTGGTCTTGATCAGCACGGCGCAGGATCATGGCGGATTCGCACCCCGCGGGGCATGAGGCAGCAAACCTATCCCTTGAAGATGCTATCCGCGAGGACGATGGCCGCATCGTCGATGTGGAAGAGCCCTGCCAGCAGGTGGTGCGACTTGCCCCTTGGCGCCTTCAAAGCGCCCCGAAACGCTGCCTGACGCACTGCGCCCTTTCGTCAGCACGCTTTGGCAGCCCGAAGATGCCCGTGTGGCCACGATGGCACTCGAACCGTGACCTGCGTGGTCTTTCAGGCAGGCGGTTATTCCAGCTTGCCAGCTCCCCAAGCCGCTGGCTGACCCTGCGCGACGCCGCAGGCCCATGGCAACTGGGCATTGGCTCGGAGAGTCGGCTGGCACGCCTGCCGGTCGTCCAGCTGCATCCACTGCCCGCGCTGGTGGCGGCTCGCACGCGCATGCCCGCGCTGTGCGGGCTGATGCTGGAACAGCAACGTCTGACCTTGCTGCTGGATGGCCAACGGCTGTCGCCGTCAGTGCTCCAGCCATAGGCAGCGCACGGCCTCCCCTGGGGCTATCTGCTGGTGAGCATCGATGACGGCCAGCGCATCGGCCTCGATACACGAGGAGAGCACCGCCGAGTTCTGGTCTTCAAACGCCACCGCCTCGATTCCCTGAACGCCAAAGCGCAGCGCCACGCGCATGTAGTGTTGCCGTGGCCCTGTCTCGGTGGTGAACTGCGCCTTCGCGGTGATCTCTGGCAGTGACGCAAGCGCAGGGCACCCCGACAACGCTCCCATCAGCGGGCGTAAAAAGAGCCAGGCGCCGACGAACCCCGACACCGGGTTGCCCGGCAGGCCGACAAAGCGCGCCTCGCGCCCTGCCTCGGCCGGCAGGCGTCCCAGCGCCAGCGGCTTGCCTGGGCGGATGGCCAGTTTCCACATATCCAGCTGCCCCAGCGACTCCAGCGCTGCCTTGACGTGATCCTCTTCCCCCACGCTGACACCACCGGTGCTGACCACCACATCGGCCACGGCGGCTGCCTGTTCGAGAATCTCGACGGTGCGGGCATAGTCGTCGGGAACGCTGACCCGCTGCACGACCTCGGCACCAAAGCGCTCCAGCAAACGCGTCAGCATCGGGCGATTGGAGTTATAGAGCTGGCCAGGCTGCAAGGGCGTGCCCGGGTCGACGATCTCGTCGCCGGTGGAGAGCAGCGCCACCCGGGGACGACGGCGCACGCTGACCTCGGTCACCCCTTGCCCCGCCAAGTGCCCCAGCGCAGCCGCTTCCAGGCGCTGTCCCGCCTTGAGCAGCACGTCTCCACGCTGCACGTCACGCCCCTTGAGCCTGACGTTGTCACCCGCGGGTACGTCATGGGGAATCACCGCGTGGCCGTCGTCCAGGGTGACGCGCTCCTGCATGACCACGCAATCCGCGCCTGCCGGGATCTGGCCCCCGGTAAAGATCCGCGCGCAGCTGCCTTCTGCCAGCGGTTGGGCCAGGCTTCCGGCAGCAATCCGCTGACTGACCGGCAGCCGCTTGCCCGCGTCGCTGGCGCGCAGCGCGTAACCATCCATGGCGCTGTTATCGAATGGCGGCACGTCCAGCGTTGCCATCACCGGCTCGGCCAGCACCCGACCCGCCGCCTCTTCAAGCGGCACCTGCTCGGCGGTCAGCGGTACCAGCCCCGCCAGCAGCGCATCGAGAGCGGCGCTGATAGGTTGCAGTGGCGGTGGCTGATGTTCTGCGCGCTGCTCAGCCATGCTGCCCCCGGCCGGGAATGACCAGGTTGGCAAAGTTGCAGGGCTTGTGGCGGCTATCCAGCTGCTCGGCCAGAATGCCGTCCCACCCGGTGCGGCAGGCACCGGTGGAGCCCGGCAGACAAAACACCACCGTGGCGTTAGCGAAGCCACCCAATGCGCGACTCTGAATGGTGGAGCTGCCGATTTCGTCGCCGCTGAGCTGGCGAAAGCGCTCGCCAAAGCCTTCGATACGTTTATCCAGCAACACCGAGATAGCTTCTGGGGTGGAATCGCGTCCGGTAAACCCTGTGCCACCGGTGGTCAGCACCACCTGCACGCCGGGGTCGGCGATCCACTGCGCTACCACGGCACGAATCTGGTACACGTCGTCCGGCACGATCCGCTTGTCGGCCAGCGTATGCCCCGCCTCGGTCAACCGCTGCACCAGCGATTGGCCCGAGCGATCGGTCTCTTCCGTGCGAGTATCCGAGACGGTGAGCACCGCAATATTCAGCGCTTCCATGGCATCCATCGGCTACTCCTTGTGCTCGTTGGAGGAGGCATTGGCCTTTTTCTTGGCTTGGCGCGCTTCAAGAGCGGCCAGCTGTTCCGGCGTTGCCTCACCCTGGTGATTGGCTTTCCACTCGCTGTAGGGCATGCCGTAGACGTACTCGCGGGCGGCGTCCATTTCCAGCGGCGTGCCACGCTCATCGGCTGCGCTGACCAGCCACTTGGAGAGACAGTTACGGCAGAAGTCCGCCAGAATCATCAGGTCGATGTTCTGCACGTCTTTATTGTCGTCCAGATGCTTGAGCAAGCGCCGAAAGGCGGCGGCTTCCAGCTCAGTGCGGGTGGTGGCATCCAGTTCGTCAAATGTCGCCATGGTGATTCCTCTTTCAAAAGTCATTGGAGTGCAGCATAACAAAAGACACCGCCCGAGGGCGGTGTCGAAGGGCGTTCACGTCCACTTATCTCGACGGCGTGACTCAACTTGGCTTGGCTGCTGAAGGCTTACCGTTGCCGCCTGCTTTACGCGCGGCCAGTTCCTCTTCACTAACGGCCTGATCTTTAACCGCTTCATACCACAGGTTGTGGTGTTCTTTAGCCCAGGTTTCGTCCACGTAGCCGGTGGTCATGCCCTCCAGCGACCCCTCGGTCCCTACCGTACCGATGTAGATGTGCCCCAGCGCCACGGCAGTCAAGCCCAGCGCGCCCACGGCATGGATGATGTTGGCCCACTGCATGGTATCGCGGCTCTGCCCGTAGTTCGGGAAGTCGAGCACGAAGCCACTGGCCACGACCAACAGCCCTGCGGTAGCCAGCAGCCAGTACCAGGCTTTTTCACCGCCGTTGGCAAAGCCTGCATCCGGGTGGCCTTTACCGACCAGGCCGCCGCCCTGCTTGAACCACTGCAGGTCATGCTTCTTGGGTATATTGTCCTTCAGCAGCTTGACCAGCAGCACGATCAGCAGGATGCCGAACAGTGGCCCCAGGTAGTTGTGGAGCACCTTGGAGGCCGCAATCATCCAGGCCCATACCGCGTCGCCAAACAGCGAGCGGAAGACGAACTTGCCATACAGCAGGTTGAGACCGGTCAGCGCCAGGGTGATGAACAGCGTCGCCACCGTCCAGTGCAGCGCGCGCATGAACAGTGGCCAGCGCAGCAGCTTGCGGCCGGTACGCGGCTCGTCCAGATGCTTGCGGCCAATCACCAGGTAGAACAGCGTGATCACGCTGGCCATGCCCAGAATGGCAATCAGGCCAAATGGCGATACCCAGCGATTGCGCAGAATCCGCCACGTTTCACCGCTGGCGTTGATCAGGTTGTAGTTGCTGTCGTGACGCGAATCACGATAGTTCGGGCCGGTTTCACCGCTGCGTACCTGGCGCCACTGCTCGGCCGTAATGCCAGGGGCGGCAGTGGACATTTCCCGTTGCGGGTCCGCCTGGGCCACGGCCAGCTGGCTCACACCGAGGCTGGCCACCAGCAGTAGCAGCATCAGGCACAGGTGCCAGGTACGCTTCAACCCACGGGTGGCATGCCCGTTGGCCGATGCAGGCATTTCAACGGTGGTCATGGTCATTGTGGTCATGACACGCCTCCTTAGCCTTTACGGGCAGCATCGTAGGCAAGGTTGTCGGTGCTGGCCTGGGGATTGTTCGACCACGCTCCATCCGGGTGGCCACGATGGACGACACGCTGACGGAAGATGTCGGCAACGTCCTGCGCATCACCTGCCAGCAGCGCTTTGGTCGAGCACATCTCGGCGCACAGCGGCAGCTTGCCTTCGGCAATACGGTTGGAACCGTACTTCTGGTACTCCTCTTCCTTGCTTTCTGCCGGGCCGCCTGCGCAGAAGGTGCACTTGTCCATCTTGCCGCGCTCGCCAAAGGCGTTCTGCTTGGGGAACTGGGGTGCGCCGAAGGGGCAGGCATACAGGCAGTAGCCGCAGCCGATGCACAGGTCCTTGTCGTGCAGCACGATACCGTCGTCGGTCTTGTAGAAGCAGTCGGTAGGGCAAACCGCCATGCAAGGGGCGTCGTCACAGTGCATGCAGGCCACCGAAATCGACATTTCGCTGGCTTCACCGTCGTTCAGCGTGACCACGCGGCGGCGCTGGATGCCCCACTCGACGTCGTTGGCATTTTTACAGGCGGTGACGCAGCCGTTGCATTCGATGCAGCGCTCGGCGTCACACATGAATTTCATTTGAGCCATGGTGTTCTCCTCTTGCCGATGCGGACATTGCCGCATCGGCCTGCTATCTGGTCGGGTCGCGCGTTATCGATCAAGCGCGCTCAATACGACAAATGGTGCACTTGGTCTCTTGCATCAGTGTCACCGGGTCGTAGCCGTAAGTGGTTGCCGTGTTGGCTGCCTCGCCCTGAACATAGGGCGCCGTGCCTTCCGGGTAGCGATCATGCAGGTTCTCGCCCTGGAAGATGCCGCCAAAGTGGAACGGCATGAAGGCCACCTTGCGATCCACCCTCGGGGTGACCAGGGCTTTCACCTTGACGCGGCCGCCCTCGGCGCCTTCGACCCAGACATCGTCACCGTCACGCACGCCGATATCGTTGGCGTCGGCGGGGTTCATCTCGACGAACATTTCCTGCTGCAGCTCCGCCAGCCAAGACATGGAGCGGGTTTCTTCACCCCCTCCCTCGTACTCGACCAAACGGCCCGACGTCAGAATGATCGGGTAATCCGCGCTGTTGTCACGCTCCTGAATGGTCTTGTAGAGCGTGGGCAGACGCATGATGGAGTCGAAGTCGTCCCAGGTGGGATACCGCTCGACCAGATCACGCCGCGTGGTGTAGAGCGGCTCGCGGTGCTTAGGCACTTCATCGGGGAAGGTCCACACCACGGCGCGGGCCTTGGCGTTACCGTAGGGCGCACAGCCGTGTTCGATGGCCACGCGCTGGATACCGCCGGAGAAGTCGGTTTTCCAGTTCTGGCCGTCGGCGGCGGCTTTCTCTTCGTCGGTGAGGTCATCCCACCACCCCAGGTCCTTGAGCAGCTGATCGGTGAACTCGGGATAGCCGTCATCGATATCGCCGCCCACCGGGGCCGAGCCTTCGGCCAGCAGGTTGACACCGTCGCGCTCGATACCAAAGCGGGCGCGGAAGCCCATGCCGCCTTCCATCACGGGCACGCTGGTATCGTAGAGGTTCGGGGAGCCCGGGTGACGGAACTCCGGGGTGCCCCAGCAGGGCCACGGCAGGCCATAGTAGTCGCCATCGGCAGGGCCGCCCTGGGCACGCAGGTTTTCAAAACTGAAGGTGTGCCAGTTTTTCTGGTGCTCTTTCAAACGCTCGGGGCTTTGACCGGTATAGCCGACGGTCCACATGCCGCGGTTGATTTCGCGCAGCACGTCTTCGATGAGCGGCTCGTTGCCGTTCATCTCGAAGTTCTTGACGAACTCGTTGCCAAACCCCAGCTTATTGGCAAACAGGGTCATGATCTCGTGGTCGGGCTTGGACTCGAACAGCGGCTCGATGACCTGATCGCGCCACTGAATCGAGCGGTTGGTGGCGGTGACACTGCCGGTGGTTTCGAACTGGGTGGCCGCAGGCAGCAGATAGACGCCATCGGTGCGGTCATGCATGACCGCCGCCACCGTGGGATACGGGTCGACGATGACCATCATTTCCAGCTTCTGCATGGCCTTCTGCATTTCCACGCCGCGGGTTTGCGAGTTGACCGCGTGCCCCCAGTAGAACATCGCTTTCAGCGCCGTACGCTGGGAGATGTTGTCGTCCTCCTCCAGCACGCCATCCACCCAGCGCGATACGGTGATGCCGTTGGTGTACATGGGCTTGCCATCGGCGTACTCGGTGTCGTCGAAGCGGCCTTTCAGCCAGTCGTACTCCACGTCCCACACCTTGGCCCAGTGCTGCCAGGCGCCTTCGGCCAGGCCGTAATAGCCGGGCAGCGAGTCGCAGCCCAGCCCCAGGTCAGTGGCACCCTGTACGTTGTCGTGGCCGCGCAGGATGTTGGCTCCGCCGCCCGACTTGCCGATGTTACCCAGTGCCAGCTCCAGAATGCAGTAGGCGCGGGTATTGTTATTGCCGGTGGTGTGCTGGGTGCCGCCCATGCACCAGACCACACAGCCCGGGCGGTTGTCGGAAAGCCGCTTGGCCACATCGAACATCTCGGCTTCCGGCACCCCGGTGATGTCTTCCACGACGCTGGGAGTGAATTGCGCCACTTCGGCACGCACGTCGTCCATCCCATAGACGCGCTGGTTGATGTATTCGCGGTCTTCCCAGCCGTTTTCGAAAATGTGCCACAACAGGCCCCAGATGTAGGCCACATCGGAGCCAGGGCGGATGCGCACGTACTTGTTGGCTTTCGCCGCAGTACGCGTGAAGCGCGGGTCGGCGACGATGATGTCGCAGCTGTTGCGCTCCTTGGCAATCAGGATGTGCTGCATCGCCACCGGGTGGGCTTCACTGGGGTTGGAGCCGATGAACAGCATGGAGCGGCTGTTGTGCATATCGTTGAGCGAGTTGGTCATCGCCCCGTAGCCCCAGGTATTGGCCACACCCGCTACAGTGGTGGAGTGGCAGATACGGGCCTGGTGGTCGGTGTTGTTGGTGCCCCACATGGAGGCGAGCTTGCGCATCAGATACGCCTGCTCGTTGTTGAACTTGGCCGACCCCAGCCAGTAGACGCTATCGGGGCCGTAGGCTTCCCGCAGCTCCAGCAGCTTGTCGCCGATCTCATTGACGGCGTCGTCCCAGCTCAGGCGCTGCCATTCACCCGCGACCAGCTTCATCGGGTACTTCAGGCGGCGCGTGGAATGACCGTGCTGGCGCAGAGAGGCGCCTTTCGCACAGTGGGCGCCACGGTTGATCGGGTGGTCGAAGGCTGGCTCCTGCTTGGTCCAGATGCCCTCCTGCACTTCTGCATACACGCCACACCCCACTGAACAGTGGGAGCAGATGGTGCGTTTGGTTTCGACGGGGGAGTCGAGCACCGGGGTCTTGTTCGCCGCCTCGGTGCGCTGCATCATGGGTGCGCCCATGAAACCAACCGCCGCAACACCGGCCGTACCCGCGCCGGTACGCTTGAGGAACTGACGACGAGAAATACCCAGCCCAGACGCGGCCGGAGCTTGAGTTTTACGAGTTAAGCGCATGGCAAATCTCCTGATGGTCGCCGTCAGTCACGCAGCGAGGCGTAGTAGGCACGAACGTGATCCGTCTCGCGGTAATTCACCGACTGGGCTTCACGTTGGCTGGGCGTCTTGTCGCTCGCCTGTACGAGGGTAACGTGACCGACCGCCGCTGCCGCGCCTGCTGCTGCGGTGCCCAGGCCAACGGTCTTCATGAACCGACGCCGTTCAGGGTTGTGTGACGTGTGCATAGGGTTCTCCACTGTCATGCTTGTTATGCGTGGGCCGCTGGCCCGGCTATTCACTGACCGCGAACCAGGGTCAGGTCACGAGTCGTACTGGCTGATGGGCGGCTCGGTCGCTGATGCGCGCCTGCTCGCTCTCCATGAAGGCACTGCCCAGCGCGCCCAGCGCGGCATAGAAGGCAGTCTCCACGTCAGCCACATCGTCGAAGCAGCGCTTTGCCCAAGGGGCCAAGTGCTGCTGAAAAAAAGCTACCTGCTCATCTGCCTGGGCTTCTACCAGCATGCCCATGACTTCACACACGGCGGCAAGGTGATCCTCGGGCTCATGGGTGCGTTCACTGCGCTCGAAGCCCAGCACCCTCAGGTCACGGCGCAGCGCCACCAGCGCGGCTTCCATGAGCTCACCCTGCTGATACCAGGAGGCATAGGGCACGATATCGCCCTGAATGACGCCCACCAGATGGCGAAAGTGGGCGCGCTGCAGTCGCTCGGGGTCAGCCTGGGCGGCGGCCTGAGCAAGGCCAACCCAGCACTCGGCCAGCCGCGTGCCGTCCTGTTCTACCTCCAGCTCGGCCAGCCAGGCCAGGAGCTCGACGTCGGGCGACTGGCGCAACAGCCGTGCCAGCAGCTGGTAGATATCCCCGCGCAGCGCATCGACCTCGCTGAGCATCGCCTCGGTTTCACTCATGGCGTTACACCTTCAACTGCGCGTCAGGGTCGCGCATCATGGTTTTCCAGACGTCTTTCACGCGGCAGTCTTCACACATTTCCAGACGCGCCAGCGCATCGCCGGCAAAATAGGGGTGATTGGCCAGCTTGGTTTTCATGGCGGCCACCGTGCTGACCGTCGCGAACGGTTTGCCACAGCCGATACACTCAAAGGCAGGCTCTTCATGGCACACGTGGCGCGTTTCACGGGCAGGCGCGGCCAGAAAACCAGGCACCAGCGTGATGGCATTTTCCGGGCACGCCTGTTCGCACAGGCCACACTGCACGCAGTCGGCTTCCAGGAAGCTGAGCACCGGCGTATCGCCGCCTGCCTGCAACGCGGGTGTCGGGCAGTTGCTGACGCAGGCATAGCACAACGTACAGGCGCTGCTATCCACATCGATGCCGCCGTAGGCCGCGCCTTCCGGCAGCGCTTGACGCTCGCCGCTGGGGGTTCCCAGCGCGGCCAGGCGTGCCAGTACCTGGTTCAATCGCGTGCGCTTGTTGGGCTCGCGGAAGCTGACGGCAGTGTCACTCAACGGCAGCAGGCTGGGCAGAGCATCGCGCGCGTCAGTGGCGTTGGCCGCCACCAGCTGGATACGTTCGACGGCGTGGCCAAGCGCTGCCAGCAACCCATGGGCCAGCGCTACCTGATGGTTCAGAAAGGTGCTCAAACGGGGCGGCATGCCGTCGTGAAGCTGAATGCGCACTTCAGAAGCGCCGCTGGCGAGCGCCGTCAGCCACTGGTCGTGGCCCGCCGCGCCCAGCTCTTCCAAGGGGGCATCAATGATGTGGCCCGGCGTGGTAATGCCTGCAGCACGCTCAGCTTCCAACGAGTCATGGGTAATAAAGCGCAGCACCGGCACCTCGCCACCGGCGTCCCGATAAGCAGTGAGCCAAGTGGCTAACGTATCCTGCTGACGGCGGGTTTCCGGCAGGCGAAACTCGATGGCACCGGTAGGGCAGGCGCTGGTGCAACTGCCTACGCCTTGGCAAAGGAAAGGATCAATCTCAATGCGCGACTCAATGCGGCCTTGGATGCTAGAAATCGCATCCGCCGGGCAGACGTCGAGGCAGCGGGTACAACCGACGTTACCACTGGAAGAGTGGGCACAAAGATCGGTATTGACCTGGAAATAGCGCGGTTTATCGAATTCGCCCACCAGCTCCGTCACGCTCTCTAACACGTCGGCACGCTCAGCTTCCTGGCGCTCCCATGCGAGGCGCAGGTAGCCCGGCGGGGGCAGTTCCCAAGAAGCGACGTTAAGTGCTCCCTCCGAAAGGTCCAGCACTACGTCAAACACGTCCCGCTCAATCAGCGCTTGGGCAAGATTGAGGGAGTCGCCATCGTCTTGGCTCAGAGTGGCACGAAAACCACCCAAATGACCCGCGATGTTAAGCTGTGACTGTTGATGCGCACTCAGCACTTGAGCGATCAGCGGCTCGCTGGCGACGGGAAGATCAACGGCCTCATCTGTGGTCAGCATCGTGAGGGACGCTAATCCTCGCCCCTGAAGCACTCGTGCCGCTTGAGTCACTGACGGCGCACTACCGAGCAACAGCACATGACCGCGGCTGTGGTAGGTCACGTTGGCAGGCGTTAAATTCACCGGCCATGAGATACGCCGACGCACCGCTTCACGAGCGGCGACGTTGCGCTGGTCGTCAATCGACGCCAGTTGGATTCGTTGGTTCATGCATTCTCACGGTCAAGAGGTCGTTTTTGTTATAATTAGAGATTAGATTTTGTCATCTCACCACGGATGACTTTCGGCGTTATAACGACATAGCTTCTTGTATCAGCGTATGGCGAAAACAGCTTTTTTGCCACTTTCTTTGGTCGTACCGCTGTCAACGAAAGCCCGCCATACTTGCCATAACCCACTGATTCAAAAACTAACTGTCTTTTTTTCGCTCTCCTGGAGCGTGATCAGGATAATCAGACTGGTCGTCTGGCGAGGCACTTTGTACAAAACTGTCATCACTTGTGCAAGCGCTCACCTGCTCAGGCGGGCTTTCAGCCGCTACTTTTTCGCTGTGCTCAGCGTCTTTTTGTGCCGAATCTTCCAGCTTCTCTAAGGTCTCTTCCGCCTTATTGGCCCAACGCCGCAGCTTGCCCGCTAGCTCGCTGGTCATGGGCTTTAACTGTTGAGTGAAGTCGGCGTCGTAATCATCCAAACCATCGCGCACATTGTAGTTACCGGTGGCCCAGAGCCTACGCAGAGCACGGCGGCGCAGCGCAGCACTGACGCCAGGCACCATAAAGGCGCTGAAGTCGCTGCCTGCAGGCAAGGTGTCTGGGTCGGGCAACGTGTGGTCCAGGCTACCCGGCAGGGGCGGAGCTGCGGCCTCTTGCTCGTCTACCGCTGAGGAGGAGGCATCTATGCCGTCAGACTCAGGCGCGTGCGTCTCTACTTCCAACTGAGGCTCTATCGGCTCCACCGGCTGACTGTCATCACTCTCATGTTCAATGCCGCGCTTTTTACGCGACCAGCGCTCCAAACGGCTCACTGTGGCTGCTCCTTGGTCGGGGTCTCTTTACTGCGCCCGGCCCCTTTGCGTTTTTTCTTGCGGGTTTCCATCGGCGCTTCACCGTGGCGCGCGAGATAGTGCTCTATCCACACCTGAATCGCCATCGGCATCGACGCTTCTAATACTTGCTGCTCGCCATCTAGCCAGCCCGCGGCCACATCCTGGCTGGCGGTGATCGCATCAGGTTTTGGGGTTTGCCCGGTGAACCCGGCACGCACGAACAGGCGCGGCGTCGGCGAGGTGAGGTTAAATCGATAGGCGGCTCGCTCGGTCATATAGAGCTGCAGGTTGAGTACGCCCCCCCCTTGGCCCCCCGGCACTAGCTCTGCAATGCGCCACTGGGTCAGCGTGAAACTGCGCACCTGCTTGGGCTCGGCGACTAAGGTAACGCTTAATGCGCGTAAACTATCACTCATGGGTTTCACCACCTTAGACCTTGAACGGGTAGACAAGTAAGCCTTTTGAGCGCCATCATCGTCAACTCAGACTATTTTACTCAACTATTACGTTAAACGCCGCGCCTATCGGGCGAGGCAGTGACGCGGAGCAGTGAGGATTGCGCATGCCCGCCCTTCAGTTAAGCCGAGCCCGCTTACCGGCCACGACCACCATTGATGTCATGGATGCCTACGGCGACACTCGCCCGCAGGCCATTGCCGCCGAGCGTGCGCTTACGGTGTATCTTAACAAGCGTGAAATTGTCACCCTGATGACGCTAGGCGATGACCCCGAGGCACTAGTGGTAGGCTACCTGCGCAACCAGGGGCTATTAAGAAGCGCCGAGGACTTAACCGCGGTTCAAGTCGATTGGGAAGTAGAGGCTGCGGTGATCGTTACCCGCCACCTGCCTGATGATTTGGAAGCGCGCCTTAGCACGCGCACTGTCACAACGGGCTGCGGTCAGGGCACTGTGTTTGGTAAACTGTTAGAGCAAACTTCTCTCACAGCGCTGCCTGAGACACCGCTGGCCCAATCGACGCTCTATCAACTGTTGACCAATTTGAACACCTATAACGACACCTACCGCAGCGCGGGCGCGGTACACGGCTGCGCGCTGTGCCACCAAGCTCAGGTGCTGGATTTCGTCGAAGACGTGGGCCGCCACAACGCCGTGGACACACTGGCGGGTCGCCAGTGGCTTAACCAAGCCGATAGCCGTAGCGCCGATATTTTTTACACCACCGGCCGTTTAACGTCTGAAATGGTGCTGAAAGTCGCGCAAATGGGCATTAGCGTACTGGTATCGCGTTCAGGCGTGACACAGAAAGGCGTAGAGCTGGCCGAGCGTTTCGGCGTGATGCTGATTGCCCGTGCGAAGGGCAAAGGCTTCCAAGCTATTAACGCCGCTGGCCGCTTGACGCTGGATGCCATTCCCCCCAAGCCGCCGAGCGCGCGCTCGTCCAAGGAGGCAGGCATATGATCACCAAGCACGAACTGACTGGCATGATCCTCGCGGGCGGAGAAGGCCGTCGCATGGGTGGCCGTGATAAGGGCCTAGAGCCATTTGCCGGACTGCCGCTGGTGGCACACACCGTCAAGCGTTTCGAAGGCCAGGTACATGAGCTGGTGATTAACGCCAACCGTAATAGCGATGCGTATGCGCTGTTTGCCGACCGTGTGATTGAAGATGCCGAAGGCGGCTTTAAAGGCCCGCTGATGGGTATTTACAGCGGCCTGCGTGCGGCTCAAACTCCGTGGCTGCTGGTCGCACCCTGCGACTCCCCTGCGCTGCCCCACGATTTGGTGGCGCGCATGGTCGCAGGTATTACCCAGGAGGGTGTCGAGCACGATATCGCCGTGGCGTTTGATGGCGAGCGCCTGCACCCCGTCGTCGCGCTGCTACGTACGTCGCTGGCTGACGACTTAGCGGCCACCCTGGCCGAAGGCGAGCGTAAAATCGATCGCTGGTACGCGCGCCACGCATGGTGCCGGGTGGATATGTCTGACTGCCCTGAAGCGTTCGCCAACCTCAATACTGAAGAGGAGAAAGCCCGCTTGGAGCTGGCACTGACAACGCCTTCCCAGGAGACGCCATGAGCCTGTCGTGTTTTGAACTGGGCGAGCAGATGCTCAGCGTCGATGCTGCCCGCGAGGCGCTGATGACGCTGGTGGCGTCGCCGGTGGCCACCGAGCAGGTCGCCTTGAGCAGCGCTTTTGGCCGCCAGCTGGCAGAGGACATCATTGCGCCCATCGATGTACCGCAAAACACCAACGCCGCCATGGATGGCGTGGCCCTGGCCTGGCCCAAAGCGCCTCCCTACACCACCCATTTCCCCATCGTGGGGGACGCCTTCGCCGGGCAGGCGTTTGCCGGCGAGGTGCCTGCGGGCCAGTGCGTGCGCATCACCACCGGTGCGCCGATCCCCCGCGGTGCCGATACGGTGATCATGCGTGAACAGCTGATCGACGATGGCGCCAGCGCCACCATCGATGCGCCCGAACGGGTGACGGCCGGGCAACACGTGCGCCAAGCCGGGGAAGACATTGCCAAAGGCAGCGTAGCCCTTGCCGCAGGCGCGCGACTGGACGCCGCTCGCATGGGGCTGGTGGCTTCGCTGGGCCATGCCGTCGTCACGGTGTATCGGCGCCCCCGGGTGGCGATTTTCTCCACCGGCAACGAGGTGACGCCACCGGGCGGCCCACTCCCCAGCGCAGGCGTCTACGACACCAACCGATTTACCCTGATGGGCCTGCTCGCCGAGCAGGGGGCCGAGGTGCTGGATCTGGGCATTCTCCCCGACGATCTCGACGCCATCGAAACCGCACTGGCCAGCGCCGCCACCCAGAGCGATCTGGTGATCACCAGCGGTGGGGTTTCCGTGGGCAATGCCGACTACACTCGGGCGGCGCTGGAAAAGCTTGGCCGCCTGGCCTTCTGGCGGGTAGCGCTACGCCCCGGACGGCCCATGGCCTGCGGACAGCTGGGCGCTACACAAACGCCCCTGATCGGCCTGCCGGGCAACCCGGTAGCGGTCATGGTGACGTTCCTGCAATTCGTGGTACCGCTGCTGCGGCAGTTGCAGGGCCTGCCCCCGGCGCCGCCGCCCCGGCTCGAGGCAATTGCCCAAACCACGTTGAAGAGCCGCTTGCAGCGCACTGACTTCATCCGCGGTGTTTACCACTGCGATGCGCAGGGTACGCTGCATGTGCGCAGTACCGGAGCCCAGGGCTCGGGGATTCTGACCTCCATGGTGGCCGCCAACTGCCTGATCGAACTTGGCGATGACCAGGCAGGTGCCCAGCCAGGCGAGGTGGTCTGCATACAACCGATAACGAGCTGGCAATGACCGAACAACTGATCGACGATTTTGGCCGCCGAGTTCGCTATGTGCGGCTATCGGTGACCGACCGCTGTGATTTTCGCTGTGTCTACTGCATGAGCGAAGAGATGACCTTTCTGCCTCGCGCCCAGGTGCTCACTCTGGAGGAGCTGGCCCTGGTGGCCCGCGCGTTTACCGAACTGGGCGTGGAGAAAATTCGCCTGACGGGCGGGGAGCCGCTGGTGCGCAAGGGCATCGAACAGCTGGTGGACGACATTGGCGCGCTGCCGGGTCTGGATGACTTCACCATGACCACCAACGGCGCGAGCCTGCGCAAGCATGCCAAGCGGCTTTACGCGGGCGGCTTGCGCAGGCTCAACATCAGCCTCGACTCGCTGCACCCCGAACGCTTCAAGCAGTTGACCCGCACGGGCGAGCTGACCCGCGTGCTGGACGGCATTCAGGCAGCCAAAGAGGCTGGTTTCACTCGGATCAAGCTCAACGCGGTGATCCTGAAAGGGCGCAACGAAGACGAGGTGCTCGACCTGGTGAGCTTTGCCCGCCGCGAGCAGCTGGACATCAGCTTCATCGAGGAGATGCCGCTGGGGGATGTATCGGACCACTCTCGAGCAGAGACCTTCTACTCCAGCGATGACGTGCAGGCGCTGATCGAAACCCGCTACTCGCTGACCCCCACCACCGAAAGCACGCCAGGGCCCTCACGCTACTTCAGGATGGCCGACAGCGACAGCCGCGTGGGCTTCATCTCTCCCCACAGCCATAACTTCTGTGACAGCTGCAACCGGGTACGCGTCACCGTGGAGGGCCGCCTGCTGCTGTGTCTGGGCAATGAACACTCGGTGGACCTGCGTGCGGTGCTGCGCCGTCATCCCGGCGAGATCGCACCGCTCAAGCAGGCCATCATCGACGCCCTGCCATTGAAACCCGAGCGCCACCACTTCACCACCGATGGTGATATTCAGGTGGTGCGCTTCATGAACATGACCGGAGGTTGAGCCGTTGGCGCTTGAGGCACTCGTACCCGTGCATATCGTGACCGGCTTTTTGGGCAGCGGGAAAACCACGCTGATTCATCAGCTGATCGAGCAGAAACCCGCCCATGAAAAATGGGCCATTCTGGTCAACGAGTTCGGTCAGATCGGCATCGACCAGACCATGTTCGCTGCCCGTGATGACGTGGTGGTCAAGGGCCTGCCTGGCGGCTGCCTGTGCTGCCAGCTGGCGTTCGTGCTGCAGGCGGCGCTGGTCAATCTGCTGGCACGCCAGAGACCCGACCGGGTGATCATCGAGCCCTCGGGGCTTGGGCACCCCGCCGGGCTGATGGATTTGCTGCAGGGTGAGGCTTTCCGGGACGTGGTGGCGGTGCAGGACATCATCGCCACCCTCGACCCGCGTCGGCTGGACGAAGCCCGCGTGCGAGCGCATGAGACTTTTCAAGATCAGCTGACCATGGCCGATGCCGTGGTCATCACTCTGGCCGACATGGCCAGCGACGAACAGCATGCACGGGCCGAGCAGTTCATCGACACGCTCTGGCCGCCGCGCAAATGGGTGCATAGCACTCAGCAAGGCCCCTTGCCCATCGCCCGCCTGCTGAGCCCCTCGGCCCCTCGGTCTGCGGCGCCAGCCGCCATGCCCGCCGCGCATCAGGCACTGGTTGCTCAGGGGCCCAGCCTCGAAGGGGCGTTCTTCGACTTCCCACCGCCCCCAGGCAAGGCGCAGCAGCAGGCCGCCAGTGCCCTGGGCTATACCAGCACCGGCGTGCGTTGGCACCCCGCCGAGCGTTTCGACCTGGACCGTTTGGCGCTATGGATGAGCGAGCTACCCGCCACCGCCAGGGTGAAGGGCGTCTTTCATACGGACGATGGCTGGAAGCAGCTCAACCGCGCCGAAGGCACCCAGAGCGTGGCCGCCAGTGCCTGGCGACAAGACTCTCGGTTGGAGGTGATTATCCCTGAAGGCACGCTGCCCCTGGCTGATACGACGCTTCCTGATCAGCTACGCGCTTTGGGGGCCTGGCGGTAAGGGACATTGCGCGCGTACGGCCTGCTCCATTTCCTCCACCGACATGGGTCGCCCGAACAAATACCCCTGAAACGCATGGCACCCATGGGCCATGAGCCATGCCTGATGCGCCGGGGTTTCGACCCCCTCGGCGATGACATCCAGGTTCAGGCTCTTGGCCAGAGCAATGGTACTTTCGACGATGGCGGCATTGGCACTGCTCTCGAGCACCTGCTGGACGAAGGACTGGTCGATCTTCAACTGATCCAACGGGAGCTGTGCCAGATACGCCAGCGACGAGTAGCCGGTGCCGAAGTCGTCCAACGAGAAGCGAACGCCGCGCGCCTTCAGGCTCAGCATCTTGTCGCGGGCATCGTCTCGGGCGTCGACGAACAGCGTTTCGGTGACTTCCAGCTTCAACCGCTCGAGCGGGGCTCGGGTGCGCTGGAACACCTGCTCCACTCGATGTAGAAAATCGCTCTCGCGGAACTGCAGAGGGCTGATGTTGACTGAAATGGTCAGCTGTTCGAACCCCGGCTGGCGCTGCCAAGCAGCCAACTGGTGGCAGGCCGCCGCCAGCACCCACTCGCCTACGTCGTTGATCAAGCCGGTGCTTTCCAGTAGCGGAATGAACTCGCCGGGCGACACCAGCCCGCGTTCAGGATGGTGCCAGCGCAACAGCGCTTCGACGCCCACGATGCGCCCCTGTTCATCCACCTGGGGCTGATAGTGCAGCTGCCACTGCTGGTAATCCAGCGCCAGACGCAGGTCAGCCTCCAGCCTGACTCTGGCCAGCAGCGCGGCCTGCATGGAGGGGTCGAAAAAGCGTAACGTGCGTCGACCACTGGCCTTGGCCTGGGAAAGCGCCATGTCCGCCTGCTGCAGATAATCATCGACACTGCGCTGGCTGTCGGCCATGACGGTGATGCCCACGCTGGCCGTGACCAACGCCTGCTCATCCCCCACCTGGATCGGGGTATCCAGCGCTGCCATCAGCTTATTGGCAATGTGTTCGGCCAGCGCCTGCGTTTTACGCGGGCTGCCGTCCACTCCCTCGACCAACACGGCAAATTCGTCGCCGCCCAGTCGCGCCAGAGTGTCCGTATCGCGCAGCATCTGGCCAAAACGACGTGCCACGTTCTGCAACAGCCGATCACCGATATGATGCCCCAGGGTATCGTTGACATGATTGAAGCTATCCAGGTCCAGCAGAATCAGCGCTCCGCAGCGCTGGTGGCGATTCAGCTCCTTGAGAGCCACGCCGATTCGGTCGATGAACAGGCGACGGTTGGCAAAGCCGGTCAGCGGATCGTAGAACGCCAGCTGATGAATTTCCTGCTCGGCCGCCTTGCGTTCGCTGATGTCACTCATGGTGGCCACATAGTGGGTCAAGCTGCCGTTGCGGTCGTGCACGGCACTGATGGTCAGCCACTCGGGAAACAGCTCGCCGTTCTTGCGCTGGTTCCAGATTTCTCCCTCCCAGCTTCCCGTGGAGAGTACGCTGCGCCATAAGCGTCGGTAGAAGGCGGCATTGTGGTGCCCAGAGCTGAACATGCGTGGGTTCCTGCCCACGACCTCTGCATCACTGTAGCCGGTGATGCGCTTGAAAGTGTCGTTCACTTTCAGGATCGTGCCCCGTGCATCGGTCACCATGATGCCCAAATGTGCCTGAAATGCAGCGGCAGCAATTTGCAGCTCCACTTCGGCGCGTTTTGCGTCTGTTACCTCACGGGTCACGGAAAGCGCTCCTTCTAATTCGTCCGGTTGTTGGGTGCTGCTCACCAAAGGGCTCAAGGTGGCATGAAAATCGTGCGACTGCTAGCCCAATGGCAGCGAATACTCGAACGTGGCCACCTGACGAGTGCGCTGCACCTGCCGGAACACGTCAGGCATCCCGTGGGCGCACCTGATAGAGTGAAAAAAAGACAGAGGAAGATACACCAGCCCGGAACACGGGTGGGATTGTTAAAGTGTGACGCGATGCTTTTTTGATGTATATCAATTTTTAGCACAATAGAGCATCAAAAACGGCATATCGGTATAGCAGGCAAGGCAACGAGGCAGCCATGGCATCTCTGGGGCAAATGAGTGATTACGAAATACGCCTGGTGCGTATTTTCAAGACCGTGGTGGAGTGCGGTGGCTTCACCGCTGCAGAAACGGCGCTGGGCATCAGCCGCTCGGCCATCAGCCAGCACATGAGCGACCTGGAGAGCCGACTGGGGTTTTCGCTTTGCCAGCGAGGTCGCGGTGGGTTCAGCCTGACCGAAGAAGGCAAGGAGATTTACCAGGCCGGCCTGACCCTGCTGACCGCCCTCGAAACCTTCAAAAGCGATGTCAATGCACTGCATCACACCATCAAGGGCGAGCTGAATATCGGCATCACCGATAACCTGGTGACGCTACCCGCCATGAACGTTACCCACGCCCTGGCGGCGCTGACGGCACCCAACCATGCGGTGACCGTGAATATTCATATGGAACCCTCTGACGCGGTGATCCGGGGCGTCATGGATGGGCACCTGCACGTCGGGGTGGTGCCTGCCGTGAACCTGCCGACCAGCCTGGAGACGCGCTGGCTTTACGACGAGCCGTCATACCTGTACTGCTCGGCCGAGCACCCCTTGTTTCCACAGGCCGACGAGAGGCTCGAAGCAGGCGACATTGCCCAGCACCCTGCCATACAGCCCCGCTACCCGCTACCGGAAAAGGCCCGCCAGGCCCACGAAGCACTCAATCGTCGAGCCTCTGCGTCAGACCGAGAAGGCGGCGCCTTCCTGATCCTGACCGGGCGCTTCATTGGCTTTCTACCCGAACACGTGGCTGCCCAGTGGGTCAGCGCAGGCAAGATGCGCGCCCTGCTGCCCCAGCACTACGCGTATCGCATCCCGTTCGTGCTGATTACCCGCCATGACCGCCGCCCCAACCGCGTGGTGGATGCCTTCCTGGGGCTGGTGAAGGAAGCCAACTAGGCTTTGTACGAAAAGTCGGCGAGCGATGTCCAGACAAGGCAAAAATCGGCGAAAAGACGGAGTTTACAAGGTGTAAATGAGTACTTTGAGCCGATTTTTAACGCCGTATGGGCGAGCATAGGCAATTTTCGTACAAAGCCCAGCGGCGCAGCCCGCCAGGCTCTGCCCGACAGCTGACTGCGCCATGCGCTACCGCATCAAGGCTGGCGAGCCGCCTCGCTGGCCATCAGCGGCACAGGGCCTGCCTGGGGAGACGACGCCAGCGTACGGCTGGCGACGTAGTACACCAGCGCCCCCAACGCCGAGCCCGTGAACCAGCCGTAGTCATAGAACCAGTTCATGGTACCGGTCAGCAGCGACAGCAGGGTCAGGCTCACCGGAATGCCGAAGGCAATGAATCCGGCGATATTGACCGCGGGGTAAGCCTGGTGGTCCATGTACAGGCTAGGCACATCCAGGCGCTGGCGTTTGATCAGGAAATAATCCACCGCCATGATGCCTGCAATCGGGCCCAGCAGGCTGGAGTAGCCCAGCAGCCAGTTGGAGTACATCTGCTCCAGTGAAACGCCCTGGCTCACCACCCCCGCCTTTTGCAGCAGGTCGTAGCCCATCAGCAGCACCCCCACGGCGCCGGTCATCAGCACGCCACGGGTTTGATTGATCAGCTTGGGGGCAATGTTCTGAAAGTCATTGGTGGGTGAGACGATATTGGAAGCGGTGTTGGTCGAGATGGTCGCCACGATGATCAGCAGCATGGCCATGATGACCCAGAAAGGGCTGTCGATATAGCCGATCAGGCGCACCGGGTCGGCCACGGTTTGGCCTACCAGAGTTTCCGAGGCGGCAGTCAATACCACGCCCAGGGCAGCAAAGAAGAACATGGTCAACGGCAAGCCCAGGATCTGCCCGACGATCTGGTCCTTCTGGCTCTTGGCGAAGCGGCTGAAATCAGGAATGTTCAGTGACAGTGTCGCCCAGAAGCCCACCATGGCCGTCAGGCCAGCAAAGAAATAGCCATACACCGAAGCCCCTTCCGGGCGCGACGGCGGCTGGGCCAGCAGTTCGGTCATCGACATGTGCGGCCACGCCCACATCATCAGTCCGATCCCCACGGCCAACAGCAGCGGTGCCGCCAGGGTTTCTAGCCACTTGATCGACTCGGCCCCGCGAATCACCACGTACAGGTTCATGGCGCCAAACACGAAGAAGCCAATCACCTCGCCGACGCCCCCCAGCGCCGCCCAGGCGGGAAACAGCGCCGACAGCAGCAGGTGAATGGCCAGCCCGCCAAACATGGTTTGAATGCCAAACCAGCCGCAGCCCACCAGCGCCCTGACCAGGCAGGGCACGTTGGAACCCAGGATGCCAAACGAAGAGCGCAGCACCACCGGAAAGGGAATGCCGAATTTGGTGCCGGGAAAAGCGTTCAGCGTTAGCGGAATCAGCACGATCACATTGGCCAGCAGAATGGCCAGTAGCGCCTCGCCAACGCTCAGCCCAAAGTAGGCCGTGAGCACGCCGCCCAGGGTGTAGGTAGGCACGCAGATCGACATACCGACCCACAGCGCCGCAATGTTCCATTTACTCCAGGTACGCTCTTTTGCTTCGGTAGGCGCAATATCGTCGTTGAAGCGTGGGCTTTCACGCACATCGTCTTCCACTGCCAGTTCGACCAACCCCTGCTGATCGATCATTCGAGATTTAGCTGCCGTCATCGTTGTCTCCTCAGCCTCGCCATTGCCTTTTTATCTTCAAAGGTTCAACAGGTTGCGCAGCAATAAGCGTGCCCAAAACCACGCGCTCACCGCTAACTCATTGAACACAAAGCTGACTAAACAGACATATATAAAGACGAAGCCCTCTGTATCATTGTTGTTATAGTCACGGGAATTAAAACCTCCTAAACAGGGTAGCGACACATTCATAAAACGCACCATAAGAATGCAAAACACCAATATAAAAACCAAAAAATAAAACACAAATCATTGATTTAAAAAAATAAAAATGAAACGCCATAATAGTGCAACACCTCACCAAATTGATAAAAACGGCCAATAAAAAACTTAAAAAACAGCAAAAACAGTTACTTGAAAGACAGCCAGGCTTTTCATAAAAACTTCTTGCAAAACGTCTTCAACCAGCGCTATGTTCAAAAAGCTGTCTATCTTGACAGCTTTGCTAACAATTATAAGTTTCGACCATGAGTCGATGTCATGACACGCCTAGCGATCTTTTCTGCCACTCATCGATACCGGCAGAAAAGCCACCCATAGCTGGCCTCCCATCCATTCGGAGGTCGTCGCGTTATGACAAAAGAGGGGTAGTCCATGCAGAAAATGAAGATTGGCCTGATCCAGATGGCCCTGAATACCAGCACAGATCAGGAACCCGGCGTCATTCGTGACGCGATGAACGAAGCGCACCTGCCCATGATTCAGCAAGCCGCCGAGCAAGGCGTGCAGGTGCTGTGCTTTCAGGAAGTGTTCAATCAGCCCTATTTTTGCCCCAGCCAGGATAGCAAATGGTACGCCGCCGCCGAGCGAGTGCCGGAAGGCCCCTCCTGCCAGATGATGCAAAAGCTCGCGGCAGAGCACCGCATGGTGATCATCGTCCCTATCTATGAAGAGACCGAGACCGGCGTTTACTACAACACCGCCGCCGTGTTCGATGCCGACGGCAGCTACCTGGGCAAATACCACAAGACACACATTCCCCAAGTGGCTGGCTTTTGGGAGAAATTCTTCTTCAAACCAGGCAAATCCAACTGGCCGGTTTTCGATACCGCCTACGGCAAGATCGGCGTGTACATCTGCTATGACCGCCACTTCCCGGAAGGCTGGCGGGCATTGGCGCTCAACGGCGCCGACGTGATTTTCAACCCTTCGGCCACGGTGGCCGGTCTTTCCCAATACCTCTGGGAGCTTGAGCAACCCGCCTCTGCGGCTGCCAACGGCTGCTTCATCGCCGCTATCAACCGGGTTGGCACCGAGGCGCCCTGGAATATCGGCGACTTCTACGGCTCCAGCTACATCGTCAACCCACGCGGCAAGATCGAAGCCCAGGCCAGCGCCACGGAAGACGAGCTGCTGGTGCATGAGATCGATTTAGACATGGTGCGCGAAGTGCGCAACAACTGGCAGTTCTTCCGCGACCGCCGCCCCGAGACCTACACCCGCCTCACCGACGGTGAATGATTCTGCTGGCTAAACACAACGACAGGAGCGAACCATGAGCTTATTGATCAAGGGCGGCACGGTGGTCACCCACGCCGACACTTACCGCGCCGATGTGCTGTGTGTCGATGGCAAAATCCACGCCATTGGCACCGACCTGGACGTGCCGGAAGGCTGCGAGATCGTCGATGCCAGCAACCAACTGGTGATGCCTGGCGGCATCGACCCCCATACCCACATGCAGATGCCCTTCATGGGCGCGGTGGCCAGCGAAGACTTCTACACCGGCACCGCCGCCGCCATGGCGGGCGGCACCACCACGATTATCGACTTCGTGATCCCCAGCCCCGGCCAGTCGCTGCTGGAAGCCTTCGAGACTTGGCAGGGCTGGGCGGAAAAAGCCGCCACTGACTTCGCCTTCCACGTGGCGATCACCTGGTGGGATGAGAGCGTTAAAGAGGAAATGGGCACCCTGGTACGCGACCACGGGGTCAACAGCTTCAAGCACTTCATGGCCTACAAGGGCGCCATCATGGCCACCGATGACATTCTGGTGGAGAGCTTTTCCCGCTGCCTGGAGCTGGGCGCGGTGCCCACCGTGCATGCCGAAAACGGCGAGCTGGTCTACCACATGCAGCAAAAACTGCTGGCCCAAGGCATCACCGGGCCGGAAGCCCACCCGCTTTCCCGCCCACCGCAGGTGGAAGGCGAAGCCGCCAGCCGCGCGATTCGCATTGCCTCCACCCTGGGTGCGCCGGTCTACCTGGTGCACGTCTCCACCAAAGACGCGGTGGATGAAATCGCCTACGCCCGCCAGCAGGGCCACCCGGTGTTCGGCGAGTGCCTGGCGGGGCACCTGGTGATCGATGACAGCGTTTACCAGCACCCGGACTGGGCCACTGCTGCCGCCCATGTGATGAGCCCGCCTTTCCGGTCCAAAGGCCACCAGGAAGCGCTCTGGCATGGCCTGCAATCTGGCAATCTGCAAACCACCGCTACCGACCACTGCTGTTTCTGCGAAGAGCAGAAGGCCGCCGGGAAAGATGACTTCACCAAGATCCCCAACGGCACTGCGGGTGTGGAAGACCGCCTGGCCGTGCTGTGGGACGAAGGGGTGAATACCGGCAAGCTCTCGCCCCAGGAGTTCGTGGCGGTCACCTCCACCAACACCGCCAAAATCTTCAACCTCTACCCGCGCAAAGGGGCGATTCAGGTGGGTGCCGATGCCGACCTCGTGGTCTGGGACCCCAACGGCACCCGCACGATTTCCGCCAGGACCCACCACCAGAACGTCGATTTCAATATTTTCGAGGGCAAGACGGTGCGCGGCATTGCCCGTCATACCATCAGCCAGGGCAAATGGACCTGGCGGGATGGCGAGCTGCACGCCGAACGCGGCGCAGGACGCTACCTGAAGCGCCCCGCCTACCCCGGTGTGTTCGAGCTGCTGGCCAAGCGTGCCGAGCTGAATGCCCCCGTGGCGGTTACTCGCTGAGCCTCGCCCCACGCAGAACAGAACGATCCAGAAGGACCAGGGAGAAACGACCGTGACCCATTCACTTGATCATCTGCCCAGCGCAAAAGAGGTCGGCACCTACGACCCAGCGACGCTGGCAAGCAACTTCAGCGACCTGCATCCGCCGCTGGCGCCGCGCCAGGCCATCATCGAAAGCCAGCGCTGCCTGTACTGCTATGACGCGCCCTGCGTCGAGGCCTGCCCGTCGGACATCGACATTCCCAGCTTCATCCGCCAGATCAGTGACAACAACATTAATGGCGCAGCAGCAACTATTCTGGAAGCCAATATCCTCGGCGGCAGCTGCGCCCGAGTGTGCCCCACGGAAATCCTCTGCGAACGCAGCTGCGTGCGTAACCACGACGCCGAGTGCCAGCCGGTACTGATCGGTTTGCTCCAGCGTCATGCTACCGACCACATGCAGTTCGATAGCCACCCCTTCAAGCGGGCCGCCAGCACTGGCCGCCATGTTGCCGTGGTGGGCGCGGGGCCTGCGGGGCTCTCCTGCGCCCATCGTCTTGCCATGTTGGGCCACCAGGTCACCATCTTCGAGGCCGAGCAAAAGCCTGGCGGGCTCAACGAGTACGGCATTGCCCGCTACAAGATGACCGACGATTTTGCCCGCAAGGAAGTCGAGTTCCTGCTGGACATTGGCGGCATCGACCTCCAGTACGGCCAACGCTTGGGCGACAACCTCACTCTCGATACCCTGCGCCAGCAGTACGACAGCGTATTTCTGGGGTTGGGGCTGGGAGCCAGCCGCACGCTGGGGCTGACCGGCGAAGATGCACCGGGCCTGATGCCCGCCGTGGACTACATCAAGGCCCTGCGCCAAACCGATGACCTGGGCAGCCTAGCCGTTGCCAAGCGCTGCATTGTGATTGGCGCAGGCAATACCGCCATCGACATGGCCACGCAAATGGCGCGTTTGGGAGCCAAAGAGGTCACTCTGGTGTATCGCCGTGGCACTGAGGCGATGTCCGCCACCGACCACGAACAGGAGATTGCCAAGGCCAACGGCGTGCGTATGGTGACTTGGGCCCAGCCGGACGAAATTCTGCTGGATGCTCAAGGTCGAGTGGCAGGCATGCGTTTTGCCAACACCGCAGAGCAGCAGGGCCGACTCTCCACCACGGGCGAGACCTTCGAGATCGCGGCGGATGCCGTTTTCACCGCCATCGGCCAGGGCTTCGAGGGCGACAGCCTACGCGATGCCACCGCCTCCGAACTGGCCCGGGATGGCGAGCGCATCCACGTCAATGAGCTGTTCCAGACCTCATTGGCCAACGTTTACGCTGGCGGCGACTGCGTCAAACCCGGCCAGGACCTCACCGTGCAGGCCGTGCAGCACGGCAAGCTGGCCGCCCACGCCATCCATCAAGCGCTCGCCGCCCAGCAGGAGGCCGCATGAACACCACACCTTTCAACACCCTCTTTTTTCCAGGCAAGAAAAACAGCGGCGACAGCGTGGTGAACGGCGTCGATCTATCGGTGAACTTTGCCGGTATCAAAGCCCCCAATCCCTTCTGGCTGGCCTCGGCCCCGCCCACCGACAAAGCCTACAACGTGGTGCGCGCCTATGAGGCGGGCTGGGGCGGCGTGGTATGGAAAACCCTCGGTGAAGAGCCGCCTGCCGTGAACGTCTCCTCCCGCTACTCGGCCCACTACGGCAAAAACCGCGAGGTGATCGGCTTCAACAATATCGAGCTGATTACCGACCGTTCGCTGGAGATCAACCTTCAAGAGATCACCCAGGTGAAGAAGGATTGGCCGGACCGCGCGCTGATCGTTTCCATCATGGTGCCCTGCAACGAAGAAGCTTGGGCCTATATCCTGCCGCGGGTGGAAGCCACCGGCGCAGACGGCATCGAACTCAACCTGGGCTGCCCCCACGGCATGCCGGAACGCGGCATGGGCGCGGCGGTGGGCCAAAACCCGGATTTGATCGAAAAAGTCACTTACTGGTGTAAAAAGCACTACTCCAAACCGGTCATCGTCAAGCTCACCCCTAACATCACCGATATACGCGTGGGTGCCCAGGCGGCATTGCGGGGCGGCGCCGATGCAGTCTCGTTGATCAACACCATCAACTCCATTACCAGCATCGATCTGGACAACATGGTCGCCAAACCCACCGTAGGCCATCAGAGCACCCACGGCGGCTACTGCGGCAGCGCGGTGAAACCCATCGCCCTGAACATGGTGGCGGAAATTGCCCGTGACCCAGCCACGCCCACGCTGCCCATTTCCGGTATTGGCGGGATTTCCACCTGGCGGGATGCGGCGGAATTCATCGCCCTGGGCGCGGGCAGCGTGCAGGTGTGCACCGCTGCCATGCTCAATGGCTTCCGAATCGTGGAGGAAATGAAAGACGGCCTCTCCCGCTGGATGGCAGAGAAGGGCTACGACTCCATCGAAGCGTTTTCCCGCAAGGCGGTGCCACAAACCACCGACTGGAAGCACCTGGACATCAACTTCAAGACCATCGCCCATATCGACCAGGATCTGTGCATCGAGTGTGGCCGCTGCTATATCGCCTGCGAGGACACCTCTCACCAGTCGATTGCCAAGCTCACCGAGCAGGACGGCGCGCGCCGCTACGAGGTCATCGAAGACGAGTGCGTGGGCTGCAACCTGTGCCAGATCACCTGCCCGGTGGAGAACTGCATCACCATGGTGCCCCAGGAAACCGGCAAGCCCTTCCTCGCCTGGGATGACGACCCGCGCAACCCCTTCCGCGTCGCCTCTTAGTCGCCTGGTTGCTTGATCACCATGCGCCACCACGACCGCCTCTACGGAGGCGGTCGCATTTTCTGCAACGTGCCGTTCCCCTTTCAACACGCGACAACGCCGCTGCTTGCTGAGATGATGAGAAATTATTGCATATAGCTATATTTCTCAAAGAACAGCTGTGTTTCTCAAAGCTGTGTTCCTCAAAAAAGGGCCTCTCATGAAAGTAACCGCCATCGCCACTGCACTACTGCTGACCAGCGCCGGCGCGAGCGCCGACCAGCGCATTGCCACGTTTGATCTAGGCAGCCTGGATACGCTGGCCGCCCTGGGGGTGAGTGAACAGGTGGTGGGCGTGCCCAAAGCCAGCTTACCGAGCTACCTCGAACAGTATGCCGCCGACCGCTACACCGACATCGGCGGCCTGCGCTCCCCCGACATGGAAGCACTGGCAGAGGCCAACCCGACGCTGATCGTACACACCGGCCGCCAGGCAGAGTGGGCCGACGCGCTGGGCGAGATCGCCCCGCTGTTCGATGCCAGCGTGACCGGTGAGGCGTATCTTGACTCCGTCGAGCGCAACGTGCGTGAAATGGCTAGCCAACTGGCGGTGGAAAACGCAGCCGAAGAGGCCCTGCAGACGCTGAATAGCGAAATCGAGCGCCAGCGGGAAACATTGCAGGATGCCCCGACGACGCTGGTGGTCACCCATAATGGTGGCAACCTGATGCTCAATCAGCACCCGGTGGTTCATGAAGTATTGGGCATTGCTGCCCTGGAGATGCCCGAGAGCGTGACCCCCGAAGTACGTGGCGAACGCACCTTTACGCCGCTTTCCGCTGACGCCATTGCCGAGATCGACCCTGAGATCGTGCTGGTGATCGACCGCAGTGCGGCCATTGGCAACGAGCCCGCAGACGCCGAGCAGCTTCGCCAGCAATGGACGGAAGCGGGCACGGACGCCCAGCTGGTGATGCTCACCCCTGCGCTTTGGTACCTCTCTGGCGGCGGCCTGCATAGCCTGGCCCTGCAAATCGAGGAAGTGGCCAGCGCGCTCAACTAGGCTCTGTCTGAAAAGTCGGCTTGCTGCTTAACCATGCAGGTGCCAAACACAGAGCCCCGCCACCGGTTTACGGTGGCGGGGCTCTGTGGCTCATAGAGATAACGTCAGCCTATCAAAACGCTTCCCACTCCTGCTCGGCACTGGCGGCCGCGTTGGACTTCGGCTTACCCGTAAGCTGGGGGCGCAGCAGCTCGCCGCGGGGCTGCGGGGTAGTCAGCGCGGGCTGACGACGCTCGCTACCCTGCTCCAGACGGAATGCCGCCACCACGCCCTCCAACCGCTCGGCCTGCTCCTCCAGCGAGCTGGCCGCCGCAGAAGCTTCTTGCACCAGCGCTGCGTTCTGCTGGATGACCTCATCCATCTGAGCGACGGCCTGATTGACCTGCTCGATGCCCGCGCTCTGCTCCTGGGAGGCTGCCGATATTTCGTCCATGATATCGGTGACTCGGCGTACCGACCCGACGACTTCCCGCATGGTGGCACCGGCTTTTTCTACCAGTTGAGAGCCTTCATTGACCTGCGCCGTGGAAGCATCGATCAATCGCTTGATCTCCTTGGCCGCCTCGGCACTGCGGCTGGCCAGGTTGCGTACTTCGCTGGCGACGACCGCGAAACCGCGCCCCTGCTCGCCTGCCCGGGCAGCCTCGACCGAGGCATTGAGCGCCAGGATATTGGTCTGGAAGGCAATCGAGTCGATCACGTTGATGATATCGGCCACCTGCTGGGAGCTCGAAGAAATCCCGTGCATGGTCGAGATGACCTGATCGACCACGTCGCCGCCCTCTACCGCCTTACCCGAAGCATCATTGGCCAGCGTGCTGGCCTGACGTGCGTTATCGGCGTTCTGCTTCACGGTTTGGGTCAACTGCTCCATGCTGGCGGCGGTTTCCTGCAAGGAGGCCGCCTGCTGCTCGGTGCGGGACGATAAATCCGCGTTGCCCCCGGCAATTTCTCGTGCGCCGATGTAGATCGAGCCACTGCTGTCGCGCACGGTCGCTACCGTGGCCGCCAGACCACTCTGCATGCGCTGCATGGCGCTGAACAGCTTGCCAATTTCATTGCTGCCGCGCAGGTCCACGCGAGTTGACAGATTATTTTCGGCAATGCGCTCGAAATGCACCACGGCCTCGTCCAGCGGCTTGACGATAGACCTCACCATGGCCATACGCACCAGCACGATGGTCAAAAGCGCAACGATGATCACGGCGATATCGATGTAAGCGAACATTTGCACGTCGCGTTCATAGTTGGCCAGCAATTGATCACCGTAATCCTTGAGGAAGTCATTGAACGCCATGCTCGATGAGATTAACTCCTGGTTAAGAGAACTAAGGGTTTGCCGTATACTCATCAACTGTACGTCATTACCAGAGGTGACCGCAGCAGCGAGCGGCACAAGCCCTTGCTGCATGACCGCATGAAAGTCGGTAATGACGGCATCGGCCAATTCGCCATTGATGTCACGGGGGGACGAAGCCTCGAACTCGGCAAAGTAGCGCTGGGCTGATTGCAAGAAGCCGTCGGCCTCCGCCAGATAGGACTGAGCTTGCTGACGCTGCCCATCCTTAGCCGCTACGACAGCGTTCATGTAAGCCAACTGAGAAAACCCCACCGAACGTTGAACACGTGCAAGCGGCAACATCTGATCCATCGAAATGGTATCCAGTACTACTAGCGAGCGCGCGCCCCTTTCGCCTGATAAATGAGCGATAAAAGCAACTACCATGATCAATACACCAAAGATGGCCAGTACAACGGTCAGACCTGTTTTTACCGAGATGTTTGCCAATAGCTTGTTCATGTTACCCCCTCGCTGACCAACCAACGTTTGCCAGCCCAGTCGAGAAATCCCTTTCCTTGAATGTGATGCCCGTTACCGAGCCTCAATGCGTTAATCACATTCTGTTGGGAAGTTACCATCTTGACAATAGGGTTCACATTGTTTGACGTTATTGATAACTTGCTAACAATCCTGCTTCTTTTTCGTGCAACTTCGCCAAAACTGCACCATTTCTACGCTGCACCGCATCATCCCTGCCTCCTTCGAGAACAAGACGTCTCTTCGACTCTTATGACTAACCTTTTGAAAAGCTGATATTTCGCAAAAACGACTAAGCCATTTGGCATGTTAGCTGCACAAGACAAGGGGATAGCAAACTGGGCCAACGTGGGCCCGGCGATAAAAAAAGATGATCAACAGACAACGGCGTCTGCAACAGCTCCTCAACGGGGCTGATTGCAGGCGCCGTTTTTGTCTCCAAAGGGCAGGAACCGTGTCATGCGCAAAAAAATCACTTCGTCCCACTCACCGGAACGTCGCCACTTTCTCAAAAGCTCCGCCGCCGTGGTGGGAGGCTCTGCCGTGCTCAGCAGCCTGCCCATGAGCTGGGCTTTTGCCAACGGCGCTTTGGAAACCACGTCGGCCAAACTCGGCTTCATTGCGCTGACGGATGCAGCGCCGCTGTTCGTGGCCGATGAAAAAGGATTTTTTGCCAAGCACGGCATGACCGATGTGGAAGTTCTCAAGCAGTCTTCCTGGGGGACCACCCGAGACAACCTGGTGCTGGGTTCCCAGCGTAACGGGATCGATGGCGCACACATCCTGACGCCCATGCCTTACCTGATCGCCAGCGGTGCCATGACCCCCAACAACATTCCCGTGCCGATGAGCATTCTGGCGCGCCTCAATCTCAACGGGCAGTGCATCTCGGTGGGCGATGAGTACGCCGACCTCAAGGTCGCGCTGGATACCCGTGAGTTTGCCCAGGCCCTGGCGGAAAAGCGCAGTGGAGGCAGCGAAGTCAGCGCTGCCATGACCTTCCCCGGCGGCACCCACGACATGTGGATTCGCTACTGGATGGCCGCCGGGGGCATCGACCCCAACCGCGACATCTCCACCATTACCATCCCGCCGGCCCAGATGGTGGCCAACATGCGGGTGGGCAGTATGGACACCTTCTGCGTATGCGAGCCCTGGAACCAGCAGTTGATCAACCAGGGCATCGGCTACACCGCCAATACCACCGGCGAGCTGTGGAACGACCACCCGGAAAAAGCCTTCGCCATGCGCAGCGACTACGTCGAAGCCCACCCCAACGCCACCAAAGCGCTGCTGATGGCCATCATGGAAGCGCAAATATGGTGCGAAGACCCGGCAAACCACGAGGAGATGGCCCAGATCTGCTCACGCCGCCGCTGGATTCATGCGCCTTATGCCGACCTCATCGACCGTATTCAGGGCAACTTCGATTACGGCACCGGGCGCGTCGTGGAAAACCATCCGCACATGATGCGCTACTGGGACAAGCACGCCTCCTACCCCTTCAAGAGCCACGACCTGTGGTTCCTGACCGAGAACAAGCGCTGGGGCTACTTGCCGCAGGACTTCGACAGCGCGGCCCTGATCGAGCAGGTCAACCGCGAAGACCTGTGGCGAGAAGCCGCTCACGCCCTCGGCGTGGCCTCGGCAGACATTCCGGACTCCACCTCTCGCGGCGTCGAAACGCTGTTCGACGGCAAGGTCTTCGATCCGGAAAACCCGCAAGCCTACCTCGATAGCCTGGAGATCAAGGCGCTGGCCTGAGCCAGGCAGCCTGGGAGAACCTCATGACGACTTCATCAAGAGCGAATACGCTATCTACCCCCATGCCAGGCGTGCACCCTGTGCTGCTACGCCTGCGCGATACCCTGGTCAAGAACGTGCTGCCGCCGGTGGTCGTGCTGGCCATTCTGATCGGCCTGTGGGAAGCGCTGTGCTCCCATCCTGGCGCGGCGCTGCCGCCGCCCTCGCAGGTGCTCAACGATACCTGGGAGCTGATCATTCATCCCTTCTACGACTACGGCGGCAACGACAAGGGCATGGGCTGGCAGATTCTGGCCAGCCTGGAACGCGTGGCCTATGGCTACCTGCTGGCGGTGGTGGTAGGTATCAGCCTGGGCGTGCTGGTGGGCCAATCGACCTGGGCCCTGCGTGGCCTCGACCCCGTGTTTCAGGTGCTGCGCACCGTGCCTCCGCTGGCCTGGCTGCCGATTTCACTGGCCGGGTTTCAGGACAGCACTCCTTCGGCCATTTTCGTGATTTTCATCACCGCCATCTGGCCCATCATCATCAACACCTCGGTGGGGGTGCGTAATATCCCCGAGGATTACCGCAACGTGGCCCGCGTGATTCGCCTCAACGGCATGGAGTATTTCACCCGTATCATGCTGCCCGCCGCCGCACCCTATATCTTCTCGGGCCTGCGCATTGGAGTAGGGCTTTCCTGGCTGGCCATCGTGGCCGCCGAGATGCTGATTGGCGGCGTGGGCATCGGCTTTTTCATCTGGGACGCCTGGAATGCCTCCATGCTCAGCGACATCGTGCTGGCACTCATCTATGTGGGCATCGTGGGCTTCATTCTTGACCGCATCGTGGCCTTCATCGGCCAGTGCGTGACCCGTGGCACCACCCAAAGCTAACCCAGGAGATTGGATCATGGCTTCACACTATTTAAGCGTCGAGCAGGTGGACATGACCTTTGCCACCAAAGGTGCCACTACCAACGTGCTCAAGGAGATCGACCTGGGCGTCGCCAAAGGTGAGTACATCTCGATCATTGGCCATTCGGGCTGCGGCAAGTCGACCCTGCTCAACATCATCGCCGGGCTCACCTCCTCGACCTCTGGCGCGGTCATCCTGGATGGCAAGGAGGTCAATGCGCCAGGCCCCGACCGCAGCGTGGTCTTCCAAAACCACTCGTTACTGCCTTGGCTCACGGTGTACGAAAACGTGGCGCTGGCGGTGAACAAGACCTTTGCCCGCCGCAAGACCAAGGCCGAACGCCACGCCTGGATCCTCAAGAATCTGGACATGGTCGGTATGTCCCATGCCCTCGACAAACGCCCGTCGGAGATTTCCGGCGGCATGAAGCAGCGGGTAGGGATCGCCCGCGCTCTGGCCATGGAGCCCAAGGTACTGCTGCTGGATGAGCCGTTTGGCGCCCTGGATGCGCTGACACGCGCCCACCTGCAAGAAGAGGTGATGCGCATTCAGGACGAGCTGGGGAATACCGTCATCATGATCACCCACGATGTGGATGAGGCCGTGCTGCTGTCTGATCGTATCGTGATGCTGACCAACGGCCCCTCGGCGCGCATTGGCGAAATTCTCGACATCGACCTGCCGCGCCCCCGCAACCGTATCGCGCTGGCCGACGACCCCCGCTACAACCGCTACCGCCAGGAAGTGCTGCGCTTCCTGTACGAAAAGCAGCGCAAGGTAGAGCACCTGGCCGAACGACGCGAGAAAGCCCCCAGTACTGCCACGGCTAAAAAAGCCCGCGCCTAGTCCTGTAAAACAGCCTGAGGGGTGATCTGAGGGAAGGCCTGGGGATTGGCAAAGTGGTTTTTCAGCGTTTCGCTCAGCGGCACGTTCAGAGCAAGTTCCTTGCCGGGCAATGGCTGCAGGAACCACCGCTCGTAAAGCGCCAGCATCTCATCGCTTTGATAGATCTGGCGCAGCGCCTGGTTCACCTGCTCGACAAAAGCGTCATCGCCTCGGCGCATCAGCAGTCCCAGCGGCTCCTCCGCCGTTATCGCCTCTTCCGACAGGCGATAGGCCGCAGGGTTGCCGGTTTCTGCCATCATCGTGCTCAGCAGAATGTCATCCATGGCAAACGCCGCCACCCGCTCATGGGTGACCAGGTCAAAAGCCTCCTGAAGCGTTTCCATCGGCACTACCGACAGGTTCAAACGCTGCTCGCGGTTGGCCAGATTGATCTGCCCCACGTTCACCGTTCCCCGCGCCACACTGACGCTGCGCCCCGCCAGATCCTGCAACGTGGCAAACCCATGTTTGGCCAGCGCAACATAGCGCACGGAGACGAAAAAGTGGCTCAGCGAAAAATCCGCACTACGGCGGCGCTCTGCCGTATTCGTACTGGCATTGCATTCGATATCGATCACACCGCTGTTCAATAATTGAACCCGGTTACCCGGGGTACGGAAGACGTATTCGATCTCCAGGTGGGGAAGTGCCAGTTGCTGCTGTAAATGCTCCGCCACCCGCTGACACAGCTCGATGGAATACCCCACCACGCGGCCCTGATCATCCGCATAGGAAAAAGGCGCCGTATCGCCATAGCCAACTCGCAGCGTGCCGGTTTCCCTGAGGCGTTTCAAGGTGTCGATCTCGGCAGCGAACGCCAACGCACTGGCGCCCAAGGAGGCCATCAACCCCACCCACCAGCGCCTGTATCTTCGTGACATGACTCACTCCTTACTCAGCGAATGCTTCCGGGTGTGCCAGAACGGCCTCCAGCTGAGGGCTCATGGGTAGCCCCACCACCTGCTGGTCGGGCGGAATGGGAGACAAGAACCACTTCTCATAAAGCGCCAGCATGTCGCCACTCTGATAGAGCGCGCGTAACGCTTCATTGACCCAGGCTAAAAATTCGGGGTCGTCACGGCGCAACATCAGGCCATACGGTTCGGGGTCACTCAGCGCTTCCGACGAGATATGAAAGCGCTCGGGAGAGGCATCGGACGCCACCAGGCCCGCCAGCAAGATATCGTCCATCACGAACGCAGACGCCTGCTCGGCAGCTACCATGGTGAACGCTTCGTCGTGGGAGCGACTTAGCATGACCGAGATATTGAGGCTTTGCTCCCGGTTCATGGCATTGAGCTGCTCGATATTGAGCGTCCCTGTGGTCGATACGACGCTGCGCCCTGTCAGGTCTTCGATGCGATCCAGCGCATTCTTCGCCAGCGACACATAGCGGGTAGTACTGAAGTAATGGGGGTAGGAAAATGCTGCCTGCCGACGCCGCTCTGCGGTATTGGTCGTCACACCACACTCAAGGTCGATATCGCCCTTGCTCAGCAGGATGAAGCGGTTGGCGGGCGTCACCGGCACGAAGGTGACTGCCAGCGCAGGCCCACCCAGCCGAGCGCTGATGCTGTCGACCACTGCTTGGCAAATATCGATGGAGTAGCCGATGGGCCGCCCTTCCACCACGTAGGAGAACGGCTCCTCGTGTTCTCGGTGCCCAATCAGAATGGTGTGATCCTGCTGAATACGCGCAAGCGTCGGGCCTGTCTGGGCACTGGCCGTGCCCATGGCCAGCAGCAGCAAGCCCATCAACGCGATATACCGCCCGATCACGCTACACGTCATGGCTGGCTCCCATGGTCATGCCGCTACTGAACACCTGATAACGCCCTCGACCCATGGCCTTGGCGGCGTAAAGCGCCACATCGGCACTGCGCAACAGCGTATGGCTGCTTTCGCCATCCCGTGGGGCCAGGGCAATCCCGATGCTGACACCGATCTGGACGCGCTCTCCCTGCAGGTCAAAGGGTTCGCGCAGCGCAGCGACCAGCCGCCCTGCCCGCACACTGGCTTCGTCCAGCGCATGGTGGTGAACAGGCTGGAGAATCGCGAACTCATCGCCTCCCAGGCGCGCCACCAGCTCACGCTCGGCCAACAGCCGCTGTACCCGTCGGCTGGCCTGGACCAGCAGTTCATCCCCGGCGGCATGCCCTAACGTATCGTTGACGGCCTTGAAGCGATCCAGGTCAAAAATCATCACATTGAAGCGCTCGCCTCCCGACAGCTGCGCGACGGCGACCTGCAAGGCCTCGTTGAACTGAACACGGTTAGGCAGCTTGGTCAGCGCATCGTGGTGCGCCAGGTGCTGGAACTTGAGCGCCTCCTCCTTGACCTCAAGCAGCAGCTCGCGCTCGACGACTTTTTTGCGTAACGCTTCAATGGCCTGGGCCATACAGCCAATCTCATCCTGGCGCTGTGTGTAGGGCGT
This sequence comes from Halomonas sp. KM007, assembly GCF_050709225.1. Classification (NCBI taxonomy): domain Bacteria; kingdom Pseudomonadati; phylum Pseudomonadota; class Gammaproteobacteria; order Oceanospirillales; family Halomonadaceae; genus Halomonas; species Halomonas sp. KM007. Next base: position 2,317,498 of record NZ_CP136131.1, on the reverse strand, counting down.
TGCCTGCTCGGTTCGGTTATGGGAAATATGCGTCAACGCCTTGATCAGACGCGGCACGGGCTTGAACAGCTGATGCATCAGCAGGCTCAACAGCAAGGCCGTGGCCAACAGCACGATGCCCAGTGAGGCGACGACTTTCAGCAGAAGCTCGCGGTGCACCTGGTACAGCGTCGCCTTGGTGCCAATGGTGGCAACCGACACCCCCCATAACTCCCCCTGAGGAGACACGATGGGCAATGCGCTGATGAAGTGCTCCTGTTCGCCAAGCCGGGCAAAGCCCACGTACAGCTCACTGCCAGAAGCAGCCAGCGACAGCTCTGGGACGTGGGGGAGTTCGAGCGTGGTCTCTTCACCGTGGTGGGCATCGGCGACCATGGCGAAGCCGCCATCTGGCAAACGTGAAAACAGCCAGACGTTGTGGCGCGTTTGCGCACTCGCCAGCGCCAACACATCCACGGGGCTGAACCCCGTGCTGAGCACCGAGTCTTCATCACCAATGGGCTGTTCGGACACCAGGTGCGTCACTTGGCCTGAGAGGTCCGTGCGTACCGCGACATTCGTGTAGATACGCCGAATCGTGGCGCTCACGATCTGGGCATTCACCAGCGCTTCCCGGGCCCACTGTTCGCGTGCACTGCGCTCCACGATGGCAAAGCCCAGCAAGGCCCCCATGGAGTAGGCAAAGACTACCCCCAGCACCATGAATACCGCCACTTTACCGACCAGCGTCCGGTACCAGGGCAACCGGACGGCTGGCGACGGTGGCTCTTCCGAGCTTGATGGTTTCATATTGGCCGACTCCCCCTCAGCCACGTCTTGCCACATCGCCCATTGCTGATCATCGATCCTGTCAATGGCACGTTAGCGCCACGCCATGCAGAGCGCTCGTTACCTTGTGGTGCGCGTGCGCGCTCGTTATTCCTGTCTTCTTTTCGCAAACTACCATTAAAGACGCGCACGAGTAGCTAAAAATTTAAACGTTTCTTGTTACCTGACCACGCCTGATTGGCATGCGGCTTGCTGCATCTTTCTTGACCATGACACGCGACGACGTATCGAAGGGGAAAAAGATGCACCATTCAGACTACCCACTTAGCGAAGTACCCCTCCAAGCTCGGAAAGGGCTACTCTCTACCTCAGCGGTACTGCTTGGCTTTACCTTTTTCACCGCCACCATGTGGGCGGGTGGCTCCCTGGGCCAAGCCTTCCCGATTGGCCAGTTACTGTGGATTATCGTGGCAGGCAACCTGCTACTGGGTATCTACGCAGCAACGCTGGCTTATATCGCCTGCCAGAGCGGCCTGAATGCCGTCCTGATGGGGCGGTTCTGCTTCGGCGAAAAAGGCAGCAAACTCTCTGACATTATCCTCGGCTTCACCCAGATTGGTTGGTACGCCTGGGGAACCGCCACGATAGCCCTGGTGCTGGTACGCACCACGGGGATGCCTGAATGGCTGGAAATCCCCTTGATGGTGCTGTTTGGCTTTGGATTCTGCGTGACCGCCATGATCGGCTATCGAGGCATGGACTGGCTGTCGCGCTTCGCCGTACCCGCCATGATGCTCTTCATCCTGGTCAGCCTGTTCACCGGGCTGGTCGATGTGCGCGGCTTTGCAGGATTAAGCCAGCAAACGCCAACGGAAAGTATGAGTGTCGCAGCGGCGATCACCGTGATTATCGGTACCTTCATCAGCGGTGGCACCCAGGCGACCAACTGGAGTCGCTTTGCCAGGACGCCGAAAGTTGCGGTGATCGCAACGCTGGGCGCTTTTTTCATTGGCAATGGATTGATGGTGCTGACCGGTGCCTTGGGCACGATGATTTACCAGCAGGCAGATATCGTCGATGTTCTCATTGCCCAAGGCTTTCTCTCCCTCGCGGTATTGATGCTGTTCCTGAACATATGGACGACCCAGGACAACACGATTTACAACTTCGCCGTGGCGGGATGCAACTTGCTGCGCACCGAAAAGCGCCGCTTGGTCACCGTCAGCGGCGCCGCCATTGGTACCGTGCTGGCGGTAGGTGGCATGTACAACCTGCTCATTCCATTTCTGGTGCTGCTCGGCACGTTTATCCCTCCCATGGGCGGGGTGATCATGGCTGATTTTTGGCTCAAGCACCGAGGCCGCTACCCTGCTTTGGCCTCTGCGCAGCTACCCGATTTCAATCGGCGCGGCCTCGCCGCCTATGCCATTGGTGCCGGGGCTGCCTATTTTTCTCCGTTACTACCGCCGCTGGTGGGTGTCGTAGTCGCGGCAGGCAGCTACGCCGTGCTGCTACGTCTGAAGCACGCTACGCTGGGTGATAGCTTCCCATCGACAGCCAAACAATAAGTGAGCACCTGTTTATGAACATGCAGATCATCAATGCCCGCCTTCGCCAGCGTCCTGGGCTTTATCGGCTGGATATCGAGAACGGCGTCTTCACCGCAATCACCGCTCAGGATGCGCCGCAAACGGCAGGCGAAGGCCAGAGGGATGCGGGCGGCAAACTGCTGTGTGCGCCGTTTATCGAGCCGCATATCCACCTGGATGCGGCCCTGACCGCTGGCGAGCCTCACTGGAACCAGAGCGGCACGCTGTTCGAGGGCATCGAACGCTGGGGAGAGCGTAAGCCGTTGCTCGACGAGGCGGACATTCGGGAGCGCGTACTGAAGACCCTCAACCTGTTGATCGGCAACGGCGTGCAGTTCGTGCGCACTCATGCCGACACCAGCGACCCCAGCCTGGTAGGCCTGAAAACCCTTTGCACACTGCGAGACGAGCTGAAGGACAAAATCGACATTCAGGTGGTGGCCTTTCCACAGGATGGCCTGCTCTCTTACCCTGGCGGCGACAAGCTCATGGAAGAGGCGCTGGAGTTTGGCGCCGATGTGGTAGGCGGCATTCCTCACTTCGAGTACACGCGAGAGTTGGGCGTGGCGTCCATGAAGCGCGTCATCGAGCTGGCCATCAAGTACGACCGCCTGGTGGATGTACACTGCGACGAAATCGATGATCCCAACTCGCGGTTTCTCGAAGTGCTCGCCTGTGAGGCACTGTTTCATGAGCTGGGCAGCCGCGTGACCGCCAGCCACACCACCGCCATGCACTCCTACGACAACGCCTACTGTTCGAAACTGTTTCTGCTGCTCAAGCGTTCGGGCATCAACTTCATTTCCTGCCCCACGGAGAGCATCCACCTGCAAGGGCGCTTCGACACCTACCCCAAACGGCGCGGCGTGACACGCGTCAAGGAACTCAACGAAGCCGGTATCAACGTCTGTTTTGCCGAAGACTCCATCTTCGACCCCTGGTACTCGCTGGGCAACGGCAAGCTGCTGCGAACGCTGGATTTTGGCCTGCATATCTGCCAGATGATGGGCTATCAGGACTTCAGCCAGGCGCTGTCGCTGATCACCGACAACAGCGCCCGCACGCTCAACATCGAGGCACGTTACGGTATCGAGGTAGGCAAACCCGCCAGCTTCAACCTGCTGGATGGAGAAGACGACTACAGCGTGCTACGCAACCAGGGTGACGTACTGCTCTCCGTCCGCCACGGTGACATCATCATGCAGCGGGAGCCCGCACGCATCGTGACGCCACCGTGGCTTGGTTAGGGCTTGCGGATTCGAGCAGGCTCAGCAACCGCACTCGTTGAGCCCCGAGGCGTCCAGACTGCCGCGCTGCGCCCCGGTTTGCACCGGATGCTGGTCACGTCGCCAAAAGTCCAGACCTCCCAGCAGCTCTTTTACCTGTAGCCCTGCGCTGGCCAGCTTCCAGGCCGCTTTGGTAGAGCCGTTACACCCAATCCCATCGCAATAGGTGATGTAGACGCGCTGCTTATCCAACTCCGCCAAGCGCTCGGGAGTCATTTCCTTGTGGGGAAGGCTGATGGCGCCAGGGATGTGCCCGGCACAGTAGTGTTCGAAGCTACGCGCATCGATCACCACGATGTCGTTGATGCCTGCGGCCAAATCCTGCGCCACGTCCCAGGCATCCGTGTGGTAGCAAAGCTTGTCATGCATGGCCGATGCCATGCGGTCAGGTGGCGCGGGTGGAAATGCCAGCACCACTGACATGGGGGGTGTGGTCATCGTTGCCTCCTTACTTCACATCCAGTAGATAGCCATAAAACGCCGTATTGCGCTGCCAGCCCAGTGACTCGTAAAGCGCCTGGGCGCGCTGATTCTCTACCTGTGTCATGAGGATCAAGCGTGCGACTCCATGCTCCTGGGCCAGCCTGGCGGCGGCTTCCATCAACGCTCTGCCGGTGCCTTGCGTGCGCGACGCTGGCTGCACGAAGAGGTCATTGAGCGTCCACCGAGCATTCAGCCCCACGGTGGAAACACCCGGATAGAGCTGCACGAACCCCGTCAGTGAGCCGTCGCTCGCCTCACTGACGAGAATGTAGGAGTCGCCCAACCCCATCCGCAATTCGAGAAACCTCCGTGCAGCCGGCAAGTCGCTGGGCTGTTGGTAAAATTGGCGATAGCCATCGAGCAGCTCACTCAAGGGAGCCAGGTCATCAAACACCGCTGGACGAATCTGGGTCATGTCATTGCCTCGATAGTCATGGAGTAATGCCCCAGTCTGCCGCTATAGTGGTTCCTTAAAAAGAGCCACTTTGCACCCTTTCAGGAGAACCAGTGAAACAGAGCGCCAGCGACAGTGACTGGATCATCGACGCATTGGCCTTGCGCATGCATCAACACGCAACGCGATCGCTCAGTCAGCGGCTATACCATCCGCTCAAGGAATGGGTACGCCAGGGCAAACTCACGGCGGGCCAGCGGCTGCCTTCGTCACGTCACATGTCGGATGCGCTGGGCGTCAGCCGCAATACCGTCCTCGCGGCAACGGACAGGCTGCTGGCCGAGGGGCTGCTGGTGGCACGCCAAGGGGCGGGGCTTTACGTAGCGCAGTTGCCTCGCGTGCTGGATACCGAGACAACACCGCCTCCAAAGGCCGTTCACTACTCTTCCCGAGGGCGCACCCTATTGGCGCTGAGCAAGACGCTCAGCAACGGCTACCGGGCGTTCTCACCCGGCGTACCCGCCCTGGACCTGTTTCCTGAAGCGCAGTGGCAACGGCTTGTGCGCCAGCATCAGCGCAACGCCGATGTGGCGTGGATGGATTATCAGACCGGCGGCGGGCTGGCAGCATTGAAAGTGGCGATCAGCGACTACCTGAGGCTCTCTCGAGCGGTACGCTGCCAGCCTGAACAGGTCATCATCACTCAAGGGGCACAGCAAGCCTTCGAGCTGATCACCCAGCTACTGACCGACCCTGACGACGCGGTCTGGATGGAAGAGCCTGGCTACGGCGGTGCCAAAGCCTGCTTTCTGGCAGCTGGGCTCGATGTCACGCCCGTTCCCGTTGATGCCGATGGGCTCGACCCGGCACTGGGCGAAAAGAGTGCTCCCGCCCCTCGACTGATCTATACCACCCCCTCCCATCAATACCCCACCGGCGTGACCATGCCCGTCACTCGTCGGTTGGCACTGCTGGACGTCGCCGAACGCTGCGGTGGATGGATCATCGAAGACGATTACGACAGTGAGTTTCGCTATGACACCCCACCGCTCCCATCACTCCAGGGGCTGACCGAACAGGCGCCGGTCATTTATGTGGGCACGTTCAGCAAAGTCCTGTATCCCGGTTTGCGTCTGGGCTATCTGGTCGCCCCGCCTGAACTCGCTCCCGATGTGTGCCGGGCCCAGGCCCGTTTACATCGAGAGGGTCACTACCCACTCCAGTCGGCACTGGCCGCCTTCATGGCCAGTGGTCACTTCACCCGCCACATCACCCGCATGCGGACGGCCTACCGTCACCGCCAAAGCTGTTTACGTGCCGCCCTGGCCCCCGCCGTTGCGGCAGGTTTACGGTTATCGGAGGGGCATGCTGGCATGCACTTGCTGGCCGAGCTGAGCAGTATCGAGGAGGAAACGGCTCTGGTCAGTCATGCTGCCCAAGCGGGCATTACACTGTCGCCACTGTCACATTACTACCTTTCCGCCAACAAGCGATTCGGTTTGGTGCTTGGCTATGCCAGTGCCAACGAACAGACCCTGGCCTGGGCAGGACAGTGGCTGAGCAACGCGTATCTGGCCCATCAAACCCGCACTCCCGACACGCCACTTTCCCGCGATGGTCACAAGACCAACGTATTCTAGGGGGGCACTCTTGTAGTAGTGTAGCGTTCTTTATACGCTCATTTATAAACCTGATAGAAAGGGAACGGCCGTTCCCCATGGGGTCAAGGTGGCTCAATTGCTCTCTTCACACACAGAATCGCGCGCCTCGGTCTACAAGGCCTGGAGCGTGCATGTCTTCACTGCCAGCGGTGTCTTGCTGGGCACCATGGCGCTGTTGGCGCTGATCGATAACAACCCCGTGGCCTGCCTGCTGTGGCTAGGCGCCGCCATGATGGTAGACGGCCTGGACGGCACCCTGGCGCGCAAGTATGAAGTGAAGACCATTCTGCCCCACTTCGATGGCTCCACGCTGGATATGGTGATCGACTATCTCACCTGGGCATTCATCCCGGCGCTGTTCATCTATTTTTTCGTCGAGCTGCCCACCCACTTCGAACTGCTCTCGGTCTTCATCATCCTGCTCTCCTCCATGTTCTGCTTTTGCAACGTGAACATGAAAAGCCAGGACAACTACTTTGTAGGTTTTCCTGCTGCCTGGAACATCATCGCCGCCTACTTCTACATTCTTGATTTTCCGCCGTTTGTCACCTTCGCGATCATTCTGCTCATGGCGGCCCTCACCGTCACCCGCATGAAGTTTCTGCACCCTTTCCGGGTACGGCAATTCATGCCGCTGAACATCACGGTCACGCTGGTGTGGTGCGTCTGCACGACTTCGCTGATTCTCTCGAACCCCACCCATGCCGCCTGGGCCTTGTGGGGCTGGGTGCTGACATCGGTCTACTTCACCGGCATGTGCCTGTGGCGCACCGCTCGGGAATGGTTTGCGTGACTGCTCCCCGCCCTAAGCGCTGACGCGCCACGGGCGAGGCTTCCCACTTCTCAGGCAGCAACCGGCGACATGCCGGACTTACGCAAGCCTCCATGGGCAGAGACGGACAGCCCTTCCGCCTTCAGCTCGATAATGCCTTGATGCTTGATGTTCAGCGCCGCGTTGATGTCCCGGTCGTGCTGTGTGTGGCAGGCGGGGCACTCCCACGACCGGACGTTCAACGGCATGGCGTCCATCTTGTGCTGGCAGACATGGCAGGTCTTGGAGCTGGCAAACCACGGGTCGATCTTGACCAGATGCTTGCCCTGCTCCTTGGCCTTGTAGTCCAGCTTGGTCACCAAGGCATGCCAGGACGCATCGCCGATGTGCTTGGCGAGGCGGGCGTTCTTCATCATGTTGCGGACCTTCAGCGTCTCGACGATCACCGCTTGGTTGTCGTCAACGAGCTGTCGAGAGAGCTTGTGCTGGAAGTCGTTGCGGGCGTTGGCAACCCGCTCGTGCGCCTTGGCGACGAGTAACCGTGCCTTGGCCCGATTGGCGCTGCCCTTCTTCGTGCGGGACAACGCCTGCTGCTTGCGCTTGAGGTTCTTCTGCGCCTGCTTGAGGAAGCGCGGATTGGCGACCTTGCGGCCATTTGAGTCGATAGCAAGATGGGATAGCCCCATGTCCAGTCCGACGACGCGAGAGGTATCAACGTCCATGGTCGGCACGGGGGTCGCCTGGTCGGTATCAAAGAGCAGCGAGGCGTAGTGCTTGCCGGTAACCGTGCGCGACAGCGTGATGCTCTTGAGCTTGCCGTCAACAGGCCGGTGAACTTTGGCCTTGATCGGCCCCAGTTTGGGCACCTTGATCCAGTTGTCGCCGGCCTTGACGCCGACGCAGTGATAGCTGGACTGCTTGCCCCGCTTGCTCTTGAAGCGCGGATAGCCGGCCTTCTGCTTGGGGTCGAAGAAGCGCTGGAAGGCCTGATCGAGGTTGATGCAAGACTGCTGGAGCGCCATGGAATCCGCCTCTTTCAGCCAGCCGTACTTGCGGGATTTCTTGGCCACCGGCAGCAGCTTTTTGATGTCGTGCTTGGCGCTCAACGACTGGCCGTGGCGCTGGTAGCGATGGGACATGATGCGAAGGCCGGTGTTATAGACGAAGCGCACCGCGCCGAACTGGCGGTTCAGAAATGCCGCCTGCTCGATCGTGGGATAGAGTCGTACCTTGGTAGCCTTCAGCATGGCGCGCCATTGATGCATGAATGTATGTACAGCTTATACCGCCGGGCCCCATGCCGCAAACCCAGCAGCGCTATCGCGCTGCCCGCCTGTATCTCCGCCCGAGTGAGGTTGTCGCAAATCTCCTAACGACTCAAAACTAAACCTATACACAACGATGTCGATGGCTGGACGACATCATCACGCACGCCCTGGGAGGCGCGATCTTTTTCTTTGTTGCTAGGTAAGGTAATCCCAGGCATCCCCACAACCACTCCCAGAGATGATGACAAAGGCTCAGCGCTACAGCGCGAGCCAAGTTGTAAGCCAGGGCATGCAAGGAAAACTCGCGTTTGACACCCGCCAGCCCACGGCGCCGGAAGCGAGACAGTCCCTGTTGCTGACGTAGCGCTGAAAACACTGGCTCGACCATGGCCTTTCGCTGCCGGAAGACCGCTTGGGCTCCCGGGTGGGTCATGATTTGTTGCAATGCCAGGCGTGCCTCGTCCTCCGGGTAATGTTTGATTCGGCGCCCCCGGACCGAACGGGTACAAGCAATCCGTTGCGGACAGCCCTCGCAGGCATTGCAGGCATAAACCGTTTGCTCACGCGAGCGTACCGACGCGTTTATATGACTGATGCGCTGAAGCCGCTGCCCCGCTGGGCAGTAGTAAACATCCTGTTCGGCATCGTAAGTGAATAGGTTTTTATGATACAGGCCCTTCGCTTTGTCAGTGGTACTGGGCCTGGGCGGGCAAAGCAGGCTGACATCACGCGCCAGTGTCGCGTTAATAACGCCATCATCAAAATAGCCGGCATCCAGCAGAAGCTCGCGTGGGCTCTTGGGTTCCACGCGCTCGCTCTGATCGATCAGCTCACCCACCACTCGCGTCTCGCTTGTGGGATCCACAGCGTGTGCCACGATGATGCGTGCCTCATTGGCCAGGACGGAGGGCGTATAAGCCGGCGCAAAACCGCGTCCACGCTTCTGTCGCTGCATGGCGGCCTCTGGCTCCGTCAGGCTGACACGAACCGTATCGGTACGCTTGCCATGGCGACGTCGTGCCGCGATCCTCGCATCAAGCACCTGCTCACAGGTGTGCGCTCTATCCAGCTGCTGCTGAGTCTCGTCCTGTTGCTCCGGAAGAGCCTGCTGATGGCCGATCCGGGCCTTACTGACTCGAGCACGCACGGCCTCCTCCTTGAGCAGACGATAGTGAGAGCAGGCCGCTTCGATCACGGTTCCGTCACCCGCCAGGCAGGCTGTCGATGTTCCGGACCTGGCGAGAACGGTGCGTGTCAGCGCTTCGAAAAATGTCTGTGACAGCGCCTGTTCATGCAAGCAGATGAAGCGTCCGATGTTGGCATGATCGGGGGCAATGCCTCCGGTCACCCACATGGCACCCAAATCCACACGTGCCAGCCGCTCCAACGCGCGCAGCGATGAGACCCCCTGCATGATCCCGTAGAGAATCAACCCCATCATAGCTCGTGGCGCATAGGGTGCGCGCCCTGTGGTGGCATATCGATCCTCGAAGGGTGTCCAGTCCTGGGCATCCAGCAGTTCGGCCACCACTAAAGGGGCACGAATCCCTGACTGCCGCAGATGATCTTCAAGCGGTGTCATGCCCAGGAAAATCGCCGTGGCGTCACCTCGTAGAAAACGCCGCCCTGACGAGCCAGCCGTTACGCGGGAGGATGGAGGGGGCGAAGCAGGCGATGCCTGAAAAAGCGCGAACTGCCTGTCATCGGGTGTGGGCATGCATGCTGTCGACACGGTAAGCTCTCAGACAGATAGAAGGTTCATTTTACGGCTTTGCCCCTTTCGCGACACCCTCGAGTGGGCGAGGGTTCACGCGGGTTTTTGCTGATCCACTGAAAAAACGCGGCTGGAAATTCTTCGGCCCCACCACGGCGTTCGCCTTTATGCAGGCTATGGGGCTGCTCAACGACCACTCGCTCCACTGCATCACACGCGAACAGGTGGAACAGGCCCGCAGGCAGTTTCAGCGCCCGGGCTGATTTTCTACGGTCATCATCGCCTACCCCAGACGGGTAAAGTCCAATAGGCTTTTCTGGCTCTGTGGCTGCAGCACCGCCTCGACCGCTCGCTGCCAATCCTGCCATGCAAACACGCGATAATTCGGCATCTCTAGCTGGCTCAGTAGCTTCCAGATGGCCAGGAACTGATGCTGCCAAGTGTCTGCAGGCATCCTGGCCAAGCTATCGCGCAGATGAAACCTTCTGTAATGAGCGCGAGGTTTGCCATCCAATTGAACAGCCTGCCCCGTCAATAACCCATAGGCGATAAACATCGCACCAGGCGCCATTGACTGTAGAATGTTCGAGGCCACTGGACCGCCCAAGGCGTCAAAGACCACATCGGACACGCGCGCCACATGGGTGATCTGCGACGTATCCTGAAGAGATAGCGGCCGAATACCCAGCTGTTCGAGGCGGGCGGCTCGGCTCTCGGAGCGGTATACCCCAATGACTTCACGAGCCCCATGCTGGTAGGCCCACGTTCCCAGGTATTCTGCGCAATTCGAACCCGCGCCAGTGAGCAGCACACGCTTGCCCCTGACAGGCCACATTTCCAGCATCGTCAAGGCTGCCAGGGGATTGATGTAGGCCCGTGCAGCCACAGCATCAGGAATGTCATCCGGGACAGGCACGGCAAGCGCAGGGTCACAATCCACAAGCGTTTGCCAAGTGCCTTCACCGCGTAGTGGAAGCACACGTTTTCCGATCAGCGAAGCATACGCTTGAGGTGCCTCCATCACGCGCCCTACGCCTTCGTAGCCCGCAACGGCGGGCAGTGCTATGCGATGCGAGTACGCTCCGTGGATGGGAATCAGGTCAGAGGGATTCACGGGAGCGCACAGCATACTGACCCTGAGCTTATTCGCGCTCAGTTCAGGCACCTCAGCCGCTTCCATGTTCAATGTTTCAAGCGGATTACCGAAGGTCCGGTAGGTGAGAGCATGGCGATGCATGGCCAGCTACCTCGACGAGCATATAAATGAAAACAAACGGATATAAAACTATACCGTCTCATGCGCCTGCACTTCTTCCACCATCTCTGTCGCCATATTCCCGATGGTGCGCACCGCGTCTTCGATGGCGGGGGTGAGCGTAAATGCATAGTTCAGCCGCAGGCACTGGCGGAACTTGCCGGAGGCGGAGAACAGCGAACCCGGCGCCACGTGGATGGCATGCTGCGCCAGACGCTGATTGAGCTTCACGCAATCCACCGCGGCGGGTAACTCTACCCATAGCAGGAAGCTGCCCTGAGGGTAGCTGATGCCCGAACCAGGCGGGAAATAGCGCTGCACCCAACCGATCATGACGTCTCGCTGGCGCTGGTATTGCCGGGTCACGTGGCGCAGGTGCCGCTCGTAATGCCCTTTGGCAACGAACTCCGCCACGGCCAGTTGGGGCAGCGTGGCTGAAGCACCGGTGGAGACGTACTTCATGTGCAGCGCCTGATCGCGATAACGCCCCGGCGCCAGCCAGCCCACCCGTAGCCCCGGCCCCACCGTTTTGGAAAAGCCGCTGCACAGCATCACGCGGCCATCGTCATCGAAGGATTTCACGGTGCGCGGCCTTGGCAGGCTAAAGGACAAGTCACCGTAAATATCATCTTCGATAATCGCCACATCGAAACGCTGGGCAAGCTGAAACAGCGCCCGCTTGCGCGCCTCCGGCATGGTGTACCCCAACGGGTTATTGTAGGTGGGCGTGACCTGTATGGCGCGGATCGGCCACTGCTCCAGCGCCAGCTCCAGCGCCTCAAGGCTGATGCCCGTTTGCGGATCAGTGGGGATTTCCAATGCCTTCAGACCATTGGCTTTCAAAATCTGCATGGTGCCGTAAAAACTGGGCGAGTCGACGGCCACCACATCGCCGGGCTGTGTCAGCGTGCGCAAGGCAATGGCCAGCGCTTCCTGACAGCCCGTGGTGATCAGCAGATCATCTGGATGCAGCAGGCAGCCAGACGCGACCGCGAGCCTGGCGACCTGCTGGCGCAGCTCGGGACTGCCGCTCAGCTTGTCATAGTTGAAACCATGCAGATCATTGCGACGGTGAAGACCCGCCAAGATCCTGGAGAGCGGGCGCAGCGTCTCGTACTCCAGGTTAGGCACTCCCCGCCCCAACAACAGCCGCTGATCATCGCGCTGGGTAGCCACGAGCTCCAGCACCTGATCCCATTGAGAGATGTCCAGCGGCCGCTGGGCAGGCCGCGACATGGACGGCAGCACCGCGGGTGCTCGGCTCGGCAGCACGAAGTAACCCGACTTGGGCCGCGACTCGATCAACGCCACATCCATCAGTTGCCGGTAGGCTTCCTGGGCCGTCGAGATACTCACGTCCAGCTCTTGGCACACCGCTCGAATGGAGGGCAGGCGGTCGCCCACACGGTAGATACCGTGCTCGATACGCTCGCGCAGGATAGCGGCGACTTCTTCATAGCGCGTCATGACAATCCCCTTCTTATAGCCCACCCCACCATACAGATGGCGTGCCCAACTGCCATACAGAGGTATAGCACGCCTATCTGTATCTTAAAAATAAAAAAACCTATGTCTGTATCAAAGAAACGGCGCCGAATAATCTAGTCCTGCAACCCACCGTCATGCCTCTGGAGGATTCGCCATGCCACGCTTCAGTCTTGCCCAGCTCCGCTGTCAGCTACGTCTCCAACTGCATCAGTACCGCCACTACCGCCGTAGCCGCCGTAGCCGCCGCCAGCTACTGACCCTGGATGACCGGCTGCTCGAGGATATTGGTATCACCCGCGCCCAGGCAGCCCAAGAAGGCCATAAAGCGTTCTGGAAACATACGTCCCTTGAGGAGACTCCCCATGAAAAGTGCTGACTACTACCTGCTGGACGTCTTTACCGAGCAGCCATTTACCGGCAACCCGCTCGCGGTTTTTCTGGCGTCCGATGAATTGGACACCTCCACCATGCAGGCCTTGGCCAATGAACTGAATCTGGCAGAAACGGTGTTTTTGAGTGCCGCCACGCAAACGAACCATTATCCGATGCGGATTTTCACGCCGACGAGAGAACTCCCGTTTGCAGGCCACCCAACAGTGGGTACTGCACACTTGCTGGCAGCATTGGAACTCGCCAACCCCGCTCACCCCCTGGTGCTTCACCCACCCATTGGTGCGCTGACGGTTCGCTACGAAAACGGCCAGGCCATGTTCACGACGTCGCAACCAGCCCTACTGGCCGCCAGCCCGATCGACCGGCTGACGGCCGTTGAGCTGCTGGGGCTCGATATCCATCAGGTGATAGGCGACCCCGTCATGGCCTCCCTGGGGCTGCCCTTTCATTTGATCGAGCTGGCCGATGTGAAGGCGCTGGAGAACATCCGCATTTCATCGGCACTTTGGGCCAGTGCCGTGATGACCAGCGAGGCCCCCCAGGTTTATCTTTACGTCATCGAACGACACGAGGCGACCCGCACGGTGGTTCGTAGCCGCATGTTCTGCATGCATGCCAGCCTTTGCGAAGACCCCGCAACCGGCAGTGCCGCCGCCGCCCTGACCCACTATCTGGCATCGCTCACCAGCGACGCACTGCATTGCACGATTCATCAGGGCATTGAAATGGGCCGTCCCAGCATCATCGAAACGGCTGCGAATGGTCAGCTCGAAGCTGGGCATGTGCAAGTGGGAGGGCACGCCGTTCTGGTGGGCAAGGGAACCATGAGGCTCAATGCCCATTAGGGGTCGGTTTGTCGGCCATCGTGGCAGCATGAGCCAGCAGTTCATCTCCTTTATATTCATCGACGAGATGCGACTTCTGCCAAAGCTTGGCCACCAGTTCCTGAATGAAGCTTCTCACAATGAGCGATGGACGACGCCCAGCCCGAGTCACTACACAAAAAGGTGACGCAATCTCGACCTGGTCCGGCAAGAGCGCTTTGAGCTCCCCTCTCTCTACCCAATGGTTGGCATAATAATGGGGCAAGTTTCCAATAAAATGACCGCTTAGAATAAGCAGCGCCTGCGCCTCCATATTGGAGGCATGGGCACCCACCTTGGCATTGGGAAAGCTTTTCAGTTCTTGCAAATTGGCATAAGGACGAACTACGAAGGGAAACTTGATCACATCAGCAACTGTTAACTGGGCGCTATCATGATGAAAAAGCGGATGCCTTGTTGCACAGTACATCCCGTGTACCTCGGTATAGACCTGCCGATGCTGCAAGCCTTCCATCTGCGCCGTTTCCGGCAAGATACCGAGTTGCACGGCACCATTGGCGATTTCCCCGATCAAGCGGTCAGGACTGCCTACCGTAATATTGAGCCGTGCTTTAGGGTTCTTGCGCAGAAACTCACCAATTACGCCCTGCAGATCAAGATCGATATCCATGATGGTGTTATCCACCACACCCAAGCGCAATGTTCCGTAAACCGCACTACGCAACTCGCTCATCTCGCTGTCAAAATCGTCTACGGATGAAAGCAACATCTTTGCGCGCTCGTATACGATGGCACCCCGCTCAGTCAGCTCAAATCCTTGTCGACCCCGGTGGCATACGGTGAACCCTACCCGCTCCTCGAGTGCCCGAATGTGAAAGCTGATAGCGGATTGGCTCATATGCAGCGCTGTTTGTGCACCGGCAAAACCACGATGTTCGGTCACCGCAAGGAAAACGGAAAGGCTCTTGAGATCGGCGGCTGAGAGCTTCATTAGCGTGCCCTACGTTAGTGCAAATCACATCAATAAAATGGGTACGAACATCTAAAGATAACAGTTTTATTGTTGCATAGCGCCTGCTTTACTCAAGGTGTTCTTGTTCAACAGGCCTTCGCCTTTTGATTCGAGTATCACCACTCTGAGGAGCATCCCCATGCAACGCATTCCAACGATTACTGCAGGTCTCCTACTTGGCGTCAGCTTTGCCTCCACTGCCCATAGTGATTTGCTAGAAGACATACGCTCTGATGGTACTTTCACCGTAGGCACGGAAGCACGCTTCGCCCCGTTTGAATATATAGAAGACGGCGAAATCGTCGGCTACTCCGCCGATATCATGGAATACATCATGGAAGAGCTGGAAGGCGTCGAGCTGATCCGTATGGATCTACCTTGGCAAGGTATTTTGCCGGGCCTGGAGCGCGAACGCTTCGACTACGTGATTACCTCGGTCACCGCCACCCCGGAGCGTATGGAGCGCTACCACCTGAGCGCTCCTATTGCCGATGCCACCATGGCCATTCTCAAACGCGCTGGCGAAGAGAACATCAACTCACCTGAAGACCTTGCTGGCAAAGTAGCCGCCGCTCAATCGGGCTCTGCCCAGTTGGCCGCTCTGGAAGCCTTGGCGGCTGAACTTGAAGAGGCAGGTACACCCATTGCCAACATACGAACCTACACAGGCGTCGATGAAGCCTACGCTGAGCTGGGTACCGGTCGTGTTGATGTAGTGATCAATAGTCTTCCTAACCTGCTCGAAGCAGAGCGTACCCGCCCGGACGTATTTGAGGTGGTCGGCACCTTCGGCGATCCGGTCTATTTCAGCTGGGCTGGGCGTAACGACGAAGAAAGCGCTTCGCTGAATGCGTTTATGGATGAGCAAATTCAACGCCTCAATGAAGACGGCACACTCAATGAGCTACAGGAAAAATGGTTCGGTGGCCCGATGGATCTGCCTTTGGAACTGCCAGCGACCGAGTAAGACGGCACGCAGTTCGCTCAGCCGATTCGTTTCTCTTTAAGGGTGCACCATGTTTGAGATTCTACTCAACCACTACCCTGTGCTGCTCAAAGGCTTGACCACCACTCTGGTGGTCTCGCTTTCCGCCATCGCGCTGGGGTTGGTACTTGGCGTTTTGCTGGCCTTTGGCTTGACCAGCCGTTACCGCTTGGTACGTTGGCCTTGCGGGCTTTACCGCAGTTTTTGGCGTGGCACCCCCATTTTGTTGCAACTGTTGTTGGTCTATTACTTGCTGCCC
This sequence comes from Halomonas sp. KM007, assembly GCF_050709225.1. Lineage (NCBI taxonomy): Bacteria > Pseudomonadati > Pseudomonadota > Gammaproteobacteria > Oceanospirillales > Halomonadaceae > Halomonas > Halomonas sp. KM007. The sequence continues at coordinate 2,301,347 of NZ_CP136131.1, read as the reverse complement.
GACATCGGTATTGAGATCGCACCCATTTCAGCCGCTATTTTGACGTTAACGCTCAATACAACGGCCTTTCAGGCGGAAATCTTCCGCAGTGGTATCAGCCATATTCCCATAGGGCAGATAGAAGCGGCACGTATGGCAGGCATCTCCATTTGGCAAATACGGCGGCGCATCATCATGCCCCAGGTGTTTCGCCTGACCTTGCCGCCCTTGACCAACGAGATCATCACGATTCTCAAAAACTCGTCGCTGATTTCAGTGATTGCGGTGACGGAGCTCATGCGTGTCAGCGAACAGATCGTGTCGCGTACTTTTCAGCCGCTAGAGACCTACCTTGCTGCGGCCATGCTGTATCTCGCCGTCAATCTTGTACTGGCACGCATCAGTGCTTACCTGGAACGCCGTATGAACGGCGGCCTAGCCACCGAATAGGGGAGTGTCCGTCATGTTCGATATTGCCCTGCTTTGGGAAATGCGCGGCCTGATTCTGCAAGGACTGTGGAATACGCTATGGATATGTTTTTTAGGCTGCTTACTCGCCCTTTCTTGGGGGCTGGTATTAGCGGCGCTACGGCTGGCTAACCCACGCCTTTTCGGATATCCAGTAGCTTGCTACGTGGAGATATGCCGTGGCACACCGTTACTTATTCTGCTGTTTTTGCTCTATTACGGCGGCCCCAGTGTTGGTCTGAGGCTTGATGCCGAAGTTGCCGGTGTCTTCGGTATTGGGCTGTATGGCGCAGGCTACTTCGCGGAAATTTACCGTGGTGGCTTCAAATCCATTCCCAAAGGCCAACTGGAGGCAGCGCGAATGCTCGGCATCTCCCCTTGGCACGCGCTAATACGCATTCAGATTCCTCAAATGGCCCGCCTGATCGTACCGCCAAGCACCAACCAGCTGATCATCCTGGTGAAAGAGTCTGCTCTGATTTCGATCATTTCAGTGGATGATCTGACCAAAAACGCTACCACGATCGTCAATCAGACGTTCCAGGTCATCGAACCTTACCTGGCGGTTGCATTGCTTTACTGGCTAATGATTGAACTGGTCGCCCGAGGTGGCTATGCGCTGGAAAAACGCTTGGCCAATCGTCGACCACGCCACCTCTCTCACAAGAACGCCCACAAGGACCCTGCCCATGCCAACGGCTGAGACCCTCTCGACACCTTCGCCTAGCCCTCGCAAAGCTATTGTCGAGGCTCACGGTATCAGTAAGCAGTTTGGCGAGCTGGAAGTGCTGTCCAACATCGACTTCAGCCTTGCGCCTTCCGAAGTGGTCTGTGTGATAGGCCCTTCCGGTTCTGGTAAATCCACCCTGCTGCGCTGTCTGGCTTTTTTGGAGCCCTACGATCACGGCAGCGTCTATATCGACGGCCAATTATTGGGCTATGAGGATCGTAGCGGCAAGCGTGTGCGCACCAGCGAAAGGCGCGTGGACGAAGTGCGCGCCCCAGTGGGCATGGTGTTCCAGCACTTTCATCTATGGCCCCACCGCACGGCACTTGAGAACGTCACCGAAGCGTTGCGTCTGGTCAATGGGCTGTCTCGCAGCGATGCTGATGTAGCTGGCATGACCATGCTCGAACAGGTGGGCCTTGCTGACCGCGCAGGGCACTTTCCAGAGAGTCTCTCCGGTGGCCAGAAGCAGCGCGTGGCCATTGCCCGAGCCCTGGCCATGAAGCCCCGCGTCATGTTCTTCGATGAACCCACGTCGGCGCTTGACCCTGAATTGGTCGGCGAAGTGCTGGATGTCATGAAAGCGCTTGCCGCAGACGGCATGACCATGGTGATCGTTACCCACGAAATGGGCTTTGCCGCCAAAGTCGCTGATCGCGTGATTTTTATGGATCAAGGTCGCGTAGTAGAGAGCGGCCCTCCCAACACTCTATTTCGTCAACCCAAAAGCGAACGCCTTCAACAGTTTCTCAACACCTGGCGCGAGCGCCATATCGACTGATTCTGCCACCGAAACATCGTTCACTCCCCTGGAGCATCACATGAACTCTGATACACGCTTTGACCACGCCCGCATCGAGCAACTGCCGCGCAGTAACAGCGAACCTTGCGGCCATAACCACAGCCTTGAAAACCCCATCTCCCCTGATGGTACGCCAGTGTTAGGCAAACGTTACGAAGTCGCCGCCCGTGGCGGGCGAGCGGTACGTTTAAAGGCTGGGCAAACCATCCGTATCATCAATACGCACGGCACCCAAGTGTGTGATACCTGGGCGTTCAGCACCGATAACATCAACGAGTTCATGTCCTGGGAGCACGGCCGTGCCTGGCTGAGCGCGCTTATTCCCCAGGTAGGCGACCCACTGATCAGCAATCGTCGCCGTCCGATCATGACCCTTACCGCCGACACCTCACCAGGCATTCACGATACGCTGATGGCCGCCTGCGACCTGTTCCGCTATATGACTCTGGGTGTCGAGGGCTATCACGACAGCTGCGCCGATAACCTGAGGTTAGCCATGAAAGCCATCGGCGTAGATGTCCCTGAGGTGCCCCAGCCGCTCAATTTATGGATGAACATTCCCGTGAATGCGCAGATGAAGGTCGACTGGTGCCCACCCGTTTCAAAAGCTGGCGACTATGTCGAGCTGCGCGCTGAGATGGACTGTATTGTCGCAATGTCCGCCTGCCCGCAAGACATCATTCCCATCAACGGTGCAGACTGTGTGCCTGTCGAGGTACATTTCGAAGTGTACGAATAACAAATCCGTCAGGAGAGCCCCATGCAAAGCCATACCCCGTATCCAGCTGACCGCGCATTGGCCGACATCAAGGCGATAGCAGGCGCAGTCGACCCAGAGCGTTTAGCCAATGACTTGGCAACGGTGGCCAAATTTGGTGCTCGTTCAGATGGTGGTGTGGCGCGCCTTGCGCTCGACGATAACGATACCAGGGCCAGGCTGTGGCTCATTGAGCAGGCCAGTGCACTGGGGGCAACGGCAAGCGTGGACGCCATCGGCAACGTGTTTCTCGACGTACCCGGTAGCGACCCTACGCTCGATCCCGTCGTCACGGGAAGTCACTTGGACAGCCAGCCGACCGGCGGCAAGTACGATGGGGCGCTGGGCGTGCTGGCCGGGCTCGAGGCGCTTCGCGCGCTAAAACGAGCGGGGTTTGCTCCACGCCGCCCGCTATCACTGGTGAGCTGGACCAATGAAGAAGGCGCGCGCTTCTCACCAGGCACCTCCGGTTCCGCAGTCTTTTGTGGTGTACGTAGCCTGGAGGAAACGCGCTCAGTCAAAGACAGTGAAGGCGTAAGCCTTGGGCATGCTTTAGATACTTGCCTGGCAGAACTGGACGCCGCCGGTGTACCGCGCCGCCCTTTGGCAACGCCCATGCACTCCTTTCTGGAATTGCATATTGAGCAAGGCCCCATTCTGGAGCGCAGCGGTGCTGCAGTGGGCGTTGTCGAAGGTATTCAAGGCGTCAGTTGGTTTGAAGTCACGGTCATTGGAAACGCTAACCACGCAGGCACCACCCCGCGTGCCATGCGCCGCGATGCGCTAGAGGGCGCCTGCGCACTGGCCACGGCATTACGAGAAAGCGCGAAAGACAGCGAAGACCGAGTACGCTTTACCATTGGCAAGTTCGCCGTTGGCCCTGGTTCGGTGAATACCATTCCCGACCAAGTGACCTTCAGTATCGACTTACGCCACCCAGAAGCGGCCACGCTAAAAGCGCTGGAAGCCGAATTCAATCAGCTCACTCAGCAAACCTGGGCGGGGTGCCAAGCCACCCTGACACCGCTATCGCGCGTCGAGCCCGTCGCCTTTCCCACGACACTCACCGCCTTGCTTGATAACACAGCAAACGCACTGGGCATGGCTGCGCCACGTTTTGTATCAGGAGCCTTTCACGACGCCATTCATCTCGCCAGGCACTGCACGACAGCCATGCTGTTTGTACCCTGCCGCGATGGCCTGAGCCATCACCCCGATGAGCACACCAACCTCGACGACGCTGTCGCAGGCACTCAGTTACTGGCCGCCAGCCTGGCGAGCTTGAGCCAATAAGGAGAGCGACATGGCAAAAGGCACCCGTGGCACTCGCCGCAATGCCGCCACCGGCGAAAGCTACCTACCACACCAGGAGCCACGCTATCGTGAAATAGCCAGCTTCTTACGTGCGCCGCTAGCCGACTCATTGGATGAACTTGATATTGCACTGGTAGGCATTCCTTTTGATGGCGGCGTCAGCAATCGTCCCGGCACCCGCCATGGACCTCGTGAAATTCGCAATCAATCAAGCATGATGCGAAGCTTGCACCATATTACCCGCCAGGATCCCATGGCTCAGGCGCGAATTGCTGACATCGGCGACGTTCGCTTTTCATCGATTTACGACCTTGAGCAGGTCTCTAACGATATTGCCGATCATTATTCCGCTATTCGTCGTGCGGGCGTTATGCCGCTCAGTATTGGTGGCGACCACTCGATCACCTATCCCATTCTGCGGGGCTTAGCGGCCGATGGCCCAGTAGGACTGATCCATATCGATGCCCATACCGACACCTGGGATGAATTTCAGGGCTCCAAATTTCACCACGGAGGCCCCTTCCGGCTCGCCTGTGAGCACGGTTTGATTGACCCTAAACGCACGGTGCAGATCGGTATTCGCGGCGCACAAAACACCACCCAAGGCTGGGACTACTCCGATGCAACTGGCATGCGGGTGATGTTTATGGAGGAAGTGGATGCACTGGGTATTGAAGCGGTTATCAGCGAGGCTAAGCGCGTGGTGGGAGGTGGCCCGGTCTACCTCTCCTTCGATATCGACAGCATCGACCCCGCGTTCGCGCCTGGCACCGGTACACCAGAAGTCGGCGGACTTACCAGCCTGCAGGCACTCAAACTGGTGCGAGGTTTTCGCGGCCTACCACTGATCGGTGCCGATGTGGTGGAAGTCTCTCCACCGTTTGATCACACGGGAAATACAGCACTGCTGGGGGCGACCATCATGTATGAGCTGCTGTGCTTGATGGCTGAGCAGGTGGCAACTGGTGAAGGGCACACACGATGACGCTTTAGCCATCGGCAACTTGGCAAAGCGTCATTACGCGGGTGCTACAAACATGGTGGATTACCGCCATTAATCGCCGGCACAATCTCAAGAACGCCTAATAAGTCGCTGCCTTCCGCCCCGCGCGGCGCCAACACCATCACGCCCGCTTCCGGCAGGCTGGTGCCGGAGAGGACATTTCCGAAAATCATTTGAGCCGGAGTACGGTGGCCCACGAGTACGCGATTTTTTCCCGGCGCCATTGGCTCGCTAAACAGACGTCGATGTTCAGACAGAACCCAGTCGAGACGACCGCGGGAATAATCATCCGCGAGCAGGCTATCGGTCACGCTCACTCTCTCGACACCGAACGCCAGTTCAGCGGTATCACGCGCACGGTACACCGGGCCAGACAAAATAGGTTCCTCGACAGGGATGCCCAGCTCTTCGATCCGTTTACCTAGCTCAACCGCTTGTTCGCGGCCCATTGATGAGATATTGCGCTGCCCCTCTCGCCCGGCGCTATCGTTATAGGTATCGCACTGCTGCCCAGAGGTATCGGCATGGCGGATATACATCACCAGCCCGCCTTCACGAAGGCGTTCCAACAGTGCTGTGCCCTCGTCGGATTCAATGCTGAATGCCTGAACGGCTGGCTGAGCATAAGCACCTTGAGCACCGACACTGGTTACAGCCAGTATCGCGAGAAGCCCAAGCAGAATTCTTGCCATTGGAACATGCCCCTTTGTTTTGGGATCACGGAACATCACACCCGAACATCGTGACGCACTCCTCAAGCCGTCAACCCAATCCCTCTCAAAATCACCGAGGTCACCGACTGCACGGCTTTTTCGAACTGCAGGTCGTCCAGCGGTTTGTCGTCGTTGAGCAGTGAGATTTGATAGTCGAAGTCGGCGTAGTGCTGGGTGGAGGCCCAGATCATGTAAAGCAGGTACGAAGGCTCGACGGGGTTGATTTGGCCGGAGTCGATCCACTCGCGAATTTTCGACTCTTTCAGCTTGGCCCATTCATAGAGGTTATCGCGCAGCCGCTCCTTGAGAATCGGGGCGCCCTGCATCACTTCGGCCGCCCAGATCTTGGAGCCGTGGGCGCGGTAGCGGGAATGATTCATTTTGGCGCGAATGTAGGTGGAGAGCACCACCCGTGGGTCGTCGTACAGCTCGAAGCAGAGCGCGTCCTGTTTCCACACCTCCAGCAGCGCCAGCAGCACCTCCTGGTAGAGCGCCTTTTTGGTCGAGAAATAGTAGTGCACGTTGGACTTTGGCAGGTCGGCCAACTGGGCAATGTCGCCCATGGAGGCACCGGCGTAGCCTTTTTCGGCAAACAGCTGCTCCGCCGCTTGAAGGATTTTCTTGACGTTGGTTTGCCGTATTTCGTCCTGTGTTCTCGCCACGCTGATGTCCCTTTGCAACCGTCCGCTCACAATACACACCAAAAACTGCACCACCGCCCCACGAGGATACAGGCGGTGGTGCAGTGAAGATGGCGCAGTTAGCGCATCGCGTCAACGCTGGTTGGTGGGAAACGAGAACTCCGCCCGTGTGGCTTCGCTGACGGAGGGCCAGCGTTGGGAAACCGCTTTGCGGCGCGTGTAGAAGCGCACCGAGTCTGGGCCGTAGGCGTGGAGGTCGCCAAACAGCGAGCGCTTCCAGCCGCCAAAGCTGTGGTAGGCCACCGGCACGGGCAGCGGTACGTTGACCCCCACCATGCCCACTTCGATACCGTCGGTGAAGCGGCGGGCGGCTTCGCCACCACGAGTGAACAGGCAGGTGCCGTTGCCGTATTCGTGGTCGTTGATCAGCTGCATGGCGTCGTCCAGGCTGCCGACCCGCACCACGCAGAGTACCGGCCCGAAGATCTCTTCCTGATAAATGCGCATCTCCGCAGTGACGTGATCGAACAGACAGCCACCGACGAAATAGCCCTCTTCATGGCCAGCGACACTCAGGCCGCGCCCATCCGCCACGAGCGAAGCGCCAGCGTTAACGCCGTCTTCGATAAACCCAAGCACTTTATCGCGATGTTCGGCGGTGACCAGCGGGCCCATATCCAGGCCTTTATCGGTACCGGGGCCCACCTTCAACTGGGCGATCTTGGGCAGCATGGTTTCGACCAGACGGTCGGCGGTTTCATCCCCCACGCACACCGCTACCGAGATCGCCATGCAGCGCTCGCCGCAGCTGCCGTAGGCGGCGCCCATCAGCGTGTTGGCGGCGTTTTCCAGGTCGGCGTCCGGCAGAATCACCGCGTGGTTTTTCGCGCCACCCAGCGCCTGAACGCGCTTGCCTGCCGCCGAGCCACGGGAGTAGATCGCCTCTGCCACGGGGGTAGAACCTACGAACGAAATGGCTTTCACGGCCTTGGCATCCAGCAGGGTTTCTACCGCTTCGCGACCGCCATGCACCACGTTCATCACGCCTTTGGGCAGCCCGGCCTCCTGCAACAGCTCGGCCACGGCCATGGCGGCCGACGGATCTTTTTCGGAGGGCTTGAGGATAAAGGTATTACCGCAGGCAATCGCCATGGGGTACATCCACAGCGGCACCATGGCGGGGAAGTTGAACGGGGTAATGCCCGCCACCACGCCCAGCGGCTGGAAGTTGGACCAGGCATCGATGCCCGGCCCCACGTTGTGGGAGTACTCGCCTTTCAGCAGCTCCGGCACGCCGCAGGCGTACTCGACGTTCTCGATGCCACGTTTCAGCTCGCCCATGGCGTCTTCCACCGTCTTGCCATGCTCTTCGCTGACCAGCTGCACCAGGCGGTCGGCGTGCTCTTCCAGCAGCTGCTTGAAGCGGTACATGACCTGGGCACGCTTGGCGGGCGGCGTATCACGCCAGGCAGGAAACGCCGCCTGAGCCGCAGCAATCGCCCGCTCCACATCCGCCGCGCTGGCATCCGCCACTTGGCGAACCACCTTGCCCGTGGAGGGGTTGGTCACGTCCAGCGTACGCTGGCTTTCCACCAGCTCACCGTTAATCAGGTGGGAAACAACACTCATCATGAAACTCCGAAACAGGGTGGGCCAGGGTTATGCCAGGGAATCCAGGGTACTGGCGACGGCATCGAACAAACGCTCAAGCTCGGCTTCCGTGGTGCCGAAGGGAGGGCCGAACTGCAGGGTGTCGCCGCCGTAGCGCACGTAAAAACCGGCTTCCCACAACGCCATATGGGCATCGCGGGGGCGAATCGTCGGGTCGCCGTTACGCGGCGCAAGCTGCAGGGCACCGGCCAGGCCGTAGTTGCGAATATCGACGATATGTTGACGGCCTTTCAGGGCGTGCAGCTTCTGCTCGAACACCGGAGCAATCGCACTGACCTGCGCGGGGAAGTCCTCACGCTCGAACAGTTCCAGCGCCGCCAGGCCAGCGGCACAGGCCACGGGGTGAGCGCTGTAGGTGTAACCATGGGGAAACTCGATGGCATGCTGCGGGCCACCGGCGTGCATGAAGGTGTCGAAAATCTCGCCAGAGGCGATCACCGCCCCCATGGGCACCGCCCCATTGGTGATCTGCTTGGCCACGTTCATGATGTCCGGCGTGACGCCAAACGCTTCGGCACCGGTGGTCGCCCCACTGCGGCCAAAGGCGGTAATCACTTCATCGAAAATCAGCAGAATATCGTGGGCGGTGCAGATTTCCCGCAGCCGGTTCAAGTAGCCCTTGGGCGGCACGATCACCCCCGCCGAGCCCGACATGGGCTCCACGATCACGGCGGCAATGGTCGACGCATCGTGCAGTGCGATTTGATCCAGCAGCGCATCGGCCAGCTCAGCACCGGTTTCCGCTTGGCCACGGGTGTACGCATGGCCCGCTTGCAGCGTATGGGGCAGGTGCGTCACGTCCATCAACTGGCCGTAGTGCTTGCGGTTACCGCCAATGCCCCCCAGGCTGGTGCCGCCGATATTCACCCCGTGGTAGCCCTTGGCGCGGCCAATCATGCGGGTTTTTTCCGGCTTCCCCTTCAACCGCCAATACGCCTTGGCCATCTTGACCGAGGTATCGGCGGCTTCTGAGCCGGAATTGGTGAAAAACACATGATCCAGCCCAGCAGGCGTGAGGCTGGCGACCTTTTCTGCCAGCTTGAACGCCAGCGGATGGCCTATCTGAAAGCCGGGGGCAAAATCCAGCGTACCTAGCTGCGCCGCCACGGCTTTTTGAATCTCTTCCCGGTTATGTCCCGCCCCGCAGGTCCACAGACCAGAGAGCGAATCGAACAGCTTGCGCCCCTGGTCATCGATGTAATAACGCCCTTCGGCGCCCGCAATCATGCGCGGGTTGGCGCGGAAATCGCGGTTCGCGCTGAACGGCATCCAGAAATGCTGGTTGAGGGCGGCGCCTGATCCAGGCTGCTCAGCCGTCTTTTCCGCTGACTGGGCGGTTGTTTTACTTTTTAAACCAAACATAGTGTCCAGCTCCGTCGCTATGAGACATGCCCTCAGCATGCGCCACCCACTACGTTTATAAAATCATGCTTTTCTTTCGCTCACGTTAGAAAACTCATACGTAATAGAGTATCAAACAGCGCATACCCATCTTGACGGGACGATTCAAAGCGCCTAATTCTTATATTTATACGAATAAATACAACAAATCAGTGGAACACGCCTCAGTTGCACTCACTTAGCGAATGCGCTCACTAGCGCTGTCGCTGGCTGCGTGCACTGCCATCAATGCTCACAATTTCAATATAAACAAAGGGCTACCTTGCTATGAAATACTTAACTCCCTTAAAGCTGTCTCTATATGGCGGCATGCTCTTCAGCTTTATCATGCTGGAAAGCCCCCTCATTATGCTGGCCAACCGTATAGAGCCCACGGTGATGGGTCTCCCCTTTCTGCTGGTGTGGAACTTGTTCTGGTGGTTCGTATTAACGGCGCTGTTTTTGGTGGCTTATTTCACCAACTGGGGCAGCCCCGAGCCTTCCACTATCCACGCCACTCAGCAGCGGTAAGAAAAGGGGGTCACCATGACCGGCAGCTTAATCATCATTGCAGCGTTTATGATCATTCCCTTGATGGTGGGGGTTTTATCCGCTCGTCAATCACAAGAAACCAGCGAGGATTTTTTCGTTCAGGGCCGTGCCATGGGCAGTATCGCGGTCTTCTTCACCGTCGCGGCCACCTGGTGGAGCGCGTTTGCGTTCCTCGGCTCTAATGCCACCTTCTATACCAACGGGCCGGTATTTCTGACGGCATTAGCCTGGAACCTCCTATTTGGTTTCATGTATTACTGGATAGGCAAACGGGTGTGGTTTTTAGGCAAACGATTCAACTATTTAACGCCTTCAGACTTGATCGGTGATTTTTATAACAGCGAAGCGCTGCGTATTACCGTGGCGGCGATTACGCTGATTTTCACCGTACCTTATTTGCAGATCCAGCTAACCGGCGGCGCATACTTAATCGAAGTCGCCTCCGGCGGGCTGATTCCTTTCTGGCTAGCGGCCCTGCTTTTCTACTTCATCATCATTATCTATGTGTGGATTGGCGGCATTCGCGCCATTGCCTGGACCGACGTGATCTATGGCGCGCTGCTGTTCTTCGGCATGCTCTATGCAGGCTATTACATCTCGACCCAGGTGGGTGGCCCAACGGCGCTGTTCGGCCAACTTCAGCAAAGCTCCCCCGAGCATCTCACCATGCCAGGGCCGAACGGCACGATGGGCTACCCCATGTGGTTCTCGCTGTTTGCCATTACCGCCATCGGTGCCTTTATGGGCCCGCAAATCTGGCTGCGCATGTACTCGGTCAAACACGGCAAACTGTTTAACCTAATGCCATTTTTGTTGGGGTTGGCGGCCTTTGCCTACGTAGGCTCGGTGCTATCTGGCTATTCAGGCGTGCTGCTCGAACCCAACGTAGAGAACCCTGACCAGATTCTACCCATCATGCTCATGGAGTATGCGCCTTACCTGCTCGCGTCGCTGATCATGGCGGCGGGCGCTTCGGCGGCCATGTCTACGGCCAACTCGCAGATTCACGCGGTATCCACCGTGGTGACGATGGATATCTATAAACGCTACGTGAACCGCGATGCCACCCAGGCACGTATCGTCTACATCGGCCGTCTCTCGCTGGTGGGATTCTCATTGGCTGCTTACGTCATGGCGCTGACCGTGCCGGGCGTACTGGTCACCATCGGCATTGCAGCACTGGCGGGCACGGCCCAGTTGATCATTCCCACCCTCGGTGCCATCACCTGGAAAAAAGCCCATCCCACGGCCGCACTAGTGGGCTTGTGGGCGGGGGTGGCGTGTGTCCTGCTCATGACCTTTGGCCCGCTAAGCGCCCCCTTTGGCTACCACGCCGGGGTCTGGGGCTTGCTGCTGAATGCAGCGCTGTTCGTAGGGCTCAGCCACGTGCTGAACCGCCGCGACACCGCCGTCGTGGAACGCTTTACCCAAGCACGCCATGACTATGATGCCGAGTACCACCCAGAGCGCTTGCCCACCTATACGCCAGAAATCACCCGAAGCGCTAACCACTAATAAGGAGTGGGTTGATGACTCAAGCCCCTGTTTCGACCTCGCCGCGCAGACCCAAGCTTGCCGAGCTGATTAGCGACGACATCAAGCGCTGGATAGCCGCAGAGTCACTGGGGGAAGGTGACCGGCTTCCCAACGAAAAAGCGCTGATGGAGCTTTACGGTAGCGCCAAGGGCACCGTGCGCGAAGCGCTCAAGATCCTAGAGGTCGAGGGGCTCATCACGTTAAAAACCGGGCCAAAAGGAGGCGCGGTCATCAACCAGCCCAGCATGGAGCCCGCCAGCCGCATGCTGCGTAACTTCCTGCACTTCCAGCAGTTGGATGGTAAGCAGGTGTACCAGTTACGCAAACTGCTGGAAGTAGAACTGGCGGCCTCCGTGGTGGGTAAGCTCAGCGAGCAGGACTTCCAACAGCTGGAAGCCAATATGTCGGCCTGCGCCTGCTGTGCGAGTCATGAAGAGGATCACCGGCACCAACGTTTTCTAGAGCTGGAGTTTCACCAGCTGCTGGTCCGTGCCTGCCCGAATCCATTGCTCGCATTCATGTGCCAGTTCTTGAACGACATGCTGCGCGATTTGGTGGTGATCAAAAAAGCCTACGTCCCGGAGCGAAAGCAATTCGACCACGCCAACCAGGATTACCACCGACAGCTAGTGGATGCCTACCGCGCTGAAGATGCCCCACGTGTGCGACAGATCATGGCCGAGCACATGGCCGATGCTGAACATCACATGAGTGCACTGGAAGCAGAAATGGCGGTACAGATGCTGGTCAGCAACGACTCACCCACTCATCAGAATCACCGTTCCAAGCTGCACGACTTACTAACGGAAAACACATCCGTTTAACTTTGCGAGGAGAGTGAAATGAATACCTACGTTACGCCCATCAAAGAGTCCGACCTACTCACTGACGGCGACCGCCTTTGGGCGTCGCTCATGGAGATGGCTAAACTAGGGGCCACGCCCAAGGGCGGCGTGAACCGTCAGGCGCTGACCGATCTAGACCGCCAGGGCCGCGACCTGTTCATTCAGTGGTGTCGTGCCGAGGGCTGCACGATTCGCATCGATAATATCGGCAATATCTTTGCCCGCCGGGAAGGCAGCGACCCCAGTGCCAAAACAGTCATGGCGGGCAGCCACTTAGATACCCAACCCACCGGCGGTAAATACGATGGCTGCTTCGGTGTCATGTCTGGCCTTGAAGTGATTCGCACCCTAAACCAGCACAACATCACCACGCGCTCGCCCATCGAAGTGGTGGCCTGGACGAACGAAGAAGGTTGCCGCTTTCCTCCCTGCATGATGGGCTCTGGCGTCTTTACCGGCGAACTGGCGTTCGATGCCATGATGGCGCGCACCGACGCCGATGGTGTCACGGTCAGCGATGCCTTAGACGCAATTCATTATCGCGGTAGTGATGAGGTCTCCCCCGACGAGATCAAAGCCTATTTCGAGCCACACATCGAGCAAGGCCCCATTCTCGAAGATACCGACACCACCATTGGCGTTGTTATCGGTGGGCTTGGGCAGAAGTGGTTCGACTTGACTCTCACAGGGCTTGAAGCTCATGCAGGACCGACGCCGATGAACCTTCGTCGGGATGCCATGATGGGGGCCGCAGAAGTCACTCAAGCACTCAACCGGATTGCCCATGAGCACCAACCCCACGGGCGCGGCACGGTGGGCTGCATGACGCTGCACCCGGGCTCACGCAACGTGATTCCCGGCCAAGTCAAAATGACGTTGGACATGCGCCACTGGAAACCCGAGGCCCTGATCGCCATGGGCCAAGCGGTGACGACCGCCGTTGAAGACATTTGCCAACGCCACGGGCTGGAATACGAGCTCACACCCACTGCAGATTTTGCGCCTGAGCATTTCGATCAAACGTGCGTGGATAGCGTCCGACAAGCCGCTGAAAAACTTCAGCTGTCACACATGGATATCATCAGCGGAGCCGGCCACGACGCGATGTTCATTGGCCGTGTTGCCCCCGCCGCGATGATCTTCATTCCCTGCAAGGATGGCATCAGCCATAACGAGATCGAAAGCGCCACGCCCGAACACGTCCACGCAGGCTGTAACGTGCTGCTGCACGCCATGCTGGAAGCGGCAGGTGTCGAGGATGGCGAATAGCATGGCAGATACCTTAGCAACCCTGACGGCCGTGGACGCTCTGGCGCGCTTCAGAGAGGGATCGCTCTCGCCGGGGGCGCTGGTGGAGGACTGCCTGGCCCGCATCGAACGAGATAACCCCAGGGTCAATGCCTTCAGCTGTGTCAACGGAGAACAGGCCCGCCAATTAGCCGCCGAGTCCACTCGGCGCTGGCAGTCCGGGGCGCCCTGCGGGCCGCTGGACGGGATTCCCGTGACCATCAAGGATCTGACCTTGACCAAAGGGCTGCCGACTCGGCTGGGGTCGACGACCACGGCACCGGATGGCCCCTGGGAGGTAGACGCACCCATCAGCCGTCACCTGCGCAATGCCGGGGCTATCGTGATTGGCAAGACCACCTCGCCCGAGTTTGGCTGGAAAGGCGTCACCGACAATCCGCTGCACGGTATTACCCGCAACCCATGGAACACGGAGCTAACGCCGGGAGGGTCATCCGGCGGCGCGGGAGCGGCCGCGGCGCTCAACCTGGGCCTGCTTCATCAAGGCAGCGACGCGGGCGGCTCCATTCGTATTCCATGCAGCTTTACCGGCACGTTCGGTATTAAACCCACCTTCGGGTGGGTGCCTCAGTGGCCTGCCAGCACCATGAGTACGCTGTCTCACTTAGGGCCCATGACACGCACTGCACGTGACAGCGCCCTCATGCTCAGCGTCATGGCCCAGCCCGATACTCGGGATGGTTACTCAGGCAATCCCAGAGCGCCAGATTGGCTCACGCCGCCACCGGCTAACCTAAAGGGCTGGCGCATCGCCTTTAGTGCTGACCTTGGCTATGTAGACGTAGCGCCGGATATTGCCCAACGAGTCGAGGAAGCCATCACATATTTAGAAGCATTGGGTGCCACCGTAGAACGCATAGACCCAGGCTTTAGCGATCCGCTTAAAACGTTTAATACGCTCTGGTTTGCAGGAGCCACGCAGGCACTCGAAAAACTCAATGAACAGCAGCAGGCAGCGCTCGACCCTGGCTTTCTGGAGATTGCACGACGCGGGCAAGACGTATCGCTTTCCGCCTACCTCGCTGCCAGGCGTGAGCGCAGCGAATTGACCGCCCACATGGCCGCCTTTCATGAGCAGTACGATCTGCTGGTTACGCCCACCATGCCCATCGCGCCTTTCGCGGCAGGCCACAACGTGCCGCCGGGCGGGCGCTACCGCGACTGGATGGATTGGACGCCGTTTAGCTACCCGTTCAACCTGACCCAGCAACCCGCCGCTTCCCTTCCCTGCGGGCTGGATCAGCAAGGGCTGCCGGTGGGCCTGCATTTGGTGGCCGGAAAATACCAGGACCTCAAGGTGCTGCACGCTGCACAGTTGCTTGAGCGTTATTTGCCTCCATTGACGCCACCTGAATATGCGCTCCCAGAACAGGCCTGACGCAAAGGCTAAACGTCAGCCAACTGCCTGCGTGCCAACTCGGCGAACTGTTTGCGCGAGGGTTTGAGCGCCACCTGCGGCGGCCAGGGTAGCCAGGCATCGGGGACCATGAAGCCCGGCAGTGCCTCGCGCACCCAGGCGGCCAGGGCCTTGTGGCAGAGCGGATCGGTTTGCGGCTCGATGAAGGCCACCGGGCGCTCGCCCCACTCCGGGTGCGGCACGGCCACCACCAGCGCCTGGGCCACGCCCGGGTAGTCGACCAGCCGCTGCTCGATGCTCTCTGGCTGTATGTTTTCACCGCCGGAAATGAATACGTTGTCGAGCCGCCCTTCGACGACGAGCGCCTGCTGGTCGTCGAAGTAGCCCCGGTCACGGGTGGCGAACCAGCCCTCGTCGTTAACGGCAGGGTCCAGCGCGCCATCGGCCAGATAGCCGCAGAATAGCGTGTCGCCCTTGACCTGAATTTCGCCGTCCACCACCCGCACCTGACGCCCCGGCAAGGGCTGCCCCACCACGCCAGGGGCGGAGGGCGAGCCGGTGCACACCTGGCTGGCCATTTCCGACAGCCCATAGCTGACCTTGGGCGTCAGCCCCAGGCGCTGCAAGCGTTCGACCAGCGGCGCGGGAATGGCCGCGCCCCCCAGTAGCAGCTCACGGAGCTGGGTGTGTCGAGGGTCGAAGCCTTCCCTCAAGAGCCGCCAAAGCTGCGTCGGCACCAATGAAAGATGGGTAATAGGCTGCTGCATCAGGCGCTCGGCCAGCGGGCGAGTCGCATCGTCCAGCACCAGCCGCCCCCCGGCCAGAAAGACCCGAAACGCAATGGCATAGCCTCCCACATGAAACAGCGGCAGCGAAAGCAGCCAGCCGCTATCCGGATCCACAGGAATCAGCGACGCCGAACCCCGCGCCGAGGCCAGATGATTGCCCACCCGGTGCAGCACCGCCTTGGGCGGGCCGCTGGAGCCGGAGGTGAGGATGGTGTTGCTGCGCTGGCTCGCGTACAAGACCGGTGGCTCGCCGGGGTCGGCCTCCGCACGGTAGTCGAGGGAAATCAGCGGCAGCTCGGAAGAGTAGGCAAAGTCGCTCTCCGGCTGGCACACCCGGGTGACCTGCATCCGCCGCGCCAGCGCCTGCTGCTGAGCCACGGGGAACGCCGGATTCAGCGGGCAGAACACCACCCCTGCCCGCAGGCAGGCCCAGGCCAGCAGCACGCCCTGCAACGACCCTCGGGTGGGTACCAAAAGGGGCATGCCCGGCATCAGGCCCTGCCTGGCCAACTGCTGGGCCAGGGATGCCACGCGCCGGTTCAACGTGCGATAGCTCAGGCGCACCGCGCCCGCCTCCACCGCGATATGCTCCGGCGTTTGCTGGGCCCAGTAGTGAATGGGGCACGTCTCGGTCACAGGGAAAGCTCCTTGCGGTCGTCGCCAGCGGCGGCGTGGTAGAGGCAGTGCAGCCGCGCGTGCCGCAACTCACCGGCTGGCGAGAGAAGTGATTCGCTGAACGCCTGGGCGGTATCTAGCCCCGCAGGCTCCTCGGGAGCCCACTGCCGGGCCAGGCAGCTCAACTGCCCCAACCCCCACTGAGATTCGAAACTGGATGAGATCACCACCCGCAAGCGGTGGACTCTGGCGCGCTGAACCAACGCCTGGCAAGCTGCGAACCCGCCCATCAGCGTCGGCTTGATGATCAGCGCGGCCAGCCGGGGGTGCGGCGCCCAGGCAGTGCCGCGCTGCAGGGTTTCATCCAGGGCGATGTCGATGCCCGTGGCGTCCGCCACGGCGATGCTGTCGGCCAGCGTAGCACAGGGCTCCTCCAGGTAATCGACTTGGGCAGGCGAGAGCTGCTGGCAAAAGCGCAGTGCCTGCTCACGCTGCCAGCCACCGTTGGCATCGAGGATCAGCCGCGTGTTGGGTAGCCATCTGGCGAGGCTTGTGATCAAGGCCAGCTCCGCATCGCTCGAGTAGCGGGCCACCTTCAGCTTGATGCGCTCTGGTGGAGCAGCCTGCCATTGGGCCACGCGCTCCGGCAGTGCACTCATCAGCGCTTGCGGGGAGCCCTGCAGCAATGGGTAGGGCGGCAGAGGAGCAGGCAGGAAAGCAGGCCAGCGGTGCCGGGCGCAGTCGAAACCAAACTGTACTGAAGGTAACGTTGGTTTGGCTTTCTCACCGCGCTCTATAGCCGCCAGGCAGGCCAGGCTCTCGGCGGTGGCGTCAGCGAGGGTTTCTGTGGAGAAGCCAGGCAAAGGGGCTATCTCGCCCCACTGGCCGTTGATCGTGACCAACAGGCCTTCTCTGCTCGCCAACCGCTGACCTTTGAACATCAGCGGCTGGCGAAACGGTAGCGAGTAGCGGTAAAGCGCCAGCGCCATCAGGGGTTGCGCGGGTAGCGCGAGAAGTCCGGGCGGCGCTTTTCATTGAAGGCGTTGCGCCCTTCCTGCCCCTCGTCGGTCATATAGAAGAGCATGGTGGCATTACCCGCCAGCTCCTGCAGCCCGGCCTGGCCGTCGCAGTCGGCGTTCAGCGCCGCTTTCAAGCAGCGCAGCGCCATGGGGCTATGCTGCAGCATTTCACGGCACCAGCGCACGCTCTCTCGCTCCAGCTCGGCCACCGGCACCACGTGGTTCACCAGCCCCATCTCCAATGCCTGGGCGGCGCTGTACTGTCGGCACAGGAACCATATTTCACGGGCTTTTTTCTGGCCGACGATTCTCGCCATGTAGGAAGCCCCGTAGCCCCCGTCAAACGACCCCACCTTGGGGCCCGTTTGCCCGAAAACGGCGTTATCGGCGGCGATGGTCAGGTCACACATCATGTGCAGCACATGGCCACCGCCAATGGCGTAGCCCGCCACCATGGCGATGATCGGCTTGGGGCAGGTGCGAATGTCACGCTGGAAATCCAGCACGTTGAGGTGATGGGTGCCCGCCTCGTCGCGGTAGCCGCCGTAGTCGCCGCGAATGCGCTGGTCGCCCCCGGAGCAGAAGGCCTGTTCGCCCGCCCCGGTCAGCAGAATCGCGCCAATGGCGCTGTCGTGGCGCGCGCGGCCCAGGGCATGGATCATCTCGCTCACCGTTTGCGGGCGAAACGCATTGCGCACCTCAGGGCGGTTGATAGTGATCCGAGCAATACCCTCTTCAGCGGTGTGATAGAGGATGTCCTGGTACTCCTGCGAGGCGTCCTGCCACTTGATGGGGGCATACAGCGCCTGTTCCGTGAGTCCTTCGATCATGCTGACCTCGTGCTTTATCAGGGGTGTGCGTTCTTTTTGATACGGTCGTGTTCGCGGGCGGGCCTCAGCGCAGCCAGCCCACGATCACCAGAGCCAGCGCCAACAGGCTCAGCAGGGCCGCCAGGCCGTACATCAGCCATTTGTTGCGAGTGTCCTGGCCCAGGCTCAGGTCGAATAGGCCATGGCGCAGCCGGTGGGCGGCATGAAACAGCGGCAAGCACACGGCGGCGCCGATGAACAGCACGCCGGG
The DNA here is from genome assembly GCF_050709225.1 of Halomonas sp. KM007. Taxonomy (NCBI): domain Bacteria; kingdom Pseudomonadati; phylum Pseudomonadota; class Gammaproteobacteria; order Oceanospirillales; family Halomonadaceae; genus Halomonas; species Halomonas sp. KM007. Next base: position 2,282,792 of record NZ_CP136131.1, on the reverse strand, counting down.
CAGGCTGAACAGCAGGCGGGAGGCCCGCTCGTGGCCAAGCGCCTCGGCGGGCAGCAGGCCCAGCGGCAGCAACAGCCCGATGAACAGAATCACCGCAGGCAAGACCACGGCAAAACAGACGCCCCCGGCACTGAACAGCCCCCACCACAGGGGTTCGTCATAGGCTTGCCGAGGCTGACCCAAGGGTGCTTTTTGATGTGAGGTTTTCATGCGCCGCCCCTCCCCAAGAGCCAGAACAACACGACCGCCACTGCCACGACCCCCGCCCACTGGCCAGCAACGATGGCACCAGCGGGCACGCTGCGCCCCGCCACGCGCAGCGGCATGACCCGAGGAAACAGCACGAAGAAGGTGGCCGCGTGATAGAGGCTGGCCACCAGCGCCAGCGCGTTCAGCAGCAGCACCAGCGGCGAGCCCATGAAGGCCACCCAGCCCTGCCAGCTCGCCGGGCCCTGCAACAGCGCGAACACCCCTGCCAACAGGCAGAGAATAAAAAACACCAGCGGCACCACCGTGGCTTCGCGCAGCATATAGCGCTTGAAGAAACCGTGCTTCAGCCACCAGTTGCGCTTCAAGGACGGCAGTCGTTGTGATGATGATTTTTCCATATCCAATCTCCTACACCTTTTCTAACTGAGCTATCTCAGTTAGTGACGGATATCCGATACCGTTGAGTGGGGCAGGTTGTAGCGAGGGTCTTTCGCCAAGGATGGCGAAAGTAGCGCCCATGGATGGGTTCACAGCGCCCTCGCGGAAACCTGCCGCACGGCAACGCGGCTTGGTTACCCCTACCCCTTGAACAGCGCGATCAGCGTATGTTTGGCGGCCTCGACCTTGCCCTGGTTGACCGCAGCGGCCGGGTCGACGTGCTTGGGGCATACCTGCGAGCAGAAGCCCACGAAGGTACAGCTCCAGACACCATCATGGCGGTTGAGCTGCGCCATGCGCTGGCGTTTGCCCTGGTCCCGGCTATCCAGGTTGTAGCGGTGCGCCAGGGTCAGCGCCGCAGGCCCCAGAAACTCCGGGTTCAAGCCAAACTGCGGGCACGCCGAATAGCACAGGCCACAGTTGATGCAGTTGGCAAACTGCCGATAGCGCGCCAGCTGTTCGGGCGTTTGTGTGTGGGGCTGCGCCTGGCCGGGATCGAAGGTCTGCACCGGGTCCTGTTCGATCAGGTAGGGCTTCACCGCCGCCAGGTGCTCCAGGAACAGCGCCATGTCCACGACCAGGTCCCGCTGAACAGGGAAGTGCGCCAGTGGTTCGATACGAATCTCGCCAGAGTAGTCGCGCAGGAAGGTTTTACAGCCCAGCTTGGGAATGCCGTTGACCATGACGCCGCAGGAGCCACAAATCGCCATTCGGCAAGACCAGCGGTAGCTCAGCGTGCTGTCCTGCTGCTCCTTGATATGGTTCAGCGCGTCGAGGAGCGAGGTGCTGTCCTCCACCGCAACGTCGTAGGTTTGCCAGTAGGGTTCCGCTGCGCTGTCGGGCAGGTAACGCTTGATGCTGATGTGCTTGTTCATGCCTTGCCTCCCTTGGCCGCATCCCCGTAAACCCGCGCGGCCGGAGCCGAAAAGCGGGTATCCACCGCCTGCCAGCGTAGCTCGGCGGGCGCGTCACCCTGGTAAAACACCTGGCTATGCTTGAGATAGCCCACATCGTCACGGGCCTGCAGGCCCTCGTCCAGGCGCTGGTGGGCACCCCGGGATTCGCGACGCTCCAACGCGGCCAAACACGACGCCTCGGCGATCTCCAGCCCGTAGCCAAACTCCAGGCACTCCAGCAGCTCGGTATTGAAGATCTTGCTGGTGTCACTGACCCGCACCTGGGCATAGCGCTGGCGCAGCTGGCGGAGGGTGTCCAACGCCTGCTGCATGCCTGCTTCGGTGCGGTAAATGCCGCAGCCGCTCTCCATGGCCTGCACCATGGCGTGCTTGAGCGTCACCCAGGATTCACCGCTGCCCTGGCCATCGCATAGCGTGGCCAGCCGCGCCTGCTGCCGCTGGGCCTGCGCCTGCAAGACCGGCAGCGCCACCCAGTCGGTGTGGGCGGCCCGCTGGCTGGCCTGCTCCCCGGCCAATCGGCCAAAGACCAGCAGCTCGGTCAGCGAGTTGGAGCCCAGCCGGTTGGCCCCATGCAGGCCCACCGATGCACACTCCCCGGCGGCGTACAGGCCTGCAATGGTCGTTTCGCACTGGGGATCGGTTTCGATGCCGCCCATGGTGTAGTGCACCGCAGGCCGAATCGGGATCGGCTCCTTGACGGGGTCGACGTTGATATAGGATTTGGCCAGCTCGCAGATGAACGGCAGGCGCTCATGCAGATAGTCGGCGCCCAAGTGACGAAGGTCGAGATAGACCACGTCGCTGTCGCCAAACTTGCCGGTGCGCCCGGCTTGCTGCTCCTGCCAGAACGCCTGGGAAAGCTTGTCTCGAGGGCCCAGCTCCATGTACTTGTTTTCCGGCTTGCCCAAGGGGGTTTCCGGCCCCAGGCCGTAATCCTGCAGGTAGCGGTAACCCTCATTGTTGAGCAGGATACCGCCTTCCCCCCGGCACGCTTCGGTGATCAGGATGCCCGAGCCGGGCAGGCCGGTGGGGTGGTACTGCACGAACTCCATATCGCGCAGCGCCACGCCATGGCGGTAGGCCATGGCCATGCCGTCACCGGTGACGATGCCCGCATTGGTGTTGAAGCGAAACAGCCGCCCCGCCCCGCCGGTGGCCAACACCACCGCCTTGGCACGCAACAGCAGCAGCTCTCCCGTGGCGACCTGCAGGGCAATGACGCCCACCACGGCCCCTTCGTGCACCGCCAGGTCCAGCACGAAGTACTCGTCGAAGCGTTCGATCTCGGGGTATTTCAGCGAGGTCTGAAACAGCGTGTGCAGCATATGGAAGCCGGTCTTGTCGGCAGCAAACCAGGTGCGCGCCGTTTTCATGCCACCAAAGCGGCGCACCTGTATGCGGCCATCGGGCTGGCGGCTCCAGGGGCACCCCCAGCGCTCCATCTGCACCAGTTCCTGATAGGCGTGGCGCACGAAGTAGTCCACCACGCCCTGCTCCACCAGCCAGTCGCCCCCGGAAACCGTGTCGTCGAAGTGCGCCTGAAACGAGTCCTCGTCACTGGTCACCGCCGCCGCGCCCCCTTCGGCCGCCACCGTGTGGGAACGCATGGGATACACCTTGGAGACCAGCGCAATGCGCTGCGCGTGACCGCCCTGCTTGGCCTGCTCGGCGGCCGCTATGGCGGCCCGCAGGCCCGCGCCCCCACCGCCGACGATGACGATATCCACATCCTGCTGCTGCATGGCACCCCCCTGTGCGGCTGCACTACTCATGACGCAATTCTCATTACGGACTTCTCATGACGCAATTCTCATGACGCGACGCCGGCCAGCGCACGGCCTGCCGCCCTGCTGATGAAGCGACGTTATCACAGCCCGACAGGCCCTCGGCCTTGATCTAAAGCATGATTGATATAGATCAAATAAACCGCGACTTGCCTTGCCTATGCTTTCCCTGACACCCGTGAAACACCACGCTGGATCTCATCTCTGCTGTGCTCACTCAGGCAAGGCGCTACGGCTTGCCGATAACCTTATCGAGAGGTCGCCATGAACCTCAGCACTTCGCTCCGCTCTCGCTGGCCGCTGCTCGCGCCACTGGCCACCACGCTGGTGATCGCCCTGCTGCCCACCCCGGCCGGGCTACCGCCCCATGCCTGGTACTTCTTCGCCATCTTTTTGGGCTGTGTGGTCGGCCTGATTCTGGAACCCCTGCCCGGCGCGGTCATCGGGCTGGTCGGCGTTACCCTGGTGGCGCTGCTTTCCCGCTGGGTGCTGTTCTCCCCGGAGCAGCTGGCCAACGACGGCTTCAACGCCGCCAACCAGGCCTTCGCCTGGGCGGTGTCGGGCTTTACCAACTCCACCGTGTGGTTGATTTTCGGCGCCTTTATGTTTGCCTTGGGGTATGAAAAAACCGGACTCGGCAGGCGAATATCGCTTTGGCTGGTCAAGGCAATGGGGAAGCGTACGCTGACTCTTGGCTACGCGGTGATGATCGCCGATGGCATTCTGGCCCCCTTTACGCCGTCCAATACGGCGCGCAGCGCAGGCACGATCTACCCCGTGATTCGCAACCTGCCGCCGCTTTACGATTCGCACCCCAACGACCCCAGCATGAAGCGTATGGGTAGCTTCCTGATGTGGACCGCCATTGCGGCCACCTGCGTGACCAGCTCGATGTTTCTCACCGCCCTGGCACCGAACCTGCTGGCCATAGCGCTCACCGAAAGCGCCACGGGCATCCATATCAGTTGGGGGCAGTGGTTCGTGGCGGTGGTGCCGGTGGGGGTCCTTCTGCTGCTGTTGGTGCCGCTGCTGTGCTACTGGCTATGCGCCCCGGAGGTAAAGGCCGGGCATGAGATCTCCGACTGGGCGAAAGGGGAGCTGCAGAACCTGGGCCCACTGACCCGCCACGAAATCGTGCTGGTCATCATGGTGGTCACCGCGCTGCTGCTGTGGATCTTCGCTGGCGACCGGGTATCGGCGTCGCTGGTGGGATTGGTGGTCATCTGCGGCATGCTACTGACCGGCATGGTGAGCTGGAACGACATTCTCGATAACCGCGCTGCCTGGAACACCTTCGTGTGGTTTGCCACCCTGGTGGCTCTGGCGGGCGGCTTGAGCCAGGTAGGCTTCGTGGGCTGGTTCGGCAACCTGGTGGGTGGGCAGATCAGCCACTTCGACCCGCTGGTGGCCATGGTCGCCCTGGTGGTCATCTTCTACGTTCTGCACTACTTCTTCGCCAGCATCACCGCCCACGTAACTGCTCTACTGCCGGTCATGCTGGCGGCAGCTTCAGGCATTGCGGGGCTGGACATGCAGCTGTTCATTCTGCTGTTGCTGCCCACCCTGGGTTTCATGGGCATTCTGACCCCTTATGGCACCGGCCCCAGCCCGGTGTATTACGGCAGCGGCTACTTGCCCAGCGCGCTGTACTGGCGCCTGGGGGCCATCTTCGGGCTGCTGTTCCTGGTGGCCTGGCTGGCCATTGGTCTGCCCTGGCTACTGCTGATTCAGTGAGCCATGTACTGACTCAGTGCACCATACGCTTGCCGCGCTTAGCGCGGCAGCGTCTGTGCCAAGTGCTGTGCCAGTTGCTGTGACAAGTGCCCTACCATGGCCTTGGGGTGTTCCACATGCAGGTTATGGCCGCCCGGCAGCGCCCAGTGGCGCAGGCGCGGCGCGTGCTGCGTCAGGCGATTGGCCAGGGTGTTGAACTTATGGTCCCGCAGGCCGGAGAAATAGCCCACTGGCAGGTCGGTCTCGGCCAGCCACTGCCAGAGAGAGGGCTGCCGACCCAGCGAGGTGGCCCGCAGCATGTGCGCCACGGCGGGGCCATGGTTGGCCAACCGGCGCTGAATCTGACGCTGGCGCTGTACTGGCGTCAAATCGGCAAACACCGGCTGCTGGTACCATGCTGTCAGCACGTCGGCCAGCGGCGACTGCTCAAAACGCTGCGCCCAGTGCTCATCGTGGGCGCGGCGCGCTTCCCGCTCTGGCGCGGCCAGCCCGGGGTGCGCGCTCTCCAACCACAGCGCCTCCAGACCGGCGGGCCGTTGGCTGGCATGATAGAGCGCCAGTCGGCCACCCAGGGAGTAGCCCAGCAGGCCATAACGCCCCACGCCCGCCTCGGCCAGCGTGCCGCTGAGCCAGTCATGAAAATCCGCAAAAGAGCCTACTGCAGGCGTGATGGGCTGCCCATGCCCCGGCAGGTTCAGCGCCAGGCAGCGCACGCCCGGCTGCGCTTGCTCCAGCGCCTCACCAAGCGCCTGCCAATCGTCCCTATCGCCCAGCAGGCCGTGCAGCATTACCAGCGTAAAAGGCGGCGAAGGGTCAGGATGCATGGGCTGCCTCCCGGAGCCACGCGCCCAAGGCTTGCAGCGCATCGGTGGCCTGCTGATGGGGCACCGTGACCTCGATCAGCGTCACCCCGGCTTCCAGCGCCTGGGTGTAGGCCTCGCCAAACGCCGCCAGCGTGGTCGGTGCGGCATAGTTCAGGTGAAACATGCGCGCCGCATGCTCGAACGCGAGCCCGTGGGGTTGGCGATAGTAGCGCTCCAGCAGGTCGCCTTCGTCCGGCACCGGCAGCATGTGGAAAATGCTGCCGCCATCGTTATTCAGCACCACCACGACCAGCGGCGCTTTGGCCCTGGCCAGCAGCGCCAGGCTGTTGAGGTCGTGAAGCGCGCTGGTGTCGCCCAGAATCACCGTGGTGGGTTCATCGGTCGTGCAGGCCAACCCGTACGCAGAGGCCAGCAGCCCATCGATGCCCGAAGCCCCGCGATTGGCCATCACCCGCAGCGGCGTCGAACGGGTCGAGCCCAGCATGTTCATCAGCCGGGCGGGCAGGCTGTTGCCCACGAACAGCGCCCCTCTGGCCAGTTGCGACACCTGATGACACACCCCCAGCTCGGAAAACTCCGCCGTATAGCGTTCGATGCCCTGGCGGGTACGCTGCTGAAGGCGCGCCAGGGTATGCCAGGGGGGCTGGGCGGGCCCGGCGGGCAGCGTGGCGATGGCCTCGGCGGGCGTGCACACCAGCCGCTGGGTAAGGGTGAAGTCCGGGTCCAGGCGCTGGGGTAACGGGTCGACCAGCCACGCCTGCTGCCAGGGGTGGCTTGCAATCATCTGGGTCAGGCGCTTGGAAATCAGCCTGCCGCCAAACTGCAGCAGCACGTTGGCGCGGCCCAGCTCGGCGCTGACCTGCGGGTCCTGAAGGGCCAGGTCCATGTGCACCAGGTGGCGCGGGTCGCCGTGCAGCTGGCTTTGCAGGTCGGCCAACAGCGGCCAGCCCAGCTGCTCGGCCAGGGCCGCAATGGGGGCCGCCTGCTGGGGGTCATCGATGCGCCCCACCACGATTACCCCGCGCTGCCGGGTGAAGGCGGCGGGCCATGCCACCGGCAAGGCGGCAGGAGCGGTTTGCCAGGCGCTCCAGGGGGCATCGCGGTGCTGCCAGCGCGAAAGCGGCGCCAGGTAGTCGCTGGCCTCCATGGGCGGGCCGGAAGGGTAGAGCGGTTCGCGGTAGCGGCAGTTGAAGTGCACCGGGCCCGGCAGGCGATGCTGCCGCGCCATGGTCTGGTCGATCGTGCTGAGCAAATAGGCGGCGGGAATCTCGCGGCTGGGGGTCGGCAAGTCGTGGTGCGCCACCGTGTGGCGGGCGAAGATATCCCGCTGGTCGATGGCCTGGTTACTGCCGTTATCCAGCAGCTCGATGGGCCGGTCGGCAGACAGAATCACCAGCGGCACGCCCAGCAGCGCGGCTTCCACCACAGCCGGATAAAGGTTGGCCACCGCCGTGCCGGACGTGGTGATCACCGCCACCGGCTGCTGGGCGCCTCGGGCCAGGCCCAGCGCCATGAACCCCAGCCCGCGCTCGTCGAAGTGAGTATGGCAGCGCAGCCCGGCGTGCTCGCTGGCCGCCATGGTCAGCGGGGTGGAGCGCGAGCCCGGCGCCACGACTACCTCGCGCAGCCCCCAGCGGTATAGCTCTTCCAACAGCAGCGATGCCCAAACGTGGTTAAAGGTGGCGTAATGCATCGGCTTATCCCATTCCCAGCAGCGAGAGAATATCGGCAATCTTGGCATCCAGCTCGTGCCACTCGTCGTCGGCCTGCGACCCCGCCACGATACCCGCCCCTGCGTACAGGCGGATCGCCGTATCGCTGACCTGGGCACAGCGAATCGACACCGCCAGCTCGCTGGAGTCATGCCCCACGCGGCCAAAGGCACCGGCGTACCAGCCCCTGGCGTGGCGCTCCAGCTCACGGATTCTGGCCAGCGCCGCCGCCCGCGGGGTGCCGCCGACGGCAGGCGTGGGCGGCAGCACGCTGAGCAGCTGCTGGTCGGTGATGAAGGGGTGCAGCTCGGCATGGATTTCGCGACGAATATGCTGCACGGACCGCAGCGGCACCACGTGGGCCTCGCCCATCTCCAGGCGCTGGGCCAGCGGCTCCAGCTGGGTCAGCAGCTGCTGATACACGCACTGGTTTTCCAGGCCGTTCTTTTTATCGGCCAGCAGCGCCCCGGCGAGCGCTTCATCCTGCGCCGTGTCACGCCCCCGCCGGGTCGTACCGGCCAGTGCCTCCGTGATCAGCTGCTGGCCCTGGCGGCGGTAGAGCCGTTCGGGGGAGCAGCCAATCAGCGCCGTACCGGGCGCCCACTGCACCCCGAAATGAAAGCAGTGCCGCGCTTCGGCCTGCCAGCGCCCCAGCAAGGCCCAGGGGCTGAGCACGCGCTCGGCGGTCAGGCAGGTTTCTCGGGAAAGCACCACTTTGGGAAGCTGCTGCAGCCGTTCGGGCTGGGACACCTGCGATACCCAGCGGCCCCACTCCCGCCGCGTGGGCGTATCACACCGCTGGTAGCTGCCATGGGCCACCGGGGGCAGCGGCTGTTCCGGGACGATGGCCGCCAGGCACGCCTGGGCGGCGGCCAGCTCTTCGGCGGGAGGGTGGTCATCGAAGCGCAGGTTCACGGAAAGCGTACACCGCCCCTGCTGACGCTTGAGCAGCACCCGGGGCAGTATGAAGCGGCAGTCACCAAACCCGGGCCAACCCGCCGCCTGGGCATCGAAGGCTACCCCGCCGAAATAGTCGGGCGAGCCGCTGGCGGGCTGGGCCTGAGCTTGAGCCTGCATATCGACCTGCAGCGCCACCAGAGAGTCAAACGCCCGCGCTTCGCCCAGCACGGCATAGCCCGCCGCCGAGGCCTCACGCGGCTGCCAATAAAGACGGGGCGTCACGCGCTGTGCGTTCAACCACCCCACCAAATCCGCCACCTCGCAGGGCACGCTCAGGCTCTGCGTGCCCCGGCATGCCAAAAGGTCCAGCGCCGACAGCTGTGCTGCCAGCGCCTTTGCGGCCTGGATCACCTGCATAGTGCGTTACTTCCCTGACAACCGATGCCTGATATAGGGTAGCACCCAGCGGTCGCCACCATAGCGCCCGGCGTTGGCACCGGCCACCAGCAGGAAAAAGCTCAGGGCGATCATCCAGGGGTTGGTGGACACCGTGCCCGCCATCAAGAACGACATGTTCATGACGATGGCAAAGAAAGCGGCATAGCAGGTCAACACGCCCACGATCAGCCCCAGCCCCACCAGCACTTCCCCCAGCGGGATTATCACGTTGATCACATCCGCATACGGCAGCGCGACATGCTCCAGAAACGCCACGTAGTTGGGGTAGACCACGCTGCCTTCGCGCATGACCGGGTTGGCCACGGCATTGCTCAAAAACCCTTCGGCATTGAAGCCGCCGGTCATCTTGCCGATGCCCAGGGTCAGCCAAGTAATGCCCAGGTACAGCCTCAGCAGTAGCCAAACCAGGGCAGCATATTTGTTTTGTCTGAAAAACTCGCCGATCATCGCGTAGACTCCTGCCACGTTCACTTTCAGGGGGAAGCCCCAGTGTGCGTCAGGACAGATACCTCTTTTTTGACCCAGGTCGTGGTTTTTGCCATTAATGGTACAGAGTCGAATGTTCACTCTGCCCGATGGCTACACCGACCGGCCACGCTGACCAGTTCAGCGACTGCAACAGGAATGCTCACCATGGAACACACCGCCCCACACCGCCCACTCCATGCCTGGTTGCTCGCCGCACGGCTGCGCACCCTGCCGCTGGCCTGCGCCTCGATCCTGCTGGGTTCGGGCATGGCGGCGCAGGCGGGTGGCTTTCAGGGTGGGGTGCTGCTGCTGTCGCTGCTCACGGCCCTTCTGCTGCAGGTGCTTTCCAACCTGGCCAACGATTATGGCGATGCCCAATCGGGGGTGGACGATGCTAGCCGCACCGGCCCCGTGCGGGCGGTGGCCAGTGGGCTATTGACCCCAGACGCCATGCGCCGGGGCATGCTGCTCACCGGGCTGGCGGCGACCATATCGGGGTTGTCGCTGCTGTTCGTCGCTTTTGGCAGCGACCTGCGCAGCTGGCTGGTATTCGTGCTGCTGGGGGCCGCGTCCTTGCTGGCGGCCATCACTTACACCGTGGGGCTGGGCGGCAAACCGTATGGCTATCGTGGGCTGGGGGATGTGGCGGTGTTCGTGTTTTTTGGGCTGCTGGGCGTGCTGGGAACCCTCTATTTGCATACCCAGAGCCTGAGCGGGCTGGCCCTACTGCCCGCCGCCGTGTGCGGCTTGCTGGCCACCGCCGTGCTCAACGTCAATAACGTGCGCGACATCCACAGCGATGCCCGCCACGGCAAGATGACGCTGGCCGTGAGGCTGGGTAAACGGCGGGCCATTCTCTACCACTGGGCGCTTCTGGGCGCCGCCCTGCTGCTGACACTGGGGTATCTGGTGTGGCTGCCCGTGCCCTGGGTGGGCTGGAGCTGCCTGGTGGTGGCCAAGCCGCTCTACGACGCCGGGCGCACGCTCAGCCGCACAGAGGATGGCGAGCAGCTAACGGGCATGCTCAAGAAAACCGCGCTTTCCACGCTGGTTTACAGCCTGCTGCTCGCGGTGGGGCTAGCGCTTGCCTGACGGCGGCTTGGGGCTTGGGGCTTGGGGCTTGGGGCTTGGGGCCAAGGGCCAAGGGCCTTACAGCACTACCTCATAGCCTTCGAACTTGGGCGGGCCCAGGTAGATGCCTTCCGGCGATTTGGCATTGGCGTGGGCCTTGCGGAAAGCCTCTGACTTGGTCCAGGCGCGGAAGGCCTCTTCGGATTCCCACACACTGTGGGAGATGAACACGGTGTGCTCTTCCTGGCTTTCGCCCTGCAGCATGTGAAACTCCTTGAAGCCCGGCACTTCCTCCAGGTGGGAATCGCGGTTGCGCCACACCTCCAGAAAATCCTCTTCGCGGCCTGGGGCAATCCGAAAACGGTTCATGGCTATGTACATCGAGACTCTCCTGTTGAGCGGGAGTAGATAGAGTGATTACGCCAACGCTGGCTTGATGGTAACGTCTTCCGTTCATCACGAATAGATTACGACGAACAGGCGTTACGGCTCATGGCTCAGGCACCCCTTCAGGTCGTTTGGTTCAAACGCGATTTGCGCATTCACGATCACGCACCGCTGGCCAACGCCGCAGCGGCAGGCCCGGTGCTGCCGCTGTTTGCCATCGAGCCCGACCAGTGGCAAACGCCCGACAGCGCCCTGCGCCACTGGCAGTTTGCCGCCGATTCGCTAGTTGACTTGGCCCAGGCGCTCGACACCCTGGGCCGTAAGCGCTCCACCAACCTTGCAGTTACCCACAAAAAACCCACCCACCGTCAACAGCTTACGCTACCTGACGATGGGCGGGTTTAGTGCGGCTTAGAAGGCTACTAGCTAAGCGCTTCCAACGACTCCTCAATAATACTCAACCCCTCCTCCAGCACCGCAGACGATACCGTCAGCGGCACCAGGATGCGGATGCTGTTGCCGTAGAAACCACAGGACAGCAGGATCAGGCCTTTCTCGCGTGCTTTAGCACATAGCGCGCCCGTCATCTGAGAATCTGGCTTGCCGTCGCTATCAAGCAGTTCAAACGCGGCCATGGCGCCGAGTTGGCGACCGTGGGCGACGGCGGGGAAGCGTTCTTCCCAGACCGCGAAGCGTTCAGCCAGCATGTTGCCCATCTGCTCGCTGCGGGCGAGGATGTTCTCTTCTTCGATGGCTTCGATCACCGCCAGGGCCGCCGCACAGGAGAGCGGGTTGCCGCTGTAGGTGCCGCCCAGGGAGTTGGGGCCGGAGGCGTCCATCACCTTGGCGGTGCCGACCACGGCAGAGAGCGGCATGCCGTTGGCGAGGCTCTTGGCGGTGGTGAGAATGTCCGCTTCGATGCCGCTGTGTTCCAGCGCAAACAGCTTGCCGGTACGGGCGAAGCCGGACTGCACTTCGTCGGCGATCAGCAGAATGCCGTGCTCGTCACATAGCGCTCGCAGGGCTTTCAGGTAGTCCGGTGAGGCGATGTAGAAACCGCCTTCGCCCTGTACCGGCTCGATCACGATGGCCGCCGTGCGGTGCGGGGCGATATCGGTTTTGAACAGCGTGCGAATGGCGTTCAGCGAGGCTTCTTCGCTGATGCCGTGCAGCGGGTTGGGGAACGGGGCGCGGAATACGTCGCCCGGCATGGGGCCGAAGTCGTTCTTGTAGGGCAGCACCTTGCCGGTCATCGCCAGGGTCATCATGGTGCGGCCGTGGAAGGCGCCATCGAAGGTGATGATGCCGGTGCGGCCAGTGGCGGCGCGGGCGATCTTCACGGCGTTTTCCAGCGCTTCGGCGCCGGTGTTCACCAGCATGGCTTTGCGCTCAGGGCCACGCACCGGCGTCAGTTCGCAGAGCTTCTGGCACAGCTGCACGTAGGGCGCGTAGGAGATCACCGCCGCGCTGGTGTGCATGACTTTCTTGAGCTGCGCTTCCACGGCGGCGACGATTTTCGGGTGGCGATGGCCCAGGTTGAGCACACCGATGCCGCCCGCGAAGTCGATCCAGCGGTTGCCGTCGGCGTCCCACAGTTCGGCGTTTTCGGCGCGCTCGGCAAACTGGGTGGTGGGCGTGGCGGCACCGTTGGCCACGAAGCGGTTTTTCAGGTCGTTCAATTCTTGGTTAGTCATCATCGTTCTCTTTACAGGCCGCCTACGCAGACGTATTTCAGTTCGGTAAATTCATCGAGGCCGTGGTGGGAGCCTTCGCGACCCAACCCGGACTCCTTCACGCCGCCAAAGGGCGCCAGCTCGGTGGAGATCAAGCCTTCGTTCACGCCCACCATGCCGTACTCAAGCGCTTCCATGGTGCGCCAGATGCGGCGGTAATCCGTGGCGTAGAAGTAGGCGGCCAGACCAAACGGCGTGTCGTTGGCCATGGCGATGGCTTCTTCGTCCTGCTTGAAGCGGAACACCGGCGCGACTGGGCCAAAGGTCTCTTCGTCGGCCACGGCCATTTGGGTGGTCACATCCGCCAATACCGTGGGGGTGAAGAAGCGCTCGCCCGCCGCGTGGGGCTGGCCGCCGCACAGCAGCCGTGCGCCTTTGTTCACCGCGTCGTCGACGTGGCGCTGCACTTTATCCACGGCGGCTTGGTTGATCAGCGGGCCGATGATGCTGCCTTCTGCCAGGCCGTCACCCACGTTGAGCGCGTTCACACGCTCGGTGAGCTTGGCGACGAAGGCATCGTAAATGCCGTCCTGCACCAGAAAGCGGTTGGTGCATACGCAGGTTTGCCCGGCGTTGCGGAATTTGGAGGCGATGGCTCCGTTCACGGCGGCGTCCACGTCGGCGTCATCGAAGACGATGAACGGGGCGTTACCGCCCAGCTCCATGGCGGTTTTCTTCACCGTGCTGGCGCACTGTGCAAGTAAGTGCTTACCCACCGGGGTAGAGCCGGTGAACGACACTTTGCGCACCCGCGCATCGGTGGTGAGCACTTCGCCCACGGCGGCGGGCTTGGAGGCCGTGACCACGTTGATGGTACCGGCGGGCAGGCCCGCTTCCAGTGCCAGGTAGGCGGCGGCCAGAGCAGTGAGCGGGGTGGCTTCGGCGGGTTTGATGACCACGGTGCAGCCAGCGGCCAGGGCCGGGGCGCATTTGCGGGTAATCATCGCCAGCGGGAAGTTCCACGGGGTAATCGCCGCGACCACGCCGACCGGCTCGCGCAGTACCAGCAGGCGCTTGTCCGCACCGTGGCTGGGCAGGGTTTCCCCCGCCATACGCTTGGCTTCTTCGGCGAAGAATTCGATGAATGAGGCGCCGTAGGTCACTTCGCCTTTGGCTTCCGCCAGCGGCTTGCCCTGCTCTAACGTCATCAGGCGGGCCAGGTCGTCGGCGTGCTCATTGACCAGCTCAAACCAGCGGCGCAGCAGCGCGGAGCGCTGTTTGACCGGGGTGGCGCGCCAGGCGGCACCGGCTTCATAAGCGGCGGCTACGGCGTCGCGGGTGTCGTCGGCGCTCAAGTCCGCCACATGAGCGATAGTCTCGCCGGTGGCGGGGTTGTCCACCGCGAAGGTCTGCTGACCCTTGCGCCACTGCCCGCCCACCAGGGCCGGTACGGCATCGTGCAACCACTGTTCGATAAAGCTCATAGCGTGCTCCTTTAAAGATGTTGGAACGGCTTACAGGTCAGCCATCATGTGTTGGTCGCTGTAGGCGCGGCCATAGGTACGCAGCGCGTGAATGTAAAGGCCCACACCGAGCAAAGACCAGCCCGCGAAGATGCTCCACTCAGCGCCGCTCAGTGCCGCCGGGCTACCGGGCAGGTAGAGGCAGGCCATGCCGAAGGAGAGCACCACGGCCAGGGTGCCGCACAGCTTGCCGTGACGAATGCGGAACGGGCGCTCCATCTCCGGCTCGCGAACCCGCAGCACCACGAAGGAGATGGCCACGAACAGATAGGCAATCACGATGCCCAGGCCACCGGCGTTGACGATCCACACCAGCGCGGGGCGGCCGAAGAACGGGGCGATACAGGAGAGAAAGCCCATCAGGAAGATGGCGTTGGTGGGCGTTTTATAGCGCGGGTGCAGCTTGGCAAACGGTGCAGGCAGCATGCCCGCTTTCGCCAGAGCGTAGATCGCCCGGGAACCGCCGATGTAGAAGGCGTTCCAGCTGGTGATGATGCCCGCAATACCGGCCAATACCATCAGGTTGCTGGCCCAGGGGGCGTTGAACAGGCTGCCCATGGCATCCGGCACGCTCAGGGAGCTGGCGGCCAGTTCGGTGCTGTTCAGGGCCAGGCTGGTGGCCAGAATGATCAGCGCGTACCACACTACCGCCAGGATCACCGACATCATCAGTACCTTGCCGATGGCCTTGTACGGCAGGTTGATCTCTTCGGCGGCCTGGGGAATCACATCGAACCCCACGAACAGGAACGGCACCATGACCAGCACCGCGACGATGCCCGCCACCACGCCGGTATCGGCCTGGGTGAACAGCGGCATCATGTTGATGGTTTCACCTTCGAACAGCGCCCCCGTGACAAACATGACGCCCACCAGCAGAATCATGCCCGTGACGACTTTCTGAATCAGCGCCGCGGTGGTCACGCCGAAGTAGTTGATGATCATCATGGCCAGCGAACCGCCCACGCCCACGGCGACCCAGGTGGCTTTCACTTCCCAGCCAGCGATGGTCCACAGGTGGCCCACGGCGTAGTTGGGGGCCAGATGCTCGATGACCGTAGGCAGCGCCACGGCTTCGAACGCCACCACGCTCAAGTAGCCCAGGATGATGGCCCAGGTGCACAGGAACGAGGGCAAGTGGCCCAGGGCGCGGTAGCTGTAGACGTGCTCGCCGCCCACCCTGGGCATGGCAGAGGCCAGCTCGGCGTAGGTGAGGCCGACCATCACGATCGCCAGACCGCCGACGATAAAGGCTAAAATAGCGCCC
Source organism: Halomonas sp. KM007 (assembly GCF_050709225.1). NCBI lineage: Bacteria > Pseudomonadati > Pseudomonadota > Gammaproteobacteria > Oceanospirillales > Halomonadaceae > Halomonas > Halomonas sp. KM007. The sequence continues at coordinate 2,267,425 of NZ_CP136131.1, read as the reverse complement.
AGGCTACCGGCGGATTGAATGGCGGTGCCGGTCAGTACAATCCAGCCCCAGCCGATCATGGCGCCAAAGGCCAGGGCCAACACGTCGCCCCGGGCCAGCACTCGGACGAGCTTGTCCTGTTCAGAAGAGGGAGTCGTCATTATCGTTTTCCTGCACGTTTTTGGAGATTATGGTTGGCGCTCTGGGCGCAGTGTCCTGATTCCGACAAGGGAATAACATCACGCTAGCAGGTGGCTGCCAAACCGCGTAATGGACCACTTTGGCGTTCGACTAGACCACTTTTTGAATGCACCATGGAGGTGCATATTCCGCATAATGCTTTCGTCTAAGAGGCTGATCGTGAGCGGCCTGGCAGAGAAAAAGAGGCAATTTCATGGATCGCGAGCGGGTGTTGCACCAATGCGTACAACTTTATGCACTGCAGCCTGAACGGCTCAGCAAGCAGGTACGAATAGAGCAGGCGCTGCGCCAGGCCATCATTCAGCAGTGGCCTGGCGGGCTGCGGCTGCCTTCGCACCGCGCCCTGGCAGAGGCCTTCGGCGTGGCCCGCCAAACGCTGGCTCTGGCCATGGCCACCCTGCAGGAGGAACGCCTGCTGACCACCGGCCACGGCCAGGGCACCTGGACCTGCAAGCCCAGCGCACCAGCGCACGAGCCCCCGCTGCCGCCTCGGCTTTCGCGTCGCGCTCAGCGCGTCTTGCAGGGGCCTGGGGCCAGCATGATTCAAAGCGGCGCCTTCGTGCCCGGCATTCCCGATATCGCCCAGTTCCCGATGCGCAAGTGGCGCCAGCTCTATGCCAGCGTCACGGTGCCGCAAAACGCCCTGCTGCTCTCCTACTCCACCGGCGGCTACGGGCCGCTGAAGCGGGCCATCCGCGAATTTCTGGCCCGCTGGCGCAATATTCACTGCGATACCGAGCAGATCATCATTACCGACGGCACCCACAACGGCATCGAGCTGTGCGCCGTGGCCCTGGCGGATGTGGGCGATACGGTGGCCATGGAGTCGCCCTGTTACTGGGGGGCGCGCAACGTGTTTACCGCCGCCGGGCTGAACATCGACATGCTGCCGTGGCGGCCGGAACAGGGCCATATGCTGCCTGCTTCCCCCGGCCCCGTGGCGCTGGCTTACCTCACTGGCTCGCATCACTACCCGCTCAGCGTGCCGACCCGCGCAGAGCATAAACGTCAGCTGTGTGAGGCGTTATCGCCTACCTATGTGGTGGAAGACGACTACGAATTTAACCGCGACGATCACCCTAACCTGCTGTTCGATGCCCACTCCGAACGCCATTTGCTGGTAGGCTCGTTCTCCAAGATGATGTTTCCCGGCCTGCGGCTGGGCTATCTTGTGGTGCCGCGCCACTTGGCGGGGCCGATGAACCGCCTGCGCAGCGAGCTGTTTCGCGAGGGCCGTATGCTGGACCAAGCCGTGCTGGCCCAGTTTATTTTTGATGGTGATTTGGATGCCTGGTGTCGGCGCATTCAGCGCGACTATTTAGGCCGCCAGCAGGTGCTGCACGACCAGCTGTGCTCGCTGCCCCAGGTGCGCTCGGTCTCGCCGCCCAGCAGTGCCATCAGCCTGTGCGTGGAGTTCGCGCCGGGCGTTAACGATGTGGCCATCGCGCAATCGCTGTTAAAAGAGCACTTAATCGTGCGGCCGTTAAGCCCGGTGTGTGCGCCAAACGACCCGCGCGCTGGCTTGGTGATGGGGGTGGGTATGCTGTCGGGGGAAACCCTGGCACGCGAAGCGCAGCGCCTGCGCCGCTGCCTGGAGCCGCTGCTGCGCTAAGCGGCCCAGGTACTTTATCCGTCAGTACACTAAACAACACGAAACTAACATGACTTATCCACAAGGACCGTCCTATGCATCGCCCTGTTGATAGCGTTTGGGTCTCTACTTTCTCTGCTGCTTCTACCGCTTCGCTCCGCGGATGGCTGACCGTCGCTACCCTACTGCTGCTCTCTGGGTGCGCGACCTTTGCGCCTAGCCCACCGGAGGATCAGACCAATATCTGCGAGATTTTCCGCGAGCAGCCGAGCTGGTACGACTACGCGCAAGCGTCTGAAGAGAAGTGGGGAACGCCCATCGCCACCCAAATGGCGTTCATTCAGCGGGAATCCTCGTTTCGTAGCCACGTACGCCCAGACCGCAAATACTACCTTGGCTTTATTCCCGGCCCGCGCCCGTCGTCCGCCAAAGGCTACGCCCAAGCTCAAGACCCGGTATGGGGTGAGTACGAAGACCAAGCGGGCAGCCTGTTTGCCCGGCGCACGCACATGAAGCACGCCACCGATTTCATTGGCTGGTATAACGCCCGCACTCGCGCCCAAACGGGCATCTCGCTCAACAATCCTGAACACCTCTATTACGCCTACCACGAGGGCGCAGGCGGCTATCAGCGGGGCACCTATCGCAGCAAACCCCAGGTGCTCAACGCGGGCCGCCAAGTGGCGAGCCTCTCTAACCGCTACCAGGCCCAGCTCAACAGCTGCCAGGCAGAGTTCCAGTGCCGCAAGTTCTATCAGGTGTGGCCGTTCTGTCGTAGCTGAGGGGGTCGTTCATGACACTGTTGATGGGCGTCGCCTTTGTCGGCGTGGTGTTTTTTACCTCCATGCTCTCCGGCGTGTTTGGTATGGCGGGCGGGCTGGTGTTGCTGTGGTTCCTGCTGGTGATATTCCCCGCCAGTACTGCCATGGCCGTGCATGGGGTGATTCAGTTAACGGCTAATGCCTCTCGGGCATGGCTTTCGCGGCGCTTTATCGTGTGGCGCATTGTGGCACTGATGGCGCTGGGAGTACTCAGCGCGGCAGGGCTTCTGCTGCTGTTTAACTACACGCCCAATGCGGCCACCGTTTCCTTATTGATCGGGCTGCTGCCGATTTTGGTCTGGACGCCCAGGCACTGGTTCCAGCTAGACGCTCATCGCGCCAGCCACGCGTTTTGCTGCGGCATCGCCTCTGGCGGCCTCACGATTGCCGCCGGGGTCTCCGGCCCGCTGATCGATATCTTCTTCGTGCGCTCGCAGATGGACCGCCGCCAAGTCGTGGCCACCAAAGCCATGATTCAAGTGGTCGCCCACTCCATCAAAATCCTCTTCTACTTGGGTGCCGCCCTTGCGCTCAGCGCTGGCGAGTGGGCCATGGTGCTACTGGCCGCCCCTTTTGCCATGCTAGGTACGCAAACCGGCACGCGGATTCTGCACCGCCTGACCGACGCCAACTTCCGCACCTGGACCCGCTGGATCGTGACCGGCATTGGGGTGTTCTACTTCCTGCAGGGGGTGTATCTGTTAACCCGTTAACCGTTGAGGGCCTTCGCGGCACGCTTTAGATGGCGACCTATACTGACCTTACCTAACGCTGGAGGTCGCCATGGATTACCACCACTACCGCGAAGCCCTTGCCACATCGCTTACCCAAAGCGAGCTACCCTTTGCCCCCGCTGAGTATCAAGCGCGCCTTGAGAAGGTGCGCCACGCCATGGCCCAGCGCGGGCTAGACGCGCTGCTGCTCACCGACCCCGCTGATATCAATTATTTGACCGGTTATCACACCTTTGAGGTGTCGGTGCATGCCTGCTTGGTCTGCACGCTAGACAAGCTCGTTCTCCAAGTGGCCTCGATTGAAACGGGTGCCGCGGTGGTGACCGCCCGTGTTGACGAGATTATTGGCTACCGGTGGGAAAACTTGGATGAAATCATCGCCCCGCTGGCCGACCTGTTATCCCCCTGCCCGCGCATTGGCATCGACGGCTGGAGCAGCGGGCTGCGAGTGGGCGTGATGGACGCCCTGGCCCAGGCGGTGGGTAAAGAGCGCTTTTTTGAAGCGAGCGACCTGCTCGATGCCATCAAAATCGTTAAAAGCAGCGCCGAGCTTGAGATGCTAAAAGAGAGCGCCCGCATCACCGCCGTTGGCTTAGAGACGGCGCTGGCCGCCATTCAACCTGGCATGACCGATAACGACATTGCCGCCATTGGCGCTAAAGCGCTACTCGAAAACGGCAGCGAGTTTATGAACTTACAGCCTATCGTCACCAGCGGGCACCGCATTGGGGTGATTCACGTTAACCATAAACGCCGCGTCATTCAGGTCAACGAGCCAGTGTTTTTAGAGTTCGGTGCAGCGTATCAACGCTACACCGCACCGATGATGCGCACCGCCGTAACCGGCACCCCGAACGCCGCTCTCACCGCCACCCAAGACCTCTGCCGCTCGATATTTGAAACCCTCTGCGAGGCCATGCGCTCTGGTCACTCTTTTGATGCCGCCGCCCAGGCCGCTGATGCCCTGCTGGCCCCTCAACGCGACCAGCTGTTTTTCTCCGGGGTGTTTGGCTACGCCGTGGGCGCGCAGTTTCCGCCGAGTTGGGTAGAAGGCACGGGCTACATTGCCAAAGGCCAAACGCGCACCTTTGAAACCAACATGGTGTTTCATTTACCGCTATGCCTGCGGGTACCCGGCCAGTGGGGCGTTGGCTTAAGCGATACCGTGGTGGTCACCGAGCAGGGTGCTAAGCCGCTCACCAACAACGATTGGCAGCTTTATCAGGCCCGTGATGATGGCCTGAGATAATAGCCTGAGATTGACACCGCGATTGAGGGAGGCTATCTTCACCAGAAATGAAAATGAGAAACACTCTCTTTTTAGCCAACATCTTGGTCGATAAAGAGCCGTTGAGGTGAAGGAACGTCCCATGACCAGTGAACAGCGCCAGCTTCGTCAAACCCTGCTGTTTTTACGCACATCGTTTGAAGCCGTTCAGCATTCGATTGCCGGACGGCTAGAAGACCCGCTGCCCTGCTGGCTAGACACCAGCATGCTCTCCATGCTCTCCCGAGAGCTGACCCGCTGCTGCCAGCAGGCCAAGCCGCTGTTCGCGCCTGAGGTTATAGAGCAGCTCTTTATCGCCTCCCAACAGTGCGACCTGCTGCTCAAACAGTGCCCCGGCGTACTCAGTAGTTCCGTTTGCCACCGCCAGCTCAGCGCGATCATGCTGCCGCTCACCAGCGCCATTAGCCAAATCGATACGCCGGTTAAGCGTCGCTGGCCTTGGCAACGGCACTGAACAAACGTTATTTACCCTCTAACCCCGCCTCATTTCCTCGGCGGGGTTTTGTTTTGCGCGTCCGCCCCCATTAATTAGGGCATAGCATCGTTGTTGGCGCTCACTAGTAAACTGGTCTATTCTGTTTGCCGCGATGATACCCACTGCTGCAAAGGAGTTTTGCCCTATGGCGTACGAGACGCTGTTTACCCCCACCACGCTAGGTAGCTTGACCATTCCTAACCGCGTCATCATGGCGCCGCTGACCCGTTCGCGCACGCCGGATAGCGTGCCGGGTAAAATGCAGGAAGCCTATTACGGCCAGCGCGCCGGTGCGGGCCTGATCATCAGCGAAGCCACTAACATCTCTCCCACTGCCCGTGGCTATGTGTACACGCCCGGCATCTGGACCGATGAGCAGGAAGCGGGCTGGAAAGGCGTCGTGAATGCGGTTCACGCCAAAGGTGGCCGTATTGCCCTGCAGCTGTGGCATGTGGGCCGCGTTTCCCATGAGATGGTGCAGCCCAACGGCCAGCAGCCGGTAGCCCCCAGCGCGCTGAAAGGGGAAGGCGCTCAGTGCTTTGTTGAATTTGAAGACGGCACCGCTGGTCAGCACCCCACCAGCACGCCCCGTGCGCTGGAGACCGACGAGATTCCCGGTATCGTGGAGGATTACCGTCAGGCGGCCATTCGCGCCAAGCGGGCAGGGTTCGACATGGTCGAAGTCCATGCTGCCAACGCTTACCTGTTGAACCAGTTCCTGGCCACCGGCACCAACCAGCGCACCGACCAGTACGGCGGTTCGCTGGAAAACCGTGCCCGCTTCCCGCTGGAAGTGGTCGATGCGGTCGTGGAAGTGTTTGGTGCTGAGCGTGTCGGCATCCGTATGACGCCGTTCATCGAGCTGTTCGGCTTGACCGACGACGAGCCGGAAGCCATGGCGTTCTATATGGCCGAAGAGCTTTCCAAGCGCGGCCTGGCCTACCTGCACCTGAACGAGCCCAACTGGGCAGGTGGCGATATCACTTTTCCCGATGGTTTCCGCGAGCAGATGCGCGAGCGCTTCAGCGGCAGCCTGATCTACTGCGGCAACTACGACGCCGAGCGTGCCGAAGCGCGCATCAAGGAAAACACCGCCGATGCCGTGGCCTTTGGCCGCCCCTACATCGCCAACCCCGATTTGCCGGAACGCTTCCGTGTGAACGCCCCGCTCACCGAGCCGAACCATGAAACGTTCTATGGCGGCGATGAGAAGGGCTACACCGATTATCCTTTCCTGAATAACGGTTACGACCGTATCGGCTAAACGTTTCAGGCCAACACGTGTTCAGGGTTTCCCCACTTAGGGGAACCCTGAAGCATGAAAAGCATCACTCAGGTGGTGCTTTTTTATGCCTTGAACGCATGAAACGCTGTTAATCTGTTGATTCTATCGTTTTAACGCGATATCCCTACTGCTGGATAGGTCGCTCATGTTCGGCTCTTTGCTGGCGCTGCTCGTCTCGCTACTGCTGGTGGGAGCCGCCGCCATGACGGGGGCACGCTTTCGCCCCCGACGGCTGGCGGGTCTACATGACCGAAGATGCGCCTCTGCGCGGTGCCAGCCTGGCCGTCTACGGCGCTCAATGCTTCCATCTGGCGGTTGAATAGCGCCTAGGCGTTAACGGACAACAGGGATTCACTCCATGGATATGACTTCTCTTCCCGTACTGCTGGCTTTCGCCTCCTTGTTACTGGGCGTGGTGGCCGCGTTGATCTTCATCTACGTCGTCATGCCCAAGCGGCGGCGTGCCAGGGAAAAGGCCGTAGAGCCCACCCCCGCCGTGGCCAAGGACACCACGCCCCCGCCCGCTGAAGAGCCTCCGCCGCCTTCAACCAAACGAACCGGCAAGGTAAAACAGCATTCGCTGTTCGTCATCTTCAATCAGCCGGATGCCTCGACCGATGCCCGACTGACCGAGTGGCTGAGGGAAAAAGGCGCCCATTACGATGCCATCAAGAAAGTCTTTCTGATCGACGGCCAGCAGCCCTCCAACCCCGTCACCGTGGCGAACGCCTTTCCGCCGGGGGAAATGCCCGACCTGCTGAGGGGCGAAACCCACGAGCCGATCCGTGGGGTGAGCCTGCTGGTGAAGCCGCCGCTGCATAAACGTCGCAATCAGCAGATGCACGTGTATGTAGAGCTCGCCAAGGAGATGAACGAGACCTTCAGCGGCGACATGCTGGACGCTGACCGAGAACCGGCCAGCGAATCCACCTACGCGCAGATCATCGGCTGACTCAGATCACGCCCTGGCTGCGCAGGTAGTCGTCGTAGCTGCCGCTGAAATCGACGATGCCCTCCGGCTGCATGTCGATAATGCGGGTGGCGAGGCTGGAGACGAACTCGCGGTCGTGGCTGACGAACAGCAGCGTGCCAGGATAGTTCTCCAGCGCCAGGTTGAGCGCCTCGATGGACTCCATATCCAGGTGGTTGGTGGGTTCGTCCATCAGCAGCACGTTGGGATTGGTGAGCGTTAACTTACCGAACAGCATCCGCCCCTGCTCGCCGCCGGAAATCACCTTCACCGATTTGCCGATATCGTCGCTGGAAAACAGCATGCGGCCCAGCGCGCCGCGCACCACCTGCTCGCCCCCTTTGGTCCACTGGCTCATCCACTCGAACAGGGTGGCGTCATTGGCGAAGTCGTCGGCATGGTCCTGGGCGAAGATGCCCAGCTCGGCGGCGTCAGTCCACTTCACTTCGCCAGCATCGGGGCGCAGGTCACCGGCCAGGGTTTTCAGCAGAGTGGTTTTACCAATGCCGTTAGGGCCGATAATGGCAATCCGCTCGCCCGCTTCCACGGTCATGGAAAAACGCTTGAACAGCGGCTCGCCGTCGTAGCCTTTGGTAATGGCATCGACGTTTACCGCGTTGCGGTGAATCTTCTTGTTCTGGTCGAAACGAATGAACGGACTGACGCGGCTGGAGGGTTTGATGTCTTCCAGCTTGATCTTGTCGATCTGACGCGCCCGGGAGGTGGCCTGCTTGGCCTTGGAGGCGTTCGCCGAGAAGCGGCTGACGAACTGCTGAAGCTCGGCAATTTGCGCTTTTTTCTTGGCGTTGTCGGCATACTGACGCTCACGCGCAGCGGTGGCCGCCGTCATGTAGTCGTCGTAGTTACCGGGGAACAGGGTAATTTCGCCGTAATCCAGGTCGGCCATGTGGGTGCAGACGCTGTTCAGGAAGTGGCGGTCGTGGGAAATGATCACCATGGTGCTGCTGCGCGCTTTCAGAATATCTTCCAGCCAGCGGATGGTGTTGATGTCCAGGTGGTTGGTGGGCTCGTCGAGCAGCAGTACGTCCGGGTCGGAGAACAGTGCCTGGGCCAGCAGCACGCGCAGCTTCCAGCCGGGAGCGACTTCGCTCATGGGGCCGGTGTGCTGCTCGATGGGAATGCCCAGGCCCAGCAGCAGCTCGCCCGCGCGGGACTCGGCGGTGTAGCCATCCAGCTCGGCATACTGCACTTCCAGGTCGGCCACGGCCATGCCGTCTTCTTCGCTCATCTCGGCCAGCGAGTAGATCCGCTCACGCTCGGCGGCCACTTTCCATAGCTCGGCGTTGCCCATGATAACGGTGTCGATCACCCGCTCGTTTTCGTAGGCAAACTGGTCCTGACGCAGCTTGCCCAGCCGCGTGCTGCTGTCCAGCATCACCTGGCCAGACGAGGGCTCCAGCTCGCCACCGAGAATTTTCATGAAGGTGGACTTACCGCAGCCGTTGGCGCCAATCAAACCGTAGCGATGGCCGTTATTGAACTTGACGGAAACATTTTCGAACAGGGGCTTGGCCCCAAACTGCATGGTGATGTTGGCGGTGGCGATCAAGATAGAGACCCTGGTTGGCGACATAGCCCTGATGGAGGAGCGACATGCGTGCAAAAGCAAGCGATTCTACGCGCCTTTGGGCGGCGTTACATCTCCCCTCAAGGCTTCTGCTCACCGTCTTTTACCGTCTGCGCGGGCATTTCCAGTAGAAAGCGTTCGCCATCAAGTGCTTGGCGAAGTCGCGTGGCCAGAATATCGACAATCGCAGGATGCTCGCCCACCAGCGCCGTCGGCCGCACCCGCAGGCCTGGGTGGCGCTGTTCGGCGGCGGCGCAAATCTCGGCGATGTCACCGCCTTCACCGGCATGACGGCCTGGCGAGAGAAACAGCATCGCCAGCACTACGTGGCCGCTGCTGAATTCGGGAGTATCCAGCAGGCGCTCCAATAGCGGCTCGTTAAAGCGGTACTCGTCGCCGTCACGTCGCTCCATAGAGGCTGCCGCCACGCAGCGCACGTCGTCGCCCAACAGCACGCTCAATTGCCCCGCTAAGCGGTTACGCACAGCGGTAACGTCGGGGATGGGGCTGCCGTGGTCCACCAACGCGACCTTGGCAGCACCTTGTTCAGACAGCTGCGCACGTACGTTATCGGCCAACAGCTGTGCCAAGCGCAGGTCGTTATTCCCCAGTTCATCCACCAGCGGCTGAGCAACCCGCACCGACACGTTAAGGAAGCGTGCCTGCAACGCGGCCATTCGCTCCGGCAAATACCCCGTTAGCGCTTTACTGGGGCCGAAGAAAAACGGCAGCACGATAATCTCGGTGGCGCCTGCCTCGGCGCTGCGTTCGGCGGCGGGGCCTAACGTAATGGCGGGAATGCCGTCGACCTCTTCAGCGGGGATTTTATTGGAGTGCAACAGCGAGGCCGCCTGAACAGTCTCCCCTAGCGTCTCGCTCAACGCTGCCGCCACGCGGCGCAGGCTGTGGGTCGCCTGAGGCCGCAGAGAGCCGTTATCGACCAGAAAAATAGCGCGCATCGCGTTCATCCTTTTCAATCGGAGCGTCATAGAGCACTACGTCTGGCTGGTAAATCAATCGTATAACCCGGATGATGAACCACCGTTAACGCCATGCGCGTGCAGCCACTTTGGTCACAAATGTAGATCGCTTATGTTGCTTGATACCACGACGTTAAACCAGCAAAGAAACTTCTTCGACGGCCATGCGGATATCTGGCTTTTTGGCTACGGTTCGCTGATCTGGAAAGCCGATTTTGACTATTTAGAGCGCCGGCCTGCAGCGATTACCGGCTGGGCGCGGCGCTTCTGGCAGGGCTCCCACGACCACCGCGGCACGCCGGACGTGCCGGGGCGAGTGGCGACGCTGATTCGTGCCGAAGGCGCGGTATGTCACGGCATGGCCTACCGCATTACCCCAGAGGTGCTCGCACCGTTGGATGTGCGGGAGAAAAACGGCTACCTGCGGGAAAAAGTCACGCTGACGTTTTTGGATGAGGCGGGCAACCCTGACGCCGACCAAGCGCCTAGCGAGGGGCTGATTTATCTGGCCAGCGAGGACAACCCAGCGTTTTTAGGCGATGCCCCGCTGGCCGATATCGCTCAGCAAATTGCCCAGGCCCATGGCCCCAGCGGCCCCAACAGCGCTTACTTGCTGAACCTAGCCCAAGCGCTGCGCGAGTTGGGCACCGAAGATGCACATATTTTTGCCTTGGAGGAGCACCTGCAGCGCTACCGATAGGCGGGCTACATCATCAGCCACGACAGGATGAACAGGCCGATCAGCGTGCGGAAAATGCCGCCAATAATGGAGCCACGCAAAAACGCACGCAGCCCGCCCCACAGTACCAGCAGGCCAATCAGCAGAATCGCCAGGCTCAAGAACGAGTCATTGATTCCCAGCGAGCGCGTCAGCCCGCCGATAAAATCGTCGAAGGCACCGAAAAAGTTGGTGAAGATACCCAGCAAGAACTCGACCACGATGCGGATCGCATCGCCAATCGCCTCGCCAATGCCCTCAAAAAATCCGTTTGCCTGCATGCGCTTTTTCCATTGCTCGAAGGGATTCGCTATTGTCAGCGAAAACGCGGTGGCTGGCAAAGCAGCTGCTGCTCATGTTTCCACCTTCCGCCTATTCCCTTTTTAGCACCGTCGCGTTACAACGTCAGTATGCCATCGCGGGAGAGACTGGTGCCTGCCACCAGCGCCGAAGGAGCAACGACCCCGGAAACTCTCAGGCCAACGGACCGCGACGGCCATCCATGACGTTCCGAAGAGCGGTTGATGACTGCGTCACTCAGCCCACCGAAGGAGCAAGCGCCATTCCAGCGGCGTGAATCTCTCAGGTTCCATGACGGAAGGGGTACGCCCGGCCAATAGGCTGCCGGGGGTATCGCCCGACGCTCATACAATCTGTGGAGAGACTCATGCAACGCATTGCCATCATTGGCGGTGGGATCACTGGCATCACCAGTGCCTACGCCCTCGTAAAGCGCGGTTTCGACGTCACCGTCTTCGAAAAGCATCGCTACGCCGCCATGGAAACCTCGTTTGCCAACGGCGGGCAGCTGTCTGCCTCCAACGCAGAGGTGTGGAACCACTGGCCCACGGTCATCAAGGGCCTGCGCTGGATGCTCAAGAACGACGCCCCGCTGCTGGTGAACCCGCGCCCAAGCTGGCACAAGCTGAGCTGGTTTGCAGAATTCATCGCCGCCATTCCCCGCTATGCCGACAACACCACCGAAACGACCCGCCTGGCCATCGCCGCCCGAGAACACCTGTTCCAGTGGGCCCGTGACGAGCAGATCGATTTCGACGTGAAGCAGAAAGGCATCCTGCACATCTACCGCGACAAGGCAGGCTATGAGCATGCCGCCAGGGTATCGCAGCTATTGCACCAGGGCGGGCTCGAACGCCGCGCGGTGACCTCGGATGAAATGCGCGCCATCGAACCCACACTGGCCGGCAGCTACTACGGCGGTTTCTTTACCGAAAGTGACGCCACGGGGGATATTCACAAGTACACCAATGGGCTGGCGAAAGCCGCTGCGAAACGCGGCGTGCGCCTGAACTACGGCCATCAGGTGACCGACCTGAGCGCCGATGAAAACAGCGCCTGGGTCAAGGCGGTGGTCGATGGCGAGGAGATGCGGCAAAGCTTCGACAGCGTGGTGGTGTGCGCCGGGGTCGGCAGCCGGGCGGTGGCCGCCAAGCTGGGTGATCGCGTCAATATCTACCCGGTGAAGGGCTACTCGATCACCGTGCAGCTGGACGACGAAGCCTCGCAACAGGCCGCCCCCACCGTGAGCCTGCTGGATGACGAAACCAAGCTGGTGACCAGCCGCCTGGGCAACGACCGCTTCCGCGTGGCGGGCACCGCAGAGTTCAACGGCGCCAATCGCGACATTCGCAACGACCGCATTCAGCCGCTGGTGCGCTGGGTGGAGCAGTGCTTTCCCGGTGTCAGCACCCAGCGGGTCGTACCCTGGGCTGGCCTGCGTCCGATGATGCCGAACATGCTGCCCAAAGTGGGCCCGGGCCGCTTGCCGACGGTGTTCTACAACACGGGCCACGGCCACCTGGGCTGGACACTCTCGGCCATCACCGCCGAGTTGCTGGCGGATGCGGTGGATACCACCGTGGCCACACCGCTGGCGGCCTCGCGGTAAGGCTGGCACCTGCGCTCCCTGCCGGGCGCCGATCAGGCGCCTGGCAGGCTACGCCCTCTTGAGCTGCTGCACCGACGCCACCAGGTCATTGAAGCGCTCCCCCTGAATCATCACATGGTCGCGCAGCAGGGTTTCCGCCTGCTGGGCCTCTCCCGCCGCTATCGCCGCCACAATGGCGTCGTGCTCGGCAAACGAGCTTTCCAGACGCATGCGCACCTGTAGCTGCATTCTGCGATAAGGCTGCAGGGCCGCATGCAGCCGCGCGGCCTCCTGAGCCAAGAACTGGTTATGACTGGCTTCGTAGATGCGCTGGTGAAACAGGCTGTTCTCGTAGTAATAACCATTGCTGTCGCCTGCCTCCACCTTGGCCTGACAGGCTCGGTGAACGTCCTGCAGCAGCGCCAGCTCGTCGGCGGTGATGCGCCGCGCCGCCAACCGGCCGCACAGCCCCTCCAACTGGGCCATCACCTCGAACCGCTCTACCAGCTCTGAAATGCTCAGCTCGGTGACGAAAGTGCCGCGCTTGGCGACCACCTGCACCATGCCCGACATGGCCAGCTGCTGAATGGCTTCCCGAATGGGCGTTCTGGAACATTGATACTCCAGCGCGAGCGCATCAGGGTCCAGGCGGTCGCCCGGAAGAAAGCGCCCTTCCACGATGGCGTCTTCCAGTAGATCGCGCAGTCGATGTGCCTGTGACACCTTAGCCATAAGTCGCCTCTGTTTCCCTTGACTGAAATATTTTAAAAGTCTATTTGTTATATATAACAAATCGCATCGAAACATCCTTGCAGCCACAATCTCATAATAATCATGCGCGGAGCCAGATGTATGCAGATGAACATGACGTTTCTACAGGGCTTGCTCACGAACATCAGTGAACGCACCCGCACCAAATACCGCTCGGTGACCTCCTACTCGCCCGAGGTGCACCTCAAGGGGCTGTTCGACGCTTGTGAAAAGCTGATGCTGCCAGGTGGCGAAGCCACGCAAATACTGACCGCTCAAGCAGCCCTTAGCCACTATAGCCAATTGACCGAGCAGGAACAGGACGCGTTTTTCTCGCTGCTGGCCAATGCCTACTCGGCTGACCCCGAACAGATCCACGCGGCCTACCAAGTGTACCGCGAGCGCCAGGACAACGAAGCCCTGGCGCGGCTTTTCAGCGCCTGCGAGCCCCGGCGGCAAGACCTGCTGCGCCGCCTTAACCTCTGCCCGGGAGGCACCTACGAGCTGGTCAAGATGCGCGCCAACCTGCTGAAACAGCTCAGCGCCTCACCCTCCTTTGCGGCCCTGGATGCCGACTTTTCGCATCTTTTCAATTCGTGGTTCAACCGCGGCTTTCTGGTGCTGGAGAGCATCGACTGGAACACCCCGGCGGCCGTGCTGGAAAAACTGATCCGTTACGAGGCCGTGCATGAGATCAGCGACTGGACCGCGCTGCGCCGCCGCCTGGACCCGGAAGACCGCCGCTGCTACGCCTTTTTCCACCCTGCCACGGGCGATGAGCCGCTGATTTTCGTGGAAGTCGCGCTGTGCAAGGGCATTCCCGACAACGTCCAGGCCATTCTGGAGAACGAAGAAGAGCTGCCGCTGGCCGACGCCGACACCGCCGTGTTCTACAGCATCAGCAACTGTCAGGCGGGGCTCAAGGGCGTCTCCTTCGGCAACTTCCTGATCAAGCAGGTCGTGCAGGAGCTGAGCCGTGAACTGCCCCAGTTGAAGAACTTCGTCACCCTTTCCCCGGTGCCCGGCTTTGCGGAGTGGCTGGCCACCCAGCGCCGCTCGGGGGCGGTCACGCTGCCCGAAGCGCTGGAACAGCAGCTGGAAGAAGGCACGCTGGCACAGCACGATACGCCTTCCGCGAACCAGAAAGCGCTGCTGCGCCTGGTGGCTTACTACCTCACCGAGGTCAAACACAAGAGCGGCCAGCCGCTCAACCCGGTGGCCCGCTTCCACCTGGGGAATGGCGCCAGCCTGCACCGCCTCAACTGGCCCGCCGACACGTCCCCCAAAGGGTGGCAGCAGGCCCATGGGGTGATGGTCAATTACCTCTACCAGCTCAATCGCATCGAGCAGAACCACGAAGCCTTCAGCCAACAGCAGAGCGTGGTATGCACCAGCGACATTCGCCGCCTGGCAAGCCAGGCACAGCACTACATGACCGTCGAGGCCTAGGCATGCCCCTGACTTCACTACAACAACAAGGACCCACCATGAACCATAATCTTTTCAGCCTGTTCTACCCCCACTTCGAACGCCAGCCTGACAAGGTATTGATGGATACCGACGATGGCCGCCAGTATCGCTATCGGGATGTGCTCTCGACCAGCCGCCGCCTGGCCAGCCGATTACGCGCCTGGGGTCTTCAGCCCGGCGACCGCATAGCCGTGCAGATCGACAAAAGCCCCGAGATGCTGATGCTCTATCTGGCCAGCCTGCAAGTGGGGGCGGTGTACCTGCCGCTCAATACGGCGTACACGGGCAAGGAGATCGCTTACTTTCTGTCCGATGCCGAGCCGCATATTTATGTCTGCCGTCCCGACGACCTCGACAGTGCCACCCTGCACGGCGAGGCCAGCGGCGTCACGCATATCGTCAGCCTGGGCACCCAGGCTGACGGCAGCTTGATGCACGACCTGGCACAGGTGGAGGAAACCAGCGACGTCTGCCAGGTCGGGCCGGACGATCTGGCCGCCATTCTTTACACCTCCGGCACCACGGGGCGCTCCAAGGGCGCCATGTTGACCCACCGCAACCTGGCGTCCAATTGCCAGGCACTGACCGAAGCGTGGCACTACAGCGAGCACGACCACTTGCTGCATGCCCTGCCCATCTTCCATACCCACGGCCTGTTCGTGGCCTGTAACATCACGCTGGTGAATGGCGCATCCATGACCTTCTTGCCCAAGCTGGAGGTGGAAGACCTGATTACACGCATGTCGAAGGCAACGGTATTGATGGGTGTGCCCACGTTCTACACCCGCCTGCTGCAGTCACCCCGGCTCGATCGGCAGGCCACCGCCCACATGCGGCTGTTCATCTCCGGTTCTGCACCCTTGCTGGCCGACACCCATGAAGCCTTCGAAGCCCGCACCGGCCATGCGATTCTCGAGCGCTACGGCATGACCGAAAGCAACATGAACACCTCCAACCCCTATGACGGCCAGCGTCGGCCTGGAACCGTGGGCATGCCGCTGCCCGGCGTGGAAGTGCGTATTACCGACCGTGAGTCGGGCAAACCCTTGGCCGATGGCGAGACCGGCATGGTGGAGCTGCGCGGCCCCAACGTTTTCAAGGGGTACTGGCGGATGCCCGAAAAGACGGCCGCCGAGTTTCGCTCAGACGGTTTCTTCATTACCGGTGACCTGGGAAAAATCGATGAGCACGGCTACCTGAACATTGTCGGCCGCGACAAGGACCTGGTCATTTCAGGCGGTTACAACGTTTACCCGAAGGAAATCGAAGCCATTATCGATGACCTTCCCGGGGTGCTGGAGTCGGCGGTGGTTGGTGTCCCCCATGCAGACCTGGGCGAAGGCGTGGTCGCCGTGGTGGTCCCGGCATCTCCTGACCAGGTGGATGAACAGCCGATTCGCGCCGCCTTGGCAAACGAGCTGGCCAGGTACAAGCAACCCAAGCACATCGTGTTCGTGGAAGCGCTGCCCAGAAACGTCATGGGCAAAGTGCAGAAAAACCAGCTGCGCGAGCGTTACGCCGACACCTTCGAGCGCCACGCAAGCCACGCGGCCCTGTCTTAGTCATAGCACTTAGTCCTGGAACCTAGCCATAGAACTTAGCAATAGAACACGCACGAATTCCCCGCTGACGGGAAAGATGGCGCCGCCGCGACCGAGGAAACCAGACACGGCGGCCCATCGAACACGCACTACCTAACAACAATGACAATAGAGGAAAATGACCATGGTGATTTACGGTGTTGCCCTGCTGGCAGGGTGCATGCTGGTGGGCCTTTGGGCCGGTGACGTGCTGGGCATGATGCTCGGCGTTACATCCAATGTTGGCGGTGTGGGTATCGCCATGTTGCTGCTGATTTTTCTGGGCGGCTATCTCATGGACAAGAAGAAAATGCCGGCCAGTACCGAGAGCGGGATCACGTTCTGGAACGGTATGTACATTCCCATCGTGGTGGCCATGGCCGCCAGTCAGGATGTCGCGGCGGCGTTGGATGGCGGCATGATCGCCATTCTGGCGGGCTTCGTGGCCGTCATGGCCAGCTTTTTGGTCATCCCCCTGTTTGGGCGGCGCGAGCCAGCCGTCGATGACGGCGACGAAGCCACAAGCCCAGCTGCCGATGCCCAACCTCACTCACGCCCAGCGCCCAGCCAAGCGCGCTAACCCGAGGCTTTGACGATGATCGAATCACTGTTTACGCAACTGGAACGACAGCATCTGGTGGCGGCCTTTGCCCTGGTGGGCGGTGCCATGTATCTCTCCTACGTGCTGAGCGACAAGCTCACCAAAGGCCGCGTGCATGGCTCTGCCATTGCCATCATGGTCGGCCTGGCGCTTGCCTATGTGGGCGGGATCACCACGGGCGGCAGCAAGGGGCTGGCCGACATCAGCCTGTTCGCGGGGCTGGGCCTGATGGGCGGCGGCATGCTGCGCGACCTGGCCATCATCGCCACCGCCTATGGCGTTCGCTTTCAGGAGATTCGCACGGCGGGCATGAGCGGCGTCGTGGCGCTGTTTCTTGGCGTGGTGCTCTCGTTCGTGGCCGGGGTCGCCGTGGCCTTCGCCTTCGGTTACCGGGACCCGGTGTCCCTGACCACCATCGGCGCAGGCACGGTGACCTATATCGTCGGCCCCATTGCCGGGGCTTCGATCGGGGCATCCTCGGACATCATTGCGCTGTCGATTGCCGCCGGTCTGGTGAAGTCCATCCTGGTGATGATCATGACGCCCGCCATGGCCCGGCACATTGGGCTCGACAATCCCCGCTCGGCGATGATCTTCGGTGGCCTGATGGGCACCACCAGCGGGGTCGCGGCGGGCCTTGCCGCCACCAACCCGCGGCTGGTGCCCTACGGCGCCATGACGGCGACCTTCTACACCGGGCTGGGTGCCCTGCTGGCACCGTCGGTGCTCTACCTGGCGGTGCGGGCCATTTTCTAACCGCGAGCAACAGTCCCCCTCGCCACCCACAAGCGATACAGCGTTCTGATGGAACCCCACGTGTTGGCTGTGGAGCGGGTCATGAGCAATCAGGGCGAGCAGCACCCCAGGCTGCTGCAGGCCTTTTTCGAAGCAGGCCCCTGGGCCATGAGCCAATGGCTTCAGGAAAAGCTGGAGGGCCTGGCCAGCGCAGGACACCTTTCGCTGCCAGCCCCCGCCCAGGCCGCCGACCAGCTATGCAGCATGTGGCAGGGTATGCTGATCAAGGAGGTCCGCATGGGGGTTCGCCTGCCGCCCTCGGAGGACGAGCTGAAGCGGCAAATCACCGGGGCAGTGGACGTGTTTCTGGCCGCCTATGGCAAGCGGTGAGACTGGCCATAGGCGGCATTAGGTAGGTCACCGCTGCTCCAGCACGCCGATGACTTCGGGGATCGACAGCTGCTGGTCCGGCACCGAGCGGTACAGCGCGTGCACGGCGCCAGCCATGTCGCCAGTCACGCCCAGCTCGTGGGTCATGGTGTGGTAGTAGCCCAGGTCCTTGCTGGCGTTGGCGACCGAAAACCGAAAGCCGGAGGGGTCGTCGTGGGCGATGTAGGGGCGCAGGCGCTCCAGCACCACGCCGCCACCGCCGCCCGCGCCCAGCACCTCCAGCAGGGCATCGGCACTGATGCCTGCCTTGCGCGATGCCGCCGTGGCTTCCGCCAGCACCGCCGAGAACCCCAGCGAGACGAAGTTGTGCAGCAGCTTCAGCGTGTGGCCCGCCCCGACGTCACCGGCATGAGCGATGTTTTCGGCGAAGGCTGCCAGCAACGGCCGCAGCTCCTCGAACAGCGGCGTGGGCGCGCCGACGATCAGGTTGAGACGCCCTTCGGCCGCCTCCTTGGGCGTGCGCGTCATGGCGGCGTCCATGAAACGCCCGCCTGCCGCCGCGACACGGGCCGCCACCTGGGCCGTCGAGCTGGGCAGGGCGGTGGAGCAGTCCACCACCACGCTGCCGGGGCGCAGCCCTTCCAGCACTCCGTCGGGTTCGAACAGGACGGCCTCCACCTGCGGTGAGCCGGTCACGCACAGAATGACGATATCGGCCTGCTGGGCAACCTCCCGCCCACTGGCCAGCGGCACGGCCCCTGCCGCCACCAAGTCCTCCACGGGCTGGTTGCCCGCGTGCTCCAGAAAACACAGCGAATGCCCCGCGCGCAGCAAGCTGCTGGCAATGCCGTGGCCCATCAAGCCAACGCCGACAAGCCCTACCCGATAAACGGTCGTCATGGTGCTCTCCTGGTTGATAGCGTTCAATGGTTGATAGCGCTCAATGTTTGATGGCCACGGTCTTGATGCGGGTATAGCTGCGCAGCCCTTCGAATCCTTTTTCACGCCCGTGGCCCGAGCGCCCGACCCCGCCAAACGGCAGCTCGACACCGCCTGCCGCGCCGTAGTTGTTGATGAAGACCTGGCCGCTGCGAATGCCCTTGGCCAGGCGCAGCTGACGCCCTCCGTCACGGGTCCAGACCCCGGCGCACAGGCCAAAGTCGGTGGCGTTGGCCAGCGCCAGGGCCTGCGCCTCATCATCGAATACCTGTACCACCAGTACCGGCCCAAACAGCTCTTCACGCAGCACGTCGTGGCCCTCCGGAATGTTTGTCAGCACCCGTGGCAGCACAAAGTGCCCGCCTACAGGCGCGCTCGGCGCCAACTGCCCCTGCCCTGCTACTTGGATGCCATCGGCTTCGGCGGCGGCCAGGCGGGCTTCCAGCTTGAGCTTTTGGCGCTCGTTGATCAGCGGGCCGCAGTCGGCATCGGCTTCCCCCGCATCGCAGCGCAGCTCGGCAAAACGCTGGGCAAGGGCCGTAACGACCGTATCGGCGATCTCCCGCTGCACCAGCAGCCGGCTACCCGCCGAGCACGTCTGTCCGGCATTCTGCACGATGCCCCGCACCACGGCGGGCAGCGCGGCGTCCAGGTCGGCATCGGCAAACACCAGCTGCGGCGACTTGCCACCCAGCTCCAGGGTAATCGGGACATGGTGCTGGGCGGCGAATTGCGCCACGCGGGTGCCGGTTTCAGGCGATCCGGTAAACGAGAGGTGGTCGATCCAGGGGTGCGAAGCCAGCGCAGCACCCGCTTCCACGCCCAACCCCGGCACCAAGTTCAGAGCGCCTTCGGGCAGCCCATGATTCACCGCGAGCGCCGCCAGGCGCATGACGCTCAGGCAGGCATCTTCGGCAGGTTTGAGCACCACCGTGTTGCCCGCCGCCAGCGCCGCTGCGACACAGCGCCCAAAGATCTGGGCGGGGTAGTTCCAGGGTATGATCTGGGCGCAGACACCGTAGGGCTCGCGCAGCGTCATCACGGCAAAGTCCGTCTCGAAGGGGATCGTCTCACCGTGCAGCTTGTCGGCGGCACCGCCATAAAAGCGGAAATAGCGGGCACAGGCGGCAATGTCTCCCTTGGCCTGCGTCATGGGCTTGCCGGTATCCGCACACTCCAGCGCCGCCAGTTGCTCATGCTGTGATTCGATCACGTCGGCAAAGCGCAGCAGCCACTCACCGCGCTGGCGCGCCGACCAGCGTGCCCACTCCCCAAGCTCCCCGGCGAAGGCCTTGCGGGCCGCCTGCACGGCAGCATCTACCTCTTCGGCCTGGCACCGGGCGATGCGGGTCAACGGCTCCCCCGTGGCCGGGGCATCTACTTGCAGGGTCTGCGCGGTATCGACCCACTCTCCTCCAATCAGCGCCTGCTGCGACAGCAGGCCGATGGTATGCGACATCAGGGGCTCCTTTTATTGTCATTGTGGTCATTACGGTTAATACAGACGGCTCTTTGATCCCGAACGTTTTCTAACCCCGCACGTTTTTAACCTCACAGGTCCTTTAACCATAGAAGAGATTGACCAGTCCCATGGAAATCCATGGCATGTAGGTAATCGCCATCAGACATGCCAGCACCACCAACACGAAACGCACCAGCCACGGCAGCATCTGATCGATGGAGATCCTGGCCACGGCACAGGCGGCAAACAGGTTGACGCCCAACGGCGGGGTGATCATGCCTAGCGCCAGGTTGACCACCATGACCAGGCCAAAGTGCACGGGGTGGATGCCAAACTGCATGGCGATGGGGGTCAGGATGGGCGCCAGCACCAGGATGGCCGCCGAGGTTTCGATGAACATGCCGACGATCAGCAGCAGCGCGTTGACCACCAGCAAAAACATCATCGGGCTTTCAATGGTGTTGGTTACCAGCGTGGCAATTTGCGCGGGCAACCCGGTACGGCTCAGTAAAAAGCTGAAGAGCGCGGCAGCGGCAATGATCAACATGACGGCCGCCGTGGAGATCACGCTTTGGCGCAGAATAGGCCCCAGGTCCGCCAACGTTAATTCACGGTAGTAGAACGCACCCACGATAAGGGCAAAAAACACCGCCACCGCCGAGGCTTCCGTGGGCGTAAACACCCCGCCGTAGATACCGCCAATCACGACCACCGGCATCAGCAGCGCCACCCAGGCACGCTTCAATGACGTCATGAAACCCGTGCTGTCCTTGTAATCGTCCTTGCCGTAGCCACGCACTTTACAGAACAGGTAGAGGAAGATGATCAACGCCACGCCGATCAGGATGCCTGGCCCAATCCCCGCCAGGAACAGCTGCCCGATAGAGGTATCGGTACTCACGCCGTACAGAATCAGCGGAATGGAGGGAGGAATCAGCACTCCCAGCTCCGCCGATGACGCTTGAATGGAAGCGGCCAGCGGTTTGGGATAGCCATGTTTGACCATCGCCGGAATCAGAATGGCCCCAATGGCAAAGGTGGTGGCCACGCTGGAGCCCGACACCGCCGCAAACATCATGCAGGTCAGTACGCAGGACATGGCCAGCCCGCCCTGCACCCGCCCGACGATGGATTTGGCCAGGTCCACCAGCCGCTGGGAAATGCCCCCGGCGGCCATCAAGTTACCCGCCAGGATAAAAAACGGAATGGCCATCAGCGGGAATTTGTCGATCCCGATGAACATCTGCTGCGGCACCAACAACAGCGGCAGCCGGGTGAAGAACTCGATGCCGATGATCGAGGCCAGCACGATGGAGATCGCAATGGGCACGCCGAAGGTGAAGAGAATAATCAGCGACAGGCCAATCACCATGTTCATAGGGGCGTCCCTTTATTGGTCTGTTCAGCGTTGGTCTGTTCAGCGTTCGGCTGTTCGGCGGGTTGCAGCATGGCAACTTCCGGCAGCACCTCACTGTTTTCCGGCCCTACGGGCTCACGCCCACTGAGCTGCGCGGCCAGCCTGGCCATCACCGAGATCATGGCGAAGGTCGCGCCGGTCGGGATCGCGGCGTAGGCCCAGGACATGGAGATGTTCATGCCCGACATCACCTGGTTGCTGACCCGCAGGGTCATGAGGATGCCGTAATAGCACATCACCCCCAGCACCAGCAGGCAGCAGGCGACGATGGCCACTTCGAGCAACAGCAGCCCTCGGCGCGGCAGCCATTTATAGATCACTTCTACCGCCATCATGTAGCCACCTCTGAAGGTGGCCGCTGCGGCCATGAACACGCACCAGATCATGGAGGCGCGGGATGCCACTTCCGTCCAGGTGGAAGGCGCATTGAACACGAACCGGGTCAACACCTGATAGAAGCTCAGCGTGACCGAGACCACCAGCATCAGCACCGCCACCATCAGGGCCAGCCGGGTTAACTGATGCTCGATACGGAGCAAGACCGATAGCATAAAGGATCACCCTGCTTGAATGGCCTCTGGCACTGCCAGAGGCCGACGTTGAGAAAGTGCGTCAGAAAAGCTCGTCAAGACAGTTCGTCGAGACAGTTCGTCGAGAAAGCGCGTAAAGACAGTACTCAGCAGCTGCCCGCTTTCTCACGAATGCGTTCGAGCATCTCGCTGCCGTACTGCGACGTGAAGATCTCGTAGGCGGGCTCTACGGCCGCCTGGAAAGGTGCCGGATCGATATCGGTTTTCACCTGCATGCCATTGGCTTCCAGCAGCGCTACCCCTTCACGCTCCAGGCGCGAGACCTCTTCACGGGTGGCGTCCACCGATGCCGCTGCCGCCTGCATGAACCAGTCACGCTCTTCATCGCTCAAGCCATCCAGCAGGATCGGCGATCCCAGCACGATGGCCGGGGAGTAGACGTGTCCGGTCAGGGAGAGGTAGTCCTGCACTTCCCAGAAATTGGTGGCCACGATGACGGTGATCGGGTTTTCCTGGCCGTCGACGGTGCCCTGCTGCAGCGCCGTGAAGAGTTCAGGGAAGGCCATGGGAGTGGGCCGTGCGCCCAACTGCCGGAAGGCTTCCTGGTGCACCGCGTTTTCCATGGTGCGTACCCGCAAGCCGTTGGCATCCTCGGGGCTGGCGACTTCACGCTGGCTATTGGTGAGATGGCGGAAACCGTTCTCCGACCAGGCCATGCCCACCAGGTCATGGTCGCTCATCTTCTCGAGCAGCTCGTCACCGATCTCGCTATCCAGCACGCAGCGGGCCTGGTCGTAGTTTTCGAACAGGAACGGCAGGTCCAGCACGTAGGTTTCGGGTACGAAGTTACCCAGTGGGCCGCTGGAGGTGATCACCACATCCACGGTGCCGATCTGCAGGCCTTCGATCATTTCACGCTCACCGCCGAGGGAGCCGGAGGCGTGTTCGGTGACGGTAAAGGCACCGTCGGATAAACGTTCGAGTGTCTCCTTGAACGCCTTGGCGCCCACCGAGTAGTGGGAGGTAGAAGAGAGCGTATGCCCCAGGCTGATATCGGTGGCGGCCTGGGCGTGCAGGGCAATGCTGGCGGTGGCCACGGCACTCATGGCGGTCACGAGAGCATGTCGGGTGAAGCGCTTGGTCATGATGTATCCCTCTTGGTGTTGTTGTGAGGGTGGGTGTTTCAAGAAGGCGCAGGGCCTTCCTATGGGTTACCTGCCTTGCCAGGCAGATGGAAAAGCAGCCACATCAGGCGCGTTCATGGTGCTGCTCGGCCATGAAGCGTTCGATGATCTGGGTGAAGTCGTCGTCACCGACAAAGCCGAGCTGGCGCGCCTTGGCGGTTTCGAAGCGTGCGGGCCAACTGGCCACAATCGCTTCGATGCGCGGGTCGGGCGCATGCTGAACGAGCGAGAGCGCGTCTTCGCCTGCGGCGCTGCGCAGGGCATCGAGCATCTCGGCCACGCTCACCGTGATGCCGGGCAGCATGAAGGCACGGAACGGTGCCAGCGATGTGCTGGGCACCTGGGCCCCATGCACCAGCGCGTCGACCACCTTGCCCGGCGACATCACGAACATCTCAAGGGTGGTGGGCACCGGGCAAATGGTCGTTTCGCCATTGAGCGGCTCCCGCAAGATGCTGGAGGCAAAGCTGGAGGCTGCCGCATTGGGGCGGCCAGGGCGAATCACGATGGTGGGCAGGCGCAGCACCAGACCATCGATCTCGCCGCGACGGCTGTAGTCATTGATGAGCAGCTCGCACATGGCCTTTTGGGCACCGTAGGAGTTCTGCGGGTGCAAGGCCGTCATGTCATCTAGCACGTCCGGCAGCGCCCCGCCGTAGGCCGCCACGGAGCTGGCCATGATCAAGCGTGTCGCGTGCAGGCCGCGCAGGCGGCAGCCTTCCAGCAAGGCGCGGGTGGCATCGAAGTTGACCCGCATGCCCAGCTCCAGATCGGCTTCGGCGGCGGAGCTCACCACGGCCGCCAGGTGGTAGATCACGTCAGGGCGCTGATCCAGCACGTCGTCGAGGGCCTGGGGCTGGGTAATGTCCACGGCGCGCGAGGACACGGTGATGCTACCTGCATCGGGCGCGGGGGCTTCCACTTGATCGATCAGCGTAAGCTGAGTGATCGGCTGCTGGCGAAGCTCGCCCCGCTGGATCAGTTGATGGGCAAGACGCTGACCTAGAAAACCCGCTGCGCCGGTGATGGCAATATGCATGATGTGATTCCTGATATGGCGTTGTTATTGTTGGTGGCTGGGGGGCTCAGCGTGGTGCTCAGCGTGGGGTCAACCCCCAGGGTGCTCCCCACCATAGCCCCGCTCGGGTGGCGGCTTGTGGGCGGTATTCACAGCCAACCCAGCCGCGATACCCCAGCGCGCTCAAGCGTTCGAAAATGGCGGGGTAGTGCACCTCGCCCACATTGGGCTCGTGACGATCAGGCACCCCGGCAATCTGGACATGGCCAATGGCGCTGAACTGGCGTTCGAGATGGCAAATCAGGTCGCCTTCCATGATCTGGCAGTGGTAAAGGTCAAACTGCAGCTTGAGATTCTTGGCACCGACCTCTTCCAGTACTGCCATGGCCTGAGCCTGGCGGGAGAGAAAAAAGCCCGGCATGTCACGCGTATTGATCGGCTCGATGAGAATGTCGCGGCCCACTTTGGCCGCCTCGTTCGCCGCAAAACGTAGATTGCGGATATACGTGGCATGGTGCTCTGCCTGGGTCGCGGCTTCGGCGTTGTCCGGTAACAGCCCCGCCATGGCATGAACCCGCGGGCAGCCGAGCGCCTCGGCGTAGCTCAGCGCCGCCGTGACCGAATCGCGAAACTCGGCTTCCCGGCCCGGCAGGCTGGCCAGGCCGCGCTCACCGGCGTCCCAATCGCCCGGCGGCATATTGAACAGCACCTGCTCCAACTGGGCATCCTTGAGCGCGTGCTGCACATCACGCGCGGCAAACGCATAGGGGAATAGATACTCGACCCCTTTGAAACCCGACTCGGCGGCAGCAGCAAAGCGGTCGAGAAAGGCGTGTTCGTTGAACAGCATGCTGAGGTTGGCGGCTAATCGAATCATGGCGTGCTCTTGTTGTTATCCAGTACCTGGTGAAAGGGGTCCACGTGCGTCATTAATCCCTGGGAAAACGCGCTTCCAGCTCGGCGACCTGCTCTGGGGTCAGCCCCCGCGGGTTCTCGCCTCGCAGCAGCAGGTACAGCTTGGCGGTCTCTTCCAGCTCTTCGGTGGCATACACCGCCGCTTCGAGGGTCTTGCCCGCCACCACCGGGCCGTGGTTGGCCAGCAGCACCGCGCTGTGCTTGCCTGCCAGGCCCCGCACCGCCTCGCCCAACTGGGGGTCACCCGGGATGTGGTAAGGCACCATCGGCAGCTTGCCCACCCGCATCACGTAGTAGGCGGTAAGCGGTGGAATACAGTCGCAGGGGTCTACCCCCGGCAGGCACGACACCGCCACCGAGTGGGTGGAGTGCAGGTGCACGATGGCGCCAGACTGCGGGCGCTCGTCGTACATGGCCATGTGCAGGAACTGCTCCTTGGTGGGCGCATCGCCGCTGAGCAGTTGGCCGTGTGGGTCCAAGTGCGAGATACGGGCCGGATCCAGCCGCCCCAGACAGGCGTTGGTGGGGGTCATCAGCCAGCCGCCATCGTCCAGCCGCACGCTGATATTGCCGCTGGAGCCCATGGTCAGGCCGCGGTCGAACAAGGATTTACCGAGCGTGCTGATCTGCTCGCGCAGGGCGTTCTGATGTCGGTGGCGAAGGGGCGTGCTCATGCCAGCACCTCGAAGGCCCGGGTGAAGAAGTCCACGCCGCCAAAGTTGCCGGACTTCAGCGCCAGCGAGAGCGGCGCCTCGCGGCCTGGCAGCGAGGCTTGAGTCCAGGGCACGCCGGGGTCGATCTGCTCTCCGATGCGCAGGGTCGTCACGCCTAACGCGGAGACCACGGCACCGGAGGTTTCGCCCCCCGCCACCAGCAAGCGGCCCACGCCTTCATTGACCAGCGTGACCGCCAAGTGGCTCAGTGCGGTTTCCACCAGGTGCCCGGCCTCGGCAACGCCCAACGCCGCCTGGGCCGCTTTCACCTTGTCCGGGTCGGCCGAAGCGTAGATCAGGGTGGGGGCCTGCAACGGCAAGCGCTCCAGGGCGAAGGCCAGCGCCTGCTCCCACTGCTTGTCGCCTTCGCTCAGCGATAGAGGGTCTAGCGCAAAGCCACCGTCCGGGTGCTTGGCCAGGAAATCGGCTACTTGCGCCAGGGTGGCCCGTGAGCAGCTGCCGGAGAGCACCAGCGTCCCGCCCGCCGCAGGCGTTAAACGCCCTGGTTCGGTGATCGTCTCCAGCCAGCCCTGGGCCCGGTACTGCGCGGGCAGCGCCTGGCCCAGGCCGGAGCCTCCGGTGACCAACGCCATCGAGACGGTGGCTTCGGCCAGCACGTCCAAATCCTGCTCATCCAGGGTGTCACAGATCACATGACGGATGTCCTGTTCGGCCAGGGACGACAAATGCGCCCCGGTGGCCTCGGCACCGTTCGCCAGCACCTGACGGTTGGCCAGCCCCACGGCATGAGGCGTTTGGCGGGAGAGCACGCGGACCAGATCGGCATCCTGCATGGGGGTGAGCGGGTGGTGCTGCATGCCGCTGTCGTTGAGCAAACGGTCGCCGACGAACAGGTGTCCCTGGTACACCGTACGGCCATTGACCGGAAAGGCCGGCACCATCACGGTTTGAGCGGCACTCAGCGCCTCCAGCAGGGCATCGGCCACGGGACCGATGTTGCCCTCGTCGGTGGAGTCGAAGGTGGAGCAGTACTTGAAGAACAGCTGTCGGGCGCCTTGGGCGCGCAGCCAATCGAGGGCGGCCAGGGAGTCGGTCACGGCCTCTTCCACCGGGCAGGAGCGCGACTTGAGCGCGACCACCACGGCATCGATGTCGCGAAGGTCCACCGCTTCTTGCGGCACGCCGATCACCTGCAGGCAGCGCATGCCGCCGCGCACCAGGTTATTGGCCAGATCGGTGGCGCCGGTGAAGTCATCGGCGATGGCGCCCAGCACGACCCGTGGGTGGTTCATGACGCTGCCCCCTCGGCATCGTTGGCGGCGTCTGGCAAGGCGATGCCTGACAGGCGTTTATAGACCTTGATCACCGCCGAGTCATCTTCGCGCCCGAAGCCTGCGCCGCTGGCCGCGGTAAATTGCTGCAATGCGCTGGCGGCCACCGGCGTGGCCAGTGACAGCTCACGGCCCGTCTGGTGGACGATATTGAGGTCCTTGACGAAGATATCGACGGCAGACAGCGGCGTGTAGTCGCCGCTCAAGATGTGCGGTACGCGGTTCTCGAACATCCAGGAGTTGCCCGCCGAGTGGGTGATCACCTCATAGATCACCTCGGGGTCGAGGCCCATACGGATGCCCAGCGCCATGGCTTCGGCGGCAGTGGCGATATGCACCCCGGCCAGCAGCTGATTGACCAGCTTCATGCTGGACCCCACCCCTGGCGCGTCGCCCAGGCGATACACTTTGGCGGCCATGGCATCCAGTATCAGCTGGGCTTTCTTGAACACATCCGGCTGGCCGGAGGCCATCACTGATAAATCACCGCTTCTGGCCTTGGCGGCACCGCCACTGATAGGGGCATCCAGCATCGCCATGCCCGCTGCGGCCAGGCGCTCACCCAGTTGCTTGGCCTGGCTGGGCGCTACCGTGGCGCACTGCACGATCACACTCCCGGGCGCAAGGTGGGGCACTACGCCCTGCTCGCCAAACAGCACGTCTTCCACCTGCTGGCCATTGACCACGATGACCAGCACCACCTCGCACCCCGACAGTGCTTGCGGCGTGGCCACGCTGTGCCCACCGGCCGCGATGAAGGCTTCGCGGGCAGCCGCTGAAATATCACACCCGATGACCTTGAAGCCGCGCTCCAGCAGCGCCGTAGCGGTGCCCATTCCCATGGCACCTAACCCGATCACACCGACTGACGGGGATTGCTGTGTATCGTGACTCACCGGCGGCTACCTCACTGTTGTTATTTTAAATATTGTTTTGACTGCAGCATCGTTCTGAATACCGCGCGACGTGGTCGCAAGGGCATGCTCACGGCGGCATATGTTAGCGCTGTCATGATAGCGCTAACATTCTTTTTAGATTATTCTTTCTCTCATCACAAGCTGAACAATAGGGACGTGCGACCAATGTCTAAAGATGCTTCCAGCCCAGCGAGAGCACGCCGCCGCACGGACCAGATCACCCTCAGCCAGGTGGCTGAATTGGCCAGTGTTTCGCCGATCACCGCATCACGGGCGTTGAACACGCCCGAGAAAGTCAGCGACCAGACCCGAGAGCGCGTGCTCGATGCCGTGGAGCAATTGGGCTATGTGCCCAACCTGGTGGCGGGCAGTCTCGCTTCCTCGCGCTCCAGGCTGATCGCCGTCATCGTGCCTTCCCTGATCAACACCGTGTTCGTGGAAGTGATCAAGGGGCTGCAAGAGACTCTGGAGGCCGAGGGGTATCAGATCCTGCTGGGCAACACCGACTACGACCTGGACCGCGAATATCAGTTAGTGCGCACTTTTCTGGGCTGGTCATGCTCGGCCCTGATCACCGCAGGGCTGCGCCATAACCACGCCTGCCAGACCCTGCTGAACAACTGGGATCATCCCATCATGGAGGTGATGGAGCTGGGCAAGGGCATGGACTTGAACGTCGGGCTGGACCACGTGGCGGCGGGGCGCTGCATGGCTACCCACCTGATCGACAGAGGCTATCGCCATATTGTCTATGTCGGCGCACGCTTATCGCAGGATTACCGAGCGGGCATGCGCTACGAAGGGCACAAGGCGGTGTTGACGGCCCACGGCCTGGACGCCTCGCTGGTGGAGCTGGACACGCTGGGCAGCCTGCAAGCGGGCGCAGACAGCCTGGCCCAGGTACTGGCGCATTACCCGCGCACCCAGGCCATCCATTTCGCCAACGACGACCTGGCCGCCGGTGCGCTGCTGGCTGCGCAGCGTCAGGGGCTCGATGTGCCGGGCGACCTCGCCATTGCCGGCTTCAACGGCCTGCCCCTTGGCCAACACGTTACCCCACCGCTCACCACCATTCTGTCGCCCAGAGAAGAGATGGGGCGGCTGGCCGCCAAGGAGCTGATCCGCAGGCTAAGCGGTAAAAACGTCTACCGCCGCCAACACGATGTGGGGTTCACGCTGCAGGTAGGCGGGAGCACTTAGCTCCGGCCGTCACAATGCGGGCGGCTGGCCAAGAATGTCCAGACCTGTGCCCAGCTCGTTTTCAATGGCCTGCCCGATGGCCAGCAGTTTCGCGTCCTGCCATGGCCCGGCCAGCACTTGCAGGCCCACCGGCATGCCTTCGGCGTCTTTTCCTACCGGCAGCGTCAAGGCACAGAGCCCCAGAAAGTTGGCAATGACCGTATTGCGCAAGGCGTGCATATTGGCCTTGGGGTATGCGCCGTCGGGCTGAAGACTCTCCAGGATGGGCGGGGTAATCGCCACGGTGGGGGTCAGCACCGCATCCACATCCGCCATACGCGCAGCGGCAGATTGATAGAGCGAATCCAGGATCGTGCGACGACGCACATACTCCCAGGCAGGCATCGTATCGGCTGCCGCCACCCGGGCCGCGACATTGGGGTCGAGGGAGTCGATCATCTCGGGCAACTCACTCTTCAGGAACGCTGCCAGCTCCGCAGCTGCCACCCCGCCCAGCTTGAACAATTCATACGCCTCATCGATACCAGGCAGCTCCAGCGTCACGATCCGAGCACCGGCAGCTTCCAATCGCTTGATTGCAGCGCGCACCGTTTCCGCAATGCCGGGGCTGCAGTCGTCCCAGAAAAACGTTTCCGGTACGCCAAAGGTCAGGCCCGCCAGACAGGGGGTTGCTGGAACACCGCTATCGCTGCCGCTCAGGACCGGGTCGAGGGCATCGAACGCAAAAGCGATATCATCCACTCGGCGCGCCAGCAGCCCTGGGGTATCCAGCGTGCTGGAGAGCGGTACGATCTGCTCCGTGGACCAGCGCCCGGCGGTGGTCTTCAGCCCAACGACGCCGGTCATGGCAGCAGGGATACGTACAGAGCCTGCGGTATCCGTACCGAATGCCAGGCTGGCGGTGCCTCCCACCAGCGACACCCCCGCCCCGGAACTGGAGCCGCCGGGCGTGCGGTGAGCCATCGCGTCCCAGGGGTTGCGCGGGGCTCCCCAATGGGTGTTGGTGCCCAGCCCGCCAAAAGCAAACTCGACGGTATGGGTTTTACCCATGACGGAAGGCAGCTGCTTCAGCAACGCACTCACCACCGGGCCTGAATGCTCCCAGCGCTTGGGAAGTTTCTGGGCCGAGCCTGCATACGTCGGCAGCCCTTTCACGGCGTAGATATCCTTGATCGATACCGCCATCCCCATGAGCGCCCCCGCATCGCCCCCCTGTGCCAGCACGGCATCGGCCGCCTTTGCCATCGCCAGTGCCTGCTCTCCGTTCCAGGTAAGATAGGCATGGTCGTGCTGGCCGCGCTGGTGGTAAGCCGCTATCGCAGCCTCGGCCAGCTCGGTGGCGGTGAGAGTGCCAGCCCGCAGGCGCGCGCGCTGCTCACGTAACGGTAAAAAAATCACTGAATCCTGCATGCGTTCTCCTCCGAGGGGGTACTTAGCGCACTTCAAAGATCGCTTCGACTTCCACCGCAGCATTGCCGGGCAGCGTCGCCACCCCGATGGCGGTGCGGGCATGGCGGCCTGCCTCGCCGAACAGCGCGACAAACAGCTCTGATGCTCCATTGATGACCAGCGGCACGTCGTGGAAACCCGGCGCCACGTTGACGAAGCCATTCATGCGCACGCAGCGCACCACGCGGGAAAAATCGCCATCAACGGCATCGCTCAATTCCGCCAGGAGGTTTAAAGCACACGCCTGAGCGGCCAGCTTGCCGGTTTCGAGGTCGAACTCGCCCCCCACCTTGCCAGGATAGAGTACTTCGCCATCGCGCTCACAAATCTGGCCTGCCAGAAACACCTGATTATTCAGCCGAGACCAAGGCAAGAAGAGGCCGCGTGGCGTTGGAATCGCCGGTAACGTCAGGCCCTGCTCTGCAACGGCTTGCTCGATCGTTTTGCTCATGATTCGTTGTCCTTGTCGATGAACGCATTCAGCGGTTACTTAATAGATGAGTGAGGGTAGCCACGTACTTAGCCACGGCACGTAGGTGATGATGATCAGTGCGATCAGCATCAGGCCAATCAGTGGCAAGCAGGCCCTGAACACCTCTTGAAGCGACATTTTGGATATTGCCATCGCGACGAACAGGTTCAGCCCGACGGGCGGGGTAATCATGCCCACCGAAAAGTTGATCAGCGTGATGATGCCGAAGTGAACAGGGTCAACCCCCACCTGGGCGGCGATAGGCTGCAGCAACGGCGAAAGCACGATGATGGCCGAGGCGCTATCGAGGAAAAAGCCGGCGATGATCATCACGACGTTGAACAGCGCCATGACCTGGAAGGGATCATCTGTCCACGACAATACCTGTCCTGCCAATTGGCTGGGCGTACCGGTAATGGCCAGCAGCCAAGAGAAGGCCGAAGCACCTGCCGTGATCAGCAACAGCGTGGCAGAAATCAATCCTGAACTTCTCAACGTCCCTAACAGCTCTTTGAGATTGATGGTGCGATACACCACCATACCCACCAGCAGGCCGTATACGCAGGCGACGGCAGCCGATTCCGTGGGCGTAAAGATGCCACTGTAAATACCGCCCAGCAGAATGATCGGCAAACCAAGGCCCCAAGCCGCCGATTTAAAAGCCAGCGCTATTTCTTTCAATGTAGGAAAGGGGGAACGCTCATAGCCCTTGAAGCTGCTGTAAACGATGCAGTAGGCAATCAAGATAGAAGCAATGACAATGGCAGGTAACAGGCCAGCCGCAAACAGGCGTCCTACGGAGGTTCCCGTGACAGAACCATAAATGATCAGCGCAATACTCGGCGGCACGATGGGCCCTAGTGTGCCAGCAGTGGCAATCAAGCCAATCGCAAAGCGTTTATCGTAGCCAGCAGCGACCAGTGCGGGGAACATGATCGAGCCGATGGCTACCACCGTGGCGGGGCTCGAACCCGAAATGGCTCCAAAGAAGAGGCATGACAGCACCGTGGCGGCCGCCAACCCACCGGGCACCCACCCCACCAGCGCTTTGGCCAGATTGATCAGGCGATCTGAAAGCCCTCCTATCCGCATCAACTCCGCCGCCAGAATAAAAAACGGAATCGCCATCAGCGAGAAGTTGTTCATGCCAGTGAACATGCGCATTGGCACGATGACCGGGTTCGTGGTACCAAAAAACTCAATCGCGAGGAAAACCGCTAATGCGAGGGAGGCAAATATCGGCAGCCCCAACAATAAAACAGCAAAGAAGATTGGCAATAGCGCAGTAATCATGACGACTCTCCCATATTTAAACGAGCTTATCCGACTCAGCCACAAGCTCTTCGGAGAGGCTTACCGGAGGCTTATTCCACACTTCATTAATGACCCATGAATAGCGCAGGATCAGCAGCACACCGGAGATCGCGATTGGCAGATAGAACCATGCCATTGGCAGGCGCAGCGCGGCCGTCAACTGGCCACGACCAAGCGTATTGAAGTAGAGAACAAAGCCGTAATAGGTCATGAACCCCGCGAACACGATGCCGATCAGCGCGGCGATCAAGTGCAGCCAACGGTTGATGGCAGGCGTAGCGATCGCATTCAGTACATCCACCGAAATATGGGTGCCATGTCGCACCCCCATACTGGCACCCACAAAGCTCATACAAATGATGGAATAAATAACGACTTCTTCAGCCCAAAACAGCGAGCCGCTAAAGCCATAGCGATAAACCACCTGGACGGTGGTGAGGACAGTCGCAATCGACATGAAAACGACCATCGCCACACTTTCCAAGCGATCAAGACATTTATTGAGCGCTTCGAACATGAGATATCCACACCCTCGATGGGTAAGAGGAGAACGGTTTTCTTGATGAAACCCTGCCTTAGTAGTCGATCCCTACCGCGTCATAAACCTTGTGCAGCAGCTCGGTAGTCACGACATTCTCGTACTCTTCATGCACTGGCATGCTGGCGGCGATAAAGGCTTGACGCTGTTCGGAGGTGAGTTCGTTGATGGCGATCTCGTCTTTGATCGCTTCCAGAATGGTTTCCTCATCTTGAAGGGTCAATTCACGAGAAGTGTCGCGACCATTATCGAAGGCTTCCAACATCACCGCCTGCAGGTCCTCTGGCAGCGAGTTCCAGGAGTCCTGATTGATGACCGCGGCATAGGCGTGGTAAGCGTGATTGGTGAGCGAGAGATAATCCTGCACTTCATGGAAACGCATGGTGTAGATATTGGCCAATGGGTTTTCCTGACCGGACACCACCCCCTGCTGCAAGCCGTTATAGACTTCCGTGAATGCCATGGCCGTCGCATTGGCACCCAGGTTCTGATAAGTGGAAATGATGATCGGTGCTTGCATGGTGCGCATGCGGATGTTGGCCATATCCTCAGGCGTTTCGATCGGGCGGTCATTATTCGAAATATGGCGGAAGCCAGCGCCCCAGAAGTTGATACCGACCATGTTATGGCCATTCAGGGTATCGAGGATTTCGCGACCGACTTCACCGTCCAGTACCTCGACCATCGTGTCGTAATCGGCAATCAGAAACGGCAAATCGAGAATCTGCATACGCGGCTCGAAATTGCCCAGCGTCGCGGTCGGGGGAATACCGATATCGACCAGCCCCATTTGTACCTGCTCGATGATTTCAACATCGCCACCCACTTGAGCCGCAGGTAACACGTTGATTTGAATCCGACCGTCAGATTTCTCTTCTACCTCTTCCTTGAAACGCAGCGCGGCTTGCCCGTTGGGCGTGTCTTCGATCAGCACGTGGGCAAAGCTGAACGTGTAATCTGCAGCATGGAGTTGGGCCGCCCCCATAGAGGCAACGGCGATGGCAGCAGAGAGAGTGGCTTTTGTCAGCATTCGTTTCATGTCCAGCACCTTGTTTGAGTCAT
Organism: Halomonas sp. KM007; assembly: GCF_050709225.1. NCBI lineage: Bacteria > Pseudomonadati > Pseudomonadota > Gammaproteobacteria > Oceanospirillales > Halomonadaceae > Halomonas > Halomonas sp. KM007. Next base: position 2,232,959 of record NZ_CP136131.1, on the reverse strand, counting down.
GGTGATTTATGTTTTTATCTTCTGAGACCTGAGCACGATAAGCGGTGTGCTCAGGACATGATGCGTTCCATCGCACCCCTCAGTGCGTCCCGAGGGGAATTACTCAGCAGCAAGGCGAGAGCCAGTCGCGCCTTGCGTGCGCTGATATCGTTGAGCGTCAGCACCCCTGCCGATGCCAAGTCAGCCAGGCTGCCGCTGAATTCATAGCTGGTGTTTACCGGGCCTTGCGCACAGCCGCTCACGATCGCGACGGGCACTCCTGCGCTGACCAGCTCTTTGATGGGCACCATCCAGCTCGGAGGTACATGCCCTCTGCCAAGCCCATCGATCACGATGGCCTTGGCGCCGCTTGCTACACAGGCTTGTAGTAACGCAGGGGAAGCGTCCAGGTAGGCCGGCAGCAGATCCACTCTGGGCAACGGACAGTCCCATCCCGTCACCGGCAATGTCTCTTCCAGAGCTGCGCCATAAAGCTTCACTCGTGGCCCATCGATATAACCTATCGGGCCTGCTCCAGGCGACTCAAAGCCATTGAGCTGAAAGCTATTGACCTTGCGCGCATAGCGCGCGGAAAAGAGTGATTCGTTGAACACCACGACACAGCCCCACTGGCTGAGGGGCGCATGGGTTGCCGACACGATGGCGTCACAAATGTTCTTGAAGGCATCCGTCCCTAGCTGATGCGGCGCGCGTTGGGAGCCCGTCATCACACAAGGTTTGTTCTTGGGCAGTGTGAGCGAGAGAAAATAAGCCGTCTCTTCTAGCGTATCGGTCCCGTGCGTGATCACCAGGCCATCGACATCGTCTCTTTCCAGCACCTCTCTTCCGTGACGGTAGAGTTCGGCCACGTCCATCAACGTGATGGCATTGCTCGGTTTTTGCAGCAGCGAGATCACCTCCAGGGTGACATCGACCCCTTGGGGCAGCGTCACTTGCTCAAGCAACTTCTCGCCACTCAATGCACCTGACTGGCTGCGGCCCGACTCGCTGGGCTTGCTGGCTATCGTGCCGCCAGTGGTCATTACCACGATATGCTTTTTCGTCATGCAAATTCTCGCCTCGAAGTGCCTGGCCATCCAAAACACCAGACATCAGATGTCTGATATCATGCTAGACCTTGCAGGAAAGAATAAGCAAGATCGCCAAAAAGATCAAAATAATATATTCATATTTCTTTTAAACATATGAAATAAAGTGTTCCAAGCCGCTAGGCTTGAGTCATTGATAGAATGCAACGAATACCGATGAGCCACGCGAGGCCCAAATGAGTTTGAAACGCCAGCCTGAAACCCACCCTGCGAATCCGATGTCCTTCGGTGATTCGATGGATCGCAGCTCCGTCGCACTGCAGCTGCTCGAGCGCATCAAAAGCGCTTTGATACGTGGCGACCTCAAACCGGGAGATTACCTCCCTTCAGAAACGGAGCTCACTCAAAGCCTGGGTATTGGAAAATCGAGCGTTCGCGAAGCGATCAAGATGCTGCAGGCCATCGGCATTGTCGAAGTCAAGCGAGGTCAAGGTACCGTGATTCGACGAGAGCCAGGTGCCCCCTTGGTGGACCCCATGGCGTTTGGCATGATCCTGGCACGCGGTATGACCCGGGATGTGCTGGAGTTTCGCCTGATGTTTGAACCTGCGTATACCCTGCAAGCCATGGAACGCGCCACGCCAGAGGATCATCAGCGCATTCAGGCCAGTATCGACGCCATGGAAGAAGCCATCCGGACAGGCGAGCAAACGTCACGACACGACGTTGCCTTCCATCGCGCCATCTTGCACAGCACCCATAATCCCTTGACGATTCGAGTGGGAGAAACGCTGCTGCAACTGATCGAAGCAGCATTGGAAACATCCATGCGCTCTCTTCCTGAAACTGCCTTGAAAGACCACAAAGCGATTTACAAGGCCTTCAAGGCAGGTGATAGCGCAGGCATTCACGCCGCCATTGCCGTCAGCAGTGATAGCTGGGAAACCAATCTGACCTACGAAGGCGACAGCGACTTGAGTGCAGCCACGCGCTGACGGTGAACAAGCATGAGTGGCCCTCTTCTCTGTCAGGAAATGGGGCCGCTCGTTGATCATGCCGCAAAACGGCGTTGCATTGCTTCACCAAACGTTCATTGCTTACGTGAATGCGGTACTTGCCTATCGGTATGACGCTTTTATCGTAAGCGTTCATTCTACAGCGTTCTATCCAGCCCGAATATCGCACGATAGCATAGCCTCTCATTCTTTGAGGAGGCTTAACCATGACCAAAACCTACACCCCGCGTCGCAGCGCTGAACAATGGCAATCACTGATTGATCAGTGGCAAGCCAGCGGCCAGTCCGCCAAACAATTTTGCGAAGAGCGAGCACTGGGCTACGCCAGCTTCTGCCAGTGGCGAAAGCGGCTCAGCCAAGCGGATGAGAAAATAGCGCCGGGTGAAGCTTCTTCCCCGCAAGCATCGTTTATCGATCTGGCGTCACTTGGAGCATCTGAGTCTGGCGGTTGGCACATTGTCTTAAGCCTCGGCGGCGGAGTCGAGCTGACGCTGAGCCAAAGCTGATGTTCGTCCCTAGCCAACAAGCTCGCATCTGGTTGCGCACCGAACCCACGGACATGCGCAAATCTTATAATGGCTTGAGCGCTTTGGTGAAAAACCAATTGGAACAAGACCCGTTAAGTGGCCATTACTTCGTGTTCGTCAATCGGCGCAAGACGATGATGAAAGTTCTCTACTTCGAGTCTTCTGGGTACTGCGTGTGGAGCAAACGTCTCGAGCAGGGACAGTTCCAGGTGCGAGCTTCACCCACGGGACAGCGCAGTCTTAGTTGGACTGACTTGCAGTTGTTGCTTGAAGGCATCGAAGTGCAAAAACTGCGGCGGTTCAAGCGTTATCGGCATGCGGCTTGAGGCCTTGGCTGGTATAATCCCCGGCATGAAAAGCGCCACACCATCGACTCAAACTCTGGCTGATAAATGCCAAAGTCTCGAAGCGGAAAACGCGTCTTTGCGCAACCGCGTGCGCTGGTTCGAGAAACAGCTGTTCGGTCAGAAGTCGGAAAAACGTCCCGTCGAGAACCCTTACCAGGGCGGCCTGGATCTGGGCGATAGCGCCGAGCCCGTACAGCCCGAAGGTGAAAAGCAAACCGTTATCTATCAGCGCGGCACCGCCAAGAAACAACGCCCTGACGACTGCGTAAATGATAGCGGGCTGCGCTTCAATGATGACGTCCCAGTAGAAATTATCGACATCCAGCCCCCTGAGTTGTCCGGCTCCGAGGCGGATCAATACGAAGTGATCGCCACCAAAACCGTGTATCGTCTGGCCCAGCGTCCGGCCAGCTACGTGGTACTGCAATACAACCGCCCAGTACTCAAGCACAAAAACCAGCAAAAGCCCGAAGCCTGCCCGGCGCCGGATAATGTGCTCGAGCGCAGCATCGCCGATGTCAGCCTTCTGGCGGGGCTGCTGGTGGATAAGTTCCAGTACCACCTGCCGCTGTACCGTCAACATCAGCGCATCCAGAGCGCCGGTATTACGCTCAGTCGCGCCACCCTGACCAACCTCACTAAACGCGCCATTGAACTGCTTCGGCCCATCGTCCAGGCACAGCTTGATAATGTGCTGCGCAGCAAGGTGCTGGCGATGGATGAGACGCCGATCAAAGCGGGCAAATCCCGGAAAGGTAAGATGAAACAGGCTTGGTTCTGGCCCCTGTACGGAGACCAGCACGAGGTGGTGTTCACCTACTCGGCCAGCCGAGGGCGCTTGCATATCGGAAACACATTAAAACGCGAGTTTGAGGGCACGTTGCTCAGTGACGGCTATGCTGCTTATGCACGCTACGCCGAGCAGTGCCAGGGCGTGACTCACGCCCAGTGTTGGGCGCATACCCGGCGCCAATTTATCGAAGCCGAGAACGATGAGCCGCAAGCCGCTGCACAAGCGATCGGCCTGATCCGACAGCTCTACCGGCTTGAAACTGAAGCGGCGGAAAAAAACCTTAAAGACGATACGCTGCGCGAGCACCGACTGAATCACAGCAAGCCGATAGTCGACGAGCTTTATCAGTGGTGTCATGAGCAGCTGCTACGCACCACCCTGCTACCGAAGCAACCGTTCACCCAAGCACTGAATTACCTCTTGAATCGTGAACAGGCGCTGCGGGTGTTCCTTGAAGATCCGGCGGTACCACTCGATACCAATCACCTGGAAAGAGCACTTCGCCCGATCCCGATGGGACGCAAAAACTGGATGTTCTGCTGGACCGAGATCGGCGCTGAACACGTGGGTATTATCCAAAGCTTGATCAGCACCTGTAAGCTGCACGGCATCAATACTTACACTTATCTGACCGACGTATTACTGCGTATCAGTGAGCACCCTGCCAGCCGAGTGGAGGAGCTGACGCCCCGGCTGTGGAAGGACCTGTTCGCCAATCAGCCGCTGCGATCAGATCTATATGGGGCGTGCAAGAACGTCGCAGAATGAACGCTTACCTTTTATCGGCTTTCATGATGTTTCCTCACTGCGGCTTGTACATCGGATGATGTGAGCTCGTGCGTGCTGGTATCAGTGCTGAAAAAAGTCAGCGCATTTGCTGTCACGGAGATCGCAAGTAAGGTTGTTATTGTTGGAGAGTTGTTGTTTCTATCTGATCTTCATCCAATGGGAATGTAATGTATGTAAGAGAAAGACGATAAAGCTTGTAGGAAATACGCTACTTCAATGTAAGTTTTATCTTATATGTAATATTGAAAATGAAATTTGTGTGGTTGTGTAATGCGATGGCGTTAAAGAGTAATGGGAGGTGTTGATAAGCCGAGACCCTGATCACGCTGGGCATTACCCTCGCCATCTTCATCAACATGAGCCTCGCCAACCTCTCGGGCGTACTGATCCCGCTGGTGCTGAAGCGCCTGCAGATCGACCCGGCGCTGTCTGGCGCGGTCATCCTGACCACCGTGACGGATGTAGTGGGATTCCTCTCGTTTCTGGGGCTCGCGACGCTGATCATTTTGTGATCATGCAATGTTGATCATTGGCGATGAGGCTAGACTTCATCGCCAGCGCATTTGTCCAAGAGGCAGTCGCTTGAAGACTTTATTATGTCTTATCAATCAGTTTCTATACTGAAATCCATTGGCCCTGTTGATCGGAAGCTTCAATGGCATCGATCAGCCGATTCACTCGGGCGGCTGCGCGAAAATCAGGATACAACGGGCGATGATTGATAATGCCTTCTACCAGGTCACGCACCTCAATGATTTTCTGATCGTTATAGCCCAAGCCATGACCCGGCGCTGGGCTGAACGCCGCATAATCAGGATGCTCGGGACCTGCAAGCAATGTTGTAAAACCGCGTCGCCCCGGGAGCCCACTATGACGATACAGCTGTAACTCACTCATGCGCTCTTGATCAAACACGATAGCGCCCTTGGTGCCCGTTAGCGTATAAGCCAACCCCATTTTACGCCCTGCAGCCACCCGTGACGTCTCAATGTTGCCGATCAGTCCTCGATTAAAACGCAACATTGCTTGGGCCTGATCATCATTTTCCACGGCAGCCAAGCCACTACCGTCGGCCTTTGGCCGCATTGCGATGACGGTCTGTAGTTGGCCACATACTTCGGTAATACGCTGCCCTGTTAAAAATTCAGCCATATTGAGAATATGCGACCCTAGATCGCCCAACGCCCCGGCACCTGCCATCGCACGCTGTGTATGCCAGTCATGGGGCTTTTCCGGATCAAGCAGGTAATCCTCGTTGTGCCGTCCACGAAAGTGAATCAGCTCACCGATTTCACCGCTGGCGACCATCTGGCGAGCCAGTTGGGTGGCGGAATTGCGAATATAGTTAAAGCCCACCAGGGTTTTGACACCCGCCTTTTCAGCGGCAGCGACCATCTCGTCAGCATCGGCCGTGCTCAGCGCCAGCGGTTTTTCGGCGTAAACATGCTTACCAGCAGCAATCGCGGCCAGCGCCATCTCTTTATGCAGGAAATTGGGCGCGCAGATATCCACCACGTCAACCTCACTATCTTCTACCAAAGCGCGCCAATCGTCGGTGGCGCGGGCAAATCCCCAGGCGCGTGCGCGGCTCTCTGCAGTGGCGAGGTCGACATCCGCCAACAGTTCACAAACGGGCTTGGCGGGTAGTTCAAAAACGCTGGGCGCCGCATTAAAGGCGATGGCGTGGGCTTTGCCCATAAAACCGGTGCCAATTAGGCCAACTTTGAGGGTTTTCATTGTGATTATCCCTGTTTTAAAAAAATCACGCCGGGCTGAGCCCGGCGTTGAATAGTGTCGTGCCCCGTAGCCTGCTTACATGGTCGGCATGGTGAAGTGGTTGGTCTCTTCACGAATGCCGCTGGGCCAGCGCTGGGTGATGGTCTTCATACGGGTGTAGAAACGCACACCGTCCGGGCCGTGCATATGCAGCGGGCCAAACAGCGAGCGCTTCCAGCCGCCGAAGCTATGGAACGCCATGGGTACCGGGATCGGTACGTTAACGCCGACCATACCGACCTGAATCTGTTCGCAGTATTGGCGCGCTGCATCACCATCGCGGGTAAAGATCGCCGTGCCATTGCCGTACTCGTGGGCGTTGATCATGCTGACCGCGTCGTCGAAGCTGGCCACGCGGGCAATCGCCAGCACCGGGCCAAAGATCTCCTCCGAGTGAATACGCATTTTGGGCGTTACATGATCGAACAGAGTGCCGCCAATGAAGTAGCCATCGCCCGCACCCTCTATGGTTGTCTGGCGGCCGTCCACCACCAGCTCTGCGCCTTCATCCACGCCGGTTTGGATATAACTCGCCACTTTGTCGCGGTGCTCGCGGGTGATCAGCGGCCCCATATCGTTATCTGGACCATCGACAAGCCCCGGGCCAACCGTCAGCTTATCCAGTTCGGCCACCAGCTTTTCGCGCAGGCGGTTGGCGGTCTCTTCGCCCACTGGTACCGCCACCGAAATCGCCATGCAGCGCTCGCCTGCCGAGCCATAGGCCGCGCCCATCAGGGCACCCACGGCTTGATCGAGATCCGCGTCTGGCATAATCACCATGTGATTTTTAGCCCCGCCCAGGGCCTGAACGCGTTTGCCATGGGCTGATGCGGTAGCATAGATATACTCGGCAATGGGCGTGGAGCCCACAAAGCTGACCGCCTGAACACGCTCGTCGGTGAGCAGCACGTTCACTGCTTCTTTATCGCCATTGACGATATTGAAGACGCCATCCGGCAGGCCCGCGTCTTTCAACAGCTCGGCCAAGCGCAGCGGCGTAGAGGGATCTTTTTCCGAAGGTTTCATGACGAAGGTGTTGCCGCAAGCCAGCGCAATGGGGAACATCCACATGGGCACCATGGCGGGAAAGTTGAACGGCGAGATACCTGTACACACGCCCAACGGCTGCATCATCGAGTAGCTATCCACGCCGGTGCCGACGTTCATGGAGTGCTCGCCTTTTTGCAGGTGGGGGATGCCACAAGCAAATTCGACCACTTCCAGGCCACGGGTCACTTCACCCTTGGCATCGGAAAACACCTTGCCGTGCTCGCTGGAAATCAGCCGGGCCAGCTCATCGGTGTGCTCCTCGACCAGCGCTTTGAACTTGAACAAAATACGTGCGCGCTTTAGCGGCGAGGTTTTTGACCAAGCAACGAACGCCTCGTCGGCGATGCGTACGGCTTCGCGGGTTTCATCGGCAGATGCCAGCGCCACCAAGGCACTCTGTTCACCGGTGGCCGGATTATAGACCGGCGAAGTACGCTGGCTCTGTCCGGCAAAGAGCTGACCATTTAGATAGTGGGGTAACGTTTGCATAAAGGCTCCTAATTAATGGGTGGCGTTAACAACGTCGAAGCCTGCCTGCTCGGCCAGTTGGCACAGGTTGCGATACCCCAGGCGGGCGTAAGTCAGCGGATGGGCAACTTCCGGGTCTTGTTCGGCCTCGACCACTAACCACCCCTGGTAACCCTGTTCGCATAGGTGGGTCAAAGTGGGTAGGAAGTCCACATTGCCATCCCTCGGCACTGTAAACAGGCCGTCTAACACGCCATTTAAAAAGCTTTTGTCGCGATTGCGCACTGCGTCCAGAACCGGGAAACGCAGGTCTTTGCAATGCACATGGTGAATGCGCTGGCTGTAGCGTTTGGCGATGGCGAGCGGGTCACCACCGGCACCGCGCAAATGACCAAAATCGAGCAGCAGCCCCACGCCTTCGCCAGTGTTGTCCATTAAGCGCTCAACGTCGGTCTGGCTTTCGATCACCGTGCCTAGGTGGTGGTGATACACCAACTGAATGCCCTGGGATTTCAGGTAGTCGCCCACCACCTCTAAACCACTCAGCAGTCGCTGCCATTCGTCCTCGGCCAAATGCGGACGTTGGGAGAGCGGACGCTGCTGATCGCCGTGTATACAGTGGGTGACTTCACACAGCACCATCACCTTGGCGCCGCACTGTTTGAGCAGGTTCATATGGTCTTGAATAGCGTCAATCTCTTCTTCAGGCGTGCGCTCCAGCAGACGTGCGGAGTACCAGCCCGACACAAGCGCCAGGTCGTGGGCGCTAAGCGCCTGACTCAAGGCATCGGGCGTGCGGGGAAACTTGTTACCTAATTCAAAGCCGCTAAAGCCTGCTTCGCGGCCCTCTTGCAAGCAGGTTTCCAGCGGTGTTGCGCCCCCCAAGCTGGGTAAGTCGTCGTTGGTCCAGGTGAGCGGGTTGATGCCTAAAGTAACCGTGGGCATAGCGTATTCCTTGTGATTATGTTTTTGTTGAGGGCGAGAGCTAACGGGCCTGGCGCTGCTTGGCTTCGCGGTACCCTTGATAGGCTTTATTGACCGCTTCTCGCTCGGAAACCTCGGGCACGGCCACTTCCCACCAGGCGCCGCCCTCCTGGGTGCTGGGTAACGGGTCGGTGTCCAGCGCAATCACATAAGTCGAGGTGGCGCTGCGAGCGCGCACCAACGCCTGCTCCAGCTTCGCAATGCCGCTTACCGATTCAGACTCACAGCCCAACGCTTTGGCATGGGCGGCAAAATCGGTTCTGGGAGCGCCGGCCTCGACAGTGAGGCAATCCTGCAGCAGGTTGTTGAAACCCGCCCCGCCGGTAGCCTGCTGTAAGCGGTTGATACAGCCGTAGCCACGGTTATCCAACACCACCACAATCAGCTTGTGGCCCAGCATCACCGAGGTTGCCAGCTCTGAGTTGTGCATCAGGTAGCTGCCGTCGCCGACCATCACCACCACTTCCCGCTCGGGCTTAGCCATCTTGACGCCCAGTCCGCCCGCAATTTCATAGCCCATGCAGGAGAAGCCGTACTCCACGTGATAGCTGCCGGGGCCGGAGCATTGCCATAGCTTATGCAGCTCGCCGGGCAAGCCACCGGCGGCGCAAACTACGGTGGTATCGTTGCCTGCCTGGCGATTGACGGCGCCGATCACCTGGGCATCGGTGGGCAGCGCCAGTCCTTGGTCGGCGGTCACGTTGCGCACGATTTCGGCCCACTCGCGCTTGAGCGTGCCGGTCTGATCGCGCCATTCATCGCCGCCGCGCCATTCACCCAGCGCCGCGTCGAGTTGACCCAGCCCGACCAAGGCATCGCAGGTGAGTGGCAGCGCTTGATGCTTGACGCTGTCGAAGCGGCCAACGTTGAGGGCTATCAATGTTTTATCGCTGCTTTCAAATAGCGCCCTGGAACCGGTAGTGAAGTCCTGCAACCTCGTACCCACCGCCAAAATGACATCCGCCTGCTCTGCCAATTGGTTAGCGGCTGAGCTGCCGGTCACGCCTATGGCCCCCACCGCGCAGGAGTGGCTATCCGCCAGCGCCCCTTTGCCCGCCTGGGTTTCAGCCACCGGGATGCCCCGTGCTTTGGCAAACTCGGCCAGGGCATCGCAGGCAGCAGCGTAATGCACGCCGCCACCGGCAATGATCAACGGGCGTTTGGCTTGCTTGAGTGCAGCCACGGCCTGACGTAGCTCATAAGCATCCGGCGAAGGGCGTCGAATACGATGCACCCTGGGGGCAAAAAAGGCTTCTGGATAATCGTAGGCAAAGGTTTGCACATCCTGGGGCAATGCCAGCGTCGCGGGGCCGCAGTGCTCGGGATCCAGCAGCGTGGCCATCGCCTGGGGCAAACTGGTCAGCAGTTGCTCGGGGCGATTGATGCGGTCGAAGTAGCGCGATACCGGGCGAAAACAATCGTTGACGCTAATGGTAGGGTCGCCGAAATGCTCCACCTGCTGGAGTACCGGATCAGGTTCGCGGGTGGCAAAGGTATCCCCCGGCAGCAGAAGAATTGGCAGTCGATTGGCATGGGCGAGCGCCGCGGCGGTAACCATATTGGTCGCCCCAGGACCAATCGAGCTGGTCGCCGCCATTAAGCGCTGGCGGCCATTGGCCTTGGCAAAGGCAATCGCCGCGTGAGCCATGGTCTGCTCGTTATGGGCACGGAAGGTCGGCAAGGTGTCTTGCACGTGGTAAAGCGCTTCGCCTAACCCCGCCACATTGCCATGCCCAAAAATCGCGAATACGCCTTCAAACAGTGCCACTTCCTGGCCATCCACCTCTATATGCTGCGCAGCCAGGTACTTGACCAACGCCTGGGCCATGGTGAGTCGAATGGTGCTCATGACGCCTCCTCCGTGTGGGCCAGAGATAGCGGCTGAGTCTGCCTTAACTGGCGCCACGCCTGTATTAACTCGGCATAGTTGTTGGCCACCCGCGCGATTAAAGCAGCATCGTCGATACGCTCCGCCAGCCAATCGCGACTGGCACTGGCAAAGAGCGTGCGGCCAACGGTAAATCCTTTGCAGCAGGCATGACTCGCAGCTGCTTCAAAGCCGCGTTTCATATCGCTCATGGGTGCATCGAGCCCGAGCAATACGACGCCCCGACAATAGGCATCCTCACGCTCGATGGTCTCGCTCACTGCCTGCCAGGCGACATCTGACATGGCAGGCAACTTCCACCAGTCAGGACGAATGTTCAGGTTGTAAAGCCGCTGCAGGCTTCGTGGTAACGTCTTATCATCATTGGGCATATGGGCGGGGGGGATGACCTCAATCAGCAACTCCAACCCATACGCACAGGCCGCCTGATAGAGCTGGCGTAGCCGTTCTTCCTGCTCCAGGCGCAGCGATATTTCATCATCGGGGTGGTAAAACACCAGGCATTTAATGATCTGTTCTTTAGGCCAATTGCGCAGGCAAGAGCCCAAATCATCGCCATGCTGAAAGCGCAGCGGGCGTGAGCCCGGAAGCTCCACTGGGCGCCCAATCCACCAGCCTTTTCCACTGGCTTGATTGAGTGCGTCTTGACCCAACACATCGTCTACCAGAATCGCGGGGGTGGTAACGCCTCCCAGCTTGGCCCCCTCTTCTGCAGCGGTGACCAGGAGTTTTTTAAGTTCAGACAAGCGTGCGCTGTCGGCGTGCTCTTCACGGGCCATATCGGTGAGCTGGCGACGGTGGTCAAATGCCAGCCCCAATACTTCGGGCCACTGATCAGGTACGCGGGTAGTGACCCGATGCACATGATTCAGGCGTTGATCGATATCTGGCCGTGGAACGTCATCACGTCGAGCAAGGTAATCAAATAACTCGTCTTCGGTAGGCATCGCAGGAGCGCAACCATGGCGGGAAACCACCAGGGCACCGCAAGCGTTGGCGTAACTGGCGCTTGTTTGCCAAGGCTCACCGCGCAACCAACCTCTCAATAACCCGCTCATAAAGGCATCACCAGCGCCCAATACATTGAGTACCTCGACCTGCACGCCCTTGACTACAATACCGTCTTCGATACGCTCAGGAATGGCACCTTCAAACACCACGCAGCCCATGGGCCCGAGCTTACATACTAAGATGGCTTCGCTAACGTCGCGCACCGCACGCAGGGCCGCCAAGGTGTCCGTGCTGCCGCCAGCAATGTGAAACTCCTCTTCGGTGCCTACAATCAGGTCGAAATCAGGTAGCCAGCGCTGCAAGCCAATAGTCACTTTATCATCGGCAATAAAGCGGGTTTCACCATCACCGGGATTGGTCAGCCCCCACAGCACGGGCCGATAGTCGATATCCAGCACCCGTTTCACGCCATAATGGGCAGCGGCGTCCAGCGCCTTGCGACAAGCTCGACGAGCGGTATCGGTGGAAAGATGCGTGCCGGTAATGGCCAGCGCCTTGGCCCGGGCAATAAACGCAGGGTCGATGGCATCAGCATCGATCGCCATATCGGCGCAGTCGCGGCGGTAGAACAGCAGCGGAAAGCTCTCACGGTCTTTTAACGCCAGTAATACCAGTCCGGTATGGCGCTCTGGATCAGTCTGTAGCGCAGTGGTATCTACCCCCGCACGTTCCAGCTCTTCGCGAACGAAGTTGCCCATCTGCTCATTGCCGACCCGCGAAAGCATGGCCGACTTCAACCCCAGGCGCGCGGTGCCGTAAGCCACATTGCCTGAGCTTCCACCGAGGTATTTAGCAAAACTGGCGACATCTTCTAAGCGGCTGCCAATTTGCTCAGCGTAGAGGTCAACCGCCACGCGCCCCAGACAAATCAGGTCAAGCGGTCGGTGTTGACTATTGTTATTCAGCATAAATATCTCCCCACGTCACAAATTCGTGGTACTAGTCACAAGATGGCACTGGGCATACAAGCGTCTTGGGTGGCAAGCGATAAGGCTGATCAACCGCTGCTTAAAGTGAGAAAGCAGCACGGAATCGATCGAGCGCGAGGTCGTCGTCGCCAGAGGCCCAACCTTCCAGTCCTACGGTGCCGCGATAACCTATGTCGTTCAGGGCTTTGGCAATGGCCGGATAGTTAATCTCGCCAGTTCCCGGTTCGCAGCGCCCCGGCACATCAGCTACCTGCACCTCACCAATGTAAGGCCCACAGCGGCGAATCAATTCGATTAAATTACCTTCACCAATTTGGGCGTGATAAACGTCCAACATAATACGCAAGCTGGGCCGATCAAGACTTTCCACCAGCGCTAGAACATCTTCCAAGCGCGCAAATGGCACGCCGGGGTGGTCAACTTGGGTATTAAGGTTTTCAAGCACAAAGGTGACGCCGTGCTGCTCGCCAAGATCCGCCAACCGATTGAGGGTGTCGCGGGCTTTAAGCCACATAGCACCGGTCATCTGTTGGCAGGGTTTCACGGGAAGACCTTCGTCATCCAACCCCGTGCCATGCAGGTTTAGTCGCGGAATGCCAAGGCGCTTGGCTACCTCAATCGACTCAGCGGCGGTGCGCAGCAGTTCATCTGCCCCGGCTGCATCCGCCAGGGAGCCGGTGACATAGCCGGTCATGGATGAAAATGTCGCCCCGCTATTGGCCAGTGCGTCAATGTCGTGCTTAGTCCAGTCCCAGATTTCGACTTGAAAACCCAAATCAGAAATACGCTTAATTCGTTCCAACACGGGTAAATCGCGAAACACCATTTCAGCGCAAACGGCCAGCGTGAACGGGGATGATGGGGTAGGTTGATTCATCATGGCTCCTTAATAGCCGCTCGCCGTTCGCGGTGAAGAGGGTTCAGCGCTGCTTGTTTCATCCGCAGGCTGGGTGTCTTGTTCGGCTAAGCTGGCCTTTTTGGCTTTATCGTCCCGCTGGAATTCCGCAAGCTCCGCATCCAGGCTTTCAAGCTCAGCACCACCCGCCATCATGTTGAGCACTTCTTCGCGGGTGACCTCTTCTTTGCGGAAGGAACCCAAACTGCCGCCGCGTGACAATAGGGTGAAGGCATCCGCCACGGGGTAAGCGTGGTGGACATTGTGAGTGATGAAGATAACCGCAAGGCCATCAGCGCGGGCTTTGGCGATGTAACGCAGTACTACGGAGGCCTGCTTGACCCCAAGCGCGGAGGTTGGCTCATCCAGAATCAGCACCTTGGCACCAAAGTAGACGGCACGGGCAATGGCCACGCACTGGCGCTCACCACCAGAAAGCGTGCCCACCGGCTGACTTGGGTCACGCACGTCAATGCCGATTTTCGCCATCTCCTGTTTGGCAACTCGATCGGCATATTTCCAGTCAATCCGCTTTAAAGGCCCCCAGCCCACCGTCGGCTCGCGGCCCATAAAAAAGTTACGGGTGATCGACATCAACGGCACCATGGCCAGATCCTGAAACACCGTCGCGATACCAGCATCCAGGGCATAAGCCGGGGACTTGAAACGGGCGGGCTTGCCATCCAGAAGCATTTCACCATGGGTGGGCTGGTGCACCCCAGAAAGGGTTTTGATCAGCGTTGACTTACCTGCGCCGTTGTCACCCAGCAGACACATCACTTCGCCGGAATAGACCTGCATCGAGATATCACTCAAGGCAATCACGCTGCCGAAGTGCTTGCTGACACTGCGCATTTCAATCATTGGCGTACGAGTGGTCATGTTATTTGGCCTCCATCGCCTTTTTGCGCATGTAATTGTTGAATAGCACCGCCACCAGCAACATCACGCCCAAGAAAACCTGGAACCAGTCGGTGTTCACACCCGTATAGAAGATACCCATTTGCACCATGCCGAAGATGAGCGCCCCAAGCGCTGCACCAATGGCAGACCCATAGCCTCCGGTCAGCAAGGCGCCGCCAATCACCACCGCAATAATCGCTTCGAGCTCTTTCAGCATGCCGCGAATGGTGTCTGCCGATCCGGTATCCATGACTTGAATACAGGCAAAAATGGTGGCGGAGAAGGCTGTGAACATGAATAGCGAGATTTTGACGCGATGCACTGGCACACCCGAGTTACGCGCAGCGTTAGCATCACCACCGCTGGCAAATATCCAGTTACCGTAAGGCGTGCAGAGCAGTACCCACGTCGCCAAGGCTGTTAACCCCAACCACCAGACGATAGAGACCGGAATGCCTGAAACGACAGGATTACCCGCAAAGTTGGTCGCCATCCAGCCATTGGCTGCCATCCAACTGAACAAGCCTGTCGCTACCTCGCCCGAAAACAGCGCCGCAAACCAGTCACCGGGGATATGTGCTTGAACACCCCCGACCTGCGTACGCCCGGTTAGCAAGCGGCTGATACCAATCGCCAAGCCACGCAAGATGAATAGAAAGCCCAATGTCACGATGAAAGAGGGGAGTCCAGTACGGTTCACCAGATTACCGTTAATCCAGCCCACAAGAGCTGCGCATGAAAAGGCCAGTAAGATAGCGGCCCAAAGTGGCCAACCATACTCGACGGCCGGAATGGCAATAAGAATGCCCGCCAGGCCGATCATCGAGCCAATCGACAAGTCGAACTCACCACCAATCATAAGCAGTGCGGCCGCCGTGGCGATAATGCCAAGCTGGGCAGCGACTTCGAGAAAGTTGATGATGCCTTGCGGGGTAAACATACCCGTGCCGCTGGAAGCGACGATAAAGAAAGAGAGCACCAACACGGCACCGGCTAGCGCCCCCAGCTCGGGGCGAGTTAATGCTTTTTTCCAAAAAGACACTTTCTGGATGCGCTCATCTTGTACAACCACTGCTGGTGCAGTCGACTGTTGCACTTCATTGGTATTCATGGCGATCGACTCCTGGGGCCTGGCAGGGCTTGGAACTACCCAGCCTTTTCAGTTTCGTCAGCTTTCAGCGAATGCCCTGACTGCTCAGTTCAATGACTTGCTCGGCGTTTTCTGGAGTGACAAACCCCGGGCCCGTCGCAACGTCTCCTGCGGGTAACAGGCCGTTCTTGACGAACTGATCCAGGAACATCACTGGCAGGTAACCCTGCATGTATTGCTGTTGGTCGATCGCAAAATCCAGCTCACCCGCGGCGAGGGCTTCCAGGATACCCGGAGACAGATCAAACGTTCCTAGAGTGAACATGTCGGAGGCGCCTTGCTCACGCATGGCGCGAATCAAGGGATCTGCCGTCAACGCACCCAGCGTTAAAATACCGCGTACGTCACTGTTCTGATTCAAATACGCCACAATGGCATTGCGGATAGCAGTGGGATCATAGGTGGTCGCCAATTGCTCTGCGTTGCCATTAAAGCCATCAACAAAACCATCACATCGTTGGTCAAGCCCCTGATTGCCTTGCTCATGGTTAACGCAGACGCCTTTCTCAACACCCATTTCCTGCATCCGTTCGGCGGCCTGCCTACCCGCTTCGTACTCGCTCTGCCCCACATGCAATCGAGCACCATAATCGCGTGCTACATCGCCACCAGAATTAATGGTGATCACTGGGATGCCATTATCAACCGCGCTTTGCACAACACTGCCCAGCGCATTTTCATCAGTGAAAGAAAGAATCAGTCCATCCGGGTTGGATGCTACTGCAGCCTGCACAAGCTGTTGCATCATCGCCATATCAAACGTTGAAGGAGCCCGGTACTCCAGGCGTGCGCCCACTAACTCGGCGGCGGCTTCAGCACCGTTTTTGACAACCGACCAGAAAGGATCCGAGGGAACACCATGGGTCACCATGACAAAGCGGCTTTCTTTTGCCGGTTCTTGTGCTTGTGCGGGACCTGTCACTAGCGTCGTGGCAGCGATAGGGGCGAGAAGCCAGCGGGTAAGACGTGCCATAGGTAAATTCCTCTTCGTTTTATCATTATTTATTGGTAATGCAGCATGGAGGTGCTGCTGGCGCTATGAAATATAGATTCTAAAAACAAAAAATATCAAATTATTTATTCTATACTTTGGTATAAATGGAATATTTATTCCAAACAACTAGACTGCATAGCAATTCACCACTTTTCTTCGCCCCCATGCTCATTGCTTCATAAGCCTGGTGGCCTCCAGGACGAGTGGTGCACCTATTGATGCCAAGGAATTCGTATGCCGCAGCCGCCACAAAGCTACCGCGAGCTAGAGACGCTGATCACTGCTGAATACGCCACATTGAGCAAACGGCTTCAGCAAACAGCACGCTTCATGCTCGACCATCCGCAAGAAGTAGCCCTGGCCACCGTCGCTAAAATTGCCGAGCAGGCGGATGTCACCCCGTCCACCCTGATTCGCCTAGCTAATAGCCTTGGTTTTAAAGGCTTTTCCGAGATGCAGCAGCTATTTCGCAGTCGCCTGGTTGACGAGCTACCAAACTACACAGAGCGCATTCGGGCAGTGCGCAGTGCCACCGGTGAGACGCCAGATAGCACCCAACTGCTATGGGAATTTGCGGATGCCAACCGTACTGTTTTGGAACAGCTTCCCAGTCGTATTGACCCAGAAAGCCTGGAGAAGGCACTGGATATTTTTGAGCAAGCCCATGCCATTCACGTCATGGGCGCACGACGCAGCTTTGTGGTCGCCAGCTACATGACCTACGCCCTGGCTCACGTCGATAAGCCAGCGTTACTGGTCAGTGGTCTTGGCGGCATGTACGGCGAGCAGTTGCGCGCCATGGGTCAACAAGACGCTCTATTGACCATCAGCTTTTCTCCCTATGCAGAGGAGAGCCAACAAGCCTGTGTAGACGCCCAACAGCGTGGTATTCCCATTGTTGTCATCACCGACTCACTACTGAGTCCCCTCACCCACTTCGCCGATGTGGTCTTTATCGTGAATGAGGCCGAGGTAAAAAGTTTTCGCGGTTTAACAGCTTCACTCTGCCTGACCCAAGCACTGGCAATTGGTCTGGGGGTGCGGCAAGACAAGGCTCGCGACAAAGCATCAGGAAAAGCTCAGACACGGGGCTCAAGCGCAAAACGTAAGCCATGACCACTCAAATATGGCAAGACTAACAACAAGACAGGAGAGCTTATGAAACTCGCACTCATCGGCGCGGGACGCATCGGCAAAGTGCATGCCCAAGCCATTCATTCACATCCACATGTTACGCTGGCCGCTGTCGCTGATTTTCATCAGCCTGCCGCACACGCTTTGGCCGAGCAGTACGCCAGCCGTGCGGCTACTGTGGAGGAGGTTTTCGCCGACCCCACCATTGATGCCGTGTTGATTGCTTCCAGCACGCCTACCCACGCAGAATATCTGGAGCGTGCTGCTCGCGCAGGCAAGGCAGTGCTATGCGAAAAGCCCATTGCCCTGGACTTGGCACGTACCCGTGACGCCCTGCAGGTCCTCAGTGAACACCCGGTGACGTGTGCACTGGGGTTTAATCGCCGCCACGACCCCCAGTTTTCTGAACTTAAAAAAGCTATCGCTGGGGGGCATGTCGGCTCTCTGGAAACCTTGACGATCATTAGCCGAGATCCTTCTCCTCCACCTGCCGAGTATGTGGCTGAGTCCGGCGGCCTTTTCAGAGACATGATGATCCACGATCTAGACATGGCGCGCTGGCTACTGGATGAACCCATCGAAAGTCTCTTTGCCGTCGGCAGTAGCCTCATTGATCCAGCGATTGGTGAAGCAGGAGACGTGGATACCGCCATGGTGACCCTCACCACGGCCAGCGGAAAGCTTTGCCAAATCAGCAACTCACGACGTGCCAGCTATGGCTACGATCAGCGCATTGAAGCCTTCGGCAGCAAAGGCATGCTGCAAGCCCAAAACGAGAGCAATACCCGGCTACGATTTACCGGCGAGGCAGGACAAGTAGAAGAGAAACCCAAGTGGTTCTTTCTGGAGCGCTATGCAGAGGCTTATCGACTCGAAATTGATGACTTTGTCGATGCCTGGCGTGAAAAACGCGCCCCTCTCGCAGGCGCTCAGGATGGCCTGGAAGCATTGCGGTTAGCCGATGCAGCAGAGCGATCACTGCGCGAAGGCCGCAAAATTCAGCTTGATACCTCCGTTTAAGCAGGCTCTATCGAGTCTGCTTATGTCTTGCGTTTCGTCACCGGCTACCTGCCAATAAAGCAGCTAGCCATCAGAAGGAGCAACCTATGGCTTCTCTACTGGTACACCCTACTGCGCCAGATGCCCAAGGCACGGTGATTGACGTTACCCCGTCCTCCGCTGGCTGGGCGCACGTGGGCTTTCGGGTGCACAAACTGGTCAAGGGCCAGCGCCTGGAGGCCAGCAGCAATACTCAGGAAATCTGCCTCGTGCTACTCACCGGGCGCGCCACAATCACCTGCGGCGAGCACCGCTTTGAAGACATCGGCAAGCGCATGGATATCTTCGAGCAGGTCCCACCCTATGCGGTTTACCTGCCAGACCATGTAAGTTACACGGTAGAAGCGACCACGGATTTAGAGCTAGCGGTATGCGCTGCGCCGGGGTACGGCAATCACAACCCAAGACTGATCTCTCCCGACAGCATCAAGAAGAGTACTCGCGGGAAAGGAACCAATACACGTCATATTCACGATATTTTGCCGGAAGGTGAGCCAGCAGACAGTCTGCTGGTGGTTGAAGTATTTACCCCAGCAGGCAATTGGTCGAGCTATCCGCCCCATAAGCACGATGAGGATGACTTGCCTCACGAGTCGCTGCTGGAGGAGACGTACTATCACCGCATTAACCCTGAGCAAGGGTTTGCTTTCCAGCGCGTTTACACGGATGACAGATCCCTTGATGAAACCATGGCCGTAGAAAATGGCTGCTGCGTGCTGGTACCCAGAGGCTATCACCCCGTGGGCGCAGCGCATGGCTACTCACTGTACTACTTGAACGTCATGGCGGGGCCCAAGCGAGTATGGAAGTTTCACAATGATCCCGATCATGAATGGTTGACGCACGTCTGAGGAAGCACCTTCGCCCGCTAACCTTTATCTAATGGTATGCTTTTGCCCCGCTTTCGCGGGGCTTTTCATATCACCGACCCAAGCATTCGAGGCGCCCATGCTTCCTGATTACTCCGTCATCGCCTGGCTGTTGATCATCTTTTCTGTCTATTTGACCGGGGTGTCCAAGGGCGGATTCGCAGGCGGGTTCGGCACGCTGTCGGTGCCCTTGATGGCCCTGGCGATCAGCCCTACCCAGGCGGCGGGGCTGCTGCTGCCGCTACTGCTGGTCATGGATGCCTTTGCCGTCAAAGCGTGGTGGGGTAAGCACGATAGCGCGGAGGTATGGCGCTTTGTGCCGGGGCTTTTCATTGGCGTGACGGTGGGCACTTTGCTGTTTGGCAGCCTGAGCGAGCAGGGCGTGCGGCTGGTGCTGGGCATTCTCTCGGTCGTGTTTGCGGCCTATATGCTGCTCAAGCCCGTGGCGAAAAAACCCATTTCCACCTACTGGGCACTGCCCGCCTCTAGTGTGTGCGGCTTTACCAGCTTCATTGCCCACGCGGGCGCGCCACCGATGAACATGTACCTGATGCCGCGCAAGCTCACGAAAGAGACCTTTATTGCCACCTGTACGGTGACCTATGCCGTGGTCAACAGCATCAAGCTGGGCCCTTACGTATGGCTTGGCGAGGTCAACATGACCAGCGCCTGGGCCTCGCTGCTGCTGGTACCGGTTGCCTGGATCGGGGTGCGCAACGGCCTCTGGCTGCAAAGCCGCGTCAATGAAAAGCTGTTTTATCGTCTGGTGATCATGGCCATGTTCGTGGTGGGCCTCAACCTGGTCTGGCAGGCGCTGCGCTAGCGGCAAGCATTACAGCGCCACGATCAACAGGCCCAGCAGCATCACCAGCGTGCTCAGCGTCTTGGCGCTGGAGGCAGGCTCCTTGAGCCACAGCACCCCCATCAGCACGCCAACCGGAATCGAGAGCTGGCGCAGCGCCACCACGTAGCTGACCTCGTCGGTCAGCGCCATGGCCATGAGCACCAGCCCGTAGGTACAGGTCATCATCAAGCCCGTGGCCACCAGCATCGTCAGCCCCTGCTGTCGCAGCGCAGGCAATCGGCGGCGCTCTGCCGGCAACACGGCCAACAGCGGGAGCGCCCACAGCAGCGTCATCAATGCCTGCAGAACCATGAAGACCGCCCCTGCCGTCAGGCTGCTATGGCCAGCGCCTTGCATGACGCCCAGGGCTTGCTTGTCGATCAGCGAGTACCCCACGGTGCCCACCGCCGCCAGCAGCGCAAAGCCCATGGCGGGGGAAAGATACGAAGCAAGACGGCGAGCCTCGGGTCGGCTGAGCGGCAAGCCCAGCGCCCCTAGCATGATCAGCAGCATGCCGACGCCATCCCAGAGGCCAAGGCCACGATTGCCCAGCCAGGCAATCGATACCAGTGGCACCATCACCACCGGCAAGGCACGGGCAATGGGATAGAGGACGCTCACCTCTCCCCGGGCGTAGGCCCAGGCGAGCCCTCCCATATAGAGCATCTGGCAAAACCCGGACAGCACCAGCCAGCCCCAGAAGGCACCCGGCATCGCCGTCAAGGAGGGGCCCAGCACCAGCAGCGGCAACAGCGCCACACCCCCAGCGCCATAAGCCAGCGCAAACGACCCAAGCGAGGGCGCGTTGCGCTTGCCCAGCACGTTCCACCCTGCGTGCATGCACACCGAGACCAGCACCAGCGCGAGCGCGGTGGGGCTCATACGGAAGCCACCAGGGCAGGATCAGTGGGGTGTTCGATGAAACGGTAATCAGGCAGGTCGTGCGTCATGGGCTGGCAAATGCGTGGTGGGTTGACGGTTCACAAAGCTAAATGCTCTGCTCGGTATCGGCTCGCCAGTCTAAGCGTCGCCAGCCTTCGACGCCAGCCACCTCCGCCAGCACCGGGTCCGGGTTGACGGCAATCGCACAATCGACATATTGCAGCAGCGGCAGGTCGTTGCGGGAATCGGAATAGAACGTGGTATGGCACGCAGGACGCCCCTGCTCCGCCAGCCACTGCTGTAGCCGCGTGACCTTGCCGCCACGGTAGGAAAGCACCCCCACGCTGCGCCCGGTGTACACGGCGCCGCCTGGCAAGCGGTCCTGCTCCAGCTCCACCGCCAGCACGTGGTCGATCCCCAGCATGGCCGCTATGGGCGCGACCAGATGGCAGGCCGACGCCGAGATCAAGACCAGCGTATCGCCCGCCTGTCGGTGCGCATCGAGACAGCGCCATGCCTGCTCGAAGATGCGTGGCTGCAGGTGAGTAGCCACGAAGCGCTCGACTTCTTTTTGAACGTCGTCGACCCGACGGCCACGCAACGGCGCCAGCGTCATGGCCAGGTACTCTTCCAGCTTCAACTTGCCCGCATGGTAAGCCTGCTGCATCGCTTCCGCGCGAGCCATGAAACCTTCGGCATCACTGACCCAGCCTTGCTCTATCATCCATAAATTCCAGCGGTCGCTGCAGTCTCCATCCAGGAGGGTGTCATCAAGGTCGAACAGGGCCAGGCGCATGGCAAACTCCTATCGTCGCGGTATGGCGCGCGTAGGGTATGCCATGGATGATGACAGGACGATGACGCGCGGCTAGCCCTGGCGGCTTAGCCAGGTGGCGGCAAACTCAGCCGCCGGCAGAGGCCGCCCAAACCAATACCCCTGAGCCTGATGACAGCCCAGTTGTGCCAGCAGCTCGGCCTGGGCCTGCTGCTCGACACCCTCGGCCAGGGTTTTCATGCCCAGCGCGTTGGCCATGGCGATGATGGTCTGCACGATGGCGCGATCATGGGGATTGTCCAGCATGTCGCGCACGAAAGAGATATCGATTTTCAAGGCATCCGCCTCGAATCGGCGCAAGTAGGAGAGTGACGAATACCCGGTACCAAAGTCATCGATCAACAGCGCATACCCCGCCTGACGCATGGCCTGGGTAATCATGACCGCCTGGTCCGGATCCCGCATGAAGTCGCTTTCGGTCAGCTCCAGGGCCAGCGCTTGCGGCGGCACTCCTTGGGTGAGCCGCGCGACGTGCTCGGTCAGCCGTGGGTCGGCAAACTGCTGGGCGGCCATGTTGATCGACAGCCGCCCAGGCAGCGGAGTGCCCGCCACCTGCCAGTCCGACCACTGACGCGCCGATGCTTCCAATACCCAATCGCCCAGCAGGCGGATCAGCCCACGCCGTTCGGCAAGGGGGATGAACTCGCCGGGGCTGACCCAACCCCACTCCGGGTCATGCCAGCGGCAGAGCACTTCGGCACCGGTCAGTGCATAGGTCTCAAGGTCTACCTGCGGCTGAAAGTAGAGTTCCAGACGACGCTCGATGATGGCGCGGTGCAGGCGTTCGGTCATCCACTGCTGGCGCTCCAGCGTGCGGCGCATGGTCTGCGTATAGGGAGATATGCCCGCATCGCGCTGCTTGGCATCGTGCAGCGCAATGCTGGCGGCGTTGAACAGCTCGGCGGGGGCGGCCACGTCGCTGGGGTAGCGCGCGAAACCGATGCTGGCATCCAACTGAAACTCACGGTGCTCCAGATGAATCGGGTGCCTGATGGCCTCGATCACTTGCCTGATGAAGGAATCCAGTGCGACTCCCTGATGCTGCGGCAGAAGTAGTGCGAACTCATCGCTGGAGAGCCGCGCGCAGTGGCCGCTCAGGTCATGCAGTTGCTGGAGACGCCTGGCGACGGTGGCCAGCAACGCGTCTCCCACCTGATGGCCATGCAGGTCATTGATCTCCTTGAAACGACGCAGGTCCAGCAGCACCAGCGTCAGCGACTTACGCTCGCACTGGGCCTGGGCGCCCAGCGTCGCCAACTGCTCCATGAAATGGGCGCGATTGGGCAGCTCGGTGATGGTATCGATGTAGGCCAACTGGTGAATACGGCGATGATCTCGGCGCCGCTCTAGCTCGGCCGCCGCACCGGTCGAGAGTATTTGCAGTACCGATGTGGCAAAGGCATTGGTGGACAGCGGCTGTCGGTAGAACACCATCATGACCCCAATGGCATCGCCCTGGGCATTATCCAGCCGCCTCCCGATCCAGGCCTCGGCCCTCAGGGCATTACCCGGCAGCCAGTAGTCAGCGCCGTGCAGTTCGGTACTTTCCTGTTCGAGGACCACTCGTTCTGCGGGCGTGCCAGGCAAGGCAAAGTGCTCGCTCGCTTGGGCCTGGCCGTCCACGACCAGACTGACCAGACTGGCGGTGCGTACCGGCATGGCATCGGTTGCATCAGGCAAGCCTTCGCCAGGCAGAGGGGGCTCCAGCAGGGCAATCAAGCCTGCATCTGCCTCCAGCAGGCGCGTCAGGGTCGTGATCAGCTCAAGGAAGTAGTCATCCCCGATCCGCGAGGTCACCGTGGACGCCACCTCCACCACGGCTTGCTGTACCCGCTGTGACACTTGCTGATCGGTCACATCGGTGATGAAGCCTTCAAAGCAGAGCGGCTCGCCGCTCTGCGCATAAATGGCCTGGCCCTGCTCCCAGACCCAGCGTTCTCGGCCATCGCGATGCCGCAGCCGATAGGTCACCCGAAAAGGGCAACGCTCTTCGATGGCTTTCTGCGAGGCAGCCACCAGAAGCGGAAAGTCATCTGGATGCACCAGCTCAGCAAAGCTAATGACACGGCTCCCCACTAGCTCATCCGGGTGATATCCCGTCAGAGCGGTGGCGCCCTGGCTCGCCAGCAGCATGGTCCAGTCACGGTCGTTTTGGCACCGATACGCCATGCCGGGCAGGTGATTGAGCAGGGTATCCAGACGCCGCTCGCTCTCTTTGGCTGCCAGCTCGCTTGCCTGCAAGGCGCTTTCGGCTTGGCGACGGCCCAGCTCAGCCCCCGCCTGGGCTGCCGCAATACGCAGGATTTCGTTCTCAAGCCCATCGAATGCCCGTGGCCGATTGCTCAATACCGCCATGATGCCTATGGCCGCGCCATCGGCAGCAAACAGCGGCAAGCCCATGTAGCTCTCGGCGCCCAACTGCACCAGCAGCTCATCCTCCGGAAAAAGCGCCTGCACGTTGCAGGGGTAGAGGCAGGGTTGGTGGCCCACGACGGTTTCGCAGGGTGTCCCCGTCAACGAGTAACGGATATTGCCTGCGAGCGCGCCGCTTGACCACACGGACAAGGTTTCCGCTATATTAGGCTCTCGGATCACAGCAATCAGGGCATGCTCCACTGCCAGCAGGCGCGCCAGCTGTTCCACCAGCGCGTCGAAGAAGGAGGGCCGATGGCTATGCCCAAGCCCCTCTGCCAGTTGGCGAAACATCTCTGCTGCTTCTTGTCTGGTGTGCATCACGGCACTCGCTTGTGTCATTTTTAAGCAGCTCGGCTTTGACTCTTTTTAACCTGAATTCAGGTAAAAAAACACAGTGACATTTGCAGCATAAACCAGGGTCTTAGGGATATAAGCTGTACCACCGTCATATCGGTGCGGCGTACACTATGGTAAACAATAGCTTTCCCTATACGATAAGTCGCCCACTCCGCTGTTCGGCGTACGAGGAGATCACATGACGGGCTCAGCCGCCATCAGCGACGCGTTCTACCATGAGCTTGCCAGTCAGCTCCCCCCTACCCTGGGGAGCACACTGCAGAAGTGTCAGGGGCTTCCGTCACTGCCTGCCGTTGCCATGCGTGTCCTGGAAGTTGCCAGCACGGCTGAGGCGACCCTGACGGACTATGCCACGACCATCGAACATGACCCTGCCCTGACGGCCAGAGTGCTGAGCGTGGCCAACAGCGTGCACTACCTGCGCGCCAGCCAACCGCCCTTGACCTGTTTCGAAGCGACCCAACGGCTGGGCACCGATGCCACTCTGGCAACGGTGCTCAGCTTCAAGCTATTTGAACAGCACAACGGTACGCCTAGCCAGCGCCTTTATTGGCAGCGCGCCTTTACGGCGGCCGTTACGGCCAGCTACTTCGCCCAACAGCACTGCCCTGAACAGGCAGGACGGGTGTTCACAGCCGCGCTGTTGCAGGACATTGGCATGCTTGCCTTGCAGAAAGCCTTCCCGGCAGATGCGGAGCCTCTTTATGGTCATGAAGGCGTGACACATCAACAGGTCATACAGGCCGAGCAATGCCTGTTTGGCTGCGATCACGCGCTGGTGGGTGCATGGCTACTGTTGAAGTGGGGCGTACACGAGACACTGGCGCGTAGCGTGTATGAAAGCCATGGTCCGCTGGATACCGACAACCTGGCGGATCTGTGCATCCGTTTGTCGGGTCTGGTCGCCGATGCCTGGCTATCCCCCGCCCCCTCTCAGGCGTTGGCGCTGCTGATGCGCCAGTCAAACCTGATGAAGCTACCTGAGCCGTTGGCCCTTGATACACTGCTCACGTACCTACAGCAAACGTTACCACCGCTGTCTCAATCGCTAGGCATTCCGCTGGCCCTGGCCGTGGATAGTTTCTCGTTGATCGAGCAAGCTCAGCAGCGCTTGTTCGAGCACACGCTGATGCTCAGTACCCGTTTGGAAGCACAGCAAAAAAGCAGTGAAGCGCTACTCAACGATTACACTCAGCTCGAACAGCGCAGCCGCATCGATCCGCTGACTCAACTTGCCAACCGCGCCTGGCTGGAAGAACAACTGCGTGAGCGCTTCGCGCTATGCCGTGCCCAACAACGCACGCTCTCGGTCGTATTCATCGATCTGGATCACTTCAAGGTGCTGAATGACCGCTACGGTCACCAGGCAGGAGATCAGGTGCTTGCCCAGTTCGGCAGTACGCTGTCGGCCTTGACTCGGGCGGGTGACCTGGCGGGCCGCTATGGCGGTGAAGAGTTTCTGGTCCTCCTCCCCGACGAAACGGCCAGGGCAGCCGAATACTTTGCCGAACGGATAGCTCAACGTTTGCAGGCGTCCCCCATGGTTCAGGTGGGCCATGAGTCTCTGTACATCTCTGTCTCGATCGGTATTGCGTGTCTCGACGATGGCGAGTTTGCCAATGAAAGAGAGATGATCGACGCCGCCGACCAGAGCATGTACGCCATCAAGCGCGCTGGTCGGGGCGGTATTGCCGTATATGGGCGTGATCTTCCCTCTCGTTAACGATTCATCGCCTGGGGCAGGTACAGCGCAATTTCAGGGAAGATATGCATCAAGGCGATTGCCAACAGCATCAGCAGAAAGAACGGTAGCGTTGCCTTGGTGATGGTCAGGATATCCTTGCCGGTAAGCCCCTGGATCACGAACAGGTTGAACCCGACGGGCGGCGTGATTTGCGACATCTCCACCACGATCACCAGATAGATTCCGAACCAGATCAGGTCGAAGCCTGCCGCACTGATGACGGGCATGATGATCGCCGTCACCAGCAGAATCAGGGAAATGCCGTCCAGGAAACAGCCCATCAGCAGCAGCAGTACCGTCAGCGCAATCAGCAGCATGGTGGGCGACAGCCCCATTTCCCCAATCGCACGGGCCAGCTGCATGGGCACCTGAGTAAAGCCCATGGCCGAGGTCAGGAACGAGGCCCCGGCAATGATGAAGGCGATCATGCACGCCGTCCGCACCGCCGCAAACAGTGAGCTGGTGAAAATGGCTCGGTTGAAATGACCATTGAAGTAAGCAATCACCATCGACAGCACGACCCCCACGGCGGCGGCTTCCGTCGGCGACGCCAAACCACCGTAAATGGACACGATGATACCGCCGATCAGCAGCAGTATCGGCATGAGCGCCCAGGTGTTGCGCAGCTTTTCCGCCAGGCTCATGCTCGATTCGTCAGCACCGGTCAGCTGCTCCCGGTTGCCCTTGAGCAGCGCCCAAAGCACCAGATAGGTCATGAACAGTGCCAGAATCATCAGGCCCGGCCCGATACCGGCCATGAACAGCCGTGAGATCGACTGCTCCGTCACTACGCCATACACGATCAGCACGATGGAAGGAGGAATGAGCAGGCCCAGGGTGGACGCACTGGCCAACGTACCAATGGCCATATTGCTGTCGTAGCCTCGACGTTCCAGCTCCGGCAGCGTCATTTTACCGACCGTGGCACAGGTGGCTGCCGACGAACCGCACACCGCCGCGAACATGCCACTGCCGATGATATTGGTATGCAGCAGACGGCCCGGCAGGCGGTTCAACCAGGGCGACAGGCCACGGAACATGTTGTCGGCCAGCCCCGAGCGAAACAGAATCTCGCCCATCCAGATGAACATGGGCAGCGCCGTCAAATCCCAGCCATAGCTGGCACCCCAGAAATCGGAGGCCAGAATCGGCCCCGGTGAAAACGGGCTAAAAAACTCCAACGCGATCCACGCCGTTCCGATCAGCGCAAACGCGATCCACACCCCACTGCCCAACAGCAGCACCAGGGTAAACATCGTCACCAAGCTAAGTAGTAGCACAGGAATTCTCCAGAGTAGCCGAGCTAGGGCATCTCGCTGTCATCGGTGGCCGTCGCTTCGCGGAAGCTGGACGGGTCGCGGGCGGCAATGCGCAGCGCCGTGATCAGCGCTTCCAACAGCGCCAGACACAGTAATCCCACCCCCGTGGCTAACACGGTTTGCGGAATCCACAGCGGAATGGCCATGAACCCCGACGAGACATCGTTGTATTGCAGGCTTTCCCTGGCCAGTTCGATCAGCCCGTACCCCAGCAGCAGGCTGATGGCCAGCGCGACGATGAGACCGAAGACTTCAAACCAGACGCGAATGGCGGACGGCAGTCGCGAAATCAGCAGGGTGACACGAATGTGTGCGTGGTGAACGAAGGTGTAGGCCAGCCCCAGAAAGGTGGCGCCGACCAGCAGGTAAGAGGCCATTTCCGAGACCCCAGTAATGCTGATGCCCAGCCGCCCCAGGCCCACCAGCACCAGCAGTGCATCCACCAGCCGGAAGGTGACCTGCAGGGCGATCAGCGCACAAATCGCCACCATGCACGCGGCGGCTCCCCAGGCACCCAGGCGGTAGAGTTTGTCGAATTTAAACGTCATGTTCGCATGTCTCGCACAGTGCGCAGAGAAGAAGGGGCGGTCACACCGCCCCACGTGGAGCCAGATTATTCGCCGCGCTGGGCTTGATAGGTTTCCAGCGCTTGTTCGGCTTCATCATCGGCACGGGCCAACCAGTCGGCAAACAGCGCATCGCCTGCTGCCTGCAACGCCGCAGCCACGGCCTCATTGGGCTCGGAAACGCTAATGCCGTTGGCTTCGAGCGCCGCCAGGCTGGCCTCGTTGTTATCGCGGCTCATCTGCCAGCCACGCTCTTCGGCACGGGCTGCCGCTTCCATCAGCGCCTCCTGGGTGGCCTCGTCCAGACGATCAAAGCTGCGCTGGCTGATGAACACGATGTTCTTCGGTAGCCACAGGTTGGCATCGGTATAGTCCGAGACATAGTCCCAGGCGGCCATGGAGTTACCGGTCGAGCTGGAGGTAATCATGGCATCCACACGGCCGGTGCTGAACGCCGTGGGGATGTCCGACTCTTCGGTTTCGGTGGGGCTGCCGCCCAGGTTGTTGACGAAGCGCTGGGTGTTGATATTGGGCGCACGCACGCGCAGTCCTTCGAACTGTGCCGGGTCGGTCAGCGGTTTGGCGGTATAGATTCCTTGGGCGGGCCATGCCACGGCGTAGAGCGGAATCAAGCCCTCGTAAGCGAACAACTCCGTGATCATCGGTTTGGTCGCTTCCCACAGGGCGTAGGCATCGTCGTAACTACCGGCGACGCCTGGCAGGGTGTCGACCTCGAAAATCGGGTCATCGTTGGAGAGTACCGACAGGAACACCTCACCGGCATCGATGGTGCCACGGCGCACTGAAGGCTTGATCTCACCATGCGATACCAGCGAGCCGCCGCTGTGTACCGTGATGGTCAGCTCACCACCCGTGGCCTCGGCCACGTCTTCGGCGAACTGTTTGGTGTTTTGAGTATGGAAACTGGCATCGCCGTAGGGCGTGGCCATGGTCCACTGGGCAGCTTGCGCCGTGGCAGCGGCGGCAAGACTACAGGCAGTGGCCAGCAACAGCGGAGTCGCAAAACGTGTACGCATGGGAATGATCCTTTTGTTCATATTGATAGGGATGATGCAACGGGGTGGGAAGGAAGCACGCCAGGGGTCACCCAGCGGCCGGTAGAAGCGGTATGACGAATGTCGCTCTGCTTGTCATGGGCATAGCCCCGTGCGCACTCCTGGGCCAGACGGCCCACGCTGCGGCAAAACCGGGAGTGGTTGGCCGTGCGCCAGATGACGTCGTAGTGCATGGCAGGCAGCGGCGCGGGCAGCGCCAGCCGGTACAGCTCGCCCCGCTGCCACTCCTCCAGCACCGTGGCCACCGGCAGGGCACCGATGCCCAGCCCTTCCACGGTGAGCCGCACGATGGTCATCAGCGTACTGACACTATGGATACGCGGCTGACGAACGCCCTGGTCGCTCAAGTAGCGCAGCAGCTCTTCATAAGGGCGCGCCAGCTTGCCAAACGAGATGAACGGCAGGCTACTTGCCCAGGCACCGGGGTGCTCGCCCAACAGCCGCGCATGACGGGGCGACACGAACATGCCCATTTCATAGGGGCTGAGGGTGTCGTACTCGATTTGTTCGGTGGGCAGGTAGCCGTTCATGGCCAGCAGCACATCGAGCTCATTGGAGAGCAGCCGCTCGTTGAGCGCCGGGGAGTAATCCACGGTCAGCTCGATGATCAGCGCAGGGTAACGCGCCGTGAGCTGCTGCATGAACGTGGGGAACCAGCTGTGGGCAATGGTTTCGATGGTGCCCAGCCTCAGCGGCGCCGAAAACGTTTCGTCGTTGTCGAAGAGCTTGAGGGCTTCCTCGCGCTGGGCCAGCAAACGCTCTGCATGGAGATAGAACTCGCGGCCGCGCATGGTGGGCTGAATGGGGCGCGCCGAGCGCTCCAGCAGGATATCGCCCACGCTGTTTTCCAACCGCGAGATACGTTCGGACACCGACGGCTGAGTGATGTGCAAGCGCAAGGCCGCCTTGCGAAAGGATCCCAGCTTGACCGCCCAGACGAAGGCGTCCAGTTCCTTGAAATCGAGCATGATGCCTAACCAGCCATATCGAGACAGCCACAGAATGCCACGCCGCAGGGCAAGCACAGGGGGCTGTATGAAGCATGTATTTTCAACGCGTCCGGGCAATGCCGGATGCGCTGTCGCGGGGCTGGCGACGACCGCATGATGCACTCCTGGGAAATCACTCGTGGGCGGCCATTGTTCTGCGTCGCGATGACGTGTTGCCGAATCCTGCCTGAGCGTTTCTTTTATGTTTTTTTGAGGTGCTTTATTTAGCTGATAATCGTATCGCGCCCTAGCGTCAACCATTTTTCCACTAAATAACAGCATGATAGGAAGGGCCGATATTAAGTATCGCTAAAAACGATTGGCACTTGATATCGCGTCTCCATATATTGATTTGCACAATCAAAAACATAATCCATCTGCTGGAGGTGCTATGGCCATTCCCCTTCTCAACTGCGACATGGGCGAAAGTTTCGGCAACTGGTCGATTGGCTTGGACGCAGACGTCATGCCCTACGTCGACTGCGCCAACATTGCCTGCGGCTACCACGCTTCCGACCCCCATGTGATGCGCAAGACGGTGGCTCTGGCGGTCCAGCACGACGTGAAGATCGGTGCGCACCCGGGCTACCCGGATCTCATGGGGTTTGGCCGCCGCTCCATGGCCTGCACGCCGGATGAAGTGGAAGACATGATGCTCTACCAGATCGGCGCGCTGGCGGGCACTTGCCAGGCAGAAGGCACCGCGCTGAGCTACGTCAAACCCCACGGGGCCATGTACAACGACATGGCCGCCAACCTGGCGCTGCTGGAAGGCGCCATGCGCGCCGTGAAAGCCTTCGATGCCCGCCTGCCGCTGATGGTGATGGCCACTGCCGACCCAGCGCCGCACCGTCAGCTAGCGGAAAAAATGGGCGTCACGCTGTGGTTCGAGACCTTCGCTGACCGCGCGTATGAGGCCAACGGCCATCTGGCCTCTCGTCGCCTGGCGGGGGCCGTGCACCACGACCAGACCACCATCGTCGCCCAGGCGGTTGCACTGGCCAAAGGGGAAGCGCTCACCGCCCGAGATGGCAGCGCCTTGCAGTTGCCCTGCGACACGCTCTGCGTGCATGGCGACAACCCCGAATCCGTGGCTGCCGTGCGCGCCATTCGCGAGGCCTTCACGGCGCTGGAGTCCGCGTGAAACTACGCCTGGAAACCGCCGCCATGGACGCCTTGACGGTGCGCCTGTTCGACGCCATCGATGAACGCAATATGGCCTGGATCATGGCCGCCGACGAGGCGCTACGCCGCGCCTTTGCTCATGCGCTGATCGACCTGATTCCCTCGTACACCACTCTGCTGGTGCACTACGATTGCCAGAAGCTCACCTTTACCCAAGCCACGACGCTGGTGCGTAGCGCGCTGCACGATCTCACCCCTGCCGACACCCAGCAGGGGCAGCTGCACGAGATTCCCGTGTGGTACGACGAAAGCGTTGGCCCCGAATTGCCCATGGTGGCAACGCGCGCCGGGCTCAGCGTCGATGCCTTGATCGAGCGCCACTGCAGCCACGATTACTGCGTGTTTGCGCTGGGCTTTGCCCCTGGCTACGGCTTCATGGGCCTGGTGGATAAGGCCATTGCCACGCCACGATTGAAAACGCCCCGTCGCCGCGTCGCGGCGGGCAGCGTCGGCATTGCCGACCGACAAACGGCCATCTACCCGCTGCTTTCCCCGGGCGGCTGGAACATTCTGGGTAGAACCGCCGTGCCGCTGTTCGAGCACGCCAAACGCGGCGAGCCGCTGCTGCGCCCCGGCGATAAAGTACGCTTCAAGGCGATCTCAAGAGCCGAGTTCGAAGCGGCCGGAGGCGACACCACCCCGCTGGAGGAGCGCCCATGAGCCAGCCCATGTTGACCGTCAAGCAAGCCGGGCCGCTGGCGCTGATTCAGGATGCAGGCCGCTTCGGCGTTGGCCACTTGGGCGTTACCCAGGGCGGTGCCGCCGACTGGATCGCCTTCCGCTGGGCCAACTGGCTGCTGGGCAATCCCCTGCATAGCACTGCCCTGGAAATCGTCATGGGCGGCAACCTGACCCTGGTGGCCAACCGCGACGTACGTCTCGCCCTGACCGGGGCCGACCTGGCCACCACACTGGACGGCCAGCCCCTTGCCCCCAACGCCAGCTTCCTGATGCAGGCGGGCCAGACGCTGGTTTTTCGTCAGCCAAAGCAAGGCCTGCGCGCGTATCTCGCCTTCCCTGGCGGGCTGGATGCACCCGCCGTGCTGGGCAGCCGAGCATGCACCGCCCGAGAGCAGATCGGCGGGCTGCATGAAGATGGCCAGCCGCTCAAGGCGGGCGATACGCTGACCTGGAAAGGCATTTCGGCGTCGGTGCGCACGCTGCCCGCCCACGCTGAGCTGCCAACGGCTGCGATTTCCAGCACGCCGCAAACGGTACGGCTCGATATGGTCCTGGGCTCCCAGGCCGCCCACTTTGCCGGGCGCAGCCTGTTCGATGCCTTCAACCAGCCCTGGACGGTCGACCAGCGCGCCGACCGCATGGGCATTCGGCTCACCGGCAAAGCGCTGAACAGCCGCCTGGGCGGCATCGTTTCTGAAGGGATTCCGTTAGGTGCCGTGCAGATTCCTCCCGATGGCCAGCCGATCATCCTGATGAACGACCGCCAAACCATTGGGGGCTACCCGCGTTTGGGTGCCCTCACGCCCATGGCCTGCGCCCGGCTGGCACAGTGCCTGCCGGGTACAGAAGTGCGTTTGCAGCCTATCAGCGCAACCCAGGCGCAGGTGGCGTATCGCCGCCTGCTGGATGCCTGGTTGTGAGGGCGTTGAAAACCGCACTCACGCGCCGATAATGCCGCCATCTTCACGGGTAATGACCAGCGTGGCAGAACGCGGGATGGCGCTGCCGCCCTCCGGCCAGTGGCTGGTGAAGCGGCCTTCGGCAAAGGCTTCTTCGGTGGTGGTGGCGCCGGGGTGCTGGACGTTGACGAACATGGTGCGCTGGTCTGGAGTGGTCACCACGCCGGTGATTTCCTGGCCCACAGGCCCGGTCAGGAAGCGCTTGATCTCGCCGGTTTCCGGGTTGGCGACCAGCATCTGGTTGTTGCCGAAGACTTCGTAGATACCGGTGTTCATTTCGGATTCGCTGATGTCGGTCTGTATCCATACCCGCCGGTCGGCATCGATCCACAGGCCGTCGGGGCTGGCAAAGATGTTGTCTTCTACCAGCGCATTGCCCGCCAGGTCGCGGCTATCGTCCTGGTCGCCTGCCAGCACGAACAGGTCCCAGGCAAAGCGCTCGCCTGCGTGAGTGCCCTCTTCCTGCCAGCGGATGATATGGCCAAAGCTGTTGTTGGCACGCGGATTGGCGGGGTGCTCGTCGCCCTCTGCGCGACGCGTATTGTTGGTCAGCGTGAAATAGACGTCGCCGGTTTGCGGGTCGACGGCGCCCCACTCCGGGCGATCCATCTTGGTGGCGCCCACATGGTCGGCGGCACTGCGCGTATTGACCAGGATATCCGCCAGGTCCGCAAAGCCATTCTCGGGCGTCAGGCCGTTCTGGCCGGGGGCCAGCGCCAACCACTCGCCGCTGCCATCATCGTTGAACCTGGCCACATAAAGCGTGCCTTCATCCAACAGACTGCCATCCGCCGTCGCGGCGTCGAAGGGGCGCCGTGAAACGAACTTGTAGATATACTCGAAACGGGAGTCGTCCCCGGAGTACGCCACCACGGGCTGCCCTTCCACCGCAGGGGCAAAGATGACGCCTTCATGAGCAAAGCGCCCCAGGTGGGTACGCTTGACCGGCACGGAATCGGGGTTCATCGGGTCGATTTCGACCATCCAGCCAAACGCATGGGGTTCGTTACGGAAGTCCTCTGCCGGGCTGGCTCCCCGGCTACTGGCATCGAAGCGGCTGAACTGATCGCTCTGCTGATCGGCGCGGTGCCATTGATAACGACCGGTGTCGCGGGTTTCGATCCCGTAGCGCGCTTGGCGCCGATCGATGTCGGTATCCGTGTTGGCAAAATAGCCCGCCCAGTTCTCTTCGGCTGCCAGGTAGGTGTTCCAGGGCGTGACCCCGTGGGCACAGTTGTTCAAGGTGCCACGCGTCATCAGACCTTCCGGGCTGTACTGGGTAATGAGGTGTTCCGTGCCCGCCACCGGGCCCGAGAGCTGCATGGGCGTTTGGGCGGTAATGCGGCGATTCAGGGCATCCTGCACCACTTCCCACTCGCCTTGCTCATTGGCACGAACGCGCACGACACTCACGCCATGGGCATTCATCTCCTTGATCACCTGATCGGCATCGCGGCTGCCATCTTCATGCTGAGGAAAGGCATCCCGGTCCAGCGCCAAGCCACTGGCCGCCGCGTGCAAAAAGCGTGGTTCCACGTATTCATGGTTGAGCACCAACAGACCGTCGGTGGAGCTGCCGTTCAGCGCAAAGAAGTGCATGCCGTCGTGATGGCTGCCCACCTGATGCGCCTGCTCTTCCCCGGAAGCCGCCAGGCTGAACGCGGGCATGTCACCCGTGATGGGCGTCCCCCAGGGAATGAAGCTCTGCACGCGATAGCCCTCAGGCACCACGACGTTATCGGCAGCGCTGATACCTACCGGGTTGAATCCCATGGTGGGTGAACCCGCGCCCGCATTGGCGGCCAGCGCTTGCGTCAACGGCAGCTTGGTCGCCATCAGGCCCGCGATCACCGTTGCCAGCCCCCCTTTTATGACGCCTCGGCGGCTCAAGCGCCGCTCCAGAATGTCGCCAAAATAGGCATTGCTGGAACGGTTGCTGAGCGGCTCATCCCCCTGAGCCATTACGCTATCGACACTGCCTGCCACGGTTTTCTTCGTCATGATGCATCTCCCTGATGAGCGGCCCACTGCTGGCTTACCCAGTTGCTTGCTTATATGAGAAACAGCCAATATGGCTTGCTCAGCAGCATCGGCGCGCAACATGTCATGCTCGTGACAGTTGGGTGAAGGTTTGACGAAGCCTGAATAGCACCTGAAATTTTGCCTGCATTCTGGCGCGAATCGCTTCGGAGTCGGGCAGCAGGTTATCGAAGAAGTTGTAAACCACCGCGCCACGATAGCTTGCCGAAGATAACGGCATGGATAATGAAATAGCGCGTGCGCCGGGGCGGTCTAGCCATTCAGGCAGATAGCGGAAAGCCATGGCGCCGGAACGGCCAAGGCTGAGTCGGCCTACCTCGATACCGTTGAGTGCTACCGTCAGGTTAGCCACTGGTTACCACTCCTCATCCCACACCTGTTCACTTTGCTTACTCTCTCTTTGCCACATGTAACTCTAGTCCGAGGGCAGCCATCAGTTTGAAGAGCGTTTCAACGCGGCTTTTTCCCGGATGATTCTCGAAAGCGGAGACGGTGGCTTGTTTGATGCCGACCTGTTCGGCGGCATCTTTCTGGCTCATGCCATTATGGGAGCGGGCTTCTTTCAAGGCCTTGGCCAGCATATCGGGTGAGGTAATTTTCATGGCTATGTCTCAGAACGATGTCTCAGAACGATGTCTCAGAACGATTCCTCAGGACGGCCCCTTGGATCTATCCCTTTTAGCGGATAAGACGCATTTTATCCTCTGCAAAGGATTTTTCGCAATTATCCGTTGTAGAGGATTTCTTGATATGTCTGTTGGCCGTAGCATGTTCAGAGCACCTCAGAAAGGACTTTGGCACGTAAAGACTCGAGGGCTGCAGATACAAAAACCCCGCATCTTGAGATGCGGGGTTTTTGCTGGCACTAACAGTGATTACGCGACGTCAAAGCGATCCGCATTCATCACCTTCGTCCAGGCGGCCACGAAATCCTTGACGAATTTCTCGGCGTTATCGTCCTGGGCATACACTTCGGCGTAGGAGCGCAGCAGCGAGTTGGAGCCAAACACCAGGTCCACCCGAGAAGCGGTCCATTTCACGGCACCGGTCTTGCGGTCGCGAATTTCGTAGGTGTTGCTGCCCACCGGCTTCCAGGTGTTGGCCATATCGGTCAGGTTGACGAAGAAGTCGTTGGTCAACTGGCCTTCACGGTCCGTGAAGACGCCATGCTTGGTGCCACCGTAGTTGGTGCCCAGCACACGCATGCCACCCAGCAGCACGGTCATTTCCGGGCCTGTCAGGCCCATCAGCTGCGCACGGTCGAGCAACATCTCTTCCGGCTTCACGATGTACTCTTTCTTCTGCCAGTTGCGGAAGCCATCAGCCAGCGGCTCCAGCGGTGCGAAGGAGTCCGCATCGGTCAGCTCGTCAGTGGTGTCGCCACGGCCTTTCAGGAAGGGCACACGGATATCGTAGCCCGCCGCCTTGGCAGCTTGCTCGATACCGACGCTACCCGCCAGCACGATGATATCCGCCACGCTGGCACCGGTGTCGGCTGAAACCTGCTCGTAAACGCTGAGCACTTTGGCCAAACGCTCGGGCTCGTTGCCCTGCCAATCCTTTTGCGGTGCCAGACGAATACGCGCGCCGTTGGCGCCACCGCGCATGTCGGAACCACGGTAAGTACGGGCACTGTCCCAGGCCGTCGCGACCATCTCGCCGATGGACAAACCGCTGGCCGCAATCTTCTGCTTGACGACTTCTTCACAGTAGTCGGTGCTGCCTGCGGGCACCGGGTCTTGCCAGATCAGGTCTTCCGCCGGTACTTCCGGGCCGATGTAGCGCGCTTTCGGGCCCAGGTCGCGGTGGGTCAGCTTGAACCAGGCCTTCGCGAAGGTCTGCTTGAAGTACTCCGGGTCCGCCATGAATTTTTCACAGATGGCGCGATACGTCGGGTCCATCTTCATCGCCATGTCCGCATCGGTCATGATCGGGTTATGGCGAATGGAGGGGTCGGTGGCGTCGACCGGCTTGTCTTCTTCTTTGATATCGATCGGCTCCCACTGATGGGCACCGGCGGGGCTCTTTCTCAGCTCCCACTCGTAGCCGAACAGCAGGTCGAAGTAACCCATGTCGAATTTCGTCGGGTGAGTGGTCCACGCCCCTT
Source organism: Halomonas sp. KM007 (assembly GCF_050709225.1). NCBI lineage: Bacteria > Pseudomonadati > Pseudomonadota > Gammaproteobacteria > Oceanospirillales > Halomonadaceae > Halomonas > Halomonas sp. KM007. The sequence continues at coordinate 2,195,350 of NZ_CP136131.1, read as the reverse complement.
CGATGCCCGACGTGACCGCCTTGCTGGCTTTACCGTCCATGTGCGGGTTGTTCCAGCCAAAGCCCTGGTTTTCGACGTCGGACGCTTCGGGCTCGGCACTCAGCGCACCGGCATCGCCATTACCGTGGGCCTTGCCCACCGTATGGCCACCCGCCGTCAGCGCGGCCGTTTCTTCGTCGTTCATCGCCATGCGAGCAAAGGTTTCGCGCACTTGCTGGGCGGTCTTCAGCGGGTCGGGCTGGCCATTCACGCCTTCCGGGTTTACATAGATAAGCCCCATCTGGACGGCCGCCAGCGGGTTTTCCATGGTCTCGGGCTTGTCGACATCGCCGTAGCGCTCGTCGGAGGGCGCCAGCCACTCTTTCTCGTCGCCCCAATAGATGTCTTTTTCCGGCTCCCAGATGTCCGCACGGCCAAACGAGAAGCCGTAGGAGGGCAGACCCATGGACTCATAGGCCACGGTACCTGCCAGGATCATCAGGTCGGCCCAACTGATCTTGTTGCCGTACTTTTTCTTGATCGGCCACAGCAGACGACGCGCCTTGTCCAGGCTGACGTTGTCCGGCCAGGAGTTGAGCGGTGCAAAACGCTGGCTGCCAGTGCCACCGCCCCCACGGCCATCGGCGATACGGTAGGTGCCTGCGGAGTGCCACGCCATACGAATCATCAAGCCACCGTAGTGGCCCCAGTCGGCTGGCCACCACTCCTGACTATCGGTCATCAGCGCATGAACGTCTTTTTTCAATGCGTCGAAGTCGAGCTTGCGCACTTCTTCACGGTAGTTGAAGTCTGCGCCCATCGGGTCTGATTTATGATCTTGCTGATGCAAGATATCCAGGTTCAACCCTTCCGGCCACCAGTCCTTGTTAGAAGTACCAGTCGATGTGTTGCCGCCATGCATGACAGGACATTTACCGCTCATAGCTCTCTCCCTTATTGCTCTATGCCTTGGAATGACCAAGGGAACAAGTACAGTGCATCTGCGCTGAAGGCGATGATTGCTGGCGCCTCGGATGCATTATTGATGTGTCACAGTTTTATAGCACCTTGCTAATAGCCACAATTTGCATTTTCTGACCAACTCAATAGCTCTCGGCTATTGGAAATCATTTCAAGCGTGCCAATGCCTAGGGCATCGAACGCGCTCCATCATCTCTTTCCAAGATAGCCACTATCAAGTGCATGTCACGATCTTCATCAACACCCGCCAACAAATCGGGGAGCCCATGGGCTCCCCGAGTTCATCTTCCAGCGTTACTCATCCTTCGACCAGCGGTAGCAGGGCATTCACGCTATCCCGTGCATCGCCGTAGAACATTCGCGTGTTCTCCTTGAAGAACAGCGGGTTCTCGATGCCCGAGTAGCCGGTGCCCTGGCCACGCTTGCTGACGAACACCTGCTTGGCTTCCCACACCTTGAGTACCGGCATGCCCGCGATGGGGCTATTGGGGTCCTCTTCGGCGGCGGGGTTCACGATGTCGTTGGAGCCGATGACGATGACCACGTCGGTGGTGGCGAAGTCGTCGTTGATTTCGTCCATTTCCAGCACGATATCGTAGGGCACCTTGGCTTCCGCCAGCAGCACGTTCATGTGCCCCGGCAAACGCCCAGCCACCGGATGAATCGCAAAGCGCACGGTTTTACCCGCAGCGCGCAGCTTGCGTACCAGGTCGCTGACCGCCGCCTGCGCCTGCGCCACGGCCATACCGTACCCGGGCACGATGATGACACTGTCGGCGTCGTTCAAGGCCGAGGCAACGCCGCTGGCATCGATGGCCACCTGCTCGCCTTCGATCTCGGCGGCAGGCCCCTGAGTGCCCCCAAAGCCCCCCAGAATCACGCTGATGAAGTTGCGGTTCATCGCCTTGCACATGATGTAGGAAAGAATGGCCCCGGAGGAGCCCACCAGGGCCCCGGTCACGATCAACAGGTCATTGGAGAGAGTGAAGCCCACTGCCGCCGCCGCCCAGCCGGAGTAGCTGTTGAGCATCGACACCACCACGGGCATGTCCGCCCCGCCGATGCCCATGATCAGGTGGTAGCCAATGAAGAACGCCAGTGCCGCCAGCAGGAGCAGTGTCCAGAAGCCCGCGCCATTGAGGTACAGGATCGCCAGCAAGAGCGACAGCGCCGCCGCTCCGGCATTGAGCCTATGTCCACCGGGCAGTTGGCGAGGTTTGCCATCCACCTTGCCAGCCAGTTTGCCAAAGGCCACCACGGAGCCGGTAAAGGTCACCGCGCCGATGAAGATGGCGAACACGACCTCGATCTGCAGAAAGGTCAGCTCGTCCGGTGCCTTGGTGGCCACCAGCGCAGCAAACGCAGAAAACTCCTGCATCACGCCATCGGCAGCCCGCGCGGCCATCACTCGGCGACGCTCCAGGTCGGCACTCCAGGCCACGAACACCGCCGCCAACCCGACAAAGCTGTGCAGCGCCGCGACCAGTTGAGGCATTTCGGTCATCTCGACCTTGCCCGCCACGTAAATCCCTATCCCTGCGCCGATCACCATCATCGGGATCAGCCACCCATAGCCGCCAATACCGGGGCCGAAGGCGGTGAACAGCACCGCCACCGCCATCCCGACGATGCCGTACCATACGGCACGTTTGGCCTTTTCCTGGTTGCTCAGCCCACCCAACGAAAGAATGAACAGCACGCTGGCCGCAATGGCCGCGGCAGATACGAACCCTTGTCCTAGCATATCGTTTCTCCGCCGCTCAGGATTTCTGGAACATGGCCAGCATCCGGCGTGTCACCTGGAAGCCACCCACGATATTGATAGACGCGATCAGTACCGAAATCGCCGCCAGTACGCTCACCACACCGCTCCCCGACCCCATCTGCAGGATGGCCCCCAGGATGATGATCCCGGAAATGGCATTGGTCACCGCCATGAGAGGCGTATGCAGCGAGTGGCTCACGTTCCAGATCACCTGGAAGCCAATGAAGCAGGCCAGCACGAAGACGATAAAATGCTGCATGAACGACGCTGGCGCGACTTGCCCCAGCAGCAGCATCACGGCACCGCCTGCCGCCAACAGGCCGACCTGGCGTTTGGTCTGTGCTTTGAAAGCCGCCTGTTCGGTGGCCTTCCTCTCTTCCGGCGAGGGCTGCTTCTCTTTCTTCTTCGGCTTGGCCGCGCCAATGGCTTTGACCTTGGGCGGAGGTGGAGGAAAGGTGATTTCCCCCTGGTGGGTCACCGTGGCCCCACGAATCACATCGTCATCCATATTGTGGTGGAGCACGCCATCCTTCTCCGGCGTCAAGTCACTGAGCATATGGCGAATGTTGGTGGCATACAGCAACGACGCCTGGGTGGCCATGCGTGAGGGGAAGTCGGTATAGCCAATCACCACTACGCCGTTATCGCTCACCACGCGCGCATCGGGCTGGGTGAGGTCGCAGTTGCCGCCCTTTTCGGCGGCCAGATCGACGATCACCGAGCCGGGTTTCATGGCCGCCACCATGTCGTCCAACCACAGTTTGGGCGCGGGTTTGCCAGGAATCAGTGCCGTGGTGATGACGATGTCCACCTCGGGCGCCTGCGCGCGGAAACATGCCAGCTGCTTTTCCCGAAACTCAGGGCTGGAGGGCGAGGCATAGCCACCGCTTTCCGCGCCGTCCTGGGCGTCTTCGAAATCGAGGAACAGAAACTCGGCGCCCATGGACTCGATCTGCTCGGAAACTTCCGGGCGCACATCGAAGGCGCGCACCACAGCCCCCAGGCTGGTAGCGGTTCCGATTGCCGCCAACCCCGCCACGCCCGCCCCGATCACCAGCACCTTGGCAGGGGGCACCTTGCCCGCAGCGGTCACCTGGCCAGTAAAGAAGCGGCCAAAATTGTTGCCCGCCTCGATCACCGCCCGATAGCCCGCAATGTTGGCCATGGAAGAGAGCGCATCCATCTTCTGGGCCCGAGAAATACGCGGCACCATGTCCATGGCAATCACGGTGGCACCCTGAGCTTTGCAGGTTTCCAGCAGCGCCGCGTGTTGGGCTGGCCAGAAGAACGCGATCAGCGTTTGGCCTTCGCGCAGCCGCTGCGCCTCTTGCTCGGAGGGCTCCCGTACCTTGACGACCACGTCGGCTTCTTGCCATAGCGCCTCGGCATGTTCGACCACGGTGACGCCAGCCGCCCGGTACGCCTCATCACTGAACCCGGCCCCAGCCCCCGCACCCGCTTCTACCAGGCACTCATGGCCCAGCTTGTGGAGCTGCTGCGCGCTGTCCGGCGTCAGCGCGACCCGCGCCTCGCCTTTAGCACTCTCTTTTGGTGCGCCTATTTTCACACGCGTTCTCCCTGGTTAGCCCATTTCCAGCGCCAGTACCAAAACGCTTACGTTTTCACCCCTGGCCATTGAGCGCTGAACCTTACTGCTAGCGCAAGTGATTACGCCAGATAGCAGTCTAGGATCTAACGCGGCGACCGCCAGTTACTATTCAACCTTGGATTCAACTGCGTTGTTTAACTACAACATTCACTTGAATTGGCATCAATCCCCACCAAAAGGGCGAGAAAACTACTCCCAAAGTACCGCAGGCAGTTTGCCCTACCAGTGATTAACTGAAGAAGTGGGTAGGGCAAACACGATGAACTGCCACCAACTCCCATATCAACACTCGCATGAACACTCACAACAACATGATTAACAACGCAGGAGAGTCTCTTATGTGGACCAAACCGACCTATCACGATATGCGCCTTGGTTTTGAAGTAACGCTGTATATCTCTACCCGCTAATCTCTAGCAACCGAGCCGCGGCCCCTGTCTTTAACAACTCGTTTTTACTGGGCAGGGGCTTTCACTGCAGCACCAACGTAGGAGGCCAGCCTATGCAGGTTTTAGTTCTTGGGGCTGCCGCAGGCGGCGGCTTTCCCCAGTGGAATTGCAACTGTTCGAACTGCTATCACACTCGCCAGGGCAGTGCCGACCATCAGCCGCGCACCCAGTCATCGATCGCGTTAAGCGTGGATGGCAAACAGTGGTTGCTATGCAATGCATCCCCTGACATTCGCGCCCAGCTCAATGCTAATCCGGAATTATGGCCAAGCGAGCTGCGTGGCAGCGGTGTTCGCGGCGTGCTGCTGGTGGATGCCCAGATCGACCACGTCACCGGGCTACTTTCACTAAGAGAGGGCTGCCCGCTGGAGGTATGGTGCACGCCCAATGTGCATCGCGATTTATCTACCGGCTTTCCACTCTTCCCGATGCTGGAGCACTGGGGCGGACTGCAGTGGCAGCCGATTGGGTTGGAAAATCAGCAGGAAGTTACTGAATTTTCGATTCCCTTTCTACCCGATATCACACTCACCGCCTTTGCACTACACAGCAATGCCCCACCCTACTCACCACGGCGCGGCGCACCCTCCTGTGGCGATAATTTAGGGCTGTATATAGTCGACCGCCGCAGCGGCAAGTCGCTTTGCTATGCCCCTGGGCTTGGCAACCCAACACCGCTGGCGATGCGTTTCTTAAACGCTGCTGATGTGGTGATGGTCGATGGCACCCTGTGGGAAGACAATGAAATGCAGACACTCGGCGTTGGCACCTCAACAGGCCAACAAATGGGTCATCTCGCGCTCAATGGCAACGGCGGTATGTGTGAGCTGTTGAGCGAACTACCCAGCAGCACGCGGCGCATTTTGATTCATATCAACAACACTAATCCGATATTGGACAGCGCAAGCGATGCAGCGAAAACGGTGCAGGCCGCAGGCATCGAAACCGCTTACGACGGTATGAAACTTACCCTATAGCCGACCTGTTTCTTTATAGAGCACTGACATCAGCAGCACTAACAATAACAATCAGGAGATAGATCATGGCGCTGACAGCGATAACGCCCTGCGCTTCTACCACCCCGCTCAGCCGGGAGGCGTTCCGTGAAGCGCTAATGAGTAAAGGGCAGTACTACCACCTTAACCACCCCTTTCAGCAGGCGATGGCCAATGGCGAACTTACCCGAGAGCAGCTGCAGGGCTGGGTGGCTAACCGCTTTTACTACCAGCTGATGATTCCCCAAAAAGATGCCGCGCTGCTGGCCAACTGCCCCGATGCCGCTACCCGCAGGCGATGGGTACAACGCCTGCTTGACCACGACGGCCACGCTGAAGATGAAGGCGGAATTGAAGCCTGGTTGGCGCTCGGTGAAGCCGTAGGGCTACCGCGTCATACGCTGCTTTCCCAGGAGCGTGTGTTACCCGGCGTGCGCTTTGCAGTTGATGCCTACCGCCACTTTGTCGCCCGCGCGCCCTGGCAGGAGGCAGCGATCTCATCGCTGACTGAACTGTTTGCGCCACTTGCCCACCAAAACCGCTTGGATACCTGGCCCCAGCACTACCCATGGATCAACGAGCAGGGCTATCGCTATTTCCGCAAGCGGCTCAGCGAGGCCCGCCGAGACGTTGAGCATGGCCTGGAAATCGCCTTAGGTGTATGTACGACCGTGGCGCTGCAGCAGCGCGCGCTGGACATTCTGCAATTTAAGCTCGATGTGCTGTGGAGCATGCTGGATGCCATGACCATGGCCTATCAGTTAGACCGCCCGCCTTATCACACCGTCACCCGCGAAGCGGTATATCACCGTGGGCTTGAGCACTCACATTACTAGGCCATGATCGACCAGCGTTGGGGAATTCACCATGTCACAACAACTCGCCATGTCACATCACGATATTTACCAGCTGCGACGCGGCTGGCGCTTACAGTGGGAAGCCATTCAGGGCTGCCACGTTATTCTCTACCCCGAGGGCATGGTCAAGCTCAGCGCGACTGCCGGCGCGATTCTTGAACAGGTCGACGGCCAGCAAACTATCGGCGACATTATCGCCACCCTACAGCAGCGCTACCCAGGCGCAGAGACCTTAGCAGACGACGTCGTGCAGTTTATCGATGAAGCCCGCAGCAACGGCTGGCTAGCTGTGAAGGAGGTGCATTGTGGCTAATAAAAACAGGCTCAATCAACATTCAGCCAACCCAGCCGCTGAAGCGACCTCACCGCCTTTATGGCTGCTGGCGGAACTCACCTACCGCTGCCCGCTGCAGTGCGCTTACTGCTCTAACCCGCTGGCCTTTACCCGCTACCAAAACGAGCTGGATACCGATGCGTGGTTTAGCGTACTGCGCCAAGCCAGGGCCATGGGGGCGGCTCAGTTAGGGTTTTCCGGCGGCGAGCCGCTGATTCGCCAAGACCTGGAAGCGCTAGTAAGTGAAGCACGCACGCTTGGCTTTTATACCAACCTGCTGACCTCCGGCGTGGGCCTCACTGCCCAGCGGGTAGACGCCCTGGCAGAAGCAGGTCTGGATCATATCCAGATTAGCCTACAAGCTGCCGACCCCGAACTGGCCCAGGCGCTGGCAGGCTCTGCCAAGGCTCACGCCAACAAGCTGGCGATGGCCAAAGCCGTCAAATCGGCAGGCTACCCCATGGTGTTGAACGTGGTGCTGCATCGGCACAATATCGATCAAATTGGCGACCTGATTGCGCTTTGCGATGAGCTAGGCGCAGATGCGGTTGAACTGGCCAACTGCCAATATTACGGCTGGGCGTTTTTGAACCGCCAAGCGCTGATGCCCACCCGTGAACAGCTGATACGTGCCGAAGCGGAAACCAACCGCTGGCGTGAAACACTCGCGGCGCGTGGCCGCGATATGTCATTGCTGTTTGTGGTGCCGGACTACTTTGAACAAGCGCCTAAAGCGTGCATGGGCGGTTGGGGCAGTATTTTTATGACCGTTGCTCCAGATGGTGCCGTATTGCCTTGCCATAGCGCCAGGGAGCTGCCGATGGCGTTTCCCAACGTCAAAGAGACATCACTGCAGGACATTTGGTACCAAAGCGATGCCTTCAACCGTTTCCGCGGCACCCAGTGGATGCCGACGCTTTGCCAACAGTGCGACGATCGCGATAAAGACCATGGCGGCTGCCGCTGCCAAGCTTATTTGTTAACCGGTGATATGAACGCCACTGACCCCGTGTGCCAACACTCTCCTCAGCATGGGTTGTTAGAGAGCCTGATCACAGAAAATGCCACAATCACTTCTGATCAAGCGACCCTGATTCCCCGCAATGCTCGCCAGTCAAAGCTGTTGCAAACAAAGCAGTTGCAGGGTCAGGCTGAAAGTCAGAGTGGCTTGGCAGCGCCTTCGCCCCGCCAACCACCCGAGCTGATTTATCGGCAATAAACCTAGTTAACCTATTAAGGCTCGCAGGTAGCTCGCTCAGCATGAGCGGGCAGCTGCGGGCAAACAGCGGCTAACGAATGACCGCTCGCTTGCCAGCCATCCACCCCATTGGGGTACCAATACAGCCCTTCATAGCCCATTGCCTCAGCACGCCGGGCAGCGTTCCAGGAAAGCCAGCAGTCAGCCCGGCAGAAAAACACCAGCGGTACCGCCTCTGGATGCTCGCGAAACGCATTAAGTGCATCGCTGAAATAGTCGACCCACGCATCTTCCAGCGCAGGAGCGCCAACGTTGGGCAGCCAAACGCTATCAGGAATGGTGAGATGAGGGCTATCCTGTAAAAACAGGCCGTCGCGCCAGGGCAGTGCATTAACATCTACCAGTATCACAGGCGATGCGTCCACCAGGGATTGAAAGGCATGGTCATCTAGCACGGTGACTCCCGGTAACGCAGCCGTCACAGGAGCCTTGAAAGGCGGTAACCGGTAGCCTTCTTGGTTGAAAGACGCTGACTGGTGAAAGGGGGCTGAGGGCTGTTCAGCCCCGGCTAGCATACTGAACAGCCCGCCTGCCCAGACACCCCCTATCCAGATCCCCCTCATACAGCAACGGCGCACAGGATGCGCCGAGTCGATGGTCGCCATACGCTTTACTCCCAGTCGAACGGACAGGCGGTACACCCCTCCATTTGCGCCAGTTGAAAGTTACCGTAGTGGATGCGCGCACCGGTCATATCGGCATTATTCAGGCGGGTAATGTTCATTTTAGCTTCCTGCAGGTTGGCATCACGCAGGTCGGCACCGATAAGGTTGACCTTATTCATCCACGCCATTTCCAGGTTACTACCCAGCAACGTCGCCGCTTGCATGCTGGCACCGGATAGACGAGCAAACCCAAGGTTGGCACCCGTTAAGTCAGCGTGGTCAAAAATCGCGCCTTGGGCGTAAATACTCCAGCTATCTAGCCCAATTAAACTCGCATGGGAAAGGTCTGCGCCTCGCAGATGCGTGTTGGGCATGCGCGCACGATTAAGGTTGGCATGGCGCAGCGATGCGCCTTCAAAATCAACGCTACGTAAATTGCTGTGACGAAAGTCCGCATTATCTAAATTGCTGCCCGCAAAGTTAGCCCCTTGCAGGTCAAGGTTGGAAAAGTCGCCGCCGGATAGATCCATGTCCGCGCACTGGGTGCCAGGCACCAGCTGGCAACCGTTAAACACAGGGGGGGCAAATTCATCATAGCTGCTGTCTGCCGAGGCAGTAGCGGCTGTACCAACGACCCCCATGCAGAGTAGCAGACCGACTATTTTTCGAGCACTGCGATGGGCGTTAACACGACGGTAGGAGCGCTGGGCGATACGATTTTTCATTATTATTCTCTCCATCTAAAAAAGGGCGGCACATGCCGCCCAAACACACGCGAATAACTTAACGATTAGCCAGATCTTGTACGAAGGAAGGCAGTTTAAAGACCCAGAACGAGCCGCCCTGCGCAATCGGTCGCGTCAGCTCAGCCATATCACCACCCCATAGTGGAACTGCGCCGCCGTAGCCTGCGGTAACACCAATGTATTGTTCACCATCCATTTCCCAGGTGATCGGTGGTGAGATGATGCCGGTACCGACTTGGAATTTCCAAAGCTCTTCACCAGTTTCAGCGTGGAACGCTTTAAAGTAGCCATCCCCTGTGCCGGTAAACACCAGATTACCGTGGGTCGCCAAGACACCTGCCCATAATGGCATTGGTTCTTTATGCTCCCAGGCAAACTCACCCGTGATTGGGTCAACAGCTCGTAAAATACCAACATGATCGTCGTACATGCGTTTAATGCGGAAGCCCATGCCTAGATAAGCGGCCCCTTCCACGTAGTCGACTTCTTCTGTCCAGTAATCTTCCTTCCAATGGTTAGCAGGCACGTAGAACAGCCCCGTGTCTTGGCTATACGCCATCGGGTTCCAGTTTTTACCGCCAAGGAAGGGTGGCGACACTTCAACGGCTTCAGAGCGCGTTTCCCCCTCTTTCAAGCGCGCAGGACGCTGGCCTTCCACCTCTACCGGGCGGCCTGTTTCCAAGTCAATGTGGGTGGCCCAGGTGATGTTATCGACAAACGGGAAGGCATTAATCAGCTCGCCGTTGGTACGATCAGTGATATAGAAGAAGCCGTTACGGTCGGCGTGGGCACCGGCGTTAACCATTTCGCCGTTTTCATCTTCGTACTCGAACAACACGATCTCGTTATTGCCTGAGAAATCCCAGGTATCATTGGGGGTGTGTTGGTAGAACCACTTCACTTCACCGGTGGAGGGGTCAACCCCTAGCTGGCCAGAGGTATAAAGACTGTCGTAGTCAGATGGGTCGCCATCTTCTGAGGTGCGTGCCCAGCCGTTCCAAGGCGCGGGGTTGCCTGCCCCAATGATGATGGTATTGGTATCGGGATCAAAGCTGGCACTCTGCCACGGCGCTCCACCACCTTGGCTCCAGGCTTGCACTTTACCGGTTTCACTATCGGGATCATCAGGCCAGGAAGGTGCACTGGCATCGCCTGTTGGCGTGCTCTCTTCACCATTCAAACGGCCCACGTGGCCTTCCACAAAGGGCCGCATCCAAATTTCTTCGCCAGTCTCCACGTCACGGGCATAGAGCTTGCCGACAATGCCAAACTCGTTGCCTGAAGAGCCATGAATCAGCATGACACGGCCCGTTTCCTGATCTTCCACAATGGTGGGCGCCCCAGTCATGGTGTAACCCGAGCGATGGTCACCAAAACGCTCGCGCCACACCACGTCACCGGTATCCTTATTCAGCGCGACGATGCCCGCATCCAGGGTGCCGAAGAACACCTTATCGCCGTAAATGGCCGCACCGCGGTTGACTACGTCACAGCAGGGGCGAATATCGCTGGGCAGGCGATGATTGTAGGACCACAGACGCTGGCCGGTACGCGCATCAATGGCGAAAATACGTGAATAAGAGCCGGTGACATAGATTACCCCTTCATGGATCAGCGCTTGGGACTCTTGACCACGCTGCATTTCATCACCGAAGGAGTGCGACCACGCGGGGGAAAGCATCTCTACGTTGTCAGCATTAATTTGGTCGAGCGGGCTGTAGCGTTGTGCTTTCACACCCATGCCATACATCAACACGGTTTCAGTGTTGTCATGGTCATTGAGAATATCATCCCAGGTCACCTGGCTGGCGTTAGCTGTCATCGCAACGCCACCTATGCCTAGCGCAGAGGCATAAGCAACGGCGGCGGTGAGCGTACGCAGGCGAAAGGGCCACGAAATGTTACGAGCTGACGTGTTGTTATTGGTAGCGTATGTCATGGGTTTTCCATCCGAGTAATGATCACAATGCAATGGCTGCAAAGCGGCCAAGCTGCTGCTTGCGTGGTGTTTGCAAGACTAAGCTCAGCTTAGAAGCTCGGATAAAAAACCAACCTACCCCTCCAGTCGCGTTCTCATCCTGATTTAGCACTACTTCCAAAGGAGGAGTCCAGCGATGCCTAAGGTGCTATTGGGACTAAGCGCTGGCCTGCCTATGCTCACTCAAGTGACGTGACATCGACCCCCCTTGAGGAGCATTCCCATGACCATTACAAAAAACGTGCTGACAAAAACGCAGCTGACACAAACCACCCCGACAAAAACGCCCTTACGCTTCTACGGCCAAGCCGGTGCCATCGCCCTTGTTGCATTGCTGGCGTCACCGCTGGCGTGGTCACATGGCGATGTCACCCCTCAGCCAGTCGATATTAAGGGGTTAGAGCTTCTGGGAGACGAGTGGCTAGAAGAGAACCCCTACCGTGAAGATCATCCCCAGCACGAACTAGCCGTGGATATCGGTGCCCGTGCCTATAACAGTAACTGCGCAGCCTGCCACGGCCTAGAGGCAAAATCTGGCGGCATCGCCCCCGACCTACGTGAGCTTGAAAACGGCGCATGGGGCGATGAGTGGTACAAAGAGCTGGTCACCAACGGTGCTGAACGCAACGGCCGCGTACTGATGCCACGAATGTCCGACTACGTTAGCCAAGAAGGCCTCTGGGCCATCCGCACTTGGCTGGAAACCGTCAGCATGGAAACCACTAAAGGCCAATAACACGCATAGCGGGGAGGCATCATGGTTTTATTAACGCAGACGTTCATCCCTCCACGGCTCGCCGCGACCCTCGCGGCGCTTGCCTGCCTTTTAATTAGCGTGTTTCCGCCGGCCTCTCACGCGGCGACACTGAATACCGCCGAAAAAGACCCGCTTAATTCCTTTATGTGGCCTGTTTACCGCGAACGCTTCTTGGGCGATGCCTCCGTGGTATTTGACGAGCGAGTCATCGTGAACGCACCAAGGTTTGCCGAAGACTCAGGACAAGTCCCCATTGAGCTAGACGCCAGCGCCCTAGAGGCCAGCGGTGAACCAATCACCGATATTATCGCCTGGGTCGATCTCAACCCCATTCCCCGCCTATTCACGTACTCACCAATGAGTCACGGCTTAGCCAAGCTTTCGCTGAATATTCGTTTGGAACAAGCCTCCGCCGTGCGCGTCGCGGTGAAGCAGGGAGATACCTGGCATGTTGGCGGCACCTACATTGAAGCAGAAGGGGGCGGCTGCACCACACCCGGTATTGCCACCGCTGACACTGACTGGGAAAACACCTTCGGCGAGCTACAGGGGCGTTTGTTCGACAATGAGGATGAGCAACGCCTGCGGTTGCGCCTTTCTCACCCCATGGACAGCGGCTTAATCCCCAGTCAACCGGCCTTTTACGTGCAGTCGTTTGAAATGCTCGACCATCAGGGCCAGCAAGTGGCCACCTTGGATATCGAAGCCTCGGTAAGCGCCAACCCTACCTTAGGGCTGCATATGCGCTCCTCGCCGGGTGGCTATGTGATTGGTGCACGGGACAACAACGGCAATCGTTTTTCCATGGGCCTTCAGCCATGAAAGCGCACTTCTTAGGTAGTCTAGCGGCACTGCTAGCCGCCCCGCTGTTGGCCAGCGAGCCGGTAATGTTCTGCGAACGTCCGCTAGTGGCTCAACCAGTTGCGGAAAACACCTGGATGGTGGAAGGCCTAACAGAAGAGCTTTCCACCAGCAACTGCGGCCACATCGGCAACCAGGCGTTTATTGCCACGCCCAACGGCGTCATTCTCATCGATAGCGGCAGTAGCCCACACTTTGGCGAGGCGCTAAAAGCGCTGATTGCTCAGCACACCTCTCAACCCGTAAGGTGGGTCTTAACTACCCACCACCACCCCGATCACTTTTTCGGCAATGCCGCCTTTGACAAGGCACAGCACCTCACTCTGGCCACGACCCGCGACCTGATGGCTCGCGACACAGACGCGCTGATCGACAACGTCGAGCGGCTGACCGGGCGCAGCTTGGAACGCTCGTCTGTTGCCCTACCCGAGGTGATTGAGGCCGGTGACATAACGCTGGGCAGCTACCCACTCACCCTATATGCCATGAGCGGCCATAGCGGGGGGGATCTGGTGATTATGGATCACGCCACCGGCGTGCTGTTTTTGGGTGACATGGGCTTCTACCAACGCGCTGCCGCTACCGCTCACACCCCTGGCCTTCAACAGTGGCTGGAAGAACTGAGCGACCTCAGCGCGCTCGACGCCAGAATCGCGGTGCCCGGCCATGGCCCCAGCGCTCCCCCCGCAACGATCATTGACCAAACCATTGATTACCTTGAATGGCTAGACCAGCGCCTCAGCGACGTGGCTAGCGAAGGGTTGGGGGCCAATCACGCCTTGGCTGGTGAATTACCTGACACGTTTAGCACCATCGCACTCGCCGAATACGAGTTTACCCGCAGCGTGATGCAGCTTTACCCACGCTATGAAGCACGGCTGCTGTGGGGCGCCCCACACTAAGGAGCACGCCTATGCGACTTACCCTAGCGGATGCCGCCGAGCCCTGCGACACCCTGAACGAACTGCATAGCGACACCGAGACGGTTTACTGGCTGGCTCGCTGCCCGCAAACGGGCGACATGCAGCTTTGGCAGTGGCGAGCTAACAGCAATGAGCCGCCGCACTGTGTAATAGAAGAGGCGGTGGGTAGCCGCGTGAACCAGTACGGCGGCGGCAGCTACACGCCACTGCTAGGGGGCGTCGTATGGGTGCGCCAGCACGACCAGGCCATCATGCAGCTCCGCCACCACGGTAAAAGCTACTGCTGGCAACAGCGCCCGCAAACCGCCTACGGTGGGCTGTGCGCTGACCCTAAGCGCCACCGTGTATTAGCGGTTGAGGAAGATGCCCGCGGTCAGCGGCTGGTCGCCGTCACTGATAGCGATCGGCAGGTATTGGCAGAAAGCATCGACTTCTACGGCGCGCCGATAATAAGCGACGATGGTAACTATCTAGCGTGGGTGAGCTGGTCACTGCCTTATATGCCCTGGCAGCGCAGCCAGTTGCACCTCGCACAGGTGGCGGCTAACGGCGCGCTACAGGCCTTTGATAGCTGGGACTTTGGCACAGCAATTAGCCAGCCACAGTTTGGCCCGCACAACGCGCTGATCTGCATGAGCGATCATGCTGGCTGGTGGCAACCCTGGCAGGTTAATCTGGCCTCCCCCATGTGTCTGAGCAGCGCCCCCGTTGATCACATCACCACGCCATGGCAACTGGGTGAGCGCCAGCACGCTTGGCGAGACAATCTGCAGATTTACTGCCAACTACACCAGGGTGCAGCGCAGCTATACCGCCGTACCGGCGAGCAGGTGGAAGCACTGCTACCCGACCCCGGCCGCGTGGCAAGCATCACGCTGGCACAACACGGCGATTACGCCATAGTACAAAGCGCCACCAGCGGCGCCCAGCTTATACGGTTCAACGAAAATGGCTCACGCAGATACTTAGTGGGTAACGTCGTGGGTAACGCACACTCAGTGGATAGCACAAACTCAACGGGTAGCGTAATCGCAAAAGCACCTGCCACCGCCCAGTGGCTTGAAGCGCCGGTGGGTAATAAAGGCGAAACGGTTCACGGCTTTTTCTACTCAGCCTCAGCCAACCGCGCTGCGCCAATGATTGTGCGCGTTCACGGCGGGCCAACCGCCGCCACCTATCCCATCTACGACCCGCTGGTGGCCTATTGGCAGCAGCAGGGCTTTCACGTTTTAGATATCAACCCCCGTGGCAGCGGCAACTTTGGTCGCCGCTACCGTGAAGGGTTAGCCGGCCAGTGGGGCGTCAGCGATACCGAGGATGTGATTGCCCTGGTAAACGCCGTCTGCGCACGCTTTGCGATTGACACAGCGCGCTGCTTTATTCGCGGCCAAAGCGCTGGTGGATTTACCGCCCTCAATGCCCTAGCGGCCACGCCACTGTTTGCTGCGGCCACCAGCCTGTACGGTGTCACCAATGCGCTCACCCTAGCGGCACAAACGCACCGCTTTGAGTCCGGCTATCTGGGCTGGCTAATCGGCGATGACGCCCTGCTAGCTCAGCGCAGCCCTGCCTCTCAGATCAGCCTGTGCACAAGACCTATTCAGGCGCTGTTTATTCAAGGTGGCAAAGACGCGGTGGTGGTACCGGAGCAGACACACGCCATGGCGCGACATATTGAGCAGCATGGTGGCGAAGCACAAACACTGCTGTTTGATAACGAATACCATGGTATTCGACACCCTAAAGCCCGAAGAACCATGCTGGCCCGCGAGCTGGCCTTTTATCAGCATTTTTAATCACGTTTTAACAATATTTCTAATCGCACGTACATCAACAGCGTGCTTTATACCCCGCGACAGCACCAAGGTCGTAGCGCAACAACCCCCTAAGGTGCTTAAGATAATGGTTAATAACTATAAACGAGACCGCCCCATGACATCGCCGCTCACGCAACTTCGTAAGTTTGTCGCTCCTGAAATTATTTTTGGCAACGGTGCACGCCACGCTGCAGGCAACTATGTCACCACCTTCGGCGCAGAAAAGGTGCTACTGGTCTCTGACCCCGGCGTGCTGCTGGCGGGTTGGGTCGCCGATATTGAAGCCAAGTTGCTGGAAGCCAACATTGCCGTTGAGCGCTTTACCGCCGTATCGCCCAATCCACGGGTCGATGAGATTATGGCCGGCGCTGAGATTTACCGTGAAACCGGCTGCAAAGCGATTGTGGCGATAGGCGGTGGCAGCCCGATGGACTGCGCCAAGGGGATTGGTATCGTCACGGCCCACGGCGGGCATATTCTCGATTTTGAAGGCGTTGATACGATTCGCGTGCCGATTCCTCCGCTGATTTTTATTCCTTCAACGGCGGGCACCTCGGCGGATATTTCCCAGTTTGCGATTATTTCTGATCAGCAGCGGCGCATGAAATTCTCGATTATCAGCAAGGCCGTCGTGCCGGATGTATCGCTGATCGATCCTGAAGTCACTATGACCATGTCGCCCTACCTGACCGCTTGTACCGGGGTCGACGCGTTAGTGCATGCCATTGAAGCGTTCGTTTCAACCGGCAGCGGCCCGCTCACCGACACTCACGCCTTGGAAGCCATGCGGTTGATCAGCAGCCATCTTGAGGCGCTGGTGGCGAACCCTACCGATGGCGAGCTGCGCGCCCAGGTAATGCTGGGCAGCATGCAAGCGGGCTTGGCGTTCTCAAACGCTATTTTGGGCGCAGTACACGCGATGTCGCATAGTTTGGGCGGCTTCTTGGATCTCCCCCACGGTTTATGCAACGCTATGCTATTAGAGCATGTGGTGGCTTATAACTATGATGCCGCCCCCGATCGTTTTAAGCGGGTCGCCGAAGCCGTGGGTATCGACTGCCGAGGGCTGTCACAGCAGCAGATCAAAAAAGCGCTGTTCCGGTACTTAGTCGATTTAAAACATGCGGTTGGCCTGGGAGGCACGCTTGGCAAGATGGGCGTCTCACGCAGCGACGTGCCGTTCCTCACCAACCACGCGCTGGGCGACCCCTGCATTTTGACCAACCCGCGCCGTTCCAACTCACGGGATGTAGCGGTGGTGTACGAAGAGGCGCTATGAAAAAAGCCAACGATCCTTCGGGCTTTTCGGTCAGCGATCTGCTCGGGCTGGGTCAGCAGTCGGCGCGTAAAAGCTACTATCGCGAGCTTTCCGTGCGTTTAGAAGAGCTGGAAGTTGAGCGCAACCGCTATAAGTGGCTATTTGAAAACGCACTACACGGTATTTTTCAGGCGTCGCTTTCCGGCAAGCTGCGCGCCGCCAACCCGGCGCTTGCCGCCATGCTCGACGATCCCTGCGTGACGCATACGTTAGAGCGCTGCGCGCGCTTTGATGCTCTATTTGTCAGTCGCACAACTGGCCAGCAGCTGCGCGACCTACTGCTCTCCCACGGCCACGTAACGGGCCATACCACCTTGCTGCAGGCAGCCTCTGGCCGCCAGGTGCCTGTTGCTATTACGCTGATAAAAAAGCCCGCCGAGCTGGCTGGAGACGAAGACCTAATTGAAGGTTTTGTTGCCGATATTACCGAGCGTGAACGCGCCCGCCAGCATTTAGAGACGCTCAACGCCCATTTGGAAGCGCGGGTTGCTGACCGCACCCAAGCGCTTGAACGACTCAACGAGGAGCTTAGAAACGCCCGTGATGCCGCTGAGTTTGCGAACCAGAGTAAAGACCGCTATCTAGCCGCCGCTAGCCATGACCTGCTGCAACCTATGAATGCAGCACGTTTGTTAGTAGCGTCACTACAGGAGCGGCTGATTAACAGCGATAATTTAGCCCTGGTTGAGAGCGTTCAAAACTCGCTGGAAGGTGCCGAAGCGATACTTTCCGATCTGCTTGATATCTCCCGCCTGGACCATGGTCAGGTGCAGCCTCAGCTGCGCCACTTTAAGCTCGACGATATCCTCAGCAACTTGGCTGATGAATTTACCCCGGTGGCGCAACGTAAAGGGCTAACGTTGCGCTATGTGCCTTCTCATCAAGCGGTAACCAGCGACCCTTATCTACTCAGCCGCATTATGCGCAACTTTCTGGCTAACGCCTGTCGCTATACCCAGCGTGGCGGGATCTGCCTGGGTGTCCGCCGCCATAGTGACGACAGCCTTGCCGTGCAGGTGGTTGATAGCGGTATTGGCATTCCCGAAAGCGACTACCAACTGATTTTCCGCGAGTTTCACCAACTCAACGCCACCCGCGCGCGTGACCGCCAGGGCGTGGGCTTAGGGCTTGCCATTGTGGAGCGAATTAGCCAGCGCCTAGAGCACCCACTCTCGGTGCGCTCAGCACCCGGCCAAGGCTCCTGTTTTGCGGTTAAGGTACCCCGTGCTAGCGGCATTTCCTTTAGCCAAGCCCCCGCCCCTAGCACGCCGCCCTCCGCTGGCGCCGAGTTCGAAGGGCTGCGCGTGCTGATCCTGGATAACGAGCCGACGATTCTGGAAGGCATGGCGCTGCTGCTCAGCGAATGGCAGATCAGCTGTGATACCGCCCTGGATGTCGATACCGCTAAAGCCTGCCAGGAGGCACCGGATATGCTGTTAGTTGATCTTCACCTAGATGATAACGTCACTGGCCTAGAGGCTATTCGCCAACTTCGCCAGCACTGGCACGACCCGCACTTGCCAGCAGCTATTCTCAGTGCCGACCGCTCTGACCACTGGCAGAGGCGGCTGCGTCATGCAGGCGTTCCGCAGCTAAACAAGCCGGTACGACCCGGCAAACTGCGCGCGCTGCTGCGTAGCCTGCTCAATGGCTAAGCTCAGTTTCCAACAACCCTGTATCTCCCTACCTAACGGGGTGCAGGGAGTGCTGGCCCAGGCGCCCCAGTTAACCCGCGCTCACGTTAGCATCGCCATTGCGGCAGGCTATTTGGATGAGCCACCCGCCCTACCTGGGCTGGCCCACCTGTTAGAGCACGTGCTGACCACAGCGCCACTGGAAGCCTCTTCTAACACCAGCCTGCTCACCTGGCTTGCCCAGCACCAAGGCAGCCTGAATGCCCATACTGATGACTACGTCACTGATGTGCACTTCTCGATACCAGCAAACAAACTAGAAGCAGCGGCGCTCACCGTTGCCCGTCAGCTCGCCAGGCCACCGCTGCCCTTATCGACTATTCGCGCTGAAGTGGCGGCGATCGATGCCGAGTGGAATGCCCGTCAGAACAGCGCCCAAATGCAACGTCTGGATGCCCTCGCGGCACTTGCTGACCCACAGCATGTTGGTGCAGGCTGCCGCCATGGCAACGCGCAAACCCTAGGCAGTGACACGGCGCTGCTACTTAAAGCGCTCACCACGTTTCATCGCGCCTATTACC
The DNA here is from genome assembly GCF_050709225.1 of Halomonas sp. KM007. Classification (NCBI taxonomy): domain Bacteria; kingdom Pseudomonadati; phylum Pseudomonadota; class Gammaproteobacteria; order Oceanospirillales; family Halomonadaceae; genus Halomonas; species Halomonas sp. KM007. The sequence continues at coordinate 2,175,903 of NZ_CP136131.1, read as the reverse complement.
ATGGCGGCCGCGTTAACATCGCCATTATCAGCCCCTGGGAGATAGTAGACATGACGCGCCTTACCCAACACATGGCAGCGCGGTTTAGTCCATCACCACCCAACGCGCCTTCGCTTGCTATTGCGTCCCGTTGGAGCCGCCAGCTCAGCGCGAAGGTAGCCAGTACGAGCAATACCGTTGAGCTACTGTGGCCGTTGCCATCGGCCATTGCACGTCATCAGCTTATCGCCCTTAGCGGCTTAGCTGATGCGGTACAGCAAGGCTATTTTGTAGAACAATTTCCTGATTCGATTACCGACTACCGCGCAACTCTGGCACCTAGCGGGGCGACAGACGCCTTTGGCTTACTGTTAAGTGGCACTGCAACACAAGAACAGGTGAAAGCCCTTGCGGCTGCTCTAAGTGAGCGCTTAGCAATCTTCTTCACACCCCTGCCCGGGACAACACCTAACGATCACGACACTATTTGGCAGCCACCCGCTGATACGGTGCAGTTAGCCCCTGCTTGGTTTGCACACGCCCGCCGCCAAACGCTTGCTCGTCGTTTCGCTACGCCGCCTTCTGAACATCAACCGGCCCCAAGCCCGTTCTCCGCTGACAACGTCCGTTGGCTAATCGGTAACGCGCCTACATCGGCTTCACCTCGCGCTGTTGATGCTTCCCCAACGCCTTTCCCCAACGTGCAGTGTTGGTGCGGTCAGTACGCTGTTGATGAGGATTTCGGTGCACTTGCCGATAACGCCTGGGCGGCCTGCTTTGTGCCGGGAGCAATGATTGTCCCCAGCCCGCTCATCGCTCAGCGGCTGGCGCTTCAGGGCATTGTCTTCAAGCAAGAGAACTCGCCCCATGGTAGTTGGGTAATAGTGATGGGGAGTCAAGCCAATCACGCTATGGTGGCGCTATTAGAAAAAGCCACATTAGCTGCCCCCAACGCTCATGAAGGACTGCTGGCTCAGCAGCTGGTTCAGCGCTTAACGCCGCTGCCTGCCACACCTGCGCTATGGGTTTCCCATGACACAGAAGCCGCAGTCGTTTGCAACACACTAGCGAACTTGGCGAGTCGCATTGAAAAACACACGGTGCAGGCTTCTCTCGCCGACTTACCATCCAGCACCGCCATCATGCGGACACTGAGCCTACCGGGCACTCCCAGCCAGCGATTACTATTAGCACTTGCGGAGCAGCATCACAGCGCGGCTTTTTTTCAGCAGGCACGTGATGACCATCACTTGGGCTATGTGGCAGCGGTTCGCAGGGGCGACGGCGCGCCCTGCTCACTTGGCTATGTCGTACAAACTAGCAATGCGGGGCAAGTCAGCAATGTGGGGGAAATCAGCAAAGAAGCGGTCTCCACAGGGGGGAAGCTGATAAAGGAGATAGAGGAAAAACGGATAGAAGAAAAGCTAATAGCAATCACTGATGCCCTCTGGAAAACGTCGAATGGCGTTCTACAGGCGCACCTGCCAACGCTAACACCGCCTGAAACGCCACTGGCTGCGCTGATTCTCCAGTGGCAAAGCCTCTTGGCAGGTACCCGTCAGCCACTGCATCGGCTTGGGCAACAAAGCCTCCATTCACAGGCGCTTGGCGACTTGCTCACCCAAATAAACAGCGTTGGCCGCTGGCAAACCCACTGGCTGGATAGCGCTGGTCACTATCAATTTAACGAGTCAACGATTGAGGAACTGGGAAAAATCGATATCGTTGGCGGATAAAATCGCTTGTACGCGACTGGTTACCCCCAGCTTGCGTAAAATCGCCGACACGTGGGCTTTCACCGTGGTTTCCGCAATATTGAGATGATAAGCAATCATCTTGTTAGATTCACCGCGGGTCATGTGCTCTAACACTTGCAGCTGCTTGCGGGTCAACAGGCGCAGCTGTTCTGCGGTAAAGCCTTGATCCTGATGGCGACGTTTACGAATACTGTCCGGCGCACGCATGGCATCAGCAGGTAGAAAGATATTGCCTTCCAGCACCTGGGCAATGGCGTGGCGCATCTGGTCACGAGGCAATGATTTGGTAATAAACCCCGCCGCACCGCAGGAAACCGCCTGCAGAATAATCTGCTTATCCTCTTCGGCGGATACGATGACCACCGGAATCGTCGGCTGCTCGTTACGCAGATGCAGCAATCCGGTCAATCCGTTCATCCCCGGCATGTTCAGATCCAACAAAATCAGATCAAGGTCGGGGTCCTGCTGGGCATAGGCCAGTGCTTCGTCGAAATCCTCGACCTCAATCACCTCAGCGTCGGAGTAGGCTTCGCGGATCACCCGAGCCATCGCCTCACGTACCAGCGGATGATCATCGGCAATTAGGAGTTTATAGCGTGCGATCATTGTTATTGGCCTATTCAGGGAGCGCTTACCTGCACCTTACTAAGCGCACAGCGTTTATTGAAGCGGCGTCATCACACACACGACCAAGGGCGTAAACGCTAGCCAGGGGCACGGTGCCGACTGACTTGCGCCGCAAAGGCGGTGAGTTCTTGGTAAAGCCAGACATTGGCAGGCGCATTGGCGTAGAGACTGTGCTGGATCAGCGTCATGGTGAGGGCGGGCAGCGCAGCGGGCGGCGTCACCATGCGTACCGGCAGCATGGCCACGAAGCGCTCGGCCATCTGGCGTGGCAGGGTCATGATGGCATCGGTGAGGGCGACCACGCGGGCAGCGGCAATGTAGTTCAAGTTTCTGGAGATGACACGGCGCGTCAACCCGTGCTGAGCCAGGCAGTTCTCGATGGGGCTAGGCAGCAAGCCGCTGATGTCGGCCAATTCGACGTGCGCCAGCTGAGCAAACACCTCCAGCGCCAGCGCATCCCCCACGTGGGGGTTGTGCTGCGCCACCAGGCACACCAGCTCCTCATGCAGCCAGGGGGTTTGCACCACGCCACTGGGCAGCGACGATTGGCGATCCAGCCCCACCACCATATCCACCTGGCGCTGCTCCAGCGCCTCGTTCAGCACGTCGGGGGTAATCAGCTCTATCGAAAAACTGAGACCGGGCGCACTGCGCAGCAGCTGGCTCAAAAACGCCGGGTACATGACCTCCTCGAAATAATCCGTGGTGGCCAGGGTGAAGTGCCGCGTACTGGTGGCGGCCGCAAAGGTCGCGGGGGGCGCCAGACCCGCCTGCAGGGCGGCCAGGGATTGCTGCACGACCGGCAACAGTGCCAAGGCACGGGGGGTCGGCTGCAGCCCTTGCCCGGAACGCACCAGCAGCGGGTCATCCAGCGCTTCACGCAGGCGCTTGAGCGCATGACTCAGGGCGGGCTGGCTCAAATGGAGCTTTTCCGCCGCACGGGTGACATGGCGCTCGCGCATCAGCATCTCGAAGACGAGCAGCAAATTCAGGTCAAAATGGCGTAACGAACGCATGAGGGCTCACTATCCACAAGATGAATGATTTCATTCTAAACATTCATTTCATTCATCGCCAAAAATTCCTTATCGTCGCGCTTTCTCGCCTCGCGAACCCACGTTTCCCCCGCTGCACGCTGATAGGAGAACACATTAGGTGAACCCATCGCAGATCATGCCGAGCCTGTTTGGTGACGTCATCTCCACCTTCATGGGGGTACCCAAAGCCACCGACCCAAGCGCGACCGACGCCGAGGTCGTGGTCAGCGGTGTGCCGTTTGATCTGGCCTGCTCAGGCCGCTCGGGCACGCGCATGGGGCCTAATGCGATTCGCCAAAGCACGGCCAACCTGATTTGGGAAGGCAAGCGCTGGCCGTGGGATTTTGCGTTGGAAGAGCGCCTGCGGGTGTGCGATGCCGGCAACCTGGACTACGCCTATGGCGAACCAGAAAGCCTGATCGACAACCTGGAAAGCCACGCCATGCGCTGGCTGAAAGCGGGTAAAAAGATGCTCACGCTGGGCGGCGACCACTACATCAGCCTGCCGCTGCTGCGCGCCCATGCCCGTGAACACGGCCCGCTGGCGCTGATTCATTTCGATGCCCACACCGATACTTACGAGCAAGGCACACGCTATGATCACGGCACCATCTTCCATCATGCACTGAAGGAAGGCCTGGTCGTCCCGGAGCATTCACTGCAGATTGGTATTCGCACCAGCTATGACCGCCACAACCACCCTTACGAGGTGCTGGACGCCGACTGGGTGAACGACCACGGCCCGGCGGCAGTGCTGGAGCGCATTCGCGTGCGGGTAGGTCATCACCCCGCCTACGTGACGCTGGACATCGACGGCCTCGACCCGGCCTTTGCGCCCGGCACCGGCACCCCCGTGTGCGGTGGTCTCTCCACGGACCTGATGCTCAAGGTGGTGCGCGGCATGGTCGGCATGGAGCTGGTGGGCATGGACCTGGTGGAAGTCAATCCGGCCTATGATCACGGCGACATTACCTCGCTGGCCGCCGCCACGTTAGGGCTGGAATTCCTCTACACGCTGGCGGCGTCCAAGCCCGTCAAGTGATGGCAAAGCCGCCTGGGCCATCGCTCAGGCAGCTTTGTTCAGCCAGCGAATGACCTGCTCGACGACGGCGTCCGGGTGGGTCATGTGAATGCAATGCCCTTTGGTCGGCATGACGCAAAGCTGGCTGTTGGGCATCAGCTGATGCAACAACCCCAACGTTTTCTGGTACTCGTTCCTACCAGTCAAGTCGCTTAGCGTTATAGATGCCCACAGCGACTGCTTTCCAACAGGTAGAAGGCCCGTTTATCGAGAAGGGTCATAGGCGTCACCAGAATTGTCTCCAGGCGTGGAAAGAGCACTCTTTCGTTGCAATTAAAACAACACTTTCAGGATTGCATAGTCAACACGACAACCTCTACGCTGCTTGAGAGGCCCGTGACTGCCAGCCTGTTCGTTTAACTGACAACTCACAGCAGTTTACTCGGCTCATGACTTATTAAAAAAACAGCGTCACAACAACTTCCCGTCGTCATCTCGCACGGGAACACAGGAGACGAACATGATGTTTGATGCATCTCGCAAGTCGATCAAAACACTAGTCACTGCCTGCCTGGTGGGTAGCGCCATGATGGCCACACAGGCCATGGCACAAACCACCATCAACCTGGGTTACAACGGTGCACCGGACCCCGATAAAAATGCGGTGCATGTGTTTGCCACCAACCTGCAATCACTGGTCGAAGAGAAAACCAATGGTGAGATCCAGCTTCGCCTGTACCCCAATAGCATGTTGGGTGAAGAGCAGGAGCGCATGGAGCAGACCATGAGCTCGCCCATGCTGAATATCGCGTCCTTTGCAGGCGTGTCGCCGATTGCCGATGAAATTTTTGTCAGTGCCATCCCGTTTCTATTCGATGACTTCGATGCTGCACGCGACTTCTTCGATGAAGGCAGCTATTGGCAGGAAGTCGAGAAAGTCGTCAAGGAGCGTTCAGGCATCGACATGTTGGCGGTCGTTGAAGAGGGCGGCTTTCTAGCTTTTACCAACAACAAGACGCCTATCTCTCACCCTGATGACTTCGCAGGTCTGCGTTTTAGAGCCATGGACCCCAGCCAGGTCGCCCTGTACGAAGCCTTTGGCGCATCCGGCACCCCCATCCCGTGGACTGAAGTCTATATGGCGCTGCGTACGGGCGTCGTCGATGGCCAAATGAATCCCCCCATGTACATCATTCTGGGCAGCCTGCATGAGGTACAAACCTACCTCACGCTGGCCAACATCCAGTACTCCAATCAGTTTCTGGTGGGTAACGGCCAGATGATCGAGGGCTGGGAGGAGGAGACGCGCAACGCTTTCCTGGAAGCCGTCGCGGAAGCCAACCAGCAGGCTCGCGAACATAATGAGGCCCAGGTCGAAGAACGCATTGCCTACCTGGAAGAGCAAGGCATGGAAGTCATTCGCCCCTCGGAGGAAGAGCTGCTGGCCTTTCGAGAAATTGGTCAGCCCGCTTACCTCGAATGGCTCAGCGACCGAGGCATTGACCAGCATTGGATAGCACTGGCCCTGGAAGATGTCGGGCAAGAAGAGCTGCTCGACTAACCTCTCGTACTGCGCTCATCCACTCAGCGAGGACAATGATCATGTTGTCCTCGCTGACTTCACCTTGCGGACAAGACTCTCATGCACGCGCTTCGAACTCGCATGCTGGCGGTGACCCGCCCGCTTTCCCTGACGGTGGCTGCCCTGCTGCTGCTCACCAACCTGGGGGTCATCATTTATGGCGTTATCATGCGCTACTTCGTCGGTGGTGCCCCCATCTGGACTGACGAACTTTCCCGCTTTCTCATCATTGGTACGGTACTCATCGCTGCCGGGGCCGTGTGGGTCGAAGGCAGCCATATGCGTGTCGCATTGATGGAGCGCCTACTGCCTGCACCACTGGCACGTTTGCTCAACCTCTATCAATGGCTGTTGACCCTGGGCGTGGCCGTAGGGGCTGCCTGGGTAAGCTATCGCTATGCGCAGTCGGTCAGCATGTTTACGACGTCAGGGTTAGGCGTAAGCCGCACCCTGCCACTCATGTCCATGCCGATTGGGTTTTCGCTGTTGGCCTGGCACGTCTTTTGGTATGGGCCTGCGCCGCTGCCAGGCCTTCTGGAGCCCACTACCCACAAGAAAACTGATGCAGGGAAACCGTCATGATTCTGGCCATGTTAGGCGTCTTTCTGGTACACGTGCTGCTCGGGCTACCGCTGTTCATCGCGCTGCTCACGACGGCACTGGTCGGCTTTTTATTCGTTGACCCGACCATGATCCCGCGCATGATGCCGCAGCAATTCTTTGGCGGTATCAATGCCTTTTCTCTCATGGCCATTCCTCTTTTCATCCTGGCCGGAAACCTGATGAATGCCAGCGGCCTGACCGAGCGGTTGATGGGGCTGGCCCGCTTGCTGGTCGGCCACCTACGCGGAGGCATGGGGCATGTCAACGTGGTGTCCAGCGTCTTTTTTGCAGGCGTCAATGGCTCTGCGGTCGCGGATACCTCGGCACTTGGTTCACTGTTGGTCCCCGCCATGGAAAAAGAGGGCTACTCACGCGCCTTTGCCGCAGGCCTCACCGCCGGTAGTTCGCTCATAGGGCCGATCATCCCTCCGAGTATTTTCATGATCCTGTATGCGTCGCTAACGAATACTTCTGTCGGTGATCTATTCCTGGCGGGCATTATTCCAGGCCTGCTGCTCGGCGCCGCCTTCATGGGCATGAACGCCTGGTACGCCTGGAAAGTGGGCCTGCCGAAAAGCGGCAAACTGCCCAGCGTCAAAGCGATTGGTCTGGCCACGCTCGTCGCGCTGCCAGCGCTCATCGCACCGGTGATCATTGTGGCGGGTATCGTCCTGGGGATCGTCACTCCAACGGAGTCTGGAGCACTCACTGCGCTCTACGTGGCGCTGTGCGGTGTCGTGCTAGGCGGGCTGAGCATCACTCAGTGCTGGCAAGCCATCAAGGATACCGCCCGTTTGACCTCGGCTATTTTCCTGATCATGGCCGCCTCGGCCACGATCAGTTGGTTATTGTCCTACGCCCAGGTGCCTCAGCAGTTCGTCATGCTGCTCGCCCCCTATACGGAGAGCCCAATCATCATATTGCTGCTGCTCAGCGCCATCACCTTCATGACGGGCATGTTCATGGAAGAAGTGTCTGCCCTCATGTTGCTGACACCCATTTTTGCCCCCGTCGCCATGATGGCCGGTATCGATCCGGTGCACCTTGGGGTCATCATCACGCTGAACATCACGATTGCGCTCATCACCCCACCCATGGGTGCCTGCGTCTTTGTGGCAGCCGCCGTGAGCCGACTGGAAATCGTCTCGCTGTTTAAAACCATCTGGCCCTTCGTGCTCACTGCCCTTGCCGTATTGCTGCTACTGATTTTTTTCCCATCGTTGACGTTACTTCTGCCTAGACTACTTGGATAACCGAGATGCCCACTGCTTCAGCCACTGCTTCGACGGCCTTGACGGCCATTCCCGGTCAGCCCTCACCCGACTGGAGCACCGTCAGCCGTATTGCTATTCAAGAGTGTCACGAACGACTGCTTCCCATGAGCCTGGCACCTTCCCCTATCATGGTATTTCCCGCCTACGCCCGTTTGGGTATTCCCGGCGCCATTCCTGAGTGCTTCGTACGTGAAGGGGTATATCGAGCCTTGCTAGCCGTGGCGCGCTCCCTCCCTGAGGGCATCAAGCTACTGGTGCTCGATGGATGGCGACCCTGGCGTGTTCAGCAATACCTGTTCGATACGCTGCATGAAGCGATTCGGCATCAGCACCCTCAGGCAGAAGAGGCAGAGCTACTGACCCGAACACGTGAATTCGTTTCCTTGCCCAGTCGTGACCCTGCTGCGCCTAGCCCCCACCTCACCGGAGGTGCGGTGGATGTCACACTCTGCGATGACGATGGCATCCCGTTGGACATGGGAACGCTGTTCGATGAAGCAGTACCCACGTCCCATACCGACCACTACGAGCACCTCGACACGTCATCCACAGAGCACAGGCACGTACGCGACAACCGTCGGCTGCTTTACCATGCCATGCGCCAACAAGGCTTCACCAATTTGCCCAGCGAGTGGTGGCACTTCGATCTGGGTGACCAGCTATGGGCTCATTATGGAGGTCACCCGCACGCCCGTTACGGCCCGGCAGAGCTCGATACCATCGAAAACCGCTGGCGACGTCACATCCGTTAACACAAGCGAGGGGCATCGGCAGAGAAAAAACGCATACCCCGGCGCAGGTGCTCGACACAAGTAGTCGCGGCGACGGTCAGCTGGCGGCCTTCCAGACTCACGATCTGTGCCCGCGCACCGCTCATGATCGGATAGGCCATGGGCAGTGCAGTGATCTCGCCTCTGGCTATTTCATCGGCAACCGTCAATTCAGGCATGAAAGTCACCCCGATGCCTGAACGCACGAAGTTCTTGAGGACCGACACTGAGTTGGTGTGCAGGCGAGCATCCAGATAGCGGCGTTCCTGATGGGCTACCATATTGACCATCTGGCGCATACCAAACGGGTTATCCATCAGGGCCAACGGCCAAGGCTCGATATCGCTCAGGTGGGCAGCCCGTGACAGACGCACAAGGGGGTGCTCTGGCGGCACGATCAGGTCCAGCGGCTGCCGCGTTTCCACATGGCAATGTATCTGCGGGTCTACGGGGGGCGCATAGAGTAACGCCAGGTCGACTTCCATCTCCTTCACCAGGGTCATGGCTTCATTGACGCCCGCCATGCGAATTTCCACCTTGATACCCGAAAAACGCGACATGAACGCCCCCAGGGGCGCCGCAATCAAATCCGCGATAAACCCTTCACCGACGGCAATGCGCACTTCACCTTGAGCCATTTCCTGAATGGCCATCAATTGGGACAGCACGGCCTCTTCCGACAACCGCTGAGCATGGTAGTGTTGAATGAGCAGCCGTCCTGCCTCGGTAGCCCGCATGCCGCCACCGTGACGCTCGCATAGCTGCACACCCAGCTCCTCCTCCAGGGCTTTCAACTGTCGGCTGAGTGCAGAGGCATCCACATTGATATGCGCGGCGGCCCTCCGCAATGAGCCACGGCGTACCACCTCGTTTAGATATAACAGCGCACGCTGGCTAAGCATGAAAAGTGCCTTTATAAAAGTGACCAACCTTCAGCCCCAAAACTTCTGAAGCGATTCGGGCCTTCAGGGTGCCAAATGACGCAACATCGACCATGAGTTCTCACAGACAAACAGCCATTGATCCAAAAACCAGGTGCAATGCCCTGCCTGCATTTGCTAACTTGCCGAGTGGTGGTCGCTATGGAGATCTCGACGTTGACGGCAAGAAAAGCATCTTTTGTAACGTTAGTAAAAGCGGCGCTGCCAACGTTGCACCCTACCGAGCGTCGTCTGGCAGAGTTCATACTGAACTTTCCAGGCGAGCTGGCGAGCTATACCGCCACCGAGCTCGCTGGCCTGGCAGGGGTATCCAACGCTACGATTACCCGTTTCGTCAAAAAACTGGGCTATCGCTCTTTTGAAGAGGCGCGCCAGCATGTGCGCGATAATCGTGAAGCGGGGGCGGCACTACTGCGGGTAGACGGGCACGATGATCTGCATGGCGAAAGCCTGCTGCATCGTCATATCCATCAAGGTGTCAAGAACCTTGAACATGCTAGCCAGCACTTCTCCCAGGCGACACTGGACGAAGTCGCACAAGCGCTGTTGAGCGCACGCAGGGTATGGGTGTTGGGGTTTCGTAGCAGCCATCCTTTTGCCGCTTACCTCCACTGGCAGATCCTGCAAGTGATCGAAAACACCACACTGCTCCCGCGTGCTGGCGAGACGCTGGCCGAAAGCCTGGTGAGTATAGCGCCCGATGACTGTGTTGTTCTGTTTGGCCTCAAACGTCGCACCGCTGGTCTGGATGGCATCCTGACGCAGTTAGCGGGTAGCCAGGCCAGGGTGTTGTACATCACGGATGAGAGTGCCCCCCATAATACTCAGGTGACCTGGCATACCGTCTGTCGCACGGCGGCGCCAGGGCCCTTATTCAATCATGTGGCTGTGCTGACGCTCTGTCACTTTCTGGCCACGCGGGTCATCGAACTGTCAGGTACTGCAGGACGTCACCGACTGACCAGTATTGAAACCCTCCATGAGGCGCTTGACGAGCTACAGTGACCGCGTCTGGTGCATCACGCATCGATAGCGCTCACCTGTAGTGCAGTTCTCAAGCGCAAACACTCTCTCTTGAAGACTCAGCGACAGGCCAATCTATCGCTATCATGCTGCCAAACAAGGTGAAAAATATTTTTTCCCTAAAACATGGTATGAAAAATGTATTTCTCTTGATGTGCGTTCCTGCTTCCACATTCATAGAGGTCACCTTCATGCCTATGCTTACCCACACTCGACGCTTTGCTCTGACACCGTGGGCTGCCGCCACGTCCTTGCTAGCCCTGACCACCTCCTCCCTCGCGTTTGCCAATCCTATCGATATCCAGATCAACAACACTCTGCCCACGGGCTCGTTTGCGCATATCTTTCTGGAAGAGTTCAGCGATCGCCTGGAGGAAGAAGCACCTGGCCGTTTCAATGTCCGGCTGTTTATGGGTGGCACACTAGGTACAGAAGAAGATGTATTGCAGGGCCTTGGCATGGGGACTCACCACGCCTCCCTCGCAGCGTCGGCGGTGACACAGTTCAATCCACGCACGTCTATCTTCGACCTGCCTTACCTATTTGAAAATCGCGATGATGTGGCTCATTTCATCGACAGCGAGGCCGGCGACATGCTGCGTGACGGCTTCGATGGGACGGGCATGCGTTTGCTGGCGATGTGGGATAACGGCTTCCGAGTCATCACCAACAAGCAGCGGCCCATCGTCACCCCCGAGGATCTCGACGGCCTGCGTATTCGTACTCCCAACAGCCGCCAGCGGGTAGCGATGTTCAATGCGCTAGGGGCCAATGCCACGCCGCTGGCGTTTGGCGAGGTGTATTCCGCGCTCGATCAAGGTGTCATTGACGGTCAGGAAAACCCTGCCCATGTCGCCATGTCTTCACGCCTCTACGAAGTGCAAGAGTACCTGTCAGTCTCTAATCACATTTATCTGCCGACCTTCCTGGTCTTCGGCGAACCCTTCCTCAATCGCCTTGCCGCCGAGGATATTGAGGTGCTTGAGCGAGTGGCCCAGGAGATGAGTGCTTGGACGTTCGATTGGGGCGATGAAGCAGACGCGTCAGTATTGGCCGAGCTCGAGCAGTATCTGACCATTAACACTATCGATTTCGACGCGTTTCAAGAGGCGTCGCTGCCGTTGTATGAGGAGTCCGTGTTCGTGAGCGCCATCGGCCAGGACATGATCGATGCCACGTTAAACGCCATGCGCGACCGCTGAGGGAGCCAACATGACACCGCCCGTTTTTATCCTCGTTGAACAGTGGACCTTACGGCTGCTGGATGCGGTCGTGATTCTGTTGGCAGGTACCCTGCTGGTACTCCTCAACTATGCCGTATTTTCACGCTTCGTGCTCAACTCGTCGGTGTCATGGGGGGAGGAACTGCCCGCCAACCTGCTGGCAGTCCTCACCTTCATCGGTGCTGCTTACCTGACCAAAATCAACGAACACCTCGGCTTTGACAGCGTCCTGCGGCTGATGCCCATGCTATGGCAACGCATCGTATTGAGTATCAACCACGCTTTCATGCTGGCGTTTGCCGTGGCCGTTTTCTACTACGGCACCTTCGCAAGCGTTGGTTTCCATGGGCGCTCGCTGATTTCGATCGACCTGCCGCTGGCGCTATTCCGCTGGGCAATGCCGGTTGGCTTTGCACTGATTGCCATCATCTCGGCATGGCGACTCATCGGCCTGGTGAGCGGCAAAGTCCATCCCACTGACCTCTACCCGGAGACCGACTAATGCCCATGGATCCTGGCTACCTGATTCTGATCATGCTGGTGATGTTCCTCTTCACCGGGATGCCCATTGCTTTCGTGCTGGGCGTGACCGCCATGGTCATGATCATGCTCGACCCCAACGTGATGCCTCAGATCATGGGCATGGTGCCCTTCGGAGGGGCGAACAATTACCTGCTGGTCGCGGCACTGCTGTTCATGATCGCTGGAGAAGTCATGAACCAGGGGCGCATTGCTGAGCGACTTATTAACTTTGCCAGTTCGTTGGTCGGGCATATTCGTGGCGGCCTGGCCCACGTCAACATTCTCACGTCACTGTTTTTCTCTGAAATTTCTGGCACGGCTACATCGGATGCGGCAGCCATCGGTTCGGTGATGATCCCGCAGATGAAAAAGCGCGGCTACGATGTAGCCTTCGCAGCAGCCGTGACGGCCACCTCCGCGACCATGGCGATTATCGTACCGCCAAGCCTTAACCTGATTCTTTATGCTTACGTGTCTGACACGTCTATCGCGCAGCTCTTTGCGGCCGGCATCATTCCGGGGTTCGTGGTCTGCTTCGCGCTGATCATGACCGCGTATATTATTTCAGTGCGCAAGGGCTATCCGATCGAGGGTAAGTTCGACTTCAAGAACGTGCTCAGCACCGGCCGTGAAGCCATCATTCCGATCACTCTGCCAATCCTGATCCTGGGCGGCATTCTGGGCGGCGTTTTCACCCCCACAGAAGCAGGCGCCGTGGCAGCGCTATGGGCCATATTGCTGGCCACCCTCTATTACCGCTCGTTGACCTTCCGCTCACTGCTCGACACCTTGCGGGTGGCAGGCAAGCGTAGCGCCATGCTGATGTTTATCGTGGCGACGTCGACGCTGCTGGGCTGGTACTTGACCAACCAGGGGATCCCCCAGGAAATCGCCGAAGGCATTCTGGGCATCTCTGACAATTACTGGGTCGTGCTGCTGGCGATCAATGTGTTCTTCCTGCTGGCAGGCACCATCGTTCACGGCACACCGGCCATTTTGATGCTGGTCCCTATCTTTCTGCCGCTCGCGGATCAGTTGGGCATTGATCGTGTGCACTTCGGGCTCATTGTGACCATCAACCTGGGTATTGGACAGCAGACGCCGCCCGTTGCCTCCGTGGTGCTGGTGACCTGCTCTATTGCGCGAATCAGCATCGGTGCCATCATCCCAGCGCTACTGTGGTTCCTCGCCGCGATGCTCGTGGTGCTGGCCTTGATCAACGTCTTCCCGGCATTGTCGCTGTGGCTGCCGTCGGTCATTCTTTAATACGACAGGGACTGTGTTATGCGACTTCTCGTCATCAACCCCAACTCGTCTGCCAGCGTTACCCACCATATCGCGGCGGCGGCTCGTTTGGCCGCGGCTCCTGACGACGAGATATGGGCGGTCGAAGCGATCGGGGCGCCGCCACTGATTGTGGATGAGGCCGATGCCCGCCGTGCCGAGCAGGCCGTCGTCAATACCGTACGCGGCATTGAGCAACCCATGGATGGCGTCATCGTCGCGTCTTTCGGTGATACCGGCGCGGATGCCCTGCGCGCCTTCTTGCCCTGCCCGGTGGTCGGCATCGGCCACGCAGCGCTGCTGACCGCTGCGGCGTTGGGAGGCCCTTTTGCGATGGTTTCCTTCGCCCCGGCGGTCGTGCCTTCAATGCGTGCCGTCGTCGAGAGCTACGGAATGCAGCATCTGCTCAGCGACATTCATGTCATCGACATGCCACTGCCCGAGGCACCAGGAGACATTCAGCTGGTCACGGCCGATGCGCTGCTAGCGCTTTGCCGACGCGTCGAGGCGCAAGGCGAGTGCCGCAGCATCATTCTCGCGGGCGGCCCCCTTGCAGGGCTTGCGGCTCAGTTTTCTACACAGCTTTCGTTGCCCGTCATTGATGCACCCACCGCCGCCGTACATTTACTGCGTACACTGCACCAATTTAGCGGCGAACATGGTGTTGAGCCTTCCCCTGCCAGTGTCCAACATGTGCGGTAGTCCTACACTATTGTTACGTTAGCCATAGGTTTTGTCCGAAAAGTCATATCTGCTAAATTTGCCTATGCGATAGCTGCATAGGAGAACCGTCATGGTCGGACGTTATGAAGTCTCTGATAACGGCTGGGCACAGATTGAAGACATTGTATCGCCACCTCAGCTCATGGGGAGGCCTAGGCGAGATGACCGGCAAGTTCTCAACGGTATTTTCTGGGTGCTGTGCTCTGGTGCTAAATGGCGTGATCTGCCTGAGCGCTACGGTCCTTGGTCTACCGCTTATGAACGCTTTCGCAAATGGCGAGATGACGGCACGTTTGAGGCCATTCTTTCTCGCTTACAGCTCAAGTTACGTGAAGACGGCCTGATGGATTTGGATACGTGGATGATTGATTCAACATCGGTTCGTGCCACCCGTGCTGCCGCAGGAGGCGGCAAAAAGGGGCTCTGAAGAACCGCTAGATCATGCCCTTGGCCGCAGTCGCGGGGGGTTAACCACCAAAATTCATTTGGTTTGCGATCGTCATGGTTGGCCTCTGGCATTCACGCTGTTTCCCAGCCAAGAGGCAGACTCTCGGCACTTTATTTCGACATTAGAGAGCGTTTATCTGCCTGGTAACGTAGGGTGCCCGCGCAAACGTAGTCGCTATATGGTGGCTGACAAAGGCTATGACAGCGATGAGCTGCGTCGTTATTGCGATAGGCACGGGATGAAGCCGGTCATAGCTCAATGCAACATGTATCGAAGAAGGCGGCCAGGTCTACCTAGACGGTTTGATAAGCCTAAATATCGACAACGAAATGCGGTAGAACGCTGTTTTAGCTGACTAAAGGAGCTACGCCGCATTGCCACACGCTACGATAAGCTAGCAAGCAGCTTTAGGGCGATGGTATGCGTGGCATGCATAGACCGCTGCCTGCGAGCTAACTTTTCGTACAAAACCTAGCAGCGTAGAGTGTGCAAAAACCTGGGGGTCATTACTTTTTCACCTACTGCTCTTTTTCACTATCTAATTATTTTTTCCAGCTCTTCGATGTCTAATCCAATATTGTTATAATGTTTCTTTGTTGCTTCAAGCTTGGTGAAAACATCTTCATAGCCACAAGCTTCTCCGTGTTCATCGACATAAGTATAACCGCCTTTAACGATAAATAATGTAATCATTTCTTTAACATCGCTTGGGACAAATAGAGTGTGTGTTTCCCCAGGTGGCTCATATGCAAAAGAGCCTTCTTCCTTCAGCAATCCAGTCGTGCTCCAAGTAATGCCATTTGCCTTTTAAAACGAAAGCCTGGACATCTCCAGAGTGGCGATGGCGTGAAAGAAATCCACTTTTCGTAACACGTAATAAATTAACATAATAACCAGAGCTAACATGCAAAAGTAAAGGTTTAAAAGATACGCTTTCTAAAGTTGATGGCACCCACAATTTGTCATCTTCCAAATAATCGGTTAATACATTTTCAAGAATTAAATCAGGCCTCATATAACTAGATTGTGGAAGTTGATACGGCAGTTCACTGTTATTGAATTTCACATTCATCTTATTCACTTTTTCCTATAGCGACGCCAAAAGTCTTTTTGATTCATACTTTATATTTCCTCCCATGTAACTTATCCATTAGTCTAAAAGATATTTTTTCTATATGTAATTAATACTTTGGTAGTGGAAAAAATATGTCTTATTGGCCTGAATAATTTTTAAGATGTTGAAAATAATGAGTTAATTACATTATTGGATTGCTTGAGAAATAAAAAGTCGTGTTGACGTATCGGATGATCGCAACTAGATTGTTCACATAGAAAAAAAATGTTCACCTAGCGAACAAAACAGAATGTTAAAAAATTTCTGCAAATAAATTCATAGGTGATGGAAAATTTGGAGAATATATGGCCGAGTTTCTCAGCTTGCATGGCGCGGTAGCGCGCTACGTCCAAGACGGCGCCACCGTGGCCATGGAAGGCTTTACCCACCTGATTCCCTTTGCCGCGGGTCACGAAGTGATCCGCCAGCAAAAGCGTGATCTGACGCTGATCCGCATGACTCCCGATATCATCTACGACCAAATGATCGGCGCGGGTTGCGCGAAAAAAGTCATCTTCTCCTGGGGTGGCAACCCTGGCGTAGGTTCGCTACACCGCCTGCGCGATGCGGTTGAGAAAGGTTGGCCGTGCAAGATCGAGATTCTTGAGCATAGCCACGCCGCCATGGCCTGTGCTTTTGAAGCCGGTGCTGCAGGTCTGCCGCTGGCGGTTTTTCGCGGCTACATCGGTAGCGAGCTGCCCAGTGTCAACGATCAAATCAAATTCATTGAGTGCCCGTTTACCGGTGAGCGCTTGGCAGCCGTGCCGTCGGTGCGCCCGGATGTTTCGATCATCCACGCCCAGCGGGCAGATCACCATGGCAACGTGTTGGTAGAGGGTATTGTTGGCGTGCAGAAAGAAGCAGTGCTGGCGGCCAAGCAAAGTATCGTGACTGTGGAAGAGATCGTCGATGACCTCAACGCTCACCCCAACGCCTGCGTGATTCCCAGCTGGGCAATCAGCGCCATTGCGGTCGCCGAGAAAGGCGCGCTGCCTTCCTACACCCACGGCTACTACGACCGCAGCAACCGCTTCTATAAAGAGTGGGACGCCATCGCTCGCGACCGTGACACCTTCAACCAGTGGCTTGACGACAACATCTTTAATGCGGGAGGCCAAGCCTAATGAGTCTGGAATACACTTCTTCCGAAATGATGTCGGTCACCGCTGCACGGGCACTGGAAAATGGTATGACCTGCTTTGTGGGCATTGGCCTGCCCTCGGAAGCCGCCAACCTGGCACGTCTTACTCACGCCCCGGATGTGGTGCTGATTTATGAGTCCGGCACGCTGCAGACCAAGCCCGATATTCTGCCGTTATCTATTGGCGATGGTGAGCTGTGCGAATCGGCGCTTACCACCGTGGCGGTGCCCGAAATGTTCCGCTACTGGCTGCAAGGCGGCAAAGTGAGCGTGGGCTTTTTAGGCACCGCACAAATCGACCGCTTTGCTAATTTGAATACCACGCTGATTGGTGATTACAAAGCGCCTAAAGTTCGCCTGCCGGGCGGCGGTGGTGCACCGGAAATCGCCACCAACGCCGGTGAAGTCTTTATCACCCTGAAGCACTCCAAGCGCGCCTTTGTAAAAGATGTCGACTTCGTCACCACGCTAGGCTTTGGCCGCGACGGCAAAGGGCGCGATAACGTGCCCAATATCGGCAAAGGCCCCACCCGGGTGATCACCGACCTGTGTGTGATGAAGCCTGACCCGGACACCAAAGAGCTGGTGGTGGTATCGCTGCACCCTGGCGTAACCCGCGAAGACGTCATTGACGCGACCGGTTGGGAAGTGCGCTTTGCCGAACAGCTTGAAAGCACGCCTGAACCAAGTGCCAATGAGCTTGAAATTCTGCGTGAGCTAAAAGCGCGCACCGAGCGGGCCCACGCGGGCGCATAAGGATTCTGTTATGAGTGATGTTGTTATGAGAGACGTCTTTCTTTGTCATCCCCGCCGCACGGCGGTGGGTCGTTTCGGCGGCACCCTGGCCAGCGTTCGCCCGGACGATTTCGCCGCGAGCATCTTTAAAGCCGTACTGGCGGAAGCACCGGATCTCGACCCCGCGGCCATTGAAGAAGTGTTTATGGGATGCGCCAACCAGGCCGGTGAAGATAACCGCAACGTGGCGCGCATGTCGTCGCTACTCTCGGGCATTCCCACCTCGGTGCCCGGCACCACCATGAACCGTCTGTGTGGCTCAGGCATGGACGCAGTCGGCACGGCGTTTCGCGCCATTAAAGCCGGTGAGATGGAACTGGCGCTGGCGGGCGGCGTGGAATCCATGTCCCGCGCGCCCTATGTGATGGGCAAGGCCGATAGCGCATTTGCCCGCACACAAAAAATTGAAGACACCACCATTGGCTGGCGCCTTATCAACCCGCTGATGAAGAAAGCTTACGGCATTGATTCCATGCCGGAGACGGCAGAGAACGTCGCCGAGCAGTTCACTATCTCCCGGGAAGATCAGGACGCCTTTGCCCTGCGCTCCCAGCAGAAGGCCGCTGCCGCCCAAAAGGCCGGGCGCTTTGCCCAAGAGATCACCGCCATTGAGATCCCGCGCCGCAAGCAGGAGCCGCTGATCTTTGATACCGATGAGCACCTTCGCGAAACTACCCTGGAGAAGCTCGCGGGCTTGCCCACGCCGTTCCGTGAAGGCGGCAGCGTTACCGCAGGCAACGCCTCGGGCGTTAACGACGGCGCGGCGGCGATGCTGGTCGCCAGCGAAGCAGCGGTTAAACAGCATGGCCTGACACCCATGGCGAAGATTATCGGTATGGCCACCGCAGGCGTTGAGCCGCGCATCATGGGCTACGGACCGGTACCGGCCGTGCAGAAGCTGCTTAAGCGTACCGGCATTTCCATGGATGATATCGACGTATTTGAGTTCAACGAAGCCTTTGCCGCCCAGGCGTTAGCCTGTATGCGCGATTTGGGCCTTAAAGACGATGACCCCCGCGTGAACCCCAACGGCGGCGCGATTGCCCTGGGTCACCCGCTGGGAATGTCCGGTGCGCGTCTATTAATGACCGCCGCCCATGAGCTGCAAAACAGCGGCAAGCGCTATGCACTGTGCACCATGTGCGTAGGCGTGGGTCAGGGTATCGCTACGTTGATTGAGAATTTTCAGGCTAATACTAAAAGATAGGGTTGATTTCGCCCAGTGAACAAGTGTTCACTGGGCGTACATGGCTTATATAGATGCATCCTTCAAGTTACTGAGAATAATACAAGGCACCGCCGGTAGGAGGCGTAAGTAATGAAGAATGAAAATCATAAAAGTATCGCATCTGTTTTTGGAGAGGGCGGTCGCCCCAAAAATAGTCGAAGAGAAATTAAGATTATTGACACAACTTTTCGTGATGCACACCAAAGTCTTTGGGCAACACGTATGCGTACTGAACATATGCTAGGAATAGCAAAAACAATGAATGAAATTGGCTTTCATCATATAGATATGATGGCCCCTATTCAGTTTGATGTTTCAGTACGTTATTTAAAGGAAGATCCATGGGAGCGAGTGCGTGAGTTACATAAAGCTGCTCCAGAAACTAATTTTCGCGCGCTGATTCGTTCAAAAAATATTGCTGCATTCGATTTTCTACCAGATGATGTAATTGATGGGTGGGTTGATCAATTATATGATAACGGATTCAGAGTCATTGGAGCTTTTGATGGATTAAATGACGTATCAAATATTGTTCGTTGTTTGAAACGAGCTAAGGAACTTGGAGCATATACGTTTGGTGCTCTTTCTTTCTGTGAAAGTCCTGTTCATACAGATGAACTGTTTGTAAAAACGGCCACTGAACTTATTGAAAAAGCCAATGTTGATGCAATCATGCTCAAAGATGCTGGTGGTCTTCTTACGCCAGAAAGAATTCGTACATTGGTACCTGCAATTAAAGAGGTGATTGGAGACCTACCACTTGAGCTTCATAGTCATTGTCTTACATCACTATGCCCACTAGTTTATTTAGAGGCAGTTGAGTTAGGATGTGATATTTTACATACTTCAATAGCACCTTTAGCAAATGGCGCTGCTCAACCGGCAACGCAAACAATTGTAAAATCATTGCGTGAACTAGGTTATGTTGTAAATGTAGATGATAAAAAAATTGATGGAGTTAGTGAGTACTTCAAAAATATTTGTGAAATAGAAGGCAAGCCCGAAGGCAAACCTGCTGAATACAACCCACTACATTATAAGCACCAGCTTCCAGGCGGTATGTTATCTAATTTTCATGCGCAGCTGGAAACAGCGGGTTTGGGAGATCGTTATGAAGAGCTACTAGAAGAAATTGCTACAGTAAGAAAAGAGCTCGCATGGCCTATTATGATTACTCCTTTTGCCCAGTTTGTAGGTACTCAGGCAGTAATGAATGTTATTTCTGGGGAGCGTTATGGGACAGTTCCAAACGAGATTAAAAAATATGTTCTTGGGTATTATGGGCGTTTGCTAGGTCCAGTAGACTCAGATGTATATAAGAAAATACTTGATAATGGCTCCTCGGAAATTAGCGAGAAACCAACTTCTCCTAAGCCGATGATGAAAGACCTGGCTGGACAATATCCAAATGCAACAAAAGATGAACTGTTGTTACGCGCTATGTTTGCCGGAAACCAAGTTGATGGAATGAAAGAGGCTATTGCTAATGGAGAATCTGGTGATGATTACAATGGCGAATTAGTCTCCTTTATTAAAGGTCTTGCCAGTGGAGATGAAAAGCAGGTAAGCCTGTCAACTGGAAGTTTTAAAGTTTCAATTTCACGTTAATTTTCACATAAACAGGAGATTTAAAATGAATGATTTGAATATCAACCTAAACGATCTTAAGCAATTGACAAAATGGGTAAAAGAGAGCAGTGACATTCGAGAGCTGTCACTTTCATATAATGGACTTGAGCTTTTTATTAGTCGTAATGAAAATACACAGCGTTCAGCTGTCAGTGAAGCTCCGGTAGCTACACCGGTAGTACCTAGTAAGGCCAATGAAACAAAAGAGGTAGAAGCTAAGGAGCCAGTTAGCGTAGCACCCACTGAAACGAAAGCATCTTCGAAAGATGATATCTCTATTGGTGAAAACGAGCATTTAATTACAGCGCCAATGGTAGGTACTTTTTATAAGTCGCCCAAACCTGGTGCTGCTGCTTTCGTGGAAGTGGGGCAGAAAGTAACTCCAAAGACAATTGTATGTATTATTGAAGTTATGAAATTAATGAATAATCTTGAAGCTAAAGTGGACGGTCGAATCAAAGAAATTTATGTTGAAGACCAGCAGCCTGTAGAGTTTGGTCAGCCCATTATGCTTATTGAGAAAGAATAAAATTTTTTCTAAAAAAATAGGTATTTTATGTTAAACAAAATAAAAAGTGTCATGATTGCGAACCGGGGCGAAATTTCGCTCCGTATAGTCAGAGCGTGTAAAGAGCTTGGTGTAAAAAGTGTAGCTGTATATTCCGAAGCTGATAAAGATACTTTGGCCGTTAAGCTGGCTGATGAGTCTATTTGTATTGGCCCTGCTCCAGCCCAAGCAAGTTACCAAAATCAGGATGCAATAATTAGCGCTGCTTTATCATTTGGAGTAGATGCTATTCATCCTGGGTATGGGTTTCTATCTGAGAAAGCTAATTTTGCTATAAAATGTGAAGAAAATGGCATAGTTTTTATCGGGCCATCTTCAGAGATCATTGGCAAGATGGGAGATAAAATAGAAGCTAGAAAAATAGCAGATTCAGCTTCTGTACCTACTATACCTGGTTCTGATGGAGTCGTAACGGAGTTTAAAAAGGCTCTTGAAATAGCTGAGAGCATTGGTTTCCCACTACTTATAAAGGCTTCTGCTGGCGGAGGCGGTCGTGGGATGAGGGTTGTCAAGTCAGGAGACACTTTGGAGCAAGACCTAAATGAAATAATGTCTGAGGCAGAAGTTGCTTTTGGTGACTCATCTGTTTACATTGAAAAATATTTAACAGATATACGTCATATTGAAGTTCAATTGCTTGCTGATGGGAAAAACTGTATTCACTTGGGAGAGCGTGATTGTACTGCTCAGAGACGTAATCAAAAACTAGTAGAAGAAGGGCCTTCTCCGGTATTAAGTGATAAGCAACGCGACGACCTTTGTAAGTCAGCAGTACGCCTAGCAGAAAAAGTTAATTATAAAAGTGCAGGTACAGTTGAGTATGTTTTTGATAATATTGATAGAAAATTTTATTTCATAGAAATGAATACCCGTGTTCAGGTTGAGCACCCTGTTTCAGAGATGATTACAGGAATAGATATTATTAAAGAGCAAATTAAAATTGCTGATGATCAACTGTTGAAAATTAAACAAAAAGACATTGTTTTGAATGGCCATGCTATAGAATGTCGTTTGAATGCAGAAGATCCTGAAAATGGGTTTATGCCTTGTCCAGGTACTATTTCTTATTACCGTCCACCAGGTGGATTTGGTATTCGCATGGATAGCCATTTGGAAAGTGGCTATAAAATACCTCCTTATTATGATTCGATGATTGGAAAATTAATTTGTTGGGGTTATGATCGAAATGAAGCGATTGTTAGGATGACAAGAGCTCTTTCAGAAATGAAAGTTGATGGTGTCAAAACTACAGCAAGCTTTCATAGCAAATTGATCAATAGTGAACAGTTTAAGTCTGGAGAATTTAATACTGTTTTTGTTGCCAGTTTGCTTGAAAAATAGATATAAATACAATTAGGAGAAATTCCATGAGTGCATTTTCAAAAACAATGAAACATTGTGCAGTTGCCTTAGCTGTTACTACAACTGCGGGCCTAGGTGGAGTATCTAAAGCTGAAGCTCAGCAATTAAATATGCTGTCAGGGTATCCTTCTAATTTTGCGTGGTATAGGGAAATTGGACCTTCATTTATTGAAATGGTGGATGAAATATCTGAAAGTAATATTCAGATTAATTTCCAAGGTCCTGATGTTGTTCCACCTTTTGAGCAGCTACAGCCTGTGCAGGCTGGAGCATTTGACCTGCTATTTACTCATGCAGCGTATCATTCTGGAACTACTGCTGTTGGACTATCTCTCGATGCTATTGATGTTGATCCAGTTAAACGCCGTGAAGAAGGTTTAATTGACTATATTGATGAACACTACCAAGAGCTTGGGTTAAAGCTTATTTCTGCACCCTCTACGGGAACCAAGGGTTTTCGCTTCTATTTGCGTGATCCTATTACAGATGAACCTGGCCTAGATGGCCGTCGTATAAGAGGCACTGTATCTTACCAGTCGATGATTGAAGAGCTTGGTGGATCTCAGGTTAATATGCCTGTCACAGACATCTACACTGCTCTGCAAAGGGGCGTAGTTGATGGTGCTGCTTGGGGGCTAACAGGTGCAAGCGATTTACAGTGGCATGAAATCATTGATTATATGACTGCTCCTGCATTTGGGCAGGTAGGTGTCATGATTTTTATGAACTTAGACCGTTGGAATTCGTTGGATAGCAGTGCTCAAGAGATTTTAATTGAGGCAGGAAAGCAAATTGAAATTGATTCGGTATCGCATTTTGATGTTTTACAACAAGAAGAGGAGGAGTTCCTAATCGAGAATGGCATGGAGATCACATCTTTTAGCCAATCTGAAGCGGATGCACATGAGCAGCTATGGGCTGAAGGCGTGTGGAAAGTTGCAGAAGAGCAAAGTGGTGATGCTGCTCGATTGCTGCGTGAAATGGCTATTTCAGCTGATATGACATACTAATTCAAGCTTTTAATCATATGGCCGGATTAAAATTCCGGCCATATAGGGTTTTAATATAATGTTTACAAAAATCGTAGACTGTATAACTAAAGCTTTCTTTATCTTAGCTTCTTTAGCTTTGGCATCAATTGTTGTACTTTATTGTACAGAAATAGTAATGCGATACTTTTTTGCTTCTCCTACATCATGGGCCCCCGATGTTATTACTTTCCTCTTTTGTGCTTCTTTAATGTTGGCAATGCCAGAAGTAACGCGTGAAAATGGACATATAGCCGTTTCCATTATACTTGATTTCTCTTCTCATGGCTTTGCTAATAAACTGAGAGTGATACTCTATGCACTATCAGCAGTTGTGATGATTTATGTGTTCTACATAACTTTGATGGAGCTTCTTCGCTTATACGAAAATGGGATTAACACACTGGGTTCTTTTCGTATACGTAAATGGATAGTTTTTGCGTTTATTCCATTGGGAATTGGTTTGTCGGCAATTCAGTTTTTAATTTTGCTTAAACAGCAAGTTTCTGAGACCTTTTTGAATAAAAGTGGAGCCTGATATGGAATGGTATTGGATACTTACGGTTTCTTTTTTATTGCTTTTTATGCTTATGGGGATAGGGCTGCCTGTTTTTGTCGCTTTCTTAATTGCCAACTTGCTGGGTGTTTTAGTAACCCTTGGTGAGAGAGGGTTTGGCATGTTTAGCAATAGTCTATATGAAACCTTGACTTCGGAGAGTTTCGTCACTATCCCCTTGTTTGTGCTTATGGGTGAAATATTATTTAGATCTGGTTCCGTAGACGTTTTATCATCAGCTCTTGACAAATGGATAGGCAAAGTTAATGGCCGAATGTATTACTTAGTAATTGCGCTTTCAACTATTTTTGGAGCATTGTCGGGAGCTGCAGCAGCTGTAGCAGCAATGTTAGGCCGGTCAGCTCTACCTAAAATGCAAAAGCTAGGTTATGATACAAATTTGACAAATTTTACTATTCTTGGTGGTGCTTCTTTGGCACCGATAATTCCTCCAAGTTTGCTCGTAATTGTAATTGGCTCGTTAGTAAGAGATACTTCGATTGCCGGACTTCTCATCGCAGGCATTATACCTGGGCTATTGATAGCTCTAATCCTCTTTGCTTTTGTATATTATAGGGTTTCAAAAAACCCAGATCTATCCCCTAGTAATACTGAAGAAGTTATAAAAGTTACTAATAGGGAAAAACTTTTCGAGCTAGTTAAAGTTTCTCCTTTCTTTATTGTTATTTTTTCTGTCATGGGTCTTATCTTATTAGGTGTTGCTACACCTTCTGAGGCTGCTGCAACAGGCGTAGTTGGAGCGATGATTACAGCAGCGATATACAGATCGTTAAGTTTGAAAATGCTATGGGATGGTTTGCACTCATCTGCAAAAATAAGTTTGATGATTATAATTATAGTCGCTAGTTCAAAACTTTTTGGTCAACTTCTTTCGTTTATGGGAGCTACTTCAGGTTTAATTAATTTTGTTAGCACTATGGAGCTGAGTGATTGGATGATGTTTTTCATTTTGATGCTCATTCCATTCGTTCTTTGTATGTTTATTGATCAATTTGCTTTTATATTGCTAGCAATACCATTATATGCACCTGTTGTCAGTGCATATGATTTTGATCCAATCTGGTTTTGGACAATTTTCTTAATTAACTTAACAGTAGGGAGCTTAACGCCGCCTTTCGGTTATACGCTCTTTGCGTTAAAAGGAGCAGCAAACGATGTCTTGATTTCTGATATATATAGAAGTTCTTGGCCTGTTGTGGTTTTGTTTATGTCATCAATTGTGCTGTTTTATTTTTTCCCGCAAATCATCACTTTTTTACCAAACTTTTTTTAGACTAAAGAGGTGCTCATGGAGCACCTCTTTAAGGGATGCTTTTACTAATGGTTATAGAAAATAAATTCAATATATTAGTTGATGCACATAGAGGTCATAGGATATGTGTGAGGGAGTTTGTTGAAGATGAGGTAGTGGATATAAGAAAACCGCCATTGCTTCTTGTGCATGGTGCAACGATAGCTTCTGAACTATGGGTTAACGATGATAGGAAGAGGTCCTGGTGTCATCAATTAGCAGAGAGAGGGTTTAATGTTTTTACATTTGATTTTCTGGGCTTTAGAGAGTCTAGTGTAGATGAATATGAAAATTTATCTATTTTAGATACAAGATCGTATAAATCCGCTGATCATTTAAATTCTGTTGTTAATTTTATCAAAAAATATACCGGGAGCTTTTTTTTGGATGTTATGTCATGCTCATGGGGTACAGTGGTTTTGACTAAATTTTTATCTTTAGATATTAGTCAAAGTATTCGCAGAGCTGTCTTTTTCGCTCCTATTTATAATGATGATAAAGCAGGCTCGTATTGGAAATCGAAGTACGAAGCAATACCACAAGTAAATGGTATCAAAGCAGGATATGTTTATATCAACAAATACGATTTTGTATCTAGGTGGAATGAAGAGATTCCTCTTTTGGAAAAAAATATTTGGCGTAGTCAGTCAGTATTAAATTCTATTATTGATAATACAATAAATAAATCTACTTCTTCGGGTGATAGCTTTATCGTTCCCACTGGCCCATTAGCTGACTTGTATGACATTTTTAATGGGTTTCAAGTACACGACTCTACGGAAGTTAACATACCTTCTTTAGTTGTTCGTGGTGATCATGACTTAACGTCAACTTTTTTATCTTCAAAGTTGTTTTATGACAATATTTCATGTTGTGAAAAAAAGTATCTTACAATTTCTGATGGTTCACATTTTGTTATTTTAGAAGAAAAATTTGAAGATATACTTTGTGAGGTTTTAAATTTTTTAGGGAAATAATATATGACTTCTTGATAATTGACAATAAGCCGCGATTTGTATGTTCACTTTGAAAATTTCTCTTAGGCTTGATTTTGTCGGCGCTTTTCAAACAGTTGTATAAATATGCTGCCTATAATCAGCTGGCTTATTAGGCCTTGTACAAAAAATTGGTAAGCGAGCCACTAAACTATTTAGTCAGATTTCGCTTAGACCGGTAATGTCTCTTTACACTGCCACCCCCTCTGTCAGCTTAGTTGTGTGTGCCACAGCAATGCGAGGGCCTAACGATAATTATTCGCTCATAGCTGTAGGGTCCCGGATGATCAAATCGCCTATAGGAGTTATCCTCTGCTAGCCGCCAGGGAGCTTCTTCAGCAATTCATCCGGGAACAGGTTCATGAACATCAAGCTGCATAAACAAGCGACGACGACACCGAAGATCCGTGCCGAGATCCAGGCAGCGCCTTCCAGCATCACGGATAGCGAACTGGCCCGGCAGTATGGTGTCGCTACTGCGACCATCCGGCGATGGCGTTACCGCGACGATGTCCATGACCGACCGCATACCCGTCACAACCTCCTGGCCACGCTCACAGCTGAGCAGGAGACGGCTCGTGAGTTCCTGCGCCTCGGCTTGGATGACCTCCTCGTCGTGGCGCGTGAGTTCCTGAGCCCAGGCTTGTCGCGCTCTGCCTTGCATCGCATGCTCAAGCGTAAGCGTTCATTCCAAGACGTAGTTGACCTACTTCACGTCACGGTGGGGCCTTAATAACTCCGGCGAGACCTTGTATTGCTTCCTGCCATCCTCCCCCAGCACGATCACACTCTTGCGGTTGATCTTGGTGACGATCCCCAATACCGGGCCTTCCCGGCCCTCGAAGGTCACCTTCAAGCCAACCCGCAACTGACTCAGCGCCTGGAGATTTTCCTGATCCCGGAGCTCATCAATGCGTCGGCAGATATACTGGTTCAGTTCCAGCAACTGGTCGATGCTCATGTCTTCAATGCGCATGAACGGTGGCCTCCGGCTGTGGGTTCTGGCGATCAGGATGACGTGGATCGATCAGCGCCCGTAGTGGATTCTCGGCGAACCGGATTTTCCAGAGTCGGGGCGTCAGGTCGCTGACTTCAAGGGCCGGGTGCTGGCTGATGCGTTGCAGTACGTCCACCAGGTAAGTGTAGGGGGTTAATATCGTGCAGCTTGCAGGTGCTGATCAGGCTCTGGATGATACCCAGGTGTTCCGCACCCAGTTCAGTCCAGCAGAACATCCAGTTTTTCTTGCCCATGGGAATGGGCCGCAAAGCCCGTTCCAGGTGGTTGGTGTCTGGCTGCACGTCCGGGTTTTCCAGGAACACGGTCAGGCTGGCTTCCCGGCTGAGAACGTAGTTCAGGGCCTTGGTCAGTGGGTCGCTGGGCACGAGGCCGCCTTGTGCCAACTGATCCCGGCACCACTGGAAGAAGTCGCTGACCACCGGCTTCGAGTGATCCAACCGGTACTGGCGTTTCTTCTCGCCAGTTAGCCCCTGAGCTTTGATGGCCTCTTCATTCCGATACAGCATCGCGATCCGTTGCAGGGCCTCGGTGACGGTCTCAGGATGATCTTTCTGTGCTTCGATAAAATAGCGGCGACCATGCACCCAACATTGGGCATGGGCGACGTTCTCCTGGGCTGCGGCATAACGGGCATAGGCCGCATAGCCGTCACTGATCAGGGTGCCGCTGAACGATTCGCTGAGTACCTGCTCAATGTGGGGTAAGCGATGCAAGGCAGAGCGCGACAAGCCTGGGCTCAGGAACTCACGCGCCACGACGAGGAGGTCATCCAAGCCGAGGCGCAGGAACTCACGAGCCGTCTCCTGCTCAGCTGTGAGCGTGGCCAGGAGGTTGTGACGGGTATGCGGTCGGTCATGGACATCGTCGCGGTAACGCCATCGCCGGATGGTCGCAGTAGCGACACCATACTGCCGGGCCAGTTCGCTATCCGTGATGCTGGAAGGCGCTGCCTGGATCTCGGCACGGATCTTCGGTGTCGTCGTCGCTTGTTTATGCAGCTTGATGTTCATGAACCTGTTCCCGGATGAATTGCTGAAGAAGCTCCCTGGCGGCTAGCAGAGGATAACTCCTATAGGCGATTTGATCATCCGGGACCCTACACTTAGCCTCATTCTCTGGCTGGTCAGCCTTACCCCCTGGCTAGCTTTTTGAGAGTGCCAATGAATTGCTCTTCGTGAAGGTCAGAGCCGCCCTTGCAGGAAGCGGCTCGTCATCAAAGCGCGATATGGCTCCCGCGAGTGTTACTGGTCGGCGGCTTTCATCACCGCGTCCAGGGCCGCCTGGTAGCCTTGGGTACCCAGCCCGGCAATCACACCATCGGCCCGCAGCGAGACATAGGAGTGGTGGCGAAAGCGTTCACGCTTGTGCACATTGGAAATGTGCACTTCAATCACCGTGCCCTCGAAGGCATTCAAGGCATCCAGGATAGCCACAGAGGTATGGGTGTAAGCGGCAGGATTGATAATGATCGCCTGGGTGCCATCGAGACGTGCAGCGTGGATGGCATCGATCAGGGCGCCCTCGTGGTTGCTCTGCAGGCAGTGCAGCGTCCATCCCACCATCACGGCTTTTTCACGCAGCGCGTTATTGACGTCTTCCAGCGTCTCGTAGCCGTAGATTTCCGGCTGCCGGGTGCCCAGCAAATTCAGGTTGGGCCCATGCAGGACAAGCACTTTAGCCTGGCTCATGTATCATTCTCCTTCAGCAGTTGGCGGCGATAGTGGGCAAATAGCGTGGCCGATTGTTGCGCTGCTGCCTCGCGTTTGGCGTCATCTTCACAAAAAAACTTGAAGGCGTCGACGCCTTGAAAGACGAACAGGCTGACACCGCTCACCACCGAAGCACCGACCTACTTCGCCGCCACAACAAACTCGGTGACAGCGGGCACGTACACCGCGTCAAAGATCCAATGGCATGCCTCTACCAACTCGGCGGGTAGCGTGCGCAATTCTTTATTGAGACAGTAGGGGCACCCCCTGATAAAGCCACTGGTTTGGGGCAACTGCTCGTCAGACAAGGCCATGCCGCAAAGCACACCGTCATGATTGGCGACTCTTACAATGACTACCGCGCGGCTCGCTCCAATGGCACGCGATTCATTGGCGTGGCTGCAGAGCCCCACCAATCCCCTTTCCCTGCCGATACCGTGGTCATCAATGACCTGAGTCAATTGGAAGAGGCATTGCTGAGCTTAGAATAATTGTTCGGCATTCGAACAATATGCTACATTGTTGCCTGACCAAGCATCCACCAATGAGAATGCAACATGGAAGATATTCTACAGGCAGATGCCCTGCAGCCTGATGACAGAGACTTTGTTACCGCCCTGGCCAGCGGCCTGGAAGTCATCATGGCGTTTGACGATTCACACCCCAGAATGACCCTCAGCGAAGTGGCTGCGCGTACCGGCATGAACCGCGCAAAAGCACGTCGATTTTTGCTGACGCTCCATGCGCTGGGATACGTTAGAAAACAGCAGCGTTACTTTGAGCTGTCTCCCAAAGTATTACAGCTCGGCTACTCTTTTCTCTCTGCCAACAATTATCGCAGTGTGATCCAGCAGTATCTGGAGGATATTACTGCGCAGTGCGGGGAATCATCATCACTAGGCATTCTGGATGGCGATGAGGTGATTTATGTCGCACGCTCCGCAGCCCCCCATCGGTTGATGTCTATTTCGCTCTCTGTGGGCACACGCCTGCCTGCGGCCCACACCTCCATGGGCCGTGTGCTGCTTGCTCAGCTCTCCGAACCGGCACTGGATGCCTATTTATCGAGAATTGTACTCGAGCGCCATACTGAGAAAACGATTACCGATAAAGAGTACCTTAAAAAATGCATCAACAAGGTTCGTCAGCAAGGCTATGCCATCTCTGACCAGGAGCTGGACCCAGGCTTGAGATCGTTGGCCGTCCCTGCATTTGATATGAATGGAAAGCTGCTGGGCGCCATCAATATCAGCACCAATGCGGCCAGGGTCGACATGGAGACGCTGCTTAAACACCACCTGCCGCTCCTGCAGGAAAAAGGGCGTTTGATCCGCTCGACGATCAGTGCCTAGCATTGAGCTTCAAGCTTCGTGAAGCAGTCGAGAAAATGCGCGCACCGCCAGCTATCTTTAAAATATTTCATTCATTTTCATGAAGATAGCTGAGCAAAGCACATAACTGCTTGTGCTCAAAATTTGCACAAACACCGGCTAGCTTCTACATTGGGCCCAGTATATGAACTAAGGATACACCTATCTCGTTAGCTCATGAGGAGCTAATCATCGCAATCAAGGAGAGATAACATGTTGAAATTTCTGGCAAGCACCGTCGGCATCATTTTCATAGTACCCTGCAGACCTCTTGGCACACCTGAGTTTCTGTGACCTGATTAAAACCATCGCTACGGTAATATGCCCATCTTGGGCTCTGGAATAAGCTCTACCCCCTGTCAGTCCTCCCCCCCAACCACGCCAACACGGCCTCTTTCGAGCGCTGTTCGCGTTCGGCATACAGCGCCAGCTCATCCTGCACCGGGGCACCCAGGGCGGCCTCGAAGGCGTCGCGGTTTGCGTTACCGGCGTAAGCGCCGTTTTCACTGCCGCCCAGGTTGGATTGGAAAATACCGGCGGCACTGACGGGCAGGAAGTCTTCGTAGGTGATGGGCTGGGCCTCGACCCACCCTTGGGCCAGCAGCGTTTCCAGGTCGGCGTGCTCGGCGCGGCCCTTGGCTGCCCGCCCGGCGTCGGTCAGGTGATAGTGGAAGTAGGCCAGCTGCTCGGTGCGAATCGCCTCGTGGTGGTCCGGAAACGCGGCGAACACGCGCTCCATGATGGCCTGATGGGCGTCATTGTCCAGGCCAGCGGTCTGGGCACGCCCTTGGTTCAGCAGCTCATCATAAAGCGCCCGCCCTTTAGGGGTCAGCGCCATGCCGCGCTGCTCGATTTCGCCAAAGCGCGCCGTATGAGTGCCCTGGGCCTCCCCGGCGAAACGAATCGACTCCTCCAGCGCCCGAAAGCTGGTTTGGCGCAGCAACATGGGGCACTTCCGACGGGGCGGCCCTTCGATCACCGCTTTGGGGTTCATGCCCATGCTCGGCATACGACGCTGTGCTTCGTCGATATCCAGGGTTCTGGGCGTCAGGTGGTTGATGTGCGGCCCCTTGAAACACACCACATCGGCAATCAGGCGATGCTCGTCGTGCAGCGCTTGGTAGGTTTCCAGGTCGACGGTCGCTTCCTGATGCCAGCGGAAGGTTTCCAGCGCCTCGCTGACGAACTGGTCGGCCTCTTCACTGCTCAACCCGCCCTGAGTTTCGTGGCGCTGGATGAGCGCCCGCACCGTGGGGGTAAAGATATCCCGCTGGGCCAGAATCTCCTCGGCGCGACGGCGCAGCGCCTCGCTCTCGATCAGCTCCAGGCGCAATAAAGAGGTAAAGACCCGGAAAGGGTTCAGCGCGAGGGCTTCGTCCTCGATGGGCCGAAACGCCGTAGAGTGCACCGGCACTCCCGCTTCCGAGAGGTCGTAATACCCCACCGGGTACATGCCCATGACCGCAAACAACCGGCGCAACATGGCAAGCTCGGCCTCGGTGCCCACCCGGATCGCCCCGTGGCGCTCAACGCTCAGCCGAGCCAGCTCGCCCTGCGCCTCCAGCCGGTGGTGCAGCGCGGGCTGCTGTTGAAGGGTTTCCTGGTTTACCCGCTCGACCAGTTCCAGCAGCGCACCGTACTGCGGCACTTCCGCTTGATACATGGCCGACATCGCCTTGGAAAAACGGTCGCGTATTGCATCAGTAGTGATAAAGGACATGTTGTGGCTCTCTGGGGTCGATAAAGAACGGCACGCGTCGCCAGCCTCATGGCCTCTTTATGACACGTGCTGGCGCTGCGTTCTATCAAACCGACTCGGGGAGCGAACCACAAACGAAAAAAAGCACTCAATGCATGCCAAAAAGGAATGCTTAAAGGCTTTTATAAAGAGCGGCGAGCACCGGGTACGCAACAGCATGGCGCCCAAGGGAGCCCTTTGATAGGGTGGGATTCCTTACCGTCATTCCGCCGAGTGACGCTTGCCCAGGAGCGCCCGCGTTCACCATGCGCAATCTTCCTTCCATCACCGCCATGCAGTGCTTCGAAGCGGCCGCCCGCCACATGAGCTTCACCCGGGCCGCCGATGAGCTGAACCTGACCCAGAGTGCGGTCAGTAAACAGGTGGCACAGCTGGAAACCACCCTGGAGCACAAGCTGTTCCGCCGGGTACGTCGCAGCCTGCTGCTGACCCCCGAAGGGGCAATTTTCCTGAGCGATGTGCGCAAGGTGCTGACCCAGATCGAGATGTCCACCCAGGCCATCATGACGTACAGCGGCCATAGCGAAGTGCTCAACATCGCCACCCTGCCCAGCTTCGGCAGCCGCTGGCTGGCCAACAAGCTGCCCTCGTTCATGGCGGCGCATCCAAACATCAGCCTGGCGTTTCACGACCGCGTCGAGGATTTCGACCTAGAGCAGGAGAACATCGACATTGCCCTCTTGTATGGGCATGGCAGCTGGCCCAACCTGGCCTGCCACAAGCTGGCCGACGACCTCATGGTCGCCGTCGCCTCCCCGACCTGGCTGGCCCAGCACCCCATTTATTCACTCGACGATTTGACCCAGCGCCCGCTGCTGCACCTTTCGACCCGCCCGGATGCCTGGCACCACTGGTTTGCCAGCCAGCACGTCATGACCGAGCGCAGCTACCACGGCACCCGTTTCGAAACCTTCCCCATGCTGGTCAGAACCGCCATGGCAGGCGGCGGCGTGGCACTGGTGCCCCACTTCACCGTGGATGAAGAGCTGGAGAGCCAACGGCTCGCCCTGGCATGGCCCTACCAACTGCTCAGCCGCAACGCCTACTACCTCGTCTACCCCGAACACCTGGGAGAGCTCGCCAAGGTGCGCCGCTTTGTTGAGCATGTGGTGCAGTTTGGGGAGTAGAGAAAGAGTCTTGCAAGCCACAAATCAAGCAGTTAAGCAACACCACCAATCAGGCTGGTTACCTCAAGCACATACCGCATCATGAGCGTTGCAGTCGCAGTACGACAACAGACATCCCATCATCTCACTCGCCAGCACGCTAAATTTATTTTAATATTTGTCGCAATATCTCACTATCGTGGACAAGAAGAGCG
This sequence comes from Halomonas sp. KM007, assembly GCF_050709225.1. Classification (NCBI taxonomy): domain Bacteria; kingdom Pseudomonadati; phylum Pseudomonadota; class Gammaproteobacteria; order Oceanospirillales; family Halomonadaceae; genus Halomonas; species Halomonas sp. KM007. The sequence continues at coordinate 2,142,184 of NZ_CP136131.1, read as the reverse complement.
GAATAATGGCGACGATCAACACCAATTTTGCTGCGCTCAAGGCACAGCAAAACCTGAATAATACTGGCGCAAAGCTGTCGACAAGTATTGAGCGACTCTCTTCTGGTCTTCGTATTAATAGTGCAAAGGATGATGCAGCAGGGCAAGCGATTGGTAATCGCATGGCGACCAACCTGCGAGCAAATTCCGCCATCACGCGGGGAATCAACGATGGCGTTTCACTAATACAGACAGCCGAAGGCGGGCTGGATAGCATCAACAGCATTCTTCAGCGCTCCCGCGAGCTGGCCGTTCAAGCTGCAAACGGCACCTTATCGGATAGCGACCGGGCTTTCATTAATGATGAATATCAAGCGCTACGCGCTGAAATAGACCGGATAGCCAAGGGTACGGAAGCATTTGGAAAATACCCTTTGGCGCCCACGCAGCCTCCCCCCCAACCCGCCCAGCTCGGAAACACTGAACATATCGTTGCTAAACTAAGCCCTGCTAGCAGCGTATTTACCTCGGGGATCGTGCCTGTCGCCTATATACCTGCGGGCGCCACCAACATACGCATCGAGATTGACTCGTTCTCCATGGACGATGACATGCAGCTGTTTACACGCGATGGTAAACATCTAGCCCGAATATTGCACCAGGCATGAAAAAAGCGGCTGAAAATCGGTTATAATTCAAGAGCCTAACCAAGAATTAGCCGACACAGCCGCCATGACAAAATGTACCACGCCCACCGCCACCTTTCCACGCTGCAAAGGCCGTCAGATCACCGCCAGCTTCGATGGCGGCGAGGTCACCTCTGACGGTGGCATCCTGCTGCTGCGGCAGCTCGACCGCGAGATGGGCCTGACCCGCGCTATCGCTCGCCGGCTGAGTGATGACCGCGATCCTCAACGCTGCCTGCATCGCACCGAAACCCTGGTTCGGCAGCGCGTGTTTGGCCTGGCGCTGGGCTACGAGGATCTCAACGACCACCAGGCGCTGCGTCACGACATCGCCCTGCAGACCGCCGTCGATACCGACGGCGTGCTGGCCAGCCAGTCCACGCTGTGTCGCTTCGAGCAGCAAGCCGATCGGGACTGGGCGGTCACCATCCACGAGGAAATGATCGAGCAGTTCATCCGCTCGTTCCGGCGGCCACCCAAGAAGCCGCTCTACCTCGACTTCGATGCCACCGACGACCGGGTGCACGGCCAGCAGCTCGGGCGGCACTTCAACGGCTACTACAACCACTACATCTTTCTGCCGCTGTTCGTGTTCTGTGGCGATCAGCTGCTGGTCAGCTACCTTCGCCCGGCCTACCGAGATGCCGCCCACCACGCCGGCGCCATTCTTGCCCTGCTGGTTCGGCGGCTGCGCCAGGCGTGGCCTGAGGTAAAGGTCGTATTCCGCGGCGACAGCGGCTTCTGCCGCCCGCTGATCCTCAGTTGGTGCGAGCGCCACGGTGTCGACTACATCGTCGGCCTCGCCGGCAACCCGCGGCTGGCCAAGCTAGCCCTGGATATCGACTACGAGTCAGCTATCCGCTTCGAGAAGACCCGTGAGAAGCAGCGAGTCTTCGGCTTCATCGAGTACGCCGCCAAGAGCTGGAAGAAGCGCCGACGAAAGGTGGTCGTCAAATCCGAGACCAGTTGGCGTGGCTTCAACACCCGCTACGTGGTGACCAACCTGCGCGGCTGCAGCGCAGAGTGGCTCTACGACCACCGCTACTGCGCCCGAGGCGAGATGGAGAACCGCATCAAGGAGCAGCAGCTCCTGTTCTCAGACCGCACCAGCTGCCACCAATGGTGGCCCAATCAGTACCGACTGCTGCTGTCGGGGCTGGCCTACCTGCTCCTGGAGCGGCTGCGTCGGATTTACCTTAAGCGCACCGCCTTCGCCCAAGCCCAGGTCAATACCATCCGCCTGAAGCTGCTGAAGATCGGCGCCGTCATCACTCGCAACACACGGACCATTCGGCTGATGTTGAACAGCCAGTATCCGGAGCAGGACCTCTTCCTGATGTTGGCCAGCAAGCTGGTGCCGGGATAGCGTCGCGGCGTGCTGTCCCCGGCACAGAAAAGACATGGGGGTGGGGGGAGGTGCGCCCTGAGCACAGGAACTTGATCAAAAAACAGCCAAACTCCACCCCAGATCCCTTTTATCCCCACCGAGCCTGGCATCTGAGGACTTCTGACTGACCCGGTGCAACATCCGGGCTAGTAGGAACCCCGATTATTGGAAGCGACAACAGCCCTACAGATAACGTCTGGTCGGCACGTGGCATTAGCGATACCGCATCGGCTAATGCAAACCTGCTAAGTGAAGCGAACGGTTTTCTGGTAGATGCAGACTACGATGCAAGCTTTTTTGAAGATGCAACAGACCAATACGATGTTGCACAGCCGCCTGTCTCCCTAACGTATAGTGGCATGACCATCACTTATAGCGGGGATCGCGATCGCGCCTTCGACCCAGACGACAGCAGTTTTAACGATGGACAACTGGGTGGAGTGACTTCTTCTGAAATGCGAGAAGTCATTACCATTGACCAAACCACCGAGGAGCTCATGCTGCTAGTCGTAGGACAAGGGGCATTTAGCGCCTTTGCCACGTGGGATGAGATGCCGGTAGAGCTAGTGGAGTCCGCCCCAATACCACCGCCTGTCGGCACAGCGACGAAGGTTGTGACTAGCGCAGGTTATGGTGAAGCACTAGACAGCATGACCATACAACCCACTCCCTCGGACCATATTTCTCTAGGACTAATGGATGTTGAGCTGGACCCTATCGAAAAAGCCCGGGAAGCAATAGAAAAGCTTCAGTCCGCATTAAACCAAGTGGATGATTACCGAGCTCAATACGGAGCGCTCACAAACCGTTTTGAAAGCATTATTGATAACCTGGCTAACCAAAGCGTGAATACCGCTGCAGCACGATCTCGTATTATGGATGCTGATTACGCCCAGGAAGCCTCCAAACTGGTAAAAGCGCAAATATTGCAACAAGCAGGATCGTCCATGTTAGCCCAAGCCAACCAGGCGCCACAGGGGCTCGTGACATTATTGAACCAGGCTGATTGAGGAACGGAGCCCGCCACATAGCTAAGGAGGTTGAATATGAAATCGCTGCTCCTTGCTCTGGGCTCCACTTTTACACAACCGATCAGTCACTCTGGGCCAGCTGTCGGTACCCCATGTTTTGCTTCACCTTAACGGTAAATTCGAGAAGGTACCGGCACGACGCTCTTTCCTCTTCATGCATTACTCAAAGTACTGCGACTACTCTGGGACGCCAAAACTCCAGACCTCGGCTTTACAAACACCTGGTTTTTTCACGCTCGTCGAGCAACGATTATGAACTACTCTATCTTTCTCGATTTCGACATATAAGCGCACAAACAGGCGCTCACCAACACTGACAACATCAGCGAGGCAGAGAAAGCCGCCAAAGGATGAAAAACTTCCACACCAACAATCAAAGCTGCGCTGAAAGCCACCAGGCTAATCATTCCAACCTGTGTATTTGCCAACGTAGCGCGCGCCATTTCAACGCCATATCGCTTATGAAGTGTTAGTGCTATCGTCAACATACCTATAGGGAAGCTTAATACAACACCAGAAACAACAGGGTCGAAATCAACTAATAGCGCCGTCACTACACAGACTATCCCTCCTGCCAGCACACCACGCACCAATAGATCCCGAAATAACACTGGGGCTGAAACAATTTGGGTAGAAAGGTCGATAGACTTTATGTACCACTGAGATAAAAACAGCATCACCCCAAACAATGTCAATGCCAGAAAAACGCCGCCTGGCAGATGGTTAGCCATCATTGCTGTTAACAGCCAAACAAAACCAGACAAAATAACACTCAGTAAAGCCCCCAGGCGAGGAGCAAGAAGAACGTAGCCAAGGCAGAAGATCAATGTCGCCAGCATCGCTTGTAAAGAGCCAAGCGATGCATTAGCCACAAATTGTGCAGACTGCTCCCTAATCATAAAAAAGTAACCAGGCCCCAGCACTATGGGCATGCCCGCCAGCACGCCTCCGATCTTGGGGCCCAGACGAACGGCGGCTAGCGATACACAGACCACTACCAGAGTGGTGGAAAACCACTTTATAAACATCATGGTGAGCATGAGTATATTCTCAGCCCACTACATGACGTCGCCGCTGTTGGGTCCCAGCGTCTGCCCGAGGTAGAGGTCCCCATCGGGGGAGGCGGCAAGCATGAGTGCCGTGGGAGCGACTTCTTCGGCTTTTCCAAATCGGCCTAGAGGAAGTTCGGCTTCTTTATTGGCAATCCACTCTTTACTAAGCCCCTCTAACATCGGCGTTAGAATAGGCCCCGGGGCGATAGCGTTGGTCAGAATCCCATAAGGTGCCAACTCTCTCGCCATCGACTTCGTAAGCCCTAGTAATCCAGCTTTCGCGGAGCAGTAGTGAGATAAGCCCACGCCACCCTTGAGCGCTAACTGGGAAGAGATATTGATGATCCGACCGCTTTTGCGTTTCACCATCTCCGCAGCAACATAACGCCCCACCAGGAAAGCACCGCGCAGGTTAATGCTGATCATATGATCGAACGTCTCGGCAGACATTTCCAAGAACGGCGTCTCATCCAGAATACCTGCACAATTGACTAGTACATCAATAGCTTGATGATGGCGTACTACCTCATCCACCATCTGCTGCACAGAAGTTTCATCAGCGACATCGACACGATGATGCGTTGCACTGCCTCCAATCAATCCAGCCATCTCTTCACATGCGTCACGATTGCGATCAGCCAAGGCAATAGTGGCCCCTTGTGCATGAAAACACTCTGCGATGGCTCGGCCGATACCGCTAGCACTACCCACGACGAGGGCAACTTTTCCCTGAAGTTTTTTAGACATAAGGATTACTCAGCTTAATAGATAAAAGAAGCGAGGAGCTCTCCTCGCTTCATAGGCAGCCAATTAGCTTGGCCAACGCACGGTCAAGCCACCATCGACCACCAGTTGCTGACCTGTTATGTAGGCTGCATCGTCACTACTTAAAAAGCGTATGGTACGGGCAGCTTCATCGGCATACCCCACACGCCCTAAGGGAATCGATTTACCAGCTGCCGCTAAGCCATCAGGCCCTAGCGAGTTGACGGGATCCAACGATTGAGGAGTCTCTATCAACCCTGGAATCAGGGTATTCACACGAATACCGCGTGGAGCAAGCTCAACCGCGAGTGATTTTACCAAGCCAACCAAGCCGCTTTTGGCTGCCGCATAATGGGCGTGGTTATCCCATCCATATACGCCACCTGCGATAGAAGAAACGGCCACCATAGCGCCCCCTTCCTGCATCAACGCTGAAGCGCTACGGAACACTCGCATCACGCCCGTCAAGTCGACTGATAGCATGTCGTCCCATGCTTGATCAGTCAGCTCCTCCAAGGGTGCTTGGCGAAGAATGCCCGCACCGGCCACAACGATGTGCAGAGCACCAAAGGTGTCGATGGCCGTCTGCGCGAAGTGGTTGCATTGATTGGCATCTCTCACATCCAAGGCAACCGCCACACACTCACCGCCAATGGCTTTTACTGCGGACACCGTTTCTTCTACATCATGGGGATCGTTCGGATAGTAACCTGCCACTACCTTGACACCAGCCTTGGCATAGCAGACGGCAAGAGCTTGACCAATGCCACTAGCGGCACCTGAGATGATTGCCACTTTGCCTGCCAAACCATCGTCGCGCGTTAATAGACTCATGCCACCGCCTCCTTTATTAGGTCATTTTCGAGGTGATCCACATGGCGTGTACCAAACATCAACAAGCCACTAAGAACCAATGGTAAAGAGCCTGCCAAAATCCCTGCCCAGGTCATACTGACACCCGCAGCCAGTAGTATGGACACTAAGCCAGAGCCAATAATTGCGCCTACCGGAGCCATTACGTGGGCTACGTTAGTCCCCGTGCCACGAACGTGAGCAGGGAAAGATTCGCCCATATAGAACAAGATGGCAGCAAAAGGACCAAGCAAGAAAAACAGCGTGATGGCATACATCATGTAGATGAAGCTGTCATTTGCCGGACCAAGCAACATAACGATGCTGGCCAAACCACCTAGCAGGAACCCCACCAGAACGGTACTGCGACGACCCACACGATCCCCCATCCAGCCATGGCTGAGGTACCCCACAAAACCCACTGCGTTAGCCAGAATCAACACATAGAGAGAGTTTTCAAAACTAACTCCTTTCGCCTCTACCAATACCGTGGTGCCCAGTACTGCGAAGACCTGAATGGCCATCCAACTGAACAGCCAGACCAATGAGAGCGAGATGGTATGGCGGCGCAACTCTGGTGCAAAAACACCCTTTAGTCCCAGATTATTGCCAGTATTGACCTCTATATCTTGCTCAGCAGCCAATTTTGCTGCGCCAGCTGCATCTCCAGCCTTGCGACGGCGCTCCACTTCTTTAATAGCTGCAAACACAGGCGATTCAGGCAACTTTAGCGCCATTACAATAACGATAATCGATGCACAAGCAGCAACGAAGAAGCTCCCGCGCCAGCCCACGATGGGTAATAACAGAGAGGTCATACCTGCAGCCAGTAGAGCCCCTACGGGCCAACCACTCTGTACCAAGCTGTACATGAAGCCACGACCTTTGGCCTTCTTGTAAATCTCATTGAGATAAACAGCATTTACGACCTCTTCCGAAACCGCAAAGCCCGAGAAGGCGCGGATAATCACCATCGAAGCCGCTCCCATGGCGACACCCGATAGCCCAGAGCTCACTGCCCCACCGATGACCAGTAAAATCAGCGTTTTCTTACGACCATAACGATCGAGCATAAAGCCGACGACCAGAGACACCAGGAATACACCTATCGTCGCAAAGGTATTAATAGCCGTGGCTTTAGCCGCACTCCAACCAAAATCCTCGGCAATGACAGGAAGCAATGTTCCAAACAAGGTGTAGTCGTAAACCGACGCCACCCAGGCAATAAAACAGACCAGTGATGCATAACCAATCTGTTTTTTGGTGATGACTGCATTCCAGGGTTCGTCAGCGTGCTGACTTGCCTCGGCAGTCGTACTTGAGTTTGGCTCGGCCATCGACTTCACCCTCTTTTCAGTTATCGTTTTTTATTGAAGATGCTTATCGGCATCAGCTACGCGGGTTGCGCTTGGCGAAGTCATCAGCGATTTCATCGAAGGTGCAAAAGCGCACACCTTCATGGCTCTGCATGTACTCAATCAATCGCTCGAGCATCATCAGCACTTGAGGACGCCCCGATACATCCGGGTGAATGGTCATGGTGAACACCGCGTAATCGTTCTCGCGGTAAACCCAATCAAACTGGTCTTGCCACATTTCACCTAAATGACGAGGGCTAACAAAACCATGGCTGTTGGGCGACTTTTTGATGAACATCATTGGCGGGAGGTCATCGAGATACCAGTTGGCAGGAATCTCGATCAGGTCGGTTTCCTCGCCGCGGACCAACGGTTTCATCCATTCCTTAGCGGGCTTGGAGTAATCGATCTTGGTCCAGGAGTCACCGACACGGACGTAGTAGGGATGGAAGTCATTATGCATCAAGCTGTGGTCATACTTGATACCACGCTCGAGAAGCAGCTCATTGGTCACCGGGCTAAATTCCCACCACGGAGCCACATAGCCTGTTGGCCGCTTACCCGATAGCTTGGTCACGAGCTCGATGTTGTAATCAAGCACGTCCCGCTCTTGCTCTCGTGTCATCGCGATAGGATTTTCATGGCTATAGCCATGTACCCCCACCTCATGGCCTGCATCAACGACAGCCTTCATCTGCTCCGGGAAGGTCTCGATACTGTGGCCGGGAATGAACCAGGTCGTTTTCAGGTTATAACGCTCAAAGAGCTTAAGCAGGCGTGGCGCGCCCACTTCACCAGCAAATAAGCCACGGGAAATGTCGTCGGGCGAATCTTCGCCACCGTAAGAGCCCAACCAACCAGCAACGGCATCGACGTCAACTCCGAAGGCGCAGAGAATCTCTTTTTTAGCCATTTTGAACACCTCATTATTGGTATTTGGATATGGTGTGCTTGCAGCAGGCGAATGGTCACTGCCACCAAACGCACAAATTGCAGATTGGACACAAAGGTCATTTATGTCAACAAGACATTATTGACTACCCAAAATGCTCACCCCACCATTGTCAGATGCACCAAAAAAGCCAAAAATCGCCAAAAAACCATAAAAAATAAGAAAAATGCTTATAAAATCACAAATAATGCTTGTAGAAAAAAGGACTGCTTGGTGCAGCATATTCAGAAGGGAAGGGTAGAAAATAGTTGAACGCCCCAAAAAAGAGCATTTTTTTGACTAAAGAATCCAAGTGACGTTTATGTAGATGATGCCAGCCTACTCAGCAATGCTCTGAACACAAGTATCTTGCGTATGACCAGGGCAGCACGGGCTGGCGGAAAAAGGGTCAAGTAATTTTAAGCAGGTACGGCGGGAGGTCTGGCTCGGGAAAAACGGACAAGACCTTCAAACGGCGACGAGTACGTTCGGCAGCCGCCTGGAGATGCGCCTGCAAGCTTGAGGCAGCAGCATCGAAAGCACCAAACAAAAGATGGTCAAGCACCAGCTGATGCTCTCTCAAAAGCGGCTCGTTCGGAGGGACGCCAACCGTCTGAAAAAACATCCGATTCACGATGACCGGTAGTTGGCTCTGAGCAATCATCTCGCAAGCTTTACGGTTTCTGTAATAGCGCAGACATCTCTGATGCAGATCTTGCTCAAGAGAGGTGATCGACTCCGCATTCTGCAGCTCAGGATGCTCGATCAAACGCTGAATATTTGCCTTCATAGCCTCTAGTTCAGCTTTATCCAGCATAGGCCCTGACGCTCTAAGCGCAGCAGGTTCAAGCAGCGCACGAATTTCGAAATCTTCAGCCACAGCCTGGGCAGTCAGCGGCCCCGCCAACCAATGGGAGTAATTATCCTTTTCGACCAGCCTCTGATTACGAAGGCGCCCCAGCACTTGCCGGGCAACGGTGCGGCTGACGCCATAATATTCGCTGAGCGCCGACTCGATGATACGGAAATGGCCAAAGGCCAGGCAGGAAGCAACTGCCTCCTCTACCTCGGCATAAATACGATCAGAGATTGGCCGGGCATCGATTTGAGACTTGTAATCTGCGGTCAAACCTAGCATGTCAGGCGTCAGCGTCTGACGCTCTGGCGTGACCGCTTCGGGCTCGGACGTCGCCAAAAAACCACGCCCCTCGAAACGGCTGATCACACCTTCTTGATGCAACAGTTCAAGCGCCTTGCGCACAGGCCCGCGACTGGTTCCATAAATCTTCGCTAGCGGGCCCTCAAGCAGCACCAGGCTCGGCGGCAAACGCCGAGACAGAATGGCATCACGTAACGATTCTTGAATCTGGGCATAGCGAGGCACTTGCCCTTCTTGAACGCTGTCAGAACTATCGTCAATGGTCAGAACCACACCCTCCACAAACCCATCCTTCCCTGGTGATTGTCAATCCCTGCTTACTCAGCTCCAACCAAGCAAAGGCACATGTAGATTGTTACATCTTAACACTTCCTGCCTTGACTTTTGAGCGGGCCAACCGCAACACAGAAACAATCAAATTATTCATTTAAAAACAACAATTTATTCTCAAAAAAAGACATTTCTACCAAAGATCTTCAGTTACCCGCTTGCCTAATAATGCCTTTTGTATCCATACTGCATTTTAAAATAATGAAAAATGACCACGCCATTGTCTCCAAAACTGACTGCCAACAATTCAGAGGAACACTCAATGGGATCTTCACGAAGCACCAACGCATCCGCCGTACCAGGCAGCGGCCAGCAGAGTTTGCTGGAAGCCTCGATCTTGCCGGTCTGGCTCAATCAACGAACGATCGGTTTCTTTGGTTTCATCTGGCTATGGATAGGGATGGCCGTCATCATTGCCACCTTCCAACTCGGCGCAGGGGGTGTTGCTGGCCTACCACTGATTCAGGTCGTGGCCATCATCTTCTTTGCCAATCTTGTACTTGGCATCGTCATGAGCCTTACCGCTGACATAGGAACAGAGCACGGACTCTCTTTTGCAGTTTATCTACGCGCCCCCTTTGGGCTTAAAGGTACGCATCTTCCTGCCGTCTCCCGAGGGGTAGTGGCCGCTATCTGGTTCGGTGTCCAAACCTATCTTGGCGCCCTGGCACTTAACGGGATTGTCGAGTACCTATGGGGATTTGATAACTGGATAGTGTGGTATGTACTTTTCGCGGTCGTGCAGATCGTGAACACTGCTCTCGGTATCCGTGCCGTGGGGTTGCTGGCCTCAATTGCAGCCCCATGCATCGTCGCCATCTCCGTATGGATGTACTTCACGCTCAACGTGTTAGCCGAAACCAACGGCGTCAACATCTGGACGTTCGTTGGCGATCAACCAGTAGTGCCTTTAGCGCTGTTCTTCGCCAACATGGCTTTCTGGTCAGCTCTAGCGGTCGATATTCCCAACCTGACTCGCTTCCTACGCACCCCAGGAGGTGAGCGCAGCTTTTTCGCCCGTAATCGCAACGTCTTCGTCGCACAGTTCCTGGCATTACCTGCCACTCAGGCCTGGGTCGCGTTGATTGGTGGCGTATCCTTTATCGCAGCAAGCGACTGGAACCCCGTCACCGTCATTCAAGGCCAAGGGGGAGGCTTTACCATGGTGGCTCTACTAGCCATGGTGATATTGGCGCAATGGTCTACCAACAATGCCGCCAACTTGATTCCAGCCGCCCTCACCTTCGTCAATGCCGGAGCACCTCGCATCAGCTATCCTGTTGCGCTGGTCATCGCAGGCATCATCGGCACCGCTTCCATGCCTTGGCTGATTCTGAACAATCTGTTTACCTTCCTCAGCTACTATGGCGCAGTACTCTCCGCCGTTGGCGGGATTATGGTCGCGGATTACTACATTTTGCGACGCCGCCGGCTCAATGTGCCCGCACTGTACGACCCAGCGGGCCAGTTCCGGTTTTTCAATGGCTTCAATCCCGCAGGCATGATCGCCTGGCTGGTTGGCGGAGTCATGGCACTGATATTCCTACAGTACGCCTATGCCGTTGGCTTCATCACCGCGCTGGTGGTGTACGTGTTGCTGATGAAAACCTGGATCCTGCGTCGCTACCCCCAAGAAGAACTAGATAGCAATTTTGATGATCGTTTTCTGGCCACATCGGTAGGACTTAATTGGGTCTACACCGAACAGAAACGTTTCGAGCGCCTGACTGTAGACGATATCCCAGCCTCAGCACTCAAGCGTGAAGATCGCTAAGCGGGCTATCGCCATCACTAGAGCGCCAGTCGGCCAATTCGGGGACTGTTTATCATGACCGATTACCCAATCACTGCCCTTGCCATCGGCGAATCCATCCGGCGTGGCCAGTTAGACCCTATCGAACTGACACGTCAACGTTTGGCAGCGGCAAAAGAGAGTGACGCCGTTTTTATAACGATCACTCCAGAACGCGCCATGTTCGAGGCCGAGGCTGCTGCGCGTCGCCAAGCGCTAGGGGCTTCGCTAGGGCCGCTTGACGGGGTTCCTATCGCCTGGAAGGATATGTTCGATATTGCAGGGACGGTAACGACTGCTGGCAGCCGAGTGCTCACTGAAAAGCCAGCTCGGCACGACGCCAAGGCCGTGCGCCATGCGTCAGCAGCGGGCATGGTCTGTCTAGGCAAGACCAACCTGACGGAATTGGCCTACTCAGGCCTGGGGCTGAACCCGCACTATGGCACACCCCACCATACGCCGGGCACGGGAGAGCCAAGGGCGCCTGGCGGCTCCAGTTCTGGCTCTGCTGTAGCCGTCGCCAAAGGCATCGTTCCTGCGGCAATAGGCACCGATACGGCGGGCTCGCTGCGCGTGCCTGCCGCCTTTAATGGCTTGACCTCCTATCGCCCATCCCAAGCTCGCCATCATCGGCAAGGCGTTACTCCTCTTTCCCACACTCTGGACACCATAGGCGTCATCGCAACGTGCCTCGAAGACTGCCTGGCCATCGACGATGCTATGCGAGCAGAATCCATCACCACGCGTGCGAGTGCTGATCCCGAACGCACGGTCATCGTGCTGGATACCACCTATCTGGACGACGAACGTATCGAAGAAGCCGTGCGGCAAAACCTCGAGCACAGCGCCGAAATACTTTCCAATGCGGGCTTTCATTTGATCAGACGAGCACTAGAAGGTGTTAGCGACACCCTCGATCTCATTCAACACCACGGCTGGCTAGGCGCAGCAGAAGCTTACACCGAGTACCGAGTACTACTGGAAAAGGACTCGGCAGACGCGATGGACCCAAGAGTTCGGCAGCGATTATTGAGTGCGCAGAAGATGGCACCAGACAGCATAGTGACGCTTTATCGCCAGCGCCGAGCACTTCAAGCACAGCTGAGCCATGAACTCGCTGGGGCGACGCTACTTACCCCCACGGTGGCACACACGGCCCCCCTTCTTGCCCCGTTAGCAGATGACCCCGTACGTTTCGCTGACGTGAATCTCGCCACGCTGCGGCTAAGCATGGTGGCAAGCCTACTAGACTCGCCTGCGATTGCGCTGCCCAGCGGTGTTGACGGAAACCAGCAACACACCAGCATTCAGTTATCGGCACCTTGCGGAGAGGATGAAGCACTGATGAACGTAGCGCTCGCCGCCAACACTCACTTGAGACGTGCCACCCACTCCCAATAGGCCCATGGACAAGCTGGAACCACTGTTAAAGGAGCTGTTATGTGCGGACTCTGCGGCGTATTCGGCGGTGAAAACCACTGGAGCACCCACATCGAAGACCCTGAGCAGGCGCATTACGAGCGCCGCCGTGCCAGGGCCTATCGGGCAGAACTCATCAACCGCGTACTTAAGCCGCATCGTTTGGTGCTCGAGGATTTTCAGGCATCCAGCTTCGTGATCGCCAGCGCAACAGGCAAGCGCGAGATGGTCCAGGATCTAGGCGGTATATGGCGTCAGGCCGAACTGATGACCGGGAACGATATCGATCCGCTGGATGCAAATTTCCTAGCATCGTTAAGCTAATGAAACGCTATTTCCAAGCCCTGCATCAGAGAGGAGCCGACCAATGAACGACAAGACGACGCTGCTTCCGGTTCACGTGATATCCGGTTTTCTGGGCAGTGGTAAAACCACCTTGCTCAAATCGGTGCTGGCCAGTGAAGACTTCGGCGACAGCGCCGTGCTGATCAACGAGTTCGGCGACGTGGGCCTGGACAACCGCCTACTGGGCGATATCGCCGAGGATGCTGTACTACTCTCCAGTGGCTGTGTGTGCTGCACCATCCGGGGCGAACTCTCTGATGCGTTAAGGCGTTTGATGTCACAACGACAAGACGGTGAAATACCGCCCTTCCAACGCATCATCCTGGAAACCACAGGCCTGGCCGACCCTGGCCCCATTGCCTCCACGATCACTGCCGACCCTGTGCTGCGTCACCACCTGCGTCCAGGTACAAATCTCACGCTGGTCGACGCACTCAATGCCACCGCCAGCCGAAAGCTCCATCCAGTATGGGAATCCCAGGTGGCCGCTGCCGACAAACTCGTCATCAGCAAGATCGACCTGGTCGATCAAACCCAGCTTGATGCGGTTCAGAGACTGATTGACACGATCAACCCGGCAGCGCAGCAATTGGGGCAGGAAGCCTTGAGCCAGGCCAGTGATGCGCTTTTCAGCAGCGGTCCTCACATTGACCATTACAGCTACGCGGAGGTAAAAACATGGCTTGGCCCCTGGCGTAAACCGCCAACCCCTGATACCTCTGCTCATCTTGGCGGTGCTCAATCATTTCGACTCTGTTTCGATGGCGAAGTGGACTGGACGTGCTTTGGCCTTTGGCTCTCGATGCTGCTCAACCGTCATGGTAGCCACATCATGCGGGTCAAAGGCGTGCTGCATGTAAAAGGAGATACCCGGCCGGTGGTCATACACGGTGTTCAGCACACCATTCATCCACCCGAACACGTGGACGTCTGGCCTCAAAATGACCGTATTTCAGAGCTAATTTTCATCACTCATGGCATCTCCGCCAAACGCGTGACAGACTCGCTGAATACCTTCATGAATGCCGTTAGCCACCACCCAAGCCCCAGGATATTCCATGCATGACGCTGCATCACCCAAACCACTGGCCATGCCCTATGTGCAGCGAGGCCCCGTTACCCTGAGAGTCCTCGGCACCTCGGTAACACTGCTTGAAAGCATTCGTAAACGGGCTCGGGAAGACTTGGGCTTACGGCTCACTTTCGAGGTGCTCGATGGTGTAGCCGCTCAGCAAGCGGGGGTGCTAACGCCTGACAGCTTCGATATCTATGATCAATGGTTTCACAACGTAGACTTCGTATGGCCCGCTAACGCGATTCAACCCATTCAAGTAGAGCGCATTAAATACTGGGACATGATCAATGATCTTCCCAAGACAGGCAGATTGACGCCCCATGCGCCTCTGGGGGCAGGCAGTAATCCGGTCAACCTTCTCTATGTTCAACCCGATGGCAGCTACGGCTCACGCCCCAGCGGACATATCACCATGCTCCCTGTTAGCCACAACGTAGACAGCTTCGGTTATCGCACCGACATGTTGCCCAAAGGACTGGACATCCACCAAGAGAGCTGGAGCTGGTTGCTGGATAAACGCTGGAAAGGCATGGTCAGCCTGCAAAATGACAGCGCCATCGGCGCCATTGACGCCGCGCTGGCAGCCAAAGCGGCGGGGTTGGTCGAGTTCGAAGACCTGGGCAATCTCAACCTGGCAGAGATCGACAGCCTGATTGACTGCCTTATCCACCTCAAACGCCAGCACCACTTTCGCGCCTTCTGGAGCAATCAAGACCAGGCATCTTCCGATATGGTGCGAGGCCGGGTCGGCATCGAAAGCCTATGGTCTCCCGCCATGACAGATCTTAAAAAGCGCAATATCAAGGTGCGCATGGCAGCACCCTCAGAAGGCTATCGCGCCTGGTACGGCGGTATGTCCATCTCACGGCATGTGAACGGGCGCACGCTAGATGCCGCCTATGATTACCTCAACTGGTGGATTTCGGGATGGCCCGGCTCCGTCATGGCCCGCCAGGGCTATTACATTTCCACCCCCGAGCTGACCCGCCCTCACCTTTCCGCAGCAGAATGGGACTTCTGGTATGGCGGTCAACCTGCTGCCAAGGACCTCCCCGGTCCCGATGGGACTTCAGACCTGATCCACCGAGGCGAAATTCGCGACGGCGGAGACTACCAGACAAGAATGAGCCGCATCGCTGTATGGAATACTGTCATGGACGAGCATAACTATTTGGTCAGGCGCTGGAACGACTTTATGTCAGCTTGAGCCGTGTGTTTGATCTACCATCCAGCCCGCCCCAAAAATGACATTAACCGCACAACCCCTTACTCCATGGAACTGCGTAACGTCAGGGCAGCCACCAGCTCTCGCGCGAAGCGTTGCGCCGCAGGCAACGCGCCAAAACTCCATACCGGCGGTAAGCGCAATAGCGTGGCGTTTTTAACGCTGGGTAAGTGCTGCCATAAACCACTTTGCGAAAGTGATGCTTCGACTCCGGCGGGCAGCGGCTCGACCACGACCAGCGTGGCCTCTGGGTAGTCGTAGAGCGCTTCGATCCCTACCAGTGAAAATCCCCAGGCGTTAGTGGGCCGGTCCCAGGCATTGGCCAAGTCGATTTGTTCAAGCACGGCGTGATAGAGGCTGTTGTCGCCAAACACCCTGACATGACGGGCATCCATGAACTGCAACATCAGCAGCGGCGGCGCATCGGGACGCTGCTGGCGAAGCGTTTCCAGCAGCGCCTGCGTTTCGTTGATGAGCTGCGCG
The DNA here is from genome assembly GCF_050709225.1 of Halomonas sp. KM007. Lineage (NCBI taxonomy): Bacteria > Pseudomonadati > Pseudomonadota > Gammaproteobacteria > Oceanospirillales > Halomonadaceae > Halomonas > Halomonas sp. KM007. The sequence goes on along the minus strand of NZ_CP136131.1, from coordinate 2,126,315 downwards.
GCCTGCTCTCGGCGGTCGGTCAACTCACCCAGCTGGCGGGTGAGTGTGTGTATCTCTTGCCAGGTATGGGTGCCGGGGGAATAGGGGTAAAACGACGTGACCGGGGCTACTCGCTCCAGCCGCTCCGTCAAACCGGCGAACATCGGTGAAATGAACGTGTGCTCCGGGGGCGACTGGGCCATGAGTTCGAGGTTGGGCTGCGACCGCAGGCCCAGGTCTGCCACGCCGTCGGGAATTCCTGGCTCCCCTACCCACTCATGGTAGCCCTTGTGTTGAGCGGTACCGCTCAGCGGCGCGTCGATGGCCAGCAGCGTTTCGGCAATGGTCCAGTTGAGGGTGGCCCACTGCGCGTGGGCACTCGACAAGGGCAGCCAGCAAGCGGCCATCAAACAGCAGCGAGCCAGGAAAGAGAGCATCGACCGGTGGCACATGGCAGCGAAAGCATCAGAAAAGAGAGACCACATTTAGACGCCAATAGGCACTTTTTGCAAGGCATCACGAAAAAATCACACCTGCATATGCCAATGTCTCTCATTTTGTTTATTATATAGATCCACATCGGGCAGGTGGCCGTGGCGCCAACGCCAGGCGCTGCCGTACACAAAACTGGATCGATACCATGCCTCTCGGGAACACCTCCAACACAGCGGCCCAGCGCCGCAAAGCACGGCTGTTGCGCGCGATGACACTGCTCGCAATGGGCATGACGCCTGTGGCCACCTGGGCACAAACGAGCGCCGACACCCAATCCCTGGATACCGTCACCGTCACGGGCACCATCCCCACCTACGGCGATACGCCGCCGCCAGCCTTCGCCGGTGGCCAAATCGCGGCAGGGGGCCGCGTGGGCCTGATCGGTGAAAGGGACGCGATGGACGTGCCTTTCAACGTCATCAGCTATACCAGCGAGCTGATGGAGAACCAGCAATCCCAGACACTGGGCGATACGCTGCAAAACGATGCCTCGGTATCGGTAGGGCTGGGCTTTGGCATCTACGGCGAAGCGTACAAGGTGCGCGGCTTCAACCTGACCGGAGACGACGTGGCCTATGGCGGCCTCTACGGCGTCCTGCCACGGCAGATCATCAACAGCGACCTGGCCGAGCGCGTCGAAGTCTTCAAAGGCGCCAGTGCCTTTACCTCGGGCATTCCCATCGGCGGGAACGGCGGCATTGGTGGCACCGTCAACATCGAGCCCAAACGCGCAGGGAATGACCCGATGCTCAACCTCTCCAGTGGCTATCGCTCCGATGGCTACGGCGAAGTGGGCGTCGATGCCAGCCAGCGTTATGGTGATCAACAGCAATGGGGCGCGCGGGTTAGTGCCACGCGCGGCCGGGGTGACACCGCCATCGATGACGAAAACCAGCGCGATACCTCCGCCGTCGTGGGGCTCGACTACCGTGGCGAACAAGGCCGGATACTGCTCGATGTCGGCCATCAAAAGCTCACCCTGGATAATGGCCGTTCAAGCGTCAACACCGGCGTGGCCACCCAGGTGCCCGCTGCGCCGGACGCCTCGTTGAACTACACCCCCTCGTTCGGTGGAACCGCGCTTGAAACCAATTTCGGCATGGTCCGGGGCGAATATGACCTCACCGACTCCTGGACCGCGTTCGCGGCCCTGGGCGGTAACCGCACGCTCGAAGGCATCGTATCGGCAACTCCGACCCTGACCGATGACGCGGGCAACGCCAGCGTCAACGATTTCGAAACCAGCAACCACATCGACAACTTCGCTAGCCAGGCGGGGCTGCGTGGCTACGTGCTGACCGGCCCGGTCAGCCACGACATCACCGTTGGCTACTCCAGCGCCTATCGCAAGTTCGACACCGACTGGAGCTTCCTCGCGGCAGGCACCACCAACATCTATAACCCGGTCGATTTATCCCGCCCGGAAGGCACGCCGTTCGTGGGGGGTAGCGTAACGCGCACCCGCTCCCAAGGGGTCACGCTGAGCGATACGCTGGGCTTCATCGATGACCGGCTGCTGCTGACACTGGGCGCACGCTATCAGGAGCTCGAAATCGACGAACGCCCCAGTGCCGATAGCAGCAACCGCTATGCCGACCGTCGGATCACTCCCGCCGTGGGCGCGGTGTTCAAGACCACGGAGAATGTCTCGCTCTACGCCAACTACGTCGAAGCCTTGCAGGATGGCGGCACGGTCACCGATACCACCGCGATGAACTTTGGCCAGCACCTGGGCATTGCCCGTGCCGAACAGCACGAAGTGGGCGCCAAGTTCGACTACGGCAACCTGGGCGGTGGCATCAGCCTGTTTCAGATCGAGCTGCCCTCGGCTGCGGTCGTCGATGGCGTGGGCAACCTGGATAACGAGCAGCGTAATCGCGGCCTGGAGCTAAGCCTTTACGGCGAGCCGACCCCCGGAGTGCGCCTGTTCAGCAGCGCGACCTGGATCGACGCCAAACTCACCAAGACACAGGATGGCAACGAAGGAAACGACGCCACGGGCGTGCCTGAGTACCGTTTTGTGTTCGGTGGCGAATGGGACACGCCCTTCATCGAACGCCTCACGGCCACGGGCCGCGTCCTGCACACGGGCTCCCAGTACGCCGATGTCGCCAACGACCTGCAGCTGGATTCCTGGACACGCCTCGATCTTGGCCTGCGCTACACCACCCCGCTGGGTGTCGCTGATTGGGTATGGCGCGCTGGCATCGACAACGTGACCGACGAAGATTACTGGTCCGGCGCCTCGACCTCCTTTGCCAACTACCTGGTCCAAGGCGAACCACGCACCTTCAAGCTGTCCGCGACGGTCGAGTTTTAAGGCACGCATTCTCTCTAACGTGACCATGAGGGCGCTTCCTGTGAAGCGCCCTTGCTGTTTGCGGTATGGGTATAACGGCTAGCAGTGTGATGGCCACCAGCTTCCACCTAGCCAAGATCGCAACGGCTGAACACCTGCCAATGCTGGGTAACGGTGCGAGCCCTCAGCAGCAGGTCACTGATGAGCGTTGAAAAGAAAGAATTACGAGTCTCAGCTTGATTTCAGAGGGTTATGCTGAAGCGCCTACCCTTCGTAGCTGCACAGGTTGTAGTGCAGCCATCAGGAGCGACGTCACCTCCAGATTGAGTAGCACTACACCAAGTCAGAAAACGTCGACCGGCTTTGCGGATATTTAGGCAGCAAGGTCAAAGATGTTATTGAGTATGTGGGAAAAATCTTAATTAACAAAACTTTATATAAGTTATCTCAAAGGCTTTGCTAGACCGAAACTGCTGCAACCGGTTGGCAAACGCGAAGGCTTCATTCATCTCGTAGTGCTGAAAGATGTCCAGCCCTCGATCCAGTGAAATCTTCCAGCCGTGGTCCGTAACAATATGACGGGCGTGAATGGTGCCGCTTTCGTCAAACTCCCAGGTGAAGTCGATGCCCACGGTGCGAGCGGATTCCTGTATTTTTTCAAAACTCTCGTCTTGCAGGTCACCCTTGAATTCGTCCCGGACGGTGATGAGATGAACCGATACTTCATTCTCGTCGGCCTTGTTTTTCACGATGGCTTCGAGAAACTCCATGAAATTGCGGATCTGGTAGAAAAGTCGGATGTAGGGGTCTGTAACAGTGATCCTGCTGGCTCCTTTCAGGTAGGCGCCAAACAAGCCGTCGAATGAGATGCCCTTCTGATTTTCCTGGAAAGTCAGGTGCTTTTCTTCCAGTACGGGCTCGGGGGCATTCGGCTCTTTGGGCTCGACACCTTTAACGTCCCCTGTTGGCTCGGGATTTACTCCCTCGCCATCAGGAGTAGACACTGCCTGATGGTAGTAACCCGGGTACTCTTCTTCCTCAAGTGTCCTGACCAGTATTTCCTGGCCTTGTTGATCCTGATAGGAAAAGCGTACTTCGCCGTAGGTGGTATCGATCCGCTGTAACTGGTCCTTGACCCGCTTGCGCCCCTCGATGGCAAAACGCAGCACTTCTTCCACCTCTTCCCTGGTCGCTCCCCCCTGGGGGAACAGGATCTTCATCAAGCCGGAAAAGGTCTTGTTGATACCATCCCGGTCACGGGTCGAGATATCCGAAGAAAGGGTAAAGTGCTCCCGGTACTGATCGGAATAATCGTAGTTCCGCATCGAGCGCAGGATTTCCGCAAGATAGTCCACCACAAAGCCATAGCCGTCGGAGAACATCTCGCCCCGGATGATGTCGACCTCCCATCCCGGAATGTAGAAGTGGATACGGTCCAGAAAGGCAGAATCGTAGAACTTGTCCGGCAGTTCATCGAACAGGTCCGAATGCTTCAGCATGTAAGGCACGGTATGCCGGGTGTTCCCCACGAACACCATGGACGCTTCGGCGCCCAGGGTTTCCACACCCCGGGAGAAAGACTTGTTGGCCATGTAGTTCTTCATGATGTCGACCAGTGCTTTATCGACGCGCTTCTGTTTGCCGGCAAATTCGTCAAAGGCCACGCAATCCCAGTACCCCACCAGGCCGATCTTGCCGCTGGAGTTATTCACAAACAGCTTGGGTACAGTGACCTCACCACCAGAAACCAGGATCCCATGGGGCGAGAATTCGGAATATACGTGGGATTTACCCGTCCCCTTGGGACCCAGTTCAATCAGGTTGTAGTTCCGCTCGCAAAACGGAATCAAGCGGACCAGTTGGGTCAGCTTGCTGCGCCGTCCGAACATCTCCGGGTTAAAGCCGATACTCTGGATCAGCAGGTCAATCCACTCATCGGTGCTGAACTGTCGCCGGGCGGCGGCGTAGGCGTCATAGTCGAAGTGAGATAGCTGAATCGGCTTGAGGGTGGACAGAATCCAGGGGCTGACGTTCTGGTCTTCAGAAAATACGTATTCGATGTCCGCAATGCACCAGACGCCGCTTACCAGCAGTTTGGGGTGGGCCTTCACGGTCCCAGAATCCACCAACACTTTCTTGATTCCCAGGTTGGAAAACTGTGCCTCGTAGGCATCCGTCTTCTCATTCAGGGCCACGCTGATCTTATCGATGACCTTGTAGCGCCCCTTTTCCTTGATATTCGAGCGCACCAGCCCGGCCTCGTTGCGGTGGACATAGTGCTTGGCCAGAATCTCCTTGACCGTTTCAATCCCGGTTTGAATCGTGGCCTCGTCGTTAGTGGCGCAGTATTGGCCGAGCAGATACTCCAGCACATATGAGGGGACGATGGCGTTGCCCTTGACCGTTTTCACCAGGTCTTTGCGCACCACCAACCCGGGGAAGTGTTCGTTGATCTTTTGGTCAAGCGTACTCATTGGCTATAACCCTCAGAAATCAAAATCGCTGGTAAAGGACCGCCGCATCAAATACCTGAGCGACTTGTATTCCTTGTAGTGGGAGGTGCCGGCGTGCTGTTCTTCCAGCTTTAGGAAGACCTCCTGGCCGTTGGCCTCGTCCGCCTTGCGGCTGAGCACAAAGCGCACCTGAAGCTCCCGCTCGCGGGGGTTCTCCGAGGTCAGGTCGAACGACAGATCGTGACTATCCGAGATCAGTTCCCCTGACTGGGTATAAATCCCGGCCCGCAGGTGGCGAGGCTGTACTTTCTCGGTAACCGGCCCGGACTGATACAAGGTGACCGCCAGTTGGCCGGACGTGATCACCGAGCTGGCCCCACGCAGGATGTCCACCTCAACGGCGCTGACATCACTTTGGCGCTTCTTGTTAACCTTCAGGACCGGAATCACAACCTCCTGAAGGGATGCGCCGCCATGCACAAACCGGCTGCCAGAGCCCTTAAGGCGCAGTCGGTTGATGGACTTGGGAATCTGCACTTCCATATCGCCATCCAGCCCAAGCTGCTCAGACGAGAATTGATGGAACGCCGGAGAAGCGGACAGCCCCTTACCCAGCACGAACCGACGGTCCCGGTAGCGAATATCATCGCCAGAAACGACGTCACCCAGGAAGTCACTCTCATCCAGCTCACGGTTCTGGTAAATAAAGCCATGGTCAGCGGTGATCAGCAGGTTATTGGCGTTGGCCGCCGTGAGCTTCTTGATCAGACGAATCAGATCATCCAGGGTTTGTTCTGCGGCTTCAAAGGCCTGCCCCTCTGAGTGCATCTTGTCGCCAGTGTGGTCGATGCGGTTGTGGTAGATGTACAGCACATCATTACCCTTGAGCAGCTCCCGGCTGTCGTCCCGGTTGAGCTGCATAAAATCCTCCGCCTTAACAGCCTGGCCCCGCCCATCCAGGGCGGCCTGCAGGATTTTGGTACGGTTGACCGTACCCTGTGAGCTTTGGCCATCCACCAGTACCGTGCCGGTATCATTGTCTGCGATCGCCAAGGACTTGTTGGGCAGTAGCGCCGCCATACCGAGCTGCGTATAGCTGGGCAGGGTTGAGAGAGCCGGTTCAAGCTCCGCGCTGTAGCGATCTTCCTGCCGGATAAGGCCCAACAGCTCATCACCAATCTCATAGCGCATGGCGTCGGAAATGATCACACAGATCCGCTTGTCCTTGCACAGGTACGGGCGAACCCAGTGCTCGAAAAAGGCCTTTTGCTGAACGACCGGATAGGCCTCCCAGCGCGGCGCGGCGTCCACGTGAACCTGGAAGCCGTCGCCCAGCTTGAGCAGATAGTTGTTGGAATACAGGTTCTCCACCTGCTCACTGAGCTCGCCCATTAACGATGCCTGGCCGGACATGCGCACATGGTAGGTAAATTTGCGGTAGAGCTGATCCAACTGGAACCAGGTGCGGCTGTATCGCTGAACGCCGTCGGAGAGGCTGTCCATGGTGAGCCGAGCCTCACCCAGCATCTGGACAAAGCGGGCCGCAAACTCAATGGCTTCATACAGGTGTCGGAACTCGCCATACCAGTGGCCCTGACGCCGCTGCCGCACCCACAGCGCCACATCACCGCTGGTGACCGTGCGGCCTACCACCGCCCGCACCAGGTCACTGATAATCTTCTGGTCGATCAGCCGGAAGTAGTCCAGCTCAACCAGGTCCCGAAAGTCCCGCTTACCCAGATCCTGCTCAATGCCCAGCACCTCGGCACACTCGGCAGACAGAGTTTCAAACCCCTGCTCGAACTGCCGGCTGTCTTTCCAGCGTTTGAGGAACACCAGGGCGTCGCCGGTCAGTTTGACCTCGCCATCCGTGGGCTCTCCAACTACAGTCATGGCGTAGCAGGACTTGAACAGCTCAATCACGAAGTCTCGCAGGCTGGGCTCACTGGCCTCGTAGCCGTAGAAGCGAGTGAGCTGTTCCCAAAGGAAGCTATCCAAGCCGCATCGTTCGATCAGCCGGATGCCATCATCGCGGTCTTCCGCCAGTTGCTGCAGCAGGGTTTCCACCACCGAGTCCATACGGGGCTCACTACCGGCACACACGGCCAGCATCTTCAGGCGCAGCTGACCGGCAGTGTCGTCCGGTTTCAGCAACTTCTTCAATGCCTCCTTGCGCTTGATTGCCTGGAAAAACTCCGCGTGGGCCTGGGCCACCTCGGCAAATTCCAGGCCCAGCTCCAGTTCGGACAGCCAAATAGCCACCTGGTCGGTCCGGAATTCACCGTGGGCCAGCTGTACGTCCAGTAGCCAGTTATCCAGATCCTCTGGTTGCGGCCCCTCCTTGTACAGCAAGAATTTCTGTTCCGGTGACTCCCGAAGGATGCGATATTTCAGGCCGTACTCGTTGTTGGCGATTTCCAGCTTCTCCACGTGCGGGATGGAAACCGCCTCGAAGTCGCTGCGCAGCTCTTGCTTGGTGTCGTACCAGAACACGACCCGGTGCCGCTCGAATAATTTTTTTAACGCCTGGGAAATTCGGTTACTCATGCGGCTGCGTAGTCTCCAAACAAATATTTGATAGTGGTCCAGAACTCACTGAAACGGCCGTCTGCTCCCATGGTTAAATAGCCCGATACGAACCTGCTCAACTCGTCATGAGTCAAACTATCATCAAGGAAAGGCTCAATTGCGCCAGCCCTCAACTCATTCAGCTTGGGCAGGTTCAGACCCAGCCTGGTAATGGTTTCACGGGCCGCCCGGTCGTTACTGTCAGCAGGTTTAATCCAACCATCACCTTCAAAACCAAACCGGTGCTCACAACTCGCATCCAGCGGAGATATCAACAGCTCAGGATCAAACCAGTCGCCTTTGAGGTTACCGCAGTGGCGGGGCTCCCCCTTTCTGATTTGGTTTTGGCAAGAACACAAAAGATTGCCGTAATCCAACGGATTCACTGCCGGGTCACTCTGGGGCTGGAAGTGTTCTATGTGGGAATCGCCATCGGTTAACCGACGTTCACAATAGCAGCAAATGTAACCCTGCTCCCGCATCAACGATCTCTTTACCGAGGCTTTGGGATCACCCCTCAGGTCGCCATAGGTAGGCTGCCAGTCTTCATTGACATTGGCCAGATCCTTCCATTGCGTAAAAGCTTCAGGTTCGTGGCACTTCTCCACATACTTCATCGGCCAATCAGCTCCTTGCGTTTGATCAGCACCTTGGCTTTTACCAGTTCCGGATCTTCGCCAATGTCTCGTTCCAATGCAGCAATGCCTTCTCTGGCAGTATCAAGCTCGCCATCATTGATTTGCTCGTAAATAGCTCGAAGAGCACTTTCCACCTGGTTGGGGCGTGTGGTCTGAAGCCCCATCAGGTCCTCAAGCACCCTATCTACGGTCTTCCCATAAGATTCCACAGGGCGAATCGCTTCCAGTATTCCGTCATCGGTCATGTTCAGCAGGAAGAGGTTCTCCGGCTGTATATGGGTAATCACATGGGGTGAATGGGTTGAGATGACAAATTGACAATTTGGAAACACCTCAGTAAGCCTAGGCACCACCAAGCGTTGCCATTTGGGGTGCAGGTGAAGATCAATCTCGTCGATCATTACGATACCGTCGCCCAGCAAAGGATCCTTTCGCTGTGGGTTGGCTATGGCTATACGCCGGGCGAGATCTCCGACCATGGCCATCAAACATTTTTCACCATCGGAAAGCTGGTTGACGGTAAGGCGCTGGCCGTTTTTCAGAACTTCCATACGCAGCGGGTTGCGTCTTACGGTCAGTCCTGTGAAGTCCGGCATAAAGCTCTCCAGTGCGCGCCGGACAGCGGTTAACTGAGAATCCGGAAACTCGAAATCATCCGGCTTGGTCAGGTCGTCTACATACTTTCGGTTCTCGTTCTCAAGGTCCTCCCGCTCCCGGAACCACTCGAAAAACGTCCGGAAGTTAGCACCACTGGTGAGCGACTCCTCATAGGCAGACAAGAGCCCGAACTGATGCTTTTCCCGGATACGTAATGGAATGTCCAAAACCGAGCGATTTACAGGGTAGTAGGCGAACAGAGGGATATTAACCTTGCCGTTGTGCGCAGAGATGCCAGCCTGAATCCGCTTTGCCGCCTCGGAAACGGAAACCAAAACTGATGCCAGGTCTTTTTTGCTATACCCCTTACGAACCTTAGCCAGATTCCAGCCGAAGTAGGAGCCGTCTTCACACAGATGGATAGCTAGATTGGCTGAGGATTCGCCGTTTTTGATGTCGGTTTCGGCAATGGGCCGCCCAGACGCACCCGCATGCTTAATCCGGTTCGCCAGCCAGGAGAGCATGATGGCCGAGGCATCCAGAATGCTGGATTTGCCCGCGCCATTCATACCGACAAACACATTGAGCTTATCGTCCAGATCCAGCGGTAGATCTTGAGCGCCACGAAAGCGCTGCAAGGTTAGTTTGCTGATATGCATGACTGTGCTCCTAGCCAGAGAGGCCGGTAATCTTCTTTAAAGCGTCGCCAAATTTCGGATAGTTGGCCTTCACCCCGTCATCGAGATCGATTTCCACCTGCTCGGTAGCCAGCGGATAAAGTACATCCCGCTCGTAGTCATCCAACTCGGCTAGGGTTTTGTTGATCTTCTCGATCTCTTTCAGGGCCTTGGTCTTATCACCCTGGGAGGCCCCGGCGCTGATACTGACGGCCTCTAGATGGTTTTTCCGAGCTTTCAGCTTTTCATCTTTGAAATCGCGCAGATACTCCAGCACCGTGCCTACGGTGTGAGGCTGGTAGCGGTGCATGTAGATCAGCGCGTTGAATGAGCCCTTGGGAGAGGAGAACAGCCAGTAGATGGGGCGCTTTTTGTAACGGCGCACGTGGTCGTTGTAGAAGTCCTTCAAGAAGTACTTGCGGATTTCCTTACCCAGTGCCTGCTCGACAAAGCGGAGGTTTTCCCCATAGTGCTCTTCACCAAAGGCGATGCGCAGGAATTCACGGAAGCGCTCGGTGATGTCGTCGGTGAACCAGTCGCCATCGAGCATGGGGATGACATTGTCATCGTCCGCCGGGAAGCTCGGCTCCGGAACCCGGTCCAGGTAGTCCTCGATGGTCTCGCCTTGGTTGGCCAGGACGAGACCCGGTTTGTCCAGCGCATAGCGGCCAAACATGCAACCCACGGCGTAGGAAACCAGCTCGCGCACAGTATCGGCCAATAGCAGCGCCTCCAGTTCCTCCTCACTCTTGTTGTTCCCGTAGCGGTAGTGGGGGTTGCAGGTCAGAGTGATCTCATCCAGCGGTACATTTGGTGTCAGCTCATCGTGTAGACCGTAGGATTCGATGAAGATGCGATTGTTCTCTTCCTCGAGTTGCTGTATCTCCAGCGTCATTTCCTGCCAATCTGCGCGGAGCTTTTGATAGGTAGCCTTCAGAGTTGGCTGAAGGTAGTCGGGATTCAGGAGCGGTAGACCAGTGAAGTCCCAAGAGGTTTCGTAGGAATCCCAGTCTAGCTTTGACTGGTTAATAAGAGCTTCTGTAACATCCCGGTAACTGATTTCGGGATTAAGAAGCAATGGAAACTCAGAAATCTGCCCAACTCCAAAGTGAATTGTAGGGCACAAAACATCAGTAAAAGGCTTGGACACACAAGAATTCAGAAAAGCCAAAATTCCGTAGAGTTTATCGCTTGAATAGATAGCAGGCCCTGAGTCAGTCGGGATGCTGCCTTCTGGAGTGAACCTTGAAGACAGCCTCCCCGTAGAAACGTCATTCCAAGAAACACAAGTTTTAAAATATGCTTTCTCATTCCTAATAACGGCCAATGGATTGCCATTTTTGTCCGTTCGACTTCTTATGCTGTCGCCATTGTCAGCCCAGTAAATGAGATTATCATTGTTTCCGTACCACTTTCTGAAAGGGCCGCCCTTAGTAATTGGAAACCATACCTCGCCACCATTCTTAGAAAAACTATCTTTTTTTACTTCCCAATGGTATCTATAAAAAATATCAGTTCCACTACAACTCAGCCCTTTCTTAGCTGCGCTCCCAATCTTTTCACCAGAAAAGAAGGAGTTGCAAAAAGAAGGCGACGCCCAGTAGGCAATCGGTTTGCCAGGAATCTTCTTGAAATCCGCCGCGGAGGCCTGAAAAAGATAGTTTTCAATAGGTTGACTGGTATCAATTGCCTGTTTGTTATTCATCGCCTTTCTCCGAATCGTGCTCCTCAATAGATGTATTGACTTGCTGCCAGTCATCCGCAACCGCCTTCCAGTCCACCTCGCGCTCGACCGTCTCTCCGTCGCTATCCTGACCTGACCACACGACCCAAAAATCAGGATCATCCGATTTGAGTCGATAGTGTTCAGGAAGATGATTCACCTGCACCAGTACCTGCAGCTCCGATGCCCAGCCGAGGGCAATGGCATGCCAAGATTGAAGCAAGTGAAAGTTCCGCAATAGAAATCTTGAAACCATAACTTTCATCGAACCACCTGATACGGAACGACCATGTGCATGAGGCTCTCCTCATTCGCAGTGATAGAGGCTGGCAACTTAATTCTGTGGCGTGGCAAATCCCTCACAAAATCATGATGATCCGTCTGATAAAAGTTTCTTAGAATGAATTCTACGAACCATCGAGGTGTTAACGGCGCTGATACCGGGATTCGGCATCCTTTCACATCACCCAATGTAAGGTGACTCTTGGGATGAGTTACATCAGCATACACGCCATCTCTTGCATCAAAATCGAAACGCAGGGGAAATGGAACTATTCTTCGCTGGACAATCTCAAGGAATAGATCATCACGCATATACGAATCCGGATCATCCTGAAACGGAAGCAAACTCGGCGATGGATAAAATGAAAGGCGATGCTGTATTAACGCATTGTTCTTTATTCGATACATTAATTGAACAAGAGCGCCATCGACAAGTTTCATGTTGTATGAGCGTTTGTCAGCAAGTTCACTGTAAATTTCAGCATATTCAATATCGCCCAGCGCAATGGAAATATGTTCTGAACCGCTGAAGGTAACGTCTGCTTGGTTTCCGTATGACCGGACCGAAGAGAAATTTGCGTCGTCGCAAATGCCTTTTCCGATCAATTCAGAAATCAGTCCATCAAGATCCTCTTTTATACTCTTCGGGCTCAGTGCTTTCATTCACCGCCCCCAAGTAACTTTCGGAGCTTCTCGCGAGTTGCCTCGTCAAGGTCTTCCGGGTGTAGCTCACCACTCTCCAAGTCACCCAAAAGGTCGGCAAGCTGGTTCTTTCTGTGCTCAAGGCGTTTTCTTTCTTGCGGAGACAAATCGCGGTGAACGATGCGCAATTTACCTAACAGGTTGTCGTCTGGGTAAGTAAAATCTAAAACAAAGTCGTTTTGCTTAAGAGCTTCAAACTCGTCAATCAAACTTTGCATCTTCGGACCAAACCCTATGACACGAACCCAAGCTTTGCTTCGGGTGATAGCGGTAAAAAGGCGATTGCGAAGGTTGGCCAGGCCTGGTCCGGAACCATTACAATCCTGGGCATTAATGACATACACCATGCCCCCCTCATTCCCTTTGGCACGGTATATTCCAGTGAATGTCACGGATGGCGTATCGGTTCGGAAGAACACATCCGCATCGGTATCCACACCCGCCAAGTGAGTCTGAACGCCTGATTCAAAAAGTTGTTTGCGGATGGGACCAGTACGACCACGGGCAGTCCGAGGATCCGGGTGAATTACGATGATGTCGTCATGGCGAAGCTCATCTTCATTCAGATTGTGCTGAATCTGTTGGGCAAGCCATGCATTCTGCGCCGATTCATCTTCGAATTTAATGAATTGGACGAGATCATCAATATCAAACTGCTCCTCCAGAAACCTTGGGCTCGTTTCTGTAGTGCGCTCCAATACAACATGCTGACCTTTCGCCAGTTGGCCATCCTTAACCTTGTAACCAATCTCCTCCCATAGCGCTGGGTAATCAAACATCTGAACCAAGCCGGTCTCTGTATCTTGCGGAGCATTCCGGTATATACCGAATCCAAGGCCGTGGGCGGATACCAAAACCGGGCGTGAGTTTCGATAGCATTTTTGCAGGATTACGTCTCGCCTTCGATCATCACCGAAAGTGACCAATGGTTGCCCACGCTCATTATCTCCGAAAATAACCTCTGGCGGCGGAAGAGAAATTCCGGAAAGATTTTGAAGCTCGTCATACGCATAGACCAACCGTTTTGGCGGCTTTAGCATTGAGTAACAAAGCTTTAGAAAACTTGGTGCAAAGTCCTGTGCTTCATCCACAAGAAATGCATCGTAGAGATAAGCTTCATCCGAAGCATTTTGCAATGCTGCCTGACAAGCGCCATCGAAGGCGCGTTCGTTCCCGCCAAATCGGTTGGATGCACTTCTAAAGTCGAGAAATTCAGTCCCAGTTGCCCGACAATATTCGTAGTAAATACCGTCTCGGGCATCCCCCCCCGGCGCGCCCCATGCGTTGACGATTCGTATTTTTGTCCAGTCCGGCTCCTCGCCGCTCTGCTCAATACAAAAGTTGTTGATTAAGCGCCGGAACTGCCCTTTGAGGGAGCGAGTATGGAAAGTCACAGCAATACGCCAGTCCGGGTACTGTGTGTGCAAGTAAGCAGCCTTGAGTGCCAATACGATGGTTTTGCCTGAACCAGCCAGCCCCCGGATACGTTGAACACCATCTACCGTTTCGATGACGGCTTTGTTCTGACGATGATCGAGCGTCGCGATGGAATCCTCCAGCTGCTTGAGCTTCGCTCCACGTGAATCAGCCCGATGAACCTCGCGTTTGGAACGGCTCTTCCGAATACTGCTGAGGCTTTCGATGGCCGACAACGTCAACCGATAAAGGTCCTCGTTGCTTTCAGACCAGTCCAGCGTATTCAACACGTTAGCAAGGCCATGCTCATTGACAAGAGGGTAATCAGGTACTGCAACCGACTCGATATTCTCGATACCAGGCGCGAACGAAATAACACAAAGTGGTACCCGTAATTGACGCCCTTTGACCAGTTCACGATGCAATTTCAATCGTGCCTCGATCTTGTTTGCCAAATCATCCTGGCGCTCTGTGTATTCCCCGACCTCTGGTCCCTCTATCAGATCGAATAGCACGATGCCTTTAGAGGGACTCACCAGTGTGGCATCAATCGAGTACTTGCCATCAGGTGTCGCAATCAGTGGGTATCCAGTGAAGGCTTCGCCCTCTAAATTTTGCAAAGCTTCGAGACTCTGCTCCAGCACTTCGGTTGAGACCGGTTTCTTGTTTATACCTCTCGTAATCGTTAACTTATCTGCCATGTTCGACTCCTGATTCTTTAAAGACACACCGCTTGAGGGTCCTGCAAAGCTTGTGATATGGGTTGCTGGTCATGCAGATCTCCCCTGCGCAATAGCATGTGCCATCATGGTCATCTTCTCAGCTTCCGAATTGCCATCGACCAATCGGAGAAACGCGCCTTGATAGTTCGGCTTATGGGCGTTCTCGAGCACGAAAGCAGTCGTTGAGACCACTTCTCCACCGATGCTGTCAAAGGCTCGCGCGCCCAAATGAGCCATCGACAAAATAGTGTGTTGATTGAGAATGCGGCCGCGCAAAGCCTCGAAGGAAGACAGAAACATCCAGCTCTGCATCGTGATCATGGCGACAGCACCGCCAGTCACCGCAATCTCCAGATTACGTTCTATGAACATGGCAAACAGGTCGGACTTGCTCTTTGGGTAGTTCTCCTTGGCCCAGGCGCCAAGCCGTCCATTCATACCCTTGCCGCCCATATAGGGCGGGTTGGCGACGACCACGGCGTAGCGCGGGCTCAAGGCTTCGGCCATGCGCAGTACTTTTAGTACTTTGCTGTGCGTGTCGGCCAGGAACAGGTTACTACCCAGATTCTTGGTCTCCAGCTCGGCCAGCACGTCAGTCACGTTGGTAAGCTTGGGCAAGATCAGGGAGCCGAAGTTGTCAGCCTCCTCGAATTGTTGCAAGGTTTCACGTAAGCCCTGGGTGAACAGGTCGCGGCCCACGGCGCTCATGTACTCTTCCAGTTCATCCGGAGTGAAGCTAACTTTTTCCAATACGCATATGTTGGGCTTGATGCCTTTGTTGAAAAAGCGCCGCTGACGCGCTCGGGCTTTCATGGTCAGAGCGAAGGCGGCCAGCTCACCGGCGCGCTCATCCAGCTCAATACCGTAAAGGTTGTGTGTCAGGATCTTTTCAGGGATTTCGGACGGCTCGTAGCCTTCTTCTTCATATATGGCGTAGAGCAGATCGAAAGCATAGGTCAGCATATGGCCGGAGCCGCAGGCTGGGTCGCAAACCTTGAGCTCTTCCGGGCCTTCGACTTTCAAAAAATCGGCCCCAGTCTCCTCCGGAGGAATGTAATACTCCATCTGGTCCACCAAGGCTGAATTTGGTCTGTTAAGCATCCACAAGCGGCCGAGCGAGTTCTCCACCAGATAACGCACAATCCAGTGTGGCGTGAACAGCTGGGTGGCGGCGGGGATATTGGCCGGTTTGATTTTCTGATTCTTCTTCAGCGCCTCGAATACTTGATCCTTTTTCTCAGAGATATAGAACTGGTACAGCCAGCCGATCACCTCAACATCCTCACAGGCGTCCGGCGTCATGGCCTCGCGGGTGTAGGCCAGAATTGAGTTGCCGGAGAGCAGGTCATCCGGCATTAGCAGCTCGGTGTAGTCGTCGATACGCTCGAACAGGAACGGCATCGCGCTGTACCAATAGTTACAGGCCGCAACGACCAACAGGCGATAGGTTTCCCCCTGCGGGTCCTGGCTGGGTGTCTTTCCGTCCAGCAGTGCGAAGATCTTCTGGCGGGTTGACTCCGACACCATGTCTTCATCGATATGGCCCATCTTGGCATCCGCCAGGATCTCGGGCTGGAACTGCCCCTCTGCAGGCGAGACCACGCCAATGCGGTTGTAACGATTCACGTCCATAAAACGCAGGGCGCAGAAGCGGTTGAACCAGATGTAGGCCACCCGCTCGATAATCTGTTCTTTGCCTTGTTCGGTTACCGCCTCTTCCAGCTTTTTAATCGCCTGTGGCCTTTCTCGCCGGGCGGGACTCTCTTCAGTCAATACCAGCTTGAGCTTGGCTGTAACCTGTTCGAGGAGGCTGCGGCGTGCGAATTGGGCGAATTTTTTAAGTTTTGCGGTGTCCATTCAATAACCTGCTGAATTGCTTTTGAACGCAGAGCAGGCGCTCTGTGTTGTCGTTACGCTTTCGCATGCAGCGCATATATGCTCGGTGAGCATATATATGCTCGGTGAGCACATGTTGCGCGCAAAAAGCTTAAACCCGCTCATAAGTAGCGCCTTTCTGCTCACCTATTTGCTTGATTTGTTTGGCGCCTTTCATTCTGGTTAGCAGCCGGTAAGCCTGATTTCTATCGAGGTGGCAGAGCTCCATGACGTCCGCGCGTTTAATGCTTCCGTGAGTGCCAATAAAGCTCAGTACCATCTGCTCCTGCTGGATGGCATCGAACCCGGCTTGACGCACGTAAGCCACCTTTTGGCCCGCCCCCTGGTATACCTTGGCGCTCAGGGTATAGCTACGGCCACGACCAGTGCCGTGAGCCTCAACCAGGCCAACCTCGAGTAATCTTTCGAGAATAACCCGGGTTTGCGGCTCACTTTTCTGTAACGCTGGTGCCAGTTCGCCCGTGGTCAGTCGGCGCTCATCTTTCAGGCGGGCAAGTGCGATCAAGGGCTCAACATGCGAATTCCCCAGCTTGTCATGCTGTTCGACCACCATCCTCAGGAAGTCTCGATCTGCGGCGATATTGGCCATGAAAAGATTGACAAAGTAGGCCGTGGACAAGGTGTAATCTGGCTCGGGCCGGCCATAACGCAACATCCCCTCGTAAATACGGTCGATACCACGCCCGGTACGCTCAGCCAGACCAATTCGCTTGATGATGTCAGCCAGCAGGGGGTTGCGAGATTGTGGTGGGGCCACCAGCAAATTATTGAGATTGACCCCTTCGATAAAGCCGCCGGGGCTGCTGATATTCAGACCGCTGTCATCCAGTTTGACATGGACTGCCCCGAGGCGACTAAAGTCCCGGTGCACGAGCGCGTTGACGAAACCTTCCCGAAAGGCGCGCCGATCGTAGTTGGGGATCGGTACGCGAAACAACCCGACTTCCAGCTCTTCTTCTATTACCCACGGCTTGAACTGAAGCTCTACTTGTTCGAAGGTTTCCAGCAGCGGCTTGCGGTAGAACTCGTTAACACGTACCTCAGTGCCGTGCAGTACCTGAAAGGCGACTTCATAGGCCGGGAGGTGCTGCCGCAACAATGCCTCAGATCCCAAGAGCAATAGGCCTGCAACAGTCGGCTGTGGTTTGCCATTAATGGTTTTGACTAAACCCAGTGCTCCATCCAGCTCTTCATCCGACAGGGCCAAAAGAGACTGCTCACCACCGTATTTTTCAATGGCATTGCGAATGCGCAGACGTTGCAAGGGATCGAGTTGGTCGGTGCTTATTTCTTCAAGCATCATGGCTGAAGGGTCCATAAGCCCCATCGATGATTGGCGTTGAGTGAACTCATGGGGATAGAACGGCACGGCCTCCGGGGAGCCATCGACTCTCAGGCGCCGGCGCTGCAGCAGGCCATCCGAGGTGGATATCAACTGCCGTGATTTGGGTACGTGGATTCTGGCAACGGGCTTCCCCTGCAGCTCAAGGGCTTCAACACGCACAGCCAGCGATGGGGTGGTCTTGTTGGCAATCAGTGCTGGCAGGCCAGTGAGGTTACGGTGGTTGGCGTGCAGCCCGGTCGGCGTGCCATCGTCTTCAACACCCAGAAACAGGTCGCCGCCCTCGGTATTGGCCAAGGCCACCACTGCGGCTATCAGATCCCGGTCCGGCAGGCTTTTGGCATCGCTCTTGAACTCGACGGTCAGATTTTCACCGCCGCGAATTAGCTCAAGGAGATCCCGCTCTATATCGTTCATAGCCATCTCTTATATTTGCACCTTGCGGCCTTGCTGGATTTCTTGCAGCAGGGCTTCTCGCAGAGATTCCAGGTAACGCTCCACGTCGGCTTCACTGGCCAGCCAGGCTTTGTCATAAACAACCTGAAGATTACGCGCCTGCACGTAATCCGCCGGTGATTCATTGACTTGAGGCGGCTTCCCATCACTTTCCCTTGAGCCAGTAGGTTCTGGCGTTTCCTCTGGCGCCGCTTTCTGGTGGGCCATAGAGACCATTCGAGCGAGAACCTTCTGATAGCCTTGGTCTTCAAAAAAGCGCAGACGATCATTGATCACAGCAATCAAGCGCTCCTGTCCGATGTAATCAACCAGATCTCGGAAGGGTTTGTTGAGCTCATCCTGGCGCGGCTCCGGCAGGGACTGATATTCATCCATGCTCTGCATTCGCTCCTGCATGGTCTTCAGGGAGGTTTCTGCCTGAGTTCGGGTTTGCTGCACTTTCTCGTCGATGCGTTCCTGCAGGCTATCCAGTTGGCCCTTGAGTTGCTGAATGCGATTCCCTTTGTAGCAGTTGGGGTCGTTCAGGATGGTGCGAATCTGCTCGATCTCGTCCCCGGACACGTAGATGAAGTTGGGCTCCTGGCTCTGCAGGAAGGACCGAGCCTGGTTGTAGATGTCTTTTTGTGAGCCGCCCATAAACTTGCGGATGGGGTCGATGACATCCTCTTTCAGGTCCAGCAGCTGGTCTTCCTGCTTGCCCAATTCCGTCAGGTGCCAGGTGTAGGGCTTTCCGGCGACCTCTTTCAGCGTCACCAGGGCAGGTTTCAAGGCATTGAGAAACGGGTACTGATCGACCTGCGCTATCCGCCTATCCAGGTCGTGGAACATGTCCTGGAAGGCTTCGCCGGCCTCTTTACCCAGGACCTTGGCTTCGCTGCTGCGGGGCGGGCTGTCGAAGAAGTCCTCGTAGAACGACTTGAGGGCTCGGACCTGAGAGGCGGTGAACTCAATCTGGGGTTCCAGCACCACGTTGCCGTAGCCGTGAGTGTTACGCAGGGCGCGCTCCAGCTCGCTGTCCTCCAGGATGTTACCGTCGAGACGAACCTCTACCTTGCCACGGGCACACAGGTTGGCCAGGGTGCAGAGAATCGCGGCGTAATACCAGCCGTAGGGTTTGCGTTCGAATTTTTCCAGCAAGCTCTTGAGGGTGGTGCGGACACCGCCACGGTTGTTGCTCTGAATGAACGCCAGCACCTCTTGCTCGGATTCCGCCAGGGCCGTGGCGTCGTTACCGAAAAGGCCATCGTCTGTACGGTTGAGGCAATTGTTGATGTCGTTTTCCGTGTAGGAAACGCCGCGCAACATGCGGAGGTTGGGGTAAGCCCGTGAAATCAGCTCGTGGAAGCCCCGGATAATGCGGGTCTGGGGGTCCTCATTCGCCACTTCCACATCGGCGCCGCCAATGAGCAACCTGGATTTTCCAATGAGGGTCTGAACCTGCTGCCGGAGCCTGGCCTCGCGCTCACGGTTCTGGAAGCCTTTATCATTCAGGATCCGCTTGACGGCTTCCTGCTGGGTAACAGAGATATTCTGTTTGATGTACTTCTCGGTGCGCTTGAACATGAGCAGATCACGCACCAGGCGCTCGTCCGACGGCATGAGCACGAAGAGCTCGTCCGCCTTGTAGGTTGAAGCTGTACGGAGCATTTGCTCATTGTCGGTATGCTCGTGGAACGGGCTGATGACATTGATCGAGAGCTCGTATTCACGCCCATGCAGTCGATCATCCAGTTTGCGCGAATAGGAGTAGTCTTGCCCCTGGTTCTGGGAGGAGCCTGCGTCATAGCGGATTTTGCGCTGCTTTATAACAAAGTCGAAAACGATCTTTTCCAGCTCGTCCGCCACATCCGATGATTCGACCTCCGTGTTTTTGATCTCCTGCTCGACGTCCTTTTCCTCGTCCGTCAGGTACTCGTACTGGTCGCCGTTGCGCTGTATGTAGGTCTGTTGCTCCAGAAGGCTCAGGGCTTCCTCGACCTTGGTGCGAAGTGCCGGCAGATCCTGATCAAAGGCATCCAGCATCAGCACGCAAAGGTTGCGCACCGTGGGCTTGAATTCCTTGACGTATTTGACCAGAAACAGGGCCTTCAGAAGACGAATGGCGAAGGCATTATCGAGGTGGTTCTCGGCCTGAATAATCGCCCGCTGTATCTGTGATTTCAGTGCAGAGCGTATGCCTTCAAACATCAGGTCAAAGGTGGCCAGCTGGCCCACCTCATGGTTGCCGATGTGGATGGCCACCTGCTGGAAAACCCCCAGCATGGAGCGCTCACCGACGGAACTGTGTTTACCCTCGAAGGCGTTGTGCTGCGACAGGTTCTGAATCGCCGATTGAAACAGCGCGAACTGGTAGGGAACGAAAGGATAGCTGTGGATGAAGTGGTCCCTGTCCCGGAAGTTCCGGTAGGTGGCCGATCCATCCGCGAAGTCAAACAGGGTTTTGAAGTTGTTCGCTTGCGCGTGGTAGACGTCCGATAGCTGATTGACGCCCTCCTCAGTCTTGGTCAGCAGGCGCTTCTGGATAACCTCCGCCACGTCCGCGCTGGACAGCTTCATGCGGTTATTGAACCGTGCCTGAATTTTCGAGAAATCGTTGCCTTGCTGCTTGCCCATTTCGCCCACCACGTTTTTCATTTCTTCCTGGGCGGTGACGATAATCCAGGCCCGGCCCCGACACTTGGTGGCGAGGCTCTCGGCAATGGTTTGCAGGTTGGTCATCAGCTTGGTGTTGTCGGCAATGTACTGGCCGACCTCGTCCACAAAGAAGTTCAGGCGAAACTCTTTGTGGCCACCCTCTTTTGCCTGCTTCTCGATATAGGCATTCACATTGTCCGCGAAGTCTTCAATTGAAACGCGGTATTCGCTGCGGTACTTGTCCAGAATGCCCGCTGCCGACTGCGGGTCGCCACCAGTCACAGCGGCGTAGGCTTTGGCAATATTCGGGCCTTCCAGAAGGGCTTGCTCCCGGCCTTTCTGCCAAGGGCGACCGGCGATGGCCTCGTACTCGGCTTTGAACTGTTCGTACAGGCCACGGCCGTCCAGATCGCGCTCAAACTGGGCGATGTGCCCTTGTTTGCCGTAGTAGCCGCACATTTCGTCAAAGACTTTAACGAACACGGCCAGAAGCGCATCGATCTGGGTTTTGCTGATGACATCGGCTTTCTGATCGATGTTGAACAGAATGCTCTTCGCCGGAATTGAGACAGCTCGCTTCAGGTCGCCCCGGAGAATTTCATTCTCGCTGCACTTGGGAAGGAACAGGTCCAGGGTCGTAGCACCGTCCATTTCCCGGTTTTCAAGCAGAAGGGCAAGCATTTTGAGCAGGTGTGACTTACCCGAGCCGAAGAAGCCGGATACCCAGACCCCGTTCGCCCCTTCGTAGTTGTTGTAGGCGTCCAGAAACTCTTCGAGGCGTTTCTCGACTTCGTTGGTCAGTACGTATTCTTCAATTTCGAGGCGAAGACTGGCTTCATCGTCGGCTTTGATAACGCCTTCAATGGGGCGATCAACGGGCTTTAGAAAAATATTCTTCAATGTCATTGTGCTTTCCCTTAATGATTACGCCTCGAATCGTATCGTCCGCTCAGGCTTCGTAATGAAAGATGTTGAACGCACGGTAGTACTTGTCGTCATGCAACCTGCCGAACAGATCCAGCGATGCCCCGGTTTCCAGCGAGTGGGTATAGGAGCCCGGGAAGAACATCACCGTTGGCTGGTCTTTGGCGGTGCTCTGCAAGTTGTTGAGCACGTTATGGGAGCGTATGTAGGGGAAGACCTCGCCCACCCCTGAGAGAAACAGCACGTCAAACTCAACGGACTGGAGTTTTGCCGCAATAGCGGGCACCAAATGGGCTTCCGGGTCCAGCACTCCCTGTAGCAGCTCTTTCAGCTGATCCTTTGAGACCGTGGGCTCGAGCTCCAACACCTGCTCCCAGATGTCTCTTTCTTTCAAAATATCGACGGCCAGGTCGTACAGATTGATACTCAGGATCCGGATGCCCGCCTGCTCCAGTCGGTTAACCAACTGTCGCTGAAGGCGCTCCATTTCGACCGCCTCTTCAGGCCGGTAGGGGCAGATGAAGAAAGGCACTTCATTACCCAGCCCCTGTTTGTTCAGGAATCGCTGGCCGGAAACCACGCTGAACAGGTGCTGTAGTCGCTCCTGCATCGGCATTTTGGCAATGTCCTTTCTCAAGCTGACATCCCCCTGATATCGGATTCATAGACTGGGAAGTAAAAAAACTCGTCAGGATTGTTCTGACGCAGCAACTCAACCAGCCTGGGGTTTAGCAGTACCGCGTTGATGGTTTTGTCCTTAGCTAACAACCCTGCCTCCCGCAGCATTCTGAACAGGACCTGTCGCAATTTATCGCGCGTTGAGGCGCTGGCATTATCCAGTTCGTCATGCCATTCCGATTTACGGTTATAGAAGGCATCGAAATCCTCAAAACTGAGATCCAGCTTCATCGCGACAAACCGTTCGTGTAGCACTTCCACCGCAAAGTCCGCTATAAAGCGATAAAGGCGGCACACCGCAACCCAGAGGAGGTGCGCCTGATCCTGGTGGTTTGCCTCGGCCAGGAAAGTGAGTTCGCTTTCGCCCAACGTCTTCAGGCGTGCAATCGCCTCTCTACAGGTGCGCTTTGCCGTGCTTTCCGTTCTGGCCTGTAGCAGGTTGTCATGCAGCGCTTGAGCACGCACCTCTTCCCAATCATGAAGCGAGAGGTACAGTTCGGCCAGGCTCACCGATTCGCGGTGATACAAGCTGCCGGACGTGAAGGAAATGCGATACCGTTGAAGCTTCATCCCAGCACCGTTTACTGATTGACGTAAATAAATAATTTATCAGGCATTTAATCGCTATAAAAAATTTTGAAAATGAGATGTTACATCAATCACACTTCATATTGTTGGAGCACGTGATATCACTGAAAGGTAGTAACCGCCAACATAGCCTGTTATGTAAACAAGTGTGTGTGGCAAAAAGCCAAGAGGCATCATTCAAAATCATTAGATGGGAATATCAAGACAGTGTGGTCACAATTTAGTCTCGGGATAGTCATAGCCAAAAAAACAAGGGCTTACGAATTAACGTAAGCCCTTGATATATTTGGCGCGCCCGGCAGGAATTGAACCTGCGACCTTCGGCTTCGGAGGCCGACACTCTATCCAACTGAGCTACGGGCGCTTTGGGTGCGTATCGTACCCGTGTGGGCGCGTGGTGTCCAGCCGCTTGGCGGTTTTCGGCGCGTAGATGATTGACCGTTTTCCCTGCGGTGGTGCATGCTCTGGGGGCACTTTTGCACCTCGCACCTACCCTGATCCGTTTGGGAACATAATAAATGAAAACATTTGCACGTAGTACGCTGGCACTGGGCATCTCACTGGCGCTGGTGGGCGCCGCGAACGCCAACGAATTTGCCGACATGAACCCCGTGACCCTTCGCCTGGCCCACGTGGTGAACGAGCAGGATGGCTTCCATGTTGCCGCCACCAAGTTCGAAGAGCTGGTGGAAGAGCGCACCGAAGGCAAGGTGAACATCGAGATTTTCCCCAACGCCTCGCTGGGCGATGAGCGCACGCTGCTGGAAGGCATGCAGATCGGCACCGTGGACATGGGCGTGATCACCAACGGGCCGGTGGCCAACTTCGTGGAAGAGATGGCGGTCTTCGAACTGCCCTTCCTGTTCCCCACTCCCGAAGCCGCCTATGGCGTGCTGGATGGCCCCATTGGCCAGGAGCTGCTGGACAAGCTGGCCGACGTGAACCTGAAAGGCCTGGCCTACGCCGAGCGCGGCTTCCGCAACCTGACCAACAGCGAGCGCGCCGTGAACTCGCCGGAAGACCTGGATGGCCTGCGCATTCGCGTGATGGAAAACCCGGTGTACACCGATACCTTCCGCGAGCTGGGGGCCAACGCCATCCCGATGGCCTGGACCGAAGCGTTGACCGCCATGCAGCAGGGCACCATCGACGGCCAGGAAAACCCGGTGAACGTGATTCACTCGTTCAAGCTGGATGAAACCCAGAACTACATGACCCTGTCACGCCACACCTACGCCCCGGCGATTTTCGTGATGGGCATGCCTGCCTGGAACCAGCTGCCTGAAGCCGCCCAGGACGTCATCCGTCAGGCCGCCCAGGAAGCCGCCGAGCATGAGCGTCAGGTGAACGCCGATATGGAAGCCGAACAGCTGGCCGCCCTGCGCGAAGCGGGCATGGAAATCAACGACTCCCCCGATATGGAAGCCTTCCAGGCCGCCGTTGCGCCGGTTTATGAGAAGTACGGCCAGCAGTTCGGTGATTACCTGCCGCGCATTCAGGAGGCGCTGAATCAGTGATGCCCTTTGCACAGCCTCTTTTGACGCTGCTGCAACGCATTGAACGTGGGCTGGATGCCATCATCCAGCCCGTCGTGTTTGCGGGCATGGCAGCTTTGATCGGTGTGATCACGCTACAAATCGTGTCACGGGTGTTTTTCAGTGCCGTGGGCTGGACCGAAGAGGTCGCGCGGTTTCTGCTGGTATGGATCACCTTTCTCGCGGGCACGCTGGCCTTCCAGCGTGGGCGGCACATTGCGGTCACTTTTGCGGTGGATGCTCTGCCCCTGCCGCTACGCAGTAAGCGTTCATTCCACGACGTTCTGCCAACCTGCTGAAAATCGCCCTAAAGTAACCTCACACTTTCCAACACGAGGTTACCCCCATGAGAAAGCACCGCACACCCGAACAGTGGCAGACCCTGGTTGATCAGCAGCGTGACTGTGGTCTGTCAGCTTCGAAGTTTTGCAAACAAGAGAACATTGGTTACGCCAGTTTCTGCAATTGGCGCAAGCGTCTGTCCGATCCGTCGACCAATGATTCGGCTGGATCCGGTGAAGCCGGTTTTCTGGATCTCTCGTCGTTGATGGGCAACTCCCCATCCTCCGGCCCAGGCTGGCACATTGTGCTCAGCCTGGGCAACGGCGTTGAACTCCGGCTGAGCCAGCACGGATGATCGGGCTCGATAGCCAGGCCCGCATCTGGCTGTGCACCGAGCCTACCGATATGCGCAAATCGTTCCGAGGCCTGAGTGCCCTGGTCCGGAATCAGTTGAAGCACGACCCGCTCAGCGGCCAGTATTTCGTCTTCGTCAATCGTCGCAAGACTCAGATGAAGATGCTGTATTTTACGACCACCGGTTACAGCCTGTGGGCCAAGCGCCTGGAACAAGGGCAGTTCCGGGTGCCGTTATCCGCCTCCGGTCAGCGCCCCCTGACATTGACGGATCTGCAACTGCTGATCGATGGCATCGAGGTGCAGAAATACCGCCAGTTCAAGCGTTTTCGAGGGGTATAGAAGACGGACTTCCGGTATAATATGGGCCATGAATTCAACGGCTTCCACTACCTCTTCCAACACGCCTTCTTACTCGGCCCTGGCCGAGGAGAATGCATTGCTGCGTGAACAACTTCAGGTCATGCAGCGGCAGTTGGACTGGTTCAAGAAGCAGCTGTTCGGTCCCAAGTCCGAGAAGCAGGTGTTTGACCTGCCTGGGCAGGATAGCCTGTTCGCGTCGGATGACGCCCCGGTTCCGGCGCAGCCGCCGAAAAATGAGAAGCGCACGGTTAAAGCCTATCAGCGTGGCACTGGCAAGAAACAGCGGGACGACGACTGCCTGAACGACACCGGCCTGCGCTTTACTGCCGATGTGCCGGTAGAAGTGGTTGAGCACCTGCCGCCAGAGCTGACCGGCCCGGAGGCCGATCAGTACGAAGTGATTGGCAGCAAGACTACCTTCCGGCTGGCCCAGCGGGCCTCCAGTTATGTGGTGCTCAAGTGCGAACGCCCGGTGTTCCGGCGTAAGGGCAGCGACAAGCCCATTACCACACCAGCCCCGTTCAACGTACTGGATAACAGCCTGGCCGATGTCAGCCTGCTGGCCGGGCTGCTGGTCGACAAGTTCCAGTTCCACTTGCCGCTGTATCGTCAGCACCAACGCATCCGGCAAGCCGGTATCACCGTCAGTCGCAGCACCCTGACCAACCTGGTCAAGCGTGCCATCGATCTGCTGCGACCCATCGTGGATGCCCAGACCGACAACGTGTTGCGCAGCCGGGTGCTGGCGATGGATGAAACGCCCATCAAGGCCGGCCACCAGGGGCGCGCAGGCCCGCAAAAGGGCAAGATGAAAACCGGCTGGTTCTGGCCGTTATACGGCGATGCCGACGAGGTGGTGTTCACCTACTCAAACAGCCGTGGTCGCGCCCACATTGAACAGGTACTCAGCGAATCGTTCAGCGGCACCCTGATCAGTGACGGCTATGCGGCCTATGCCCGTTATGCCGCGGCCCAGGAGAACGTCACCCATGCCCAATGTTGGGTGCATGGTCGCCGCTATTTTATCGAAGCACAGAAAGATCATCCTGAGACCGTCACCGAGGCCCTGCAACGGATCGCGATGCTGTATCGGAATGAAGAGGCCATCAAAGCTCAGGGGCTAACTGGCGAGAAGAAACGCCAGTACCGGTTGGATCACTCGAAGCCGGTGGTCAGCGACTTCTTCCAGTGGTGCCGGGATCAGTTGGAGCGAGGCGGCCTCGTGCCCAGCGACCCACTGACCAAGGCCCTGAACTACGTTCTCAGCCGGGAAGCCAGCCTGACCGTGTTCCTGGAAAACCCGGACGTGCAGCCAGACACCAACCACCTGGAACGGGCTTTGCGGCCCATTCCCATGGGCAAGAAAAACTGGATGTTCTGCTGGACTGAACTGGGCGCGGAACACCTGGGTATCATCCAGAGCCTGATCAGCACCTGCAAGCTGCACGATATTAACCCCTACACTTACCTGGTGGACGTACTGCAACGCATCAGCCAGCACCCGGCCCTTGAAGTCAGCGACCTGACGCCTCGACTCTGGAAAACCCGGTTCGCCGAGAACCCGTTACGGGCGCTGATCGATCCACGTCATCCGAACCGACAAGCCACGCAACTTACACCGGTGGAGGTCGTCCATGCGCATTGAGGACATGAGCATCGACGAGTTGCTGGAACTGAACCAGTACATCTGCCAGCGCATTGATGAACTGCAAGAACAGGAAACCCTGCAAGCCTTGAGTCGGTTGCGGGTTGGCTTGAAGGTGACCTTCGAGGGCCGGGAAGGCCCGGTATTGGGGATCGTCACCAAGATCAACCGCAAGAGTGTGATCGTGCTGGGCGAGGATGGCAGGAAGCAATACAAGGTCTCGCCGGAGTTATTAAGGCCTCTGCGTGACGTGAAGTAGGTCAACTACGTCTTGGAATGAACGCTTACGCTACGCAAGCTGGCCAGGTTGGCGGCGCTGGCCATCGTGCTGGCCTTCATGGTCACGCTGGTGGTCATCGGCCATCGCTACATGCAGGTACAAAGCTTTCAGAAGTCGGCCGCGCTGCGCCTCTCGATGACCTACGTCTACGCCGTCATTCCGCTCTCGGCGGGCATCATGGCGTGGTATGCGCTGGTAGACATGATCGAGGTGCTGGTGCACGGGCAGCCCATCACCGCCCAGGAGGAAGTGCTATGACGCTGGTGCTGTTCGGGCTGTTCTTCCTGTTCATGCTGCTGGGCGTGCCGATTGCCTTTGCCATTGGCGCCAGCACGCTCTACGCCCTGCATCAGTCGGGGGTGCCGCTGATGGTGGTCACCCAGCAGATGTTCCAGGGCATCAACTCGTTCGCCCTGGTGGCCATTCCCATGTTTATCCTGGCCGGGGATTTGATGGCCCAGGGCAAGGTCAGCGAGCGGCTGGTGAGCTTTGCCGATTCGCTGGTGGGCTTCATGCGCGGCGGGCTCTCGGTGGTCTCGGTGATGGCCGGCATGTTCTTCGCGGCCATTTCCGGCTCGGGGGCGGCCACCACGGCGGCGGTGGGATCTAGCCTGGTGCCGGAGCTGAAGCGCAAGGGCTACGACCCCGCCTCGGCGGCCAGCCTGATCGCCGCCAGCGGCACCATCGGCGTGGTGATCCCGCCTTCGGTGCCGATGATCATCTACGCGGTGATCGCCCAACAGTCGGTCTCCAAGCTGTTCCTGAACGGCTTCTTGCCGGGGCTGGCCATGGGCCTGGCGCTGATGGCCATTGCCATCACCCAGGCGTACAAGCGCCAGTACCCGAAAGGCACGCCGCTCTCGCTGGCCACCATTTGGCGCACGTTGAAATCGGCCAGCTGGGGGCTGATGACGCCGGTGATCATTCTGGGGGGTATCTTCTCGGGGATTTTCACGCCGTCGGAAGCGGCGGTGGTGGCGGTGAACTACGCGCTGCTGGTGTCGCTGTTCGTGTACCGGGATTTGACCCTGCCCCAGGTGTACAAGCTGTTGATCCGTTCGGCGATGACCACCGCCGTGATCATGCTGGTGATTGCCATGTCGGCGGTGCTGAGCTGGACGCTCTCCAGCTGGCAGGTGCCCGGCGCAATTGCCCAGTCGGTGCTGTCGCTCTCCACCAACCCCTACGTGATCATGCTGCTGGTGGTGGCGTTGATTCTGCTGACCGGGGTATTCATCGAGACGGCCAGCGCCTTGATCATCCTAACCCCGGTGCTGCTGCCGCTGGTGCTGCAGCTGGGCATCGACCCGATCCACTTCGGGCTGATCATCGTGGTGGGGCTCTCGATTGGCATGATTACCCCGCCCGTGGCGATCAACCTCTACGTGGCATCGTCCGTCACCCAGCTGCCCCTGGAGCGGATCACCCGCGCCATCATCCCCTATCTGCTAGGGCTGATTGGCGTGCTGCTGCTGGTGGTTTACGTGCCTATCCTGCTGGGCTGGTCGGGCCACTGAACCGACGCCTCGGCCTCTATCACCTCGCGGGCGGTGACTTTTCACCGCTCGCGGGGTGTGCGTCAGAGGCTTAGCCCTCTTCTGCCAGATTACGCCCTGGCGTGCCTGCTTCGAACGCCAGCACGTTTTCGAACGCATCGCCAAAGTAGAGCTCGTAGCTGTCTTTCTCTACGTAGCCCAGGTGGGGCGTGGCCAGGAAGTTGGGCAGCGCCAGCAGCGGATGCTCGATCACCGGCTCTTCATCGAACACGTCCACGGCGGCCATGCCGGGGCGGCCAGCCTTCAGCGCCGCTTCCAGTGCGCCCGCTTCGATCAGCGGGGCACGGCTGGTGTTCACCAGCACGGCGGTCGGCTTCATGCTGGCCAGGTTGGCGGCGGTGACGATCCCGCGGGTTTCCGGGTTCAGGCGCAGGTGCAGGCTCAGCACATCGCTGCGTTCGAAGAATGCCTCCTGCGAGGTTGCTACCTCCAGCCCCGCCTCGGCGGCCCGCTGGCGGGTGCCCTCGCGGCCCCATACCAGCACGTTCATCTCGAACGCCTGGCCATAGCGGGCCACCAGTTGGCCAATCTTGCCGTAGCCAAACACGCCCAGGGTGCGCCCTTTCAGGCCCATGCCCAGGGTGCGCTGCCAGCGGCCAGCCTTGAGGTTGGCCACCTCGTCGGGAATGCGCCGCATGGCCGAGAG
Organism: Halomonas sp. KM007; assembly: GCF_050709225.1. Taxonomy (NCBI): domain Bacteria; kingdom Pseudomonadati; phylum Pseudomonadota; class Gammaproteobacteria; order Oceanospirillales; family Halomonadaceae; genus Halomonas; species Halomonas sp. KM007. The sequence goes on along the minus strand of NZ_CP136131.1, from coordinate 2,096,585 downwards.
CACCAGCCCCCAAGTGAGCTCCGCGGCGGCGTAAGGCGAGCCGGTGCCTGCCAGCACCATCACGCCGTGCGCTCGGCAGGCGGCCATATCCACGTGGGCCGCGCCGCCGCCGGTTTGGCTGATCAGCTTGAGCCTGGGCAGCCGCGCCAGCAGGGATGCGGTGATCGGCGTGCGCTCGCGAATCAGTACCAGCGCATCGGCCTCCTTGAAGCGTTCGACCAGCGCATCCTCATCGGTGACGGTGTCGTTGTAAATCGTCACCTGGTGGCCTGCCAGCTTGGCAAAGGCATCCAGGTCGCGCACACAATCCTGGTAATCATCGGGAATGACAATGTTCATCAAAGCGGCTCCTTGCTTGCTGCCTGCTTTAGGGAAGTGCCCTGTTTCACGGCATGGCTAACATAACGCTGTCAGGCAGATACCTCTCGCTCGTACCTCACGTTCATACCTCACGCTCATACCTCAAGGCCAGCGCCCTGCCCTCCTGGGCGCTGAGGGCCTGCCCGCTCGTCAACAATAAACGCAATCAGCAAGCCGCCCTAGGACATTTTCGTGGCGGCATTCGAGGTCACGCTGCCGCAATACCATGACTCCACAGGCACGGGATTGTTGGATTTATTCCGCCTCCGGCGGCACGAGGTCGCTGGGCACCTCGATACCGATCTCGCGGTAGTAGCGCAGCGAACCGGCGTGCAGCGGCGTGGTGGTGTTCTCCACCGAGATCTCCGGCGTCATTCCACGGGCGGGGGCGAACGTCTCGCCCAGCCGCTCGATGTTCTCCCAGTAAGCGCGGGTGAATGCGTAGCCTGCCTCTTCAGAGAGTTCATGGGTGGCGGCGATGCCGATGTAGGTGCCGAGCGTGGTGGCGGCGGGCATGTCTCGGTAGGCGTTCTCAGGAATCTCGGTGGCGGCCAGGAAGGGCAACGTCTCGGTGACGGTGGACACCTGCTCCTCGCTCATCGAGAGCACCCGCAGCGGGCGCGCGGAGTGCACTTCGGTGAACGCCGGGATAGGCGGAATGCCGTTGTAGCTGAAGCCGACGATGCGCCCATCCACCACGGCATCGGCGGCATCCGACATGCTCATGCGCTGGAAGTCAGGCGAGATTCCCAGCGCATCGAACACCAGCTCGGTGATGTACTCGCCGCCCCCACCGATGCTGCTGGGGTTGAAGCGCGCGCCCTCCAGATCCTCGAAAGTCTCGATGCCACTGTCTTTGCGCACGGCCCAGTGCATGGTGGAAGGTGCGACCCACAGCACGACGCGCATCTGCTCGATGGCGTCGTTTTCGTAGCGGCCCTCACCGTTGTAGGCCTCGTAGGCGCCCGGGGCGTCTATCAGCCCCAGGTCAATCTCGCCACGGCTCAGGCGGATGGCGTTCTCCCTGGAGCCGCCGGTTTCGCGCACCGAGACTTCCAGCGGTGAATCGCCGCTCAGCCGCGAGAGTTCCGAAAAGCCGAAGTACCAGCCAGAAGCGGCCGGTGCCACGCCGATGCCAAGGGCCACGTTGGCCACGGCCTGGGTAGCCACACCCGAGGCGACACCGGCGGTCAGCACCGCCGTGGCCAGCGGGGCGAGCAGGCGTTTGGGGGATAGCGTCATGGCAGTTCTCCATACTCGGTTATTGTTGTCGTTCGCCCGGTGGCGGCCGGGTCGTCGGAACACGGCCTCAGCGGCCGTTCTGCTCCTCTTGCCAGGCGGCCAACACCTCGCGGGCGGTACGCAGCCCGTCGATGGCCGCCGGAAAGCCACAGTAGGGCACGCACTGCAGCAGCACCTCGCGAATCTCCTCCTCGGTGCAGCCGTTGTTCAGCGCGCCACGCAGGTGCACCTTGAGTTCATGGGGGCGGTTCAATGCCACCAGCATCCCGATGTTGATCAGGCTGCGGGTGGGCCGTGCAAGGCCCGGGCGGTTCCAGATGTCGTTCCAGCAGTTGCGGGTCACCAGCTCCTGCATGGGCCAGCTGAACTCATCCACCTGGGAAAGCGCGGCATCCACGTAGGCATCGCCCAGCACTTCGCGGCGGGTGGCCAGGCCGTTCGGGTCCAGGGCGTTCTGTCGATCACTCATCAGGCGGGCTCCTTGGGGGTGGGGGGCGTCAGAGCTACCTCTGAGCGCTGATTTTTAAGGTACTGCCAAACGAACAACCCTCCGATGACGGCAATACCCGCCACGTCGGTGATCAGTTGGCCGCTGATCAGCATCAACGCGGCCGCAAGCAGCAGGCCGCGTTCCAGCCAGGAACAGGGGCGCAGGAAGTAGCCGATGGTGGAGGCCGCCAGCGCCGTGATGCCGATCACCCCGGAGCCCACCGCCAGGGCAATCTCCAGCGCCGTGCCGTTGCCGAGCAGCGGCGGGTGATAGATGAACATGTAGGGAATCAGGAAGCCACCCAGCGAGATCTTGGTGGCCGTCAGCGCGGTGCGGAACCAGTGGGAACCTGCGATGGCGCCGCCGATATAGGCAGCCAGCGCCACCGGTGGCGTGACCCCGGAGAGAATCGCGAAATAGAGAATGAAGAGATGCGCCGAGAGGCTCGGCAGACCGGCTTCGATGAAGGCCCCTGCCACCACCGAGGCGGCCAGCATGTAAGCCGCCACGGTGGGCAGCCCCATACCGAGGATGATCGCTACCACCATGGCCAGCACCAGCGTCACCAGTACATCACCACCGCTGACCACCAGAATGACCGAGGAGACCTTCAGCCCCAGGCCGGTCAGGCTGATCACCGAAGCGATGATGGCCACGCTGCCGATGATGACCGCGATCATGGCAGCGGTCATGGCGCCCGCTTCCAGCGCTGCGGGCAGCGACTTGAGGCGCTCCACGAAGGTGCCCGGGCTGCGCCAGGAGAACAGGTAAAGCGCCATGGCGGTGAAGTAGGCGGCCACCGCCGCCGTGGTGGGGGTATAGCGCATCACCAACAGGGTGATCAGCACGATCAGAGGAATCAACAAGGTCTCGATGTTGAACAGACCCTCGCGCAGGCTGGGGCGCTGAGACTTGGGAATCGGCGACAGGCCCAGGCGCTTGGCCTCGAAGTGCACACTCATCCAGATAGCAAGATAAAAGAGCAGCGCGGGAATGAGGGCGGCGCTGATGATGGCGAGGTAGCTGGTCGAGATGACATCGGCCATGACGAAGGCGGCGGCCCCCATGATGGGCGGAAGTATCTGACCACCGGTAGAAGCAGATGCCTCGGTGGCCGCCGCAAAGCGCGGGCTGTAGCCGTTCTTCTTCATCATCGGGATGGTGAACACCCCGGTGGTGGCCACGTTGGCAGCGGTACTGCCGCTGATACTGCCGAACATGGCGCTGCACAGGGTAGCGGCCTTGGCGGGGCCGCCCGAGAGGCGACCGGTGGCGGCGTTGGCCAGGCGCATGAAGCTGTCGCCGCCGCCGGTGGTTACCAACAGGGCACCGAACATGATGAACACGACGATCACCGTGGACGAGGTGCGCATCAGGCTACCGTAGACGCCGGTAGGGCTCAGGTAGAAGGTCGCTACCAGGTCATCCCAGCGGAAGCCGCCATGCCCCCAAACGCCCGGCAGGTGCTGGCCGAAGGCGGCATAGGAGAGCGCGATGAGTACAAGGATGGGGAAAGCAAGGCCGATGGCTCGGCGGCAGGCTTCCAGCAGCAGCAGGATGGCGGAGACACCAAAAATGATATCCAGTTGGGTGGGCATCAAATAGCCCAGCTGATAGATGATTCGGTCAAAGTGGATCACGTAATAGATGCTGACCACCGCGCCGAGGCTGATCGGCACCAGGTCATACCAGGGAATGCGGTTGATATCGCGGCTACGGCAGCTGTAGGCCAGAAAAATCAGCGGCAGAGCGAACAGCAAGTGGATCGCGTTCTGAGTGTTCATGGGGCCGGTGAGGGCCGTATAGAGATGAAACAGCGCCATGGAGACCGCCGCCAGGCGCGTGACCATGAACCAGAAGCCGGACAGCTGACGCTTGCCCGAGTCCTCCGAATATTTCTCAACGACGTTGGGGTTTGCAGGGGTGTCCATTGGAATAGCTCCCGCACCGCAGCACGATAGGATGGCGGCGCGTCAGGATAAGGGCATCAGAGGCTTCTGCGGGCGATGGGCCCGCAGAAGTAAAGGGTTACTGCGCTTCAGGAGGGATGATTTCCTCGGGGATATCGAGCGCCAGGTCGTCCCGGTAATAGCGCAGAGCACCGGCATGCAGCGGTCAGGCGCCCTTCATCGGCAATCGCGACGAACAGTCTGAGCGTGACAAAATCGAATCGCAGCATGGCATCTACCCGGTCAGTGGTTGGAAACGTGGTCGAAAACATCGTTGGAAAAAGTACCGCGCGTCCACGTCAGGGTTCGCCAGTGACGAACGCCCGTTTCCTGATTGCCTAATTGTGATGCTCGGCAGGCTCGCAGATGCTTGATGGACAACAACAGTCGAGTCTGCATCCAGACTCGCTTGCTCGCTCAAGCGTTACCAGGAGTCTCTATTATGACGACGCGACAGCTTCCTCTCGATGGACTTAAAGTCGTAGAGCTTGGCCAGCTCATCGCCGGTCCGTTTGCCACCAAGCTGCTGGGGGAGTTCGGGGCGGACGTGATCAAGATCGAGCCTCCCGGCACCGGCGACCCCCTTCGCAAATGGCGTATTCTCGAAGAGGGCACCTCGCTGTGGTGGCACGTCCAGAGCCGTACCAAGCGTTCGGTGACGCTGGACCTGCGCAGTGAACAGGGCCAGGAGGTGGTGCGCCGCCTGGCCGCCGAAGCCGATGTGATCGTCGAGAATTTTCGCCCCGGCACGCTGGAAAGCTGGGGGCTGGGCTACGACACGCTGGCCGCCCGGAACCCGGGGTTGATCATGGTGCGGGTTTCCGGCTTTGGCCAGACCGGCCCCTACCGCAACAAGCCAGGCTTTGGGGTGATTGGCGAAGCCATGGGCGGGCTGCGCTACTTGACCGGCCACCCCGGCGAGCCTTCGGTGCGGGTGGGGGTCAGCATCGGCGACTCGCTCTCGGCGCTCTACGCGGTGATCGGCACCCTGCTGGCCCTGCAGGAGCGCCAGCGCAGCGGCCTGGGGCAAGAGATCGATGTGGCCCTGTACGAATCCGTGTTTGCCATGATGGAGAGCCTGCTGCCGGAGTTCGATGCCACCGGCCAGGTGCGGGAGCCCAGCGGCAGCGCGCTGCCCGGCATTACGCCCTCCAACGCCTACCGCACCTGCGAAGGCGAATACGTGCTGATCGCCGGTAATGGCGACAGCATCTTCAAGCGCTTGATGGGTGTGATTGGCCGTGAGGATCTCGCCAACCACCCCGCCATGGCCCACAACGATGGCCGCAGCCAGCACGCCAGCGAAATCGATGCGGCCATCGAAGCCTGGACCCAGACCCGCCGCCGCGACGATATTCTCAGCGCCCTGGACGACGCCCGCGTACCGGCAGGCTTCCCCTACACCGCCGCCGATATCGCCAGCGACCCCCACTACCTTGCCCGGGAGATGATCCAGAGCGTCACCCGCGCCGATGGCCGCGCTCTCAAGGTGCCGGGCGTGCTGCCCAAGCTGAGCGCCACCCCCGGCAGGCTGGGGCAAGGCGGGCCGACGCTGGGCGCCCACACCGATGACGTACTGGAAGAGCTGGGCATCGATGCCGCCACCCGCGACAAGCTGCGCCAAGCGGGCATCATCTAACCGGAGACCCCCATGACTACCCTGCAAATCAACGAAGTGGCCCCCCGCGATGGTTTTCAGAGCGAAGAGCGCTTTATCCCCACCGAGCAGAAAGTCGCGCTGATTGATGCGTTAACGACCACCGGCATTGCCCGTATCGAAGCGACCTCGTTTGTCTCTCCCAAAGCCATTCCCAACCTGCGCGACGCCGCCGATGTGGTGAGTGCTATTCAGCGCCGCGAAGGTGTGGACGTCACGGTGCTGGTACCCAATCTAAAAGGTGCCGAGCGGGCGCTGGCCTGCGGCGTGGATGAAATCAACCTGGTGATGTCGGCCAGTGACGCCCATGGCCGCGCCAACCTGCGCATGACGCCAGAGGCGTCACTCGAACAGTTCGCCTCGATCATTCAGCTGGCACAGGGTAGCGGCGTGTTCATCAATGCCTCGCTCTCCACCACCTTTGGCTGCCCCTTCGAAGGCAAGGTGCCCGACGCCCGCGTGCTCAGCCTGATCGAACAGCAGCTGGCGCTAGGCGTGGAAGGCATCACGCTGTGCGATACCACCGGCGTGGCCAACCCCGCCCAGGTCGGCGCGCTATGCCGCCAGGTGCTGGAGCGTTTTCCCGGCGTGCCGTTCACGCTGCATTTCCACAACACCCGGGGCATGGGGCTGGCCAACGCTCTGGCGGCTTGGCAAGCGGGCATCTTGCGGTTCGATGCCTCGCTGGGTGGTCTGGGCGGCTGCCCGTTTGCCCCCGGCGCCACGGGCAATGTCTGCACCGAAGACCTGGTGCACATGTTCGAGCAGATGGGCGTCGCCACCGGCGTCAACCTGACTGCGCTACTGGACATTTCCGCCACCTTGCCAGCGCTGATCGGCCACGACACGCCCGGTCAGGTGGTGAAAGCCGGCAGCGCAGATCGTCGTTACGCCCTGCCTTGAATACGTTTTTCCCCTACCTCCTCTGAGCTTTCGATAACAACGACAATCGGATAACTGACCATGACCTCAACCTCCCCTGCTCAACCGTTAAACCTTGCCCAGCAACTGCTCCAACGCCATCTCGTCAGCGGCGAGCTGACTCCGGGCAGTGAAATCGCCCTTCGCATCGACCAAGCCCTGCTGCAGGACGTGTTAGGGACGCTGGTGATGTTAGAGCTAGAAGCCATGGGGCTCGACCGTGTACACACCGAGCCCAGCGTGCAGTACATCGACCACGGCCTCGTCCAGGCCGATAACCTAAATGCCGAAACCTACCTGTTTTTAAAGAGCGCCTGCGAGCGCTTTGGGGTGTGGTACTCCGGCCCCGGCAACGGCATCAGCCATCCGGTGCACATGGAAAACTTCGGTGTGCCCGGCGAGTCCATCGTCGGTTGCGACAGCCACACCACGGCGGCGGGTGCCCTCGGCATGCTGGCGATTGGTGCGGGCGGCATCGAAGTGGCCATGGCCATGGCAGGCGAGCCGCTGTACATCACCATGCCGAAGATTTGGGGCATCAAGCTGGAAGGCCAGCTGCCCGACTGGGTCTCGGCGAAGGACATCGTACTGGAGCTGCTGCGCCGCCACGGCGTGGCGGGCGGCAAGAACACCATCATCGAGTATTACGGGCCAGGGCTTGCTCACCTTTCCGCCATGGACCGCCATGTGCTGGCCAACATGGGCACCGAAATGGGGGCAACGGCCACGGTGTTCCCCAGCGATGACGAGACTCGGCGCTTTCTAGCCTCCCGAGGGCGAGAAAACGATTGGGTCGCGCTGTCCGCCGAGCCCGGCTGCCACTACGACCTGCACGAGACGCTCGACCTCAGCCAGCTGGAACCCATGATTGCGCTGCCCTCCAGCCCGGATAACGTCGTCACCGTGCGCGAGGCGGCGGGCCAGCCGCTGCATCAGGCGTACATCGGCTCGTCGGGCAACCCCGGCTTTCGCGATTTTGCCATGGTCGCCGAGATCGTGCGCGGCAAGCAGGTGGCCGACGGCGTTTCGCTGGATATCAACCCCTCTTCCCGCCAGGTGCTGACCTCGCTCATCGAGCAAGGCTACCTGGCCGACCTGGTCGCCAGCGGCGCACGGCTGCACCAGGCGGGCTGTAATGGCTGTATCGGGATGGGACAAGCGCCCGCCGTGGGGCTCAACAGCCTGCGTACCGTGCCGCGCAATTTTCCCGGGCGCTCCGGTACGCGGGAAGACAGCGTGTTTTTGTGCAGCCCGGAAACCGCCGCCGCCTCAGCGGTGGCCGGGGTGATCACCGACCCACGAACCCTCGATATGCCCTACCCCCGCCCCCAGGAGCCCACCAAAATCGAAGTCAACCGCGCGCTGTTTAATGCGCCGCTGCCTCCCCATGACGCAAAGCTGAAAGCGCTACAGAAGACCGACAACACACCGGCCCTGCCAGAGCTCGCTCCATTGCCGGACCGCCTGGAAGTGCCGGTACTTCTGGTCACGGGCGACAATATCTCCACCGATGACATCATGCCTGCCGGGCAGCGAGTGCTCCCCTACTGGAGCAGCGTGTATGCCTCGGCCCCCTTCACCTTCGAGGCGGTCGACCCGCACTACGCCGAGCGCGCAGAAAGCACTCGCACCCAGGGTGGGCACGCGATCATCGGAGGAACGAATTACGGCCAGGGCTCCAGCCGCGAGAATGCCGCACTGGTGCCGCGCTATTTGGGGCTACAGGTGGTGGTCGCGAAGAGTTTTGCGCGGATTCACTGGCAAAACCTGATCTGCTTTGGTGCCCTGCCTCTCACCTTTACCCGCGAGGAAGACAGCGCCCGGCTAACCCAGGGCGACTGCCTGGTGATCGAGGGGCTCTACGCGCAGCTGGAACGCGGGGACACGCTGACCGCGCATATCCCCGGCAAGGGCGAGCTGACGCTGCATCATGGGCTCAGCCCCCGCCAGCGGGAGCTGATAGCGCAAGGTGGCGTGATCAACCACCTGCGCCAGCGTCACGCCTAGAACTCTTCCCAGTCGTCTGCGCCCTGTGCGGCAGACGACGGCTTGGCGGCCAAGGCTGGGCGCTTGAGTTGCTGGGCCGCCCCCGTGCCGTTGGCGGGCAACGCTTGGCGCACCCCGCTGCGTGACGGCGCCGAGGCGCTGTCTTCTCCCAGCACGAATGAGTTGATCAGCTCGTTCAAATGCTCGGCGTGACGGCGCATATCCGCCGCGGCGGTGGTGGCCTCTTCCACCATGGACGCGTTCTGCTGCGTCATGGTGTCCATTTCGGCCACGGCGGTGTTGATCTGGCCAATCCCGCTGCTCTGCTCTTTTGCACCCGCGCTGATTTCCCCGATCACGTCGGTCACCTTGGACACGCTCTCGACGATCTCACGCATGGTGTCGCCGGCGCTGCGTACCAGCTCGGCACCCGAGTGGGTATGCTGCACGGACGTATCGATCAGCGCGCGGATCTCTTTAGAGGCATTACTAGAACGGCTGGCCAGGGTGCGTACTTCTTGAGCAACCACCGCAAAGCCACGGCCATGCTCACCCGCACGGGCAGCTTCCACCGAGGCGTTTAGCGCCAGAATGTTGGTCTGGAAGGCAATCGCATCAATCATGGTGATGATTTCACTGATGCGCGTAGCCGAGTCGTTGATATCGCGCATCGTGTTTTCTACCTGCCCCATGGCCCGCTCACCCTGCTGGGCGACTTCCGCCGTCGACTGCACCAGCTTGTTGGCCTGCTGCGCATTGTCGGCGCTATGGTTCACGGTGGAGGTGATTTCTTCCATGGAGGCAGACGTCTGCTGCAGGTTGGCAGCGGCCTGTTCTGTGCGGGTAGCCAGCTCTTCGGAGCTGCGCGCAATCTCTCCTGCTGAGTGGTAGACGCTCACGGTGCTGCGACGCACGTCGCGCAGCGTTTCCTGCATGCGCGCTACGAATGCATTGAACTGCACCGCCAGATTGCCGATTTCATCGCGGCTTTCGACTTCCAGGCGACGCGTCAGGTCGCCGCGCCCCAGGGCAATATCATGCATGGCGCTGGCCGTGCGTTTGATGGGCCCCACCAGACGACGCACGAGTCCAAACGCCAACAGGGCAACCCCGGAAAACAGCCCAGCACCCAGCAGTGAGGCAAACAGAATCGAGTCGCGCAGATTGGCATTGGCAGCCGCTTCCAGCTCGGCCACCGACACATCGACATCCACCACATAAACGCCTGCCCCGATTATCCAGCCCCATTTTTCGAGGCGGTCGATATAGGAGTGCTTGGTTTCCACATCGCTGGTGCCCGGGTATTCCCAAGGATACTCGTAGAAGCCGCCGCCAGACTGAGCGATACGAATCATGTCGCGAATCCTGTAGTCACCCGAAGGTGTCTGGAGGTCGATCAGATTGGTGCCCTGGCGGTCCGGAGAGATATTGGTGCCATCGTACTCATAGACGAACACATAGTTGTTGCCTTCAAACCGCATGGCCCGAAGCATCTCGGCCGCCTGTGCCTTGGCCTCGGCATCGTTGGCATCAGCAGCATCATAAATCGGCGCAATGGCAGTGGTGGCCATCTGGACGATGTCGCGTACGGCGTTGCGCCGCTCGGTAATCAGCAGCTCGCGCTGCTCTGCCAAGGAAGTGCGGGTATCTTGAATACGGCTGTAAGCATCGAAGCTGACCAGCGCGATGGTCAGCAACAGCAGGGGGAGCAGTACGAGTGTCAGGACTTTGGTTTGCAAGCCAAAGGAGCGAGACGGAGGAGCAGCGTGGGTTGGCATGAAGGCATCCTTGAGACAGAGAAAGGTTGGATCTTTTTATCTAATCAATATCGACCTGGAATGTGCCATCTTTAGCCACTTTCGGCGCTTTTTTACTTTGCGGACAAATAATTAACGGCCGATTGGGGACTTCATAACCTAGGTTAAGGTTATCAGGGACTTATCAGTCCACTGTGTCCAAGTGGTGGCCAGGGACGGCCCGTTTTGGCACGACGCTGACCACACTCTTCCGCTGCCCTGACCGCTTACCGCCTGGTCAGGGCAGCTTTTTATCAGGCGCTTGCTGCCGCTGGGCGCCGCTCTTCCAGCATGCCTTTGTCGAGTATGAAGCGGATGATCTCTTCAAGCCCGACGCCATCGTAGAGGTTGGTGAACACGAACGGGCGCTCGCCGCGCATCTTTTTCGAGTCGCGCTCCATCACTTCCAACGAGGCGTGGACCTGCTCGGCAATATCGATTTTGTTGATAATCAGCAGGTCGGATTTGGTGATGCCGGGACCGCCTTTACGGGGAATTTTGTCGCCTGCCGACACGTCGATCACGTAGAGCGTCAGATCAGAAAGCTCGGGGCTGAAGGTGGCGGAGAGGTTGTCGCCACCGGACTCTACCAGCACCAGCTCCAGGCTGGGGTGGCGGGCGTGCAGCTCGTCAATGGCTGCCAGGTTCATCGAGGCATCTTCCCGAATCGCCGTGTGCGGGCAGCCGCCGGTTTCTACGCCGAGAATACGGTCGGCGGGCAGCGCATCGTGCTTGAGCAGGAAATCGGCGTCTTCGCGGGTATAGATATCGTTGGTGACAACAGCAATGTCATAGTGGTCTCGCAGCGCGGTGCAGAGCTGCTTGAGCAGGGCGGTTTTACCTGAACCGACCGGGCCACCCACGCCAACGCGTAAACAGTGAGTCATGGTTTTCTCCTAAATAACAACGCTCGTTAGCTTCTAAACAAACGGGAATATTGGGTTTCGTGTAGGGCGCTGGCCAGCGCCAAGCCGGGCAGCGCAGGGCCAAGCTCGTCATCGTCTAGCCGCTGGGCCTTCTCGACGGCATTCACCAGTTCGCCACGTAACTGCTCGATAATGCGCTGAGCAGCGGTGTGCCCCAGCGGCAGCGCTTTACAGGCCACCGCGAGTTGATTTTCCAGCCACGCCCAGCCAAAGCCGAGCTGCGCTTGACGCACAGGGATGCCGCGCTGGTAGGCCGCCCAGGCAAATAGGGTCACATAGCCTGCCTGGACCGGTAGCAAGGGCGTAAGTGAGTCTTCACTAGGCAGCCCTTCATTTTTGGGTAATAGGTCGAGGCTGCCCAGCAGCCGCTTCAGCGAGGCGCCCAGGCGGCTGTCTTCAGCAGCCAGTTCAGCGGTTTCACGGGTGGCGGCCAGCCAGTGGTCCCACTCGGCAACCGTGCCGCCTTGCTGGGCGGAAAAGGCACCGTATAGCCGATCGATCACCGGCAGTTCACAGCGGGTCAGGCCATCTTCCAGTACCCCGGACAGCCACTCGCTCAGGCTCTCTTCATCGCAGACCCAGCCCAGCTCGAAGGCGCTTTCCAGCCCTTGGGAAAAGGCGAAGGCGCCGATGGGCAGCGCTGGGCTCACCAGTTGCAGCAAGCCCAGCAGCGCCAGGTCTGGCGAGGTGTCTGGCTTAGTGGGCATGGCTGTGTCCATGTCCATGTCCATGGTCGTGGTCGTGGTCGTGGGAATGAGCGTGGTGATGACTGTGCGAATGCCCACCCCCCACCTGGTTATAGGCGCCCGGTTCGGGGTCGAAGGTGGCGTTGTGATGCTCGAGCGTCGCGCCCAGCAGCTCGGCCAGCTCCTCGAGAACGTGGTCGGGAGGGAAGCGTACCCAGCCACCTTTAGCATCTTCACCCAGCGCGAGCTGCACATGGCGGTTGCCGAGGTGGTAGGCAAGCCGTGCCAGGGGTAAGCCAGTACTCACTCGCGCGGTCACCACGGGCTCGATAGCGGCACAAACGCGCACGATCTCGCCATTTTCGGCTTTCAGGCCTTCACCATCGCGCAATACCGGGCCGCGATCCAGAAACAGGCCCAGCGGCTGGCCGCTGTCGCTTTCGGCTTTCAAGCGGCCGCGAATGCGTAGCTCGAAGGGCAGTGTCAGTGTGTCGCTGGCAGCGCTTGCGTCTATCGGCCCTAAGCGCTCAATTAATTTCAGCATGCTCTCATCCTTTCTCGATCCATGAAGGCTGAGCCGGGGGTAGGCCGTAGAGAGGGTCTTTTGCCATGGATGGCAAAAGTAGCGTACAGGGAGGTATTTACAGCGCCCTCTCGTAGGCCTACCCCCGGCGCCCCGGGCAACAACTCAATCAAAACAAGTGATACCGCTGCGCCAGCGGAAGTTCAGTTGCGGGTTCGCAGGTGAGCAGTTCGCCGTCGCAGCGCACTTCGTAGGTTTGCGGGTCGACGGTGAGCTCTGGGCAGGCGTCGTTGAGCTTCATGTCCTTTTTGCGCACGCCGCGCACGTTCTTGCAGGCCGACAGCGTACTTTGCAGGCCCAGCCGCTCCTTGATGCCCGCATCGATGGCGGCCTGGCTGACGAAGTTGAGTCTTACCTGGCTGGCGGCGCGGCCAAAGGTGCCGAACATGGGGCGGTAGTGCACCGGCTGCGGCGTGGGAATCGAGGCGTTGGGATCGCCCATGGGCGCTCCGGCAATCATGCCGCCTTTTAGGATCAGCGCGGGTTTGACGCCGAAGAAAGCAGGCTTCCACAGTACCAAATCCGCCAGCTTACCGACTTCAATCGAGCCAACTTCGTGGGCAATGCCGTGGGTAATGGCGGGGTTGATGGTGTATTTGGCGATATAACGCTTGGCGCGCAGGTTGTCGGCCCCCAGCGCTTCATCTTCCGGCAGCAGGCCGCGCTGCACTTTCATTTTGTGGGCGGTTTGCCAGGTGCGGCAGACCACTTCACCCACTCGGCCCATGGCCTGGGAGTCGGAGGCAATCATCGAGATCACGCCCAGGTCGTGCAAAATATCCTCGGCGGCGATGGTTTCGCGGCGAATGCGTGAATCGGCAAACGCCACATCTTCAGGAATATTGGGGTCCAGGTGGTGGCAGACCATGAGCATGTCGAGATGCTCGTCGATGGTGTTCACCGTGTAGGGCCGCGTGGGGTTGGTGGAGGACGGCAGCACGTACTCCTTGGAGCAGGCAGTGAGAATGTCCGGAGCGTGGCCGCCGCCTGCACCTTCGGTGTGGTAGGTGTGGATGCCGCGCTCTTTGAAGGCCGCCAGGGTGTCTTCCACGAAGCCGGATTCGTTGAGCGTATCGGTGTGGATGGCGATCTGCACATCGTACTTTTCCGCCACGCTCAGGCAGGTGTCGATGGAGGCGGGGGTGGTGCCCCAGTCCTCATGCAGCTTGAGGCCCATGGCACCGGCTTCCAGCTGCGCCTCGAGCCCTTCCGGCAGGCTGGCGTTGCCTTTGCCCAGCAGGCCAATGTTCATGGGCAGGTCGTCCACGGCCTGGAGCATCTTGCCAATGTGCCACTCGCCGGGGGTGCAGGTGGTGGCGTTGGAGCCCGTGGCGGGGCCAGTGCCACCACCCAGCATGGTGGTAACGCCGCTCATCAGCGCTTCTTCCACCTGCTGGGGGCAGATGAAGTGGATATGGGCGTCGATGCCACCAGCGGTAAGGATCTTGCCTTCTCCGGCAATCACTTCGGTGCCAGGGCCAATGACGATCTCGACACCGGGCTGGGTGTCGGGGTTGCCTGCCTTGCCAATGGCGGCGATGCGGCCATTTTGCAGCCCCACATCGGCTTTGACGATGCCCCACCAGTCGAGAATCAGCGCGTTGGTGATCACGGTGTCCATCACCGAGGCATCCTGGCGCTGGCTTTGGCCCATGCCATCGCGGATCACCTTGCCGCCGCCGAACTTCACTTCTTCACCGTAGTGGGTGGCGTCTTTTTCGACTTGAATCCATAGCTCTGTGTCGCCCAGGCGCACGCGGTCGCCTACCGTGGGGCCGTACATATCGGCGTAGGCGCGCCGACTGATCTTGTTTACCGATTTCATGTGTTGCCTCTGCCTCAAGCGTTGAGTCCAGTGCTGGGCGACCATCGTCTGTGTGACACGCTGTGGATACATCCCTGTACGCTTGACTGCGCCATCCATGGCGCAGACAGTCACCCAGCCGATGCCCGCCCTACCGTCGGTTGTTCTTTATTAAGCCGTTGGCTAATCCAGCGACCCCATCACATCGCCACGGAAGCCGTAGATTTCCCGCTTGCCGACGAACGGAATCAGCGTGACTTCGCGGGTTTGGCCGGGTTCGAAGCGGATGGCGGTGCCGGCGGCGACGTCCAGCCGGTAGCCACGGGTTTTATCGCGGTCAAACACCAGCGCGGGGTTGGCTTCAGCAAAGTGGTAGTGGGAGCCAAGCTGAATGGGCCGGTCGCCGGTGTTGGCCACCTCCACGCTGATACGCTCGCGACCCGCGCACAGCTCGATATCACCCTCTTGTAACTGATACTGTCCTGGAATCATTGGGCCGGACATCATGGCGCTCTCCTAGCAGGGGACGGTTAGTTAATCGGCGTGTGGACGGTGACCAGCTTGGTGCCGTCGGGGAAGGTGGCTTCCACCTGTACTTCATCGACCATCTCCGCCACGCCTTCCATCACGTCGTCTCGGGTGAGGATTTCGCGGCCGTAGCTCATTAAATCCGCCACGCTGCGGCCATCTCGCGCGCCTTCCATAATCTCAAAGCTGATCAGCGCTACCGCTTCGGGGTAGTTCAGTTTTAAACCACGCGCTTTGCGGCGCTCGGCAAGCTGGGCGGCGGTAAACAGCATCAGCTTGTCTTTGTCTCGTGGGGTCAGTTCCATGGAGTGTCTCCAGCGTTATCAGCGTGTTGCCAATCAGGTTAGCCAAATGCGCGGCGTATGCGCTTCGCGTTCGATCCAGCGCGGGCGTAATAGCTGCCAGGCGTGTTCACACAGGGCCCAGGCTTCGTTTCGGGATGCACCTAAATAGCGCATCAGCAGTACGCCATGGCGTTCCGTCACTGCCCAGCGGAGGTTATCCGGCAGCGCCTCGCGCAGTGCTTCGATGGCCGCCGGGGCATCATCGAGCCCCACGGCCCACAACGTGGCCTGCACCGTCGCGCCGCCCTGCCCCCAGCGGCCCACGAAGCGCGGGTGCGCGGGGTCCAGCGGCTGGCGTTCAAGCCACAGCGGCTTGCCATCCAGGGTTAAGCGAAAGTGCTGTTCAATACGCCCAGAGACATAGGGCAGATCGCTGGCCGGGCGTCCGAGCGCCATCACTTCCCAGCCTAGGCAGCGGGCATTACCCTGCAGCGCAATATGGGTGCGTTGAGTGCCCTTTGAGCCGTTAAACGCGATGGTTTCCTGGGGCAGCCACTCTAAGGTGCCGCCCTCTTCTACCGTCAGCTCGGTGTGCTGTGTCCAGGCCACGCCTTGGCTGTCGGCTTTGTAGAGCTTATTGGCAGCGGGGGTGGTGAGCAGCGCATGGGCTTCGCGCTCGATATGACCACGGATGGTCAGCGCATCACCGCTCACCAGTCCGCCGGGCGGGTGCAATACGTAAACGTGGCACGCTTCCTGGCTGCCTTCTGGGTAGAAGGGGCGCTGTACCCGTAACGGACCTTGGTGGCGCGCTTGCACTAATCGGGTCACGCCATCGCGGTTGGCAAAACGCAGGGCCAGCGAGGCGGCCCAGCGGCGCTCGGCGTCAAAGCGGTGGCCGGAACCAGCAGCGGGTGGGGCAAGTTCGCTCAACATCATGGGGCGCTGTCGCTTCCTTGTGGATAAATCATTGCCTTATAAATGCAAAGAATGCGCCAAAATGGTGAAAAGCGCTTTTTTACCGTCATAAAGACCTTTTTTTGAGCCTCAACCCTCTTGCTCAGCCCTGCAGTGCACCAAATATGTGCATATAGCCATCACATTGCACCTAACCGGCGAACGGCTGGCGGTGTACGTCAATCCCTATACGGCTGAGGTGCTTGGTTATCTGGATGGCCGGGGAACGGTGATGAGGACCGTTCGCTACCTGCATAGCTTCAAGTTTTTCGGGCAAACCCCGCGCAAGCTGATTGAGATTGCCGCGGGCTGGTCGATTTTGTTAGTGCCACCGGCATTTATCTCTGGTGGCCGTGAAACGGCAGGGGCGGCGTGGTGAGCCGCTGCTCGATATGAGCTACGCCGACTATGGCCCGCTAGGCCGCTGGCTGGAATTTGGGATTAACGTTCACTTGGGGCAGGAGTTTGGGCTTATCAATCAGCTCTTCCTGCTGGCGGTATGCATCGCCATCATCGTGATGTGCGTGGCCGCAGGCGTGATGTGGTGGAAGCGTCGCCCCGCTCGCCAAGGCTAACAGGGCGGTAGGCCGACTTAGTGCGTCGCGTGCCCATGATCATGGGCACCTTTAGGGTGACTACCTTCATGGTGGCTCCCTTCCGGAGAGGCACCCACTGGTAGCACCTGAAGCTCGATCTTCATCGGCTCGGCGTGCTGGAACTCCAGCGTCACAGGGACGGGCGCACCCTCCACGATGGGTGAGCCCAGTTCCATCAACATCAAGTGTAAACCGCCCGGCGCTAGCGTCACGCTCTCGCCCGCCGGTAGCTCGATGCCACCGGGCAGGGGTACCATGCGCATTACATCGCCGTCCATCTCCATAATATGGATCTCGACACGCTCGGTGATCGGGCTGGTCGCCCCCAGCAGCATGTCATCGCCATCGCCGTGATTGGTGAGAGTGACAAAGCCACCGCCCGCCCCGGCCCCCGGCGGCGTTGCACGGGTCCAGGGTTGCGCCACTTCAATAGAGGAGTGGCCCTCCATGGCATCCGAATGGTCGCTGCCATGATGAGCCGCCATCAGCGGCGTGCTCATGAACAGCAGTGCGGTTAACAGCATAAAACGGCGCATCAACATAGTGTTCTCCGTGGGTAACATCGCCAAAACCTAGCGCTTACCGCGATATTACTCAGTGGCAGCGGCAACCACCACCCGGTCACGCCCGCTGCGCTTCGCTTGGTACAGCGCTTGGTCGGCGCGCTGCATCGAGCGTTGGTAGTCTGGGTGGCCATCATGAAGCGTAACCCCGACGCTCACCGTGACGTTCAGTAGCGTATCGGCAGCGGCTAACATCGGCTCTTTGGCCACCGCGTGGCGCAGCCGTTCGGCAAACAGTCGACTGCCGTCTTGATCCGTATCCACCAGCACAATCAGAAACTCTTCACCGCCCATGCGAAACACGTAGTCGCCGCCTCGGGTCGAGCGGTCAAGGATACTGGCTACCTGCCGCAGTACGTTATCGCCAGCATCATGACCATGGGTATCATTAATTGATTTGAAGTGATCAACATCCACCATGAGCAGCGCAAAACACTTTTCCGAGTGGCGCGCGATCTCTATTTCACGGTTCAGCACCACCGAGAGGAACTTGCGATTGAGCAGACGCGTCAGGCTATCGCGGCCTGCTTCGAGCCCCGAGGCGCGATCCAGAACGTCATCCAACAGCATCAAGATCGTGCGAGCCGCATCGCGAATGCTGCTCAACGCAGTCAGGCGACGCTGGCTGTCTGAGTCGCCTAGCTGGGCGAGCCACTCCTCGTCCACGCGACGAACATGCTGTGAAATAGTGGTAATTTCCGGCGCGCCCTCAAAGGCGTGACACGCCTTGTGGTGATACCAAAGCCCAAACTCGGAGCTGGCTAATCGGGGTAAAGCCGTCGTTGCCTGCTGCGCAGCCACGGCAAACATGAGCGCGTTCTCCCAATCGAGCAGTGCCGAGCGCTGCCGCTCGCGCTCATCGCCGATGCTCTGGGTCAAAGAGAACAGCTTATAGGCTTCTTCCATACGGGTATTACGATTATTCGCCACTGAATAGGCATGGCTCATTATTTCCATGGCCATATCAATATGATCAGACACATACACCGCTGCATCACCGGAAGAGAGTTCAGCGCTAAAGGTGCTGTTAATGTGCTCATAAAGCGTCTGCTTTAACTGCCGTGCGCCATTAAGTACCAAGTTCACCGGGATATCGATACGCGCATGCACCTGGCCGACTTTTTCCTGCTGCTCGACCAGGGACTCAAAATCGGCGTGCTCGACGGCAAACATAGCGTTGAGCCAGCGCTGCATGGAGGGGTGAAGCCGGTTTTTTACCTGCTCATTGGAGAGAAACAGCGACGCGTGGGGGTCTTCCAGCATCACTTGATAGAAATGATCGGCAAAGATATCGCGGCGGGATTCCACCAGTGTCTCCACCGCCTGGCGTAGCGCCAAAGGCGTGCGCTCCAGGAGTGACTGCCACTCGGCAGCGAGCTGATGTTTGTCTTTATAGCGCATACCCCACCCGATGGTTATTTTGAAACCCGCCATGTTACACATAAAACGCAGCGCCAAAACCTACTCAGCGCAGGGTTTTAAGCAAAAAGCCCCCTCTTTTCTACATGAAACGAGAGGGCTATTAGAGTGTGCTCTGTCAACAGGCAAAGAAAGGTTAAAGTGGTTGTGGATAACTCAAACCGTCAAATGCTGTTTAATCAGCTCGTTGGAGAGTTCGCTGATCTCGCCTTTGGCCACCGGGCGGCCGCGGTCCATGATCACGAAGCGGTCGGCGTATTTGCGGGCGAAGGGTAGCTTCTGCTCGACCAGCAGCACCGTCAAGCCGTCCTCTTTGATCAGTTGGCGAACCACCTGACCAATCTGGGCGACGATATTGGGCTGAATGCCCTCGCCGGGCTCGTCCAGAATCAGCAGTTTCGGTTCGATCACCAGCGCGCGGCCAATGGCGAGCTGCTGCTGTTGCCCACCGGACAAATCGCCGCCACGGCGGTGTTTCATCTCCTTGAGCACCGGAAACAGCTCGTAAATGCGCTCGGGAATTTTCTTCAGCCCGTCGCCCCGAGCGGCCAGCCCGGTGCGCAGGTTCTCCTCCACCGTCAGCAGCGGGAAAATCTGCCGCCCTTGGGGCACGAAACCGATGCCCAGGCGCGAGCGCGCCTCCACGGCTTTTTTGGTGAGTTCGATCTCGCCATCATTGCCCTGGTAGCGCAGTTGGCCGCTCTTCACCGCCACTTCCCCCATGATGGCTTTCATCAGGGTGGTTTTACCCACCCCGTTGCGGCCCATCACGCAGGTGCACTGCCCGGCGGGTACCTCCAGGCCCAAATCCCACAGGGTGTGGCTTTCGCCGTAGAACTGGTTCAACTTGTCGACGGTCAGCATCAGGCCATCTCCTCCTCGTCCGCGCCCAGGTACACTTCGACCACTTTCGGGTCATTGGAGACCTGATCCATGCTGCCTTCGGCCAGCACGCTGCCCTGGTGCAGCACGGTCACCTTGCGCGCAATCGAGCGGACAAAGCCCATGTCGTGCTCCACCACCACCACCGACTGTTTGCCAGCCAGCCCCGTAAGCAGCTCGGCAGTGCGCTCCATCTCCTGCTCGGTCATCCCGGCCACCGGCTCGTCCACCAGCAGCAGGCGCGGGCGCTGCATCAGCAGCATGCCGATCTCCAGCCACTGCTTCTGGCCGTGGGAGAGAATCCCGGCGGGCTGAAAGCGCAGCGCGGTCAGGCCGATGGTGTCCAGCACGTCGTCGATGCGGTCGCTGATCTCGCTGGTCATGCGGGCGGTCAGCGTGGGAAAGATGCGCTTGTCGGCGGCCATGGCCAGCTCCAGATTGTCGAACACGCTGAGCGCTTCGAACACCGTGGGCTTCTGGAACTTGCGGCCAATGCCGAGGCTGGCGATTTCCGGCTCGTTCATTTGCAGCAGGTTATGGCGGCTGCCGAACCAGACGCTGCCCTGGTTGGGGCGGGTCTTGCCGGTGATGATATCCATCATGGTGGTTTTACCAGCCCCGTTGGGGCCGATGATGCAGCGCAACTCGCCGTCGTCGATGGTCAGGTTGAGGTTATTGATGGCCTTGAAGCCATCGAAGCTCACCGTCACGTCTTCCATGTACAGAATCGGGCCGTGGCGAACGTCCACCGGCGAGGCTTCCCCCGCCATGAAGTCGAACACTCGGTCGCGTGCTTTCAGCGATTGTATCAGGCTCATGCTGCAGCCTCCGTAGGCGGTTGTTCGGCTTTGCGACGGCGCTTCACGTGGCTCAAAAGGCCCGCGACGCCCTTGGGCAGGAAGACCGTGACCAGTACGAACAGCGCGCCCAGGGCAAATAGCCAGGCATCCGGCATGACCCCAGTAAATACCGTTTTGGCGTAGTTGACCAGAATCGCCCCAATGACGGCACCGTACAGCGTGGCTCGCCCACCCAGTGCGACCCAGAGCACGATTTCGATGGAGAACAGCGGCGAGAATTCGCTGGGGTTGATGATGCCTACCTGCGGCACATAAAGCGCCCCCGCCAGGCCCGCCAGCATGGCCGAGACCACGAACACGAACAGCTGGAAGCGTTCGACCCGGTAGCCGATGAAACGCGTACGCGCTTCGGCATCGCGGGTGGCCACGCACACGCGGCCCAGCTTGCTGGTGACAATGGCACGGCACAGGATGTAGCCCAGCGCCAGCGCCACCCCAGTGGCAATGAACAGCCCCAGTCGCGTGTCGTTGCTGCGCAGGTTGAAGCCCAGCAGCTCACGGAAATCGGTGAGGCCATTGTTGCCGCCGAAGCCCATCTCGTTGCGGAAGAAAGCCAGCATCAGGGCAAACGTCAGCGCCTGGGTGATGATCGACAGATACACCCCGGTCACCCGCGAACGGAACGCCAGGAAGCCGAACACCAGCGCCAGCAGACCAGGGGCCAGCAGCACCATGGCAAAGGCGAACCAGGCCATATCGAAGCCCAGCCAGTACCAGGGCAGGCTGTCCCAGTTGAGGAACACCATAAAGTCCGGCAGTACCGGGTGGCCGTAGGTGCCACGGTCACCGATTTGGCGCATCAGGTACATGCCCATGGCGTAGCCGCCAATGGCGAAGAACGCCCCGTGGCCCAGGCTCAGAATGCCCAGATAGCCCCACACCAGGTCCACCGCCACGGCCAGCAGCGCATAGCTCAGGTACTTGCCGAACAGGTTCACGGTGTAGGCGTTGACATGCAGCGGATGCCCTTGCGGCACTGCCACGTGCAGCACGGTGACCAGCACCAGGGCGGCCAGCAGCACGCCGAGAAAGAGCTGGGTGGCCCGTTCGCCGAACGGGCGTAGCAGCCAGAACCGTTGAGAAGATGATGTCATCATGATGGGTTAGCCCTCCGCAGCCCGGCCCTTCTGCGGGAAGAGTCCACGCGGGCGTTTTTGAATAAACAGGATGATGAACACCAGCACGATGATCTTGGCCAGCACGGCACCCGCCCAGGGCTCCAGCACCTGGTTGATGATACCCAGTGAAAGCCCCGCCACCAGCGTGCCCCACAGGTTACCCACGCCACCGAACACCACCACCATGAACGAGTCGATGATGTAGTTCTGGCCCAGGTTGGGGCCGACGTTGGTGAGCTGCGACAGCGCCACACCGGCCAGCCCCGCCACGCCGGAGCCCAGCGCGAAGGTCATGATGTCCACGCGGGTGGCGCGGATGCCCATGGAGCGCGCCATGGCACGGTTTTGGGTCACGGCACGCACTTCTAGCCCTAAGCGGGTGCGGCGCATAATCAGCATCAGCCCGGCAAACACCACCAGCGCAAAGCCAAGCACGTACATACGGTTGAGGGTCAGCGAGAGCGCGTCATTGATCACCAGCGAGCCGCTCATCCACTCTGGCGTCACCACGGTGCGGTTGAGCGGTGAAATCACCGTGCGCACCAGTTGCTGAAGAATCAGGCTGATGCCGAACGTGGCCAGCAGCGTTTCCAGCGGGCGCCCCTTGAGAAACTGGATCACGCCCCGTTCGATGGCAATGCCCACCAGGGCGGCCACCATGAAGCCCGCCGGAATGGAAAGAATCAGCGCCAGCCCCGGCTGGCCCGGCAGCAGTTGCTGCATCATCCAGGTGGTATAGGCGCCCAGCATCATCAGCTCGCCGTGGGCCATGTTGATCACACCCATGACGCCAAAGGTGATGGCCAGGCCGATGGCCGCCAGCACCAGTACCGACCCCAGGCTCAGGCCAAAGTAGAGCGTTTCGAGGCCACGATTGATCTTGAGGTTTTGTTCGATACTGAGGAGCGCCTCTCTGGCCGCGTCGGCAACCACCGGGTCATCGCCATTGGCCGCGCGATTGAGCGCCACACGGGCACGCGGATGCAGACTGCCACGCAGCGCTTCCACGCCTTCCATCTGGCCCGCTTCGGTTTGATAAATGGCCAGTGCCTGCGCTAACCGGCGCTGCACCTGGCTATCCTCTTCTTCGGCAATCAGCGCTTCCAGAGGCTCGGCCAGCGTCTCGTCCACTTCGCCCAACAGGCGCTCGGCGGAGGTACGGCGGCGTTCCACGTTGGGGGAGTAGAGATCGACCACGGCGATGGCGCTGCGCAGTTGGTTGCGCAGGGCGTTGTTGATGCCGATGCGGTTGAGGTCGCGGCGGGACATCTCACCCAGCGGCGCTTCGGTCAAGGCATCGGCCACGGGCCAGTCACGCCCGGTGTTGTTCAACACCACGACGAAGCGACCCTCGCTGGTACGCTGCAGGCGGCCATCGAGCAAGGCTTGCAGCCAATCTCTGGCGCGCTCGTCGTCGCTTTGCAAAATGGCCGTAATCGCGTCGCCTTTGGCGCGGAAGTTCTCCACGTCCAGCGCTTCCAGCAGCGCCAGTGCCGCGTCGTCATCAGAAGGTGTGGTGGGGGTTTGTGCCTGCGACAACGTCGCCATGCTGAGCAGCAACAGACACAACACCCCAGAAAGGAAACGCCTCATGGGGTTCTTCCTTTGGTCATCATCAATGGGGAGAGGTAGCGTGCTCCCTTGCCGCGACGGGTCGCGGCAAGGGAAGAGTGTTACTCGGCGAGTGCCGCTTCGGCTTCTTCTGCTGCGGTGCTGCCACCGCACGAACCGTTGGCGACGTTGAAGTTGCCGCAGCGCATCGGTGCACGCCAGTCAGCAATCAGGTCGCGAGAACCCGGCAGGAAGTCCGACCAGGCATCGCCTGCCACGGTGGACGGCGTTTGCCAGACGATATCGAACTGACCGTTGTCCTGCACTTCACCGATCAACACCGGCTTGGTGATGTGGTGGTTGGGCATCATGGCGGCATAGCCACCGGAAAGGTTAGGCACGGTCACGCCGATGATCGCATCTTTCACCGCGTCCACATCGGTGGTGCCTGCCTTGCGCACCGCTTCGGCCCACATGTTGAAGCCGATGTAGTGGGCTTCCATGGGGTCGTTGGTGACCGCTTCTTCATCGCCCGTCCAGTCGATCCAGGCGTCGATGAAGTCGTAGTTGGCGTCGGTGTCCACGCTCATGAAGTAGTTCCAGGCGGCCAGGTGGCCCACCAGCGGCCCGGTATCGATACCGGACAGCTCCTGCTCACCCACCGAGAAGGCGATGACGGGAATATCCGCAGCATCGATCCCCTGGTTGGCCAGCTCACGATAGAACGGCACGTTGGCATCGCCGTTGATGGTGGAGACCACCGCCGTGGGTTTGCCCTCTTCACCGAAACGACGGATTTCAGAGACGATGTTCTGCCAGTCCGAATGGCCGAACGGGGTGTAGTTGACCATGATGTCTTCTTCGGCCACCCCGTGCTCATCCTTCAGGAAGGCTTCCAGAATCCGGTTGGTGGTACGCGGGTAGACGTAGTCGGTGCCGATCAGCGCGAAACGCTCGATCCCGACTTCGTTGATCAGGTACTCCACCGCAGGAATGGCCTGCTGGTTGGGTGCCGCGCCGGTGTAGAAGACGTTCTCGGAAGACTCTTCCCCTTCGTACTGTACCGGGTAGAACAGCAGGCCGTTCAGCTCTTCGAACACCGGCAGTACCGCCTTGCGGGATACCGAGGTCCAGTTACCGAACACCACGTCTACCTCATGCTGGGCCAGCAGCTCGCGGGCACGCTCGGCAAACAGCGGCCAGTTGGAAGCGGGGTCGACCACCACGGCTTCCAACTGACGCCCCAACAGGCCACCGGCTTCGTTCTGCTGGTCGATGAGCATTGCGACGGTGTCTTTCAGAGTCGATTCGCTGATCGCCATGGTGCCGGAGAGGGAGTGCAGAATACCTACCTTGATCGGGTCGTTGTCCTGGGCAACGGCCTGAGCGCTGGCGCCCATGATGGCGGCGGCCAGGGCGGCCGTGGCGAAACGGCCAAGGGTACGAGGGTGTGTCTTGCGTTGCGATGTGGTCACTTGAACCTCCTTGCACCCCTTGGAAGGGGCTTGTTATAGGCGCGTTGAGCGGGCATTCACCCGCCGTGGGCTAATCCACCTTTCACACTGCAAGGGGTGCGCCAGATTGAATCAAAGCCTATTAAGACAATGACAATCAGACAGTTAGCGATACTCAAAAAAAACCGCATTGCGCCAGACGCACTAACTCAGGGCAAGCCGAGAGGCGCCATGCACAGTTGTCATGCACCAGCAAAGCGCCTTGCACCAAAGAAGGGTACACGCACACAAAGAAGCGCCCGGGGTTTCCCCCGGGCGCTGACAACGCCAAAACTCACTCCATCACACCACGCAACAATCGCTTATTTGGCGGCCATGGCCTTCTGCTTGCGGCGCTTTTTCAGCAGCGGCATGCCCAGCGACAGGGCCGCAATGATCAGCAGCGACAGTGAAATGGGCTTGTCGATGAAGATGGACCAGTCACCGCCGGAAATCTGCAGTGCGCGGCGCATGGACTCTTCCATCAGGCTGCCCAGGATCAGCGCCAGAATCAGCGGCGCCGTGGGGAAGCCGAACAGGCGCAAGCCCAGGCCGATCAAACCGAAGCCCAGCAGCAGCAGCAGGTCGAAGACGCTGAAGCTCATGCCGTAGACACCGATCATGCAGAAGATCAGGATCATCGAGAGCAGCAGCGGACGCGGCATATCGAGAATCTTGGCAATCAGCGGAATCAGCGGCAGGTTGAGTACCAGCAGGAAAATATTACCGATGTACATACTGGCAATGACCCCCCAGAACACGTCCGGGCGCTGCTCCAGCATCATGGGGCCAGGCGTCACGCCCATGACCAGCAGCGCACCCAGCAGCACCGCCGTGGTGCCCGAGCCAGGCACCCCCAGGGTCAGCAGTGGTACGAACGAGCCGGTACAGGCGGCGTTGTTGGCCGCTTCGGGAGCTGCCACGCCCTTGATGTTGCCCTTGCCGAAGGTGTCACCATCCTTGGCCAGGCGTTTTTCCATACTGTAGCCCAGGAAAGAACCAATGGTGGCACCGGCCCCCGGCAGTACGCCGGTAAAGAAGCCCAGCACCGAGCTGCGGCTAATGGGGCCTGCAATTTGCTTCATTTCACTGCCGCTCAGCTTGAGCGAGCCGATGGCGTTACGCGGCGCTTCCTTGCCACCGCCCCCACGCAGCAGCATGTAGAACACTTCCGCCAGGGCGAAGATACCCAGCGCCACGACCAGGAAGTCGATGCCGTCGAGCAGTTGAATCGAGCCAAAGGTGTAGCGCTCGGTGCCGGTTTGCATGTCGATGCCGACGATCGAGATCATGACGCCGATCACCGCCGCAATCAGACCCTTCACCAGCGATTTGTCCGACAGCGAGACGACCGCCGTCAGGCCCAGCACCATGAGCGCGAAATATTCGGGAGGCCCAAAGCTGACCGCCACTTTGGAAAGCAGCGGCGCCACCAGCATCAAGAAAACAATTGAAATAGTGCCGCCGACAAACGACGCATAGGCGGCAATGGCCAGCGCCTTGCCCGCCAACCCCTGCTTGGCCATGGGGTAGCCATCGAAAGAGGTGGCGACCGTGCCCGCCACCCCAGGCGCATTGAGCAGAATAGAAGAGGTCGAGCCACCGAAAATGGCCCCGTAATACACACCCGCCATCAGAATCAGGCCTGATGCAGGCTCCATTGAGAAGGTGATCGGAATCATCAGCGCCAGGGCACTGATCGGGCCGAGGCCCGGCAACATACCGATGATGGTACCGGCAAACACACCGGCAAAGACGTAAGCGATGTTGATGGGCTCGAGCGCGATGCCAAAGCCGTACATCAAGTTGTTCAAGGCATCCATGGGCGTATCTCTCTTAAAAAACTACGGCAGGTGCGTGGGCACGGCGTATTCAGAACGGCAAGAGGCCAGTGGGCAGATACACATCCATGACGCGCGTCATGGTGAGATACAGCGCCAGGACCACCCCCAGCGAAGCCGCCAGGTTGATGCCATGACGACGGTAGCCGTAATAGGCCGTCAACCCCGTGCACAGCAGCGTCGATGCCAACACGAAGCCCAACGGCACCAGCAGGAAGGCATAGGCGGCGATGGCCACAGCGGTAATCACGACCCGCGCCCAAGGCGTGAACAGCAGCGGGCCGTTGGTGGCCTCTTCGTCGATCTCGTCAGCGCCTGCCAGCGGTACCGGTTTTTCAAAGAAGAGCAGCCCTGCTAGCAATAACAAGGTAATTCCCAGCACTTTTGGAAACAGGTCTGAATCTACCGGTCGCGGCAGAGGAAAGGTTGGAATTTGCCAGGCAATTGCTAGATAGGCGGCGGCTAGAAGCGCCAGCACGAGGGCCAGCCACTGATTAGTGTTCAATCGAGTCATGGGGAGTCTCTCCGAAGGCGCAGGTTGCGCTTACGGTCACAGGCAGTGACCCCGGGCCTGGCTGGCCCGGGGCAGCACGGTGAAGCGGGGGTTATTGAGCCAGCAAGCCCAGGTCGCTCAGGACACTGCTGAACTGTTCTTTCTGCTCATCCAGGAAGGCGCCAAACGCTTCGCTATCCTGGTAGGCATCGATCCAGCCCAACTGGTCGCGAGCCTGCTGCCAGCCATCGGTTTCGAGCATTTCGGCAAACAGATCTTCGTAGTAGGCCACGGCTTCGGCAGGCATGTCAGGGGTGCCCATCACGCCACGCCAGATATCGAAGGTGTAGTCCACACCCTGTTCCTGGTACGTGGGCACGTCGGCCAGAGCACCGCCCAGGCGCTCAGGGGCAGATACGCCCAGCGCACGCAGTTGGCTGCCTTCGCCCAGCTGGCCCACGGACTCACCCGCGCCAGTAATGACCGCCTCGATATGGCCACCCATCAGGTTGGTCATGGCATCGCCACCCCCCGAGAAGGGGATGTAGTTCACCGAGGAAGCATCGAGACCCGCCGCAGAGGCCAGGCCAGCCACCGAGATGTGGTCCATCGAGCCTGGCGCACTGCCGCCACCCACGCTCAGGCGCGGGTTCTCTTTCATCGCATCGAACAGGTCATTGATGGTCTGATATTCGGAATCCGCTGACACCAGAATGATGGAGTAGTCGGTGATCAGACGCGCCACGGGGGTGAAATCCGTGTGGTCGTAGCGCGAAGCACCCGCCAGCGGCACTAGGATGATGGGCGGGCTGGTGGCGAACAGCTTGTGCGGGTTACCGCTGTCACGGGCGATTTGCGCCCATGCCACGGCACCGCCGCCGCCAGGCACGTTGATGGCCGCAAAGTTACGGTCTGCCAGCTGCTCTTCCTGCAACACGCGAGAAACGGTACGCACCAGCGTATCCCAGCCACCGCCTGGGTTGGCAGGCGCGACGAATTCGATGGAACGGCTTGGGGTCCACTCCTGGGCCTGTACGCCAGTGGTCATAGCGAGGGCTGCCAGAGGCAGAGCGAATACAGCGGCGCGCTTGAAGGAAAGCGAGGTCATGGGCGTTCTCCACAGTCAATTATGTTGTTATGCGCGGTGATCGACACGCGGCAATTGTGGTTACACCGCGAACGTTAGAAGACAGCCACCTTTCAGGACAAGCTTGTGACCATAAACGACAAATTGTTCTTTATGGTCGTTTTGTTCATTTTGTTCACGCATCGAGCCAGCCGTGATCGCCCTTCAATAAGCGGTAGCGCCGCTCGGGTCGCCCGACATCCCCGTAACCCAGCTCGGCGCCTACGGCCTGCTCGGCCACGAGAAACTCCAGATAGCGGCGTGCCGTCGAGCGGCTGGCGCCCATGGTACGCGCCACCTGCATGGCGGTCAGGGCGCCGCTGTCTGCTGCCAAGGCTTCCACCACACGGCGCAGGGTCAAGCGGTCGATGCCCTTGGGCAAGCTGCGCTGAGGGGCGCGTGCAGGCTCGCTGGGCGTCACCCGGGCCAGCACATGGTCCAGCTCGTCCTGGTTCAGCTCGGCGCGGTTGGCCAGCGCCTCCCGTTCGCGCCGAAAACGTGCCAGCATCTGGTTCATTCTTGCCGCTTCGATGGGTTTGATCAGGTAGTCGAACACCCCGCCACGCAGCGCCTCGCTGATGGTCTCCACCTCGCGGGCCGCCGTCACCATGACGATATCCACGTGCACATGGTCGCGGCGAATCGACCACAAAAGCTCCAGCCCTTCCACATCGGGCAGGTAAGCATCCAGCAGAATCAGCTGTATTTGCGAGGCGTGCTCGGCCATCAGCGCTTTGGCTTCGCTGCCGTTGCGCGCCATACCCACCACATAAAAACCGTCACTTTGCTCGATGAAGGCGCGGTGAATATCGGCGATGCGGAAATCGTCTTCGACGACCAGAATGCCGTATTGCGTCGCAGACATGCGTCATCCTCTTGTTAACGTCGTTATTATGAGTGTGAACCGTTTAGCCTGGTGGGCCGGGTTCATCGCTGCGGGCGCACAGCGAGCGGTCCAGCACGGCAATGAAACAGGCGCCCCCCAGCTCGCTCTCTTCCAGGGTGATCGCGCCACCGTGCTGACGACACAGCCGCTCCACCAGCGCCAGACCAATGCCGCGGTGCTTGCCGGTCTTGGTCGAAAAACCCTCCTGGAAGATCGACCCGGCGTGCTCCGCAGGGACCCCTGCCCCATTGTCTTCGACCTCGACCAACAGCTGTTCGCCCAAATCGGTGAAGAATAGCCGCACCCGGGGTTCGCTGGCGTGGGGGCCATTCAGTGCCGCATGGCAGGCATTATCCAGCAAATTGCCCACCACGCTCATCATGACCTCCTGCCCCGTTGGCGTCAGCGGGCAAGAGAGCGAGCTTTGTTCGTCGATTTCCAGCGCCACGCCCAGTTCACGGGCGCGGGTCAGCTTGCCCAGCAGCGTGCCGCTCAGCACCGCATCGGCCACATGGCGCATCAGGAAGTTCATCTGTGCCTGGGCACGCTCGGTTTCCTGATGAATCAGGGCCAGCGCTTCCTCGATGCGCTGCAACTGCAGCAGCCCGGAAATGGTGTAGAGCTTGTTGGAGAACTCGTGGGCCTGGGCGCGCAGCATGTCCACGTCGCGGCTGGCCTGGGTCAGCGCCTGGGAGAGGTCGATGATTTCTCGGCGGCTACGGAAGGTGGCCACGGCGCCTTCGATCTCGCCCTCGTGAATGATGGGCACGCGGTTGACCACCACCGGGTGATCCCCCAGCCACATTTCCTGGTCGAACTCCTGCTCACCGTGTCTGAGCACTTCCAGCAGGCGGGAATTGGGCACTACCTCGCGGATGGGCTGCCCCAACAGCACGTGCTCGTCGGGCAGCTCCAGAAAACGGCGTGCTTGCTGGTTCACCAGGGTAATGTGGCCATCCCGATTGACCGCCAGAATGCCCTCGTGAATCGATTGCAGGATGGCTTCCTTTTCCATGGCGAGACGGGCGATTTCGTAGGGTTCGAGGCCGAGAATGATTTTTTTGAGATGCTGCGACAGCCAATAAGCGCCGGCAAACCCGAGCACGATCATCATGGCCACCAGTATCCAGCCCAGCTTGGTGTAGCGCGCCACGTCCATGTCCACGCGGTCGAGCATGAAGCCGACGGAAACCACGCCGATGATGTTGCCCTCTTCATCCCAAATCGGCGTTTTGCCGCGCATGGCGGTGCCCAGGGTGCCGGTGGCTTCGGACACGTAGGATTGACCATAGATCAGCGCTTGATCATTATCATCCCCCACCATGCGCTCGCCGATGCGCTCGGGCACCGGGTGGGAGTAGCGTATCGACTGGGCATTGCCCACCACCACATAGCGCGCGCCCGTTTCCTGGCGCACCCGCTCGGCCAGCGGCTGAATGAAGTGGGAAGGCTCGGGCGTGGAGAAGGCATCGACGATTTGCGGCATGGCCGCTACGGTCTTGGCGACCGCCAGCGCCCGCTCACCCATTTGATAGGTGATGATGTCGGCTTTACGGTAGTTCAGGTAGGTCCCTTGGGCCAGCAGCATACCCGCCAGCAGCAGGCCCACCAGGATCATGACCTGCAAGCGAAAGCTGCGTTTGTACCAGCGTCGCTTGGCGCGCGTGCGACGCCAGCGCTGCAGTTCGGCCAGGGTGCGTGGGCGGGGCTCGGTCATAAGGGAACTCGTGATGCGCAAGAGCGTCATTATGGCACGCACCGCCAGGCGGCGTTAGGCTTTGCGCTTTTTCACCCAGCGGCTTATATACTCCCTGCCCACCGCAACACTCAAGGAGGAGAAAAGTGCGACACCTTTCACGCTACCTGTTACTGGCCAGCTGCCCGCTCTGGGCGGGGGCTGCCGCAGCCAACCCGTTCTATGCGCCCCCGCCGCCCCAGGAAGATGCGCCCATCTTCAGCGGCGACGCCGAGCTTGGTTTCAACCAGCTCTCCGGCAATACCGACAGCCGCACGCTGATCGGCAAAACGCTGCTCACCTGGCTGACCGGCGACTTCACCCACTCATTTCGGGCAGAAGTGCGTAATGTCAGCAA
Organism: Halomonas sp. KM007; assembly: GCF_050709225.1. Taxonomy (NCBI): domain Bacteria; kingdom Pseudomonadati; phylum Pseudomonadota; class Gammaproteobacteria; order Oceanospirillales; family Halomonadaceae; genus Halomonas; species Halomonas sp. KM007. Next base: position 2,065,495 of record NZ_CP136131.1, on the reverse strand, counting down.
GGATGGCGAGACCAGCGCGGAGCAGTATCTCGTGGCGGGGCGGGAGCGCTATGACTTCAACGGCCCGCATTACCTGTTTGGGTTTGCCCGCTGGGAAAAGGACCGCTTTGCGGGCTACGATCAGCAGCTCACCGCCATCGGTGGCTATGGTCGACAGATCGTGGATGGCGAGCGCCACTACCTTTCCCTGGAAGCAGGGCCCGGCTATCGCCATGACCGGCTGCGTGACGATGAGAACGAGCAACTGGGCGTGGCCTACTCGGCGCTGGACTACCGCTGGGAGTTCTCCCAGTTCGCGGACCTACGCCAGGAGATGTCGGTGGAGTATACCCATGAGAACACCACCTCGCGCTCGCTGTCGGCCCTCACGGCACGCCTGAATTCGCGGCTGTCGCTGCGCCTGTCTCATGAGATCAAGCGCAACTCCCAGCCCCCCGAAGAGGCCAGCGAGCGGACCGACCATACCACCAGCGCGTCGCTCCTCTACCGCTGGTAGCCTGACCGCCTATTGGCGCTGCTGCCCGCGGTGTGCCCAGGCGGTCATGCGCTTTTCCAGCAGCGAGAACAGCTCGTACATCACCATGGCCATGGCACTGATCACCAGCAGCCCGGCAAATACCAGCCCCATGCGCATCTGTGAGCCCGCGCTCATCATGAGGTAGCCAATGCCCTGGTTGGAGGCCACGGTCTCGGACACCACCGTGCCCACGAAGGCCAGCGTGATGGCGATTTTCAGCGAGGCGAAGAAGTACGGCAGCGAACGCGGCAAGCCCACCTTGAGCAGCACATCGATGCGCCGTGCGCCCAGCACTCTCAGCACATCTTCCATCTCAGGCTCCAGGGTCGCCAGGCCGGTGGCCACGTTCACCACGATGGGGAAGAAGCAGATCAGGAAGGCGGTGAGTATTGCGGGCACCGAGCCGATGCCGAACCAGACCACCAGAATGGGCACGAAGGCCACCTTGGGAATGGCGTTGAACCCCACCAGCAGCGGGTAGCAGGCGTTGTACAAAAAGCGCGACGAGCCGATGCTGAAGCCCAGCAACAGCCCCACGGCAACGCCCAGGCCAAAGCCAATCAGCGTGGTCCAGAAGGTTTGCCAGGAGTGCTTGCCGATGGGCCCGGCGTAGGTCACCAGCGCCTGAACCGTGTCCAGCGCGCTGGGAAAAATAAAGCTGGGCACGTTGAACAGGCGTACCGTCACTTCCCAGATCACCACCAGCCCCGCCATGGCGATCCAGGGAGCCAGCCGCTCGGCCAGCTTGCGATTGTGGTTCATGGGCATTCCTTCAGGCGCTGCGCACTTCACCGATCTGGGCGCGCAGCGACTGCACCAGGTCAATGAACGGTTTCTGGTAGGTGGTTTCCAGCGCCCGAGGGCGAGGCAGTTCGATGGAGCGCCGCTCGATCACGCGCCCCGGACGACGGCTCATGACATAGACGGTGTCGGCCAGGAAAGCGGCTTCGCGCAGGTCATGGGTCACCAACACCACGGTAAAGCGTTGGGCCTCCCACAGGTCACGCAAGACGCACCAGAGCTCTTCACGGGTGAACGCATCCAGCGCGCCAAAGGGCTCGTCCAGCATCAGCAAGCGCGGCCGATGAATCAGCGCGCGACAGATGGACGCTCGCTGCTGCATGCCCCCCGACAGCTCCCAGGGGTACTTGTTTTCATGCTCGGCCAGGCCCACCGTCTCGAGCAGCGCCCGAGCCCAGCCTTTGAACTCTTCCCGGCGCTTGCGAAACTGCTTCCGATAGGGCTCGACGATTTCCAGCGGCAGCAGCACGTTGTCCAGAGTGGTACGCCAGGGCAGCAGGTTGGCATTCTGGAACGCCATGCCGGTGATTTTCAAAGGCCCGGTCACGGGCAGCCCATCCACCTGGATGCTTCCCTGCGTAGGGGCATGCAGGCCGGTACACAGCTTCATGAAGGTGGATTTGCCACACCCTGACGGCCCCACGAAGGCGACGAACTCGCCTTCGTGGATCGACAGGTCGATATCTTCGATGGCGTTGCCCGAGCCGTCGTACGCCAGGCTGACGTCATCGAAGCGGACGAACGCTGCCGACATCACTCCGCCTCCGGCAGCAGCATGCGCTCTTCTACCGGCGGCAGGTAGCGGGAGTCAAAGACCTGATCGGGGGATGGCAACGTGGGCAGATCGTAAGCATCCGCCACCAGTTGAATCGCCTGGCTCAACCGCTCGTCATCCACACCGCCCACGCCATATTCACGGGCATCGGGGGTATCCACCACGCTCTCCAACGCCAGCTTCAGGCGACGCGTTTCCATCTCGACATCGATCAGGCCGTCGCGGTTACGCACGTACTCGATGGCTGCTTCGGGGTCTGCCAGGGTCTCTCCCAGCGCACGGTTGAAGGCGCGCAGAAAGCCCTGCACGGCCTCGGGGTTGGCATCGGCAAAGGCATCACTGACCAGAATCGCGTTGCCGTACAGCGGGACGCCGTAGTCGGGGAACGGCATGATGGTCAGCTCGTCTTCGCTCATGCCGCGCTCTTCCAGGTTGAGCAGGCTGGTGAAGTAGAAGCCGGTGATGGCATCGACATCGCCCCGGGTCAGCAGGGTTTCGCGTAGCGCAGGGTCGACGTTTTGCCACGCCACCGCGTCGGCCTCCAGCCCATTGGCAGCGGCAAAGATGCCCCAGGCGCGATAGCCGGTGTCGAAGGCCGGGGCGGCGATGGTCTTGCCTGCCAGGTCAGCGGGGCTCTCGATGCCGCTCTCCTTGCGCGCAAACACCGCCGCGGGCGTGCCGTCATAAACGATATAGACGCCCTTGATGCCGGGGCCTTCCGGGTTTTCCGCAAGGAATTCGACCAGCGCGTTGAGATCGCCAAAGCCCATCTCATAGGCGCCCGAGGCCACCCGGTTCACCGCCCCTGCAGAGCCGCTTCCCGAATCGATCTGAACCTGCAGACCTTCTTCGGCGAAGTAGCCTTTTTCGGCTGCCATCAGAAACGGCGCTGCCGGGCCTTCGAAGCGCCAGTCCAGCTGGAAGCGAATCGAGGTCGTCTCGGCAGCAGCGCCGAGCGGCATCATCAGCACCGCGCCAAATAGCGCTAGCGGAAACAAAGAGGAACGGGCAGTACGGGAGCGAGCCGGCATGGCAGTGAGCACCTTGTATACAATATTGAAGATGCTTTGCAGCAACGCTGCCATCTTTTGCTTTTTACTGTTCATTCATGCGCTTAGATAAGCGAACGGGTCCCTCATTGCGCCTGAAAGTGCCAAAATGGTGCGCACCACACCCATCTCGCACCATTAGAAAACATTTTGGCCAAATCGTTAGACTTTGGTCTAACCCGACGGTATACTGTGCTCAGTTTCCTGTCCTCGCGCCATTCATTGAATGGCGCTTTTTTTTGTGCTGCGGTTTTGCTCCGTAACACGCTCAAGCCATGCCCTTACCCTGCCTACTCCCCCTTCGATCCTGAACAGGTATTCGACATGACGCACTCTTCTCGCCCCACCGAGGAAGCCACACGGCGTCCCTTTGGAGACCCCATCGTACTGGTGCTCAGCATTGGTTTCATCGTGGCCTTCCTGTCACTTTCGCTGTATGACATCGAGCGGGTAGCCAGCACCATCAGCCAAGGATTTGCCTGGACGGCGCTCACCCTGGGAAGCTACTTTCAACTGCTGCTATTGATGACTTTCCTGATTGCCATGGGCCTGGCGCTGACACCAGCAGCCAAGGCGCGTATCGGCAATCTGGATGCACCAGAAATGGGCACCTTCAAGTGGGTGTCGATCATTCTGTGCGCTCTGCTGGGCGGTGGTGGGGTGTTTTTCGCCACAGGCGAGCCAATCTATCACTTTGTCGTTACGCCCCCCGCTTTCGATACCGACCCCGGCACTGCCGAGGCGGTGGCAGGTGCCTTGGCCCAGTCGTTTACCCACTGGGGGTTCATGGCCTGGGCGGTATTGGGCTCGCTCACGGCGGTAGTATTGGCGCATGCGCATTACGTCAAAGGCCAGCCGCTTCAGCCCAGAACGCTCCTTTATCCGGTGTTCGGTGAGCGCCTGATGCGCGGCCCGCTGGGCAGCGTGGTGGATGCCTGCTGTGTGATCGGTGTCGTGGCGGGGACCGTGGGGCCGATTGGCTTTCTGGCGACTCAGGTCAGTTTCGGCCTGCATGAGCTGTTCGGCCTGCCGGAAGGTTACACCGGCCAGCTGATCATCCTGGCCATATTAGGGGCCATCTATGTGCTCTCCTCCATGAGTGGGGTACACAAAGGCATCCAACTGCTCAGCCGTTTCAACGTGCTGTTGGCACTGGCCATTGGTGCCGTGATTGTGGTTTTTGGCCCCACGCTGTTTCTGATGAATAGCTACATGGCCAGCATGGGTGCGTATGTCAGCGGCTTTTTCACCATGGCCACCATGACCGCCGACACCGCGCCCGCTTGGTGGATGCAGTGGTGGACGGTGTTCTTCTTCGCCTGGTTCATCGGCTATGCGCCGCTGATGGCGATTTTCGTAGCGCGTATTTCCAGAGGGCGCACGATACGCGAAATGATTCTGGCGGTGGCCGTGCTCGCCCCCTTGGCGACGACCATCTGGTTCACGCTGCTGGGCGGTACCGGCATTTACTACCAATTGACCGACGTGATCGATATCACCGAAGCGCTCAACAACTTCCAGTTCGACGTGGCTACCCTCACCGTAGCCCAGGCACTGCCTGGCGGCACCTGGATGGCCATGGCCATCTTGCTGCTGACCACCATCTTCGTGGCCACCACCGGCGACTCCATGAGCTATGCCATTGCCGTGGTAGGAGCGGGGCATGATGCGCCCAGCCCTTACATGCGTGCGTTCTGGGGGATCGCCATGGCACTGATGGCGGCGGTTCTGCTGTACATGGGCGCAGGCCAGATTGGCGCGCTGCAGCAGCTCATCGTGATTACCGCGATTCCCGTCTCGCTGATCCTGCTGCCGTCACTCTGGAACGGCCCGCAAGCGGCTTACGCCATGGCGCGGGAGCAAGGGATCATCGACTGATCTCGGCTTACAAGCCTTGCAGCAGCCGCAGAATCACCTGCGGCTGCTGGTTGACCTGAGCCAGCATGGAGATGCCGACCTGCTGCAACAGCTGGGCACGAATCAGGTTGGAGACTTCCTGCGCGTAGTCGGCGTCCTGGATGCGTGACTGGGCGGCAGAGGTGTTGATGATGTTGGTGTTGAGGCCGTCGATCACGCTTTCGAAGCGGTTCTGCACGGCGCCCAGGTAGCTGCGCTGGCGGTCGACCAGCTTCATGGCTTCATCCACCACGTCCATGGGCTTGTCGGTGGCCGTGCCATCGTCCAGCACGCTAAAACCTTCCAGCCCAAGCGCCTGAAGCCCCATGGCGGAAAAACGAACGCCAATCACATCCCCCGCATTGGCACCCACCTGAATGTTCAGGGTCCGATCTGCGTTGATCAGAGGAATGCCGTTGAAGTTACTCTGCTCAGTGACGCGGGTGATCTCTTCCAGGCGCTGATCGATTTCCAGCTGGATAGAGGCCAAATCTTCGGAAGAGTTGGTGCCGTTGAGGGCTTGAACGCTCAGCTCACGGATACGTTGAAGGTTGTCGTTGATCTGGTTCAGCGAGCCTTCCGCCGTTTGCACCATGGAGATGCCATCGTTGGTGTTACGAATGGCCTGGTTCATGCCTCGAATCTGCGCGCCCATGCGATTGGCAATGGCCTGACCAGCGGGGTCGTCCTTCGCGCTATTGATACGCAAGCCGGAAGACAGGCGCTGCATGGAGGTCTGCATGGCCTGCTGGCTCGTACGTAAATTGTTCATCACCAGCAGCGACGTGATGTTGGTCGCAAGGCTAAGCACGGGCATGACCTCGAAAGTAAACGCGCAGGGCGCGGTTAGCGTAATTATCGGCCGCCACCCCGAAAACGTGAGGCCTGTCGCATCAATTATGTCGGACAGGGCCTGCACTGATTAGCGAGCGCCCGCTGTCGGCTAGCACGGCATCGACCGGGCCACGCACGTAGTCGTGCTGAAAATAGCCTTCGTCCACTATCTCGCCATCCCAGGCCACGATGTCCAAATCCATGGTACGAGGCCCCGACTTGATCGGCCCACGCACGCGTCCCAGGCGATGCTCGACATCCTTCAAATAGGCCTTGAAGGCGTGCCGCTCCAGCGTGGTGCGAACCACCAGCGCAGCATTGAGAAAGTCAGGCTGCTGCTGAAAGCCAACCGGTGCCGTACGAACAGCCTCCGAGTGGGCGACCAGCTCACACTCGCTGCTTAAAATGTCCAGTGCTCGGGCAAAATGGTGCTCGGGTTCGATATTGGAACCCAGTGAAATCACGCATTCATGATGCATGGTGTCAGGTGCTCCATATGACGACGTTGGGGGCATAGCAGTATTCCAGATAAAAACCGTGATGGAGTTACCGACCAAGGGCACTGTCGAACCGCCATGGCACCCCAAAAAAATAGCTCGCTCAGGCTCTCTACAGAGTAAACCGCCACGCATTTTGTTCAAGCTCTGTACAATTTATTGACAAACGCTGCGCTCACGCAGAGTCTTGGTGATCAAACCCCCATCATGACTCACCATACCGACAGCGAGGGACTTTTCATGCCAACACCTGCGGCACTGGTCACCGGCGGCGCCACACGACTTGGACGCCATTTTGCAGAAGCCCTGGCCGACAAAGGCTTCAATATCGCCCTGCACGTGAATAGCTCCCGAGGGGAGGCTGAAGAGGTGGCCACGGTGATTCGTCGTAAAGGGAGGGAGTGCGAGATTCTTCCCTGCGACTTTTTGAACGACTCACCGGAAACACTGATTCAACGGGCGACAGCGCGCTTTCCCGGTTTGAATGTGCTGCTCAATAGCGCCTCAGCCTATGAGCCTGCGCCCATCGCCCAGACAAACCTGGCCATGCTGGAGACCCAGTTTCGGGTCAATATGTTCACCCCGCTGCTATTGACGCGCCACTTTGCCGAGGTGGTCAAACACGGCCAGGTCATCAATATCATCGACAACAAGGTGGCTTACCATCAGTACCCTTATGCGGCCTACCTGCTATCCAAGAAAAGTCTGGCAGACATGACGCGCATGGCGGCGCTGGAGTTTGCACCTCGCCTACGCATCAATGGCATCGCCCCTGGCGTCGTGCTGCCCGCATCACAGCGCACCAGCGACTATGTTCAGTGGCGCATCGAGGGTATTCCTGCCGATCACCAGGGAAGCCCAGCGCATCTCGTACAAGCCTTGTACTACTTGCTGGACAACGACTTCGTGGTGGGCCAGGTGCTGTTCGTGGACGGCGGGGAGTCCATCAACCTGGTGGGACGTCACTCAGAAAATTATCCGGGCGAGTGAGCCTGGCAGACTCTGCGCATACGACAAGGCCGCCCGAAGGCGGCCTTGTCGCTGATGCGGCGAGGATCACACTTCCTCATCGTCGGGCTTGTGGTGCTCAGCCTCTTGCTGACTCGGTGCTTTTCCACGACGAGGGTGATGGCGGTCATCCACTTCGAGCTCTGCTCGTTTGGGCTGCCCTGCCGGGCTACCATCGATGGTGAAGTCCTGTTTCATGACACGCAGGTTGGCAGGCGGCGCAGAGCCGGACTTGTCCTGCCCGAAGTACAGGGTGGTATGCGGGAACGGAATTTCGATACCCGCCGAGTCGAAGCGCATCTTGACGAGGCGGTTGTATGCCCGGCCAACGCCCCACTGGTCACCCGGCGTGGTCTTGATGACCACACGGATATTGACCGAGCTGTCGGCCAGCGAAGTAACACCCGCCACGGTCATGTCTGCCAACAGCTTGTGACTGTGCTCTGTGCTGGCTTTGAGGTCTTCGAAGGCCAGTTGGAGCTGGGCAATGGCATCGTCGATGTTCTCGCGGTAGGCAATGCCGTACTCGCCCAGGTGATTACCGTACTCACGCATGTAGTTGGAGACGGTATCGACACTGGAGAACGGCACAATGTGATAAGTACCGGAGAGGTCGCGGATACCCACCGAGCGAATACTCAAGCGCTCTGCGGTACCGGTAATACCCCCTACGGTCACCACATCGCCGGTATTCATCGCGTTTTCCACCTGGATGAAGACGCCGGTGATGACGTCCTGCACCAGTCTCTGGGCACCGAAACCGATCGCCAGACCCAGCACACCGGCACCGGCAATCAACGGCCCAATGTTGATGCCGATCTCCGACAGCACGATCATGCCGGTAATGGTCACCATGGCAATGGCCAGTGCATTGCGGAACAGGCTAAGCAGCGTCTTGGCACGCGCCGAGGGCTCCCCGTCGCCCGTCTCGGGGTTCAGCTTGTGCTCGATCAGGCTCGCCAGCCCCAGCCATACGCCCAGCGATACGATCAGAATGACCGCCACGCTGATCAGATTGCCCACCAGGTTGGCACCGCGCTCGGAGGCGTACCAGGCGGCGAGATTGAACGCTCCCCAAGCATCCAGCACCACCATGATCACAGCCACGACAATGATGGTGCGCAGCACGCGCAGGGCATTGGGCACATAGCTGTTCAGGCGCGCTTCCAGCAGCGGCAGCTTGCGCCGCAGGTCATCCGACAGCTGAATACGACGGCCGATGGTCTGGGTGAGGAAGGTGGACAGCAGCAGCCCCACCACCACCGCCACCAGCGTTTTCAGCGTGGCCATGAGCACGAAGGGCAGTGCGTCGCCCGGGCGGGTCAGGGTCAGTACGAACACCATCAGGAAGTAGAGCAGAGCAAACAGGTGCCACGTACGGGCAAAAAGGTGCAGCGACACGCGGCTGGCCATCAGCGTCGAACGGTCGCCCATCAGGTTCAGGTTATTCCGCAGTCGAACACGGTTCTTCAGCACCACCGCCACGGCATAGACGAAGGCCAGCAGCATGATGAAGGTGCCCACGGCCTGCCCCAAGGTCGGGGCCAGGTAATAGTTGACCAGCGGTACGACCACCATCAGGCCATAGCCCACCATACCGATCAGGCGGGCGATCCAGCGATTCCAATAGGAGGCTTCCTGGGCAGAAATATGCAGCAGCCGCAGTCCCTCATAGCGGGAGGAGAACAGCATGCGCACTGCCGCCTTGAGCAGCTCGATGATCAGGAACGCGTTCAGGAACAGCGAGGCCCGGGTAGACAGCTCGCCCGTTTCGCCCACCGCAAACGTGGCGATCAGATTGCCGCCCACGTAGGCCAGCGCCACCAGCAGCACATCTACTACCGCGGCAAGCGCCACGCATAGCACGAGACGCAGCACCGGGGTCAGGTTGCCACCGGCCAACGACCAGGCACTAAGCTTAGTAAACAGCGTCTTGGCGAGACGACGGAAGGTAAAGAACAGGGCAAACGTGGCAATGATGACGATGCCAAGATTGATCGCGGCATTGGTGAAGTCGGCCATATTGAAAGTGCTGGCCCCTTGCCCCGAGAACAGACTGCCGACGATCGAGATAGCCTGCTCCAGCTGGCCCCCGACATCACTCACCGTGCGGCTGGTCAGTTCGGCCAGCTGGCGCGGCAGCGAGACATCTTCGGGTGCGACATTGCCACCGGCAGCCGCGGCTTCCGGGGAGAGCTCGTTGGCCAGCCCTGGAGGCAGCGCCGACGCTTGGTGGCGCAGCAGCTCGATCAGCTCCTGGCGGGCCTGCTCATCTTCCAGCAAGTCCGCCAGCGCAGAATACGAGGGCGGCTGCTCGGCGCTCGTATCCGGCGCTTCATTGTCACCGCCCAGCGTGGTTTGCGCCATGGCGGGGCCGGCCAATAAGGCGAACAGCGCCATCATCCAGACGCCTAGCCAGGGTAATAAACGTAGTGACGTCACACCATAACCTCCCTTTGGGTGAGTGTTTGCGATCCTGCGATTCGCCAAGAGCCTGCCTACGCGTGCCCGCACAGACACGTCCACACAGACACGTCCACACAGACACGTCCACACAGACACGTCCACACAGACACGTCCACACAGAATAGTGCATCCATCAGGAATGCAAACCTGACATAACATACGCTAGGGTAACATGCCTAAATGCAAGAGACGTTAACGCGACTGCTTTTGGCGCACCCACGAAGACACCGTCGCGCAGACCTTAGACAACCGCATAGCAGTGCCTTATTGGCAGTAAGGGGCCAGCCACTGCTGGGCCATGACGATCAACAGCGCATAGCGCGCGCCCTTGGCCAGCACGATCCAAAGCAGCGCCCGCCACCAGGCCAACCGCATGACGCCGGCCAGGACGGTGAGCGGGTCGCCCACCACCGGTAACCACGAGAACAGCAGGCTGTACTCACCAAAGCGATGGTACCAACGCTCTGCGCGGGCCAACCCTTGCGGTGATGCAGGGAACCAGCGACGATCCTGAAACTGGCGGGCATAGCGGCCCATGGCCACGTTGATCACGCTGCCCAGCGTATTGCCCGCCGTGGCGACCAGCCACAACCCCAGCGCGGGCTCACCCAGGCACCAGAGCCTGGCCAGCCACACTTCAGAGCCGCCCGGCAGTAGTGTGGCACTGGCGAGTGCCACCCAAAACAGACTAAACATGCGCAATCATCGGCAATTAACGAGGCCGTTGGCCACCCATTTGCAGGGTGATGTCGTCGGCCGTGCGACGCACCAGCGCCCCCAACGCCAGCAGGCGATCTTCTGGAATGCGCGCCATGGGCCCGGAAACGGAAATGGCCGCCAAGGGGGTGGCGTGCTCATCGAAAATACACGCGGCCACGCAGTGCAGGCCAATGGCGTGCTCTTCACGGTCACAGGCAAAGCCCTGGGCACGAATGGCGGCCATTTCCGCCAACAGCGAATCGACCTGATAACGCGTGTTTTCCGTGACGCGCGCCAGCTCGTACCCGCCTGCCAGCAGCGCGTTGCGCTCCTCTTCGCTCATCCAGGCCAGCAGCGCCTTGCCCACCCCAGAGGCGTGCAGCGGTGCCCGCGACCCCAGCCGCGTGATCATGCGCATCATTTGCGGCGATTCGTTCTGGGCCAAAAACACCGCCGTGGCGCCATCGCGAATGCCCAGGTTGGCCGTTTCGCCAGTCTCTGCCGTCAGGCGGCGCAGGAACGGACGGCTTTTCGCCACCACGTCGCGGGCTTCCAGAAAGCTGTTGCCGATGCGGAAGGTTTTCACGTCGATGCGCCACAGGCCTTGCTCGCTCTCCTGGGTGACGAACCCCTGGCTTTGCAGCGCCTGAAGCAGGCGATGAGTGGTGGAAGGGGCAAGATCAGCCATTTCCGCCAGCTCTGAAAGCGCAAGGCCCAGCGGGCTAGCGGATAGATATTCGAGCAGCGTGAGGCCACGCACCAACGATTGGCTATGCCCTCCGCTCGCTTTCGTGGCTCCCGCCGGACGTCCGACTGACCTGCGCTTGACTTCACTCACCTGGCACTCTCCTGACGGCGCTCAATACGTAAAAAGCCAGCAGGATAACGCGCAGCAGGGGGCGCTGTCGCGTTTACGGAAACAAATTCCACCAATGGCTAGCAGCGTGTACTAGCGATGCTGCCAGCGAGGCGCGCGCTTTTCGATAAACGCATCGATGCCTTCTGCCACATCGTCGACCAGGATGATTACGCTTTCTCGCGAGTGCCTTGGCGATGGTTATAGCCCAGCGGATGAGGCTCACCACGGGCTTTGGCCAGCTCGATCTGGCGCTGACGCTCGCGGGCGGCGGCGCGGGTTTTCTCAGGCAATGAGTCGATACAGTGCGGGCAGCTGATGCCGGGCTCATAGGCCGACGACTGCATATCTTCCTGAGAGATCGGCATGCGACATGCGTGGCACTGCTCGTGCTCGCCCTCGGTGAGATCATGGCGCACGGTGACGCGGTTATCGAACACGAAGCACTCGCCGCGCCACAGCGACTGCTCTTCCGGCACCTTTTCCAGGTAATTGAGCACGCCGCCCTTCAGGTGGTATACCTCTTCGAAGCCCTCTTTCAGCATGAAGCTGGAGGCTTTCTCGCAGCGAATGCCGCCGGTGCAGAACATCGCCACCTTCTTGTGCTGCTCCGGGTTGTAGTGCTGGCGCACGTACTCGGGAAACTCGCGGAACGTGGTGGTCCTGGGGTCGACCGCGCCTTCGAAGCTGCCAATCGCGACTTCGTAGTCGTTACGGGTATCGATCACCAGCACTTCCGGGTCGGAGATCACGTCGTTCCAGTTTTCCGGCTCGACGTAAGTGCCCACGGTGTCGTTGGGGTCGATGCCCGGCACACCCAGCGTCACGATCTCCTTTTTCAGCTTCACCTTGGTGCGGTAGAACGGCGGCTCGTCGCAGAACGACTCTTTATGGTCGATATCGGCAAGGCGCGGGTCGGCGGTCAGCCAGGCCAGCAGCGCATCGATGCCTTCACGGCTGCCGGCCACGGTGCCGTTGATGCCCTCTTTGGCCAACAGCAGCGTGCCTTTGACGCCGTTGGCCAGCATGGTCTGGTGCAGCGGCTCGCGCAGCGCTTCGAAGTCGTTCAGGGTGACAAATTTGTACAGCGCAGCCACCACGATGGGCGGTGTGGAAGTGGGGATCGTCATGCAGTGCTCCTGGTAGTCGCCCTCGCAAAGGGCGGACCGGGTGAATAATCCCGCGCATGATAGCAAAAAGCGCGCCGCGCGTGCATCTGCGCGCGCCTGCCAGCCACTATTCTGGCGGCCCTCAATCGTCGATTATTTCGACGCCACCATTGAGAAAGCTTCACCCCACGCCTGGCGCACTCGGTCGTATAGTAGGCGACATATTAAAGGCAACAACTTGACTGAGTAACGAGGTACCGTTCATGAAGATTCGTCGTTCCAACGAGCGCGGCTACGCAGACCACGGTTGGCTGCGCTCGTACCACACCTTTTCGTTTGCCAATTACATGGACCCGGAGCACATGGGCTTTCGTGCCCTGCGGGTCATCAATGAAGACCGGGTCGCCCCGGGCCACGGCTTTGGCGCCCACCCCCACCGGGATATGGAGATCATCTCCTACGTACTCGAAGGTGAGATGGAGCACAAGGACAACATGGGCAACGGCGAGGTCATGCGCCCCGGCGACGTACAGCGCATGTCAGCGGGCACAGGGGTAGTGCATAGCGAGTTCAACCACTCCCAGCAAAACGGCCTGCATTTCCTGCAGATCTGGATCGAACCGGCCCAGCGGGGCATCTCGCCCAGCTACGAGCAGAAGGCGTTCCCCACGGCCGAGCGCCAGGGCCAGTGGCGCCTGGTCGCTTCTCAGGATGGCCGCGACGGCTCGGTGGGCGTCAATCAGGACGTCAACCTGTATGCCAGCCTGCTGAGCGCGGGTGATCAGCTGGCAGCGCCACCTTCCCGCCATGCCTGGCTGCATGTGGTGAAAGGGGCCGTTGAAGTGAACGGAGAAACCCTGCGCACCGGTGACGCGGCGGCCTTCACCCCCAGCGAGGACGTTGCGCTGGCGTGCACCGAGGCCAGCGAAGTACTGCTGTTCGACCTGGCCTGATAGGCAAAACGGCCCCAGAGGGGCCGTTTTTTATTGCACGAAGGGGCGAGATCAGCTGTTCTGCGCCGAGTAGAGAACGCGAATCTTCAGCGTGTGCTCTACCTGCTTCAATGCCTCCAGCGCCTGCGGGCCGTAGGCCTTGTCGACGTCGATGACCACGTAGCCCACCTTGTCGTTGGTCTGCAGGTACTGGCCAGAGATGTTGATGCCGTTTTCCGACAGCACGCGGTTGATCTGCGACAGCACGCCGGGCACGTTGTCGTGGATGTGCAGCAGGCGGTGCTTGTCCGGGTGAGCAGGCAGCGCTACTTCGGGGAAGTTGACCGACGTCACTGTGGTGCCGTTATCCGAGTAGGTGATCAGCTTCTCGGACACTTCGACCCCGATGTTCTCCTGCGCTTCCAGCGTCGAGCCGCCGATATGCGGCGTCAGGATCACGTTGTGCAGGCCACGCAGCGGGCTCTGGAACTCTTCATCGTTGCCCTTCGGCTCGACCGGGAAGACGTCGATGGCGGCACCGTTCAGCTTGCCAGCCTTCACGGCGTCGGCCAGCGCTTCGATCTCGACCACGCTGCCCCGGGCGGCGTTGATCAGGATCGCACCATCCTTCATGGCAGCGATTTCCTTCGCACCCATCATCCAGCGGGTAGAGGGCAGGTCCGGCACGTGCAGGCTGACCACGTCCGAACGACCCAGCAACTCCTCCAGGCTGGCGACCTGGCTGGCATTACCCATGCCCAGCTTGGTGATCACATCGTAGTAGATCACGTTGAAGCCCAGCGACTCCGCCAGCACCGACAGCTGAGCGCCAATGCTGCCATAGCCCACGATACCCAGCGTCTTGCCGCGCGCCTCATGGGAGTTCTTGGCCGATTTCAACCAGCCCCCCTGGTGCGCCAGCGCGTTTTTCTCGGGAATGCCACGCAGCAGCATGATGGCTTCCGCCAGCACCAGCTCGGCCACCGAGCGAGTGTTGGAATACGGCGCATTGAAGACCGCGATACCGCGCTTGAGCGCCGCATCCAGGTCGACCTGATTGGTCCCGATACAGAAACAGCCCACGCTGACCAGTTTCTCGGCGGCATCGAACACGCGCTCCGTCAACTGCGTCCGGGAGCGAATGCCGAGGAAGTGAACATCACGGATCTTCTCGATCAGTGCCTCTTCATCCAGCGATGTAGAGAGAGACTCGATGTTTTCATAACCCGCGTTGTGAAAATTGTCCACCGCGCTTTGGTGGACGCCCTCGAGTAGCAGGATCTTGATCTTGCTCTTTTCCAGGGACGTTTTGGCCATGGCTGAATCAACCTCTATGGTCGGCGGCAGGCGCCGTGTATCGGTTCACGGAAGGCCCGTATGGTAGCACAGCCCCCGCCTTTCTCAGCGCTCCCGGATGATGAAAAGTCTGCGTTTTGAAGATGAACCCGGCACACGTCGAGGAATCCCGCCAGCGGGAGGCAGACGCCACCCCCTTGCCTCGGTGTATACTGTGCGTTTATTTGACTGGCATCCGGCCACTTTCGCCGCCCGCACCGAGCACAGGGCCCACGACAAACGGTAGGCATTGACCATGAGCACCCCTCCCCAAGATTTTGCTGCCACGGTGACCGAGCTTGAAACCATCGTGGAACGCCTGGAGTCAGGCGAACTCTCATTGGAAGATGCCCTGACCGCCTTCGAGCAGGGCGTGCGGCTCACTCGCGATGCCCAGCAGCGCCTCGACAGTGCCGAGCTGAAAGTGCGCGCGCTCAGCGAAGCCCCCGAAGGCAAGCTGGACGTGGCTCCCTTCCATGCCGCACCAGAGCCGTCAGCTGCTCAGGGACACGACGACAGCGAGGAAACGCCCCCATGGTAACGGCCCACGACACACCGCTGGCCACGCTGCGCCGCGCCAGCAACGCCCGCGTCGATGCCACCCTGGCGGCGCTGTTCGAGTCTCGGCCCGCCGTTGAGGCGCGCCTGGAGGCAGCCATGCGCCACGGCCTGCTGGTGGGCGGCAAGCGCCTGCGCCCGCTGCTGGTCTATCTGGCGGGGCGTGCCCTGGGAGCAGAAGACGACGCCCTGGACGCCCCCGCGGCGGCCATCGAGCTGATCCACGCCTACTCGTTGATCCACGACGACCTGCCCGCCATGGATGACGACGACCTGCGTCGTGGCCAGCCCACGGTGCACAAGGCCTACGACGAAGCCACGGCCATTCTGGCAGGCGACGCCCTGCAGGCGCTGGCCTTTGAAGTCATGGCCAGCCGCCCGCACCCGCGCCTGGCTGCACTGGTATCTACCCTGGCGGTAGCCGCTGGCCGCGATGGCATGGTGGCAGGCCAGGCGCTGGACCTGGCAGCCGTGGGTGGCCATCCCGATGTCGAGGCACTGGCGCACATGCACGCCCACAAGACCGGCGCGCTGATCGTGGCGGCGGTCCGGATGGGTGGGCTGATCGCCGTCGAGGCCGACGACCCACGCCTGGCGGCACTGATTCGCTATGCACGCGCCATTGGTCTAGCCTTCCAGATTCACGACGACATTCTCGACGTCACCGGAGACACCGCCACGCTGGGCAAAACCTCCGGTGCCGACGCTGCCCGCGCCAAGCCCACGTATCCCAGCCTGCTCGGGCTGGCGGGCGCCCAGCAAAAAGCGAACGCATTGATCGACGAGGCCATTGCTGCGCTCGCCCCGCTTGGCGAGCCCGCCGCGCCCCTGGCCGATCTTGCCCATTACATGATCGAGCGCGACCACTAACGATGCCTTTCACAACATACCCATGAAAACATGCCGCCTATGAAGCTGTTCGACGAGATACCCCGCGAGCGCCCGGCGACGCCGCTGCTCGACTCCTTTGACCACCCCGCGGCCCTGCGGGCCATGAGTCCTGGCCAGCTGGCGCAGCTGGCCGACGAGCTGCGCGCCTATCTGCTGTATAGCGTCGGTGTCACCGGCGGCCACTTTGGCGCAGGGCTCGGCGTGGTGGAACTCAGCGTGGCCTTGCACCACGCCTTCCACACCCCCAGAGACCGCCTGGTATGGGACGTAGGCCACCAGGCCTACCCCCACAAGATCCTTACCGGTCGCCGTGAAGCCATGCTCGGCATCCGCCAGCACGGCGGCCTGGCCGCGTTCCCCCGCCGCGCCGAATCCGAGTACGACACCTTCGGCGTTGGTCACTCCAGCACCTCGATCTCGGCGGCGCTCGGCATGGCCCTGGCCGCCCAGGCACAAAACGACCCGCGCCGCGTGTGCGCCATCATCGGCGATGGCGCGCTCACCGCGGGCATGGCCTTCGAAGCGCTGGCCCACGCGGGGCACGTCAACGCCAACATGCTGGTGGTGCTGAACGACAACGAGATGTCGATCTCCGAGAACGTCGGCGGTATCGCCACCTATCTGGCGCGGATGCTCTCCAGCAAGCCTTACCTGAAAATGCGCGAAGAGGGCAAGAAAGTGCTCTCGCATCTGCCCGGCGCGCTGGAGTTTGCCAAGCGCACCGAAGAGCACATGAAGGGCATGGTAAGCCCCGCAACGCTCTTCGAAGAGATGGGCTTTCACTACGTGGGCCCCATCGACGGCCACGACCTGGACGCACTGACCCAGACCCTGCGCAACCTGCGTGACCAGAAAGGCCCCCAGTTTCTGCATATCAAGACGGTCAAGGGCAAAGGGTTCCTGCCGGCAGAGGCCGACCAGATTGGCTATCACGCCATCACCAAGCTGGAAAAAGTGCCCGCGTCCAGCACGCCCCCAGTGAAGCCCCCCGCTGCACCCAAGAAGAAGTACTGCAATGTGTTTGGTGACTGGCTGTGCGACATGGCCGCCGCCGACCCGCGCCTGATGGGCATCACTCCCGCCATGGGCGAAGGCTCGGATCTGATTCGCTTTGCGCAGACCTACCCCGAACGCTATTTCGACGTGGCGATTGCCGAACAGCACGCGGTCACCCTGGCCGCAGGCATGGCCTGCGAGGGCATGAAGCCCGTCGTCGCCATCTACTCGACCTTTCTGCAGCGTGGCTACGACCAGTTGATCCACGACGTGGCCGTGCAGGACCTGGATGTCACCTTCGCCATCGACCGAGCAGGCCTGGTGGGAGAAGACGGCCCGACGCACCACGGCAGCATGGACCTGTCGTTCCTGCGCTGCGTGCCCGGCATGGTGATTCTGGCACCCGCCGATGAAGCAGAGTGCCGCGCCATGCTCAGCGCCGCCTATCACCACCCGGGCCCGGCCGCCGTTCGCTACCCCCGTGGCACCGGCCCCGGCGTGGCCATTCCAGACCATCTGGAGCCCATGGCGATTGGCCAGGCCGAGGTACGCCGCACCAGTACCAGCGACGGCATGCGCATCGCCCTGCTGGCCTTTGGCAGCATCAATGGTGCCGCCGCCGAGGTGGCCGAGAAGCTCAATGCAACGCATATCAACATGCGCTCCATCAAGCCGCTGGATCGCGACGCCGTGCTGCACGCCGCCGACGAGCACGAGCTGCTGGTCACGCTGGAGGAGAACGTGATTGCGGGCGGCGCGGGCAGCGCGGTGAATGAGCTGCTCCACAGCGAAGGCGTTCAGGTCGAAGTCCTGAACCTGGGCTTGCCGGACAGCTTCGTCGAGCACGGCACCCCCGCCGAGCTGCTGCGCGACTGCGGCCTGGATGCCGCCGGCATCGAAGCGGCCATTCGTTCGCGCCTGCCGTCGCCTTGAGCCTACTGACTAACTTGTTGAGACCGTTATGCTTTTTTTGATGATTCTGTTTGGTTTGATTGGCCTTGCCAGCGGCGGCCCCGTGGGCCTGCTGGTGGGAGCGGGTCTGGGCTGGTGGTTGGCACGCCAGCTGGGGCGCCGCTTGAATGCCGCCCGCACGCGTTTGCAGGAAGGTTTCCTGGAGTCGATCTTTTCGGTGATGGGCTGCCTTTGCCAGGCCGATGGCAAGGTCACTCCAGGTGAGCTGGGCGTGGCCGAAAAGCTGTTCGACCAGATGCGCTTGCAGGGCGAGCACCGCGTCAAGGCGCGGGCCGCCTTCGAACGGGGCCGTGCCGACGACTTCGACCTGGAGGCCGAGCTGGCCAAGGTCAATCGCCTGACCCAGCGTCAGCCCATTTTGCGCCAGGTATTTTTGCAGGTTCAACTCAGCGCGATTGCCGCCGATGGGGTCCTGCACCCCGCCGAGCATGAGATGATTCTGCGCGTGGCGCGGGGCGTTGGCTGCAGCGAGGCCGAAGTACAGCAGATCGAAGTCATGCTGCATGGCGCGGCGGCCAACTCTCAAGGCGCCAGCGAGGAAGCTCTGAAGGATGCCTATCGCGTACTGGGCGTGGCCGAAGACGCCAGCGATGCCGAGATCAAGAAAGCGTATCGTCGCCTGATGAGCCAGAATCACCCGGACAAGCTGGCGGGCAAGGGGCTTCCGGAGAGCATGCGCGAGGTGGCGCAGGCCCGCACCAGCGAGATTGGCAATGCCTATGAGCGCATCCGCGCGGCGCGGGGCCAGTAGCCCCGTGACAGGCGTTCAGGCAGTGGCTACAGTGAAGGCTTCACGGTACTGCCTGGAGCCGCCCCATGATCACCCTTTATAGTTTCCCCAACTCCCGCTCGCTGCGTGCCGCCTGGACGCTGGAAGAGCTGGGCCTGGCGTACCAGTGCCACCACGTAGCCCTGGACCAGGGCGCGGGGCAAAGCGCCGAGCATCTCGCCCGCCACCCGGATGGCAAGGTACCCGTGCTGGAAGACGGCGAACTGACGCTGTTCGAATCCGCACCCATCTGCCGCTATCTCGCCGAACGGTACGGCGAAGGCCAACTGCTGCCACACAGCGTGGAGGAACGCGCCCAGGTAGATCAGTGGCTAAGCTTCATCGTCACCGAGATCGAGCAGCCGCTGTGGCTGCAGGCCAAGCACAAGTTCGCCCTGCCTCAGGACAAGCGCGTGCCCTCCGTACTGCCCACCGCCGCCTGGGAATTTCAGCGCGCCCTGACCGCCCTGGAGCGCCGCTACCACGGCCAGGAGACGCTGGTGGGCGATACCTTCACACTGGCCGACCTCTTCCTGACCCACACCTTGAGCTGGGCAGCGAGCATGAAACACCGCCTGCCGGAACCGCTGGTGGCCTACCGCGCCCGCCATGCCGACCGTCCGGCGCTGGCCCGCGCCGCGGAGAAGGAGCAGGCCGCAGCAAAGCATTGATCCATCGCTAAACGCTTTCAAAACCGTTGCTGGCAACGCATGGCAATGGTTTTGGCTCGATGTCGCTGGCTTGGTCTAAAAGCCCAACTCATCCAGCAGATCGTCTACTTGATCCTGCCCTGCTACCACATCTGCCTTATTTTGGTTCACCTGTGGTCCGTTCCGCAGCTTGGCATGCTCATCTCGGCTATCTTCCACCTTAACGCCATCGGTGATATGGGGCACACTATCGACAAGCACCTGAACAAGCTGCTCTTCGATGAGCTTGATGACCTCCATCATTTTCTTGATCACCTGACCGGTGAGATCCTGGAAGTCCTGAGCCATCATGATTTCAAGCAGCTCTTTTTGCGTCGCCCCCGTTGCGCTGGGAAGTTTGTTGTTCAAAAAGTCCTGAGTGTCTTCGAGGAGGCTGGGATCACCCTCTATCGTCGCCAGCTTCGCTGCCGCTAACTGCCAGCGCTCATTAAGTGCGGCGCCCTCTTCCTCAAGACCGTCTTGTAACGGCTGAGCACGCTCAACGGCATTCAATGCCCGCTCTGCGGCCTGCTCCGTCATGGAGGCGACATAGTTTAGACGGTCATTGGCATCCGGTATCGCTTGCGCCGCCTGGGTGATCTGCTGATCCAGGCCCAGCTCTTTCATGCTGTCCCGCAGCAGTCGCGTCAACCCGCATTGAGAGCCGGTGCACGGCTATGCAGCAAGTGCTTGCCAACCGCCTTGAGCGCCCCCCAGCCTCCCGCCGGGTTATGGTACTCGTGGATAGTGGGTTCGTGTTCGTGCTCAGACATGAGGCTCCTCCAGCATTGACCGCTATCATGTAGACTATCGTAGAGGCTCATGATAGCACTCTGCTGCTGACCCAACGCCTGCCGTTCACCTGCTTTCGGGTTATAGCCAGTCTGACCAGCCATCACATGGCGCAAGCAATCAGTGGCTTATCATCCACGGTCGTGCTGACGGAAACATTTTATTACCATCAGCGGTGTAAAATACTTGTGGCTTATGGCGATGCTGGTGGCAACAGCCACTCTCCCGTTCACTCGCCCGATTACCGTGGCGCGGCTCATGTGCCGCCTTCTCATTACGCGCCATCGCATTACGTCGGGCAGGATCCATCATCAGTAACTGCGGCGGTATTAGTAACACCCTTGGCGACAGCTCCCCACACTCCGGACAGGCATGGGCATCTCCAGACGCCCGGATGGGTACGAGTTCATGAAACAATCCATGCCTGGGGCACTTGAAGTCATACAGTGGCATCGTATTTCTCCTGGCAAGCGGTACCGAGATAACGCCATAACGGGCTCTCGGCACCGTCACTCTTAATTTAATGACACCTGGTTTGGTAGTCGTTTATATTTGCCGACCACTTCAACGCCCCTGGTCACTTCTCCTTGGAGAGCGGTAAATCACTACCAGGAACCACTTTAGTCGTCGGCCCTTCCGCATTGGGTTTTATATCGAAGTCGAAGATGTCCGTTGGTAGCCATAGGGTGGCACACGCATTGGGCACATCCACAACACCGCTGATATGCCCCTGTACTGGGGCACATCCCAGCAATGAGTATGCCTGAGCACCGGTATAACCAAACTTCTTAAGGTACTCAATCGCGTTAAGCACTGCCTGACGATAGGCAATATGCACATCAAGGTAGTGCTGCTTGCCTTCCTCATCCACGGAAATGCCTTCGAAGATCAGATAGTCATCATACTTCGGCGCAATGGGACTAGGTTTGAAGATCGGGTTTTTGATTCCGTACTTCTCCATGCCGCCTTTGATGATATTGACCCGCAGGTGGATCCAGCCGGCCATTTCGATCGCACCACAAAAGGTAATTTCCCCATCCCCCTGACTGAAGTGCAGATCGCCCACGGACAAGCCCGCGTCTTTCACATACACCGGGAAATATACCTGGGAGCCTCTGGAGAGATCCTTGATATCACAATTACCGCCATGCTCACGGGGCGGGACAGTACGAGCACCTTCTGCCGCTGCCTGGGACTTGGCATCACCTGTGAGTTTGCCCATGTGGGCAGTGTCAGCATAGGGCAGATTAGCCAACCCCGGAACACGCTCGGGATCCGTATCGTAGAGCTCTTGCTCACGGCGGTTCCACTCATTCAGCATCTCTTTGGACGGCAGGCAACCAATTAACCCCGGATGGATCATGCCAGCAAATTCCACATTGGGAATATGGCGGGATTTAGTGAACATACCATTGAAGTCCCAAATCGATTTCTGGGCTTCCGGGAAATGTTCGGTGAGAAAGCCGCCACCATTTTGCTTGGAGAAGAAACCGTTAAAACCCCACTGACTCTCTTTGAAGGTGCCAATATCGAGAATATCCACCACCAGCAGATCTCCAGGCTCTGCCCCTTCTACCCCGACCGGGCCAGTGAGGAAATGCACTTGGGTAAGGTCCACGTCTCGCACATCATCGGCGCTATCATTGTTCTTGATCTGACCACCGGTCCAATCGTGACACTCCAGAATAAAGTCATCCCCCGGCTTCACCATTTTCGCCATGGGAATGTCCGGATGCCAGCG
This sequence comes from Halomonas sp. KM007, assembly GCF_050709225.1. Taxonomy (NCBI): domain Bacteria; kingdom Pseudomonadati; phylum Pseudomonadota; class Gammaproteobacteria; order Oceanospirillales; family Halomonadaceae; genus Halomonas; species Halomonas sp. KM007. The sequence continues at coordinate 2,043,313 of NZ_CP136131.1, read as the reverse complement.
GTTATGAATGTTCTCGTTTTCGTAGGGTGACTGGTTTAGGTCAATCCTGATCAGCGTCTCAGCCATGATAGTAACTCCTCAGCGAGTGATTGGGGTCAAGCGAAGATCACAAAGCCACTATTGTTGAAACCGCCAGGTAAGACCATTCGTGAATAGCACCCCCTTCTTACGTCATTTGACGTAGGAAGGGCGCTATCAGTAACCCAGAAGAGCGGGAGCGCAATCGTCACCTCGGGTTACAATTTGCGATTGCATGAAAACAAAAACGCCTGATGACGAGCATCAAGCGTGTGGTATCTGGCATATGTCTTCAGACTGGGGTGACAATCAGCAATCCATTGTCCATTTTTGCTCCAAAGGTATCTGCTTGGGGGGAATCCAGCATGCCCCTGGCCAGCGGAGGTAGCAGCTCGTTGCGGACTCGCCGTGCCATTTCTCTGGCTCCGTAGCGTGCATCCAGTGGCCGACAGAGGTGTCGTTTGGCTGCTTCATCCACAGTCAGCACCGCCTTGCGTTTCTGCAATTTCCGCGTAAGCCGATCCAGTTCAATATCCAGCAACTGTTCGTTCAGATTCCTGTCCAGGGGATTGAAAGTGATGATGTTATCGATGCGGTTCAGAAATTCCGGGTCAAAGTGTTGAGCCAATGCCTGTTCCACTGTGTCAGTAATTTGGCGCTGCCCACTTCCCCAACGCCACCAACTTTTCTGCTGCTGATGCCTCAATGCAGATACCTGCGCAGCCCCCGCATTACTGGTCATGAAGATCAGGCTATTGCGGAAATCTATCTCCCGATTGCCAGCACTGAGCCGCAAGCGACCTCTCTCCAGCACGTTGAGCAACGCCCTCACTACCTCAGGACTGGCCTTTTCCAGTTCATCAAACAGCACGAGACCGGGCTTGCTGAAACTCCCCTGAATGGCATCCACGTCAAATAGCGTCTGGCCCTCCTTACTGCCTACATATCCAGGCGGAGCACCCGTCAGCGAAGCTGCATAGTGCTCCTGCGCAAGGGTACTCATATCAATACGGCAAACCGCATCGGCGCTACCATGAATGGCTTGTGCCAACAGCCGTACCGTCTCTGTTTTCCCCACCCCCGTTGGCCCGACAAACAGTTGGACCGATAATGGCCTATCATCTGCGACAACATCAGCCTTAAGTATCTGTAGCACGTTATCGAGTCTGTCCAACACATGATCCTGACCAACAATCCGACTCCGCAAAAGCGCCATCACTGCTACCGGATCAAACACAAAACGGCTCATGCGAGAGGGGGTAGCGGACCAACGCTGGCGGTCCGCTGTTTCCTGATTGGCTGCCAATTGCTCATTGATAAAAGGCATCAGTTCCCCGCCGTTTTCTCTTTTCCATCTACAGGCAATTCGCCAACGGGGCACTCGGCAACCCCGATGGTGCGACGGGTCATGGCTTCGACCTGCTCACGGGCCTTCTCGGCATCCATCACCCAAGTGCGATAAAAGTCGAATGGGCAATCAGCAACGCCCTTGTCACCATCACCAGAGTTGTACATACCGGTGTAGCCCCGGTGCAGCAGCTTGAACAGATGATTCTGGGATTGGTCATTGGCACGGGCATCGCGGATTTGACTGATCGATAACTGGGCGTATTGCACCCCCATATCCTCCTCTCCACACTCACCCAGCGTACGCCCATCAAAGCCGATAACGGCGGAGTGCCCAAAGTAGGAATAGACACCATCAAACCCTGTGGCATTGGCAACGGCCACATAGCAGTTATTGGCCCACGCCATGGTTTTGGCCATCATCACCTGCTGCTCCTTGGCCGGGTACATATACCCCTGACAACGTACAATCAGCTCAGCGCCTTTCATGGCGCAATCTCGCCAGATTTCCGGATAGTTGCCATCATCACAAATGATCAAACTGATTTTGAGCCCTTTGGGGCCCTCTGTGACATAGGTTGTATCTCCTGGATACCACCCTTCGATAGGGCACCAGGGAATACACTTACGGTATTTCTGTACTATCTCCCCGTGATTATCAATCAGTATCAGGGTGTTGTAGGGGGCTTTATGAGGATGCTCCTCATGGCGTTCACCCGTCAGCGAAAAGACGCCCCAGGTATCTGCTTCGCGACAGGCGGCAGAGAAAATCGCCGTTTCATCCCCAGGAATCGTCGCGGCCGTCTCCATCATTTCGTCATTGTCGTACATAATCCCCATAGTGCTATATTCGGGGAATACCACTAGGTCCATCCCTGGCAGCCCCATTTTCATGCCTTTGATCATGTCAGCAATCTTGTGGGCATTTTCTAGCACTTCTGCCCGTGTATGCAGACGCGGCATTTTATAGTTGACGACTGCTACACCAACGGTATCTGGGCTACTGGAAATATCACCATGACGCATAAGAGTTTCCTCTTCGATATTAATGGACTGCCTTGGCACAATGACAAGGCGACACTGGCACCACTAAACGGCTAGAAAGCTGGCTATCTTGGCTTGATCAGCCGTTCCACTCTGCTCCTCATGCACAATCCTGCCTTTCTCAACCACCACCAGACGATCCGACATTTCTATGGTGAAACTCAGCACTTGCTCCGAAACCAAAATAGCGATTTTTTTCATCGCCCGGATCTCATTCAGGGTGGCGGCAATCTCCTTGATGATGGAGGGCTGAATACCTTCGGTCGGTTCATCAAGCAGCAGTACTTTCGGCTCGGATACCAGAGCGCGGGCAATAGCTAACTGTTGCTGCTGGCCTCCTGACAGATTCCCCCCCTTGCGGTTACGCATGTCATGCAGGACCGGAAACAGATCGAATATTTCGCTCGGCACTCTCTTTACACTGGCCGTCTCCAGCCCCGCTTCGATATTTTCCTGCACACTCAGGTTGGAGAAGATCATCCGTCCCTGGGGGACATACGCCATCCCGGAGGCTACCCGCTGATGCGAAGACATGTTGGAAATATCCTGACCATCAAGCACGACCTTTCCTTCACTGGGCAAAATACCGATCAGGGCCTTGAACAAGGTGGTCTTGCCCATTCCATTACGCCCCATCACGGCAAGCGACTCCTCTTTCCCCATATTTAAATTCATGTCGCGGATAACCTGACTCTGGCCATAACTCACTTGCAGGCTGCTAACTTCGAGCATACTGTTACCCTCCTTTCTCAGTGTCCCAGATAGACGTCAATGACGTTCTTGTTCTGTTTGACGGTTTCAATATCTCCTTCTGCCAATATCTTGCCCTGGTGCAAAACAGTTACTTTGCCGCCCAGCGCTGCCACAAACTCCATATCGTGTTCAATAACGATTACCGAGCGTCCCTGGGCAATACGTTTGAGTAGCCGGGCTGTTTCCTGACGTTCACTGGCACTCATGCCGGCAACAGGCTCATCAAGCATCAGTAGCTCTGGTTCCTGAATCAGTAACATGCCAATCTCCAGCCACTGCTTCTGTCCATGACTAAGCAGACCAGCTTCCATATCCAACTGGTCTTCCAGTTGAATTTCCCGGGCAATGTTATGAATGTGCTGTATCACCTGCTCATCACGTTTGAAAGCCAGCGCACCAAATACACTTCTCCCCTGCGGATAGGAAACTTCCAGGTTTTCAAACACGCTCAACCCTTCGTAAATAGAGGGGTTCTGAAATTTGCGCCCGACACCCTCCCAGACGATGCGATGCTCCCGTAATTGCGTCAGCTCTTTACCACGGAACTTGATGGAACCAGCAGTGGCTTTGGTCTTGCCACAAATCAGATCAAGCAACGTTGTCTTACCAGCCCCGTTGGGACCGATCACAACACGCAGCTCACTCTCATCCATGTAGAAGTTCAGTCCTTCAATCGCCTTGAAGCCGTCAAACGATACGGTAAGCTCCTCAATAGCGAGTAAAAAGTTAGTATTTGAACTCATGAGCGATTCTCCGTGGCAGGCGGATGTCGGGTGCGCTTCTGCATCCATGGCAGACGCGACCCAAGTGCAGAGCGGTAACGGTCTACCAGGCTTGCCAATCCGTACGGAAGCAGCAGCACCACCAGAATGAAGACAGCACCGATCATCACTTGCCAAAGTTGAGGATATGCTTCCGCAAAAAGAGTCTTCGCATAACTGACCAGCAGAGCACCATACACGCCTCCCAGCAGCGATAACCGCCCACCAACAGCCGCGAAGATGACAAACTCAATGGAGGGAACGATGCCGACAAAGGAGGGCGACATGAAACCCACCTGCAGGGTAAACATCGCCCCACCGATACCCGACATGAAGGCTGCCAGGCAAAAGATAAATATCTTGAAATTGGCCACATCGTAGCCAGAGAAACGTACCCGATCCTCCCGATCACGCAATGCCGTCAGAATACGGCCATATTTACTGCCCAGTACCCAGCGACCAATGAGCACACAAGCGATCAGTAGTACGGCATTGAGGTAGTACAGCAGGTACTGTGAGCTATCATCGCGAATATCCCAGCCCTTCAGGGTACGCAAGTCGGTGATACCATTGATCCCGCCGGTATAGCCCTGCTGCCCTACGATCAGAATGGTCAACACCACTGCCAATGCCTGGGTGATGATGGCGAAGTAGACACCACTCACCCGACGCTTGAACATGGCATAGCCGATGACAAAGGCGAACGCCGCTGGCAGTGTCAACACGGCCAATACCGTCAACGTCAGACTTTCAAAGGGTACCCAGAACCAAGGCAGCTCGGTAAGCCGGTTCCAGTCCATGAAATCAGGGATACCAGGTGTCGTCTGGATACGGGTACTGTGCGGGTCGGAGGCTTCAAGTTTCAGAAACATCGCCATGGCATAGCCGCCGACACCAAAAAAAATCCCCTGTCCAAGGCTAAGGATTCCTCCGTACCCCCAACATAGCACCAGCCCCAGAGCCACAAACGCATAGGTGAGATAGCGTCCCGCCAGATTCAGGCGGTAAAGATCCAATATCATCGGCATTACGACCATCAGGATTAACGCCAGTAAGGCGATGCCCCCCAAACTCGCATGACGCCCTGCAAATAAGCGGTTGATCAAAGACATGCGACATCTCCTTAACGACGCACCTTGCTGGCGACCAAACCTTCTGGACGTATCAGCAAAATGGCTATAACAGTGAGCAGAGTGAGGACTTTGGCCATAGAGCCTCCCATAAAGAACTCCATCACCGACTGGGCTTGAGCGATAGAGAACGCAGAGGCAATGGTTCCCAGCAGGCTACCGGCTCCGCCAAACACAACAACCAGGAAGGTATCGACGATATACAGCGAGCCACTGGTTGGCCCGGTAGAAGAAATAGTGGTAAACGCCGCCCCCGCGATACCGGCAATGCCGCACCCCAAGGCAAACGTCATGCGGTCAACACGTTTGGTATTGATGCCAATGGCACCACTCATTTCACGGTTGGCAGTCGTACAGCGGACACGTAACCCCCAACGAGAGCGGAATAGCAGCCACCACACTCCCAGGGTCACAAATAGCGTCAAGACGAGAATCGCTATACCATTTAGAGGTATATCAATCATCATAGTGGGTTGATAGGAGCCACGTAACCAGCCAGGTACGATGACACTGACCTCCCGAGCTCCGAATGCTGAGCGGAAGCCCTGCTGCATGATCAGGGCCAGGCCCCACGTTGCTAATAATGTATCGAGGGGCCGATGATACAGGTGGCGTATCAGCACCCACTCCACCAGATAGCCCACGACAAAGGCACTGGCAAACGCAACCGGGAGAGCAAGAAACAAATAGTAGTCAGTCATACCGGGCAATTGTCCCAGCGTGACTGAACAGAGATAAGTGGCATAAGCACCTATGACCATGAACTCGCCATGCGCCATATTAATGACACGCATCTGACCGTAAATAATTGCCAGCCCCAAGGCCATCAGTAGCAGAACACTGAAGAAACTGACCCCAGCGAATCCCTGCATGGCCAGGATGGCCATCAGTTCCTGCGTTGTGAATCCATCCATGATGGAATCCCCCAATTGATATCAAACAAATAACAGTGACTCTGCGGCAGCCTGGGCTACCGCAGACTGGTTATTGATTACTGGTATCCCTCGGGGAAAGGGTTGGGTTCGATCAGTTCCGACTCCCAGACAACATCGGCTTGCCCGGTCTCATTCCAGCGACCTATCCGTGTTTTGCTCCACAGGTGGCGATTGGGATGCACCTTGACATAACCTTCAGGCGCAGTGGTTAACTCAATATCCGCCATGGCAGCTGACACAGCATCAATATCAAAAGTACCCGCTTTCTCTACTGCCGCCTTCCACAGCCACGGCCCCAGATAAGCCGCTTGTGTCACGTCACCGATAACACTATCTGCACCCCAGCGCTCCTGAAACGCCTCAACAAACGCAGCATTGTTATCGTTATCCAGGCTCTGGAAGTACTTCATCGCCGAGTAGAAGCCATCGACATTCTCGCCACCAATACCCAATACTTCATCTTCAGTCACTGAGATAGTCAGCAATGTCTGGTTATCACCATTGATACCAGCAGCATTCAATTGCCGGAACCAGGCGACATTACTGCCACCGACGACAGCGGCAAAAATCACATCAGGATTACGCAAGCGAATACGATTGATATTGGAACCAAACGAGGTATGTTCCAGCGGCGCGTAGTCCTCCCCCAATACCTCCCCTCCCAGTACATCTTCGATATGTATCCGGGCAATCTTCATTGAGGTACGTGGCCAGATATAGTCGGAGCCAATCAGATAGAAGCTACGCGCACCCAGCTCGTTCCAGGCCCAGTCAATACTTGAAAGTATCTGCTGGGTCGCTTCCTGTCCGGTATAAATAACATTGGGGGACTCTTCCAGTCCCTCATAAAAAGTGGGGTAGTAGAGAAGGCCATTTTCTCGCTCAAGAATCGGCAACATGGCTTTACGGGAGGCGGATGTCCAGGCGCCAAAGATAGCGGCTACATTATCCTGTGTGAGCAGCTTGCGCGTGCGGTCAGCAAAGGTAGGCCAGTCACTGGCACCATCTTCAATGATATATTCAATTTGCCGCCCCAGTATGCCACCCTGGGCGTTAATCTGTTCAATCGCCAGCCGCTCTGCTTCAACCGAGCCAGTTTCGCTGATTGCCATAGTGCCTGTTAGCGAGTGCAGAATACCGACCTGAACCGTATCATCCGTCACAGCGAGACCAGTAGTATTCACTTCACTCGTAGGTGGATTACCCCAAGCTGTCGTGGATGATATGGCCACTGCCAGGGGCAACGCGACCAGCCCTGCCAGCAGGCGGCGGCGTAGCGGCAAATGCCGTGTACGTGCAGTCTCAGAACGTTGCGTAAACATGATGGTGATTCCCCGAGTTAGCGATAATTCGGAATCTGTATTGATTCCACACCAACAGTATTGGCGCGCATAATGTCATCGCACTATGCGGGGAATACACCAACCGCCTACGTCATTTACCCCATAGCAATGGTCAGCGACACAGCTTAATATTTTTGCTATTAACTCGGCATCTAAATAGCTATGATATAATGCCGACATGAACAGAGAAGATGCTCGTACACTCCACCCCGCCGCTCAGGAAGAAAAGCGAAAACTTGCGGTTCGCCTTTCCAAGCGTGGCATGAAGAACAAAGAGATCGCCAAGGAGGTTGGCGTTCACCCTCTCACCGTTGGGCGGTGGCTTGCGAAATACCGTGAAGGCGGTTTAAAGGCCTTGCTCGCCCAGGTTCGTGGGCGAAGAGAAGGCTCTGGCCGCCAGCTTACCCCTGATGAAGAAAGTCGACTCCAGGTCATGTTGGTCGACAGGACACCTGACCAGCTGAAGCTGCAGTATGCCCTGTGGACGCGCAAGGCCGTCCAGGAGTTGATCAAGCTGGAAACCGGGAAGTGGGTGCCCATTCGCACCATCGGCGAATATCTGAAACGCTGGGGGTTCACCGTTCAGAAGCCCAAGAAGCAGGCCTACGAGCAGCGTCCAGCCGAAGTGAAGCGTTGGCTGGAGGAGGACTATCCAACCATTCATGACCGTGCCAAGGCCGAAGATGCCGAGATTTACTGGGGCGATGAGACCGGGTTACGTAGCGATAGCCAGCATGTGCGTGGCTACTCACCTCAAGGCGTCACACCCGTCCTCCGGCTCAATGCGAGAAGGGCGACGATCAACCTCATTTCCGCCGTCACCAACCAGGGCAAGGTACGGTTCCGGTTTTTTGACGGCACCATGAATGCGAAAATTCTGATCGACTTCATGAAGCGCTTGATTCGTGATGCCAAGCGGAAGGTCTTCCTGATCCTGGACAACCTCAAGGTCCATCACGCCAAGATCGTCAAGGCCTGGCTGGCAGAGCATCGGGATGAGATTGAGGTGTTCTACCTTCCACCCTACTCGCCGGAGTTGAACCCAGATGAGTATCTGAACTCTGAACTGCGACCTCAAAGCCGACGTACATAGCGGTACTCCGGCACACAGCAGAGACCAGCTGAAGAGGAAGGCGATGTCTCACCTGCGGAAGCTTCAGAAGCTCCCGATGCGAGTCGCGAAATACTTCAAAGCCCCGTCAATCCAATACGCCGCATCATAGCTATTTTATTGCCGGGTTAATAATAAGGCAAGAGAAGCCTTACCTGTCAACGCCCGTACAAGGCCAGACATGACAACGACCAAACAACGTATTTTTCCTGTTCGACGTGATTACAATCAGTGGGTTGCCAACCAAACACTGGAAGATTTTGCGTTACGTTATACAGGAAAGTCGGCTCGCCGCTGGAGCTATCATCGGGTCGCACTAACGGCTCTGGGGACCATCTCCTTCCTGGCACTTGAGGTGCTTGGTGCCACCATCACCCTCAATTATGGTATTACCAACGCCCTCACCGCCATCCTGACCGTCAGTCTGGTAACGTTTCTGCTGGGCATACCCATCAGCTATTATGCTGCCCGGTATAGTGTCGACATTGACCTGTTAACCCGTGGCGCTGGTTTCGGTTACCTTGGATCAACGCTGACCTCCCTGATCTATGCTACCTTCACCTTCATTTTCTTCGCGCTGGAAGCGGCCATCATGGCCATGGCGCTGGACATTCTGTTTGGCATTCCGCTTACCTTGGGTTATCTGATCAGTTCCGTGATCGTGATTCCTATCGTGACCCATGGCTTTACCTATATCAGCCGCTTCCAGACCTGGACGCAACCCATATGGGTCTTACTGCAACTGGCCCCCTTTATCTTTATTCTGCTGCAGGATCCCCACTCCTTGCCTCGCTGGTTGGATTTCAACACTCCAATCCAAGGGGACAACAGTTTTGATATATTGTTATTTGGCGCAGCAGCAACCATCATGTTTGCGCTTATTGCCCAAATCGGTGAGCAGGTGGATTACCTGCGTTTTCTTCCCGAACCAAAACCCAAAGAACGGATCAAGTGGTGGTTGGCCATGTTATCCGGCGGCCCTGGCTGGATCGTGGTAGGCGCGATAAAAATACTGCTCGGCTCCTTTCTGGCAGTCCTGGCCCTTGAGCATGGACTATCGGCAGAGCTTTCCCAAGAACCGATGCATATGTATATGGTCGCCTTCAGTTATATCACCAGCCACCCAGCGACACTGATGGCCCTGGCAGGTATCTTCGTCATTCTCTCGCAGCTCAAAATCAACGTCACCAATGCTTATGCAGGCTCTATTGCATGGTCAAACTTCTTCTCCCGCCTGACCCATAGCCACCCTGGGCGCGTTGTCTGGCTGGTTTTCAATGTCATGATTGCTCTCGTACTGATGGAAATTGGTATCTACCGGGCATTTGAGGTCATTCTTTCCCATTACTCAATGATTGCCATGGCCTGGATCGGTGCCCTGGTCGCAGATCTGGTCGTTAACAAGCCCCTGGGCTTAAGCCCTCGATATATTGAGTTTAAGCGTGCTTATCTGTATGACATCAATCCAGTGGGATTTGGTGCTGTCATTATCGCTACCATCGTTGCTCTGGCTGCAAGTGCCGGGTTATGGGGTGAGACAGTAGCAGCGCTGGCTTCCTTCCTGGCTCTGTTGGTAGCCTTTATCGTCTCACCCAGTATTGCCCTATTGACCAAGGGGCGCTATTACATCGCTCGCACCCCCGAGTCAAACCAAACGCTAACGGGCAAAGCCTGCATCATTTGCGAACATCAGTTCGATATCGAGGATATGGCCTTCTGCCCAGCTTATAATGGCGCCATCTGCTCTCTCTGTTGCTCTTTGGATGCACGCTGTAATGATGCTTGCAAAACCAACTCGTCCTTTCCACAGCAATTAGGAATATGGCTGGAAAGCAGTCCATTGAAGCGCATCCTTCCCCCCCTTAACACACGCCTCGGCCACTTTCTTGCCTTATTGCTGCTGGTAAGTCTGATTATTGCTGGTTTTTTGACACTGGTTTACTATCAACTCCCCGATGTCAGTGATGCCACTCACAAACTGATCGCTGCCACCCTGGCACAAATTTTTGCAATTCTGGTGATTATCAGTGGTGTGATTTCCTGGCTGTTCGTTCTGGCACATGAAAGCCGCGTCGTCGCTCAGGAGGAGTCGCATCGCCAAACCCGCATGCTGCTCGCTGAGATAGAGGCTCATGAAAAAACTGACCGCGAACTGCAGCAGGCCAAGGAGTTAGCCGAAGCAGCTAACCAGGCCAAGAGTCGTTACTTAACGGGCTTAAGCCACGAACTGCGCTCTCCTCTCAATGCTGCCTTCGGTTATGCCCAACTATTAGAGAAGGATCCACTCATTCCCGTAGAACGGCGTGAGTCTGTTTCCACCATTCGCCGGAGTACCGAGCATCTTTCCGACCTTATCGAAGGGCTATTGGAAATATCCAAAATCGAGGCTGGTCGACTGGAGCTGTATCGTAACCGAATACGCTTACGGGTACTGATTGAAGAGCTGGTATCCATGTTTCAGCTTCAGGCAGAAGAGAAAGGCATTCAGTTTGTTTTCCATGATCGAGGGCACATACCCGAGTGGGTACATACTGACGAAAAACGCTTGCGCCAAATCCTGATCAACCTGCTCTCCAACGCCATCAAGTTCACAAACCAGGGGCAGGTTACGCTCAACGTACGCTATCGCAACCAAGTGGCAGAGTTCACTATCAGTGATACTGGCGTCGGCATTGATGAGACCGATATTACCCGTATATTCCGACCGTTCGAGCGCGTTCGCAAACCTGGCGTACCTGCCGTTCACGGCACAGGCCTTGGATTAACGATCACCAAGCTACTCACTGAAATCATGGGTGGGGATCTCCAGGTCACCAGTAAACCCCAGGTAGGTAGTGAGTTCCGCCTCAGCCTGATGCTATCGAGTGCCCTGCCGGAAGTGCCCCCCAAACAGCGTCCCCATCACCCTGTCATCGGCTACCGCGGCCCCAGGCTCCGACTGTTGGTGACCGATGATGACCCCTCACACCGGGGCTTGATCAGCGACATGCTATCGCCGCTAGGATTTCAGATTATGGAAGCCCCCGATGGAGAAACGACCCTGCACCTGGTGCAGCAGAGCCCTCCTGCTCTCGTTCTTCTCGATGTATCCATGCCAACGCTGGACGGATGGGAAACAGCACATCAATTACGCTTACAGCACTATACAGGCCCGATCGTCATGCTATCGGCAAATGCCCGTGAAAACAGCCTCATACATCACTCAAACGCCCCACACAACGACTACCTGGTCAAGCCCTTCAAGTACTCCGTACTACTCGATATGCTGGCTACTCAATTACAGCTGTCATGGTGCACTGCCAATGAACAACAAGAGCGCATTGCCACTTCCGCCTGCCGACTGCCTGAGGGACTACGAGACGAACTGATAGCCCTGGCAGAAATAGGCCACTTGTCTGGATTACAGAGCCGCTTATCTATGGCAACTGAACAGGGTTCGATAGCACCCGCGCTCGCTTTGCAGCTCAACAGCCTATTGAAACACCTGGATTTCAAACGTGTGGTCCAACTTCTAGAGGCAGCACCATGACACTTCTGCAACGCAAAGACCTTATTCTGGTGGTGGATGATTCTCCTGAGTCCCTTGGTATGGTGCACCATGCGCTGGATCAAGCAGGGATGAATGCCCTGCTAGCACTCGACGGCCAGCAGGCCATTGAGATTGCTGAAAAAATGACACCTGACCTGATTCTTCTGGACGCACTGATGCCGGAGTTGAATGGCTTTGATACCTGTCGCCTGCTCAAACAGCAACCAGCACTCGCAACGATTCCAGTCATCTTCATGACCGGCCTGACTGATGCCGAAGATGTTGTACACGGCCTGGAAGCAGGAGGGGTCGATTACGTAACCAAACCGATACGTACCGATGAGTTGGTAGCCCGTATTCGGGTGCACCTTGCTAACGCACGAATGACACAAAGCGCGCACTCCGCCCTGGATAAATTAGGCCAATCGGTATTTGCTACCAACCTAAGTGGTCATTGGCTGTGGTCAACACCTCAAGTCAGCCAGTACCTGGAAGCAGTGGGGCCACCCCAGGAAATGCGTAGCGCGGCAACCCAACAGATACAAAACTGGCTTTCCCGCTCACCAGAACCAGGAAGCCAACTCTCTCTACACCTCGCTACTGGCGAGTTCCGGCTGCGTTACTTGGGCACAACCGAGCATCAGGAGTACCTGTTTCGCCTACTGAACAACGACGGTGAAGGAGAGAGTCAGTTACTACAGGTACAGCTACGCCTGACCACCCGAGAGTCGCAGGTACTGTTATGGATTGCCCAAGGCAAAACCAACCGTGAAATTGGCCAGATACTCGACTTAAGCCCACGCACGGTCAACAAGCATCTGGAGCAGATATTCCGTAAATTGGGTGTTGAAAACCGCACTTCCGCCGCTGCCATGGCCTTTCACTGCTTGACCCGGATTTAATCGGTTCTTCGTCACTTCACGTGGATTTGGCCTGATCGAACAGGCGGCCCACCGAGCTGCCAATCAGGTAGATCATGGCAATGAAGTTGGCTTCGTTCCGGTAACCGCGTGCGCGTGACCGAGCCGCCTGGAACAGGCCGTTCATGCCTTCCAGTCGTGCGTTCGTCAGCCCCGAGATCCAACGCCTGACCACTGCCTCTGCATGTCGCTCCAGCGTCGCCAGGGCCTTGCCCATTGGCTTCAGAAGTGGCTTCTCCGAGACCGCCGCTTTCATGACCTTGAGGTAGTTCGTGATGCGCCACCGAGCCGCTCGCGGCGTCGGAGCCTTCTGGATCCAGCGCAGCTTCTCCTTGATCACCCAGGCATCAGACGTCGCGCTCTGATCGGCCACCAGTTCCTGGAGTGCCGCCAGCTGCTTGGGCGTCAGGTTCTCGTTGTCCAGGCTCTTCAGCAGGGCCCAGCGCAGCGACTTGGGGTGGCCCTGCTCGCGGCGCTCTTTTTTGCGCACTTCGTCCAGTCGCTTGGTGAAGGCCTGCACGATATGGAACCAGTCGACCGTGACCTCGGCCTTGGGGAGGTTCTCGGCCACGCCGCTGAGGAAGGCTGGTGACATGTCGACCAACATGACCTGGAGTCGACTTTCTTCATCAGGGGTAAGCTGGCGGCCAGAGCCTTCTCTTCGCCCACGAACCTGGGCGAGCAAGGCCTTTAAACCGCCTTCACGGTATTTCGCAAGCCACCGCCCAACGGTGAGAGGGTGAACGCCAACCTCCTTGGCGATCTCTTTGTTCTTCATCCCACGCTTGGAAAGGCGAACCGCAAGTTTTCGCTTTTCTTCCTGAGCGGCGGGGTGGAGTGTACGAGCATCTTCTCTGTTCATGTCGGCATTATAGCATAGCTATTTAGATGCCGGGCTAATAAGTGCGGCGCCCTCTTCCTCAAGACCGTCTTGTAACGGCTGTGCACGCTCAACGGCATTCAATGCCCGCTCTGCGGCCTGCTCCGTCATGGAGGCGACATAGTTTAGACGGTCATTGGCATCCGGTATCGCTTGCACCGCCTGGGTGATCTGCTGATCCAGGCCCAGCTCTTTCATGCTGTCCCGCAGCAGTCGCGTCAAGTGGCCTATGCGCTGCACCATCTCATCAGTACTGTCTTTTTTGCCCAGCACCGACGGCATGGTCGTGTCGTGGGCGTTGTTAACAGTGCTCATGACAATCCTCTTGTTGGAAAAATCTTGTTGAATGTCGTTACGGGTGTGGCGATAGGCATCGCTATGCCAACCCGCCGTGATCGTTCAGGCCACACAGCATTACCTACATCCCGGACAAGAGCCATCCCTAATACTACTTTAGGCGTAACTATTCAGGTGGCTGCGGATGGGATATCGCCAACCAGCTGATTTTTCTGGCATAGTGTGCCTAATCCTTCGGCATATCTATGCGGTGACATGACCATCAGCGATATCAACGTCGACGAGGCTCTGGAGCGGGTCCGACAGCAGCTCAAGGAAGACCAGACGGTCTCTCCGTCGCTGCGTGCGGCCATCGATGTGCTGATGTTGCTGGTCAAGCTCATGGCCGATCGCCTGGCCACCAGTAGCCGCAACAGCAGCAAGCCACCGTCCCAGGATCCCAATCGCCAGCGCCGCTCGCGCGCCAAAGGCGAGCGGCGCCCCGGCGGACAGCCAGGGCATGAGGGTAAGACGTTGGCGCCGGTGACGGACCCCGACGAGGTGGTCAAGCTCCGTGTCGATCGTCGGCAACTCCCCAAGGGGCGTTCTTACCGCCCGGTCGGCGTCGAAACGCGCCAAGTGCAGGACATCGTAATCCAGGCCGTGGTCACCGAATATCAGGCTGAGGTCCTCGAAGATGATCAGGGGCAACGCTACGTGGCGCCATTCCCCGAGGGCGTGACTCGCCCCATCCAGTATGGCCCTCGCCTCAAGGCGCATGTCGTCTATCTCTCCCAGTATCAGCTGTTGCCCTATGCGCGTATCCGCGAGTTGCTCACCTCGCAGTGCGGCCTGTCGCTGAGCACCGGCACCCTGTTCGCCTTCAACCAGGAGGCCTACCAGCGGGCCGAGGCGTTCGCCGAGTGGGTGATCCCGGCGCTACGTGAAGCAGCCACCGTCCATGCCGATGAAACCGGAATGCAGGTCGGTGGCAAACGCTACTGGCTACACAGCGCCTCCAACGAGGCCCTGACCTGGTTGGCCCCGCACCCCAAGCGCGGCCAGGAAGCGATGGACGCCATCGGCGTATTGCCCTTCGTGCGTGGCGTGCTGGTGCATGATCACTGGAAGCCCTACTACCGCTATCCGGATTGCCGGCACGCGCTCTGTAATGCGCACCACCTTCGGGAGCTGACAGCGGCCTGGGAGAACGATGGCCAGGCATGGGCCAAGGCCTTGCATGACCTGTTGTTGGAGATGCATCGCGCCGTGGAGGTGGCCGACGGCTGCCTCTCGGCCGATGAGACCCGAGCCTGGCGGCAGCGCTATCGAGATTGCCTGGCGAAAGGGGACGCCGAGTGCCCCCCGCCGGTGAAACCGCCACCTGGAACGCGAGGCCGGGCCAAGCGCACCAAGCCGCGCAACCTCCTGGAACGCCTCCAGGCGTACGAGGACGACGTGTTGCGCTTCCTCGACGACCCTGCCGCTCCCTTCACCAACAACCAGGGGGAGCGCGATCTGCGAATGACCAAGGTCCAGCAGAAAATCTCGGGCTGTTTCCGCTCCTGGGAGGGTGCTGAGATCTTCTGCCGCATGCGTAGCTTTCTCTCGACCGCCGTCAAGCAAGGGGTAGCGGCGCATACCGCACTGGAGCAACTGTTTGCGGGGGAGGTGCCAGCCTTCATGCAGCAAGAAGCCCCGACTCAGCCAACCGGTGCTGAATAGTTACCTTTAGGCTTAATATTTTGAAGCTTGAGTTTTCGGCTTGGGATTTGTGCGAAAAGTCTTATCTGCTAACTGTCCCTCCCGGATGCAAGCCATCAGTGCCGCACCTGCTGCATCCAGGGGGATCGTCTTCACCGCTCTTCAACAGCCGGATCATGGCCGCTTGCGTCAGGCCTGCTGAGCCCCTGGGCAGCCGTGCTGCCAGTCAATAACCACTACGCCGTCGAAGCGTGGGGCAATACGGTGCTATAAACGGCAAAGTAGAAAGGGGGTGTAGGTGCCTGCGATAAGGAGGTAAATCGCACAATGGTCAAGCAGTTGAAAACGCTGCTTCCAGCGGCGATGAGAAATGCCGTGGTAAAGGGTCGAGGCAGTGTAAAGCAGTAGCAGCGTTGTGCCGTAAAGACTCAGACTCACCACTTTCCAGGCATCCACGTGAGCAGCTACGCTGGTCGCCACCAGCAATATGACCATACCCACCAAGCTGAGTACCGCACCAATGCCATGGGTAACGCTGTGCAGCCACTCTTCGAGGGGGCTGAACTCCCCCTGCTCTTCAAGCGGCGGTTCATTCACGCCGACATACGATTCTTTTCGTACAGTCTTCATACTGGGGCGCTCCCAACATCCGACGCCCCACTCTTATCACCCCTTGCGCTCGATATCCACATCGCTGGCCTGGGTGAAGTCATCCAGCGCCATCATGTGGCCCAGCTTGCCCGCCTTGGTGGCCAGGTACTGCTCGTTATGCGGGTTGAGGCCGGTGGTGATGGGCTGACGCTCTACCACGTTGACCCCATCGCGGGTGAGCGCATCGACCTTGCGGGGGTTGTTGGTCATCAGCTTGAGGGCCGTGACGCCCAGATGCTCCAACATCGGCACGCAGAGGTCATAGCGGCGCATGTCGGCACCGAAGCCGAGCTGCTCGTTGGCCTCCACGGTATCCGCCCCCTGGTCCTGCAAATGGTAGGCGCGAATCTTGTTGAGCAGGCCAATACCGCGCCCCTCCTGACGCAGGTACAGCAGTACCCCGCGGCCTTCGCTGGCAATGCGCTTGAGGGCTTCCTGCAGCTGGTAGCCACAGTCGCAGCGCATGGAAAACAGCGCATCGCCCGTCAGGCACTCGGAGTGCACCCGCCCCAGCACCGGCGCGCCATCGCGCACATCGCCCAGGGTGAGCGCAATATGGTCTTTCCCCGTGGCATCGTCTTCGAAGCCATGCATGGTGAACGTGGCCCAGGGGGTGGGCAGCCGGGAAGCGGCGATGAAGCGAATGGTCACGGATTACCTCACAGATGAACCAGGCCAGTTATCCACATCAGTGTTGGCAAGTGGGCGCATAGTCTAACAGGAAGTGGCGCAAGCCTCACGATTGGCCGGGGTGCGACGATGTTGGCCAGCCAACAGGCGCCACCGCTGCCCAACTTCACGTACAATTCCTATCGTCGGATGTGCTGACTCCCTTACAATGCGGGCAAATTTTCCAAGAGCAAGTGTTTATGACCACCACACCTTTGCAGAACGACCGTTTTCTTCGCGCGCTGGCGCGCCAGCCTGTCGACCGCACTCCGGTGTGGATGATGCGTCAAGCGGGCCGTTACCTGCCCGAGTACCGCGCCAGCCGCGCCGATGCGGGCAGCTTCATGGACCTGTGCCGCAATCATGACCTGGCCTGTGAAGTCACCCTGCAGCCGCTGGAGCGCTACCCGCTCGACGCCGCCATCCTGTTCTCGGACATTTTGACCATCCCCGATGCCATGGGATTGGGCCTGTACTTCGAAACTGGTGAAGGCCCCAAATTCAAGAAGACCGTACGCACCGCCGAAGAAGTCGCCGCGCTCACCGTGCCCAATGCCGAGCGCGACCTGGACTACGTGATGCGGGCGGTCTCCACGATCCGTCGTGAGCTCAACGGCCGCATGCCGCTGATCGGCTTTTCCGGCAGCCCTTGGACGCTGGCCACCTACATGGTCGAAGGCGGCTCCAGCAAGGACTTCCGTCACCTGAAGACCATGCTGTACGACACGCCCGACACCATGCACCAGCTGCTGGACACCCTGGCACAAGCGGTCACCGACTACCTGAATGCCCAGATCCGCGCCGGTGCCCAGGCGGTACAGATTTTTGATACCTGGGGCGGCGCGCTGTCCACACCGGCCTACCTGGAGTTCTCGCTGCGCTACATGGAGCAGATCGTCTCTGGGCTGATCCGCGAGCACGATGGCCGCCGCGTGCCGGTGATCCTGTTCACCAAAAACGGCGGCCAGTGGCTTGAACACATTGCTTGCGCCGGTGCCGACGCGCTGGGTATCGACTGGTCGACCGAGCTTTCTGACGCTCGCGCCCGCGTAGGCCATAAAGTCGCCCTGCAGGGTAATTTAGACCCCAACGTGCTGTTTGCGCGCCCTTCGGCCATTCGCGCCGAAGTGGCTCGCGTACTGGAGAGCTACGGCCACGGTCCGGGCCACGTGTTCAACTTGGGCCACGGCATCAGCCAGTTCACCAACCCTGATCATGTCACCGCCTTTATGGAGGCGCTGCACGACTTGAGCCCGCAGTACCATCAGGGCATTCCGACTCAATCGAACGACTCATGCCCAGGAGCCAAGCAATGAGCGACCTACGCGACGACCAGTGGTTTACCGAAGTCTTTGATAGCCACGGCAGCGCTTTCTCGCTGAAAGTTTCTGCAAAACTGCTGGATGTGCAAAGCCCTTACCAGCACCTGGAAGTGTACGCCACCGAAACCTACGGCAACCTGATGGTGCTGGATGGCTGCGTGATGCTCACCGACCGCGACAACTTCCTGTATCACGAAATGATCGCCCACCCGGCGCTGTTCACCCATCAGGACCCCAAGCGCGTGGTCATCATTGGTGGCGGCGACTGCGGCACCTTGAAAGAAGTGCTGCGCCATCCGGGCGTCGAGAAGGTCACCCAGATCGATATCGACGAGGAAGTCACCAAGGCCGCCGAGCGCTTTTTCCCCGAACTCGTGGAAGCCAACGGCGACCCCCGGGCCGAGCTGCTGTTTGCCGACGGCGTGAAGTGGGTAGACGACGCGGCCGACGAGAGCATCGACCTGCTGATCATCGACTCCACCGACCCGGTTGGCCCAGCCGAAGGCCTGTTCAAGACCGACTTCCTGAAACGCTGCCACCGTATTCTGAAAAGTGGCGGAGTGATGGTGCAGCAGAGCGAGTCGCCGCTTTACCATAGCGGTTCGATCATTCGCGAACTGCGCAACGACATGCGCGAAGCGGGCTTCGACAGCGTGGCCACTTTACCCTTCCCCCAACCGGTCTACCCCTCTGGCTGGTGGAGCGTGACGTTGGCAGGTAAAGGCACCAGCGTTGAAAGCTTCCGCGAAGAAGCTGCCGCCAGCCACGAAATGCCGCTACAGTACTACACAGCAGAGGCCCATCGTGGAGCCTTGGCGCTGCCGCCCTTTATGCGTAAAGCCTTCGCATAAGCGGGCAGCTACGCTAGGTATCTGGCCGGGCTCTGCCCGGCTTTTTTAGTGCGCCCGGCACGGGCGCACTCCTGGAGGTGCAAGTCCTCCCGTGAGCTGGCCACAGCGAACGAAGCGAAGCGCAACTGCGGAAGGGCGACCGACCGTGGGGAGGAAGCGTGGAGCGTAAACCGTGAGCCGATGAACAAGAATCGGATACGAGGCACTGCCAAGCAGGGCGAGCGGGCTAGAAGCCGCGAAGCTCTTGTGGCCAAGGCGAGGCGGTGTAAATCCGGCGGTTGTGCGGTGAAGGAGTGTGTTCTTACCCGGGGAGATCTCGCCTCATGTCTGAAAGGGCGACGTGGCAACACGGAGCGAGAAGTCAGCAGAAGCCATAGTAGCTGCTTGGTCAGGGCGAAGGGCTGAACGAGAAGGAGCGTCAAACGCCTTGTCGATGAAAACTGTACAGCATCAGATGCCCGCGTCAGCGGGGCGGGTCGCGGAACGGGAAGGTGAAGCCTTACCGAATGCGATCAGCGATGAAACAGGACTCCCGCGACAAGAACCGGAGGGCGCAGGGCGAAGCCTGCTTGAGCAGGCGTTCGCACGAGAGAATATGCAGCGGGCATGGAAGCGCGTGAAGGCCAACAAGGGATCGGCAGGTGTGGACGGGCTGGATATTGCCCAGACCGCCGAACACCTGCGATGGGTGTGGCCGGAGCTTCGCCAGCAATTGCTGAGCGGCTCCTACCAACCACAACCCGTTCGTCGGGTAGGCATCCCGAAACCGGACGGCAGTGAGCGGGAACTGGGTATCCCCACCGTCACCGACCGTCTGATTCAACAGGCACTGCTGCAAGTGCTGCAACCTCTGATTGATCCCACCTTCAGCGAGCACAGCCACGGCTTCCGCCCGGGCCGCCGGGCCCACGATGCGGTGCTGGCTGCGCAACGCTACGCCCAACAGGGCCGCCATATCGTAGTGGACGTTGACCTGTCGAAGTTCTTCGACCGGGTTAACCACGACATCCTGATCGACCGCCTGAAGAAACGCATAAACGACCCCGGAGTCATCCGGCTGGTGCGTGCGTATCTCAACGCGGGCATCATGGATGGTGGCGTGGTCATGGATCGGCATGAGGGCACGCCGCAAGGCGGGCCGCTCTCGCCGTTGCTGGCCAACGTTCTGCTGGACGAGGTGGATAAAGAGCTGGAACGTCGGGGGCACTGCTTCGCCCGTTACGCTGATGACTGCAACGTTTACGTTCGCAGTGAGAAGGCGGGAGAACGGGTGATGCGCCTGCTACGCCGGTGTTACAACAAACTGCGCTTGGTGATCAACGAATCCAAAAGTGCAGTCGCCAGCGTGTTCGGTCGCCAGTTCCTCGGCTACGCCCTGTGGCAAGGGAGGGGTGGAGACGTTCGACGGGCGGTATCCGCCAAGGCGTTACAGGCGTTCAAGCTCCGGATCAGGCAACTGACCCGGGGGGCAGGTGGTCGCAGCATGGCACAGGTGGTGGAGAAGCTCCGCAGTTACCTGCTCGGCTGGAAAGGGTACTTCAGGCTGGCACAAACGCCACGCATCTGGCGATCACTGGATGAGTGGATACGTCGCCGCCTGAGAATGCTCCACCTCCGGCACTGGCGACGGGGCAAGACGATCTACCGGGAGCTGACCCGCTTAGGCGCGAGTTCCTGGGTTGCGGAATCCGTGGCGGCGCTGAGTCGTCGCTGGTGGCATAACAGTCGCTCTGCCATCCATAATGTGCTGACCATTGCCTACTTCGATCGGTTGGGAGTGCCGAGACTCTCGTGAAACCTCAACTTCTCGAACCGCCCGGTGCGGACCCGCATGCCGGGTGGTGTGGGAGGGGCGGAACCTATGGGTTCCCCCCTATCCCGATTGCGTAGGAGTTGCTGCGCTCGACGTTAAGGAATAATAAATGACTACAACGCGTTGGTTAGGATTGGGAATCACTCTATTAGCACCCGCTCTCTGGGTACCTGCCACGGCCATGGCCGATACCCTTGAGGCCATTCAAGAGCGCGACAGCGTGCGCTGCGGCGTTAACGCCGCCCAGCCCGGCTTCTCATCGCTGGACGATAACGACCAATACCGCGGCCTGGACACCGATGTGTGCCGCGCCATTGCCGCTGCCGCGCTAGGTGATGCCAGCAAAGTCAATTTCGTACCGTTAGACTCGGTGGAGCGTTTTGCCGCACTGCAGTCTGGCGAAGTGGACGTGCTCTCCCGCACCACCACCTGGACCTCCAGCCGCGACACCACCCTCGGGATGAACTTCACTGGCGTCAGCTACTACGACGGCCAGGCGTTTATGGTGGCCAGCGACCTCGGCGTACAGAGCGCAAAAGAACTGGATGGGGCGGCTGTTTGCACTCAGTCAGGCACCACCAGCGAACTGAACCTGTCCGACTACTTCAGAATCCACGGCATGACCTACGATGCCGTGGTCTTCGACTCTCCCGAGCAGTCGATTGCCGGGTTCGAAGCAGGCCGCTGCGACGTGCTGAGCTCCGATGCCTCGCAGCTCTATGCCCAGCGGATGCAGCTGGCCGACCCCGACATGGCCGTGGTGCTGCCCGAGATCATCTCCAAGGAGCCGCTGGGCCCGGCCGTGCGCCAGGGCGACGACCAGTGGTTCAATATCGTCAAATGGACGCTGTTTGCCATGCTCAATGCCGAAGAGCTGGAAGTCACCCAGGCGAACGTGGACGAGCAGCTCGACAGCGACAACCCTGACGTACAGCGCCTGCTGGGCCAGGATGGCGATTTCGGCAGCCCCATGGGCATCAGCGCCGACTGGGCCTACCAGGTCGTCAAGCAGGTAGGTAATTACGCGGACATTTATGACCGTAACGTGGGCACAGGCTCTGATTTTAAGATTGCACGAGGCTTAAACGCGCTCTGGAAAGACGGCGGTATTCAATACGCCCCGCCGATTCGCTGACCGACGAGCCTGCGGCCACCTGCCCACACCAACGGCTACGCACCAAAGCGGAGCATCGCGTAGCCGCTGGAGCACTTTTTTGCACCAATACTTTCGTTAAATTCGCTGATTTTACGTTGAAAACCGCTGAATTTGCCGACATATCTTTTTTGGCACCTTCCTTGCTAGCTTTTAGGCATGCATCGACATGCATAACGACACTAAATCGAGGAAGGGGAACACACATGGTTAACAAAAAACACCTGGTACTGCTTGCCTCTGCGGGTGCAATTACGCTGGCCGGTATCGCTACCGCGCAAGCGAACACATTAGAAGAAACGCGCTCTCGCGGTGCCGTACAGTGTGGCGTTAGTGATGGCTTGCCAGGTTTTTCCGCGCCGGACGATAGCGGCGAATGGCAAGGTCTCGATGTTGACGTATGCCGTGCCGTGGCCGCCGCCGTACTGGGCGATGCGGACGCCGTTAACTACATTTCCCTGAACGCCGTTGAGCGTTTCACCGCGCTGCAGTCCGGCGAAGTGGATGTCCTTTCTCGTAACACCACCTGGACGACCACCCGTGACACCACGCTAGGCCTAAACTTCACCGGGGTGACCTTCTACGACGGCCAAGGCTTCTTGGTGTCTCGTGACCTGGGTATTTCCAGTGCTTCGGAGCTGGATGGCGCGGCGATTTGTATTCAATCAGGCACCACTACCGAGCTGAACCTGGCGGACTACTTCCGTGCCAACGGCATGGAGTTCGACCCCATCGTTTTCGATACCTCTGAGCAAACGGTAGGCGGCTTCCAGGCGGGCCGCTGTGACGTACTAACCTCTGACACCTCTCAGCTGGCCGCACTGCGCATCCAACTGGACGACCCCGCTTCTGCAATGATTCTGCCCGACGTCATCTCCAAGGAGCCGCTGGGCCCCGTGGTACGTCAGGGTGACGACCTGTGGTTCAACATCGTCAAGTGGTCGCTGTTCGCCATGATCAACGGTGAAGAGTACGGCGTGACCAGCGAGAACGCTGAAGAGATGCTCAGCTCTGAGAACCCGGACGTAGCTCGCCTGCTGGGTCAGGACGGCAACTATGGTGAAGGCATGGGTCTTGAAGCCGACTGGGCTTACAACATCCTGAGCCAAGTAGGTAACTACGGTGAAAGCTTTGAGCGCAACGTAGGTATGGGTTCACCGTTGGAAATCGAACGGGGCGTCAACGCTCTGTGGAACCAGGGTGGCTTCCAGTACGCACCGCCGATTCGCTAAGCGTCTCGCTTGACCCCGGCCCGCCGGCCCTTGCCATCAACACTCAAGGGTATCGGCGGGCCATTTGATTGACCTTCCGTGTAGCGGAGACGCCATCCATGTCCGTAAGACCTAACGCTCGCCCCGTTGGCCAAAAGCCTCCGTTCTGGCGAGACCGCGCAAAGCGTGCGCTGATCTTTCAGTTTTTACTCATTGCTGCCGTTATTGCGTTTCTGTTCTATATCGTCGGTAATGTTCAAGACAACCTTTCCTCTCGCGGGATCACTACCGGGTTCGGTTTTCTTAACAACACCGCAGGCTTCGGGATCGTTCAGAGTCTGATCGACTACTCTTCCCAAAGCACCTATGGCCGCACCTTCTTCGTGGGCCTGCTGAATACGCTGCTGGTGGGTGGGTTGGGCGTTATTGCCGCCACCATCATTGGCTTTATCGTCGGTATCGCTCGTCTATCGCCCAACTGGCTGATCGCCAAGCTAGCCGCCGCGTATATCGAAACCTTTCGTAACATTCCGCTGCTGCTGCAGATTTTCTTTTGGTACTTTGCCGTGCTGCGGGCGCTCCCCAGCGCTCGAGAAAGCCTTGCGTTCGGCGAGGCCGTGTTTCTTAACGTACGCGGGCTTTATCTACCTGAGCCGCTATTCGAATCGGGCTTTGGGCTGATTCCCGTGACCTTTGTGATCGCCATTGTGGCCAGCATTGCGCTGGTGATTTGGGCGAAGCGCCGCCAGGAAGGCACGGGGCAGCGAATTCCTGCCTACTGGATCTCCTTGGCGCTGATTTTTGGCTTGCCGCTGTTGGTTATGTTGGTGACTGGCGTGCCCGTCACTTGGGAAATGCCCGAACTGCGTGGCTTTAACTTCCGCGGCGGTATTACGGTGATTCCCGAGTTCCTGGCGCTATGGTTTGCACTATCGATCTACACCGCCTCGTTCATCGCCGAGATCGTGCGCTCAGGCATACAGGCCATTTCTCATGGCCAAACCGAAGCGGCACAGGCCCTGAGTCTGCCGCGCAACCTGGTGCTGCGCCTCGTCATCATTCCTCAAGCGTTGCGGGTCATTATTCCCCCGCTGACCAGCCAGTACCTCAACCTGATCAAGAACTCGTCGCTGGCCACCGCCATTGGCTATCCGGACCTCGTGTCGGTGTTTGCGGGCACCACGCTGAACCAGACAGGCCAAGCCATCGAGGTCATTGCGATGACTATGGCGGTGTATCTGACGATCAGCCTGCTGGTGTCGATGTTCATGAACTGGTTCAACGCCCGCGTGGCGCTGGTTGAACGCTAGGCTGAGGCGAGGAGCCATACATGATTCATAACCAAACCGTGATTGAGCAGCGACCAGCGCCTAGTAGCTCTGTTGGGGCTGCTGCTTGGCTGCGCACCAACCTGTTTAACGGCCCGATTAATACTATTTTCACCTTAGTCGGCCTCTATATTCTCTACCTGCTCGTGGTACCGACCGTGCAGTGGGCGTTTATCAACGCCGACTGGGTAGGCACTACCCGCGACGACTGCTCTCGCGAAGGCGCCTGCTGGGTATTTATCAACGCACGTTTATCCCAGTTTATTTACGGCCTTTACCCCAGCGAGGAGACCTGGCGCGCCAATATCGTGTTCGCTATGTTCTTTTCGCTGATTGGCTGGCTGGCGATTCCCAAGCTGCCTTTCAAGCGCTGGGTGGCCATCTTTGCGCTGGTGGCATTCCCCATTATTTCGTTCGTACTGCTTTACGGCGGCTACTTTGACCTTCCCCAAGTGCCTACTCACCGCTGGGGTGGCCTGATGCTGACGCTACTGTTAGCCACAGTGGGCATGGTGGGCGCGCTGCCGATCGGTATTGTGCTGGCCCTGGGTCGGCGCTCTAACATGCCGATCGTCAAAAGCTTTTGCGTGGTGTTTATCGAGTTCTGGCGCGGTGTGCCGCTGATCACCGTGCTGTTTATGGCCTCGGTCATGCTGCCGCTGTTCCTGCCCTCCGATATGAGCGTTGACCGCCTAGTGCGTGCCCTGATCGGCTTAACGCTGTTCCAGAGCGCCTATATGGCCGAGGTCATTCGTGGCGGCTTACAGGCCATCCCTAAAGGCCAGGAAGAGGCGGCAGCGGCTCTCGGCATGACCTACTGGAAACGCATGGGGCTGATCATCCTTCCCCAGGCGTTGAAGATGATGATTCCAGGCATCGTGAATACGTTTATCTCACTGTTTAAAGACACCACCCTGGTCATGATTATCGGGCTCTTTGACCTTTTGGGGATCGTGCAAGCGGCACTGGCCGACTCGCGCTGGTTAGGCTTCTCGTTGGAAGGTTACGTGTTTGCCGCCTTCATGTTCTGGATCTTCTGTTTCAGCATGTCGCGCTACAGTCAGTACCTAGAACGCAAGCTGCATACCGGCCACAGGCGTTAACGCCGCTTTTATCAACGATTTTTTAGCAGGATAGTGACATGACACAAGCAGCTTCCCATAACCCTGGCACCGGTACTTCGGATCTGATGGTCGAAATGCGCGGCGTCAACAAGTGGTACGGCGATTTCCACGTACTTCGCGATATCTACTTGGAAGTGAAACGCGGCGAGCGGATCGTCATTTGCGGGCCTTCTGGCTCGGGCAAATCCACCATGATCCGCTGCATCAACCACCTGGAAGAGCATCAGAAAGGCGAGATTGTGGTAGGCGGCGTACCGCTCACCCAAGACGTCAAGCGCATCGAGCAAGTTCGCCGTAGCGTCGGCATGGTGTTCCAGCACTTCAACCTGTTCCCTCACCTCACGGTGCTGGAGAACTGCTGTATCGCCCCTATGTGGGTACAGAAAAAGCCGCGCAAAGAAGCCGAAGAGCAGGCCATGCGCTACCTGCAGCGGGTACGCATCGCCGAACAGGCGAAGAAATATCCCGGCCAGCTTTCCGGTGGTCAGCAGCAGCGGGTCGCCATTGCCCGCTCGCTGTGCATGCACCCGGACGTCATGCTGTTCGATGAGCCCACCTCGGCCCTTGACCCGGAAATGATCAAGGAAGTACTGGACGTCATGATCGAACTGGCCGAAGAGGGCATGACCATGCTCTGTGTCACCCACGAGATGGGCTTTGCCAAAACCGTGGCCGACCGCGTGATCTTTATGGACCAAGGGCAAATCATTGAAGAGAACGCGCCTGAGCCGTTCTTCAATAACCCGCAGTCCGAGCGCACCCAGCTCTTCTTGAGCCAGATTCTGGGGCATTAACGCTGCCCACCCGCACCTGCATCGGCGTGACCGGGCTTGCGGGCAGTGCGGATGTGGAGGTAGATATGATCGCCTGGATTTCTCCCAAAGCGGGCGCTTAACCACCCACGAGCGTAATGCTGGCAGGCAGTAGCGCAGGCTGCTCACGGTGCTGGGTCAATGGCTTACCTGCCAGCGCCGTGAGCAGAATTTGTAACGGGTCACCGTGGCTCACCACCAGTACCGTTTCACCCTCAAAGCGTTGCTCCAACGCTTCCAGCGCAGCGACCATGCGCGCCGCGACACGCTTGACCGGCTCCACCTGCCACTGGGTGTGGTCGGCGTTCTGGGCATCGAAGGCCCACACCTCCGGGTAGTGGCTATCCGCCTTGCCCTCCAATTCACCAAAGTGGCGCTCCCTCAAGCGCTCCTCTTTTTGCATCTCCAACCCAAACGCGGCGGCCACTCGGGCGGCGGTGTGCGTGGTGCGTAAAAAGTCCGAATGCACGACCTGTGTGGGTACCGGCCAGTGCCACCGTGCGACGGTATCTGCCAGCTGCTGCTCGCCCTGCGGCGACAGCCCATACGCCAACAGCCCTCGCTCGGGGGAGCTGATGATGGTGCCTTGTGCGTTAGCCTGGCTATGGCCGTGGCGCATCAGCAGATAGCGGTTTCGCCAATGATGACGTGAGTCGTCTATATCCATGCTCTTTTCTCTATGAAAACCGTGTTTGACCAAACACGGAACGGTTGCCATGGTTAAAGGGTAATCAATGACATGGAGGACGTATGACAATGACCACCTATATCGTGGTAGCCGACGCCGCTCGGGCACGTATCTTCACCCGTGATGCACTTCACCTCGCCGAGCAGGAGAGCTTGGTACACGCTGCAGGCAGGCTGCATGAAGGCGACTTGATCACGGACCGCCGCGGTGCCGATGTTCATGAGTCTACGTCAACGTCATCGCGCTCATCCGGCGAGGAAGGCGCGGCCTCCCAACATGAAAACGAGCTGTTTGCCAAAGAAGTCGCCCAGCGACTCTACACTGCGCGGGTGGACAACAGCATGGACAAGCTGATCATGGTCGCGCCTCCCAAGTTCTTGGGGCTGCTCAAAGAGAAGCTCGATAACCCCACGCAGAAGCTGGTCACCCACACGCTCTCGAAAGACCTCAGCAAAGCGTCCATGGCTGATATTCAGAACGCGGTCAGCGATCTTCGTTAACACTACAGTTAGCGCTTACTAACTTTTTTTCCTGCTTTTTACTAAAGGCGTAGTCGCTCTCGCCGATACCCATCATGAACCCTGATGATCCCGAGAGCGACTATGTTTTCTTCCCTACGTTTACGTATCTTGCTAGCGGCCCTTATCGCTATTGTGTTGGCTTTAACGGTGAATGGCATTGCTAGTTACACGACTGTAAAGCATCACAATAGTGAGCAGGTTAATCGCAACCTAAGCGCTGTTGTGAATGGAAACACACAGGCCATCGATGAGTGGTTCAATGCGCGCTACACGATGTTAGCCAGCATGGAACACACTGCAGGTAGCGAAGAGCCGCTACAAGCCTTGCGACAATTAGCCGATTCTGGCGACTTTATGACCGCTTACATTGCTTACCCGTCCACATCAGAGGGAATTTTCTCAGACGGCTGGCAACCCCCTAGCGATTATGACCCACGCCAGCGTCCCTGGTATCAAGGCGCGGTGAACGCGCAAGACACTATCATCACCGCCCCGTATGTCGATGCTCAAACGGGCGGCCTGATCATTACCTTCGCTCGCCCCTTCTATCAAAACGGCGAACTAGCCGCTGTGGTTGGGGCCGATATTACGATTGCTGACGTTATCGATATTGTTGCCAGCATTTCCCCCACACCGTCTAGCTTTGGCTTTCTAACCACCAACGATGGCACGCTGGTTGCCCATCCGGATGAGTCGCTGACGCTGGAGCCTTCAAGTGTATTAAGCGATGCGCTCACGCCTTCGGACCTCACTCGCATCGTGCAGGCAGACTCCCCACAGCCGCTAGCTCTGCAAGGCAGCGATAAACTGCTAATGGGCAGTGCTGTAGGCGGCAATAGCGACTGGCAGCTTGTCGTAGCACTGGATGAAGCGGAGGCCACCGCAGGACTACGCGCCATTGCCACTACATCTATTGTTACCCTATTGATCGTTGCAGCCATTACCGCTGTGGTATTTGGGCTGCTGCTGTCGCTATTGTTGCGCCGCCTGCTGGGGGTGCGCAACGCGATGGATAATATCGCCTCCGGCGAGGGCGACCTCACCCAGCGTCTGCCAGAAGAAGGCAACGACGAAGTCACTCAAATCGCTAGCGCCTTTAACCGCTTTGTTAACAAAATGGAGCACGTCTTAATCGATGTGCGCACCAGCAGCGAATCGGTGCACCACGCCGCTAACGAGATTGCCATGGGCGGCCAAGACCTCTCCCGCCGTACCGACAACGCGGCGTCTAGCCTGCAGCAAACCTCCGCATCGGTAGAGCAAATCACCAGCACCGTGCAGCACACGGCGGCCTCAGCACAGGAAGCCAACAAGCTCTCCCACGCGGCCACCGAAGTCGCGAAAGAGGGTGGTCAGGTGGTGTCGAACGTGGTCACCACCATGGAAGATATTTCCGACGCCTCTAACAAGATTGGCGATATTGTCACGTTGATGAACAGCATCGCTTTTCAAACCAATCTGCTGGCACTGAACGCCTCGGTCGAGGCTGCCCGCGCAGGTGAACACGGCCGTGGCTTTGCCGTCGTGGCAGAGGAAGTGCGCAAACTGGCGGGCCGCAGCAGCGACGCGGCCAACGATATCCAGAAACTGATCGAAGACTCGCAAGCCAAGGTGAATAACGGCACCTCGTTGGTACGCAATGCGGGTAGCACGATGAAGGATATCGTGGACCACATCACCCGCGTAACCGACGTACTGGAAGAGATCAACGCTGCAACCAGCGAGCAAAGCGATGGCATCAAACAGGTCAACATCGCCGTGGCCGAGCTTGACCGGATGACCCAGGAAAACGCCGCCATGGTGGAAGAGTCCACCACCGCCGCCGAGCAGTTGAAAGAGCAGGCGGATCGCCTGACCGGCACGATCAGCAGTTTCAAACTCTCTAACGCGGCATCACCCGCGCTGCAAGCGCCGCAGGATCGCTTACCGCGCACGTCAGAGACCTTCTAAACGTCTCGTCTGCCACTCCTCCATGGCCGCCGCAGCGCTCGCGGTGGCGGCCATGTCATGCGTTAACCATGAATCTTTGTTCTACTGGTTCAAGGATGGCACTCGATACGCTCTTTCGCCTCTTGCTGATGAACAGCATTGCCTTCCAAACCAATCTGCTGGCACTCAACGCCTCAGTAGAAGCAGCGCGGGCTGGCGAACACGGGCGCGGCTTTGCCGTGGTGGCCGATGAAGTGCGCAAGCTCGCCTCGCGCCGCAGCGACGCCGCCAAGGACATTCGCCAGCGCATCGATGCGTCTGCCGATAAGGTCGAAAGCGGCACGCAAATGGTACGCGACGCCGAAGCCGCCATGCACGAGCTGGCCGATAGCGTGACGCGCGTCACCCAAATGCTGGGCGATATCAGTACGGCAGCCGGTGAGCAGAACGACGGGATCAACCAAGTCAGCATCGCGGTGACCGACCTGGATCAGATGACCCAGCAAAACGCCGCCCTGGTGCAAGAGTCCACCACCGCGGCCGAGCAGCTTAAAGACCAAGCGGACAGGCTGGCCGCGCTAGTGGGTGGCTTTACGCTAGAGGCGTCGCAGCACCTGGCTCAGGCGCTGCCAAGCCCTGAAAAGGCCAAGGTGTAACCGCTAGGGAATCGGTGGCAGCGGGATATCGTCACTGCGCTTGGCCCCGGCGGTCATTTCGCGGCAGAGCCTTAAAAACTCCCGCACGCCGGTGGTCAGGTACTTGTGGCGATGCCAGATAAAGGTGAACTGGCGCTTTAGATCCAACTCCGGCGTGGGCAGTGGCACCAGGCTACCCCGCCGGAAGGCATCGCGCAGCGCCAGCCGTGAAACGCAGCCAATGCCAAGGCCCGACTCCACCGCGCGTTTAATGCCCTCGGTATGTTCCAGCTCCAATAGCGTATTGAAGCGGCTGCGACGGTGGCGGGCGGCATGCTCCAGCGTCATACGCGTACCGGAGCCCTCCTCGCGCATGATCCAATCTTCCCGCAGCAGCTGATCCAGCTCCAGATGCTCTCGCCCTGCCAACGGGTGGCGAGGCGAGCAGAACACGCACAGCTCATCCTCGACCCAGGGCTGGCTGATGATCATATCGTCATCGCACTGCCCTTCGATCAGCCCCAGGTCCAGCGAATGCTGGCGCACCCCCTCGATAATATGCCGTGTATTGCGCACCGCCAGACGCACACGGCTGCCAGGGTAGCGCTGCATGAAATCGCTGATCAGCAGCGTGGCGAGATAGTTACCAATGGTGAGCGTCGCGCCGACGTCTAACGCCCCTACACCCTGTTGGCCCCGCAGCAGCTCTTCGACCTCCTCGGCGCGGTCCAGCAGGGCCACCGCCTTGGGCAGTAGCTGGAAGCCGAGCGCGTTGAGCTTTAGCCGCTTACCAATGCGGTCGAGCAGCTGGCAATCGAACTGGCGCTCCAGCTCCGCCAGCGCTGTGCTGGTGGCCGATTGCGACATGGCCAGCGCGCGCGCCGCGTGAGAAACGCTCTCGTGCTGAGCAACGGCTACGAAGACTTCTAGCTGACGCAGGGTGTAGTGCATGACCAAAACCTATCTGTCGAGTGATCGGCGAAGGGCTATATCGATTTTAAAGATAAGCGTTATCAAGATAATTTGCTTAACAGATATACCACCCTTATTTAGAATTGAGAGCAACCTATAGAGCTATTTTTTATTCTTTTTTGGAATATGGCGAGCAAGGCTTAGACCGCGCCGCCTCTGGAGGAGTGAGCATGAGCAAGTTTGCCCTGGAAGAAGTGCTAAGCGTTCACCACTGGAACGATACCCTGTTCAGCTTCCGCACCACCCGCGAGCGCAGCCTGCGCTTCAAAAACGGCCAATTCGTCATGATCGGTCTCGAAGTGGACGGCAAGCCGCTGATGCGCGCGTACTCCATCGCCAGCCCCAACTACGAAGACCACCTGGAATTCTTCAGCATCAAAGTGCCCGATGGCCCGCTCACCTCGCGCCTACAGCACCTGAAGGTGGGCGACCAGATCATGGTCAGCCGCAAGCCGACCGGTACGCTGGTATGCGACGACCTGCTGCCCGGACGCAATCTCTACATGCTCTCCACCGGCACGGGCCTGGCGCCGTTCATGAGCCTGATCCAGGACCCGGAAGTCTACGAGCGTTTCGAGAAGGTCGTGCTCATTCACGGCGTGCGTGAAGTCTCCGAGCTGGCCTACGCCGACTTCATCACCAAGGAGCTGCCCGCCCATGAGTACCTGGGTGAAGAAGTCGCCGAAAAGCTGGTGTACTACCCCACGGTCACCCGTGAAGAGTTCCACACCATGGGCCGCCTGACCAACCACATTCGCAGCGGCAAGCTGTTTGCCGACACTGGCCTGCCGCCCATCGACCCGCGCCAGGACCGCGCCATGATCTGCGGTAGCCCCGCCATGCTGGACGACACCAGCGCGCTGCTGGATGAACTGGGGCTGAACATCTCCCCGCGCATGGGCGAACCAGGCGACTACGTCATCGAACGCGCCTTCGTAGAGAAGTAAGCCTCGTTCGAAGGGTGAAAGGTGAATAGAAAATCGTAGCCCGTGTCATCGTCGCCTTATGCATTAAGCCCCTGTGGATATTATCCACAGGGGCTTTGTCGATTCAGCGCGACTCACTGTTCACGCCTTACCATTCACCGTGGTTAGACAGCGTCTTTGCCGGTTTCGCCGGTACGGATACGAATGACCTGCTCCAACGGCATCACGAAGATTTTGCCATCGCCGATCTTGCCCGTATTGGCCACTTGGGTGATCGCATCGATGACCTGCTCGGCCATATCGTCGTCCACGGCCACTTCCAGCTTCACCTTGGGCAGGAAATCCACCACGTATTCCGCCCCACGATACAGCTCTGTGTGGCCTTTCTGGCGACCAAAGCCTTTCACTTCCGTCACCGTAATACCCTGCACGCCGATATCGGAAAGCGACTCGCGTACGTCATCAAGCTTGAACGGCTTGATAATGGCTGAGATTAATTTCATGACCACATCCTCTGGTTATGCAACGGTTGTCTTGACCGGAAACACGGCGGCGCGATGTCGATGTCCCTCACGCCCATTGCACCTAGCATACACCCGCCAGCCCAGAGAATAAAAAGCCCTTGTGCCTGGCACGTACATGCGGGCAAGCCTGACCCGTTCCCTACGGCAAAAGGCCTCCCACGAGGGAGGCCTTGAGTAGCAGTGCCGCTTGCTATGGCACGGCGCTTATTTCTTGACGCCAAACTCGGGGTAGGCTTCCAGGCCACACTCTGCGATATCGACGCCTTCGTACTCTTCTTCTTCGCTGACACGGATACCCATGACCGCTTTCAGCACCAGCCATACCACCAGGCTCGCCAGGAACACCCAGCCGAAGATGCCCACGATACCGATCAGCTGTGCACCGAAGGACGCATCGCCATTGTTCAGCGGCACGGCCAGCACACCCCAGATACCCACGACACCGTGAACCGAGATAGCACCCACAGGGTCATCCAGCTTCAGCTTGTCCAGCGTGACGATGGCAGCGACCACGATCAGGCCACCGATGGCACCAATCAAGGCGGCACCCAGCGCAGAAGGCGACAGCGGGTCGGCGGTAATGGCGACCAGGCCTGCCAGCGCACCGTTCAGCGCCATGGTCAGGTCCGCCTTGCGGAACCACAGTTTGGCCAGCACCAGGGCTGCAATCACGCCACCCGCGGCCGCCGCATTGGTATTCACGAACACTTGAGCAACGTTGTTGGCCGACACGGCATCCGACAGTTTCAGCTCGGAACCACCGTTGAAACCGAACCAGCCCATCCACAGGATGAAGGTACCCAGCGTGGCCAGCGGCATGTTGGCGCCCGGAATCGCGTGGATAGAACCGTCCTTGCCATACTTGCCCTTACGGGGGCCCAGTACCAGCACACCCGCCAACGCTGCTGCTGCACCCGCCATGTGGACGATACCCGAGCCCGCATAGTCAGAGTAGCCCACGCCATCCAGCCAGCCACCGCCCCAGGTCCAGTAGCCAGACACCGGGTAGATGAAGGCGGTCATGACCACCGCGAAGGCCAGGAAGGCCCACAGCTTCATACGCTCGGCCACGGCACCCGACACGATCGACATCGCCGTTGCGACGAACACGACCTGGAAGAAGAAGTCCGAACGCATGGAGTAGTAAGGCGCATCCTCACCACCGGCCAGCACCGCATCGACGCTGTTCTCGGTACCGATCAGGAACCCGAGGCTAGGCAGGAAACCGCCTTCGCCGCTGGAGTACATGATGTAGTAGCCCACCAGCAGGTACATGGTGCAGGCAATGGCAAACAGCGCAATGTTCTTGGTCAGAATTTCAGCGGTGTTCTTGGAACGTACCATACCGGCCTCGAGCATCGAGAAGCCGGCGGCCATCCACATGACCAGTACGCCGCAAATCAGGAAGTAAAACGTATCGAGCGCATAGCTCAATTCTGTAAGCTCGTTCATCAGGTGTTCCCCGTGATCCAAGAGAAGTTATACGTAGTGGGTCGTCGTTGTGTGGGCAGGCCTATACCGCGTCGGCGCCGCGCTCTCCGGTACGAATACGAATGACATCTTCCAGCGGCGTCACGAACACTTTGCCGTCACCGATCTTGCCGCTGTTGGCAGCGCTGCAGATGGCATCCAGCACGCTCTCCAGACGCGCATCGTCCACGGCCACTTCCACTTTCACCTTGGGCAGAAAGTCCACTACGTACTCGGCACCGCGATACAGCTCGGTGTGGCCTTTCTGGCGACCAAATCCCTTGACCTCAGTAACCGTAATCCCCTGCACGCCGTTGTCGGCGAGTGCTTCACGAACGTCGTCAAGCTTGAAAGGCTTGATGATAGCGGTGATGAGTTTCATCCCGGATCTCCCCTGCTGGTTCAGTCCCACTCGGTGGAGAGCGGCGTGGCCGCCCGAATTTAGTGCTTGCCCTACTAATGCTCATACCGTGCCATTGGTTTTTTTCTTATTTAAATTCATGCCCTTAAACATTAAAAAAACACGTTTCACGGGCATCAGCAGAGCGACTACCCACCTCCTTTCACCCGTCACTGCACTAAAAAAGTACATCACCAAAAGCTCAATGCTTCTTTTTGACGCACGAGCGCATTGAAGGAGAAAACGCACGCGGGGCATGCGGATTGCCAAAGGGTTGCGTATCCTTACAGGTAAGCTATCCACATTTATGCGCCACCGTTTAAGGAGAGAGCCATGACGCCCCAGGATCGCATCAGCCGTTTAGCCCAGCAGATAGGCGACCGTTTACAGAACGCTTCCCAGGCCCCGGAAGACATTCAGAAAGGCGTGCAGCAAGTGGTGCGGGGAGCCTTCGACCGCCTGGAGCTGGTATCACGGGAAGACTTTGATATCTTGATGGATGTACTGCAGCGCACGCGCGCGCGCGTCGAGGCGCTGGAGCGTCAGGTAGCCAGCCTGGAAGCCTCGGTGGAAGCAGCCAGCGCCGCACAGGCCACGCCCATGGAAGCCGAAGTACCACCAGCCCCCGCAGAGCCTGCCGAGCAAGGCAAGCCCACCCCCGGCAACCCA
The DNA here is from genome assembly GCF_050709225.1 of Halomonas sp. KM007. Classification (NCBI taxonomy): domain Bacteria; kingdom Pseudomonadati; phylum Pseudomonadota; class Gammaproteobacteria; order Oceanospirillales; family Halomonadaceae; genus Halomonas; species Halomonas sp. KM007. The sequence goes on along the minus strand of NZ_CP136131.1, from coordinate 2,007,894 downwards.
AGCTGAGGCAACGCTGGGTGGCCTTGGATAGGCACCCAGCGCGCTTATCCGCCTGACCCCTTACGGCTCACTTTGTGACGCATCAAACCCGCGAAGGCATGGCGAAAGCCACCTCATGCACCATGTTGGAGCAGTTACGCCCCTGGGGCGTCTCGCGCTGACGACTTGTGCGACCTCCGCTGTTTCCATTTGCAATTGATAAACAGAATCGTTTAAATAAAGCGCTTATTGTCAGGTGCCCACTTCATGCGCTGCATCCCCCGACTCCCGACCCTGGCCCGCAGCTGCTTGCTCGCGGCAGCCCTGCTGTTCAGCACCGCCAGCCACGCCCAGTGGGCCACCATCGACTGGACCATCGCCGAAACGCTGCTGGCGATTGGCGCTCCGGTCAGCGGTATCGCGCAACAGCCGGGATATCACGATTGGGTAGGCGAGCCGCGTATCCCGGAGCACGTCAGCGACCTTGGCCTACGCACCCAGCCCAACTTCGAGCAGTTGGCCCAATCGCCCCCTGAGCAAACCCTGCTCTCGCCCATGTTTACCGGGCTGATTCCTCGGTTGGAGCGCATCGCGCCGGTGGGCACTTTCGCCCTTTACTCGCCAGGCACCGATACGTGGCAGGAAATGCAGACCCTCACCCGCCAGTTGGGCGAGTTGACCGGACGCAACGCAGAAGCCGACGCGCTGATCGAGAACGCCCAGCAGCTGATGCGCGAGCTGCGCTACCCGCCCGGCAACGCATCTCCATTGCTGATGGTGCAGTTCATGGATGCTCGGCATGTGCGGGTATTTGGCGAGAACAGCCTCTACAACGCCGTATTGGAACAGCTGGCGCTGCCCAACGCCTGGGATGAGCCCACCAACGCCTGGGGCTTCGCCTTGGTCGGTATCGAAGCGCTGGCACGCTACCCCGACGCCACCCTGGTCATCGTTGACCCGCTCCCCGCAGGGGTGGAAGCGCAGTTGGAAAAGAGCGGCCTGTGGCAGCAATTGCCGAGCGTTCAACATGGCCATCTGCTGCGCCTGCCGCCAGTCTGGAGCTTTGGCGCCCTGCCCTCCGCCCAGCGCTTTGCCCGCGAACTGACCAGCGCATTGAACGCCCAGGGGGCACATTAACGCTTTACTCGCTGGCCGCTCAGTAGCGCTCAACGCTTGAAATAAAGTAGGCTTAGCCAACGAGCAGGCTCATTAAACTGAATGAACCGATTGAGAAACGTTGCTAGGGAGCACCATGAAATTAGCGATTGTGGCCACGCGGGCGGGCGTGGGGTTGGAAGCCCCGGCGGATCTGCCCAAAAAGATCTAGTATGATTTAGCAAAAATCCGCGTAAACCCTCGCCCACTCGGGCGGGGATACAAGCGGGCAGCGCGATAGCGCTGCTGGGTTTGCGGTATGGGGCCCGGCGGCATAAGCTGTACATATATCCATGCATCAATGGCGCACCATGCTGAAGGCTACGAAGGTACGACTCTACCCCACGACCGAGCAGGCGGAGTTCCTGAACCGCCAGTTCGGCGCGGTGCGCTTCGTCTATAACACCGGCCTTCGCATCATTTCCCATCGCCACAAGCGTCACGGCCAGTCGCTGAGCGCCAAGCACGACATCAAGAAGCTGCTGCCCGTGGCCAAGAAATCCCGCAAGTATGGCTGGCTGAAAGAAGCTGATTCCATCGCCCTCCAGCAGGCGTGCCTCAACCTCGATCATGCCTTCCAGCGCTTCTTCGACCCCGCGCAGAAAGCCGGCTATCCGCGCTTCAAGAGCAAGCGGGGCAAGCAGTCCAGCTATCACTGCGTCGGCGTCAAGGCCGGCGACGACTGGATCAAGGTGCCCAAGCTCGGGCCGATCAAGGCCAGGATGCATCGACAGGTCGAAGGTCGACTGAAAAGCATCACCCTGACCCGCACCGTCACCGGGAAACACTACGCCTCGCTGCTCTACGAAACAGAGCAGGTCGCCCCGGCACCGCTGAAGGACGTTGACGCCGCTAAGGTCGTGGGCCTCGATATGGGGCTGTCGCATCTGGCCATTGACTCTCGCGGCCGCAAGATCGCCAACCCGCGCTTTCTTCGCCAGGCCGCCGCCAACCTGCGGCGCAAGCAGCAGGCGCTCTCCCGCTGCCAGAAGGGCAGCCGGCGCCGCGCCAAGGCGCGGCTGCTGGTGGCCAAGGCGCACGAGCGGCTGGCCAACGCCCGCAACGACTTCCAGCACAAGCTCTCTCGACAGCTCGTTGACGACAACCAAGCGGTGATCGTCGAGGCGCTGAAGGTCCGCAACATGATGAAGAACGCCCGCCTCGCCAAGCACATCGGCGATGCGTCCTGGCATGCCTTGGTGACCAAGCTGGATTACAAGGCCAAGGAGCAGGGCAAGCATCTGGTCAAGATCGACCCGTGGTTTGCTAGCTCCAAAACCTGCCATATCTGCCACCACAAGGTGGACGCCATGCCGTTGAGTGTCCGGTCATGGGAGTGCCCCTCCTGCCACACGCACCACGACCGAGACATCAACGCCGCGCTGAATATCAAGCATCAAGGCATAGTGAAGTTGAAGGCGGAAGGGCTGTCCGTCTCTGCCCATGGAGGCTTGCGTAAGTCCGGCACATCGCCGGTTGCTGCCTGAGAAGTGGGAAGCCTCGCCCGCTAGGGCGGGGAGCAGTCACTTATCGTTGTTATCTGCCGCTAAAAGTAAATGGATTCGCTCCACTTCGCTCATTGAGGCTTTCTGTAAGGCTGTCCAACTATCGGTGGGTTGCCACTGCTGAGCATTTTCTGAAAGACAGAGTAAGCATCATGCTTACTGCCATAAGCGCGTTTTGTAGCGTCATCATTGACCCATGCATAAATAATGATCTTGCTCACAGCATCATAGCGAAAGAACAGCCGGTACTGCTGGTAGAACTTTGCTCGTTGCCAATGAGTGTGCTCTGTGCCAAGCGTGCTCCCTTGGCGATATTGAGTGCCTGATGGATCCTGCGGAATATCATTCAAGGCTAGCTTCATGATCGCTGCTAGGCGCTTGGTGGCCGCCTTGTTTCGATAACCGGCAGGATCTTTCGATTGAAGATGTCTCACCTTCAAGGTGAGTGCTTCGACTTGTTCCAAGAACAACGGATGGGCATAAATCGTCCATCCATTAACCTCCAGAGGTTTCATGCGTCGTCATCATCCTCTTCCAGTGCCTCTTCGAGGTCTACCTCAATACCTGCGGTAAGCCGCTCAGCCTCGGAAAAGCTACTGGCAGTCACCGGGCGAATATTTTCTGGATGCGCCAGAAGATCGCGCTCTAGAAAATTGAGGAAGTTGACCATCACAGGGTCGTGCCTGGCCTCATCACTCGCCTTGGAAAGCACCACTTCACCATCAGGACGAACGGTATAATGAATACGGTCTCGGCGCTTCAGCTTTAGCGCCCGGCGAATCGATGCCGGAACAGTCGTTTGATAGCGATCCGTCAGAGTTGAGTCGTCTTCGATAAGCGTGCTCACTGTCGCTCTCCGCCTGATAGCAATGCAAAAGTAATGCATACAAAGTTAATGCAACCGCATTACTTCGTCAAGCTGTCTCCCCTACTTGAACCGGTTGCTTAATCGCTACCAAAGCCTTCTTAATTACGTTAGGTTAAATACTTAAGCTAATGTAGCTTTATCCTACATTGGAGTAATGTGATAACTGCAGAGGAAAGGCGATGACGCTAGCCATTGTGGCCACGCGGGCGGGCGTGGGGTTGGAAGCACCGGCGGTGCATGTCGAAGTACATCTGGCAAATGGCTTGCCGGGCCTGACACTGGTGGGCCTGCCGGAAACCGCCGTGAAGGAGAGCCGCGAGCGGGTGCGCAGCGCCTTGATCAACGCGGGCTTCGATTTCCCCAACACCAAGCGCATTACCCTCAACCTCGCCCCGGCGGACCTGCCCAAAGAGGGTGGCCGTTTCGATTTGCCGATTGCGCTGGGCATTCTCGCGGCGTCGGGCCAAATCCCGGTGGATGCGCTGGAAGGCATGGAGTGCGCAGGCGAGCTGGCCCTGGATGGCAAGCTGCGGGCGGTACCCGGCGTGCTGCCCTTTGCCCTGGCCACTCGCCGTACCAACAAGGCGTTGATCGTGCCCCGCGCCTGCGCCGATGAAGCTGCCCTGGCGGGCGATCTACCGGTGCTGCCCGCCGACTCTCTCTGGCAAGTCGTCGCCCACCTGCTAGGCCAGGAAAAGATCCCACCCCACCAGCTCTCGGCATCGGCCAAATCGACCACGCCCATGGCCGACCTGGCCGATGTGCGCGGCCAGCACCAGGCCCGCCGCGCGCTGGAAGTGGCCGCCGCCGGGGGCCACAACTTGCTGTTTGCAGGCCCACCCGGCACCGGCAAAACCATGCTGGCCAGCCGCTTGCCCGGCATTCTGCCGCCGCTTTCCGAGGACGACGCCCTGGAGGTGGCGGCGGTGCGCTCGGTATGCGGCTTGGCGCTGGAAGCCGACTGGGGCCAGCGGCCCTTCCGCCAGCCCCACCACAGTGCCAGCGCCGCTGCGTTGGTTGGGGGCGGCTCGAAGCCCAAGCCGGGGGAAATCTCGCTGGCACACCACGGCGTGCTGTTTCTGGACGAGCTGCCGGAGTTCTCCCGCCACGTGCTGGAAGTGTTGCGTCAGCCGCTGGAGACAGGCGAAATTCACCTCTCCCGCGCCAGCCATGAGCGCCGCTACCCTGCTCAATTTCAGCTCGTTGCCGCCATGAATCCCTGCCCCTGCGGGCACCTGGGCGACCCGCGAAGCCGCTGCCAGTGCAGCGCCAGCCAGATTCAGCGCTACCAGGCGCGGCTTTCTGGCCCGCTGCTGGACCGCATCGACCTGCAGGTGGAAGTACCCGCGCTGCCACCGGAGCAGCTCACCGCACAAACCCAGGGCGAGCCCTCCAGCGCCGTGCGCGAGCGGGTGATGGCAGCTCGGGAGCGGCAAATGGCTCGGGGCGCGCTCAACAGCCAGCTCAACGGTAAAGCGCTGGAAGCCGCCTGCGCCCTCAACGATGAAGAGCGCGCCTGGCTCGCTGGCGTACTGGAAAAGCTCAAGCTCTCCGCCCGCGCCTACCACCGGGTACTGCGCGTGGCGCTGACGCTGGCCGATCTGCAGGGCGAACCCAAGCCCTCTCAGCCGCACTTTATCGAAGCCATCGGCTACCGGCAGTTGGATCGGCTATTGAAGGGAGCTTAATGCACGTTCTCGATAAAGCGATCCAGCGCTTCAAACAGCACTTCACGGATAGGATCTGCTTCGTTCACCAAGTGGTGGCGCGCCTCCGGGTGGCGGTGAATCTCCGCGTTGGGAAACTTCTCCGCCAGAATGGCCAGATTCCACTCCCAATCGACCGTGAGGTCCTGCTCGCCTTGAAGAATCAAGGTGGGTAGCGGGCTGGGCTCCAGCGCCAGCAGCCGGGGCATCCAGCGGCGCATGGCGGTAATCCACGCCACGCTCAGCCGCTCAGGCTGCAACGGGTCCTGGTCACGCAGGAATTCGGCGAACTGCTCATCGGTGGAGTTGGGCCGATACTTGCGCGGTAGCTCCTTGACGAACGGGCTGGCAATCAAGTGAAGCCAGCTGGATTGGCTCCAGCGCCAGGGCCGTACCAGGGGTGCCAGCAGCACGATGCCTGCCCAGCCTGCCTCGTCTTGGCGCGTCAACGCATCCGTGGCCAGAATGGCCGCGCCGGTACTCTGCCCGACCCCCAGCCACGGCGTAGGCGCCATGCCATATACCTGCAGCGCCTCTTGCAGGTAAGTCAGGCAGTGCTGGTAGTCGTCGAAGTCTTCGATCTCGGCCCGGGGGCCGCTGGAAAGCCCATGGCCCGGCAAGTCCCACAGCACCACGCGCCAGCCCTTGGCCAGCAAGCAGCCCAGCAAATGGCGATACAGCCCCAGGTGGTCGAAATAGCCGTGAATCACAAACGCCGTGCCCACCGGTGAGGGCGGGCTCCATACCTGGCACCAGAGCGCAAACCGACCGGTATCGATGAAACCAGCGTGCACCTCATGGGTATCACTCAGCAAGGCCGCCAAACCGTAATGGCAGAAGTAGTCGTGCATGGCGTCCGTGAGGGCCTCGCCCGGCCTCAAGAGAGAGAGCGGCGAATCGCCTGCTGCCTGGCGAAACAGGCCTTCCAAATGCTGGAAATTATGCATCAACGTCTCTCCGTGAACACGACACATCCATGGGCTGGCGAAACAGCGCTTGATCGCAGCGGCAGCGGGGCCACTCTCATCATTTGGTCGAGCATTTTACCGCTTTCGGGTCTACCCTGTTTACATGCCACCGCAGGTGTGGAAGTATTTTCCATAAATCACCTTTCACCCGAACCGTGGCACTAGAACAATCCACGGGCACCTTCACAGGAGATCCCCATGAGCGAGCGTATCACGCGCCACCGTTTACAGGTGGCAGCCGACCTGGACCGTTTCATCAACGAGCAGGCTCTGCCGGGCACCGGCGTCGACGAAAGCGCCTTCTGGGCCGGTGTCGATGCCCTGTTCCACGATTTGACCCCAAAAAACCGCCAACTGCTCGAAGAGCGCGACACGCTGCAAGAGAAGCTGGACGCCTGGCACCGTGAAAACCCCGGCCCGGTCAGCGACATGCCCGCCTACCGCAGCTTCCTGAAAGAAGCGGGTTACTTGGTAGACGCGCCGAATAGCGTGAAAGCCACCACGGCCAACGTCGACCGCGAAGTGGCCACGCAAGCAGGCCCACAGCTGGTGGTGCCGGTAAGCAACGCTCGCTACGCCCTGAACGCGGCCAACGCCCGCTGGGGCAGCCTGTACGATGCGCTGTACGGCACCGACGCCATCTCTGAAGAAGACGGCGCGGAAAAAGGCACCAGCTTCAACCCGAAGCGCGGCGAAAAAGTCATCGCTTACGCCCGTGGCGTGCTGGACCGTGCCGCCCCGCTGGCCACCGGTTCCCACCGGGATGCAGTGAAATACGTGATTCGCGATGGCCACCTGGTGGTCAGCCTGGAGGGCGGTCGTGAAACCGGCCTGCAAGATGCAGGCAAGCTGATCGGCTTCAACGGCGACGCTTCTGCCCCCGAGTCGATTCTGCTGGCCAACAACGGCCTGCACCTGGAAATCCAGATTGATGCCAGCCACCCCATCGGCAAGACCGACCCGGCACACGTCAAAGACGTCGTGGTTGAAGCCGCGCTGACCGCCATCATGGATTGCGAAGACTCCGTTGCGGCGGTGGATTCTGAAGATAAAGTCGGTGTGTACAGCAACTGGCTCGGCCTGATGAAGGGCGACCTGGAAGAGAACATCGAAAAAGGCGGCAAAACCTTCACCCGTAAGCTGCACGCCGACCGCACTTGGCAAACCACCGATGGCAACACCGTCACGCTGCCGGGCCGTTCGCTGATGTTCGTGCGCAACGTGGGCCACCTGATGACCACGCCTGCAGTGCTGGACGAAAACGGCAACGAGCTGCCGGAAGGCATTCTGGACGCGGTGGTGACTTCGCTGCTGGCCCTGCACGACCTGAAGAAAGACGCCGACCAGCCGCGCAACTCCCGCGCAGGCTCGGTGTATATCGTGAAGCCGAAGATGCACGGCCCTAAAGAAGTCGCCTTCGCTAACGAGCTATTTGGCCGCGTGGAAGACATTCTCGGCATGAGCCGTGACACCCTGAAAATGGGCATCATGGACGAAGAGCGTCGCACCACGGTCAACCTCAAGGCATGTATTGCCGAAGCCACCTCACGCGTAGTCTTCATCAACACCGGCTTCCTGGATCGTACCGGCGATGAGATGCACACCGCCATGGAAGCAGGCCCGATGGTTCGCAAAGGCGATATGAAGAGCGCCGCGTGGATCACTGCCTACGAGAAAAACAACGTGCAGGTCGGTTTGGCCTGTGGCCTGCGCGGCCGCGCCCAGATTGGTAAAGGCATGTGGGCCATGCCCGATTTGATGCACAGCATGCTGGAGCAGAAGATTGGCCACCCGAAGGCCGGTGCCAACACGGCGTGGGTCCCTTCCCCCACAGCGGCGACCCTGCACGCGCTACACTACCACCAAGTAAACGTGAACGACGTTCAGCGCGAGCTGGAAGCCCAGGGCGAGCCGGACTTCCTGGACGACCTGCTCACCGTGCCGGTAGCGGAAAACCCCAACTGGTCGGATGACGAAATTCAGCAAGAGCTGGATAACAACTGCCAGGGCATTCTGGGTTACGTGGTGCGCTGGGTAGAGCACGGCGTAGGCTGCTCGAAGGTGCCGGACATTCACAACGTGGGCCTGATGGAAGACCGCGCCACGCTGCGTATCTCCAGCCAGCACATTGCCAACTGGCTGCACCATGGCATCGTCGATGCGCCACGTGTCGAGGAAACCCTCAAGCGCATGGCGAAAGTGGTCGATGAGCAGAACGCTGGCGACCCGACGTACACCGCCATGAGCGCCGACTTTGAAGGCTCTACCGCCTTTAAAGCGGCCTCAGACCTGATCTTCAAGGGCCGTGAACAGCCTTCTGGCTACACCGAACCGCTGCTGCACGAGTGGCGCCAGGTGCACAAGGCCAAGTAAGCACCCGCTGAATGGCCTGCCAAGCCCCAAGGCTCGCGCCTTGGGGTTTTTTTATTTATGCTGGCTTACGTTAACGTCAAGGAGAACAACAACGATGACCGTCATGACCGTCGAGCAGATCGAGCACTTTCTGGATGAGGTCTTTCCCCAGCGAATGGGCAAGATAGAGAGCGTTGGAGAGATGTGCGCTACCATGCGCCTAAGCATTGGCCATGAGCACCTGCGCCCTGGCCCCCGCGTTTCCGGCCCCACCATGATGGGCTTTGCGGATGTGGCGCTGTACGTGGCGATACTCGCCCAAATTGGCCCCGAAGCGATGGCCGTGACCAGCGATTTAAACTGCCACTTTTTACGCGCAGCCTCCGGCGACCACGACATTATTGCCTACGCCAAGCTGATCAAGCTGGGCCGCCGCCTGGCGGTGGGCGAAGTACAGATTTTCTCCGCCAGCGATGACACGCGCCCCGTGGTGCATGTCACCGCCAGCTATGCGCTGCCGGATAAACTCTAGGCAGCCGAACAGCGCGGTCGTTCACGCTTTAACGCGCTCAACTCACTTTGGGGAGCTGGTCGATCAGCCGATCCAGCGTCATCGGGTAGTCCCGTACGCGAATACCGGTGGCGTTAAGGAAACGCTGCACAAACCCCGCCACAGCCACCTGGCAGCCGCCACCATTATCGCCCTAGCAGAGAGCCTGGGATTAGACGTGATTGCCGAAGGCACGGAAACTGCCGACCAGTGCACGGTGCTGGTTCGCTTAGGATGCCATGTGTATCAAGGCTACTATTTTGGCAAGCCAGCACCCGCAGCAGAGTTTGCGCGACGCAACGGCGCTTCTTCGCCTACAGCGTCATAAACGGCTGGGCGTCTTGATCGCTGAATAGGTAAACGTTGTAAGGCTCGCTTTGGGGCCCAGGCATGCCCGGTGTGCCAATTGGCATACCGGCTAAGCCGATGCCATCGACATCCGGTTGCTGTTCAAACAGTGCCTCAACCGCTTCCATCGGCACGTGTCCTTCAATCCAATAGTTGCCTATCTCAATGGTGTGGCAAGAGCCCATGCCGTAAGGCACGCCCGCCTGCTGTTTGATATCACCCAGCTCGACGTCATCAATAATGGTGACGTCTACGCCCAGCGCTTCAAGATGACGCGCGTACTCATCGCAGCAGCCGCATTGCGGGTTTTTATACAGCGTCGCCTCATCCGGCAGCGCGGCGTGGGCGGTCGCAGCGCCGAACATCAAAGCACCGGATACCAGCAGCGCAGTGGCATGTCGTTTCATATCGCTCTCCTATGACACCGTTTTTTGCAAAGCTTACCACCTTGGGGCTACCCACAGGTCAAGGACCAGACAACGGTCTTTCCCTCTCATTTGACCTATGGGCGGCACCAGGTTCTACGCTAAAGGTTGGACGTTGATCGTAAGACGACAAGGAGACTGATGATGGCAGCAACGACCCACCACACCGCACAGGTGTATCGGATGAAAACCGCCGAGCACATGTGCCCGTTCGGCTTGAAGACCGTCGACCTGCTCAAACGCAAAGGCTACGCGGTGGATGACCACACCCTCACCTCTCGTGAGGAGATCGACGCGTTCAAGGCGCGAGAAGATGTCGATACCACGCCGCAGGTGTATATCGATGGGGAGCGTATCGGCGGCTACGAAGAGCTGCGTGAGCATCTAGGGATGAGCGTTCCCAATGCCAAAGAGACTACCTACCGCCCGGTGCTGGCCATTTTTGCCATCGCGCTATTGATAGGCCTGGCGATGAGCTGGACGACCCAGGGCACGCTGCTCACGGCGCGCATGCCAGAGTTTGCCGTAGCGACCGCGATGGTGCTGCTGGGCCTGCAGAAGCTGCAGGATATCGAAAGCTTCAGCACCATGTTTCTCAACTACGACCTGCTCGCCCAGCGCTACGTGCCCTATAGCTACGTTTACCCCTACGCCGAAACCGCCGCCGGGCTGTTGATGCTGGCTGGTACACTGATTTGGGTAGCCGCGCCGCTGGCGCTATTCGTCGGCACCGTGGGCGCGGTATCAGTCTTCAAAGCGGTTTACATCGATAAGCGCGAACTCAAGTGCGCCTGCGTGGGTGGCAACAGCAACGTACCGCTCGGCTTTGTGTCGCTCACCGAAAACCTGGTGATGATCGGCATGGGCCTGTGGATGCCGCTGCGCATGCTACTGGGCTAGCATCGATTAAGAGCGGCTTAGCAGCGCCGTGACGCCCAGGGCCAGCCAACCGGCCATCAGCAGCAGCCCGCCGATCGGCGTCACGATACCTACGCTCAACCCGGCCAGCGCCATCAGGTAGAGCGAACCAGCAAAGGCCAGCACACCTAACGCCCATAAGGCGAGTACGACCTGCTGACCGGGGAGCGGACGTTGGCTGCGCCAAGCAAGCACCGCCAGCATGGCCAGCGTGTGCCACGCTTGGTAGCGCACGCCGGTTTCTACGATATCTACCATGGCAGCGCTGGTGCGTGCCGAGAGCCCATGGGCCGCGTAAGCCCCCAGCATCACCATGGTTGCCCCTAAAAGCGCCACCACACACCACCACAGCTTGTCGATTCGCTGCACGCCTGACTCCTTTTCACCTATGTTGGCGGCGCATCGCCACCCCGTTAATCATGAGATATTCACCCCGCTGCATACCTTGCACGGGTCGAAACCGCTACAATAGAGGCCGTTTTGCCTCATCCACCAGGGTGCTTACTGTTTATGCCTACCCCCAATGAGTCGATACAGCTTACGCTCAACGGCGAACCCTACGCCATGACCGCAGGCCTCACCGCTGCCGACTTGGTCGAGCAGCTTGGCCTGGGCGGGCGTCGTATCGCTGTCGAAATCAACGAACAGATTGTGCCTAAGAGCCAACTGGCCGCGACCCCGCTGGCCGCAGGCGACCAGATCGAAGTGGTCCACGCCATTGGCGGCGGCTAGCTGCCGGTGCTTTTTCAAGGAATCGCTATGACGCAACTGACTGATACACCGTTCACCATTGCCGGACGTGATTTTAGCTCCCGCCTGTTAGTGGGTACCGGCAAGTACAAAGACTTTACCGAAACCGGTGCTGCCATTGCCCAGAGCGGTGCCGAAATCGTCACCTTTGCCGTGCGCCGCACCAACCTTGGCCAGGATGCCGATGCGCCGAACCTGCTCGACGTCATCTCGCCCAAGCAGTACACCCTGCTGCCCAATACCGCTGGCTGCTACAACGCGAAAGATGCCGTGCGCACCTGCCGCTTGGCCCGCGAACTGCTGGATGGCCACAACCTCGTCAAGCTGGAAGTGCTCGGCGATGACCATACGCTCTACCCCAACGTGGTCGAGACGCTAAAAGCGGCCGAGACACTGCTGGCTGATGGTTTCGACGTGATGGTGTACACCAGCGATGACCCGATTGTGGCACGCGAGCTGGAAGCCATGGGCTGCTGCGCCATCATGCCGCTGGGCTCGCTGATTGGCTCGGGCCACGGCATTCAGAACCCGCACAACGTGCGCCTGATCGTCGAGCAGAGCAAGGTCCCCGTCTTGGTAGATGCCGGCATCGGGACGGCCTCGGATGCCGCCATGGCCATGGAGCTAGGGTGCGACGGGGTACTGCTGAATACCGCGATTGCCCACGCACGCGACCCGCTGCGCATGGCCAACGCCATGAAGCTCGCCGTCGAGGCTGGCCGCGATGCGTTCTTGGCAGGCCGCATGCCGCGCCGCCAAAGCGCCGACCCCTCTTCGCCATTTGCTGGCCGAATCAACGGCTGATACAGAGACATCATGACCGACACCAACGACACTGTGCCGAACGGCAACACCACTGGCCCCGAAAGTGCCGACGCACCGCTGCACCGTCGCGGCATCAAAAGCTACGTGATCCGTGCCGGGCGCATGACCCAGGCCCAGCAGCGCGGGCTTGAAGAAGTATGGCCACGCCTGGGCTTGACCATTGCCGATGGCCGCCAGGATCTGGATGCCCTGTTTGGCCGCCAAGCCCCCCGCGTGGTGGAAATCGGCTTTGGCATGGGTAATTCGCTGATCGAGCAGGCCGAAACCCACCCGGATACCGACTTTATCGGTATCGAAGTACACGCCCCCGGGGTGGGCAAACTGCTGGACGAGGTCGACAAACGCGGCCTGACCAACCTGCGGGTTTACCGCGAAGACGCCCTGGCCGTGCTGGAGCAGTGCCTGCCCGAAGGCTCGTTGACGACCCTGCAGCTCTTCTTCCCCGACCCATGGCCGAAGAAGAAACACCACAAGCGGCGCATCGTCCAGCCAGCCTTCGTGGAGCTCATTCGCACGCGCCTCATGCCCGGCGGCACCTTCCATATGGCCACCGACTGGGAAGCCTATGCCGAATGGATGGCCGAGGTGATGGAGGCGGCCCCTGGCTATGCCAACACCGCCGATCAAGACACGGCCCCCTATGTACCGCGCCCGGAATTCCGCCCGCTCACCAAGTTCGAAGCGCGCGGCGAGAAGCTCGGTCACGGCGTATGGGACTTGATCTACCGCCGGGAAGCCTGACGTCCGGTCTCTGCCGCAACTGACCCACCAAAAAAGAAAGCCGCTCCAATGGAGCGGCAAAAGACCGTGACTAGCAATGAGAGGGAGAAACCATGACAGGAAACTGGCGGTTTCTGTCTTGGCCTGTGGCGTCTCATCAAACGCCACACCCATAATGTAATAGTTCTCATTTAATCCGTCAACTCAAATGCTAATGGTTTTTATTTATTTTTATCCCCCCACCCATTGCAGCCACATCGGCAGCGTCAGCATCGCCAATAGCGTCTGTCCAGTGATGATCGCCGCCATGAGCTCGGCATCGCCGCCCAGCTGTCGCGCCAAGATATAGGCCGATGTAGCCGTGGGCAGCGCCGCAAAGAGCAGCGCCACGTCTCGGCTGACGGGGTCCAGCCTCAACGCCCAGGCCAACACCAGCACCAATACAGGCATCAATACCAGCTTGATGGTATTGGTGGCCAGCACACCGCGGTCGAAGCGCAGCAACGCACGCGGGCGCAGCGCCACCCCGACAGCCACCAGTCCCAGCGGCAAGGCAGCGCCCCCCAGCAGCGAGACGGTGTCTTCGCTCCAGCCGGGCAGGCCGATGCCGCTCACGTTCAAGGCAATCCCCAGCAGACAGCCCAGAATCAGCGGATTCTTGATCAGCGCCAGGGCGCTTTTGCCCACGCTGGCACTGCCCAGGGTGCCCGCAGCCACAAAGCTGGCGACGCACATCACGTTGACGATAGGCACCATCAGCGCCACGGCCACGGCAGCCGTCGTGGCTCCCAGGCTGCCATGCAGCGCGGCGGCACCCGCGACACCCACGTAGGTATTGAAACGGACGGCCCCCTGGAAAACGGACGTGAACGCCGCTGGCTCCAGTGCCAACCAGCCCCGAAAATGCCAGAGCGCCATACCGAACAGGGCCATCGCGCCCAGCAGCACCAGCGCCAGCCGCCCGACAGGAACCTGACTGACGTCCGCGGTAGCCAACGTGCCCACCAGCATGGCGGGGAACAGCACAAAGTAGATCAAGCGCTCCATCTGTACCCAGAACTCACTGCTGGGCCAGTGGCGGTTGCCTAGTAGAACGCCCAGCAGAATCAGTAGAAACAGGGGGCCAAGCGCGCCCGTAATACTCTCCATTTGTTTTCCTTATCAAGTGCGACATCCCAGCACAGCGACATCCGCTGGATAGCTGTTACCATGAATCCAACTTCCCCGCCTCACGGCTTGCGTAGCGACTATTCTGCCATGAAGAAATTGCCTAAACCCGTCGAGCTGACGGGTTTTCCAGCGCTGAAAGTGTTGATACTGGTCACGGGCCTCGCGCTGGCGGCCTGCACCTGGTATGCCTTTGCCAACTGGCTGAAGGGCGACAGCGATGTGGTCTGGTTCTCGCCCAGCGGTGAGTGCAACTTGCATACTAGCCAATGTTCGGCAACGCTGGGAGACAAGGGGCACCTATCCCTCTCCATCGATGCCCATGGGCGTATCCAGGCGCTGGAAGTGCTGCCTCTGGACGTCGAAGTGGACGGCGTCAGCGCCAGTCAGGTGACCGTCGACTTCGTGGGCCGAGACATGGACATGGGCTTGCACCGTTTCACGCTCACCGAAACGGCGCCCGGACATTTCCATGGCCAGGGTCAGGTGGGCATTTGCACCCAGGAGGTCATGCCCTGGCGAGCACGGGTCATTCTCGATACGCCCGAGGGCAAACTGGGTAGCTGGTTCGATTTCGATGTCACAAGGAGCTGAAGGCATGGCCGCAGCAAATAAACGTAAACCGCTGGTGTGGGGATTGGCACTGCTGGGGGTCCTGTTGACGGTCAGCGCCGTCGGGATGTACCAGCTGGCCACCCCGTCGAACGACGGCGAGCCGCAAGGCGGTCCCATCGCCATGCCCTCCACCCACGGCGACTTTACGCTGACCCAACTGGATGACGACGAGATCGCCGTGGTCTCTTTCGGTTACACCTACTGCCCAGACGTCTGCCCCATGAACCAGGCCGTAAAGCGCCAAGTGCTGTCACAGCTGGACGAACAGCAGCGTGAGCGTGTGGTGCCGGTGATGATCACCGTGGACCCGGAACGCGATACGCTGGAGCGCATGAATGAATACATGCAGTTTTTCGGCGAGGAGTTCGTGGGGCTGGTGGGCAGCCAGGAGCAGTTGAGCGATGTTGCCGAGCGCTATGGCGTCATCTGGCGCCGTGTCGAGGCGCCGGATTCCGCCATGGCCTATACCATCGACCATAGTGCGTCACTGTTTCTGGTGAACCGCGAGGGAACCATCCTGCAGCGAGTGCTCTACTCGCCCACCCCCCATGGGTTGAAATCTGCCTTGGAGAGCGAGCTGGGCGGCTAGTCCGCCTCCTGCGTGCTTTCCTCTGCGGGAGCGTCGGGCGCCTCTTGGAGTCGCTCGACCATGGCCATCAGGGCTTTGGCCTGCGTGCCTTCACGGGTGTCATGCAAAGGGTTGATTTGCCATGTACTTTCGGCAAACCCCCACCAGTCCCAACAGGCTTGCGGGTTGGCCATGCTGCTTTCGGTCTGGGGGTAGAGGATGATCTGCCCGTGCTCCTCGGCCCAGCGGTTCAGGCCGCTGTAGCGAGCAAAGGTGTCGCCAATCGCTTCGTCATTCATCTGGCAGCCATGCAACGCCACGGTGACGGGGCAGCCTCCCGCGTCACACGTTTCGGGCACGAAGACATAGCCCGTATCGGCCAAGCCCTTGACGGCAAACTCGGACTGATCGAAGCGCCGTAACTCGCCTTCACTCTCCTGCACTGGCCGCTCGGGGTAGAGCCAGTCCAGCATATCGGCGGCCACATTGTCGCCACAGGCCAGTACGTGACTACCGCCGCCCAGGTGGCAGTCGCCCAAGGATTGCGGGTCGATGGGGGCATCCTTGGGCATGGCCACCGGCCAGCCGTGCCCGGTGTTTTCACGCTGCACATAGCGCAGCTGCTCGTCGGGCTCTGCCAGCCAACCTTGCCACTGTTTGGCTAACAGATCACCCAACGCGGGTGAAACCGTTGCATCGGCATCGCCATGCCACACGTAGGTTCTGAGCTGGCGCAGCGCCTCGCGGCTGCCTACTTGCTCCAGCGCCATATAGCGCTCATGGCGCTGTTCCAGCGTGTCCAGTGAAGGCAAGCCTCGGCGGGTCATCATGCACTGGTTGAGCGCCAGGCTCAGCGCCCCCTGGGCACAGCCCCAAGGGCCTGCGCCCAGCACCCCAACGCCGCTGAAACGCTCCGGCCAGGCAACGGCCAGCTGCGTGGCCATGTAGCCCCCCGACGAAACGCCCACCACTGAAGCAGCCTCGGGCATCGCACCCAACGCAGGCAGGTCAGTTGGCAGCGTTTCCGCCTGAGCATGGGCAGCACTGCCGCCCATGAGCATCAATAAGCTCAGCAGGCGATAGGGAGTGGCGGCAGGCATGGGTTACTCGACGCCCAGCAGTTCAACGCGGAAAGTGAGCATCTCGTTCGGACCGATCGGACCTTGACCGCGCTCGCCGTAAGCCAGCTCGGCAGGGATATAGAGCATCCAGCTGTCGCCCACGCTCATCAGTTGCAGCGCTTCCTGCCAACCTTCGATGACCTGATTCACCTGGAAACTGACCGACTGGCCACGCTCGAAGGAGCTGTCGAACACAGTGCCATCCAGCAGCATGCCTTCGTAGTTCACTTCCACGGTATCTTCAGGGCCAGGCGTGGCGCCATCGCCAGACTCCAGCACTTCATATTGAAGGCCCGACTCGGTGACTTCCACACCCCCACGCTCGGCGTTCTCTTCCAGGAAGGCCTGGCCTTCTTCCAGGTTCAGCTGGGCAATTTCAGCGGCCTGCTGCTCGCGGGCCTCCATGGAGCTTTCCTGGAAGTTCATCAGCGCTTCCATCATCTCTTCTTCGCTCATCGCCAGCTCATTACCGTCGAAAACGTCGCGCATGCCATCGGTGAAGGCATCGAGATCCAGATCTTCGATATCGGCCTGCATGCTCTCGCCCAACGTCACCCCCAGGCTGTAAGCCAGGCGTTGCTCGTCGGTCTCGGGGGCTGCGGCGGCGAACGGTGCTACCAGCAACAAACCAGTCAGGGCAGTAGAAGTCACAAGTGCTTTCATGGAAAAACCTTATCCAGCGGCGCAGCGCGCCAACGTGTTGTCGAATCTCTAAAGACTAACACCCGCCGCGTCAGGCTGCATTACCTGACGCGGCGGGTGTTGTTCAGACGTTCTCTTCAGACAACAGGATGCCGCAGAGGTTTACACCACCAGCGTAGGGCAGTGTGCCGCCCCAGCCACGCGCTGGGACACGCTGCCCAACAGCAGATTCTTCTCGCCGTTGGTGCCCTGGGCGCCGATCACGATCAAATCGCACTCCCGCTTGCGCGCAAAGCGCACGATGGTACGCGAGGGGCGCCCGCCCTTGACGAAAGCGCGCACGCGCAGGCTATCGGCACCCAGTTCGATGGCATGCGACTTGGCGTGCACCGCAATTTCGGTAGCGTACTCCTTCAAGGCATCGTCCGGCAGGTCGAGCTTGTTGGGTCTCACCATGGAGAGCGACGCTTCCAGCAGGCTGTGATGCTTGAACACGCACAGCAGGTAGAGCTCTGCCCCAGTGAGCATGTGCAGGCCAACGGCCTTCTCCAGCGCCTTGATGGCCCCCTTGGAGCCATCCACAGGAATCAAGATGCGGTTGAACATAAGCGCTCCTAGCGGCTAGCGGAAAGCAAGGTCGCGCAGGAACAGCGCAATCTGCGGGAACATGATGATCAGGGCCGCCGCGAGAATCAGCATGAAAATGAAGGGCGGCGTGCCGCGGATCACTTCCAGGTAAGGCCGCTTGAAAATCGCAATGGCGGTAAAGATGTCACACCCAAAGGGCGGCGTTGCCGAGCCAATGGCCACCTGCAGGGTGATCAGTACCCCCACCAGAACCGGATCCAGCCCCGAAGCCGCAATCGCCGGTGCAAAAATGGGGGTCAGCACCAGAATCACCACGATGGGATCGACGAACATGCAGGCCACGAAGAAGGCTATCGAAATGGCCACCAGCACGCCCACGGGCCCCGCTTCATTGATTCCGAAGGTGCCCAGAATCGTCTGCGGGATCTGGGCAAACGAGATGATCCACGAGAAGCCGTTGCCTGCTGCCACCAGGATGAACACCACGGCGGTGATCAAGCCCGTGGACTTGGCAATGGTGAACATGTCCGGCAGCTTCAGCGAGCGGAAAATCACGAATTCCAGCAGGAAGGCGTACAGTACGCAGGCCGCCGCCGCCTCGGTCGGGCTAAACACCCCGCCATAAATGCCACCGACGATCAGTACCGGAAAGCCCAGCGGCCACAGCGCCTTTTGCACGGCCACGGCTCGCTCTTTCCAGCTGGCCTTGGGCTCGGTGGGCACCTTGTTGACGATGGCGTAGATGATGCAGTAGGCGGAGAACATGGCCAAAATCAGCAGGCCGGGCCCGATACCGGCAATGAACAGCTCGGCAATCGACGTTTGTGATACCACCCCGTAAATGATCATGCCGATACTGGGTGGTATCAAAAAGGCGATGTCGCTGGAGTTGATGATCAGCGCCAAGGTGAAGGGATCTTTGTAGCCTGCCTTCAGCATGCGCGGGCGCAACGGGGAGCCCACGGCCACCACGGTGGCCTGGGTAGACCCGGACACGGCACCAAACAGCGTGCAGGAGACCGCCGTACTGACGGCCAGGCCGCCTTTGATATGGCCCACGAAGGTCATCACCATGTCGATCAATCGATTGGCCGACTGCCCGCGGGTCATGATGTCGGCTGCCAGAATGAACATGGGTACCGCAATCAGCGCGGTGGGGCTGATGCCGCGCATCATCTGCTGAATGAGCGTTTCCATCTGGCCCAGGCCGCCGAAGCTCATGAAAAAGCCCACGAAGGCCGCGGTCATCAAGGGGATCATCATCGGGAAGCCGAGCAGCAGCAGCACGATCATGAGGGTAATTATCGTCGCAGTCATGCGTGTTTCCTCGCTGCCTAGACTTCGGTTTCGGTGTCCTTGTAGCCGTCCACCACATGCGTGGACAGGTACACATCCTTCGAAAGCAGGTTAGTGATCGCCGTCATGACGTACTGAATACCGGTAACGGCAAAGCCCACCGGCACCCAGACGTACATCCACCAGGCAGGAATGCCCGTGGAGGGCAAGCTACGGCCTCGGCTCATGATGGTGTCGATATAACCAATCGAGAAGTAGCACAGCACGAACATCACTAGCGCCGTAAACAGACTGATGAAGACCATCAGCGCACGGCGACCGCCCGTGGGCAGGGCATCGTAGATCGCCGACATGCGGATATGCCGACCATGCCGAGCGGCATAGCCAATCCCGGCGAAGGTCACCAGCACGATCAGCATGCGGTTGACCTCTTCGGAAAAGTGCAGGCTTTCACCAAACACGAAGCGGCCAATGACGTTGGCCACGGTGTTGATGGCCATCAGAATGACACCCGAGGCCAAGATGAAGGCTTCGGCCTTGCTGATCCACGTATCAACGGTACCCAGCAGCCCAGGCAGCATAGAGCGATACTGTTTTTCAGCAATATCATCTTCGCTCATATCCATTGGAGTTGTTCCTCTCTGTTCCCGTTACACTTGTCGGTCTACCTTGCTACTGTAGCGGCTCGACTCAGCCCACCATTCAACGCTGATTAGCCGCACCCTGCGTCACGCTTGAAGGGTGTTGCTCTTCACGGAGTGGTGAACAAAAAAGGGGCAGCACTTGGCCACCCCTTTTGCTTTCACGCATTTGCGGGCATTGTGGGCGTCAGCCCTGCCAAGCCCTTGCCATGAATCAGTTGCTGGTCACCGCTTCGAGGTCTTCCTTGAACTGCTCGAGCAGTGCCGCACCGCGCTCGCCAGTCATCTCCACGAAGCGCTCTTCTACCTGGGGCGCACGCTCGCGGAAGGCTTGAATCTGCTCTTCATCGAGACGCGTCACGGTCACGTCATCGGAGGCGGCCTGGATTTTCTCCAGCGACTCGTCAGCCAAGCCCGAGATGTGCTCCATGGTGTGCTCGTAAGCCGCTTCCGTGGCATCACGCACCAGCTGCTGGTCATCTTCCGAGAGACCTTCGAAGAAGTCCTGGTTGGCCATCATGGCCGTGGTGAACCAGCCATGGCCGGTGAACACCAGGTTGGGGGAAACTTCATACAGGCCGCCCGACTCGATCCAGAAGATGGGGTTTTCCTGGCCCTGCAGAATGTTGGTTTGCAGGCCACCATAGACCTCACCCCAAGGCAGCGGCGTGGGGCTGGCGCCGAAGGCGCGGTAGGTTTCCGCCAGCAGCGGGTTGGTCATGGTGCGGATGTTCTTGCCACGCAGCTCGTCTGGCGAGGTAAACGGCTCGTCGAGGGTGACGACCATCTCACCTTCTGGGTACATCTTGAGCAGCTCCAGCCCCTGCTCCGCGTAGAGCTCCGGGAAGGTTTCATGGATCGCGGTGCTGGAGTTGAAGAACTCGATGACCGTTTCTTCATCGGTGGGCAGCAGGTAAGGCACGAAGAAGATTTGCGCTTCGGGGATCAGTGCGCCCGTGAAACCAGGCGACTGGTTGACGAACTGCAGAATACCCGCCTGGGTCTGCTCCATGATGTCGTCAGACTCGCCCAGCTCGCCAAAACGATATACCTGGACGGTGTGGTCGGAATTCTCTTCCACGTACTCCTTGAACGCCATGGCGAAGACATCCTGAACGTCGCCTTCATACTCTTCGTGGGCATAACGCCAGTTATCTGCCTGCGCTGCGGCGCTCAGGCCAAGCAGCAGAGCACCTACGCTCGCGGACGTGATGAGTTTCGTGGTGAGTGAACGAGTCGAAACAAACTTGTTTGGCTTCATACTGAGTTCCCTGGCAGTGGTAGCACGCTCTACGAGCGAGCATGAATTTGGTGTTATCTGTCCAGTGCTATCTGGTCATCCGCTAACCACGCAGAAACGCTTTTGCCGATTGACTCATTGCTGTGGGTTAGCGGGCGATCACCGCACAATTGGCACGGGTTGCCCAAAAACAGCCTAATTTCAGGCTAGCGTGGTGATTTACAGTGGTCAAGCCGACTTGCCAGGCATTCCAGCGCAGCAGCGATGTCATCGCGCACGCGTGAATCATGCAGTGAAGCGCTGTCAACATTGGCCAAAAAAAGCCTATTTTGCAGCCAAAAGCTGCCATCTTGCTGACTATCAACGACTTCTTCCAAACGCTGCGAGACATGCTTAGGCGCCTGAGCCCACTGCTGCCAACGTTGAAGATTTACACGCTCGGCCTGCAGTTCGGCGGTCTTGATGGTCTTGCGCAACGCATCGATGGCCTCGTCCTCGGCCGCCTGACGCTTCAATTCACGGCGTAGATGGCGTAGCGGCTCAGTGAACTGGCCCTGCCAATGCGCTCGCTCACGGCTGATATCGGCAAGCGCCTCGCGCCTGGCCTGGAGGCCGTGGCAATACAGCCACCCATGCAGCAACAGCTCGCAGACATCGACATCGGCGGCGTCCTGCAGTGTCAAGCACGCCTGCTCCACACCGGGCTGAGCATAAAAGGCCAGCGCAAAATCCCATAGCGAACGGTGCTGCAAAGCCTGCTGCAAGTCCTGCAATCGGTTAGAATCCATGAATTTACCCACTGGTTTCGGGAGAAAGCATGATCGCACTGCGCCAAGTCGCCCTGCAACGAGGTACGCAAACGCTCCTGGAAAGCGCCGACCTGACCCTGCACAACGGTGTCAAGGCAGGCATTATCGGGGCCAACGGGGCAGGCAAGTCGAGCCTGTTCAAACTGCTGCTGGGCGAGCTGGGCCCGGACCAGGGCGATGTAGAGATGAGCGGTGGCCAGCGTATCGCACACATGGCTCAGGAAGTGGAAGCGCTGGACCGGCCCATCGTCGAGTACGTGCTGGATGGCGATCATGCCCTGCGCCAGGCCGAAGCCGACCTGCTGGCCGCCCAGCAGGCGGGGGACGCCCACCGTGAAGCCGAGTTGCACGGCCTGATCGAGACACTGGATGGCTACAGCGCCGCCTCGCGCGCCGCCCAGCTGCTGGTGGGGCTGGGCTTCCTGCAGGCCGACCTGCAGCGCCCGCTTGCCGATTTTTCCGGTGGCTGGCGTATGCGAGTCAACCTGGCCCGCACTCTGTTCATGCCTTCCGACCTGCTGCTGCTCGACGAGCCGACCAACCACCTGGACCTGGATGCACTGCTGTGGCTGGAGCAGTGGCTGGTACGTTACCCAGGCACGCTGCTGCTGATCTCCCACGACCGCGACTTCCTGGATGCCGTGTGCGACCACATCGTCCACATGCATCATCAGACCCTGGAGCTTTACCGGGGCAACTACTCACGCTTCGAGCGTACCCGTGCCGAAAAGCTCGCGCTCCAGCAGGCCGAAGCCGCCAAGCAGCAGGCGCGCCGTGAGGAAATAGAGCGTTTCATCGCCCGCTTCAAGGCCAAGGCGACCAAGGCTCGCCAGGCCCAGAGCCGCATGAAGATGCTCGAGCGCATGGAAGATATCGCCATGGCGCATGTGGACTCGCCCTTCCACTTCACGCTACCCGCCGCCGACAAGACCTCTCACCCCCTGCTGGTGCTGGATCAGGCAACCCTGGGATATCGCAGCGAAGCGGCCGATGTCGCGCAGCTGGAAAAGGTCAATATCACCCTGCTACCCGGTAGCCGCATTGGCTTGCTGGGCCCCAACGGCGCGGGCAAATCCACGCTGATCAAATCGCTGACCGGCGAGCTGGCCTTGCTGGAAGGCAAGCGGGTGCCCGGCGAGCATCTGGCGATTGGTTACTTTGCCCAGCATCAGTTGGAAGGGCTGGACGTGACCACCACCCCATTTGTCCACGTCCAGCGGCTCTCCCCTACCGCCAGCGATCAGGACATTCGCAACTTCCTGGGCGGCTTCGGTTTCAAGGGCGATGACGCCTTCGGCGAGGTGGCGACCTTCTCGGGGGGCGAGAAGGCGCGCCTGGCGCTGGCGCTGGTGGCCTGGCAAAAACCCAACCTGCTGCTGCTGGACGAACCGACCAACCACCTGGACCTGGAAATGCGCGAAGCGCTCACCGAAGCGCTGGCCGCCTTCGAGGGCACGGTCATCCTGGTTTCCCACGATCGTCACCTGCTGCGCGCCACGGTCGATGAATTCTGGCGTGTGGCCGACCATCGGGTCGAGCCGTTCGATGGCGACCTGGAGGATTACCGCGCCTGGCTGAAAGCACGCCTGGAAGAGAGCCGCCGCGACGCCCGTAGCGAGAAGAGCGAACGCCAGGGGCAGCAGCCCACGACCGACCGCAAGGCCGCTCGCAAGGCTGCCGCCGAGCTGCGTGAAAAGCTGCGACCCTTGAAAAAGGTTCGTGATCAGGCCGAAAAACAGATGGAGAAGGCCCAGGCGGCGCTGGAAGAAGTCGAAACCGTGCTGGCCGATGCCACGCTGTATACCGACAGCGCCCGCAAGGCGGAACTGACCCAGGCGCTGGCCCGGCAAGCCGATGCCAAGGTCGAGCTGGAGCGCACCGAGCAGGCCTGGCTGGCCGCCGAAGAGGCGCTGGAAGCCATGGAAGCCGAACTGCTGGCCAGCGAAAACGCCTGAGGTTTTTCCGCTACCCTTCCAGCATGAAGGTCACCGGGCCATCGTTGACCAGCGCCACCTGCATGTCGGCGCCAAACTGCCCAGTGGCCACCGGTGGGCCCGCTTGCTGCGCGCGCGCCACCAGGTAATCGAATAGCCGCTCGCCCTCCTCCGGCGGTGCGGCGCTGGAAAAACCCGGCCGCAGCCCCTTGCGGGTATCGGCGGCCAGCGTGAACTGGGACACCAGCAGCAAGCCCCCCTGGGCCTGCTGCAGGTTATGGTTCATCTTGCCCGCCTCGTCACTGAACACGCGGTAATTCAGCAGCTTGTGCAACAGCTTGTCGGCATTAGCCTCGCTGTCGCCTCTTTCGACGCCGATCAGCGCCACGAGCCCGTGATCGATAGCGCCAATGGCCTGCCCCTCCACCGTCACGCTGGCGGTGGTTACCCGTTGAATCAAAGCCTTCACGTTACGGCTACCCTTGGAATGGCTGAAAGGCAAGAGTCTAGCGCAGTTCAGCGGCGCCCTAACAGGGCATCCCGAAAACCTTCGCCCAGCGGTTGCGGCTCGTTTTCGCCTTCCAGCTGGTAGTAGGCCCCCGCGCAGGCCGTCCAGATCATGTAGCGGAACACGCCACTGCCTAGCAGGATGTAGCGTTGGCCCTGGTCTTCGACCACACGGTCGAACTGCTAGCCGCGCTGTGGTGAACGGAGTGGATTGCTTGAGTCGCCGCGCGGTGTTTTCCTCCCAAGGCAGACGGAACAGAAACCCCTACGCTATACATGCCCATGTTATGCGTAAAGGTTCCGTACAACCAAAGGACTGGCGGCGCTACCAGGGGCGGCAGATCATCACATCGCAGTGCGGCTCGCTCAGCAGCATCTCGGTAAGCGGGTTGGGCTGCTGGGGTCGGCTGCGGCTTCCCAGCATCACCAGGTCAGGCGAATGGCGCTTGATATAGTCGCCGAGCACATCGCAGGGGTTGCCCGGCTCCAGTACCAGCTGCGTATCAGGCACGCCCTGCAGTTCGTCCATCAGGCTATCGACTTCGTTGTCCAGCGCCGTGCGCAGCCGGTTGACCTCATGGTCTCGCCACTGGGCGTAGAAGGCCTGATTACCCACCTCACGCTCGCCCGGCAGGCTCCAGGCATGCAGCAGGGTGATCTGCGCCTCCGGGAAGCGTATCAGGGCTTCCTTGAGTGTCTGGCGTGCGGTCAGTGAAAAGTCGATGGGCACCACAATATGCTGCCAGGCCTGCGTAGGCGGGGTGAACGCGATGACCACCGGGCACGGCGCGCTGCGCAGCACGCGCATCATGGTGGTGCCCTGCAGTAGCTCCTTCTGGCCGCGCTTGCGATGCATACCCAGCACGATCAGCGATGCGTGACGCTCGTGGGCCTCGCGGACGATTTCCGCATGGGGCTCGCCCACCACGGTCTGGATCATCAGCGGAGGCAGCGCCAGAGCGTAGTCTTCACTTAAATCCGTCAGCGTGGCGCTGATATCATCACTGATGGCCTGCTCCAGGTCATGCAGGGTGCGATGCGGCAGATAAGGGTCGAGCACGTGCAGCGTGTTCAGGGAAGCACCTTGCTCCTGGGCAAGGCGCAGCGCGCGTGCGAACGCGGCGCGATTTTCCCGGGAAAGATCGGAGGCAAACAGCAGCGAGCGAGACATGGGCATGCTCCTTGGCCGAATAGCGCAGTCGGTTGGATGAAACGGGCACCCTTCAGCATGGTGCCCGTTCGCCTATCTCGCAAGCGGTCTTTTATCGGCGCAGGCCCTGAGTCATTGAGCGCTTCCAGCGACGGCTACCACCAGGCATGAAAGTGATGAACCGGCCCTCTTCCCTGGCCCACGTTCAGGCGTTCGCTGGCGGCCAGGGCCTCGTGCAACCACTGCTTGGCGGTGGTGATCGCTTCGATGGGGGCCTCGCTGCTTGCCTGCGGGGACAGCTTGGCCAGGCATGCCGTGATCGCCGATGACAACGCACAGCCGGTGCCGTGCAGGTTGTCGGTGGCAATCCGTTCGGCGGCCAGCCAGCGCCGGCCCTGAGGGGAGGCCAGCAAATCCGGGCAGGTTTCACCCCGCAGGTGCCCACCCTTGAGTACCACGTAAGGCGCGCCCAAGGCCACCAGCGCTGGCAGCAGCGCCTCCATGTCTTCCAGCGATGCGGGCCGCGAGCGGTCCAGCAGCACGGCGGCTTCGGGAAGATTGGGAGTGATCACGTCCGCCAGGGGCACCAGAATATCGCGCACGGCGCGGATGCCGGCATCGTCCACCAGGACGTCACCGCTCTTCGCGACCATGACCGGATCCAGCACGATCCAGCGTGGGCGACGCTGCCGCAGCACGTCGGCAATGGTCTGTGCCACGTCACGGCTGGCCACCATGCCGATCTTCACGGCATCGATATGCACATCGGCCAGCAGGTGCTCCAACTGCTGACGGATGGCCGCCACCGAGACGCCATGTACCCCGGCGACACCGCAAGTGTTTTGGGCGGTCAGCGCCGTGATCACGCTGGTGCCGTAGGTGCCCAGCGCGGAGAAGGTCTTCAGATCCGCTTGGATGCCCGCCCCACCAGAGGGGTCGGAGCCAGCGATGGTCAATACGTTGGCAATCATGACGCTCCTCACCTCTTAGAGAACAGAGGGTAGCCAAGTGGCGATGCCGGGGAAAATCGCCAGCGCCAACAGCATGCCCAACTGAAGAATGATGAACGGGATCACGCCCTTGTAAATGGCCGAGGTCGGCACGCTGGCCGGGGTCACGCCGCGCAGGTAGAACAGCGCAAAACCGAACGGCGGGGTCAAAAACGAGGTTTGCAGGTTGACCGCGATCATGATGCCCAGCCAGATGGGGTCTACGCCCATGGCCAGCAGGACGGGCCCGACGATGGGCACCACCACGAAGGTGATTTCGATGAAGTCGAGAATGAAGCCCAGCAGGAAGATCACCAGCATGACCACCAGCGTGGCCCCGACCACGCCGCCCGGCATGGCTTCGAACAGCTCGGTGACCAGCTCTTCACCACCGTAAGCGCGAAACACAAGTGAAAACAGCGCAGCGCCAATCAGGATCAGGAACACCATACTGGTGACCTGCGCCGTGGAGTGCAGCGTTTCCTTGAGCATCTTGATACTCAACTGGCGATTGGTCGCCGCCAGTACCAGCGCGCCAAACGCGCCCACCGCCGACGCTTCGGTAGGCGTTGCAAAGCCCCCCAGAATCGAGCCAAGCACCGCCACGATCAGCAGTACCGGAGGCAGCAAGCCTTTCAGCAGCAGCGGCCAGATGCTCCCGGTGTGTCCCAGCTCGGCCTTCAGCACTGCGCGGTCCGCCGCCGGTGCCGCCTCCGGCTTCAACCATGCCACCATCAGCAGATAGAGGATATACACCACGACCAGCAACAGGCCGGGCACCAATGCGCCAATGAACAAGTCCCCAATCGACAGGGTTTTCGGGCTCCACACGCCCATGGAGAGCTGCGCCTGCTGGTAGGCGCTGGAAAGTACGTCGCCCAGCAGCACCAGCGCAATCGAGGGAGGAATGATCTGCCCCAGCGTACCCGTGGCGCAGATCGTGCCCGTGGCCAGCGCGGGCGAGTAGCCGCGCTTCAGCATCGTGGGCAGCGACAGAAGCCCCATGGTGACGACCGTGGCCCCGACGATCCCCGTAGAAGCCGCCAGCAACATGCCGACGATGACCACCGCGATACCCAGGCCGCCGCGCAGCGCGCCGAAGGCCATGGCCATGGCGTCCAGCAGCGTTTCGGCTACCCGAGACTTCTCCAGCAGAACGCCCATGAGCACGAACAGCGGCACCGCCAGCAGCGTGGCATTGGTCATGATGCCGTAAAGCCGGTTGGGCATGGCGTTCATCATGCGCGCTTCGAAGGGAACATCCACGCCCATGGACTGCAGCAGCAGCCCGAACCCGGCAAAAGCCAACGCGGTGCCCGCCAGCGAAAGCGCCACCGGATACCCCAGCATCAGGACGATACAGACCGCAGCAAAGAGTACCAGCGGCATCATGTCTAATAAGGTCGCCAGCACTAGATGATCTCCTCGTGAGCAGGGGGCGTGGTAGGCAGTTTGCCGCGCAATATTAAGGTCTGGCGAATCAGCTGTGCCACCGCCTGCAGCAGCAGCAGCGCCACCATCACCAGCATGAGCGTCTTCAGCAGGTAGACGCCAGGAATGCCGCCATCCGATGAGCGTTCCATGATGGCCCAGCTGCTGCGTACGTAATGAAAGCTGCTGACGGCGATGAAGATCGACACCGGAATCAGCAGCAGCAGCGTGCCCATCAGGTCGATCCAGGCCCGCCCACGGTCGGACAGGCGGCGATAGAAAATATCGACGCGGACATGACCATCGCGCTTGAGGGTCCAGGCGGCGCCCAGCATGAACACTGCGGCGTGCATGTACATCACCGACTCTTGCATGACGATGCTGTTGATGCCCAGCCAGTAGCGCATGATGACAATGGCAAACTGGACCAGCATCATGATGATCACCAGCCAAGCAATGGCTCGGCCAATCCCCTCGGTTACGCAGTCCAGCCAACGCAATAAACGTGGCTCTTGAGCACTCGTCGGCATAGCAGATGTCCCAGCATGAATAAAAACGGCCCAGAATCATCGCTGATTCTGGGCCTGACGTCATCCCCATTCACAGGATTAAACGCTTATCCATACGTCTGGGCGGAACGTCTGGCTATGAACCCCCATGGGTTTGAGCATGCTCGGCCTCTGCCAGCGCACTGACGCAGGCTGCGGGCAAGGGCAGGTCGACCGCGATGGGCAAGTGATCGGAAAACAGATGATCCAGCACGCGCACTTCTGCGGCTTCCAGCGTTTGGGACAGCAGAATATGATCCAGCGCCCGACGGGGCTGCCAGGAGGGGTAGCTGAGCAGTGGTTTCACCGGATGCAGCGGCAACGATGTGCTGAAACGCTCGTGGGCATGCAGTTGATCCGGCGTGCAGTTGAGATCCCCCATCACGACCACATGGCGCAGCGGCTGAATGATGTCGCTGAGGTAGTCCAGTTGGCGTACTCGGCCACGGTGGCTCAAGGCCAAGTGGGCCACGAAGATGTGCAGGGCATCGGGGCCATCGCCATAGCGGGCATGAATCGCGCCTCGCCCTGGCAGCATCCCGGGCAGCCGATGCTCTTCGATACGGCTCGGCACCAGCCGCGACAGCAACCCGTTGCTGTGCTGGGCGAACTTGCCCAAGTTGCGATTCAGCTGCTGAAAATAGTGCGGAAATCTGGCTTGGGCGGCAAGGAACTCTACCTGATTGACACGGCTGGAGCGAAAGCTGCCACCGTCTACTTCCTGCAAGCCCACCACATCGAACTGCTCGAGCGCGCTGCCCATCATCGCCAGGCGCTTCAAGCGCTGGGGATGCGGCAAGAAGTGTTGCCAGCTGCGGGTGAGATAATGGTGATAGGCAGAGGTCTGGATACCCACCTGCAGATTGAACGTCAGCAGGCGCAGGTGCCCCCGCTCCAGCAAGGGAGCGGCGGGCGCCTTTGGTGAGCCCGCAGGCTCACCGGTAGTGCCGTGTTCGAGCACGGTTATTGAGCGCGCTCGTTACGCACTTTTTCCACCAGGGCATCGGCAATGCGCGGCATGTTCTCGAGGCTGCCTGCGGTTTGCGGCGATACCACATAGCGACCATCCACCACGATGGCCGGAACCCCCATCAGGCGCATTTCACGCATACGGCTGTTGGCCTTATTGACCTCACTACGTACGCTAAAGGCGGTGAGCGCCTGTTTGGCTTCCTCTTCGCTAACGCCGTAATCAGAGAAGAATTCCGCAATCTTGTCAGCGTCGGTCAGTGAACGGCCATCCTGGTGAATCGCATCGAAGAAATCCGCATGCAGCTCCTCTTCAATACCCAGCGATTTGGCCGCATAGAAGGCCGTGGCATGGGTGTTCCAGTCACCGCCCATGGTCGCTGGCATTTTGACAATGCTGACATCGTCATCCAGGGTTTCGTACCACTCGTTTACTGGCGTTTGCAGCCGGTAGCAGTGCGGGCAGCCAAACCAGAACGCTTCGGTCACTTCAATCTGATCTTCGTCTACCTGGGTAGCTACCGGTGACTCAAGCAACGTGTAGTGCTGACCTTCTACCAGCTCCTGGGCACTTACCGCAGCAGACAGGCCAAGACCAGCAAGCGCGACCATCAACGTTTTCAACATAACGAGCATTCTCCAAATAAGCGGCCAACAAAAGTGAACCTGTGACCGTTAGTGTGTCAGACAGGTTCCCCATTCTGCGGATGTTTCACAGAATGGGGAGGCCAACAGCGGGGAAATTAGTTCAAGCCCAGCACGTAGTTGGCCACGGCTTCCATGTCCCGGTCGCTCATTTTGGAAGCGATATCGCCCATCAGGTTGTTGGGGCTATTGGTGCGGTCACCCGAGGCAAATGCTTGCAGCGTGGAGATGGTATATTCCGCATGCTGACCAGAAAGAGCCGGATACACAGCGCTACCAATACCTACCCCGGTGGGAGTGTGGCAAGCGCTACAGGCGGGAATGCCTTTAGACATATCGCCTGCGCGATACAGCTCTTCACCGCGGGCCAGCAACTCAGCGTCTTCATCACTGGTTTGACCGAGGTTAGCCTCTTGGCCTGCAAAGTGGGCAGCGACATCCCAAGCATCTTGGTCTGAGTAGTCATCGACCAAACCGGCCATCTGTGGGACGACACGGTTGCCATCACGGATATCCATGATTTGCTTGGCGAGGTAGGACATTTGCTGCCCTGCCAGGTTGGGGAAAGTACCCACTGCGCTGATACCTTGCTGGCCATGGCAGGCTGCACAGGTTTGGGCGAGTTCACGTCCTGCCGCTGCGTCAGCGTCGGCTTGAAGGTCCGCTTGGGCGTGGGCGGTGCCAACGGCACCCATGGTAATTGCCAGGCTTGCCAGTAACTTTCTCATTGCTAATCCACTATGCCGTTTGATTATTGACTGGTACGCACCCTGGGCGCTGCCCAGGTTCAGCACATTACCAGGGTCAGCTCCGCCAAAACGAACAACAATGTCGTGTTGGTCGCTGCTGGCTAAAGCGCGATGGTACACTAGCGCCCCAGGTCGCAGTTATAAACCGCTTGCATTATAACGAATCACCCTAGCGGCGGGAATGCAAGTCCAGGTCTGCTTTTGGGGTAATTCGTCGCGGTACCGCTCTCTCTCACACTAGGGTTGGCCAGCGGGCCGTGTTATACGTTTGTTTTTCAGGATTAATTCCATGTCTACCCCCCATGATAGCCCAGTCCCTCGGCTGAACTACCCCACGGCGCGTTTTATGATCAGCGCGCCAACCCTGGCACTGTGTCCTGACGATACCGGTGCAGAAGTAGCGTTTGCCGGACGCTCAAATGCCGGTAAATCCAGCGCCATTAACGCGCTAACCCAGCAAAATGCGCTGGCGCGCACCTCGCGCACCCCGGGCCGAACCCAGCTCATCAACTTCTTCACTGTGATGAACGATGAGTCGCGCCGCTTAGTGGATTTGCCCGGCTATGGCTACGCCAAAGTACCTGAAGCGGTCAAAATCGAGTGGCAAAAGCATCTTTCTGACTACCTGCGTGGCCGTTTTAGCCTGCGTGGTTTAGTGCTGCTTATGGACGTGCGCCACCCGCTGACCGAGTTCGACCAAATGATGCTCGACTATGCTGACCAGCGCGGGATGCCGGTGCATATTCTGCTGACCAAAGCCGACAAGCTGAAGCGTGGCCCAGCCAGCGCCGCCCTGCAGAAAGTGCGCTCCCGCTTAAAAGAGTGGGAAGACCTCGTATCGGTACAGCTGTTTTCATCGCTGAAACGCGACGGGGTCGATACCCTTTCCCAAAAACTAGACCAGTGGCTGCACACTCCAGAAGACGCCCGTTAATAGGCGTGGTCTAGGCGCGTTTTTCCAGCCACTCAATCAGCTCCGGTAGCTCTTTGACATGAGCAACACGGTGAACCCGCTCAGGCAGCGTTTGGTCGCCACATTCAGCCACCCAGGCGGCATGCATACCCAGTTGCTGGGCGGGAAGCACATCCTCATTCCAGGAGTCGCCCACGTGCATGGCGCGCTGCGGTACGGTATTCAGTCGCTCCAGCGCGGTGAGAAAAGGCTTGGGGTCAGGCTTGGGAGCCAGCAGCTCCCCAGCGGCAATCGCTACCGGAAAGTGGGCCGCCAATGGCTGGCGCTTAAGGTGAATATTGCCGTTGGTAATCGCCGCTAGCCGATAGCGCTCGGCAAGCGCCGATAGCAGCCCAGCAGCCTCTGGGTGCGGCGTGACCTGCACCCGCAGACGGTGGAACTCATTCATTGCCGCAGCGGCCCATAACAGCGCAGCGCTGCGTGGCAAACCGCTGGTTTCCAATTGGGCCTCCAACGCTCGTAGCCTTAGCCAGGTAAAGTCACCTCGCCGTTCAGGCACTTGGCTTGCCCACTGCTGGCGGCGCTTCAGGTAATCCGCCACGCCCTCATCATACGTTAACGGTAGCGGCGCCTCTTGACGGGCAGCACGCCATGCAGCCAGCGCTTCCAGCAGCCAGCGGTAATGGCCCTCTTCGGTTTTCAGCATGACGCCCTGGTTGTCCCATAGGGTGTCATCCAAATCAAAGGTGATGGCGTCTAACGTGACCATGCTTAACTCTCACTGGGGCGGCGTTTGGCGCGCGGGTGGGCGGCATCGTAACTGTCTGCCAAGTGCTGCCAATCCAGCCGCGTATACACTTGAGTAGTGGATAGATTGGCATGACCAAGCAACTCCTGCACGGCACGCAGATCCTGGCTAGATTCCAGCAGGTGGCTGGCAAAAGAGTGGCGCAGGCGGTGGGGGTGAAGATGTTCGGGCAGGCCGCGCACCACCGAGAGCTGTGCTAAGCGTTTCTGGATCGCTCGATGCCCCAACCGCTGCCCCCGCTGCCCGACGAACAGCGCCGTTTCAGCGCTGGCCGCCAAACTGGCCCGGCAGGTGAGCCACGCGGTGAGTGCCTGCTGGGCACGCCGTCCCACCGGCACTTGGCGGGGCTTGCTGCCCTTACCCATCACCCGCACATGATTGGCCGTTAAGTGGCTCATATCCAGCGCCGCCAGCTCGGCTAAGCGCAGGCCGCTGGAGTAGAAAAGCTCCAGCATGGCTTGGTCGCGAAGCGCCAGCGGCGAGCCGTCGTGGGGCGTGTCCAGAAAGCGCGCCAGCGCATCCACATCCAGCGGTCTGGGCAGATGACTGGGCTGCTTAGGGGTGCGCAGTAGGCTGACCGGGTTATCTGCCAACACACGATGCTGCACTAACGCATCGGCAAAGCGAGATAGCGCCGCACGTCGGCGGGCTAGGCTTCTCGGCGCCAGCCCCCGGCTACGTTCGGCGCCTAGAAAGGCTCTCACCAGCGCCGTGTCCAGCGCGCTGGCCTGAGTGATGCCACGCTGTTCGGCAAACTGGCAAAAGGCGGATAAATCCTGACGATAGGCCGCCACCGTGGCCGGGCTGGCATGGGTGGCTAGCTGCGCTAAGTAGTTAGTGACCGTGTCTGCCAGCAAGCTATCGCTGTCCATGCGGCTCCGGCCCCAACCGCAGCAGTAGGCGCGCGACAATATCGCCCAGGTACTCGGTAAACAGCGTATCCATACTGGCGCGGTAACATTCAGGATCAGGGCTAGCGAGCAGCAAATAACCCAGCTGCTCCCCCGCCGAGAGACGCGTAATCGCACAGGAACCCGCTTTACGGGGTGCTTTGGTATGGGGCAGTAGGCACTTCCAATCACTGACGCTCAGCTTGGCGCAGCGACTGGTGCGGCCATCCAGCAGCGCCGCCAAGCGAGCGCTGGCGTGCTGGTCGAGAATATGGCGTGGCGGCTGGGGTGGCGTGGACTCTGCATCGCTTAACGACGCGGGGCACCATAGGGCCATCGCCGGGGTTTGAAAGCGCTCGCTAAGCTGAGTCGCCAGCGCTTGGGCCAAGGCATCACGGTCTTCCGCTTCAACTAAGCTGAGCAGCGTTTCCCGCAGGCGACGGTACTGAGCCTCGTTATGACGAGCGGTTTCCAGCAAATGCTCAAGCCGCCCTTCCGCCGTTTCAGCTCGCTGGCGCAGGTCGATCACCAGCCGCTCCAGCAGCGACACAGCACCATCGATATTCGGGTGGGGCACTTTGAGCTGCTGCAGCAGCCCTTCACGGCCAATAAAAAAATCGGGGTGACGGGCCAGCCAAAACGCTACTTGGTCAGGGTCGAGCGTTTTGCGCGGCTCAGGAGCTTGAGACATCGCCGTTCTCCTCGCATTAGTTGAGTGATACCCGACCATCAAACACCCGGGTAGCAGGGCCCACCATGACGAGTGACGCTTCGGGGTCAGGCCACTCGATACTGAGCTGCCCGCCGGGCAAGTGCACTTTCACTGGGCTCTTCAGAAGCCCCTGACGAATCCCACTGGCCACCGCCGCACAGGCCCCGGTGCCGCAGGCCAGGGTTTCACCGCTGCCACGCTCGAACACCCGCAGACGAATCTCGCTGGGCGAGACCACCTGCATGAAGCCGACGTTGACCCGCTTGGGAAACCGAGGATGCGACTCCAACAGCGGACCCAGCCGTTCGACGGGCGCACGCTCGACATCCTCGACCTGGAGCACGGCATGGGGGTTCCCCATGGAAACCACTCCTAGGGAGAGCGTTTCACCGTCTACCTCCACCTCGTGGAGAGGCTGGTCGCCGGTGGCTTCGAAGGGCAGCGTGGCCGGGTTGAAGCGCGGCCTACCCATATCGACCCGTACCATGCCATCGTGCTGAACATTGAGCACCAGCGGGCCACCGGCGGTTTCCACATGGATTTCATGCTTGTGGGTTAAACGCTGGTCGCGCACAAAGCGGGCAAAGCAGCGCGCGCCGTTGCCACAGTTCTCCACTTCGCTGCCGTCGGCATTGTAGATACGGTAGCGAAAGTCCATGTCCGGGTCGCGGGGCGGCTCGACGATCAGCAGTTGGTCAAAGCCAATGCCAAAGCGCCGGTCCGCCAGTTGGCGGATCTGCTCGTCCCGCAGGCGCGCCCGCTGAGTGACCAGGTCCACCACCATGAAGTCGTTGCCCAGGCCGTGCATTTTGGTGAAGTGCAGCAGCATCAGCGCGCCCCTTCCGGCAGCAGCGCCTCACCGGCCCACAGGCTTTCCAGCGTTTCCCGAGCGCGCACCACGTGGTACGTGTCGCCATCCACCATCACCTCTGGCGGGCGCGGGCGGCTGTTGTAGTTCGACGCCATCACAAAACCGTAAGCTCCGGCGGAGCGCACTGCCAACAGATCGCCTTCGGCGATAGCAAGCTCACGCTCTTTACCCAGGAAGTCGCCGGTTTCACACACAGGGCCGACCACGTCGTAGGTGGCGTTCTCACGAGGCTGGCGGGTATCCACCGGCACAATCGCCTGCCACGCCTGATACAGCGCCGGACGAATCAGGTCGTTCATGGCCGCATCGACAATGGCAAAGTTCTTGGTCTCGCCGGGTTTCAAGAACTCTACCCGGGTGAGCATCAGCCCGGCGTTGGCCGCAATAGAGCGACCTGGCTCAAACAGCAGCGTCAGGGTCTCGCCGCCTTCCCAGCGGGAGAGGCGCGCCAACAGCTGGCTGGCGTAGTCGAAGGGCTGGGGCGGCTTCTCGTCGCGGTAAGGCACGCCCAGGCCACCTCCCAGGTCCAGGTGGTCGATCTCGATACCCTGCTCGCGCAGGCGCTCCATCAGCAGCAGCAGGCGCTCCAGGGCATCCAGGAACGGAGCGGTTTCGGTCAGCTGTGAGCCGATGTGGCAATCCAGACCGGTCACGCGCAAATGGGGCAGGCTGGCAGCCAGTTGATACACGTCCAGCGCATCATCGACGGGAATGCCGAACTTGTTGTCCTTCAAGCCGGTAGAGATGTACGGGTGGGTACCCGCATCGACATCCGGATTGACGCGCAGCGAGACCGGGGCGATTTTCCCCAGCTCACCTGCCACGGCATTCAGGCGCTCAAGCTCTGGGCGCGACTCGACGTTAAAGCATTTGATGCCGACTTCTAGCGCCCGCGCCATTTCATGCGGCTGCTTAGCCACGCCAGAAAACACCACTTTGGCGGGGTCGCCGCCCGCTTTTAGCACTCGCTCAAGCTCACCCACGGAGACAATATCAAACCCGGCCCCCATGCGGGCCAAAAGGCCCAGCACGGCAAGGTTAGAGTTAGCTTTCACCGCGTAGCAGATTAAGTGCGAGTGGCCACCCAAGGCTTCGGTGTAGGCGCGAAAATGGCGCTCAAAGGTCGCTTTTGAGTAGACATAGCAGGGCGTGCCCAGCTCGGCGGCCAGCTGCGTTAGCGGCACATCTTCGGCGTAGAGCACGCCATCGCGGTAGTTAAAGTGATCCATTACCCCTCCTACTCGGCGGCCGAATCATTGGTATCGTCAGGCAGATAAAGTGGCCCCTTTTGACCACAGCCAACAAGCAGCAGTGCGGCCATCAGCAGCGCGCTAAGTATGATTGCACTGCGTTTCATGACGCACCTTTCAGGGCTGCCAGCGCTTCTCGCGCACGGTTTGCAGCGGCGCGCACTTGGTCAGGCGCCGTACCGCCAATGTGGTTGCGGGCAGCGACCGAGCCTTCTAGCGTCAGCACTTCAAATACGTCCTGCTCAATGATATCGGAGAACTGCTGCAGCTCTTCGAGGGTCATTTCAGAGAGGTCTTTCTTGGTTTTCAGGCCGTAGGCCACGGAGAGACCCACGATCTCGTGAGCATCACGGAAGGCCACGCCCTTGCGTACCAGATAGTCGGCCAGGTCGGTGGCCGTCGAGAATCCACGCCGCGCAGCCTCGTACATGCTGTCTTTCTTCGGCTCGATGGCGGGCACCATGTCGGCAAAGGCTTTCAGGCAGTCGCGCACGGTATCGACAGCATCGAACAGCGGCTCCTTGTCTTCCTGGTTATCCTTGTTGTAGGCCAGCGGCTGGGACTTCATCAGCGTCAACAGCGCCATCAGGTGGCCATACACGCGGCCTGTCTTGCCACGCACCAGCTCGGGCACGTCGGGGTTTTTCTTCTGCGGCATAATGGAGGAGCCGGTGCAGAAGCGGTCAGGCAGATCGATGAAATTGAACTGCGCGCTGGTCCACAGCACCAGCTCTTCGCTCATGCGCGAGAGGTGCATCAGCAGGATACTGGCGAAGCTGGTGAATTCGATGGCAAAGTCGCGATCCGACACGGCGTCCAGCGAGTTTTCCGCCGGGCGATCAAAGCCGAGCAGCTCGGCGGTCACGTGGCGGTCGATGGGGTAGGTGGTGCCCGCCAACGCTGCCGAACCCAGCGGCATCACGTTGACCCGCTTGCGGCAATCCAGCAGACGCTCGTGATCGCGGGCCAGCATTTCCTGCCAGGCCAGCAGGTGGTGGCCGAAAGTGACCGGCTGTGCCGTCTGCAGGTGGGTAAAGCCGGGCATGATGGTGTCGGCTTCCCGCTCGGCCAGCGTGATCATGCCATCGCGCAGCCGTGTCAGTTCGGCCTCGATCACATCGATTTCATCACGCATGAACAGGCGAATATCGGTGGCCACCTGGTCGTTGCGCGAACGGCCAGTGTGCAGTTTCTTGCCGGTGATTCCGATCTTGTCGGTCAGCCGCGCTTCGATGTTCATGTGCACGTCTTCCAACGGCACCGACCACTGGAACTCGCCGCGCTCAATCTCGCCCTGAATGTCGGTCAGGCCGTTAATAATAGCGTCGCGCTCTTCTTCGGTGAGCACGCCCACCCGCGCCAGCATGGTGGCATGGGCAATCGAGCCCTGAATATCCTGGCGCGCTAGGCGCTGGTCGAAGTTCACAGACGCGGTAAAGCGTGCAACAAAGGCATCGGTGGGCTCGCTGAAGCGACCGCCCCAAGACTGGTTCGTAGCTTGGCTCATCGGAGAGATATCCTGCTGACAAATCTAATGGAGTCGTTAAAAGAAAGTGTACCAGAGTCACTGCGTAGAGCGGCATGCCGTTTTATGGCAGTGTTTATAACGAGGCAGGAGATTCTTGGCTAGCAACGACTACTAGCGGCGTTTTCAAATATGCCTTCAGCGCACTCAAGGCCATGGGACGAGCAAAGTAGTAGCCTTGGTAGTGGCCGCACTGCAGGGTACGCAGGAAGTGAAACTGCTCGGCGGTTTCAACGCCTTCAATTAACACCTCGAGTCCCAACTTATCTGCCATGGTGACAACGCCCTCTACAATAGCGGCGTCACGGGAATCAACGGCCACATCGCCCACAAACGAGCGGTCAACCTTCAGCTTATTGATGGGTAGGCGTTTTAGATAGCTAAGGCTTGAGAAACCGGTGCCAAAGTCATCCAGCGCAATGTGCACGCCCAGTTGGCGCAGGGCCTGTAAAGCCTGAATGGTGTGTTCGGCGCTATCCATTAACACACCTTCGGTCAGCTCCAGCTCTAATAGCGCGGGGGGCAAGCCACTACGCGCCAGCACCTGCTTTACGGAGTCTAAAAAGCCTGGGCGCTGAAACTGCATGGGTGATACGTTAATCGCCACGGTTATGGGGGTCGTGCTTTCGGCATTGAGCACCACCGCATCGCGGCAGGCAGTTTCCATCACCCATTCACTGATGGGAATAATCTGCCCGGTATCCTCGGCCAAAGGAATAAACTGCCCTGGCGGGATGTTGCCACGCTCTGGGTGGTACCAACGGATCAGCGCTTCAACCCCAGCGACCCGCCCGCTATGGTGAATTTGCGGCTGGTAATGGAGCTCAAACTGCTCCTGCTCAATGGCCTGCAGCAGGGCATGGCGCAAATTCACCCGCTTGGTGACCTTGCGGTTAAGTTCGTCGGTATACCACTGAAAGGTGTTGCGCCCCCTGCGTTTGGCCTTGTACATGGCAAGGTCGGCCTGCTGAATGAGCTGACGCGGCGTTTGAATAGTGCCATCGTTGGTGGCAATCCCAATACTGGCAGTAATTCTTAGCTCGTTGCTGCGATACCAGTAAGGTGCCGAAACTCGTGTCAGCAGCCGCTCGACCACCTGTAAGACATCGTCTTCGTGGGCTAAATCCGGCAACAGCACGATAAACTCATCGCCGCCAAATCGGGCCACGGTGTCCCAGGGGCGCAGCTCCTCCTCCAAGCGCTTGGCGACCTCTAGCAAAATATAGTCGCCCACTTCATGGCCGAGGGTGTCATTGATTGGCTTAAAGTCGTCTAAATCAATGAACAGCACTGCTAAATAACGCTGGTAGCGCCTGGCTAACAAACAACCTTGGGCAAGGCGCTGGTCCAGCAACAGCCGGTTGGGCAGCCCGGTCAGCGCATCGTGATTGGCGTTATGGCTCAGCTGGGCCTGATACTCGCGCTGGGCGGTAATGTCGTTTTGAGCGCCGATGAAATGGGTCACCACGCCGTCGTCGTCACGCACGGGGGAAATGTACAGATCGTTCCAGAATGGCGCGCCGTTGCGGCGATAGTTGCGGATCACCACGTGCACGTCCCGCTGCTCCTGGATGCCCTTGCGTAACAGTGCCAGCGTTGCCGAATCCGTCTCTTCGCCCTGCAGGAAGCGACCGTTGCGCCCCAGCGCCGCGTCACGAGAGTACCCGGTGATACGTTCGAAAGCGCTATTCACGTAGACCATCGGCAGGTCCGGCTGCTGCGCATCGACGATCACCACACCGTTGGTGCTGGACTCCACGCTGCGCTCCAGTAGGGTCAACTGGCGTTCGGTAGCCTTGCGCTGGGTAATGTCCTGGCTAGAGCCCTGAACCTGAATGATCTGCCCCTGCTCATCGCGCACGGCTCGGCCAATCACCCTGACCCAGCGGCGCTGATGGTGCTGGGTGACGATCTCGAGCTCTTCGTCGAAACTCACGCCCTGTTCGCAGCAAGCCGTAAACGCCGCCCGGATGCGCTCCTGGGAACGCGCCTCGTAAAAACCCAAGGCTTCGACCAGGGTCGGCTGATAGCCCACGGGCATGCCGTGGAGGCGACACACCTCTTCTGACCAGATCGGCACCCCAGCGGCAATGTCCATGTACCAACCGCCGATATGGGCGGTTTCCCCAGCAATCCTGAACAGGCGCTGATTGCGCCGCAGCTGCTTCTCTACCGCCTTGCGCTGGGTGATATCTCGCGCAATCACATAGATCACCTGGTCACCGGTAGAGGCGGTCACCTCGATCCATACGCGACGACCATCGGCGGTCAATGCGCAGACCGCAAACGCCTCGATCTTCTCGCCACGGCATAGCCGCGCCAGGGCATCTTCGATGGCCGGGTGGTCTCGGGGCTCCACCACGACACCACAAGGCCTGCCCAGCAGCGCGGCAGCGTCATACCCCAGCAAGGTCTCGAAGCGCGGGTTGACGCTGAGCAGCTTGCCCGCAAAGTCGATGCAGCAGAACAAGTCCTGGGAAAGCAGGAAGAACTGGTCTAGCTTGCCTTGCGGTTCATCGACTGACATTAGGTTTCCTGGCAGGGTTGGGCGCATCGCGCGCGGGTCTTAAATGGACCGGTTATTTTTACTGTGTGGCCGGGTGCTTTATGATGAGAATTATCACAGTTCGACGCGCCGTGTCAGCGGCAAAGGGAGAATAACGTGTTACCCATCACGAAATTGCGCATTGCCACGCGAAAAAGCCAGTTGGCCATGTGGCAAGCCGAGT
Organism: Halomonas sp. KM007; assembly: GCF_050709225.1. Classification (NCBI taxonomy): domain Bacteria; kingdom Pseudomonadati; phylum Pseudomonadota; class Gammaproteobacteria; order Oceanospirillales; family Halomonadaceae; genus Halomonas; species Halomonas sp. KM007. Next base: position 1,967,518 of record NZ_CP136131.1, on the reverse strand, counting down.
ATGTTCGCGACCGCCTCATGGCGGCCCACGAAGGCCTGGAGGTCGAGCTTGTTCCGCTGTCCACCAAGGGCGACAAGATCCTCGACACACCGCTTTCCAAGATTGGCGGCAAAGGGCTGTTCGTCAAGGAGCTCGAGGATGCCATGCTGGATGGCCGCGCCGATATCGCCGTGCACTCCATGAAGGACGTGCCGATGTACTTCCCTGAAGGGCTGGGGCTGTCGGTTATTCTGGAAGGCGCCGACCCAACCGATGCGTTTGTCTCGAACCACTACGCCAGCGTCGAGGAACTGCCGGAAGGCGCTCGCATTGGTACCGCCAGCCTGCGCCGAGGCCTGCAGCTTCGTGAAGCGCGCCCAGACCTGCAGATTCTCAACCTGCGCGGCAACGTACAAACTCGTCTGGCCAAGCTGGACGACGGCGAGTTCGAAGCCATCATCCTGGCAACCTCAGGCCTGCAGCGCCTGGGGCTGGACGCCCGGATCGCCCAGGCGCTTCCACCGGAAGTATGCTTGCCAGCCTGCGGCCAGGGGGCGCTGGGCATCGAATGCCGCTTGCACGACCCCGAATTGATTGCGCTACTGGCCCCCTTGGACGATCAGGATACCGCCACCCGCGTGCGCGCCGAGCGCGCCCTGAACACGCGCCTGGAAGGTGGCTGCCAAGTACCGATTGCCGGGCACGCCGTACTGGATAAAGCCAACGATACCCTGTGGCTGCGCGGGCTAGTGGGCAACCCAGAGGGCACCGAGGTACTGCGTGCCGAGGGCCGTGGCTCTATCCATGAGCCGGAAGCGCTCGGCATTCGTATTGCCGAAGAGCTGCTGGATCAAGGCGCCGGCGATATCTTGGCAGAGGTTTACGGCCGCAACGTATGAGCCAGCCGGTACTGATTTGCCGCCCAGGGGAGCGGGGCGAAACGCTGGCTGATGCCCTGCGGGCAAGCAAAGGCTGGGTGGAGTCGCTTGACGTGATGCATCTGGAAGCGCTGCCTGAAGATGCTACGCAGCGCCAAGTCTGGTTGGATATTGATCAGTACCATAAGATAGTGGTGGTCAGCCCCTTTGCCGCTTACTGTTTAAGCGAGGCGCTGGATCGCTACTGGCCACAGCTACCTATCGGTATTGATTACTATAGCGTTGGACGGGGCACTGCCAGCATACTGTTCGATCAGCTTGGGGTTCGGGTACGTATTCCTCCGCCCCAGCAGGGTGAAGACACCAGCGAAGCGCTGCTTTCGCTAGCGTCGCTTCGCCACCTAGCACATCAACGAGTACTGCTGGTGGCAGGAGAAGGCGGCCGCACGCTGATCGCCGACACTCTAGCGGCACGCGGGGCCACTATTACCCGGCTGGCGGTCTATCGGCGGGTTTATCAGCCGCCTTCGCCAGCGATGCAAAAGCGCCTCGCCACAGGTGCCTACCGGGCGCTCATCGTCACCAGCGGCGAACTGCTTGAATATCTGGCAAAATGGTGTGGTCCAGCAGCGTTGAACCAACCGCTAATCGTTTCCAGTCACCGTTTAGCTACACTGGCCGGTAGACTGGGTTTTTGTGACCTCAAGGTGGCGTCGGGAGCAACGCCGGCTGCGCTGGTGGCCGCGTTGGATCGGTCCTGTAACCCCTAGGGTGCCGATGTCGATCAAGGAACTTAATAAGGGCTAGCGACAGATGAGCAAACAACCAACTGATCAGGAAGGCGTCAACCACGCGTCTACCGATGCATCCAAGGGCGGCACTCCTGCTGGTGACGCCTCAGCGACCGCGCCCCAAGACACGGGCCCCAACGGCTCTTCGTCTTATGCCGCCAAGAACAGCCGTTCACGGCGTCGGCATAAAAACACCAGCAACACGACAGCGGCCCCTGCGGCAAGCGCTGCGGTCGACCCCGCCAAAGAGAACGTTGCCGGCACCAAACCCACCACCAAGCCGGCAGATGAGAAGCCTGCCAAGCATAGCGGGCCTGCTCCAGCAGGCGGCGGCGCGAAGCCCACGCCGCCGCCCACCGTCAACGGTGGCGGAAACGGCAAGGGTGGCGGCATTGCCATTGCGCTGGTGGTTATCCTGGCACTCGCCCTGGGCCTGATCACTTGGCAAGGCTGGCAGCGCCTGGATAGTCAGCAGCAGCGCCTGGACGAATTGGCCCAGCAAGCGCAAAACAGCGCTTCCCAGCAAGCGGTCAGCGAGCTTGAGTCACGGATCGAAGAGGGCGAAGCCGAACGCAGTCAGGTGCTGGACAGCACCATGAACGAACTGCGCAGCGAGCTGGACAGCTATCGCAGCGACGTCAACAGCACGCTGGATGAGGTGCTGGCCCAACTGTCACAAGAGCAGGAAACCGACGAGCGCGACTGGCTACACGCCGAAGCCGCCTACCTGCTGCGCCTGGCGAATCAACGTCTGCAGCTCGAAGGCGATGTGGAAGGTGCCGCCGCTCTGCTGCGCACCGCCGATGCCCGTCTGGCCGATGCCGATAACCCGGCGCTAACGCCCGTGCGTCGTGAAATTGCCAACGAGCTCGCCGCGCTGGACGCCGTTCCTCAAGTGGACCGCACAGGCATTTACTTAGCTCTGAATGCCCAGCAAGAGCGCGTAGCGGGTCTGCGCCTATCTCAAGAGATCGAAGAGCGCGCCGTGACGTCGAGCATTGAGCAGCCGCCTACCGGCACTTTCCAGCGCCAGCTCGCCCGCTTCGGTGAAGAGCTAAAAGATCTCGTGGTGATTCGTCAGCACGATGAAGCACTGGAAACGTTGATCACGCCGGAGCAGGAGTCCTACCTGCGCCAGAGCCTGCGCCTGATTCTCGAGCAGTCTCAGCTAGCGCTGCTCAAAGAGGAGCCCGAGCTGTACGAAGCGAGCATCGACAAAGCCCTGGAGCTGCTGAACGGCTACTACGACACCGAGCGTGAAGAGACCCAGAGCGTCATAGCCCGCCTTCAAGAGCTGAAGCAGGCCGAAGTAAAGCCCGAGCTGCCGGATATCAGCGCCTCACAGCAAGCGCTGGCCAGCTTCATCGACAACCGTTTCGAGTCGCGTCGTCAGGATGGAGGTGATGCATGAGAAAACTCATCCTGCTGATCATCGCGGGCCTCGCGGTTGGCGCGCTCTTTGGGCACCTGATGATGTCAGTGCCCGGTTACTGGCTGATTCGAGTGGGCGACACCTCGGTTCAAACCTCGTTCTGGTTTGGTCTGGTGCTGCTACTGGGTGCCTTTATTGTGCTGCACTTCGCGCTACGCCTGCTTACCGGCATTATTCGCCCGGTTGGTCGCTTCCGTACCTGGAACAGCCGCGCCCGTAACCGTCGCGCCATGAAACGCACCGTGCGTGGTTTGGTGGCACTCACCGAAGGCCGCTGGAAAAAAGCCGAGAAAACCTTGGTGCGCGCCGCCGACGACTCCAGCACACCACTCGTTAACTACCTATCGGCCGCGCTGGCAGCCCACTATCAGGGCGACCACGAGAAGTCCCAGGAGCATCTGAACCAGGCCCAGCTGACCACCGACGGCGCGGATACCGCCGTTGGCCTGATGCAGGCCCAGCTGATGATCGACCGCCAACAGCCCGAAGAAGCGCTGGCGATCCTCAACCGACTGGACAAGCAGCTATCCAACCACCCTCAGGTGCTGAAACTGCTCAAGCAGGTGCATTTGAGCGTCAACGACTGGGAAGGGCTGCGTCGCCTCATTCCACGCCTGGCCGCGCAGAAGCTGATTACCCAGCAAGAGCGCGAGCAGCTGGAGTTCAAGGCCTACCGGGAGCTGATTCTGTTCGAAGCCAAGAACCCGTCCAATATCGAGCGTGTTCGCGGGCTATGGGCCGACATGCCCGACTATCTGCGGGCCAACACCGAGCTGATCGTGCTCTACACCGAAGCCCTGCTGCAATCCAACGAAGAACCGATTGCCGAGCGGCTGCTCAATCACTCCCTGGATCATCACTGGGATGCGCGCCTGGTCAAGCGCTATGGCCTGCTGAACGTCGACGCCGCGCGCCAGCTGGCCAAGGCGCAGAAATGGCTGCAAGAGCGCCCCAACGACCCGGAACTGCTGCTGGCCTGTGGCCGCCTGTCACTGCGGGTTGGCCAGTGGGAAAAGGCGCTTGAGTATTTCGAGGCCAGCCAGCGCCAGCGCCCGAACGGTGAGGTCTGTGCCGAGCTTGCACGCCTGTACGCCAGCCTGGGCGAGCACAACAAGAGCCAGCTCTACTACCGGCACAGCGTGGACATGCTGGCCAAGTCGCTGCCTTCACTGCCACAGCCCAGCGATGCCCATGACAGCAAGCAAGGTGGCCAGAAAGCAACGCCGCGCAAGGCATGACCCTCGCAAGGCAGGTCGCTTGAACGCAACAGGGTGCCCCGAGGGGCACCCTGTTGCGTTTCAGGCGTAGCAAACAGATCGTTCACACGGCGATGATGGCGTCCAGCGCTGCCCGGTAGCCCTGTATGCCCAGCCCGGCGATCACCCCATCGGCACGCAGCGAGACATACGAGTGGTGGCGGAAGGCCTCTCGCTTGTGGACATTGGAAAGATGTACTTCGATGACCTTTCCGTCGAATGCGTTCAAGGCATCCAGAATGGCTACCGAGGTGTGCGTATAGGCGGCGGGGTTGATGATGATGGCCTGCGTACCATCCAGTCGAGCAGCATGAATGGCATCGATCAATTCGCCTTCGTGGTTGCTTTGCAGGCAGTGGATATCCCACCCCGCCATGACGGCCCGCTCGCGCAGCAGATTATTGACATCCTCCAGGGTGTCGTAGCCATAGATCTCAGGCTGCCGGCTCCCCAGCAGGTTCAGGTTTGGCCCGTGCAACACGACCACTTTGCCTTGCCCCATGACGCTCTCCGGTGATGATTTTCGCCAGCATGCCAAGCTTTGCGGTCGTGCGCCAGCCATTCGCCGGTTACACGGCATAGCGGTTACACTGATGTTTTGATGGCATGACGAAGGCCCCCTGTTGACATGATCGGCGCAACCCCCGCCCTCCCCCTCTATCTTGGCCTGCCCATGTGGGCCAATCAGGATTGGCAAGGCAGCCTCTATCCTCGCCAGGCCAAAACCGAGCTGCTCAGCGACTATGCGGCGGTGTTTTCCAGCGTGGAGGGCAACACGACGTTTTACAGTGGCACGCCCAAATCGGATATCATCGCCGCCTGGGCGCGCCAGGCGCCGCCGCATTTTCGCTTCTGCTTCAAGCTGCCAGGCCACATTACCCACGACCAGCGCCTGACCCGACCTGGGGATGCCTGGGCGTTTCTGGACGCGCTGACGCCCCTGCACGACCGGCTAGGCCCTACCATGGTGCAGCTACCCAGAGACTTTGGCCCTGCCGAACTCCCCAAACTGGAAGCCCTGCTCGCCCAGTGGCCAGCGCACCTGCCCTGTGCGGTAGAGGTTCGCCACCCTGTTTTTTTCCACAAAGGTGAGGCAGAGAGGGCCTTGAACCGCCTGTTGATAACTTATTCGGCCAACCGAGTCATGCTGGATGTGCGCCCGGTCTTCTCTACGCCGCATGAAGGACACGCTGGGCTGGCCCACGCCCAGCAGGAGAAGCCGAAACTCCCGCTACACGTGCTTTCCACTGGTCAACAACCCATCATTCGCTTCATTGGACATATTGACAAAGCGATCAACACACGCTACTTCGCCCCTTGGATAGAACAGCTCAGCCTGTGGATAAAACAGGGGAAAACCCCTTTTTTATTTGTGCATACCGCAGACAACCGTGAGTCACCCCAGATGGCTCGCCACCTCTATCGCCTGGTGCAGGCCAAGGCCGCTTTGGCGGACCTGGCACCTTTCGCCGATGAAAAGCAGAGCCAGCTGTTTTAGGCCGCCTTTTTAGGCTGGCTCACTGGCAAGCCTACCCTTGATCGGATAAATTGCGCGTTCTTTCGGAAAAGCACGCTGGCAATCTCTTTTTTCCGAACATCGGCGCAATCTGCCGATATCGACCCATTACAATCGAACTGAAACAGGTGATTTATGGCAAAACTTGCGCATGCACAGTGGTCATCTCGCATGGGCTTTGTGCTGGCCGCGGCGGGCTCCGCCGTTGGCCTGGGCAATATCTGGCGTTTCTCGTACATGGTGGGCGACAGCGGTGGCGCCGCCTTCGTTCTGGTCTATTTGGCCTGTGTAGCACTGGTCGGCCTGCCCATTCTGGTCGCCGAGTGGATGATTGGCCGTCGCGGCCAGAAGAACCCCATCAACACCATGGCCGAACTGGCCGCCAACCACGGCCGCTCGAAAGCGTGGGCGCTGGTGGGTGTCAGCGGTGTCTTGGCTGCCTTTCTGATTCTCTCGTTCTACAGCGTCATCGGCGGCTGGTCGCTGAACTATACGCTGGGCTCGGTGCTCGGTAGCTTCAACGGCCAAGATGCGGACAGCATTGGTGCGCTGTTCAGCGGCATGCTGGGCAGCCCGACGGCCCTTCTGCTGTGGCATACGGCGTTCATGGTATTGGTCGTCGGTATCGTGGCACGCGGGGTCACCAAAGGCCTGGAAAGCGCAGCGCGCACCATGATGCCTGCTCTGGTGGTGTTGATGCTGGTGCTGGTGGGATACGGCATGGCCAGCGGCTACTTTGGTGAAGCCCTGAGCTTCATGTTCAGCCCTGACTGGGATGCTCTCGATGGCGGTGTCGTACTGGCGGCCATGGGCCAGGCATTCTTCACGCTGTCGCTGGGCATGGGGATCATGATGGCCTACGGGTCGTATCTGGGCGAAGACGTCAATCTGATCAGCACCGCACGGACGGTCATCCTGCTGGATACCGCCATCGCCCTGCTGGCGGGCCTGGCCATCTTCCCCATCGTCTTTGCCAACGGCCTGAGTGCCGGCGAAGGCCCCGGCCTGATCTTTGTCACCCTGCCCCTGGCGTTTGGCAACATGACCGGCGGCACCATTCTGGGCCTGATGTTCTTCCTGCTGCTGACCTTTGCCGCCCTGACGTCGGCCATTTCACTGCTGGAACCGGTGGTGGAAACTCTCGAAGAGCGCACGTCGATGTCACGTATCGTGGCCACATTGGTCAGCGGCGTGGCGGTATGGGCACTGGGTGTCGCGGCGCTGCTGTCGTTCAACGTATGGGCAGACGTGCTGTTCTTTGGGCTGAACATCTTCGACCTGCTGGATACCTTCACCAGCAAGATTCTGCTGCCATTGACCGGCCTGGGTGCGATCGTGTTCTTCGCCTTCTGCCTGGATAAAGAAGAAGCGCGCAAGGAGCTGAGGCTGGATGTCTACGACTACAGCCTGTGGAACCTGCTGGCCAAATACGTCGCCCCCATCGGGGTCACGGTGGTTTTCCTGGCAGGCCTGTTCTGACTCGCCGCTAGGTCGGCAAGCTTACCCAATAGAGAAGGCGTTACCGTGGCGTAACGCTTTCTCGCCTTCCTTCACCAGCCTCTTCTTCAGCTGGCTAGTGCAGTTCGCTCTCTTGCGGGTCGCCCTCGTCTGGCAAGGGAGCGATATCCCGTGACAGCTTCTGGAATTCACGGTGCAGCTCGATGCCCCGACGCGCTCTCAGGCTGCGTTGGGCGGCGCTGCGCCGACGTTGGGCATGCTCATCGACCTCCATACTCATGAATATGTCGAGCAATTCGCTTTTTACCGAGGTCATTCGTTCGACGTTTCTCATAATCGACGCTCCTCCAGGTGAGTTGCCTACGTCCACCTGCATCCGTGACGACTGATTTTTAAATGATGCAGTGCGGCACGTCACTTCTTACTATAACCTACTTGACAAAATGATGACGAATTCTGCTCAAATGTCTTAACGGCATTTAAACGCCTTTAGGTTAGGCTTGGCTCACTCATTGGCATGCCATCTTAAATCGCCTGCCGCAGCGCTGAGTCAAACGATGAAGCGCCATTAAAAAACGAACGTTTTAAACAGATTTATTTTGTCGTACTGTAATCCTTTGTTTTTGAGCACCCAAGGAGCTGAACGTGAGCCGCGCCCTGTTCGATGAAATGAGACGCCGCATGGAGCATTTCCGTCGCTCCGAACAAAAGGTCGCGCGGTTCGTGCTGCGCAACCCCGATGAAGTCATTCACATGCGCATCGTGGACCTGGCCACCGAAGCAAAGGTGAGCGAGCCCACGGTGGTGCGCTTCTGCCGTGCGCTGGGCTGCAACGGCTTTCAGGATTTCAAGCTGCAGCTGGCCCAGATGCTGGCCAGCGGAAGCCAGTTCGCGCAGTTCTCGATGAACGACAGCGACTCGGTGGCCGAATTCTCCCACAGCATTTTCGACTCCACCGTGGGCACGCTGCTGTCGGTGCGCGACCGGCTCGATAACGAAGCGCTGGGCAAGGCCGTCAATGCACTGGCCATGGCCAATCGCGTCGAGTTCTACGGCTTTGGCGCCTCCGGCGCGGTGGCCTTCGATGCCCAACACAAGTTTTTCCGCCTGCAGATATCAACCTCCGCCTACGCCGACCCGCACATGCAGAACATGTCGGCGGTGACCCTGCAGGAGGGCGACGTGGTGGTCGCCATCTCGCAGACAGGCCGAACCCGGGCGCTGGTGGCCAGCGTTCGCCTGGCCCGCGAAGCAGGCGCCACCGTGATCGGCCTGTGTCCCAGCGAATCACCGCTGGCCCAGGAGGTGAGCCTGCCGCTGTTCATCGACGTGCACGAAGACACCGAGATTTACACCCCGCTCAGCTCGCGTATTGCCCACCTGGTGCTGATCGACGTGCTGGCGGTGGGCGTGGCCAAGACCCGGGGCCCCAAACTGGCCGAACAGTTGAAAGCGGTGAAGAAGAGCCTGACCACGCTGCGTTACCCGGAAGAGTCCTGAGCAACGGTTCTGATAAAGAGTCCTGAGCCAACGTCCTGAAGACACGCTGTATGCACAGCCAGTGTGCTGGCTGTGCTAGACTGGTCGCCCCTTTTTTGAACCGGCAGCGGCTTATATGGACGACGTCACGGCGATACTCGATCATCTCAACCCGGCCCAGCGGGAAGCCGTCAGTGCGCCCCAGGGCAACCTTCTGGTACTGGCCGGCGCCGGTTCCGGCAAAACGCGTGTGCTGGTACACCGCATTGCCTGGCTGATGCAGGCCGAAGGGCTTTCCCCTTATGCGCTGCTGGCCGTCACGTTTACCAACAAGGCCGCCCGAGAGATGCGCACGCGTCTGGAAGCCTTGCTGGGCATCTCCATGCGCCATGTCTGGGTGGGTACCTTTCACTCGATCTCGCACCGGCTGCTGCGCACCCATTGGCAGGATGCTCGACTGCCCCAGCACTTTCAGATCATCGACTCCGATGACCAGCTGCGGCTGATCAAGCGGCTGCTGAAAGACTACTCGATTGACGATGAGCGTTTCCCGCCACGCCAGGTGCAGGGGTTCATTTCTGGTTGCAAGGAAGAGGGCCTGCGACCCCATCAAGTGAACGTCAATGGCGATGCGTACCTCGCCCAGATGGTCGAGCTCTACGAGCGCTACCAGTTCACCTGCGAGCGAGGCGGGCTGGTGGATTTCGGTGAGCTGCTGCTGCGCAGCCTGGAGCTGTTGCGCGACAACCCGCCGCTGCTGAACCACTATCGCGAGCGCTTTGGCCATGTGCTGGTGGACGAGTTTCAGGATACCAACACCCTTCAGTACGCCTGGCTCAAACTGCTCACCGGCCAGCAGACCCCGATGACCGCCGTGGGCGATGACGACCAGTCCATTTACGGCTGGCGGGGCGCCAAGGTCGAGAACATTCGCCGCTTCGAAGAAGAGTTTCCCAACACCCATACCGTGCGCCTGGAGCAGAACTATCGCTCTACCAGCGCGATTCTGGAAGCGGCCAATACGCTGATCAGCCACAACAGCGAGCGCCTCGGCAAGAACCTATGGACCGATGGCGCCGAAGGCGAGCCTATCTCGGTATATGCGGGGTTCAACGACCTCGAGGAAGCCCGCTATATCGTCGATACCATCAAGGAGAAGGTCAACGAAGGCTTCAACCGCCGGGACGTGGCCATCCTCTACCGCTCCAACGCCCAGTCGCGCCTGCTGGAAGAGACGCTGATTCGCCAAGGCATGCCCTATCGTATCTACGGCGGCCACCGCTTTTATGAGCGGCTGGAAATCAAGAACGCCCTGGCCTACCTGCGCTTGCTGCTCAACCGTGATGACGATGCCTCCCTGGAGCGCGTCATCAACGTGCCCACCCGTGGCATTGGCACGCGCACCGTGGAAATCGTCCGCCATCACGCCCGTGAGCAGAGCGTGTCGCTGTGGCAGGCGCTGCACGACACCCTTCAGGATGGCACCTTGAGAGGCCGCGCAGGCAACGCCGTGCAGGCCTTTACCAACTTGATCGAACAGCTGGACAACGACACGTCCGGGCTGCCGCTCCACGAGATCATCGACCACGTCACGGCGCGCACCGGGCTGATCGAACACCATCAAAGCGAGCGCGGTGAAAAAGGCCAGGCGCGGGTCGAGAACCTGGAAGAGCTGGTCAACGCGGCCCGGGCCTTTACCCATGGCGATGCCTTCGAGACCCCAGAAGCCGGAGAAGGCATGGCCGCGCTGGAAGCCTTCCTTTCGGAAGCCGCCCTCAACGCAGGCGACCATGAAGCCGAGGAGTTCGAAGACAGCGTGCAGCTGATGACCCTGCACTCGGCCAAGGGGCTGGAGTTCCCGGTGGTGTTCATTGCCGGGGTGGAAGAGGGGCTGTTTCCCCACAAGATGTCCGTGGAGGAGCCAGGCCGCCTGGAGGAGGAGCGCCGCCTGTGCTACGTGGGCGTGACGCGCGCCATGCAGAAGCTCTACCTGACCCACGCCGAGACTCGCCGACTGCACGGCAAAGAGGTGTTCCCACGCCCGTCCCGGTTTCTTCGTGAGCTACCGCCTCATCTGCTGGAAGAAGTGCGTCTGCGCGGCCATGTCTCGCGCCCCGTGACCGCGTCACGGCCCAGCTTTGCCCAATCCAGCATCGAAAGCGACGGCGACCTGCCCGCCCTGCATGTCGGCCAGCGGGTGGGCCACCCGGTGTTCGGCGAAGGCATCATTCTGAACGCCGAAGGCGAAGGCGCTCGGGCGCGGGTTCAGGTGAGCTTTGACGGCGAAGGCGTGAAGTGGCTGGTACTCGGATTTGCCAAGCTCACTCCCATGTAACCCGTTGACCCGCCAGCAGGACTGGGTACTTGCCCAATAAAACCTGCTTGGCGCATACTGGCAGGCGGACACTGCGCTCACTGCGCTTATAAAAAACATCCAATAATTTCGGAGTCATGCCCGCCATGCAACGCCGTCAATTCCTGAAAACCGCCGGCCTGGGTGCCGCCGGTGTCGCTGCTGCCCCCTTTGTTTCTACCGCCAGCGCTAACGAAACCTACACCTGGGATATGGTCACCTCCTGGCCGAAGAATTTCCCCGCCCTGGGTACCGGTGCTAACGACTTTGCTCGTCGTGTGGAACAGCTCTCTAACGGCCGCATGCGCATTCGCGTTCACGGTGCAGGCGAGCTGGTACCGGCACTGGAAGTCTTTGATGCCGTCGCCGCTGGCACGGCTGAAATGGGTCACTCCGCGTCTTACTACTGGCGCGGTAAAGTCGCGGCTTCTCAGTTCTTCACCGCCGTGCCATTTGGCATGACCACCACTGAAATGAACGCCTGGCTGTACCATGGCGGTGGCCAGGAGCTGTGGGACGAGATCTACGCCAACCACAACCTCAAGCCCTTTGCCGTGGGTAATACAGGCACTCAGATGGCGGGCTGGTTCAAGAAAGAGATCAATTCGCTGGCCGACATGCAGGGCATTCGCCTGCGCCTGCCAGGCCTGGCCGGTGAAGCCATGAACGGTATCGGTGTCACCACCGTGAACATGCCAGGCTCCGAAATCTTCACTTCGCTGCAAACCGGTGTTCTGGATGCCGCCGACTGGGTAGGCCCCTACAACGACATGGCCTTCGGCCTGCATCAGGTGGCCGACTACTACTACACGTCGGTATGGAACGAGCCCACGGCGGTGCTGGAAGGCACCGTCAACCTGGACGCCTGGAATGCCCTGCCGGAAGACCTGCAGGACGTGATTCGCGAAGCGGCACGTGCGTCCAATCTGGCCATGATCAGCGAGTTCGCCTACCGCAACGCCCAGGCGCTCGAGACGCTGGTCGACGAGCACGGCGTGCAGCTGCGCACCTTCCCGGATGACGTCATGGCCGCGCTGTACGAGTCCTCCAAAGAAGCCATTCAGCGCCAGGTCGATGGCGATGAAGAGTCGCGTCGCGTGTGGGAATCCTACTCGGCCTTCCAGAGCGTGCTGCGCCCCTTCAGTGACGTAGGCGAGTATGCCTACCTGAAGAGCCGCGACAGCGTGGGTGCCTGATCACCTTCGACTCAAAAGGGCGCCTCGGCGCCCTTTTTGTTATGACGACTTTGTTATGACGACGGTGTCATGGCCACATCAGCTGTGAACCGCTCTGATCCGACCATTGTCATCCAGCGCCACCATGACGAAACGCGCTTCGGTGACCTTCTGGCGCTCTTCGATGTGTCGGCCATGGGGAGGACGCACCCAGACCTCCACGTCGATGCGGATCGAGCTATGGCCAATATCCTGTACCTGGGTGTATACACTGACCATGGAGCCCACGCGCACCGGGCTTAGAAAATCCATGGCTTCGATGGCGACCGTGGCAGTGCGCCCACCCGCCTCTCGGCCAGCGGCCAGTTCGGCGGCCTGGTCCATATGATTCACCAGCCAGCCGCCGGGAATGTCCCCGTAGAGGTTGGTATCCTGACGAGAAGCCAGTAATTTTAACGTGAGCTGCCCTTTAGGGGCGGGAGCATCGTCCACATCGGAATCCAGTGGTGTCATGAGGTCGTCGCTTTGCAAGGTTATTGTTGTGGTCGGGCCTAGCGCCTGTTGCTGCACTGCAATAACAGGCTAGCACCAGTTAATCACAAGAGGAACGGCGTTTGAAGAGCGACAGTGTACAGCGATGGAGACCTTACCGCCTACTGCTGGCAAGCTGGCTATGCTGCTGCAGCGCCTTTGCCTGGGCGCAGCCAGCGCCCATCAGCGGCACGCTGGGCGCCGTGGGTTCGGACACCATGGCCGGGCTGATGCTGCGCTGGGGTGAAGCCTTGAATGCGCGCTACCCCGATATCACTCTGCAATTTCAGGCGGGGGGGTCGGCCAGCGCCCCCACAGCTCTGGTGGCAGGCACCACCCGCATCGGGCCCATGTCGCGGGCCATGACCGAACGCGAGCACCAGCAGTTCATCCAGCGTTATGGCTACCCGCCGCTGCAACTCAGCGTCGCCCGCGATGCCCTGGTCCTGGTGGTACATCGCCATAACCCGCTGGAAGCCCTGTCACTGGCGCAGGTAGATGCCATCTTCTCTACCACCCTCGCCTGCGGTGCCGATGCGCCTCTGCAGCGTTGGGAAGCGCTGTTGCCCGCCACGGATTGGCCTTACGGGCACATTGCCCTGCATGGCAGAACCCTGGCCTCCGGCACCCAGGGGCTGTTCCAGCAGCGCGCCTTGTGCGGCGGGCAGTTTCGCCGCGATATCAGCGAACATCCCGGTGCGGCAGCGGTGATTGCCGCCGTGGGGGAGTCGCCCAACGCCATGGGCTATGCCGGATACAACCACCTGACCCCCATGGTACGCGCCGTGGCGCTGGCCGATGAGCAAGGCAACCCGGTAGAGCCCAGCGTGGCGAACATTCAAAAGGCCACCTATCCACTCTCCAGAACGCTGTATCTCTACGTCAACTTGCCCCCCGGCGAAGCGCTCCCGGCGGCCGAGCAAGCCTTTCTGGAGCTGGTCTTTTCAGCCGAAGGGCAGCAGATCGTGCAGGCGGCAGGCTTCGTGGCACTTCCCGACCACCTGCGCAGCAGCCAAGCGCTGGATGAATAAACTGTCATCCAATTGTCACAAACAGGGCGTAGGGTAAGCTATTCTGGCCACAAACCCTTATTTTCATCACGGCACCTGCTTCGTATGATGTCGACATGACTCCTCCTCGGCTACCTGCTTCGCGTCAGCCGCTACGTTTGCTTCACGACCGTATTGCCACCGGACTGATTACGGCTGGCGGCATTGCTGTTTTGCTGGCGATCCTCGCCATTGGCGTCTTTCTGGTGTGGGAAGCGCTGCCGCTGCTTGGTTTTGGCGAAGCGCTCTCCCTGGCCACGCTGTCGCCGCTCGCCTGGGGCACCCTCAAAGCTGCCCTGGCGGCCATGCTGTTTGCCACGCCTATTGCGCTAGGGGCCGCCATGTATTCGGCGCTGTTCATGTCGTCACGCCTGCGCAGCCGCATCAAGCCCGTGATGGAGTTGATGGAAGCAATACCCGGCGTGGTGATTGGCTTCATTGCCGGACTGCTGCTGGCCCCGTGGGTAGAGCGTCATTTGGCCAGCACCCTGCTCGTACTGGCCTGGCTGCCGCTGAGCGCAGCGCTGGCAGGTGCCCTTTGGCATATGGCCAGCAGCCGTTGGCGCCAGCGGCTGCCGCTGTCGTCGGCGGCACTGTGGCTGATACCGTGGCTCGCCTGCATGACCGCCCTGGCCCTGTGGGCGGCACCGCTCGCCGAAACCCACTGGCTGGGGGGCGACTTGCGTCTGTGGCTGGAGCAGCGCCACGGCATCGACTACGCCACACGCAACGCCCTGATCGTCGGCATCGCCATGGGCTTTGCGATTATTCCCAGTATCTACTCGCTGGCCGATGACGCCCTGGCCGACGTGCCATCCACCTTGATGGAAGGCGCCCAGGCGTTGGGCGCCAGCCGCTGGCAAGCGCTGTGGAAAGTCGCCCTGCCCACCGCAGGCCCTGGCGTGTTTTCGGCGGTGATGATTGGCGCAGGCCGCGCCGTGGGCGAAACCATGATCGTGCTGATGGCCAGCGGCAACACCGCACTGTTCAGCGCCAGCCCCTTTGAGGGGCTACGTTCACTGTCGGCGTCGATTGCCATCGAGCTGCCGGAGGCCTCCCCCGGCGGCATGACCTATCACCTGCTGATTCTGGCGGCGCTGGCGCTGTTCATCTTCACCTTCTCGGTCAATACGCTGGCCGAAGTCGTGCGCCAGCGCCTGCGTCGGCGTTACCAGCGGCTGGGAGGCGCACGCTGATGGGCTGGCGAGCGCTGAGCTTTCGCCTGAACACGGCGGGCAACCGGCTGTGGCCTTGGCTATGTGCGGGTAGCGTGGCCCTTTCGCTGCTCATGCTCGGCGCTTTGCTGGTACTGCTGACCACCAAAGGGTTAGGTCACTTCTGGCCCGCCGAGCTGGAGGAGGTCACCCTGCACAGCGGCGAAACGGTGATCGGCCAGCCGGTGCGCGAGGTGCCGCTACCCCATGCCCAAGGCATGGAGCGGCTCTATTTTACCGGCAACCGCGACCTCATGGGCGCCAGCTGGCGCTGGCTGGCCGTCGATCAAATCGCCCAGGTCACCACACCCGCTGAGCTGATACGCCTGGAGCGTACCCCATGGGGCGACTTTCTTGGCCGCCTGGTCGCCGTCGACAGTGCAGGCCAGCGGCTTGAAGGGCAGGCGGCCAAGGAGTTCGTGCGCCAAGCCCTGATGCTGCCGCCAAACCAGCGCCCCGACGCCCAGCTGTTGCTGGAGGCCAATGGCAGGGTACAGCCTCAGCCGTTGGCGGGGATCACCCACCTGCAAACTCCCAACGCCATGGCCTGGCACCAAAAGGTGGCAGCCTGGGGCGGGCGCGTGTGGCAGTTCCTCAGTGAGGGGCCGCGTGCGGCCAATACCGGGGGCGGCGTATGGCCGGCCATTTTCGGTACGCTGCTGATGGTGATTCTCATGTCCGTGATCGTCACCCCCTTTGGCGTGCTGGCAGCCATTTACCTCAACGAAATTGCCCACCAGAACCGCCTGACCCATCTGGTGCGTATCGGGGTCCGTAACCTCGCTGGCGTGCCCTCCATCGTATATGGCGTGTTTGGGCTGGGAGTTTTCGTGTACGGCATCGGCGGTTCCATCGACAGCTGGTTCTTCGAAGACGAACTGCCATCACCGACCTTTGGTACCGGCGGGCTGCTGTGGGCATCGCTGACCCTGGCACTGCTGACCCTGCCGGTGGTGATCGTGGCTACGGAAGAGGGCCTGGCACGCATTCCCGATGCCCAACGTGAAGGGGCCGTGGCGCTGGGGGCGACCCGCCTGGAGATGCTCACGCGCATCGTGCTGCCCATGGCCATGCCCGCCATGCTGACCGGGGTGATTCTGGCCGTGGCGCGGGCCGCTGGCGAAGTGGCCCCGTTGATGCTGGTGGGCGTCGCCAAGCTGGCTCCGCAAATGCCCCTGGACGGCGAGTTTCCCTACCTGCATCTCGAACGCAAGTTCATGCACCTCGGCTATCATCTATTTGATACGGCCTTCCACGGTGAAGACGTACAGGCCTCGATCCCCCTGGTGTTTGCCACCGCACTCCTGCTGGTGCTGATTGTGCTGGTGCTTAATCTAACTGCCATATTTCTGCGTCATTATCTGAGGCGTCAACGAGGAAACGAATGCTAGCGTTATCATCCGCCAACACTGCTCAACCGCCGGTGACGCGCTTCTCAGCCGACGCCCGGTGCCTGAGCATCCACCAGTTCAACCTCGCTTATGCGGGGAAACCGGCGTTGCGTGACCTGACGCTCGACGTACCTCGTCACCGGGTGACCGCGTTCATCGGCCCCTCGGGCTGCGGAAAGTCCACGCTGCTACGGGCAATCAATCGGCTTCACGACTTGAACGAATCCGTGACCCACGACGGCCATATCTACCTGGAAGAGCAGGACATTCATGCGCCACGCATGAACGTGACCGAACTCAGACGGCGGGTAGGGATGGTGTTTCAGACGCCCAACCCGTTCCCGATGTCGATCTACGAAAACGTGGCCTTTGGCCTGCGCCTGCAAGGGCGCCTGCCCAAACGCAAACGCGACGACATCATCGAGTGGGCGCTGACATCGGCCGCTCTGTGGGATGAGGTCAAGGACCGCCTGCACCGTTCGGCCTGGCAGCTCTCCGGCGGGCAACAGCAGCGCCTGGTGATTGCCCGGACGCTGGCCGTTCAGCCGGATGTCCTGCTGCTGGACGAGCCCGCCTCGGCCCTCGACCCTATTTCGACCCTCAAGATCGAGGAGTTGATACGCAACCTGAAGTCCCAGCTCACCCTGGTGCTGGTGACTCACAATATGCAGCAGGCCGCGCGGGTTTCCGACTACACGGCCTTTTTGCAAAACGGTGAACTGATCGAATATGGGCCCACGGATCAAGTGTTCACCAACCCGCGTCTACAACGCACCGAAAACTACATTACCGGCCGCATGACCTAGGCCCCATCGACGATACGTCAGGAGTGCTCAATGGATATCACGAGCGAGACACACAGCCAACACATCTCTCGCCAGTTCAACCAGGAGCTGGAAGAGCTGAAGACCCACCTGATGGCCATGGGCGGTCTGGTGGAAAAGCAGGTGCAGGATGCGGTGCACGCCCTGCTGGAGGGCGACAGCCGCCTGGCGGAAAAAGTGCGCGACAACGACCGTCAGGTCAACGACCTGCAGCTGCAAATCGACGACGAATGCACCCGGGTGCTGGCTCGCCGTCAGCCGGCGGCATCGGACCTGCGGCTGGTGCTCGCGGTCATCCGTGCCACCTCGGACCTGGAGCGAATCGGCGACGAAGCCAGCAAGATTGCCCGCAATGCGCTGTTGTTAAGTGAAAATAGCGGTGGCATTCGCGGTCTGGTAGAAGTTCGCCATATCAGCGAGCACGTGCGCAAGATGCTGCGTGACGCCTTGACCGCCTTCGCCCGCTTCGATACCGAGCTGGCCATGCAGGTCGTTCGCGAAGACGAATCGGTAGACGACGAGTACGGCAGCGCCATGCGCTCGCTGATGACCTTCATGATGGAAGACTCGCGCTCCATCAGTTCGGTGCTGAGCATCATGTGGGTACTGCGCGCCCTGGAACGGGTGGGCGACCACGCCAACAACCTGGCGGAATACGTGGTGTACCTGGTGAAAGGCCTGGATATTCGCCACAGCGATCCCAGTACCCTGGAACAGAAGGTCATGAAAAAATCTTGACCTGCCCGCCAAACCCTCCTGCAATACGCCCAGATAATCATCTGGGCGTTTTTTAGGGAGTAATGTCGCGTGAATGCACTCAACGCGTTGGGTCAAGGCACCCGCCTGGTGTATCAGCCCGGGCTAAGGCGCTATGTCTTTCTACCCATTCTGGTCAATCTGCTCGTGTATACGGGTATGGTTTACGTGGTCTTCACACGTTTTTCGGGCTGGCTGGAGAGCAGCATGGCCATGGTGCCTGGCTGGCTGGAGTGGTTGTCGTGGCTCATCTGGCCGCTATTCTTCATCAGCTTGCTGGTGGTGATCTTTTTTAGCTTCACCCTGGTGACTCACCTGATCGCAGCGCCTTTCTATGGGTTTCTGGCGGCTCAGGTAGAGCGCCAGGCCACCGGGCGTGAGCCTCTGGATGACCGAGGGCTGGTCAAAACGGCGCTGGACGCTGTGGGACGAGAGCTGGTCAAGCTGAGCTATATCCTGCCGCGCATGGCTGTGCTGTTCCTGTTCAGTTGGATTCCCGGCTTGAACGTCTTCGCGCCTCCCTTATGGGCGCTCTTTTCTGCCTGGGTCATGGCCATTACCTATCTGGATTACCCGATGGATAACAACAAAGTGTCGTTCAAGGACATGCGCAGCAGGCTTTCACGGCGCTGGTGGCCGAGCATGACATATGGCGGGCTGGTCATGCTCATCACCTGGATCCCCTTGGCCAACCTGTTCCTGATTCCAGGCGCCGTCGCAGGCGCCGTCCTCATGTGGGACCGCCACTATCGTGGCACACCGGACACACGGGATAAGGCGGCAGGCTCGGCGCTCTGAATCAGAGCCACTCATCAAAGGGCCGCCCATATAGCAGGCACAAAAAATTAGACCCCGCTAGGCGGGGTCTCGACCACTCTTACTTGTGAACGATACTGACTGCTGGCTTCCTATCCGTTTGCGGGACTCCAACCTTGGAATTTACCCTGACCAGTGTCTTGACCGTTTTCTGATTCATCCGTGAATCGATGAGCATCCTTGCTATGGGACATCCTTGCCCCTTGTTTGCTCAACCCTAAGCGTAAGAGTTTTTTCCAGCTTTGCAAAGAATTGTTACTTAACTACCGCTGTTTTCTTCAACTACGTCTTCTGGGGTGTACTCGGCACCACCACTCATGTTGGTGGAGTCCGGCTCATCCACGACGTCGGGGCCTTGAGTGCCGTGATCCGTCGTCAGGTCTTCGGTGTCATAGCTGCCGGGCTCGGCTGTGCCAGACTGTGTGTTCATGGGCTCATCTTCGACGGTTACATCCTGATTCTGGTCGATGGATGAGTGATCCGTGGTGTCTGCAAAAGCCAGTGGGCTTGCCATCAGGCCAAAAGAAACACCTAAAATACCAGCTTTCTTGAGTAGTTCCTTGGACATCATATTCCGCCTCCTCGATCGCTGTTGATACCGCATAGTTAAGGAAGAGTGACTTCATGTCTTACCAGTTCCTGCGGTAATCTTCCTTGCCTAGAATATTGCATACGTTGTGCCACGCATGCCAAAAATCAAAAAAATTATTTATTATCAATAATTTAAAAAAACAAGGATGGTATAAAGCATGGGCTCAGGGGGTCATGACCACGCCTTTGAGGTGGTTAAAAATGACACATGAGTGATGTGTGACCAGAGTTCTATGCCAATATGGCACACTTATACAGGGGTTGTGCAGGAAGCGGATAAGGAGGAGCGCAAAGCGTCATCGAGCCCTCAAGCCGAGCCGCTGACTCGCTTGGCAGGGAAGACACAGCGAAAGGATGCCCCCTCGCCAGGATGTGACTCTATGTTGAGCTGGGCCTCGTGGCGCAGCAGCACGTGCTTCACGATGGCCAGGCCCAGACCCGTCCCTCCTGTTGCCGTACTACGCCCTTTATCCACTCGATAGAAGCGCTCGGTCAGGCGGGGGATATGCACCGGATCAATGCCATCGCCATCATCCTCGACCTCGATACACCCGCTGCCGTTGGCGGCCACCGACCAGCGCAACGTGATCTGACTGCCTTCTGGGGTATAGCGCACGGCATTGAAGGCTAGATTGGAAATGGCGCTGCGCAGCTCCTGCTCGCTGCCGATCAAGCCAGCGTCGCTCTCCAGAATGACCTGCACACTGTGCTGCTGCCTGGAGAGCGCCAGGGCGTCTCGGCGAATGCTGTCGAGCATGGGGCCTACGGCCAGCGTCTGGTGATCATCGCCTCCCTGGTCGATTTCCAGCCGTGACAGCAGCAGCAGGTCGTTGACCAGATTCTGCATTCGTCGCGTCTGCTCCTCCATCTGTACGATCCCTTTACCCAGGCGGGGAGGCAGCAGCTCCTTGAGGTCGCCGTAGGTTTCCAGATAGCCCGACAGCACGGTCAGCGGAGTGCGCAGTTCATGGGAGACGTTGGCGACGAAGTCACGCCGCATCTGCTCCAGGCGATGCAAGCGCGTGATATCACGGGCCATGACCAGCCGCTCGTCATCGCCGTAGAGGGTGATCTGATACTGGAGGATGCGCCGCTCGTCGATCGGCGAGGTCAGCGTCAGCGGCTCGCTGTAGTCGCGGGCATTGAAGTAGCTGATGAAGCGAGGGTCGCGCAGCAGGTTGGTGATGTGCTGGCCACGGTCGTGGGCGGTTTGCAGCCCCAGCATGTCGGTGGCCGCGCTGTTCCACCACTCCAGGTCGCCGTGTCGGTCCAGCATCACCACGCTATCGCGCATGGCTTCGGAGGACTCCTGAATTCTCGCCAGCGTCGCCCGCAAACGACTTTGGGTAATGCGCTGGCTTTTCTGGTAGCGATAGAGGCGGTCGAACAGCTCCCCCCACATGCCCTTGGCCGCCGGGGGCTCATCGTGGGGGTGAAGGGTCAGCCAAAGGAAGAGCGCCCGAAACTGGCGCAGATGATAGACCAGACAAAACAGCAGCCCCGCCGCCAGCCCGGCGCCAGGGTAATCCACCAGCCATCCCAGGCAGAGGCCCAACAGGGCCAGCCAGATGATGCGCCAGATCTCACGGCTCCACAGGCGCACGCTTACACTCGCGCAGAGAACCGGTACCCAGTACCGCGCACCGTTTGAATCAGATTTTGATGAGGCTCGCCCAGCGCTTTGCGAAGACGACGAATATGCACGTCCACCGTGCGCTCTTCCACGTAGACGTTGCCACCCCATACCTGGTCAAGCAATTGGCTGCGCGTGTAGGCGCGCTCCTGATGGGTCATGAAAAACTGCAGCAGACGATACTCGGTAGGCCCCATTTCCAGCGCCTTGCCATGGGCGCTGACCCGGTGGCTCACAGGGTCCAACAGCAGGCCATTGATTTCGATGGGGTCTTCCACGCCACGCGGCGTGGCACGGCGCAGCACGGCCTTCAGGCGGGCCACCAGCTCACGGGGGGAAAAGGGCTTGGTGATATAGTCGTCGGCACCCGCTTCCAGGCCCTGGATCTTGTTGTCCTCCTCGCCCTTGGCCGTCAGCATGATGATCGGCAGCTCGGCAGTGGCTTCTTCGCGCTTCAACCGACGGGCCAGCTCGATGCCGCTGGTGCCCGGCATCATCCAGTCCAGCAGCAGCAGGTCAGGCTGGTGGTCGACGACCATGGCGTGGGCATCCTGGGCGTTGTCCGCTTCAAGCACGCGATAGTCAGCCATTTCCAGCGCCACGGCGATCATTTCGCGGATAGGCGCCTCATCATCGACGATCAGTACGGTCTTGGCGGTCATTCCAGGGCCTCACGGTGCTCTATACAGGAAAGTTCAATGACATGTGTGTGACGATAACACCATGACTTGATGACAGTTCCATGACACCCAGTCAATTTAGCCCGCTACCGGCCACCAGCTCAAGGCAATACCTGCAAAGACCAGCAGACCCGACCAGTGGTTGTTCAGGAAGGCCTGAAAACAGCGGTCTCGATCGCGCCCGACGATCAGCCACTGCTGGTACACGAACGTCGCCGCCATGCCCAGCAACCCCAGCCAGAAAAAGCCCCCTAGCCCAACGCGCAGCGCGACCCAGCTCAGCAGGGCCAGCACGCTTGCCTGCAGCACTCCGATGATCAGCCGGTCAGCACGGCCAAACAGCACGGCGGTCGACTTGATACCGATTTTCAGATCATCGTCACGGTCGACCATGGCGTACTGGGTATCGTAGGCAACGGTCCACAGCAGGTTGGCACTGAACAGCAGCCAGGCTTCCAAAGGCACGTGGCCCAATACCGCGCCAAACGCCATGGGAATGGCCCAGGAAAAGGCCGCGCCCAGCACCACCTGCGGGAAGTGGGTGTAGCGCTTCATGAACGGATACACGAAAGCCAGCAGCACGCCGCCCACCGACAGCAGCACGGTGAACCAGTTAGTCAGCAGCACCAAAATGAAGGCAGCGGCGACCAGCGCCACGAACAGCAGCTGGGCTTCGGTTTCGCTGATGCGTCCCGTGGCCATGGGGCGCTGGCGAGTACGCTTGACGTGGCCATCCACATGGCGGTCGGCATAGTCGTTCACCACGCAGCCCGCAGCACGCATCACGTAGACACCGGCAATGAAGATGATCAGCACGGAGCGACCCGGCACCCCTTCTGCAGCCACCCACAGCGCCCAGAGCGTCGGCCACATGAGCAGCCAGGTACCAATGGGCCGATCCAGGCGCATCAGCTGAAGAAAGTCTGCCAGCCGGGCCCAACCCGTTGGCCGCAATAGAGAACGGTCCATGCTCATGCTTACCTCGTGAAAGAAACTCCAGAATAGCCTAGCGCGAGGGCAGGCTCAGCGCATCGGCCATGGTCGATAAAAAATACTCTTGAACCAGCAGCGACAACCCCGCGTGCTGAAAGACCGAGCGACGCCCCCACTGGCTACGCCCCTTGGCGGGGGCACCCCACGCCGTGAAGCGCGGGAGCGACACCGTGGCCTGCAACGGCCCGCGCACCAGGTCCGGCTGCTGAAACAACCAGCTGCCCAGCGAACGCTCGCCCAAGGCCCCCAGGCCTTTGCCCTGCAGCTGCTCCAGCGGTGCCACCGATCGCGCCACCACCCAGGGCGTGCCGTCGATGCACAGCGCCACCTCGCGTAGCCAGGCGTGGCGACGTGGAGCGATGCCCAGCGCCATGGCTTCGTCCTGAAACGGCAGGCCAATGGTCTGACGCAGCAGGCGTACGCGGAACTGGCTCGGCGCTCCGGCCGCCATCAGGCGCGCCGTCAGGGAGTCGGTCGAGGCCACCCATTGCCACCAGGCCACACTCATGGCAGGCCGCGCAGCGGCAACCGGCCGCCAGTGGGGGGGTAGCGAAAACGCAGGGCGTGGCAACTCAACGAGCGTCACCTGAGCCTCCAGAACAGTCAATTGGAAAGAAGGCTAGTGTAACATGATGGCTTGGCAGGCTTTTGTTCCTTACCCCCGGATAACGATATGCCCGATTCACACTTCAGCGAATCCCCACATGCCGAGCTGGTCATTGTCGGCACTGGCATGGCCGGTATTGGCCTGGCGCGAGCGCTGCGCCGCCAGGGAGATTCTCGCACCATCGCGCTGGTTAGCGCCGACCGTGGCGAAGAGTACAGCAAACCGCTGCTGTCCACGGGCTTCGCCAAGCGGTTGAGCCCCGAAAAGCTGGCGCAGCGCAGCGCAGAAGCGCTCGCCGACGAACTGAATGCCCAGGTCATGGCTCACACGCAAGTCGTCGAACTGGCGGTGGAACACCAGATGCTGCGCCTGGGCAACGGTACCCTGCTCCGCTACGAGAACCTGGTGCTCGCCACTGGCGCGGCTCCACGCACGCCGTTCCAGATACCCGATGCGCTGGAAGGGCGCTGCTTCACGGTCAACGACCTGGACGACTACCGCCGACTGCATGCAGCGCTCGACCAGCCAAGCCGAGTGGCGATCATTGGCGCGGGCCTGGTGGGCTGCGAATTCGCCAACGACCTCCATGCGGGCGGCCACCACGCCACCCTGGTGGCACCAGAGAGCACCCCGCTGCCGCGCCTGCTGCCCGAACCGCTGGGCCACGCCCTGGCCGAAACCTTTCGAACGGCGGGCATGCAACTGGCGCTTGGACGCACGCTGGACAGTCTATCCCTGAATGCCGACCGCGAACTGGTACTGCAGCTCGACGGCGGCGAGCGCCATGCGGTGGACATCGTCCTGCTGGCCACGGGCCTTGCGCCCCGCACGGCGCTGGCCGAGGCCGCCGGACTCGAGGTCAGCGCCCGCGGTATCGAGGTGGACCGACTGCTTCGCACCCGCCAGCCGAACGTGTACGCATTGGGCGACGTGGCCTGCATCGACGGCGTGAACGCCATGTACGTCCAGCCGCTGCAAGCCAGTGCCAAAGCGCTGGCGGCCACGCTGGGCGGCTCACCCACCCCGGTAAGCTTCGGCGCCTGGCCGATCATCGTCAAAACGCCCCTGCTCCCAGTGGTGGCCTACCCGCCAGTGAGCACACCGCAGCACTGGCGAGTGGAGGGTCATGGGCAGGATTTGACGGCGCTGGCGGAAGATAAAGACGGCCGTTTGATTGGTTTTGCGTTGACAGGGGGCTGCGTGAGAAGGAAAGTGGAGCTTTCCAGAGCTGTACCTGCCCTGCTAGGCTGATTTTCGCCGCATTCACGACTAGGCTGAATAAGCCCCGCCGGGGTGGGTTACCAACAACATTGACGTTTGTTTTTCACAAGGGAGATTCCTTCATGCGCAAACCTGAACTCGCCGCTGCCATCGCCGAGAGTGCTGACCTGTCCAAGGACAAGGCAGGCCAGGTCCTGAATGTCATTCTGGACGAAATCACCAACAGCGTGGCCAAAGGCGAAGACGTTACCCTGATTGGCTTTGGCACCTTCACCGTACGCGAGCGCGCCGCCCGTACCGGCAAGAACCCGCAGACCGGCGCACCGCTGCAGATTCCGGCCAGCAAGAACGTGGCGTTCAAGCCAGGTAAAGCGCTCAAGGACGCCGTTTCCTAATGAAGCTTTCGCTGACGCTGTGGCTGTTGAGCTTCATGCTCAAGCGCGCCCTGCGCCGCAAGCCGCGCTTTCGTGAGCAGCTGGAGCGCATGCGAGGGCTGGACTGGGGCATTGCCACAGAAGATTTGAGTACGGCGCGCCACTACCGAATGACCCCCAAACGCATCACGTCCGGTAAAGGCCTGCCCGTCGACCTGGACCTGGAGCTACGCTTTCGCGACCAGCAAGCCGCCCTGCGCATCCTCAGAAAGCCGACGCAACAGGCGTTCCTGGATGGCATGGTGGCAGGCGACGTGCGCCTCGTCGGCGACTCCTCCGATATGAACAAGCTGCAAAAATTGTTGAAGTATTTGTAGCGCCATACGCCCAGCCGCAGGCAACCTGCTCCCCGCAGCCAAACGCTGCGGGGTTTTTCGTTAACGGCACACCATAGCCACGTACCGGCATACTATCTATACTAAAGTCTAACAACAGCAAACTCACAAGAGCCTCTATGCCCCTGACCCATTCCCTGCGCCGCCTTTGGACCCTAGATAAGTTCGCCTACAGCCTGCGGGTGTTTATCGCCTTCAGCGGGGCGCTGCTGTTTAGTGGGCTGGCGGGGGATGTAGCGCTGGTCATTCCGCTGTTTCTGGGCATTATTGCCAGCGCGCTCTCAGAGACCGACGATAGCTGGCAGGGACGTTTGCAAGCCTTGGTGGTCACGCTGCTCTGCTTTGCCTCGGCGTCGTTCGTGGTGCAGTGGCTGTTTCCGTGGCCGTGGCTGTTTGCGGTGGGTTTGGCGGTCTCCACCTTTACGCTGATCATGCTGGGGGCGATTGGCCAGCGTTACGCAACGATTGCCTCCGGTACGCTGATTCTTTCGATCTACTCCATGATCAATATTGAACAGCACGGCGGCGTGGATGAGGACGTCGCCTCCCGCCAGCTGCTGCTGTTGGCCGGTGCCGCCTGGTACGGAGCGATTTCGGTGGTGTGGTGCGCGCTGTTCTCCCGCCAGCCGGTGAAACAGAGCATGGCACGGGTGTACAAAGCCCTGGGTGAGTTCTTGATTTTGAAATCGGCGCTGTTTGAGCCGGTACGGGGCGTTGATGTAGAGGCCCGCCGCGTGGCGCTCGCTCGCCAGAACGGCAAGGTAGTGGATGCTCTTAACCAGGCAAAAGAGATGATCTTTCGCCGCCTGGAAGGCCAGCGCGGCAGCCGTAAGCTCAACCGCTACCTGCAAATTTACTTTATCGCTCAAGATATCCACGAGCGGGCAAGCTCCACCCACTACCCTTACAGCGCACTTACTGAAGCCTTTTTTCATCACGACGTACTGTTTCGCTGCCAGCGGCTGCTGGACCAGCAGGGCCGTGCCTGCCGCCAGCTAGCCAAGTCGCTGCTGCTCAACCGCCCTTTCAGTCACGAGCAGAGCGAACAGGCGCTGGCCGACCTACGCGCTTCGATTGATAATCTTAGCGAGCGCGGCAAGCCCGAGTGGCGGCCGCTGATACGCCCGTTGAATGCGTTAGCGGACAACCTCTCCACGCTAGAAGCGCAGATTGCCAGCGTCCACAACCCGGACACCGGCAGCGAGCGTCGGGACAGCGCGCTTTATGACCGCTCCCCTTCGAGCCTGCTGGAAGCCTGGAAACGGGTGCGGTTGAACTTTACGCTGGGTTCGCCCACCTTTCGCCACGCGGTGCGCTTAACCACGGCATTGGTGGTGGGCTACGGGCTGTTACAGTGGATCGATCCGCAGCAGGGCTTTTGGATTTTGCTCACCACGCTGTTCGTGTGCCGACCCAACTTCGCCACCACCCGGCGCTTTCTCTCCCAGCGGATTCTGGGCACGGTGCTTGGGCTGATTGCAGGCTGGGCGTCTATCAGCCTGTTCCCCCAGCCACTTATCCAGAGCATGATTGCAGTGGCGGCAGGCGTATCGTTTTTTGCCAATCGGGAAAAGCACTATGTGGTTGCCACCGCCTCTATCACTCTGCTGGTGCTGTGCAGCTTTAACCAAGTGGGGGATGGCTTTGACCTGATCTGGCCGCGGCTGTTTGACACCTTGATTGGCTCGCTGATTGCGGGGCTGGCGGTGTTTTTTATTCTGCCGGATTGGCAGGGTCGCCGCCTGTACCGGGAAGCGGCCAAGGTACTGACCAACCACCGCCGCTATTTGGACGAAATTGTTCACCAGTACGAAGAGGGCAAGCAGGACGACTTAGCCTACCGGTTAGCACGGCGCAACGCTCATAACGCGGATGCGGCGCTCTCGACGCTGCTCACCAATATGCTTCACGAGCCAGGGCACTACCGTAAACTGGATGCCGATAACGGCCTGCGCTTTTTGGTGCTCTCCAACACGCTGCTTAGCCACCTCTCCGCGCTGGGTGCCCACCGCCACCGACTGGCAGAGGATGAAGACGATGCCGCTTTCGTACCCCTCGCCAAGCGGATTAGCGCGCTGTTAGAGCAACTGGCCGAACAGTTGGACCAACGCCTGCCGGTGGAGCTACTCACCGAGCCCGCCAACGAGCTGCTGAGCCAGTTAGAGGAACAAAGCGGCGCGGATGAGAAGGCCGTCACGCTCTATCGACCCATCCAAAGCCAGCTACGCCTAATTGCCGGACAGCTTGGCCCGCTGAGCGATGCTGCTGCTCGGCTCACCAATAAATCAGCAAGTTAGATACCTCAATCAGCTATAAATTATAAATCACTAATAAACTAGTTTAATTTTTATTTCGCACCTCGCTCTGCTCATATCTGACCAATCTGATTTTGTAAGCTATCTCCTAATATTTTGTAAGCCAAAGATTACACATGTAAGAAATTTCTTACATGCTTTTTCATGACTATAAAAAAGAAGATATTAAACCTCTGATTTAAAATAAAATTTACTTCAGAGCAAAGAACAAGAAACTCCGAAGAAACAAAACTGAAACAAAGCGACTTCTCTAGCAAAACCCAGTAATTCGGACTGACTTAATATCGTAGTCAGACTGAAACAATCAACTTCCATATTAGTTTTAAGCAAAAATCACTAGCATCATATTTTTAGCCAGAGGTGAATATGAATTTGAACATATGGCTGACTTTTTTACTGGCTTCAATATTAATTAGCTTATCGCCAGGCGTGGGAGCCATTAAATCTATGAATAGCGGAATAAACTACGGATTTAAATCCTCAATCCCCACTATTCTAGGCTTGCAACTCGGGTATGGCATACAGATATTTATTGTAGCTATCGGGCTTGGAGCGATAATTACTTCATCCGCAGCGGCATTCTTAATAATAAAATGGGGAGGTGTTTTATATTTACTATGGTTAGGTATCGATAAATGGAGATCAGCGGGGTCTTTGGTATCGATTGAAAGCAAGGTAAACAGCCCAAAAAAACAATTTTGGCAATCTGCGGCTGTTAACTTAACAAATCCCAAAGCCACTGTTTTCTAGTTGCTCTATTTCCTCAATTTTTATCTAGTAACAATACATCCCATGAGACTCAGCTTCTCTTAATGGCAACGACCCTTATTATAGTTGATCTGATCATTATGTTTTCGTATGCAGCGCTGGCAAGCCAATTAAATAGCTTCATAAAATCTGAGTCACGTTTAAAATTCATTAACAAAACATTTGGCTCTTTTTTTATACTCGCTGCACTTGCATTATCAGCTTATCAAAAAAATTAAAATAAGTCGTTTTTAGAAAGTTATGCGACATTTTGAAATCAAAAAAGAGATAAACACATGACAACCGCAATTAATGTAGAAGGAATAGATAAAACCTACGGAACTCACAAGGCATTGCGCCACATTGAATTCACAATTAATAAAGGAGAGATTGTAACGCTTATTGGGCCATCTGGTTCAGGCAAATCAACTTTGCTAAGGCACCTTATTGGCTTGACTAAAGCTGACCGACAATCTACAGGAAAAATCGAAGTACTAGGCCACGTACTACAGCGTCAAGGTCACCTTGTAGCTCAAGGACGAGATTACCGGAGACGCAGCGGTTACATCTTTCAGCAGTTCAATCTTGTTGGTCGCTTGAGTGTGATGACGAATGTCTTGATAGGGCACCTTGGTGCAATGCCTAGATGGCGCTCGTTAGCTGGCCGCTTCACAAAAAAAGAACAAAAGCTAGCGCTAAAAGCAATGGAGAGAGTTGGCATTGAGAGTCTAGCAAATCAGCGCGCTAACACTCTCTCAGGCGGGCAAATGCAAAGGGTCGCCATCGCACGGGCTCTTGTTCAAGATGCAGAAGTTATATTTGCTGATGAACCTATTGCTTCTCTAGACCCTCGCAGTGCTCGAGAAGTAATGGAGATTCTTCAGCGTATCAACCATGAAGATGGAAGAACCGTTGTCATCACCTTACATCAAGTTGATGTTGCACGATGCTATTGTCGTAGAGCAATCGCACTCAAGGAAGGAGGTCTATATTACGATGGCCCGATAGAAGGGTTAACCGATATTCTTTTACAAGGGCTTTATGAAAATAGTGGGCTCGATGAAATAAACTCAAGCAGCTTCTCACAATCACGTTCTACAACAGCACATACTACAAACTAAAGTCTGAAAAACCAAGGAGAATCATATGTTTGTGTCTCAGCTCCGTTATAGCACTTTACTAATGGCTGTCAGCATAGGCCTTTTAAATAGCACTCTAGCGCATTCAGAAGTAGAGACTATAAGGTTTGGCATAACCTCTACTGAGTCTAGCCAAAATCAAGCAGACCAGTGGCAACCCTTTTTAGACGATATGTCTAATGCATTGGGAGTTGATGTCGAGCCATTTTTTGCAACCGACTATTCAGCTGTAATTCAAGCAATGCGTTTTGATAAAATTGATATTGCGTGGTACGGCAACAAATCAGCTATGGAAGCAGTTGACCGCGCCAATGGAGAAATCTTTGCTCAAACAGTATCTTCAGATGGCGATCAAGGATACTGGGGGCTTATGATTGTACACCAAGATAGTCCTTACAACTCAATTGCTGAAATACTTGAACATGCTAATGAGCTAACCTTTGGAAATGGAGATCCTAATTCAACATCCGGTTTTTTAGTGCCTGGATACTATGTCTTTGCTGAAAACAATGTTGATCCAAGAACAGCCTTTAGACGTACACTCAACTCAAATCATGAGACAAATGCTCTTACTGTCGCCAACGGTCAAGTTGATGTTGCCACCTTTAGTACCGACAGTATGAAGCGACTAGAAATCAATCATCCCGACAAAGCAGACCAATTAAAAATTATTTGGCAGTCTCCTCTCATACCATCTGACCCACTTGTATGGCGCAGCGACTTAGAGCAAGAAATTAAAAATAATTTACAGCAGTTTATACTAAGTTATGGAGAAACAGCCGCACAGAGGGAGGTTCTTGAGCCAATGAATTGGTCTGGCTTTGTAGCATCTAATAACGACCAATTATTACCAATACGGCAATTAGAACTTTTTAGAGAGCACTCACAAATATCCTCTGATAATTCAATAGATGATGAGACCAAACAAGCGAGGCTTTCAGATATCGAGACTCAGCTTGAAAACCTGAACAATCGTATCCAATCCCTAAACGAAAGCTAACTAAAAAATTTTACTACTATGATACATCATTAGCATCATAAAATTTCGGGGCGAGAGTACCGCCCCGTTAGCGGAGCTATCAAATGGACTCTACATTAACTACTGATACTAAAAACTACTACAAAAAATTTAGTTGGTGGCAATTTGCCGGCTGGATTGCAACATTCATATTACTCGCTTGGGCATGGGAGGGTGCTGAAATAGAACCTGCTCAGTTATTAGCTAATGCAGGGAATATGGCAACCCTTACGGGAGATTTTTTTCCACCGAGTTTACGGCATCTGGAATATTATATTGATCAGATGCTAGTAACAGTTCAAATCGCTATATGGGGTACTTTCCTAGCAGTTTTATGTGCAATACCGTTCGGTTTACTTTCATCAGAAAATCTTACTCCATGGTGGATTTATCAACCAGTGCGGCGGTTAATGGATGCTAGCCGAGCAATAAATGAACTCGTTTTCGCGATGCTTTTCGTAGTAGCTGTAGGCTTAGGTCCATTTGCAGGAACAATGGCTTTATTCGTACACACGACAGGTGTACTCGCCAAACTTTTCTCGGAAGCAGTCGAAGCTGCTGATGAAGGCCCCATGGAAGGAGTACGCGTGACAGGTGCCGGACGTATTGAGGAAATCATGTTTGGGTTGATTCCTCAGGTTCTACCGTTATGGATCTCTGTTAGCCTTTACCGATTCGAGTCCAATATCCGATCCGCGACAGTACTTGGTATGGTTGGTGGCGGTGGAATTGGTGTGGCTCTTTGGGAAACTATGCGTGGCTTCCAGTACACAGAAACCGCCACTATTATGATCGTAATAATAATCTCAGTAACTATGTTGGACATGATTTCACAACGGGTTAGAAAATTTTTCATCTAACTCCCTGAATAGCAAAAATTCAATGATTTAAATCTAGCAGGCCTGAAAAATGGAAGATTCAATTACAGAATATGAGTATAAACTTTTAGAAACAGCTAAGGTCGCTGCCCAAGAAGCTGGAGTGATTTTAAAAGAAGGATACTATTCTTACAGAAGGGTAGACTTTGAACGTAAAGGAGTATCAGATTTTGTTACTTTTTATGATAGAGCCGCTGAAAAATGCATTATCAAGCGTATACGAGAATTATTCCCAGAAATAGCTTTCATGGGTGAAGAAAGTGGTAGTACGGCTGGGAACATGAGCGATTACACAGTCATTATTGACCCAATAGATGGCACTAATAACTTTATTCATGGCGTACCCCATTTTTCCGTCTCAATTGCAGTGACTAAGGGCAGTGAAATTTTACTGGGTCTAGTTTATCAGCCTCTACTTAACGAAATGCTTTGGGCAGCTCGAGGAAGTGGAGCTTATGTAAATAAAAAAAGGCTCAAATTACAAAGCGCTCGCCCTCTTTCAGAAATGATAGTAAGCACCTGCCTTCCATATCATGGTAAAGGAGATTGCTTAACTTCACTAAATCATCTCAAGAAATTAATGCCTATCGTTGCTGGTATTCGTAGTCCAGGATCTGCAGCTCTTGAAATCGCATATACCAGCATTGAACGGTTTGATGCTTTTTGGTCACAGGGCGCAGAGTTGGACTTCTGGGACATTGCTGCGGGTATACTTATTGCTCGTGAAGCAGGCTGTAAAGTGACAGATCTTAATGGTGATCCATCGCCACTCCAGTGGAAAAGTTTATTATCAGCTCATCCTGAGCGGCATGAAGAGTTGCTAAGTTATTTAGGCTAAAATCTTAAACATCAAAATAAAGTTTTAATTTTTCTTCCATTGACACCCTGCAGAAACACCATCTAAAACAGTATTAAATGTTTTTAAAGGAAAGCACTATTGATTAAATAACTAAACACCACCCACAACCATTCTCTATGGTCAATCAGTATCTTTCAAATTCAACATAGGTGAAGAAATGTTACGCAAAGTTGCAATAATCGGAACAGGTAGTATAGGCATTGACTTAATGTATAAAACAATTAAGTCAAAAAAATTAGACTTAAGCTTTTTTGTTGGACGTAGAGTCGATAGCCCTGGAATTCAAGAAGCAAATAAAAATGGCATTACAACATCTAGTCAAGGTGTCGATTTTTTGGAAAAACACATTAATGATTTCGATATTGTTTTTGATGCCACATCAGCAGATGCACATGTAGAAAATGATAAAATCTTTAAAAAATATAATAAATTAATAATTGACCTTACTCCAGCAAAGATTGGAGAACTTTGTGTTCCTGTTATAAACATCAACTCCCTAAAACAGAGTAGAAATATAAATTTAATAACATGCGGAGGTCAAGCTAGTTTACCACTTGCATATGCGATCAAGAAATCTTGTGAAGAAATTGAGTATATTGAAGTAATTTCTAGTATATCCTCTGACAGTGCAGGAATAGCAACTAGAAAGAATCTAGATGAATATATAACAACTACTGAGTTTGCATTAAAAAAATTCACCAACTCAAAATCTGCAAAGGCAATTTTAAATATAAATCCAGCTATGCCACAGGTCTGCATGCAAACCACTCTGTATGCACATTGTAAAAAAATAAACAACGACGCCCTGGAAAAAAACATATCCGCTATAATCAACATGGTTAAACAATATGTTCCAGGCTATCAGTTGGCGTTAGAGCCTATTGTTCAATCAGACAAAATAACATTAGCAGTGCAGGTTTACGGAAGCGGTGATTACCTACCCAAACATGCAGGAAACCTTGACATAATTAATTCTGCAGCTATATCTATAGCAGAATCAAGATCAACTAACATTGTATAATCTATTTTATAAAAAAGGAGATATCATGCAAAACCACGCCATAAAAATAAGTGATTGCTCACTAAGGGATGGTAATCACGCCATTAAGCATCAACTTACTATTGATCAAATTTCAGCATATTGTGAGAAAGCGGACCAAGCAGGATTAGATATTATAGAGGTTGGTCATGGGTACGGAATTGGTGCATCTTCTAGTGCTTTTGGTATTGCCAAAGTAGATGACAAAACCATGTTGTCTATTGCTAGAGAAAAATGTAAAAACGCCCAACTAGGCATTCACTTTGTCCCTGGTGTAGGTAAGCACTCTGAGCTTGATATGGCTATTGATATGGGGGTTGATGTTTTTCGAATTGCAAGCCATTGCACAGAAAGCAATATAACTTATAAATCAATTAATTATTTGAAAGAGCAACACAAAAATGTTTTTGGCGTTCTTATTATGTCACACATGGCAGACGCAACTAGACTTTTGGAGGAAGCATCTGGGATGAAAGCCGCAGGAGCTGATGGCATTATTCTAATGGATAGTGCTGGATACTCAACTCCAGACATGGTGGGCGAAAAGGTCTCAACTCTAGTTAATGGCCTAGGGATTACCATTGGCTACCATGCTCATAATAACCTTGGACTCGCGGTCGCTAACTCTATTGAAGCAGCTAAATCAGGGGCAACAGTCATCGATGCGACTATAAAAGGATTCGGCGCTGGTTCCGGAAATACTCAGTTAGAAGCTGTCGTAGCTGTTTTTGAGCGATTTGGTTACAAAATGAATGTAAAATTTAAAGATCTAATTAATTTATCATTATACGCAGAAAATAATATAACAAGTAGAACTCCTGATATAAAAGCCATAAATATAATGACAGGTATGCATGGATTATTTACTGGTTACGGAACATATATCCAGAAAATTTCCTCTGATTTTGATATAGATATTTTTGAATTATGCGAAAGACTTGCCGCAAGAAAATTAGTTGCTAGTCAAGAAGACATCATTATAGAGGAAGCTACTAAGCTTTCAAAAAAGCAGCTCACCTAATTAAATCAGGCGTTAATAGGTACACCATAATCTAAGCGCACCAACTATGGTGTATCTTTAAAACTATTTATTTATAATTAATGAGGTAACCAATGTTAGAAACTCTAGGAAAAATTTCTCCCGACCCAATACTCACTCTCAGCGATCACTTCAACCAAGATGCTAACCCTAGAAAGATTGACCTTGGAATTGGTTTATATCAAGATGAATCAAACAAAACTCCTATTATGGAGTGTGTGAAAATAGCTGAACAAAGAGTCATTAAAAATCTCTCTTACGATAAAAAATACAAAGGATCTAATGGCTTCAATGGATTTTGCGAAGCAATTTCAGAATTGCTTTTTAGCAGAAAACATGAGCTTATAAAAGAAGGAAGAATTTTATCATTCCAAACAATAGGCGGGACTGGAGCTATTCGTCTCTCTGCTGAAATAATTTATCAAATTAATCCTGACAAAGGTGTTTGGATTAGTAACCCTACGTGGGATAATCATAGAGATATTTTTCAACATTTAGGTATGAAAATCTACAGTTACCCCTATAGTGGAGTTCTGGGGGAATTAGATTTTCAGTCAATGCTTGAGAGTATTAGTAAAATACCAGAAGGCGATGTAATTGTTCTACATGGTTGCGGGCACAATCCGACTGGTTTTGATATAAAAAAGAAGCAGTGGGCTAAAATTTTAGAAATAATTAGATATAGAAAACTAGTGCCAATTATAGACATGGCCTACCATGGATTAACAAAAGGTTTACAAGACCCTGAATCCGTGAGACCGGCCCCCGGAAGCACTTCTAACCCACTGACCTGCATGGCAATATAGCTATTATCGCCATTCACCCAGACAGTGCCATGCCCAACATAAAGTTCCGCGCCAGTCGCCGCACCCTCACCAGCCACGCCGGGCTGTCCATCATCGGGCAATGCTTCGAGATCGCTGGCGTCGACAGCATCGACAGCCGCTTCCCCACCACGCTGGGCATGCGCACCAGTGACGTGATCAAGAGCTACCTGGGCCTGCTGTGTCTGGGCATGAGCGACTATGACGCTGTCGAGAACTTCCGCCGCGACAAGCCCTTCCAACAACTGCTGACCCTGCAGAAGGTGCCGAGCGCGGCGACGCTGCGACAGCGGCTGGAGAAACTTGCCGCCAACGACCTGCAGGCGCGCACCGCCACCTGGTCCACGACCCTGCTGTCACTGATCGAAGCACCGATCACCGCCGAGACGACGCACGTCTGCCTGGACATCGACACCTTCGTCATGGACAACAGCAACTCGAAGAAGGAAGGCGTCTCGCGGACCTACCAGAAGGTCGATGGCTACACCCCGATCGCCGCCTATCTGGGCAACGAAGGGTGGTGCCTGGGTCTGGAACTGCGGCCTGGCAAGCAGCACACCATGAAGGAGAGCAACGCCTTCCTGGAGCGGGTACTGCCTCGCGCCCAATGCTTGACCAAGCAACCGATCCTGTTACGCGAGGACAGCGGCTTCGACAGCCAGGCGCACCTGGCGCTTCTCGAACAGCAACGCCAGGTCTTTGCCGACGAGGGGCGCCGGCTCGACTATGTCGTCAAATGGAACCCGCGCGGCTCGGCCACGGCTGATCGAGATACCTGGCTGGCGGTGGCGGCGGACTACTGGGAAGAGCTGCGTCCTGGCAAGCGCCAGGCGCTGTGGACGCAGACCGTCTCGATCCACGACGACAACAAGACCGAATACGTCGTCCAACGCGTGATGCGCCTGGTAGAGCGCACCGCCGATCGCGATGGCCAGTTGCTGCTCGAACCGGACTATGAGTTGGAAGGCTGGTGGACCAGCCTGGACGAGGCGCCGGAGGCGGTGATCAAACGCTACCAGGCGCATGCCACCCATGAGCAGTTTCACAGCGAGATCAAGACCGATCTCGACCTGGAGCGCTTGCCGTCCGGCAAGTTCGCCACCAACGATCTGATCCTGCATCTCGCCCAGTTGGCCTACAACATCCTGCGCCTGATGGGACAGCTGGGCATGACCGGCGAGCTGAGCCCGGTTCGCCACCCGGCCAAGCGGCGCCGGCTGCGCACCGTGCTACAAGAGCTGGTGCACCGTGCGGCTCTCGTGATTCACAAGGCACGGCAGATCATCCTCGACGTCGGGCAGGATATCGGGCGCATGACGGTGCTCAAGACGCTGCGGAGCCGACTGCGTTATCCACGAGGAACGCCATGCTGACCGTCAATCGGCGACACTCTATCCACAAGCAGTTCCAGGCGACACGTGATCGCCAGATATGTCGTGCCTGGCGGGTGGAAAGGCATGACAAAACGGGCCGTCAGCACTGATCAGCACGGTGGGTTTTGGCAATAACGGGCTTGCGAAAGCCAACTTGCACGGGGCGAATGATCAAAAAGTGCTCGCTGGCGGTGATAGGGAAAGTGTCGGCGCCGGCTTCACGGATTCAGGAAGACGACAACTACTGCATTGATTTGTTTTCTTCTCAAATAGATGAATTTTTTATTGCATATTCATGCTCTAAAAATTTCGGCCTTTATAATGATAGAATCGGCGCTTTAATTGTTGTAGCAAAGAATCGAAAGACTTGTTTTAAAACCATGCTGCACCTGTCTAGACTCACTAGATTAAGCATTTCAAGCCCTGCCATACATGGTGCATATATTATAAATGAAATATTATCATCTGAAGAGCTTAAAGAAATATGGCAGCGTGAGTTAAAAGACATGAAAGATAGAACTATATCTGCTAGAAGAATATTATTAGAAGAAAGCAAACGACAAAATTGTGCTAACTTTTTCTTTGAAATTGAA
Organism: Halomonas sp. KM007; assembly: GCF_050709225.1. NCBI lineage: Bacteria > Pseudomonadati > Pseudomonadota > Gammaproteobacteria > Oceanospirillales > Halomonadaceae > Halomonas > Halomonas sp. KM007. Next base: position 1,930,302 of record NZ_CP136131.1, on the reverse strand, counting down.
TATGGTGTTGGGCTTTTTTCAATGATTTCTATTCAACCTAAACACATAGACACACTGAGAGATAAATTTGGTATATATATGCTAAGATCTGGAAGAATCAATATCTCAGGCCTTAATTAAAATAATATTAAATATTTTATTTCCTCTACCAAGCCATTTATAAAAAAGCAGTACTAATTTAATAACGCACTCATGTTATAAGACCCATTAAAAAGCATCCAGCGAGCAGTAAATAATTATATGAGCAACGCGGTCAAACGTGCTTTTAGCACTCTTGCCTCATCCAATGCTCTATACCTATGGCAGCTAAGACATTCGCTTCGCAACGTGGTTAGGGTTGCATTTGCAAACTTTATTCCTCATAAATAAAATGCACATGCTTTTCTATTAATGGAAAATTTCTGTTTTTAAAAACGTGTACAACAACAAATATCCATAAGAACACTATCCAGACAATTCCTCGAGATTTTCTCAAATAAAAATATCTATAACTTTGCAATCAAGCCGATTTCTGTTTTTTGGCAATCATACATATGTCGTAAATAGATACTTTCTGAGCTGTAGCCGTTACCATTTTTGGCAGTTCGTTGTCCACGACTACAACTTTTAGGAGCTTGTCAGTGGAAAGCTTTTTCAACTTATTGCTTTCCGTTTCAAGCTCCCATAAGCGCTTCGCCTCATTCACTGCCAGAGTCGACCACTGGCTGTGCCAATCTCAGAAAGCTCTACTGTAAGTGTTCATCTTACCCGACCTTGGCACCGGCATCGTGCTACTTGATAGCGCCAATGATATGTAGCTTTTTCCATACTGATATCTCCGCTAACTACGATTAGCTGAAAACCTCTTCGAGTTCATGGTGCTAATTTCTGGGGAAAAACTAAGCTCATCCTTCAGTTGCAGCAATAAAATTTTAAATACTACACCTGCCCGTAGCGCCCGGCGGCTTCGCCCAGCCAGCGGCGCACCAGTACCGCGGTGACTTCGGCGTTGCCCTGGAGCGCCTGGGCCAGGGCAGTGACCCGCTCCAGCTGGTCGGCATCGCGCTCCAGGTCGGCGATTTTCATCTGGGCGAGGCCGGTCTGGCGGGTGCCGAGCACTTCGCCGGGGCCGCGAATTTCCAGATCTTTTTCGGCAATGCGGAAGCCGTCGGTGGTTTCGCGCATCACGCTGAGCCGCTCTCGGGAGCTTTTGGACAGCGGCGCATGGTAAAGCAGCACACAGAAACTTTCGGTGCTGCCCCGCCCAACACGCCCGCGTAGCTGGTGGAGCTGAGAAAGCCCCAGGCGCTCCGGGTTTTCGATGATCATCAGGCTGGCATTCGGGACATCCACGCCGACCTCGATCACCGTGGTGGCGACCAAAAGGTCCAGCTCGCCGGTCTTGAAGGCCTCCATCACCTCGGCTTTTTCGGCGGCCTTCATGCGCCCATGTATCAGCCCAATGGCCAGCTCCGGCAGCGCCTGGGTAAGCTCGTCCCGCGTGACCTCCGCCGCCTGGCACTGGAGCACTTCGGACTCCTCGATCAGCGTGCAGACCCAATAGGCCTGGCGGCCATCGCGGCAGGCATGGCGGATACGCTCGACCACTTCCGGACGGCGCTCGTCCGAGACCACCACGGTCTTCACCGGCGTGCGCCCCGGCGGCAGCTCGTCGATCACCGACACGTCCAGGTCGGCGTAGGCGCTCATGGCCAGGGTGCGGGGAATCGGCGTGGCGGTCATGATCAGCTGGTGAGGCGTCAGCCCACCGGCCTCCCCCTTTTCACGCAGGGCGAGGCGCTGGTGCACGCCAAAGCGGTGCTGTTCGTCGATGATCGCCAGCCCCAGGCATTGAAAATGCACATCGTCCTGAAACAGCGCGTGGGTGCCCACCACCATCCGCGCTCGGCCATCGGCGATGGCGGCCTTGGCATCCAGCCGCGCCTTGCCTTTCAGCTTGCCCGCCAGCCAGGCGACGTCGATACCCAGTGGCTCGAACCATGCCTTGAACGAACGATAGTGCTGCTCGGCGAGAATTTCCGTGGGCGCCATCATGGCCGCCTGGCAGTTGCCCGCCAGCGCCGAGAGCGCGGCCATGGCCGCCACCACCGTCTTGCCCGATCCCACATCCCCCTGCACCAACCGCAGCATGGGTGCCGGGCGTGCCAGGTCGAGGGCGATCTCCTCCAGCACGCGGCGCTGGGCACCGGTGAGGGCAAACGGCAGCTGCGCCAGAAAGCGGGTTTGCAGGCTACGCCCAGAGGGCAGCGTCGGCGCGCCATCGGCCTGAATACGCAGGCGCACTTCCCGCAGGCTAAGCTGGTGGGCCAGCAGCTCCTCCAGGGCGAGCCGCCGGGTGGCGGGGTGAAGCCCTTGGGAAAGCTGCTCCAGGTCCACGTCCGGTGGTGGCTGGTGCAAGAGCTGCAGGCTGGCATGCAGCCCCGGTAGCTGGAAGCGCTGGCGCAGGGTGTCGGGGATCACGTCCGGCAGCGTTTCAGGGGCTTGCGTCAGCAGGCGCAGCGCCTGCTGGGCCAGGGCCCGCAGGCGTGCCTGATGCAGCCCCTCCGTGGTGGGGTAGATGGGCGTGTAGTACTCCTCCACCGGGGTTTCGCTGCTGCCGCTCAGGCGATACTCCGGGTGGTAGATTTCCAGCCCCGTGGCTCCTGCCCGGGCTTCGCCGAACGCCCGCACGGTGGCTCCGGGGCGCAGCTGTTGCTGCTGAGCCGGAGAGAAGTGAAAGAACCGCAGGCTCAGGATACCGCTACCGTCGCGCAGCCGCACCAGCAGGCTGCGCCGCCGCCCCTTGACCACGTCGCTGGCGGTCACTTCCCCTTCCACCACGGCCTCCTGGCCCGCCCGAAGGTGGCCTATCGGCGTCAGCCGCGTACGGTCCTGGTAGCGCAGCGGCAGGTGAAACAGCAGGTCGCTGACGCGCTCGACCCCCAGCCGCGCCAGCTTGATGGCCAGCGCGTCGCCTACGCCCTTCAGCGCCGTGACCGGAGCAGCCAGTTCACTCATGAGTCCGTGTGGGCCTTGTGGTCCGGTTGCTGGCACTGGCCAATCGCCTGGGCCAGGGCATCGATGGCCTTGGGCCTGGGGAAGCTTGCGCGCCAGGCAATCGCCACCGTGCGCGAAGGCGCAGGCTCCACGAAGGGACGGCTGACCAGCATGGCGTTCTCGTACTGGTCGGTGCCCAGCGCCGACTGGGGCAGTACGGTAATGCCCAGCTTGGAGGCCACCATGTGGCGAATCGTTTCCAACGAGCCGCCTTCGGCAATCAGGGTATTGTTGGGGCTGTTCAGCTTTTGGGTGATGGCCGGGCAGGCTTCCAGAATCTGGTCACGGAAGCAGTGGCCTTCCCCCAGCAGCAGCAGGCGCTCTTCCAGCAGGTCTTCCTTGTGGATGGCTTCACGCGCTACCCACGGATGGCTGGCGGGCATCAGCACTTCGAAATGCTCGTCATAGATCGGCTTGGTGACTACATCGGTTTCGGTGAAGGGCAGCGCCACGATGATCACGTCCAGCTCGCCATTGCGCAGCTTGGCGCGCAGCGTGCCGGTCATGCCCTCTTCGATGTACAGCGGCATCTGTGGCGCAGCGTTGGCCAGCGCAGGCACCAGATGGGGAAACAGGTAGGGCCCAATGGTGTAGATGGCGCCAATGCGCAGGGGGTTGGCCAACTGGTCCTTGCCTGCCTTGGCCAATTCGAAAATCAGCCCACTCTGTTCCAGAACGCGCTGCGCCTGCGCAACGACCTTTTCACCCAGCGGCGTTACCTGTACGGTGGACTTGGAGCGCTCGAACAGCGCCACTTCCAGTTCGTCTTCCAGTTTTTTCACCGCCACCGACAGGGTGGGCTGTGAAACATGGCAACGTTCAGCGGCACGGCCAAAATGGCGCTCTTGTGCAAGGGTTACGATGTAGCGTAGTTCTGTTAAAGTCATGGTGGTGCCAGTGGCATCCTCTCGTTGCAGCTCGTGACTGGTAATCGTAATTAGCGAGATGGAAAAGGACAGACAAGCCCTATTGAAGATGGCACATCTCATAGGGACTTTGTATCTAATAGGGAATATTTATCAAGAGGGGTGAGCAAGGTGAAGCTAACGGTACTGATTATCGGCTGTGGAGATATCGGCGTCACGCTTGGCAAGGAGCTGCTGGACGAAGGGCACCGCGTGATCGGCGTGCGCCGCCAGGCCGATGCACTGGCCAACACGGGCATCGAGCCGCTGGCCCTGGACCTTAACGACCTGGAAGGGGCACCTGCCAACGCCTTGCCCAGCGCGGACTACGTCATTTACACCGTCAGCGCCGACCGTTTCGAAGAGAGCGCCTATCAAAGCGCTTACCCGGACGGCCTGAAACGTGTGCTGAGCGTGCTGGAGCAGCACGACACGCCGCCCAAGCGAATCTTCTTCGTCTCTTCCACCAGCGTTTACGGCCAGCAGGAAGGCGAAGTGGTCAATGAAGAGAGCCCCACTGAATCCACCAGCTTCTCCGGCACCCTGATGCGCGAAGCCGAGCAGTCACTGCTCAACCACCCGCTGCCTGGCACCGTGGTGCGTTTCTCGGGCATTTATGGCCCGGGGCGTGACCGCCTGATCCACCAGGTGGCAGAAGGCCGCATTGCCGCCGTGACGCCGGTGATCTACTCCAACCGGATTCACCGCGATGACTGCACCGGCATCCTGGCGCACCTGATTCGCTGTCAGGAGAGCGGTACGCCGCTGGCAGACCTTTACCTGGGCAGCGACTGCGAGCCGGTGACCATGCACAACGTGATGGCGTGGCTGGCGAAACAGCTGAAGGTGGAGTCCACCGAGACCATGCAGTCCCCCCTGCGCCGCCGGGCCAGCAAGCGCTGCGACAACCGCCGTATTCGTGAAACCGGCTACACCTTCCGCTACCCCAGCTACAAGGAAGGGTATCTGCAGGTGCTCAAGGAAGGCGGGTTTCTGGAACTGCAAAAAGCCTGACGCTATCGCGTAAGAGCAAAAAGCGAGCCCCTCGGCTCGCTTTTTGCTGTGCCGTACCAGGCCTTGGCGTTAGTCGCCAATCACCATGACCGCTTCGGCTTCTACCTGGCTGCCCTTGGGCAGCGCCTTCACGCCCACCGCCGCACGGGCCGGGAACGGCGTGGAGAAAAACTCCTCCATGACCTTGTTGACGATGGCGAAGTTGTCCAGGTCCACCAGGTAGAGGTTGAGCTTGACGATATCGCTCAGCGAACCCGCCGCCTCTTCGCACACTGCCTGCAGGTTGGCAAACACCTGACGCGCCTGGGCTTCGAAATCGTCGGAGACCAGCGCCATGGTGTCCGGGTCGAGGGGAATCTGGCCCGACAGATACACCGTGTTGCCCGCCTTGATGGCTTGTGAATAGGGGCCAATGGCCGCCGGGGCTTTCTCGGTGTTGATAACCGCTTTATTGCTCATTGCGTCTCTTGCTCCTGTAAGAATGCATCGATGGATGATGATCGCCATGGCTGACGCCGCCAGCCTGACAGGCCAGCGGCGGGTACCAGGTCGTTTTAATTGGCCATACGGGTAATCTTGCCGACGTTGGGCAGGTTGCGGATCCGCTTGATGATCCGCGCCAGATGGACTCGCCCTTTCACCGACAGAGTCAGGTTGACCGTCGAGAGCCGTGCATCACGCTCTTCGATGCCGATCCGCTCGATGTTGGCGTCCGCATCGGTCACCAGCCCGGCCAGCTCGGCGACCAGGCCACGGCGGCTTTCGATCTCGATGCGCAGGGCCACCGGGAAGTCTTCGTCGATATTTTCCGACCACTCCAGGGCAAACAGCTTTTCCGGGTCGTTCTTGCGCTCGGAGAGGTTCTTGCACTCACTGCGGTGCACCACCAACCCCTTGCCGACAGAGAGGTGCCCCACCACCGGGTCGCCCGGCAGCGGGTGGCAGCAGCGCGCAAAGTTGATCACCATGCCTTCGCTGCCGCTGATGACCACCGCCTTGTCGCTGTTGTCGGCCAGCGTCTTGTCGAAGCTCTCGCCGTGGGCCACGTCCACCAGCCGCCGAGCCACCACGTGGGCCATGCGATTGCCCAGCCCCATCGACTCCAGCAGCGCATCCATGGAGCTGGCGTCCAGCTCTTTCAACGCCTGTTCGAACACGCTCTCGTCCAGCTCTTCCAGGCTGGTCTCGAAGGGGGCCAGCGCCTTGTTGAGCAAACGGCGTCCCAGCATGATGGCTTCTGCCTGCTGCTGGTGCTTGAGCGCGTGACGGATGGCCGAGCGCGCCTTGGCGGTGGTGACGAAATTCAGCCAGGCCAGGTTGGGGCGCGCGCCGGGCGCGGTGATGATTTCCAGCGTCTGGCCGCTTTCCAGCCGTGTCGAGAGCGGCGCCAGGTGGCGGTCGATGCGACAGGCAATGCAGTTGTTGCCGATATCGGTGTGCACGCTATAGGCAAAATCGATCACCGTGGCCCCCTGGGGAAGCTCCATGATGTCGCCCTTGGGCGTGAACACGTAGATATCATCCGGGAACAGGTCGTTCTTGACGTGCTCGATGAACTCCAGCGAGTCCCCCGCGTGGCGCTGCATCTCCAGCAGCCCCTTCACCCAGGCGCGGGCGCGGGCGTGGCTGCCTTCGGCAATCGGATGCGCGGTCTGGCCAGCCTTGTACAGCCAGTGGGCGGCAATGCCGTTGTTGGCCATGGCTTCCATTTCGCGGGTGCGGATCTGCACTTCGATGGGCATGCCACGCTGGCCGAACAGCGTCGTGTGCAAGCTCTGGTAGCCGTTGGCCTTGGGAATCGCGATGTAGTCCTTGAAGCGCCCGGGTACCGGCTTGTAGAGGTTGTGCACCACGCCCAGAATCCGGTAACAGCTGGCCACGTCTTCGGTAATGATACGGAACCCGAAGACGTCCATGATCTCGGCAAACGGCTTGCGCTGGTCGCGCATCTTCTTGTAGATCGACAGCAGATGCTTCTGGCGGCCAATCACCGTGCCCTGCAGCGCTTCGTCGTCCAGGCTCTGCTGTAGCGAGGCCTGGATTTCACGCATGGCGCTGCGGCGGTTGCCTCTGGCGCTGGCCACCGCACGCTTGATGCGCTCGGCCCGCATGGGGTGAATCGCCTGGAACGAGAGGTCTTCCAGCTCCACACGGATGGTGTTGATCCCCAGTCGCCCTGCAATACGGGCGTAGATTTCCAGGGTTTCCCGGGCAATGCGGCGCTTCTTGTCGGGCCTTAGAGCCCCCAGAGTGCGCATGTTGTGCAGCCGGTCGGCCAGCTTGACGATGATGACACGAATGTCCCGCGACATCGCCAGCACCATCTTCTGGAAATTCTCTGCCTGGGCAACGGCCTTGTCTTCGAAGGTGATCTGCGTCAGCTTGGAGACGCCATCCACCAACTCGGCCACCGGCTTGCCAAACTGGGCTGCCAGGGCTTTCTTGGAAACACCGGTGTCTTCGATGACATCGTGCAGCATGGCGGCCATCAGGCTCTGATGGTCCATGTGCATGTTGGCGAGAATGTTGGCCACCGCCAGCGGGTGGGTCACGTAGGGCTCGCCCGAGCGACGGCGCTGGCCGTCGTGGGCCTGCTCGGCGTAATAGAAGGCGCGCTTGACCTGCTGGATCTCGTCCGGGGGTAAGTAGCCGCCGAGTCGGTCGGCCAGGTCATCAATGGTGAACATGTACCGCGCCCCTGATCGGTGCTAGCTTAGTCGTCGATTTGAGCGCTGGGCGTCATGGCAGGACGCGCCCGCACCGGCGCTTCGACCGGCTCATCCAGAACCGTATGGTCGACCAGGCCTGCGGCGATCTCACGCAGCGCCATGACGGTCGGCTTGTCGTTTTCCCAGGGCAGTTGGGCATCACGGGAGCCACGCGCCAGCTGACGGGCACGCTGGGTAGAAATCATCACCAGTTTGAAGCGGTTTTCTACGTTTTCGAGACAATCTTCGACGGTTACGCGAGCCATGGGGCCATCCTGTAATAACGACGCCGGGCCGGCAGGGCTGAAAACGCCGCCGACCCAGCGAGAAAAGTAGTCATACGACCTGCTAGATTACTCGACGCCAGGCGCCTGTGACAAGAGCGCAGACAGCAGGGGCGCATGACGCTGCTGCATGGTGGCCAGGGTCAGGCGGTGGCTGATCACCAGCGACTGCAGTTCCTGCAGTGCCGTGGTGAAGTCATCATTGATCACCAGGTAGTCGTATTCATCGTAATGGGACATCTCGCTGACGGCATCGCGCATGCGCCGAGCAATCACCGCGTGCTCGTCGGTACCCCGGCTCGACAGGCGGCGCTCCAGCTCACTGCGCGACGGCGGCAGGATGAAGATCGACACGGCGGAGGGCATCTGTTCGCGGACCTGGCGCGCGCCCTGCCAGTCGATTTCCAGAATCACGTCTTGCCCGGCATCCAGCAGCGTTTGCACGGCCTGACGTGACGTACCGTAGTAATTGTCGAAGACTTTGGCATACTCAAAGAAATCGCCGCGGGCAATCATGGCTTCGAACTCGGGAATCTGCGTGAAGTGGTAGTTCACGCCATTCACTTCGCCTTCGCGCTTGGCACGGGTGGTATGAGACACCGATACCTGAATGCCATCCAGGCTCTCTATCAGCTCGCGAACCAGGCTGGTTTTACCCGCCCCAGAGGGGGCAGAAACGATATAAAGCGTACCCTGGGACATGCAGCGCTTCCCTTGTTGATCAGAAATGGGCGCGGGTGACGGCCCACGCCAATAGCGCGCAGTATCGCATACCCCTGGCAGGGACTGTAGGGGTTCAAGAAACCACACGGAGGTCAGATTACGCTGATTCGCGACTGGGATGACGAGGGAGAAGTGGGAGAGTTCTTGCGGGCAGCGAGGGATGGCGCCTGCGATACCTTCGGCAACGTGCTGGGGCCGGATTACAATGCCGCGCATGCCGATCATCTCCATCTGGGCATGCGCGGTTTCAGGCTGTGCCGCTAGTGGCCTGTGCCAACGTCAGTCGAGGCTGATGTCCTCTTCATCGGTCAGGGCACCGGTCGCAGCACCTACGCCTGCACCAATCACCGCGCCACGGCCAATACTTCCGCCAGTGGCCGCTGCTGCGCCAGCACCGACGGCGGCACCTACGCCTGCGCCGCTGGTGGCGCGCTCTCCAGTGGTTGCGCCACAGCCCGCCAAGGCCAGGGTCAGCGCTGCGATGGCACTCAGGGTCAAGCTACGCGAGACGTTCAATGATGGGCTTTGCATGGGTCACCTCCTTATGGGTTGCATCTTACACCCTAGGAACACTCCAGCTTTTTTGCCACCTTTAATGCCCCTTGTCTTGCTTGAGAAAACGCTTATTTATGGCCTTGCGCCACGGGTTGGCGAGGGGCTTCAGCGCGCTTTTCAAGCCAGCGCCCCCAGGCAAAAATGACCAACCCGCACAGCGCCAGCCCCGTTCCCACCAGCCCGGTGCTCGACCAGCTGAACCCGGCACTGATCACCAAGCCCGCCAGCCACGCCCCCAGCGCATTGGCGCCGTTGAACGCTGCATGGTTCATGGAAGCCGCCATGGTCTGGGCATCTTCCGCCACGTCCATCAAGCGCGTTTGCAGCGAAGGCGCCAGCGCCATGCTGGTGCCGACCAGGCCAACGAACAGCAGCCCGCTCCACACCTGATTGGCGGCAAAGTAGAACAGCCCCTGAACCACCGCGCACCACACCAGGATGGTAGGGATTGCCCGCATCAGGTTTTTATCGGCCATGCGCCCACCGACCAGATTGCCCGCGATGGAACCGAGGCCAAAGATGACCAGCACCAAGGGGCCCAGGGCTTCACGCATGCCCGCCTGCTGGGTCAAGGTGGGCATCACGTAGCTGAAAATCGAGAACATGCCGCCACAGCCGATGCAGGCAATGGCAATGGTCACCAGCACACGCTGCTTGACCAGCGCGGAAAGCTCGCGCAGCGGGCTGGCCTGGGCATCGAAGGGCTGCACGGGCACAAAAAGACGAATCAACAGCGCCGTCAGCAGAGCAATCACGCCCACCCCGGCAAAGGCAATTTGCCAACCAAACAGGTTGCCTGCCCAGGTACCCAGCGGCGCCCCGATCAGAATGGCCACCGTCAGCCCCATCATCACCCGAGCAATGGCCCGCGCCCGTTGATCGACCGGCACGGCGCCAGCCGCCACCAGCGCCGCCACGCCAAAGTAGGCCCCGTGGGGCAGCCCGGCCAGAAAGCGTAGCCCCACGAACGACCAGAACCCCGGCGCCATGGCGCTGGCAATGTTACCCACGGCAAACACCAGCATCAGCGCGATCAGCAGCGCTCGCTTGGGCACCCGCGCGGCCAGCGCCGAAATCAGCGGTGCCCCCACCACGACCCCCAGGGCGTAGCTGCTGATGGAATAGCCTACCTGCGGCACGCTCACGGCCAGGTCTTCCGCCACGCGGTTCATCAACCCCATGATGACGAACTCGCTGGTGCCGATGCCGAACCCGCCCAGCGCCAGCACGAATTCCGTCCACCGCGGATGCCGCGCCAGCCCCGCTGATGATGCTTGCATACCTCACTCCCCAGGCGCGGGATAACGCGCCTGTTCACTAAAACGATCCTAGATAGTCGCAAATGATGGCAGGATTAGACGAAAGTAGAAATACAAGGCATGAAAAAAGTTAGCGTGCGAACTCAATCATCCAACGATAAACCAAGAGGATTAGTCCCTCGTGGCATTGGCTGACAATAAGCGCTCGCGCAGCTCGCGGTTGCGCGGCAGCAAGCCTACCTGCAGACCCAGCGGCCGGAAGACCTGATTGAGCAGCGCCACGGTAGGGCTTGCCTTATCGGCTTCCAGGTCTGACAGCGAACGACGGCTGATGCCCACCAGATCGGCGTATTGGGTCTGCGACATGCCCAGTACCTCACGGCGGAGCTGACGCAGCACCTGCCCAGAGCTGATTTCTTCGCGCACCAGTTGGGCCGCTAATGTCGTCAGCAGCGCCTCCCGCTCGATGCTGGTGAGCTCTTTACGCTTCATACCAACCCCCAGCGCTGCAGCTTGGCATCCAGATGATCCAACCCCACCGCATCCAATGCCAAAATGGTATTGGGTACACCCCGCTGCGCTAGCCGTTTCTTCAAGCCCACTAGCTGGCTACCCAAGGCTTTCAGCTCTGCCATGAGCCGCTCTGGTGGAAGATAAACGCTCAGGCGTTCTGCAATGGCGGCCCAGTTAAACTCTCGCCCTTCTTCAAACGGCGCCCCCCAGGTAATGGTTCTGACGATTCCCTCAGGATCTGCCTTCATGGGCGCAAAATCGTACACCGGTGCCCACCAGGTTCCTTGCGGTGTTTTCAGCAGCGCCGCATTGCGGCCATGATTGTCGCTATTGGCAAACGCAACATTGAGCAGGTCGCGTTTCACCCACTCACTGACAAAGCGCGCCGTATCGAAATGGTCACCCGACTCACGCACGCGGAATTGTTGGCTCAACATATCCACCAACTCCCCGACCACGGCAAAATGATTCAAGAAGCTTCCCGGCTCTTTCCCCATGACGGAGTAAACAGACTCCAGGCCATACCGCGCGAGCGCTCCCTCTTGATAGCCCACATCAGAGCGGGGCAACCAGAGCGATGGATATCGCGCACCTTCAATCAGACGCATCCCTTGGGTATCGATGGTCGCGACGCCCAGCGACGCTAACTCGTGATAGAAGTAGTACTCCGCACGCAATATGTCGTTATCGATCACCGTGCGCTGACCGCGAGGAAACTTCACCAGATAGTGCTGATCGATATTCGCCGGATCGTCCTGATAGGTATCAATCCAGACCTGATCATCTGATGAACAGCGCAACAGCAGCTTGGGCGCCTCACCACCGGCCCCAGTGGCGCCCCCCCCAGCAGCCCCCACCTGCTGCGCATAGGCCAGAAAGTCGCTATCCCGATTGACGACATCCACTATTGCAAAGCGCTGCTGCTCCAGCGTGCTGCCTGCTGGGCGCTCAGGAAGGGCCTCTTTGATACGTAAATTGCCCACTGGCGCAATCGTTCCCTTGGCCAGTAGCGCGGCATCCTGCTCCGCCTCACTAAGTGCCGATATACCCAACTGCGTGACCCAGTAACGGCGGCTGGCCCCAGAGGGCATGATATCGTCTAAAAAAGTGAACCAGCGTGGCGATTGATGGGTATTCATCAACTCGATAGGCAAACGAAGGCTACAGGCGTGCTCATCGTCGTGATCCAACCACTCAAGGGCATAATCGGTAAGGTAGCCCAAACGCGCAGGCCCTCGACGGCCCCGCTCTGGATACTCGAACACTAGCTCGGCAGCATCGTGCCACTGCCCTTGATGGAAGGCTTGAACGGTTAGCAACACGGCTCACCTTTAACGCGTCATTTGATGAGTAGTTTAATGCTCAAAAGTGTAGTTCGAAGCAGCATAATGTGCACTTTAATACTCAAATTTGAATCAAATTATCATAAATGAGCAGTTTAATACCCATTTATCTCAGGAGATATCATGCCGTCTGATCAAACGCCCGTTGATATGATCGAGCACGCCATGCAGGCATTGGCCCACGCCGACCCCGACATTGCGCGTGCCTACCCCCTGGTGGGTGCGCCCAGCCCGCGCCAGCGCGACCCCGGGTTTGCCACCTTCTTCTCGACCATCGTCAGCCAGCAGATCTCCACCGAGGCCGCTCGGGCCATCATGGGCCGAGTGAATACGCTGCTGCCGGAGCTGCACGCCAAAGCGGTGATGGAGGTGGAAGGCCAGGCGCTGCGGGATGCAGGCTTGTCGTGGCGCAAGATCGAGTATGCCAAAGGGCTGGCAGAGGCGGAGCTTGCGGGCACCTTTAGCGCCGATGGGTTGGCGCATCTCAGCGATGACGAGGCGATTGCCGCGATTACCCAGCTGCGTGGGTTTGGCCGCTGGAGCGCCGAGATCTACCTGATGTTCTCGCTCAAGCGCCCCGATATCTTCCCCGCCGACGACTTGGCGTTAAGAGTGGCGCTGGGCCGCCTGAAGGGCATGGAGGACAAACCCACGCCGAAGCAGGCCCGCCAGTTGGTAGAGCACTGGTCGCCCTGGCGCAGCGTGGGGTCGCTGTTTTTATGGCACTACTATCGAGGCGAGCCGGTGTAGCGCGGCGGTTACAGCGTCAACCCGCCAAACTTGCCGTTCTGGTAATCCTCTACCGCCTGCACGATCTCGTCGCGGGTGGTCATCACAAAGGGGCCGTGAGAGTAGACCGATTCATCGATGACGTCGCCATGGCCAAACAGCAGGCGCGCATCGCTGGCTGCCTCGATGGCAAGGCTTTCGCCGTCACGGTCGAGTTCGATCAAATGGTGCGCTTTGGCAGGCTCGCCGCCCACCATCACCTCACCACTCACCACGTACAGAAACACCTGCCGCCCAGGGGCCACGGGAAGCTGCTCATGGGCACCCGCAGGCAGCGCGAGTGTGGACATGAACACGCCGGTCAGCGACTCGATCGGGCCTGACTGCCCTTGCCACTCCCCGGCAATCAGGTTGAGCGTACCGCCGCCCGCCAGGGGAACGGCGGGAATGCCTTCCTGCTGCAAGCCCACGTAGCGCGGCTCGCTCATCTTCAGCCGCGACGGCAGGTTGACCCACAGCTGGAGGATTTCCAGCGGCCCGCCTTCGCGCAGGAACTCAGGAGGCGAGATTTCTGCATGCACGATGCCGCTGCCCGCGGTCATCCACTGCACGCCGCCTGCATGAATCACGCTCTGGTGCTTGGCGCTGTCGGCATGGGCCAGCGAGCCTTCCAGAATGAAGGTGACCGTCTCGAACCCCCGGTGGGGGTGCGGCCCAAACGGCAGCCCACGATTATTGGCGGGATATACCTGCGGGCCGTGGTGATTCAGGAACAGAAACGGATCGAGCTGATCCAGCCCCGGCCCCGGCAGCGGCCGGCGGGTGACCAGGTCACCGATATCGTCCCGATGGGCAGGGTGCTGAGCGACCACGCGGCGAACGGATGGGGTATGGGGTGATGACATGACGTCCTCCTTATCAATACGCCCAGCGTAAAACCTCAGCGACGCAATGAGGAGCGAATAATTTGCCTTGGTTCATTGAAGGAAATGCACAAAACCTCAGCGGCTGGGAATGCTAAGCCGCCCCACCACCGCAAACCCATCCTCCTGGGGGCGCACGACTACCATTTCCCCGGAACTGACACCGCCGCCAGTCAGCGCCGTGATATTCACCTGATGCGTCACCAGCAGCCCTCTTTTATCAGAATTCCGTGACGACGGTGACCCCCACGCCTTCAAACTTATCCATGTTGATCAACGCCTGCACCGACTCCTCTAGCGTGATGCGGCGGCCAATCAGCTTTTCCGGCGCCAGTTTGCCCGACTGAATCATCGCCAGCATGGCACCGTAGCGATGCGCCTGCATGCCATGGCTGCCCAAAATTTCCAGCTCGTTGGCGATCACCTTGCTCATCGGCACGGCGGGCGTGCTGTGGTCCGCCAGCATCAGCCCCACCTGAACATGCTTGCCGCGCTTGCGCAAATTGCTGATGGAGTTGAAGCAGGTGGGGTGGCCCAGCGCGTCCAGCGAGACGTGGGCGCCGCCTTGGGTGATCTCGACCACCGCCTCCACCACGTCGGCCACCTGGTTGGCATTCACCGTGGCCACCGCCCCCAGCTGGCGCGCCAAAGCCAGCGCCTGCTCGGAAATATCCACCGCCACCACGTTGGCACCGGCTGCGCTGGCAATCATGATGGCCGATAGCCCCACGCCACCGCAGCCGTGCACCGCCACCCACTGGCCCGCCGACACGCGGCCCTGGTCTACCACCGCACGAAAAGAGGTCACGAACCGACAGCCCAGGCTGGCGGCGGTATCGAACGTCAGGGTATCCGGCAGTGCGACCAGATTCACATCGGCGTAGTGAATGCCCACATACTCGGCAAACGAGCCCCAGTGGGTAAACCCCGGCTGAAATTGAGCATCGCACACCTGATGATTGCCGGTGTGGCACTCCGGGCAGGTGCCGCAGCCACCCACGAACGGCACGGTCACCCGGTCGCCAATGCGCCACTTCGTCACGTCCTTGCCCACCGCTTCCACCACACCGGAGAGCTCATGGCCCGGCACATGGGGAAGCCGGATATCCGAGTCGTGGCCCATCCAGCCGTGCCAATCACTGCGGCATACGCCGTTGGCCATCACCTTCACTACGACCCCGTGAGGCGCTGGCGCTGGGTCGGGCACCTGCTGGATGCTGGGCGGGGTAGAAAACTGCTCGAATACCACGGCTTTCATGGCTCACTCCTGAACGGTCGGCGGTGCGTTGGATGTATACGCACTATAACGAGCCACGCCCGAAATTACGTTTCCTTCTGATGGACATCCTGCGCCTTTTTGAAGCACTCTTTTCAACAAAATGAATAAACCGAAAGAGCCTTTCAAAATGAGCGAGCTTGTTGACATCCTCCCCTCCCTCAGCTTGCGCTGCCGCCTTGCGGCGGAAAGGAAGGGGATTCCCAGGTCGTTACCTTCCTGGTTCCTGCTTCGATGTTCGTTGCCTTCAATGCCTTGGCACTGCCGGTCTTACACAAACTCCACAGGCGTACATTCCCGAGTGCCCCTCGGTATGATCTTTCAACCATCTGCACCGGCTAATAGCGCGGTGCCTGCTTGCAGAATGTTGCGGGCCGCATTCACGTCGCGGTCGATGCCCTGAGTACCGCAATCTGGGCAGTCCCAGGTGCGAACATCCAGCGGTAGTGATTCCAGCACAAAGCCGCAGCTATGGCAGCGTTTTGAGCTTGGGTACCAGCGATCAATCTGGACAAACTGCCTTCCCGCCCAGGCCGCCTTGTAGTCAAGCTGGCGCACTAACTTCCCCCAGCCAACATCACTGATGGCGTTAGAGAGATGGCGGTTTTTGACCATGTTCTTCACCTGCAAACTCTCCGCTGCAATCACTTGGTTCTCGTTAACGATCTGGCGGGTGAGTTTATGCAGGTGGTCACGTCGCGTGTCAGCGATCTTGGCGTGACAGCGAGCGACCTTTAACCGTGCCTTGGCTCGGTTGTTCGAGCCTTTTTGCTTACGGCTGAGGCGCCGCTGCGCCTTCGCTAGCTTTCGGGCATAGCGGGCAGTGTGGCGGGGATTATTCACCCGATGGCCGTCACTGGTCACGAACAGGTCTTTGATCCCCAGGTCGATACCGACCATCTTGAACGTAATTGGCAGCGCCTCAGTGTCTACCTTGCACAGACAGCTAATGAAGTAACGGCCTGCTGCATCCTTGGATACCGTCACTGTGCTCGGTGCCGCAGGCAGGTCGCGGCTCCAGCGGATGTTTAGCGGTTCACGGCACTTGGCGAGCGTGATCTGCCCGTCACGGTACGAAAATGCCGAACTGGCAAAGGTGGCTGACTGCCGGTGCTTCTTCGATTTAAAGCTGGGGTACCGCGCCCGCTTGGCAAAGAAATGCTTGAACGCACTTTGTTGATGGCGCAAGCATTGTTGCAGTGGCACCGAACTAACCTCGGCTAGAAAGGCGGTGTCCGGCTGCTTCTTTAACTGTGTTAGGAACGCGCTGGCATCGTTATAGCCGATCTTTTCCTGACGCTGATAAAACGCGTCGGTGCGATAGCGCAGCACCGCGTTCCAGACAAACCGCACGCACCCAAACGTCCGCGCCAGCAAGGCTGCTTGCTCAGGCGTAGGATAGAAGCGGTATTGGTAGGCGCGTTCGGCTTTCATGTTTTACACTTTAGACTAAATATTGTAAGGATGCAAAACACAAGGCGTCCTGGCGGACGCCGCGCTATCCATCCTCGCACTAAAAGTACGAGGTTTTCCGCGCTAACTGATAAAAAGGATGCCCGATTAGCCACCTTACTGCAGGCAGACGGGCGGGTGGCCAACGCACGGCTGGCCGAGCAGCTGCACCTGAGCGAAGCCACCTGCTGGCGACGCCACAAACGCCTGGAAGAGCTGGGGGTGATCGAAGGCTACCAGGCCATCCTCAACCGCCGCAAAGTGGGCGCCAGCGTGCTGGCGTTCGTGCAGATTACCTGCACCCAGCACAGCGAAGCCGCCACGGCAGAGTTCGAGCGCATCATCCAGGCCAGCTCCCGCGTACTGAGCTGCCACAACACCACCGGCGAAGCCGACTTCCTGCTACAGGTAGCCGCCAAAGACCTGGACGACTACAGCCACTTCGTCGAAACGGTGCTGCGCAAACTGCCCGGGGTATCGAGCATTCGCTCCAACCTCTCGCTGAGGGAAATGAAAGCGACCAGCCATTTGCCGGTTGAGGAGCTGTTGGGGCTGTGAGCTTACTTCCCCGTTTCTGTTGTTGGACGATACCGATGTTCAGCAGGCCTTTGCTGCCCACCTACGCAGGTTGCGCGAGCAGGCCAAGCTATCCCGTGCGGCGCTGGCGCAGCGCAGCAGTGTGCCCGCTCCTACCATCAAGAAATTCGAGCTCACTGGGCAAATTTCTCTCCGCCAACTGCTGTTGCTCTGGCAAAGCCTGGATGACCTGGCACGGCTCTATGCGCTGACCCAACCCGATGCCCTCGCCGCTAAACAGCCCACCTCCATAGAAGAGGTGCTCAAAGATGGCCTTTAAGCCAACGCAGCGGTTGAACGTGACACGCACGCTCTCAACGGGAGAGCGAGTCGCGGCTGGCGTTTTAGCGCAGAACCGCCAAGGGGTGTTGGTGACTGTTTACCCGATGGCTGTGGGCTGCTGCTGCAAGACCGAGTCTTTCGCCAGCAGGGCATCGCCCCGACACAGCTGACGGCGATGGATCGGCTGGCAACACAGGTAGGTTTCACTGATTGGAAACAGGCACTGTCGTACGCTCAAGAGTCAGTGGGCGTTCTCAGCACCTTTGCGGTAGTGGCCCAAGCACCTCGGAGCGAGAGCCAGCACCATTGAGCTCGTCACCAAGCGGTTGAGCCAGGCGTGGAATGCTAGCAAGGGGCTATTGGGCACATGGGCACACCTTAGGGCGTGGGCGTGATCGCTTGGGTGATGGTTGGTGTATTTTTCTTGCTTTATTTAAAATCAGCTATATAGATCGTTTGTCACTGCACGAGGCCCTGTCTTGGGCAAGTAGCCCAAAAAAATAGGGTTGCTCAATCACAGCACACTGATAAGATGGGCACCCTATCTGTATATGCACACAGGGGTATTGGGATCCTTGGCTTAGAATGGAAGCATGCGGCTGTTTTCTTTTTAATGATCGCTTAGCAGTAAGTTAATCATAAATTTCTTCAAGAAATATTTGCGAATTATATTTCAATTTTTCATTAAAAATTTCATTCAATTTTATTGCACTATCACACAAACATCAATTTAGCAGCTAAAAATGGAAAGCAGAAACCTTAAAATGAAAAGCGCATTGAATGCCCTAAAACCGTTAGCTATTCAGCACACACCTAACGGTAGCGAGTATCAAGCAGTAATTGACCAATGGATGCACGCTTTATCGACTAAGAGCAAGCTTTATTTCAAGCCCTCATTAACCACACACACAAAGCTTAAAAAAGAAATTACCGAAACAATAGCTAAAGAAGGTGTCATTTACACATGTGAATCTTTTTATAATGAGTATTTTAAAGAATTACCAGTCAAACAAGTCAAAAATCCTAAATTTAGATTCATCGATCTTTTTGCGGGAATCGGCGGTGTTAGACTTGGATTCCAGAGCGCTGGGGGAGTTTGCGTTTTTTCTTCAGAGTATGATAAAAATGCACAAAAAACTTATAAGACAAACCATGGAGAGCTTCCTTTTGGGGATATTACAAAAATTGAAGAAGATGAAATCCCAGAGCACGATATACTTTTAGCTGGATTTCCTTGCCAACCTTTTTCAAACGCAGGTGTATCTGCTCGCAATGCGGTCGGCAAAAAACATGGTTTTTTGTGCGACACTCAGGGAACATTATTCTTTGATGTTATGCGCATTGTTTCAGCCAAAAAACCAAAAGTAGTTTTTCTTGAAAACGTAAGAAACTTAGAACGGCACGATAAAGGTAAGACTTTTCAGACTATTAAAAAAACCCTAGAAGACGGTGGATATCAATTTTCATATAAAGTCATTGATTCAAGCTCAGTTGTACCTCAAAGGAGAGTACGTTGCTACATGGTAGCAGTGCGCAATGACATTGGAAAAAAATTTGAATTTCCTGACTTTAAGGGGGAGCCTAAAGCGCTTCGCAGCATACTAGAGAGCAATGTAGATGAGATCTTCACGATATCTGATAAATTGTGGGCTGGACATATAAATAGAACAAAAAGGAACCTTGAAAGAGGAACAGGCTTTACAGCACATACTGCAGATTTAGACAAACCATCCAACACTATAGTTGCAAGATATGGTAAAGATGGAAAAGAGTGTTTAATACCTCAATTAAACAAAAACCCCAGAATGTTAACTCCAAGAGAATGTGCACGTCTGCAAGGCTTTCCTGAAAGCTTTGTAATACCGAGCGCTCGTACACCAGCTTATAAGCAGTTTGGTAATTCAGTCGTAGTGCCGATCATAGAAAAAATTGCTCAAAAGATACAGGAAGACATCATATGAAATTTGAAGACTATTGCCGCACTATTGATCAAACTCAGAAGATAAGAGCTGAAAACACTTTTACCTTAACATACACAAACACTAGAAAAGAAGAATTTAATATTTCTCCTGAAAGCATCAAATGTTTTTTTAATTTTTTTATAGATAACTATAGTTTAGTAGAAAATGCATGGAAAAACATTGATACGAGGAGAGATGAAATCTATCAATATGAAGAAAAGTCATACCGCGCGATTTATAAGACAGTGAACTCAGAAGGAATGAAAGCAATTTCCGCAGCGGGAAGTAGCCAGACAAAAGCACTAACTCAATTGATATCGAAAATAATATCTTTTTTAGCAAAAAAAAATTACAAGAAACCTGAAGAAAACACTTTTTTCACAATAGATAATATAAAAAAGTGTTTGGAAAACTGGGATGATCTTGAAAAAAATTCAAAACATAAAAAGTCCAATCCTGTTAAAAGTGGCATAGCCACGACATTACCTAAACAATTTTTAATTCTAGCTGGTCTTTCAGGGACAGGGAAAACCCGCTTCGTTCGTGAACAAGCAAAGTCTACGGGTGTGGCTCATAAGAATTATTGCTTAACTTCTGTCCGCCCAGACTGGCATGAGCCAAGTGATTTATTGGGATATATTTCACGGCTAAATGGTACAGCAGAATATATTACTACGGATGTGTTACAGTTTATTGCTAACGCTTGGCGCGAAATTGTGGATAGTGGCTTAACATTAGACATACAAGATACGGATGAAAACGGTGAACGCTTGGTCGTTTTGGGTGAAAGAGATATTCTCAATCAAGTGTTGCCTTATTGGCTATGCTTAGATGAAATGAACCTTGCCCCTGTGGAACAATATTTTGCTGATTATTTATCTGTGCTAGAAACTCGCGAATGGTATTGGGAAGGAGATAGCTTTACCTATAGCAGTGATGCTCTATTAAAACCTGCAACCATTAAAGAAGTAGCCAATACGGATAAGTTACGCAGTGCGCTAGGCTTTACAGAAGCAGAGTACGATGAGCTGTGGAAATATATTTGTCAATATGGCTTGGCAATTCCATTTAATCTCATGGTTGCAGGCACTGTTAATATGGATGAAACCACTCATGGCTTCTCACGTAAAGTAATAGATCGTGCATTAAGCTTTGATTTTGGCGCTTTCTTTCCAAACGACTATGATGAGTTTTTCTCACCGACTAGTTTTCACAAGCGACTAAGTTACCCTATTTGGTCGCATGCCAGCAAGGAAGAGGTTGATTTTGAGATTGAATCGCAAACGGGAGAACAAATAAAAGCTGGCGATACAACAATACAATTTTTGAAAGTGGTCAACTCTGTTTTAAAAAATACACCTTTCGAACTAGCATACCGCGCATTAAATGAATTACTTCTTTCTGTGATCAGTGTCTATCCAAAAGATGAATTATCTCTTAAAGCCGTTTGGGATGATTTTATAATGTGTAAAGTACTGCCGCGAATTGAAGGTGATATTGATAAATTAACGACCAGCGATGGAAAAGAGATTCTAGCAGAGTTAAGTGCTGTATTAGAGATACAGCTAGCACCTATTTGGAACTCTACTGAAAGTGACGTGAGCACCATGCGACCTGATCTTTATCGCGAAAAAACAGATGTCGAAGGCTTATCTGATAAAGAAAAAATACTGCGAATCCCATGTCGCTCAAAAGATAAAATTGAATGGATGGGACAACGATTAACAAACTCCTCTTTTACCAGCTTCTGGCCTTAAATTTATATTATAAGCTTTTTTTAAGAATGAAGGGGGTAAGCAATGCCAGAATTAATACGATTTAAAACGTCTGATTTTGAATTTTCCGTGTGGGCTAGCGACATTAGCCAACGCGCGAAAACATATCACACCACTTTGGCATCAAGAGATTGCTTAGCTAAAAGTTATGGAAATAACATAGAGTCAGATGAACTCACAGAGAATGTATCTGTTTCTTCAAAAGTTATTCAACCCATCTACTCTCTACGTTTTTCGCCAACTGTCGAGATAACCGATATCAACACCTCGGCAGAGGCTCATCAGGAGCAAAGACAGCATTTAACAGCAGATGAGTCTGTTCATGAGTTTTATTCTCACCAACCCAAAGCGGAGCTAACTCTAAAAGCACCACTGTTTTTTGAAAACACTCAATACCAGTTTGAGTGGATATTTTTCAATGCAGTAACAGAAGCCAATTTAACACACCCTAGCCACAGTATTAGTGAGGCTTTTCGCTTTTCTCCTGAAGCGACTACTGCTAGAGGGATCATTCCTGCTCGATTATCGGGAACTATAAACACTGGAAATAATGTTGGCTGGTTGCGTTTGCCGCTAACTTTTAAAATGGATGGAAAAACGCACAATCAATATATTGCATTTGAAGTATTGCCAACTAAAATGGTACTTCATCAAGATTTACCAGCCATGTATCAATCCATCGATACTATTTATCCGCTCTGGCGTTTTAGACTAGTCGAAAAAACAGAACAAGATGCCGCAACAAGTCAGCAACGTGGCCATTTTCCTTTAATGTGGTTAGCAAATTTTTCAGCATTAAGAACACGTTTTGAACATGGCCTTAAAGTCATTTGCGAAGCACCTCATAGTCGGCTTCAATTGAGCGAAGAGAATATTAAAGCAGCTAAGTTAAAAGGCAAGATACCTCATAAACTAGCACAAAAAATTAAACAAGATTTATCAAATGGGCAATACGATAAAAGATACAAAATAAATAATAAAAAACTTAGTTTAGACACACCAGAAAATCGATTCATTAAGATGGCTGTAGTCAAGGCCAAAAAACAACTACACAATTTTGAAACAACTTTACGTCTTCATAACCAGGCCCCTGAGAAACAGCGATTATCAAACTCTTTTTTGGATGAGTTACATAGCTGGCAACAACCTTTGCAAAAAATATTAAGCCAAAGCTTTTTAAAAGATGTCGGGAATTATAAAGAATTAAACCGTGGATCTTTAGTCCTGCAGCAAAAAACTGGTTACAGTGTAATATATAGAGTATGGCAAGAGCTAAAATTTTATTTAAACGCTTTTGGAAATCATTCAAGTATTTCCATGAAGTCAGTATCTGAAATTTACGAAGTTTGGTGTTTTTTGTGCATAAAACAAATCCTAGAAGAAAATTTAGGATTTACGCTGATTGACAATGGTGCGTCTAAACTACAGCAATGTGATTTTTTTGAATACCAAATGCAAGATGGTTTCGCTGGAGCATTTCAATTTAAACGTAAAGATGGCGTGACTGCAAAACTAGCGCACGAGCCAAAATTCACTAAAAAAGGAAAAACGATACGCTCATACTTAGTGAACCAGGAACCCGATATTGTACTGGAAGTGACATTGCCAAAAACCAACGAACTAGACATAGAAAAAAAATTCATTTGGATTTTTGATGCAAAATACCGCATAAAGTTAGATAAAAATCGTTTTGATGATGGCAGTGACGATATTACAAAAACCGATTATGTGCCAGATGATGCTATTAACCAAATGCATCGCTATCGTGATGCTTTAATTCGTTTAAGTGGCTCTGAGATAAAGACTGGAAATGTATCTCCAAACGTTGACAACCTTTCAACGGGGCAGAATGTGAAAAAAAGTCGTCCCGTTTTCGGAGCTTTTGCATTATATCCTGGTTTTTTTAATCAGTCCCAAACTGAAAATCCTTATGCACCTGCAATTGAAGAAATTGGGATAGGTGCATTCGCCCTGCTACCAAGCCAACCCGAGAGTAATTACTGCGGCCACCAGTGGCTACTAGAGTTTTTAGAAGCACAAATTGGCGCTGTTCAAACAGGACAGCATAGTCATACTAAGTATCCTACTGCTGATATAGCGGAAAGGCTTTATGTACAAGAAGCTGCTCGCATACCTTTCTACGGAATGCAGCAGGTATTATATCCTGACTTGACAATGACAGTAGCTCTTGCTGGGCAACGTGGGCGCGACAATGAATACTTTAATAGGTTTGAGCAAGGCACAGCTCAATGGTATCACTTACCACAAAGTACGTTATTACAAAAATTTAAACAGCATGTGGCTGATGAAATCAGGTATTTAGCTTTGGCGTCGACCTCAGACACTCACAGCAAAACAAAAAAAATCGACAAACTATGGCCAGTAAAACAGGTTAAGGTTCTACCACGTTATGCTATCACTGAAGAACAAGCCGGTAAAAACTCTAATTCAAACAAGCTTTATTATTTGTTCACACTAGGCAAACCTCTTTTATTACAAACGCCAGTAACCAATGTACCCCATAGACCCATTAAAAACTCTATGAAGCTGACTACTTTAACTAGTCTAGAAAATACAGGGAAATTTGTTGACATAGAAAAGGTATATGAAGAGGCCTTTGAAAGATAGCCTTTTGGATTAATTGGTTAAATTAAAAAGCACTGCGGTGCCAAACTCTTATGGCGTAGTATCATTTTTTAGCATGCTCCAGACAGCGAAAAACCCCGATGCACTCACCGAGGTTTAGACGCCGACCGGGCACTCCCTGTCCATTTAACTTCAGCTTGTAGAGTTTGGCATGCCAAGTCAATGCCAATACCTCATCACTCAATATTCTGAATCTGCTCCCGCATCTGCTCGATCAACACCTTCAGCTCTACCGCGCAGCGGGTGGTCTCTGCCACCACGGATTTCGATGACAGCGTGTTGGCTTCGCGGTTGAGCTCTTGCATCAGGAAGTCCAGGCGGCGGCCTTTGGGGCCTTTTTGGGCGAGCTGGTGGCGCACTTCGTCGATATGTGCGGTGAGGCGGTCGAGCTCTTCGTCCACGTCGGCTTTTTGGGCCACCAGTACCAGCTCGGCTTCCAGGCGCTGGGGGTCGAGTTCGGTCTTGGCGACTTCTAAACGCTCCAGCAGTTGGGCCCGCTGGCGTTCCAGAATTTGCGGCAGCAGGCTGCGTACGGTGGCCACTTGCTCGCTGACGGCGTCCAGGCGGGTGGTGATCATCTCGGCCAGCTTTTCGCCTTCTCGGGCGCGGGCGTCGATCAGTTCCTTCAGCGCTTGGTCGAACAGCGCTTTGGCGGCGGCCTTGATGGCGTCCTGGTCCAGGTGCTGGGTTTCCATCACGCCGGGCTGGTTGAGCAGCGCAAGCGTGGTGGGCGGTACGGCGCTGGGCACCTGCTGCTGAATGGCCGCCAGGGCGTCGGCAATCTCTTGCAGGCGCGCGATGTTCACCGCCGGTGCCTGGGCGGTGTCAGAACTCTCGAAACGCACGCTGCACTCCACTTTGCCACGCGCCAGGCGGGTACGCAGCGCCTCGCGCAGCAGCGGCTCCAGGTCACGCAGGCTTTCGTGCAAACGAAAATGCGGCTCCAGGTAGCGCTGGTTCACCGAACGTATCTCGACCTGCAGGGTGCCAAAAGGGGCGGCCTGCTCGGCGCGGGCGAAGGCGGTCATGCTGTGAACGTGGCGGGGGCTGGCCATGGGGGCTCCTGTGGGTCGCGTTTTGGTCAGTCTACCTGATCTTGTCGGGGCGGGGTGCCTTGAATGGGCCTGGCCTGAATAGCCCCATGCCGGGTGGCGTTGACGTGTACAATGGTGGGCCTTTTCAACGTAATGATGATGTGAG
Organism: Halomonas sp. KM007; assembly: GCF_050709225.1. Lineage (NCBI taxonomy): Bacteria > Pseudomonadati > Pseudomonadota > Gammaproteobacteria > Oceanospirillales > Halomonadaceae > Halomonas > Halomonas sp. KM007. Next base: position 1,905,142 of record NZ_CP136131.1, on the reverse strand, counting down.
GTGCTATGCGTCCTGATGTAGTTCGCCCCAGCGGTCGCGAGGCCAACCAGCTGCGTGAGATTCGTTTGACCCGCGACTTCACCCGCCATGCCGAAGGCTCTGTGCTGGTGGAGTTTGGCGAGACCAAGGTGCTGTGCAACGCCAGCGTGGAAGCGGGCGTACCGCGCTGGCTGCGTGGCAAGAATCAGGGCTGGATTACGGCGGAGTACGGCATGCTGCCCCGCGCCACGCACTCCCGCAGCAACCGCGAAGCCACCCAAGGCAAGCAGGGTGGTCGCACGCTGGAGATTCAGCGACTGATTGGCCGTAGCCTGCGCGCGGCGGTGAATTTGAAGAAGCTGGGTGAGTTCACCATTACCGTGGATTGCGATGTAATCCAGGCCGATGGCGGCACGCGCACGGCGGCGATTACCGGTGGTTGCGTGGCGCTGGTGGACGCCATTCGCTACCTGCAGCGGGAAAAGAAGATCAAGGGCGACCCCTTCAAGCAGCTGGTCAGCGCCATTTCCGTGGGTATTTACAAGGGCGTGCCGGTGCTGGACCTGGACTACCCGGAAGACAGCAAGGCCGACACCGACCTGAACGTGGTGATGACCGAAAACGCCGAGCTGATCGAAGTGCAGGGCACCGCCGAAGCGGGCGCGTTCAACCGCCAGGAACTGAACGCCATGCTGGACCTGGCCGAAAAAGCCGGTGAAGAGCTGCGCGAGAAGCAGCGTGAAGCGCTGGGCATTCGCGGCTAGGCGGGCCTGAAACGCAACAGGCCAGCGGTAAGCTGGCCTGTTGCCGATGCGACGCGGGAAGTAGCTAACGCTTAGAGCGCTAAATCATACTCAACGATCAGCGGTGCGAACTCGGAGAAGGTCGCATCGTAATCAATCCACGCGTCTACCACATGGCGCCGGAAGTTGGGGCCGACCAGCTGGTAGTCGATCCGCCAGCCTTCCTGCCGGTCCCGGGGTACTTCCTGGTCCAGCTTGGGCCACCAGGTGTATTCGCCAGCATCGCGATTGATCTCGCGGAAGGTGTCGATGAAACCGATTGGGCCAAGCACCTGGTCCATCCAGGCACGCTCTTCCGGGCGGAAGCCGGAGGTGAGCTGATTGTCCGACCAGTTGGCCAGGTCGACGGTTTTGTGGGCAATGTGCCAGGTACCGCAGATGATGTATTCGCGGCGCTTGCGCGACATCTTCGTCAGGTACTCCTGGTACTGCTCCATGAACGCCTGCTTGGCTTTCTGGTCACTTCCGTCGGGCATCAGGAAAGTGGCAATGCTGAAACGGTCATAGTCCGCCTGCAGAAAGCGCCCTTCGTGATCGCACTGAGGAAACCCCAGGCCGTACATGATGGCCTTGGGGATTTTGCGGCAATAGAGCGCCACACCGGCGAAACCATCCTCCTCGGCATCCAGGAAATAGCCTTCGTAGCCTTCCGGATAGAGAATATGGTCACCCAGTTCAAAACTTTTTGCCTTGATGTTCTGCACGCAGACCACGTCGGCATCCTGCTGAGCCAGCCAGTCCAGGAAGCCACGGTCGACGGCATCACGAATACCATTGACATTGATGCTGGCAATTTTCATAAATCGTCCCTTTTGCGTCGCTGCTGTATGATACCCGACGTTTAGACGTTTGGGTAAATAGACAAACCAATTCTTGCTATTTATCCCCGTTTTATTGTTGCGTTTGACTTACATTCCTATCGATCACACCTACCGACAAGAGAACACCGCCGTGGCCACCACTCTACAACCCTACCAACGCGATTTCATTGCCTTCGCTATTGAGCAGGGCGTGCTCAAGTTTGGCGAGTTCACGCTGAAGTCGGGGCGAGTAAGCCCTTACTTTTTCAACGCAGGCCTGTTCCAGACGGGCCGAGCGCTGGCCAAGCTGGGGCGTTTCTATGCCCAGGCGATTGTCGATAGCGGCCTGCAGGCCGATGTGCTGTTCGGCCCGGCCTACAAGGGCATTCCCCTGGCGGCGGTCACCACGGCGGCCTTGGCCGACCACCACGACCGTGACATGCCCTACGCCTTCAATCGCAAGGAAGCCAAGACCCACGGTGAAGGCGGTAACATCGTGGGGGCTGAGCTGGCGGGCGATATCTTGATCATCGATGACGTGATCACGGCGGGCACGGCCATCCGCGAAGTCATGACCCTGATCGAGCAGAGCGGCGCTCGGGCGGGCGGCGTGATCATTGCCTTGGACCGCCAAGAGCGTGGCCAGGGCGAGCAGAGCGCCATCCAGGAAGTACAGTCCCAGTATGGCATGCCGGTGGTCAGCATCGTGTCGCTTGAGCAAGTGCTCACGTACTTGGAAGAGCAGTCGGGTAGCGACCTCAGCAGCCACGCCGAGGCCGTGCGTGCGTACCGCGACCGCTACGGTATCGCCGGTTAGGTTGCGTTGCCCATGGGCAGTGCGCCAGCGTAGTCTTGTTGGCGCCACGCTTCGTAACTGACCACCGCCACGGCGTTGGAGAGGTTCAGGCTGCGGTTGTTGGGCTGCATGGGAATGCGCAGTTTTTGCTCTGCGGGCAGCATGGCGTGCACCTCGGGGGAGAGCCCGGCGGTTTCCGAGCCGAACAGCAGCACATCCCCCGGCTTGAAGGCGGCATCGCTGTGGGCGCGGGTGCCTTTGGTGGTAATCGCCCAAAGGGTACGCCCCTGCATGGCCGTGTAGAACGCCGCGAAATCAGCGTGTCGGGTGACGTTGGCCAGGTCACGGTAATCGAGCCCCGCACGCCGCAGCTTTTTCTCTTCGAGATCGAAGCCCAGCGGTTCGATGAGATGCAGGCGGCAGCCGTTGTTCGCCACCAGGCGCATAATATTGCCCGTATTGGGAGCCATGCGTGGCTCGAAGAGCGCTACTTCAAACATCACTACCTGCCATGATTGGTCTATGGTGCCGTTGTCAGCGCGGCTGATTGTAATGGAAATCACTCGGAAACACTTGTAGAGGTCACCCTTCGCCATGATGCCCCAACCGCCAAAGACGATTCTTGAACGTATCAAAGGGCTCAATCCACGCCAGCAGGAAGCGGTGCGCTACATCGACGGCCCCTGCCTGGTGCTGGCGGGCGCGGGGTCCGGCAAGACCAGCGTGATCACCACCAAGATTGCCTACCTGGTGCAAGAGTGCGGCATGAGCGCCCGCCGGATCGCCGCGGTGACCTTTACCAACAAGGCCGCCCGAGAGATGAAAGAGCGGGTGGGCCAGATGCTGAAGGGCAAGGAGGGCCACGGGCTGACGGTCTCGACCTTCCACAACCTGGGGCTCAACATCATTCGCGGCGAGCTGAAGACCTTGGGCTACAAGCCGGGGTTTTCGCTGTTCGACCCGGAAGACGCCAAGGCGCTGCTGCGGGACTTGATGAATAAGGACGCTCAGGTGGACGCCGAGCAGATCAACGCCGTTCAGGCCAAGATTTCCCAGTGGAAGAACGACCTGGTGCTGCCCGGGGATGCGCTTTCGTTTGCTGCCGATGACGACGAGCATTTCGCGGCACGGGTGTACGAAGCCTACGTTCGCCACCTGAAAGCCTACAACGCGGTGGATTTCGACGACCTGATTCTGCTGCCCGTAGTGCTCTTGCAGCGTGACCCGGAAGCGCTGGCCCGCTGGCGGCGCAAAATCCACTACATGCTGGTGGATGAGTACCAGGACACCAACGTTTCCCAGTACCTGCTGGTGAAGCTGCTGATGGCCGAACGCGCCACCTTTACCGTGGTCGGCGACGACGACCAGTCGATTTACGCCTGGCGGGGCGCACGGCCGGAAAACCTGGTCACCCTGGGGGAGGATTTCCCGCGCTTGAAGGTCATCAAGCTGGAGCAGAACTACCGCTCTACCGGCACGATACTGCGCGCTGCCAACACGCTGATTGCCAACAACCCCCACGTCTACGACAAAACCCTGTGGTCGGAAATGGGCGACGGCGCGCCGATTCGCGTGGTGGTGAACCGCCATGAGGAGGCGGAAGCCGAGCGAGTGGCCAGCGAGATGCTCACTCGGCGCATCAAGGAAAAAGCCGAGTGGCGCGATTTTGCGGTGCTTTACCGAGGCAACTTTCAGGCGCGGCTGCTGGAGCTGAAGCTGCAGCACCACCAGATTCCGTACAAGCTCTCCGGCGGCACGTCGTTTTTCTCGCGTAACGAGATCAAGGACGCCATGGCGTACCTGCGGCTTTTGATCAACCCCGCCGATGACAACGCCTTTTTGCGCATCGTCAACGTGCCCCGGCGTGAAATTGGCCCCGGTACGCTGGAAAAGCTCGCCAACTACGCCACCGAGCGCTCCATTTCGCTGTTTTCCGCCTGCCACGAGCTGGGCCTGGAGCAAATGCTACCCACCCGCGCCGTGGAGCGGCTGTCGCGCTTTACGCACTTCATCGATGGCGTGCGCAAGCGGATGGACCAGGGCGATGCCATTGCCGCGATACGTGACATGCTGCGGGATATGGATTACGAGGCGTGGCTGTACCAGAACGCCAGCGCCCCGACCATTGCCGAGCGCCGCATGGCCAACGTATGGATTTTGATCGACCAGCTGGAAAAGTCGCTGAACCGCGACCCGGAAGAGAGTACCGCCAGCACCGAGACGGAAACCGACAGCGTCGAGGCCGCTATCTCGCGGCTGGTGTTGCGCGACATCCTGGAGCAGCAGGCCGAAGAGGATGATTCGGATCGCGTGCAGCTGCTCACCATGCACGCCTCCAAGGGGCTGGAGTTTCCCCACGTTTACCTGATGGGCTGGGAAGAGGATCTGCTGCCCCACCGTAACGCCATTGAAATGGGCACCGTGGAGGAGGAGCGCCGCCTGGCCTACGTGGGCATTACCCGCGCCCGGCGGACGCTGACGCTGACCCTGGCGCGCCAGCGCAAGGCGTATGGCGAACTGATGGACTGCCAGCCTAGCCGCTTTCTGGATGAGCTGCCCGCCGACGACCTGGAGTGGGAGGGCCGCGCCGACAAGGAAGACCCCGACAAGAAGCAGGCTCGGGGCAAGGATGCCATTGCGGGGCTGCGTTCCTTGCTGGGCTGAGGACGTTTGATAGGAAGGCGGTTTTTCAAGGCAAAAAAATATCCACAGGGGGTAGGGAGAACCCGCCTGTGGATAGTTTGGAGCATCCGCTAACGAAGGATTACTCGGCTTCGGCGACCATGTAGTCGACGATGGCCATGATCTCTTCATCGGAAGCGCTGCTGCCACCGCGCGGCGGCATCACGCCCAGGCCGTTGAACACGCTGGCGTAGAGCTCATCCATTCCTTTGTCGATTCGCGCTGCCCAGGCATCCGCATCGCCCAGCACCGGTGCACCAGCCACACCAGCGGCGTGACAAGCGACACAGCCTGCGCTGGAGTAAAGCGCGGCGCCATCCAGATCGCTACCGCCATTGGCGGCTTCTTCTGTGCTGGCCACGGCTTCGTCTTCGCTGGTGGCTTCTTCAGCCGCGGCGACTTCCTCGCTGGCACCTTCGTCTTCGGCAGCCGCTTCTTCACCGCCGCCCAGCTCAGGCACGTCCATCACCGGCTCGACCAAATAGGCCGTGGCGGCTTCCATTTCGGCATCCGACAGGTTGGGGTTGCCGCCGCGGGCAGGCATCGCGCCAATGCCGTTGATCGAGTGCTCGAGCAGCGTGGCAAAGCCCTGCTCGGTACGCTCGGCCCAGGCGCTTTCATCACCACGTACCGGTGCACCGGCAGCGCCCGTCTCGTGACACGCCATGCAGATACGGTTGTAAATGCCCGCGCCGTCGATCTCGTCGCCACCACTGCTAGCCGCCGCCGGTGCCGATGCGGTACCACAGTCCTGGCCCTGGAGGCAGAGCTGGCCTACTGGTGCCAGGCGCTCAGCCATTGCGTCACGTGCGGCGTCGTCCAGAGCATAAGCACCCGATGTGCCTGCCATGACGCCGAGGGCCGCCAGCCCGCTCATGATCAGCTTAGATTTCACTCTCACCACCTCTTTGAGTTTTATATAAAACGTTGTGCTTAAGAATCGTGCTTGAAGATCGAGCTCAGGAACCGTGCTCAGGAACCGTGCTCAGGAACCGGACGCTTGAAGATGTAGCACTGAACCCCTGCGCACCAGCGCCACTACGCACTCTGCCGCCGAAACGCCAAGACATGCCTCTTGGAGTTAGTATACCGAGAACACAAAGGGTAGGAAAATGCTACTAAGCGCGGCAGTTCAACTCGGTGGCGGGCAAGACACACCAGCCCAGCAGTTGATGCTCACCCGCAGACAGCATCCCTGCCTGCCGATAGGCTCGCTGCGCGGGCAGGTTGTCACGGTCTACCGTCAGCGCCAGCTGGCTTGCGCCCGCCTGGGCCACCATGGCCTGCGCTTGCTGCACCAGTGCCTTGCCTTGCCCTTGGCCGCGCCAGCCAGGCACCAGTCCCATCAACTGAACGCTCCAGTGCTCGCGGCCTGGGCTGGCATCCAGCAGCAGCAGGCCCGCATGGCGGCCCTGCTCCCCCTGCAGGTAATACCAGTGTTTGGAAGCGCTCGATGCTTGGTGATAAAAGCCTTCCAGCAGAGCCTGCGCAGGCAATACATCGCGCAAGGCAGGGCAATCCAGCGAGCCCTCCCCCACCTGCTCGACCAGTGCCTGCTGCTGAGCGGGCGTCAGCTCATCAAACGGCCGTAGCGGTGGCAGCCCCCGCACGTGAGCAACCGGCCGACAGTGCCAAGCCAGGTGATCGAGGGTGGCCAACCGCTGCATGCCCAGGTTCAGCAATGGTGCTTCCCAGCTCGCCATGGTCTTATCCAGGGCAACGTGACACAGCACAAGCTCTTGGGTCGCCACCCAGCGGTGCAGTTGACTTAGCAGGGGCTCGACAAATTGGTTATTCTGCTTGGGCAACCATAGCTGCGCGATGCGGTTTTCCTGGCACTCTACCCAGGCGGCAGCGCAGACTCGCCCTGCCTGGCAAGCCACCCACAGGCCCGACCAACCCTCGGGCCGTGTGCTGGCCTTGACCAGCGCCTGCTGTAGCGCAGCCTGCTGGGCAGGTTGGTGGACGGCAGCCAACTGCAGCAGCGCCTCGCGCCGTTGCTGCGCCGGGCAGACCATGATCGACGTTGCCGGGCGGGTCGAGAACATGCCAGATAGCCTTGTCGCCAGCAGGCGCAACACAACAAGAGGAGTGGCCTGTCAGTATGCGAATTTTATTGGTGGAAGATGACCCTAGCTTGGCATCGGGCATTCGCATGGCGCTAAAGCCCGAGCATTACACGGTCGATCATCTGACCGATGGTGACACGGCCCTGGTCGCACTGCAAAACGAACCGTTCGATGCCGTGATTCTGGACCTGGGCCTGCCCACCATGGACGGCATCGAGCTGCTGCAAACCCTGCGCCGTCAGGGGCACCAGGTGCCCATTCTAGTGCTGACGGCCCGCGACGCCGTCGAGAGCCGCATTGCCGGGCTGGACGCGGGTGCCGACGACTACTTGACCAAACCCTTCGAAGTGGATGAGCTGAAAGCGCGCCTGCGGGCCTTGCTACGCCGCAGCCAGGGCCAGCCCAACGGCCTGCTCTCCTGCCGGGGGATCAGCTTGAACCCTCAAACCCTCACCGTACACTACCAGCAGCAGACGATTCCCCTATCGCGTCGCGAGCTGGCGCTGCTGCAGGAGTTCATGAGCCACCCGGGGCGCGTCTTCACCCGTGATACGTTGGCCCGGCTGGTATACGGCTGGGAAGAGGACGTGGAAAGCAATGCCATCGAGGTCCATATCCATCACCTGCGGCGCAAGCTGTTTGCGGATGCCATCCGCACCGTGCGGGGCATTGGCTATGTGATGGAAAAAACGGGCAAGGAGAGCTGATGCGCTCCATTCGTCGCCGCACGCTGGGGCTCGTGCTGCTGGTATTCGGCGTGAGCATGTTCATCATCGGTTTCATCAGCTATCGCTTTGCGGCACAGGAAATCGAAGAGTTGCACGACCGCAGCCTGGCGCAAAACGCCCGTTTACTGGAGGGCCTGCTGCAAGCCCCCTTGCCCACTCAGGACCGCACGCTGCTACTGCAAAGCCTGGAGAACGCCTTGCTGCAGCCCGGCGCCACAGAACCACCGGATCTGAGCGATGGCTATACCCACCAGCTGGCGTTTCAGCTGTGGGAAGGCAACCAACTGCTGCTGCGTTCCGATAACGCGCCGGCGACCCCGCTGGTGAGCCAGCCGGTCGGGTATTCGACCGCCACCCTGGGGGAGCAGACCTGGCGGGTCTACGTGCTTTCGATGGCAGATGCCAACAAGCGGGTCATCGTCAGCGAACGCCAGGATGTGCGCGCGGCGCTGACCCGAGAAGTGGCGCTGCGTACGCTACTACCCGACCTGATCGGCCTGCCTCTGCTCACCCTGCTGCTGTGGTGGTCGATTGGCTGGGGGCTGGCGCCGCTGTCACGCATGGCGGAACAGATCCGCAGCCGCGACCCTAACAACCTCCAGCCGCTGTCATTACAACGCCTTCCTCAGGAGCTGGATACCATTGCCGGGGCACTCAACCGTTTGCTGGCGCGTTTACAACAGATGCGTATTCGCGAAAAGCGCTTCATCGCCGATGCGACCCATGAGCTGCGTACGCCGCTGGCGATTCTCGATCTGCATGCCCAAAACGCGCTGGCTGCCGATAACCGCGCGGATCGTGAAGAGTCGCTGCACCATTTGCGCAGCGGCGTGGCCCGCTCGACGCGGCTGGTGGCCCAACTGCTGACCCTGGCAAGGCTGGACCCCGAAGAGGAGCCGCTGCCCGAGATCCGCCATGCCGACGTGCGGCAAGAGACCCAGGAGACCCTGGCGAAACTCCTGCCGCTGGCCACGGAGCGCCGCCAGCAGCTGCACATGGAGGTCGAGGAGCAGCAGAGCTGGCTCATGGAAGAGGAGCCCGGGGCCATCGAGACCCTGGTACAGAACCTGGTGGGCAACGCCCTTCAGCACTCGCCCCCGGAAGGCGCTGTGACGGTGCACCTGAGCGCGTCCCGTCACCACATCACCCTGATGGTCGATGACCAGGGCAAGGGAATCCCACCCAGCGAGCGCAGCCGGGTCGTGGAGCGCTTTCAGCGTGCAGGGCCTGGAGCGGGCGCTGGCCTGGGCTTGTCGATCGTCGAACGCATCGTGAAACGCCATGGTGGCACCCTGTTACTGGAGGACGCACCCAGCGGAGGGCTGCGAGTACACGCCACGCTGGCGAGAGATTCACTGACTCAGCGCCATGCAAAAGAATGAGAAAAAATGTAACAGATTCTGGCTGTTAAGATTTCGATAAGAATTCCGTGCAAATGTGAAGGTACAGAGCAGGCAATCAGTCAATGACCTGCTGTTCACCCCACGGAGGTACCCCCGATGAATTCACTGCTGAAATCTCATAAAGCCCTTATCCAATTTGGCGCAACACCGCTGCTGACGACCCCGGCCACCAAGACGTTGACGCCCGATAGCCCGGCGCTGTCGGTTCTGACCGATTTCACCAAGGTGGTGCCACAATCTGTCGCTGGCGATACGCCCATCGATGAAGCCCACCTGAAGATGCGCCATGGCGGTGTTCGCCTGCTGTTCGTGATGGACAAGCAGAATCACTGCGTCGGCGTGCTGTCGGCCAAGGAAGTGATTGGCTCACGACGCATCAATATTGCCATGCAGCAGCGTAATCTGGAACGTTCCGAAGTGACGGCTGCCATGATCATGACGCCTTGGGAAAAACTCAGCGCCATGCCGCTGGAGCAGCTGACAGCGCTCACCATCGAGGATCTGGTGCGTTCCATGGAAACGTTTGCCGAGCAACACCTGCTGATTACCGAGCAGACGGCCAACCACGAACTCAGCGTACGGGGAATCGTGTCGGCCACGGACATTCAAGCCGTCATGGGCAAGCAGACCAAGGGAAAAGCCGATGCCACGGTAGTACCCATGGCCCGCAGCTTCGCCGACATTTGCCAAGTGGTCACCGGTCACGATTTGTAAGTTTCAACCCGCTTACTGACCAAAACGCCCCTTATCTTCGATAAGGGGCGTTTTGTTTGCCTGCCCAGCGGCCAGCGCTGGGCAAACGGTGGGTTTTCAAAACATGCTGGCGTTGATCATCAGATGCGCCGCGATACTGGCCACATAGCCCAGCAGGATGGCAGGCACCCAGCGCAGATGAACGGCAAAGGTGTATATGCCCCTTGCCTGGCCCATCAGCGCCACCCCAGCGGCAGACCCCATGGAAAGCAGGCTACCGCCCACCCCCGCCGTCAGGGTAATCAGCAGCCAGTTGCCTTCGCTCATGTCTGGTGCCATGGAGAGCACGGCAAACATCACGGGAATGTTGTCCACCACGGCGGAAATCAGGCCCAGCACCACGTTGGCCCAGACCGGGTTCCAGCCGCCGTACAGGGTTTCAGACAGCAGGCTGAGATAGCCCATGAAGCCAAGGCCACCGACACACATGACGACCCCGTAGAAGAACAGCAGCGTGTCCCACTCGGAGCGCGCAATCCGGCTGAAGATATCGAACGGCACCACGCTGCCCAGTTGCTCCAGCTTTTGCCAATCGCCACGGCGAGAGTAGCGCTCGCGCTTGCGCTCCAGCGAGCGAGGCAGGCTGCGACGCAGGTAGTAGCCAAAGAACTGCAGCAGGCCCAGGCCAAACATCATGCCCATGGCAGGGGGGAGATACAGGATCGAATGGCACAGTACCGAGATGGCCACGGTCACCAGAAACAGCAAGATAATGCGCTTCGCGCCGCGCTTCATCCAGACGTCCTCGGTCAAGGCAGCGGGCTGACGGTTGACGAGGAAGAAGTTCATGATCAACGCGGGCACCATGAAGTTGACGATGGCGGGCACCAGCAACGCAAAGAAGCCTTCGAACGGCACTTGCCCAGCTTGCCATACCATCAGCGTGGTAATGTCGCCAAACGGGCTGAAGGCGCCCCCTGCGTTGGAAGCAACCACCACGTTGACACAGCACAGGCTGATGAACTTGTTGTCTCCCTCAGCCACCTTCAAGACGACGGCACACATCAACATGGCCGTGGTCATGTTGTTGGCAATCGAGGAGATGGCAAACGCGAGACAGCCGGTGATCCAGAAAAGGGTTCGGTAGCTGAACCCCTTGCGCACCAGCCAGGCACGCAGCGTATCGAAGACACGCCGCTCTTCCATGGCGTTGATGTAGGTCATCGCCACCAGCAGGAACAGCAGCAGCTCGGCGTACTCCAGCAGCGTCTCCTTGAAGGCTTCTTCCGCTTCATGAGGCATGCCTGCCTGAACGTACACCCAAGCCACCATGGCCCAGATGAGTCCCGCCGCCACCAACACCGGCTTGGACTTGCGCATGTGGATAATTTCTTCACTCATGACCAACGCATAAGCAAGAATGAAGATGGTCACCGCCGCTATACCGGTCAGTGAGGAGGTCAGGTCTAGCGGGCCAGCAGCAGCAAAAGCAAAGGAGGGCAAGAGGGTCAAGCAGAGGGCGGTCAACAACCAAGCGGCTCGGCGGGAGGAGTGCCGTGCTGCGAGGGCGTTAGGTGGTTTCATGGCAAGTGGTCCTGGCAGGGTAAGAGAGTACCGCCACGATAATAAGCACACTAACTATGTGCTGCAACGCAGCGATTGCGCATAAGATGCGGCCATTCGCCGCATCCTGTAAAGCGCTTTTGTGCAGGCCTTTGCAATAAATTGTGTCTTGGGTTTTATTCCACCGTCACGCTTTTCGCCAAGTTACGTGGCTGGTCCACATCGGTGCCTTTCAGCACGGCCACGTGATAGCTCAGCAGCTGTAACGGCAGGGTATATAACAGCGGCGCCAGTGCCTCGTGCACCTCCGGTAATTCCAGTACGCGGATATCTTCCTGAGCGCTGATGCCTACCTTGCGATCGGCAAATACGAACAGCTGACCACCGCGAGCGCGCACTTCTTGAAGGTTGGACTTCAGCTTTTCCAGCAGCTCGTCATTGGGCGCTACCGAAATTACCGGCATCTCGTTATCCACCAGCGCCAACGGGCCGTGCTTCAGCTCACCCGCAGGATAGGCTTCCGCGTGGATGTAGGAGATCTCCTTGAGCTTCAGGGCGCCTTCCAGAGCAATCGGATAGTGGGCACCACGGCCCAAGAACAGCGCATGATGCTTTTCGGCAAACGCCTGGGAAAGCGCTTCGATCTGCGCATCGAGGCCTAGCACCTGCTGGCAGAGCGATGGCAGGGCCTGAAGACCCGCCAGAATCTCCGGCTGCTCCGGCTGGCCTTTCGCTTTACTGACGGAAAGCGTCAGCAGCAGCAGTGCGATCAACTGCGTCGTGAATGCCTTGGTGGAGGCCACGCCGATTTCAGGGCCAGCGCGGGTCATCAGCGACATATCCGATTCGCGCACCAGCGAACTGCCGGGCACGTTGCAGATCGCCAACGTACCGACATAGCCCAGGGTTTTGGCAAACCGCAGCGCTGCCAGCGTATCGGCGGTTTCCCCAGACTGAGAGAGGGTGACGAATAGCGTGCCATCCGGTACCACCGGATGGCGGTAGCGATACTCGGAGGCCACTTCGACCTGCACCGGCACGCCAGCGTAGCGCTCCAGCCAGTAGCGGGCCACCAAGCCCGCATGGTAGCTGGTGCCACAGGCAATGATGTGCACTTGGCGGGCTTTCTGGAACAGCGCCTGAGCGTCTGGCCCGAAGCTTTCGACCAGAACGCTGCTGGCGCTGATGCGCCCTTCCAGCGCTGCCTCGATGACCTTGGGCTGCTCGAAGATTTCCTTGAGCATGTAGTGGCGATACTCTCCCTTGCTGGCAGCGCCATCGCCATGCTCGAAGGTATGTACCGGGCGCTGGACATCGTGCCCCTGACGGTCGACGATGCGGATGACACCGTGTTCGCGCAGCTCGACCAGATCGCCCTCTTCCAGGTAGATGAAGCGGTCGGTGACCTGCAACAGCGCCAGCGGGTCGGAGGCCAGGAAGGCCTCATCGATCCCCACGCCCACCACCAGCGGGCTGCCCTGGCGCGCGCCCACCACCACGTTGGGCTCGTGCGTGCTCATCACGCCCAGCGCGTAGGCGCCCCCCAGCCCGCTGACGATTTCCTGGGTCGCCTCGAACAGTGTCTTGCCGGTCGCCAGTTTGTCGGCCAGCAAGTGAGCAATCACTTCGGTATCGGTGTCGGAAGTGAAGGTGTAGCCACTGCCCTGCAGCGTTTCTTTGATCTGCTCGTAGTTCTCGATGATGCCGTTATGTACCACGGCGACATTGTCACTGCTGTGGTGGGGATGGGCATTGGCCTCGGAGGGCTTGCCATGGGTGGCCCAGCGAGTATGGGCGATACCGCAATGCCCCGGCAGTGCCTCGCTGGCCAGGCGCTCTTCCAGGGCCGCCACCTTGCCCAGGGCCCGGTGGCGGGTCAATGATCCGCTGCTGAGTACCGTCATGCCTGCCGAGTCATAACCGCGATACTCCAGACGCTTGAGTCCTTCCAACAATATTCCCTGCACATTGCGCTGTGCCACGGCTGCGACGATACCGCACATACTCCACTCTCCTGGAGGCGCCAAGCGCCTGTGTCACCGATAGTTAGTTTGCTTTTTTGGTGGGGCGCGGCCAGTCGGCCTTTTCCAACTGGCGGCTGCGAGTGACCGCCAAGGCATGTTCTGCCACGTCCTTGGCGATGGTGGAGCCCGCGCCCACGGTGGCTCCCTGACCAATCGAAACAGGCGCGACCAGCGCGCTGTTGGAGCCAATGAACGCATGGTCGCCAATCTGCGTGCGATGCTTGTTGGCGCCATCGTAGTTGCAGGTGATGGTACCTGCCCCAACGTTCACTTCACGCCCCAGGGTGGCATCGCCCACATAGCTCAGGTGGTTGATCTTGCTGCCTTCGCCGACCTCGGCGTTCTTGGTCTCCACGAAGTTGCCCACTTTCGCCTTGACCGCCAGACGCGTGCCAGGACGCAAACGTGCATAAGGCCCAATCTGATTATGGCCAGCGGCCACCGTGGAGTCGATGACGCTGTGGCTATCGATGACGCTTTCAGCACCGAGGGTGCTGTTCTTGATCACGCAATAAGGGCCAACGCGCACGCCTTCGCCCAATTCCACGTCCCCTTCGAAGACGCAACCCACATCGATGAACACGTCGTGTCCACAGGTGAGCTTGCCGCGCACATCGATTCTCGCCGGGTCTGCCAGGGCAACGCCCTGGGCCATCAACGCTTCCGCCGTCTGCTGCTGGTAAGCACGCTCCAGACGGGCCATCTGCGCACGGTTGTTGACCCCTTCCACCTCGGTAGCATCGTGGGGCTGCGCCGTGGCCACCTTGATACCTTCGCTGGCAGCCATGGCAATGACGTCAGTCAGATAGTACTCACCCTGGGCATTCTCTGCCGAGAGCTGGGGCAACCAGCGCTTCAGTTGAGCGCTGGTCATGGCCATGATGCCGGTATTGCACTCGGTGATGCTCAGTTGCTCGTCGTTGGCATCTTTTTGCTCGACAATCGCCACGGCCTGCCCGTCACTATCGCGCACGATGCGCCCGTAGCCGCCAGGGTCGTCCAGCGTGACCGTCAACAGGCCCATATGCTGCTCATCCACCTGAGTCAGCAGGTTGGCCAACGTGTCACGGCGAATTAGCGGCACATCGCCGTAAAGCACCAGCACGACGCCCTTGCCCAGACGAGCCTGGGCCTGGGCCACGGCATGGCCCGTCCCCTTTTGCTCTTCCTGCAGAGCAAACAGAACGTCATGCTCTGCCAGCGCTTCTCGCAGTTGGTCAGCGCCGTGACCGATCACCACGTGGGTCCGTGCCGGATTCAGTGCCTGAGCGGTCTCCAGCACGTGCTGCACCATGGGTTTGCCTGCCAGGGTATGCAGCACTTTCGGCAAGGGAGAGCGCATCCGCGTCCCTTTGCCAGCGGCCAGAATGACGATGTCGAGATCATGCATGTTCAGTACCTACCGTTATTGGGCCACTGCCGGTGTCCAGGCATCGATGCCCAGCTCTTCCAGCAGCGCATCACCAAAATAGTTCGTAAACGCAGGGCTGGCGATGCTGCGCCAGCGGTCGCCGTCGCGCACCAGCAGCAGTACGCTCAGGTCGTGTTCAAGGGCCAGTGCCATTCCCTCTTCCGTGCCGACGACCAGTAGTGCCGTGGCCCAGGCATCCGCCCATGCATTGGAAGGGTGGAAGACCGACACCGATACCAGGTCATGGGTAATCGGTTTGCCGTCACGAGGATTGATGGTATGCGAGTAGCGCTGCCCGTCGACTTCGAAGTAATTGCGGTAGTCACCGGAGGTCGCCACCGACAAGTTGCTGAGCGGCACGATATGCTGAGCCGTCTGCTCACCGTCTTCCGGCACTTCGATACCTACACGCCAAGCCAGTTCCTCGTCGGGCTCCCGGTAACCACGGGCGATCATGTCTCCCCCCAGGTTCACCAGATAGTGCTCGATCCCCTGCTGGTCCAGATACGCACCCACTCGATCGACGGCATGACCTTTCGCCACACCAGAAAGATCGACAAAGATATCCCGCGTGCGTCGCGCCTGCATCTGCTGGGTATCCACTTCCAGGGCGTCATACCCGACGGTCGAAAGGCGTTCGGCAAGGGCTTCATCGCTGGGCACTTCTTCTGGCCTCGCCTCTGGCCCGAAACTCCACAGATTCACCAGGCCGCCCACCGTCACGTCGAAGGCACCATCGCTATCCGTCGCAATGGCTTGGCTGACGGCCAATACCTCGATCAGCTCATTGGACAATGGCTGCCATTCATCCAGCGGCGCATGATTGAACGTTACCAGCTCGGCGTCATCCCGATAGGTCGACATGGAACGGTCCACGCTCTCGAGTTCGGCCAGAAAGCCCTCTTCCAACGCCTGTGCCTGACCCTGGGTCAGCGGATCCATCACCGTCACTTGGTAGAAAGAGCCAAATACCCCTCCTTCAAACCGGGTGGGCGGCTCCAGGGGTCGATCACTCTCGGAGCAGCCTGCCATCAGGGGCAACAGGGTCAGTAAGCCAATGCCAGCCAAAAAAGGGCGATAGCCGATGTTCATCGCATTTTCCTTGAAATGTGCGCGGGGTCAGAAGTGGAAGAACCACAGCAGCCAGAGACCAAATACCACGCGGTAAACCACGAACGGCTGCATGCCCAGTTTCTTGATGACGACCAGAAAATAGTGAATACACAAGTAAGCGCTAATACCAGAGAGAAGCGTACCGACGATCATGGCGGGCCAGTCGATGGCCTGTGGGTCGCGGAGCAAGCCAACGGCCTCCAGTCCTCCAGCCAGCACAATCACGGGAATCGACAGCAGAAACGAGAAGCGTGCCGCGCCCTCCCGGCTCATGCCTACCAGCAGGGCTGCCGTGATGGTGATACCGGAACGGGATGTACCCGGAATTAGCGCCAGTGCCTGCGCAAAACCAATGATCAGCACATCCTTCAGATTCATGCTGTACTCGCTGCGGGTGCCGCGCTTTTTCCAGTCGGCATAGCCCAGCAGTAAACCAAAAGCGACCAGGCTCAGCCCGATGATCAGGGTCGAGCGCATGTGATCGGCAATCAGATCGCGACCCAAAAAGCCGATAATACACACCGGCAAAGTGGCCAATGCGACCCAGAACCCTAGCCTGGCATCCTCATCGACGCCTTTACCCCGTAGCGCGGCCACGCTGCTGACGACCATGCGTATGATTTCATGACGAAAGTAGAGGATGACGGCACTCAAGCTACCCAGATGGAGTGCCACATCGAATGCCAACCCCTGATCTTCCCAGGGCGTAAATACGGGCACGAGAATAAGATGTGCGGAACTGGAAATCGGCAGGAACTCGGTTATTCCCTGAACCACTGCCAAAATCACGACCTGTAGCCAATCCATAGATTCATCCTAGCGTCAGTTGAGAGGCGTTCTGAAAAGCAACAAGGATACACGTGCGATTCCATGATGTCCGCCTGCAAATATTCTGTGATTGACAATCATGAAAACGCCTCCTAGCATGGCGCCGTGTTCAAGCGCCCTACCTGTGGCCCATGAATGCAATACAACTCCTTATCTTTCCCATAAAAGAGGTTTCGAGAGCAGCCCATGGAAGATCCCAGTAGTCGATTATGTATGCGTGAAGCAGCCATGAAGTTTGGCTCGCTAGTGCACACGACCCGCCGGTAAGCTTTCTGCTCTCCAGGCCGTCGTGGCCTGGCCCTCTATACCCCCGCCTCTCTTCATAGCTCTTTCGCGCCTTGCGCGAGTCGTTGTCGTCAACTCGCCACATTAGTCGTTCACTATGCACACAAGTACTTTGTCGACCGTGTGTCCCTGACTCATGTCAGGCCACTTTGGCCAGAAAACCTTGTGCGCGTGGATTATATGCGTGTCGGTGCGTCGTCATGAACGCTGCCTTCACATCGGGTTGTCTCGCCTTGATTCCGCCATTGCCGGAGGCGAACAATGAGCTATGCCGTACTAGCCGCTTCACTAAGAAGCGCCATGCAGCGCAACGATCACACCGCGATTTCTCATATCGTCGCGGAAATGCAGCCTGCCGATATTGCCGATTTTGCCCGTTACGAGCCCGCTTATACGGTGTTGGCGTTAATCATGCAGCTTCCCGAAGCGCAGCGTGGCCCTACGTTCGGCTACCTGGAAACGGAGCAACAGCGGGACATCGGTGAAAAAATGACCGATGAAGAACTCGCAAAACTGGCTGCTACGATGGATGCAGACGAGCGCGCTGACCTGTTCCACCTGGTGGCGCCAGGCAGGCAGCCTGCCATCCTGCGCCAACTATCGCAAAAAGAGCGCGATGACTTAACCAAGCTGGCCAGCTATGCCGAAGGCACGGCAGGGGCCGTCATGACCTCCGAGTATGTTTCCGTGCCGGTCACCATCGACGTGGCGGAAGCCTTGAGCCTGCTACGCGCCAGCGCGCCTGACGCCGAAACCATCTACCAGGTGTATTGCGTCGATAAAGAAGGCCGTTTGCAGGGCACCGTATCGCTACGCCAGCTGATTCTTGCGGCCCCCCACCAACGCGTGGAAGAACTAATGGTCTCGGAAGTGGTGTTTGCCTCCGTGGAAACGCCGCAGGAAGAAGTCAGTCGGCTGATTGCCCATTACGACTTGCTGGCGCTTCCCGTGATCAATGGTGGTGACCGCCTGGTGGGCATCGTGACCTACGACGACGCCATGGACGTGGCCGCGGAAGAAGCCACCGAAGACATGCACAAGGGGGTGTCGGTGGGCAAGCTGGAGGGCAGCCTGCGCTCGGTCAGCCTGTTCGAGCTCTACCGCAAGCGTGTGGTGTGGCTGGTATTGCTGGTATTCGCCAATATCTTCTCGGGTGCCGGTATCGCCTATTTCGAAGAAACCATCGAAGCCTACATTGCGCTGGTGTTCTTCCTGCCCCTGCTGGTGGATAGCGGTGGCAACGCAGGCTCTCAGGCGGCCACCCTGATGGTACGCGGCATGGCCACCGGCGATGTACGTACCCGCGATTGGGCCAAGCTGCTGGGTCGTGAAGTCGGCGTCGCCTTGGCGCTGGGTCTGACCATGGCACTGGCGGTGTCCGTGGTGGGTATTTTCCGCGCGGGCAGCGAAATAGCACTGGTCGTCGCGCTATCAATGGTGCTGATCGTCACGGTAGGTAGTCTAATCGGGATGATTCTGCCGTTCATTCTGCAGCGCTTCAAGCTAGATCCGGCGACCGCCTCGGCACCGCTGGTGACCTCGATTGCCGATGCGTCAGGCGTACTGATCTACTTTGCACTGGCAACGGCTATTTTGGGTCTACCTACCCCATAGGCCGCGCTTTGGTCAAGGAGACCAGTGATGATGCCGACCATGATATTTTGGGAGTCTCTGCAACCATTATGGCCGCTAGTACTAGCGGCCATACTCGGATCCCTGGTAGGTCTCGAGCGCCAGTGGAGGCAGCGGTTAGCAGGGTTGAGGACTAATGCACTGGTGGCACTGGGTGCCGCCAGTTTCACATTGATGTCGATGATGGTGGAGGGTGAAATCAGCCCTACTCGTATGGCAGCGCAAGTGGTATCAGGAATAGGCTTTCTGGGCGCTGGGGTCATCATGAAAGAGGGGGCCAATATTCGGGGGCTCAATACCGCCGCAACCCTTTGGTGTTCTGCGGCCATTGGGGTCATGGCAGGGGCTGGCTTCCATCTCGTCGCCATGATGGTAGCGCTATGCATTCTGGCGATTAACATTCTACTGCGCCCTGTCGTACTGATCATCAACCGGCAGCCGATGGAAAATAGCCAGGAAGAGATCGATTGGCGCTATGAGCTGAATGTGACCTGTCATAGTGATCAAGAAGCACATATTCGCGCACTACTACTTCAGGGTCTATTGGGCGATGCGTTACAATTGCAAAAACTCGAGAGCAGTCACCGTGATGATCAACGCAGCGTACGAGTCACAGCGCAGTTATACGCCACCGAGCGTCATGATGCCCTCGTTGAAAAAGTGATTGGCCGCCTTAGCCTTGAGCCATCCGTCAGCGCCGCTGGTTGGGACATTTCATGATCACAGATACCACTGAGCAACACCACAGCCAGGAAGCCAAGCGCGTCACGTACATTGGTGCCTGGCTGGATGGGCTGCTGAGTGTCGTCAAGGTGGTGGTGGGGTTTCTGGTTGGCTCGGCAGCCTTGATTGCCGATGGCATTCACTCCCTGTCTGACCTTGTCACCGATGGCTTTGTTCTGGCCGCCATTCATTATGGCCGTCAGGAACCGGATAACGACCACCATTATGGCCATGGCCGTATCGAGACGCTGACCACGCTACTGCTGGGCAGTGTGCTGATCTTTGTGGCCGGCGGTATCGCCTGGTCGAGCATCGACCGTCTGTTGAGCGGTACCGAAGTAGGCGCGCCCGGCGCTTTTGCCATCGCGGTGACGGTGCTGGCCCTGATCAGCAAGGAGTGGATATTCCGCTACACCATGCGGGTCGCCAAACGGGTCAAGTCCAAGCTGCTGGAAGCCAATGCCTGGCACTCCCGCAGCGATGCCCTCTCAACGGCCGTGGTGCTGGTAGCGCTGGTGGGTGCCCAGTATGGGATGGGGTGGCTGGACGCCGTGGCCGCAATCATCGTGGGGCTGCTGGTAGGTAAGGTCGGCATCGACCTGCTATGGGAGTCCGCCAGAGAACTGGTGGATACCGCCTTGCCCGAAGACGTGCAGCAGCAGATGCATGATGTGGCCTGCAGCGTGCCCGGCGTGGATAGCGTGCATGACCTGCGTACGCGCCAATCGGCAGGCTGGGTGATGGTGGACCTGCACGTGGTGGTGGGTCCGCGTATCACCGTTTCCGAAGCTCATGAAATCGGCAATGAGGTGAGTCGCCGCCTGCGCCACGAGTTTCCGCTACTGACCGACGTCATCTTCCACGTGGACCCGGAAGACGATGCCGGTGAGGGCGACCCGAGCCGCCTGCCCGGCCTGCCCTTGCGCCCAGAAGTGGAAGCCGCTCTCGATGAGCGCTGGTACATGCACCCGGTATGGCGCACGTTGAACGATCTACAGCTTCACTACCTGGACGACAAGGTATCGGTCACGCTGATCATCGGTGACGCGGTCCACCAGCCGCCCCAGTGCCTGGCCAGCCAGCTCAAGGCGCTGGCCAGCGACATCGAGTGGCTGGGCCACGTGGAAGTGATGTTCATCACCCGCGCGGCCAGCAGCGCCATGCGCTAGACGTTGGTCAGAATGGCGGTGGCGATGGTGAAGTAGATCAATACCCCCGAGGCATCGATCAAGGTCGTCACCAGCGGTGCCGAGGCCGTGGCCGGGTCGACCTTGAAGCGTTCCAGCACGAACGGCAGACACATGCCCATCATGCTACCGAACAGCACGATGGTGACCATGCTCAACGCGACCACCATGGCGACTTCCTCACCGCCACGCATGACCCCGATGGGCGCGACGGCCAACGCCATGGTCAGCCCCAGCGCACCGGCCACCAGCAGCTCCCTACCCAGCATCTTGCTCCAGTCCTTGACCCCTACGTCCCCGGTGGCCATACCCCGCACCATCAGCGTGGCCGCCTGGGCGCCCGCATTACCACCACTGCCAATCAACAGCGGCAGGAAGAATACCAGAGCGACCTGAGCGGCAATGGTATCTTCGAAGTACGCAATACCAGCCCCCGAAAACAGGTTGGCAAACACCAGCAGTACCAGCCAGGTCACCCGCTTGCGGTAAAGACTGGCCAAGGGCACCCGACTGACACCGTCTTCCAGTTGGCCAATCGACATCCCTTTGTGGATATCTTCGGTGGCCTCGGATTCGGCCACGTCCATGGCATCATCGTGGGTCACGATCCCCACCATGCGTCCATCCTGATCAAGCACCGGCAGCGCCAGCAGGTCATAACGCGCCACGATACGCGCCACTTCTTCCTGCTCTTCGTCTACGTGGGTGCTGATGACATCCTTGATCATGATGTCATCGACCACGGCTCCTGGACGGGCGACCATCAGCTGCCGTAGAGACATGGTTCCCACCAACTCGCCTTCCTTGTCGAGGATGTAGAGCTGGTAGACCGTTTCCGCATCCGGCGCCGTCTGTCGCACCCGCATCATCGCCTGTGACACCGTCATGCCACTGGCTATCGCCACATAGTCAGAGGTCATGATGGCGCCGGCCGTGCCTTCTTCGTAGCTTGCCAGACGCTTGAGATCTTCCCGCTCCTGGTGCGCCATGCGACGCAGCAACGCTTCGCGGCGGTCTTCATCGAGCAGGTTGAACAGATCCACTCGCTCGTCCGACCCCATCTCCTCAAGCAGCTTGAGCACTTGGGTGTCGCTCAGCTCACCGACGACTTCGAGCTGACTCTCGCCTGGCAGATAGCCCAGCACGTTGGCGGCTCGCTCGGTGGAGAGTATGTCCAGCACCGTCAGGGCCGCACGTAGCTCTTCATCCTCTTCGATCAGCTCTTCCAGCACTTCGCCAATATCGGCCGAGCGAATTTCAGCGAGGCGTTCTGCCAATTGCGCCTTGCTGGGCTCTTCCTTGACCAGCTCATCGAGCAGTTCGGTTTTCAATTCCTGTAAGGCTTCTTCGTTCAGCGCCATCGCTCTCTCCTGATGCCATTCAAATCCGGGACGACTGACCACCATACTAACAGACAAAAAAAACGCCCCTTAAACCCTGGTCGGGTTTAAGGGGCGTTTGGGTACACAGTGCGTGTAACTAGCCTTTTCCCGCCTTCTTGCGCAGCTGCTGGATCGTTCGCAACTGAGCAACGGCTTCGGCAAGTTCAGCAGCAGCACGGGTATAATCCAGCTCTGCTGACTTGTCGTTAAAGGCTTTCAGCGCCTGCTGACGCGCTTCCTCGGCGGCGGCCTCGTCGAGGTCACCGGCACGAGCAGCAGCATCTGCCAGGATCGTCACGACATCTGGCTGGACTTCCATGAAGCCGCCAGAGACAAAGAAGTTTTCTTCCTTGCCGCCATCGTGGATCACGCGGATCGGGCCCGGCTGAAGCTCGGTCAGCAGCGGGGCGTGCCCCGGCAAGATGCCGAGGTCACCCATAATCCCGGAAGCCACCACCTGCTCGACCTTGCCTGAGAAGATGGATGCTTCTGCGCTGACGATATTGCAAGTGAAGCTATTCGCCATAGCGAATCCCCCTAATGGACGGGATTACTTCTTCATCTGGTTGGCTTTGTCGACAGCTTCGTCGATGGAGCCGACCATGTAGAAGGCCTGTTCCGGCAGATCGTCATACTCGCCAGCCAGAATGCCCTGGAAGCCACGGATGGTGTCTTTCAGAGAAACATACTTGCCGGGTGAGCCTGTGAATACCTCAGCCACGAAGAACGGCTGAGACAGGAAGCGCTGGATCTTACGCGCACGAGATACGGCCAGCTTGTCTTCGTCAGACAGCTCGTCCATACCCAGGATCGCGATGATGTCCTTCAGTTCCTTGTAACGCTGCAGAACGTTCTGCACGCCACGCGCCACTTCGTAGTGCTCTTCACCGACGACCAGCGGGTCCAGCTGACGTGACGTGGAGTCCAGCGGATCGATGGCGGGGTAGATACCCAGCTCAGCGATGGAACGCGCCAGTACCACGGTAGCGTCAAGGTGGGAGAAGGTGGTCGCAGGAGACGGGTCAGTCAAGTCATCCGCAGGAACGTAAACGGCCTGCACCGACGTGATAGAGCCTGTCTTGGTGGAAGTGATACGCTCCTGAAGAACGCCCATCTCTTCCGCCAGCGTCGGCTGGTAACCTACCGCTGAAGGCATACGGCCCAGCAGTGCAGACACTTCGGTACCGGCCAGGGTGTAACGATAGATGTTGTCGACGAACAGCAGAACGTCACGGCCTTCATCACGGAATTTCTCAGCGATGGTCAGGCCGGTCAGCGCTACGCGCAGACGGTTGCCGGGCGGCTCGTTCATCTGACCATAGACCAGCGCTACCTTGTCGATAACGTTGGATTCGGTCATTTCATGATAGAAGTCGTTACCCTCACGAGTACGCTCACCCACACCTGCGAATACGGAGTAGCCGCTGTGTTCGGTGGCGATGTTGCGGATAAGCTCCATCATGTTGACGGTTTTACCGACACCCGCGCCGCCGAACAGACCAACCTTACCGCCTTTCGCGAAGGGGCATACCAGGTCGATGACCTTGATACCGGTCTCGAGCAGCTCGTTGGAAGCTGCCTGGTCGGCATAGCTGGGGGCTTTACGGTGGATCGGCATGCGCTCTTGCTCGCCAATCGGGCCCGCTTCATCGATCGGCTCACCGAGCACGTTCATGATGCGGCCCAGCGTTTCCTTACCCACCGGTACGGAAATCGCGGCACCTGTGTTGACCACGTCCAGGCCACGCTTCAGACCCTCGGTGGAGCCCATGGCAATGGCGCGTACTACGCCGTCGCCCAGCTGCTGCTGGACTTCGAGGATGGTCTCAACATTGGAGACCTTCAGCGCGTCGTAGACCTTGGGCACAGAGTCCCGCGGAAACTCTACGTCAATCACCGCGCCGATGATTTGTACGATACGTCCGCTCATCTTGGTTCCTCTCAAAAACCTGCAAATGAAACCTGTCTGCCGGGAATGACCTGTCAGTCAGACCACTCCCTCGGCGTTAAACGGCAGAAGCGCCGCCGACGATCTCGGAAATTTCCTGGGTGATGGCGGCCTGACGGGCCTTGTTGTAAACCATCTCCAGATCGTCAATCAGGTTGCCCGCGTTATCAGTGGCACTCTTCATAGCGATCATACGGGCGGCCTGTTCGCACGCACCGTTTTCGACTACCGCCTGATACACCTGCGATTCGATGAATCGAACCAACAGGCTGTCCAGCAACGCCTTGGCATCCGGTTCATACAGGTAGTCCCAGCTTCCGGGACGGGCGTTTTCTTCGTCATGCTTCTCTTCGCTGCCCATGTCAGGGGACAGCGGAAGGATCTGATGCACGACCGGGCGCTGTGTCATGGTGTTCACGAATTCGTTGTACACCACGTACAGGCGATCCAGCCGACCTTCATCGTACGCTTCCAGCATGACCTTCACACTACCGATCAGACCCTCGACGGTCGGTGCTTCACCTAATCCGCTCTTGGCAGCAACCAGGTTGCCACCATAATTGCGGAAGAAGGCACCGGCCTTGGAGCCAAGGGCACAGAAGTCCAGCTCGGCGCCTTGCTGTTTCCAGGCCATCGCATCTTTCAGAACGGCCTTGAACAGGTTGACGTTCAAGCCGCCACACAGGCCGCGGTCTGTCGACACCACGATATAACCCACGCGGTTGACAGGGCGCTCGACCATGTAGCGGTGCTTGTCTTCCTGCTCTACGTCTGCATCCGCAATATGGGCTACCACATTACGGATCTGCTTGGCGTAGGGCTGACTGGACTTCATCAGATCTTGCGCTTTACGCATTTTCGATGCAGCCACCATTTCCATGGCGCTGGTGATCTTCTGCGTATTTTTGATGCTCCCGATCTGGGTGCGTATCTCTTTTGCAGCTGCCATAGCGATCTACCCTTCGTTCGTGGCTCTCAGAAAGCATGCAAGCCCGCCCGCAGGCGGGCCAGACATTACCAGCTCTGAGTCGCCTTGAACTTCTCGAGACCCGACTTCAAACCGTCCTGAATCTCGCCGTTGTAGTCGCCGGTCTGGTTGATCTTGTCGAGCAGTTCGCCGTGCTCGGACTTCATGTAGTCGTGCAGAGCACGTTCGAAGCCCAGCACCTTCTCGACGCTCACATCGTCCAGGTAACCTTCGTTGGCAGCGTACAGAGACAGGGCCATTTCCGCCACGGACATCGGCGAGTACTGCTTCTGCTTCATCAGCTCGGTAACACGCTGTCCGTGCTCGAGCTGCTTACGCGTGGCTTCATCCAGGTCAGAGGCAAACTGAGAGAACGCCGCCAGTTCGCGGTACTGAGCCAGCGCCAGACGCACACCACCACCCAACTTCTTGATGATCTTGGTCTGTGCGGCACCACCAACACGAGAAACCGACAGACCTGCGTTGATCGCCGGACGAATACCGGAGTTGAACAGGTTGGTTTCCAGGAAGATCTGACCATCGGTGATGGAGATGACGTTGGTCGGAACGAAGGCCGATACGTCACCGCCTTGGGTTTCGATGATCGGCAGCGCGGTCAAGGAACCGGTCTTGCCTTTCACTTCGCCGTTGGTGAACTTCTCGACGTAGTCGGCGTTGACGCGCGCGGCGCGCTCCAGCAGACGGGAGTGGAGATAGAACACGTCACCCGGGTAAGCTTCACGACCCGGCGGACGACGCAGCAGCAGCGATACCTGACGGTAGGCAACGGCCTGCTTGGAGAGATCGTCATACACGATCAGTGCGTCTTCGCCACGATCACGGAAGTACTCGCCCATGGTGCAGCCGGAGTAGGCCGCCAGGAACTGCATGGGTGCCGGGTCGGCAGCGCCAGCCGCCACCACGATGGTGTGCTCCATCGCGCCGTGCTCTTCGAGCTTGCGCACCACGTTGGCAATGGTCGACTGCTTCTGACCGATGGCCACGTAGACACAGGTCACGCCCTTGCCTTTCTGGTTGATGATCGCATCGATGGCAATGGCGGATTTACCGATCTGACGGTCGCCGATGATCAGCTCACGCTGACCACGACCGATCGGCACCATGGCGTCGATGGACTTCAGACCCGTCTGGATGGGCTCGTCAACGGACTGACGGGTGATAACGCCAGGCGCTACCTTTTCTACCGCGTCGGTCAGCTTGGCATTGATGTCGCCTTTGCCGTCGATGGGGTTACCCAGCGCGTCGACAACGCGACCCACCAGCTCGGGGCCTACCGGAACTTCAAGAATACGACCGGTACACTGAGCGGTCATGCCTTCTTCAAGCTGCAGGTAGTCACCCAGGACAACGGCACCCACGGAGTCACGCTCCAGGTTGAGTACCATGCCGAAGATGCTGTTGGGGAATTCAATCATTTCACCGAACATCGCGTCTTCGAGGCCGTGAATTTTCACGATACCGTCGGAAACGCTGACGATGGTGCCCTGATTACGGGCTTCGGATGCGACGTCAAGCTTCTCAATTCGCTGCTTGATGATGTCGCTGATCTCGGAAGGATTCAGTTGCTGCATGCCATGTCCCTCAGACTCAAGCGGTCAGCGCTTCGGAAAGACGGTTCAATCGACCACGCACCGAACCGTCAATGACGGTATCGCCGGCACGCAGGATGACACCGCCGATGAGCGACTTGTCGACCTGAGTAGTAATGGAGATTTCGCGATTCAGACGTTTCTTGAGCGCGTTTGCCAGCTTGGTCTGCTGCTTGCTATCCAGCTTGTAGGCTGAAACCACAGTGACGTCGATACGCTTTTCATGTTCTGCGCGAAGGTGTTCAAACTGTTCAGCGATTGCACTCAACGCCATCAACCGACGCTGGTCGGCCAGGGTGGTGAGAAACCGCTGGAAAGCGTCATCGGCACCGTCGCCCAGCATGTCAGCCAGCAACGCCACTTTCTGTTCGCTACCCAGTTTGGGACTACCTAACAGGTTGGCGACCTGGTGATCCTTGACAATGAGACCTGCCATTGCCAGTGACTGAGACCAGGTATCCAGTGCCTGATGATCGCGCGCGTATTCAAACGCCGCTTTGGCGTAAGGACGAGCGACGGTCGTTTGTTCCGCCATGGATCACCTCCTTACAGTTCAGCGGCAAGCTTATCAAGCAAGTCGCGGTGCGCTTTCTCGTCAACAGAGGCTTCAAGAACACGCTCGGCGCCTATGATCGCAAGGTGAGAAACCTGCGCACGCAACTCGTCTTTCGCGCGATTGATTTCTTGCTCAATTTCAGCCCGAGCACTGGCCACCAGACGCTCGCCTTCGGCACGTGCTTGTTCACGTGCTTCTTCGATCATCTGCGCAGAGCGCTTGTTCGCTTGCTCGAGGATTTGAGATGCCTGCTCCTTGCTTTCACGCAGCGTCTGCTCGGCACGCTCTTGAGCGAGCTCAAGGTCACGCGTCGCGCGGCTGGCTGCGTCCAAGCCATCAGCAATCTTTTTCTGACGCTCGTGAAGCGCGTTGCTGATCGGAGGCCACACATACTTTATGCAAAACCAGACAAAGATCGCGAAGGCGATCGTTTGCCCGATAAGCGTCATGTTGATATTCACAGGGATGTACCTCTGACAAATTCGTGGCGACCGGAGTGAAACAAAACCGAGCGGTTGCCCGCTCGGTCAAGCTGCATTAACCGGCAACAACGAAGATCAGGTACATCGCGATACCAACACCGATCATCGGTACGGCGTCAAGCAGACCGGCCATGATGAAGGTACGAGTTTGCAGCTGGTCGCTCAGCTCAGGCTGACGAGCGGTGTTGTCCAGCAGCTTGCCACCCAGCATGGCGAAACCAAAGCCAGTGGTCAGGGCGCTAACACTGATGATGATGGCGGCAGCAATGTAGACGATTTCCATGATGAAGCTCCTGATAGTGCGTTAATTTCAAGGGTTTAGGTTAAGGGTTTAATGCAAAGCGTTGCTCGGGTTCAGTGATGCTCGTGCGCGGCGCTCAAATAGACGATAGACAGCGTCGTAAAGATGAAGGCCTGCAGCGAAACCACCAGAATATGGAAGATGGCCCACGGCACATCCAGCATCCAGATCGCCCAGAACGGTAGCAGGGCAATCAGGATAAAGATAACTTCACCGGCAAACATGGCGCCGAACAGACGGAAACCAAGGCTGATCGGTTTGACCAGCAGGCCGACGATTTCGAGAATCAGGTTGAACGGTGCCAACAGCCAGGTATTGAACGGCGTCAGCGCCAGCTCCTTGCCGAACCCAGCAACACCTTTCACCTTGCAGCTGTAGTAGATGATCATCAGGAAGACACCGATGGCCATACCCAGCGTGGCGTTGATGTCGGTGGTGGGAACGATTTTCATGTAGCCCACGCCCAGCTTGCCGAACAGCTCCGGGAAGTAGTCCAGCGGGATCAGCTTGAGGCTGTTCATCAGCAGAATCCACATGAACAGCGTCAAGGCGATCGGGCCGATGTTCTTGTTGTTGCCGTGGAAGGTAGAGCGGGTCAGGTTATCGATGAACTCGATGACCATTTCAACGGCGTTCTGCAGGCCGCCCGGGACGCCGGTGGTCGCTGCTTTGCCCGCTTTATGGAACAGCCACAGGAACAGAGCACCCATGCCGATGGACCAGCCCATCGTGTCCAGGTGAATGGCCCAAAAACCCATTTCGGTCGCTTCGGCAGAGGTGGACGCAAGCGACCAACCATTTTCCGGGTGCTTTCCGAACGTCAGGTTCTGGAGGTGGTGCTGTATGTAATAGATGGCCGATATTTCGTTATCCGCTGCCATACTGCTTCCTCAAGTTTAAGGGGTTGACCGCTCACGCACGAGCCAAGGGGCTAGCCAGTGCATCAGTTGGGCCACCACATAGGCGACAAAGAAAAAAGCTGGGTTTGAAGGGGGCGCTATCGTCAGCACTATGGCGAATAACGCCACCGTCAAACCAAACTTGCCTGCTGCAGCCTGGTACAAGTTGAGCACATTACGCTGTGGTTGGCGGTTACGCTGCTGCCTTTGACCACGCCACACAAAATAGATGGTCGGTAGAAGGCTAATCAGCCCCCCCGACAAGGCAGACCCTGCTGCCTCGATGCCGACCATGACGCTTGCCAACATGGCCACCAGCAAGATCGCCACCAGCTGAGCAAGAAACAGCCGCCGAAAATCCAATAGACGCCGACGGACAGGCGCTGCACTTTTCACTTTGACCACGACTCCGTGCAGGCTGGGCTGCTGCTCAATGGGGTAACGAGTACGCCCGTTCGTCCAAGCAAGCTTTCGACAAACACGGCGGATTATAGGGAAGCGCTATCACACCTTCAACCGAAGTTGCACGGATTTCGCACGTTTTGGCGTTTACTTGCGACCAAAGGGTTAAAAAAAGGCCGCTTATTTCATTAGCCTGCTACTTTATATGGGCAAGAATGCCATCCAGCTCTTCAAGGCTTGTATAACGTATGGTGACTTTTCCTTTGCCCTTTTGACCGTGGTCGATGGAGACAGGCGCGCCCAGTAGCTCGCCCAGGTGCGTTTCGAGGCGCGCCACATCGGCGGTCTTGGCCACTTTTTTGGCCGATGCTACCGGTGACTGCTGAGTGTCGTGCACCTTCTTGACCAGCGCCTCGGTGTCTCTCACCGTCAGGTCCTTGTTGACCACTTCATGGGCCACCTGGCGTTGCTGGGCGCTGTTCAACGACAGTAGGGCACGAGCATGCCCCATATCCAGATCGCCACGCTCCAGCAGGGTCTGCACTTCCGGGTCCAGGGCCAACAAACGCAGCAGGTTGGCCACCTGCGTGCGGGATTTGCCCACGGCATCGGCCACCTGCTGCTGGGTAAGCTCGAACTCTTCTGCCAGGCGTTTTAACGCCAGCGCTTCTTCGATGGCATTGAGGTTTTCACGCTGAATGTTCTCGATCAGCGCCAGCGCCAGCGCTACGTCGTCGCTGACATGGCGAATGACCGCCGGAATGACATCCAGCTCGGCCAGTTGGGCAGCGCGCCAGCGCCGTTCACCGGCAATGATTTCATAGCGGTCCGGGCCAATCGGGCGAACGACGATCGGCTGCATGACCCCCTGGGCGCGAATGGAGTCGGCAAGCTCCTCCAGTGCCTCGGGCTGAATGTCGCGGCGAGGCTGGTACTTGCCCCGGGTCAGTTGCCCCAGCGGCAGCCGCTCCAGGCGTTCGGCATGGGCATCGTCCTGCGCTGCCTCTGCGGAAGCACCTTCCGGCAGAAGGGCCTCTGTGCCTTGTGAGGCGCTACTGGTCAGGTCCAAACTGTCACGACGACGGGCGCCCGCACCAATCAGGGCATCCAGGCCACGTCCTAGCGCGCGTTTACGCGTCATTCGCTTTCCCTCGTTGAACGTTACGTACTTCGAACCTTACAGCGACAGCCGCCGTAACGACAGGCGTTACAGTGACAACCGTCGAATCATCTCTTTGGCCAGCACGCGGTAGGCCTGGCTGCCCCGCGAAAAACGGGCGTACTGGGTCACGGGCAGGCCATGACTTGGCGCTTCTGCCACTTTCACGTTGCGCGGAATGGTGGTTTTCAGCAGCGCATCGCCGAAAAAGTCGCGTAGCTGCTTGTCCACTTCCCGCGTGAGGCTGGTGCGCTTGTCGTACATGGTGCGCAGGATACCGGAGACGGCAAGCTCGGAATTCACGCTCTGCTTGATCTGTTCCACGGTATCCAGCAGCGCCGAGAGTCCTTCCAGAGCGTAAAATTCACACTGCAGCGGGATCAGTACGCCATGGGCTGCAGTAAGCGCATTCACCGTGAGCATGTTCAGCGACGGCGGGCAGTCGATCAGCACCACATCGTATTCGTCGGCCACGCTGGCCAGCGCCTGAGAAAGGCGACTCTGCCGCTGCTCGGCGTCCAGCAGCTCGACTTCCGCCGCCGTCAAATCGCCATTGCCCGGCAAGACATCGTAACGAACCGACAAACCGCGCACGATGGCGTCGCTGGCCGAGGTTTCCCCCAAGAGCACGTCCAGCACGCTCTTTTCCAGATCATACTTGTCGATCCCACTGCCCATGCTGGCATGCCCCTGGGGGTCGAGGTCGACCAACAGTACGCGCCGGTCCAGGGCGGCCAGGCTGGCGGCCAGATTGACGGCTGAAGTGGTCTTGCCCACGCCGCCTTTTTGGTTGGTCAGGGCAATGATCTGGCTCACTACTCAACTCCTTTTGGGGTCAGGATCAACAGCTGCCGCTCGGCCGTCTCGAAGGGTATATTCAACAGGTGCCGAGCGTTCAGTTCAACACCTGCTGGCAGGTCGCGCAGCTCGTCATCGGCACCGGGGCCCTTCATGGCCAGCCACTGGCCGTCGGCGGTCGGTAGCGGGCGCGTCAAGGTCACGAAGTCCACCAGGCTGGCGAAGGCCCGCGAGATCACCTGATCGAAGTGCTGGCCCGCAAACTGCTCGACCCTTGCCTGAGTGGGCGTCACGTTGCTCAGCGCCAGCTCCATGACGGCCTGCCGTTGGAAGCGAACCTTCTTGCCGTTGCTGTCCAGCAGCGTCACCTGAAGTTCGGGCTTCAAAATCGCCAGCACCAGTCCAGGCAAGCCTGGCCCGGCGCCTACGTCCAGAAGTCGGGGCCCCCGAATGAAGGGCGCCACCGCCGCACTGTCCAGCACGTGGCGAGACACCATTTCATCGACGTCGCGTACGGCGGTGAGGTTATAAGCCCGGTTCCACTTGTGCAATAGCGCCAGCAGCCCCAGCAGCTGCTCACGCTGGGCGGGCGTAATGGCGATATCCAGTTGGGCCAGCCCTTGCTCCAGTCTGGGGGCCACACTAGCGGGCAGGCTTTCAATCAGCGGCGGCAAGAAACTCATCCGTTGGCGACCTCGGTATGGCTGATCAGGCGGCGCTTTTTCAGGTGAATCAGCAGTATCGAGACGGCAGCAGGCGTCACTCCAGAGATACGGGCAGCCTGGGCAAGGGTTTCCGGCCGCGCGGCGCTGAGCTTCTGGCGAATCTCGTGGGAGAGCCCCTCCACGTTGTGATAATCCAGCTCAGCGGGGAGCGCTGTGGCTTCGTGGCGCTTGAGCTTGTCGATTTCGTCCTGCTGACGATCGATGTACCCCTGATACTTGGCCTGAATCTGCACCTGTTCGGCGACAGCTTCATCCTCCACGCCGCCGCTTTCCATGCCCGGCAGGTCGGCAATATCGGCGTAGGTCAGTTCAGGGCGCTTCAGCAAATCGCTCAGGCAGTACTCCCGCGACAGCGGCTTGCCGGTTTTCTCGGCGATGCTGGCGGCAGCCGGGCTGTTGGGATGTACCCAGGCGCTGGACAAGCGCGTGGCTTCACGCTCGATGGCATCACGTTTCTGGCTGAAAGCCGCCCAGCGGGTGTCATCGACCAACCCCAGCTGGCGGCCCTGCTCGGTCAGGCGGAGGTCGGCATTGTCTTCACGCAGCAGCAGCCGATACTCGGCGCGTGACGTGAACATGCGATAGGGTTCCTTGGTGCCCATGGTGATCAGGTCATCCACCAGAACGCCTAGATACGCCTCGTCACGACGTGGGTACCACGCCTCCAGCTGCTTGGCTCGCCGTGCCGCGTTGAGCCCCGCCAGCAACCCTTGAGCACCCGCTTCTTCGTAGCCAGTGGTGCCGTTGATCTGCCCGGCAAAAAACAGGTTGTGGATAAATTTGGTTTCCAGCGAGTGCTTCAAATCCCGCGGGTCGAAGAAGTCATACTCGATGGCATAACCCGGGCGCGTGATATGGGCGTTTTCCAACCCTTTGATGGAGCGCACGACCTGCAGCTGCACATCGAAGGGCAGTGAGGTGGAGATCCCATTGGGGTAGAGCTCGTGGGTATCCAGACCTTCCGGTTCGATGAACACCTGATGGCTCGATTTGTCGGCGAAGCGATGCACCTTGTCTTCGATCGACGGGCAGTAGCGGGGGCCGATGCCTTCGATTACCCCGGAGTACATGGGGGAACGATCGAGGTTGTTCAGGATGATCTCGTGGGTGCGCTCGTTGGTGTGCGCAATATGGCAGCTCACCTGCTGAGGATGCATGCCCCGATGCCCCAGGTAGGACATGATCGGCGTGGGCGTGTCGCCTGGTTGCTCTTCCAGCTGTGAAAAGTCGACGGATTTGGCATCGATACGCGGAGGGGTACCGGTCTTCAACCTGTCGACGTGAAAAGGCAGTGCCCGCAGTCGCTCTGCCAGCGCATTGGAAGGTGGGTCGCCTGCGCGGCCACCACGGCTTTGGTCCAACCCGATGTGGATAACACCGCCAAGGAACGTGCCCGTGCTCAGCACCACCGACTCGGCATGAAAACGAATGCCTGTCTCGGTCACTACACCACGTACGGTGTCGTTATCCACAATGAGGTCGCCAGCCGCCTGCTGGAAAATCGTCAGGTTCGGCTGGTTTTCCAGCATGCCTCGAATGGCGGCCTTGTAGCGGATCCTGTCTGCCTGGGCGCGGGTCGCGCGTACGGCAGGCCCCTTACGTGCGTTGAGTACTCGAAACTGGATGCCGCCCAAATCCGTGGCTAGCCCCATGGCACCACCCAACGCATCGATCTCCTTGACCAGATGGCTCTTGCCGATCCCACCAATGGCGGGATTGCAGGACATTTGGCCCAGCGTCTCGATGTTGTGGGTCAGCAATAGGGTTTGACAGCCCATGCGAGCAGAGGCCAGTGCGGCTTCGGTTCCCGCATGGCCACCGCCGATGACAATCACGTCAAAGCGGTCGGGGTAGTTCAAGAGACACCTCGTCTTGTGCCCAAGGCACGGATGATGTGGTCAGCGGATCACCGCTGTTGGAATAAGCCCGCCAGTATAAACCTCCTGTGGGTAACCGTCAGGTTTTTCCACATCCTTGCTATCAGTGGTTTTATAAATTAATAACAAAATAAAAATATATAAGAGAAGTTCTGTAAATGTAGTTACTAATGGTGTGGACAAAATCTGTTGATAAATGATTTTTTCCTATATTAATCATCATTTTGTATTGTTGACCAAGCAGTGGTGAACCGGCGGAGTGCCTGCGTAGAAGCGGTGACGGAGCTGTGGATGAAAAGCTTACTTACCCACAGGCCAGGTTAACGACGGCTTATCCACCGCTGGCTACCGCGCTTGTTACCGCACCTGTGAACAAGTGATCTGGTGACCATCATATGCGTTGAAAGATGCCCATGGCGCGGGTGTCAGCCAGATAGTGGCAGCCGAGGAAAAAATATTATCCACAGGCAAAAAAAAGGCCTGTCGCAAGGACAGGCCGGTCTCTGAGGTGCCCTGATGGGCTGCTAGTGCTTCAATACGCGCGCCAAGAAGGACTGGGTGCGTTCATGCTGAGGTGCATCGAACAGCTGTTCCGGTGGCCCTTGCTCGGTGATTTCCCCTTTGTGAATGAAGATGACGCGGTCGGCTACTTCCCGCGCAAAGCCCATTTCATGGGTCACGATGACCATGGTCATGCCTTCCTTGGCCAGCTCACGCATGGCGTCCAGCACTTCACCGATCATCTCCGGGTCTAGCGCCGAGGTGGGCTCGTCGAAGAGCATGAGCCGGGGTTCCATGGCCAGCGCGCGGGCCAGGGCGACCCGCTGCTGCTGCCCTCCAGAGAGCTGGCTGGGGTACTTCTGTGCCTGATCGGCAATGCCGACGCGTTCCAACAGCCGCTGAGCCGTCTCTTCGGCATCCTTACGGCTCCAGCCACGCACTTTCATGGGGGCCAGGGTAATGTTGTCGATGACGCTCAGATGGGGGAAGAGGTTGAACTGCTGGAACACCATGCCGACTTCGGTGCGGATGGTTTGCAGGGCCTTGCTGCTTTTGCCATCGGGCAGCAGCGTATTGCCATCGACATCGAGGCTGCCGGACTGAAACTCTTCCAGCCCGTTGATGCAGCGGATCAGCGTGGATTTGCCAGAACCGCTGGCGCCGATCACGACGACGACTTCTCCAGGGACGATTTCCAGATCGATGTTCTTGAGCACATGCAGGCTGCCAAAGTGCTTGTTGAGCTTCTGCATTTGCACAATGGGCGATGAGGTCGAAGTCATTGTGCGCTCCTTATTGGCCAACGACGCCGCGCCGTTCCAACTGGCGCAGGATGATAGAGAGGGTCCAGGTAATGGCCAGGTACATCAGGGCGACCATGAAATAGACTTCCAGCGCCGTGAAGGTGGTGGCAATGTAGATCTGTCCTTGGCGCACCAGCTCACCCACCCCGATGACGGAAAACAGCGAGGTGTCCTTGATGCTGATGATGCCCTGGTTGCCCAGCGGAGGGATCATGCGGCGGAAGGCTTGAGGCCAGATGACGTAACGAAACGACTGCGCTCGGGAGAGCCCCAGCGACAGCGATGCTTCGCGTTGCCCGCGTTCGATCGACTGCACGCCTCCGCGTACGATTTCGGAGATATAGGCCCCTGAATTGACGGCAATGGCGGCAATGCCGGCCACCAGCGCATTGATGGGGCCACCCAGTAGTTGGGGCAGGCCGTAGAAAATGAACAGCACCTGCACCAGGATGGGTGTACCGCGAAAGACTTCGACATACAGGATGGCTGGCCAGCGCAGCCAGCGCGTGCGGCTGATGCGCAGCAGGCCAAAGAAGATGCCGATGAAAAAGCCAATGGCCAGGCCGCCGAACGAGATCAGCAGTGTCCACGGAATACCGGGTAACAAGTAGGGAATCGAGCGGAAAGCGGCCGCCCAGTCGAATTGAAAAGTGACTTCCACGTGACGTCTCCAGAACAGCACCACACAATGATTCAGGGCCGGGGGCTAGGCCGCCCGGCCCTGTAAACGTGAGATAACGCACTTACCTATGACAGTGCTTACTCTTCGTCGGAGGTCTCACCAAACCACTTCTGGTAAATCTCGTCGTAGGTGCCGTCTTCACGCATGGCCGCGAGTGCTTCATTGGCGGGTTCTACCCACTGGCTACCCTTGTGGAAGACGATGCCGTACTGCTGGCCTTCGTACAGGGGGCCGACGACCTTGGTGCGACCTTCACCGCGTGTTTGCGAGAAGTAGGCAACGTTGGGGGCATCGTAGAACGCGGCATCGACGTTACGCCCCAGCAGGGCCATGTACATGTCGCTATTGCCTGGATAGGGAGTGATATCGGCGTCGTCGCCCAGCTGCTCTTGCAGGAAGTCGTAGCTGGTGGAGCCGATGCGCGTGGCGATGGAGAGCCCGGCCAGGTCTTCGATGGACTCTACGTCATCGTTGTCGGCACGCACGATGATCTGCAGGCCCGAGTCGTAGTAGGGATCAGAGAAGTCGACGATCTGCGCACGCTCTTCGGTGATGGTCACACCGGCAATGGCAATTTCCTGGCTGCCGGTCTGGACGGCCGGAATGATGCCCGCGAACTCCATGGTGGTGAGATTGATGTCGAAGCCAGCCCGTTCGGCGATTTCGTTGATGATGTCCATGTCGAAGCCGATCATTTCACCGGTTTCGGGGTCGAGCATCTCGAAAGGCACAAAGCTTGGGTCAGTCACCACATTGACCGTGGGTGTGTCAGCAAACGCAGTGGTACTGCCCAAGCCCAGTGCAACGGCAGTGGCGATAGCGGAGGTGGTAAAAAAGTGTTTCATTAGTTTCCCCGAGTTTTATGTGGTTTCCGTCACCGTTTATATAGTGTGTTTCTTCTTATAAACCGGTCGATGAACCGTTATTGACCTTTTTACCTTGGCGAGAAACCGCCAAGGCGTCAAGTCATGGGGAAGTCGTTGCGACCAACGCTGGTCATACCATGAACGAGGCACCACAGCCGCAGGTGGTAGTGGCATTGGGGTTTTGCACGCGAAAACGCGCCCCTGCCAGGCCCTCTTCGTAGTCCACGGTAGAGCCGACCAGGTATTGGTAGGAGAGGGGGTCCACCACCAGCGTGGCGTCTCCGAATTCGATCAGGGTGTCGTCCTCTGCCACGTTGTCGGCAAAGTCAAAACCATACTGAAAGCCGGAACAGCCACCACCGGTGACATAGACACGCAGCTTGAGGGCTGGATTGTGCTCTTCGGCCATGAGTGCCTTGATGCGCTGGCGCGCACTGTCGGACAGCATTAAAGGGGTTGGAACAAAAGCTTCTGCACCGCTCATGGGTACCTCCCGCGAGCTTTAGGAACGAATAGATGGCATGGGGGGATTATGGGTAATTCCCAGCAAAATGGTCAACTATTGCCGGGAATTACTGTGGCTCAAGGCATCAGAGCGGGGGCGTTGAGGCCCATCTGCTCATCGAAGCCAAACATCAGGTTCAGGTTCTGGATGGCCTGGCCGGAGGCGCCCTTGACCAGGTTGTCGATGACGGAAAGTACCACCACCGTATTGCCGTTGCCCGGACGATGCACGGCGATGCGGCAGGTATTGTTGCCTTTTACGCTGCGGGTTTCCGGGTGGCTGCCGGCGGGCATGACGTCCACGAACGGCTCATTGGCAAAGCGTTTTTCGAACAGTGCCTGCAAGTCGCCTGGCTCGGTGCTGAGGGTGCTGTAGAGCGTGGCGTGGATGCCGCGGATCATGGGTGTCAGGTGGGGGACGAAGGTCAATCCCACGGTGTCTGGCTGCATGTCGCCCAGGCCCTGACGAATTTCCGGCAGATGGCGATGGCCGCCTGCACCGTAGGCTTTCATGGACTCGCTGGCTTCGGCCAGCAGCGAGGCGACCTTGGCACCCCGCCCAGCGCCAGTGACCCCGGACTTGCAGTCGGCAATCAGCTGATTCGGGTCGATCAGGCCCGCTTCCAGCAGCGGCAGGTAACCTAGCTGAACGGCGGTGGGGTAGCAGCCGGGTACCGCGATCAGACGCGCGGTCTTGATCTTTTCACGATGCATTTCCGGCAGGCCGTAGACCGCCTCTTTCAACAGTTCAGGGGCGCCGTGGGGCTGGTCGTACCAGCGGCTCCACTCGTCGGCATCGCGCAGGCGAAAGTCGGCCGACAGGTCGATGACGCGGGTTCCGTTGGCCAATAGCTCGCCTGCCAGCGCGTGGGCCACGCCATGAGGGGTGGCAAAAAAGACGGCGTCCATGGCCCCCAGGGCCTTGGCATCGGGCTCACTGAAGGTCAGGGTATCGTAGTGGCCTCGCAGGTTGGGGTACATGTCACAGACCTTGACGCCTGCTTCCGAGCGCGACGTTATCGCTTGAACATTTACCTCGGGGTGCTGGGCCAGCAGCCTCAGAAGTTCAACACCGGTGTAGCCAGTGCCGCCTACAATGCCAACGTTTATCACAGATCACTCCTTGCGCCTTCTGCACAGTCCTGGCAGCGGTAATTAGCAGCCTGGCAAGTTTTGCGAGGCTGTTGATGTGTCTCCAGCTATGATACACAAGAGAGCAGGCGCAGAAGAGCACTGCGTGTCGTAGACCCACTCTACCCAACCAAGGACGAGCGTTGTGGCAGGTTTTTCGCGGTCAGATTTCACCTTAGAGGGTTTTCGTCGCCAGCTGGCCAATGTGGATGCCTTGCCGCAACTGTGTGTGCTGGGGCTGGTGTCTGGTGTCATGACCGGGGCTGTCATGGTGGCATTCAGGCTGCTGCTGGAGGCGGGAGCCGCGCTGTACATGCCGGACGGTAACCCGGAAGGCTTCGAAGCGCTGCCCCCGTGGGTCAGAGCGCTGCTGCCCCTGCTGGCCGTGAGCGTCATCGGTGTGCTGCTGTATCGTCAGAAGGCCACCGCACGCAAGCTGGGCGTCGGCCATGTCATCGAGCGCCTGACCTACCATCAGGGCCGTTTTCCACTGCGTAACTGGCTCAACCAGTGGTGGGTCGGGGTGGTATCGGTGTTGGGCGGTCTCTCTGCTGGCCGTGAAGGACCGGCAATTCATCTGGGGGCGGCGGCTTCCAGTGGCCTGGGGATGCGGCTGCGGCTGCCACACAACAGCCTGCGTGTGCTGGTGGCCTGTGGAACGGCGGCGGGTATTTCTGCCTCTTTCAATACGCCCATCGCGGGGGTCATCTTTGCCATGGAAGTGGTCATGATGGAGTACACCCTGATGAGCTTCATGCCGGTGATCCTGGCTTCCACCATGGGTGCGCTGGTGGCTCAGCTGGCGTACGGAAACGAGCCAGCCTTCCGCATCCCTGAAGTAGCACTTGGCTCGCTGATGAATTTGCCCTGGATAGTGGTGACGGGGCTGGTGATTGGCCTGATGGCTGGCGTATTCATTCATCTGGCACGCCATGCCTTCCTGCAAGGGCTTCCGTTATGGCTGAGGCTGGGCAGCGTTGGAGTTGCTACGGGAGCACTGGCGTGGTGGTTTCCTGAAATACAGGGCATTGGCTACGATAGCCTGGCCGCGGCGCTGAATAACCAACTGACCGTTAGCGTATTGCTGGCGCTGATGATTGGCAAGCTGCTGATCACGGCTCTGACCGTGGCGGGCGGTGTGCCGATCGGTATCATCGGCCCCGTGCTGGTGTCGGGCGCAGCCTCCGGCGCACTGGCAGGCATGCTGGGTGGCTGGCTATGGCCCGACAAGGCGGCAGACCCCGGGATTTATGCCATGCTGGGGATGGCCGCCATGATGGGCGCCGTGTTGCAGGCTCCGCTAGCGGCCTTGATGGCACTGCTGGAGTTGACCCACACCCCCCACATGATGTTGCCTGGCATGCTGGCGGTGGTGGTGGCTTGCCTGACTTCGCGACAGTTGACGGGATGTGAAGGGTTTTTCGTCAGTTCGGTGCGGTATGGCATGCACCCCTTGCAGCAGCCGTTGATGCAGGCGCTTTCCAGAGTGTCGGTGCCTGCGGTCATGGAGCGCTCTCTGGTGCGTACCGAGCGCATGATCACCCTCGAGCAGGCCCGCCAGCGGCTGGAGGCCAACCCTACCTGGCTGGTGATCGAACGATCCAGCGACGACAAGCCGGTATTGGGCTTGAAAGCGGCAGAGCTGGCCCGCTGGTTGCTGGAGCATGACGAAGCCTTGAAAGAGGGAGCCGCGCAAGAGGAGGAGTTGATCGACCTGCTGGAAATTCCCGGGCAGCGGCTGGAAATGGCCCCCATCGGTTTGCAGGCCACCCTGTCGGAAGCCTTCCTCAAGCTGCAGGACAATACGCTGGATGCGCTCTACGTGATTCATGGCTACCGGCCAAAGCAGCAGCGAATTTCAGGTATCATTACTCGCGGCGCCATCGAGCGCTATTACCACTATACCGATACACGTCATTCTGACCCCCGTGACCCCACTGTTTCGCAATGAGCGCACCTATTAAGGAGAGACCATGTACGAGTGGATAAAGGCCATTCACCTGATGGCCGTTGTGACCTGGTTTGCTGCACTGTTCTATCTGCCACGGCTATACGTGTACCACGCGATGGCGCGCGACAAGGGGGATGTCCAGGCCATCGACTACTTCAAGACCATGGAGCGCAAGCTTTATCGCGGCATCATGACGCCTTCCATGATCGTCGTGCTGCTGTTTGGCGGCTGGCTGCTTTACCTGGTACCTGCCTGGTTCACTCAGGGCTGGATGCACGTGAAGCTGACGCTGGTGGTATTGCTGGTGGCCTATCACCACGTATGTCTGATCTATTTGAAGCAGTTGGCCCAGGATCGCTGCACCAAGAGCCACGTGTTCTTCCGCTGGTTCAATGAGGCCCCTGTCGTGGCCCTGATCGCCATCATTCTTCTGGCGGTAGTGAAACCCTTTTGATGCGCCAACCACTTCCTCCCGTTGTACTGGTATTGGCAGGCCATGATCCTACCGGCGGCGCTGGACTGGTCGCCGATAGCGAAGCCATCGCCGCGTGTGGTGGCTGGGCAGTGACCATTCCCACCGCCCTGACCGTGCAGAACTGCCATAATGTCACCACGGTATTGCCAGCCGATGCAGCTGCCATGCGGCAAATGGCAGAAGCGCTGGTCGACATGCAGATTGCCGCCATCAAGCTAGGCTTGCTGGCGGACGAAGCAACCTTGCGTGCGGCCGAGCAGATCGTGCGGCGTTTTCCGGGTGTACCGGTGGTGGCAGACCCTGTCTTGAAAGCGGGCGGCGGCACTGAGTTATCCACACCCCGTTTGCAGAAGCTTTATAGTGACCGTCTGCTTCCCCTTGTGGATATCCTGACGCCCAACCGCCATGAACTGATCGCGCTCACGCCTGAGATCGACGCACCGTTCGATGATACGGCCCGCGCTGTTTCGTTGTTATCGCGCGGGTGCCAGGCGGTGCTGGTCACCGCCACGGATGAGCCTCTGCCCGGCAGCGGGCAGCAGGTGGTCAACACACTGCATTCGCCCGATACCACTCGCCAGTGGCAGTGGCCCAGACTGCCGGAAGTGTTTCACGGGTCCGGATGTACGTTGGCTTCCGCCCTGGCCGCTCGTTTGGCGGTAGGTGAGCGCTTACCTACGGCTTGCGAACAGGCACAGCACTTTACCTGGGAGAGTTTGTCACACGGCTATCAGCCGCCCAGCGGGCAGTGTTTGCCTCAACGTCTATCACGCCCTGCACGCTTTTGATTTTTATTGTCCGTCAGCTATTGCTACAGAGGATGCCATGACCACATCTGCAGAATTATTTGATCTGGCCAGTCGCCATATTCCCGGTGGCGTGAACTCTCCCGTCCGTGCCTTCAAAGGGTTGCACCGCCCGCCGGTATTCATGGAACGTGCGCAGGGCGCTTACCTCTTCGATGTCGAGGGCAACCGCTACGTCGATTACATCGGCTCCTGGGGACCGATGATTACCGGTCATGCCGATCAAGACGTATTGGCGGCTGTACGTGCGCGGTTGGATAATGGGCTCTCGTTCGGTACCCCCACGGCCGTGGAAACCACCATGGCCGACCTAATTTGCGACATGATTCCCTCCATGGAAATGGTGCGCATGACCAGCTCGGGCACCGAGGCCACCATGTCAGCGATTCGGCTGGCGCGGGGCACCACGGGGCGGGACAAGATCGTCAAGTTCGAGGGTAACTACCACGGCCACTCGGACTCCCTGCTGGTAAAAGCGGGCTCCGGTGCCTTGACCCACGGCGAGCCCAGCTCACCTGGTGTACCGGCGTCGTTGGCCGAGCACACCATTACACTCTCCTATAACGACCCGGAAGGCGTTGAAGCGTGCTTTGCAGAGATCGGTGAGCAGATTGCCTGCATCATCGTCGAGCCGGTGGCGGGCAATATGAACTGCATTCCGCCTCAGCCAGGTTTCTTGGAAACCCTGCGCCACGTTTGTAACGAGTACGGCAGCATTCTGATTTTTGATGAGGTGATGACCGGATTCCGGGTTGCCCTTGGTGGTGCCCAGGCGTACTACGGTATCACGCCGGATCTGACCTGTTTGGGTAAGATCGTTGGTGGCGGTATGCCGGTCGGTGCGTTTGGCGGCAAGCGCGACATCATGCAGAACATCTCGCCGCTGGGGCCGGTATATCAGGCGGGCACCCTTTCGGGTAACCCACTGGCTATGGCCGCCGGGGTAGCACTTCTCACCAAGCTGCAGGTGCCGGGCTTCCACGATGCCCTGAGTCAGCGCGTGCAAACGCTGTGTAACGGCCTGCAAGAGCGTGCCAACGCGGCGCGGGTACCGATGATGACCCAATCCGCAGGCGGCATGTTCGGCGTGTTCTTCACCTCGCAGTCCCGTGTGGATAACTTTGCCCAAGCCACGGCGTGTAATCCCGATGCCTTCCGCCGCTTCTTCGGCGCAATGCTGGATCATGGCGTCTACCTTGCGCCGTCTGCCTATGAAGCCGGCTTTATGTCCAGTGCCCATACGCCCGAGGATATCCAGCTCACGCTGGATGCCGCAGAGAAAGCCTTTGCTGTTATGTAACACTAGGTAACTGGTAGTTAGAACGCCTGCTACACTGCAAGAGCCGCTCATGTTGAGCGGCTCTTGTGGTTAATGAGGTAGCTAACATGAAACGATCATTGGCTTGGCACGTTTCACGACGATACGGCACGCTGTTTATCGCCGTACTTACCCTTGGCTTGCCCATCTCAGGGTTAGCCGCACAGGAGCAGGATATGACCCAAATCCACATCACCATGAGCGGCTCTCCCGGCGCTGAGTTTTCCGCCGAGTGGCGCATTACCCACAACGGCGACACCGTCGAACACCCTGAAATCCACGGCACGGTACCCGCAGAGTTCACCTTTGAAGGCGATACCTTGGAAGGCACCGTCAAACTCCTGAACGATGACGAGCGGCTGGAAGTCGATATCGTCAAAGGCAGCAACCGTTCACGCTCCTCGACTCAAGGCAAAGGCGGCACGCTGACGGTGGTGGTGCGTTAGGTGACAGCATAAAAAAACCGCCCCCTTGGGGGGCGGTTTGAGAACATTATTTAACCAGGAATTAGTACTGAATGGTAGAGGCGCGGTTGCCACTGCCCACTTGAGTTACGCTGGCATTGGCGTTTACCGCACTACTTACCTGAGTGATGGTGGAGATGTTGTTCCAGCCACCTGCTGGGTTATGAGTTTGGCTTACAGTAGCATTATGCATGCCGCTGCCAGTTTGCAGGATGAAGGACTCGTTAAATTCTGCCCCTGCAATACCAACGCCATCTTGGGTAACGGTAGCTGTTTTACCATCACCATTTTGGATAATGAAAG
The DNA here is from genome assembly GCF_050709225.1 of Halomonas sp. KM007. Classification (NCBI taxonomy): domain Bacteria; kingdom Pseudomonadati; phylum Pseudomonadota; class Gammaproteobacteria; order Oceanospirillales; family Halomonadaceae; genus Halomonas; species Halomonas sp. KM007. The sequence goes on along the minus strand of NZ_CP136131.1, from coordinate 1,861,513 downwards.
AAACGTCACCTTCACTGAACTGACCAACTAACGCAGTGTTACCACTACCATTTTGGAAGATGTCAGACTCACCATCTGTACCTAGCTGGGCCACTCCAGCAAAGTTATTGTCGCCATTTAACTGCGAGACATAAGAATCATTGTCCATTCCGCTCTGTCCAACTAAGGCGATATTGGTATCTCCCGTACCTGCTGCGCCCTGCAGAATGTAAGAGTTGTTGAACGAGCCATCATCAGCTAAAAATGCTAAGTTGCTGCTGCCTGCTTGTTTGATATGACTAATACCGTCATTTCCCACTTGAACCGCTAAGGCTTGGTTGGTATCCCATTGCTGGCGAATATAGCTTTGGTTAGCTGAGCCAAGCTGAATGGCAACGGCGTCGTTATTATCCGCACCACCGCCTACGACCCCTTGATTCACAATAGATTTGTGACCAACACCCACTTGGGTGACACTAGCACCGTTGGCATCGCCACCGAACTGATCAACGCGAGATTGGTTTTCGTTGCCGACCTGAACAACGTTGGCAACACCGCCAGTGCTAAGATCCTGAGTAATATCGGAACGGTTAAGCGTACCATCTTGTATTACATCAGCTTTCAAAGCATCGCCTGTACCGCTTTGGTTTTGTGTGATGTTGGATTCGTTTTGATCTCCACCACCCTGTAACACACTGGCCGAGTTGCCTGTGGTGCCAGTCGCAGTTTGGGTGATAGTACTGTCGTTGTCACCTACTGCTGCCGTACTGCCAGGCATATTATCAAGGCCATTTGGGCCAGTCTGGAAGTTGGTAAAAGCAGGATCTGGTTGGAAAGCCGTTGGAAAACCTGCAGTGTCCCAAGCATCAGTATCGATAGGTGTATTATCGTTATCAACGCCATAACCGCCCCCTTGTCCGCCACCAGCGCTGGTATAGGTTAGGTTATTGGTAGAGACAATTGTTGTTGCCATGGCCATGCTGCTGGAAAGTGCTAGAGCGGCAGCAATTGCGGTTAGTTGCAGTTTCATGGTGTTTCCCCTTTATTTCGATCAACTTGCTTTGGTGGTTAACTGAGAAGCCAGGTGCGACTCAGTTGATATCGATAGTGACCGGTCGTGAAGTGCCCGAGTAGTTTTGTTGGTGGACATTTACATCGCGTAGGCCACTGCCCGATTGTGAAATCATTAAGCTGCTGTTGAAGCCAATTTGGATGGCATTCAACGCAACGCCAACACTGTTTCCTTCTTGAGTAGCCGTAACGCTATGGTTACGGCCTTGCTGAACAATCACGCCAATATTGTTACCGTTGTGCTGGGTCAAACTGGCCTGATTGTCGTATCCGGATTGTTTGATGTAGGCAAAGTTTTTAAATTGGTAATTCGCTGAACGAGATTGAACGACGCTCGCGCTGTTATTGATGCCTTGCTGTTGAATGATACTCACATTACCTTTTAAATGGCTAACACCTTGAGACTCTACGTATTGCGTGACTCTAGACATGCTGCCAACGAATTGGTCATTTGCTGAAGCGTCTAGGTTTAAGCTGGTTAGTAAGACACCCATCACCAATGCCGTACAGGAAGCTACGGATCCTGTCTTTTGGAGGGCTGGCAATTGGTTGAACGGTTTCATTGGGCGTTCCTTTTGAAACGTTATGTGTCTTTTTGTTTCCTGTGTTGAGTTTGGACGATTTCAAAGAAGGCGCTATCGGAAATTTTTCTAGTCATTAACTTATAAAGTTGGTGTTTTTTATTTTAATAGACATGATTGCTTTGGTTGGATTTGATGAGTTTTCTAATGCTAATAACTATAGATTCGGAAATATTAGATTTGTAAATAAAAAGCCGCTTGAAAAAGCGGCTAAAATCAATAGAGGGAATGCATACTCAAAGAATAGGTATAGGTTCGTTGAGGTAGTCGCCTAGAATCGTCTCCTGCAGATTGGTCCCTGGTGATAGGTTCCAAAGACGGTTTTCTACCCCACGGGCAATCAAGTGAATCACCGCAGACTCGATAGCAGACATCACCGCTAACTGAACGGGCTCATTCGTGGTGATGCCTGCCTCTGCTTCTAGCAAACGCCTAAAGTCGATGAAGCGATACACGCCAGCTCTAAGTTCTTTAGAGTAAATGGTTTTGGTGGTAGTGACGTTGGCAAGTATTTCACCGGTGGATATTTCTACCGCGCGCAAATTCACCGTGACTTGATCGACTTGATACTGACCCGATGCCCCGATACCAAAGTACTCTGCCCCCGCACCGCCCGTGCGGACATTGGATTCATAAGCGATAATACCGCCTTCGAGCATCACAGAGGCAGCTCGGAGTGACGGCAAGGTATCGGGCTGGCCAAAACGCTCGAATTCAGCACGAATGATGCGTCGTTCGGTCAACAGGTTCTGTAATCCCACCCTTTCTAAAGGTATGAACCAGCCTGAATCAGCAAGCGCTCCTGTGAGCATGGCGGCGGCGCCTTGGGTGACGGCGGTTGAAAAAGTGCTGGCTGGGGCGGGTCGATATTGCCCGGTTTGATCTCTAAAGTCATACACGGAGACGAATATTTTTCCCGCAGGAGGGGGTAAAGAGACCAAGTCTTGATAAGTGGCGCCCCTTGGCGTTAACGTTGCCTGGGCTCCTTCTAAATTTTCTGACGTGGCTACCATTCCAGCGCACCCGCTGAGTAGCCCAGCAATGACGATCGAGGCAATTATTTTCATGGTGTTCCCCTGAATACCTTAAGCCGTACTTTGTTTTAACGTGTACTTTTGATCATTAAGGGTTGAATAAACCGCCTACGCTAATTTCAGTCACGTCGCCGGTTATTTTATCGACGACACGAACCACTAACTGTCCGCTACTATCACTGACGACAACGCCAAACTCGTTGCTATCAAAACTACCTTCACTCACTTCCCCCCGACTCACATCAGAGATCAGCTGTGATATCAATCGGCTCTCTAGGTTTTGTATCAAACGTTGAGTAGATGAAAGTGATTGCAAACTTCGTGTATTAGGATCCGAATTCGTATCTTGTGCTTGAGCTTTGCCTAGCAAATAGCTTCCAACAAAGGGGTCGCCGCCAAAAGAGGGGTTGAGTGGTCGGTAAATCAGCTCTCCTGCCTCTGAGCCGTGGGGGATTGACAGCATGAAAATTGCTGATGCTGCACTAATATTTCTTATGATCTTCATCAGAATAACTCCTCTTTTCCCAGGTCTTTATCTGACGTCAGGGCGGCCGATAATTGTTGTTGAAGCAGCGCTTCTTCCACGATATTTACAGCTTCTCCGGCAACACGGTCCGCTTCGTTGATTCGGGGAGAGAGCTGTGTTCGGAAATACATGCGGTTGCCTTCCATGACCCAGATCTGGCTTCCCCACCGAGCATCTGGGCGCTCTTGAATGGTCAGGGTGGCGTTGCCGATGATCAGGTTATCCATCGCCCGCTGACTGAAGGCGCGATAGAACGTTTTTCCGGCCATGGTGATCGTTCGATCTACCATGATGCCGGTCAGCTCACTGCCCCTGTTCACTTGGCCTTGAACTTCCGGGCCATCTGGGCTCGACAGCTGATTGATGGCCTCTATCTCCGCTTGCTCATTGACGGGCAAGGTGCTGGCGGGGTTTGCAGGTTCATTGGCGTGACTGTAAAGCCCTGATCCTGAGCTCAGCAGTACCGTCATGATCAAGAAATGGCGAAGGTTCATGGCGTTTACCCCTGTGCCTAGCGATGCCGTTGCAGGCTTCGCGCGGCCTCCATGTTGGGGAGGATGGGGCCCAGGTTCTGGTGGATCCAGTTGAGCGCCTGAATACGATTGTGTACGTTGATTTTTCTGAAGATATTGTAAAGATGTGACTTCACCGTGTGCTCACTGACGAACAGCTTGTCGGCAATTTGCTGGTTGGACGACCCATTGCTCAGCAGTGAAATGATCTCCATCTCTCGATTGGTCAGGCCACAAGCTGGGCGAAAGGCGTTGCTCTGATACTTGCGGTAAAAAAGGATAAGCCGCGCCATCAAGTCGCGTGACATCCACAACTCCCCCTCCAGCAATGAGAGGATGCCCTTGCAGATCACTTCCAGGCTTTCATCTCGGTAAAAAACGCCTTTCAAATGAGCGCAGGAGAGTGCTTCCAAGGCGTGATCCATATCTCGCACATTGAAGGCTGCCAGCGGTGATTTCGCGAGCGAATCCGACAGTTTGTCCTGCCATTCTGGCAGTGCATCCACGCCGATATGGTCGCTGTCGATGAGTATCAGCAGTCGATCGGTGATCGTGGCAGGCAGTTGAGCAGCAGGTGAGTGAACGCTCACACTACAACCTGTGTGCTCATGCAGGTAATCAGCAAATAGCTGTGCTTGAGGGCTTTTTTCGGTGACGATGTACACCAAGCCGGGGGTCTTTTGCTGGGACATTGGGGGAGCCTCATTCAAGGAGAACATCAGCAGGCGACCCTAACAGTGTTGCCTATAAGATAATTTTCGTAAAGAAATGTTATCAAAATAATGAGTAAAGTAATTTTCATATCGTTATTCTTTTTTTATCTAAAAGCCAAGTTGTTGATTTATATTCTATAAATGAGTCATCTTCGAACGATTGGGCGGTAACGATAAAAATACGCTGGGTACACATTCCATGTGCTTTAGCTGTGTTTCTGTTCAGCGTAAACTGAGGCTCCCTGTTTGGAGGTTTCGATATGTCGACGGGTACGACGCTTGTCCTGGCCAGTGGAAACGCAGGAAAACTTAAAGAGTTCAATCAGTTACTTTCCCCGCTTGGGCTCGATGTAAGAGCACAGGCAGAGTTTGGCGTGCAAGACGTGGAAGAAACTGGACTGACCTTCGTTGAAAATGCGCTGTTAAAAGCTCGTGAAGCCAGCCGAGTCAGCGGGTTACCTGCCCTGGCAGACGATTCGGGGCTGGAGGTGGATGCACTGCAAGGAGCACCGGGTATCTATTCTGCGCGTTATGCCGGTGAGCCGAAGAGTGACGAACGCAACAATCAGAAACTGCTGGCGGCGCTTGCCGACTGTGCGGAAGGCCAGCGCAGTGGCCGCTACTGGTGTGTGCTGGTCTATTTGCGTCATGCCGAAGACCCTGTCCCCGTCATTGTACAGCGCAGCTGGGAAGGCGAAATTCTGGCGCATCCCCGTGGGGATGGTGGGTTTGGTTACGATCCTCTGTTCTGGTTACCGGATCAAGGCATGAGCGTGGCTGAGCTGGCGTCAGAGTCCAAGAACCGGTTGAGCCACCGCGGGCGTGCGCTGCACGATCTCGTGGATATCCTGAAGGTGGCGCATGGCTGAGGCACTGCCGCCCCTGTCGCTGTACATCCACACCCCGTGGTGTGTTCGCAAGTGCCCTTATTGCGATTTCAACTCTCACGAGCCAGGCGCCCAGGGGCTCCCTGAAGAGGCGTATCTGGCTGCGCTATTGGCTGATCTGGAGCACGATCTTCCACTGGCAGCCGAACGTCCTCTGCAAACGATCTTCATTGGCGGCGGGACGCCTAGCCTGCTCTCGCCGGACTTCTATCAGCGGCTGTTTCAGGGTATTCAGCAGCGTTTGGCGTTTGCACCAACCATCGAGATCACTCTGGAAGCCAATCCAGGTACGACCGAACAGCAGCGTTTCGTAGGTTACCGAGAGGCGGGTATCAACCGGCTGTCGCTGGGGGTACAGAGTTTTCGTCCGGTGCAGCTAGAGGCCCTGGGGCGGATCCATAGTGGGCAAGAGGCATTGACGGCCGTGGAGCAGGCCAGGTCGGCGGGCTTCGATAATATCAACATCGACTTGATGCATGGGCTTCCCCAGCAAACGCCTGAACAGGCCATGGAAGACATCGACCAGGCCTTGGCATTGGCGCCTGAACACCTCTCCTGGTACCAATTGACCCTGGAACCCAATACGGCTTTCTTCTCACATCCTCCTCCGTTACCGGAAGAGGAAGCGCTGTGGGACATTCAGGAAGCGGGGCATGTGCGCCTTGAACGGGCAGGGCTGCAGCGTTATGAAATATCGGCCTATGCGCGCCTCGGCTTACAAAGCCAGCACAATCTGAACTATTGGCGCTTCGGCGACTATCTGGGCATTGGAGCGGGTGCCCACGGCAAGTTGACGTGTATCGACGAGAATGGCCAATGGCAGATCGAACGCCGCTGGAAAACCCGCCAGCCTCATTCTTATTTGAGGCGTCTCGACGATCCACGTGGTTTCGTGGCCGGCAAACAGCCGATCGAAGCCGATGAGCTGCCGCTGGAATTTGCCATGAATGCACTGCGATTGACGGAAGGGGCAGGCCTGAAGACATGGCAAGCGCATACGGGTCAGCCTGTTGAACTGTTACTTGACCGTTTACAAATCGCTCACGAAAAAGGACTTTTGGTGGAAATGCCCGAAAAGCTGCGTGCTTCTCCTCAAGGTCTATTATTCTTGAACGAACTGCTGGCACTGATCAGTGATGAGTGAGCAGTGATAACAAAGGCAAAACCTAATCGTAAAAGGAGTGAGTGATGCGTATGTTCCGACTACTGACCCCGTTGGCGGCGGCTATTCTGGTGGCGGGCTGTGCCACCACCGACCCTTATGGTGGCCAAACACAACGCTCCAGTACAGCGGTGGGTACGGGCATTGGGGCAGCCATTGGTGCCGCAGCGGGTGCCTTGTCTGGTGATGGAAGCACTAGCCGTCGTGACCGAGCGTTGATCGGGGCAGCGGTTGGCGCTGCCGCCGGTGCTGGGGTCGGCGCCTACATGGACCGCCAGGAACAGCAGCTGCGCGAAAACCTGCAGGGATCACGTATCGAGATCGACCGTCGTGGCGATGACATCGTGCTGAACATGCCCAGCAGCGTGACCTTTGGTTTCGACTCTGCTGACCTGACCAGCGACGCACGCAGTGCACTCAATGAAGTGGCCAATGTGTTGACCCAGTACACGGATACCCGCGTCAACATTGCTGGCCACACCGACAGCACGGGCAACGCGGATTATAACCAGCGGCTTTCCGAGCGCCGTGCCGAATCGGTAGGGCGTTACCTGAGCCAGAATGGCGTTTCCTCCATGCGTCTGAACACCTTGGGTTACGGTGCGACTCGGCCGGTTGCCAGCAATGACTCCGAACAGGGGCGTGCACAAAACCGTCGTGTCGAAATCACGCTGACGCCGACAGGCAATGGCCAATAAGCCGTAAAAACTCTGCATTGCTCTAGAACGCCCGCTATGCTCCCATAGCGGGCGTTCTGTTTATATAGGCATCCTCATGCTGTCATACCAACACGCCTACCATGCCGGTAACTTCGCCGATGTTCAGAAGCATCTGACGCTCTATGCCGTCATCGATCATCTGTTACGTAAAAAATCAGCAATTACATATGTGGATACCCATGCGGGCAGAGGCTTCTATCCACTGGCTACCGCAGAGACACAGCGGCTGCTGGAGTATCGTGAGGGAGTTTTACCGCTCTGGCAGCATCGCCAGCAGTTGTCAGATCCGCTGCTTGGCGCCTGGCTCGAGGCCGTGGCCAGTGCCCAGCCAGACGCTGATACACTGGCCTGCTATCCGGGTTCTCCCTGGTGGCTCGCCCAGCGTCTGCGCTCGGAGGATCGGCTGACGCTGTTCGAACTGCACCCCGGTGAGCACGAACATCTCGCCAGCCAGTCGCTGCCCAAGCGGGCGACGCGTATCTTCGGCGATGGGTTGGTCGGCCTGCGCCATCAGGTACCGGCATCGACCCCCAGGGTGTGTGTGTTGATGGATCCCAGCTACGAGCGCAAGATTGAGTACCACGAAGTGGTGGAGAGCACGGCCTACGTGCTTGAGAAAGCCAGGCATGCCGTGGTGATGATCTGGTATCCGTTATTACCTGCCGAACACCATCAAGCGCTGCTGGCAGGCCTGCGTGACAGCGGAATTCGCAAGATCTGGCAAAGCGAACTGTTACTACGTTCCCCTGAAGCGGGTGCCCGCGGCATGTACGGAAGCGGCATGCTGGTCGTCAACCCCCCCTGGGGGCTGGAGGAGCGTCTGATCAATGCCATGGCTCAGGTAACGCCAAAGCTAAGCGTTCACAGCCGCTTCCGAACGTCCTGGTTGGTCCCGGAGTAAAGGTGGAGGAGTAGTCGAGTCTACTTGCCAATACAGAATATATAAAATCGTTTAAAAACAATGGATTGTAAATTTTTCGGAGCACAATCGGAGTGCAGAAATTTGCGAAAAAAAGTGTAACTATTGGCAAATTTCCTCTTCATCGGCTCCTGATGACCCAGTTTAAACTGGGATAAGTGGGAAACTGGGAGCCTTGTATACGCTTTTATCTCTATGAAATCAGTGCATTGAGATCTCTCTTTCAGCGCCTTCTGCCAAACAAAATTATAGTAACATCGTTTTCTAAACGGATCCCTTCTCATTTTGAACGGACTTGACGCACAACGTTGTTGTGCATAAAATGACTAAAAAGCGATCAGGTAACTATGGCGGTTGAATTCAGGGATATATGGCTAGAGGCTTTCTACGACGAAGACCAAAGCCACAAGAAAATACCCAGCACTATTGAAGGCGCTCTGTTCAGAAAGATTCAGATTCTGGATGCCGCGACGCAGGAGTCAGACTTGAGGATTCCGCCGGGTAACCGTTTTGAACATTTGCAGGGAAACCTTTCTGGATGGTGTTCCATTCGGGTTAACAAACAGTATCGCCTGATTTTTCGCTGGGAAGATGGCACCGCCCAAGATACATATCTAGACCCGCATGTTTACAAGGGCTAGAGGAGGTTATGGTAATGAGGAATACAAAACGTCGTCCAGTGACCGTTGGCGAAATGCTGGTCACCGAGTTTCTGGAGCCGATGAACATAGAAATCAGTGAACTTGCCGAAGCAATGGGTGTGCACAGAAATACACTCAGCCGGATTGCGCATGACAAAGGCACGCTGACAGCACCCATGGCCATCAAACTCGCAGCGGCTTTGGGGAATACGCCGGAGTTCTGGCTGAATATTCAGCACGCCGTTGAGTTATGGGATGTTCGTCATCGTGCCTATGAGCAGGAAGCGAAAAATGTGAAACGTGTAAAGCCTCATGTGCTGCCACTAAAGCAGGCCTGAAGCACTTTTTGTTTCAGCCATGTTTCCTCTTTCCTTTGGAAAGTTACAGCAGCCGGGTTTGCTGATCGGATTGGAAAAACTGGTACCCCATCGCCTTATAACCTTTCTCGCGCTTTCGGAACATGCGTTCAAGCATTGGCAGGCTGTTGTCCAGGTAGTCGTAGACAGTAACTTTCTGCTTGCCGTCGGCATCCCTGTGAATCCTGCCAGCATACTGCGACAGTGTTCCTTTCCAGGCTATGGGCAGGGCCAGAAACAAAGTGTCCAGCCGAGGCAAGTCAAAACCTTCACCAATGTATTTCCCAGTTGCAACAATAACCTGAGCTTCGTGCAACTGCGATTCGGCAGCCCGGCGTTCCTTGACTCGCATCCCGCCACGCAGCACAACCGACGTTATAGACTCAGCTTCCAACAATGTTGCCAGCGTCTCGGCATGCTCTCTTCGTTCGGTCAGCAAAAGACAGTTGGCCTCTTTTTGCACGCAGCGTACGACATCCTGAACAATATCCTGATTCCGGGCGTTGCTCTGGGCGAGCCAATGGTAAACCGATGCTATGTGTGGTCGTTCACCATTATTCTGAAAGATGTCCGTCGGTGGCGTTTCATGACGTTCTCGAACGATGACACGCTGGACAAACTTAGACCCATGTTCGGCCCTGACTTTGTGACGAACGGGTCCTGCGACCATAAACATGATTTTTTGGTGGCCATCCTGACGGTCAGGCGTTGCGGTGAGGCCTACAACATATCGGGCGCTGACTTCGTTAAGCAGCATCTCATAACGGGGAGCTGAAATGTGATGGCATTCATCGATGATGACCTGCCCGTATTCCCGGACCTTACTTGAGACCGTATTATCTTTTTTGTTGATCAGGCTTTGATAGGTGGCAACGTCGATCTGACCGGTAGGTTTCTTTTTGCCGCCGCCAATCACACCCACGGATGCACCCTCAATGAAGGTTTCCAGACGCTCCTTCCATTGATCCAGTAACTGACGACTGTGAGTGAGGATCAGCGTGTTTACCTGCCGCTTGGCGACAATGCCAATAGCGGTTACGGTTTTCCCGAAAGCGGTCGGAGCATGAAGTATTCCGGTATCGTGATCGGCAAGCGCCGTCACAGCCTTTTTCTGATCACGACGCAGCGTTGCTTTCAGGCTGACTTCCGGCAGCAATTGGCCAGACATTCTGCGGTCATCGATTTCTACCGTTATTCCCTGTTCGCGCAACAATGCCTGAAGATCATCAAAGCAGCCTCTCGGTACCGAGATATAACCTTGCTCAATCCGGGCACAGGATATGTAACGAGGGATGCCATGAGTTGAAAATCGAAGTGCCTGGGTTTTGAAAAATACTGGATTGGCAAAGCTCGCCATGCGCTTTATTCGTGCCGCCAGTGTCCCTGGTATGTCTGACAACTTCATATAAATGTGATTGGCCAGGGTAAGCGTGATACTCTCGGGACATCCTGAAATTATCCCTGTATCGACCGGTAAAGCTTGTTCCCACGGCAACGCAACGTCTGCTATCGCATCGGAATCAGGCTCATTTCCAGCCATATCTCGAAGCTGAGCCGGCGAAACGGTCTTTTGCTGACTAAGTAGCGCCCACTGATCCGGATACGGGATTAGCTTATCGTCGACGAATACAGTACATCCACGACTTCGCGCCTCATGCTGAAGCGGAAGGGCAATCAAATTGCCAAATCCACCATCGGGCATCGTATCCTGGTTGGGGAATAGCCGGTCATAAGAATCGAAGGACAGGCCCGGGTGGCGTTCCATTGCTTTGTCCAGCAGCTTGAACCCCAAAGCCCTCGCGGACCAGGCCGGAACGGCGTCCGAAAAGAAGATCCATAGGTGGGCACCCGCACCCGACCGGGAGATCTCTACAAGATAAGGGACACCTTCATCACGACAAGCCTGGGCCAGCGCACGAACATCTGCTCTCCAGTCCTCCTTATCAAAATCTACAGCCAGCAGATAACAGGAACTGTCCGGCAACAAAGGGTATAACCCTGCGACATGCTTGCCGGACAGGTGGTCATACACTGCACTGAAACCCAGAGGTTTAAATTTTTTGTGCGGGCACTCGCCGCACTTGATCCGGGGTTTCTGACAGATGCCCTGTGCCCACTCATTTGCACAGGCGACAGCATAACCGGAACGTCCATTCGAGCTACTTTCCCAGCGAACCGCATACACATCCTGTCGGCCGCGAAAGAGACCCCGGAATAACTCTGCTTTTTGATTGGGAGTCAATTGCATTGATGTGGGTGATTGTGCAGCTCGCTGAAGCTCGTTCCTCCGGGAAAGTAATGCTACTTTTTCCTTCTCAAGCTCAGATAACCTCAATGCAATGGCCGCAAGCTCTTCTTCTACTTGGATAAATGCCTCCCAACGCTAAATCAGTCAACCACAATAATCTTTCTTTGAATATTTGACTGATCCTATCAGATATAGATTCCTAATCAGTAAAACAAATGACCGCGTTTTCTTACCAGTAAACAGCCGGAGTCAATAAGAATGGCCCCGCGACCTTGGTTCCGGGTCATCCAGAATAGCACCTGCCACCGCCGTCAGAGTAATTGCGACGACGCTGTCCATAGGTAACCTCTGCTGATCAAAAGTGCCATTTTCTTTTATAGCCAAAGATATGCCTGCCCCGCCAATTTTTCGCTACGTCCGAATTTAAACTTTGTTCTGTTAGTACAAGCTATTGATTTATAAAGATTATTTTTGGTTTTCCTCTTGCATATTCTCAACCTCATGAGAATATTTAATCCCGGCTTATTCATGAGGCAGGCCTGAAAACGAAGATAGCGGATGGTATTCTCTATAAAAATCAGTGCATTCCGCCAAGAATCTGATTCAAGAGGACCATCCGCTATGGGTGAAAGCATATCTCCCTGGATTCCGACCTGCAACGGATCTATACGCGTTGAGCTCGACGGCCAACGCACCACCAGCGACAGCGGCGCTTTGCTGCTGCGTGAAGCCCTCGACAACAGCGGCGTGATCGACGCGCTGGAGGATAACTTGGTCGATAGACGCAACCCACTACGTATCCGTCACTCCCTGGCCAGTCAGCTGCGAACGCTGGTGCTGCAGCGCGCGATGGGCTGGATCGACCTCAGCGATACCGACACGCTGCGCCGTGACCCGCTCTGGCAACTGGCCTGCAGCGATGCGCGCGGCATGACGCCATTGGCTCAAGATCGGCCCTCTCAAGCCACATTATCGCGGCTGCTGGCATGTCTCGGGCGTAGCGACAACATCGATGCCGTACACGAAGGCCTGCTGCGACTGGTGGTCTGGCGTCTGACCTCGCTGCAGAACGGTGAACGTCCCAAACAGCTGACACTGGACATCGATGGTCTGCCGATTGAGGCTCACGGTCACCAGGGCGGCTCGGCCTTTCATGGTCATTACGGTGCCCGCATCTACTCGCCGCTGGTCGCATCGTTGGCGGAGACCCGAGACCGGCGACATGGTGGGCGGCTTGCTGCGGGAGGGCAATGCCGGCCCAGCCGAGGATGCCGACACCTGGATCCCTTATCTAGTACGGCGACTCAACGAGAGCACCGGTGCCCAGGTGCGAGTGCGCATCGACGCTGGCTTCACTGACAATGCGACATTGGAGGCCTTGGAAGAGCGCGACATCGAGTACCTGGGTCGGCTGCGTAGCCATACAGGTCTGCAGAAGCTGGCAGCGCCCTATCTCAAGCGACCGAGTGGCCGACCACCTGAGCAGCCTCGTGAATGGTGCCATGACCTGGCGTACCAAGCCGGCACCTGGCCGACGCCAAGGCGCGTGGTACTGGTGGTCCAAGAACGTCCCGATGACCTACTGCTGCATGCCTTCTTCCTGGTCACCAACCTCGGCAAGTTCGACTGGCCGCCGGAGAAGGTCCTGGCGCTCTACCGCAAGCGCGGCAGCGCCGAGGCGCACATGGGCGAAGTGAAGTCAGCGCTCGACGTGCACCTCTCCTCGACCGACCGCGGCGCTTCCACCGTTCAAGAGGTGATGGCCCGCAACGAAGTGAGTCTGCTACTGAGTCTCTACGCCTACCAGGTCTTGCATGGACTGCGCTGCCTCCTGGAGCGGCAAACCCACCAGGGCTGGAGCCTGAGCCGGATGCGCGAGCAAGTGCTCAAGATCGCGTCCACTATCTCGCTACACGCCCGGCGCATCACTGTTCACCTTGGCGATGCCGCTGACAAATGGTGGCCCACCTTGCTTAAGGGGCTACCGAAGCTGACCGCACTGAGCTGATACACGGTTGATATCACAACCGATCCAAGCGCAAGGCGGCCATCACGATGGCTGGCGATCACGGCTGCCCTGATGGCCGGAATCGATTACTGAAGGTTATATAGCAACAAAGAAACCGTACTATTTGGGTATATATCGGCAGGTATTCACACCGCAAATACGGCTGCTGGGAGTCGGTGCCAGCAACCTGGGGCTTCGCGATGCTCAATCAGCACACTCATGAATAAGCCGGGTTGAATGCAAAATCACAGGCCAGCGGGCAATAGAGTGATCAAGCACACTCATAAGACCGGCGCAAACAAATAGGCCGCTCGAGCCGTCACCCGATGCCAAAGCGGCTTATCGCTGATCTCTTCTGGCTGCATCTGCCGTGCCCGCGCGAAATCCGCCTTGAACATCGCATCAACCTCGGCGGCAAAGTCGGCGTCCATCACCATCGCCGTCACCTCGAAGTTGAGTCGAAAGGAGCGGTTGTCGAGGTTAACGGTACCCACTGCCGCACCGATTTCGTCAACCAAAAAGGCTTTGCCATGTAAGAAGCCCCCCTCGTAGCGATAGACCTCGACCCCCGCCTCGAGAAGCGAATCGAGAAAGGCATAGGCCGCAAAGTAGGTTAGAAGGTTATCTGGACGTTCGGGAATCAGGATTTTCACCTCTACTCCGCTTAACGAGGCTAGTTTAAGCATCGCCAGCACCCCCTCATCTGGCACAAAGTAGGGACTGGATATCCAGATACGCTCTTGCGCGGCGTGAATTGCCTGTTGAATCATCAGACTAGCCGTCTCAAATCGGTCTGCGGGCCCACTCGGAAGAATGAGCACCGGTGTACCATGGCCGCTTGGAATTAGCGGTGACCAGGGAAGCTCGGGGATTTCCTCAGTCGCCCAGTGCCAATCTTCAAGAAACACCAGCTGCAGCGCCAAGGCCGCAGGCCCCTCAATCATTAGGTGGGTATCACGCCACGGGCCAATTCGTGGGTGGCCTTCCAAGTATTCATCGCCAACATTGAATCCACCGACCCAAGCTCTTTCCCCATCGGCCACCATTATCTTGCGATGGTTGCGAAAGTTGAGCTGGAAGCGATTACCTGTCCCCCGCGTAGAATGAAAGCGATGTACTCGAACACCCGCCTCTTCCAGCGTCTGGAGATAGTGGCTCGGCAACGCATAACTTCCAATTTCATCGTATAGAAAGAAGACCTCCACGCCCTGCCTAGCCTTCTCAATCAGCCGTGCCTGCAGCGCCAATCCCACTGCATCAGCCCGAACGATATAAAACTGCACAAGCAGATAGCGCTCAGCAGCATCAATACCGGCAAACAAGCTCTCGAAGGTCTGCTCACCGTCGATCAGCAGTTCCACCCGGTTGCCACCTAGAAACGGCAGCTTGGCCAGCTGTTCGACACCCACCAGATGCTTGTCAGCGTGTTCATCCGAAACCCCATGAGCCCGCAGCTCGGCCAGTTTTTCAGCAAGCGCCTGCCCCAACACCGAGTTCTCGTCGCGTCGTGCAGAGACATAGCCCTGGAATTTCGTGCGGCCGAACACCCAGTAGGCTGGCACCGCCACATAGGGCAATGTGTTTAGTGAAACGATCCAGGCCACAGCTCCCTGAGAGGTACGGCTCGACATCATCGCATCCAGTGACGACACAAACCCAACCAGATGAGCAACTCCCACCACGAGCAGTAAACGACGCCAGAATCGACGTCGCCTGGAGGGCAGCGTTACTGCCCCCGGCTTTTCCCTTTCATCGCTCATGCTCCCCCTAAACCACCTTTTCTTCGCTGTAAAATCAGTTTTATCATTGCCGCAACCTGAACGGTAAAGACAATACTCACGAGCCCTACAAACCAGAACCGAAACCAATTGGGCCCAGACACCCCACTCTGGAAAACTAGATTCCTGAGACTCAGCTCATAATGTAGGAAGAGAAAGTAGATTCCATGAAGAGCAACTAGATAGAAAACCACATAGGCATAATTTTGAAGATGCTTCCATGTTGAGCTTCCCAGGAAGCGCATGGCCTTGTCGGATGATATGGCAAACAGGACGAGCCCAAAAAAGAGGGCGACTAACCCGACCATATTCGCAAGCCCGAACCCCGGATCCACAAGAACCGGGCCTGAAAGCCCCGCCAAAGGCAGCTCCTGATAGCCTAAAAATCCACGAATCGACCACCGTGCCCAGCCATCCCACACTAGAAAAGCATGCACAGAGGCAAAGATCGCAAACCAGATCCCGAAGGCTCGCCGCCAATTGACAAGAAAGCTCAATTGCCTAGGCCATATTTTCACCACAGGGCCTATCACCATGGTGACAAATAACAGGATAAAAGCAGCATCGCCTAAAGCACGCCAAGTGCGCATCTCAGCGTCCCACTCCATTCGGCTCAACCAAAAAAGATAAGCTGTCATGGCACCAATCAGTACAACAACGAAATGTCTTCCAATTCTATGACGCCTAGTCGACATACTGACTTTTTTAGCTATAACGTGATGGTTCATATTTTTCATACCTAGACACCACTTCATCGCAAGGCTAACCCTATTTCACATATGATTAATATCGACTTTATTCGGGTGCCTGGGAAGCTTGGCTGACTTTTCTCAGCATCCCAAACACCCTTATGAAAGCGTTAAAGACCCACCTCATAAAGCAATATCAAGGGTTGTGCTTGTTCTTCTAGAAGCTCATCCTGAGTTGGCGTATCGATGGGCACTACTTGACCGTCGGATCTCTCCAGCAGTTCTTGGAGTTGTGCATAATTTACCGATTGATCCAAGATGTACTGATTGAGCTTCGGCTGCATCTCAAGCAGTGCTTGTCTGCCGTGGTTCTGATTTTCAAGAAACTGATATACCTGCACGAACGCAGTGCCATCGTCCCAGCCGATCTTGACGGGCTGATCGACGATATTAACCTGAGTGCCTAAAGGCACAGCACCGAATATTGCTTTAACATCTTCCGGAAACATGCGTATGCAGCCACGGCTGGCGCGCATGCCAATGCCGTCCGGATCATTGGTACCGTGAATTAGATAACCAGGAATATCGAGCAGGATGGCATGCTTGCCGAGCGGGTTATCGGGACCCGGCGGCACCACTGAGGGTGCCGGTTCGCCTCGCGCCGCCGCTTCTTCACGCATGGAACGTGGCGGATACCAGGCAGGATCCTCAAGCCGCATGGTAGTGGTGGTAATTCCCAGTGGGGTGTTATAGCCATCTCGACCGATACCGATCGGATAGGTCTCGACTCGCGGCACCTCACCTTCGCCTATCTCCGGAAAATAGTAGAGACGTAACTCGGCGATGTTAATTACAATGCCAGTCCTCTCGGCATCGGGCAGGATATACTGGGCTGGCACGAGCACTTCTGTTCCGACGCCCGGCACCCAAAGACTGACGTTCGGATTAGCCCGACGGATTTCCTCGTAGCCCAGGTTATGGGTACGGGCGATATCGAGGAGCGTATCCGCCTCGTTGTCTACCACTACCTTATAGGCCTCACCAATCAGGTCACCGTACTCAGGCAACCTGTAGTGGCCCTGCGGCCACTCCCCCACGTCTTCAGCAAGCACAGGCGAAGTGCTCAGCAGCGTAGCGATAAGCAACGCCCCTAGCCCCGTTTTAATAATAATGGCAGTAATGGTGTTGGAGTGCCCAAGCGATAGTATCATTGTGTCCTCCTCTCTCGGCGGCGCAGATATAAACCGGGTTGGCTATGATTATCCACCGGTTGTTGGCGCGACCAGGTGATCAGCGCCATGCCGACCAGTATCATAGGGGCAGTCAGCAGCATTCCCATGGTGACCCAGCCAAACGCGAGGAAGCCGATGTGTTCATCCGGCAACCTCACGAATTCAACTGTGAAGCGAAACACGCCGTACAGCAGCAAAAAAAGACCAGAGATCAGACCTCGCCGCCTCGGTTCAGCGGAAAGCCACCACAGCAGCACGAACAGCACCACCCCTTCCAGGGCGAATTCATAAAGCGCAGAGGGGTGTCGTGGCTCTGGGCCCATGTGGGGAAACGGCATCGCCCAGGGCAGGTTGCTGACGCGCCCCGGCAGCTCGTGATTGATGAAATTGCCGATTCGCCCTGCACCAAGACCGATCGGCACCAGTGGTGCGATGAAGTCGGTTAGGGCAAAGAAGCCGAGCCGATGCTTTCGCGCAAACCATAGCGTCGCCGCCAGCACCCCGAGCAGTCCACCATGAAAGCTCATACCGCCTTCCCAAACTTTGAACAGCCATAAGGGGTTGGCCATAAACTGTTCTATTCCATAGAACAGGACATAGCCCAACCGGCCACCAACCACTACGCCTACCGCGGAGTAAAAGATCAGGTCGCTAATGTCATCGTGGGTTAGCTTAAGCCGATTAGCTCTAAGGCGCCCAAGCCACCAGGCGGCGCCGAAGCCCACCACATACATCAGGCCATACCAGTGAATCGCGAACGGGCCGAGGCTGATGGCCACTGGATCAATCTGGGGATATTGCAACATGTGGTATCTCCCAATTCATTAGAGGTGCGACCAATCGCGCCCACCGTTATTACTGATCAGCAGTTGATTGAGGTCATCAACCGCCACCAAACGCTGGGAGTCGTGCGGATCCAGCGCCAGATGCATCAGATAGCGCTCTTCCCAGCCACGCTTGACTACCTCCCAATCCCGGCTGCCCTCCCCAACTCTCAGCAAGCCTACCCCTATCATGAAGGCGTAAAGCTCTCCTTGGCTGGCCACCACCAGGCTCGTAGGGCGACGCTCAGGGTATACTTGTCGCCATCGTTCGCCTCCGTCAGGACTCATCAATAGCCCGGTTTGGGTGGCGGCATAGAGTTGTTCGGGATCACGGCTCGAGGCAGCCAGTGAAATCAGCCCGGCCGGCGCCTGGGCGCGAATCTGCCAATTGGCTCCACCATCCTGGCTGACTTGGAGCTGGCCACCATTAGCCCCATAGAGCACGTCGGGACTGGCCTCACTGATGGTCATCTGATGAAAGTCCACCGGGCCATCAACGCCGATAGCTAATTGTGACCAGCTGCGGCCTGAATCCCGGGACTTAACCACGCCGAGGTTGCCACCCCTGGCCGGGTGGCCGCTGGCAAAGAAGGTCTCGGCTTCTTCCGGGTGAGGAGCAAAACCCATGAAGTCATGGGTCTCCTCCGAGACCCGGCGGGCCATTCCATCACTACCAACGGCATAGAAGCCATGATGGGTGGCCAACCATAGTCGTTCGCTATCCGCTCGATCGACGGCCAGGCCGTGAATATGGGTCTGCTCTCGCAGTTGCTCAAGACTGATACTACTCGGTTCTCGGGAGCAACCTGAAAGCAAGGTAAGCAGGAAGGCCACGGCGAGTGGCCAGCGATAATAGGTCATGACATCACGTCCTTATCAGTCGTCAGGTGGGCTAGAGCAAAACAAGGCACGTTTAGCTGATACGGATCGTTGCCATCATGCCTAGCTCTTCGTGTTCGATGATGTGGCAGTGGAACAGCCAATCGCCGGGCTTGAGGAACACCATGCGCAGCCTGAGACGCTGATAAGGAGCCAGGTTGACGGTGTCCTTCCAGGCCAGCCAGGGCGCGTCTCGCCATTCCCTGTCAGCATCGCGGGTAGCGATCACCTGAAAGTGGGTGCCATGCACATGGAAGGGGTGATCCATATGGGAGTTATTGAAGACTTCCCACTCCTCTACCTCGCCAACCTGCCCCTCAAACAGGACGTCGTTCATGGCAAAGGCACGGCCGTTGATCAGAAAATCCACCTTGGGTCGAACCGCTCTATCATCGTCGCTAGCGTGACTCGCCCCATGCCCCGGCCCATGGGTTCCGTGATGGCTGTCACTGCCGCCGTGGCCGGCATGCGGATCGCCATTCACCGCACCGTGATTGTCATGGTCTGGCATCACCTCGGTCAGTTCCACTTGACGTCTCACCACTGGTTCGCCTAGGGGTTCGATATGGGACAAGGGGTCAGGTAACGCGACGGCGGGGTATACGCCAGTATTTAGGGTATGAATCGATAATAGCGAAGCAATCTCGTCCAGATGTGCCGGCTTAGCCCCCATCCAACCACGTGTATAGGGATGACTCGCCAGCTCAAAACTCCTTTCAGATTTCTCGCTGATGCGTACTAGCAGATCGACCCGCTCACCCGGGGTGAGCAGCAACTCTTCGAGTGGTTGTGGTCGCTCGATCAGCCCGCCATCGGTACCGATCAGGGTCAACTCGTGATCTTCCAAGCGTAAACGCAAGTACCGGCCAGCACAGGCGTTGACCAGCCGCAGCCGCAGAGTAGTGCCCGGCGCCACATCAAGACGTGGCTCGCGTTGGCCGTTGACCAACAGAAGCTCCCCCTCGCGTCCATTCATCCAATCTTCGCTGGTATGGGGCGCCACTTCGCCATTCATATTCAGGCGCAGGTCGCTGACCACTAGCAAATGCTCTTCCACCTCCGCGGGCAACACGCCTAATCGGGGCCTGACCAACAATGCACCCGCTAAACCATGAGCTACCTGACGCGCAGTACCTTCATGTGGGTGGGGGTGAAACCAGTGTAACCCTGCACTCCCCCTATGAAAAACATAACGATAATGTCGTGACTCTCCTGGTAATACGGCTTCCCAGGGTGCCCCATCTTGCGACTGGGGCACCGGTACCCCATGCCAGTGCAGCGTCGTTTCCTGCTCAAGCTCATTTATCAGCGTAATGTCTAACTCATCCCCCTCGCGCACCTCAATCAATGGCAACACTTTACCGTTGTATAGCCACAACTTTGCCTCCAGCCCATCGCTCACTGGCAGCGCATGGGCAGCGGGGGTTAACACACTTTGAAAGCGCCCAACCTGATCACTCAAGTTTGCAATCCGAGGCAATGGTTGAAGGGGTTGTCCTGCAGGGATGCTAGCGTTATCTAGCAGAGCTGTTGGTGACGCCTGTGTATGCCGTCCGGCCAAAGCGTGAACCAATAGGCCAGACCCAGATAGGGCAATACCACCCAGGGTGGTGTAGCGAAGAAATTCGCGACGTTTCATGGCTATTCCTCGTGATTAAAATCATCATCTTGGCCCGCCATAGGCGAGCTGAACGTTCAGCGATGAAGGTTTAAACGCGAGGAGGGCGATCAAAGAGCGCGCGCGGAGCTGGCGACCAGTTGACCAGATAACGAGGCAAGGTCGACGTGGCGGAGGTTGCGTCTTCGATAAGCAACGCGAGATTTACCGCACACTGAGCACAGGGCATACAGCACTCTGCCATATGGGAGGCATCGTGGTCGCCAATGCTGACCGACCCAACAACTTCGATCGCTCCACTGGCTAGATCAATGTCAGTGAACAGACAAGGTTCATCTTCATGATGATCCATCGCCACGACTATCAATGGCTGCGCCAAGGCAAGGCTTATCAGCAAACAAAGCAGCCATTTAAAAGTGGAGCAATTCATGACAAAGAAGTAATCACTATCGAGTGGAGGATATTAAGAGTATTTCATGGCTTCACAGACACACGCAACCCAAGTGCAGCAGGCAGGTTGCCGAATTACCAAAATTGATACAGGTCAACAAACTGCCTACTTTCACGCCCTGAGATGCCTTAGGCATGCCTGAATGCCATATTGAGAATTGACCTAGGTGCTACACATAGCCTCAATACTTCAGGCATCGGCCTTTGATATAGGCCTGTCGCTGATATAGGCCTGTCGCTGATATAGGCCTGTCGCTAAGGAGAACGACCATGGATATTCGCAAGCACACTCTCGCCTTCGGACTCACCCTGGCCCTCGCAGCCAGTGGTACCGGCATTGCTTTCGCCCAGGGAATGATGGGTGACCAAGCGGGCCAGGGACGCTCCATGATGGAGGGCGGCATGGGTTCCGGCATGATGGGCGGCGGCATGATGCCCTGCCCGATGATGGGCGGCGCCGGCATGGACATGATGTTGATGCTCGATGATGATCAACGCAGCGAGATGCGTGAGCTGATGCAGGAGCACCGACCTGCCCAGTTCGAACGCATGGGGCGGATGATGAACCTACGCGACGACCTGATGGCGGAGATGCACGGCGATCGCCCAGACCCTGATGAGGTTCAGGCGCTACACGGACAGATGGCCGAGTTGCACGGTGAGATGATGGCCGAGATGGTGCGCATGCGAAATGCCATGCATGACCTGATGAGCGACGAGCAGCGCCAACAGCTTGAGCAGGCCACACCCGAGGGCGGCGTCGATCCTGACGACCATGACGCCCACCACTGACCGAGATGTCACTGCGTAGGCATTAGGACGGACGGCCAACCCTGGCCGTTCTCTCATCAACGCCAGCAGGAGGTACACGATGTCCGATTCGACCCCGAACACAATCACCCTGACGGTGCCCGGCATGGGCAGCGACCACTGCGCCGGCATTGTGCGCAAAACGCTCGAACGCCTTGATGGCGTGGGCGTGATTCAGACCAATATTGCCAATCACCATGTCAGTGTGACCATCAAGGCAAGCGGGCCCGACGGCGACACCTTGAAGAAAGCCGTCGAAGGAGCAGGCTATGACGTGGCTGCCGTGCAGAGTGATCAGGAGGACGCCGAGAGCGACTCCGAGATCGAGGAGGCCTATCTAAGTCAGGCTCGCAGGCGACTGATCATCGCCGCGATACCCACCACCCTGATCATGCTGCTAATGATTCCGCACATGTTCTGGCAGCCAATTCCCGGCTATCTGGCCATCGTGGCACTGCTAGCCTTCCCGGTGGTATTCCTCTATGGCGGGGCAGCCACCCACAAGTCGACCTGGCGCTCGTTGAAAAACGGAACCTTTAATATGGATGTGCTGATCTCCATGGGCAGCCTGCCGCCCTACCTGATTGGCCTGGTCGGCTTTTTCTACACCATGACCTCGTTCATTGAGATGGCTGCCACCATCATGACCTTCCACTTGCTGGGCCGTTATTTGGAGGCACTAGCCAAAGGGCGCGCCTCCCAGGCTATTCGTCGCCTGATGACGCTGGGCGCCAAGACAGCGCGGGTGGAGCGCGACGGCGAGGAAATTGAAGTGCCGGTGAAAGAGCTCACGCCCGGTGACATCATGATCGTGCGCCCCGGCGATAAAATCCCCACCGACGGCGAAGTGGTCGAGGGTGAGAGCCATCTCGACGAGTCCCTCGCTACCGGCGAGTCGATACCGGTCTACAAGAGCACCGGCGACAGCGTGATCGGCGCCACCATCAACAAGGAGGGCCGATTGCGGGTC
This sequence comes from Halomonas sp. KM007, assembly GCF_050709225.1. Taxonomy (NCBI): domain Bacteria; kingdom Pseudomonadati; phylum Pseudomonadota; class Gammaproteobacteria; order Oceanospirillales; family Halomonadaceae; genus Halomonas; species Halomonas sp. KM007. Next base: position 1,838,907 of record NZ_CP136131.1, on the reverse strand, counting down.
AAGGCGACCCGCGTCGGCGCCGATACTTTTCTCTCCCAAGTGGTGCGTCTGATCGACCAGGCTCAGGGCTCACGGGTGCCAATCCAAGAATTCGCCGACCGTATGACCGGCCGCTTCGTGCCAGCGGTACTGGCTATTTCACTGGCTAGCCTGATTGCATGGGCGCTGTTTCCAGACGTCCTGCGGCCGATTCTGGACTGGGGCGCGACCTTCCTGCCTTGGGTGAATCCAGATGCCAGCACACCAACGCTAGCCCTGATTGCCGCCGTCGCCGTGCTTGTCATCGCCTGTCCCTGCGCCCTCGGCCTAGCCACCCCCACCGCGCTGATGGTGGGCTCCGGTATCGGTGCCGAGCGCGGCATCCTGATCCGCTCCGGCGAAGCGATCCAGACCTTCAAGGACGTCAAAGTGATGGTGCTCGACAAGACCGGCACCATTACCCGCGGCGAGCCGAAGCTCACCGATGCCGTCACCGCCGAAGGAGTCGAGGAAACGCGCCTGCTGACCCTCGCCGCGAGCGTGGAGAACGCCTCGGAGCACCCCATCGCCCGGGCCATCGTGGATGGTGCCAAGGAACGCGATGTGAAGCCCGGTGAGGTCAGCGATTTTCGCTCCACCGGAGCGCGGGGCGTCTCGGGCAAGGTGGGCGATGAAACCGTGCTGATCGGCAATCGTCGACTGCTGGAAGAGGAAGGCGTGACAGGCCTTGAGGCTCTTGATGACGCCATGGCAGAGCTCGAGGGCAAGGGGCGCACCGTTGTGATCGTCGCCGCCGACGGTCAGGCCCTGGGCCTGGTGGCAGTGGCCGATACCCTCAAGGAAAAATCCGTAGAGGCCATCCGCGGCATGCATGACCTGGGCCTGCACGTGGTGATGATCACCGGCGACAACGAGCGCGCCGCCCGTGCCGTAGCAGACGAGGTGGGCATCGACGAGGTTCAGGCCGGGGTGTTGCCGGAAGGTAAGGTCGATGCCATCCGTAAACTTCAGGAGAAACATGGCAACCACGTGGCCATGGTCGGCGATGGCATCAATGATGCCGCGGCGTTGAAGCAAGCCAACGTTGGCATAGCCATCGGCGCGGGGGCAGATGTGGCCATTGAGGCCGCCGATGTGACCCTGGTGCGCGGCGAACTGACCGCCGTGGTGGATGCCATGCACCTATCTCGCGCCACCTTCGGCAAAATCGTCCAAAACCTGATCTGGGCCAGCGCTTATAACGTGGCAGCCATTCCCATCGCCGCGATTGGTCTGCTGCACCCGATGATCGGCGTCATCGCCATGACCGCAAGCTCTCTCTCCGTCATTGGCAACTCGCTGCTACTCAAGCGGCGCTTCGCCACAAACAACCCACAAGGAGACGCCAAATGAACCGCATTCACCACTGGATGATGACTGCTTGCTTAGTAATTATGGGCGTGGCCATGTTCTTTCTAATGTGGCGCGGCCAGTCACTGGGCACTGGGGCCTGGCTGTTGCTTCCCCTGACACTCTGTCTTGGCATGCATTTCCTCATGCATCGCCATTTCGGTCATCATCAAAGAAATAAGGATGAGAAGTGAGCCAGCGTCATTGCGTTCATGAAATCGATGTCTTCGGCATCAAATATAGCCAGTACTAGCTTCAGTCTTCCTTAAAGAGACAGGTGGCCAAGTAGTGACCACCTGCTATTTAAATATATAGATTTTGCTGGACTAGCATAGGTACTACTCAATATCCTGGATTTGAATATAGATAGAAAAAATAAAAACAAATAAAAACAAATACTTAATTTAACAAGAAGGAAATAACCATTGCCCTACTACCCAAACTGCATGGGCATAAGCTAGCAAGCAACCGGCCAGTTACTAAATCATGATCGCCAAAATATTCAGGTTTCTCGCTCTGTTCCTTGGCAACCGTAGTGCTAATGCTGGATGATGGCAATTCCAACTAGATGCTGACGCGTCCGAATTGCCAAAATAACGAATTATGCGGGAAAACACGCTGTCCTCCTCTTTATATCCTCTATTCTAAAGAGCTAAGCTGATTCATTCACTATGTACGTACCGGCACCCAAAATACCGGTGGGGTTAGGACTAGACATGGCCAAAGCAAATCCAGAAATTCTCAAGTGGGCTCGAGAAACTGCTGGCCTAAGCCTCGAGGAGGCGGCTAGCAAACTAGCCCTTGGCGGAAAGAGAGTGACCGGCTCAGAAATGTTGGCAGCGTATGAAGCGGGTGACCGTTCACCCACTCAGCCCCAATTGATGAAAATGGTTAAGCATTACCATAGGCCTTTCATAACTTTTTTTCTGCCTACTCCGCCGCGTAGTGCCTCGTTGGGCGAAGACTTCCGTCGTCTTCCTGAGGCGAAGCGGGATGAGCATCAAGGTAGCGTAAGCGCTCTTGTTCGTGACATCTACCTTCGCCAATCACTAGTTAAAGATGCTCTTATTGACAAAGAGGAGGACGTGATTGTCGATTTTGTGGGTAAAGGGCAAGTCACTTCAGCCGTAGATAGTGCCTGCCGTACAATAAGGGACTATTTTGAAATCGATATTGCCGCATATCGAAGAAGGAAAGGTGCCCACGAGGCATTCAAATATCTCCGAGAAAAAATCGAGATCAAAGGGATTTATGTGTTGCTCATTGGAGACTTGGGCAGTAATCATTCTTCAATCAATACCGAGGCCTTTCGCGGCTTCGCTCTCTCTGATCCTATTGCACCCTTTGTAGTAATCAATCAGAACGACTCGAAATCAGCCTGGTGCTTCACTCTGCTTCATGAAGTGGTACACCTGTGGCTGGGGAAAACTGGCATCAGCGCCCAGACGCACGAACACAAAATTGAGCGTTACTGCAACGATGTCGCGAGCCACATCCTGATTTCAGCAGATGAGGTGAGCGAGGTCTATGAAGCTGCCATGCAGTCGGAAGAGACCTTCGTCATAGCGCTGCAGCGGGAGGCAGGAGACCTCAATGTTAGCGCTTCACTGGTAGCGTACCGGCTGTTTCGTAGCAATCTGCTCAACCAAGCTCAATGGGAAAGGGCTAGCACTGAGCTTCGTGAGTTGTGGCTGAACAGTAAGGCCAAATCAAAGGAAAGCGAGTCTGGCTCAAGTGGAAATTTCTACAATACGCAGCGCCATCGTGCAGGAGGCGCTCTTATCAGCCTTGTTCGTCGTTCGCTACAGGATGGCGTTCTAACTGAAACCAAGGCGGGTCGTGTTCTGGGAGTTAACCCAGGTAATGTCGCTGAAATGGTAGGATTTTAATGCCTGACAAACAAAAAAAGCTGTTTCTTCTCGACGCTAATATCATCATTCACGCCCACGATTATTACTACCATATGGAGAGAGTGCCAGAATTTTGGCGCTGGCTTGAGTTTCATGCTGGCGATGGTTCTATCTGTATGCCGCTTGAGACAATTGATGAGATAAAAGGCGGCACAAAGGCACAGCATGCAAACTTGGCTAAAAGCCGAGAGATACGCGACCTCCTTGTTTTACAAGAAGAATTTGATGTGGACCTATTGAACAGAGTGCTAGACGAAGGATATGGATCAGACCTCGATGAGATAGAACTTGAGAAGGTTGGGAAGGATCCATTTTTAATCGCTTACGGTCTTCGGGATCCAGTCAACAGGATTGTGGTATCCAATGAGATTCCTAAACCCTCGGCACGTCGCAAGAACCGTAAAGTTCCGGATGTGTGCGATGATATGGGAGTCCGTTGTTGTACCGTTTATGCGCTATTACGCTCACTGGACTTCCGCACTAATTGGCGTGACAGTATTTAATGCCAGCTTTAGTTTGACGAATCACTGCTCCAGACATCGTCGCCTGTCAATTTTCTTGTCAAAACAGTGCAAGCACATTTTCACGCCGCAGCCGCAAACTCGAAATTCCTCGGCTTCTGATAGCCTGGTTAGAAAGGAGCTGGCACCTGTCGTACTCCATCTGAATACATGACACATGCTGCTTGGCGGCTAATTATGCCGTTCAAGGAATGCGAAATACGCTAGCAACCTAAACTACCTTTCTTTCTCCTCGTGCCATTGCTGGAAATATTTAGAACGTCCGCGGGCCGACTGAACCCTTATTTCGAGCCACGAGGGTCGCTAGCAAAAGGCTGGGGTAAACCCGGCCTTTTCACTATTAGCGCATTGCTCACTCCCCGTTTGGGTCTCCCGCCAAATACGCCTGGTAAAGGTCATCAAACAACATATCTGTATGTTGTAGTAGGGCATCATCGTCGTCACAACGCTCTTTAGCCCCGGCCAGCATGAGTTTTAACCCTACGGCCTCCGGCACAGGGGTGCCCCCCACATCCAAGTAGTGGACTAGCTCCGCAATCCTGCTCAAGCCTGCCTGTGTCTCAAGGCTAAAACTCGCGAGCAGCACTTCAAACGTGACCTTGTCATCAACATGGGTGAAATGAGCTCCATCAAAATCAAACCCCAGCGCGTCTGTCGGACACTGGCTCGGATGCTCAAGCCACACGAAGCGAGCCTCGGGATCAATAAAGCGCTTGATCAACCAAGCCGATGCCAGCCTATCCACCCAAGGGCGACGGCGCGTGGCCCACCATCTCCCGCGAAATGCAGAGTGATCAAGCCGTGGGATCTCGGCTTGGATCGGCTGGGGCTCGTCTGGCACAAAGCAACGATTAAAGACGGTCTCCGCATCTGCCAAGGCCATAACGGCGCGCTTGCTTTCTGACCCTGGATAAAAATCGATCTCCACAATGCCTTGTAAACGTCGCTGCAACTGGGTCAATTGACGCTGCGCTTCTCGCTCCTCCAACTGAGGGCAAGCCTGCTGCCAGTCAACCACTGCCGCTCGTAAGGCTTGAAAATCTGGCGTTCGATCAAAGAGCGAAGGCAACACATCGACGCTATCTATGGCAGATTCTTCTATCTCGATCAGCAGCGCGTTACCTCCCAGCTCCCGAATAGCGCCGACTTGTAACTCCAGCGCTTCCCTTCGCGAGGGGCTAGCAGGCAGTAAGTAGACACCATCTCTGAGTACCACGGCACCTAAACTACGAAGTGCCCGCCAGACCCTCATACGGGGTGTGCCCGCCCGCCCACTGAGGCGCATGATCAGGATTAACCAGTGCTGTACGTTATCTGTCATACCGCCTCTTTCGTTGTATGTATAACCCTATTGTTATACATTCTACAAAATAACACCCCTGACATCGTTAAAGAGTGTGCCATGCCGCCCATCATTGAGTCGCCCCATCAAGTACCGTTCCGTGAGGCCGTTAGGGTCTGGTTACGAATCGCACTATTAAGCTTCGGCGGCCCCGCCGGTCAGATAGCGGTGATGCATCGCATACTCGTTGAAGAAAAAAAATGGATTGGCGAGCGCCGTTTTCTGCACGCGCTTAACTACTGCATGATGCTGCCGGGGCCAGAAGCGCAACAGTTGGCTATCTATATCGGTTGGCTGATGCATCGTACCAAAGGTGGCTTGGTCGCGGGCAGCCTCTTTGTGCTACCTGGTTTCATCGCCATTCTGGCCCTGAGCTACCTGTATGCCGCCTTGGGCAATGTGGGAGCCGTTGAAGGGCTCTTCTTTGGCCTAAAAGCGGCGGTTCTAGCCGTGGTGCTTAACGCTGTCGTCCGTATAGGTAAAAGGGCACTGAAAAATCAGATAATGCTTGGCATCGCCGCTGCCGCGTTTGTCGCCATCTTCTTTTTTGAGGTAGCGTTTCCGCTGATTATTCTAGGCGCGGCCCTTCTGGGGTATTGGGGAGGGAAACGTGGCATGACGGCCTTTCAGGTAGGAGGTGGCCATGGAAATGCCGACGAGTCAGTGCTTAGCGACCGAGACTCCCTACTGGGCGAAGGGCTGCCTGCCCATGCACGCCCCAATCGCCAGTGGTCGCTACGTATGTCAGGCACGTTACTCCTATTGTGGCTAACACCGGTAGTGCTGCTATTGGCCCTATTCGGCAGCGAGAATGTGTTCAGTCAGATTGCTTTCTTCTTCAGTAAGATGGCGGTGGTGACCTTTGGCGGTGCCTATGCGGTGCTGGGTTACGTCACTCAAGAGGCGGTGCAAAATTATGGATGGTTGGCACCGGGCGAGATGCTGGATGGCCTGGGCATGGCGGAGACGACACCGGGCCCGTTAATTCAAGTCGTGCAGTTTGTTGGGTTTATGGGCGCTTATCGTGAGGCCACAGGCCTTGATCCTATGTTGGCCGCAACGCTCGCCGCATTGCTGACCACGTGGGTAACGTTCGTACCTTGTTTTCTTTGGATATTTTTAGGGGCTCCCTATGTGGAGCGTTTACGTGACAACCGCGCCCTCAGCGCGGCGCTGTCCGCCATTACCGCTGCGGTCGTCGGGGTTATCCTCAACTTAGCCATTTGGTTTGGACTTCACGTTATCTTCGCTGACGTAGGCGAAAGGCACGTGATGGGAGCGCGACTTTTAGCGCCGAACTTAGCGTCCCTCGATTTACTGGCGTTGTTACTGGCGGCAGGCGCCATGATCGCGATTTTTCATTTCAAGGTTGGCATGCTCAAGGTGCTGTTTGGCTGTGCGTTACTCGGCGTTCTAGCCTCCCTGGTTAGCTTCTAATTACCTCACACTGTCAAGCTTGCTAGAGCCCACTTGAGGGCAATATCCCTCCGCCAGCTTTATCAGATCATGATGGCCATCGCGTATGGTGGTTATCAATGACAAATACATGTCGATGCGAGCCTGGGGAATGATGGTGGAAATGGCGATGAGGTTCCGGCCCCTCCCACCCTTCATGCTCGTGCTGATGATGTTCATCGTGGTAGTGCCGGTGGGTATGGCTTATGGGGATGTGCTCGTGCTCAACAATCATCGGGTCACGTCTATGCCAGATAAGAGCTGTGAGCGCCGTTGCCGCCAGGGCCACCGTTCCCAGCAAAGCAAACGTCCCCTTCAGCCCAAGGTTCACCCCCAGCCAGCCTGCCAGCGGATAGGTGACCAGCCAACAGCTGTGTGACAACGAAAACTGGGCAGCAAACAGCGCTGGACGATCCTCGGGCTGGCATGAGCGCTTGAGCAGGCGCCCGGTGGGGGTCATGACCAATGAGGCCCCTGCGCCCAGCAGTAACCATAGCCCGACAAGCCCCGCAAACGATGGGCCTAGCCAGCCCAGGTAGAGGCTGAGAGCCATCATAACGCCACCCAGCAGCATGACCGGCCGTTCGGACACCCGATCCAGCACCTTGGGCAACAGTAAGGCCACTAGCATGGAGCCCCCGCCTGCGGTGGCAAAGGCCAGGGCTACCTCTTTCTCGCCCAAACCCAACACCGAGCGCACGAGCACTACCGTGTTGACGATCTGCATGGCCCCGGCGGCTGATACCGCCAGGCTCAACGCCAGCAGCCCGCGCAGCCGGGGCGTCTTTAGGTAAATTCGCGTGCCATGGGTAACGCGACGCCAAACGCCGGGAACATCCTCTAGGGCAAGAGGCGCAGGCAGGGTCACCGATATCACCAGGGCGGCAGAAATAAAGAAGGCCAATGCGTTGAGTACGAACAGGACATCAAAACCCATCACCATCAGCAATGCCGCCGCCGCCATCGGGCTAAGAAGGTTTTCTAAGTCATAGGCGAGGCGCGACAGGGATAATGCTCGCGTGTATTGCTCTTCGTCTTCGAGAATGTCAGGGATCGTCGCCTGGAAAACGGGTGTAAAGCCTGCTGAACAAGCATTGAGCAGAAAGATCAGCACATAGATCTGCCACACCTCGGTAACAAACGGCAGCGTGCAGACCACGGCCGCACGCAGCACGTCCAGGCTAACCAACAAGGTGCGCCGAGGCAGGCGTGAGGCATAGGCGCCGACCAGTGGGGCAATGCCCACGTAAGCGACCATCTTGATCGCCAGCGCGGTGCCGAGCACGACCCCCGCCTGACCCTCAGCAAGGTGATGAGCCAGTAATGCCAGAGCAACCGTGGTCAGACCGGTACCAATCAGTGCAATGACCTGAGCAAAAAAGAGATGGCGATAGACGCGATGGGCGAGTACATCGAGCATAGAGCGTTCCTCACGTGAGGGGAGCTTAGATGCATTTACAGGTAGCGGGCAATGGCCTTGAACTCTTCAGCCCGCTCCCGCTGCGTTTGATCCTGAGAGCCCAAGGCATCCTCTAGGCAGTGATCGATATGATCTAAAACCAAGGCACGTTTGGCCTGTTGAATAGCCTTCTCAACCGCATGGAGCTGCTGGGCAATGTCCAGACAGTGGCGACCATCCTCTATCATCTGCGTCACGCTCGAAAGGTGCCCCCGAGCCCGGTTCAAGCGCTTGATGATGTCAGGATGTGACTGGTGAGTATGTATTGTCATTTTCTTTCCCTTATTCTATTCCTATCCCCCTGGAGGGGATGGTAATCTATTGCCGCTATGCGGCGCTACCGCGTAAGTAAACTGTTATTTACCTTTTTTATCGTCAATTTTTGTCCTGGTTGATTTAAATGCTCCATCGGCTGCGCCACCGCCTTGGCTATCTGAGCCTACTGCTGCTGTTTTTGCCTAGCCTGGTGCTTTCCAGTGTGGGCGAAGCGAGTGCGCATGGCGCAATGAGCATGATTGGCGTTGAGTCATCTCACCAAGAGAGTGTGCAGAAGGGCCATGGGCATGCCCATGGGCATAAGCACGATGACGGTCGACATCTCTCTCATGAGAGCGGCAGTCACTTCCACGAACAAGCGGATCGCTTGGGGGCGGGCCTTGTCATCGCTCCGAACGTCCGTCATGCCCTGCGGCTAGGCGAACGGCGCGGTTTACCCCTGCGTCGCGCCTACCGATTGGAGCGACCACCACGGCCAGTTGTCGCTTGATAACTGGGGCCATCCTTCGGGTGGCCAATACTAATGTCAGACCCGTGGAGGTTACATGTTTCCATCCCAAGTAAGGGGTGCGCTCGGCTTGCCTATGATGGCCCGACGCCACGCCTTAGCCTTTCTAACCCTGCTGTTAATGCTACTGGGAGCCAGTGGCGAAGCGCTTGCTCACGCGGTGGCTGAGGGTGACAAGGGCTATATCCAAGAGATCTATGGTGTTCATTTGATCTCGTTTATGTATCTCGGTGCCAAGCACATGGTAACGGGGTATGACCACATCCTGTTTTTGCTAGGGGTCATCTTTTTCCTCTACCGAATGCAGCATATCGCCATTTACGTCAGCCTCTTTGCCATCGGTCACTCGACGACGATGCTGTTAGGGGTGTACTTCAATATCGGCATCAATAGCTACCTAATTGACGCCATCATCGGACTCTCCGTTGTCTACAAGGCGCTCGATAACATCGGGGCGTATCAGCGCTGGTTCGGCTTTCAGCCCAACACCAAGGTCGCCACCTTGGTGTTCGGTCTGTTTCACGGCTTTGGCCTGTCGAGCAAGATCATTGAATACGATATCTCGCCTGATGGTCTCGTCCCTAACCTCCTGGCATTCAACGTAGGCGTAGAGATCGGCCAGCTACTGGCATTGAGCGCCATTCTCATTGTGATGGGCTTCTGGCGACGCACGACCGGCTTCTTACGCCACGCGTATACCGCCAACGTCGCCATGATGTGTGCTGGTTTTATGCTGGTGGGTTATCAACTGACCGGCTATTTCATTGCCTAATTGAGGGAGTCCCTAATGTATAACACTGACCTTCCAACCCGTGCCGAACTACCGTCAACGGGTAAGTTACTTCGCTCTACGCTGATGGCCGCCGTTATTGCCGTCGCTTTGCTGATCACCGTCGTGCTGCCTGCCGAGTATGCCATTGACCCCACCGGTGCTGGGCGCTTGTTGGGGCTGACTGAGATGGGGGAAATCAAGACCCAGTTGGCTGAGGAAGCCGAGCTTGACCAGGCCAACGATCAAGCCATGGCCCAACAGGCGTCTCAACCCTCGGCATCTCAAGAGGCGAGTAGCGATAGCCAGCCTGCGACGGCAAGCGATGCTGGTTCTCAGACCGCCACGTCACAGGCAGAGATGGCTCCCCAAACAGCCAATTCAGCCCCAGCGAGTGATCCAGTCGCACCTTCGCCCGCTGAATCTGAAAGGATGATGACCGACGCCAGCGTCGCGCTAGCGGAGGCATTGGCTTCCGAGGAAGCCGCTTCCCAGGCGACACAAGCGGAAGAAGCGTCCCCATGGCGTGATGAGGTGAGCTTTACCCTGACGCCAGGGCAAGGCACGGAGTACAAACTCACCATGCAAGAAGGGGCGGTTGCTACCTTTGCTTGGGCATCAGAAGGTGGCCCTGTCAACTTTGATACGCACGGTGATGGCAATGGAAATTCCATCAGCTACGAGAAAGGACGTGGCGTACCCGAGGATGAGGGGGAGCTAGAAGCCGCTTTCACTGGCAATCATGGCTGGTTCTTCCGTAACCGCAATGACAACGATGTGACCATTGTCTTGCGCGTGGACGGAGATTATGGCGAGTTAGTGAAGGCCCTTTAACGGACTAGCCCCTAGTGCTCTCTAGAGTGCTAGGGGCTTCATGACTGTCATACATCGTTAAACAATTAACGCACTTTATACTCAAGAGCCTTGATACCAATAGCATCTGTTTCAGCCAAAAAAAGAAGCTTTTTTGAGAGCTACCACATTGGGCAGCTCTTGCTTTACCTCCCGTATCACTACAAATACCCCAACTCCGCAAATGACTGGCACCCTTCGCTCGCCACCACTACGTGATCAATCACCTAGATATCCATTAGCTCTAAGGCTTCCTTCAGGCGCTCTGTGATTCGCCTATCTGAATCGCTGGGTTCCGGGTCACCACTGGGATGGTTATGAACCAAAATGACGGCAGCGGCGTTGTAGGCCAGCGTGGCTTTGAGCACTTCCCGCGGATAAACGCTGGCGGTGTCGATGGTGCCCCGAAAAAGCTCCTCGAAACGGATAACCCCGCCTTATTCATGAGTATGCTGATTGAGCATCGCGAAGCCCCAGGTTGCTGGCACCGACTCCCAGCAGCCGTATTTGCGGTGTGAGTACCTGCCGATATATACCCAAATAGTACGGTTTCTTTGTTGCTATATAACCTTCAGTAATCGATTCCGGCCATCAGGGCAGCCGTGATCGCCAGCCATCGTGATGGCCGCCTTGCGCTTGGATCGGTTGTGATATCAACCGTGTATCAGCTCAGTGCGGTCAGCTTCGGTAGCCCCTTAAGCAAGGTGGGCCACCATTTGTCAGCGGCATCGCCAAGGTGAACAGTGATGCGCCGGGCGTGTAGCGAGATAGTGGACGCGATCTTGAGCACTTGCTCGCGCATCCGGCTCAGGCTCCAGCCTTGGTGGGTTTGCCGCTCCAGGAGGCAGCGCAGTCCATGCAAGACCTGGTAGGCGTAGAGACTCAGTAGCAGGCTCACTTCGTTGCGGGCCATCACCTCTTGAACGGTGGAGGCGCCGCGATCGGTCGACGAGAGGTGCACGTCGAGCGCTGACTTCACTTCGCCCATGTGCGCCTCGGCGCTGCCGCGCTTGCGGTAGAGCGCCAGGACCTTCTCCGGCGGCCAGTCGAACTTGCCGAGGTTGGTGACCAGGAAGAAGGCATGCAGCAGTAGGTCATCGGGACGTTCTTGGACCACCAGTACCACGCGCCTTGGCGTCGGCCAGGTGCCGGCTTGGTACGCCAGGTCATGGCACCATTCACGAGGCTGCTCAGGTGGTCGGCCACTCGGTCGCTTGAGATAGGGCGCTGCCAGCTTCTGCAGACCTGTATGGCTACGCAGCCGACCCAGGTACTCGATGTCGCGCTCTTCCAAGGCCTCCAATGTCGCATTGTCAGTGAAGCCAGCGTCGATGCGCACTCGCACCTGGGCACCGGTGCTCTCGTTGAGTCGCCGTACTAGATGAGGGATCCAGGTGTCGGCATCCTCGGCTGGGCCGGCATTGCCCTCCCGCAGCAGGCCTTCGTGTACGGCATCGGTGTTGTCGCTACGCCCGAGACACGCCAGCAGCCGCGATAATGTGGCTTGAGAGGGCCGATCTTGAGCCAATGGCGTCATGCCGCGCGCATCGCTGCAGGCCAACTGCCAAAGCGGGTCACGGCGCAGCGTGTCGGTATCGCTGAGATCGATCCAGCCCATCGCACGCTGCAGCACCAGCGTTCGCAGCTGACTGGCCAGGGAGTGACGGATACGTAGTGGGTTGAGTCTATCGACCAAGTTATCCTCCAGCACCTCGATCACGCCGCTGTCGCTGGTGGTGCGTTGGCCGTCGAGCTCAACGCGTATAGATCCGTTGCAGGTCGGAATCCAGGGAGATATGCTTTCACCCATAGCGGATGGTCCTCTTGAATCAGATTCTTAGCGGAATGCACTGATTTTTATAGAGAATACCATCCGCTATCTTCGTTTTCAGGCCTGCCTCATGAATAAGCCGGGATTAGTATCGCTAAACCCAGAGCGCCGAGTAGTTAGGGAGGTAGAGAAAATAGCTGCATAAAAATCAAACAGGGCGACAGATACCTTGACAGTTACCACCGATACGCGCACGGTGCAGGTTGATGACGAGGTAGAGCTGAAATACTACCGGCTCCAGAAAATCAGTGAAGGCGCCATCGACCTGAAAGTAGGCGAGCCGGAAGCCTTGTATGGCCCGACAGAGGTCGGCACCGGCCAGGCAGAGGAAGAGGTGCAGTTATCGACACTGGTCGACAAGCTCAATGAGCGATTTGGTACTGAATTTACCCCGGCGGATCAGCTGTTCTTCGATCAGGTGAAGGAAACCGCCGTTGCCAACGAACAGCTACGCCAGGCCGTCATGGCTAACAGCCTAGAGAACTTCGAACCGGTATTTAACAAGCAGCTTGAGAACTTGTTTGTAGAGCGCATGGACGGCAACGAAGACATTTTCATACGCCTGATGAACGATACGTCTTTCCGCAACATCGCTTCTCAGTACCTGATGCGGGCTGTGTATAACCAGGTCAAAACCAGCGTTGAGACGGGATAAGGCAGGCGAAATGGAATCATGGGAAGAACTCTTCGCTGCGCTGGAAGCGTTTGACGAGGAACAAGCAGAACAAAAACGAAAGGGATTGAATGACTTCAATTTGCTCAGCTCGGTTCTGTCCGTCAATGATGAAGTCCGGCTTCATACCCGGTTTATCTATGCTCTGCTGAATCCGAAGGGGAAGCATTATCAGGGAACGCGATTTCTTGAACTCTTCCTGGAGGCTATCGGACGACAGGATTGGCTGGATCCGACATGTGTAACCGTGCTGAAAGAACATTGTCCGGATGGCCAGGGAGATCAGATTGACCTGTGGATAACTGATGGTAAACGTCAGATCGTTGTCGAAAACAAACTCAATGCGCAGGACCAGCCCCGGCAGGTTGCGCGTTACCTTGAGGTGATTAATGCCACGGATCCGGCACAGGCAGACGAGACGCTGTTTATTTACCTGACTAAAAATCGACAGGCCCCCTCTGCCTTTGGTTTGGGTGGGTTAACGGTTTGTCACCGGACATCCCGTTTGCTCAACACCAGCAGCCAACCGGTCGCTCACTATCAAAATCTCAGTTACCGGAAAAATACCCAACAAGACAGTATTCATACTTGGCTTGAGTCATGCGTCAACGCTGTCGACCGGCAATCTCACATCGCTTGGGCGTTGCGGGATTATCAGGCAGTGGTAGAACGGGCAACGAAGGAGTATGTGAGCAAGGTGAAAACGCTAAAAGACATTCTCGAAGAAGGCATTGCCGAGGGAAAGCGACACCACGAGCAGGCAATCCAGTTGACCAGAGAATTACCTGCCATACACGCAAGTTGGCTTGAACAAGCATTAACAAGCAATCTCGAAGAGCTATTCGAGCCGTTTGTCAGTAAAGGTGACATGACCAGGATTGGGCCGGAAAACGTAGAGTTGCTGAGGCCCTTCGTCCATACCGCTTTTCAAAAAGATGCTTCCGGCCTCCTGTACGCGCCTAGATTTAATTTTTTCCGAGCGGGTAATGGGACGCGTAACCGTGGCGCTTTCTATCGACTGGAGACCGGGCCATGGGCCAAACAGGCGGTTCTTATGCTGTTTTACGGCTCCAAGATGCTCCATGTGGGCTGCCTGCTGACAGAGCATGCTGATCGCTCTATAGAGGGCCTGATGCCGACTCTGAAGCTTTCAGAGCCTGCTGCACTGAAAAGCAAGATATTTCCTCGGGTTATGACATACGCCGAACCCCTTGAGTATCAGGGTATTATTCACCTTGCTGACTTTTCTAACAGCCCACAACGACGAATTCTGAACCAACTTTTAACAATCTTGGGTTGTGCTGACGGCACGACCGTATCAGAAGGAAACGAGATATGAGCTACGACGCTAACTTCGATCAAACCCGACTCAACCAACTGGCGGAACAGTACCTGGCAGATAATCGAGCAGAAGGGGAGGTGTTTTTTCTGAGTGATTCCGATGATAACCGTCTCGATCATGCTCGTTGGCGATTCGAGGAGGCTGATCACGATTCATTGAAGGATTCCGGCTTCAAAATGCATTTGATGGAGCTGCTGGACACCTTGCTGGTGTATCGCGCCGAACACGATAAACCGAACGCTAGCCAGGGCGTTGTAAAAGTTTGCGGCCGTGATCTGGCAATTGAGTGGCTGCCTCGGAGTAAGTTTGAAGAGTTACGGAATGCGTAAGCCTGTACTGACGTGTCATTAGTGCCGGCATCTACGCAAGCCTGCTCCGATATGTAATGACCCAGCCAACTGCCCATTGAGCACTGGCACGACTACATCGGCGCCGCGCCGCTGGCCGATGCCATCCTGGACCGGCTACTACACAGCACCCACCGCCTGATACTCAGAGGAAAATCGATGTGCAAAAAAGCCGCCCCGCAAGCGGTAGAAGTTGACCTATCGTGACCGGTTAGCTTACAAAACCAGAGCCAGCGAGAGAGGAGTGAGCAAATCGGTCACTATCGGGGCTATTGCCGCAACGGGTGGTCACGTTCGCCGGAATACGCACCGTTTCACTTCCCGATGCAGAAGCTCCCGAATATCTCTCCCAGCAGATCGTCGGCACTGAACTCGCCGGTAATCTCTCCCAGTGCCTGCTGGGCATCGCGAAGATCTTCGGCCAATAGTTCGCCTGCTCCGTAGCCTTCCAACTGAGTGCGCCCTGCTTCCAACGCGGCCATGGCACGGTCCAGAGCGTCCAGATGACGGCGGCGCGCCGAGAAACGTCCTTCGGTAGTGGCGGAAAAGCCCATCACCTCTTTCAAATGGGCTTTCAAGTTATCCACACCCGCTCCCGTTTTGGCCGACAGCCTGACGATGGGAGTGCTTGTGGGTAACTCAGGTGTTTCGAGCCCTGGCGCTTCGGCGCTGCTGTCGATCTTGTTGCGCACCAGGGTCAAGCGCTGTCGGTCTGGCAGGCGGGCCACGAACTCGGGCCAGATGGCCATGGGGTCCGTTGCCTGGGTAAGCGAGGCATCGACCAGCAGCAGCACGCGATCGGCTTTCTCGATCTCTTCCCAGGCCCGGGCAACGCCAATTTTTTCTACCGCGTCCGGCGTATCGCGCAGGCCAGCGGTGTCGATAATGTGCAGTGGCATGCCGTCCAAGTGGATGTATTCACGCAGTACGTCACGGGTAGTGCCGGCAATGTCCGTGACGATGGCCGTGTCCTGCTCGGTCAGCGCATTGAGCAGGCTGGACTTGCCCGCATTGGGGCGCCCTGCAATCACCACGCTCATGCCTTCACGCAGCAAGGCGCCTTGGCCTGCGGCCTGGCGCACACGCATCAGCGCCTGCTGCACCTGCTCAAGATGCGTTGCCACGTGGCCATCGGCAAGAAAGTCGATCTCTTCTTCGGGGAAGTCGATGGCGGCCTCAACATAGACACGCAGTTCGATCAACTGCTGAACCAGCCCAGAAACGCGCTGTGAAAACTCGCCTTGCAGCGAGCGAAGGGCATTTTCGGCAGCCGAGCGTGAGCTGGCATCGATCAGGTCGGCAATCGCTTCGGCCTGGGCCAGGTCCAGCTTGTCATTCAAGAACGCGCGTTCGGAGAACTCGCCAGGCCGAGCCAGGCGGGCGCCCAGCGCGAGGCAGCGCTCCAGCAGCATATCCATGATCACGGGGCCACCGTGCCCCTGCAGCTCCAGCACGTCCTCCCCGGTAAAGGAGTTAGGCCCGGTAAACAGCAGCGCAATCCCTTCGTCGATAATGCCTTGAGCACCACTGAAGGGGCCGTAATAGGCATGACGCGGGGGAGGGCATTGCCCCAGTATGGCCTGAGCGATATGGCGGCTTTCCGGGCCGGATACGCGGATGATGCCCACGCCGCCGCGCCCTGGGGGGGTGGCCAGGGCGGTAATCGTGTCTTGGGTATAGAGTCGTTCAGCCATAACGCGTCCCGGAGATCAAAAAAGAGAGTGTATCGTGTATGCAGCGGAAGAAAAGGGCAGGCCTGAAACGCCAGACCCCCGCTTTAGCGGGGGTCTGGTAAAGGGCGGGATGAGAGGCTACTTGGTGCGCATCCCTTTACCCACGTTGGGGTCTTTCTCGATACTGCGGGTAATCACGTACTGCTGGGCTACCGAGATGATGTTGTTCACCACCCAGTAGATGACCAGACCCGCCGGGAACCACAGGAAGAAGAACGTGAAGATAATGGGCAGCATCTTCATGATCTTGGCCTGCATGGGATCCGGAGGCGTCGGGTTGAGCAGCTGCTGAACGTACATCGATACCCCCATCAGGATGGGCAGAATGAAGTACGGATCTTTCACCGACAGATCCTGGATCCACAGCATGAACGGCGCATGGCGAAGTTCAACGGATTCCAGCAGCATCCAGTACAGCGCGATGAAGACCGGCATCTGGATGAGGATCGGCAAGCAGCCACCCAGCGGGTTGATCTTCTCTTTCTGGTAGAACTTCATCATCTCTTGAGACATTTTCTGGCGATCATCGCCATAAAGCTCTTTGAGACGCTGCATCTCCGGCCCGAGCTTGCGCATCCGAGCCATGGACTTATAGGCCTTGGCTGAAAGCGGGAATAGCGCGAGCTTGACCAGCACGGTCAGCAGAACGATGGACCAGCCCCAGTTGCCGACCAGGTCATGAATCTTGTCGAGCAGCCAGAACAGCGGGTTGGCAATGAACCACAGCCAACCATAGTCCACGGTCAGGCGCAGGTTCGGTGCCACCTGCTCCAGGTACTCCTGGACCTTGGGACCCATGTAAAGGGTAGCCCCCAGCGTCGCTTCGCCTTGGGCGGCTATGCTGGTCACTGGCCCTGCAAAGGCGGCAACGTTGCGGTTGCTGGAGTCGGTGGTCGCGTAGTACAGGTTCTGCTGATTCTGAGCAGGTGCCCAGGCAGAGACGAAGTAGTGCTGAATGATGGCTACCCAGCCACCTTGGGCTTCACGGTTCTCGAACCGACCGCGCTGGATATCATCGAAATCGACTTTTTCGTAGCGGTTATCGGGTGACGAGTAGGCAGCGCCCAGATAAGAGCTCATGCCCATGGCGACGCCACTGGAGGGGTCCGGGCTGTTATCGCGAGCCAGTTGGCCAATGAAACGGGCACTGACCGGTTCATCAGTGTTGTTGGCCAGGTAATAGCTGACATTGACCGCATAGCTGCCGCGCTCGAAGGTCAGGCGCTTGATCACGTCAACGCCGTTGACTTCTGCCGTCAGGTCGACGGTGAGCTCTTGCTCGTCGTTGCCCAGGCGGTATTCGGTGTTTTCAGGCGTAAACGTGATGCGGCTTGCCTGGCCATCCAGCTGCAGGCCAGAGCGTGCTACGTAGCTGCGCGTGGCGTTATCCGACAGCAACACGTAGTTGCGTTCAGAGTCCAGCGTCAGCTTGTGCTGTGGCAGAGCGGCATACACGATATCCCCACCAAAGGGGTCGATGCGTACGTCCAGCACATCGGTAGTGACGGCGATGAAGTCACGACTGGCGGTCGAACTTGGCGAGTCGCTCATGCCTTCATCGATGGCGGCCTGAGGTGCGGAAGTACTGGGAACGGAAAGATCGTCGCTGCCGCCTTCACTCGCAGGTGCCCCATTGCTTGTCTGGGTCATTTCGGGAGTGGAGTCGTAGCTGGTCTGCCCGTAATCCTGATTCCACTGTACAACCAGTAGGTAGGCAAGCACTGCCAGTGGAATCAGTAATAAAAGTCGTTTTACGTCCATGAGGGTTCTGCCCGATGGGTGGTGAACATGCTAATGGCGCAGTGTCATTTGCTCGGCCCATGACACACGAAAGCCTGCCAAGCGGCAGGCCGAGGTCGAGCGGCGAGGTGTGTCGTCAAGTGTCACGTGTCAGGCCATGTGATGGCGGAGATGTCGATACCGCCGGAGCCTCGCGCTGGAGTCGTTTCCACATGCCATGCAATTGGCGAGTCAGCGTCTCGTTGTCGATCTCCTGAACGCCTCGCTTGGCCATGATCACGATATCCACAGCGGGCAAGCGATCCTGACGAAGGCGAACGGATTCTCTAACCAGGCGCTTGAAGCGGTTACGTTCCACAGCAAGCTTCACATTTTTCTTGCTGACTATCAGGCCAATGCGGGGGTGCCCCAGAGTATTCAAGCGCGCTAGCGCCATCATGCCCTTGCCATGGACTTTCAAGTCGGCTTGTTCGAACACGTGACTGAAATCCCCAGCGTTCAGCAATCGCAAGCACCGGGGAAAGCCTTGAGGCGACACACGCAATCCGAGATCAGGCGCTCAGACGCTTGCGGCCTTTGGCACGGCGGCGTGCGATGACGGCACGGCCGTTCTTGGTTGCCATACGAGCACGGAAGCCATGCGCGCGCTTGCGCTTGAGAACGCTGGGTTGAAAAGTGCGTTTCATAACTCGTTATTCCCACGTGGTTTAGGACGGAAATTGAATTCCAGATGACCCGGTCCAGTGAGGAACCAGCCGGGGAGTTTCAATTCAAGACCGGAAATTGTAGAGACTTCCTGGCCTCGGTGCAATTTTTCCTTGCATGAAAAGCGTGAAAAGGGCAATGGCGGCCCACGATGCCCTGTCAGTCTGACGAACGTCAATGACACTACTATTACTAATGGGTTTACTTAAACCTGTTGTTATTAATAGTGGGGATACTAATTGTGGATAACTCATTTATCCCTATTTTTATCAAAACCTTAAAATAATAAAAAATCTGTGGGTAACTGGCTGTGAAGCAGCGTAAAAGCTGTGATTTATGTGTGATTAACGCAGCACAACTCAGCAATTTGCGGTTTTGTACCCATGCCGTCCGCTGTTTTTCCTAAGCTCTCATGGTCATTTGTCCACAGGCGGAAAAGAGCCCCGAGTGCGTGTGGATAACCGTTTCGTTGGGCGCTACAATGGTCGGCCGTTTTCAACCGATGGTGAGATGAGTGTCACTCGCGCTTTGGCAACAGTGCCTGGACTACCTGCAGGACGAACTGAATTCGCAACAGTTCAATACCTGGATACGTCCACTGCAGGCAGAAGAAGGAGAGTCCAACGAGCTTCGCTTGTTGGCGCCGAACCGCTTTGTGCGCGATTGGGTGAGCGATAAATATGCGAAGCGAATCAGTGAACTGATGCGCGAGCTTGCTCCTTCCAAACCTCCCAAGGTCAGCTTGACCGTGGGTAGTCGTCGCACCTCGGCACCTGCGCCACAGCCTAGAGAGCTGGGTAATCCCGTCTCCGCATCGCCTGCTCAGGCGCCTGCTCCCGCCGTCCATACTCCGCCCCGCGGTGAAGTGGGCGATGAGCGTGAAATCGAGCAGTTGCGCGAAGAGTCGGGCGCCGGCCGACGCGGCAACGAGCGCCAGGTACAGGTAGAAGGTAGCCTGAAGCACAGCAGCGGCCTGAATCCCAACTTCACCTTTGATACCTTCGTGGAAGGTAAATCGAACCAGTTGGCGCGTGCGGCCTCTCGGCAGGTATCCGAAAATCCGGGTGGGGCCTATAACCCGCTGTTCCTCTACGGCGGGGTAGGCCTGGGTAAAACCCACTTGATGCATGCCGTGGGCAATGCCCTGGCAGGTAGGCGGGAAAACGCCCGAGTGGTGTATCTGCACTCCGAGCGCTTCGTGGCGGATATGGTGAAGGCGCTTCAGCTCAACGCCATCAATGACTTCAAGCGTTTTTATCGCAGTGTCGACGCCTTGTTGATCGATGATATTCAATTCTTTGCTGGCAAGGAGCGCTCCCAGGAGGAGTTTTTCCATACCTTCAACGCCCTGTTGGAAGGTGGCCAGCAGATGATCCTGACCTCGGATCGCTACCCCAAAGAGATCAGTGGCGTCGAAGAACGTTTGAAGTCGCGGTTCGGTTGGGGCTTGACGGTAGCCATCGAGCCGCCTGAGCTGGAGACGCGGGTCGCGATCCTGATGAAGAAAGCCGACCAGGCCAAGGTCGAGTTACCGCATGATGCAGCCTTCTTCATCGCTCAGAAAATACGTTCCAACGTGAGGGAGCTGGAAGGTGCGCTCAAAAAGGTCATTGCCGACTCCCACTTCATGGGCAAGCCGATCACCCAGGACTTCATCCGTGAGTCGTTGAAAGACCTGTTGGCCCTTCAAGACAAGCAGGTGGGGGTGGATAATATTCAGCGCACGGTGGCTGAGTATTACAAGATCAAGGTGGCGGACCTGCTCTCCAAGCGACGCTCTCGTTCAGTGGCGCGCCCTCGGCAGGTGGCCATGGCGCTGGCCAAGGAGTTGACCAATCACAGCCTGCCGGAAATTGGTGATGCCTTTGGTGGGCGCGACCATACGACGGTATTGCACGCTTGTCGTAAAGTGAAGGCGTTGCAGGAGGAGAGCGCAGATATTCGCGAGGACTACAAGAACCTCCTGCGCCTGCTGACCAGCTAACCCATTATGTCGGCCTGCTGCGGTGGGCCTTTCAGGATAGAAAACCGGAGTTTCGATGAAATTTACCATTTCCCGAGAGGCGCTGCTTCGCCCGCTGACTCTGGTGGCGGGGGTCGTAGAACGGCGCCAAACGCTGCCTGTGCTGTCGAACGTCTTGATCCAGGTCGAAGGTGATCAGGTAGCGCTGACCGGTACCGACCTGGAAGTCGAATTGGTGGGGCGCACGGTGGCCAGCCAGGTGGACCAGCCAGGCGCAGCAACGGTTCCTGCGCGCAAGCTGATGGATATCTGCAAGTCATTGCCGGATCAGTCGGATATTCAACTGGCTGTGGAGGACGGGCGCGCCGTATTACGTAGTGGTCGTTCGCGCTTTACACTTTCTACACTTCCGGTTGCAGAGTTTCCCAACATCGAAGATGCGGATGGTAGCCAGGAGTTGAGCGTACCGCGCGGTACGTTGAAGCACTTGATCGAGTCGACATCCTTCGCCATGGCCCAGCAGGACGTGCGCTACTACCTGAATGGCATGCTGCTGGAGATTCAGAGCAATCTGCTGCGCACGGTGGCCACCGATGGGCATCGGCTGGCCATGTGCTCACGTCCGGTAGAAGTGGCCGTCAGCCAGGCGCAGAAACTGATCGTGCCGCGCAAGGGTATTCTGGAGCTTTCTCGCTTACTTGACGACAGTGACGAGCCCGTAAGCCTGACGCTGGGCGCGACCCATGTGCGTGCTCACACGGGTGATTTTACGTTCACGACCAAGCTGGTTGACGGTAAATTCCCGGACTACGAACGTGTTGTGCCGCGCAATGGTGACAAGGTGCTGATCGCCGAGCGCGCCGAGTTGCGTCAGGTGCTGTCGCGGACCGCCATCCTCTCCAACGAGAAGTACCGTGGTGTTCGTCTCTATCTGGAAGAGGGCAATCTCAAGGTGATGGCCAACAACCCGGAACAGGAAGAAGCCGAGGAGAACGTCGCTGTCGAATACAATGGCAGTGCCATGGAAGTCGGCTTCAACGTTAGTTATCTGGTGGACGTGCTTTCCGTGTTGAATGAAGACCGCGTTCAAATGACGTTGGCTGACCCCAATAGCAGTGCGCTGCTGGAAGAGCCAGGTGGCGGTGATGCGCTGTACGTCGTCATGCCCATGCGTCTATAAACGGCAGCAGGACGTTATCTATGACGGCGCTTCTGGTTTCAGAAGCGCCGTTTTCACGTGTGCTGGACGGCAGTCAATGGTCTTGAAGAGTGACATCGACGCATGAGCATCAAGGAGCTTACTTTCCACGGCCTGCGTAACCTGGCCCCCACCACCGTGCAGCCATCGCCGCGCATCAATGTGCTGCACGGCGATAATGGCAGTGGCAAGACCAGCGTTCTGGAAGGTATTCATGTGCTGGGTATGGGGCGCTCCTTTCGAACCCGTCAGCTCAAGCATGCCATACAGACGGAAGCCCCATATATGACCCTGTATGGTCGTTTGGGGGGTGCCCCTGAGGTTACCCTGGGGGTCAGGCGGTTACGCACTCAGCGCGAGCTGGAGCTGCGTTTGAGGGGGGAGAAGGGGGTGCGCTTGGCCGAGCTCGTGGAGGCGATGCCCCTACAGCTCATCAATCCCGATGCCTTCAGGTTGCTGGAGGGCTCTCCTGCCGGGCGTAGAGAGTTTCTCGACTGGGGTGTGTTTCACGTGAAACATCATTTCCTGGATGCCTGGCGAAGAACGCGCCGAGCAGTGAAACATCGGAATGCCCTTCTCAGGCGTGGTAGAATGGTGGCCAGTGAGCTGGTTGTTTGGGAGCAAGAGCTTGCGCAGTGGGGCGAAGAGATGGATCGGCTTCGCCTTGAGTGGTTTAGCCAGTTCTTGCCCATGTTCGAAGAAACGCTGCATAAATTGCTGCCACTACCTGGCCTGACGCTGCGCTATGCCCGAGGGTGGGATAAGCAGCGCTCTCTGGCAGAAGTGCTGAGGGATAGCCGAGAGACGGATCAGCAGATGGGGTTTACCCAGCAGGGCCCTCAGAGAGCAGATTTACGTATTCGATTGAACAAGCAGCCAGCCGTCGAGGTGCTTTCCAGAGGCCAGCAGAAATTGGTCGTCAGTGCGCTGAAGCTGGCTCAGGGGCGGCTTCTGGAAAGTACCACGCAGCGGCACTGTATCTATCTGATTGATGATTTACCTGCGGAGCTGGATGACAGGCACCGCCATCAATTTTGCCATTTACTGGAAGAAATGCAGTGTCAGGCTTTTATTACCAGCGTTGAAGCCACGGCTCTGAGGAATAGTTGGCAAGCCAGTACGGACATAAAAATGTTTCACGTGAAACATTCCCCGGCTGGATGGAGTCAATTGGAGACGGATGGCTAAACGACACGGAACGAGACAGACTTCACGACGGAGTGGTCAATGAGCGAGCAGGCTTACGATTCATCAAGCATCAAGGTGCTCAAAGGACTGGACGCAGTACGCAAGCGTCCGGGCATGTACATCGGTGATACCGACGATGGCACCGGGCTGCACCACATGGTTTTCGAGCTGGTGGATAACTCCATCGATGAAGCTCTGGCAGGCCACTGCAGTGAAATTCGCGTCGTCATCCACCCGGATGAATCGATCACCGTGAGTGATAACGGCCGCGGTATTCCGACTGAACTGCATGAAGGCGAAGGCGTTTCGGCAGCTGAGGTCATCATGACCGTGCTGCACGCAGGCGGCAAGTTCGATGACAACTCCTACAAGGTGTCTGGCGGGCTGCACGGGGTAGGTGTCTCGGTGGTTAACGCGCTTTCAGAAGAGCTGCGTCTCACCATCTGGCGGCAAGGCGAAGTATTCGAGCAGATCTATCACCACGGCGTGCCGCAGGCTCCCCTTGGTGCCGTGGGCAAAACTGAAAAAAGCGGTACACGTGTACATTTTCGTCCGTCTCCTGCCACGTTCGCCAATATCGAGTTTCACTACGATATTCTGGCCAAGCGGCTACGTGAACTCTCCTTCCTGAACTCCGGCGTTGCAATTCGCCTGATGGATGAGCGTAGTGGCAAGGAGGAGCTTTTCCATTACGAGGGCGGCTTGAAAGCCTTTGTTGATCACCTCAACAAGAACAAGACCGTTCTCAACCCGGTTTTCCACTTCAATGCGGAGCGGGAAGATGGGGTGGAAGTCGAAGTGGCCATGCAGTGGAGTGATGCGTTTACAGAAAACATCTTCTGCTACACCAACAACATTCCCCAGCGGGATGGTGGTACTCACTTGGCAGGGTTTCGGGCAGCGCTCACACGGACATTGAACCATTACATCGAAGCCGAAAATCTGCTCAAGAAATCGAAGGTCAATACCTCCGGTGATGACGCTCGTGAAGGTTTGACGGCCATCATTTCGGTGAAGGTACCGGATCCCAAGTTCTCCTCGCAGACCAAGGACAAGCTGGTTTCTTCCGAAGTGAAAACGGCGGTAGAGCAGGAGATGGGGCGTCTGTTCGCAGAATACCTGATCGAAAAGCCCAATGAAGCCAAGTCGATCGTCAACAAGATGATCGACGCGGCGCGAGCCCGTGAAGCCGCCCGTAAAGCGCGTGACATGACGCGTCGTAAGGGGGCTCTGGACATTGCTGGCTTGCCCGGCAAGCTGGCTGATTGTCAGGAGAAAGACCCCAGCCAGTCAGAACTTTACCTGGTGGAGGGTGACTCGGCCGGCGGCAGTGCCAAGCAGGGCCGTGACCGTCGTACCCAGGCCATCCTGCCATTGAAGGGCAAGATTCTAAACGTCGAGAAGGCACGCTTCGACAAGATGCTCTCTTCCGCCGAGGTAGGCACGCTGATCACGGCATTGGGATGTGGTATCGGCCGCGAAGAGTTCAACCCCGACAAGCTGCGCTATCACTCGGTCATCATCATGACGGATGCCGACGTGGACGGCTCGCATATCCGTACGCTGCTGCTGACGTTCTTCTTCCGCCAGATGCCCGAGCTGATCGAGCGGGGCCATATCTTCATCGCGCAGCCACCGTTGTACAAGATCAAGCGTGGCAAGCAGGAGCTCTATCTGAAAGACGAGCAGGCCATGGTGGACTACCTGACCACGACGGCACTGGATGGTGCAGGGCTCCATGTGAATGCCGATGCACCGGGCATCGCAGGCTCGCAGCTCGAGGCCTTGGTGAATCAGTACCGCAATGTCATGAAGCGGATTGATCGCCTGGCACGTGTTTACCCCATTGAGGTATTGAAGCAGGCAGTACATGCCACTGCACTGCAAGGGGAAGCCAGCCTCAAAGATCGCGGTACCATGCAGAACTGGATTGCCGAGCTTCAGAAAGCCATGGATGACAAAGTGGCGTATGAGGGCGGCCCGCGTTATCAGTTCCATCTTCAGGAAGACACCGAGCGTGGTCTGCATCTTCCCGCAGTGTCACTGATTGCTCATGGCGTGACGACCGATTATGTGTGGGGTCTGGATTTCTTCGAAAGTGCCGACTACCGTGCGATTGCAGGGCTTGGGCAAACGCTTAATGGGCTGTTGGAAGAGGGCGCCTACATTGCCCGTGGCGAGCGTCAGAAGCCGGTCAGCCACTTCTCTGATGTGTTGGCCTGGTTGATGCAGGAAGGCCAACGTGGCTTGTCAGTACAGCGCTATAAAGGGCTAGGGGAGATGAACCCTGACCAGCTCTGGGAAACCACCATGGACCCCGATAGTCGCCGCATGCTGCGCGTGACCATTGAAGATGCCGTTGCCGCTGACATGATGTTCAACACGCTGATGGGCGACGAAGTAGAGCCTCGCCGAGACTTTATCGAAACCAACGCACTGGTGGCCAACCTCGACGTATAAGGCTGGCCTTCACCAGCTATTGGCCATTGATGAAAAATGTTTCACGTGAAACATTGAATCAAAAAAGCCGCAGTGGGCAATGCGCCACTGCGGCTTTTTTATGGGAATTTATGTGAAGAACTGTCCCGCGTGATCAGGCTTGGCGCTTTACAACCGTTTAGCGATTCCGCGCGTGCGAATCTAGTGTTCCGGCTAACAACTGTTCAACGAAATCGGCAAGGTCACTGACGACCAGAGTGTTCTCCAAGCCCACACCTTTGGCTAGCGTTCTCGCACCTTTGCCTGTCTTTACCAGCACACTTTGGCAACCTGCCGTCTCTCCGGCCTGCAGATCTCGCAGGCTGTCACCTACCATCCAGCTGCCCTCCAGGTGATCCAGGCCAAGTGCCTGCTGTATTTGCGTCAGTAGGCCGGGCAACGGTTTTCGGCAGGTGCAGTCATCTTGCGGGCCATGGGGGCAATATGCGATGTGCGCAATATGGCCACCTTCGGCTTCTACCAGGCTGCTCATGCGATGATGCATGGCTGCCAGGGTGGCTTCATCGTAATAGCCCCGTGCAATACCTGATTGGTTGGTGGCCACGGCTACCGTAAAACCAGCCTGTGAAAGCCGCGCGATGGCCGTGATGGAAGCAGGGTAGGGCACCCACTCCGCCAGGGACTTGATGTAGTCATCCGAGTCATGATTGATGACGCCATCTCGGTCAAGCATCACGAGCCGTTCTGGCATCAGAGAAGTCGTCGAGGGCATGAAAGTCCTATTTGCTGCGTAGGTGCTGATTCAGTAGCGCCAAGGCGTGCAGGGTATGGGCAATCTTTTTGCCATCGCTGCCAAAGCGCTGGAAAGGAATTTTCTGGAGGCGTTGCAGGCGCGGCAAGGTCGCCAGAAAGCGTTCGCGTACATCGTCGCGGGTGGCCTGCAGGCCGTCCATCAGGGCTGCGGTCAGGCGTTCACGATGAAGAGGTCGTTTGCTCAGCTTGCCATAGAGAGAAAAGATGAAACAGTGCCAATCGCGCACCATGCAGTCGGTGAGTTCATGTACCTGGCCTGGGTCCGTTTCGAAATCGATGAAAACGACCCCATCTTTGTTGACCAGTATGTTGCGTGCAAAGGCCTCGCTAAGATAGCAGCTGCGTTCATGAACATCATTGAGCGCTGAAATCCCAAGGTTTAACAGTTGGTCGATTTCATCTGGTGTTTGCGCCTGGGTCAATTTCTCCAGCAGCGTGGCTGCGGGTTCCTCCGCGCTGCCCGCATCGGCCAGCAACAGGGCGTCAGGGGTTTCTGCCAGAATGGTCGGTACGGCGATACCCGCGGCAGACAATGCTTTGATGCGACTGGCTTCCAGCGCCACGCTCTCCTGGCCGCCCAGATTGGGCACCGGTTTGAGCGCTTCGATGTTCAGCCACCGCGCCATCAAGGTCAGCGGCAGGTAAGCCAGCCGTGAGTTACGTTTGGCGGCTTTTTTCAGCCATACCTTGCGTCCTGCCATCTGGTAAGACACCATGTTGGACTGCTGCTGAGGCAAGGTGTCGAAAAGAAACATATCGTACATGGCCAACTCCCTTGGCGACGTGAGTGCATAGCCGCCAGGTATGTCAGACGCAGCGGCAATTGAAATGTTTCATTAATTTTACCTTGATGTTTCACGTGAAACAAAAGCTTCGTCAAGCACGAAGAAATAAAAAGCCCGGCCACCTGGGCCGGGCTGCAAGCGTTTCTGACGTGAGGCGCTTACTGGGGTAGCTGAGAAATATCCGCGACTTCCAGGAAAAGCGCCTGCAGGCTGGCGAGCAGAGCAAGGCGGTTGCGACGCACGGCCTCGTCATCGGCCATGACCATGACCTGATCGAAGAACGTATCGACCGGCTCACGCAGCGTTGCCAAGGTGTCCAGGGCTTGCTGGTACTCACCGGCGGCAAATAGCGGAGCTACCTGCTGCTGGCAGTGGATGACGGCCTCCGCCAGTGTCTGCTCGGCGCTCTCCTGAAGCAGGGTGGTATCGACTTGCGTGCTGCCATCGTGCGCCTGCTTGCTCAGGATATTGGAGACACGCTTGTTGGCAGCCGCCAGAGCGGTGGCTTCCTCACGCTGGGCAAAGGCTTTGACGGCACGTAACCGACGCGCAAAATCCAGCGGCTTGCTGACGGGACGAGCACGCACGGCCAGGTACATCTCGGCGGTAATGCCTTCGTCCTGCCCCCAAGCGCGGAAGCGGTCGAGCATGTAGGTCAGCACTTCCTCTACCAGTCCTTCGGCTTTGGGCAGTTGCTGGTGCTGGTCGACGGCGACCTGCAGCAGTTCACGCAAGTCGAGGTTCAGCTCGCCTTTTACCAGGATATTCAGCACACCAATGGACGCGCGGCGCAGGGCAAAGGGGTCCTTGGCGCCCGTGGGGCGCTGGCCGATGCCGAAGATGCCCACCAGCGTATCAAGGCGGTCTGCCAGGGCCAGTGCTTGGCCAGTCAGACGGGCGGGGATGGCGTCGCTGGCAAAGCGCGGCAGGTACTGTTCTTCCAGTGCCTGGGCTACTTCGGCAGGCTCGCCATCCTGCTCGGCGTAGTAGCGGCCCATGATGCCTTGCAGCTCGGGGAACTCGAGTACCATCTCAGTGACCAGGTCGCATTTGGCCAGTGCCACGGCACGCTGAGCGTGGGCAACATCACCCTGGATGCGCTCGGCGATGAAGGTAGCAATGGCCGTGCTGCGGCGTGCCTTGTCTGCCAGCGTGCCGAGCTGCTGCTGAAACACGACGCTTTCCAGCTGAGGAATGCGCGATGCCAGCGTTTTTTTGCGGTCGGTATCGTAGAAGAACGCAGCATCCGCGAGGCGAGGACGGATGACCTTCTCATTGCCGGCAATGACCTGGTCAGGGTCCTGGCTTTCGATGTTGGAAATGGTAATGAACAGCGGCTTGAGCTTGCCGTGGTCATCCAGCAAGTGGAAGTATTTCTGGTTGGCCTTCATGGAGGAGATCAGGCACTCGGCGGGCACGTCCAAAAAGCGCTCATCGAAGCTGCCGGTCAATGCCACGGGCCACTCGACCAAACCGCTGACCTCGACCAGCAGGTCTTCATCGATGACCGCATTGGCTTCCTGAACTTCTGCCTCGGCCAGCACCTGCTCACGAATACGCTCGCGGCGCTGCTGACGGTCGGCCAGCACGTAGGCGTTTTCCAGTACTGCCAGATAATCGTCGGCGTGTTCGAGCTGGATCGCATCCGGGGCGTGGAAGCGATGACCGTAGGTGGTGCGGCTGGCCTGCAGGCCTAGTGCTTCTGCGGCAATCACTTCCTTGCCATACAGGGCCACCAACCAGTGTACCGGGCGGGAGAACTCCACACGAGACGCGCCCCAGCGCATGTTCTTGGGCACCGGCAGCGACTGAAGCGTCTTGCGAATCATCTCTGGCAGTAGTGCTTGGACACTCTCGCCTTGCTGCTGCTCCTGGAAGCCCAGCCAGGTGCCTTTGTCGGTTTCCAGGTGAATCAGCTCATCCACGCTGACGCCACAGGAGCGCGCAAAGCCTTCGGCGGCCTTGGTGGGCACGCCATCCTTGAATGCGGCGGCCAGCGCGGGACCACGGCGCTCCACTTCACGATCCGGCTGCTTGTCGGCCAATCCCGATACCTGGACGGCCAAACGACGCGGTGTTGCATAGGCAGTGACGGAGTGAAACGGAACCTCTGCTTCCTGCAGACCTTTTTCAATACCCGCAGCAAACGCATCAGAGAGCGCGTCCAGGGCGGTAGGCGGCAGCTCCTCGGCACCCAGTTCCAGTAAAAGCGTATCAACGGCCATCATGCGTCTCCTTGGTCGGCTAGCAGTTCGCGGCGCAGGGCCTCGGGCGCCATGGGGAACCCTGCTGCTTTGCGTGATTCGAAGTAGGCGGTCGCCACGTCACGGGCCATGGTCCGCACACGCAGGATGAAGCGTTGACGTTCGGTGACCGAGATGGCGTGGCGCGCATCCAGCAGGTTGAAAGTGTGCGACGCCTTGAGCACTTGCTCGTAGGCGGGTAGCGGCAGGCTGGCGGCCAGTAGTTTGCTGCACTCTTTTTCCTGATGGTCGAAGGCAGCAAAGAGCTGGTCGACGTCGGCGTGCTCGAAGTTGTAGGCTGACTGCTCCCGCTCGTTTTGCAGGTAAACATCGCCGTAGCTGACCTTGCTGCCGTCTGGCGCAATGGCCCAGACCAGATCGTAAACGCTATCGACGTTTTGCAGGTACATGGCGATACGCTCGAGGCCGTAGGTCAGCTCGCCGGTGACGGGGTAGCACTCGATGCCGCCCGCCTGCTGGAAGTAGGTGAACTGGGTGACTTCCATGCCGTTTAGCCATACTTCCCAGCCCAGGCCCCAGGCCCCGAGCGTGGGGGATTCCCAGTTGTCTTCCACGAAGCGAACGTCGTGAACCAGCGGGTCGAGGCCCAGGCGCTTCAGTGACCCCAGGTACAGGTCCTGCAGATTGCTGGGGGAGGGCTTCATCACCACCTGAAACTGGTAGTAGTGCTGCAGGCGATTGGGATTTTCGCCGTAGCGGCCGTCGGTGGGGCGGCGGGAAGGCTGCACATAGGCAGCGTTCCAGGTTTCGGGGCCAATCGCCCGCAGGAAGGTGGCGGGGTGGAAGGTGCCCGCGCCGACTTCCATATCGAGGGGCTGGAGAATCACACAGCCCTGTTCTGCCCAGTACTGTTGCAGAGCAAGGATCAAGCCTTGAAAGGTCGACACATCGGGTGTCGATTGGTTTGTCGAGACACTCATCGCGGAAAGCACCGTTGGCCATGAATTCATAAGCCGTCAAGTATACAATTACAGGCAGATGGGTTATAGGCACGTTAGCAAAACAGCCGCTTTTGATAAGGAGAACGAGATGATCGTGGTAACAGGCGGCGCCGGGTTTATCGGCGCCAATATTGTCAAAGCGCTAAATGCTCGTGGCCGTGACGATGTGATGGTGGTCGACGATCTGCGCGATGGCACCAAATTCGTCAACCTGGCGGACTGCACGCTCGCCGACTACCTGGACAAGGATGATTTCATTGCCCGGGTGAAAGCCGCGCTGCGCGGTGAAACGGTGGACCTGCCGACCATCGATGCGATTTTCCATGAGGGTGCCTGCTCGGATACCACGGAGTGGGACGGCCACTACATGATGGAGAACAACTTCGAGTACTCCAAGGTGCTGCTCAACTACTGCGAGAAGCTGGGCATTCCGTTTCTGTACGCCTCGTCAGCGGCCACCTACGGCGGCAGCGACGTGTTCAAGGAAGCCCCTGAGCACGAGAAACCGCTCAACGTCTATGGCTACTCCAAGCTGCTGTTCGATCAGCACGTGCGTTCGCGCTGGAACGAGCTGACTACCCAAGTGGTAGGTTTCCGCTACTTCAACGTCTACGGCCCTCGAGAGCAGCACAAGGGCAAGATGGCTAGCGTGGCGTACCACAACCATCTCCAGATCCGTAACGGCGAAACGCTGAAACTGTTCGGTGCCTACGGCGGCTATGAGGCGGGCATGCAGAGTCGCGATTTTGTCTACGTTGGCGATGTGGTCGACGTGAATCTCTGGTTCCTGGACAACCCCAGCGCGTCGGGCATCTTCAACCTGGGTACGGGCCGTGCCGAACCTTTCAAGGCGATTGGTGAAGCGGTGATCGATTTCTATGGTCAGGGCGAAATCGACTATATCCCGTTCCCCCAGGAGCTGAAGGGGCGCTACCAGAGCTATACCCGTGCGGACATCGGCCACCTGCGTGCAGCGGGATGTGATGTCGAGTTCAAGACGGTGGCTCAGGGGGTCAAGGCCTATCTGGAGTGGCTGAATGGCTGACTTTGCCAAGCGGCTGCTGGTGGTCGGCCCTTCCTGGGTCGGCGATATGGTCATGGCGCAAAGCCTGTTCATGACCTTGAAGGCGCGCACCCCAGGGGCCACGCTGGGCGTGGTGGCCCCGGCCTGGTCGCAGCCGATTCTCGAGCGCATGCCCGAAGTCGATGAGGTGTTGCCACTGGAGGTCGGCCATGGTGAATTTGGCCTGGCGAGTCGGCGGGAGCTGGCCGCTCGGTTGCGGGGCCGCTTTGACCGCGCCATTGTGCTGCCGCGCTCCTGGAAGGCGGCGCTGGTGCCTTTCATGGCACGGATCCCTGAGCGGGTAGGGTTCCTGGGGGAGCATCGCTACGGGCTGCTGAAAGAGCGCCGCAAGCTGGATAAACAGGTGCTGGATCAGACCGTCAAGCGCTTTGTCTCGCTGGGGCTTCCTGCCTCTGAAGCGCAAACTGGCCAGTTTGCCATTCCCAAGCCCAGGCTCACCATTGACCGTGACAATCTGGTGAATCTGCGGTTGAGCCACGCGCTCTCTTCCCGCCCCGCAATCGGCATGATGCCAGGCGCTGAGTATGGGCCGGCCAAGCAATGGCCATTGGCCTATTTTCATCAGTTGGCGGCAAAACTGGTCAAAGACGGCTTTGAGGTGCGCGTGCTGGGGGGAGCAAAAGACCGTGAGGCGGGGCAGGCGATCGTGAAGGGGCTGTCGCATGCACACAACCTGTGCGGGAAAACCCAGCTGGCCGACGCCGTCGATCTGTTGGCCGACTGCCGTCAGGTGGTCACCAATGACTCTGGCCTGATGCATGTGGCGGCAGCGGTTGGAGTGCGTATTCAGGCGCTATATGGTTCGTCGTCTCCTGCCTATACGCCGCCTCTCACCGAACAGGCGTCCATTCACTACCTGGGGCTCTCCTGCTCGCCATGCTTCGCGCGAGTGTGCCCGCTGGGGCATACCAACTGTCTCAACGATTTGCCCGTCGAGCGCGTCTATCAGTCGATCTGCGCCGACCTGCCGTGAGGGGCTGACGAAGGCGCTGTCAGTGCAGGATCTCGACTTCCTCGGCTTGATCGGCCGGGGTCTCCATGACCTGCGCCGAGGAGCTCTCCTCAGGCTCTCTGCGCTGGGGGGCGAGGCCTTCCCATAGGCGATGCTGAAGCGCTGTTTCTTCGCGCAGACGGGCATTGAGCGTATTCAGCCCGTGGTTTTCCGCCAAGGTAGGACGGCGGCCCAACAGGGAGGTGCCAAGGCCTGCTCGGCCTTCGTGTAGCGGTAATCCCATGGCGTCCAGTATGGTGGGAAACACATCCAGCATGGTGGCTTCGCGGCGTATCCGCTGGGGAGTCACCCTGTCGCCCAGCATGATCATGGTATTGTCGCGATCCAGCGCCGTCAGTTGATCCCATACCGACACGCGCATGGTCAGGTGGTCGCTGAGCACCACCACCAGCGTATTCTCCAGCAGGTTTTCTGCTTCTAGCCGTTCGATCAGATCGCGGGCCAGCCAGGCCGAACACTCCACGGAGTAAAGAATGTCCTGGCCATCGAAGGCCCCTTGACGGTCAATGCAACGCTGAGCGGGAAAGCCGCTGGGGG
Source organism: Halomonas sp. KM007 (assembly GCF_050709225.1). Taxonomy (NCBI): domain Bacteria; kingdom Pseudomonadati; phylum Pseudomonadota; class Gammaproteobacteria; order Oceanospirillales; family Halomonadaceae; genus Halomonas; species Halomonas sp. KM007. The sequence goes on along the minus strand of NZ_CP136131.1, from coordinate 1,805,852 downwards.
CATGGCCCGCGATGCTCAGGTTGACCACTGCCCAGGGGCCATCGTCTTCACGGTTCAAACGGCGTATTTCGTCGACGGTGAAGTCGTAGAGGGTATCGTCATAGAGGCCCCAGCTATTGAGATATTCGGGGTCCTCCATGTCCGTGATGAAATCCTCCTTGCCCTTGACCGTGTCGAACTGATGCCCTCGGTAAAAGAGACCTTTCCCCGCAAACTGCGTACTGGCTCCCCCCAGATAGCTGAGCCGATAACCTTGACCCGCCAGAATATCGCCCAGGCAGTCTACGCCAGGCACGACCTGGGAAAGGGGTTCGAACTGGCTGTCATGCAACAGGCCAGCAGGCATCAGGGGAACGCCGCACTGGCTGGCGATCATCCCGGCCATGGTCCAGCCGGTGTTGTCCATTTGCTGCACACCTTCGAAGACGATGCCACGCTCACCCAGCACATCCAGGTCATCGTAGGCGTTGCCGAATATGTCGTGACGATAGGTACGCTCGAGGCTTTCCAGGTAGAGGAGCAGCAAGTTAGGTGCATTGGGCTGGTCTTCCAGCGGTGGCTGAACGTAGCGTCGATCCAGCCAGGCCCCGTCATCGGTCACGATGGCGGCACTGCGTTGCCCCAGCCCATACAGCAGCGGGTTCCCGGCTAACAAGGCAATGGCAAAAAAGCGTTCGGTCAGACGCCAACGCTGGTCGTGGCGTGCGATAGAGATGACGGAGATCAGCATGGCGAGCACGACCAGCGTATACACCACTGCCATGACCATTTTGCCGCCACCGCCATGGTCGGCCATGCCCGCTTGCAGATGGAAAAATACCGCGCCCAGGTCCACACTGCCAAAGCTGTCGACCAGGTAGACGTAAATGCCAAACAGGCTCAGCGGTAGCAGCGACCATGGCCAGACGGGGCGGTAGCGGGCATTCAAGGGAGCACCCCAGCGCAGCTTGAGGCCTACCAGCATCCACACGGTGGCGGTGATGAAAAGCGTCCACCAGGGCAAGCGCGTCAAGACAGTAACGGCATAGCCCAGGCTCGCGCCAATCACGACCAGCGGTAGCCAGGGAGTCAGGGGGGGTGACTTGGAAGCGAGCATGCCATGTCCCTTTTCGTCGCTTGCTGAATGAGCCTGTTAGCTTACCAAATCTCGACGTTCATGGTCGTGGTAGCATGCAACGAAACTGGTCATGAAGCATGAGCGAATGGATCGCTCATCTCGTTGTTATAGATTCGTTGATATAAATTCGCTGGGATAGGTGAACTGTGACTATTGCTGCTGTGTTGATCGTCAAAAACGAAGCCCACCATTTGCGTGAATGCCTGGAAACGCTCACTTGGGCCGATGAAATCGTCGTGCTGGATGCGGGCAGCCAGGATGCTACCTGCGAGATTGCCCGCGCGTTCACGGATAAGGTCCATGTGAATGCCGACTGGCAGGGGTTTGGCATTCAGCGCCAGCGAGCAGAAGCCCTGGTAAGCAGTGACTGGATTTTGATGGTCGACGCCGATGAGCGCGTGACCCCTGAATTGCGTGACAGCATTCAGGCCGCCGTTCAGCAGCCGCCTGCTGCCTATAGCGTGAGTCGGCTCTCCTGGTGTTTTGGCCGTTTCATTCGCCACTCGGGCTGGTACCCAGACCGAGTGCTGCGTCTCTACCCGAAAGGTCAGGCAGGGTATAACGCCGCGTTGGTGCACGAGAAGCTGGTCGTCGACGCAGGCCTTGCCGAAAAGCCGTTATCCGGCGACCTGCTTCACTACACCTACCGCGATCTGCGCCACTATCTGGAGAAATCCGCCCACTATGCCCAGGCCTGGGCAGAACAGCGGGCTGCGCAGGGCAAAACGGCCACGCTATGGCAAGGCATTCGCCATGGTCTGGCCTGCTTTCTCAAGATGTACGTGCTCAAAGCCGGGTTCAAGGATGGCAAGCAGGGGCTGCTGCTGGCTCTGCTCTCTGCGCATTCCACGTTCGCCAAGTACGCTGATCTATGGGTGCGTACCCAAACCGCCGAGAAGCAGCGCTGAGATCTGGTGGGCTGCCGCGTCGAGATCGATGGCAGTCATGTCCTGTGTGTCAGCGCCTGAAGGCGGGCTAAACGCCAGGCGCTTTTCCGCTCGGTTGCAAGTTTGCCAGCGCAGCGGCGTGGCTGAGCGCTTGGCGGGATAAAAGCCCGCTGTGGCGATGTCCAGGCAGCCTGCGATATGCAGCGGGCCGGTCGAGCCGGCAATCAGCATGTCTGCTCCGCCAAGCTGTAAGGCAAAGGCGTCGACACCTGCGGTGTCGGGGAAGTGGTCTGCTTCAACACCCTGTTTGGCTAGCTGCTCCCTCAACTCTTGTGCCTGAGGCTGCTCACTAGGGCCAGCGCTGATCAGCCAGCGTAGTGGCAAGTGCTGGCACTGCTGGTGAACGTGAGTGATCAACTCGGCGTACTGTGCCACCGATAGATTCACCGCCGAGCCGCCACTGCCAGGATGAACGACCACCACGCGCTCTGACGTATCGTTTATCAACGCTTGGCGCTGTGCATGGCGCAGTGCGTCATCCAGCGGCCAGAAGGGTGGTGAAGGCAGGGTAGAGAGTTTCAGCGAAAGGCGTGCCAGCAGCTCACAGGCCAGATCGACGTTGTACTGGTACTCCGGCTTTGCTGACTGCGAGCGGCGTTGGCGTACCCGCACGTTATAGAACACCTGCGCCCACTTGGTCGCGGGGGCAACACGCAGCGGAATACCTGCTTTCATGCCAAGCCAACCAATGCGTGGCGTCGAGAACAGCGTTAGCAGGGCATCGAATTTCGATTGTTTCACGTGAAACAATAGCGCCTGCTGCGCCGCTTTATCGGCCTGGCTTCCGGGGTCGATAATGACCTCATCGACCCATGGGCACGCGTTGGCCAAGGGGGCGGTATAGGCAGGAACCAGCACGGTGACATGGGGCTCTGGCGTTGCCTGTTTCAAGCAGGCCAGGGCGGGCCAGGCCAGCATGAAATCTCCAATCTTGTCGTTGCGGACCACTAAAATGCGAGGTTGCGCAGTCTGGGGATGATTCATGAAGGCTCCTGGGGTGATAATGGTCAACCGTGTCAACGTCATGGCAGAGAGGTATCAGTGGCTCACCATATTATGCAGGTCTGTATGTCGAAAGGGTGGGGCGGACTGGAGATGTACCCGTCGCGCATTATGCCTGAATTGCAGCGCCTGGGGGTGGTGAACCATGGCCTTGCCATCGCCGGGTCGCGTGTCGCCAGCAGTATGGAGGGCGCAGGAGCAAGCGTGTTCACGGTGCCGAGTACCGCCCGAGCACTCCTTTCGCTACCTGCGTTGCTGGGTTATATAGACCGGCATCGTATCGATATCGTGCACTGCCATAAGTCGAGTGACCTGCGTGTTGCGGCACTGCTCAGCCTCTTTCGTCCTCGCTTGAAGCTGTTTTTTACCGAGCATATGGGAGTGACGCGCCCCAAGAAAGGTGTGTATCACCGTTTGGCCTATTCGCGGGTAACAAAAGTCTTTTCGATCAGTCAGGCGACCTATCGACGCAACAAGCAGGCATTGCCCGTCTCGGAGGCGCGCCTTCACTGCCTTGGGCTGGGCGTGAACGTGGATGCCTACCAAGGGGCGGTGCACGCCAAATCAGCGCTCGGCCTTCCTGAGGACGGATGTTTGATTGCACTGCCAGGACGTCTGACGCCCGGCAAAGGGCATGAGGTGTGGCTGGAGGCATTGGCATCGTTGGATCGCCAAGCGTTGTGGTATGGCTTGATCATTGGCGGTGTCACTGCCGATGAAGGGGCTGACGAATCATTTGTAGCGGCGATCAAGCAAAAGGTCGCAGCGCTTGGTTTGCAAGAGCGCGTCCACTTTCTCGGATTTCGCCAGGACTTACCCGCGCTGCTCCAGGCCATCGATATCGCGTGTATCCCTTCGCGTAATGAAGCCTTTGGGCTGACCGTCATCGAGGCCATGGCTGCCCAATGTGCTGTCGTGGGGGCCAATAGCGGTGCTATCCCTGAATTGATAGACCAGCAAAGAGGTCGCCTGGCCGACCCGCTATCGGCTGAAGAGTGGTCCATTGCCCTGAAAGAACTGATCGATGCGCCGGAGACCAGACGGGTGCTGGGTGAAGAGGCGCGTCGATGGGTGGTCGCGCATATGGCGCTCGACGTGCACGCGAAAAAACTGCTGCGCGAATATCAACTGCCCGAGTGAGAGCCCGCCAGATAGCCCGCCACGATGTGAGTGTGCGGGCGTGCACTGGCAAACTTCACCACAGACCGTTCCAGCCGCTGCAAGTTGCCCGCTTGCCATTTGCCCGGCGGGCGCAGTTGGCAGCGGTCGAGATCGATGAGCCAGGGCTTGCCAGCCTCATCCACCAGAATATTGCGGGCGTTGAGATCCACATGATCGAGCCCTGCCTGGTGAAACCGCTTGATCATGGCGCCTACGCGCATCAACAGCGCCTCGTCTGCCTCTTCGGCGCTCAGTAAGGAGGCGAGCGCTCGGGCGCCCGAGATGCGTACGGTCAGCAGGGCCGCCTCATAGGTCAAACCGAACCGAGTGACGCAGCAGGCCACTGGGCGAGGCACGGGAAGCCCTTGCTCATACAGCGCGGCGGTCAAGCGCACTTCACGAAACGCTCGTGTGCGCTCTGCCCCCAGCCAGACATAGCGCTGCTTGCTGACCTTGGCGATGAGCCCGCCGCGCTGGTAAGGGCGCAGCACCCACTGCTCATGGTCGCGTGCCTGCAGGAACAGGCTGCTGCCCCGGCCGGGTGCTTCGCCGACTACCAGGCCTCGCGATTGCCAGTAATCTGCCTCGAACAGCGCCGTGCTCAGTGGGTGAGTCGGGGAGGACAGTTGGTGTGATGCGCAGGCGTCACTTAAACTGTCTGCATCATGTAAAATCAGCCCATTTTTCTGCTGGAGTGCCGCTAAGCGCATGAAGCCCTCTCTGCCTGCTCAACCAAACCATATTGCCATTTTGCGCCTCTCCGCGTTGGGAGACGTGTGCAATCTCGTGCCCACGGTGCGAGCGTTGCAGCGCCAGTGGCCGCATGCGCGCATTACCTGGATTATCGGCAAGGGGGAGCACAGTTTACTGGCCGGGCTTTCCGGGGTCGAGTTCGTCGTGTACGACAAAGCGACCGGGCTTGCCGGCATGCGGGCCATCTGGCGTGAGCTGGCCGATACCCGCTTCGACGTGCTGCTGCATATGCAGCAGGCCATTCGTGCCAGTGTGCTCTCGCTCGGTCTCAAAGCCAGCGTCCGGGTAGGGTATGACAAGGCCCGTGCCAAGGACGCCCAGCACTGGTTCACCCAGCACCAGCTAGCCCCCCACGAGCACGCCCATGTGCTGGAGTCGTTCATGGATTTTGCGCGTCTGTTGGGCGTCGAAGACGAGCGTCTGGAGTGGAATCTCGCGGTGCCTGCCGTTGCCTACGAGGAAGCCCGGGCAATCAGTGGCGACACGCCTTATTTGGTGATCAACCCCTGTAGCAATGCGCGCTTGCGCAATTTTCGCAACTGGTCCGTGGAAGGGTATGCCAGCGTGATTGAACACGCCTGGGTACAGCATGGTCTCAAGAGCGTGCTCACGGGGGGCGGCAGCCCCCTGGAGCGTGAAATGGGCGACCATATCGAGGCGCTCTGCCAGCCGGGGAGCGTCATCAATGCCATCGGCGGCACCTCGCTGAAGGGCGTGCTGGCGCTGATCGATAACGCTCGCGCGGTGATTGCCCCGGATACGGGCCCTGCGCATATGGGCAACGCCATGGGTACGCCGACGCTTGGCCTCTATGCCACCACCAACCCCCAGCGGGCTGCGCCCTATCTGTGGCGCGATTTTGCCGTCAATGCGTACCCCGATGCGGTACGCACCTATCTGCATAAATCGGTGGACGAAGTGAGCTGGGGGCAGCGGGTGCGGCATGCCGATGCCATGGACCTGATCAAGGCGGACGACGTCATTGCCAAGTTAGACGCGCTGCTGGCGCATAGCGCAGCGCACACCACAACAGGACTCTCGGATGAAAGTTGATCTAACCGCCCTGGAACATGCCCGCGTACTGGTGGTCGGGGATGTCATGCTCGACCGCTACTGGCATGGCGGCACCTCGCGTATCTCACCGGAAGCCCCGGTGCCCGTGGTACGCGTGGAAGATGCCGATGACCGCCCCGGCGGCGCGGCCAATGTGGCGCTCAACGTGGCGTCATTGGGTGGGCACGCCGCGCTGGCGGGCCTGGTGGGAGAGGATGACAATGCCGAGCTGCTCACCAAGCGCCTGGCGGCAGCCAATGTAAGCACTTACTTCCAGCGCAGCCCTGATGTTCCAACGATTACCAAGCTGCGTGTAATGAGCCGTAACCAGCAGCTGCTGCGCCTGGATTTCGAGCAGCGCCTCGATAGCGTGGACACCAGCGCCCTGCTGGCGCAAGTGGAACAGGCGCTGCCCGAATGCGACGTGGTGATCCTGTCGGATTACGGCAAGGGCACGTTGAATCAGGTCGAGCGACTGATCGAGATGGCTCGCCAGCACGGCAAGCGGGTACTGATCGACCCCAAGGGTCAGGATTTCACCAAGTACCGGGGAGCCAGCCTGATCACTCCTAACCTGGCCGAGTTCGAGGCCGTGGCGGGCCCCTGTGCCACCGACGCTATCCTGGCCGAGCGAGGCGAAGCGCTGCGTGCCAAGCTGGCACTGGAAGCGCTGCTGATTACCCGCAGCGAGAAGGGCATGACGCTGATCCGTGAAGGCCATGCACCGCTGCACCTGCCCACCCGTGCCCAGGAAGTGTTCGATGTCACGGGGGCCGGCGATACCGTGATTGGCCTGATGGGCCTGGCCCTGGCCGCTAACCATGCGCTGCCGGAAGCCATGATGCTGGCCAACTTGGGCGCGGGCCTGGTGGTGGCCAAGCCGGGTACCGCCACGCTCTCCATTGCCGAGCTTTACACCGCGCTGCATGGCGACAAGCTGGCCGAGTTCGGCGTGATCGAGCCAGCGCCTCTGATCGATGCCGTTCGCGCTGCGCAGCTGCGCGGTGAGCGGGTGGTGATGACCAATGGCTGCTTCGATATTCTCCACGCAGGCCATGTGGCCTACCTGGAACAGGCCAAGCGCCTGGGTGACCGGCTGGTCGTGGCGGTGAACGATGATGCGTCCATTGGCCGGTTGAAAGGGCCGAAGCGCCCCATCAACCCGTTGAACCGACGGATGCAGGTGCTGGCGGGGCTCGGCGCGGTGGATTGGGTGGTGCCGTTCAGTGACGACACGCCTGCCGCCCTGATCGAGCAAGTATTGCCGGATATTCTGGTCAAAGGCGGCGACTACCGCCCCGAAGACATTGCTGGCGGCAGCGCCGTGATTGCCAACGGGGGCGAAGTCAAGGTGCTGGGCTTCGAGGATGGTGTTTCCACCACGGCAATGATCAGCTCGATTCTGGATCGCGAAAGTTGATGACTGCCCCCCGCTGGCCACGGCTGGCCTATTCGGCTGTGCTGTATGGGCTGGCGCCCTTGATTGGCTGGCGCATCTGGCGTGAGCAAGTCCCCACTTGCTCACGACTCCAGCGGCTGGGACTGCGCCTTGCACCACTCCCGCCCGCGCCGCGCCTTTGGCTGCACTGCGCTTCCGTGGGGGAAGTGCGCGCCGCACGCCCGCTGATCGAAGGGCTGCTGGCGCGCTTTCCTCACCACAGCCTGCTGCTGACCACCATGACGGCTACCGGCGCCAGACAGGCACAGGCGTTGATAGCAGAACAGGAGACTGCCGACCAGACGCGCCTTGCCCACCGTTTTTTGCCGTTGGATTTTCCCGGCGCGGCCAGGCGTTTTGTGGCTCGCGTACAGCCGGACCTTGCCATCCTGTTTGAAACCGAGCTGTGGCCGAACCTGCTTCACGCCTGCCATCGGCAGGCGGTGCCCGTTGCCGTAGTGAACGGCCGACTATCGCCCCGCGCGTTTGGCCGCTACCAGCGTTTGCGCCCGCTGATGCAGGGGGCCTTGGCCAACGTGACGTGGCTGGCTGCCAAGTCGCCAGAGGACGCCGAGCGTTTTCACGCGCTGGGCTGTGCGGCTGAATCCACCACCGTGGTCGGGTCACTGAAGTTCGAACAAGCCTTTCCTGAAAGGCTATTGGAAGAGAGTGAGTACTTACTTAATGCCTGGGGTCAGCGTCCCGTGTGGGTCGCTGGCTCTACCCGAGACGGGGAAGAGGCGCTGCTGCTGGCTGCCCATCGTCAATTGCTCACGCGCTTCCCCGCGGCGCTGTTAGTGCTGGTGCCCAGGCATCCACAGCGGTTTGATGAAGTGGCGGCCCAGTGTGAGCGTGAAGGGTTCAAGGTGAGTCGTCGAAGCCAGCAACAGCCCGTCACGCCCGCCACCCAGGTCTACCTGGGGGATACGCTGGGCGAGCTGGCGACGCTGTACGCTGCGGGCAGTGTCGCCTATGTGGGGGGGAGCCTGGTGCCACTGGGCGGGCACAACGTGTTGGAGCCCGCTGCACTGGGTAAGCCCGTGCTGTGTGGTCCGTCACTGGAAAACTTCAGCGATGTTGCCGAGCCGCTCTTGGCCGCCAAGGCACTAACGATGGTTGACACGCCAGATGCGCTGGCAAGCGTTCTGGTAGAACACATCACCAACCCTGAGTGTGCCAGGCAGCGCGGGCTGGCTGGGCAAGCGGCAATCACAGCCCAGCGCGGGGCGCTTTGGCGCACGCTGGATGGGCTTGGCCGGTGCCTGGCCTTGGCCGGGGATTAGTCCTGGCCAAGGCCAGGCTTTGGCGAGAGCTCAGCGTAAGGCCGTGCGCTCTACGCCATCCGCTTTACCCAGCAGCAATACATCGGCACCGCGTGCAGCAAACAGGCCGTTGGTGACTACGCCGACGATGCCATTGATACGCGCTTCCATGGCTACCGGGTCGTCGATCATGAAGTTGAAGCAGTCGATGATCTGGTTGCCGTTGTCGGTGATGACGCCCTGACGGTAAACGGGTTCGGCACCGAGTTTGACCAGCTCGCGGGCCACATAAGAGCGCGCCATGGGAATCACTTCTACCGGCAGGGGAAAGTTGCCGAGCTGGGCGACGTATTTCGAGCCATCGGCAATACAGATGAAGCACTCGGCGCAGGCGGCGACGATCTTTTCACGCGTCAGTGCGGCACCCCCACCTTTGATCATATGCAAGTGAGCATTCACTTCGTCGGCACCGTCGATGTAAAAGGGGACGTTGCCAACGTGATTGAGTTCGAAGACCTCGATACCCTGTGCTTTCAAGCGCTCTGCGCTGGCCTCTGAGCTGGCCACGGCCCCTTTGAAGCGGTCGCGTAACGCGCCCAAACGATCAATGAACAGGTTGGCGGTGGAGCCGGTGCCAATGCCCAGCACGGTGCTTTTTTCGAGATATGGCTCGATTTCATCGAGCGCGGCATCGGCGACAGCGGCTTTTAGTTCGTCTTGTGTCATGATGGAGTCCAATCAGGGTGGGCAGTCGTCCTTAGTATAACGGCCTGAACGCCCGCTGCCGATGGCAACGCCGCTAGACGTTGGCGGCTGTCATCTGCTACCAATAGAGGTTTTGTTCGCACCCGCCAGGGTCACGCCATTTTTCCGGGATATCAGCATGCTCGAAGCAACCGTCAAAAAGATTCTCCAGGCCCGTGTCTACGAAGCGGCCTGCGAGACGCCTATTTCCCCCGCTCCCTTTTTGTCGCGTCGTTTCAACAACCAGATTTTGATCAAGCGCGAAGACTTGCAGCCGGTGTTTTCGTTCAAGATCCGCGGGGCCTACAACAAGATGGCCCAGCTCACGGAAGAACAGAAAGCCAAAGGGGTGATTGCTGCCTCGGCGGGCAACCATGCACAGGGCTTGGCCATGGCGGCCAAATTGATGGGCGTGAAGGCCGTCATCGTGATGCCTCGCATCACGCCGGATATCAAAGTGCAGGCGGTACGTGCGCGGGGGGCAAAAGTGGTGCTGAAGGGCGACGCCTTTGCCGCCGCAGCCGAGCATGCGCAGGAGCTGATCAAGGAGCATGGCTACACCTATATTCCGCCGTTTGACGATATCGACGTCGTGGCGGGCCAGGGCACCATCGGGGTCGAGATCCTGCGCCAGCATAGCGGGCGGCTGGATGCGATTTTCATCCCGGTAGGCGGTGGTGGGCTGATTGCCGGGGTGGCGGCCTACGTGAAATACCTGCGTCCTGACATCAAGATCATTGGCGTCGAGGCCGAGGATAGTGCTTGCTTGAAAGCGGCTCTGGAGGCCGGAGAGCGCGTCGTGCTGGAGCAGGTGGGCGTGTTTGCAGAAGGCGTGGCCGTGGCGCAAATTGGCGACGTGCCGTTCTCTCTGGTGCGTGACCTGATCGACGATGTCATTACCGTGAACACCGATGAGATGTGCGCGGCGGTCAAGGACATTTTTGAAGATACCCGTGCCGTGGCGGAAACGTCTGGAGCGCTGTCGTTGGCCGGCCTGAAGAAATACGTGCAGCAGACCGGTGCCGAGGGAGAAACCCTGTTGTGCATCAATTCGGGAGCCAACACCAACTTTGACCGCTTGCAGCATATTGCCGAGCGGACGGAGCTCGGTGAGCAACGTGAAGCCATTCTGGCCGTCACCATTGCTGAAAAGCCTGGCAGCTTCAAGAAGTTCTGCCGAACGCTGGGCAAACGTATGGTGACCGAATTCAGCTACCGTTATGCCGATGACAGCGAGGCCCATATCTTTGTTGGCGTGCAGGTAAAACCAGGTGGCGAAGACCGCCTGGCGGTGATCGAAAAGCTGCGCGAAGGCGGGTATCAGGTCGAGGACTTGACCGATAACGAATTGGCAAAGCTGCATATTCGCCATCTCAGTGGTGGTCGTCCCAGCGAGCACTTCGAGGAAGAGCTTTATCGTTTCGAGTTTCCGGAACGCCCAGGGGCTTTGATGAACTTCCTCACCCAACTGCCCCATGACTGGAATATTTCATTGTTCCACTACCGTAATCACGGCGCCGCTTACGGCCGTGTGCTGGTGGGCATGCAGGTGCCCAGTGAGGACCGAACCCACGTGACCGAGTACCTGGATGCCATTGGTTACCGCTATTGGCAGGAGAGCGACAATCCCGCCTATCGGCTTTTCATGGCGTAAATGAATGTAAGTGTTTGCTAACTTCGCAGACAAGGACTGCCCGCCAGGTTCACAAGACTAAAACGTTTAATTAAGGGGTGAAAATAGTGCCAATAGCGGTTGTCACTACCCCCCTTATAGCCCTATAGTCGTCGGCGAAAATAATGAGGTGTGTCATCTTTCCAAAGGCAACCCCTTGGTGACGCACCCAGGGCTACCGGCATTTGGAAAGACGTTGGAGATTAGGCATGCGGCGAAGAAAACCTGATATGGTCATGGCGCTAACCGTGGTGTTTTTGCTTGGGGTTTTGGCGACTGGCTATGCCCAGGCAATATCGGGAAGTTGATCAATGGTAGCAGGGTAGAGCGGTATCGACGTCGCGAGCCTGCAAAAGGTCAAACAAGAGGGCTGATCATGGATCAGCCCTTTTTATGGGGCGTACCGTGGCTTGATCGGTGACCACGGCCGTGAGCGGAATATCCCAGGGCTCCAACGGCAGCTGGTCGACCTGTTGGCAAGCGTGCGCCACCCCAATCAAGGCGGGAGCCGGGCCAGGTCTGCGCATGAAGGCCAGACTGCGGTCGTAAAACCCTCCCCCCATGCCCATGCGGTTGGCCTGCTGGTCGAACCCGACCAGCGGTACGATCAGCGTATCCAGTGCCCAGGCGGGCAGCCTATGGCCACGGTGGGCAGCAAACCGTGGGCAGGGCTCGGCAATGCCGAAACGATTCTTGACCATGGGGGTATGCTGGTCGTAACGCACGAACCATAGGCTGTTGGCGCTGAAAGGGCGTAGCACAGGAAGGTAGATCGTGGTGCGTCGCTGGCGAAGCCATGCGATCAGGGGTGTCGGGTCGATTTCGCCATGGATCGGCAGGTAGAGACTGATGCGTTTGGCGCGTCTGATTTCGGGCTGACGCCTCAGGCGCTGGCAGAGTGAGCGGGCCGCCTGCCGTTGCTGTCTGGCGGTCAGCGCCTTGCGTCTACGTTTGAGTTCTCGGCGCAGGGCCTGCTTCTCATCGGGCGTCGTATGCGTCATCGCTATCAGGCCATGTTGAAGTGTTCCCCAGAATGCCGCTGTCGTTCTGGCCCTGAACCTATTGGTTCAGGTGGGTGGCCGCAGCCAGACCGTCAGGCTTTCCGACGCACGGACATGCGCACGGGTCTGGCTAGCATTTGGCCCCCTGGTACTGCGTATAGGCTCGAGGGACTATAACGACTGGCGCGCATTCCAGAGAACATCCCTATCCTAACAGAGGCGCTGCCAATGCCAAAGCATCCATGCCCCGAACGGCTCTCTTTACGCGTCCGTTGGCTTGCGAGTACCTGCCAACGCTCGTTCGAGGCGCTCATTGAGGCGGCTCAGGTTAGCCTCACCCGCACGGTGCTCGTCCAGCGCTTCCAGCAATTCATGGGTGATGTTCAGCGCGGCCATGATGGCAATGCGCTCGTTGCCTAACACGCTGCTCTGGGCGTGAATACCGTGCATGGCTCTGTCCAGATAGCGAGCAGCGCGCTCCAGCTGCACCTCCTGCCCGTTATCGCAGGCAATGACATAGCTGCGCCCCAATAGGGTGATCTCTTTCGTTGGCCGCTTGGCGGTACTCATCATTGACTCCAGCACGGGCCAGTCAGGGCCCCAATGCGTTAACATCACATAAATAGGATGGATAGACGATATTCACTATAAGAGAGCCGCTCGTACGGGGTCAACGCACGTACCGGCCGCGCTCTGCGCAGAATCTTACTCTGACTTTTGCTAAAGCGAGCACAAAACATGTCATTGATTGACGAGCGCCAGGACTTTTCTGACGTGGCGGATGTATTTTTATTGCACGGGAGCATGCAGTCTCCCGCTTTTCTGGATGGGCGCCTATGTGGCCTGCTGGCGCTGCGTGATGTGAGTGCCGAAGGGTGGCTGGAAGAGGTTTGCCTGGGCCTCGGTGTCGAACAGCCTCGGGACCAGGCAAGTGCAGAGCGACTGTTGGGCTGGCGACGTCAGACGCTGGAAGCCTTGAGTGCCAGCGACTTGAATTACGCGCCGCTGCTGCCGGATGAGCTGTTCTCGCTTGCCGAACAGGCCCAAGGGCTCAAGGAGTGGACGCTGGGCTTCATGGAAGTCGTCGAAGAGGTGGCCGATGACACGCTGCGAGAGCGCTGGTCGCAGACCCTGCGTGAGGCTATCGAAGATCTGGCGGGGCTGAGTCAGATCGAAACCGATATCGATGATAGCTCGGACAACGAGAACGACCTGTTTGCATTGACCGAGCACGCGCGCATGGCGGCCATGCTGCTGTATACCGAGCAGCACCCGGGCCAGCCCCAGGTCGAGCAGGTCGACGCCCCCGTCCACTGATATCTGACTGTTCTGCAGAATACGCAAGGAGCCACTATGTTGCCTGAGCGATTGCCGCGCCCCGCGCCCATTGGGCCTGACGAGTACCGCCAGCGGCGTGAGGCGCTGATGGCCCAGCTGCCGCCGAACGCGGCCATGCTGATACCGGGAGCATCGTTAGTGACACGCTCCCACGATAGCGAATATCGCTTCCGTCAGCAGAGCGACTTTTACTACCTCACGGGCCTGCAAGAGCCCGACGGCCTGCTGGTGCTGCTGCCTGGGCGTGCCGAAGGCAGCAGTGTGGTGTTCTGCCAGGACCGGGACCCCACGCTGGAGGCCTGGACGGGCCGTCGGTTGGGTGCAGGCGGGGTGGAGCAGCAGCTGGGGGTCGACCAGGCCTTCGAGAACGCCCAGCGCGATGTGCAACTGGCAAGGCTGCTCGATGGCCGCGAACTGCTCTACGCGCCGCTGGACAATCCCGAAGCGATCAGCCTGCTGGAAGAGGCGCTAGCCCAGGCCCAGGCGAGCGTGCGCCGTGGTAAGCCCGCCTTGAAAGGCTGGCTGGATTGCCGCCCACTCATCCATGAGATGCGGCTGATCAAGAGTCCGGGGGAAATCGCCCTGCTGCGCCATGCGGCGGCCATTTCTGCTCAGGCCCATGTACGTGCCATGCGCACCTGCCAGGCAGGCGTGTATGAGTATCAGCTTCAGGCCGAACTGGAGCACGCGTTCATGTGGCAAGGGGCCAGCGGTCCCGCCTACAGCACTATCGTGGGCGGCGGCGCCAACGCCTGTGTGCTGCACTATATTGAAAACAGCGATGCGCTGGAGGCAGGGTCGCTGGTGCTGATCGATGCGGGCGCCGAGTTCGATCTCTACGCTGGCGACATCACCCGCACTTTCCCGGTCTCCGGTCGCTTCAGCGATGCCCAGCGAGCGCTCTACCAGGTGGTGCTGGAGGCTCAGGAGCGCGCTGTGAACGCCGTCGCTCCAGGCGCTACCCTGGCCGATATTCATCAAGGGGTCGTGCACGATTTGACCAAGGGCCTCATCGACCTGGGGCTTTTGGAAGGCGAGGTGCAGGCGCGGATCGATGACGAGAGCTATCGACGCTTTTATCTGCACTCCACGTCGCACTGGCTGGGTCTGGACGTCCACGATGTGGGGACTTATCGACTCGATGAAAACACGCCCAGGCCGCTGGCACCGGGCATGGTACTGACCATTGAGCCCGGCCTGTATATCCCTTGTGATGACGATATTCCTACGGCTTACCGTGGGATCGGTATTCGTATCGAAGACAACGTGGTGGTCACTGCCCTTGGGGGAGAGGTGATCACCGATGGGGTTCCCAAGCAGGTCGAGGCCATCGAGCAATTGATGGCTAAATAGTGACCAGTCGACAAAACCGATGAATTCGTTATGTAAATTACGTTATGGGTTACGATGATTCGCGTGGGCTGAACAGCCAAGCCACGTCAGGAGAGGTGAATGCAGGTGTCCGCAGCGGTAACAGAAGCTTCCAGTGAGCGGCCTGCCACTCACGATATCGTGATCGTGGGGGGGGGCTTGGTAGGCGCCAGCCTGGGGTGCGCCCTCGCGCCTCTGATCGAGCGTTTTGGTTGGCGCGTGGCCATGATCGAGGCCAAGGCACTGCCAGACACGAGCGACCAGGCCACCTGGCAGCCCAGCTTCGATGCGCGTGCCAGCGCCATTGCCGAGGGTTCCGCCCAGCGCTTTCGCCAACTGGGCGTGTGGCAGGAGATGCAGGCCGAGTCCACGCCCATCCAGCGCATTCATATCAGCGAGCGTGGACGTTTGGGGGCGACACGCCTGAGCGCGGAAGAGCTGGGCGTCGAGGCGCTGGGGCATGTGATTCCCAACGCCTGGATGGGGCAGGTACTGCACCGTCGATTGCAGCAACTCCCCATCGAATGGCACTGCCCCGCCTCGGTCACGTCGCTGACCCCGCAGGCAGGGGGGCAGCATCATCTTCGCCTGTCGAATGGCAGTGAACTGACTGCCACGCTGACGTTACTGGCCGACGGAGGCCGCTCGGGCTTGAAAGAACAGTTGGGCATTCAAAGCCGTCGTCACTCTTATGAACAAACCGCCGTGATTGCCCATGTGGGGGTCAGTCAGCCGCACCACGGGGTCGCCTACGAGCGCTTCACCGCAGACGGCCCCATTGCGCTGTTGCCCTTGCCCGGTCAGGCCATGGAGCTGGTCTGGACACACCCCAGCGGGGGTGAGCAGGCGCGCATGGCGCTGTCTGAGCAGGCGTTCTTGAGCCAGCTGCAGCAAGCGTTCGGCGACCGGGTAGGCCGCTTCAATCGGCTTGGGCAGCGTTATTGCTATCCGCTTTCGCTGGTGACTGCCGAAGAGCCGGTAAGGCCGGGGCTAGCGGTGCTTGGCAATGCTGCACACGCGCTGCACCCCGTGGCTGGGCAGGGCTTCAATCTTGCACTGCGCTCCGTGATGGATCTGGTCGAGGCGCTGGCCCAGGCTGCCCAACACCAGCAGCCCTTGGGCAGTCTGGCAACCCTGGCGGCTTTCGAGCGCCGTCGTGCCCATGATCGTGCCAACGTCATCCGTTTCAGCGATGGCCTGGTGCGGCTGTTCGGTGCTTCGCTGCCACTGCTGCCCCATGCCCGTGGTGCCGGATTGATTGGCCTGAACCTGGTGGGACCGCTGCGCCGGGGGTTGGCACGCCGAGCCATGGGGCTAGAACGATAGCGCTGGGACGGTAGCGCGCACCATTGGCGCTGACACATTAAGGATTGGCTATGACGATTCAAGCAGAACAGGGAACCACGGTCACGCGTTTCGATGCGGTGGTGGTGGGGGCCGGCATGGTCGGGGCCAGCGTGGCAGGGTTGCTGGCCAAGGCCGGTATGCAGGTCGCGCTGGTCGAGGCCCGTGAGAAGCCTCTGCAGTTGGAAGGGGTGGCCCAGGCGCTACCGGCGCCCCGTGTCAGCGCCCTGACGCCGGTGTCACAGCGGCTGTTGAACCATCTGGGCGCCTGGCCTGCCATGGCGGCGACGCGTATCACTCCTTACCGTTACATGCAGGTATGGGACGCCGAGGGCAGTGGCAACATCCACTTTTCGGCGGACGAGGCGGGCACCGCCGTGCTGGGGCATATCGTCGAGAACGACGTGACCCTGGCCGCACTCAATGCACAGCTGGCCAACCTGCCGACGTTGACCCGGCTGAATGGCGTGCGCGTCTCCGCGCTGCAGACCAGTTCCAAAGGGCGCTGGCTGGTATTGGAGGATGGCCGCCAGCTGGAAACCCCGCTGCTAGTGGCGGCCGATGGTGCGCGCTCTGTGCTGCGCGAACTGGCGGGCATCGAGGTGGCAGAGGAGTCCATGGGCCAGGAAGCGGTGGTCACCACCGTGCGCTGTGAGCACGCCCATGGAGCGACGGCCCGTCAGGCCTTCGTAAGCGGCAGCCCGCTGGCTTTCCTGCCGTTGACCGTGGACGGCGATGATCGGCTGTGCTCGATTGTGTGGTCCGTGCCACCCGAGCAGGCGGCCCGGCTTGAGTCGCTGGCACCGCAAGCGCTGGGAGAGGACTTGGGTCGTGCCTTCGATCACCGTCTGGGGGCTGTCACGGTGCTTGATCGAGCCTATCGCTTTGCGCTGGTACAACGCCACGCCCGCCGCTATGTGCAGGAGCACTTTGCCCTGGTGGGGGATGCGGCGCACAGCATTCACCCCTTGGCGGGGCAAGGGGTGAACCTTGGGCTGATGGATGCGGCGGTGTTGGCGGAAGAAGTGGTTGCTGCCTGGCGGCGTGGCTCGCCCTGGGGCAGCCTGACCATCCTGTCGCGCTACGAACGCCGCCGTCGTCTCGACAATACGGCCATGCTGGCCCTGATGAAGGGCTTCAAGGGGCTGTTTGGCAGTCAGCAGCCGGGCCTGACCCTGCTGCGTAATGTCGGCATGAGTGGCATGAACCAGTGGGTGCCACTCAAGCGGCTCATCATGCGGCAGGCCACCGGTGAAAGAGGTCGCCTGCCGAGCACGTGCCGTTAGCGGCGCCGGTCGACGACATTGAGCGCTTTCAACAGGTTGAGCGCTTCGCTGAGCTGATAGTCGTCGCGCAGCCGCTGCGACATGGCAGCGCGCTCGCGGGGCTGGTTCTGACTGCCCAGATGCCCTTCCAGGTCGGCTTCGCGCAGTTCACGGCGGCTTTCGGCCACTTCCAGGCGGCCACGCACCACTTCCACGTCCGGCTCGATGCCCTGCGCCTGGATGGAGCGGCCATTGGGCGTGTAGTACAGCGCCGTGGTCAGCTTCAGCCCTTCGCCATTGCCTAGCGGCATGATCTGCTGCACCGACCCTTTGCCAAAGCTTTCGGTGCCCATGATGACTCCACGGCGCTGGTCCTGAAGCGCACCCGCCACGATCTCTGCGGCGGAGGCGCTGCCGCTGTTGATCAGCACCACGAGCGGTACATCACGCGCAGGCGTATCGGGCGATGCCGAGAAGGACATCTCGGTATCCGACAGGCGACCTTCGGTATACACGATCAGCCCGCTATCCAGGAAGAGGTCGGCCACGCCCACCGCCGCCTGCAGTACCCCGCCAGGGTTGTTACGTAAATCCAGAATCAGGCCTTCGAGCGGCTGTTCGCGAGCCATGCGCTCGAGGGCGCGGCGTGCCTGTTCCGGCGTGCGTGATTGGAACTGGCTGATACGTAAATAGCCGTAGCCAGGCTCCAGGGTTTCATGGCGCACGCTTTCGCTACGGATGATTTCCCGGGTCAGCGTAAGGTCTCGTGGGGTATCTTCGCCCGCGCGCAGAATGGACAGCCGCAGCTGGCTGCCCGGCTCGCCCCGCATCAGGTTGACGGCTTCCTGCAAGGAGAGGTTATCGGTGGGTGTGCCATCGATGGCGATGATGATGTCCCGCGACAGCAGGCCCGCGCGGGAGGCCGGTGTATCGTCGATGGGAGTGATCACCATGAGTTGACCATTCTCGGTGCCGACTTCGATGCCGATGCCGCCGAACTCGCCCTGGGTGGACTCGCGAAGGCTCTGGTACTCGTTGGCATCCAGGTAGGCCGAGTGAGGGTCCAGCTCGCTGAGCATGCCGCGCATGGCATTGCGCAGCAGCGTGCGATCATCCACTTCCTCGACATAGGCCCGTTTGATGCGTTCGAACACCTCGGCGAAGGTCTGGATCTCTTCCAGCGGAAGGTCGTCGGCGACGCTATTGGCCGTTTGAGCCGCCAAGGGTAAGGGAGCTGCCAGCAGCGCGAGCGGAAGCAGGGTCGCCAAGAAACGCTTGGCAGGGGCCGATACCTCGGTTACAGATAGCGTCATGCGTACTCCGCAAGGCGAAAGGCAGCGCCGCTGGGCGCCGCAGGGGTTGAGACGATTGGCGCGACACCTTCATGGATGCCGCTGCTATCAGCTTATCCCGTCAACGTCGTGCAATCCAACGTTGCGGGTTAATTGGTGCGCCCCCTCGCCGCACTTCGAAATAGAGCGCGGACGAAGGCTGCCCTCCGCTGTTGCCCACTCGGCCGATGCGGTCGCCTCGGTTCACTTGCTGGCCCGGGCGGGCATCGAACTGCTGAAGATGGGCATACAGGGTCATGATCTGATCACCATGATCGATGATCATCAGGTTGCCGAACCCCCGCATCCAGTCCGCAAAGACCACCCGCCCAGAGTGGACGGCCGTGACCGCCGTGCCGGCGCCCGCTTGAATCACGATACCGTTGTAATGCACGCCCTGACGGCGTTGGAAGCTGGCCGTGATGGCGCCCTGTACTGGCCAGGGCAGGTCGCCCTGGGTGCGGGTGATGTTGGTGGAGGGCGTCGGTTCGGCCAGTCGGGCAAGCTCGGCCTGGATGGCGCGTAGCTGCTGTTCGGCCTGCTCGCGGCTCTGGCTGAGATCGGCCAGACGGTCGGCTTCGCTCTCGTAACGGTCATCCAGCGTGGTCACGACGCTGCGCCGCTCCTCCGTGCGGCGGGCCAGCAGCGCACTCTGCGCTTCCAGCTCGTCCGCCAGGGTATCCAGCCGGGTCTGGCGCTCGGCCAGCGCCTGCTCGGTATCCACCAGCGCGGTATCCAGGCGGGCAATGTCGCCCAGGCGACGTTGCCGCGCCTGCGTCAAGCGGTTCAAGTAGGCCTGCATGCGGTCCAGCTCGGCGGGGTTGCTCTGGTTCAACAGCAGCTTGAGCTGAGGGGTGGGCCCCAGCCGGTAGAGGGCCGCCAGCTGCTGGCCCAGCGCTGTGTATTGCGCCGCTCTTTCCTGCTCGAGCCGCTCACGGTGCTGGCGCAGTTGCTCGCTCTCTTCGTTCAGTTGGCGGCGTTCCCCCTGCAGCTGGTCCAGACGCTGGTGCGTTTGGGCCAGCTCCGTCTCGACGGCACGCAGGGCCTGTTGGGCGCTGTCACGGGCCTGGTCCGTCACGCCCAACTGTTGGGTCATGGCATCGATTTGCTGGCCTAGCGCATCCAGCTGCTGCTGGGCGGCACGCTCATCCTGCGCGACGGCAGCGGACGTGCCCAGCATCAGCAGCGCCAGCAAGGGCAGCCGTTGCCACGATGGCATTAGGCGAAGCGCAGCAGTGACTGGCCCGTCATCGCGTCTGGCTGTGGCTGATGCATCATCGCCAGCAGCGTGGGTGCCAAATCGCACAGACGGCCGTCCGACAGCTGAGCCTCGCGCTCACCGACGTAGATCAGCGGTACCACGAAGGTGGTGTGAGCGGTTTGCGGCTCGCCGGTCACCGGGTGCACCATCTGTTCGGCATTGCCGTGGTCGGCGGTGATCAGGCAGGCGCCACCGGCCCGCTCGATGGCCTCCACGACCCGCCCAACGCAGGTGTCGACGGTTTCAATGGCCTTGACGGCGGCGGCAAAATCCCCCGTGTGACCGACCATGTCGCCGTTGGCGTAGTTGCACACCATCAGGTCGAAGCGGCCGCTGTCGATGGCGTCCACCAGCTTGTCGGTGATGTCGAACGCGCTCATTTCCGGCTTTTCGTCGTAGGTTTTCACATCACGAGGCGACGGCACCAGGATACGTTCTTCGCCGTCATACTCGGCTTCGTTACCCCCCGAGAAAAAGAACGTCACATGAGGGTACTTCTCGGTTTCGGCGATGCGCAGCTGGGTCAGGCCGCGCTTGGACACCACTTCGCCCAGCGTATCGGTGAGGTCGGTGGGGGGAAACGCCGCCGGAGCGGCAATGTCGGCGGCGTACTGGGTCATCATCACCAGGCCGTCACCCGCCAGGGCAGGCCGGGTCTGGCGCTGGAAACCGGTAAAATCTGCATCGGTGAAGGCGCGGGTCAGTTCGCGGGCTCGGTCAGAGCGGAAGTTCAGAAAGATCGCCGCGTCGCCATCTTGTAACGTCATGGCGCTACCGTTGACGGGAACGCTGGTGGCCGCCACGAACTCGTCGGTTTCACCACGCGCGTAGGCATCCCGCAGGCCGCTTTCAGCGCTGGTGGCGGTATGGTCGGCATGACCCTCGGTGAGCAGGCGGTAGGCCTGCTCGACCCGCTCCCAGCGGTTGTCTCTGTCCATGGCGAAGAAGCGGCCAATGATTGAGGCCACGAAGCCGTTGTCGGCACCGACCAGCTCGGCAAGCCGGGCATTGGCGCGCTCGATGGAGGCCAGCGCGCTTTGCGGGGGCATGTCGCGGCCATCCAGGAAGGCGTGCACGTAGATTCGCTGAGCGCCGCGCCGTGCTGCCAGTTCTGCTACGGCAATGAAGTGGTCTTCATGGCTGTGTACGCCTCCAGGGGAGAGCAGGCCCAGCAAATGTACCGCTTTGCCGTTGGCCACGGCGTCGTCGATGGGTTTGGTCAGCACGCCATTGGTATCCAGGTCGCCATCCTCGATGGCCTTGGTGATCCGCGTGAAGTCCTGGTACACGATGCGCCCAGCCCCCAGGTTCATGTGGCCCACTTCCGAGTTGCCCATCTGCCCATCGGGCAGCCCCACATGGCGGCCATCGGTGTGTACGAAGGCGTGGGGGCGTTTGGCCCACAGAGCATCCATGTTCGGGGTATGGGCGGCAGCCACGGCGTTATGTGCGCTATCGGGGTTGTGACCATAGCCGTCCAGGATGATCAGGGCGACGGGGCGGGGTGCAGATGATGCCATGAGAAACCTCGTTATATGGGTCAGCCAAGCAACGAAAAGTGCTGTTTGAAACGCTGGCAATGGCCATTCAGCCAGTTTTCAGACAGTACCTGAGAAACAGGGTCGCGGCGGGCGCGTGCTTGGGGCATCATAACGCAGGCAGCCGCTGGGCGTCATGGCCTGCGCGGTATGCCCTGTGACGTGTATACTTGTCGCGTTTCTGATGGCGGCCAGGCCGCTTTTTTCTGCATAGACCAAGAGATTGTGTTCGCGATGATCGATCAGCTGTTCGAATTCGTAATGAACCACCCCCTGTTGGTGGGGGCATTTTTGCTGGTGCTCACGGCGTGGATTGTCTACGAAACGCGTAGCGCTGCCTCAAATGCCGTGTCCTCTAGCCAGGCCACCCAGCTCATCAACCGCGAAGATGCGGTGGTGGTGGACATTCGTGAAAGCAAAGACTTCAAGGCGGGGCATATCGCCGGTGCACGCAACATTCCCCAGAGCAGCCTCGATAGCCGCATGAACGAGCTGGAGAAAGTCAAAAGCCAGCCGATCATCGTGGTGTGCAAGCATGGCCAAAGCTCGGGTGCCGCACAAGCCAAGCTGGTCAAGGCGGGCTTCGAGCGGGCCACGAAGTTGCGTGGTGGCATGATGCAGTGGCAGGCCGATGGCCTTCCCGTAGTGAAGAAGTAAACGACGAAAGCGGCCTCTGGGCCGCACGCTTTTTTATTGAATGAATAACGAGGAGTCTCCCATGGCGGAAGATAACAACACCCCGCAGGCCGGTGCCGCTGAAGGCGAAAAGCCGCAGCTGAAATTCTCTTTGCAGCGTATTTACGTGAAAGACATTTCCTTCGAAGCGCCGAACTCTCCTTCCGTGTTCAAGCAGGCGTTCAAGCCCAAGGTCAATCTGGATCTGAACACTACCAGCCAGAAAGTGGCTGACGACCAGTACGAAGTCGTGGTCAAGGTCACCGCCCAGGTGAATGACAGCGAGTCCGGCACCACGTCGTTCCTGGCCGAAGTCGAGCAGGCTGGCCTGTTCCGTATTTCCGGCATCGAAGGTGCGCAGCTGGAGCAGACGTTAGGCGCCTTCTGTCCTAACCTGCTGTTTCCTTACGCCCGTGAGTGTATCGACAACCTGGTCAACCGTGGCGGCTTCCCTGCGCTGATGCTGGCGCCGGTCAACTTCGAAGCCATGTACGCCCAACGCAAGCAGCGTGAAGCGCAGCAGGCAAGCCAGGCTGCCGAGAACACCCACTAAGCCATGCTCGAAGCGCATTCGGCAGCACACTGGCTCGCCACGCACGGCAAGATGCCACGCCTTCATGTGCCCACCGAGCTGCGTGTCGGGGCAACCGTCACGCTGCCGGAAGGCCCTGCCAAGCACGTTACCCGCGTGCTACGCATGGGGGAGGGCGCGGCACTGATCCTGTTCGACGGGGCGGGCCAGGAGGCAGGCGTTCGGCTGGCGGAGGTGGGGCGAAAACAGACCACCGCAACCGTCGAATCGGTATGGCCAGGCAGCGCGGAGTCTCCGCTAGCGGTGCATCTGGGCCAGGCGATTTCCAAGGGAGATCGCATGGACTATGCCATTCAGAAAGCCGTGGAGCTGGGCGTCGCTGCCATCACCCCACTCTATACCGAGCGGGGGGATGTTCGCCTGAAAGGCGACCGAGAAGAGAAGAAGCTGGCCCATTGGCAGGCGGTGGCTGCCAGCGCCTGCGAGCAAAGTGGGCGTGCAGTGGTGCCTCCCGTGTACCCGCCGCAGGGGCTGGAGGAGTGGCTGGCCGAACGGCAAGAGCCGCTGCGCCTGATGCTTCATCTGGCCACGGGCAATGGCTTTGCACAGTCGTCTCGGCCCGCTTCGGCAGCGTTGCTGATTGGCCCCGAAGGAGGGCTCAGCGAGACCGATATCGCTGCGGCCACCGCCAGCGGCTTTACGCCGCTGACATTAGGGCCCCGTGTACTGCGTACGGAAACCGCACCGGTCGTCGCGCTGACCCTCCTGCAGCATCATTTCGGCGATTTGTAAGCGCTTACTGTCAGCCGCTGCCGCATTCTCTGTGGCAGCGGCTTTTGTATAGCAGGCTGTCAGGCCGAATACGGCCTCGCTTTGGCTAGCGTTAGCAAGGTACGCTACCGATTCTCAACCCTTCGCAAGGACACCTCCATGGCCCGTGAGTCCCATGCCTCTCCCCGTTCTGCCAGCGATGCGACTGCCCAGCTGGGAGAAGTCGCTTACTTGACCGTGACGGCAGTGAACAGTACGGGCGCCTTTCTGCGTTGGGGCCAGCCCAAGGACGTGCTGCTGCCCTATAGCGAACAGCGTTTTCGCCCGGATCCCGGCAAGCGCGTACTGGTCATGCTGTATAGCGATGACCAGGGGCGTCCCGTGGCATCCATGCGATTGGACCGCTTCCTGAGCGACGACGCCTGGGCGCTGTCGCAGGGTGATGAGGTCACGGTAGTGGTGGCCGATCGCACGGACCTGGGCATGAAAGTGGTGGTCGAGCACCGTTACTGGGGATTGATCTATCAGGACGACATGACCCAGCCGCTGCGCCGAGGGCAGACGCTGAAAGGCTATGTAAAACAGCGTCGCGAGGATGGCCGAGTCGATATCTCGCTGCTGCCGCCGGGGGCGGCTCGCCTCGATGTGGTGGGTGACAAGATACTGCAAGCGCTACGCGAAAGCGGCGGCTACTTGCCGCTGGGCGATAAAAGCGATGCCCACGCCATCAAGGCGCGCCTGGGGGTGAGCAAGAGCGCCTACAAACAAGCGATCGGGCGGCTTTACAAGCAACAGCTGATCACCCTGGCCCCCGATGCCATTCGCCTGGTGCCTGGCGCGCTCTCCGAAACCGCAGACAAATAGCCGCGGTTGGAGCCGTGCCTGCAGTACGGCATACTGAATAATGATTGTTCCTGCATGGACGGTATTTCGATGAGCCACTCAACGTTGCATCTCGGTGTCGTGATGGACCCGATCAGTGACATCGCCTACAAGAAAGACACCACCCTGGCGATGCTGTGGGCTGCCCAGGAGCGCGGCTATACCTTGCACTACATGGAGCAGGACGATCTGTTCTTGAACGCAGGGCAGGCCTACGCACGCATGCGTCCATTGACCGTGCATCGTGATCCTGCGCATTGGTACGACCTTGGCGAAGCAGTTCAGCGGCCACTGGCAGAATTGGACGCCGTGCTGATGCGCAAGGACCCGCCGGTAGATGCCGAGTTCATCAATGCGGTGCACCTGCTGGGCTTTGCCGAGCGCGAGGGAGTGCTGGTGGTGAACCCCACCGCCGCCTTGCTGCAGTGTAACGAGAAGCTCTTTGCCCAGCAGTTTCCTCAGTGCTGCGCGCCAACGGTCGTGGCCAGCCGTGATGACGTGCTGCGTGCCTTCCACGCCGAGCATGGCGACGTGATCTTCAAGCCACTCGACGGCATGGGTGGCACGGGCATTTTTCATATCGGCCCTGATGGCCGCAACATTGGCGCCGTCATCGAGCAGCTGACGCTGCGCGGTCAGCGTCAGATCATGGCGCAGCGCTACCTGCCGGAAATCAAACACGGCGATACCCGTATTCTGCTGGTCGATGGCGAGCCTGTGCCCTTCGGGCTGGCGCGCATCCCCTCGGCGGGAGAGACCCGCGGCAACCTGGCCGCCGGTGGGCGTGGCGTGAGTCGCGAGCTGACCGAGCGTGATCACTGGCTGATCCAGCAGGTACAGCCGCTGATCCGTGAGAAAGGGCTGATGTTCGTGGGTCTGGATGTCATCGGTGACTACATCACCGAGATCAACGTGACCAGCCCCACCTGCGTGCGGGAAATCGACGATCAGCGCGGCACCGACATCGCCGGCATGCTGCTGGACGCCATCGAGCGTCGCCTTGCTTCCGCCCAATAACGCCCGACTTGCTGATTCAGCGGCAAGCCATAGGAGACGCATGCAAAGCTTAAAACACCATTTTTTAATGGCCATGCCGCATCTGGACGACCCCAACTTTGCGGGCAGCCTGGTGTACTTGTGTGACCATGACCACAATGGTTGCATGGGGGTGATTACCAACCGCCCCCTGGAGATCACGCTGGATGCGCTGTTCGAACAGCTCTCCTTGGGGGGCGATGAGAGCCCGCACCGCAATGCGCCTGTCTATTACGGTGGCCCCACCCATAAAGACCGTGGCTTTATCCTTCACGAAGGGGATAGCCAGGCGTGGGATTCCAGCGTCCAGGTAGAAGATGGCATTGCCCTCACCACCTCCATGGATATTCTTCAGGCGCTGGCGGATGGCAGGGGGCCGGAGCACTTTCTCGTGTGCCTGGGGTGCGCGGGCTGGGAAGTGGGACAACTGGAGGATGAGCTCAAGGACAACGCCTGGTTAACGGTGGAAGGTCAGGCTCGCGTGCTGTTCGACACCCCGCCCGCCGAGCGCCTGGCCGCTGCCGCTGGCCTGCTGGGCGTCGATCTCAACCTGATGACCCGTGACGCCGGTCACGCATGACGAAGGGGCAGTAACGCGATGGCCGACAGTGGGGAGCGCCTGATTCTGGCATTCGATTATGGAACGCGGCGCATCGGTGTGGCGGTAGGCAATGAGCTGCTCAACAGCGCCCGCGAGCTGACGCCTCTCCCTGCACGGGATGGCATTCCTGACTGGAACGTGGTGTCTCGTCTGGTTCAGGAGTGGCAGCCCGACCTGTTCGTGGTCGGGCTACCGTTGAACATGGATGGTAGCGAATCGCCCATGAGTACCCGTGCGCGCAAGTTTGGCAACCGCCTGCATGGGCGTTATGGCAAGCCGTGCGAAATGGTCGATGAGCGTGGCTCTACCCGTGAAGCCAAGCAGATCGCCCACGCATCGGGACATCGCGGCAACTATCGTCAGCAGAGCGTGGACGGCATCGCTGCCGTGCTGATTCTGGAAGGCTGGTTCGCCCACCGAGAAGGCCTTCCCGGTGGGCGAACCGCGCACTGAGCGTTTAGCTGCTCAGCCGTCTGCTCATCAGCGGTCCAGCGTGCCAATTTGCGGCGGTACGAACCAGCGTACTGGCCGCATGTCCTGCTCGATCAGCTCGTCCACTTTCAAGAGCGTGGCAAAAATGGCCATCCGCATGGGGATGCCGTTATCTGTCTGGCGGAAGATCGCCAGGCGCGGATCGCCATTCAAATCGACGTTCAAATCATTGGCGCCTGGACGGCTATCGCGCGGTAGCGGGTGCATCACGATCGTGCTTTGGCTGCAGCGGTGATCCAGAAAATCGCGATTGACCATGAAGTCATCGGAAAGCCCCTGGAAGCTCTCGTTCATTTCATCCGTGAAGCGCTCCTTCTGGATGCGCGTCGTATAGACGACGTCCAGATCCGAGAAGTCGCTGGCCAGGGAGTCGCGCTGCTCGATCCGATGGCCCCGCGATGCCACCAGATCCACCAGATAAGACGGCATTTCCAAGCCGGGTGGGGAGACCAGCGTTATCCGCAGCGGATCATAAAGCGATAGCAGCTTGATCAGCGAATGCACCGTGCGCCCGTATTTCAAATCCCCGGTCAGTAGAATGTGGGCACCACTCAGGCGCTTGCCCAACCGCTGGAACTCCTTGTCGATGGTATAAAGGTCCAGCAGCGCCTGGCTTGGGTGCTCGCCTGGACCATCACCACCGTTGATGACCGGCACATGCGTTGCGGCGGCAAACTCGGCAACCGACCCTTGATCCGGGTGGCGCATGACGATGGCATCACAGTAGCCGCTCATTACCCTGCTGGTGTCGTACAAGGATTCGCCCTTGGCCATGGACGAGAAGGTAAAGCCCGTGGTGTCACAGACACTGCCTCCCAGACGGCAGAAAGCTGCATTGAAACTCACCCGCGTCCGCGTACTGGCTTCGAAGAACAGGTTGCCCAGTACCGCACCTTCCAGCACTCGCGTGACCTGACGGCGACTGGCAATCGGCTCCATGCGTGCGGCCACCCGTAACAGGTGATCAACGCTTTCGCGATTTAATGAATCGACGGTTAACAAGTGCTGGCTCATCGAAGACCTCATATCCGTAGGTGCAATAGATGTGGCGAATGTTGCGGAGTGCCAAGTGTAACCGCCAAACAGTAAGCGCCGAAGTGCTTTCCACGGGTTGTGTGATCGCGTGGGCGACTTTTTTTGACTATTTGGTAAATACCCCTTGCCAACCCGGCAGCGAATCCGTAAAGTACGCATCCGCTGCCGGGGACGCCAAGCGTTGCCAGCGGTGAAGAAGGTCGAAAAACCTTCGGTTTGTCAGGAAGTTAGCGTCATCTGTTGGTTGGATTGATCGCTCGCTTTACTCGCTGAAAACAGCCCTTGACAAACACCACGGAATGCGTAGAATACGCCTTCCTCGCTGAGGCAACACGGTTCAGGTCACCGAGCCAGTCACAGCGAAATGATGACAGTAGTATCGCTCTTTAACAATTTGATCAGGTAATTCATGTGGGCGCTTGCCGATGAGGGTGAATCATCACCTAATATCAAGGCAAGCGAACACCAAGATACTCTTCGGAGTATCGCAGTGAATTCGTTTGAACCTTGAGCCAAGTTTGATCCGCTTTTGTTGCCTTCGGGCAGCGAGTAAGGATCGCATTGATCTTAAACTGAAGAGTTTGATCATGGCTCAGATTGAACGCTGGCGGCAGGCCTAACACATGCAAGTCGAGCGGTAACAGGGGTAGCTTGCTACCCGCTGACGAGCGGCGGACGGGTGAGTAATGCATAGGAATCTGCCCGATAGTGGGGGATAACCTGGGGAAACCCAGGCTAATACCGCATACGTCCTACGGGAGAAAGGGGGCTCCGGCTCCCGCTATCGGATGAGCCTATGTCGGATTAGCTGGTTGGTGAGGTAAAGGCTCACCAAGGCGACGATCCGTAGCTGGTCTGAGAGGATGATCAGCCACATCGGGACTGAGACACGGCCCGAACTCCTACGGGAGGCAGCAGTGGGGAATATTGGACAATGGGGGGAACCCTGATCCAGCCATGCCGCGTGTGTGAAGAAGGCCCTCGGGTTGTAAAGCACTTTCAGTGAGGAAGAACGCCTGGTGGTTAATACCCATCAGGAAAGACATCACTCACAGAAGAAGCACCGGCTAACTCCGTGCCAGCAGCCGCGGTAATACGGAGGGTGCGAGCGTTAATCGGAATTACTGGGCGTAAAGCGCGCGTAGGTGGCTTGATAAGCCGGTTGTGAAAGCCCCGGCTCAACCTGGGAACGGCATCCGGAACTGTCAGGCTAGAGTGCAGGAGAGGAAGGTAGAATTCCCGGTGTAGCGGTGAAATGCGTAGAGATCGGGAGGAATACCAGTGGCGAAGGCGGCCTTCTGGACTGACACTGACACTGAGGTGCGAAAGCGTGGGTAGCAAACAGGATTAGATACCCTGGTAGTCCACGCCGTAAACGATGTCGACCAGCCGTTGGGTGCCTAGCGCACTTTGTGGCGAAGTTAACGCGATAAGTCGACCGCCTGGGGAGTACGGCCGCAAGGTTAAAACTCAAATGAATTGACGGGGGCCCGCACAAGCGGTGGAGCATGTGGTTTAATTCGATGCAACGCGAAGAACCTTACCTACTCTTGACATCCTGCGAATTTGGTAGAGATACCTTAGTGCCTTCGGGAACGCAGAGACAGGTGCTGCATGGCTGTCGTCAGCTCGTGTTGTGAAATGTTGGGTTAAGTCCCGTAACGAGCGCAACCCTTGTCCTTATTTGCCAGCGCGTAATGGCGGGAACTCTAAGGAGACTGCCGGTGACAAACCGGAGGAAGGTGGGGACGACGTCAAGTCATCATGGCCCTTACGAGTAGGGCTACACACGTGCTACAATGGTCGGTACAAAGGGTTGCCAACTCGCGAGAGTGAGCCAATCCCGAAAAGCCGATCTCAGTCCGGATCGGAGTCTGCAACTCGACTCCGTGAAGTCGGAATCGCTAGTAATCGTGGATCAGAATGCCACGGTGAATACGTTCCCGGGCCTTGTACACACCGCCCGTCACACCATGGGAGTGGACTGCACCAGAAGTGGTTAGCCTAACGCAAGAGGGCGATCACCACGGTGTGGTTCATGACTGGGGTGAAGTCGTAACAAGGTAGCCGTAGGGGAACCTGCGGCTGGATCACCTCCTTAAACGATGTCTTCCCCTCGCGGCAAGCGCTCACAATGAATTACCTGATCAGAATGCTGTTGATGAGCAGTGATAAGCGTTTTCTTCACATTAAAAAAAGAAAAAAGGTCTTTCTTTTTCTTTTGAAGTGAAAAAAGCATCCGCTTACCACTGCGCATAGCAGTCGCTCTTTAACAATGTATATCATGCTGACAGAAACGCGTTGAACGCGTTTCTACGTAAATTGTATTGTGATACGTCTCAAGCGTATCCGGCAATCGTTATCATTGCGAACCCCAGACTCCTTCGGGTTATAGGGTCAAGCAATGAAGCGCACACGGTGGATGCCTAGGCAGCCAGAGGCGATGAAAGACGTGGTAGCCTGCGATAAGGTTCGGTGAGGTGGCAAACGACCTGTGACCCGGACATCTCTGAATGGGGAAACCCACTCATCACAAGATGAGTATCTTGCGCTGAATACATAGGCGTAAGAGGCGAACCAGGGGAACTGAAACATCTAAGTACCCTGAGGAAAAGAAATCAACCGAGATTCCCCTAGTAGCGGCGAGCGAACGGGGACCAGCCCTTAAGCGTGTGAAAGATTAGACGAACAGACTGGGAAGTCTGGCCATAGCGGGTGATAGCCCCGTAGTCGAAAATCTGATCACGTGAAATCGAGTAGGTCGGGGCACGAGAAACCTTGACTGAAGACGGGGGGACCATCCTCCAAGGCTAAATACTCCTGGCTGACCGATAGTGAACCAGTACCGTGAGGGAAAGGCGAAAAGAACCCCGGAGAGGGGAGTGAAATAGATCCTGAAACCGTGTGCGTACAAGCAGTAGGAGCCCACTTGTTGGGTGACTGCGTACCTTTTGTATAATGGGTCAGCGACTTATATTCAGTGGCGAGGTTAACCGTATAGGGGAGCCGTAGGGAAACCGAGTCTTAACTGGGCGACACAGTCGCTGGATATAGACCCGAAACCGAGCGATCTATCCATGAGCAGGGTGAAGGTTGAGTAACATCAACTGGAGGCCCGAACCAGGATCTGTTGAAAAAGATTTGGATGACTTGTGGATCGGAGTGAAAGGCTAATCAAGCTCGGAGATAGCTGGTTCTCCTCGAAAGCTATTTAGGTAGCGCCTCACGTATCACCGCCGGGGGTAGAGCACTGTTTCGGCTAGGGGGTCATCCCGACTTACCAACCCGAGGCAAACTCCGAATACCGGTGAGTGCCAGCGTGGGAGACACACGGCGGGTGCTAACGTCCGTCGTGAAAAGGGAAACAACCCAGACCGTCAGCTAAGGTCCCCAAATCCTGGTTAAGTGGGAAACGATGTGGGAAGGCTCAGACAGCTAGGAGGTTGGCTTAGAAGCAGCCATCCTTTAAAGAAAGCGTAATAGCTCACTAGTCGAGTCGGCCTGCGCGGAAGATGTAACGGGGCTAAACCAGGTACCGAAGCTACGGGTTCACACTATGTGTGAGCGGTAGAGGAGCGTCGTGTAAGCCGATGAAGGTGTGTTGAGAAGCATGCTGGAGGTATCACGAGTGCGAATGCTGACATGAGTAACGATAAAGGGAGTGAAAAACTCCCTCGCCGGAAGACCAAGGGTTTCTGTTCGACGCTAATCGGAGCAGAGTGAGTCGGCCCCTAAGGCGAGGCCGAAAGGCGTAGTCGATGGGAAACGGGTCAATATTCCCGTACCGGACATGATTGCGATGGGGGGACGGAGAAGGCTAGGTGAGCCAGGCGTTGGTTGTCCTGGTGAAAGTGAGTAGGCTGGGGTCTCAGGTAAATCCGGGACCCTTCAAGGCCGAGACACGAAACGAAGACACTACGGTGTCGAAGTCATTGATGCCACGCTTCCAGGAAAAGCCTCTAAGCTTCAGATCATGTGCGACCGTACCCCAAACCGACACAGGTGGTCAGGGTGAGAATCCCAAGGCGCTTGAGAGAACTCGGGTGAAGGAACTAGGCAAAATGGTGCCGTAACTTCGGGAGAAGGCACGCCGGCGTAGGGTGACGAGACTTGCTCTCCAAGCCCGAACCGGTCGAAGATACCAGGTGGCTGCAACTGTTTAGTAAAAACACAGCACTCTGCTAACGCGCAAGCGGACGTATAGGGTGTGACGCCTGCCCGGTGCCGGAAGGTTAAGTGATGGTGTTAGGATTCGTCCGAAGCTCTTGATCGAAGCCCCGGTAAACGGCGGCCGTAACTATAACGGTCCTAAGGTAGCGAAATTCCTTGTCGGGTAAGTTCCGACCTGCACGAATGGCGTAATGATGGCCACGCTGTCTCCACCCGAGACTCAGTGAAATTGAAATCGCCGTGAAGATGCGGTGTACCCGCGGCTAGACGGAAAGACCCCGTGAACCTTTACTATAGCTTCACACTGGACGCTGATGTTGCCTGTGTAGGATAGCTGGGAGGCTTTGAACCCCGGACGCCAGTTCGAGGGGAGCCAACCTTGAAATACCAGCCTGGCATCATTGGCGTTCTCACTCAGGTCCGTGATCCGGATCGAGGACAGTGTGTGGTGGGTAGTTTGACTGGGGCGGTCTCCTCCCAAAGCGTAACGGAGGAGCACGAAGGTACCCTCAGCACGGTCGGACATCGTGCAATGAGTGCAAGAGCATAAGGGTGCTTGACTGCGAGACAGACACGTCGAGCAGGTGCGAAAGCAGGTTCTAGTGATCCGGTGGTTCTGTATGGAAGGGCCATCGCTCAACGGATAAAAGGTACTCCGGGGATAACAGGCTGATACCGCCCAAGAGTTCACATCGACGGCGGTGTTTGGCACCTCGATGTCGGCTCATCACATCCTGGGGCTGAAGTCGGTCCCAAGGGTATGGCTGTTCGCCATTTAAAGTGGTACGCGAGCTGGGTTTAGAACGTCGTGAGACAGTTCGGTCCCTATCTGCCGTGGGCGTTGGATGTTTGAGAAGAGCTGCTCCTAGTACGAGAGGACCGGAGTGGACGACCCTCTGGTGTTCCGGTTGTCACGCCAGTGGCATTGCCGGGTAGCTATGGTCGGACGGGATAACCGCTGAAAGCATCTAAGCGGGAAGCCCCCTTCAAGATGAGACATCCCTGAGGCCTAGAGCCTCCTGAAGGGCCCAGCGAGACCAGCTGGTTGATAGGCACGGTGTGGAAGCGCTGCAAGGCGTTGAGCTAACGTGTACTAATGGCCCGTGAGGCTTGACCCTATAACACCCAAGGGGTCTGGTCGTGATGATAACGAAGAGTGTGAACGCACTCGACACACCGGATACGCCGCAGTGAGCCCAAGTGCTTGCTGACAAGAGACGCACACAATACACGTCAACGAATACTCAGCATGATATGCATTACCTGTTACGCCTGACGACCATAGCACGCGTGAACCACCTGATCCCATGCCGAACTCAGAAGTGAAACCGCTTAGCGCCGATGGTAGTGTGGGGTCTCCCCATGTGAGAGTAGGTCATCGTCAGGCACTTATATCGTAGAAAGCCCCGAGCACTCTGTGTTCGGGGCTTTTTTCTGTGCGTTAAATTTGTCTACCCCTGGTGCTTTTATGTCAGAATGAAGGCTCCAAGGAGGAGTGCCGATGACACAAATGCAATGGGATCAGTTACTTTCCCCTCAGCGCTTACATGACAAGCGCCCCGGCAGTAACCGCGAAATAGGGCGCACTCCTTTCCACAAGGACCATGACCGCATCGTCTTCTCAGGCTCCTTTCGTCGCCTGGGGCGCAAGACGCAGGTGCATCCCCTTACCGAAAACGACCATATCCATACGCGGTTGACCCACTCCCTGGAAGTCGGCTGCGTGGGCCGCTCGTTGGGCATGATCGTCGGCGAGTTGCTGCGTGATCGGCTGCCGGAGTGGATCACCCCAGCTGACCTGGGCGTCATCGTGCAAACAGCCTGTCTCGGCCACGACATCGGTAACCCCCCCTTTGGCCATGCCGGTGAATATGCCATTCGTGACTGGTTTCGCCGTGCCGAGGGGAGTGGCTTGCTGGAGGGACTCTCCGAACAGGAGCGCCAGGATCTGCTGACCTATGAGGGTAATGCTCAGGGATTTCGTGTCATTACGCAGATCGAGTACAACCAGTTCAACGGCGGCATGCGGTTATCTGCAGCAACCCTGGGGACTCTGTTGAAATATCCCTGGACCGTTCGCTATGGTGGCCGCGCTGGCAAGTTTGGCTGTTATCAGTCCGAGCAGGCGTTGCTCAAGGAAGTCGCTGACGCCGTGGGTCTGCTTCCTCAGGGCGAGCAGCGCTGGTGCCGTCATCCACTGGCGTGGCTGGTCGAAGCAGCGGATGACATCTGTTATGCGCTGCTGGATCTGGAAGATGGCCTCGAAATGGGGATTCTGCGTTACGAAGAAGTCGTCGAAATACTGCGTCAGATTGCTGGCGAATTTCCCCCTGAGTATGAAGAGATGCAGCGCAAGAGTGTCTCGCAGCGCCGCCGTATCGCGCTACTGCGGGGGGCAGCCATGGAGCGTGCGGTCAATGATGTGGCGGCCGTGTTTGTACAGCATGAGCAGGCGCTGCTGAGCGGTACCTTGAGCGATGACCTGCTGGAGCTTTGCCATCCGGATCTGGGCTGGGGCGTGCAGTCTGCCAAGCAGTTGGCTCGAGAACGCATTTTCCAGAACGAGCGCAAGGCCAAGCTGGAAATCGGTGCCTACACCACGCTGGGGATTCTGCTGGAGGCGTTCATTGGTGCTGCCCATGAGCTACACCATACCGGGCAAAGCTCTTTCAAGCATCAGCGCGTGCTGGCACTGATCGGTGAAAACACGCCGCTGCCCTCCTGGACGCTCTACGACAGCTACCGTCGTATGCTGGATTTCATTGGTGGCATGACCGACCACTACGCCGTGGACCTTGCCCAGGAGATGGGCGGGCGGCTGCGCGGGGATTAAACCGACGGGTGGCGCAAATGTTTTAGCTCCATCAGCCGCACCCGTTCCAGCAAGGTATGGATGACCTTGTCATGGATGACGTCGCTCATATGGCCCGGTTTAAGCTCGCTCAACTGGCGTGACAACCGTTCTCCGCTGACCACCAGAATATCTGAAGCTGCCTCACTGGTATCGATTTGCCAGCCAGGCAGCACCAGCACGCCTCGAACGGGAACAGGCACCCCACAGCGTCGCTCCAGCCACTGGGTGAGCCAATTGACCCCCTGACGCGTCTTGTGCAGTGGGCGACGCTCCTGCCAATGGGGAAAGCGCAGCCGTTCGCGTTCGACGGCCACGCTATTGAGCTCGCGGCCATCCGAACCTATCGCCAGCGCTCTGGCGCGGGTTTCGACGACAAAGACGCCATGGGGCGTCACGACCACGTGGTCGATGGTGAAGCTGTCGGTAGGTACGTCGTGAAACACATAGTAAGGGTGTGCCTCCGGGCGGATGAGTCGCTCCAGCTCCTGGCCAACGGCCAGCTCGCAGGCCAGCCCCAGCTTCAGGCGACGGATACGCTGATAATCGCGTACCAGCAGCAGTGAAAACGCCAGTACCAGCAGCGTGCTGAGCAGCCCGTACAGTGCCCACTCCACCCAGTCCTGCTGCTCCACGAACAGCATGCGGCCCATGCCGTAGACCAAGGGCGCCAGACTCACCAAAGGCCCTAGCGTACCGTTTAGAAACAGGCTCGAGAATGCTTGATCCAGCCGGTAACGCAGTGCCTGCCCAGGCTCGTGAAGCGGGGCATCGAAAGGAGACTGCACGCGCGCATCATGCAGACTGCGCAGCGCCAGCACGATACCGCCCATTGCCGCCATCGGAAACAGGAAAATGAGAGGTAGCAGGTATTCCAACCAAACCATTGCGATGCCTTGCCCTTGAGCCGTTTACCAGAAGTAGAGCGATTGGTGCTACATCAATACTTCAACCGCCTGCCAATTTTACCTGATATCCCATGGAGGTTAGCGTGTCACGCAGGGTTTCGCGATGATCTCCCTGGATTTCGATCACGCCCTCCTTGACGGCGCCACCGGTGCCACAGCGCTGCTTCAGGGTCTTGGCCAGTGCTTTCAGCTCCGCGTGGGCTAGCGGTATACCGCTGATGGTGGTCACACCCTTGCCTTTGCGGCCACTGGTCTCTCGTCGAATTCGCACGATGCCATCCAACGTAGCCAATCGAGCCTGTTCGCTGGCGTCTTCGCAGCGGCAGTCGTCAATTGCGGCACGGCACTGGGGGCATGTCTTGCCATGCTCGGTGGAATACACCAGACCACCCAGTTGGTCACGTAATGAAGCCATGTCTTGTCTCTGCTGAGGGTTATTGCTCTGTCGAGTGATGCGGCGTTGCCGTGTGCCATCGCTCGCGGGTCAAACGCTCCACAACGGCAGGCAGCTGATACATGTTACTGATCATGATAGCGCCTTCCGGGGTATTTTCGGCATCTGGAAAGCGGTTTAAATGAACCACCGTCATGCCCGCTTGAAGTGCTGCCCTGACGCCGACCAGCGCATCGTCGATGGCAATGCACTGTGCGGCGGCAAACCCCATGATGCTGGCCGCATGTAAGTGCAGGCACGGCTCGGGTTTCCAGCAGTTGGCGGTATAGCCGCTGAACAGGCGATTATCGAAGTAATGGGTCAGGCCCGTGGCCTTCAGCGCCGCGCGTATCTTCGTTTCCGGGCCGTTGGAAACCACCGCGCTGGGGTAGTGCGACAAGGCTTCCAGTGCTTCCAGTGCCCCGGGAATGGTGGTGAGTTCGTTGGTCAGTCGCGTGGCCAGGTTGGCGCGCATATCGTGCTCCATGCGCTCGAGTTGTTCGATGTCGACTTGACCATGGCGGTCCTGCAGCTCTGCGACGATCCTGCGAAAGCGGGCGCCGCGAAATTCGCCCATATAGTCGGAGGCAGCGAAGGGAAGCCCCACCGTATTGAGGCCGCGTGCCATTTCTTCGGCAAGCAGAGGTTCGCTAT
Organism: Halomonas sp. KM007; assembly: GCF_050709225.1. NCBI lineage: Bacteria > Pseudomonadati > Pseudomonadota > Gammaproteobacteria > Oceanospirillales > Halomonadaceae > Halomonas > Halomonas sp. KM007. The sequence continues at coordinate 1,769,215 of NZ_CP136131.1, read as the reverse complement.
CGACGAGCGTGCCATCACAGTCAAACAACAAAAGTGGAAGCGGCATGTCAGTTCCTTGCAGTACCTGAAGCACTACGCATGTTGGGGTAAGCCGACCATCTTGCTATTGAACGGGATTTTAGCTCCTTTGTGAACACTGTTTGATAATTTTTTACGTTTTCGTCGATGGCGGAGTCGCTGCACGTCGAGAAAGCCCCTGGCAGGTGCTTATCCCTCGGAGCGGCTATAGTGAACAGGTGCAACGTCATGCATCATGAAAAAGGAGATTGATATGCGAGTATCCCCTTGGCTATTACCTTGGGTTTTGAGTGCATCCTTGTGTGTAGCCGCGGCCAGCGCGTGGGCAGACACCGCGGCTGAGAATGGACAGCACGAAGCGTTGGATGATGCGGCGCTGGAAGAGACGTACGGTATCAAGGCGGGGGCCGTCCGACGCGACGAACAGCCCGCCTCACAAGCGCAGGAAGATGCTGGCGACGATGATGAAGAGCATGCCGAAGGCGGCACTGGGGGCACCGGCAGTGCCGATGACGCCATGTTGCAAGGTGAAGACGAACAGAGCAGTGAAGAGCAAAGCAGCGATCAGTAACGCGATGCCGCTTAACGCGACAAGCGTCGTGAGTTGGCACTGCTGCGCCGATGGTAAGGCTTCATGGCTTGTTGACTGGTTGTCCACCATGGCGCGTACTGACCGCGCATGGCGCTGAACAAGACTTTTTGCATGATGAGGCCAGCTTCCACGCAGGCCTCGATCTTTTCAGTCACCATGCGCTGGTTTTCACGCATCATGGCAGGACTGAAAAAGGGCTGTGTTGTTTAGTAATGGCTCATTATTGCTGCAATGCAATAAAAAAGGCGACCCGAAGGCCGCCTTGATGTCGTCGCGAGGCGCTGCTTATTTGATCTTGGGCGCCAGCTCACCACGCTCGTAGCGCTGGAACATGGCTTCCAGGCTGATCGGCTTGATCTTGCTCGCGTTGCCTGCGGTGCCAAAGGCTTCATAGCGAGCAATACACAGATCGCGCATGGCCGTGACGGTTTCTTTCAGGAACTTGCGCGGATCGAACTCTGATGGGTTCTCGGCCATGAAACGGCGAACGGCGCCGGTCGAGGCCAGACGCAAGTCGGTATCGATGTTGACCTTGCGCACTCCGTGCTTGATGCCCTCGATGATCTCTTCCACCGGTACACCGTAGGTTTCCGGGATCTGACCACCGTAGCGGTTGATCACTTCCAGCCACTCCTGGGGTACCGAGGAGGAGCCGTGCATGACCAGGTGGGTATCCGGAATACGAGCGTGGATCTCTTTGATACGCTGGATCGAGAGCGTATCGCCCGTGGGCGGCTTGGTGAACTTGTAAGCGCCGTGGCTGGTGCCGATGGCAATGGCCAGGGCGTCCACATGAGTCGCCTTGACGAACTCGGCAGCCTCTTCCGGGTCGGTGAGCATCTGCTCCATATCCAGCTTGCCTTCGGCGCCAATACCATCTTCTTCACCGGCCATGCCGGTTTCCAGACTGCCCAGACAGCCCAGCTCGCCTTCCACGGAAACCCCACAGGCATGGGCCATTTCCACGGCACGACGGGTCACGTCGACGTTGTAGTCGTAATCCATCGGCGTTTTACCGTCTTCGCCCAGGGAGCCATCCATCATGACGGAGGAGAAGCCGAGCTGAATGGAGCGCTGGCAGACAGCCGGGCTGGTGCCGTGATCCTGGTGCATGACGACCGGAATGTGCGGGAACTCTTCCACCGCCGCAAGAATCAGGTGGCGCAGGAAGGGGGCGCCAGCGTATTTGCGTGCGCCAGCAGATGCCTGCACGATCACCGGCGAGTCAGTCGCGTCAGCGGCTTCCATGATGGCCCGCATCTGTTCCAGGTTGTTCACGTTGAACGCGGGAATGCCGTAGCCGTATTCGGCGGCGTGGTCGAGCATCTGGCGCATGCTAATCAAAGCCATGGGGTCACCTTATTGGGTTGTATGTTCAGAGTTCTAAGTATTAGCGCTGAGCAGCGGCTTCCAGCGCGGCAACGGCCGGCAGCTGCTTGCCTTCCACGTATTCGAGAAATGCTCCGCCGCCGGTCGAGATATAGGAGACTCGGTCAGCGATCGCGTACTTGTCGATGGCCGCCAGGGTGTCTCCACCTCCAGCAATAGAGAACGCGGCACTGTCGGCAATGGCGCGCGAAATGACCTCGGTCCCCTTGCCGAACTGGTCGATTTCAAACACGCCCACGGGTCCGTTCCACAGGATCGTGCCAGCATCCTTGAGCAGGCTGGCCAAGTGGGCGGCCGTGTCGGGGCCGATGTCCAGAATCATTTCGTTGTCTGCCACCTGATCAACGGGCTTGACCACCGCCTCTGCTGCTTCGGAAAACTCAGTGGCCACCACTACATCGGTAGGCAGCGGAATCTTCACCTTGGCCATCAGCGCCTTGGCCTGATCGAGCAGGTCTGCTTCGTAGAGCGATTTGCCCACATTATAGCCTGCTGCCGCAATAAAGGTGTTGGCGATACCACCACCGACGATCAATTGATCGCATTTTTCCGACAGTGCGTTCAGCACGTCCAGCTTGGTAGAGACCTTCGAGCCGCCGACGATGGCTGCCATGGGGCGTGCGGGATTGGCCAGCGCTTTCTCCAGGGCATCGAGCTCCTGGGCAAGCAGGGGGCCAGCACATGCCTGGGGGGCAAAGCGCGCGACGCCATGGGTAGAGGCCTGGGCACGGTGAGCGGTTCCAAAGGCGTCCATCACGAAGATGTCGCACAGTGCGGCATACTGCCTGGCAAGCTGTTCGTCGTCTTTCTTCTCGCCACGATTGAAGCGCACGTTCTCCAGCAGTACCACGTCACCGTTCTGCAGCGTCGGCGCAGTGTCGAGGTAGTCGTTGACCAGTTTGACGGGGCTGCCGAGCAGTTCGCCCAGGTGCTCGGCGACGGGGGCCAGCGAGAACTCGTCAGCGGGTTCACCTTCCGTGGGGCGGCCCAGATGGCTCATGAGCAGCACTTTGGCGCCCGCCTTGGCGGCAGCTTGTATGGTCGGCAACGCAGCACGCAGGCGAGCATCGCTGGAAACACGGCCGTTCTTGATCGGCACATTCAGGTCTTCACGAATCAGTACGCGCTGCCCATCCAGGGGCAGGTCGGTCATCTTTTGCACGTTCATGTGAGCGGTTTCCTCGTGTTCAAGCGAATGAAAGGTCGTGGCGGTCATACCCGCTGGCGTAGCGTTGCCAGTCGCTGGCTGATATCCAGCATACGGTTGGCAAACCCCCACTCGTTGTCAAACCAGCACAGCAGCTTGAGCAGGCGCTTGCCTGCCACTCTGGTTTGCGTGGCGTCCAGAATGCCAGAGCGAGGGTCGTGATTGAAATCGATGGAGGCTATGGGGGCCTCGGTATAGCCCAGCACGCCCGCCAGCCGCTGTTGGCTGGCCTCGCGTAGCAGTGCATTGACCTGCTGGGCATCGGTGTCGCGGCGTACGGTAAGCGAGACATCCATGGCCGAGACGTTGATCGTGGGAACGCGCACGTGCAGACACTCGAAGCGGCCTGCCAGCGCTGGCATCAAACGGCTGATGCCCACCGCAAGCCCGGTATCGACCGGGACGATGGACTGCATCGCCGAGCGGGTAAGGCGCAGGTCAGTCTGGTGGTAGGCGTCGATGACTGGCTGGTCGTTCATGGCCGAGTGAATCGTGGTGGTGACACCGTGCTCCAGCCCCAGCGCTTCATCCAGTACCGTCAGCAAGGGCACCAGGCAGTTCGTGGTGCAGGACGCCGCCGAGAGGATACGCTGTGCACCGCTGAGCTCATGCTCGTTGATCCCCCACACGATGGTGGCATCCACGTCGTTTTCTGCCGGTTGGGAAAACAGCAGCTGCCGTGCACCGGCCTTCAGGTGCCGCTCCGCCGTGGCGCGATCCTTGAAGCTTCCTGAGCACTCCAGTACCAGATCGATATCCAGGGCTTTCCAGGGAAGCGCATCGGGGTCACGCTCACATAGCACCTGAATGCGCTGGCCGTTGATCACCAGAGCGTCACCATCGTTCTCGACTTCGCCAGGAAAGCGCCCGTGGGTGGTGTCGTAGCGGGTGAGATAGGTGATGGTGGCCAGGTCGGAAAGCTCGTTGATGGCGACCACTTCCAGATCGGGATGGCCGCGCTCCACCAGTGCACGCAGTACGCACTGGCCGATACGTCCATACCCATTGATTGCAATGCGGAACTTAGCGGTTGCGTTAGCCATGTCGCGAAGCGGCCCCAAAAAAAGTGGCTAGATGATAACGTACTTCAGCGCCCGTTGCTCAGCTGCCAGCTCCCACCAGTCCCCAGGCGAACGGCAGCAGCAACGCGGTGAATATGCCCGTCAAACTCATCCCGAGGGAGGCAAAGGCACCGGCAGTGGGGCTCATCTCAAAGGCCCTGACAGTGCCAATGGCATGACCGTTAAGCCCCAGAGCGAAGCCGAGCAGGCGCTCGTCGGTAATGTCCAGCCATCTGGCAACGAGGCTCACCATCGGGATGGTGGCGACGCCTGTAACCAGCAGCGCACCCATTAACAAGGCAACGCTGCCACCCAACTGTTCGGTGATCCCGATGGCAATCGGAGCAGTGACGGACTTGGCCGCGATGGAGGCGAGTACTTCTGGGCTGGCGCCAAGCAGCCAGGCAATCCCCAGGGAATAGCAGGCGGCCAGAGACGCCGCCACGGGCAGGCAAGCTGCCAGGGGGCGCCATAGCTCACGGATACGCGGTAGCTGTTGATAAAGAGGCATGCCGAGTGCCACGGTGGCAGGCCCCAGCAGTATGGTCAGCCAGGTCGCCCCTTGTTGGTAAATGGGGTAAGGCAAGCCCAGCACGGCAAGCGTGGCCGCCAGCAGCAAGGCTGCAATCAGTATGGCGGGTAGCCAGGCAGGGTGGCCCAGCCGCCGGAACAGCGCGGTGCCCAAGAGGTAAGCCGCGAGCGTCAGGCCCACGGCAAACAAGGGCGTTGCGGTCAATAAGGTGAGCGTGTCACTGGCCATGTTCACGTCCCATCAGACGCTTGAGCAACCACAGCGTGGTCAAGACGCTGAGTAGCGTGCCCAGGAGCAGCGCCGCCAGGATGGCCAGCCACTGTCCCGCCAATTGATCCAGAATGAAAAATACCCCGACTACGCCGGGCATGATCAGCATGGCCAGTAACGCAATCAGGGGCTGGGTGGCGGCGGCAAGGCTTGTGGGCACACGGCCGATAAGGGCCAGAGTGACGCACAGCAGCAGCATTCCGACTACGCCAGAAGAAATGGGCAGGCCGAAGAAGTGAACCACGGCTTCTCCGACCAGCCAGTAGCCGATCAGCCAAAGCAGGCCATTCAGCGCGGGCATCTATAGGCCCACGCTGTCTGTTCAGGCGTGATCAGGCAGGGCGAGACAAGCTCAGCCGAGCAGTTCATTGGCCTGCTTGACGATATTCTCGACCGTAAAGCCAAAGTGCTTGAACAGCTCACCTGCCGGGGCCGACTCACCGTAGGTGGTCATGCCAATGACGCGCCCTTCCAGACCAACGTACTTGTACCAGTAGTCGGCGTGGCCCGCTTCGATGGCAATGCGCTTGGTCACGGCTTTGGGCAGCACGCTCTCGCGGTAGTCGGCGTCCTGGCCGTTGAAGCGGTAAGTAGATGGCATGGACACCACGCGCACGGCCTGGCCCTGCTGCTCGAGCGTGGCCGCAGCTTCCATGGCCAGCGCCACTTCGGAGCCGGTGGCAATCAGGATCAGTGCGGGCGTGCCGTCGCAATCCTTCAGCACGTAACCGCCGCGCTGGATGGCGGCCAACTGGGCCTTGGTGCGCGGCTGGTGCGGCAGGTTTTGACGCGACAGTACCAGCGCAGTGGGGCCGGAGTGGCGTTTGATGGCCGCATCCCAGGACGCCGCCGTCTCCACCGCATCACAGGGGCGCCAGGTGTTCAGGTTAGGCGTGGTGCGCAGGCTGGTGAGCTGCTCGATGGGCTGGTGGGTCGGGCCATCTTCGCCCAGACCGATAGAGTCGTGGGTGAACACGTAAATGGCCTGCTGGCCCATCAACGCCGCCATGCGTACGGCGTTGCGCATGTACTCCATGAAGATCAGGAAGGTCGCGCCATAAGGAACGAAACCACCGTGCAGGGCGATACCGTTCATCACTGCGCCCATACCGAATTCACGCACACCGTAGTGCAGGTAGTTGCCGCTGGCATCTTCAGGAGTGATCGCTTTGGCGCCTTTCCAGAACGTCAGGTTGGAGGGCGCGAGGTCAGCGCTGCCGCCGAGCAGTTCCGGCATTTGCGGGCCAATCACGTTCAGCGCTTCAAAAGAGGCTTTACGTGAAGCGATGCTTTCGCCTTTGTCCTGGGCCTGCTCGATCAGCGCTTCGGTGGCCAGCTCCGTGGGCAGCTGCGCTTTCATGCGGCGTTTGAACTCACGGGCCTGCTCGGGGAATGCTTCGGTGTAGCGAGCGAAGCGGCCTTCCCACTCCTGCTGGCGCGCTTTACCTGCCTCGCGGGCATCCCAAGCGGAGTAAACGGACTCGGGGATATGGAAGGGGGCATGCTCCCAGCCTAGCTGCTTGCGTGCCAGCGCTACTTCATCGTCACCCAACGGTGCGCCGTGGGCCTCTTCTTTGCCCTGCTTGTTGGGAGCGCCAAAGCCGATAATGGTCTTGCAGATGATCAGACTAGGCTTGTCGTCCTGGCTTTTTGCCAGCTCGATGGCGGCTTTGATTTCTTCAGGCTTGTGGCCGTCGACGTTGGGCACCACGTGCCAGCCGTAGGACTCGAAGCGCTTGGCGGTATCGTCGGTGAACCAGCCTTCGACTTCGCCATCGATGGAGATGCCGTTGTCGTCGTACAGGGCAATCAGCTTGCCCAACTGCTGGGTGCCGGCCAGGGATGCCGCTTCATGGGAAATGCCTTCCATCAAGCAGCCATCGCCCAGGAAACACCAGGTGTGGTGGTCAACGATGGTGTGGCCGGGGCGGTTGAACTGTGCAGCGAGGGTTTTCTCGGCAATGGCAAAGCCAACGGCGTTGGCAAAGCCCTGGCCCAAGGGGCCGGTGGTGGTTTCGATGCCGGGAGCATAGCCGTACTCAGGATGGCCTGCCGTGGGCGAGTGCAGCTGGCGGAAGTTTTGTAGCTGTTCCAGGCTGAGTTCGTAACCGCTCAGGTGTAGCAGCGAGTAGAGCAGCATGGAGCCATGGCCGTTCGACAGCACGAACCGGTCGCGATCGGCCCACTTGGGGTCTTCGGGGTTGTGCTTGAGGTAGTCATTCCACAGCACCTCGGCAATATCAGCCATGCCCATGGGGGCGCCGGGATGGCCAGACTTGGCCTTCTGAACGGCATCCATGGAAAGGGCGCGAATGGCATTGGCCAGCTCAAAACGGGACGGCATGGGGTGCTCCTCGCCTGAAAACGGAAAGAATAAAGGCGCTATTGTCGCTGACTTCCTCGGCGGCGGCAAATTCTCGGGGTGCGTTCTGGGAAGAACCCCCAACAGCGTGTAGACTCTGCCTCCCGAAGTAGTAGTGAAAAGGCTCTGCTTCTATATACGGGCAGGGAACCTCCTGCCATGATTTCCTGCTGATGCTGCGGTCATAACGAAGCAGCCGTCATACAGAGGGTCGAGTGCGCGATGAGCGAATATTCCCTGTTTACCTCCGAGTCCGTTTCCGAAGGTCATCCTGACAAGATTGCTGACCAGATTTCTGATGCGGTGCTGGATGCCATTATCGCCCGTGACAAGCAGGCGCGTGTTGCCTGTGAAACGATGGTGAAGACGGGTGTTGCCATTATTGCGGGTGAAATTACCACCTCGGCATGGGTTGATCTCGAAGCGCTGGTGCGTGATGTGATCACCGATATCGGCTATACCTCCTCGCAGGTAGGTTTCGATGGCGCCACCTGTGGCGTGATCAACCTGATCGGCAAACAGAGTGTGGATATTGCTCAGGGCGTTGATCGCACCAAACCCGAAGATCAAGGGGCGGGTGACCAGGGCTTGATGTTCGGTTACGCCACCAACGAAACCGACTCCTTCATGCCGGCCCCTATTCACTACTCCCATCGCTTGGTCGAGCGTCAGGCCGAGCTGCGCAAGCATGGCCTGCTGCCCTGGCTGCGTCCGGATGCGAAGAGCCAGGTCACCTTCCGCTACAATGCCGAAGGCCAACCCTGTGGCGTGGATGCCGTGGTGCTGTCGACCCAGCATGACCCGGAAATCGACCAGGAAGACCTGCGCAAGATGGTCAAGCGCGAAATCATCGAGCAGGTGATTCCCGCAGAGTGGCTGGATGCGAATACCCAATACCATATCAATCCGACCGGCAAGTTCGTGATCGGTGGCCCAGTGGGCGACTGTGGTTTGACGGGGCGTAAAATCATCGTCGATACCTACGGCGGCATGGCCCGTCACGGCGGCGGTGCGTTCTCGGGCAAGGATCCGTCCAAGGTAGACCGCAGCGCGGCCTACGCAGGCCGTTACGTGGCGAAGAACGTGGTTGCTGCAGGCTTGGCCGACAAGTGCGAGATCCAGGTGTCTTACGCCATCGGCGTGGCAGAGCCCACCTCCGTGTCGATCGACACCTTCGGCACAGGCAAGATCGACGATGCGAAAATCGTCGAACTGGTGCGCGAGCACTTTGACCTGCGCCCCTACGCGATCACCACCATGCTCGATCTGCTGCACCCGATGTATCGTCTGACCTCTGCCTACGGCCACTTTGGTCGCGAGCCGTTCGAGCATAGCTACCGTTGGACGGACGACAAAGGGGAAGAGCATACCGAGACGTTTACGGCGTTCCCTTGGGAGAAAACCGACAAGGCCGACGCGCTGCGCAAGGCGGCTGGTTTGTAGACGCCTGGTCATACCGCTGCCCTGATAGCGCCCCCTGATGAAAATCAGGGGGCGTTTTATTCTTTCCTATTGGCTGAACAACGTAACATTGCATCACGCCCAGTTTGAGTTAAGTTAAAGCTAGCGCGGTGGTGCAGGCACCGATGGCTTTGCTGATCATCAGGGGGGCGGCGATGGGGTGGCGGTGGATATTCAGAGCAGGGTGGCTGAGTGGCCTGTGCGCTCTGGCGCTGACAGCGCAGGCCGAGGAGTGCCCAGCATGGCCACAGGAGCGCCTTGTTCAAGAGCGCCAGACGCTGGCCGAGCATATCGCGCTGTGGGACCGTGCCTACCATGACGCGGGTGAGTCGCTGATTGCCGATGAGCTTTACGATCAGGCGCTGGCGAGGCTGACGCATTGGCAAACCTGTCTGGACGATACCACGCCCCACCGTCCCCTGACCCGATCCACCCGTAGCGATGGCACGGTGACTCACGCGGCTCCACAAACCGGGCTCCACAAGGCCGACGAGGCCGGAGTGCGGCGTTTTACCAGCCGTCGCCAGGGGCTATGGATCCAGCCCAAGGTGGACGGCGTGGCGGTGACTTTGCGCTATCGGCAAGGGGAATTGGTCGAAGCGGTCAGCCGCGGCGATGGGGAGCGCGGCCAGGACTGGACCGAGCGCGTTCGACAACTGCCCGATGTGCCTGCTTCGCTGCCCGAGCCGCTATCAGCGGTGTTCCAGGGCGAGCTCTATTGGCAGCTTGATCGGCATATCCAGTCGCAAGCTCCCGAGATTGGCGCGCGCGGTGCGGTGGCCGGGGCCATGGCGCAGCAGGCACCCAGTGAGGCGACGCTTTCCCGCGTAGGCTTGTTCGTGTGGGATTGGCCCGATGGGCCTACCGAGATGACGGAGCGGCTGGCGCGACTGACGGCACTGGGGTTCGATACGGTCGAGTACACGCACCCGGTTGCGGGCCATCAGCAAGCGGCCGAATGGCGCGAGCGGTGGTTCAACGAGCCGCTGCCCTTCGCTACCGATGGCGTGGTGCTCAAGCAGGCCGAACGCCCTGGCATTCGTCACTGGTCGGCGTCGCCTCCGGAGTGGGCCATCGCCTGGAAATACCCCGCGCAGCAAGCGCTGGCCCAAGTGCGTGGTATCGAGTTTCGGGTGGGGCGCACTGGGCGAGTGACGCCCGTGTTATGGCTGTATCCCGTGAGCCTGGAAGGGCGCAGCATTCGTCGTGTATCGCTAGGGTCGCTGGAGCAGTGGCAGGCCTGGGATGTTCGCCCAGGAGACCATGTCGCCGTGACGCTGGCAGGGCTGACGATTCCTCAAGTCACCAGCGTAGTCTGGCAGAGTGCTGAGCGGGCGCCGCTCAGTGTGCCATCGCCAGCGCGTTATGACCTGCTGAGTTGCCTGACGCTGACCCCAGACTGTGATGCCCAGCTATTGGCACGCCTGACCTATCTGGGGAATCAGCTAGGTATGCGTGGCATCGGCGAAGGCACCTGGCAGGCCTTGATGCGTGCCGGGGTCGTGACGGAGCTGCTGGGCTGGCTGGCGCTGTCGGAGGCGCAGCTGCAACAGGCCCATGGTATTGGCCCCGCCACGGCCGCCTCGCTGGCGGCACAGTTTGCGGCGGCACGTCAGGCGCCCTATGCCGCCTGGTTACGTGCGCTGGGCGTACCGTCGGGCGGCAGCGCCGAGCTGGGGGAGTGGGCAACGCTGGAAGGGCTCTCCCGCGCCGAGTGGCAGGCCCAGCCTGGGGTGGGCCCCGTCCGAGCCGAAGCGCTGGTGGCGTTCTTTGGCCATCCCGAGATCCAGCGGATGGCACGTCAGCTTCAGCAGGCGGGTGTGGAGGGCTTCTAGGCCAGCCCGGTCAGGTAGAGCATCATCCCCAGGTAGAACGGGATCAGCAGTGGCGCCAATAGCGTCGTGGTCAGCACGGCCAGGGCGCCTTTTTGGGGCTGAATGCCCAGCTCCATGGCCACGACCACCACATTGGAGGCCATCGGTACCACCCCCAGCAACAGCAGCGCCATGGCCAGCTCCGGTGCCAGCGGCGTCAGCTGTTGCAGCACCAGCACGGCACCGACCATGACCAGTGGCCACAGCACGTAGCGCAGCCCCACGCAGGCTGCCACGAAGCGCGTATCCCAGGCGGCCAGCGTCACCTGGCTGAGCGTCATGCCAATGATCATCATGCCCAGCAGGGTGTACGTGGCGGGAAAGACGGCCAGCGAGTTCATCATGGGCTCGGGGAGCACTACACCCAGCGAGCTGAGCAGCAGGGCCAGCAGGAAGGCATAGACCAGCGGCAGACGGGCAATCTTGATCAGACTCTGGCGCACCGAAAAGTGCCCTCGCGCGCTCAGGTAAAAGCCCACGGTAAATTCATACAGGTTGATCCCCAGCATGCAGAACAGGTACAGCGTGACGCCCTCCGGCGGCAGCAAGATCAGCGCCACGGGCAGGCCGAAATAGCCGGTGTTGCCGGTGCCGGAGGAAAAGGCCAGCAGAGCACCCTCCAGGGGGCCGAAGCGATGGCGGGTCAAGCGATGTACCAGCAGCGCCATGGCGCTGACCAGCAGAAACATGGCCAGCGACAGGGTCAGATAGGCTGCCGTGGGGCCGCCGTTCATCAGCGCGCGGAAAATCGTCAGGGGAGCAATGAGATAGACCAGCAGCGTGGCAATCGGGCGGGGGTCGATCTTGAGCCGCTGGGCCGCAAGGAACCCTAACCCGACATAGCCCAGCAGCATCAATAGTGGCCCCATCAACGTAGCGGGTGCTAAATCCATTTCTCCTCCTTGAATTTTGTCTGCCGAACAACATGAGCCGAATTGAAGATCGTGCGTGAAATCTTTCATTAGCCGCCACGCGGGTAAGCAGCGAGAATACCTCACATAATGATCACTTTGTTGTACTGCGAGGATACACCATGAGCAGCCAGGAACATCCGTTAGGTATCAGCTTCGAGTTTTTTCCGCCCAATACCGATGCCGGCCGGGAGAAGCTGATTCACGTGCGCGATGAGCTGGCCGCATGTAACCCTCGCTTCTTCTCGGTGACCTACGGGGCTGGCGGGTCCACGCAGGCGCGTACCCGCGATATCGTGCGTACTGTGAGTGAAAGCGGTATTACCACCGCCCCGCACCTTTCCTGTATCGGCAGTGAGAAAGCCCAGCTACGTGACCTGCTGGCTCAATATCAGGCGGAAGGCGTGGATAGCCTGGTGGCGCTACGTGGCGATATGCCGTCTGGCATGGGCAGTATCGGCGAGCTGCGCTACGCCAACGAGCTGGTCGAGTTCATCCGTGCCGAAACCGGTGATCACTTCGATATCGCCGTGGCGGCCTACCCAGAATCTCATCCACAGGCTCCCAGCCTCGACAAGGATGTGGAAAACTTTGCCCGCAAGATGAACGCGGGCGCCAATATGGCGATTACCCAGTACTTCTTCACCGCCGACGCCTACTTCCACTTCGTGGACAAAGCGCGGGCGCTGGGTGTCGAGCAGCCGATCATTCCCGGCATCATGCCCATCACCAACTACACCAAGCTGGCGCGCTTTTCCGATGCCTGCGGTGCCGAAATCCCCCGCTGGATTCGCAAGCAGTTAGAGGCTTACGGCGATGACAGCGACGCCATTGCCGCCTTTGGTACCGATGTAGTGACTCGCCTGTGTGAACGCCTGCTGGACGGCGGCGCGCCAGGCCTGCACTTCTACACACTGAATCAGGCGGCCCCAGTGTTGAAGGTGTTGGATAATCTGAGCTAACGCTGTCGCCTGATGATGATACCGGCCTGCATCTTTGATGCAGGCCGGTTTTTTTATGGTAGTTCTAAAGGTACGAAAAAAAGCCGGAACCTCTCGGTTCCGGCTAGTGCATAGCTTGGCTCTAGTAACGTAACGGTTTACGCAGCGCTTGCCGTTGCCTTGCCTTTGCCACCATGCTGCTTGCGCTGCATGATAAACAGCACCGTACCAATCGCTAAGCCCGCGATGTCGGTGTAGATGCCGCCGTAGATCAAGAACATGGCACCGACCAGCATCACTAAGCGCTGGGGTAAGTTCACCGGACCGAAGAACCACTTCTGAACCATGCCCGAGAGCAACACAATGCCTAGCGTGGCGGTGAGGCCTACGCGCAGTATCTGCATGGCGGAGCCTTCCATCAGCATCGCCGGGCTGTAGAAGAACATGAACGGAACGATAAAGGCCGCCAAGCCAATCTTGAACGACGCCACCGATGTGCCCATGGGATTATCCCCAGAAATACCGGCGGCTGCATAAGACGCAAGCGCCACGGGCGGGGTAATGGCTGATACCACGGCGAAGTAAAATACGAAGAAGTGGGCGACGAGTGGTTCGATACCAATGTTGATCAAGCCCGGTGCCACGACCGAAGCCGCCACGGCGTACGCCGCAGTGGTAGGCATACCCATTCCCAGCAAGATGCTGATCAGCATGGCAAACACTAGCGCCAGTAGCTGGCTAACGCCTGCAAGGCCAAGCAGCAACGATGAGAAGCGCGCGCCAACGCCGGTGAGCGAGATAACGCCCACAATCAGGCCCGCGCAGGCACACACGGCGATGATCTGGATGGACATCGTACCTGCTAGCTGAAGGGCCCTTAAAATGGCGCGAATGCCCATTTTATTGGGTGAAATCCAGCTAACGACCGCCGCTGATGCGGTGGCCAGGGTACCGGCACGAATCACTGAGTAGCCCATGAAGAGGGCGGCAATCAGAATAATAATCGGCGCAAACAGGTAGACCTGTTTCACCAGCTTCGAAAATAGCGGAATCTCATCCTTACGCATTCCCCGCATGCCTTTACGCGCGGCTTCAAAATCCACCATGAAGTAGATAGAGGCGAAGTACAGAATGGCAGGAATCAAGGCTGCAACGGCAATTTCGGTATAAGGAATGCCGGTGACCTCTGCCATGATGAAGGCACCTGCCCCCATGATGGGCGGCATAATCTGTCCACCGGTAGAAGCGGCTGCTTCAATGGCACCGGCGCTACGTGCCGGGTAGCCCACTTTCTTCATCAGAGGAATAGTGAGTGAGCCTGTCGATACCACGTTGCCTGCGGAGGTCCCGTTGATCATTCCCATTAAGCCAGAAGCAAAGATAGACACCTTAGCGGGGCCGCCGCGAGCACGACCTGCCGCGGCAAAGGCGAAGTTGACGAAGTAGTCGCCCACTTTAGACGCCTGCAAGAACGCGGCAAAAATGATGAATAGAATAATATAGGTAGAGGAGACCGCTGTTGTTGGGCCAAGGATACCCGCATCGGTATAGACCTGGCTAAAGAAGCGCTGGACCGATAGACCAGGGTAGCCCAGGAAGCCGGGTAAATAGGGGCCTGCAAAGACGTAGGTCAGAAACACGGCTGAAATGACGACCAGCGCCAAACCTGCCACACGGCGAGTCAGTTCGAGAATCAGCAGCGAGCCCGCGATGGCGGCCCAAGAGATACCAGGAGGCGCAAACGAGGTGCCGGTGGACATCCGCATGTTGGTGTTAAACGCCATCAGCAGGTAGCCGGCGCTGGCCAGTGCACATACCATGAGCACTAAGTCGGCAGGATTAAAACGGTGGCGGGCTTGGCGATAGAACCAGGAGAGCACAATCGCGCCTGCTGTGGTGGCCATCAGTGGGTAGCCAAAGTGCAGCGTCTCCACGGCCGGGTCGATGCGCATGGCACCGCCGTTGATGGCCTGCTGCATCAAGAATACTTGCACCAGCGAGTAAACTGCAGGAACCAGCAGCGCATAGCTCACCCATTTTAGCCAAGCAGGGGAGGCCTGCTGGTCATCTTCAGCAAAGCGGGCACCGGCAAACAGCCCGTAACCCAAAATTAATGCACCGGCGATGTGTACGATACGGAACGACCAGGTTTCCATGGGGTACACGTTGAGTGAAAACAGGTGGAAACCTGAATAGGCAATCGCCAGTGCTGCAAATAATAGGAACTGCCAGCCAACGAACAGGCGGCGGTTGGGCTCAACAACTTCTTCATCGACGCCATCAGCAATCGATTCTGGCGTTGATGAAGCAGCTAAGGCGTCATCCTTGAGGCCGTTGGGGTCTTGGTCGGTATTGTGACTCATCAGAGGTCACCCTCACAGCAAAAGCAAAGAAAGGGGGCAAGAGCAAACGCTGCCCCGCCCGACAGGATCGGCAGCGGGGCAGCGCGATGGTGCGTGGAGCTTACTTGATCATGTCGTCAGAGATATCGTAACCGTTCTCTTCGTACCAGCGTGCTGCACCTGGGTGGAAAGGCAGTACCGTGTTGTGCACGATGTTTTCCGGAATGCTGGTTTCAGCACTGCGGTGTACGTCGCGCATACGATCATTGTTTTCCATCGTGGCTTTCGTGACTTCATAGATGAAGTCTTCCGGCAGGTCACAGCCAGCAATCGCGAAGTTCCACATGGAAACGGCGCGAGCATCCTCTTCCAGCGTGGTGTAAGTGCTAGCCGGGATGGTGAACTCAGCGACCGGGAAGGCGTCTAGCACAGTCGCCAGCTCTTCTTCGGTAAACTCAATAATGTTCACGTCGGTTTGGACTTCCAGCTGGCTAACTGCCGGAATCGGGATGCCCGCAGCGAAGGCGACAACGTCCAGCAGGCCGTCCTGAAGCTGGCCGCCCAGGTCAGACCAACCGCCATTACGGCGGTCGAAGTTTACGCCCAGGGTTTCCAACATGGCCGGGAAGTAGGTGTCAGAGGTAGACGCCGCCGGGCCGAAACCGATGCGCGCACCGTCGGGGATGTCGGAAATAGATTCAATACCGGAGCTAGAGAGCGCAGCGATAGAGAACGGGGTTTCATACATCGGGAACAGCGCGCAAACGTTGTCCATGACTAGGCCAGGTGCCAGCGGGCTTTCGCCTTTCATGGCATCGGAAGCCGGTCCCATGGTGGTTAGGCCGAACGCCATATCGCCACTATGTACTAGCGCCAGGTTTTGGGTAGGGCCACCAGTCACTTCGCCGCCGCCTGAAACACCGAGCTCATCGGCGATGAAGTTTGCCCAGCCAGAGCCGTAAACGAAGTAGGTGCCGCCTTGACTGGCCGTACCCACCGTGAAGTTGGTTGGCCACTCGGAACGGTCCGCGTGGGCAGTACCAGCGGCGAGTAGCGCGCCACCAGCGAGCAGGGCAATCGTTTTGGGCATCGTATTGCGCATGGCGAGTTTTCCTAAGCTGTTATTGGGATTATCGTCTGGCGCGTGTGGGACACCGCCAGTGCTTTATCATTAAGCAGCTTATATAGAGCGATACTTGTGCCACATATACGATTTAATATAGAAATCAATGCATTAAGAATTTTCTCTTCAACTTTGGTTGAAAAGAAAAAGCCATTAAGTGTCTGGCTTTTCGCACTCTCTAGATAGGTTTGTGTGCGGTTTTCCGCACACTTTCAAGGGGGCTAGCGATGCAGCCGCTGCACCGCTAGAGAGGGGCGTTATTTGTTTTTACCTGCGTCAAGAATGCGAACCGGCTGCACATCCTGGATTTTTTGCTCATCACGCACCTGATTCACTCGTGTAGTGAGCTCGGGGGCCGCTTCGTCTTCAATGGGCAGCTGTTCGAAGAAATCACAGCTCACGCATTCACGGTAGCGGATGCCGTGCTGCTCCCACGCACGAATGCGGTCCATGGCGGCACAGCGGGGGCAGGTCACGCCTGCAATAAAACGCTTAATACTCGACATACATACACTCCCAACGTGCGGCGGCAACGCCGCCGCACCGGATAAAAATAGCCAGCTTAGGCGGCGCGAATACCGCTATGGCGCAGCAGCGGTTCGACGCTAGGTTCGCGGCCTCGGAAGGCGCGGAATAGCTCGGCGGCATCCCGCGCACCGCCTTGCTCCAGAATCTCTTCGCGGAAGCGCTGGCCAGTGTCTGGGTCAAAAATCCCGGCTTCTTCAAAGGCGCTCCAGGCATCGGCAGAGAGCACTTCTGCCCATTTATAGCTGTAGTAGCCCGCTGCGTAGCCGCCTGCAAAGATGTGGCTGAAACTATTTTGGAAGCGGTTGAAGTCGACTACGGGAACGACAGAGGTTTGGCGACGCACGTCGTCGAGCAGCGTCTGAACATCGCTGGCCGAAGGCGCTTCCAGCTCGTGATGGAGGCGTAGGTCGAACAGAGAAAACTCGATCTGACGAACCATGCCCATGGCGGACTGGAAGTTTTTCGCCGCTTGCAGGCGCTCGAACAGAACGTCCGGCAGCGGTTCGCCGGTTTCGACATGCTTGGCTAGCAGGTCGAGACCTTCCCGCTCCCAACAGTAGTTCTCCATGAACTGGCTGGGCAGTTCGACCGCGTCCCAGGCCACGCCGTTGATGCCAGAAACATCGGCGATGTCCTGCTTGGTCAGCATGTGGTGCAAGCCGTGGCCGAACTCGTGGAACAGCGTCGTGACTTCGTCGTGGGTCAGCAAGGCGGGTTTGCCGCCCACCGGGGCGGTGAAATTACAGGTCAGGAAGGCGACCGGCAGTTGCAGGCCGTGTTCTGTCTGGCGGCGTACTCGGCAGTCCGCCATCCAGGCGCCTCCGCGTTTGCCCTCCCGGGCGTAAAGGTCGAGGTAGAACCCCGCAATCGGCTTGCCTTGCTCGGTAATTCTGAAAAACCGCACATCGTCATGATAGCTGGCCACGCTGGCATCTTCCGCTACCTGCACGTTGTAGAGGCGCTCGATGACTTGAAACAACCCGTTGACCACGTGGGGGGCGGGAAAGTAGGGGCGTAGCTGCTCCTGGGAGAGGTCATGGCGAGCCACGCGCAGCTTTTCACTGGCATAGGCGACATCCCATGGCTGCAGCGTGTCGAGCCCGAGCTCATCACGGGCATAGGCGCTGAGCTCGGCAAACTCCTGCTGGGCTTGCGGCTTGGCACGCTGGGCCAGGTCTTCGAGAAAGTCGAGTACCTGGGCAGGGGAGTCGGCCATCTTGGTGACCAGCGAGTAGTCGGCGTAAGTATCGAAGCCGAGCAGGCGGGCCAGCTCTTGGCGCAGGGCCAGCGTCTCTTCCAGAATCGGGGCGTTATCAAACTGGCCTGCTTTAGGGCCCTGGTTTGAGGCGCGCGTCACAAAGGCGGTATACACTTCCTCGCGCAGTTCACGGTTGTCGGCATAGCTGACGATCGGAAAGAAGCTGGGGAAGTCGAGCGTAATGCGGTAACCCTCTGCGCCTTTGGCCTCTGCCAGTGCTTTCAGCGTTTCCAGAGCACTTTCCGGCACGCCTGCCAGCAGCGCAGGGTCAGTGATGTCCTTGTGCCATGCCTGTGTGGCATCCAGCACATGGTTGGAAAACTGATTGGACAGCGTGGAGAGACGCGCTTGAATGTCGCCGTAACGCGCCTTCTTGTCGGCTGGCAGGTCCACGCCCGCCAAGCGGAAGTCGCGCAGCGCATTATCAACGGTGCGCCGTTGGGCGGTGCTCAGGTCGTGCCAGGCAGGACCTTCCTTGAGCGCCTGCCAGCCCTTGAAGAGCCCTTCATGTTGGCCTACCCAGGTGCCAAAGGCCGACAGCTTCTCCAAACAGGCCTGATAGGCGTCACGCAGTTCCGGGCTGTTCATGGTGCTGTTGAGGTGCAACACCGGTGACCAGGCCTGAGACAGGCGGTCGTTCACGGCTTCCATGGGCGCGGCAAAGTTGTCCCAGGTAGGCGGTTGATGAGCGGCTTGTTGGGCAAGGCGCTCGATGGCGTCGCGACCCTCATTGAGCAGTTGGTCTACCGCGGGCACCACGTGTTCGGCACGAATGTCGGCGAAAGGGGGGAGCTCATGGCTCTCTAGCAACGGGTTACGGGACATAGGCACCTCATGGCGGCAGGTTGGTTCATGCGGGCGCGTAAAGCGTCCGTGGATAATGACACAGTGCGGGCAGCCAAGGTCAGTTTCAATGGCGGCATTGGCCTGGAGGCATGCGCCTGCTAGTCTTGCCGCCTTTTGATACGTCGAATCGAGTGCCACCAAGGCAGGAGCAGAAGATGAGTGAAACGCTGGAGCGTTGGGGGTCGAAGCGTGCCTTTATTCTCGCGGTGACCGGTGCTGCGGTAGGGCTTGGCAATATTTGGCGTTTTCCCTATGTGGCGGGGGAAAACGGCGGGGCGGCCTTCTTGCTGATTTACGTGGCGTTTGTCCTGTTGCTGGGACTGCCCGTGATGATGGCGGAAATACTCATTGGCCGCGCTGGCCGTCGAGGCCCCATGCAGTCACTGGGCGTACTGGCCACACAGGCGGGTGCCTCGCCCCACTGGCGCTGGCTGGGGCTGTTCGGTGCGCTGACGGTGTTTTGCATTCTGTCGTTTTATTCCGTGGTGTCTGGCTGGTCGATCGAGTTTCTGGTGGCCTCCATCAATGGCAGCTTTGACGGGGCCAGTGCCGCCGAGATCGGCGCTGGCTTTGACGCCTTTCTGGCCAACCCCGGCTTGCTGATTTTCAACCATTCACTGTTCCTATTCATGACCATGACGGTGGTAGCGGCTGGCGTCGCGAAAGGCCTGGAGCGGCTCAATAATCTCTTGATGCCGGTGCTCTATGGCCTGCTCCTGCTGTTAGCCATTTATGCCATGACCACCAGTGGTTTTGGGGCGGCGCTGCACTGGCTGTTCATGCCGTCTTTCGAAAACGTCACCGCATCGGTGGTGCTGCATGCCATGGGACACGCTTTTTTCACCCTGGCCGTAGGGGCGTGTGCGTTGATGGCCTACGGGGCCTATATGCCGGATGAGCAGAGCCTGCCGAAAGCCGCTTGTGCGGTGGCCGTGCTGGACATCAGCGTGGCGCTGCTGGCGGGTATCGCGATCTTTTCAGTAGTGTTTGCCCAGGGGATGGACCCAGCGGACGGGCCGGGACTGATGTTCGTGACCCTGCCCATTGCCTTCTCCGAGTTGCCTTGGGGCTCCCTGTGGCTGAGCGTGTTCTTTTTGCTGCTGCTGTTGGCAACATGGACGTCAGCCATCAATCTGGCGGAGCCGATGGTAGCCACGTTGCAGGGCCTTGGCTGGCGGCGCAGCGTTTCCACGGCCGTCGTGGCGATCAGTGTCTGGCTGTTGGGGCTGCTGTCGGCGTTCTCTTTTTCTCACCTGGCGGAGTTCCGGCCGCTGTTTGGGCGCAATGTGTTCGAGCTGGTCAGCAGTATTCCCCCCGATATCTTCCTGCCCATGGGAGGATTGCTGATTGCCATCTTTGCGGCCTGGGTGATGCCACAAGCTCAGGTGATGCACACCTTGGGCGTAGGGGAGCGAGGCTTTCTAGTGTGGCAGCGTCTGGTGCGCTGGGTTTCCATTCCGTTGACGTTCATCGTTCTGCTGGGTGGATTGCTATAGTGGTTCTTATGTGGCTGATAGGAGAGTCTTCATGAGCAATGCCTTACGCGCGTTTCACGCACACTCCCCTACGCTGGGCGAGCGTGTCTATATCGATCCGGCCAGTGTCGTGATAGGTAACGTCACCTTGGGCGACGACTGCTCGGTGTGGCCCATGAGCGTGATCCGTGGCGATATGCACCGGATTACCATTGGGGCGCGCACCAGCGTGCAGGACGGCAGCGTGCTGCATATCACCCACGCCAGCGATTTCAATCCGGAGGGCTTTCCTTTGACGATCGGTGACGATGTCACCATCGGTCACAAGGCCATTCTTCACGGCTGTACGTTGGGCAACCGTATTCTGGTGGGCATGGGCGCCATCGTCATGGATGGCGCGGTGGTGGAAGACGAGGTGATCATTGCGGCGGGAGCGGTGGTGACACCTGGCAAACGGCTGGAAAGTGGCCATGTATATGCGGGCAATCCTGCCAAGCCACTGCGGCCTTTGAAAGAGCAGGAGCGGGCCTTTTTCCCCTATACGGCAGGCAACTACGTCAAATTGAAGGACGAGTTTCTGGCACAGCAAGGTGGCTAGCCTAAACCTTTGGTAAACGGCAGCTTTTTTTATATCAGGCCGTGTTGTAGTCTTCGATAATCTGGTAATTTATCCAGTTTTTCAGAGTGCCACGACATGGCCAACTTTCGCACGCACATCACGGTGGCCGCCGCAGGCGGTACGCTCATGGCCTATATGGGCTGGCAGGCGCAGTGGTGGCCCGCGTCGCAATCCTTGCTGATCATTGCGCTGGTGGCCTTCGGCGGCATCCTGCCCGACATAGACGCAGACCGCTCTCGCTCTATCCGTCTGATTTTCAACCTGTTGTCGGTGCCTACCCTGGTGATGGGGGTATTGATGTTGCAGCCCTGGTTGACGCCTGGACTGCTGCTGGTGGCTTGTGGTGGTATCTATTTCTCAGTGCGCTACCTGGCCGCGATTCTCTTCTCCAGATTGACCGTTCACCGAGGTATCTGGCATTCGCTGATGGCGGCAGGGCTGTGCGCCTTGGCGACGGCGGCGCTCAGCTTTCATCTGCTGGAGCAACCCGCCTGGTTGGCCTGGTCGCACGGGGCCGCGGTACTGGTGGGGTTTATCATCCACCTGGGGCTGGATGAGCTGTTCAGTGTCGATCTGGAGGGGGCGCGGCTGAAGCGCTCGTTTGGTACGGCGCTCAAGCTGGGTGACAGCCGGCGCCCGCTCTCCAATCTATTGATGCTCATTGCCATGCTGGTGCTGATACCCTGGGTGCCGCCCTGGGGAGTGCTGCTGGAGTTGATGCATCAGGGATCACTGCTGTGGCGATAATCGTCAGCACTCAAACCGTGTTTTTTGAGCTTGTCGTAGAACGTCTTGCGCGGGATGCCCAAGTGGCGACACACCTCCGTTACGCGGCCATGGTGGCGCGCCAGTGACTGGCTGATGAGGCTCTTTTCGAACAGTTCTACCTGGCGCGGTAGCGAGGGTTCATGGGTATCTGCGGCGACGCCCTCCAGCAAGGCGTCCAGACGATAGTCGAAAGCCGCACCCAGCAAAACGTAGCGTTCTGCCAAATTGCGCAGCTCACGCACGTTGCCTGGCCAGTCGTGGGCCAGCAGGGCGGCAATGGCCGGGCTGTCCAGCGTCGGCGCTTCCAGCCCGCTACGGTTGGCGGCGACCACGGCAAAGTGTTGAAAAAGGAGCGGGATGTCTTCTCGCCGTTCGCGCAGGGCGGGCAGGGGCAGAGTGACCACATTGAGGCGGTAGTAGAGGTCTTCGCGAAACAGCCCGTCGTCGGCTGCCACCTTGAGATCCACTTTGGTGGCGGCAATGACGCGAATATCGAGCGGCACGGCTTCGTTGGCCCCCAGGCGTTCGACGCTACGTTCCTGCAGTACGCGCAGCAGTTTGACCTGCAGCGCCATGGGCATGGACTCGATCTCGTCCAGAAACACCGTGCCGCCGTTGGCATGTTCGAACTTGCCGATACGCCGCTCCACGGCCCCCGTGAAAGCGCCTTTCTCGTGGCCAAACAGCTCTGATTCGATGGTGTTTTCCGGCACGGCGCCGCAGTTGATGGCCACGAACGGATTATTGCGGCGGGCGCTGCGTTCATGGATCGCACGAGCCACCAGATCTTTCCCCGTTCCAGTTTCGCCAAACAGCAAGACATCGGCCTCTACCTGGCTGATGCGCTGGATCATGGCTGCCAAGCGCGAAATGATTGGCGTGCGGCCGACCAGGCGAGGCCCGAGTGCTGCGTGCTGGA
Organism: Halomonas sp. KM007; assembly: GCF_050709225.1. Classification (NCBI taxonomy): domain Bacteria; kingdom Pseudomonadati; phylum Pseudomonadota; class Gammaproteobacteria; order Oceanospirillales; family Halomonadaceae; genus Halomonas; species Halomonas sp. KM007. The sequence goes on along the minus strand of NZ_CP136131.1, from coordinate 1,746,719 downwards.
CTTCGAGTTCGGCTTTCAGGCGCAGGTTTTCCAGGCTCAGCTGGCGCTTTTCGATGCCGCGTCTGACGACGTCCAGCAGTTGATCGCCCGCAAAAGGCTTTTCCAGAAAATCCCAGGCACCGGCGCGCATCGCTTCTACCGCCGTCGAGATGTCGCCATGGCCGGTGATCAGAATGATCGGCAGGGTGGCATCGCGATGATGTAGTTCATGCAACAGGGCCATGCCATCCATGCCGGGCATGCGGATGTCACTGACGATGACGCCTGGAAAGTCGTCTGGCAACGCTGCCAACGCTTGCTCTGCGGATTCGAAGCAGTAGGGGGTGTAGCCGGCCAGCTCCAGGGTCTGGCTCGCGGTGATACGCAGGTGTGGCTCGTCGTCGATCACCATGACCGGCAGTGTCGACGGTTCATGCATGGTTATTGTTCTCCGTTACTCTCTGCAGCTCGCTGGGGGGCGGCACACGCGTGCGCGGCAAGGAGATCGTGAAGCACGCGCCTCCCTCGGCTCGGTTGCTGGCCTGCAGCTTGCCGCCCAAGTCTTCCATGATACGCGATGAGATGGAAAGTCCTAGCCCCAGGCCGCTGCCTGGTGCCTTGGTGGTGAAAAAGGGCTCGAAGATGCGCGAGACATGTTGTTCGGCGATGCCGGGGCCATTGTCGATGACATGGATATGCACGTGATGGGGCGTGGCCTCGGCCTGCAGTGTGAGTGTGGGCTGGGCGGCGTCTTTCATTGCCTGAATGGCATTGCCAATCAGGTTGACGATGACCTGTTCCAGGCGTACCAGATCCCCCTCTACCCATAGAGTCTCGGACGGCCACTGCGGCGTGACCTGGATATTGCCATCGCGCAGGCGGCTATGAAACAGCCGGAGGGCGTATTCGATGCAGGCCTGAACAGAGATGGTTTCGTGCCGTTCGCTGCTCTTGCGAGAAAATTGCCGTAGCTGAGCACTGATGTCGGCCATGCGCTGGGTCAGCTCGACGATTTGCGCCAGATTGGCATCGGCTTTCTCGATGCGCGTCAATTCGATGAAGCGGCGCGCATTTTCAGCATAGGCGCGGATGGCGGCCAGCGGCTGATTGAGCTCATGATTGATGCCTGCTGCCAGCTGGCCCAACACGGCCAGCTTGGCGGCTTGTATCAACTCGTTCTGGGTTTGCTGAAGATTGGCTTCTGCCCGGCGGCGCTCTTCGATTTCATCGGAAAGGCGTTGATTGCTGGCCACCAGATCGCGTGTTCGACGCTCCACGCTGGCTTCCAGCTCATCGCGCGCGCGCGCCAGAGTCTGTCGTTCACGTTCGGCAAAGGCTTCCCGCTCTCGGCGTAGCCGTAAACGTTGCCAACCGATGCCCGCGCCCAGTGCAACGACGCCATAGAGGCCTCCTGCCATCAAGGCGGCCACCCACTGGGCGCTGATCACCGAGTTCAATGGCTTGAGAATATGCATCTGCCAGCCAAATTCCGGTAGCGGTCTCGTCAAGCTGAGGTAGCGCTCTCCCTGCAGCGGGCCATGGGCAAAGCTGACAAGGTAGCTGTCGGGGCCATAGGGGGCCTCTACCTCGAGGCCGGAGGGGTCGAGCGGCTCGATGGCATAGCGACGCGTTGCGCGAAGGCTTTCGCGCTGCGCTTCGTTGAGGGGGTAAAGCGCATTCATGCGCAGCTCGGGTTGGCTGGCCATGAAAATGATCGAGTCGCTGTCCGTGACAAACAGCTCCGCATCTTGCTGTGCCCAGTTCTCTTCGACCTCATCGAGCAGCACTTTGATGACCAGCACACCATCCGGTGTAGCGTCGGGTGATGTATCGTCCAGCCATACGGGGGCAGAAAAGTAGTATCCCCGCTCCAGTGACTGCGTACCCAGACCGTAAAAACGCCCCTGCCCACCGGCAATGGCATCGGTGTAATAACTGCGGAAGGCGTAGTTATGGCCAATGAAAGTATTGGGGCGATGCCAGTTGCTGGCCGCAATGGTGTAGGCGTCGCGATCCAGCAGGTAAACGTCCGACACACCTGCCGTAAAGCGAAAGCGGTCCAGCAGCAGGTTCAGCGGCATGGGGTCCTGACCTTCGTGCGCGGCCAGGAAACGCTGGATGCCTTCTCGGGTAGAGAGTATTTGGGGCAGGTAATCATAACGGGACAGGTAGCCCGTCAAGTTGGCTGCCGATAGGCGCAGTTCGTTTTCAGCGTCGTCACGCAAATTGCCAAGCGCTTGCTCTCGAGCCAGCTGTGCGGCTTGCCACATGCAGAGCGCAAGCCCCACCGGCAGGATCAGCAGCCAGGCAAGCCGCCAGCGTGTGCCGGATGAGCTCATGCGGAGGTGCGCGTGCCTTGGGCGCGGCGTAATGCGCGCTGAGCGCGGGTTTCCGCCCGGGCCATTTCGAGTAACCCCTCTTCCACATACACCAGATGTTCATGAGCGCGGGCTCGGGCATCTTCTGCGCGGCCATCCAGGATAGCATCGAGAAGTGCTCGGTGCTGCTTCATCAACTGTGAGCGGGAGTCTGGCTTGGCAAACAGGTGCGCAAGATTATCCACGATACTCTGCTCCAGGAGATGGAAGATACCGCGAATGGTGTGCAAGAGCAGGACATTGTGCGCTGCTTCGGCAATCGCCAAATGAAACGCGGCGTCCAGCTTGGCTTCCTGTGCAGGGTCGGCGCCGACGAAACCGCCGTCCAACTCCTCGAAGCGCTGTATCAGCACGGCTTTGTCGGCGGGTGTCGAGCGCAGTGCAGCATAGTAGGCCGATATGCCCTCCATGGCATCGCGAAACTCCAGCAGATCCAGGTGAAACTCCTTGTGGCGGGAAAGCATTTCCAGCAAGGGGTCGGTATAGCCGCTGTTGAGCGTCTCGTTGACGAAGGTGCCGCCGCCTTGGCGACTGCTCAGTAATCCGCGGGCAGCCAATTTCTGAATGGCTTCTCGCAAGGAGGGGCGGGATACGCCAAAACGCTCAGCCAGTTCTCTTTCAGGGGGCAAGCGCTGCCCGGGTTTCAGGCTTCCTTCCAGAATCATGCCTTCAAGGCGTTCGGTAATCACATCGGCAAGGCGCTGCTGGCGGAGCGGCGGGTAAGACATGAACAGTAGCTCCAATAATTGGTAAGACCAAGAGTAAGCAAATTAAGTGTTCTGCTCAAGCGTAGGCAGTGCATCAATCTCGTCGGAAATTGGCTCTTTGAACTAAAGTATGGTGGGCGTGGAGGCCGTGATTAATGTTTTATGTTTGACACGATAGGCAGGCCTCTCTAATGTTGTTTCTGTTTTTTGTAAATTGGTAAAACCAATTTTTATTCTGGCTGAAGTGCTGGCATGCCAAAGAGTCGTAGGTACGCAAGTGCATGTAAGCATGGCTTTTTTGTTGACGTAACAATAACAGCGCAATTTCTCCATAGGGTGCTTCATGATCATTTCTGCCTCCACGGACTATCGCCAGGCTGCCAAGCGTCGCCTTCCTCCTTTCCTTTTTCATTATGCGGATGGAGGGTCGTACGCAGAGCACACTCTGCGTCGCAATGTGGATGACCTGCGTGATGTTGCGCTACGTCAGCGGGTGCTGAAGGACATGTCCTCGCTTTCTCTGGAAACCGAGCTGTTTGGTGAAAAGCTTGCCATGCCGCTGGCGCTGGCGCCGGTAGGGCTGGCAGGTATGTATGCGCGGCGGGGTGAAGTGCAGGCTGCCCGAGCGGCCAGCAAAAAAGGCGTGCCCTTTACCTTGTCGACTGTGTCGGTTTGTCCGATTGCCGAAGTGGCGGCAGCGGTTGACCGGCCCATCTGGTTTCAGCTCTACGTCCTGAAAGACCGTGGGTTCATGAAGCATGTGCTGGATCGCGCCAAGGAGGCTGGCGTAAAGACGCTCGTCTTTACCGTGGATATGCCAGTTCCCGGAGCGCGTTATCGTGATGCGCATTCCGGCATGAGCGGCAGGCACGGCCCGACACGGCGTATTCTGCAAGCGGCGTTGCATCCCTTGTGGGCCTGGGACGTGGGTGTCAATGGTCGCCCGCATGACTTGGGAAATGTGTCCGACTATCGCGGTAAGCCAACCGAGCTCGAGGATTACATTGCTTGGCTGGGCGACAACTTCGATCCTTCTATCTCCTGGAAGGATCTTGAGTGGATTCGAGAGCAGTGGGATGGGCCCATGATCATCAAGGGCATTCTTGATGCGGAGGATGCGCGGGATGCGGTGAGATTTGGCGCAGACGGTATCGTGGTATCCAACCATGGTGGTCGTCAGCTGGACGGCGTGCCGTCCTCGGCGCGTGCCCTACCTGCTATCGCGGATGCGGTCAAAGGAGACTTGGCGATTTTGGCAGACTCTGGGGTGCGCAGTGGCCTGGATGTCGTCAGGATGATTGCCATGGGGGCGGATACAGTGCTTATTGGTCGGGCATTCATCTATGCGCTGGCGACAGCGGGAGAGGCTGGCGTGACCCACCTGCTCGAGCTGTTTGAAAAAGAAATGCGCGTTGCCATGACGTTGACCGGGGCGCGTACCATTGCGGATCTCGGGCCTGAGTCGCTGGTGTCGAATGCTCTGCGGATGCTGCCGCAAGAGTAGCTGTGGACAGCGCGGCCTGCGTCGTCAGGACGCTAATAGATACAGTGCTGCAAGGCTGTGAAATTATTTTACGAAAGCCCTTGCCAACCCGGCAGCGAATCCGTAAAGTACGCATCCGCTGCCGGGGACGCCAAGCGTTGCCAGCGGTGAAGAAGGTTGAAAAACCTTCGGTTTGTCAGGAAGTTAGCGTCATCTGTTGGTTGGATTGATCGCTCGCTTCATTCGCTGAAAACAGCCCTTGACAAACACCACGGAATGCGTAGAATACGCCTTCCTCGCTGAGGCAACACGGTTCAGGTCACCGAGCCCGTCGCAGCGAAATGATTACAGTAGTATCGCTCTTTAACAATTTGATCAGGTAATTCATGTGGGCGCTTGCCGATGAGGGTGAATCATCACCCAATATCAAGGCAAGCGAACACGAAGATACTCTTCGGAGTATCGCAGTGAATTCGTTTGAACCTTGAGCCAAGTTTGATCCGCTTTTGTTGCCTTCGGGCAGCGAGTAAGGATCGCATTGATCTTAAACTGAAGAGTTTGATCATGGCTCAGATTGAACGCTGGCGGCAGGCCTAACACATGCAAGTCGAGCGGTAACAGGGGTAGCTTGCTACCCGCTGACGAGCGGCGGACGGGTGAGTAATGCATAGGAATCTGCCCGATAGTGGGGGATAACCTGGGGAAACCCAGGCTAATACCGCATACGTCCTACGGGAGAAAGGGGGCTCCGGCTCCCGCTATCGGATGAGCCTATGTCGGATTAGCTGGTTGGTGAGGTAAAGGCTCACCAAGGCGACGATCCGTAGCTGGTCTGAGAGGATGATCAGCCACATCGGGACTGAGACACGGCCCGAACTCCTACGGGAGGCAGCAGTGGGGAATATTGGACAATGGGGGGAACCCTGATCCAGCCATGCCGCGTGTGTGAAGAAGGCCCTCGGGTTGTAAAGCACTTTCAGTGAGGAAGAACGCCTGGTGGTTAATACCCATCAGGAAAGACATCACTCACAGAAGAAGCACCGGCTAACTCCGTGCCAGCAGCCGCGGTAATACGGAGGGTGCGAGCGTTAATCGGAATTACTGGGCGTAAAGCGCGCGTAGGTGGCTTGATAAGCCGGTTGTGAAAGCCCCGGCTCAACCTGGGAACGGCATCCGGAACTGTCAGGCTAGAGTGCAGGAGAGGAAGGTAGAATTCCCGGTGTAGCGGTGAAATGCGTAGAGATCGGGAGGAATACCAGTGGCGAAGGCGGCCTTCTGGACTGACACTGACACTGAGGTGCGAAAGCGTGGGTAGCAAACAGGATTAGATACCCTGGTAGTCCACGCCGTAAACGATGTCGACCAGCCGTTGGGTGCCTAGCGCACTTTGTGGCGAAGTTAACGCGATAAGTCGACCGCCTGGGGAGTACGGCCGCAAGGTTAAAACTCAAATGAATTGACGGGGGCCCGCACAAGCGGTGGAGCATGTGGTTTAATTCGATGCAACGCGAAGAACCTTACCTACCCTTGACATCTACAGAAGCCGGAAGAGATTCTGGTGTGCCTTCGGGAACTGTAAGACAGGTGCTGCATGGCTGTCGTCAGCTCGTGTTGTGAAATGTTGGGTTAAGTCCCGTAACGAGCGCAACCCTTGTCCTTATTTGCCAGCGAGTAATGTCGGGAACTCTAAGGAGACTGCCGGTGACAAACCGGAGGAAGGTGGGGACGACGTCAAGTCATCATGGCCCTTACGGGTAGGGCTACACACGTGCTACAATGGCCGGTACAAAGGGCTGCGAGCTCGCGAGAGTCAGCGAATCCCTTAAAGCCGGTCTCAGTCCGGATCGGAGTCTGCAACTCGACTCCGTGAAGTCGGAATCGCTAGTAATCGTGAATCAGAATGTCACGGTGAATACGTTCCCGGGCCTTGTACACACCGCCCGTCACACCATGGGAGTGGACTGCACCAGAAGTGGTTAGCCTAACGCAAGAGGGCGATCACCACGGTGTGGTTCATGACTGGGGTGAAGTCGTAACAAGGTAGCCGTAGGGGAACCTGCGGCTGGATCACCTCCTTAAACGATGTCTTCCCCTCGCGGCAAGCGCTCACAATGAATTACCTGATCAGATGATAGAGCAAACGGTTTTCGCACGACCCCTCTTGGGTCTGTAGCTCAGTTGGTTAGAGCGCACCCCTGATAAGGGTGAGGTCGGCAGTTCAAATCTGCCCAGACCCACCAAATTCCTGTTACGCCGAAACAACGACATCGCCCCCTGCAGCTTGCTGCAATGTGCGGTTCATTGACGTGTCTGCGAGGAATTTATAACAAGAGGTTGGTCTTGCATAACACGATGGGGCCATAGCTCAGCTGGGAGAGCGCCTGCCTTGCACGCAGGAGGTCAGCGGTTCGATCCCGCTTGGCTCCACCATATCGCGTCGTACCAGGTGATACCTGCTGTGCTTCTCGTGCCGTTTGTTGGTTTTGTGACCATTGATAAGCCAGAACGCACTGCGTTGTCTTATCACTGTTCATAGAACAGTCGCTCTTTAACAATGTATATCATGCTGACAGAAACGCGTTGAACGCGTTTCTACGTAAATTGTATTGTGATACGTCTCAAGCGTATCCGGCAATCGTTATCATTGCGAACCCCAGACCCCTTCGGGTTATAGGGTCAAGCAATGAAGCGCACACGGTGGATGCCTAGGCAGCCAGAGGCGATGAAAGACGTGGTAGCCTGCGATAAGGTTCGGTGAGGTGGCAAACGACCTGTGACCCGGACATCTCTGAATGGGGAAACCCACTCATCACAAGATGAGTATCTTGCGCTGAATACATAGGCGTAAGAGGCGAACCAGGGGAACTGAAACATCTAAGTACCCTGAGGAAAAGAAATCAACCGAGATTCCCCTAGTAGCGGCGAGCGAACGGGGACCAGCCCTTAAGCGTGTGACTGATTAGACGAACAGACTGGGAAGTCTGGCCATAGCGGGTGATAGCCCCGTAGTCGAAAATCTGATCACGTGAAATCGAGTAGGTCGGGGCACGAGAAACCTTGACTGAAGACGGGGGGACCATCCTCCAAGGCTAAATACTCCTGGCTGACCGATAGTGAACCAGTACCGTGAGGGAAAGGCGAAAAGAACCCCGGAGAGGGGAGTGAAATAGATCCTGAAACCGTGTGCGTACAAGCAGTAGGAGCCCACTTGTTGGGTGACTGCGTACCTTTTGTATAATGGGTCAGCGACTTATATTCAGTGGCGAGGTTAACCGTATAGGGGAGCCGTAGGGAAACCGAGTCTTAACTGGGCGACACAGTCGCTGGATATAGACCCGAAACCGAGCGATCTATCCATGAGCAGGGTGAAGGTTGAGTAACATCAACTGGAGGCCCGAACCAGGATCTGTTGAAAAAGATTTGGATGACTTGTGGATCGGAGTGAAAGGCTAATCAAGCTCGGAGATAGCTGGTTCTCCTCGAAAGCTATTTAGGTAGCGCCTCACGTATCACCGCCGGGGGTAGAGCACTGTTTCGGCTAGGGGGTCATCCCGACTTACCAACCCGAGGCAAACTCCGAATACCGGTGAGTGCCAGCGTGGGAGACACACGGCGGGTGCTAACGTCCGTCGTGAAAAGGGAAACAACCCAGACCGTCAGCTAAGGTCCCCAAATCCTGGTTAAGTGGGAAACGATGTGGGAAGGCTCAGACAGCTAGGAGGTTGGCTTAGAAGCAGCCATCCTTTAAAGAAAGCGTAATAGCTCACTAGTCGAGTCGGCCTGCGCGGAAGATGTAACGGGGCTAAACCAGGTACCGAAGCTACGGGTTCACACTATGTGTGAGCGGTAGAGGAGCGTCGTGTAAGCCGATGAAGGTGTGTTGAGAAGCATGCTGGAGGTATCACGAGTGCGAATGCTGACATGAGTAACGATAAAGGGAGTGAAAAACTCCCTCGCCGGAAGACCAAGGGTTTCTGTTCGACGCTAATCGGAGCAGAGTGAGTCGGCCCCTAAGGCGAGGCCGAAAGGCGTAGTCGATGGGAAACGGGTCAATATTCCCGTACCGGACATGATTGCGATGGGGGGACGGAGAAGGCTAGGTGAGCCAGGCGTTGGTTGTCCTGGTGAAAGTGAGTAGGCTTGGGTCTCAGGTAAATCCGGGACCCTTCAAGGCCGAGACACGAAACGAAGACACTACGGTGTCGAAGTCATTGATGCCACGCTTCCAGGAAAAGCCTCTAAGCTTCAGATCATGTGCGACCGTACCCCAAACCGACACAGGTGGTCAGGGTGAGAATCCCAAGGCGCTTGAGAGAACTCGGGTGAAGGAACTAGGCAAAATGGTGCCGTAACTTCGGGAGAAGGCACGCCGGCGTAGGGTGACGAGACTTGCTCTCCAAGCCCGAACCGGTCGAAGATACCAGGTGGCTGCAACTGTTTAGTAAAAACACAGCACTCTGCCAACTCGCAAGAGGACGTATAGGGTGTGACGCCTGCCCGGTGCCGGAAGGTTAAGTGATGGTGTTAGGATTCGTCCGAAGCTCTTGATCGAAGCCCCGGTAAACGGCGGCCGTAACTATAACGGTCCTAAGGTAGCGAAATTCCTTGTCGGGTAAGTTCCGACCTGCACGAATGGCGTAATGATGGCCACGCTGTCTCCACCCGAGACTCAGTGAAATTGAAATCGCCGTGAAGATGCGGTGTACCCGCGGCTAGACGGAAAGACCCCGTGAACCTTTACTATAGCTTCACACTGGACGCTGATGTTGCCTGTGTAGGATAGCTGGGAGGCTTTGAACCTCGGACGCCAGTTCGAGGGGAGCCAACCTTGAAATACCAGCCTGGCATCATTGGCGTTCTCACTCAGGTCCGTGATCCGGATCGAGGACAGTGTGTGGTGGGTAGTTTGACTGGGGCGGTCTCCTCCCAAAGCGTAACGGAGGAGCACGAAGGTACCCTCAGCACGGTCGGACATCGTGCAATGAGTGCAAGAGCATAAGGGTGCTTGACTGCGAGACAGACACGTCGAGCAGGTGCGAAAGCAGGTTCTAGTGATCCGGTGGTTCTGTATGGAAGGGCCATCGCTCAACGGATAAAAGGTACTCCGGGGATAACAGGCTGATACCGCCCAAGAGTTCACATCGACGGCGGTGTTTGGCACCTCGATGTCGGCTCATCACATCCTGGGGCTGAAGTCGGTCCCAAGGGTATGGCTGTTCGCCATTTAAAGTGGTACGCGAGCTGGGTTTAGAACGTCGTGAGACAGTTCGGTCCCTATCTGCCGTGGGCGTTGGATGTTTGAGAAGAGCTGCTCCTAGTACGAGAGGACCGGAGTGGACGACCCTCTGGTGTTCCGGTTGTCACGCCAGTGGCATTGCCGGGTAGCTATGGTCGGACGGGATAACCGCTGAAAGCATCTAAGCGGGAAGCCCCCTTCAAGATGAGACATCCCTGAGGCCTAGAGCCTCCTGAAGGGCCCAGCGAGACCAGCTGGTTGATAGGCACGGTGTGGAAGCGCTGCAAGGCGTTGAGCTAACGTGTACTAATGGCCCGTGAGGCTTGACCCTATAACACCCAAGGGGTCTGGTCGTGATGATAACGAAAACCGGATACGCAGCAGTGAGCCAAGGCGCTTGCTGACAAGAGACGATCACAATACACGTCAACGAACACCTCAGCATGATATGCATTACCCGTTACGCCTGACGACCATAGCGAGCGTGAACCACCTGATCCCATGCCGAACTCAGAAGTGAAACCGCTTAGCGCCGATGGTAGTGTGGGGTCTCCCCATGCGAGAGTAGGTCATCGTCAGGCACTTATCCCGTAGAAAGCCCCGAGCACACTGTGTTCGGGGCTTTTTGCTGTGTGCTGATATTCAAAGACCTTGATATTCAAAAATCTTAGTTACCACTCGATGGGCTCTCCTGCCCAATGCTGGTCGTCAGATCCGCTACCACGGAGGTGATTTTGTCATGCTGCAGCCCCAGCGGTGAGCGGCTGACGGCGATGATGTGGTAAGGCTGAGAGGACGAGAGTAGACGCTGCAAGATGGCGTTGCCAATGCCGCCGTTGGCCCCTGTGACCACTGCATTGAACTGTTTGGGAAGATGAGGCAGCATGACGACTCCAGCGTTAGACTATATTGCCTAATTGAAGCGTCTTGTATAAAGGTTGTCCAGGTATGTTTTAAGCAGAGGCGTTGATTCGCCCAGGTTGAGCGCTATTACGCCCATCAGGCTTGTAGAGGGTTTTTTCAGCGATTTGCCGAATATAATCAAGCATTTCCTGGTTGTGCTTCATGCGCACAGACAGCATTTGTCCGGTGAGGGCGTTCATGCGAGCCACTCGCTCACCTTTTTCCAGCATCTTTTCCCAAACAGGTAAACACTCGGCATCATGGGCTGCCTGGCGAGCACCTAGAGAGCCTTCCGGGTAGCCAAGCTTGTTCTGTACACCACGCCTCAGCACTTCGACACGCTCCAACTCGACCAGCAGCACCTGCTTTTTATGGGCAAGTTCAGCGAGTGCATCGCCATCGATGCTGCCCTTGGTCAGCTCTTCTTGCTCATGTGTCAGAAATCCAATCAAATCGTCAAGGCGCTGGAGTTGGCTGGAAAGAAGGCGAGATAAGCTCATGACCGGGACTATAGTTCTTTCAAGTTTGCAATGAGGCCATCGGCAATGCGATCAGCACGAATTTCCATGCGCCCTTCACGAATGGCATCACGGATTTCCTGCACTTTGGCCATGTCAATGTCTTGGCTACTATCCGCGCTGAACTGACTCAGTTGCGTCGATTCGCGGGCGGAGTTAGCACTGTCCGGCGTCTTGGGGCCGGTGATTTTTTGAGTGTCTTCACGCTGCTGTGCTTGGTTGGTGCGCACCAGCGGATTAAGGTTGTCGATTTTCACGTTGTGGGCCTCATCGTCAACGTCTGGGCATCTCGGGCTGTGTAATAACTATCGGCCTGGGCAATGAAGACTTTAGGTGCTGAATCAAAAATCCACCACTAAAATGCCTTGATCAATGACACGTGCCGTCGCGATTTCGCGACTCCCAAAGCGTACTCTGATGATGTCGCCTCGTGCGCCGTTGGCCATGGCTTCTCCTTCACGAGAAACACGAAAACCAGCCCCTTGTGCTATGACCGTGACACGCTGGCCCCGTTCAACCAGATGCGGCGCCTGTAGAAAGTGTGGCTGAAAAGAGCTACCGCTACGAATCGGTCGCTGGGCTACCTTGCCGATGATATCGGCTTGATCTGTCAGCGTTTGTGGTGCCAGATTGCTCAAGTTGCCATCCCTCTGGCTCAGCATGTCAGCAGTGATGAGTGTACCTCGCTCGATGTCGCGTAGCGCGACAACATAGCTACCTACGACGTCGACCTGGGCTTGCATGTACCTGACTTGGCGACCATCGGTGCCACAGCGCACGCCCACCGAAACTCTGCCCACTGGTGGTTGTGCGGTATTGGCTAGAAAAGGGTCCGGCTGAACGCAAGCAGGCAGGTGTGGGGATGGTGGCGTGACGGTGATGACCGCCTCCTGCCCCAGTGCCTGGGTATGCTGATAAAGGAACATATGCACGCTCTCTTCCAACGAGAGGTCACTCGCCTGTGCCCCATGAGGAAGAGCAATGACTATTAATGCTAAGAGTGTTAATAGTTTGCGCATGGCAGCGGCAGAAACGAGAGACAGCGCATGGAGCATGAAGAGGGCCACTCAGTGTGAAAGCTCAGAGTCTACGCAGGCCGGATGCTGCATAGACTCGGCAGTGTAATGCAAAAGTACCCACCGTATCATGGGAAATGCTGGTGGAAACGCTACCTGTTCCATGCTTTAAGATGAAAGCCTCGCCTCTATTATCCATGATCAAGAATTTCCGATTTATTTTTGCCTCACGGCGAGCGAGGGTCGGCATGATTGATCAGCTTGAATCTGCCTTTAATTTTCACCAGCAGGCGCTGGGCCTGCGCCAAGCACGTCACCAAGTGCTAGCCGCTAACATTGCCAATGCGGATACGCCCAACTATAAGGCGCGCGACATTGACTTTGCTAGTGAGCTGAAAAAAGCCGTTGAAGGCGGACAGTCTCAACAGCAGCCAAATGGCGGCTTGGCGTTAGTGCGCACCTCCGAACAGCACTTGGCAGGAGAAGGCCCCGCATGGCGTGGTGCTGGAAACACCGAGCTGCTCTATCGTGTTCCTGATCAGCCGAGCCTGGATGGTAACACCGTTGACATGGACCGTGAGCGAACCCAGTTCGCGGATAACGCTGTGCGCTACCAGGCGGCGCTCACCATGATGAACCGTCGTATTCAGGGCCTGAAAAATGCGATGCAACCTGAATAACCTAGTAATAGGAGAAAAATAAGCGATGTCGATGTTTTCAGCGTTCGAGATTGCCGGTTCCGCCATGAGCGCCCAAGCCCAGCGGATGAACGTCACGGCCAGCAACATGGCGAATGCCGATAGCGTGGCAGGGCCCGATGGTGAAACCTACCGCGCAAAGCAGGTGATGTTTGAAACCCAGGCACAGTCTAACCGCTACGGTGTCGGCGGCGTCCGGGTTACTGAGGTTGTGGAAAACGATTCACCGCTGCGCATGGAGTATATGCCGAACCACCCAGCGGCTGATGAAGATGGCTACGTTGCTAAGCCGAATGTTGAGCCGGTCCATGAGATGGTCAATATGATTTCGGCATCGCGCTCCTATCAGGCGAACGTCGAGGTCTTCAATACCACCAAGCAAATGATGATTCAAACACTGTCGCTGGGTGAGGGCTGATCATGAATATTGATACCAGTGTCATTAACGCGGTTAATGGCGGCGGCTCAAGCGGCATGCCTGCCAGACAGTCCCAGGAATTGCGTGAAAGCTTCCTGACCCTATTGATTACTCAGTTGCAAAATCAGGATCCACTCAATCCCATGGACAATGCTGAGATGACCTCTCAGTTGGCACAAATCAATACCGTCAGCGGTATCGAAGAACTGAATACGACGCTGAACGGTATTACCCAGCAAATGGACGCTGCGCAGACGTTGCAAGCGGCAGGATTGATCGACAAGGCCGTTCTGGTGCCTGGTAACAACGTCATGGTGAGCTCCGATGCTGAAAACGGCACGTATGCCACGCCCTTTGGTATCGAACTCAGTGCTCCCGCTGAAAAAGTAGAAGTGACGGTGACCAGTCAGTCGGGTGAAGTCGTCTACACCAATAATCTGGGACGAGTAGCCGCGGGCGTCGAGTCGTTTAGTTGGGGAGGTACTACCAACGCTGGCGAAGCTGTTCCAGCCGGTGCTTATCGCGTCAACTTCAGGGCCACCAATGCCGATGGAGAGCTGCTGGAAGCCAAGCCACTCAACTATGCCTTGGTACAAGGAGTATCTCCTGGTGCTGGGGGCCGTGATGTTCGGCTTGATCTAGGCGCTATTTATGGCCAGGTCACGCTCGACCAGATCAAACAAATTCTTTGATGACTCGCTAGCCGTCACTATTTTCAGGGGAATATCATGAGTTTCACTCAAGCACTTAGCGGCTTAAATGCTCAGCAAGAAAAATTGGGCGTCGTTGGTAACAATATTGCCAACTCGCAAACAGTGGGTTTCAAGAATTCGAATGTCCAGTTTGCCGATGTCTTCGCTAACTCCCGGGTGGGGTTGGGCGTTCGTACTTCGGCAGTTTTGCAGGATTTTAGCCAGGGTAACATCGAGTCCACCACGCGTAACCTGGACCTGGCCATTGCCGGTGAAGGCTTTTTCCGCTTTCAGCAAACCAATGGTGAAATAGCCTACTCACGCAATGGGCAGTTGACCATGACCGCAGATGGTCGATTGATCAATGCGCAGGGCGCCCAAATCATGGGCTATCCAGCCGATGCCGATGGTAACGTGCAAGAGGGCGGCAACGTCATTCCTCTGCAAATTCCGCCGGGCGACCTGCAAGCCAATGCCACATCAGAGCTGTCGTTATCGCTTAACCTCAACTCTGGTCAGCCTGTCATCGATGCGGCGTTCAACCCGAATAACGCCAATACCTATAACTACTCTACGAATGCCACGGTATTCGATTCGCAGGGTAATGCACGTAACCTGACGCTGTACTTTACCAAAACCGCACCCAATGAATGGGATGTCAACGGCCGCCTGTCCGGCGGGCCGGCAGGGGCTGACACCTACGATATTGACTTGGGCAGCCTGTCATTTACTCAGAACGGCACGCTTGCACAGGACAATGCCAATAATGCCGTGTTCGCCAATGGTGAGTTTGGTGCGGGGAACCCATTGGCTGAACTCGATATCGACCTGTCCTTCGAGGGGACAACGCAGTTCGCGAGTGACTCAACGGTCAATGACACCATTCAGGACGGCTATTCATCGGGTGCTTTGGTAGGCATTACCATCGAAGAAGATGGCACGGTGATGCGCAACTATTCAAATGAGCAGTCACGCGCATCTGGCCAGGTGACTCTTGTGACGTTCCGTAATCCTGAAGGGCTGCGCCCCGATGGAGATAACCTGTGGGCTGCTACGGCATCCTCGGGCCAAGAGCTTCTGGGAGCGCCCGGTGCTGGCCTGAGAGGGCTGATCCAGCCCAATGCCATTGAAACGTCGAACGTGGATATGGCAAGAGAGCTGGTTGACATGATCGTAGCGCAGCGTGCCTATCAAGCGAACTCGCAAACCATCAGCACCCAGGACGAGCTCCTGCAGACCATTATTAACCTCTAATAGTGGCGTCATCGCGCTAAGGAGCACGCTGTGGATCGTATGCTTTACACCGCCATGAGTGGCGCAAAACACACCATGGACCAGCAGGCAGTGGTCAGCAACAACCTGTCTAACGTTTCCACGGCAGGGTTTCGCGCCCAGCTGCAGGCGGTACGCTCAGTGCCCGTGCAAGGCGATGGCGTGTTGCCGACCCGTGTGTCGGCCGTCACCACGACGCCGGGAACCGACTTCTCGCAAGGCCCCATCGAGCGTACCGGCCGAATGTTGGATGTCGCCATGCAAGGCAATGCCTGGATGGCGGTGTTGGCGGAGGATGGCACCGAGACGTATACCCGGCGCGGCGACCTGCAGTTGGATAGTGATGGCGTGCTGCTAAGCGTTGGCCGCCCAGTGATGGGGGATGCGGGCCCCATTGCGGTGCCTCAAGGCGCGCAGATCTCCTTTGGCGCCGATGGGACCATCAGTGCTATTCCCCAGGGCGAAGGGCCTGAGGCGATGGTCGACGTTGGCCGTATCAAGCTGGTCACGCCAGACCAGCAGGCGTTGGTGCGTGGAGACGATGGCTTGTTCAGAGTGCCACCCAATGAGGGTGGTGAGCCCGGTGCGCTACCAGCAGACGAGAATGCACGTCTGGTGAGTGGTGCACTGGAAGGAAGCAATGTCAGTGCCGTCGATGCCATGGTTTCCATGATCGACGTGGCGCGTCGTTATGACATGCAAATGAAAATGCTGAGCACAGCCGATGAAAATGCTCAACGTGCCAACAGTATCCTATCGATTCAAGGCTAACTGCAGCCACTCAGCCAAGGGAACAATGTCATGATCAAGTCTTTGTGGACTGCCAAAACCGGGTTGGAGTCGCAGCAAACCAAGCTCGACGTTATCTCCAACAACCTGGCGAACGTCAGCACCAACGGTTTCAAGCGCTCTCGTCCGGTGTTTGAAGATTTGCTGTATCAAAACATGCGCCAACCCGGTGCGCAGAACAACATTCAGGACCGACTGCCCTCGGGCATGCAGATAGGGACCGGTGTGCGTGCTGTTGCCACAGAGCGCTTGCACACACAGGGTGGCCTTGAAGAGACCGGCAATTCTCGTGACCTGGCCATCAATGGAGAGGGCTTTTTCCAGGTGTTATTGCCCGATGGCACCATTGGCTATACTCGCGACGGTAACTTTCAGTTGAATGAAAATGGTCAGATGGTCACGGCGAATGGTTACCCCCTCGAACCCGCCATCTTTATCCCTGCCAATGCACTGGCAATCACGATTGGTGAAGACGGGACCGTGAGCGTTCGTCAGCCGGGTATTGCTCAGGATGCAGACATCGGCCAGATCAACGTCGCTTCGTTCATCAACCCAGCGGGTCTGGAAAGCATCGGTGGCAACCTGTATCTGGAAACCGGTGCGTCAGGTGCGCCCAACCAGAATGTACCGGGTAACAATGGCGCTGGCCGTCTGTTCCAGGGGTATGTCGAAACGTCTAACGTCAATGTCGTTGAAGAGATGGTCAATATGATTCAGACGCAGCGCGCGTATGAAATCAATAGCCGCGCCATTTCCACCAGCGATGAGATGTTGGCGCGCTTGAGCCAGCTCTAATGCTGCCGATTCGTAGAGCATAGAGATAGGGTCGCGTTATGTTAGAACTTCATGGCAGTTTGCGCCGTTTGGCGCTCGTTGGAATGGCCGTGTTCATTCTGATGGCGGCAGGGTGTGCGCAGGTACCACGCGCCTCGGTAGTCGGCGAGCAAGAGCAGATCACTATCATCGACCGTCCGCCACCTGTTCCTAATGGCTCTATTTATCAGGCGCGTCGCGGCTATCAGCCGCTTTTTGAAGATCGTCGGCCGCGCACGATAGGAGACATTCTGACCATTGTGCTGGATGAAGAAGTCAGTGCTAGTAAGAACTCTCAGTCCAATGCCAACCGCTCGGGCAGTGCAAGTCTTAACCTGGCCCAGCTACCCGACGTGTTGGATGCGCTGGCGGAGTACGGTTTCGATATCGGAGGTGCCAGTGACTTTGCAGGCGGTGGCGGCTCACAAGCCAACAATACGTTTACCGGTACGATTACCGTGTCCGTGTTGGAAGTCATGAATAACGGGAACCTGCGCGTGCGCGGTGAAAAGCAGATTGCGATCAATCAGGGCACCGAGTTCATTCGTTTCTCCGGTGTCGTGAATCCCCGCACGATTACCGCGCAAAACACCGTGCCGTCGACTCAAGTCGCCGATGCGCGTATCGAGTACGTGGGCGATGGCTATATCAACGAAGCGCAGCACATGGGGTGGCTGCAGCGCTTTTTCCTGAATGTGTCGCCGTTCTAGGCGTGTCAACAAGCTCGACAACAGAGACCTGGTGAAATGGCTATGCAGTGGAAGATGTATCAACGGATTCAAGCAACCGCGCGCTTCGCGACTCTGTTGGCTCTCTGTTTTGTGATGCTGCCAGCACACGCCGAGCGGGTGCGCGAGCTAGCGAGCTTTGCTGGCGTTCGCGACAACCAGCTGGTGGGGTATGGCCTGGTCGTAGGCTTGGATGGCAGCGGTGACCAGACCACGCAAGCACCTTTCACCAGCCAGAGCTTGACGAACATGCTTTCCCAGCTAGGTGTCACCGTGCCTCCGGGTACCAACCTGCAGCTGCGTAATGTCGCGGCCGTCATGGTGACCGCCGACTTGCCGCCGTTCTCCAGGCCTGGCCAACGACTCGATGTCGTGGTGTCGTCCATCGCCAATGCCAGCAGCTTACGTGGCGGTACGCTGTTGATGACGCCTTTGAAAGGTGCCGATGGCGATACCTATGCCATTGCTCAGGGCAATATGCTGGTGGGTGGTGCCGGCGCTCAGGCGGGTGGCAGTAGCGTACAGATCAATCAGCAATCTTCTGGCCGGATCCCCAATGGTGCTCTGGTCGAGCGTGAAGTGCCGCTCAACCTGGGTGGCAATGGTGGCGCGCTGGAACTGCAGCTCAACGACGCTGATTTTGGCACCGTGCAACGCATGGTCTCGGCGATCAACAGCGAGTTTGGACGTTCAGTGGCATATGCCAGAAATGGCCGGGTGATTGCGCTGGATGGCCCCATGGACGCCAACGAGCGGGTCAACTTCATGGCGCGTGTCGAAAATGTGCAAGTGACACCTACGGAAGCACCTGCCCGCGTGGTCCTGAATGCGCGGACCGGCTCTGTGGTGATGAACAGTGCGGTGACTCTGCGTCGTGCTGCGGTCGCCCATGGCAACCTCTCCATCATGATCGATACCCAGTTTGGGGTAAGCCAGCCCAATCCACTGGGCCAGGGTGAAACGGTGGTCGTGCCCGATGCGGATATCAACATCGAGCAGCAGGAGGCGTATTTGCAGATCGTCGAAGGCGCGCAGCTCAATGAAGTGGTCAATGCGCTGAATGCTCTCGGGGCGACACCACAAGACTTGATGTCGATTCTCGAGGCGCTCAAGGCCTCTGGCTCATTACGCGCCGAGCTGGAGATCATTTGATGAGCATGGGAGACATGACGAGCCAATTCGCATTGGACATGAATGGCTTTCAGCGCCTTCAGCATAACGCTCGGGTCGACCCCGAGGCGGGTGTGCAAGGTGCTGCGCAGCAGTTTGAAGCGCTGTTCATTCAAATGATGGTCAAAAGCATGCGCGATGCCACGCCAACGTCAGGCCTGATGAACAGCCGTGACATGAGTTTTTATCAGTCGATGATGGATCAGCAGTGGTCGCAGGTCATGGCGTCTCGCGGCATTGGGCTGGCGGATGCCTTGATCGACCAGTTGCAGCGTCAAGGTGCTATTGGCCAAGCGTCGGATGCCGACCAGGAGCTTCAAGCACTGATCGCCGGCATACCTCGTGGGACACCCAGAGTGCTGGATAATCCGCTTCAGCCACCAGAAGCATGGCGTGATGACAACACCGGCAATGGTCGTTTCTATCACGAGCTGGATATCGTTCGTCAGCGCGAGTCTCGTCAGGTCGAGAGCCAGGCCGCCACCCCGCGAGCGGCTCATCCGCAAGAACACGTCGAGCGTTTCATGAACACGCTGGCGATGCCTGCGAAAGCGGCGAGTGCGGCCACGGGTGTCCCTGCTGAGTTGATTCTTGCCCAGGCGGCGCTGGAAACCGGTTGGGGAAGGCATGAGATAGCCACCCAGCAAGGGCATAACAGCTACAACGTATTTGGTATCAAAGCCGGTAGCCATTGGCAGGGCAAGACCACCGACATCGTGACCCATGAGTACGTGAACGGTCGACGCACACAGGTCGTCGATGCTTTTCGTGTCTATGACTCGTTCGAGCATGCGTTTACCGATTATGCCCGGTTGATTGGCAATAACCCTCGGTATGCGGGTGTCGTGCAGGCTGGCTCACCAGAGCAGGCCGCACATGCACTTCAGCGCGGTGGGTATGCGACCGACCCACGTTATGCCGAGAAGTTGATCGCGGTAATGAACACCATGGGTCCCCTCGGCACATCCAGCAACTTGTTGGCGGATGCTCGCTAGCATGGCGGGGTATTCAAGTTTTTCTGCGCATTGCCGATAACCAGATATCGGCCTAAGGAATTGAACCATGAGCATGTTTTCGATCGGCTTGAGCGGCCTGAATGCTGCGCAGAATGCCTTGAATACGACCAGTAACAATATCAGTAACGTATATACACCGAGCTATAACCGCGAACTCACCATCCTGGGTGAGGGGCGGACTAGCGGTGGCGTACGTGTCAACGATATCGAGCGTCAGTTCAATACCTACGTAGCCAATCAGCTCAATAACGCCAAGACTCAGTCCAGCGCACTGTCTACCTATTACAACCAAGTGTCCCAGATTGACAACTTGCTTGCTGATCGAGATGCAGGCCTCTCGCCGTTGATGCAGACCTTTTTCTCGTCTCTGGAGGACTTGGCCAGTTCTCCCTCAGACCCTGCCGCTCGTCAGGGCGTGCTGGGTACGGCGAATACCCTGAGTGCTCAGTTCCGTTCTTTCGATGGTTATTTGCAGGACATGCAGAGCAACATCAATAACCAGATCAAGGACGAAATTACCCAAGTCAACAATACGGTTGAACAAATAGCGGGACTCAATCGTGAAATTGCCCTTGCGCGAGCAAGAACGGGGGAGGCCCCCAACAGTTTGCTGAACCAGCGTGATTACCTGGTTTCCGAGCTGAACGAACGTATGGATCTGCGCCTGAATGTGCAAGATGGTAAAACCTATAACATCAGTCTGCCGAACGGGCAGCCATTGGTGACAGGTACGAACGCATTCAAGCTGGAGCCGATGCAGGCCGATTATGACCCGCAGCGCACGATAGTTGGGTACCGTGATGGTGGTGGCAATCTGGTAGCGCTGAATGAAAGTACCATCACTGGAGGCGCGCTGGGAGGGTTGATGACCTTCCGGTCTGAAACACTGGACAAGACACAAAGCCAAGTAGGCCAGCTTGCCGTATCACTGTCCGTGGCTTTCAACGAACAGCATCGGCAAGGGGTAGATCTCGAGGGCGTCGCTGGAGAAGATTTCTTCAATGTGCGCGCTCCCCAAGCCTACAGCTATCCAGACAACAGTGCCGTGACCATCGATACCATTGCGTTCGATGCGGACACCATAGATCAACTACGTGCCACGGATTATACCGTCAGTTTCGAGGGAGGGGCGCCGTCGGTCATCCGCAAGGATAGTGGCGCAACCGTGGATATTGGCAGTGGTTGGGATGCGGCTAACAGCACGCTGACGTTTGGCGGTATTTCCATCTCGTTCAGCAATGTGCCTGCCAATGGTGACCAATTCGAGATCCAGCCAGTGCGCCGCGCGGCCAACGGCATGGAGGTCAATATCAATGACCTCGACAAGATTGCCGCTGGTCAGCCGGTCAACCCGGATGATGATCCTGCTGATTGGGTAGCCGCTGGTGCCGGAGACAACCGCAACGCACTGGCACTGCAGAACCTCCAGAGTATGAACATTGTGGGTGGCAGTGCATCCGTGAGTGGTGCTTACGGCGCCATGGTCAGCGATGTGGGTAACCGCACCAATATCACGCAAGTCAATCTCGATGCTCGGCAAGGGCTGACGGATCAGCTACGCGCCGTGCAGCAGTCGGAGTCCGGTGTGAACCTCGATGAAGAGGCCGCCAACCTGATTCGCTTCCAGCAATTTTATCAGGCCAATGCCCGGGTGATCGATACGGCTAGTACGATCATGGACACCATTTTGAACTTGCGGAACTAACAAGAGGCTTAGGCGATGCGTATCAGTACGGTCACCATGTTTGAGCAAAGCACGGCTTCTATCAACCGTCAGCAAAACGATTTTCTAAAGATCAGCCAACAGATTGCCAGCGGCCGCCGTGTGGTCAATCCATCGGATGATCCGCAAGCCGCGTCGCGTGCGGTAGGCGTCGATCAGTCCAAAGCGATTACCGAGCAGTATGCGGATGCACGAATTTCGGCACGCAACTCCTTGGCGCAGACAGAGAGTATTCTCAATAGTATCAGTGATGCGGTCATCAGTGCGAAAACGCTGCTCGTGCAGGCATCCAGCGACACATTGAGCGATGTCGACCGAGAGTCTATTGCCAGTGAGCTAAAAGGCATCTATGAAACGCTGATTGGTCAGGCCAACGCGACGGACGGCAATGGACGCTATATTTTTGGCGGCTACAAGGATAACGCCCCGCCCTTCGTGAAGTCCGCAGATGGCAGTGTCGAATATACAGGTGACAATAACGGTCGTGAGCAGCGGGTCGATGCATCGCGGTTAATGCCGGTCACTGAAAATGGTGTGACCATTTTCCAGCAAGTACCCAGTGGTGCCGGCTACATCGCCGAGGCCAACGTGGCGAACCAGGGGAGCGTGCTCATCAATGGCCCTCAGGTGACCAACGTCAACGACCCTGATTACGGCGATAGCTTCCGTGTCAGGTTCGCAGAAAATGGCGCCGGTGAGTCTATTTACACCTTGCAGCAGTTCGATGGCGCGGCTTGGTTGGACGTTGCTGGACAAGTGGGGCAGCCCTACGATGCCAGTGGTCAACAGTTGAGTTTTGGCGGTGTCAACGTCACGCTGCGTGGGCCTTCCGAAGCAGGCGATGAAATTCTTGTCGCGCGTTCAGGGAGCGAGCAACGACCAGCAGACCTGTTCCGTACCATGGAAGCGGCCATTCGTGTTCTGGAGACGCCTGCAGAAAGCAGTAGCCAGAAGGCTGCGCTGCGCAACACGCTCAATACCTCGATGCGTGATTTGGACAATGCGTTGGACAATGTGTTGACGGTACGGGCCTCTGCAGGCGCCAGGCTGAATGAGCTGGATGTCATCGACGCGGTGGGCAGCAACCGGATGCTCAACTACGAGCAGACGCTTTCTGATCTTGTGGATCTGGACTATGCCGCGGCGATCTCCGAATACAGCCTGCGTCAGGTAGGTTTGCAGGCGGCACAGCGTGCGTTCGTCGATATCAAGGGCATGTCGCTGTTCGATTTTATGTGACCTTGTCTCGCCACGCTGCGAAACGCCCTGCCACTTGCCCAGTGGCAGGGCGTCAATTTATGGGGGCCATGGCTTCGATCAGCCCTTGAGTAAACATCACGCCTTGACTGAACAGCTGTTGTAGAAAGCTGCCCAGGTCGGTCATCAGTACCATCAGTAGCGTCAGGCCCACCAGGATAGACGTGGGGAAGCCGATGTTGAACACCGTCAGCTGTGGCGCCGAACGGTTCAGGATGCCTAGCGATAGGCTGATCACGAGCAGTGGCCCTGACAACGGCAGTGCCAGCAGCATGCCTGACGCAAAGATGGTACCTCCATAGCGGGCAAGCAGCTCGAAGGCGCCAGGGTTCAAGGTCCCGATGCCTATGGGCAGCGTGACAAAGCTCATGATCAGAGCCTCCAGCACCATCAGGTGGCCATTGAAAGCCAGAAACATCAGCAGCGTCACCGTATAGAGAATGCGCGACAACACCATGATGTTGGTGCCGCTGGAGGGGTCAAAGAAACTGGCAAAGGCCAACCCCATCTGCAAACCGATGAACTCGCCCGCCGCCTGCACCACGGCAAATATGATATGCATGACCAAGCCAATGGCCAGCCCTATCAACATCTGCTCGATGATGATGCCGACGCCTGCCCATGACATGAGCGCTACATCCGGCATCGGGGGGAGTAAAGGGGCTATCACGATGGCAATGACGGCAGCGAGTGCCACCTTGACCTGATTAGGCACGCTGGAGTGGCCCCACAGTGGGGAGGCGGTCATGAAGGCCGTAATGCGCACGAAGGGCCAGAAAAACGCGACCAGCCAGCCCTGCAACTGGGCAAAGGTGACCTCGACCACGGCCTACATCACCATCGCGGGAATATTACTGAACAGGCGATGTGTAAAATCGGTAATCAAGCCAATGAGCCAGGGGCCTGCCACGACCAGTACGGTGAACACGGCAAGAATTTTAGGAATGAAGGTCAGCGTCATCTCGTTGATCTGCGTGGCAGCCTGAAAAAGACTGATCAGCAGGCCGACGAAGAGCGCTGCCAGCAATATTGGGCCCGCCAGGAATAACATTACCCGCATTCCTTGGTAGGCAAGGCTCATCACCATCTCTGGCGTCATGTTCGTTCTCCTTACCGGCCTGGCGGTACTAAATCATGTAAAAGCTCTCAGCCAGTGAGCCGATGATCAGTTGCCAACCGTCCACCAGCACGAACAGCATAAGCTTGAAAGGAAGTGAAATCGTGACCGGGGGAACCATCATCATCCCCAGCGACATGAGCGTACTGGCAACCACCAGATCAATGATCAAGAAGGGAATGAAGATCGTAAAACCAATCTGAAATGCGGTTTTCAGTTCGCTGGTCACGAAGGCGGGTAGCAAGACGCGCATGGGAAGCTCTTCGGGGCCTTGCAAGGGGCCTATGTCAGCCAAGCGTACGAACAGAGCCAGGTCAGGTTCCCGCGTTTGTGCCAGCATGAATTCTCTGAACGGAATTTGGGCCTGAAGCAAGAACTCTTCGAAATTGATGGCTTCCTGTGTCAAGGGCACCCAGGCCGTGTCGTATACCTGGCTGATGACCGGTGACATGACAAAAAAAGTCAGGAACAGGGCAATGCCCAGCAATACCTGATTCGGAGGCGTGGCCTGGGTGCCCATGGCCGTTCTCAACAGGCTCAGCACGATGATGATGCGCGTGAAGCTGGTCATCATCAATAGCATGGCAGGTAGAAATGCCAGCGAACTCAGGAAGAGCAGCGTTTGCAGCGATAGAGACCACTGTTGGCCTCCATCATCTGTCGGCTGGGAGACCAAGCCTGGCAACTGCTGTGCCTCCACGCCAGGGGAGAGCAAAGACAGCAGGCAGCCCATCAAAAGCAGGCTGAACAGCCACCCGCGTGGTGCTATGGAGCGAAACAAAGGCAGAGCATGGGTCATGGCTTGGGCTGAGAGTCGGTGGTGTGCTGAGCGCCGGAGCGCTTGAGACGATGGTTGGCCAAGGCGCTGCTGAAGCGTTGTGAAAAAGGAGAGGGCGAACTCTCGGCTATGGGGGCCGCGCGGTCTTCAGGAGCAGGCCGCTCGTGGAGCATGGATACTTTTCCACCGCTGACGGCGAGCACGAGCCAGGTATCCTCTATCTCGACGACCACCACCCGTTCGCGGCTCCCAATGGCGGTGCTACCCACCACGCGCAGATGGGCACCATGATCATAACGGTGCTGCTGCCAGCGTTTGAGCAGCGCAGTGCACACCAGAATGATTGCCACCACCAGTGCCAGCGCTGCAGCGGTTTTTCCAAGGACCGCCATGCCGATCAGGGCATCACCGCCGCTTAACGCATCCACGGAAGTCGAAGTCGTCGCGACACTCATCGATTTAGTTTATGAATACGCTCTGACGGCGTAATGATCTCGGTAATACGGATGCCGTACTTATCCTCGATGACGACCACTTCGCCCTGCGCAATCAGATACCCGTTGATCAAAATATCCATCGGCTCACCTGCCAAACCTTCCAGCTCGATGACCGAGCCTTGGGCGAGCTCCAGCAATTGTTTGATCGTCAGCTTGGTACGGCCTAGCTCGACGGTGAGTTTGACGGGGATGTCCATGATCATTTCCAGATCACGGGTCCCGCCACTGCTGGGTTCACCGCTCAGAGGGCGGAAGACATCGTCACTGGCAGGTTTTGCCTGGGGGGCTTCGGGGGCAGGCTCTTCCGTGGCCTCCGATTGCTCGGCAGCTTCTTGTTCCGCCATCGCGGCAGCCCAGGGGTCGTCATCGTCACTGGCGGCATCGGCGCTGGACGATGACTCATCTTGTGCAGACATGGCTTCCGCCCAATCGTCATCAGATACTTTTTGATCGGGTTTGTTTGGGTCTGTCATGCTTTGGGTTCCTTGGCTTTCTGTCGCGTTGAACCTTTGATAAAGTCCTTGGACGATACGTTATTCATGGCCGCATGGTCGATCATGTGCAGCACGCGCAAAGCGCGCTGCTGCCGCTGGCTGCCGTATTCACACTCCATCACAGGTACGCCATCGACCCGTGCTGTAATCGTAGAGGGGATGTCCAAAGGCAGTACATCGCCTTTTTTCAAACCCATCACGTGAGCAATACGGCTGGGGATCTGAGCGAACTCTGCAATGAGTTCGACTTCAGATTGGCGCAGTTCGCTGGCCATGCGCCGTGACCAGGTGCCATCGCTGTCGTGGTTACTGTCATTGATCGGGTTGACCAGCAGGTCCCTGAGCGGCTCGATCATGGCGTAGGGCATGCAAATCTGGAAACTGCTCGACAAATTGCCTACTTCGATATTGAACTTGGTATTGACGACGATCTCGTTAGGCGAATTGGTAATATTGGCAAACTTGGACTGTATTTCCGAGCGCAGAAAATGCACATCCAGCGGGTAGACGACCTTCCACGCTTCTTGATAAGCATCTATGGCCAGATTCAACAACCGCTGAATGATGCGCTGCTCGGTATTGGTAAATTCACGGCCATCCGACTTCGTGACGAAACGTCCGTCGCCGCCAAACAGGTTGTCCACCACCATGAAGACCAGGTTGGGAGGGAAAACCACCAGCGCAGAACCTCGCAGTGGCTTCATCGACACAATGTTCAGGTTGGTAGGTACCGGAACGTTACGCGAGAAGTCGCTGAAGCTTTGATAGCGCACTGATTCGACCGTGATATCCGAACTGCGGCGGATCAGGTTGAAGAGCCCATTGCGGAAATAGCGGGCAAAGCGTTCGTTGATGAAGTCCAGTGCGTGCAAACGCTCCCTGATGACCCGGTGCTGGGTCGACGGGTCATAGGGGCGTATGCGCGTTTCATCCTGTGCGTGAGATGACGTAGCCGCTGGCTCGTCATCACCGCTGACGCCTTTCAACAAGGCATCGATTTCTTCCTGGGACAGTAGATCGTCCTGCGACATGAACGGCTCCAGTACCCGGGATTATTGAACGATGAATTCGGTGAACAGCACTTCCCTGAGATCCAGGGGGGGCTGGTTCTCGGTCAAGGGCACAGACAAACGGCTGATGATGTCCTGAGCAAGCGCTTCTTTGCCTTCTGTAGAGGTCAGCTCACTCGCTTGCTTGCCAGACAGCAGGATCAGCAGCCGGCTGCGTACTTGCGGCATGTGCTCTTCGATGATGGCTTTGCTCTGTTCGTTGCCAACCCGCAGTGTGATGCCGGTATAGAGCAGGCGTGATCCGAAGCGATCATCGGCCAGGTTGACCGTGAAAGGTTCGATACGTGTGAAGACGGGGGGCGTTGGGGCTAGCGTTTGCTGTTGGGTTTCACCCTCAGCTCCGCCTCGCTGGTCAAGGACGAGATAGATCGCCGCCGCTGCTCCCGCGGAGGAAAGCAGTACCAGTATGATCATTACCAGAAGCAGTTTTTTAGATCCGCTGCTTGATTCAGCCATTGTGATTCCCATGGTGTTCATGCATGACACTTATCCGGCATTATGCCTAACGAGTGTGATGATGAAGAAACGAACAGGCTTATTGGAATAGCCTATCTCTTGGTTTAGCGGGCAGACACTTTCGTCGGCCCGTCTTGCATACTATTCATCTAGTGCGCTGGTCAGGCATAGAGGTCAACGCGGCCATCCAGAGTGGTGGTCACGGTGCGCTCGGTATCGATCTCGATATCAGCCTCTTGAGCTCCGTTGCCGTGCTGTGTGCCTGCGTCCGAGTTCTGCTGTGCAAATGCTTGTTGCTGAGTGCTTTGCTCACCAACGGAGGCGTCGGTCAGCATGATTCCCTGCTCTGCCAATATGTCACGTAGCTGCGGGATAGCATGTTCGATGACTTGCCGGACTTGCGCATGAGCCGATAGGAAATGTGCTTGCGCGCCATGCTCCGTCATCTTCAATGAGATGGAGAGCGGACCGAGCTCGGCTGGATGAAGGTTCATCTTCACCTGCTGTTCACCCCCAAGCTGGGTGATGTGGACCAACTGTTGACCCAACTGGGACGGCCAGGCGGGGCTGGAGACTGGCGTGCCCAAGCTGGCCTGGATGGGGGGAGAAGACGGCATGGGGCCAGATGACGTTGCGCTATTGGGCAGTATGAAAGAGGTCTCTGCGGGAGCCGACTTCAGGGCGCTCTCTGGTACGGCCAGCGTCTGCATGAAGCTGGTGGCCGTATCAGGGGTGGCGCGCAACAGGCCGTTGGCAGTATCGCCCAAGGGACTGGGAGGCGTGGCAGCTTGCCAGGTCAACGTCGGGACACTGGAGGGCGCTGCCAAGGCTCTGGAATCGTCGGCGGCGGCAACGTTCGGTGCCATGGACGGGGTAGCCATGACGCTCAATGACTGGAGCAGCGGCATGACTTCATGCTCTTCTAGCGACAGTTGACTGGCAACCGAGCGTATGGCCGCCTCGGCGGCAGAAGACATCGGTGTCGTAGAAGTATCTTGCTGATACGAACTCATCAGGGCCAGGCGTTGGGCAATCTCTTGCAGCTCGTCCTGGGAGGTGGCAGGTAGCAGCTCCGGTGCGGGGAGATCCGCCTCGGACAATGAAACCGATGCCTGCTCACTGCCGAGGTAACTCATCAGTTCGTGGAGGGTTTCTGTATCCAGCCGAATGCCCAGTGCCTCCAAGGCACTGGCAAAGGACTCAAGAGACAGGTCGTCAGCAGAGGTCGTGGAATGTGCTGTCGAATAGCTCTCATTGACCGAGCGATGCTGCCCATTGGCTGCATGCTGTAGCGCCTGTCGGAAAAAACCATTGGCGAACGTGTCACCCAAGGGCTTCGCTGCACTGGTTGCCGTGCTGGCATGGCCCTGATTCACGGAAAGTAACATTTCGATATTCATATAAATCCCGGAGCCACGTTACAGTAGCTTATCAGGGCTCTGGCGAGCCATTCGATTGGTGACCAACTCATCGTTGGCTTTTTGTTCATGCCTGGCCTGACGGCGATGCTCTTCCAGCAAGCGGCGTGAAGCCAGTGTATCGTAAGAAGAGAGCCGACGCTGCTCTTGCTGCCAGTGTTGCTGACTTTGCTGTACCCGTTTCTGTTGTGCTGCCAGGGCTTGACGTGCTCGGCTCAGTGCCGCGTCAAGAGAGGCTAGAAACTGTTGGTAATTGTACATGGTGGCCGGGTCGATGCCCTCTCTCATCGCCTGTTGCAGACGCTCGGCATACTCCACACGATAACGGCTCAGTGACGCCAGCTGCGCCTCCGTTTGCTGTTCCGTCTGGCGCTCTTGGGCCAGCAGCTTGCCTGCCTGATCGCGGGCATCGCGAGCCAGGCCGGTCAGCATGTCGATCTGATGGTTACTCATTTAGCCTCCCACCACCGCGTGCAGCGCTTGACGCGACTCTGAAAGCGTTGCGCACTCATCTATGTTCTGTTGTAAAAAACGTTCCAGGCTTGGGAAGCGGTTGACCGCTTCGTCCAGCTTGGGGTCATGCCCTGGGCTGTAGGCGCCTACGCTGATCAAGTCGCGATTGCGTTGATAGCGTGAGAAAATTTGCTTGAAGGTGCGCGCTTCCTGCTGTTGCTCGGGCGTGACGATCGCTGTCATGGCGCGGCTGATGGATGCTTCGATATCGATCGCGGGATAATGGCCTGCTTCAGCCAAGGTGCGCGACAAAACGATATGGCCATCCAGAATGGCGCGGGCAGAATCGGCAATGGGATCCTGCTGGTCGTCGCCTTCCGTCAGTACGGTGTAGAAAGCAGTAATGGAGCCGCCTCCTCGCTCTGCATTGCCTGCGCGCTCAACCAGTCCCGGGAGCTTGGCAAATACGGACGGCGGATACCCCTTGGTGGCAGGAGGTTCACCAATGGCCAGCGCGATTTCGCGTTGGGCCATGGCGTAGCGGGTGAGCGAATCCATGATCAACAGCACATTGCGGCCCGCATCGCGGAAGCTTTCGGCGATGCGGGTGGCGTAGGCAGCGCCTTGCAGGCGTTGCAGCGGGGAGGTATCCGCAGGCGCAGCGACGACGACCGCACGCCGACGTCCCTCGGGGCCCAATATGTTGTCAATGAAGTCCTGTACTTCGCGCCCACGTTCGCCAATCAGACCGACCACGATCACGTCGGCCTCGGTATAGCGTGCCATCATGCCCAGCAAGACGGATTTGCCCACCCCCGAGCCCGCAAATAGCCCCATGCGCTGCCCCCTGCCGACACTCAACAGCGCGTTGATGGCGCGAATGCCTACGTCGATTTGTGCTTCAATGGGGGCTCTTGAAAGTGGGTTCAAAGGCCTGGAGCTGAGCGTCGTGCGCGGAGCTTCTTCGATATTCTCTCGGTCATCGAGGGGATTGCCATTGCCATCGAGCACCCGCCCAAGCAACTCTTCTCCCATCGGAAAGCGTCGTGCGCTATGGCCGTTGCCATCGACCAGTGGGGTGACGCGCGCGCCAGGCATCAAGCCGGAAACTTCTTCAAGCGGCATCAGAAAGAGCTTGTCGCCTGAAAACCCGACGACTTCTGCTTCGGCAAATTTATCGCTGTCGTTCAAGCGTCCATCGACACCGGGCAATTCGATATGACAGGCGCTGCCCACGGCGACACGTAGCCCAACGACTTCGATGACCATGCCCGTGGCCCTGACGACTCTGCCGCTGGTGCGGTAGCGAGGCAAGCGGCTGACGCGCTGAGTGGTGCGTTGAAGGGCTTTGCGCCAGCGGTGCTGATGCGGGCAGGAGAGCGTGTTCATCGTATCAACCTGACGGTGGCGCGCTGTGGCGCTTGCGTAGCTGCGCTTGAACGCTTTGCCAGCGACTTTCAAAGGTGGCGTCCAGCTCCCCTTGCGCACTGGTGACACGGCAGCCGCCACGGGCGAGCTGATCGTCAGGCTGCAGCACCCACTGGGCAGCTTCAAGTTCGCTACCCAGGTGCGTTTCAACGAGAGTGTGATCCGTGGGATTCAGCCACAGACGTTGCTTGCCCACCAAAGGGGGCTCGGTATGCAGAAGCTCGCGCACGACCTGAAGAATGTGCTCTGGGTGTTCATCGAGAGCATCGGCGGCCAGCTGCTTGCCGGTCGCCAGCGCCAGGTCGGCAAGGTCGTGAGCGATGGTGTCGTCCAGCCGTTCAAGCGCCTCGGAAAACTGCTTGGCCAAGGATGCCAGTGGCGCCAGCGTTTTCTGAAGCTGTACATCCAGCTCCTTTTCCGCCTGCGCGCGGCCTTCCTCCAGTCCTTTGGTCAGGCCCTCTTCATGACCACGTGCCAGGCCAGCCTGATAACCCTCTTCTTCGGCCGCTTCGCGAATCTGGTCATAGATTTTTTGACGCTCGCGTTCTTCTCGTACGCGTGCTTCCGCCGCGGCTCGCTGAGCAGCCTCGACTTTGCGCTGGTGAGCGCTCGGCCCTTGCAGGCTATCGGCATCAGCGGTTGGTGAAGTGAGTAACTCCTCCATCTGCCAGCGTCGCCACTGGCCGTGACGGTCGAATTCAGGCGAATGAGTATCAGACATACTCATCATCTCCACCCGCTAGCACAATTTCACCTGAGTCTGCCAAGCGTCGCACGATCTGCAGGATGGCTTTTTGCTCGGTTTCCACCTGGGAAACACGGATGGGACCACGGGCCTCCATGTCTTCGCGCACCAGATCGGCAGCACGCTGCGACATGTTGCGCAGGAACTTGTCCACCAGTGCGTCCTGGGCGCCTTTGAGTGCCACCACCAGCGAGTTGGTTTCCACTTCCTGAAGCACCATCTGAATCGCACGATTGTCCAGGTCGAGCAGATTTTCGAACAGGAACATTTCGTCGATGATCTTCTGAGCCAGGTCCTCGCTGTGAGAACGCACTGTCTCGATCGCGACTTCTTCCTGGGCCGAGTTCATCAGGTTGAGTATCTCGGCAGCGGTCCTCACGCCACCCATCTTGCTGCGCTTGAGATTCTGGCCGTCCAACATGCTGGTGAGCACTTCGGTCAGCTCTTGCAGCGCGGCAGGCTGCACACCGCTGAACGTCGCGATCCGCAGTACCACATCATTGCGCAGTTTCTCTTCGAACAGCTCGAGGATGTCGGCCGCCTGATGGCGATCCAGGTGCACCAGAATCGTCGCGATGATCTGGGGGTGCTCGTCACGAATCAGCTCGGACACCATGGAAGCTTCCATGAGGTTGAGCGCATCGATACCCGAGTTGTTGCCCGTAGATTCGAGAATGTCCTCGATCAGGCTGGTGGCGCGCTCGCTGCCCAATGCCTTGGTCAGGACGGAGCGGATATGCTCGCTGGAGTTGAGGTTCAGCGCGACAAACTCTTCGGTTTCCCGATGGAACGCCTCCAGCACGGCCTTCATATCTTCATGCGACACTTGATGCAGTCGTGCCATCTCGGTGCTGATCTCCTGCACCTCGCCGGCGCTGAGAAACTTGAATACCTCGGCGGCGCTGTCTTCGTCCAGGGCCAGCAATAGAATGGCGCTTTTACGTGCTCCGCTCATCTCCGTGATGCTAGTCATTGGCATTCATCCAGCTGCGGATAATCATGGCCACCATGCGTGGGTCTTCCTGGGCCATTTCGCGCAGATCATTGAGATTGTGTTCATACAGTGATGTCTTGCGACGACGCTTGGGTTTGCCGCTGTAGGTATCATCCTCATCGGTGTCTCCCACGCTCTCTTCATCGTCATCTTCACTGCCGATGCTGGTGTTCAAGATGCCTCCAGGCATGGCAGCTGCCACCACGGGCGGTTGCGTGTAGCGCTTGATCAACGGGCGCAAAATCAGCCAGTAGAGCAGAAGGGCAACCAATGCTACCAAGAGGTAGCGGCCAAGGTTTGCCGCCATGGCAAGCGTGTCAGGTTGCTGCCACCAGACTGGCTCCAGGCGGCCATCGTCATCGCTGGCAAACGGCGTGTTGACAATTTCCACCTGATCGCCGCGCAGGTCAGAGAAGCCCATGGCTTGCTGCACGAGGCGCTCTAGCTGTGCCACTTCTTCTTCGCTGAGGGCGACTTGTTCGGCTTCTCCCTCTTCATTGATGACCGTACGGAAGTTCACGACCACGGCCGCTGTCAGGCGCTCGATCTGCCCCAGGCGATGCTGAATGTGCTCGATGCTGCGATCGACTTCGTAATTGACGACGTCTTCTTGGCGCAAGTTGCGTAAGGCGCCAGGTTCAGTTGTCGTATCCTCGGCGTTGTCATCGGGCTGGTTGATCGGAGAGGGAGCGACGCCTGGTGGCGTATTGCTCAGCGCGCCGGGAATGCCTGATGCCAAGGGGTCGTCGCCATCGTAGGACAGGCTCAGCTGGCGGCTACGAACGGCAGATTCGTTGGGCGTCTGGTTGGGGCGATAGCGCTCCGACGTCTCTTCGCGACGAGAAAAATCGATTTGCGCGGCGACCTGGGCGCGAACGTTGTCGCGTCCCACGATAGGCAGCAGGATGTTCTCGATACGCTGCTGGTATGACCGCTCGACTTCGGTGATGTAGGCAAGTTGAGTGCCGTCCAGATCATTGCCTTGCTGGGAGTTGGCGGTCAACAGACGACCGTTTTGATCCACCACGGTCACGTTCTCGGTGGAAAGCTCCGGAACGCTACTGGACACCATATGGACGATGGCGCTGACTTGGCCTTCGCCCAGGACCCGTCCAGGCAGCAGCGTCAATACGACGGAGGCCTTGGCGGGTTCACGGTCACGAACGAAAACGGATGGCTTTGCCATCGAAATATGAACGCGGACACGCTCGACGGGGCCCAGGGATTCAATCGAGCGTGCCAGTTCGCCTTCCAGGCCGCGCTGAAAGTTGACCTGCTCCGCAAACTGGCTAATGCCGAAGGCCTGATTGTCCATCAGCTCAAGCCCTAGATTGCCGCCTCTGGGAAGCCCTTGCTCGGCTAGCTGGAGCCTGAGAGGGTGGACCTGTGCGCTGGGGACAAGCAAGGCTTGGCCCCCCTGGCTGAACTGATAGGGAACGCCACGGCTGTCCAGCTCGGCAATGATCCGTCCACCGTCTGCCTCGTTCAGGTTGCTGTAAAGCACGCGATACTCTGGGCTGCTGGCCCACATGAAAAGTGCTGCCACCACTGCAATGGAGGCCGCTGCAGCCACCAGGACAACCACCAGCGGATTGCCGCGCAGTTGCTTCATGGTGCGCTCGAAGGTTGAGGGGGAGGCTGATTCGTTCGCCGCCACTCCGCTTTGCGAAGCGCTTGCTGTCGTGCTGTTTTGACGGCCTGCCGTAGCACCGGTTTCGCTCATGCATCCCTCCAACAGGGTTGGCAAAACGGGTGTCGGCCCAGGCGCATCACCAAAGAAGGCATAGGCTATTTCCGTCAATCGCGGTGATCCGCCAAGCAATAAGGGCGGAATTGTGATGAACGCCATTATGATGAGGTGCGTCCACCATAAATGAACGAAAAGCTTGGCTTTTCACGCGCATTTGTTCGTATGAGGGGGGCTGTGTCGGTGGTAGGCTCCTGCTAACACTTTAACCTCTGCGATATGAGGAGTTGGTATGAGTTCGCCCTCCATACAGTCTGCGTTACAGCAAATGCATAGTCTGGCCGCGCAAGCTGCCCAGCCAGTACGTGGCGAGCAGATCTCGACCGTCGTAGGGCAGGCGGGATTTGGCAGTGAGCTGCAGGCATCTATTCAAAGAATCAATCGTTTGCAGCAGTCTGCCAATGCCAAAGCCATGGCCTTCCAGGCAGGAGAGCCGAACATCGAGCTCAACGATGTGATGGTGGACATGCAAAAAGCCAGCGTGGCATTTCAGATGGGGCTGCAGGTGCGCAATCGCCTGGTGACGGCCTACCGCGACGTCATGAACATGCAGGTGTGAGGACGTGGTTGCTCTGGAAGAACGCGACGCTCTGGCGTCGCGGCACTAGGCTGGGCCTCTGGGCGGCAGCTAAGTGTGGAGACAGGGCTGTCGCCTCGATGCCGCGGATCTCGACCATCCCGCTCAAGTGGCTGGTCAGCGAATGGAGCCTGTCAGTCTCATGCATTCAAAGAAATCAAGTTCCCTTGAAGTTCCTCCAGTCGTTCGGCCATCACGATGATTTCCTCGGCAGGAATCTGACGGATGACATCGCCGGTTTCACTGTCAATGACGCGGGTGATGATGCGCGAAGACTCCTCGCTGATATCGAACTCGAGTCCGCGTGGTCTCATCGTTTCATTGATGCGTTGTATCGGTTCCAGAAGGGCATCTCGCGTGGCGCTCAACGCCGATGGCGTGCGCTCCTCCGGTTGAGAGGGCGAGGCAACCTCAGGGGGGGTGCGTTGAGCGCGCTCCTGGGGTGCGGGAGTGTTGGTAATAGAGACCATCGGGTCGATTGGCAGTGGGCCCATAAACAACGTTCCTCTTTTAAAAGCCGTCTAAGGCTGGGTAACGTAAACTTAGAGGCCGATGCAGGTGTTGGCTAGCCTCCAACAATGTTATCGGCGAGATTTTCACAAACTTTATCTTTTCCAGTATAGACAAAAAGAAAAGTCTGATACGCAGCAATCGGCATGCGGAGCCATTGGGGCTTCTGTTATGCTCAGTTCCCTTATTTCAAGGGTGGGTTCACCTGACCACCACGGCTGTGAAAGCGAGGCACGCATGGCAGTCCAGCAAGATGAGTATGAACGTATTTCGAACCCATCCGCCATCAGTTCTCTGCTGAATACCATGATAGAAAGCGGTGGGGTGTCGCTTTGCCTTGATGCCCCTGAGGCGCGTCCCGAGCCCATTGTGTTGATGGAGCAGCACGAGGGTGAGACGCTCGTGATGGACTTGTCTTCCGTCGACTATCTGCTGTATCGCCTGGAGCAGGGCGAACGCTTCTTTCTGCGTGGGCAATCTCAGGGCAAGGTGATACGCACGCCTCTGCTCGTCCTGACGGAAACGCGTCGCTCTGGTGGGCGCTATTTATGCTGCAGCGACTACCCGGAGTCGGTAGACGTCCTCCAGCGCCGTGAGTCATACCGTGCTGAGCTGCGTATGGGCATGGTGGTGTCGGCGACCGTTTACGGCGATGGCGAAGAAGGGGCGCAGGGTGAGTTGCGAGACCTCTCCCAGGAAGGGTGTCAGTTGGAGCTGCCGTTGGCAGCGAGTGGCGTGCTGACCGAGACCTCGGAACCCATGCGTTTGGTGTTTGCCTTTCCGGATGGTACTCAGTTCGAAGTGCATGCCGTTGTTCGCCATCAAAAAACAGACGCAGAGCGCCACCTGCTGCGTGTGGGGTTCCGCTTTGCTGGCTGCACCTCCGAGCAAGAGCGACAGATCTGGTACTTCGTCTGTGAAATCGAGCGTGAGGCCTCGCGTTACAAGAAAGAGTCCCAGGA
This sequence comes from Halomonas sp. KM007, assembly GCF_050709225.1. Taxonomy (NCBI): domain Bacteria; kingdom Pseudomonadati; phylum Pseudomonadota; class Gammaproteobacteria; order Oceanospirillales; family Halomonadaceae; genus Halomonas; species Halomonas sp. KM007. The sequence continues at coordinate 1,710,677 of NZ_CP136131.1, read as the reverse complement.
TGAGCGTCAGCCCTCGCCGCTGTTCGAGCAGCCCGGCAAGCGCACACCTGACAGCGAGCATGTTGGCAGGCGGGACATTCGCCGATATGCCACCCCAACCGCCAGGCGTCTGGTCAAGGTGGCCGCCTATCTGGACGCTCAGCTGCTGATGCTGCAGCAAGGTCACGATGTCGACTCGCGACAGCTGTCTCGTAATGCCGACCGTATCCTGCAGCTTCATGAAGAGGATCGCGAGGCGCTCTTGTTCGCATCTCGGTGCCTCTCCATGGAGCCCTTGCTGGTGCGGCATGGGATCGCTGTGGCTATTCACTTGCTCGACCTGGTGGGTGGCAATATGCCCCGCGACGTGCGCAAGGCCATCGTTGCCAGTGGCCTGGTCCATGACCTCGGCAAAGCCCTGATCCCCCAGGTGGTTTTCAAAGCGCCCAATTTCGAGCCCAATCATCGTCACGTGTTGAGCGAGCATGTGTCGCTGTTGCTGGCTCGCTTGAATACTTGCCAGTGGTTGTCGGCCACGGTGGCGGAGGCGGTCATTGGTGGAATCAACGAGCGCCTCGATGGTAGCGGTTACCCGGATGGCTTGACGGGAGAGGACATTACCGAGCTGGCCAAGGCGAGCGCCGTGGTCGACGTGGTGGAGGCCATGAGACGGGATCGGCCGGATCGACCAGCACGCACTGCCCAGCAGATCTATCGGCATTTGCTGAGCCATCCCCATCAGTTCGATGCACGATGGATCAAGCGCTATATCGAGCATTTCAGGACGTTGCCCATTGGCTCGCTCGTGTTCTTTGCCAGTGAGCAGATGGGATGGATCGTGCGCCTGGATGACAACGGGGCGCCCTTTGAAGTGGTGTTGACCCAGCAAGCCGAGCCGCCTGTGCGTGAGAGCCTGCTGGGCGTCGTGCGCGGAGATGTGTTGGAGCGGCTTGGTAAACCGATGAGAGAAGTGGCGGTTTCTACTTGAGTTCTTTTGATCTGGATCATTCGTAGCGATCGCACGGCAAATAAAGCCTGTGCTCATTAAAGTCCGCTGTTGCGGCGCCGATATATCAGATAGCGAGCAATTATGCCGAATCTCAATTATCCAGCAGTGTATAGCCACCTTTTGGCTACTGCCTTTACAAGGAGAGCCCACTAATGACTTACACTCGCAGCGGTGCGGCCTACGGTCGAGGGGCAAGCGCTTACGCCCGCGTTGGCGTTGAAAGTGGCGTCATGTCGGCAGACCCTCATCAACTGATCGTCATGCTGTTCGATGGCGCGCAGGCGGCGATCCGTGCGGCGCGTATTCATATGCAGGCGGGCAATACCGTGGAGAAGGGCAAATCCATCTCCAAGGCGCTGGATATTGTCAATAACGGTTTGGCTGCGGCGCTGGATCAGGAGAAAGGGGGCGAAATTGCCGAGCAATTGGCATCGCTCTATGACTACATTGCCCGTTTGCTGCTGGCTGCCAATCTGCGTAACGATGAAGAGAGCCTCAATCAGGCGGATCGTCTGCTTGAGGACATTGCCTCTGCATGGCGTGAAATTGGTCAACGGCAAAGTGCGTGAGGCAACATGACAGCTTCCGAAACAGCAGCCCAGGGTAACTCCCAGCAAGCGCTCATTGATGCCTATGCAAGGCTGCTGGTGAGCGTGAATCATATGCATGAGCTTGCAGACAAAGAGCAGTGGGCCGAGTTGATAGAGCAACGCAGCAACTATGTAGTGTTGGTGGAAAAGTTGCGCGAACTGGACAGCCTGGTCTTGCTGGATGACGATGGCAAGCGTCGCAAGTCCGAACTGCTCGAGCATATCCTGGAGCATGACGTGGAAATTAGGCGTCGTCTCGTAGCCAGGCGAGACGAGCTGGGTAAATTGATCAGCGTGACCCAGCGTCAGCGAGACTTGCATCGCGCTTATGCTCCCCAGCAAGGTGGCAGTGACTTTGCTGCGGATATCGCCAAGGATGAGGGGGCCTCGTGAGTGGCATCACGCCACTCATTGATACGCTGTTACATCAGGTGCTGGGTCGCCAGGCTGAGGCCTCTTCTCTTCGCGCCTTGAACTCGCCAGTCCAGCCAGTTTCCCCGGGCGAGGGGCCAAGAGCCTTGCAGGGGGATGCCAGCCTCGATGGGCGGCCTCTCAATCCGCTGCTGGGCGACCTGCGGCGTTTGTCTGGCACGGCAGAAGGGCTTCGACAGCCTCCTGCCGGGAATGCCACGCCCAACGCCACGCCAAGTTCGACCCAAACGCATTTCAGTCCTGCGGCGCGCACCATTGCCGACGTGCTGCTACGGTTTCCTGCGCCTCCCGCCGTCATCAGGCCGGCTGCCCCGCTATTGTCACCTCAGGAGCCGCTGTCGACGACACAGGTGGCGAGCCGTCTGGAGGGCAGTATTCGTGATAGCGGGCTATTTTACGAATCTCACCTCAAGCGCTGGTTTCAGGGCGACATGCCTCGTCAACAGCTTCTGCGTGAGCCACAGATGCAGCCAGGGCCTCGTCCTGCGTCCCTGCCCATGTCGGCCATGATGCCTCTGGTTGCTACCGGGATCCCCACGGGTGCGTCGTCTCAGGGCAGCGCCATGACTATCTTGCCCAATCTTCCCCTGATGCCCGTCAAAGGGGGCGATGCTTTGCTGGAGCGGCCTTTGCCTCTCCCCGTTGCGTCTTCGTCCTCGGGAGCGCCCTCGGCGCCTGCTGTCGTGACACCCAATCAGCCCTTCGCTCCCTTCATGGCCGAGCGTAGGGATGCTCCCGTCGTACAGCCAGCAGCGGTGGTTGCAGAACAGGACATGGCGACTCGGGGTGTGAGAGAAGTGGTGCATGACAGTCTGCAGGGCGTAGTGCGTCAACAGTTGGAAATGTTGGTCACGCCTACGCTACGTTGGGAAGGGGACGTATGGGCCGGCATTTTCATGGCGCTGGTGATCAATCTGCCAGGTCGTGACCCTCAGGATGAAAAAGCGCAGACAGAAGATTCCCAGCCAGGGTGGCGTTCAGAAATGCAGCTCGATGTGCCTGGGCTGGGCGCCTTCCGCATTGCGCTATGGCTGCACCATCAGGTGCTCAGTATCGATCTGACGGCTGATAACCCTGATACCTACCAGCAGCTCGATAGTGAGCTGGATCGCCTGGAGCAGCGTTTGAGTGCGCTCGATTTCGCTAAAGTGCAGGTAAAAGCCCGCTATATTCCATCCGAGGAGGCTGTGGATGATGTCCAGTGAGCGTCGGCGACAGGCCGTTGCGCTGGCCTATAAAGAGGGTGAACAGGCGCCGCGAGTAGTGGCAAAAGGGTACGGTGAGCTGGCCGACAGGATCATGGCCGAAGCCCAGCGCCAGGGCATCTATGTCCATGATGCACCCGAGCTCGTCGCGTTGCTCATGCAGTTGGAGCTGGATGCTGAAATACCCGCCAGCTTGTATCAAGTGGTGGCGGAGCTATTGGTATGGGTATTTGAATTGTCAGACGGTGAGCTGAATCAGCGTGAAAGGCGCAAGTAGCCAATGCAATCGTTGTATGCAACCATGATGCTAGGTAAAGAAAAAGTCATCAATGGCGCCACTATAACGGTCACAACGGCGCGCCTGGGTCGTTCGATGGGACACTATGAGTCAAACAAGCTTTCTTGATGAAATACAAGAGATAAACCTCGCTTACCTTCTGCTCGCTCAGCGTCTGTTGAGCGAAGATCGGGAGGCTGCCATGTTTCGTCTCAAAATTGACGGTGAGCTGGCAGATCTGTTGGTCTCACTGAATGCTTGGCAACTCACCAAGCTCGCGCGTAGCAACCAGCTGGTCTGTCGTTTCAGTCACTCCAGTGGTCAGCGCCTGCGCCAGGTTCTGGATAATCCACGAGATCAAGGCTTGTCAGGGCTGCATGCGTCGCTGTTGTCCGCCTGTGAGCCTCTTTCCTCGCTTTCGTCAGGAGAGTCGAAGTGAGTCAAAAGAGCCTTGTGGATGAAATGCATCAGGTGCAATTGGCCATTGAGCTGATCGAGCTGGGTGCGCGTCTGCAGGTATTGGAGACCGAAACGGAGTTGAGTCGCACCCGACTGATCAAGCTCTACAAAGAAGTGCGCGGAATGTCTCCGCCTAAAGGTATGCTGCCTTTTTCGGCCGACTGGTTCGTGACTTGGCTGCCTAACGTGCATTCGTCACTGTTTTACAACATTTATCTCGGCTTGCTCGAGGGGGCGGAGTGTGAGCGTATCGACGCTTTCGTCAAAGCGTATCGGCTGTACGAGGAGCAGGTTTCGCTAGAGGGGGCAGAGTCGGTGCTGGGGCTGACGAGAGCGTGGACCCTGGTGCGCTTTTTTGAAAGCGACCTGCTGCAGCTGACCACGTGTACGCGCTGTGAGGGCCACTTCGTGGCACATGCCCATAGCCCGATTCATGATTATGTCTGCGGTATCTGTCAGCCCCCCTCTCGGGCAGGCAAGACGCGTAAGCCCGCGCGTTGAACGTATAAAATTGTCAAACCTCTGGCGGCAGACCATTAAAGCAATAAACTGCGCTTTAACGCATAGATAGCGGCAAAAGTCGTTGATGCTTTCTCATTAAACCGTGCTGTCACCTGAGTATGATAGATATAAGCTTCACCTTAGATGGGGCCGTTTGCCACTGCCGATAAGGCATTGCGTATGGCGCTGTTGATAAACCACTCATATCGCAAGGAAACTGCTTGTGCTGATTCTCCTAGGTTATGTCGTCGTCTTGTTCTGCGTCTTTGGCGGCTATGTGATGGCTGGTGGTAGCCTGGGGCCGCTCTATCAGCCCCTGGAGCTGCTGATCATCGGTGGCGCTGGCGTTGGGGCTTTCCTGGCTGCCAACAATGGCAAGGCGATCAAGGCCACGTTCAAGATCCTGCCCCGGCTCAAGCGAACCAAGAAGTACAACAAGGCGCTGTACATGGATCTCATGGCCTTGCAGTACAAGATTCTTTCCAAGGTTCGCCGAGAGGGCATGCTCGGGATCGAGCGCGATATAGACAATCCCAAGGAGAGCCCGCTATTTCAAGAGCATCCCGACGTTCTGGCCGACTCTCATATCATGGACTTCCTGACGGATTACCTGCGCCTGATGGTCAGCGGCGGTATGGAGCCCATGGAAATCGACGAGCTGATGCTCCACGAAATAGAGGTTTTCGAGCAAGAGGCTCACATTCCCATCGACGCGATTGCCAAAGTGGGGGATGCCATGCCCGCCTTCGGTATCGTGGCGGCGGTCATGGGGGTTATCAAAGCCTTGACCTATGCGGACGCAACGGCAGAACAGATGGGGCAGATGATCGCCATGGCGTTGGTGGGTACCTTCCTCGGTATTTTGATGGGCTATGGCTTCATCAGCCCGATTGCCAGCTATGCCGACCGCCAAGCCAAGGAAGCCGAAAAAATGCTTCAGTGCATTCGCGTGACGCTGCTGGCCAGCTTGCACGGCTATGCCCCGCAGTTGGCGGTCGAGTTTGGGCGCAAGGCGCTGCACAGTACTGAACGCCCTAGCTTCTCTGAGCTGGAGGAGTACGTACGCGATGCCAAAAAGGGCGGTAATGCATGAGTAAGGGGGGGGATAAGCGCCCGATCGTCATCCGGCGCAAAAAGGTGGTTCATGCCCACCATGGGGGGGCATGGAAAATCGCGCTGGCAGATTTCATGACGGCATTGATGGCGCTGTTCCTCGTCATGTGGATTCTCAGCGTTTCCAGTGAAGAGACCCGCAGGGGAGTGGCCGAGTATTTCAGCACGCCGCTGGTCACGGCGATTACTGGCGGCGATCGTTCCGGCAGTACCCGTGTCATTCCTGGCGGTGGCCCTGACCCTACGCACAGCGACGGCGAACGTGCGCGGATTGATGTTTTGCAGCACACGCGGCCGAGTGCTCAAGAGCGGCGTTTCTTTGAAGATTTGCAAACGCGTATAGAGCGGGCAATCGAGCGTGATCCCGATCTGCGTGAGTATCGTAACCAGATGCGCTTCGACCTGACGCGTGAAGGCCTGCGTATTCAGTTGCTGGATACCGAGCAGCGGCCCATGTTCGCGCTGGGCAGCGATCAGGTAGCGCCTTACATGCGCAGCCTGCTGCGCACCATGGCTCCGTTGCTGAATGACCTGCCGAATGACCTGAGCATCAGCGGTCATACGGACAGCGTTCCGTATGCAGGTGGGTATCGCGGTTACAGCAACTGGGAACTCTCCAACGATCGAGCCAATGCATCGCGTCGTGAGCTGGTGGCGGGAGGGCTTGATCCAGGTCAACTGCTGCGCGTATCGGGCTTTGCAGACCGAGTGCTGCTCGCGGACACTACGCCGACGGATCCCATCAATCGACGTATCGAGCTTGTGGTGCTGCTGCCAGAAATTGCCGAGGCCATACGTAATCCGGGAATTTTGACGCCCAGCTCACCGCAGCCAGCAGAGCCGGCAGAGAGCGTTCCAGAAGAGCTTTTGCAACAAAACATACCGCAAGCCAGCGACAGCCCATGAGCCTGGCTTGCCACATAATGATGACGTTCAAGTGGAGCGGTGCATGGACATAGCGGATTTTTTTGACACCTTCTTTGAAGAAGCCGAGGAGCTGCTGGCGGATATGGAGCAGCACTTGTTGGAACTGGATGTCGATAATCCGGATGGCGAGCAGCTGAACGCTATTTTCCGCGCGGCCCACTCCATCAAAGGTGGGGCGGGGACCTTTGGTTTCAGCGTGTTGCAAAAAACCACGCATATCTTCGAAAACCTGCTGGATCATGCGCGCAAGGGAGAGCTAGCACTGCGCGCTGACCTCGTCGATACCTTCCTGGAGGCCAAAGACATCATGCATGAGCAACTCAATGCCTACCGCAACGAGGAAGAGCCGAATCAGGAAGCCTACGAGCGGATATGCGAGACGCTCCAGCAGATCGCTTTGGAAGAGATTGGCAAGTCTCTGGATGCGCCAGCCGCACCCAAGGTAGAAGAAGCGCCTGCCAAAGCAGCCAGCGCGTCTTCTACCAGTGAGCCAGAAAACGGTCAGGAAGGGGAGCACCGTCTCAAGGTGGCGCTGCTCAATGTGAGCGAAAAAGATCGACTGCTGCTGGTAGAAGAGTTGGAGCAGTTGGGCGATGTCGAATCACAGTCGGGTGATGAGAAGCGCTACGAAGTCATCCTGTCGGGAGGCGTCAGCGCCGACGACATCGAGGCCGTGATGTGCTTTATCATCGAGTCGGATCAGATCGACATCACGGCATTGGCTGCCAGTGCTCCTGCGGCTGCCGGTGAACCGCCAGCACCTGTGGCCGAGCCCGCTCAGCAGGACAGCGCTACCGTCACCAAGGCGCCTGCGCCCGCCAAGCCAGCGGCTGCCAAGGCAGCGACCAAGAAACCTGCCGATCAGGCGCCCAAAAAGGCAGCTGCCGAAACCTCGTCGATCCGCGTGTCGGTCGACAAGGTGGATCAGATCATCAATCTCGTGGGCGAGCTGATCATCACTCAATCGATGCTCGATCAGACGGTGAGCGACCTCGAAGGCCAATCGGTCAGCAACAGCTCCCTGCAAAATGGCATGAGCCTGCTGCAGCGTAATGCCCGTGACCTCCAAGAAGCCGTCATGTCGATCCGCATGATTCCCATGGAGTTCGTATTCAGTCGCTTTCCCAGGGTCGTGCGCGATACGGCTAGCAAGCTGGGCAAAGAGATCGAGCTGATCACCGAGGGTAAATCCACCGAACTGGACAAGAGCCTCGTAGAGCGGATTACCGACCCGTTGACACACCTGGTGCGTAATAGCCTGGATCACGGTGTGGAAATGCCGGATGTGCGTGAATCGCTGGGCAAACCGCGTGTGGGCAAGCTGGTGCTTTCGGCGCGCCACCAGGGCGGGAACATTCTGATCGAAGTGCGTGATGACGGTGCAGGCATGGACCGTGATCGGCTGTTGGCCAAGGCGCGTGAAAATGGCCTCAACGTGTCGGATACGATGTCCGATGAAGAGGTGTTCCAGCTCATTTTTGCGCCCGGCTTCTCCACTGCCAAGGAGGTGACCGATGTCTCTGGTCGTGGCGTTGGCATGGATGTGGTCAAACGTAACATCCAGGGCATGGGTGGACGTGTCGAAATCCAGTCGAAAAAAGGCGAAGGCACCAATACACGCATCGTGTTGCCGCTGACCCTGGCCATTCTGGACGGCATGTCCATCAAGGTAGGCAATGAGACGTTCATTCTGCCGCTATCCACCGTGTTGGAGTCGCTACAGCCCGCCAAAGGGGACATGTACGCCATGGCAGGGGATGACGTGGTACTCAAGGTGCGCGACGAGTATCTGCCGGTCATCGCCATTCATGAAGTACTGGACGTCGAAAATGCCATCACTGACCCCACCCAAAGCATTGCCGTCATCGTGCAGGGAGAAGGACGTCGCTATGCCATGTTGGTCGATGAGCTGATCGGCCAGCAGCAGGTCGTCGTCAAGAATCTGGAAGATAATTACCGCAAGGTGCCGGGCGTATCGGCCGCTACCATCCTGGGGGACGGTAGCGTTGCGCTGATTCTCGATATTACCGGCTTGCATCGCTTGAGCCGGGCGAAAAAAGAAGCAGGTAAAACCGCTAATCAACCCCATCTCTCTTATTACAAAGAGGCTGAGCCGTCATGAGTCACTCATCCAACGAAGCAGTGTTAGCCGCTGCTGAAGCAGAAAACCGCGAATTCCTGGTGTTTTCACTCGGGGATGAAGAGTACGCCATCGATATCCTGAAGGTTCAGGAAATTCGGGGCTATGAAAACGTGACCCGCATTGCGAACGCGCCCGATTTCATCAAAGGGGTCACGAATCTGCGTGGTGTTATCGTGCCCATCGTCGACCTGCGCATTAAGTTCCATCTCGAGAATGTGGAGTACGGTGGTCAGACAGTCGTGATCGTGGTCAATGTTGCCGATCGCATTGTTGGTATCGTGGTCGACGGAGTTTCCGATGTGATGACGCTCGTGCCTGATCAGATTAAGCCTGCACCTGAGTTTGGGGTGACGCTCTCCTCCGACTTCCTGAGCGGCTTGGGCAGTTTGGATGACCGGATGTTGGTGCTGGTAGATATCGATAAACTGCTGACCAGTGAGGAGATGGCGCTGGTGGATAGCACGAGCCATCGCTAATACCTGACATGGGCACAGGGAGCGTGCCCATGTTGTTCCAGCTAACCCGCCTTGGCGCCAGGGACAGCACTCGCCGGTATGGTGGCGTTTGGAGTAATGCGTGTGACACAGCTAGTGCGTCAACTGATGAGTAATATGACGGTGCGTCTTAGTTGGGGGTTGGTGTTGGCCACCTTTTCACTGCTGGTCGTGCTGGCCTGTGGTATTGGCCTTTACGCGCTTCATCATGGCGCTACGCTGGTTCAGGCAACGGCGGACGCTCAAGCGCAGCAGCAGGCATTTACGGCCTTTGCCGAGCGTATCCGCTGGGCGCTCATTGCCATCGTGTTAATGACGATTGCCACTGTTGTCATCGTATTGTGGGGCGTCACGGTCAACGTTTTGCGTCCACTGGATCGCCTGGTGGGCTACTTCGAACGCATGGCTCAGGGCGATTTGAATCAGCAGATCACCTCGCCAGGCAAGAGTGAAATCGGCAAGCTCTACAGCGCCATGGCGCACATGCAGGCAGCGCTTTCGGAAACGGTGGGGGTCGTTCGGCGCAGTGGGACCACCATCTTCGAGCGCTCCCAGCAGATTGCCAGTGGCAATAATGACCTCTCCTCGCGTACCGAGCAGCAAGCCTCTTCTCTTGAGGAGACGGCTTCCAGTATGGAGCAGCTCGCCTCCACCGTCAGCCATAATGCCGACAATGCCCGTCAGGCGAGTCAGTTGGCGGGCGATGCAACACTGACCGCGCGGCGTAGCGGGGAAGAAGTGGGGCAAATCGTCGAGACCATGCAGGATATCAGCGCTAGCTCACACCAGGTGGCGGACATCATTACGGTGATCGATAACATCGCTTTTCAGACCAATATTCTCGCGCTCAATGCCTCGGTAGAAGCCGCGCGGGCAGGTGAACATGGCAAGGGGTTTGCCGTCGTGGCCCAGGAGGTACGCAGCCTGGCCAGTCGTAGTGCCAACGCAGCCAAAGAGGTTCGCACACTGATCGATACGTCATTGGGTAAAGTGGATGCGGGCACCCAGCGCGTCAATCAGGCGGGACAGACCATGCAGGATCTGGTCACCGCGGTACAGCGGGTCAGTGACATCATGGATGAGATTGCGGCAGCTTCTGAAGAGCAAAGTAACGGCATCGGGCAAGTGAACCAGGCGGTTGCCCAGATGGATCAAGTTGTTCAGCAGAATGCTCAGCTGGTGCAGCAAGCGGCACGCAGCGCCAACGAGCTGGAAAGCGAAGCAGCAAGGTTACGTGAAGCGGTGGAGCGCTTTCGTGTGGCGGAAGGGGCAGCTCCCCCATCTACCGCGCCTGTGCTGTCTCAGCCGATGAAGCGTCCTTCTGCCTCTGCGTTGGCCGCCCCAGCACTGACAAGGAAGGCGTCCCAGGAAGAGTGGGAAGCGTTTTAAGCACAACCAGTTTCTGCACAGCCAATACTCTGAACCAGCGCCAAGCGCCTAAAATTAACAATAAGGCAGTAAGATGCGTAACAATCAGCCAGTCACTCAACGCGAAGTCGAGTTGAGCCAGGACGACTTCCTCGTTTCTCGCACCGATCTCAAGGGGCGTATTACCTACGCTAATCCGGCTTTTATCGAGATCAGTGGCTATCGCCATGAAGAGTTGATAGGTGCTCCTCACAACCTGATTCGCCACCCCGACATGCCCGCTGCCGCCTTCGAGAATCTGTGGAGTACGCTGAAACGTGGCGATACTTGGCGGGGGCTGGTCAAGAACCGCTGCAAGAGTGGCGACCATTATTGGGTCGATGCCAGCGTCACGCCGATCGTGGAAAACGATCAGGTGGTGGGTTACACCTCCGTGCGTGTGCAGGCGACGCGCGAAGCCATTCAGCAAGCGGAGCAGCACTACAGCGATATTCGTGAAGGGCGCAACAAGCGCCTGTATCTGGATAAAGGGCGTGTTCGCCAGCGTGGGCTCGTTGCCAGAGTCAGACGTATGCGTCTGGATACCATTCGCGCCAAGCTGATAGGAATGGTGTGCATTGCGGCTCTCCTGCTGATCGCCAGCGGTGGATTGGGGCTATACGGTTTGAACGTGGCGGGTGAGCGCCTGGAGGGCCTGAACAACGACGGCCTGCGTGATGTCATTCGGCTGCAACAGATCGATCAGACCATCGCTCAGACGCGCCAGTCGATGATCGAGCCCGAGCGTATGCAGCTCATCACCCAGCGTTTCGACATGGGGGATACCGTGGCAGCCAGTGCTGCCCAGGTGGCGGATGTGTGGCAGGCCTATTACAGCCGCGATGTGAACGCCACGCCGCTGGCCAGCCAGTTCGATGAACAGCTGCAGGCCTTTCTGGATAATGGCATGCGCCAGGCAGTGGGTGTGCTCCAAGCGGAAGAGACCTACCAGGCATTTACCGGCCTGGACGCCGTGATCCGTGTCATGAACGAGGATGGCCGGGCGCTCTCTTCCCTGGTCAATGAACTGATTGCCCAAAAGCAGGCAACCGCGGAAGTGATGGCCTCCGAGGCCGAGCGGGGACAAACCGTCATGCTGAGCGCTCAGGTCGGTGTGCTAGCCACCGGCTTGGCGCTGTTGATCGTGATCAGCCTGCTGACGCTGCGCTCCATTACACGACCGCTGAAGCAAGCCTCGCGGTTTACCTTGCAGATTGCCGGCGGCAATCTTGCCGCCAGAGTACCGCCCAGACGGCGTGATGAAATAGGCCAGCTCATGGATGCCCTCGACACCATGCGCAAGAGCTTGAGCAGCATCATTGGCGAGGTCAAGACAGGCATCGATGTCGTCACGCCAGCGGCCAAGGATATTGCCAGCGGTAACGAGGCGCTTTCATCACGTACTGAGCAGCAGGCGGCATCGCTGCAACAGACGGCGTCCAGCATGGAGGAAATGACCACTACCGTTCGTCAAAACAGTGATAACGCTCAAGAAGCACGGCGTCTGGCCGATAATAATGCAACAAGGGTGTCACAAACGGGTGAGTTGATGACACAGTTGGTCGATAACATGCAGCGAATCACGCAAAGTTCGCAGAAGATGACCGACATCATCAACGTCATTGACTCCATTGCCTTCCAGACCAACATTCTGGCCCTCAATGCGTCAGTCGAAGCCGCACGAGCGGGAGAGCATGGGCGTGGGTTTGCCGTCGTGGCCGAAGAGGTACGCAAGCTGGCGGGACGTAGTTCCGATGCGGCTCAGGAAATTCGCGGCCTGATTGATGACTCGAGTCAGCAAGTGGGCGAAGGGGCGGGCCTGGTTGAAAGGGCCGAAGTCGCGATCAGCGAGGTGGCTGAGGCTGCCCGGAGCGTCACGCAAATCATGCACGACATTTCGGCAGCTTCCCAAGAACAGAGCAGCGGTATCGCCGAGGTCAATCAGGCGGTGGCCGAAATGGATCAAGCGACACAGCAGAACGCTCTGCGTGTTCAGGAAACGGCACAAGCAGCGCTGGCCCTGGAGCAGCAGGCCGAGCTTCTTGCGTTATCGGTCGAGGCCTTTCGCTTGTCAGGCCATCGTCAGGTGCCGCCGCAACGTGAGCAGTCGCAGGCAGCCGCGCTGCCGAAGGTGACTGCGCAACCTCGCAGCGCCACACCGCCTGTGCCGGTCAAGAAACGGCCAATGGCTTCTGTAGAGGAGTGGGAAACATTTTGACAGACCAACGCGAACGGGGAGTCGACGCTGGACAGTGGGCAACCAGCGGACAGATGGAGCGTGATCTGGTACTCACCGATGCGGATTTTACGCGTATTCGTGAGCTTATTTATCAGCGTGCAGGCATCGTGCTGGCGGAGCACAAGCGTGAAATGGTGTATAGCCGCCTGGCCAAACGGCTGCGCCACCATGGTATGACGCGCTTTACCGACTACCTTTCGCGGCTTGAGCGTCAGCCCGACGCCAAGGAGTGGGAGGCGTTCACCAATGCGCTGACCACCAACCTCACGGCTTTTTTCCGAGAGTCGCACCACTTTCCGCTGTTGGCAGAGCATATCAAGCACAAGCAGGAGCCGGTCACTATCTGGTGCTCAGCAGCATCGACGGGGGAAGAACCCTACTCGATTGCGATGACGCTGCTGGAGAGTCTGGGAGCCCGCGCGTCACAGGCCAAAGTGATTGCCACCGATATCGACACCGATGCCTTGGCCAAAGCGCGCCGCGGTATTTATCCCCAGGAGCAGGTACGCAAGCTGGATGAAGCACGCGTGAAGCGATTTTTCCAGAAAGGCACGGGTAACCACATCGGGCTGGCGCGGGTACGGCCAGAAGTGTCTGCGCTGGTAGAGTTCATGCCGCTCAACCTGCTGGCGCCGCAGTGGCCTGTCAAAGGTCCCTTTGATGCCATTTTTTGTCGTAATATCATGATTTATTTCGATAAAGATACACAAGCGAAAATACTCAAGCGGTTTGCACCACTGATGAAGCCTGATGGCCTGCTCTTTGCTGGACACTCGGAAAACTTCTCTTACATCAGTGATGCTTTCAAGCTTCGTGGACAAACCGTCTACACCCTTGCCAATCGATGATCGTTGTGTGTGACGCTGCTGATGAGGCCACGGCCCACAGGAGTAATGCCGAAATGGCGACTGTTAAAGGAGGCGTGCTTTGAGCGCAGCCAAGATCAGAGTGTTGTGCGTCGATGACTCGGCGCTGATTCGTGACCTGTTGACCGAAATCATCAACTCGCAGCCTGATATGGAAGTGGTCGCGGTGGCTCCCGACCCCATTGCGGCCCGTGACCTTATCAAACAGCACAATCCGGATGTCTTGACGCTGGATGTCGAGATGCCGCGCATGGACGGCCTGGATTTTCTCGAGCGGCTGATGCGTTTGCGCCCCATGCCGGTGCTGATGGTTTCCTCATTGACGCAAAGCGGTTCCGAGATCACCTTGCGGGCACTGGAGCTGGGCGCGTTGGACTTCGTGGCCAAGCCGAGCCTGGGCATTCGTAGTGGCATGATGGAGTACGCCAACGAAATCGCTGAAAAATTGCGCGCGGCGGCACGCTCTCGGCCGCGACAGGCGCGTAACAAGAATACTCCGCCACCCAGCCAGCTCAAGGCGCCGATGATCTCCAGTGAAAAACTGATCATCATTGGCGCTTCCACAGGGGGCACCGAGGCAATCCGCGCCGTGCTGGAGCCGTTGCCAGCCAACGCGCCTGCGATTCTGATCACTCAGCACATGCCCGGCGGTTTCACCCGCTCGTTTGCCGAGCGGTTGGACAGGCTGTGTCGCATCACTGTCAAGGAAGCCACCGATGGTGAGCGCGTACTGCCAGGCCATGCCTATATCGCCCCTGGTGACCAGCATCTGGAGTTGGTACGCAGTGGCGCCAACTATGTGGCGCGGCTCAATGATGGCCCGCCGGTGAACCGTCATCGTCCGTCGGTCGATGTCTTGTTCCACTCCGCAGCCAAGCATGCAGGGAAAAACGCGGTCGGCGTGATTCTGACCGGCATGGGCAAGGACGGAGCTGCCGGGCTTCTGGAAATGCGTCAGGCCGGTGCCCCGACCATTGCCCAGAACGAAGAGACCTGCGTGGTGTTCGGCATGCCTCGGGAGGCCATTGCCGTGGGCGGCGCAGTGGAAGTACTGCCGCTGGACGACATTCCATCGAAAATGATGGCGCTGGTGGCCGCCTCCGGACGCGCTCAGCGCGTCTAGGGCCCCAGAAACAAGACACACGAACCAAGGGAATTCATAACAATGACACGTTTGTTGCGCAATCTTAGTATTCATCTTGCCGTTATTTTTGCGTTGGTTTGCTTTGTGGCGTTGATTCTGCTGATCGCCGGTTTGAGCATTGCCTCGGATCGCAGTGCACAGAGCAATTTGGCCACGCTGGATCGTATCGGCAACCAGCAGCTCAATGAGCTGAACCGTGCGGACTCGCTGCTCAACCAGGCCATGCTGGCGCTGGAAACCGCTTCGAACCTGCTGATGGTGGGACAGACCCGTCAATCCAATGAGCAGGTGGATATCGCTGCCAACCGTCTGGAGCGTGCCGAGCGTCGTTATACGAACTTCATGGCCGCACCGCGCTCGCCAGAGGGTGAGTTGCTAGGGGGCGCAGTGGATGAAAGCTTCATGCGGGTATTGGCGTTGGTCAAGGAGCAGCATGCCAGCTTCGACACCATGGACATCAATACCTTCAACCGCCTGCGCGGCGAGCTGATCGAGCCCTTGGGCGAGTTGGCTGACAATACCACGGCGTTTACCGAATATGCTTTTGGCAGCGTGGGCACCTTACGTGAAGGCGCTCAGGCGCAAGGCAATCTCTTTACCATGATCAGTATCGCTGCCGTTGGACTCGCGCTGCTGGTCACACTGGCCATCTACCTTGGCCTGCGCCGTACGGTGATCAGGCCGCTGAGCGATGCCGCTGCGCGCCTTGGGCGCATAGCGGAAGCCGATTTGACCCAGCCGCTCCCCCAGGCGGGCAAGAACGAGATAGGTCGACTGTTCGCTGCCATGGCCACCATGCAGCAAAATCTCAGTGCTACGGTGGCCAGGGTGCGGGAAGGTAGCCGGGCGATCCATCACGGCACCCGGGAAATTGCCAGCGGCAACGCGGACCTGTCCTCCCGCACCGAGCAACAGGCTGCTTCCATCGAGCAAACCGCGGCCAGCATGGAGCAGATGACGGCTACGGTGAAGCAGAATGCCGACAATGCCCGCCAGGCAAGCACGTTGGCAGCAGATGCGTCTACCACCGCCGAGCAGGGGGGGCAGGTCGTTGAGCAGGTGGTGCAAACCATGCACGGTATTTCGACCAGCTCCCAGAAAGTGGCTGACATTACCAGCGTGATTGATTCGATTGCTTTCCAGACCAACATATTGGCGTTGAACGCTTCCGTGGAAGCTGCGCGGGCGGGCGAGCAGGGGCGTGGTTTCGCGGTGGTGGCTGGCGAAGTACGTAATCTGGCCAGCCGCAGTGCGGACGCCGCCAAGGAGATCAAGTCCCTCATCGAGGCCTCGGTCAGCCAGATTCAGCAAGGCTCCTCGCTGGTCGAGCAGGCAGGGCAGACCATGACGGAAGTGGTCACGGCAGTGCGGTGTGTCACGGATATCATGGATGAGATATCGGCGGCCTCGCAAGAGCAGAGTGATGGTATCGAGCAGGTCAGTCAGGCCGTTGGCCAGATGGATCAAGTGACCCAGCAAAATGCCGCGCTTGTACAGCAGGCGTCCGCTGCAGCGGCCTCGCTGGAAGAGCAAGCCAATCGTTTGGAAGAGGCTGTGGCGGTCTTCCAAGTGCTCAATGCTCGGGCGGAGCACACCGCGCCAGCGGTAACGTCAGCGCTGCCCAAGGCCGCTGCCAGCCCTGCGCCCGCTCGTCGCGTTGCCACTCAGCAGCACCACGATGAGTGGGAAGAGTTTTAACCCTGACTGAAATACCAGTCCCCTGTAAATATTGTGATGTGAGAGGATGACCAATGGCCGATAAGAACATGAGCTTCCTGGTGGTAGATGATTTCCCCACGATGCGCCGCATTGTGCGTAGCCTACTGAAGGAGCTGGGCTTTACAAACGTGGACGAAGCGGAAGATGGCCAGGACGCGCTCAACAAGCTGCGGGCAGGCAATTTTGAATTTGTCGTCTCCGACTGGAACATGCCCAACCTCGATGGCCTGGAGATGCTCAAAGAGATCCGTCAGGATGAAGCGTTGAAAGACCTGCCGGTACTGATGGTGACGGCCGAAGCCAAAAAAGAGAACATCATCGCTGCCGCTCAAGCGGGTGCCAATGGTTACGTCGTCAAGCCGTTTACTGCGGCCACTCTGGAAGAGAAGCTGAATAAAATCTTCGAGAAGATGGGTAAATGACGCAGCCGGGCTTTGGTGCTCGGTCAACGAGGAGACAACATAATGAGTCAGAATGAGCAGGGCAGTTCTGCCCAACTCTCTGAAGAGGCTGCTGAAGACCTGATTGTTCGAATTGGCAAGCTCACCCGCATGCTGCGCGACAACATGCGCGAACTGGGGTTGGACAAGGAGATCGAGAAGGCTGCGGAGGCGATTCCTGACGCTCGTGACCGTCTGCACTACGTGGCCACCATGACCGAGCAGGCTGCAGACAAGGCGCTGAACGCCATTGATCGTGCTCAGCCGTTGCAGGATCAGCTCTCCGAGCGTGCCGAAGCCCTGGACAAGCGTTGGGCCGAGTGGTTCGAGGCACCCAAAGAGCTGGATGATGCCAAGTCGTTGGTCAAAGAGACGCGAACTTACCTGAGTGATGTGCCCGAGATCACCGCAGCGACCAATAAAGAGCTGCTGGATATCATGATGGCACAGGACTTCCAGGATCTGACGGGGCAGGTCATCAAGAAGATGATGGACGTGATCCGTGAGATCGAGCATCAGCTGGTGCAGGTGCTGATCGACAACGTCCAGGGTGCCGAAGCCCGTGAAACCATGCAGCGCAAGGCGAACGATCAGTGGAAAAACGAGAATGCGCGGCGCAATGAAGATCTGCTGAACGGTCCTCAAGTAAAAGAAAACGCGCCTGACATCGTGACCGGCCAGGATCAGGTAGACGACTTATTGGATGAATTAGGCTTTTAATGCTGGGTTATTGACACATTGTAAGTGGTCGCATCTGGCACAATAGCTACCTGCTCAGCCGTCCTTTGGGGCGGCTGAGTGCATAGTATGGTGTAGTTTGATTCATCGTCCCCTCGTCAGCCGGATGACCGCATGGCAGATAACGACAGCGATCAGGAAAAGACCGAAGAGGCGACGCCCCGACGACGGGACAAGGCCCGTGAAGAAGGGCAGGTGCCGCGGTCTCGAGAGCTGACGACTTTCATGATGTTGTTGGGAGGGGTGATTGGTCTCTGGAGCATGGGGCAGATGCTCTATGATCAGTTGGGTACCGTGATGGAACAGGCGTTTCTGTTCGAGCGTCGTCAGGCCATGGAAACCACCCCCATGCTGGTCAACGCGCTGGACCTGGGCCAGCGGACGCTCTTCGCGATGCTTCCCCTCTTTCTGCTGTTGACGGTGATTGCGTTGATGGCACCCGCGCTGCTGGGAGGTTGGTTGATTTCATCCAAATCACTGCAACCAAAATTCTCCAAGCTGAATCCTGTCAAAGGTATCAAGCGCCTGTTTTCGATGCAGTCGTTGAGCGAGCTTGCCAAGGCGATCGCCAAGTCCATTCTGGTGGGCAGCGTTGCGTTCAGCTTTTTATATTTTAATATTGGCAGATATCTGGGGCTGATGGATCAGCCGGTTCAGCAAGCCCTGGCCACGGCACTCAATATGGCGGCCCTGGCGGCCGGCCTGGTCGTGCTTTCCCTGATCGTGGTCATCCTGATCGATGTCCCCTTCCAGCTATGGAACAACGCCAAGCAGCTCAGGATGACCAAGGAAGAGGTCAAGCGAGAGCACAAGGACTCGGAAGGCGACCCCCACGTCAAAGGGCGCATTCGTCAACAGCAGCAGGCCATGGCGCGTGGGCGCATGATGAGCAAAGTGCCCGAAGCGGACGTGATCATCACCAACCCGACCCACTACGCCGTGGCCTTGAGGTATCAGGAAGGGAAAATGGGCGCGCCCAGGCTAGTGGCCAAGGGTGCCGATGCCGTGGCTGCCAAAATCCGTGAGATCGGCGCCGAGGCTGGCGTGCCGCGATTGGAGGCAGCGCCGCTGGCGCGTGCCCTGTATCATCATGTGGATCTGGAGGCGGAAGTGCCGGCCGAACTGTATACCGCAGTGGCCGAAGTCATGGCCTGGGCCTACCGTCTCAAGCACGTAGCACAACAAGGAGGCGAGGTGCCCCCCACCCCCGATAATCTGCCGGTCCCACCGGAAATGGATACGCCCGGCCGTCGTGCCGATGGCAATGAGGCGCAGCCATGAAAAGTTTGAGTCAGCTACTCAATCAGCGTAACTGGTCCAACGATGTCAGCATGAAACTGCTGGCCGGACCGCTGCTGATCCTGATGATCCTGGGCATGATGATCCTGCCCTTGCCACCGTTCGCGCTCGATCTGCTCTTCACCTTCAATATTGCCTTGGCCATCATGGTGCTGCTGGTCAGCATGTTTGCCGAGCGACCGCTGGATTTTGCCGCGTTTCCTGCCGTGCTGCTGTTCACCACGCTGCTGCGCCTTTCGCTCAACGTTGCCTCTACGCGCGTAGTGTTGATGGAAGGGCACCAGGGGGGCGATTCGGCAGGCAAGGTCATCGAAGCGTTTGGCACCTTCCTGGTGGGGGGCAATTTTGCCGTTGGCCTGGTGGTCTTCCTGATTCTCGTGATCATCAACTTCATGGTCATCACCAAAGGTGCGGGCCGTATTGCCGAAGTGGGGGCGCGCTTTGTGCTCGACGCCATGCCGGGCAAGCAGATGGCCATCGATGCGGACTTGAACGCAGGCCTGATTGGCGAAGACGAGGCCAAGAAACGTCGCGCGGAAGTGGCACAGGAAGCCGATTTTTACGGCTCCATGGATGGTGCCAGCAAGTTCGTGCGTGGCGATGCAGTGGCCGGTCTGGTCATCATGGTGGTCAACATCATCGGTGGACTGCTGATTGGCATGATGCAGCACGACATGGGCTTTGCCGATGCGGCGCGCACCTACACGCTGTTGACCATTGGGGACGGTCTGGTCGCCCAGATTCCTGCGCTGGTCATCTCCACGGCGGCGGGCGTGACCGTGTCTCGGGTGAATACCGAACAGGACGTTGGTCAGCAGATGATCAGCCAGCTGTTCGTGAACCCACAAGTCATGATTCTGGCGGCCATGGTGATGGGGCTATTGGGCCTTGTGCCAGGTATGCCCAACTTTGTATTTCTGCTGTTCACCAGCCTGTTGGCCGGTCTGGCCTGGTACCTGATTCGCCGCAAGAACCAGACGCTGGTCAATCAAGAGCTGACCGCTGCCCCGCCACCCATGCTGCAGGAGACCCCTGAGGCGAGCTGGGAGGATGTCCAGCTCGTCGATACGCTGGGACTCGAGGTTGGGCACCGCTTGATTCCCCTGGTGGACTCGCGCCAGAAAGGCGAGCTGCTGGGGCGCATCAAGAGCGTGCGCAAGAAATTCGCCCAGGAAGTGGGCTTTCTGCCGCCCGTGGTGCATATCCGCGACAACCTGGAGCTACCGCCGAATACCTATGTGCTTTCCATGAAAGGCGCCGAGATCGGGCGTGCCGAGGCACAGCCGGGCAAGTGGTTGGCCATTGACCCAGGCCAGGTATCGGGCGAGCTACAGGGCACGCCGACGCAGGATCCGGCCTTTGGCTTGCCAGCGGTCTGGATCGACGCCAATCAACGTGAACACGCACAGGTGTATGGTTATACGGTCGTGGATGCCAGCACGGTCATCGCTACCCACCTCAACCACCTGCTGCACCGCCACTCCCCCGAGATGCTGGGGCGCCAGGAAGTGCAGAAACTGCTCGACAAGCTGGGCGACGATCAAAAGTCACTGGTCGAAGAAGTGGTGCCCAAATCCATCTCGTTGACGGTGCTTCAGCGTATCTTGCAGAACCTGCTGGATGAGGATGTGTCGATTCGTGATATGCGCAGCGTGCTGGATACCCTGGCCGAACATGCAGGCCAGCAAAAGGATCCCAACGAGCTGACGGCGCTGGTACGGATTGCGCTGGGGCGTGCGATTACCCAGCAGTGGTTCGCTGGGCAAGAGACGCTGAATGTCATGGGTCTGGATGCGCAACTAGAGCAAGTGCTGCTTCAGGCCATGAATGGCAACGGCGCCATGGAGCCCGGACTCGCGGATACGCTCATGAATCAGGCGCAGCAAGCGTTGGAGCGTCATGAAGGCAGTGGTGAAGCCCCGGTGCTGGTGGTACAGCACTCGCTGCGTGCCGTGCTCTCGCGTTTTCTGCGCCGTCGCATGCGCCACCTGGTGGTCATGTCTCAGGCAGAAATTCCTGACGACCGCACGCTGCGTGTGACCACGCTGGTGGGTGGTCGCTGATGCCGCTCCTGATGGTTAGCCGTCTTTCGTACACAGGTAACAGGTGAATCATGAGCGTTAGACGTTTTGTCGGAGCCAACAGCCGCGATGTCATGCGCCAGGTGCGAGAAGTACTCGGCGATGACGCCCTGATCGTGGCCAATCGGCGCACCGAAGGGGGAGTCGAAATCCTCGCCATGGCAGACGATGCGGTCGATCAGTTCGATCCTGCCCCTAGCCCGGCCACGCAGCAGGAACCCGCTGCGCCGGTGTTTTCGTTGCCCCAACAGCCAGACCCGTTGGAAGTCATGAGCGAGCGCCTGCTGCGCGAAATGCAAGAGATGCGCGAGCTGCTGGCGCGACGGCAACCCGACCCTGCGCCAAGGGCGGACAGCGCGTCAGAGCACTTGCAGCAGGTGATGCTGCGCGTTGGCTTCAGCCATGAGCTGAGCCAGGAAGTGGTCGAGGCCTTGCCCGATGAGCTGGCATCGTTACCGGCTTCCAGCGACAGCTTGATGGCCTGGCTACGCGAACAGCTCATGGCGCGGTTGCGTGTACTGCGTCAGGAAGAGGCGTTTTTCGACCAGACCGGCATCGTGGCTCTGGTAGGCCCTACCGGGGTCGGCAAGACGACCACCACGGCCAAGCTGGCGGCGCGTTTTGTGATGCGCCATGGCACACGCCCGGTGGCGTTGGTGACTACCGACAGCTTCCGAATTGGTGCCCATGAGCAGCTGCGGATCTATGCGCGACTGCTGGATACCCCCATGTATGCGCTGGATGTCGAGCAACCCATTGACGAGCTGGTGGGACGGCTTCAGGGCAAGCAGTGGGTAGTCATCGATACCGTCGGCATGAGCCAGCGCGATCAGCGGGTGATCGAGCAGATTGCACACCTTCAGGGGGGGCAATCCACCGTGCGTCTGGTGCTGATGTTGAATGCCGCCAGTCAGCCCGAAACGCTGGAGGAGGTCGTGTTGCGCTATCGCCAGGCAGCCAGGGCGGCTGGGGCGACGCTGGACGACTGCATCATCACCAAGCAGGATGAAGCGGGGCGCTTGGCCCCGGCGTTGGATATCGTCATGCGCCATGGCATGCGTGTGCTGTTTGGCTCCCATGGCCAGCAGGTGCCGGAAGACATGTCCGTGGCCGACCCTCAGGCGCTGATCGCTCAGGCGTTGGGCGCACAGCCCCGCGCCGTGCACCAGACCGAACCCTCGGCGCCGCTCAGCTTGCCACGCTGGTCGCGGGATGTGCTGGGGCAAGGGCGCAGGCTCTCATCGGTGCTGGCTCGACTGCGCAAACGGGTGGATGACTTTTACCTGCTGGAAGCCGCCTGGGATATCGGCGCACTGCCTGGGGTCATTCAGGATCAGCGGCTGGATGAGCTGTTGTCCGGGGCAGATGCCAATAGCCGCGCCATGGGGCTGGCCTGGTCGCCACGCCGCCAAGGGCGTGGCTGTGACTGGACGATGCCGGATGTTCGGCTGGATGAGCAGGGCCGTTGGTTGGCCCTGACGCGGCTTCAGCACCGTCAGCCTGCCGGCTGGCAGCCGCGTCTGGAAGAGTGTGGAGAAGATATGGCAGTTCACCTGCTGCCCGCTCTGCCAGAACCCGACGTGCTCACCTGGCTGCACGACCAACGTTTGACCTGGGTCAGCGCGGTGCATGCCAGCCAGCGAGTAGACTATCAGGGCGAGCGCTACGCCCTGAAGAATCTGTTTCAAGAGAGTACGCTGACCCACAGCGTCACGGTGCGTTTTCGCGGCCAGCGCATGCAGCTGTGGAATGCCTATGTCGAGGTGCAGGCCGCCTCGGGTCACGCCCTGCTGACCTGGGTGGGCGACATCCGTGACCCTGAAAGTGACAAGCGCGTCGCGCGTCGCTATTGGTTGACACCCGCCCGGTTGGGTAGCGATGTACTGTCACTGCTGGTCACCCAGCTCGAAAGCGATGGGCTGGCCGCACTGACCAAGCGAGCGTGGCAACAGCTCAAGGAAAGCGACAGTGGCGAAGTGAGTCGTGAGCTGCGCCTGTTGATGGCCAGCGGTGCAGCGGCCGTGGCAGGCCACCTCGACCTGGCCGATGATGAACCAGGCCAGGCGCTGAGAACGGATCTGGTGCGGCTGTTGGGTAGCCAGCGCAAGCGCCGGGATACGGCCCTGCTGGACGCGCTGCTGCATGTGTTGATGGCCCGAGATGCCATTCGGCAACTGGGCAGTGTCAGCCTCGAGGATGTGCTATGAATGGCCAGGATCAGGCTGCCGGGCTGAGAAAATGGGCAGATTTGCAGCGCCAGCAGCGAGGCGAGCAACCTGACGAGCCTGCGGCCGACGCGCCGAGTGTCGATACTTCCACTTCAGACAAGGAAGTGGCGCAAACGAACGTTGGCGCGGACGCTTCGGAAACCGCTCCCAAGGAGGTCGCAAGTGCGGCAGCGAACGTAACGGCCCCCCGCCCGACACGCACACTGGTCATTGTGGGGTTGAGCTCAGCGGGTGCCGTGCACGTCGACAAGGTCAAAGGTCGCTTGGCGCAGTGGGCATCGCTGGGGCGCCAGTGGGCGGGCGATCCTCAGGAGTGGGACGTCAAGGTGGCAAGCCCCGAGGCAGGGTCGATGGCTGCCTTGGCGCATCACCCTCACTGGGCGCTATGGGTGAGCAGTGACGCCGAGGCCTTCGCGAGCATGTACCGTGCCCTACGCCAGATGCGTGAGCAAGGGGGGCCGCGCCGCCTGCTGGCCCTGCACGAGCCGCACCTCCCGCGTCAGGGCTTGCTGGACAACCTGCGTGATGCCGCTGCGCACTATTTGCAAATAGAGCTGTTGCTACTGGCTCGTTGATGACCCCATGACAAGGGACCGGCAATGCCTCTACAGACGATGTTGCTACGAACATTGATCAACACCGCAAAGTGGTCAACAGTGACATGGAGCGTGTTTCTCTCCAGCGCCGCGTGGGTGCTGGTGTTATCGCTGGTTGTGGGTGAATCGGCGCGGGCGGCGACAGGTAGCTGGAGCAGTCAAATGCCCGCGGTGATGGTGGCCATGAGCGATCGGGCGAGCAGCAGCCAGGCCATCAGGCCTCCGGCGGGCATACCGCTGGGCGACGCGACATTGGCGAGGGTGCAATGGCGTTTCGAGGCGCCTGCCCATGCGCCTGTCAACGCCTGGCTATGCCATCCTGCACAATGCGTGCCCCTGAGTGGCATGCGTGGCAGCACCATGGCACTGGCAGGTCTGGAAGCCAACGCGCCGCTTCATTTGCGCTTTGCGCTGTCGCCGGGGCAACGGCCCGTGCGCGTACAGGGGCTGCAGGTCATCGTGAATTATCAGTAAAGATCGTTTAGCCGTGAGGCAATAGGATGTATACAGCACAAGGCAGGATCAAGCAGAGTGAGCTGTTAACTCAATACATGCCACTGGTGAGACGTCAGGCCTTGACACTGCAGGTCAGGTTGCCCGCCAGTATCGAGCTGGATGATCTGATTCAAGCGGGCATGGTGGGCTTGCTGGAGGCACTGGGTCGCTTTGATGCCGCACAGGGCGCGACGTTTGCCACGTTCGCCAGCCAACGCATTCGGGGCGCCATGATGGATGAACTGCGCACTCGGGACTGGCTGCCGCGCAGCGTGCGCCGCTCTGCCCGCGCAGTCGATGAAACCGTACGCCGTTTGGAGCAGACGCTGGGCAGGCCCCCTGAAGAGGTGGAAATTGCCCGTGAGCTGGAGATGCCGCTGAGCGACTATCAACAGCTGCTCAACGACACCAATAGCGGGCAGCTACTGCCCTTCGAGGAACTGGTGGCCGATGGCGGTGAGCCAGCCGGGGACGAAGGCAGCGCCAATCGCCCTTTCGAACAACTGCTCGACGAGCAGCAGCGGCACACTCTGATCGAAGCGATCGAGGCGTTGCCCGAGCGTGAAAAACTGCTGATGGCCCTGTATTACCAGGAAGAGATGAACCTCAAAGAGGTGGGGGCGGTACTGGGCGTCACCGAATCGCGGGTATCGCAACTGCATAGCCAGGCCGTCAGCCGCCTTCGTGCCCGCTTGAGCGACCAAGATTGACCTTCTTATCCTCTCACGTTAACCGGCAAGGAGCCGTTGATGAACCCCTCTACGTTGATCGGCATATTTGCCAGCATGCTGTTGTTGATAAGCGTGCTGTTCTTTACCGCAGAGTCGCCAGAAAGCTTTATCAACTTGCCTGGTCTGGCCATCGTCATTACCGGTACCCTAGCGGCGACGTTCATCAGCTACCCCTTGAAGGAGGTACTGCGGGTAGTGCGCCTGGTAGGCCTGGTATTCCGCCGCGAGAACACCTATGTGCGCGATGATATCGGCGAGCTGGTGGCCATGTCGCGGTTATGGTTCAAGGGCGATGTCCGAGCGGTAGAGCGGGAGCTGGAGCATACGCGCAACCCGTTTCTGCGCACCGGTATTCAACTGGTGATTGCCAACACCAAGGAAGATGAAATTTTCGACATGCTGCGCTGGCGGATCGCAAGGCTGAAGGCGCGTGAGCATGCCGAAGCGCAGATTTTCCGCACCATGGCCACCTATGCGCCGGCCTTTGGCATGATTGGTACGCTGGTGGGGCTGGTCAACATGCTGGAAGTCATGGATGCGGGCGATCTGCAGGTGATCGGCCCACGTATGGCCGTGGCGCTGCTCACCACGTTTTACGGTATTCTGCTGGCCAATCTGGTCTTCAAGCCCATTGCCGTCAAACTGGAGCGGCGGACCGAAGAGCGCCTGATCACCATGAACATGGTGCTGGAAGGCATTTCTCTCATTACCAAGCGTCGCTTGCCGTCGTTCATCGAAGAGACGTTGAACTCGTTCGTGGCCAACTACCACGACGAAATCCGTGATGCGAGCGTCAAGCCGCGCCCAGGCGTCGATTCGGCGTTGAAAGGGTAGCGCCATGCTCAATCACGAGGCACGGTTTGCGCTGGAACTGCCAGCGGCAGCGGGCGAGAGCGACGAAGGGTGGCTGACCAGTTACCTGGACGTCTTGACGCTGCTGATTACCCTGTTCGTGCTCTTGCTGGCGCTGACGCCTCCTGGCGGTGGCGAAGGGAGGGAGAGCGATGCCATGGGGCCGGCCAGTGCCATCATGGCCATGCCGTTGGCCTCATTGGCCACCGGTATTCATCCACGTCACGACGGCGTGCAGTCGCAGATGGCGGGGCTGGATATTCCTGGGGTCAGTGTCTCGCAGGGTCGTGAGGGCATCACCCTGCGCATCGACGACAGCCTGTTGTTTTCCAGTGGTAGCGATGTGCTAACGCCTCAGGGCCTGATCGTGTTAGAAGGTCTCACGTCAGTACTCCAAACGTTCGAAGGCCAAATATCGGTGGAAGGGCATACCGATAACGTGCCCATTGCCACCCCGCGCTTTCCCTCTAACTGGGAGCTTTCCACGGGTCGCGCCATTGCCGTGGTGCGCCAGTTGGAGCGTCAGGGTATCGCCATTTCTCGTATGCGGGCGGTTGGCTATGCCGACACCCAACCCATGGAAAGTAACGCTACCTCGGAAGGGCGAGCTGCCAACCGACGCGTTGAACTGCTGCTCAAACAGCAGGTCGAGGGGTAAAGCACTATCTCGAGGCTATCTTCGTGTCGACGCATCATTCTCGACTGCAGTCCTTTGGCGCTGTCTTGGTACTGGATACCGACGTGCGGCAGGTTCAGGCCGTCAGCCGCAACCTGGCGGCATTACTGGGGTTACCCACCAACGAGCAGCCGCCCCCTACGCTGACGTCTCTGCTGGGCAAGCGGCTCAGCCAGCGGCTGCGCCATGAACTGCAAGGGCAGCCCCGCCTATCCGGCCCGCTCACTTTTCGCCGAGCCACCGTCGATACGCGCTTTCAACTCCAGGCCTATCGAACAGACCGACACGTCGTCGTCGAAATAGAGCCATTGCCCCCGATGGGCAAGCAGCGCCTGCTGGGAACGCTCAATGAGCGCCTGGTGCGCCTGGCCGAAGCCACGCACCAGGAGGAACTGCTGGACTACCTGGTCGGTGCCGTTCAGGAGTTGACCGGGCACGAGCGCGTCTCGGTGTGCCATTTCGACGGCGATTGGCATGGGCTCATCGTGGCCGAAAAGTGTACGGGGCGCTTGGCAGGGCTGCGCGGGCAACGGTTTCCGGCCAGCGATTTCCCACTGGCCTTGCGGCATGCCTACGAACGTCATCCGGTGCGCTTGATTCAAGACGTCACCGCCGACACCGAGCCCCTGGTGCCCGCAGACGTCACGGCCAACCTGCGCAACTGCTTCTTGCGTGCGCCGGCTGCCGAGCGGCGCGTCTATCTGCAGCGGCTGGGGGCACACAGTGCCTTCAGTGTGGCCATGCAAAGTGATGCTGGCCTGTGGGGGCTGCTGTTCTGTCATTCGGCCCATGCCCACCCCGTGGCGCCGCCCTTGCGCGATGCGGTGCGGACACTGGTGCAAATGGCGATGCAGCGGTTGTTGCTGCTGCGTGCTCGCCAGGAGGCACGTTACCTGCAGCG
This sequence comes from Halomonas sp. KM007, assembly GCF_050709225.1. Taxonomy (NCBI): domain Bacteria; kingdom Pseudomonadati; phylum Pseudomonadota; class Gammaproteobacteria; order Oceanospirillales; family Halomonadaceae; genus Halomonas; species Halomonas sp. KM007. Next base: position 1,683,136 of record NZ_CP136131.1, on the reverse strand, counting down.
CGTGCAGGATAGCCTGGTGCTGTCGGTCTCTGCCCAGCAAGAACCCAAAAGCCCCCAGCAGATTCTTCACGAGCAGGCTGCGTCCTGGTGTGCGCTGTTCCGTGCTCAGGGGGTTGCCCTGTGGCTCAATGGCAGCGTGTGTTCTGCCGGTGTGGTGCCGCTCTCCACGGTGGTGTGCCAACTGGTGAAGCGTATCGACAGGGGGCATCGCCATGGGGGGCCGTGGTGTACCCGAGAGGTGGCGGTGGAGCCGCTGACAGCGTCACTCCACATGTCAGAGCAGTGTGGGATTCTGGCTGTGCCGCTCTCCATCAGCCCAGCACAGCGAGGCTGGCTGTTGTTCTTTCGGCCCGAGCAGGTGGAAACCCTCTATTGGGCCATGGGCCCTGTCTCGGCTGCCGTGGCCTCATCCACGCAGCCGACGCCCCCCTCGGCTGCGTGGAGTGAAGACGTGGTCGGCAAAAGCGAAGCATGGCAGCGTGTCGAACGCCTGGCGGCCATCGACTTGGGGGAAGATTTGACGCTGGCTATTTCTGCCTATGAGATCAGTACGCTCAACATGCACCTTGAGCAAGAGCGCAAGGCACTGGCCACAGCCAACCAGCGGCTCGAGCAGTTGGCCCACTTTGACCCATTGACTCAGGTCTGGAATCGCTATCGTATCGAGCAGGCCATCGATGCCGAATTAGTCGCGGCCAAGCGCTACGGCGCCGCATTCGCGTTGCTGCTGTTTGACGTGGATCACTTCAAGCAAATCAATGACGCTTATGGGCATGGCGTGGGGGATGACGTGCTGGTCTCGCTGGCTCGTCTGGTGGAAACGTCGCTGCGGGGCTGCGACCATCTTGGCCGCTGGGGCGGCGAAGAGTTCGTGGTGCTGGCGACACATTCCGATGAGGAAGCGGCCATGGGCCTGGCTGAGCGGCTGTGCAGCCTGGTGGCCACGCTGCATGTCAACGGGTTGGACCAGCCCATCACCGTCAGTATCGGCGTGGCGATATGGCAGCCGGGCGACAGCTGCAAGACGCTGATGTCGCGGGCCGATGTGGCCATGTACCGAGCCAAGCGCGGTGGTCGCAATCGTGTGGAAATCGCCGAGCAGCGAGCCGGTTAATCTTCTGTCGTGCTGTCCTCGCACAGCTGCTGCATGCGTGCGATGGCGCTGTCTGCACCGGCAAGGCTGAAGGTCATGTACCACGGCTCCTGCTCGTTTTGGTCGAAGCCCAGGAACAGCTGCTCACCGGTGCGCATCTGGGCCATCAGTGTGTCGAGATCGCTCAGGTAAAAGTGTGCGTAGAAGCCATCGTCGCCGCGCTCGGTGATGAACTCGGCCATGGTATCCACGATGGGCTGGTCATCGATGCGCAGCCGTGTGGGCACCAGATTGACGGCGCGGCTCTCGCCTTGCTGCTGTTCCAGCGTCACGCGCATTTCCAGCCAGGGGAGGTCGCATACCCCCTGGCTGGTATTGAGGCTCAGGGTGGCATCGGAGTAGCTGTGGGTCTCCACTGCGCGAAAATGGCGCTCTTCGCCCAGTGCCAGCGTCATGGACGACCAGTGCTGGTGAGGTTCGGCGTGCTCCACGTTGAACGTGGCTGCCAGGGCGAACGGGGCGTTGCCCAGCAGGCTCCCCCCCAGTACCGCCAGCAGTGTACGGGTGTTGATGGGCATAAACGGTATCATCGTCGTCGGTCTAAAAGGCAAGGTCGCTCAGGCTTCCAGCAGCGGCCTGACGTTGTCGGTCAGGTAGCAGTCGTCGAACTCTCCTTCGGTGGCCAGCGCTTCGAGATCCGGTATGGTGACATGGTGTCGGTCACGAAATACCAGGCCGTCTTCGCTGAGTGCGGTGAAGGTACGGCTGACATGAACCGGGCTCAAGCCCAGGATATCGGCCAACTGCTCTTGTGACAGCGGGAGGCGGAACTGCCCGCTGATATCGTCGTTGGTCTGGCGCAGGCGCAGATACATTTCATGTAGGAAATGGGCCATTTTCTTGCGCGCGCTGCGCCGTGCCAGGTTGACCAGCCGTTCGGTCAGCAGCGCTTGCTGTCGGCTGGCAATGGCAAACATCACCGACGTGAGCGACAGTGACTCGCGAAAGACCTCCAGCATACGCTTGTGGGGAAAGTGACAGATCACGCCGTCACTGATCATGCGGACGTTTTCAAGGCGCTGGGAAAAAGCAAACTCCCGCAGACCGATGATGTCGCCGGGCAGAAAAACTTCCAGGATCTGGCGGTCGCCGTTTTCGAGGTGGCGGTAGGAGTAGGCCCAGCCGCTGCGCAGCGTGCAAAACTCATTGGCCGGTGCCCCCATCTCCCATAGTACCGTGCCCGCCTTGATGGACGTGGGGCTCTCTTCCAACGAGGCCAGCAGCTCTTTCTCGTCATCGGTGAGCGAGCAGTAGTGGCTAAAGTGGCGGATAATACAGCTTTTGTCCTGTTCCACAGCGTGTGTCTCCTCGCAGAAAACAACCATTGTTAAGCAGTCTCGCTGCTTACTATAAGCAGTCAGGGCCGTCTTTTCCTGAACTTTTTGGCCGCTGCTCCAACGCTTGAGCAGCGGCCCATGAGACGCCTAGCGAGTGGCGCGGTTGCCACGCTCGAGTAACGGCGCCAGGAAGCGGCCCGTATGCGATACCGTCTGTTTGGCCAACTGCTCCGGCGTGCCTTCGGCGATGATCTGCCCACCCCCAGAACCGCCTTCCGGCCCCAGGTCGATCAACCAGTCGGCCGTCTTGATGACATCCAGGTTATGCTCGATCACCACGATGGTATTGCCGTGGTCGCGCAGTCGGTGCAGCACCGTCAGCAGCTGGCGGATATCCTCGAAGTGCAGGCCGGTGGTGGGTTCATCCAGAATGTAGAGGGTTTTGCCGGTGTCGCGCTTGGCCAGCTCTCGCGCCAGCTTGACCCGCTGAGCTTCGCCCCCGGAAAGCGTCGTGGCACTCTGCCCCAAACGGATGTAGGACAGCCCCACATCCATGAGCGTTTGCAAGCGCCGGGCGATGGCGGGCACGGGGCTGAAGAAGGCCAGCGCATCTTCCACCGTCATCTCCAATACCTCGTGGATGGTCTTGCCCTTGTAGTGGATATCCAGGGTTTCGCGATTGTAGCGCTTGCCCTTGCACACGTCACAAGGGACGTAGATATCCGGCAGAAAGTGCATCTCCACCTTGATCATGCCTTCGCCCTGGCAAGCTTCGCAGCGACCGCCCTTGACGTTGAAGCTGAAGCGCCCGGGTTTGTAGCCTCGGGAGCGAGCCTCCTGGGTACCGGCGAACAGCTCACGAATAGGCGTGAAAATGCCGGTATAGGTGGCCGGGTTGGAGCGCGGGGTGCGGCCGATCGGGCTCTGGTCGATGTCGATGACCTTGTCGAGCTGGTCCAGGCCTTCCACCTTCTCGTAGGGAGCCGGTGTCAGGGTGGTGGCCCGGTTGAGTTCACGGGCGGCAATCGGCATCAGCGTGCCGTTGATCAGCGTCGACTTGCCGGAGCCGGAGACGCCCGTCACGGCAATGAACAGCCCCAGTGGCAGGCTGAGGGTGACATTTTGCAGGTTGTTGCCCGTGGCACCGCGCACCACCAGTTGCTTCTCGGGATTGCCCGGGATCCGGTAAGGCGGGACGGCAATTTCGCGGCTGCCGGAGAGATACTGGCCGGTCAGCGAATTCGGGTTGTCCATCACCTGCTGCGGCGTGCCCTGGGCGACGATCTCGCCCCCATGGACACCTGCACCGGGGCCGATGTCCAGCACGTGGTCCGCCGCGCGGATGGCATCTTCGTCGTGCTCGACGACGATCACGGTGTTGCCCAGGTCGCGCAATCGCTCCAGCGTCTTGAGCAGACGGTCGTTGTCCCGCTGGTGCAGCCCGATGGAGGGTTCGTCCAGAATGTACATGACGCCCACCAGGCCAGCACCGATCTGGCTAGCCAGGCGGATACGCTGTGCCTCACCCCCGGAGAGCGTGTCGGCGCTGCGTTCGAGGTTCAGGTAATCAAGCCCCACGTTGACCAGAAATTCCAGGCGAGCATGGATCTCGTTGACGATCTTGTCGGCAATTTCTCCCTTGCGCCCGGGAAGCGCCAGCGCGCCAAAGTAGCGCCACGCCTCGCCAATCGGCAGGTGGACGATATCCGCGATGTTTCGGTCATCGACATACACATGGCGAGACTCCTTGCGGAGCCGCGAGCCGTGGCAGGCGGTGCAGGGCTGAACCGCAATGTACTTGGCCAGGTCGTCGCGCACCATGCTGGACTCGGTTTCCCGGTAGCGGCGCTGCATGTTGGGCAGCACCCCTTCAAAGGCATGCTCACGGGTGACTTTCCGGCCACGGTCTCCCACGTAAACGAAGGGGACCAGCTCGCCACCACTGCCGTTGAGGATGATGTCCCGCTCGTGGCGGGCCAGCTCCTGCCACGGCGTTTCCAGCTCGAAGCGGTAATGCTTGGCCAGCGCCTGTAGCTGGGTAAAGTAATAAATGTTGCGCCGGTCCCAGCCCTTGATCACGCCTTCCGCCAGGGAAAGCTCGGGGTGGCTGATCAGTTTCTCCGGGTCGAAGTACTGCTGTATGCCCAGGCCGTCGCAGGTCGGGCACGCCCCTGCCGGGTTGTTGAACGAAAACATCCGCGGCTCCAACTCGGAGAGCGAATAGCCGCAAACGGGGCAGGCAAAGCGGGACGAGAAGACTAGATCGTCCTGCTCGCTGTCCATGAAATGCACCATGGCGGTGCCGTCGGCCAGGTTCAGGGCCGTCTCGAAGGATTCCGCCAGGCGCTGGGCGATATCGTCACGTACCTTGAAACGGTCCACGACCACGCTGATATCGTGCTTCTTGCGCTTGTCCAGCGGCGCTATGTCGTCCAACTCCAGCACCTGGCCATCAATCTGGACGCGCACGAACCCCTGCGCGCGCAGCTCGGACAGCAGCTGTAAATGCTCCCCCTTGCGGCCTTTGACGACCGGCGCCAGCAGCATCAAGCGGGTGCCTTCCGCCAGGTTCATGACCTGATCGACCATCTGGGAGATCGTCTGGGCTTCCAGGTCCTCGCCATGCTCTGGGCAGCGAGGGGTGCCGGCACGGGCAAACAGTAGGCGCAGGTAGTCGTAAATCTCGGTAATCGTGCCAACCGTCGACCGAGGGTTGTGAGAGGTGGATTTTTGCTCGATGGAGATGGCCGGAGAGAGCCCTTCGATGTGATCCACATCGGGCTTTTCCATCATTGATAGAAACTGGCGCGCATAGGTGGAGAGCGATTCCACATAGCGCCGCTGGCCCTCGGCGTAGAGCGTATCGAACGCTAGGGACGACTTGCCGGAGCCTGACAGGCCGGTAATCACGATCAGCTTGTCGCGGGGCAGCTCCACATCGATCTGCTTGAGGTTGTGGGTGCGGGCACCCCTGACCAGAATGCTGTCCATCAACACCTCGAATCGCGTGGCAAAAGCGTAATTATACGGTTGCGGCACCCCTTCCGGCAAAACTGTCTCGCTTCGCTGCAGCGTGGCGGGCATTTCATGCTTGGCGTTTCCAGCGTGCCGACAAAGCGCTAGAATGGGCGGTTATTTCAGGCCGTTCGGCCCACTCATCGTACACAAGGGTTCTATGCGCAAGGTTTCTGCACTGCTGCTGGCTGCCGAGCGCCGAGCCATCAGCGGCTTGGCCGGTCTCTATGCATCACGCATGCTGGGACTCTTCATGGTACTGCCGGTGCTGGCCCTTTATGCCGACACCCTGGAAGGGGCGACGCCGCTTCTGGTTGGCCTGGCGCTCGGTGTGTATGGCCTGACTCAGGCGGTTCTGCAGATTCCGTTCGGGTTGCTGTCGGATCGGATCGGTCGGAAACGCGTGATCGCCATTGGCCTGCTGATCTTTGCCGCAGGCAGTATCGTGGCCGCCATGGCGGACACCATTGGTGGCGTGATCGTCGGGCGAGCGCTGCAGGGGAGTGGTGCCATTGCGGCGGCGATCATGGCGCTGCTGGCCGACCAGACCCGTGAGCAGGTGCGTACCGCTGCCATGGCCACCATCGGCCTCTCCATCGGTGTGTCCTTTGCCATTGCCATGGTGCTGGGGCCCTGGTTGGCATCATGGGGAGGACTGTCGAGCCTGTTCTGGTTCACGGCACTGCTCACCCTGGTGGGCCTGCTGGTGCTGTGGCGCTGGGTGCCGCCAGCTCCCCGGCGTTTGCGACATCGCGATGTCGGGCTGGATCGCCAGCAATTCAAACGCGTCATTACCCGCCCAGACCTGTGGCGCCTGGACGTGTCGATCTTTGCCCTGCATCTGGTCCTCATGGCCATTTTTGTGGCCGTGCCGTTCAGGTTGCTGAACGCTGGAGTGGCGGTGGAGTACCATGGGCTGGCCTATCTGGCCATCATGGGACTGTCGTTTGTCGCCATGGTGCCGCTGGTGATCGTGGCCGAGAAACGCCAACGCATGAAGCTGATGTGTCTGCTGGCCATTGGTGCCATCGTGCTCAGCTTGGCGGCGCTTGGTCTACCGCTCTCCCAGGGGCAGGGGCTGTTTGTATGGCTGCTGGTGTTTTTTACCGGCTTCAATTTGCTGGAGGCCACCCTGCCGTCCATGCTGAGTAAACTGGCGCCAGCCGGGGCAAAAGGCACCGCCATGGGCGTCTACTCCACCAGCCAGTTTCTGGGTGCGTTTCTAGGCGGTACTCTGGGCGGTTGGCTGGCGCACACCTGGGGGCTTGACGCGGTGTTCATCGGCTGCGCGGCGCTGGCGCTTGGCTGGTGGCTGGCCATGTGCGGCATGCCGTCACCGCCGCCGCTCTCCAGTGAGGTGGTGGCGCTGCATGATACCCAGCCCGATGCCATGGACCTGCTCATGGAGCACCTTGCCGATGTGGCCGGTGTCGAAGACGTCATGGTCGTGCCGGAAGAGCGCCTGGTGTATTTGAAAGTGAATCGCAAAGAGCTTGATCAGGCGGCACTCGCCCGATTGATTCCGCCACCGCGGTCCTGATCAATGAGAGACCATCACCGTATACGACAAGGAGCGACCTTATGGCGCGCGGTATTAACAAAGTCATTTTAATTGGTAATTTGGGCCAGGATCCGGAAGTGCGCTTCACTCCGTCCGGTACTGCAGTGGCCAACCTGAATCTGGCCACCTCGGACACCTGGATGGATCGCCAGAGCGGTCAGCGTCAGGAACGTACCGAATGGCATCGCGTGGTGCTGTTCAACAAAACGGCGGAAATTGCGCAGCAGTACCTGAAAAAAGGCTCCAAAGTCTATATCGAAGGTCGCCTGCAGACGCGCAAATGGCAGGATCAGAACGGTCAGGAACGCTACAGCACTGAAATCGTCGCCAACGACATGCAGATGCTGGATGGCCGCAGTGGTGACTACCAGGGGGGAGGTGCTCCGCAAGGTGGCTATGCCCAGCAAGCGCCAGCCCAGTCTGCGCCGCCGCAACAGCATTACCAGCAGCCGCCTCAGCAGGCACCTCAGCAGGGTGGCTACGCTCCGCAACAGAATGCCGCGCCTCAGCGTGGCGGCGCGGCGCCTCAGCAGCAGCCTCCCGCGCATCAGCAAAACAGCAGCTACGGCGCTCCGGATCCGGGTAACTTCGACGACTTTGACGACGAAATTCCGTTCTGATCGTCATGCCCCGCGGGGTGCTGCCGCGATGCTATCGGGTTGAGAAAGAGGGTCTGTCTTGAAGCTGCTAATACTGAACGCAGGGCACTGCTTGAGCCTGGCGCTGGCCCGTGAGGCGAGTCGGCGCACGGACACCGAGCTGGTGATTGAACAGGGCTTGAGTGTTTCTCCGGATCAGCTCGCGGCCATCGCGCCCGATGCGGTGATCATTCCACCGCTGTCGCATCCGTTAAGCATGACGCCAGCGGATGTCTATGCCCATGCGGATGCGGTGGACCAGTGTGTCGATGCCTGCCAGGTGGCAGGCATCGCGCTGGTCTGGTGTGTGTCCGACCAGCTCTACGAAGAGGGGTTCGAGATCCCGATCGACGAACATGTCGTGCCCGCCCCACGCGATGAGTGCTTGCGTCGCCTGGTGCAGACTGGTGACCGTATCCGCGCGGAGTATCACCGCCACCTGATCGTGCGGCTAGGGCCGCTGTTCGCCCTGGAAGGCAGCCATGCCTGGCTCAATGAAGTGATCGACAGCTTTTTGGCAGGCCAGCCCGTGCGTGCGGCAGAGGACGTGATTTTTTGTCCTACCTCGGCTGATGCCGTAGCCATGGCGCTGGTGGGGATGCTCCAGCAGCAAGCCTGCGGGGCCGATGCCTGGGGGGCGTATCACCTGGCGGGCACCGAGCCGGTCAGCGCTTTCACGTTTGCTTCCATGGTGCGTACCCAGTTGGCCACCCATCTCGAAGGGCGTGGCGAGGAGGTCGCATTGGGTGAGGTGCAAGCGTTGAACCACCATCACGATGCCAAGCTGCGGCGGGTACTGAACTGCCGCCGTGTCCTGGACGTTTTTGGGGTGCACCAGAAGCCCTGGCGATTGGAAGTCGGGCGAATGCTGGATGCCTGGTGCCTGACGCGCACCCAGCCGGAGGACGCAGGATCAGGAACAGGAGAGTCCGCTTGATGAATGTGGTACGCAGCCTGGTGTTCTATCTGGGCTATTTTTCAGCCATGCTGCTGATTGGTGTGCTGTTCTTGCCCGTGGCGCCGTTTCTTCCCCTGGCGGCGCGCTATCGTCTGTTGAACCTCTACAACTACTTCCTGATGGTCTGGTTTCGGCTGGCCTGTGGCGTACGGTACGATATTCAAGGGCGTGACCATATTCCCGCGGGGCCCTGCGTCATTCAGGCCAACCATCAGTGTGAGTGGGAAACGCTGTTCCTGCAGGTCATGAAGCCGCCGGTCTGCACCGTGCTCAAACGAGAGCTGCTGCGCATTCCCGTATTTGGCTGGGGGCTGCGTTTGCTGCGTCCCATCAGCCTGGATCGCTCCAAGCCGGCACGGGCCATGAAGCAGGTGCTGACGCAGGGGGTGGAGCGTTTGAACAGTGGGCTCTCAGTGCTGATCTTTCCGGAAGGGACCCGTGTCGACCCAGGCGTTCGCAAGCGCTACAACAAAAGCGGTAGCGTGGTGGCCTGTCGTGCCGGTGTGCCGGTGCTGCCGGTAGCGCACAATGCCGGTGAGCGTTGGCCGGGGCGGCAGTGGGTCAAGCGTCCGGGTGTCCTGCGTGTGCGCATTGGTCCGCCCATCGAGACCGCAGGGCGTACCCCGGATGAAGTATTGGCCGATGTGGAAGCCTGGATCGAGGGCCAGCTGAGTGAGATCTCCGAGGTGCCCAGGCCCTGAACGCCGGTGCCCTGCCAACCGGGGCACACACGCTGCACCAACACAAACGGCGCCCTTGGGCGCCGTTTGTGTTGGTCGTCGAGACCGTCTCAGCCGTTATAGCGCTGGAATACCAGGCAGGCGTTGGTGCCGCCAAAGCCAAAGCTGTTGGACAGCACGCGGTCGATGGTGGCGTCATCGCGACGCTGGGTCACGATATCGAAGCCATCGGCTTGCTCGTCCAGGTGCTCGACATTGGCAGAGGCCGCCACGAAGCGGTGCTGCATCATGAGCAGCGAGTAGATGGCCTCTTGCACGCCGGTGGCGCCCAGCGAATGACCCGTCAGCGACTTGGTAGAGCTCATGGCGGGTGTCGTGTCGCCAAAGACGCTGCGAATCGCTTTCAATTCGGCAACATCACCAACGGGAGTCGATGTACCGTGGGTGTTGATGTAGTCGATGCTGCCATCGACGGTCGCCATGGCCTGACGCATGCAGCGCATGGCGCCTTCGCCAGAAGGGGCGACCATGTCATGGCCATCGGAGGTGGCGCCGTAGCCGACCAGCTCGCCATAGATCTTGGCGCCGCGTGCCTTGGCATGCTCCAGCTCTTCAAGGACCAGCATGCCGCCGCCACCCGCGATGACGAAGCCATCACGTGCTTGATCATAGGGGCGAGAGGCGTGCTCGGGGGTGTCGTTATAGTGCGTCGACAAGGCGCCCATGGCATCGAAGAGGCACGACAAGGTCCAGTGTTCCTCTTCACCGCCGCCTGCAAACACGACGTCCTGCTTGCCTAGCTGAATCTGCTCCATGGCGCTGCCGATACAGTGAGCCGAGGTGGCGCAAGCAGAGGAGATGGAGTAGTTGATGCCCTTGATCTTGAACGGCGTGGCCAGACACGCCGAGACCGTGCTGCCCATGGTACGGGTGACCCGGTAAGGACCGACGCGACGCAGGCCTTTTTCGCGCATGACGTCGGCGGCTTCTACCTGGTTGGCGCTGGAGGCACCGCCCGAGCCTGCGATGAGGCCGGTTCGCTCGTTGGAAACCTGCGCTTCGGTCAGGCCTGAATCTTCGATGGCTTGTGCCATGGAGACATAGGCATAGGCCGCTGCATCACCCATGAAGCGGCGCAGCTTGCGGTCGATCAATGCGTCCAGGTCGATATCGACGCTGCCTGCCACGTGGCTTCTGAAACCGCGCTCGGCGTACTCTTCCTTGAACCGAATACCGCTACGCCCGCTCTTGAGCGCGTCCAGGACCTGTTGCTGGTCGTTGCCCAGGCAGGACACGATGCCAAGGCCGGTGACTACCACTCGTCGCATGGGAGCCTCCTGTTAAAAATTCGCAGTGGAGGTGAATAGGCCAACGCGCAGGTCATTAGCCTGGTAGATGTCGCGCCCGTCAACGGATACGGTGCCATCGGCAATACCCAGAATGAGCCGACGGGTAATGATGCGCTTCACGTTGATCCGGTACGTTACCTTTTTCGCATCGGGCAGAATCTGGCCGCTGAACTTGACGTCGCCACAGCCCAGGGCGCGGCCTCGGCCAGGGTGGCCCAGCCAGCCAAGGTAGAAGCCGACCAGCTGCCACATGGCATCCAGACCCAGGCAGCCGGGCATGACCGGATCGCCCGGGAAGTGGCAATCAAAGAACCACAGGTCAGGCGTGATATCCAGCTCGGCGATCAATTCGCCCTTGCCGTGCTCACCCCCCTCTTCATGGATATGAATGATGCGGTCAAGCATCAGCATGTTAGGGGCAGGCAATTGGGCGTTGCCAGGGCCAAACAGCTCGCCGCGTGAGCAGGCCAGCAGTTCTTCGCGATCAAAGGAATGTTGCTTGGTCACTGAATCGTTCCGAAAGTCAAAAATGGTGGTTGCGCCTAGTCTACTGCCCGCAACCGCTGAATGCACGCTGCAGGCGTCTTATCCTGTGTTTTAAGGCGCATCGTGACCGCCAATGGCTACCATGGTCGAGTACGGCGGAGGCACCCTAATGCGCGAAATTGCCTAATCAACGGATGATTCACGTAATATGATCTATCCAGGGGTGGGGTAAGGCGGCATGATGTCATCCATACCGTTGCCGACGTAGTGACTGCTGAATAGGACAACAAGAAACGCCATGTGGCTGCCTATCTCGATGAATCGTCCTTTGGTCTGGGTGGCGCTGACTGCGCTGCCTGCCTGTGTCTGGATTCCAGATGCCGCGCTGCGCATGGTCGCGGTCAGCCTGGTCTCGCTGGGCTTGTGGGATGCCTGGAATCAGGTGCGTCAGCAGCGCCTTCGTTTGCGTCTTTCCCTGGATGCCATGGGATTGGCGGGAGACGCGATCGTGATTAGCGATGTCCAGAATCGCGTGTTGATGGTCAATCCCGCCTTTACCGACATTACTGGCTACGAAAGCCATGAAATGGTCGGTCGCAAGCTGGAAACCCTCGCCGCACCGCGCCACGACAAAGCCTTCTATCAGAATTTCTGGAGTACGCTGAAGGCTACCGGGCGTTGGGAAGGCGAGATGTGGAACCGCCGCAAGCATGGCGACGAGTACCCCGAATGGCTGAAGGTGCGTGCCGTCACCGACCGTCGCGGCAATATCACCCATTTCATCAGTCTGTTTACCGATATTTCGGAGCAGAAGGCCCGCGAGCGCGACCTGCGCCGCATCGGTTATGAAGATCCCCTGACCGGACTGCCCAATCGCCGCCGCCTGCATGACCTGATGGCCTCTCGCTTGCGTCACCTGCGTGCGGGAGAGAGCCTGGATATTGCGCTGATCGATATAGACGGCTTGAAATCGGTCAACGACAGCCTGGGCGTAGAGCAGGGGGACCGCCTGCTGGCACGCTTTGCGCAGCGTTTGACCAGTTACATGGCCGGCAGTGTCGTGGGTCGGCTGGGTGGCGATGAGTTCATGGTCATTCGCACCACCACCTTCGATGACCATGACAAGTGGGTCATGACCTTGCGCGACCATATGGGTCGCCCGTTTGAAATCAACGACCAGTCGCTGCGACTGGGGCTCACCATCGGTAGCTGCCGGGCACCCGAAGATGGCCGTGATTCCGGCGTACTGTTCCAGCGTCTGGAGTCCGCGCTGTATAGCGCCAAACGGCTGGGGCGTAACCATAGCCAGCGTTTCCGACCGGCGCTCGACAAGCAGGACAACCCTCAACTGGCGTTGGTGAGTGACCTGCGCGCGGCGCTGATCTCGGGAGACCAGCTGGAACTGCACTACCAGACCCAGCATCATCCCGGTACCGGCGAGCTGATGGGCATGGAAGCGCTGCTGCGTTGGCGCCACCCGCAAGACGGCATGATTTCACCAGGAGACTTCATTCCGCTGGCCGAGCGCCACGGCCTGATGGCCGAGCTGGGCAGTTGGGTCATCGAGAAAGCCTGCGCGCAGCAGGCCCATTGGCAGAACAGCGGCATGCCCAAGGTCACGGTGTGGATCAATATTTCGGCGTTGCAGCTGTTTCAGGGCGACCTGGAAACGCAGCTGGCAACCTGTCTGGAGCGTTATAAGCTGAAGCCTTCCCAGATCGGCCTGGAGCTGACCGAGTCGGTGCTGCTCGACGAGCGGGCCGGTGACATGGGACCGCGTTTGCAGACGCTACGCGACCAAGGGTATGCGATTGCCATCGATGATTTCGGCACGGGCTATTCGTCGCTGGGTTACCTGAAGCGGCTGCCGGTAGACAAGATCAAACTGGATCGTGCCTTCATTCGCGAGCTGCCGCATGATCAGGCCGATGCCGCCATCGTCACGGCAGTCCTGGCCATGGCGGCGGGGATGAAGCTCGAAGTCGTCGCCGAAGGCGTCGAAACGCAAGAGCAGTGCCAGTTCCTGATCAAGGCGGGCTGCACCTTGGTGCAAGGGTTCTATTTTGCCAAACCACTCTCTGCCGCTGAGCTGGAGCAGCGCTGGGTACCGCTGCCTTTGGCGGAAGGGGCCAACTGATCATCTCCACGGAAATCAGCCGATCAAGGCGCCCCGTCAGTTCGCGGTAGTCCTGCTTCAGCAGGGTGATACGGTCTTCCAGCCCCTCTTCCTGGATGCGGCGGGCCGTATAGGCATGCTGCTCTTCGGAGATGGTGGTGGTGACTCGGCAGCCGCGTGTCTTGGCGGCATGGATCGCCAGCCCGCCCCAGCCAGTGCCGATTTCCAGCAGATGGTGCTCTGGCTGCACGTCCAGCTTTTCGAGCATCAGGTCGAGCTTGTAGGTAGAGGCCTCTTCCAGGCTGGCTTCCGGGTAGGGGGAGGCGGCACTGGAGTACATCCAGTGGCGTTGGTCCAGAAAAGTGGCAAACAGGTCATTGCCAATATCGTAATGCGCGGCAATGTTGCGTTTGGAGCCGGTCACGCTATTGCGCTGGAAGCGATAGGCCAGGCCCAGCACCCAGCGGGTAAAGCGTGCGCAGCCATTTTCCATCTTGCCGTTGACCTGCATGGGCATGGGGAAGTCGTTGCGATCCGAGAGAGGGGTCTTCACGAACCCTGGGTGGATGATGAATTCCTTGTTGAGTAACGGTGCCACGTGAGGGGACAGCGATGTCGGCGGCGAGAGCCGCCGACAGAGGCAAGTGTTTATCTAGCCTACTTCGATAAGGCCTTGAAGGCGTCCAGGGCACGTTGACGGGCTGCCTTGTGGTCGACGATGGGGGAGGGGTAGTCCACCGGGTTCAGCATGTCCTGTGGTGGCGCATGACGCGCCTTGGCGGGCAAGGAAGCCAGTTCTGGTAGCCAGTGGGTGATGAAGGCGCCTTCAGGGTCGAAACGCGTCGACTGGGTGGTAGGGTTGAAGATGCGAAAGTACGGGGCTGCGTCCGTACCCGTGGAGGCCGCCCACTGCCAGCCACCGTTGTTGGCGCAAAATTCGCCATCTACCAGATGGCGCATGAAGAACGCTTCTCCCCGCCGCCAGTCGATCAGCAGATGCTTGCTCAAGAACATGGCGGTGATCATGCGCAGTCGGTTGTGCATCCAGCCGGTCGTCACCAATTGGCGCATGGCCGCATCCACGATGGGGTAGCCGGTACGCCCTTCGCACCATGCCGCAAACCCCTCATCGTCATCACGCCAGGCCAGATCGCGGGTGTGCTCCTGAAAGGGTTGATAGCGGCATACCTGCGGAAAGCCCACCGCGACATGCTGGTAGAACTCCCGCCAGATCAGTTCGTTCACCCAGGTCGTGAGTCCGGCATCCCCGTCTGCCAGGTGGCCGTCGTTTTCGCTCATCACGGCTTGCAGGCACTGGCGATGAGAGATCATGCCCAGCGCCAGATAAGGGGAAAGTCCACTGGTGCCACTGACGCCAGGGAAGTCGCGCTGTTGCTGGTAGTAGCGGCCCCGGAAGCGCAAAAAGCGCTCCAGGTGATCGCTGGCCGCGTTTTCGCCCGCAGGCCATTGGCGGCCATCCACGGGGGAGTCCTCGAGCTCGGGGAGGGCGGGCAGTGGATCACTGGGCAGATCCAGAGGCGACTGCGCCTGAGGCGTATCGCGTAGTGCCAGCTGCTCCTGAGTTATCTGCTTGTGCCACGCCTTGGCGAAGGGGGTGAACACGCCATAGTAATCGCCCTTGCCGGTGAGCAGGCTGCCTGGCGCAAAGGCAATGGCATCGTGGTGGCCCTGTGCCGTCATGCCCGCGTGTTTGAAGGCTTTCAGGACGGCCTGGTCACGGCGCTGTTCGTTCAGCGGGTACTCGTAATTGAAGTGCAGCTGCTGAACGCCGTGTTTCTGAGCCAGCGCGAGCAGTACGCTGGGTGCGTCATCGAAACTGTCGATATCCCGATGCAGCAGCGGGATATTGAGACCGCTCAAGGACTCCTTGAGGGAATGCACACCGCGTGCCCAGAAATCGAGCTTGTTGGTGCCATGCCCATGGGCACGCCACTGTTCGATACTGCGCAAGAAGACAGCGACCACCGGGCCTTTGGCGGCGGCCGCCGCCAAGGCGGAGTTATCGTGAACACGCAGGTCGCTGCGTAGCCAAACCAACTGCAGATCCATGTGCACTCCCGTGGCGTGGCCTGTCGGGCGCTAGAGAATGCCTGATTCGCGTAGCAGCGGGCGCAAACGCGCCACGGCTTGAGGCAGGTCATCGCCCAGCATGTGTACCGGGCCGTCGCGCAGCTCTGTTTCACGCAGTCGGGCGACTTCACCGCACACGCCGATCGGTACGCCCAAACGCTCGGCCGCCTTGGGCAGGTCGACCCGAATGTAGTGGTCGTTTTCGCGCTGACCGCTGGAGAGCAGCACCATGGAAGAGTGCAAGCGCGACACCGCCTGGGGCAGATCTTCCAGCGCCAGCGAATGGTCGAGCAGCTGTACACGGTAGCCCTGTTCGCTGGCCATCAGCGCACACATCAACACCCACAGGGGGCCTGGGTCGTCGGGCATGGCGGTCAGCAGCAGCAGCGGGCCGCGGGTAGCCTGGTTGGCATAGTGCAGGCGAATGCCCACTTGGCTGCGCAGGAAGGACTCGAAGGTGCGCCGCACCAGGTCGTCCGGCTGAGCGGCCCATTTGGCTTCCAGGCTCAAGATGACCGGTTGCCAGAGCTCGTTGATGGCCACGCTGAGCGGGTAGAGCGCCAGACTTTGGTGGTACAGCGCCTCGAGCCGCGGCAGGTCGACCGCCTCGATGATGGCTTGCAGCTGCTGCCGCTGGCTGGCCCAGTCGCCGGCATCCGGCGCGGGGGTTTCCACGGTTTCCGGCTGGTCCAGCAGGTCGGCGACCTGACTGACCGGCACGCCACGGTTCAGCCATTGCAGAATACGCTCGATGCGACTGATGTCATCCTGTGCGTAAAGCCGGTGTCCTTTGGGAGTACGTTGCGGACGAATCAAGCCGTAGCGTCGCTCCCAGGCGCGCAGGGTGACCGAGTTCACACCCGTCAGACGGGAAACTTCCCGAATCGGATAGAGCGGGGTATCGGGTGGGTGGGTCGCCTTGTTGCTCATGGGCGCCATTGCCTCTTGGTTGCCTGCAACAGGTATTGCAGGGGTCTGTCTGTAATTGCCGTGGCGGTAGTTCGGTGCCGGGTCGGCGGTATGCCACTCATTCGGGGCGTGTCGCTACGTCGATGAGCCGATAATCGCTGAGATAGCGTCACGCTATTATAGGCACCTTTGTACAACTTGTGGCGGCTAGGTACAACCTCTGTGGCTTCCATGCTCCTGTACTCCTGTCGTGATATTCATTAGACCGACCGGCCTATTAAGGCCCTGCCCAGCCCATTGCCGGATAACCAGGCATCCTCGACGCGGCTGCCTTTCCAGCTATCGCCGCATAGCGCGATGTCCTGCTGGCTGTATAGGTATCCCTGCGCTTCCGGCTCTTCAGCTTGGGCGTACCGCCAGCGATGGGCGCCCAGCTCTATCAATTCGGGAATCGATGCCGCAGGAACGGGCAAGCATTCCAGAAAGGCCTCTAGCAGCTGCTGGGCCGCGTCCTCTGGCGTCAGCTCGATATGCGCGTCGCTCCAGTCCAGTTGAGCAAGGAGGCTCAGGCTTTCCGGCTGTTCTTCACGCCCCGGCTTGGTGTGGTTTCGGGAGACGAGGCGTAGTTTGGGGTGCTGCGCATGCAGGCTTTGCCAGTGTTCGGCAATGCCCGACGGCGTGGGTAGCGGCGCCGCAAAAATGGCCCAGGCGGCCCAGCAAGCGCGCTGTGGGAGAGCCTCGCAGGCGGCGCTCAGCTCGGGAGCCCATTGGCCGATCAGCTCGCTGGCCTGGGGCGGTGGCGCCGTGATCACGACGCGGCTGAAGGCCCCATGATGGTTTCCTGCAGCGTCTTTCAAATGCCATGCGCCATCCGCCATCCGCCACCCGCTTCGAGCGCGACGATACGCGGTTCCGAAAGGAGGGCCGTGTGTGCATGAAGAGCGATGGCGTCTATCAGATACCGAGTCAGCGCACTCATGCGCGGAGCCCCGGTATAACGCAACTGGCCGTCATCGTGTGTTTGCCAACCGGATGCACTAGCCTGATAAGTGCACGTCGGCCAAGAGGCCACGCAGCCTGCGTGCTGCCACTGGGTGAGCTGTTGGGCGAAGTCGGCATCGCGCACGGTAAATGCCTGAGCGCCCAGATCAAGCGTCGCCGCTGGGCGGCCCTTGCTGGACATGCGGCCGCCCGGCCCTCGCGCCTTGTCGAACAGGCTGACCGTCACGCCGTGCTGTGCCAACAGATGAGCACAGGCGAGCCCTGCCATACCTGCGCCGATGATGGCCACGGCGTCACGCGAGGTAAGAGCAGGGGGAGCGAAAATAGATTCAGGCATGGCGGCTCACGGAAGCGATGACGTGTCGAAAGATAATTCTATTGTAGCAGTTGTGTATAGATATCGTACAATTTAAAAAGTTGCAATACGGATGGTCGACTCGCCCGCTGCACACAGCGACGGCGTTTTGCCATAGGTGATGGATAGATCATGGATAGGTGATGGAGTGCAGGGGCTATCCAGCTTCAGGAGGGAGTACCATGCGAGTACTGATTACCGGCGGTAGCGGGTTCGTGGGACAGCGTCTGTGCCCACAGCTGATTGCTCAAGGGCACGACGTGCAGGTGGTGTCGCGCACGCCCCACAAGGTACGCGGAAAGCTGCCCCCCGAGTGTGATATCCGCGACAGCGCGCAGGCATTTATCGATACGCCCCCCGATGCGCTGGTGAACCTGGCAGGGGAGTCGATAGCCGCCAAACGTTGGAGCGCCGAGCAAAAGGAGCGGCTGATTCGCTCGCGGGTCGACAGCACCCAGCAGCTGGTGGCGCTGTGCGAGCAGTTGGCGGCCAACGGTCAGCCGCTGCCTGCGGTCCTGGTCAGTGGCTCGGCCATGGGGTATTACGGCGATCAGGGCAGCAAGGTCGTGGATGAGGCTACTCAGCCCCACGATGAGTTTGCCCATCGGCTGTGTGCCCAGTGGGAAGCCGCTGCCAAGCCGGTGGAAGCTTTGGGGGTTCGGTTGGCCATTCTGCGCATAGGCCTGGTGCTTGCGGCAGGCGGCGGCACCCTGCAAAAAATGGTGCCGCCTTTCAAGCTAGGGCTGGGTGGGCGATTCGGCGATGGTCAGCAGTTCATGCCCTGGGTTCATCGAGACGACCTGGTAGCCGCCATCATCTTCTTGATCAACGGGTCTGGTCTGTCGGGTGCTTTCAACGGCAGTGCACCGCATCCGGTGACCAACGCCGAGTTCACCCAGACGCTGGCCAAGCAACTGCATCGTCCCGCCATTTTCCCGGTACCTGCCTTCGTGCTGAAGGCGGGCTTCGGCGAGATGTCACAGCTGCTGTTGACCGGCGCGGACATGCGACCGGCACGACTGCTCGAGGAGGGATTCAGCTTTCAATACCCGACGCTACCGAAAGCGCTGGCGGCCATTTTCTAGCCGCCAGCAAGCCGCTGGTCTAGGCGTTCGCTAGGCGTTCGGGTCCACGGTGATGATGACCCGCACCGAGTCGAGCCGCAGGCGAGTGTTTTCGATGGCATCGCTGAGCGCCTGACGCTCCTGCTTGAGGGCTTCCAGCTCCTCGCTGCGCACCGCCGGGTTGTGCTCTGCCAGCGCCGTCAGGCGGGCCAGCTCGGCATCCAGCTGAGCACGCATGCGCGTTTCGGCGGCTTCCACGATGCTGGGCAGCTCCCGCTCGGCCTCGCTCTCCCCTTGGGTCAGCAGGTCACGCAGCTGGTCATGACGGCTCTTGATCAGGTCACGGGCCAGCGACTTGTTGACCTTCTGCAGATTTTTGCCCAGTCCGGTAAAGGAGATCTTGCTGGTCAGATTGGCACCGGACTCATCCAGCAGCACCCGAACGGCGGTGGGGGGCAAAAAGCGGTTCAGGTGCAGCGATTTGGGTGCCGGGCAGTGGGTGCGGAACACCAGTTCCGCCATTAAGCGCCCGCTGGGGATCGCCGGATGGCGCAGCAGCGCCAGGGCGGTATTACCCATGGTGCCATCCAGAATGCGGCCCATCATCTCGCGCAGCAGCGGGTGCTCCCAGGAGAGGCGTTGCACGTCATCCCGCGCCAGGGCCTGGCCACGGCTATAGGTAGCAGAGAAACCCTCTTCCCCTTTGACCAGCCCCGGCAGTCCGTCCAGCATGTGCTGGCTGGGCTGCAGGTGCAGCAGGCCATTGCCAATTTCCTGGCTATCGACCCCAAAGACATCCAGCGCACGCTCCACGTAGCGGGGCAGTGCCGGGTCTTCATCCAGCTCACGTACCGCGTCGATGACCTGTTGCGCCTGGGTCGGGCGGCAGGCGTTCAGCTCCAGCAACCGGTTGCGGCCCGCGTCGCGCTCGGCCAGTTTGGCGGTGAACATTGCGTGGGTTTCGTCGATGATCTCGGTGAGCGCTTCATCGTCGAGCAGCGCATCGGCCAGCGCGTCGCCAAAGGCGTCGAACAGGTCGCTGCCAATGCCGTGGGGGGCGCTGAAAGCGGCCATGCCTTCGTCGTACCAGCGCTGTAGCCGTTCCCCCGGGCTGCCGATGAAGCTGGGCACGTGCAGCTCGATGGCGTGGCGTTGGCCAATCCGGTCGAGGCGGCCAATCCGCTGCTCCAGCTGGTCCGGGTGCTGGGGCATGTCGAACATCACCAGATGACGACAGAGCTGGAAGTTGCGGCCTTCGGAACCGATCTCGGAGCACACCAGCACCTGGCAGCCATCTTCCTCGTCGGCGAAGGCGGCGGCGGCGCGGTCGCGCTCCACCAGCGACAGCCCTTCGTGGAAGACCGGCGCCTGGTAGCCGCCCAGCACACGCAGGCCTTCGGCCAGCCCTTCGGCGGTCTCGCGGTGGTGGGCAATGACCAGCACCTTGTCGTTGGCAAAACCGTTTTCGCTGTCGTCGCTGAGCTTTTCCAGCAGCCAGTTGACCCGGGGGTCGATATGCCACCAGGGTTCACCGTTCAGCGGATCATTGCTCAGCTCGCGGTACATGGCATCCGGGTAGATCAGTACGTCCGGGTGGTCCATGCCGGTTTCGATGAGCAGCTCGTCCAGATAGTCCTCGTCGCGCTCCAGGCGGCGCAGTACTCGGCGATAGGCGGAGGGCAACTCCAGCTTGGTCAGGTGCAGCCGCCGCTCCGGGAAGCCGCCCACGTGGCGTCGGCTGTTGCGGAACATGACGCGCCCGGTGCCGTGACGGTCGAGCAGCGCATCGCGCAGTTGGGCACGGGCCGCGTCCTGCTGTTCAGAGCTGGCCTCGGCGTTGCACAGCGTCGCCAGCAGGGCCTGGCTGTCGCGGTCGTCGGCGATGGTGGCCACGCGCTCACGGGCGCTGGGTGTCTGGGGCAGTTCCTCCAGTGCATCGATGGCGCTGGCCACGGCGACGTAGTGCTGCTCTTCGTCCTTGAAGCGCTCGATGTCGTGGTAGCGCTCCGGGTCCAGCAGGCGTAGCCGCGCAAAGTGGCTCTCCTGGCCCATCTGCTCGGGGGTGGCGGTGAGCAGCAGCAGGCCGGGGATCTCGGCGGCCAGCTGCTCCACGCACAGGTAGCCGGGGCCGCTGGTCTCCGGGTGCCAATCCAGGTGATGCGCTTCGTCGACGATCAGCAGGTCGAAGCGGCTGGCCAGGGCCTGTTCCTGACGGTGACGATTGGCAAACAGCCAGCCCTGGCTGGCCAGCACCAGCTGGGCGCTCTCGAACGGATTGGCGCTGCCGTGGGCCTGGCTCTGGTGCTCGTCGAGCAGCGTGACGCTCAGCGAGAAGCGGCGCAACAGCTCCACCAGCCACTGGTGGGTCAGGCTGTCGGGCACCAGAATCAGCGCGCGCTCTACGCGGCCTGCCAACAGCAGGCGGTGGAGGATCAAGCCTGCTTCAATGGTCTTGCCAAGCCCCACTTCATCGGCCAGCAGCACCCTGGGGGCGTGGCGGCGTGCGACTTCGTCGGCGATATAGAGCTGGTGGGGAATCAGGTCGATGCGCGGCCCGGCAAACCCCAGGGCGCTGTGCTGTTCGATACGCTGAAAGTGGTGCAGGGTACGAAAACGCAGGTCGAACCAGTCGTTGCGGTCCACCTGGCCGGTCAGCAAGCGGTCACGGGCCTGGTCGAACTGCATGGTGTCGGCCAGGCGTGCTTCGGGCAGTTCGCGCAGGTTGCCGTCGCTGTCCTCACCGATATAGGTGATCAGGCCACGGCTCTCTTTGCTGTCGTCCACGATCATCTGCCAGCCGTCGGCTGACAGGACGCGGTCACCGCTGCCGAACATGACTCGGGTGAGGGGCGCCTGGCGGGTGTTGTAGGTGCGGGTTTCCTGGCTGGCACTGAACAAGATGGTAACGCTACGGGCGTCGCAGTTGAGCACGGTGCCAAGCCCAAGCTCGGCCTCACCGTCGCTAATCCAGCGCTGGCCGGGAGAAAAATCGCTCATGATGCCTCGAGGAAGTCGTCAAAATCGGGTCGCTCGCCACCGGGAATGGGCCTCGGTGGCAGACAGGGCGGGGGATTCTAACGCAAAGCAGCGAGGGGATTAAGGGCTATCATGGTCAATCGTTCAGCCAGCGCTCCAGGTGAGCGCGGGTGAGTTCACCGACGTGCACGTCCAGTGTTCGTCCCTGGGCGTCGAACAGTACGGTCGTGGGCAGGCCGGGGGCTGCGAATTCGGCCATCAGCAGCTGCCGAGGGTCGCGTAGTGCATGACGAAACACCAGCTGCTGTTCATCCAGGTAGCGCACGATGGGCAACAGGTCTTCGCCCTGGTTGACCACCACCACGCTGACCCCCTCCATCTGGTCTGCGGCTTCCAGCAACGGCATTTCGCGGAGGCAGGGCGGGCACCAGGTGGCCCACAGGTTGACCATCAGCAGGTCACCTTGCGCATCGAGGGAGGCCAGGTTCACCGGGTTGCCGTCCAGGTCTTCCAGGGTAATGTCCGGCACGGACGCCACCGCAAAGGAGGGCCCCAGCGGCGCCAGGGTGACCAGAACCAGCCAGAGGCTGGCGGCACCTACGGTCATGACCAGGCCGCCGAGCATGGCCAGCAGCCGTTCACGCAGTGCCCAGGCGGTCCATACAAGGCCCGCCACCATGCCGCCAAGGGCATTGAAACCTGGCTGCCACAGCTTGAGGGCATCCAGCGGCGCCTGACTGTAGCTCTCCCAGTGTAGAATGACGAACACGGCACGAGCGCCGAGCAACCATACCAGCAGCAAGCCGTTGAACCAGCGCGTGTGCTGCTGGGCACTCAGCCCCAGCAGGTAGCGGCTGCTCACCAGCAGCATGAGCGCCACACCCAGGGCGTAGAGGCGTGGCGTCGAGATCAGCAGTGGGCCAAGTGCAATGGCATTCATCAGTTTGTCCGTTAAGCAGTTACACTGATTCACCATATCATGCATGCAACACATCACGGAGAGGTCGATGTCGCAAACTTCCTTTGACCGCCTGCGCGCCCTGGCAATTGGCTCTCAGGCGCTGGGGCTAACGCTCATTATCACCTTGGAGACCGTGATGGGTGACGCCGCGCGGCCCTGGCAGGGGGGCGTGCTGGCCGCCATGGTGGCGTGTGCACTGGTCATTGCGCTGGTGCGTATGTACCGCAACAAGCGCCGCCAGAAGCGCTTGGCAGAGCGACTAGACGCGTCGGCGTCAGAAAACCACAAGCGTTAGAAGCCGTTGCTTGTGTTTTTGGCGCGACGGTTCCAGATTAAGGGGAGCCCTGCGCTGGACAGTCGGGGCACTTAACACACTGGGAGCGACAAACAATATGATTAATAAGCGCGCATTAACCATTGCCGTAGCGGCTTCATCACTTGCCTTAACCGGGATGGCCCAGGCGGAAGTCAAAGTGGGCTTCCTGGGCGGCTTTACCGGGGGGATCGAAAGCCTGACGCCGCCTATTTTCGAGGGGGCCAAGCTCGCCGTTGCCCAGATCAACGAACAGGGGGGCGTGCTGGGCGGCCAGACGCTGGTCATGCCGTCAGGGGATACGACCTGCTCGGATGCATCGGCCGCGTCCAACGCCGCCGACCGTATGGTCAATACTGAAAACGTCACCGCCATCGTGGGGGCGCTGTGCACCGGGGCCACGATTGCTGCGGCCAATAACGCGGCCATTCCCGGCGGTGTGCTGATGGTGTCTCCGGCCTCCACCGCGCCTGCGGTGTCCGAGCTGAACGATAACGACCTGGTGTTCCGTACCGTGCCGTCCGACGCTTTCCAGGGCGAGATGCTGGCCAAGCTGTTGCTGGACAAGGGCATCGACTATGTCGCCGTCACGTTCGTGAACAACGACTATGGCCGTGGCCTTTCTGACGCCTTCAGTGCCGCCTTCACGGCGGGCGGTGGCGAAGTAGCCGAAAACCTGGCCCACGAAGACAACCGTGCCGACTACCGCTCCGAGCTGGGCTCCCTCTCCGCCAGTGGCGCCGACACCCTGGTCGTGCTGGCCTATGCCGACACCTCTGGCCAGACCGTACTGCGTCAAGCCTATGAGAGCGGCATGTTCACCCAGTACGTGGGTGCCGACGGCATGGTAGGCGACAGCCTGGTGCAGGCGATTGGTGCCGATGTCCTCGACGGCATGATCGCCACGCGCCCCGGCAGCCCCGAACTGCCCGGCACGGAGCTGTTCAATAGCGCCGCCGAAGCGGCGGGCATTGACCCCAGCGCGGTATTTGCCGCCCAGGCATACGATGCCGCTTTCCTGATTGCCCTGGCTATCGAGCAGAACGGCAGCGCCGAGCGTGAAGGATTGTCGGAAGCGCTGCGCAGCGTTTCCAGCGCGCCGGGTGAAGTGATTCTGCCGGGCGAATGGGAAAAAGCGGTGGCGCTGATTGCCGAAGGCACCGAGATCAACTACGAAGGCGCTTCCGGCTCCCATGAGTTCGATGAGAACGGCGATGTGCCCGGCGTGGTGGTCGAAATGGTGGTCGAGAACGGCACCTTCACCATCAAGGGGTTGGTAGAGCCATAACCCCGGCACAGTACTGGTCAACTGACCGCCCACAAATGAATGCCCGGCCATGATTGGCCGGGCATTTTGCATTGTGGTGAGTGTTAGTGTGGTGAGTGTTAGTGGGGTAAGCGTTACGGGGCGTGTTATCCGTGGGTCTTGATCTTCTCGGGCAGCAGTCCCTTGGGGGCAAAGCGCAGTACCAGGGTGATCAGCATGCCAATCACCAGCACCCTGGCCTGGAGGGCTCGGCTGTCCATGTTGCCCGGTGCCTCCCAGCCAAAGGCGCTTTCGCCCAGCGAGACGAACAGCTGCATCAAGAACAGCGCCAGCGGTTCCGACATGATCCAGATGATATAGACCGCCACGGCACCAAAGATCGTGCCCAGGTTATTGCCCGGGCCGCCCAGGATCACCATCACCAGCACCAGGAAGGTGTGGTTGAGGGGCAGGTAGCCTTGCGGGTCGAACAGGCTGTTGAAGGTGCCCAGCATGCCGCCCCCCAGGCCCATCAGAATGCAGCCCAGCACGAAAATCTCCAGGCGGCGCTTGTTGATGTCCTTGCCCATGGCCGATGACGAGACTTCGTTGTCACGGATGGCGCGAATCATGCGCCCCCAGGGCGCGTGGTAGGCGCGATGGAGCAGGAAGAAGATGACCGCGATGACCACCGCCGTGAGCGATAGATACACCGCGCGTGCCAGCGTAAAGCCCAGCTCGGCGGGGCCAGGGGTTGGCCAGGGGAGCGGAGACACCGTGGCCGTGCCCCGGGTGAGCCAGTCGGAGTTCTTCAGAAACGCCTTGATGATTTCTGCAATGCCCAGCGTGGCAATGGCAAGGTAGTCGCTGCGCAGGCCCAGGCAGACATGGCCGATCAGGTAGCCCACGCCGCCTGCCAGGGCACCGCCGACGATCCAGCCGACCCAGGCTGGCAGGCCGAAACCGCCGACGAAACCTGCCTGGGATTGAATCTGGCTGGTGACATCGCGCAGCAGGCTGATGACCACCAGGTAGAGCACCACGGCCAGCACCACGGCCAGCACGGTACGCAGTTTTTTCGGCACGCCCAGGCGGTCGAGACGCGTGGCGCCCAGCACCACCACGAAAGCCGCCAGGCCGTAGAGCAACACGCGACCGAGTTCGCCGGGCAGCTCGCTGCCCCAGAAAGCATCGTTGACCGGCACACTGAACAGCATGGCGCAGAAGCCACCCAGCGCCACGAAGCCCATGACGCCCGCATTGAACTGGCCCGCGTACCCCCACTGAATGGTCAGGCCCAGCGCCAGGATGGCATAGCAGGCGGCTTCGACCAGCATGCGGGTGCTGTAAGCGGCTCCCATGATGGCATAGACCGCCAGAATGGCCGCAAGCAGCGCGCCGAACAGCACCAGCTCACGCATCGGGAACCGGCGTTTGGGCGTAGCATCCTGCGGCGTGTAGTCGGGGTTGCGCAGCTTCGATGAAGGGTTCATTGGATCACCTTGCCTTTAAACAGACCGGTGGGACGCCATACGAGAATGGCCACGAGGATAAAGAAGGGCACCACGATCTTGTACTCCGTGCTGACGAACGCCAGGTTCGACGGCAGCTCCAACCACGCGGGCAAGCTGTCGCGGAAGGGCCGTAACAGTACGTTCCAGTTGAAGACGGCCAGGGTCTCGGCAAAGCCCACCACGAACCCACCGGCAATGGCGCCGTAAGGGTGCCCCACGCCGCCCACGATGGCCGCTGCAAAGATCGGCAGCAGCAGGAAGAAGCTCAGGTCCGGCTTGAAGGTGACATCCAGCGACAGCAGCGTACCGGCGATGGCCGCCAGGCCCCCGGCAATCACCCAGGTCACCGCCACGATGGTGTTGGTATTGATGCCCGACGCCTGGGCCAGCTCCGGGTTGTCCGACATGGCGCGCATGGCCTTGCCCAGCCGTGAGCGGTTCAGGAAGACATGCAGCGCGATGACGGCCACCAGCGTGATCACGAACAGGTAAATCTGTGGCTCGGTGATCACGATGGGGGCACGCACCCCTTCGAAGGGCAGGGCAATGCGAAAGATCTCCTTGCGATCATCCACGTAAAGGCTTTGGCTACTGGTACCGGCAAACAGGCGGATCAGCCCCTGCAGCATCAGGGTCACCCCTAGGGAGCCAATCACCATGACGATGGGCTTGACGCCGTGGGCACGCAGTGGCTTGTAGAAGGCCTTGTCGATGCCCACCGCCAGCAGCGCGGTCAAGAGTATGGCCAGGGGCAGCATGACCAGTGCGGTCGGCACGCCTATGCTGGGGCCGACCGCCGGGAAAGCGGTGGTCAGCAGCAGCACCATGAAGGCACCGAAGGTCATCATGTCGGCGTGGGCAAAGTGCGCAAAGCGCATGATGCTGAAGATCAGCGTGACGCCAATGGCCCCGATGGCATAGATCGAGCCTGTCACGCTGCCCGCGATCACCACGTTATTGATAAAAAAGACCAGTTCGTTCACAGGTTTCTCCCCCGGGCTAGCCGCCCAAAAAGCTTTTTGCGACATCCGGGTCGGCCAGCAGCGCAGCCCCTGTGTCCGTGAAGCGGTTCTGCCCGGCGGCCAGCACAAAGCCCTTGTCGGCAATGGCCAGCGCCTGCTTGGCGTTCTGTTCGACCATCAAGATGCCAACGCCTGCGGCATTGATCTTTTTCACGCGGTCAAAGATTTCGTTCATGTAGAGTGGCGACAACCCTGCCGTGGGTTCGTCCAGCAGCAGCAGGCTGGGCTCTGCCATCAGGGCACGGCCCATGGCCACCATCTGACGCTGGCCGCCCGACAGCTCCCCCGCCGGCTGATGGCGTTTCTCCACCAGCGGCGGGAAGAAGTCGTATACCTGATCCAGCATGCGCTTGACGTTGTTGGGCTTCAGGTAGGCCCCCATCTCCAGGTTTTCCTTCACCGTCAGGCTGGGGAATACGTTCTTCTCCTGAGGCACGAAGCCCATGCCACGCTCCACCCGCTGATTCGGGGGCAGGTTGTGGATCGGCTCACCGTTGAGCAGTATTTCGCCCTGATTGACGTTGAGCAGGCCAAACACCGCCTTGAGCATGGTCGATTTGCCTGCGCCGTTGGGGCCGACGATCACGCCGACCTCATCGGCATACAGGGTCATGTCGACCCCGTTGAGGATATTCATGCTGCCATAGCCGCCGTGCACATGGCGCGCTTCGAGCAGCGGCTGGGGAGTTGCGGGGGTAGAGGACATAAGGTGTCTCAGCAAACGTCGCGCAGTGTTTCTGTCACGATCATGTTGTTATCTCCATGCGCTGCCAGGCAGTGACATGGCGGTAGTGGGGTGCCGTGCGCTACGCGGCATCGGTGCCGAAATAAGCCTCGATCACGGCAGGGTTGTTCTGTATGTCCTTGATATGACCCTCGACCATGACGCTGCCTTGCGCCAGTACGATGACCGGATCACACAGGCGAGAGATCATGTCCATATCATGCTCGATGACCAGGAAGGTGTAACCCATCTCACGGTTGAGGCGCTCGATGTTGCCCATCAGGTCGCCCAGCAGAGTGCGGTTGACGCCGGCGGCAATCTCGTCGAGCAGCACTACCTTGGCATCGGTCATCATGGTGCGGCCCAGTTCCAGCAGTTTCTTCTGGCCACCAGAGAGGTTGCCCGCCAGCTCATTGCGCACGTGGTGCAGGCCCACGAAGTCGATGACTTCCAGCGCTCGCTGGCGCACCTCGGCCTCCTGCTGGCGCACCAGGCCCGGTTTGAACCAGGTGTTGAACAGGCTTTCCCCTGCCTGATGGGGGGGCACCATCATGAGATTTTCCAACGCGCTCATCTGGCTGAATTCGTGGGCGATCTGAAAGGTGCGCAGCAGTCCCTTGTGAAAGCGCTGGTCGGCGCTGAGGGAGGTAATGTCTTCACCTTCCAGCAGGATACGGCCGCTGTCCGGCGTGAGCGCCCCGGCGATCAGGTTGAAAAGGGTCGACTTGCCTGCCCCGTTGGGGCCAATCATGCCGGTGATCGAGCCCTTCTCCACGCGTATGGAGCAGTCGTTGATGACGTGTAACCCACCGAATGCCTTGTTGACATGTTGTACTTCGATAAGGGGGTGCATGGTGTCCTCGGCAGGCAGGCGGCCAGGTCCGCCTGCTATCGCATGTTATTGTTGAAACCCAAGGTGTTGCGTTGGTCGGTGTCTAGCCTTTGGCCTGGCGCAGCCGCTGGCTGGCGGCAAAGGCTCTGACGATAATCAGCGTGCCCAGCGGCATGAAGATGTTGGTCAACCGCTCGATGAAATCGAAGGCGCCGCCGCCGTTTTCACCGGTGAGGTAGGGGAAGCGCCACAGGTTGCCCAGGCCAACGGCAGAGCCCACTACTGCCAACAAGCAGGTACCCTTGTGCGTCCAGACGTTATGACCGCTCATGTGAAGGAGTGTCCATGGTAGTGGTGTCGGATGGGGGTAGGTATCCAAACACTTGTATGAATTGTAGCGTCACAGCGCCCCGAGGGCGTCAACGATTGCGTTACTGTGCGATAGAATGGCGACGCTTTCCAGCACGCTAGCGTTTAGGTTGCGTTAATGATGATATTTGTTGTCCGCCCAGCACAGTCGACCATGGGCTGAGGTAGCAAAAAGCCCGCACAGTGGCGGGCTTTCCATGGCAGCGATCCGTTTACTTCTTGCTGGAACGCTTGCGCTCGTTCTCTTTCAGCAGCTTCTTGCGCAGACGGATGAAGGTCGGCGTCACTTCGACCAGCTCGTCGGAGTCGAGGAACTCGATGGCCTGTTCCAGCGTGAACTTCACCGGCGGTGTCAGCACGATGTTTTCATCGTTGCCTGACGCGCGCATGTTATCCAGCTTCTTGCCCTTGGTGGGGTTGACCACCAGGTCGTTGGCGCGGCTGTGGATACCGACCAGCATGCCTTCGTACACTTCGGTACCGTGGTCGATGATCAGTTTGCCGCGCTCTTGCAGTGTATACAGAGCGTAGGCCAGCGCCTTGCCATCCACCATGGAGACCATGACGCCGTTACGACGCTCGATGGCGGCATCGGGCTTCAGCGGGCCGTAGTGGTCGAAGCGGCTGGTCAGGATGCCGGTGCCCGACGTCAAGGTCAGGAACTGGCCACGGAAACCGATCAAGCCACGTGCCGGGATCATGAAGTCGAGACGCACACGGCCCTTGCCATCCGGGTTCATGTTGGTCAGCTCGCCCTTGCGGTAGCCCAGCTCTTCCATGATCGAGCCCTGATGCTGCTCTTCACAGTCGATGATGACCTCTTCGTAGGGCTCCTGCTTGATGCCGTCGATCTCCTTGATGATGACCTCGGGACGACCAACGGCCAGCTCGAAGCCTTCACGACGCATGGTTTCGATCAGCACCGACAGGTGCAGCTCGCCACGCCCGGAGACCTTGAACTTCTCGGGCGTTTCGCCCTGCTCGACGCGCAGCGCCACGTTGTGGATCAGCTCCTGGTCCAGGCGATCCTTGATGTTGCGGCTGGTGACGAACTTGCCATCCTTGCCTGCGAACGGCGAATCGTTGACCTGGAAGGTCATCGAGACGGTGGGCTCGTCTACGGACAGCGGCGGCAGCGCATCGACGGCGCTCGGGTCACACAGGGTGTCCGAGATGGACAGCTCTTCGATACCGGTGATGCACACGATATCGCCAGCGGTGGCTTCGGTGGTCTGCACGCGCTCGAGGCCCATGTGAGTCATGACCTGACCGATCTTGCCCTTGCGCACCTTGCCATCCACGCCGATCACCGAGATCTGCTGGTTGGGCTTCACGGAACCGCGTTTGATGCGGCCCAGGCCGATGACGCCGACGTAGCTGTTGTAGTCCAGGGCAGAAATCTGCATCTGGAAGGGGCCATCCACTTCGACTTTCGGCGGCTCGACGATATCGACGATAGCCTGGAACATCGGGTCCATGTTCTCGGCCAGCTCTTCCGGATCCATGCCCGCAATGCCGTTCAGGGCCGAGCAGTAGATGATCGGGAAGTCGAGCTGGTCGTCGGTGGCACCCAGGTTGTCGAACAGATCGAAGATCTGGTCGATGACCCAGTCGGGACGCGCGCCGGGGCGGTCGATCTTGTTGACCACCACGATGGGCTTGAGGCCCTGCGAGAAGGCTTTCTGGGTCACGAAGCGAGTTTGTGGCATCGGGCCGTCCACGGCGTCGACCAGCAGCAGCACAGAGTCCACCATGGACATGACGCGCTCTACTTCACCGCCGAAGTCGGCGTGCCCAGGGGTGTCCACGATGTTGATGTGGTAATCCTTGCCATTGCTATCTTGCCACTGAATAGCCGTATTCTTGGCCAGGATGGTGATGCCGCGCTCTCTCTCCTGGTCATTGGAGTCCATGACTCGCTCCTGACCCTCGGCCTTGCGGTCGAGCGTTCCGGACTGGCTTAACAGTTTGTCTACCAAGGTAGTTTTACCGTGGTCAACGTGGGCAATAATGGCAATGTTGCGAAGATTCTCGATCACGACGCGATCCTGCTGGAAAAATAGGGCGGCATTATAGGGTCTGGGTACGGTCCACTACCAGCGCTGTCTTAAATAAAGCACCAAGTCAATAACCTAAACGCGGCAGTTTTCGCCTTCATGACGGTTCCGTTAAGATAGGCGTTTTCCCAGTTGGGGCAGGCACATGACCATCGGTAACCTGATGCGTTTGTTGAGCGATGGCGAGGTTCATTCCGGTGAACAGTTAGGGGAGGCGTTAGGCGTTTCCCGAGCCGCCGTGTGGAAACAGTTGAAGAAACTCGAAGCGCTGGGCGTCGAGCTGGTCGCCGTCAAAGGGCGAGGCTATCGCCTGGCTTACCCGCTCGAGCCGTTGGATGGCGCGCGTATCGTCGAACGGCTACCTGCGGATGCCCGCCACCTGCTGGCGCGCCTGTTCGTCGAAGACCAGCTGCCTTCCAGCAACGAGTACCTGCGTGAGCGGTTTTCACAGGGTGCAGGCCACGGTGAAGTGTGTTTCGTCGAGCTGCAGACGGCAGGGCGAGGCCGACGAGGTCGCGTCTGGTCGACGCCTTGGGGGCAGAGCCTGATGGTATCCATGGGCTGGCGCTTCGAGTCCGGCGTCAATGCTCTGGAGGGGCTGAGTCTGGCGGTGGGCGTCGTGGTCTCTCAAGTGCTCGAACAGTATGGCGTGGCGCCCAAGCTGAAGTGGCCCAACGACGTGCTGCTGGCCGAACAAGGGGACGAGCTTGGCAAGCTCGCGGGTATTCTGATCGAAGTGACGGGGGATGCCGCAGGCCCCTGTGAAGTAGTGATCGGCATTGGCATGAACTTGATGCTGCCCGATAGCCTGCGAGCGACCATCGACCAGCCGGTGGCCGCATTGTTCGATGCGCAGCCCGGAATCTCGCGCAACCAGCTGGCGGCGGACATGGTATCGGGGTTGCTGAGCATGCTGGCAGGATTCGAAACCAGCGGATTTGCACCCTGGCTCGATGCCTGGAACCAGCGCCATGCCTATTCTGGGCTGCCCATCCGGGTCATTCAGGGGGAGCGCACCAGCGACGCCGTTGCAGGCGATGTCGATGAAAGTGGTAACCTGTGGGTTACTGAAAACGGTCACTCGCGACGCCTGTCGGGCGGTGAGATCAGCGTACGTAGGCGTCTATGATTCTGGATTTGGATATCGGCAACACGCTGTCGAAGTGGCGTCTCAAGGATTCCGAAAGCAGCGAGATCCGTTCCCGTGGGGCCGTATGGACCCGGGAGGAGTGGCGTCCAGGGGCAGACATTCCTGACCTGGGCGTCGTGGAAGCCGTACGTATTTCCAGCGTGGCCAGGGCTGCTGTGCTGGAAGAAACCGTCGCCCTGCTGCGCCGTCAGGTGCGGCAGGTTCATGTGGCGCGCTCGACGCCCGAAGCGCTGGGCGTCGTCAATGGGTATGAGGAGCCTGGCCGCCTGGGCGTAGACCGTTGGATGGGGGCGTTGGCAGGTTACCAGCTGGCCGGTGGCTGCTGTGCGGTGGATTGCGGCAGTGCCATTACCATCGACTTCGTGTTGCCGGGCGGTGTGCATCTGGGGGGCTTCATCATTCCAGGTTTGCGATTGATGAAAGAGAGCCTCAAGCTGGGCACTCGCAATGTGGCCATCGACCCCGACAGCGAGGCCGACGCGCTGCTGGAGCCGGGCAGGCGTACGGTGGATGCTGTCAACCATGGCATCTACATGGCGGCGGTCAGTGCCATCAATCGTATTTACAGTGAAGTATGCGATCAGCAGGGGGTGGCGCTGCCCATGCTGCTGACCGGAGGAGATGCGCGCGTGGTGTCGCGCGGGGTCCAGGTGCCCCATGCCGTCTGGCCCGACATGGTATATGGCGGTCTCGAAGCCACATTTCCGCTGACCTTTGCCGAGCGCGCAGGCAAGATGTCGGGAGCGCCGCGGGTGCCGGAGCCGGTTTCGTTGGAAAAAATTCGCGCGGGGCTTGCATTTTCCATGCTGCTTTGACAGAATGCAGCGCGTTCCAAAGCAGATGCAGTCAAGACGAATGGCTTGCAAAGCTGATTGATTCAATCGGCAAGCAAGTGAAAGCCTCGAAAATAAAGAGCTTTTGGCTTGACACTGTTTTGAGGGCTGGCATAATATGCCGCCACAGATGGAGAGGTTCCCGAGTGGCCAAAGGGAGCAGACTGTAAATCTGCCGCGAAAGCTTCGAAGGTTCGAATCCTTCCCTCTCCACCAGATTGTACGGGCGCTGAGCTGTCAGTGCCTGTGAATGAAAAGCCGGTAAGCGGGCATTAGCTACTGTTTCTCGTGCAGCGGATTGTCATTCTTTAGGCAAGTTCGGCGGGCGTAGTTCAATGGTAGAACCTCAGCCTTCCAAGCTGATGGTGCGGGTTCGATTCCCGCCGCCCGCTCCAGTTTGATGTGTTTGGCTCATGTAGCTCAGGGGTAGAGCACACCCTTGGTAAGGGTGAGGTCGACGGTTCAATTCCGTCCATGAGCTCCATATTGCGAAGAAAGCGAGCGATGCTCGCTTTTTTTGTCTTCGCCCACGGCAGTGGGTGTGGTGTAAGGGTTGTCAGGCGGAAAAATCTCCGCTATCATGGCGCCCGCTCTTGCGCAGGTAATAAATTGCGCATTTGACGATACAGGCCAGTAGCTCAATTGGCAGAGCAGCGGTCTCCAAAACCGCAGGTTGGGGGTTCGATTCCCTCCTGGCCTGCCAATCTTCCCCAGGTTGGCAAGTCTTTCTAGAATTCCTTTGTCGCTCGCTGCACCCTTAGGAGTCTCGTTTTTATGAAGCCTAGTTCCGTAAAACATGGCGATGAGGTGCAACAGACGCGCCATGACGGGCTCAAGTGGGCGGCGGCTGTGGCGCTGCTTGTTGTTGCAGTCGTTGGTAATACCTATTTCACCGATATTGGCCTGCTCTATCGTGTCCTGGGTGTCGTTGTGCTGTGTGCGTTGGCAGGATTGATTGCGCTGACCACCGCCAAGGGTCGCGACCTGATCGAGCTTGCTGTCAGCGCCAAGAAAGAGATTCAGCGCGTTGTATGGCCAACCCGTCCTGAAACCATTCAAACGACCGCCATCGTGCTGGTGGCTGTGCTGGTGGTAGGGTTGATGCTGTGGTTGATTGACACTCTTCTTGGCTGGGCGATGTCCGGCGTTATTGGTTAGGAGTTTTCATGTCCAAACGTTGGTACGTCGTCCACGCTTATTCCGGCTTTGAAAAGCATGTCATGCGCTCGCTGATCGAGCGTGTGAAAATGTATGGCATGGAAGATCGCTTTGGCGAAATCCTGGTGCCGACGGAAGAAGTGGTCGAAATGCGTGACGGCAAGCGCCGCAAGAGTGAGCGCAAGTTTTATCCTGGCTATGTGCTGGTCGAGATGGAGATGGCCGACGAAACCTGGCATCTGGTGAATGAAACGCCGCGTGTCATGGGGTTCATCGGTGGCACCAAAGAGAAGCCGGCGCCCATCACCAGTCGCGAAGCCGAAGCCATCCTTCGTCGTGTGAAGGACGGCACCGACAAGCCGCGTCCCAAGACCATGTTCGAGCCGGGTCAGTCCGTGCGTGTCATCGATGGTCCGTTTGCCGATTTCAATGGTGTCGTTGAAGAGGTGAACTACGACAAGAGCCGTCTGCAGGTCAGCGTGCTGATCTTCGGCCGCGCGACACCTGTAGAGCTAGAGTTCTCTCAGGTAGAAAAAGAGTAATTTCAAATTGTTGCAGGATGGTGCCGTGGGTGCCATCCTGGATTCATGTAAAGCAGCCCCGCGCTGCTTTACGCGTACCGGGGAGCCGCCAGGCGTTATCACCCAATTGGAGTAATTATCATGGCCAAGAAAGTACAGGCTTATATCAAACTGCAGGTTGCTGCAGGTAAAGCCAACCCGAGTCCGCCCGTAGGCCCCGCGCTGGGTCAGCACGGCGTGAATATCATGGAATTCTGTAAGGCGTTCAACGCTGCGACTCAAGAGATTGAGCCGGGCCTGCCGACGCCTGTCGTGATCACTGTCTACTCTGACCGTAGCTTCACGTTCGTCACCAAGACGCCGCCGGCCGCCGTACTGCTGAAAAAAGCAGCGGGCATCAAGTCCGGTTCTGGTGAGCCGAACAAGAAGAAGGTTGGCAGCGTGACACGTGCACAGCTGGAAGAGATCGCCAAGACCAAAGAGCCTGACATGACGGCTGCTGATCTTGAAGCCGCAGTGCGTACCATCGCTGGTAGCGCTCGCAGCATGGGCTTAAACGTGGAGGGTCTCTAATCATGGCTAAACTGTCCAAGCGCGCCAAGATGATTCGCGAGAAAGTAGACAGCAGCAAGGCTTACTCTCTGGAAGAAGCCGTTGCCCTGCTTTCTGAGCTGTCAACCGTGAAGTTCAAAGAGTCTCTGGACGTTGCGATCAACCTGGGTGTCGATCCGCGTAAATCCGACCAGGTCGTTCGTGGCGCTACCGTCATGCCTAACGGCACCGGTAAAGACGTTCGCGTAGCTGTGTTCACTCAGGGTGCCAACGCCGATGCGGCTAAAGAAGCCGGCGCTGACATCGTGGGCATGGAAGAGCTGGCCGAGCAGGTCAAGAAAGGCGTGATGGATTTCGACGTCGTCATCGCTTCTCCGGATGCCATGCGCGTTGTCGGTCAGCTGGGCCAGATCCTCGGTCCGCGCGGCCTGATGCCGAACCCGAAGGTCGGTACCGTGACGCCTGACGTGGCCACTGCGGTCAAGAATGCCAAAGCGGGCCAGGTGCGTTTCCGTACCGACAAGAACGGCATCATCCACACTACGCTGGGCAAGGTCGATTTTGACGTGACCGCCGTTCAGGGTAACCTGGAAGCACTGGTAGCTGACCTGAAGAAGCTCAAGCCGAGCTCTTCCAAAGGCATCTACTTCAAGAAATTCACCCTGTCCACTACCATGGGCCCGGGTTTGACTATCGACCACTCCTCGCTGGTATAAGCGAGTCGAGGATAGTCCCGCTGGCGGCATGAGCGAAATCTCGTGTTGCCGGCGGCTGGAACCGAGCAAGAACTTTGCGGTCCCTCGCTGAGCTTTATGCCAGATGAGGCACCGTCAAAGACCGCAGGTGCCGCCGCTTTTCTGAAGCGGCGGCTTAATCGCCCTAAAGCGCCTGCGCAGATGGTGTGGCCGCCAGTTGGTTAACGCTTTTAGCAACCGCTTTCTGGTGAGCACCATCCCCTAAGGCTTCCTGTGCCGCTGTTGGGCCTGGAAGAGATGGTAACCTCCGGAACCTTGACGGGTTTCGGCACGAAGGAGTGATCACTGTGCCACTAGCACTTGAAGGCAAGAAAGCGATTGTTGCCGAGGTCAGTGAAGCGGCCAAGGGCGCACTCTCCGTCGTAGTTGCCGATTCTCGCGGCGTCACGGTCGGTAAAATGACCGATCTGCGCAAGCAGGCGCGTGAGAATGGTGTAGAGCTGCGTGTTGTTCGTAACACGCTGGCTCGCCGCGCACTCGAAGGCACCCAGTGGGAGTGCCTGAACGAGAGCTTCGTTGGTCCTACTCTGCTGGCTTTCTCCACTGAGCATCCGGGCGCTGCCGCTCGTCTGTTCAAGGAGTTTGCCAAAACCGAGCAGAACTTCGAAGTCAAAGCGTTGGCCTACGAAGGTGAGCTGATTCCGGCTGCTGACATCGATCGTCTGGCAACCCTGCCGACTTACGACGAGGCAATTGCCAAGTTGATGTCGGTCATGAAAGAAGCCTCCGCTGGCAAGCTGGTTCGTACCCTGGCCGCCCTGCGCGACCAGAAGCAAGAAGCCGAAGCTGCCTAAGCAGCGTTTCTTGCGGGCCGCGTTATTGACACGCAGTCTGAACCTGCAATAAATCCCGAGTTCTCGGTTGTCCGAGACTCCCGCAAAGTTAGGAATGGAACAATGGCACTGACCAAAGACGATATCATCAATGCTGTAGCCGACATGTCCGTCATGGAAGTTGTCGAGCTGATCGAAGCGATGGAAGAGAAATTCGGCGTTTCTGCTGCTGCAGCCGTTATGGCTGGTCCGGCTGCTGCTGGCGAAGCTGCTGAAGAGCAGACCGAATTCGACCTGGTACTGGCGTCTGCTGGTGACAAGAAAGTTAACGTCATCAAAGCCGTTCGTGAAATCACCGGTCTTGGCCTGAAAGAAGCCAAAGGCGCTGTTGACGGCGCTCCGGCGACCATCAAAGAAGCGATGTCCAAGGACGACGCTGAAGCTGCCAAGAAGAAGCTGGAAGAAGCTGGCGCAACCGTCGAGCTCAAGTAATCCTTGTGCTGATGGCTTTACGCGCTGCGTAAGCTTCCACGGCTGGCGGCGGGCTATCCCGCTGCCGGCCTTTTTCTGTTGTAATATGCTGCCGTGCAGCGAAACGACAGAGCCGCTGCGGTAAAAAGCAGCACAATAGCAGGACCGTTGTTGTGAAGCGTACGTTGTTGTAATGCGTCAGTTGTAAAGCGTGAGCGTGTCGGCAGGCAACAACGAAGCGCGGACAGCACTACCGTAACACTGTTATCTATCAAGATTTTTGACGGCGAGCTACCGATTGAGGAGCTTGCTGTCTGCGTCTGAAACGCCCGCGGGCAGATGACCACGCATCGGTCACCCATGGTGAACAAGCTGGGGAATACAGATGGCTTACTCATATACTGAGAAAAAACGCATCCGCAAGGATTTCGGCAAACTGCCCCAAGTGATGGATGTGCCTTACTTGCTGGCCATCCAGCTTGATTCCTACTACGACTTTCTCCAGCAGGATCGTTCGCCTGATGAGCGGCACGAAGTGGGTCTGCACGCGGCATTCAAGTCCGTGTTCCCGATCGAGAGCTTCTCGGGTAACGCTGCGCTGGAATATGTCAGCTATCGCTTCGGTACGCCGGCGTTCGATGTGAAGGAGTGTCAGCTGCGTGGCGTGACCTACTCCGCCCCGCTGCGCGTCAAGGTTCGCTTGATCATCTATGATCGCGACTCCTCGAACAAGGCTATCAAGGATATCAAAGAGCAGGAAGTCTACATGGGGGAAATCCCCCTGATGACCGAGAACGGTACCTTCGTCATCAACGGTACCGAGCGGGTAATCGTTTCCCAGCTCCACCGCTCACCCGGTGTGTTCTTCGATCATGACAAGGGCAAGAGCCACT
Organism: Halomonas sp. KM007; assembly: GCF_050709225.1. Classification (NCBI taxonomy): domain Bacteria; kingdom Pseudomonadati; phylum Pseudomonadota; class Gammaproteobacteria; order Oceanospirillales; family Halomonadaceae; genus Halomonas; species Halomonas sp. KM007. Next base: position 1,645,362 of record NZ_CP136131.1, on the reverse strand, counting down.
CTTCCGGCAAGCTGCTCTACTCTGCTCGCGTGATTCCTTACCGTGGCTCATGGCTCGACTTCGAGTTCGACCCGAAAGACAACGTCTTCGTGCGTATCGACCGTCGTCGCAAGCTGCCGGCTTCCGTGCTGATGCGCGCGCTGGGCATGAGCACCGAAGAGATCCTCGACGAGTTCTTCGAAACCAGTACCTTCCATATCGAAAAGTCTGGCTTCTCCGTGGAGCTGGTTCCGTCGCGCCTACGCGGTGAAACCGCCACCTTCGACATCAAGGATGCCGATGGTGAGCTGATCGTCGAAGAAGGCCGTCGGATCACCCAGAAGCACATCCGCCAGTTGGAAAAAGCGGGTCTGGAGCGTCTGGAAGTGCCGATGGAGTACCTGTTCGGCAAGACGCTGGCCAAAGACCAGATCGACACCAAGACGGGCGAGCTGATCTGCCCGTGCAACACCGAAATTACCCCAGAAGTGCTGGAGCGCATGGCTCAGGGCGGCATTACCCTGATCGAAACGCTCTACACCAATGACCTGGACTGCGGTTCCTTCGTTTCCGACACGCTGAAGCTGGACACCACCAGCTCGCAGCTGGAAGCGCTGGTCGAAATCTACCGCATGATGCGTCCTGGCGAGCCGCCCACCAAGGAAGCCGCCGAAACGCTGTTCCACAACCTGTTCTTCACCGAAGACCGCTACGACCTGTCGGGCGTGGGCCGGATGAAGTTCAACCGTCGTCTGCGTCGTGACTCCGACGTGGGCTCCGGTGTATTGGACCGCAAGGACATCCTCGATGTGCTGCGCGAGCTGATCAACATCCGTAACGGCTTTGGTGACGTCGACGATATCGACCACCTGGGCAACCGTCGTATCCGCTGCGTTGGCGAAATGGCCGAGAACCAGTTCCGTGTAGGTCTGGTGCGTGTCGAGCGTGCGGTGAAAGAGCGTCTGTCCATGGCGGAGAGCGAAGGCTTGATGCCCCAGGACTTGATCAACGCCAAGCCCGTGGCGGCGGCGGTGAAAGAGTTCTTCGGTTCCAGCCAGCTGTCCCAGTTCATGGACCAGAACAACCCGCTTTCCGAGGTGACTCACAAGCGTCGTGTGTCGGCACTCGGCCCGGGCGGTCTGACCCGTGAGCGTGCAGGCTTCGAAGTACGTGACGTACACGCCACGCACTACGGTCGTCTGTGCCCGATCGAAACGCCGGAAGGCCCGAACATCGGTCTGATTAACTCGCTGGCAACGTACAGTCATACCAACAGCTATGGCTTCCTGGAAACGCCGTACCGCAAAGTGAATGCCTGTCAGGTCACTGACGACATCGTTCACCTGTCGGCGATCGAGGAGGGCGACTTCGTTATCGCCCAGGCGTCGGCGGCAGTAGACGAGTCTGGCAAGCTGATCGATGACCTGGTGCAGGTACGCCACCGCGGCGAAACCACCTTCATGCGTCCTGAGCAAGTGACGCTGATGGACGTGTCTCCGCGTCAGGTGGTATCGGTCGCAGCGGCCTTGATCCCGTTCCTGGAGCACGATGATGCCAACCGCGCCTTGATGGGTGCGAACATGCAGCGTCAGGCCGTTCCGACCCTGCGTGCCGACAAGCCGCTGGTCGGTACCGGCATGGAGCGTTTCGTGGCCCGCGACTCCGGCGTATGTGCCGTGGCGCGCCGAGGCGGCGTCATCGACTCCGTGGATGCGCGTCGTGTGGTGGTGCGGGTCAATGAAGATGAGATCATCGGCGGCGAAGCCGGCGTCGACATCTACAACCTGACCAAGTATACCCGCTCCAACCAGAACACCTGTATGAACCAGCGCCCCATTGTGCGGCCTGGCGACAGCGTGGCACGCGGCGATATTCTGGCCGACGGCCCGTCTGTCGACATGGGGGATCTGGCTCTGGGCCAGAACATGCGCATCGCGTTCATGCCCTGGAACGGTTACAACTTCGAAGACTCCATCCTGCTCTCCGAGCGTGTCGTTCAGGAAGATCGCTTCACCACGATTCACATTCAGGAACTGACCTGTGTGTCTCGTGACACCAAGCTGGGGCCGGAAGAGATCACTTCCGATATCCCCAACGTCGGTGAATCGGCGCTGGGCAAGCTGGACGAAGCGGGCGTTGTGTACATCGGTGCTGAAGTCGGCCCCGGCGACATTCTGGTGGGTAAGGTAACGCCGAAAGGTGAAACCCAGCTGACGCCGGAAGAGAAGCTGCTGCGCGCCATCTTCGGTGAGAAAGCCTCTGACGTGAAAGACACCTCCCTGCGCGCCCCCACCGGCATGAAAGGTACGGTTATCGATGTTCAGGTGTTTACTCGTGACGGCGTTGAGAAAGACTCCCGTGCGCTCTCCATCGAGCAGATGCAGCTGGACGAAGTGCGTAAGGATCTTCAGGAAACCTACCGTATTGCCGAAGACGCCACCTTTGAACGTCTGAAGCGTACGCTGGATGGCCAAGCGGTTAATGGCGGCCCGAACCTGAAGAAAGGCGACGTGCTGAGCGAGACGTACCTGGACGAACTGCCCCGTCAGCAGTGGTTCAAACTGCGCATGCAGGATGAAGCCTACAACGAACTGCTGGCCCAGGCCGATGAGCAGCTCGAAAACCGCCGTAAAGAGATGGACGAGCGTTTCGAAGACAAGAAGCGCAAGCTGACCCAGGGCGACGACCTCGCACCGGGCGTGCTGAAAATCGTCAAAGTCTATATGGCGGTCAAGCGTCGTATTCAGCCCGGTGACAAGATGGCCGGTCGTCACGGTAACAAAGGTGTTATCTCCGCGATCATGCCCATCGAAGACATGCCATTCGACGAGAAGGGCGAGCCGGTGGACGTGGTGCTGAACCCGCTGGGCGTACCGTCGCGCATGAACGTCGGTCAGATTCTGGAAACCCACCTGGGTATGGCGGCACGCGGCTTGGGTGTCAAGATTGACGCCATGCTGCGCGACGCCCGCGGTCAGCAAGTCGCAGAAATTCGTGACTTCCTGGGTCAGGTGTATAACACGCCCGGTACCCGCGTCGAGGATATCGACTCGCTGACCGATGACGAAGTCATCGCGCTGGCGAAGAACCTAAAGGGCGGTGTGCCGATGGCCACGCCGGTGTTCGACGGTGCCAAAGAGCACGAAATCAAGCACCTGCTGAAGCTGGCGGACATTCCGGAGTCGGGCCAAATGACGCTGTACGATGGCCGTACCGGCGATGCGTTTGACCGTCCGGTGACCGTTGGCTACATGTACATGCTGAAGCTCAACCACCTGGTAGACGATAAGATGCACGCGCGTTCTACCGGTTCTTACTCGCTTGTTACGCAGCAGCCGCTGGGTGGTAAGGCGCAGTTCGGTGGTCAGCGCTTCGGTGAGATGGAAGTGTGGGCGTTGGAAGCCTACGGCGCTGCGTACACGCTACAAGAGATGCTCACCGTCAAGTCGGACGACGTCGAAGGCCGCACCAAGATGTACAAGAACATCGTGGATGGCGACCACACCATGCAGGCAGGCATGCCGGAATCCTTCAACGTACTCGTGAAGGAAATCCGCTCGCTGGGCATCGATATCGAGTTAGAGAGCTAGGAGCCGTCATATGAAAGATTTGGTGAAAGTACTCAAATCGCAATCTCAGTCCGATGAGTTTGACGCGATCAAGATTACCCTCGCGTCGCCGGACATGATTCGCTCCTGGTCGTTTGGCGAGGTGAAGAAGCCCGAGACCATCAACTACCGTACCTTCAAGCCGGAACGGGATGGTCTGTTCTGCGCCAAGATTTTTGGCCCGGTCAAGGACTACGAGTGTCTGTGCGGCAAGTACAAGCGCATGAAGCACCGTGGCATCATTTGTGAGAAGTGTGGCGTCGAAGTCACCAAGGCTGCCGTGCGCCGTGAGCGCATGGGCCACATCGAGCTGGCCTCGCCGGTCGCTCACATCTGGTTTTTGAAATCACTGCCGTCGCGTATCGGCATGTTCCTCGATATGACCCTGCGTGATATCGAACGCGTGCTGTACTTCGAAAGCTTCGTGGTCATCGACCCCGGCATGACCACGCTGGAGCGTGGTCAGCTGCTCAACGACGAGCAGTACTTCGAAGCCCTGGAAGAGTTCGGCGATGACTTCGACGCCCGCATGGGTGCCGAAGCCGTTCAGGAACTGCTCAAGGACATCGATCTGGAAGAAGAGATCAACACGCTGCGCGAAGAGATTCCGCAGACCAACTCTGAAACCAAGATCAAGAAGCTCTCCAAGCGCCTGAAGCTGCTTGAAGCCTTCTACCACTCCGGTAATGCGCCGGCGTGGATGGTCATGGAAGTGCTGCCCGTGCTGCCGCCGGATCTGCGACCGCTGGTACCGCTGGACGGTGGCCGCTTCGCGACCTCCGATCTCAACGACCTCTACCGTCGTGTGATCAACCGTAACAACCGCCTGAAGCGTCTGCTGGACCTCAATGCGCCGGACATCATCGTGCGCAACGAGAAGCGTATGCTGCAGGAAGCGGTGGATGCGCTGCTGGACAACGGCCGTCGCGGCCGTGCCATCACTGGCTCCAACAAGCGTCCGCTGAAATCCCTTGCCGACATGATCAAGGGTAAGCAGGGCCGTTTCCGTCAGAACCTGCTGGGTAAGCGTGTCGACTACTCAGGCCGTTCGGTCATTACCGTGGGCCCGACCCTGCGTCTGCACCAGTGTGGTCTGCCGAAGAAGATGGCCCTCGAGCTGTTCAAGCCGTTCATCTACTCCAAGCTGCAGTCGCTGGGCCATGCGTCCACGATCAAAGCCGCGAAGAAGATGGTCGAGCGTGAACTGCCGGAAGTGTGGGATATTCTGGCCGACGTCATCCGCGAACACCCGGTACTGCTCAACCGTGCACCGACCCTGCACCGTCTGGGTATCCAGGCGTTCGAACCGCTGCTGATCGAAGGCAAGGCGATCCAGCTGCACCCGCTGGTGTGTGCGGCTTACAACGCCGACTTCGACGGTGACCAGATGGCGGTCCACGTACCGCTGACCCTGGAAGCCCAGCTCGAAGCCCGTGCGCTGATGATGGCGACCAACAACGTGCTGTCGCCTGCCAACGGCGAGCCGATCATCGTGCCGTCGCAGGACGTTGTTCTGGGTCTGTACTACATGACCCGCGAAAAGATCAACGCCAAGGGCGAGGGCATGGTGTTCTCTGACCTCAACGAGGTAGAGCGCGCCTTCGGTACTCAGTCCGTCTCGCTGCATGCCCGCGTCAAAGTGCGCCTGGATGAAGTGGACGTCGACGAAGAGACCGGCGAGCGCTCCGAGCATCGCCGCCTGTACGACACCACCGTGGGTCGTGCCCTGCTGTTCCGCATTCTGCCGGAAGGCGTACCGTTCGCGCTGATCGATCAGCCGATGAAGAAGAAGGCGATCTCCAGCCTGATCAACGAAGTGTATCGTCGCGCGGGCCTCAAGCCCACGGTCATCTTCGCTGACCAGCTGATGTACACCGGCTTCCGTCTGGCGACCTGGTCCGGCGCCTCGATCGGTGTCAACGACTTCGTCATTCCCGACGCAAAGACCGATATCGTCGAAGCGGCCGAAGCCGAAGTCAAAGAGATCGAAGACCAGTTCTCGTCCGGTCTGGTGACCGCAGGCGAGAAGTACAACAAGGTTATCGATATCTGGTCCAAGGCCAACGACAAGGTGGCCAAGGCGATGATGGTAGGTATCTCCAAGGAGACCGTCGTCGACCGTGAAGGCAATGAAGTGGAGCAGGACTCCTTCAACAGCGTCTTCATCATGGCCGATTCCGGTGCCCGTGGTAGCGCCGCCCAGATCCGTCAGTTGGCGGGTATGCGTGGTCTGATGGCCAAGCCGGATGGCTCGATCATCGAAACCCCCATCGTGGCCAACTTCCGTGAAGGTCTGAACGTACTTCAGTACTTCATCTCGACCCACGGTGCGCGTAAAGGTCTGGCGGATACGGCCCTGAAAACGGCCAACTCCGGTTACCTGACTCGCCGTCTGGTCGACGTGGCCCAGGATCTGGTGATCACCGAAATCGACTGTGGCACCGAGAACGGTCTGACGCTGCACCCGATCATCGAGGGTGGCGACATCATTGTACCGCTGTCACAGCGTGTACTGGGCCGAGTGGTGGCGCAGGACGTCATCGATCCGAGCACCGAAGAAGTGCTGATCCCGCGCAACACGCTGCTCGACGAGAAGTGGTGTGCCTCGCTGGACACCATGGGTGTGGACGAGATCGTGGTGCGCTCCACCATTACCTGTGACACCGCGCACGGCGTTTGTTCGTCCTGCTACGGTCGTGACCTGGCGCGTGGCCATCAGGTCAACATCGGTGAGTCGGTGGGTGTCATCGCTGCCCAGTCCATCGGTGAGCCGGGTACCCAGCTGACCATGCGTACGTTCCACATCGGTGGTGCAGCATCGCGTTCTTCGGCGGTCGACAGCGTACAGGTGAAGCACGGCGGTAAAGTACGCCTGCACAACATCAAGCACGTTGAGCGTGCCGACGGCAAACTGGTGGTGGTGTCTCGTTCAAGCGCCCTGGCTGTCGCCGACGATCATGGTCGTGAGCGTGAGTACTACAAGCTGCCTTACGGTGCCGAGCTGTCGGTTCGCGACGGTGACGTCGTCGACGCTGGCACGGTCGTGGCCAAGTGGGACCCGCACACCCATCCGATCATTGCGGAAGTGGAAGGTAAGGCGCAGTTCATCGATCTCGACGAGGGTGTCACCATGCACCGCAGCGTCGATGAAATGACTGGTCTCTCCTCCATCGAGGTCATCGAGTCGGCCGCCCGCCCGATGGCTGGCCGCGACAAGCGCCCGATGGTGATGCTGCAGGACGCCGCAGGCGAGTACGTGTCCGTGTCCGGTTCCAACACGCCGGTACAGTACCTGCTGCCCGGCAACTCGATCATCTCCGTGGACGACGGCTCGACCATCGGTGTGGGTGAAGTCGTTGCCCGTATCCCGGTAGAAGCCTCGGGTAACAAAGACATCACCGGGGGTCTGCCGCGCGTAGCCGACCTGTTCGAAGCCCGTAAGCCGAAAGAGTCGGCCATTCTGGCGGAAATCAGCGGTGTGGTGAGCTTCGGTAAAGAGACCAAGGGCAAGCGTCGTCTGACGATCACCCCGGAATCTGGCGATCCGTTCGAAGCGCTGATTCCGAAATGGCGTCAAATCGCCGTCTTCGAAGGCGAAGCCGTCGAGAAGGGCGAAGTGATTTCCGATGGCCCGAGCAACCCGCACGACATCCTGCGCCTGCTGGGTGTGGCGGAGCTGGCCAAGTACATCACTGCCGAAGTACAGGACGTATACCGTCTGCAAGGCGTAGGCATCAACGACAAGCACATCGAAGTCATCGTGCGTCAGATGCTGCGCAAGGTAGAGATCACCGATTCCGGCGACTCTGACTTCATCACCGGCGACCAGGCAGAACTGGTGCGCGTGCTGGAGCAGAACGAGCGTCTGGAGAAAGAAGGCAAGTTCCCGGCCAAGTACCAACGCTTGCTGCTGGGTATCACCAAGGCCAGCTTGGCCACCGAATCGTTCATTTCGGCGGCGTCGTTCCAGGAAACGACCCGCGTATTGACCGAAGCGGCGGTAACCGGCAAGCGCGATTACCTGCGTGGCCTGAAAGAAAACGTGGTAGTTGGACGTCTGATTCCGGCAGGTACCGGTCTGACTCACCACGCAGAGCGTCGTCGCAAGCGCGAAGACGTAGAGCGTCTGTTCAACCCCTCGGCTACCGAGGTTGAGCAGGAGCTGGGTGCTCAGTTGACCGCCCTGGATTCAGACGACGATCTGTAACCCAGGGCAGGCCAAGAGCAGCCAAGAGCGGCTGGCCCTGAATGGCAGAACCTGGCGGTAAACCACCGCCAGGGCTTGACGCCAGGCAGGGTCAGCCTTTAGAATGCGCAGCCTTTAACAGTGGGGTGGGTGCGCCCGCATCCGCTGCTTGCATTTGTTAATAGGCCAAGGCAACCATTGGAGTCAGCTAAACACCATGGCAACGATTAATCAGCTAGTGCGCAAGCCGCGCAAGCGCCCCGTCACCAAGAGTGACGTGCCTGCGCTTCAGGCATGCCCGCAAAAGCGCGGCGTTTGTACGCGCGTTTACACCACCACCCCCAAGAAGCCGAACTCGGCCCTGCGTAAGGTTTGCCGTGTGCGCCTGACCAACGGTTTCGAAGTCTCTTCTTACATCGGTGGTGAAGGTCACAACCTCCAGGAGCACTCTGTTGTTCTGATTCGCGGCGGTCGTGTAAAGGATTTGCCAGGTGTGCGTTATCACACCGTTCGTGGCGCCCTTGACACCTCTGGCGTACAGAACCGTAAGCAGGGTCGTTCCAAGTACGGTACCAAGCGTCCGAAGTCCTAAGGCGCTGAACGCAGCCTCATGGAGCGCTGCGGTGTTACCTTTTAACCGAATATGATGGTCTGATAAGAGTAAGGTCGGGCGGCGCCAAAGGCGCAAGCAGGTTCCGGGTTTACCTGAAGGATCCTTAATTGAGGGCTTATCATGCCTAGAAGAAGAGTTGTAGCTAAACGCGAAATCCTGCCGGATCCCAAGTTCGGAAGTGAGCGTCTGGCGAAGTTCATGAACCACCTGATGGTCAGCGGCAAGAAGTCCGTAGCTGAGCGCATCGTCTATGGTGCGTTGGACAAGGTTGCCGAGCGTAGTAAAGAAGAGCCGCTGGAAATCTTCGACAAGGCGCTGGAAACCATCCAGCCGATGGTCGAAGTAAAGTCGCGCCGCGTGGGTGGTGCTACTTATCAGGTGCCGGTTGAAGTTCGTCCGTCACGCCGCCAAGCGCTGGCAATGCGCTGGCTGGTAGACGCTGCGCGTCGTCGCGGTGAGAAAACGATGGTTCAGCGCCTGGCAGGTGAAATGCTGGATGCCGCTGAAGGCAAGGGCTCTGCTGTCAAGAAGCGTGAAGACGTGCACCGTATGGCAGAAGCCAACAAGGCCTTCTCTCACTATCGTTTCTAAGCTCGACGTTTCTGGGCTCGTGTCTTTTTCTGTCGGTTGCAGGGCGTTAAAGGTTTTTATCGTCATGTTGCAACACGCCGCCGCTATCGTTGTCGATGGCGGCGGTAGCATAAGCAGAAATGGCACCGCTGGATTAACGAGCATCACCAACTAACGGGAGTTTCACCGTGGCACGCAAGACTCCACTGAATCGCTATCGTAATATCGGTATCGTGGCGCACGTTGATGCGGGTAAAACCACAACAACCGAGCGCGTACTGTTCTATACGGGTCTGAACCACAAGTTGGGTGAGACGCATGAGGGTGCGTCTACAACTGACTGGATGGAGCAGGAGCAAGAGCGTGGGATCACTATCACCTCTGCTGCAGTAACCACTTTTTGGCGGGGTATGGCTCAGCAGTTCGACGAGCACCGTATCAACATCATCGATACCCCTGGGCACGTTGACTTCACCATTGAAGTCGAGCGTTCGCTGCGTGTTCTCGATGGTGCGGTCGTTGTGCTGTGCGGTTCCTCCGGCGTTCAGCCGCAGACCGAAACCGTATGGCGTCAGGCCAACAAATACGAAGTTCCGCGCATGGTGTTCGTCAACAAGATGGACCGTACCGGCGCTGACTTCTTCATGGTTGTCAACCAGCTGAAAGAGCGTCTGGGTGCCAACGCTGTGCCGATCCAGATCAACTGGGGCACGGAAGAAGACTTCAAGGGCGTTATCGACCTGATCGAGATGAAGGCTATCTTGTGGGACGAAGAAAGCCTGGGCATGAACTTCGAGCTGGTGGACATTCCTGCGGAGCTGCAAGAGACCGCTGAAGAGTACCGCGAGCAGATGGTCGAAGCCGCTGCCGAAGCGTCCGAAGAGCTGATGGACAAGTACCTTGAAGAAGGCGAGCTGAGCGTCGCTGAAATCAAGGCAGGTCTGCGTGCTCGTACACTGGCCAACGAAGTCGTTCTGGTCACCTGTGGTTCTGCGTTCAAGAACAAAGGTGTTCAGGCGGTTCTGGATGGTGTTATCGAGTACATGCCTTCGCCGACAGAAGTCAAGGCGATCGAAGGTGAGCTTGACGACAAGGATGGCACCATTGCCACTCGTGTTGCCGACGACAGCGCTCCGTTCGCCGCTCTGGCGTTCAAGATTGCTACCGACCCCTTCGTAGGTACCCTGACCTTCATTCGCGTCTACTCCGGCGTTCTGAAGTCTGGTGACGGCGTCTACAACTCCGTCAAGCAGAAGAAAGAGCGCGTTGGCCGTATCGTTCAGATGCACGCCAACTCGCGTGAAGAGATCAAGGAAGTACTCGCGGGCGACATCGCGGCCTGTATCGGCCTGAAAGATGTCACCACCGGTGACACCCTGTGCGATATCGACAACAAGATCGTTCTCGAGCGCATGGAGTTCCCGGAGCCGGTTATTTCCGTTGCCGTCGAGCCGAAGTCCAAGGCGGACCAGGAAAAGATGGGTATCGCACTGGGCAAACTGGCCCAGGAAGATCCTTCCTTCCAGGTCAAGACCGACGAAGAGACCGGTCAGACCATCATCTCCGGTATGGGTGAGCTGCACCTGGACATCATCGTTGACCGTATGCGTCGCGAGTTCAAGGTAGAAGCCAATATCGGTAAGCCGCAGGTCGCCTACCGCGAAACCATTCGCGGCAGCGTCGAGCAGGAAGGCAAGTTCGTTCGTCAGTCTGGTGGTCGTGGTCAGTTCGGTCACGTCTGGCTGCGCATCGAGCCGCTGACTGCAGAAGAGAAGGGTGAAGGCGAAGAAGAAATCTTCTTCAAGTTCAACTCTGAAATCGTGGGTGGTGTGGTTCCCAAGGAATACGTCCCTGCGGTTGAAAAGGGTGCTTTCGAGCAGCTGAAAAACGGTGTCATCGCCGGTTACCCGATGATCGACGTCAAAGTCACGCTGTTTGATGGTTCCTACCATGACGTGGACTCGAACGAGACTGCGTTCAAGATTGCTTCTTCCATGGCAGTGAAAGAAGGTGCCCGGAAGGCCAAGGCCGTGCTGCTGGAGCCGGTGATGAAGGTCGAAGTCGTGACCCCCGAAGATTTTATGGGTGACGTCATGGGCGACCTGAACCGTCGTCGCGGCCTGGTGCAGGGCATGGATGACTCTTCCTCTGGTAAAGTCATTCGTGCAACGGTGCCACTGGGTGAGATGTTCGGTTACGCAACCGATCTGCGCTCACAGACCCAGGGCCGTGCGAGCTACTCTATGGAGTTCGCGAAGTACGAGGAGGCGCCCTCCAGCGTCGTTGAAGCCGTCATCAACCAAAACGGTTAACCGTTAGCTAACGTAAAGAGGTTATAGCAGTGGCTAAGGAAAAATTTGAACGTTCCAAACCGCACGTCAACGTCGGCACCATCGGTCACGTCGACCACGGTAAAACGACTCTGACAGCGGCCCTGACCCGCGTGTCTGCTGAGGTTTTCGGCGGCGACTGGCGTGCATTCGATACTATCGATAACGCACCGGAAGAGCGTGAGCGTGGTATCACCATCGCGACTTCTCACGTTGAGTACCAGTCCGAGCAGCGTCACTACGCGCACGTTGACTGCCCGGGGCACGCTGACTACGTCAAGAACATGATCACTGGTGCTGCTCAGATGGACGGCGCTATCCTGGTATGTTCTGCCGCTGACGGCCCCATGCCGCAGACTCGCGAGCACATCCTGCTGTCTCGTCAGGTTGGCGTTCCGTTCATCGTTGTGTTCCTGAACAAAGCGGACATGGTCGATGATGAAGAGCTGCTCGAGCTGGTCGAAATGGAAGTTCGTGAACTTCTGAACGAGTACGACTTCCCGGGTGACGACACGCCGATCATCACTGGTTCTGCGCTGATGGCTCTGAACGGTGAAGACGAGAACGGCATGGGTACCACCGCCGTTACCAACCTGATCAAAGCTCTGGATGACTACATCCCTGAGCCGGAGCGTGCTATCGACCAGCCGTTCCTGATGCCGATCGAAGACGTATTCTCTATCTCTGGCCGTGGTACTGTTGTTACCGGTCGTGTAGAGCGCGGTATCGTTAAAGCCGGTGAAGAAGTGGAAATCGTGGGTATCCGCGACACCACCAAAACTACCGTTACTGGCGTTGAAATGTTCCGTAAGCTGCTCGACGAAGGTCGTGCAGGTGAGAACGTTGGCGCGCTGCTGCGTGGTACCAAGCGTGATGACGTCGAGCGTGGTCAGGTTCTGGCCAAGCCGGGCACCATCAACCCGCACACCACGTTCGAAGCCGAAGTATACGTACTGTCCAAAGAAGAAGGTGGTCGTCACACGCCTTTCTTCAAGGGCTACCGTCCTCAGTTCTACTTCCGTACCACTGACGTAACTGGTACTTGTGAACTGCCGGAAGGCGTTGAAATGGTAATGCCGGGCGATAACATCAAAATGGTTATCACCCTGATCGCTCCGATCGCCATGGACGAAGGTCTGCGCTTCGCTATCCGCGAAGGTGGCCGTACCGTAGGTGCTGGCGTCGTCGCCAAGATCGTCAAGTAAGCTGTTGGCTTGATGATGCAAGGGGGCTCGCAAGAGCCCCCTTTTCTGCGCACCAATCGCAAATGTTTGACATGGCCGATTGGCGTGCCTATAATGCGCATCCTTTGAATGCGTGGGTAGACGGCTCGCGCCGTCGACATCCATTGGAGTTTAGGGCAAATGCAGAACCAAAAGATTCGCATTCGGTTGAAAGCGTTCGACCATCGCCTGATCGATCAGTCCACTGCGGAAATCGTTGAAACCGCTAAGCGTACTGGTGCTCAGGTTCGTGGTCCGATCCCGCTGCCGACCAACCGCGAGCGCTATACCATCCTGATTTCTCCGCACGTCAACAAGGACGCGCGCGATCAGTATGAGATTCGCACTCACAAGCGTGTGCTCGACATCGTTGAGCCGACCGAGAAAACCGTTGATGCGCTGATGAAGCTCGACCTCGCCGCTGGCGTAGACGTGCAAATCAAGCTCGACTAATACACTAGACACTTTGCGGCCCAGCGCTCATCGCCATCTGTCGAGAGCAGCAGCCGCCGCGCCGTGAGGCGCCACACAATGTGCTAGTGGAATGCTCTGGAAAGGGCAGCCATAGCGGGTGATAGCCCCGTACACTATAGGAGACTGAGCATGACTATCGGTTTAGTCGGTATCAAGGCCGGGATGACCCGCGTCTTTACCGAAGACGGCGCATCCGTGCCCGTGACCGTTATTGAAGTTGATCCTAACCGTGTAACGCGCGTCAAGACGCTTGAGTCTGACGGCTACGCAGCGGTTCAGGTCACTACTGGTTCTCGTAAAGCCAAGCACCTCACCAAAGCGCAAGCGGGTCAGTTTGCCAAGGCGGGTGTCGAGGCTGGTCGTTCACTGATGGAATTCCGCCTTGCAGAAGGCGAAGAAGCTCCTGAAGTGGGTGGCGAACTCACCGTATCCCTCTTCGAAGCTGGTCAAAAGATCGACGTGACTGGCACTTCCAAGGGTAAAGGCTTCCAGGGTGCTGTTAAGCGCTGGAACTTCCGTACCCAAGACAACAGCCATGGTAACTCCCTGTCGCATCGTGCGCCGGGTTCTATCGGCATGTGTCAGACACCTGGTCGCGTATTCAAGGGCAAGAAAATGGCCGGTCAAATGGGTAACGCCCGTTGCACCGTACAGAGCCTTGAGATCGTCCGTGTCGACGCCGAGCGTAACCTGCTGCTGATCAAGGGCGCTGTACCGGGAGCGACCGGTAGCAACGTTATCGTTCGCAGCGCCGTGAAAGCTGGCTGAAGGGGATAATTACCAATGAATCTGAATCTTGCTGCAGGCACGGGTACCGTTGAAGTAGCCGACGCCACTTTTGGCAAAGAATTCAACGAAGCGCTGGTGCATCAGGTCGTCACTGCCTATCTGGCAGCTGGTCGTCAGGGTACACGCGCTCAAAAGAGCCGTTCCGACGTGCGTGGCGGTGGTAAGAAGCCGTGGCGTCAGAAGGGTACCGGTCGTGCGCGCGCTGGTACTATCCGCTCTCCGCTGTGGCGCAGTGGTGGTGTTACTTTCGCGGCGCGTCCTCAGGACTACACCCAGAAAGTAAACCGCAAGATGTACCGTGCGGCGATGCGCTCCATCCTGTCTGAGCTGGTACGTCAAGAGCGTTTAGTCGCTATTGAAGAGTTCAGCGTAGAAGCGCCGAAGACCAAGCAGGTAGCTGCCAAGCTGAAAGAGCTCAACCTTGAGAAAGTGTTGATCGTCACTGAAGAAGTCGACGAAACGCTCTATCTGGCCGCACGCAACCTTCCCCACGTTGACGTGGTGGATGTCGCTGCAGCTGATCCGGTGAGCCTGGTTGCCTTTGACAAGGTCCTGGTCACCGTCTCCGCCCTGCGTAAATTCGAGGAGAAGCTGGCATGAACCAGGAACGCGTATTCAAGGTTCTGCTTGGACCGCACGTGACCGAAAAGGCCGCGATGGCAGCCGAGCGCAACCAGTACGTTTTCAAGGTGGCACCCGATGCTACCAAGCCCGAGATCAAGAAAGCCGTTGAAGCACTGTTCGGCAAGAAGGTCGGTGGCGTTCAAGTACTGAACGTCAAGGGTAAAACCAAGCGTACTGCTCACGGCGTTGGCCTGCGTAAGGGTTACCGCAAGGCGTATGTGACCCTGGCTGCGGGTGAAACGCTCGAAGACTTCTCTGGCGCCGAATAAGGGCAGGAGTACGGATAATGGCAATCGTCAAGACCAAACCCACATCCGCCGGTCGTCGCCACGTCGTCAAGATCGTTGGTGAGGAACTGTACAAGGGCCGTGCTTATGCACCGCTTTTGGAAAAACAGTCCAAGTCCGGTGGCCGTAACAACTACGGTCGCATCACCACCCGCCACGTGGGCGGTGGTCACCGTCATCACTATCGGTTGATCGACTTCAAGCGCACCAAGGATGGCATTCCGGCCACCGTTGAGCGTCTGGAACACGACCCGAACCGCAGTGCGCACATTGCACTGCTGAAATATGCCGATGGCGAGCGTCGTTACATCATTGCACCGAAAGGCGTCAGCGCCGGTGACGTGCTGGAATCTGGTGTCAACGCGCCCATCAAGAAAGGCAATGCCTTGCCGCTGCGTAACATCCCGCTCGGTTCTACCGTTCACGGTATCGAACTGAAGCCGGGTAAAGGCGCGCAGATTGCTCGCAGTGCCGGTACTAGCGCTCAGCTGGTTGCTCGTGAAGGTAACTACGCCACCCTGCGTCTTCGCTCTGGCGAAATGCGCAAGGTCCTGGCCGAGTGCCGCGCGACCCTGGGCGAAGTGAGCAACTCCGAGCACAGCCTGCGTCAACTTGGCAAGGCCGGTGCGAAGCGCTGGAGAGGCGTGCGTCCGACAGTTCGCGGCGTCGCGATGAACCCTGTGGATCACCCGCACGGTGGTGGCGAAGGCCGCACCAGCGGTGGCCGTCACCCCGTTACTCCGTGGGGCGTGCCGACCAAGGGTCACAAGACGCGTAAGAACAAGCGCACCGACAAGCTGATCGTACGTCGTCGTAACAAGACGCGTTGATCTAAATTGCCAAGACATTAAGAGGTAACGGCTGTGCCACGTTCACTAAAGAAAGGTCCCTTCATTGACCTTCATCTTTTGAAGAAGGTAGAGGCTGCAGTGGAGAAGAACGACCGTAAACCGATCAAGACCTGGTCGCGTCGTTCGATGATCCTGCCAAACATGGTAGGCCTCACAATCGCTGTCCATAACGGTCGCCAACACGTCCCGGTGCACGTCTCCGAGGAAATGGTTGGTCACAAGCTGGGCGAATTCGCTGCCACTCGCACTTATCGCGGGCATGCGGCGGACAAGAAAGCCAAACGGTAAGCCAGAGAGGATTGAGAGATGGAAGTCACAGCTAAGCTGCGTGGCGCTCGTTTATCCGCCCAGAAGGCCCGTTTGGTGGCTGACCAGGTGCGCGGTAAACCGGTCGCCGAAGCACTCGACCTGCTGACCTTCTCACCGAAGAAGGCTGCCAAGCTAGTCAAGAAAGTGCTGCAGTCCGCCATTGCAAACGCGGAAGAAAATAACGGCATGGATATCGACGAGCTGCGTGTCTCGACCATCTGCGTCGATGAGGGCATGACGCTCAAGCGTATCAAGCCGCGTGCCAAAGGCCGCGCGGATCGTATCTTGAAGCGCACCTGCCACATCACCGTCAAGGTAGCCGAGAAGTAGGAGTCGACCAGATGGGTCAGAAAGTCAATCCAACAGGCATTCGACTGGGCATCGTCAAAGACCATGCTTCTGTCTGGTATGCCGAGCGCGGCGCTTATGCCGATAAGCTCAACAACGATCTCGAAGTGCGCAGCTTCCTGGACGAGCGTCTGAAAAGCGCCTCCGTAAGCCGCATTCACATCGAGCGTCCGGCGAACAATGCCCGCATCACCATTCACACTGCCCGTCCGGGTATCGTGATTGGCAAGAAAGGTGAAGATGTCGACCGTCTGCGTCGTGATCTGACCGAGATGATGGGCGTTCCGGTGCATGTGAACATCGAAGAAGTTCGCAAGCCCGAGCTGGATGCCAAGCTGGTTGCTGCCAACGTGGCAGGTCAGCTTGAGCGTCGCGTCATGTTCCGTCGTGCCATGAAGCGCGCGGTACAGAACGCAATGCGTCTTGGCGCTGGCGGCATCAAGATTCAGCTGTCAGGTCGTCTGGGTGGCGCCGAAATCGCACGTACCGAATGGTACCGCGAAGGTCGCGTTCCGCTGCACACTCTGCGTGCGGACATCGACTACGCCACTTACGAAGCTCACACCACCTACGGCGTCATCGGCGTCAAAGTGTGGATCTTCAAGGGTGAAATCCTCGGCGGTATCGAGGAAGTACGTGCCAAGGCCAAGCAACAGCAACAGCCTGCCGGCAACGCGCCCAAGAAGAAAGGTTCCAGGTAAGGGGAGAGCGAGTCGATGTTACAGCCCAAGCGTATGAAATTCCGCAAGATGATGAAAGGCCGCAACCGTGGCCTGGCGCATCGCGGAAGCAAGATCAGCTTCGGGGAGTACGGCCTCAAGGCAACCGGTCGTGGCCGCATCACTGCGCGTCAGATCGAAGCTGGCCGTCGTGCGATCACACGTCACGTCAAGCGTGGCGGTAAGATCTGGATCCGCGTTTTCCCTGACAAGCCGATTTCCAAGAAGCCGCTCGAAGTTCGTATGGGTAAGGGTAAAGGTTCCGTTGAGTACTGGGTAGCCCAGATCCAGCCGGGTCGGGTCCTGTATGAAATTGAAGGTGTATCCGAAGAGCTGGCCCGTGAAGCATTTGAACTGGCCGCCCAGAAGATGCCCCTGTCCACCACCTTTGCGAAACGGACGGTGATGTGATGAAAGCCCAGGAAATTCGTGAAAAGTCCGTAGGAGAGCTCCAAGAGCAGCTCCTCGAGCTCCTCCGCGAGCAGTTTAACCTGCGCATGCAGAAGGCCACTGGCCAACTGAGCCAGACTCATCTGCTCAAGCAGGTCCGTCGGGATATCGCCCGCGTTAAGACTGTGCTCAACGAGAAGGCAGGTGATTGAGATGGCCGAAGAGAAAAAAACACGTACGCTGACCGGCAAGGTGGTCAGCGACAAGATGGACAAGTCCATCGTCGTCATGATCGAGCGTCGTGAGCGTCACCCGATCTACGGAAAATACGTCAAGCGCTCCACCAAGCTGCACGCCCATGATGAGGCGAACCAGGCAAAGGCAGGCGATACGGTTTCCATTCAGGAGTGCCGTCCGCTTTCCAAGAAGAAAGCCTGGACGCTGGTCGAGGTGGTCGAGCAGGCCAAGGGTTAATCCCTTGCGTCTGTTCAACCAGTGCAGTCAGATTAGGTTTGGAGAAAACCGATGATTCAGACTCAGACAATGCTGGATGTCGCCGACAACAGCGGAGCGCGCCGGGTGCAATGCATCAAGGTGCTGGGCGGTTCACACCGTCGCTACGCCCGCGTTGGTGACGTCATTAAAGTAACGGTCAAAGAAGCTATTCCTCGTGGCAAGGTCAAAAAAGGCCAGGTTCTCAAGGCAGTAGTCGTTCGTACCCGTAGTGGCGTCCGTCGTAGTGACGGTTCGCTGATCCGTTTCGATGGAAATGCGGCGGTTTTGTTGAATAACACCAACGAACAGCCGATCGGCACGCGTATCTTCGGGCCGGTAACTCGTGAACTTCGTAATGAGAAGTTCATGAAGATCATTTCCCTAGCGCCTGAAGTGCTGTAAGGAGCGAGGCGGATATGCAAAAGATCAAACGTGACGATGAAGTCATCGTCATCGCCGGGAAGGATAAGGGCAAGCGTGGCACTGTGAAGCGGGTACTTGAAAACCGTTTCGTGGTGTCCGGTGTGAATATGATCAAGCGTCACACCAAGCCTAATCCCATGGCGGGAAATCAGGGCGGTATCGTCGAGCGTGAGGCTCCGATTCACGCGTCCAACGTAGCCATCTTCAATTCGGAGACCGGTAAGGCGGATCGCGTCGGCTTCCAGGTGAAGGAAGACGGTACCAAGGTACGTATCTACAAGTCGACGCAGACGCAGATCGACGCCTAACGCGAGTCGGGTAGCATAATGGCGAACTTGAAAGAACGTTATCAAAACGAGGTGGTAGCTCAACTCAAAGAGCAGTTCAGCTACGCCAACGTAATGCAGGTACCCCGGATCACGAAAGTGACTCTGAACATGGGTATCGGCGAAGCGGTCAGCGACAAAAAGCTGATCGACAATGCCATCGGCGACCTGGAGAAGCTTTCCGGTCAGAAGCCGCTGGTGACCAAGGCACGCAAGTCCATCGCGGGCTTCAAGGTGCGCGAAGGTTGGCCGATCGGTATCAAAGTGACACTGCGCTCCGAGCGTATGTGGGACTTCCTGGACCGTCTGGTGAACATTGCCATCCCACGCGTGCGTGACTTCCGTGGTCTCAACCCGAAGTCCTTCGACGGTCGCGGCAACTACTCCATGGGTGTGCGTGAGCAGATCATCTTCCCGGAGATCGAATATGATAAAGTCGATCGTGTACGGGGACTGGACGTCACTATCACTACTACCGCCAACACCGACGAGGAAGGTCGTGCGCTGCTTGCAGCACTGAACTTCCCGTTCAAGAAATAAGGGTTGGATCATGGCTAAGAAAAGTATGATAGAGCGTGAGCTCAAGCGTACTCAGCTAGTCGAGAAGTTTGCGGCTAAGCGCGCAGAGCTCAAGAAAATCATCTCGGACGTGAACGCTTCTGAAGAAGATCGTTTCGAGGCGACGCTGAAGCTGCAGCAACTGCCGCGCGACTCCAGCCCGGTGCGTCAGCGTAACCGCTGCCGCGTGACTGGCCGTCCGCACGGCTTTTACAACAAGTTCGGCCTCGGCCGTAACAAGCTGCGTGAAGCCGCCATGCGTGGCGACGTCCCTGGCCTCAAAAAGTCCAGCTGGTAACGCCACGTAGAATCATCAGGAGCGCACATTAAATGAGCATGCAAGACACTCTGGCGGATATGTTTACCCGTATCCGCAATGCGCAGATGGCCACCAAGGAGACGGCTACCATGCCGTCCTCCAAACTGAAAGTCGAAGTGGCCCGAGTGCTAAAGGAAGAAGGCTACATTACCGACTTTACGGTGGCTGAAGGCGTCAAACCCGAGCTGACCGTTACTCTCAAGTACTTTGAGGGTAAGCCGGTTATCGAGCACATTCAGCGGGTTTCCAAGCCGTCTCTGCGTCAGTACAAGGGCAAGGACAACCTGCCCAAGGTAGCCGATGGCCTGGGTATCGCGATTGTCACCACCTCTAATGGTGTCATGACCGATCGTGCCGCGCGCCAGGCTGGCGTCGGTGGCGAAGTCATCTGCACCGTATTCTAGGAGGCTGGAATGTCCCGCATAGCGAAATATCCGGTTAAAGTGCCTGCTGGCGTTGATGTCAAAATCGATGCTGGCCAGCTGACCGCCAAAGGCGGCCAGGGCACGCTGTCTATGCCCATTCACCAGGACGTGGTGATTGGTCAAGAAGACGGCCAGCTGACCTTCGCCCCGAGTGAGTCTGCCAAGAGCTGGGCAATGGCCGGTACTACCCGCGCCTTGGTTCAGAACCTGGTTACGGGCGTATCCGAGGGTTTCACAAAAACTCTCGAAATTGTTGGCGTCGGTTATCGTGCCCAAGCTAAGGGCCAGACGCTCAATCTTTCACTGGGCTTCTCGCACCCGGTCGACTACGAACTGCCTAAAGGTGTTACAGCGGAAACGCCGAAGAACACCGTGATCGTGCTGAAAAGCGCGGACAAGCAGATGCTCGGTCAGTGCGCCGCGGAAATCCGCGCCTTCCGTCCGCCTGAGCCGTACAAAGGCAAGGGTGTACGTTACGCCGACGAGCAGGTGCGTCGCAAAGAAGCCAAGAAGAAGTAAGGCAGGGTTATGAACGCGAAGAAAGAATCTCGTCTCCGTCGTGCCCGCCGCGCTCGCGCCAAGATCCGCGAGCTGGGCGTGTATCGCCTGTGCGTCAACCGTACCCCGCGTCACATCTATGCGCAGATTATCTCGCCGGATGGTGGCAAGGTGCTGGCCAGCGCTTCTACGCTGGACAAAGCACTGCGCGAGGGTGCGACCGGTAACTCAGACGCGGCCTCCAAGGTTGGCGCTCTGATTGCCGAACGCGCTAAAGAAGCAGGCATCACCCAGGTGGCCTTCGACCGTGCTGGCTTTAAGTATCACGGTCGCGTCAAGGCTCTGGCCGACGCCGCACGTGAAGGCGGCCTGGAATTCTAAAGGGTTTTACGATGGCGAAGAACGAACAGCAAAACGGTGATCTGCAGGAGAAGTTAGTGCAGGTCAACCGCGTCGCCAAGGTGGTCAAGGGTGGTCGTATTTTCGGCTTCACCGCACTGACCGTCGTAGGTGATGGTAAAGGTCGTGTCGGTTTCGGTCGTGGCAAGGCGCGTGAAGTGCCGGTCGCAATCCAGAAAGCGATGGACCAGGCTCGTCGCAACATGGTCAAGGTCAACCTTGCAGGTCACACACTGCAGTACCCGGTAAAAGCCCGTCACGGTGCTTCCAAGGTGTACATGCAGCCGGCCTCCGAAGGTACTGGTATCATCGCTGGTGGCGCCATGCGTTCCGTACTGGAACTGGCAGGCGTTCACGATGTACTGGCCAAGTGCTACGGTTCCACCAACCCGGTTAACGTGGTGCGGGCGACTGTCAAAGGTCTCTCTGCCATGCAAGCACCGGAAGACATTGCCGCCAAGCGCGGTCTGTCTGTCGAAGCGATCACGGGGTAAGGCACCATGGCAGCAACGATCAAGGTTACCCAGATCCGCAGCACCATCGGCGTTTTGCCCAAGCACAAGGCTACTATGAAAGGCCTGGGCCTGCGTCGCATCGGTCATACGGTTGAGCTGGAAGACACCCCTGCCGTACGCGGCATGATCCACAAGGTTAACTACCTTGTGCGCGTTGAGGGAGAGTAATCCATGAAACTCAATACCCTGAGCCCGGCACCGGGCTCCAAACACGCTGAAAAGCGCGTTGGTCGTGGTATCGGTTCCGGTCTGGGCAAGACCGGTGGCCGTGGCCACAAAGGTCAGAAATCACGCAGTGGCGGTAGCGTCAAGCCTGGTTTCGAAGGCGGTCAGATGCCGCTGCAGCGTCGTTTGCCGAAGTTTGGCTTCACGTCTGCCAAGTCGCTGGTATCTGAAGAAGTACGCCTGGCGGAACTTGCCAAGGTTGCCGGTGACGAAGTCACCATGGAAACCCTGAAGCAAGCCAACGTGCTGAAGGATGCGACGCTGCATGCGAAGATCATCCTTTCTGGCGAACTGAACAAAGCGGTTACCGTTCGTGGAATCAAGGTCACCAAAGGTGCCCGTGAAGCGATCGTAGCCGCTGGCGGCAAGGTAGAGGACTAAATGGCCAAGTCAGGAAACATGCCGGCGATGGGCAGCGGTCTGAGTGAACTGTGGGCGCGTTTGCGCTTCGTGCTCCTCGCCATCGTGGTGTACCGTATCGGTGCCCACATTCCCGTTCCCGGTATCAATCCTGACCAGCTTGCTGCCTTGTTCAGGGAGCAACAGGGCACCATCCTGGGCATGTTCAACATGTTCTCGGGTGGCGCCCTGGAGCGCATGAGCGTCCTCGCCCTGGGCATCATGCCCTATATTTCGGCGTCGATTATCATGCAGCTGATGACTGCAGTCTCCCCTCATCTTGAACAGCTCAAGAAAGAGGGCGAGGCTGGCCGCCGCAAGATTAGCCAGTACACCCGCTACGGCACGGTGCTACTGGCTTTTGTCCAGGCTACCGGCATGTCCGTGGGTCTGGCTAGCCAAGGCATCGCTTACAGCGCTGACTTCAGCTTCTATTTCACCGCCATCATCACGTTTGTGTCGGGTGCGGTGTTTATGATGTGGCTAGGTGAGCAGATCACCGAGAAGGGCATCGGCAACGGTATTTCGCTGCTGATCTTCGCGGGGATCGTCGCTGGGCTGCCCAGTGCCGTGGGGCAAGCCTTCGAGCTTGCTCGTAACGAAGGGGCCTGGAATGTTCTTCCGCTGTTAGCGCTGTCCGTGCTAGGTATTGCCACCGTGGCATTCGTGGTGTTCATCGAGCGTGGCCAACGCCGCCTCAAGGTGAACTACCCACGTCGCCAAGTGGGCAACAAGATGTATGCAGGTCAAAGCAGCTACTTGCCGTTGAAGGTGAACATGGCGGGCGTCATTCCCGCGATCTTTGCCTCTAGTATCCTACTCTTCCCGGCCTCTATCGGTCAGTGGGTAGGCGCTGGCGAAGGCATGGAGTGGTTGCAGCGTGCCTCGCAGGCGTTAGGCCCTGGCCAACCGCTTTACATCTTGCTTTTCGCTGCGGCAGTGGTATTCTTCTGCTTCTTTTACACAGCGCTGGTCTTCAACCCCAAGGATGTGGCTGACAATCTCAAAAAGTCAGGCGCTTTCCTGCCGGGCATTCGCCCCGGCGAGCAGACCGCTCGCTATATCGACAAAGTGATGACTCGTCTCACTCTGTTCGGTGCCTTGTATATCACTGCGGTTTCCCTGATGCCCCAGTTCCTGATCGTAGCATGGAACGTTCCGTTCTTCTTTGGCGGTACGTCGCTGCTGATCGTGGTAGTGGTCATCATGGACTTCATGGCCCAGGTGCAGTCGCATCTCATGTCGCATCAATATGACTCAGTGATGAAGAAGTCCAACCTGAAAGGCTACGGTAGCGGCGGCATCATGCGCTGAGGCGCCCCTAACGAATTGGCGCGCCGCGAGCCGTTTTTGGAGAAAGAACGATGAAAGTTCGAGCTTCCGTAAAGAAGATGTGCCGTAACTGCAAGATCATTCGTCGCAATGGCGCTGTACGTGTCATCTGTGTCGAGCCGCGGCACAAACAGCGTCAGGGTTAAACCTGGGCTGTTTTAAGCGGGTGCAGGCATACCCCTTGCCTTCGGGCTCCTAAAGGGGTATGCTGTTGCGCCTTTTGTAGATGAATAAACGAGCAAGCCGCTCAAATTTCGGAGTAAGCTGATGGCCCGTATTGCAGGCGTCAATATCCCGGACAACAAGCATGCGGCGATCTCGCTGACCTATATCTTCGGGATTGGCCGTACTCGCGCTCAACACATCTGTGTTGCTGCCGGTATCGCGCCGACTACCAAGATCGTAGACCTGTCTGGCGACGAGCTGGACACCCTGCGTTCTGAAGTTGGTAAGTACACCGTAGAAGGCGACCTTCGTCGTGATGTCACGCTTAACATCAAGCGTCTCATGGACTTAGGCTGCTACCGTGGTCTGCGTCATCGTCGTAGTCTTCCGCTGCGTGGTCAGCGGACCAAGACTAACGCGCGTACCCGTAAGGGCCCGCGTAAGCCGATCCGCAAATAACACGCAAGCTCTTTAATCGAGAGCTGACGTTAAGACAGGAATAGACATCAACATGGCTAACCCGCGTAGTAACCGTAAAAAGGTTAAAAAGCAGGTAGTGGACGCCGTCGCGCACATCCATGCCTCTTTTAACAACACGATCGTGACGATCACAGACCGCCAGGGCAATGCTCTCTCTTGGGCAACAGCCGGTGGTTCGGGTTTTCGTGGTTCTCGCAAGAGCACCCCGTTCGCTGCGCAAGTTGCAAGCGAACGTGCAGCAACTGCTGCAGCCGAGTATGGTGTGAAAAACGTAGACGTGCTGGTCAAGGGCCCCGGTCCCGGCCGTGAATCCGCCGTGCGCGCACTGAACGCCGCCGGCTTCCGCGTGCAAAGCATCGTAGACGCGACGCCCATCCCCCACAATGGCTGCCGTCCGCCGAAGAAACGCCGCGTTTAAGGAGACAGATTCATGGCTCGTTATATTGGACCGAAGTGCAAACTGTCTCGTCGTGAGGGCACCGATCTCTTCCTGAAGAGTGGTGTGACTCCCTTCGAGAAAAAGTGTAAATCCGAGCAGATCCCGGGTGTACACGGCCAGCGTCGTCAGCGTCTTTCCGACTACGGCTTGCAGCTTCGCGAGAAGCAGAAAGTACGCCGTATGTATGGCGTACTCGAAAAGCAGTTCCGCAACTACTACAAAGAAGCCGCTCGCCTGAAAGGTGCGACCGGTGAAGTACTGTTGCAACTGCTTGAATCCCGACTGGATAACGTCGTCTACCGCATGGGCTTCGGCTCGACTCGCTCTGAAGCGCGTCAGCTGGTCAGCCACAAGGCGATTTCCGTCAACGGCCGCACCGTTAACGTTGCTTCCTACCAAGTGAAGCCGGGTGACGTGGTAGCTGTTCGTGAAAAGGCGAAGAACCAGGCTCGTATCCAAAGCGCGTTGAGCATTGCTGCCAACCGTGGCGATATCACCTGGATCGAAATCGACGCCAAGAAGATGGAAGGCACTTTCAAGGCTCTGCCTGAACGCGGTGACCTGACTGCCGACATCAACGAAAACCTGATCGTCGAGCTGTACTCCAAGTAAGCAGTCTGTTTGTTGCTTCTGCTTCTTGAGGCCTGGGCGGGATAGCAAAGCTAACCGCCCAGATGCTCTTGAGTATTGTGCTTTAGAGTACTCAGTATCCGTTTGGCAGCCTGAAAGGTGTTCATATGCAGCGTTCAGTGACAGAGTTTCTTCGCCCCCGCGACATCAAGGTCGAAGAGATCAGCGCACATCATGCCAAAATCGTTCTCGAACCGTTCGAGCGCGGCTTTGGTCACACCCTGGGGAATGCACTTCGTCGCATTCTGCTTTCATCCATGCCCGGCGCTGCCGTGGTAGAGGCTGAAATCGCCGGTGTAGAGCACGAATACAGTGCGCTCGAAGGGGTGCAGGAAGATGTCATCGAAATCCTCCTGAACTTGAAAGATGTTGCGATCAAGATGCACAGCCGCGATGAGGCGGTGCTCTCGCTGAACAAGCAGGGCCCAGCCGTCGTCACCGCTGGCGACATTGCGCTTGATCATAGCGTCGAAATCGTCAACCCGGACCACGTCATTGCACACGTCAATGAAGGTGCCGAGCTGAAAATTCAGCTTAAGGTCGCGCTGGGTCGTGGTTACGAACCGGCTGACGCTCGTGGCTCTGATGAAGAGACCCGTGCGATTGGCCGCCTGCAGCTGGATGCCACCTTCAGCCCTGTTCGCCGTGTTTCCTACTCGGTCGAAGCCGCTCGTGTCGAGCAGCGTACCGACCTCGATAAGCTGATTATCGACTTGGAAACCGACGGCACCCTGGATCCGGAAGAGGCTATCCGTCGCAGTGCGACCATTCTGCAAGAGCAGCTGGCCGCCTTCGTCGACCTGGAAGCTGATAAAGAGCAGGAAGTCGAAGAGGAAGAGGATCACGTCGATCCGATCCTATTGCGCCCCGTAGACGATCTCGAGTTGACCGTACGCAGCGCTAACTGCCTCAAAGCCGAGAATATCTACTACATCGGTGATCTGATTCAGCGCACGGAAGTGGAGCTGCTGAAGACCCCGAACCTCGGTAAGAAGTCCTTGAATGAAATCAAGGATGTATTGGCAGCGCGCGGCTTGTCCCTCGGCATGCGGCTGGAAAATTGGCCACCCGCTAGCCTGAAGGACGACAAGGCCTCCGCGTAAGCGTCGACTTGAGTCCCAGTTTGGTAAGGAATCACAACCATGCGTCATCGTAAGAGTGGTCGTCATCTGAATCGTACCAGCTCGCACCGTCAGGCCATGTTCAAGAACATGTCTGTCTCGCTGGTCGAACATGAAGTCATCAAGACAACCCTGCCCAAGGCCAAGGAACTGCGTCGCGTTATCGAGCCGCTGATCACCCTGGCTAAGCAGGATAGCGTTGCAAACCGCCGTTTGGCCTTTGCTCGTACGCGCTCCAAAGAAGCCGTCGGCAAACTGTTCAACGAGCTGGGTCCGCGCTACGCTGAGCGTCCGGGTGGTTACATCCGTATTCTCAAGTGCGGTTACCGCACCGGCGACAACGCGCCCATGGCGTACGTTGAGCTCGTAGACCGCCCGGTGGCTGAAGAAGAAGCCGTCGCTGAATAAGCGCTGCTCCTTCTGGTAGGCACAATGAAAACCGACCCTTTGGGGTCGGTTTTTTTATATCTGCGCTTTTTCCGCTGCTTTATCGAGATGAATGCTCTATGGGAAGATCTATTTAACGATAAGGCATGCTAGGCTAATGCAGCAGCCGTATGAATGGCCAAGTGTCGGGCAGTGTGATCAATCAGTAAGAGGTCGGTATGGCAACAATACGGGGAGTGAGCACAGGGGTTTGGGCGGCGCACTGGCTACTGGTCATGCTGATGATGACGCTGATGGGTAGCGCCAACGCCCAGGCGAATCCTCGTTATGCAGGCATCGTTGTGGATCTCGAAAACGGCGAAGTGCTATACGCTGAAAATGCTGACGAGCCACGCTATCCTGCGTCGCTCACGAAAATGATGACGCTCTACCTAACATTCGAAGCGCTGGAGGAGGGAAGGCTAAGCCTCGATCAGCCGTTGCCCGTTTCTGCTCAGGCGGCTGCCATGCCGGCGACCAAACTATGGCTGTCGGCCGGTAGCTCCATTCCTGTGGATACGGCGATTCGTGCGCTAGCCGTGCGTTCTGCCAACGATGTGGCGGTCGTGGTGGCAGAGGCACTAGGAGGCAGCGAGCAACGCTTTGCGAACCTGATGACGGCGAAGGCGCGTGAGTTGGGCATGAATGCCACTACCTTCCGCAACGCTTCGGGCTTACCGGATGATCTGCAAATCACCACCGCGCGAGATATGTTGACGCTCTCGGTGCGGGTGATGCAGGACTTTCCCCAGTATTACCACTATTTCGGTTTGCAGGAGTTCACCTACCGCGGTACTCGCCATACCAGCCACAACCGATTGGTGCGTGACTACCCAGGGGCCGATGGCTTAAAAACTGGTTTCATTCGCGCCTCAGGCTTTAACGTGGCCACCACTGCTGTCCATGATGGCCGCCGTATGGTAGCCGTAGTGATGGGTGGATTCAGTTCCTCTTCCCGTGATACCCATATGGCAGATCTGCTAGACCGCAGCTTTATGCGTGCGTCGCTAAGAGATCAACGCTCATGGCTTGCTGATACCAGTTTCTCAAGTGAGTTTATGGGGTTTGCGGGACCAGCCCAACCGCTTACTCAGCCTCGCTCACAACCGATGATGGCTAATATCTCCGCCACGTCGCTATCACCCACACGGCCCATGTCTAACAGTACGCCGGCACAAACCGTTGAGGCCCAGCTTCTCCAAGCGGAGGCCGCACGTGAGGAGGCACCAGAAGCTGCCTCGCAAGATCCACTGCAAGCCTTTATTGAGCGGGAGCGCGTGCTGGCGACGGCACCTCCCACTGCGCAAATGGCCTCTGCTGGCTGGGGCATTCAAGTAGGTGCCTTTAGCCAGGCGGCCCAAGCTGAGCAATTGGCTCGCCAAGCCGCGCAGCGGCTGCCAACGAGCGTGGGAGGCCGCGTTGCCATCGATCCGCTTCAGGGGCCCACGACAGTATTTCGCGCCCGTGTCGTCTCACTGAACGAATCCCAGGCGCGGCAAGCTTGCCAAACGCTTCAGGCGCAGGGCATGGATTGTATGGTGGTCAACGCAAGCCTTTAACCACCGCAGTGGTTCACCGCCCCGCTAATGTACGTTGGCGGGGCTTTTTATTGTATGTCGATGATATCCGAGTAGGACCATAACAATAGCAACACAAGGAGCATGTTTATGACGCCATCCTTAAAAGGCATACTTTGCATGTGCTTAGGCGTGCTGTTTTTAGCACTAGGGGACGCAGTATCAAAGTGGTTAGGGGCGGTGCACTCCCCGATACAAATTATTTTTTTCCGCACGCTAGTATCGTTACCGCTCATTGCTCTGTTGGCTTATTTTGGCGGCGGGCTACGCAAGCTGCGCACCAAGCGGCCAGGCGTTCACCTGCTGCGTGGGTTGATCTACACCGCCACCATGGTGTGCTTTGTGTGGGGGCTAACCCTGTTACCGCTGGCAGAAGCCACCGCCATTGCGTTTGTCGCACCGCTATTTGTCACGCTGCTATCCGTGCCGCTTTTAGGTGAGCGTATTGATCCGCCAGTGCTTGTAGCATCACTGGTAGGCTTTGTGGGCGTGCTGATTGTAGTTCGCCCGGGCGGAGGTGCGTTTCAACTAGGCGCCATGATTATGCTGGCCGCAGCGGTATTTTATGCCCTGATGATGGTCACGGCGCGGCGCTATGGCGCCAACGAGCACCTGTGGGCCATGGTGTTCTACATGACGGCCGTGCCGCTGGTACTGACGGGCCTCAGCCTGCCCTGGGTATGGCAAACGCCCCATCCCTGGCACTGGCTGGGCTTTGCCGCCTCCGGGGTGCTGGGGGTGGGGGCCACGGCGTTCATCACCCTGGCCTTTCGCCATGCGCCCGCCGCCATTGCGGCGCCCTTCGATTACACCGCCATGCTGTGGGCCGTGCTGCTGGGGTGGTGGTTCTGGGGAGAACTGCCGGACGTCTGGGTCTGGGTAGGCAGCGCGCTGATCATGTGCAGCGGTCTGGCCATTGCCTATCACGACCGTCGCACCACCCTGAAACGTCGCCCCACGGCCTGACATGCACCGGGAATTGACCCAGGTCAGCAAACCGGCCGACGGGCCGCAACCGGCGAGGTGCGCTGGCTATAATGCCGCCCGTTCAAACAACGGTGACGGTTATGCAAGCTCCCGAACTTCTCTCGCCTGCGGGCACGTTTCACAACATGCGTTACGCGTTTGCCTACGGGGCCGATGCGGTCTACGCCGGGCAGCCGCGCTACTCGCTACGGGTGCGCAATAACGACTTCAAGGTGGCGACGCTGCACCGGGGCATCGAGTATGCCCATGCCAGAGGCAAGCAGTTCTACGTGGCCTCCAACATCGCTGCGCACAACAGCAAGCTCACGACCTACCTGCGGGATATGGAGCCGGTGATCGAGGCTGGGCCGGACGCTCTGATCATGTCCGACCCCGGGCTGATCATGATGATCCGTGAGCGCTGGCCGCACCAAGTCATCCACCTGTCGGTGCAGGCCAATGTGGTGAACTGGGCCGCGGTCAAGTTCTGGCAGCGGCAGGGGATTCAGCGCATCATTCTTTCTCGGGAGCTATCGTTGGAAGAGGTGGCTGAGATCCGCACCGAATGCCCGGATATCGAGATCGAGACGTTCGTTCACGGTGCGCTGTGCATCGCATATTCAGGACGCTGCCTGCTCTCGGGGTACGTCAATCGCCGTGACCCGAACCAGGGCACCTGCACCAACGCCTGCCGCTGGCAATACAAGACGCTGGATGCCACTCAGGATGCCACCGGCGAGCTGATAACCGTGGCGGCAGACACCGAGCGGGCCGCGTTGATCGAAGATGTCTCCCGGCCGGGCAAGCGGATGCCCCTCTACGAAGATGAGCACGGCACTTACCTGTTCAACTCCAAGGACCTGCGCGCCGTGCAGCACGTGGCACGCTTGGCGCGCCTGGGTGTGGCGTCACTGAAGATCGAAGGACGTACCAAGTCCCACTACTACGTGGCGCGTACTGCGCAGGTGTATCGTCAGGCCATTGACGATGCCGTGGCAGGCCGCCCCTTCGACATGGGCTTGATGGATCAGTTGGAAAACCTGGCCAACCGAGGCTATACCGAGGGCTTTTACCGCCGCCATGTGCACGATGAGTTTCAGAACTACGAGCGCGGCCACTCCGTTGGCGTGCACCAGCAGTTCGTGGGCGACATCATCGGTGTCGATGCCACGGGCAGCCTGCTGGACGTCGAGGTCAAGAATCGCTTCGAAGTGGGCGATGCCATGGAGCTGATGCTGCCCGGCGGCAATCGTCGTTTCGTGCTGAAGCAGATGGAAAGCGGGCGCGGTGAGTATCAGACTGCCGCACCCGGCTCAGGGCATCGTGTCCGCATAGCGCTACCTGGCGCGCCCATCGCCCCGGAGCAGTGGGAGTTTGCCCTGCTGATGCGGGATCTTCCTACCGCTCCCTCCCACACCCCCGCCCAGGCCAGCCATCTGGGCGTGGCCGTCAGTTGAACGCGTAGACATCCATCGCCAGCACGCCGTGCTCGACGCTATGGTGCAGCCGCTGGCCCTGGCCCCCGGCTCCCATGGCGACCAGTAACGGTTGGAAGTGCTCCGGCGTGGGATGGTTGCGCTGGGCATGGGGAGCCGTTTGCCATGTCAGCAGCGCCTCCCGCGCGTCTTTTTCCAGTTGAGTGTGTGCCCAATCGGCAAAGGCATCCACCCAGCCTGGTGCCTGGCTGCCCTGGGGCAGTAGCGCATGCAGGTTATGGGTCAGGCTGCCGGAGCCCACGACCAGAATACCTTCGCTGCGCAGGTGGGCAAGCCGCTGGCCCAACTCCATCAGCGCCGCGTTGCTCCACCGGCTGGGAAGCGACAGCGACACGACCGGTAGCCTGGCCTCGGGGTACATCAGGGAAAGTGGCACCCAAGCGCCGTGGTCCATGCCGCGCTCCACGAGTCTGGCACCGAGCGTGTTGCCCAGCGTTGCGGCCAGGGCTGGGTCCCCCGGTGCCGGGTACTGCACGGCGAACAACGCCGCCGGAAAACCGCCAAAATCGTGGAGGGTCTCGGGGTGAGCGCTCTGACTGATGAGCAGCTCCGGCGTTTCCCAGTGGGCTGAGACCACGACGATGGCCTTGGGGCGAAGCGTCTGGCCCAGCTCACGCAGGAACTGGTGAGCGGGCGTGGGGGTCAGCGCCAGCATGGGCGAGCCGTGAGAGATAAACAGGCTAGGTAACATAAGGCACCTCGATGTGTGGCCTGCCAGCGTAGGGACGCCAGCAGGCCAGTGGCTCACGCGAAGCGGCGTGCAACGACCAGGCTGCCGCTGCCAAGGCCGGCTTGCACGACCAGTGCAATGGCCCAGAATACCGGGAATTCCCAGCCGCCGCCCGGGTTGGAAAAGAGCCAGCCGTTACCGATATGTACCCAGGCGGCTCCCAGCAAAACCGGTACCAGGGCCAGGCTGACCCAGCGCGTATAGATACCCAGCAGCAGGGCCAGGCCTCCGCCGACTTCCGCCGCAATGGTCAGGTAGGCCAGAAAGCCTGGCAGGCCCAGCGACTCAAAATAGCCGACCGTTCCAGGCAGGGTGAACACGAATACTTTCAACAGCCCGTGGGCCAGGGTCATGATACCCAGGCTGATGCGCAGCAGGGCAGTGGCATGCAGGTGTGATGCTTGAGTCGTCAGTGTCGTCGTCATGGTGTTCTCTCGTGGTCGTCGGCATCCCCTCTGGATGCGATGACGCCACTTTACGACGACTGCCTGTCTGGATAATCCCTGCTTTTGGCACTTCACTGTTGCGCTGGGCGCGACAATCCCAGCGCCTTCTCCCAGGCGGGTGGGTCGCCCCAGGCAACCGTCAACTGGTCGATCAGGCGTGCCACTTTGGCAGGCAAAAACTGCCGGGCAGGATAGAGCGCGTGGATGTCCAGGTACGTGGGAGGTATCTCCTGCAATAGCGGCACCAGGCGGCCCTGGGCGATGCTTTCGGTCACCAGGAAGCTGGGCTGATGGGCGATACCTAGCCCGGCTTCCGCGGCATGGGTCAGCATATCGCCGTTATTGCTCTCCAGCGGTCCGTCGACACTCAACCACTGCTGCCCCACGCGCCAGTCGCCGCTGTTCTGGCCGCTGCGATAGCGTAGGCAACGATGGTCGGCCAGCGCCTCCAGGCGGGTGGGAGTGCCGTGCTGTGCCAGGTAGTCAGGAGAGGCGCAGAACACCATCTGGCAGCGTGCCAGGCGCTTGGCCACCAGGCTGGAATCCGGCAGGCTGCCAATGCGAATGGCCAGGTCGTATCCCTCTTCGAGCAGGTCTACACGGCGGTCATTGAGGTCCAGGCGCACCTCCAGGTGGGGATGATCCCGCATGAAGCGAGCCACCTCGGGAGCCAGGTAGCGAGTGCCAAAGCTCATGGGCCCGTTGATGCGCAGTCGTCCGCTCACGCTTTGAAGGCCGCTACCCACTTCATTGGCAGCCTCCTCCAGAGCCAGCAGGATCGCCTGTGCGCGGGCCAGATAGCGCTCGCCTGCTTCCGTCAGGTGCAGCCGCCGGGTGGTGCGCTGTATCAGCCGCGCGCCCAGCGATTCCTCGAGCGCCATGACCCGGCGCGATAGCAAGGTGCGCGAGAGGTCCAGGGCCTCCGCCGCCCGCGTGTAACTGCCCAACTCGGCCACCTTGACGAAGGCTGTCAGCTGGTCGAACTGGGTCATGACCTGAAGAACGCCTGGGCCGCCTGACGTGGGTCAGGATGGCCGCAAATGGCCGAGATCACCGCGAGCCCGTGGGCACCGGCGGCTTTCACCTGGGCGGCGTGCTCGGCTTTCAAGCCACCGATGGCCACGCTGGGCAGCGGACAGGCACTGGCCAGTTGGGCCAGCCCGGTAAAACCGATGGGCTGCGCGTGGTCCTGCTTGCTCCCGGTGGCAAACACAGGCCCCAGCCCCACGTAATCCAGCAGCGCCACGGGGGCACGCTGCAACTGTTCCAGAGTATTGATGGAGAGCCCGATGATCGCCTGCTCGCCCAGTACCTGGCGGGCCTGCATCACGTCCGTATCGCTCTGGCCAACGTGCAAGCCGTCGGCACCGCTGGCGTGCGCCACGTTCAGCCGGTCATTGATGATCAGCGGCACTCCGCTACCTGCCAGCACTTCCTTGAGACGCTTGGCCTGGGCAATCATGGCCTCGTCGCTGGCCTGCTTGTCGCGTAGCTGGACCAGCGTGACGCCTCCTGCCACGGCGGCTTCCACGGTACGTTCCAGGCCCGTGGAGGCGCATAGCTGAGCATCCGTGACCAGGTAGAGCGTAAGATCAACCGACATGTAGGGTCTCCGAGTGAGGTAGTGCAGGCAGGTCATCTGCCGTGAGCGAGTACAGGGTATCCAGCAGCGCCACATAGAAACTGCCCGGCCCTTCGGCCTGCTGCCCGGCGTGGCTGCCTGCCAGATTAAAGTAGGTCAGGGCGCCGAGCGTGGCGGCCAGCGGGGCGTGACGGTTGGCCGCCACGAAACCGGCGACCAGCGCGCTGAGCCCGCAGCCCAGGGTGGTTACCCGTGGCATCAGCGGGTGGCCGCCGGTCAAACGATACAGCGACTGGCCATCGGTGACGATATCGGTGGCCCCGGTCATGGCGACGACACAGTGATACCGACGCGCCAGGGTGATGGCCGCTTGGGTGGCATCGTCGGTGCTGACCGTGGCATCCACGCCCCGGCCCTGGTGGGCAAGGCCGCTCAGCGCCATGATTTCCGAGGCATTGGCACGAATCACACTGGGCTGGTAAGCCAGCAGAGACAGGCAGGTTTGCTGGCGCAGCCGCGTAGCGCCCACGGCAACCGGGTCCAGCACCCAGGGCACCGCGTGGGCCTGGGCTGATTGGGCGGCCAGCTGCATGGCTTCGGCCCAAGGGGTAGAGAGCGTACCGATGTTGATCGAGAGCGCTCCCGCGATGGCGGTAAATTCCGCCACTTCTTCCTGGGCATGCAGCATGGCGGGGGAGGCCCCGGCGGCCAGCAGCAGGTTGGCGGTACTGTTCATGGCAACGTAGTTGGTGATGCAGTGAACCAGCGGGGTCTGGTCACGCAGCGCGAGCAGCGTCTCGCGTGGGCTGGGTAGGGTCATGACTTCCTCCCGGCAGGGAGGTGGTGAATGGAAGCACCACGACTCCCTACGCCGGTGCTATCCGGTTCAGGTTCAAAGGGTGCTTCTCAGCCGCGTCGCGGCGCCCCTGTCGTAGGCGTACTATCCTCGGCCAGGCGGGATGTGTAAAGCCAATGGTGCGGAAAGATCAGCGAAACGCGATGCGTGTGCCGTAGGTCAGCATTTCATCGGGCGTCATGGCGCTGCCCGAGACGCCGATCATCTCGTCGCCACACTGGTCGGAACAGGTCAATACGCCGTGGGTCAGCCCCAGTTGCCCGAGGGTGTCGCGGATTTCTCCGGTGCCCAGAAACGTGCTGACTTGCCCCTGTGCATTGCTCAGGTCCGAGACGCCGTGGGCATGATGAAAGCGGACCTTGTAGATGCCATCCATCGAGACGACCTCCACGATGGGGGAAAAGCCGTTCTGTAGCGCGTTGGCCAACTGCTTCAACGTCAGGCGATCATCTAGCGTCATTTCAATGTCGGTCATGACACACTCCCAGGCTAACGATACGCTGAATGTACAGCTGTAGAGACAGTAGTGTAGAAGAGTTGCATAGAAAATCCACTACGACCAATGCCTGGGGAAGCGCCCCGCGCGCTGGCAGGCCTAGTGCACTGCATCCAGGGCGTGTTGCTGTAGTTTGATCAGCGGAATGATGTCCAGCGTGCGTGCATTGGTGCCTGACAGAATCACCGGCGGGGCCAGACCGACCTCTGCGGCTTCTGCCCAACGGTGGGCACACAGGCACCAGCGATCACCGGGCCGCAGGCCAGGAAAGCCGTACTCGGGGCGCGGGGTGACCAGGTCATTGCCCTGCGCGCGGGAAAACGCCAGGAACTCCTCGGTGACCATGGCACATACCGAATGAATGCCCACATCGTCGGTGCCGACCCGGCAAAAGCCATCACGATAAAACCCCGTCTTGGGCGAGTGACAGCAGGGGGTGAGCGGCTCACCCAGTACATTGAGATCACGTGACATGCGGCCTCCTCAGGCAGGGGCTAGAATTATCGCAGCGCCGCCCTCATACATGACCCAAGGGGCGGTAACGGCGGATTCGATGGGGTTCGCGTTAGCAGCAGCCTAAAGCCTTGTACATGGTATGGGCTTCGTCAAAGTATTTACGTACCAAAGTGCCTACTTGGGCACCAATTGCCAGATACATCACGCAGCAACAGGAGAAAGTCATGTCGTTTTCAGGTGAACAGCATCCCGGTGTTGCCCCTGCGGCTCCCCAGACCCAAGGGTTTCGGTTGAATCACACCATGCTGCGGGTCAAGGACCCGGAGCGCGCGCTGGCGTTCTATTCCCGCGTATTTGGCATGCAGGTGCTGCGGCGGCTGGATTTCGAAGAAATGCAGTTCTCGCTCTATTTTCTGGCCAACGTGGAAGCCGACGACCAGGTGCCGGAGGACCAGAACGCTCGCACCGCCTGGACTTTCAGCCAGAAGGGCCTGCTGGAACTGACCCACAACTGGGGCACCGAAACCGAGCAGGACTTTGCCTACCACGACGGCAATGCCGAGCCCCAGGGGTTTGGCCACATCTGCTTCAGCGTGCCGGACCTGGAGGCCGCCCAGGCCTGGTTCGACGAGCACGATGTCACCTTCGTGAAGCGTGCCGACCAGGGCAAGATGAAAGACGTCATTTTCGTCAAGGACGCGGATGGCTACTGGATCGAAGTGATTCAGGCGGATCGCATGGCGGCATTGGGCGGCTAACATGGCACATTTGCTGTTCCGGTTGCGCCACGTGACCGATGAAGAGGCCATGGAAGTGCGCCAACTGCTGGATGAACACGGCTTCGACGTGTATGAAACCCAGGCGGGGTTTTTCCGCCTGGGGGTCGATGCCATCTGGCTGCGCAACCCGGCCCAGCGAGACGACGCCGAGGCGCTGCTGGCGCAGTACCAGGTCGAACGCCAGGCCAGCGTGCGAAAGGCCCACCAGGAAGCGCTGGCCCGCAACGAAGCGCCGACCTGGGGGCGGCGTTTACGGGAGCAGCCGATTCAGATCGCGCTGGTGATGGTCGCCGTGATCCTGATCGCGCTGCTGACCCTGCTGCCGTTCATTGGGCTGGCGCGTTAGTCTGGCACACCGCATCCGTCAGGTGCCCGCGTTTCATGTACATCATGACGCCGTGCTCACCGGCCCGCAGCGATGGGGTGGCCCCAGGTGGGTAGCGGCACCAGCTGCCCTGCGGGTATTCGTTGCCCGCCTCGTAGAGCGAGCCTTCCAGTACCAGCAGTTCCAGCCCGCCCGGTAGCGCAGGGTAGTCGATGGTCACCTCATGCTCCCAGCGTTCCAGGCTGACCCGCTCCTGCGCGTAGGTGTGCAGCATCTTGTAGCCGATGCCTGGCCGCCGGTCGGGCTGCCAGGGCAGGCGGTGGGCAGGAATGGCCAGCTGCAGCAGGTCGTTGTCATCGAATTGATGCAGCTTCACCAGAATCAGCGCACCCTCTTCGCCAATATGGGGCGTATGGCCAGTGCCAATGGGATTGCGCAGGTAGCTGCCCGCAGGGTAGCGGCCATGTTCGTCGGCAAATACGCCCTCCAGCACCAGAATCTCTTCACCGCCGCCATGGGTATGATGGCTGAACTGGCTGTGCGGCGCGTAACGTACCAGGCTGGTGGCGCGGGCGACTTCCTCGCCAATACGGTCCAGCATCATACGTTCCACGCCTGCACTGGGCGACGCGACCCAGTGATACTGCTCCGGCGTCATACAGGCAAAGTGGCTAAAATCGGCGTTCAGGCGCATGGGCTTGGCTCTTTGCAATGAGTGAGATGAGCAGGGAGAGGGGCTAGTCTCCTTTATCAGCGCTGCAAAACGCAATCTTCCCTCATGCTTGACCTCGTCATTTGCAAACAAACCGCCGCTCGAAAGCGGCGGTTTTTTCATTATGGGGAGTCGGTCAGCGCACTGAGAATATGGTGAGCCGTCTCGATACGCGCCTGATTGGGGTAGTTGCGGTTTGCCAGCATCACCATGGCGATCTGCTCGCTGGGCACGAAGACCACATAGCCGCCGAAGCCATTGGTTGAGCCCGTCTTGTTGTAGTAGGCCGCTTGCCGAGGGGCTTGCGGTGGCGTGAGGCGATGTGCCGGGTTGGGCGCTAAAATCATCTCGAGCGAATTGCCTTCCAGCAGTGTCTCCAGGGTCACCGGGTAGTGATAATGCTCCCAGCCCAGGCCCTGGGTCATGGGGCCAACGTCGAAGTAGCCTGTGCGTGTCGTTGCCAAGGCGTCATCCAGCCGTTCCGTCGTGCCGCTGGCATTGGCCGGGTCTCGCATGTTCGCTTCCAGAAAGGTCAGCACGTCGGCGGCATTGGCTTTCAGCCCGTAGGCCTGGGCATCCAGCACGCCTGGGTTCACCCGAATGGGCTCATCCTCCTTCGAGTAGCCATAGGCATAATGTGCCCGTTGCGCGTCGGGCACTTGAAAATGGGTGTGTTCGAGCCCGAGCGGTATGAACAGCGCTTCTTCCATCAGCGTCTCGAAAGGGCTGCCCAAACGTTGCGCGGTGAGATAGCCCAGCAAACCGATGCTCGGATTGGAATACAGACGTTGTGCCCCTGGAGCCGATTCGGGTTGCCATTGGCGATAGTAATCGATCATTTGCTCTTCTGATTGCACCGAGTCCGGAAACTGCAGCGGAAGCTCGCCTGCCGTGTAGGTGCCCAGTTCCAGCAGGGTGATCTCATCGAAGGCACTGCCTTCAAGGGCTGGCCAGTAGCCGCTGGCGGGGTCAGAGAGGGAAAGGGCACCGCTGGCCTGCGCGTAGCCCGCCAGGGCAGCCGTGAAAACCTTGCTGATGGAGCCTAGTTCGAAAAGCGTCTCATCCGTGACCGGTTCCTCCGTCTCCAGGTTTGCAAGCCCATAATTAAAGTAATACGGCTGCCCCTGAATGCTGAGCGCGACGGCCATGCCGGGGATACGATACTGTTCCATCAGCGGGGTGATCGTGCTGTCTAGCAACGCTTGAAGATCGGCCTCGTGAGGCTCTTCGAGCGCCCAGGCTGCCCCGCTGAAAAGTAAGGAGGAGGCCATGAGAAGACAGCGGCGTGCTGAAAACGGCGTGCGCATGCAAAACTCCTGTTGCGATGAGTCATGTCGGTGGAAGGCAGCTCTGGTCGATACAAAAGCCACGGGTGACTAAAATAAAGAGCGCGGTGGGTCTCCACAAATGGCAAGATTTTGCATGAGCTATTAGAAAAATTTGGGGGTGGCGCAGTGCGTTCCTATTTGCCGTTAAAGGCTCTGCGGGCCTTTGAGGCATCGGCCAGACACTTGAGCTTCACGCGTGCAGCAGAAGAGCTGCACGTGACACAGGCGGCCGTGAGCCATCAGGTCAAGCGCCTGGAAGGGCTATTGAAGGTGCCGCTATTCACACGTTTGCCCCGAGGGCTAATGCTGACTCAGGAAGGCGAGCTGCTGTTGCCTGTGCTGAAGAATGCGTTCGATCAGATGTCGCATACGTTGGAGCGGTTAGGCGAAAGCCGTCATCGTGAGGTCTTGAACGTGGGTGTGGTGGGTACGTTTGCCGTGGGTTGGCTGCTGCCACGGCTGGCAGACTTTCATGACGCGTATCCGTTCGTCGATTTACGGCTCTCCACCCACAACAATCGTGCCGATTTAGCCGCTGAAGGTCTCGATTTTGCGATTCGCTTTGGCACGGGCGCCTGGCATGGCACGGCGGCTCAGCCACTACTGCCTGCATCGCTTTCTGTGCTGTGTGCTCCGGATATTGCTGCACGGCTCGACACGCCAGCCGATGTGTTGCATGAAACCTGGCTGCGTTCGTATCGTGCCGATGAGTGGGCCGAGTGGTTGTTGGCCGCCGGATTGCCTCGTAGCCTTCCCACGACCCAGAGCATCGTCTTCGACTCTTCCATTGCCATGGTGGAAGCCGCGCTTCAAGGGGTGGGCGTGGCATTGGCGCCACCGTTGATGTTTTCTCGGCAGCTGAGCAGTGGTGCGCTGGTGCAGCCTTTCGACACCACTGTCAGTCTAGGGGGGTACTGGCTGACACGCCTGCAAGCGCGGGCAGAAACCCATGCCATGGCGTCTTTCAGACAGTGGCTGCTCACCACGATCAACCTGCGTGAGACTGAGCGGTAAGCAGCCGTTGACCTCAATGATCAGTGACGATGACCATGATCACCATGGTCATGGTCATGGTCATGGTCATGGTCATGGTCATGGTCATGGTCGTGGTCGCCATGACCATGATCATCGTGGCCCGGTTCGGCCAGGGCGGCGTGCAGCACCGTGGCGTTGTGGCGCATCATGCCCAGGTAAGTGCTGGCATCGCCCTCACTGGCCAGCGCATCCGCGTAAAGCGTGCCTGCAATGGGCAGGCCGGTTTCTTCGGCCAGTTGCACGATAATGGACTGGTTGGTCATGTTCTCGTGGAACAGCGCCTGAACATTCTCCTGCTCGATCACGTCCACCAGCGCTGCCATGCTGGCGCCGCTGGGATCTGCTTCGGTAGAGAGCCCCACCGGCGACAGGAAGTTGACCCCATAGGCACGGGAGAAGTAACCAAAGGAGTCGTGGCCGGTGATGACGCTGGCGGAAGCCGGGATCTCACTGATCAGCGCACGAATCTCGGCATCCAGCTCCGCCATTTCAGCCAGGTAGCGATCGGCATTGGCTTGGTACTGCTCGGCGTTGTCCGCATCGACTTCCATCAAACCGTCGCGGATGTTCTCGACGTAGACCCGCGCCTGGGTCATGTCCTGCCAGGCATGGGGATCATCGTCGCCGTGCTCATGGTCATCATGACCATGACCATGTTCATGAGCATCGTGCCCGTGATCGTGGCTGTGTCCATGATCATGGCCGTGGTTATGTCCATGACCATGGCTATGCCCGTGATCATGCCCATGGTCGTGATCGTCATGCCCATGATCGTCATGGCCCGCGTAAGCCAGGGCGTTGATGCCATCCGTCGTGGTGACCACCGGGCCTTGATAGTCGCTGGAGTCGATCAGTCGCTCCATCCAGCCTTCGAACAGCAGGCCGTTGAAGACCACCAGATCGGCCTCGGCCAGCGCACGCGCATCACCTGGGCGCGGCGAGTAGACGTGTGCATCGCCGTCAGGGCCGACCAGGGAAGTGACCTCGACATGCTCGCCGCCCACGTTCTCGACCATATCGGCCAGAATCGAGAAGCTGGTGACCACCTGCACACGCTCATTGGCGATGGCGGCAGGCAGGGCCAGCATGGCGGAAACGCCTACCAGCCAGCGGGACGTATGGGAAAGGGACATGACAAACTCCTTTAGTGAATGATCAGGATGTCTGCTCCAGGGCGAGTGGCGTGGTCTTGCGTCGCAGCTTGGCCGCTAAGCTGTGATAGCGGCCAAACAGCGCTGACAACAAGTAAGCCACCCCTGCGAGCAGGATAATGCTTGGCCCCGAAGGGGTATCAAAATGGAACGACAGCAGCAGCCCGCCAGTGCTCGACACCATGGCCAGCACCACCGCGATGCCGATCAACCCTTCCAGCCGCTTGCTCCAGAACCGGGCCGCCGTGGCGGGCAGCATCATCAGCCCCACGGCCATCAGCGTGCCCAGGGTTTGGAAGCCCGCCGTCAGGTTCAGCACCAGCAGCCCCAGAAACACGCTATGCACCCAGCCACTGCGGTGGCTTTGGCCGCGCAAGAACAGCGGGTCCAGGCACTCCACCACCAGCGAGCGGAAAATCACCGCCAGCGTGACCACGATGAGCGTGCTGATACCGGCAATCAGTAGCAGGGCGGTCGAGTTGATGGCCAGAATGGAGCCAAACAGCACGTGGGTTAAATCCACGCTGCTGCCGCCCATGGAAATCAACATGACGCCCGCCGCCAACGAAATGATGAAAAAGCTCGCCATGGCTGCGTCTTCCCGCTGGCCGCCCATTTTGGAAACGGCCCCGGCCAGTAGCGCCACCATCAGCCCGAACAGCACGCCGCCCACACTCATCACCGGCAGCGAAAACCCCGCCAGCAAGAAGCCCAGCGCCACCCCCGGCAAAATGGCATGGGCCATGGCATCGCCAATCAGGCTCATGCCGCGCAGCACCAGAAACACACCCAGCGGCGGCGCAGCCAAGGAGAGTGCCAGCCCACCCACCACGGCGCGGCGCATGAAGCCGTAGTCGAACGGCGCGATAAACCACGCGTCAAGCAGTGCCAGCATGACGACCTCCCAACGAGAAGGGCACCACCTGGGCGGGGGCGTGATGCGTGTGCAAGGCACTCGGTGCCACCCAGCGGCCATGGCCGCCGCTCAGCATCAGCACCTCATCGGCCAGGCGGCGCAGGTGGTCCATGTCGTGCAGCACGATGATGATCGTCACGCCTTCATCGGCCATCTGGCGCAGGATACGGATCAAGATATCCACCGTGTCGCTGTCCACGTTGGCGAACGGCTCATCCAGCAGCAGCAGCTCGGCTTCCTGCATCAGCGTGCGGCCAATCAGTGCCCGCTGGCGCTGGCCGCCGGACAGCTCGCCCAGTGGCCGATGTGCCAAATGGGAGATGCCCAGCCGCGCCATGATCTCGCGACCCTTGCGGTAGTGCGCCGCGCAGTAACCTTTCATGGCCCCATGGCTTGGCCA
This sequence comes from Halomonas sp. KM007, assembly GCF_050709225.1. Taxonomy (NCBI): domain Bacteria; kingdom Pseudomonadati; phylum Pseudomonadota; class Gammaproteobacteria; order Oceanospirillales; family Halomonadaceae; genus Halomonas; species Halomonas sp. KM007. Next base: position 1,603,636 of record NZ_CP136131.1, on the reverse strand, counting down.
ACTGCCGGTCATCACCAGCTCTTCCACGCTCATGGGGAAGGTGAGGTCTAACGCCAGCTGCTGGGGCAGCCAGGCACGGCGCGCTTTATCCACCGTGCATACCACCTTGCCGCTAATCGGCCGAAGCTCACCCATAATGGCCTGAATCAGCGTGCTTTTACCGGCACCGTTCGCACCAATGAGCGCGGTGATCGCGCCGCGCTTGATGTCGCCGTCCACATGCTCCAGCACGGTGCGACCACCCTGTGCCAGGTGCAGGTCGTGCAGTTGCAGGCGAGAAGAGGAACGCTCACTCATAGCGGCCACCCGCCTGCCCACGCCACCAGCCCCCACAACGCCAGCAGGGGAAGGGCAACCAACCCCAGCCGTTTGGTGGCCGACAACGACATCAGCGAAAAATGACAAGGGCCTTCCTTGTTATGGCGATGCATATGCTCACTCATCGAGCGTCCTCGCTATCGAATAAATAAGTTATAACATAACGAATAGAGAAGCAAAAAAAAGAGCCGCATATTCTACGCGCTCATGCGGCCCTGACCAGGCCCAACGCCTGCACCCCGCTCAGCTCGCCCTGGGCCTTCAGCCGCTCATACTCTGCCAGCGCCGCCCGATGTGGCTGGCGATCGGTGAGCGTCCCCGCCAGCGCCAGCGCCGACTTCACCACGCCAATACGCGCATCGAAACGGTCATCCGCCGCTAACATCTTCTGTACACGTTGCCGTAATTGCATGGCCAAACACCTGAGTCACCGAAACGATAGTGCTAAGCGTAGCACGGCGGAAAGATGCCATGAGCGTGGAAAGTGGGTAGGCAAAGCGTGATGAGGATCAATGGTGTTTCAGGGCGAAGAGTGCTTAGATGGTGGCAAGAACAATAGGAGAGCCGCCATGGATGACTTTTCACCTTCTGATCTTAAAACCATCCTGCACTCCAAGCGTGCGAACCTGTACTACCTCCAGCACTGCCGAGTGTTGGTGAACGGTGGGCGGGTAGAGTACGTCACCGATGAAGGTAGCAAGTCGCGCTACTGGAATATTCCCATTGCCAATACCACCTCGATACTGCTGGGCACAGGCACCTCGATTACCCAAGCGGCCATGCGCGAACTCGCCAAGGCAGGCGTACTGGTCGGGTTTTGTGGTGGCGGTGGCACACCGCTGTTTGCCGCCAATGAAGTGGATGTGGACGTTGCCTGGCTGACGCCACAAAGCGAGTACCGGCCCACGGAGTATCTCCAATACTGGGTACGCTTCTGGTTTGATGATGCCAAACGCCTGGATGCTGCGCGCGCCTTTCAGCAGGCGCGCTTGGCCCGTATCGAAGCGCTGTGGACAAGCCGAGTGATGAAAGACGCAGGCTTTACTATTGCCACCGATCACCTGCACAGCGCACTCACCCATCATCGCGAAGCCATCAAGCAAGCCCCCAGCACGGTTGACCTGCTCACCCTGGAAGCGCGATTAACCAAAACGCTGTTCAAGCTAGCGGTGAACGCCGTTGATTACGGCGACTTCACCCGCGCCAAGCGCGGCGCGGGTACCGACCCCGCCAACCGTTTTCTCGATCATGGCAACTACCTGGCCTATGGCTTGGCGGCGACCGCCACTTGGGTATTGGGCATTCCCCACGGCCTGGCGGTACTCCACGGTAAAACCCGCCGAGGTGGGCTAGTGTTCGATGTGGCGGATCTGGTGAAAGACGCGGTGATTCTGCCCCAAGCGTTCATTTCCGCCATGCGCGGCGATGAAGAGCAGGAGTTCCGCCAAGCCTGCATCGAACGCTTGACCCGCACCGAATCCCTCGACTTCATGATCGATACGCTCAAGGAAGTCGCCCAGGCGCTGGGGCAAGAACTGGGGAACGGCGATTCATGAACGTGCTGCTGATTTCCCAGTGCAATAAAAATGCCCTGAAAGAAACGCGCCGAATTCTCGACCAGTTTGCCGAACGCCGGGGCGACCGCACGTGGCAAACGCCGATTACCCAGGCCGGGCTGGATACGCTGCGTAAGCTGCTGCGCAAAACCGCCCGCAAGAATACCGCTGTTGCCTGCCACTGGATTCGTGGCCACGACCACAGTGAGTTGATGTGGGTGGTGGGGGATGCTGCCCAGTTCAATCTCAATGGCGCCGTACCGACCAACACCACCGCCCGAGATATCCTGCGACGCCGCGATGAAAATGATTGGCACAACGGCGAAGATATTCTCCTGCTCACCGCGCTGGCTGCGTTGCTGCATGATTTGGGGAAAGCCTGTGATGCCTTTCAGCAGCGGCTCAAGGGCAAGTTGGAAGGGCGTAATTTATACCGCCATGAGTGGATATCCCTACGTCTGTTCCAGGCATTCGTGGGAAGTGATGACGATGCCTCCTGGTTGGCGCGCTTGGCTGAAGGCAGTTATCAAGAGCAAGACTGGCTGGGTGGATTAGAGCGTGACGGGATAGATACACCCGCCTCTGCGGTATTTAGCCGTTTACCCCCGTTGGCGGCTGCGCTGGGTTGGCTAGTGCTTAGCCACCATCGGCTACCGTTAAAGCCACCGGAACGCGATGGCGAGGCTGAACGGCGCTGGGGCAGAGGAAATACGCCACTTCAATCAGAGCAACTAGGCGGGCTGTTTGCTTCTATTCATGCCGAATGGAACGAGCTTCCCGAGACCCAGGACCCTAAACGCATTACGCCCTACTGGCAGTTCAAGGGCGGGTTGCCTGTTAGTACGCCACGTTGGCGTGAGCGTGCCTCAAAGCTTGCCATGCGATTACAGGCACGGCTGCCCAATGGTTGCCACTGGTTGGAAAGCCGCTATGTCATGCACTTGGCACGGCTTAGCTTGATGTTGGCCGACCACCACTACTCAAGCCTTGAAGACCTCCAGCATCGCGTGCGCGGCGAGCCCAGCTACCCGTTAATTGCCAATACCGTGCGCAAAACTGGCAAGCCCAACCAGCCATTGGATGAGCATATTCTGGGGGTTGAGAAACATGCGGCGGCGGTTGCTCGCGCGCTACCCAGCGTCGACAGCCACTTACCCCGTTTAGCGCGCCACAAAGGGTTCCGTAAGCGCAGTAGCCACCCACGTTTTCGCTGGCAAGATAAAGCGTTTGACCTTGCCCAGTCGCTAAGGGAGCGCAGCCAGCGCCAAGGATTTTTTGGCATTAACATGGCGTCCACCGGGTGCGGTAAAACCCTCGCCAATGGGCGCATCATGTATGCGTTGGCTGACCCTCAGCAGGGCGCGCGGTTTAGCATTGCGCTGGGGCTACGCACCCTGACGCTTCAAACTGGCCAGGCTTTACGAGATCGCTTGAATTTAGGGGAAGACGAACTCGCCGTACGCGTAGGGGGAAGTGCCAATAAAGCCCTATTCGAACACTATGAGCAACAGGCTGAAGCCCGAGGCTCGGCGTCGCAACAGGCGTTGATCGAAGAAGATGCTCACGTGGTGTTCGACGGTAATTTTGATAATCACCCGGTGCTGCGCCGCTTGAGCGATGAGTCGGGCACTCGCGCGCTGATCGCTGCGCCCATTTTGGTATGTACCGTTGACCACCTAGTGCCAGCCACCGAGAGCATTCGGGGTGGACGTCAGATCGTGCCCATGCTGCGCCTGATGAGCAGCGATCTGGTGCTCGATGAAATAGACGATTTCGATATCAACGACTTGCCGGCGCTTACCCGATTAGTCAATTGGGCTGGGCTGCTAGGTTCACGGGTGCTGCTTTCATCGGCCACCTTGCCGCCTGCGCTGGTTGAAGGGTTGTATGAAGCCTACCGAAGCGGTCGTGAAGCTTTTCAACGCCATCGAGGCGAACCAGGCTTGGCGGTGGATATTTGCTGTGCCTGGTTCGACGAGCATGACCGCCAGCATGAAAACTGCGCCAGTAGCGAGACCTTCAAGGCCGCACACAACGCTTTTGCCAAGCGCCGCTTAGAACGTTTGGCCAAAAGCCCAGTACGCCGCCGTGCAGATATTTTAGCGTTACCGCCGTTGAGCAAACGCCCTGAAGAGGTAAGGCCAACGATTGCGACCCTGCTGCGTCAAAATGCGCTAGCACTCCACCAGCAGCATCATTCCGTTGACCCACACTCGGACAAGCGCGTCAGCTTTGGCTTGGTTCGCATGGCTAATATTGATCCCTTGGTGGATGTTGCCAAAGCGCTGTTTCAACAGGGCGCGCCGGAGGGTGTTCGCATTCACCTCTGCGTTTACCACTCTCGTCACCCGTTGGTCATGCGCTCAGAAATTGAGCGCCGGTTAGACAAAACGCTGCAACGGGCTGAACCAGATCGCGTTTTTCAGCAGCCGGATATTCGTCACCTTCTGGATGGCAGCGAAGAGCAAGACCATCTGTTTATCGTTCTAGGCTCGCCAGTCACTGAGGTGGGGCGCGACCACGACTACGACTGGGCCATTGTCGAACCATCGTCCATGCGCTCGATTATCCAGTTGGCTGGCCGTGTTCGACGACACCGCGAGCAGGCGTGTGATTCGCCCAATATTTTGCTGCTCGATACCAACCTCAAACATTTAGAGCAGCCTGGAAAACCCGCTTTCCACAAACCCGGCTTTGAAACAGATCTGCAATGGCGGCTAAGTAGCCACTCGCTTAGTGAGCTGTTAACGCAAGATGAGTACCAGGTGATCGATGCCCGCCCCCGCGTGCTGGCGCGGGAAGTGCTGCGCGCCAAAGATAGTCTTGTCGACCTGGAGCATGAGCGGCTACATCAACTGATGATCGAGCAGCCCGCCGAGCCATTGACCAAAAAAGAGCTACGAATTGGCAAAACGCCCAAACCACCGCCGTTAGGAGCCTACAGCTGGCATGTGATGCCGCAACTGCATTTGACGGGTGTATTGATACAGCGCGACCCCTTTCGCAAACAGCTCGAATCTGAAACCACGCTAGCGCTGCTGCCCGATGAGGGCGGTGAAACCTGGACACTCCACCGCGTAGACGATGGCGCAAGGCGAGGCGAAAAGCTCTACGTGCCGGTGGAAGAGAGCCTGCTGGTGCGGGTAGCGCTAGAAAAAGAGCAGGGCGAGCGGATACAGCCCTGGGGTGCAACCGACTATTTAACAGCCCTGGCCGACTTGGCGGAAGACCTGGATATCTCCCTGGATCGCGCCGCCCGTACCTTCGGCACGGTAACAGCTTCGGCTAGAAATCAGCGATGGGGGTATCACCCTGTGTTGGGGTTTTGGCGGAGTAACTAGCTATACGTTCGCGAGCCGATCACTGATTAAGCGGTTGAGGCTGATATTTTCCTCTGCTGCCTTGATCGCAAGCTCGCGGTGTTTTTCTGGGGGAATGCGCACATTAAAACGACCAGAGTAGTGGCGTTCAGACAGTGGGAGCGGTGGTGTTTCTCCTTCGGCCTCCATGTCGGCCACTACGTCGGCCACCAGAGACAGAATACCTTCCAGCGCTTCTTGGTGAGTATCTGCAAGCCAGGAGAGGCTGGGTAGTTCGGCGCATAAACCAACGAATTGGTCATCTTCTTCGGACCAGCGGATGCGGTAGGTGTAATGGGTATGGTTCACCATGGTGCGACTCCCATCGTCATGCTGATGACGATAATTTATCAATGGCAGCGAGCGCTTGGCGTACCTGATAAGCCTTGGCTTCTCCATTTTTCCCTCGCTGAATATTAACGCGAGGGTCGCGGGGCCAAGGTGTTTTGTACACTCGATGGCTGGTTTTTTGCTGGCGAGGAGGGCCAAAGTAGTGATCGCATAAATAGGCCAATTCGTCGAAGCTCATGCTTTGAGGCTGTCGACGTGCTTTATCCAGAAGCTTATCAAGCTTTGCCATAAGCGCTCTCAAATAGTAGTACTAATAATAGTACTGTATTGGATGTATGTCACGCTGCCATGATGAGTCTGCTGCCTGTTCGGCAGGACATTGCCAAATGCAAATATAAGGCGTGCGATAGTATTGCTGAGCTACCTTCTCGGCAGTCAGAAATGAAGGTTAGGAGCCTTGGAGCAGGTAGTCAAGCCTTTTTGATTTTATAAGCGTGCGATAGTAGGATGTTTCTTGTGCTCGCGATTTTTTGCTGTGTAGAAGGGCTTACTGGTTTGTAGTTGTCAGAGCTGTTCAGGCTACAGTGTAAAAATATGATTAGAGGGGGAATTTATGCTTGAAAGTACCGAAAGTGAGGGGCAAGGACTCAAATTGGTAATCCAGCGCTTTCTGAAGGAGCGCTTCGATACCAAGGCAGAAAAGCTATCCCCCGACGATCCAAAATACCAAGCGCTGGTTGAGCAGTTTCAATTCGATACCTGGATCAACGATGCAGCCAGGCGCGTTGGTCAACTGCAAGTCGTCACCCATTCTCTCAAGCCGATTCACCCGGATGCCAAAGGCTCCAATCTTTACGCCCCACCTGAATCGCTAAATAACCATTCTCTGGTTGGCAGCCACACGCTATCCACTGATTTTGCGGGCGATGTGGTGGGGAACGCTGCCGCCCTGGATGTTTATAAGTTCTTGAAGCTGCAATTCGAAGGAAAGTCACTGCTTGAGCGGGTGCTGGAAAACGACTCTGAGCTGGCAAAGGCGTTAAGCGCCAATCCTGAGCAGGCTCAAGCATGGATCAAAGCCTTTGCGGCGATTACCGAACCGCGTGGAGAGCATGCCTCACATACCCGAGGCAAACAGCTCTATTGGCTGGTGGGGGAGGATGCAGCAGACCTGGAAAATGATGCTGAGAATTTTCATCTGCTCGCACCGCTTTACGCCACTTCGCTGGCGCACCGTGTATTCCAAACCATTAACCATGATCGCTTTAGCGAAGAGGCCAAAGAGGCACGTAAGGCCAAGCGAGAAAGCAAGTACGCTGGGCAGGCCGTGCACAGCTACCCCAACTTGGCTGCACAGAAAATGGGCGGTACCAAGCCGCAGAATATCTCGCAGCTGAATAGCGAACGGGGTGGCAATAACTATTTGCTGGCCTCCATGCCACCCAGTTGGAATGTTCGAGATATTCGTCCGCCGCTGAAAACCGCGACGGTATTCTCTCACCCCGGCATCTTTGGCAGTCGTTCAGACGTGCGCTCGCTGGTTAGAGACCTCAAACAGTTTCTTGAAACGAACCCTACGCCAGACATGCACACCCGCGACCTGCGCGATGACTACACCGCCATGTTGATGGACGAGCTGGCGCTGTTTGCCATGCAGATGCATAGCCTGCCATCGGGGTGGAGCGACGATGAAAAGTGTGAATTACCAGTAGAAGAAATGTATTGGCTAGACCCCGGTCGTGCTGAAGGTGATATTGCTTTTCGTGAAGCGCGAAACAGCATGGAATGGGCAGACGATATTCGCCATCGATTCGCTAATTGGCTCAATGCCGCGTTAGGCGGAAAGCTGCCTTTGGGTGATGTGGAATTCCGCCACTGGAAGAAAGCGCTAGAGAAAGATGTGACCCACCAACGCTTGCTTGATCGTGATCGCCGCTGGATGGAAAGCCTAATGGAAGACTTAACCAACCTGCCAGGAGGTGATGACGATGAGTAAAGTAAAAAACCTTTTGGTTCTGCCGCGCCTGCGAGTGCAAAACGCCAACGCGATTTCCAGCCCCATGACCTGGGGCTTTCCTGCCATGAGTGCATTTGTGGGCTTGATGCATGCTCTGGAGCGGAAGCTGGTAGAGGCGAGTATTCCCGTGTCGTTAGACCGCGTTGGGGTTATTTGCCATGACTTTGAAGCCCAGGCCACTGAGGGTGGTTACATCCGTGGCTTTCACCTGACGCGTAATCCGGTGGATAAGACAGGTGGTACGGCAGCGATTGTAGAAGAAGGGCGTGTCCATCTGGATATCACGCTGATCTTTACAATTGATACCGGCGCTACAGAAAGCGAGCATGAGAATATCGCTAAAAAAATCGGAGAGATTGTAGCGGGCATGCGCATTGCCGGAGGCAGTGTCATCCCTAACCGTGCGGAGCCAACCCATAAACAACGTCCTCAATGGGTCACGCTTGATGACGATGAAGAAGAGCGGCAAAAGCAGTTCGCGCGCTTAAAGCGGCGCTGGCTGCCGGGCTTTGCCCTCACCCTTCGGGATGATTACCTCACCGAGCACCTTCACACACTGCAACAGCAAAATCCAGACGCCAGTTTACTGGATGCATGGTTAGACCTCTCTCGTCTTAACCATGTTTGTACGCTAGAGAACGAAGGCAAACCCAACGAAAAGCCTGTTTGGCAGGCGCAGCGTCCCTATCGTGGCTGGTTGGTGCCTATTCCAGTCGGTTATGGCGCTATTTCAGATCTTTTCCAGCCAGGTGAAGTCGCCAACGCCCGCGATACCAAGACCCCGTTCCGCTTTGTCGAAAGTCTCTACTCCATCGGTGAGTGGGTTAGCCCGCACCGTATGAAGCAACCTGAAGACCTGCTTTGGTACGTTGATAACGACGAAGAAGCGGGCCTCTACCGTCTCAATAACGACTATCACCTTCGCACCTCAGCACAGTAAACAAGGAGCTTTATCATGGCTAAAAACGATACCCTTAAAACCGCTTCTGTCCTCGCCTTCGAACGCAAGCTCGACCCTTCCGATGCGCTACTGTACGCCAGCAACTGGGATAAGCGGCAAGAAGAACAGCAATGGCAGCCGGTCAAGGTGCGTGAAAAGTCGGTGCGCGGCACGATTTCCAATCGCTTGAAAGCCAAAGACCAGGACCCCGCCAAGCTAGATGCCGCGATTGAAAATCCCAATCTACAAACCGTCGATGTAGCCACGTTGCCCCATGATGCAGATACCCTGGTGGCTCGCTTCACTCTGCGCGTACTGGCTGGTGCGGGAACACCGTCAGCCTGTAATAACGCTGAGTACCAAGCCAAGCTGGAACAGGCCGTTGCCGAATATAAACAAGCACAAGGATTCGGCGAACTGGCGCATCGTTACGCCAATAACCTCGCCAATGGCCGTTTTTTGTGGCGCAACCGCATGGGCGCAGAGCAAGTAGAAGTGAGTGTTCGCCAGTTGGCTCAAGGCAAAGCCACCAAAGAGTGGACGTTTGATGCGCTGTCACTTTCGTTGCGTGCTTTCGAGGATACTGCCGAGCTTAAAGAACTTGCGGGTGTCATCGCCGCTGCGTTGGCGGGCGAGCAGCACTTGCTGCTAGAAGTGGTGGCCTATGTCCGCATGGGCAGTGGTCAAGAAGTATTCCCTTCTCAAGAGCTGATTCTTGACCGAGGCCGAGGCGACAAAAGCAAAACGCTTTACCACGTCAGCGATATTGCCGGTATTCACTCGCAGAAGCTGGGTAATGCCATCCGTACCATCGACACCTGGTACCCCAATGAAAGCGATGAAGATCTTGGGCCTATTGCTGTCGAGCCTTATGGTTCAGTGACCACCCAGGGCAAAGCGTACCGCCAGCCCAAGCAGAAGGCCGACTTTTACTCACTGCTGGATAACTGGATGATCAAAGACCAAGTGCCTTCCAAGGAAAACCAGCACTTTGTGATGGCAACACTCATCCGTGGTGGCGTGTTCGGCGAAGCGGGGTAAGCCATGGATTATTACATTGATATCCGGCTCAGGCCCGACCCCGACTTTCCCGAAGCCATGCTGATGGGGGCGCTTTACAACAAGTTGCATCGAGCGCTATTCGACCTACAGGCAACGGATCTAGGCGTGAGCTTTCCAGTTCATAAACACGGTGTTCGTGCCCGCACGTTAGGCAACCATTTGCGTTTGCATGGCACCCATGAGCGACTAAAGCAGCTGATGGGTATGGATTGGCTGACAGGCATGCGGGATCACACCCAGGTAAGCGAAGTGTTGGAAGTTCCTGCGGGTGCTCAGCATATCAACGTGGCGCGGAAGCAGTTCAACACGGGCAGCGAGAGCCGTGCCAAGCGCTATGCCAAACGGCACAGCATTAGCGAAGAGGAGGCAAGGAGCATTTACGCCAAGGTGGCGGCTCGACGAATTGAGCTACCGTTTGTGCAGATCAATAGTCGATCTACTCAACAGCGTTTCAGCCTATTTATTGAACATGGCAAACCTGCAGCGTCTTCATCGGAAGGCTCATTCAGCCATTACGGCTTGAGCCCCAGCGCCACCGTGCCCTGGTTTTGACCCTTTTTTCTAACATGAAAATAGGCAGCTAATAATCAATGGCTTAGCGGTATTGCTCCTGAAAGGGTAATGCCGCTTTTTTTGGTGAAAGCTCTTTAACAATCAGCACATTAATTTTGATATGCTCTAGTGCGCTGCCGCCCAGGCAGCTCAGAAACACACCTCAACCTTAATCACCATCGGCTTATTGTGCGCTGCCGCCCAGGCAGCTCAGAAAAAAAAGCCCCGGCGTACCGGGGCGTGGTGTTGGTGCGCTGCCGCCCAGGCAGCTCAGAAATCTCCCGCTACGTTGGTAAGCACCCCTGTTAGGTGCGCTGCCGCCCAGGCAGCTCAGAAACTGCTGGCTACGCACTAATTTCAGCAATGCCAGTGCGCTGCCGCCCAGGCAGCTCAGAAAAAAGGCTGGCGACATCCTCAACGCCGCCACGCGTGCGCTGCCGCCCAGGCAGCTCAGAAAACCACCACCGGACTGGCTGCTGGCGATATGGGGTGCGCTGCCGCCCAGGCAGCTCAGAAAAAAGAATCCGAGGAGGTGTCTGACGAAGGCATGTGCGCTGCCGCCCAGGCAGCTCAGAAAATCGGTCGCCTGCGTTTCAATCGTGTGCTGATGTGCGCTGCCGCCCAGGCAGCTCAGAAAAGGCACCGCGACCACGAACGTTGCGCAGGCTGGTGCGCTGCCGCCCAGGCAGCTCAGAAAACACGTGCGGACGCCACCCGAGCGCCCCGCATGTGCGCTGCCGCCCAGGCAGCTCAGAAAAGGGGCACTGCCCTGCCCTTCGGGCCGTGGCTGTGCGCTGCCGCCCAGGCAGCTCAGAAAAAGAGCAGGCGCAGCTTTCGCCACCGTTTCTGGTGCGCTGCCGCCCAGGCAGCTCAGAAAGCATTGAAGGGGATGTAGTGCTTCAGGGTACCGTGCGCTGCCGCCCAGGCAGCTCAGAAACGGTATTGGCCAAAGCAAGGAAGCGGAAGCCGGTGCGCTGCCGCCCAGGCAGCTCAGAAAAGCACCTAAAACAGGATGCCCGCCCGGTGATTGTGCGCTGCCGCCCAGGCAGCTCAGAAAATGTGCCTCCATTGTCACCTGAGCGATAGATGGTGCGCTGCCGCCCAGGCAGCTCAGAAATACACACGCTGCGGCGATGTTATCAATACGGCGTGCGCTGCCGCCCAGGCAGCTCAGAAAAATGCCCGCAAACGGACTCCAAACAGTATCGCGTGCGCTGCCGCCCAGGCAGCTCAGAAATAGAGAAAGATAAGCAAGATAGCCGCTAGGCCGTGCGCTGCCGCCCAGGCAGCTCAGAAAAGTGGCCTAGCGTGTCTTTTTTGATACCCCATGTGCGCTGCCGCCCAGGCAGCTCAGAAAAGAAGCCCCCGCCGAAAAACCGATAACGATGAGTGCGCTGCCGCCCAGGCAGCTCAGAAAGTGGCGATTATGATTTGCCAGCAACAGACGTGGTGCGCTGCCGCCCAGGCAGCTCAGAAAAAAAACGCCACTATTCCGACACGCGCCACCGAGTGCGCTGCCGCCCAGGCAGCTCAGAAATAACTGAGCGCCTACGGGCGCTCTACAGGAACGTGCGCTGCCGCCCAGGCAGCTCAGAAAAGGGCAACGACCTGCGCACCGCAGGGTATGAGGTGCGCTGCCGCCCAGGCAGCTCAGAAACCCTGGGTCTGTAGCGTGCGGGCTTTCTCTAAGTGCGCTGCCGCCCAGGCAGCTCAGAAATGTTGAGCGCTAAACTGCGATGTTGCACCAAGGTGCGCTGCCGCCCAGGCAGCTCAGAAATGGCATCCGCGCGCCGTCTTGACAGGCATATCGTGCGCTGCCGCCCAGGCAGCTCAGAAAAGCCGCCGTCAACGCTGGACGCTCAACTAAACGTGCGCTGCCGCCCAGGCAGCTCAGAAAAACTCCTGCCGCAACGCCGCATCGCCCACCGCGTGCGCTGCCGCCCAGGCAGCTCAGAAAATCAACTAAACGCATATCGGCAATAACGCCGCGTGCGCTGCCGCCCAGGCAGCTCAGAAATAGCGTTTCAACGCCTGTGGCCGTTGGATTAGGTGCGCTGCCGCCCAGGCAGCTCAGAAATGAAAACCAAGTGTAACGCCGTTTTTGTTAGTGTGCGCTGCCGCCCAGGCAGCTCAGAAAAAACACCGCTTGGCACCAATCTGCCGCCCGTTGTGCGCTGCCGCCCAGGCAGCTCAGAAAATCAACTAACGGCACCGCTGAAATGGGCGGCGGTGCGCTGCCGCCCAGGCAGCTCAGAAAACGGTGCAGCACGCGCAAGAGATTATGGAATCGTGCGCTGCCGCCCAGGCAGCTCAGAAACATTGACGCTAATGGCGGCGCAATCCGGAGTTGTGCGCTGCCGCCCAGGCAGCTCAGAAAAACCTGACCAGTGGGCAGTCTGCAAACGTGCAGTGCGCTGCCGCCCAGGCAGCTCAGAAATATGCGTCTCAGCTTGTGCCGGGTGACCCATCGTGCGCTGCCGCCCAGGCAGCTCAGAAAATGATGACGGGCGACGTATCGCCGTCCAATATGTGCGCTGCCGCCCAGGCAGCTCAGAAACAGCAGGCGTACACACTAGGCGAGCCGCTAACGTGCGCTGCCGCCCAGGCAGCTCAGAAAACACCGCCGCGCAAGCTCCGATTGGCTGTATCGTGCGCTGCCGCCCAGGCAGCTCAGAAAATACGGCGCGCAGCTTACTGGAACCGATACGCGTGCGCTGCCGCCCAGGCAGCTCAGAAATAATCGCCGCTGCGCCGGATCTATACGAGGCGGTGCGCTGCCGCCCAGGCAGCTCAGAAAACGGGTTGCGTGCAGGCGTCGTGCAATGATACGTGCGCTGCCGCCCAGGCAGCTCAGAAAAGCACCAGAGCGTTTGCGAAGGCAAGACGCTAGTGCGCTGCCGCCCAGGCAGCTCAGAAAATGCTATACACACACTACAGGAGGCCACCATGGTGCGCTGCCGCCCAGGCAGCTCAGAAATGCGTTTCGTCAATCGAGCCGTGTTGGTAGTGGTGCGCTGCCGCCCAGGCAGCTCAGAAAATGCCGTGATGACCCACAACCTCCACAAACGCGTGCGCTGCCGCCCAGGCAGCTCAGAAAGTCCACGGTGCAGCGGTGGCAAACGACCAACCGTGCGCTGCCGCCCAGGCAGCTCAGAAATGAAAGAACGCGCTCGGCAAACGGATTGGCCAGTGCGCTGCCGCCCAGGCAGCTCAGAAATGAACGGCGTGGCCGATAAGCCTATCACCCGTGTGCGCTGCCGCCCAGGCAGCTCAGAAAAATAGCCGCCCACCAGCCCCGCAAACCAAAGCGTGCGCTGCCGCCCAGGCAGCTCAGAAAATGAGCATATTGAAAGGCAGTTCCTAAAAGGAGTGCGCTGCCGCCCAGGCAGCTCAGAAATCTTCATCGACGCCAAAGCCTTCGTCGTTTTTAGTGCGCTGCCGCCCAGGCAGCTCAGAAAAGCAGCGTGGCAGTGTGGTGACGGCTGAGGCAGTGCGCTGCCGCCCAGGCAGCTCAGAAATGCTCGATGTCGATGCTTTGATCCCCGCCGATGTGCGCTGCCGCCCAGGCAGCTCAGAAAATGCAGGATAACGCGGATCTACAACACAAGCTGTGCGCTGCCGCCCAGGCAGCTCAGAAACGTTCCGATGGGTAACGCTTCATAAATAAAACGTGCGCTGCCGCCCAGGCAGCTCAGAAAAAAGATACCGCCAAGATGTACGGGCTACGCGGGTGCGCTGCCGCCCAGGCAGCTCAGAAAAGGCCGCGTGGTCAACGTCGTGACTGCCGAACGTGCGCTGCCGCCCAGGCAGCTCAGAAAGCAACGAAAAGCGACTGGAAAAAACGCCGCGCGTGCGCTGCCGCCCAGGCAGCTCAGAAAACCCCAGCGCACCGCATATCGGCGCTAGCACCGTGCGCTGCCGCCCAGGCAGCTCAGAAAGTGTGGTGTAGCGGCTCCTCGCCCATCAGATCGTGCGCTGCCGCCCAGGCAGCTCAGAAAAAGATACGAAAGGCAGCGAACAGCTCGCCCGAGTGCGCTGCCGCCCAGGCAGCTCAGAAAAGAACGGCCCCGACAACGCGTTCGTGCGTGAGGTGCGCTGCCGCCCAGGCAGCTCAGAAAACGGTCGAAAAACAACTGGCCGCGCTGGTGGAGTGCGCTGCCGCCCAGGCAGCTCAGAAAGCTAGGCTTAAACGTTCGCCACCTGCTGGCAGGTGCGCTGCCGCCCAGGCAGCTCAGAAATTGCGGCGTACTATGGTGCAACCGCCATTGGTGTGCGCTGCCGCCCAGGCAGCTCAGAAATTGTTCGCCAATGCCGCCGCCGCTCAATATGTGTGCGCTGCCGCCCAGGCAGCTCAGAAAGTAGGGGAAGTCAGCGAAGCGAAAAGCCAAAAGTGCGCTGCCGCCCAGGCAGCTCAGAAAAGTCGGCGGTGTGCCTTCTAGCTCTGCTAATGGTGCGCTGCCGCCCAGGCAGCTCAGAAAAGGTGTCGGCGGCAAGCGTCGTAGTAGATCGAGTGCGCTGCCGCCCAGGCAGCTCAGAAATGCCGTAGCTGGCTACGTGACGGGGAGGTGCTGTGCGCTGCCGCCCAGGCAGCTCAGAAAGCCCCAAAAGTTGTCGTATTCCCATTCAAGCTGTGCGCTGCCGCCCAGGCAGCTCAGAAAAGGCCCAGATCCAGACGGAACAGAATACCCATGTGCGCTGCCGCCCAGGCAGCTCAGAAACTGGTGGAAAAGCACGAAGTGATGAAACACAGGTGCGCTGCCGCCCAGGCAGCTCAGAAAAGCAATGGCAACCGTTGACCATGCGCCGTTTGGTGCGCTGCCGCCCAGGCAGCTCAGAAACGCAAATGGAACGGCTGGTATGCCGTAGCTGGGTGCGCTGCCGCCCAGGCAGCTCAGAAATGACCGATGGCCACGGCCAAACGCTCAGCAAAGTGCGCTGCCGCCCAGGCAGCTCAGAAAATGGCCTGTAGCGCAGCCACCGACGATGCGGCGTGCGCTGCCGCCCAGGCAGCTCAGAAAAAGAACATCGAGCGTACTCGGATTGAGGCAGCGTGCGCTGCCGCCCAGGCAGCTCAGAAAATCACCAGTGGCGTCAGCGCCAGCACCGGCCCGTGCGCTGCCGCCCAGGCAGCTCAGAAATTCGTCTTGGTTTCCACCAGGACTTCGAACTCGTGCGCTGCCGCCCAGGCAGCTCAGAAAAGTGACACACTAGGAGTGTTTCTATGATCCCAGTGCGCTGCCGCCCAGGCAGCTCAGAAATCAAAAAAGCGAGATCCGCGCTTCTTGGCGAAGTGCGCTGCCGCCCAGGCAGCTCAGAAAATGCGACAAGATGCGTTTCGCCATCTTGCCAGGTGCGCTGCCGCCCAGGCAGCTCAGAAAAGCAGGGCGACTTGCGGTTAGACTCGTATGAAGTGCGCTGCCGCCCAGGCAGCTCAGAAAATCTGCTATCGAGATAAACAATCTCGTAAATCGTGCGCTGCCGCCCAGGCAGCTCAGAAAGAAAGAACATTTCGAGATGCAGGTGCAGTGCAGTGCGCTGCCGCCCAGGCAGCTCAGAAATAAAGCTAACCATTCAAAAATAATCCGGGCAAGTGCGCTGCCGCCCAGGCAGCTCAGAAAAGTCGCAATGCGCGTCACCTTTTCGGCACTACGTGCGCTGCCGCCCAGGCAGCTCAGAAAAGCGCCCCACCCCCACGCTTAGAACTGCCGCCGTGCGCTGCCGCCCAGGCAGCTCAGAAATAAGTGCTAAAATAGGCATCGCTGTTGCGCGGGTGCGCTGCCGCCCAGGCAGCTCAGAAAATCTGCAACATCATCTCCAGCGCCTCATGCAAGTGCGCTGCCGCCCAGGCAGCTCAGAAAAGTGGTGCCGAGTACGAAACCGAAAAAGGCAAGTGCGCTGCCGCCCAGGCAGCTCAGAAACACAGGTGTCGCTGCCTGCTGTTGCTGTGCAGGTGCGCTGCCGCCCAGGCAGCTCAGAAAAACGGGCTCAGTTAGCAAGCGCGTCAACGGGTGTGCGCTGCCGCCCAGGCAGCTCAGAAATTAGAGATGGAGCAAGTTTTCAATGGCTAACAGTGCGCTGCCGCCCAGGCAGCTCAGAAATGAACGGCTTTGGCAAAACAGAACAAGCGGCTATGCGCTGCCGCCCAGGCAGCTCAGAAAAAGTGCTCACGGTTATCACCCACCACCACCTCGTGCGCTGCCGCCCAGGCAGCTCAGAAAATGCGGCAGTCATGCACGCGAACGGTTAATCCGTGCGCTGCCGCCCAGGCAGCTCAGAAACGGTGGCTTAGGAATAACGGACACCCTAAAGCGTGCGCTGCCGCCCAGGCAGCTCAGAAATATCGGCAGTTCGACATGACCGGCATTGCCAAGTGCGCTGCCGCCCAGGCAGCTCAGAAAGACGCAAGGACGCGCAGCATGAAGAGCTAAGCGTGCGCTGCCGCCCAGGCAGCTCAGAAAATCGGCAGGCACAGGTGCTCATAGCCGTAGTCGTGCGCTGCCGCCCAGGCAGCTCAGAAAACGCGCAACGTTTGAAGTGTCCACGTTGGATGGTGCGCTGCCGCCCAGGCAGCTCAGAAACCCGTCACAAAAACCAGTGCGACCATCACCCTGTGCGCTGCCGCCCAGGCAGCTCAGAAAGTAAACGCCGATACTTTTATTCGCGAATTCGAGTGCGCTGCCGCCCAGGCAGCTCAGAAACGGAATAACCGGGCCATGGTGCGCTTGGCGTAGTGCGCTGCCGCCCAGGCAGCTCAGAAATACGTGCGCATCGCTCAAGGCGTTGGTGGTGTGTTCGCTGCCGCCCAGGCAGCTCAGAAAACTCGGTACCGCTGTTCATCACCTGACGCTGCGTTCGCTGCCGCCCAGGCAGCTCAGAAAATCACTGCCGTCCCAGATGCTGCGGGCGGGCAGTTCGCTGCCGCCCAGGCAGCTCAGAAACACTGGCTCGCCGCGCATCTTCTCGCCCAGTAGTTCGCTGCCGCCCAGGCAGCTCAGAAAACGGCAACCATGGCGCGGTGTCGTAAGTGTGGGTTCGCTGCCGCCCAGGCAGCTCAGAAAAAAGGCTGGCAGATCGAGCCGGTAGCGTTGGAGTTCGCTGCCGCCTAGGCAGCTCAGAAACCAAGGCTAACAGCAAGGTCGAGACGCTTGAGGTTCGCTGCCGCCCAGGCAGCTCCTGTTCCGGTCGGTGCGCTAGTGTTGAAGCGGTGAGTTCATGCAGGTGCCTGCCGCATGGGTGGCCCATGCTTAACCCCCACCCCAACATGTCGCCCGAGCGGGGGCCGTGGTTACTCTTTTTCGTTCTCTTCTTCCTCTTCCCAGTGTTCCATGGCGCGTTTGTCGTCGGGTAGGCGGACGATGTCGCCGATGTCGATTTTCTGGTGTGATTTGAAGCGGTGGCCGTGTTCGTCGAGGATGGCGGCGACGCTGCCGATGCTGACGGCGTCGTCGTCGCGGTAGGCTTCTACTTTGACGCGTACGATACGGCCCTGGTAGCGGGCGGAAAGGATAGCGCCGGGGTAGGGGGAGGTGTGGTCAGGGTCGTTCTTGAAGTACTCCACCACGCTCGCGCTGCCGGGGTCGTCCCACTCAATGTGTTTATGCATAGGAAGGCTTCCTTTCGTGGGTCTAAAAAAGGGTTCCTTTTCAGTGTAGTTTGCGTTGGTAGAAGTCAACCAATGTTCGTGGACACCGTGGGCTGGGCCGCTTAACTTAATCGTTTACGAACCAGAGAGCGGAGCGCCCATGCACTTATGTGGTAATGACTCGCCTATTTGTAATTTATTGTAGGTGTTGGTTTCTTTTCGTAGCAAGTGGAAGGGTCGAGAAGCGCATAAAAATCGACCGTCTGGCTAATGCACTAATTTTGTGCAAAGGCTGTTTTTTGCGTATTTTTTTGGTGCAGGTTGGGTGGGTGCAGTGCTCCATGTGATGACGTGACGAGCCAATGCGACATCAAGAGGCATCAGGAATAATTGTTTTTTCTTTTTGAATCATGCTGTTATTTTTTTGAAGGCCATATTGGTGCATAGTTGGCATGCTACGTGCTTATGTTTTGTGACGGCTTCGTAGGCAGTTTTGTGACAGCTTCGTAGCCAGTTTTGTGAACAGTTTCATGGGTCGTCTGTCAGTCGCTAGCAGGTCATAGGCAGAAGCCTCTCGGCGTGCTACAACGATAGCCGGTCTGAAATGATCGCTGGGCGATTTGTTATCCATGGTCAAGCAAACGTAAAGCGAACAAAAAAGACAAACGTGCCACGTGCCAAGGCATGTAGACGATTTGTTGAATAACACTTTTATCGATAGCTTATTGTTTCAAGCTCTAAGCCACGCTCATACCGGAGGACACTATGTCAGCCAAGACTCTTGCGCTAATCGAAGAACATGACGTTAAGTGGGTAGACCTGCGTTTCACCGACACACGCGGTAAAGAGCAGCACGTGACCGTGCCTGCGCGTGACGTGAACGAAGAGTTTTTTGAAAACGGCCAGATGTTCGATGGTTCTTCCATCAATGGCTGGAAAGGCATCAACGAGTCTGACATGATCCTGCGTCCGGAAGACGGCACCGGCTTCCTGGACCCCTTCACCGAAGACGCTACCCTGATCCTGCGTTGCGACATCATCGAGCCTGCCACCATGCAGGGCTATGACCGTGACCCGCGTTCCATCGCCAAGCGCGCCGAGGCCTACCTCGAGTCCACTGGCCTGGGCGACACCGCCTTCTTCGGCCCCGAGCCGGAATTCTTCATCTTTGACGAAGTGCACTGGAAGTCCGACATTCAAGGCTCCATGTACAAGATCACTTCCGACGAAGGCGCCTGGGCCACCGACAGCAAGGTCGAGACTGGCAACCTGGGTCACCGTCCGCGCCTCAAGGGTGGCTACTTCCCGGTGCCGCCGGTCGACAGCTTCCACGATATCCGTGGTGCCATGTGTAATACCCTGGAAGCGATTGGCCAGACCGTCGAAGTACACCACCACGAAGTGGCCAACGCCGGTCAGAACGAAATCGGCGTGAAGTTCAACACGCTGGTGAAGAAGGCCGACGAAGTTCAGGAAATGAAGTACGTGATCCACAACGTGGCGCACGCTTACGGCAAGACCGCTACCTTCATGCCGAAGCCGCTGGTAGGCGACAACGGTTCTGGTATGCACGTACACCAGTCGTTCTGGAAAGATGGTCAGAACCAGTTCGCGGGCGATGAGTACGCTGGCCTGTCTGAAATGGCGCTGTACTACATCGGCGGTATCATCAAGCACGCTCGTGCTCTGAACGCCTTCACCAACGCTTCTACCAACTCGTACAAGCGTCTGGTACCGGGCTTCGAAGCGCCGGTCATGCTGGCCTACAGTGCTCGTAACCGCTCTGCGTCTATCCGTATTCCTTACACTGCCAGCCCGAAAGGCAAGCGTGTAGAGACTCGCTTCCCTGACCCGACTGCCAACCCCTACCTGGCGTTCGCAGCGATGCTGATGGCGGGTATCGACGGTATCAAGAACAAGATCCACCCTGGCGATGCCATGGACAAGAACCTGTACGACCTGCCGCCAGAAGAAGGCAAGTCCGTACCGACAGTGGCCAACAGCCTGGATCAAGCACTGGAAGCACTCGATGCTGACCGTGCGTTCCTGACCGAAGGTGGCGTGTTCACCGACGATATGATCGATGCCTACATCGAACTGAAGATGGAAGACGTCGAGCGTATCCGCATGACGACTCACCCGATCGAGTTCGACATGTACTACAGCTGCTAAGCTGATGGCATGACTGCTAAGATCACCCTTGCGGTGTGACGAGCCAAAACCCCGCTTCGGCGGGGTTTTTTATGGGCAGAATAGGTGAGGAGACAGCGTGGTGAGCAAGCGGCGTGTTGCATGGTCAGCCATATTATCCACAGGAGTTTTCGTGGCTGCCTGCCTGTGGGTAAGCGCTGCCCAGGCGCAAACGGTGTACCGCATCGTCGATGCCCAGGGCAACGTCACGTTTACTGATAACCCCGAGCGCGGAGGCGAAGTGCTGCGGCTGGCGCCCTTGCCCAGCTTGCCTGCCGCGACCCGCCCAGCCGCGCCTTCGGCGGCACGGCCTTTGGGGCGTCCGGGCCAGCCGTTCATGCCTTATGACCGGTTCGTCATTGTTGCCCCCGCGCCAGGGGCGTCGCTGCGCGGTGGCATGACACCCGTGGAGGTCAGCGTTTCCCCTGCGCTGCGCGAGGACCACCAGATCCAGCTGCTCGTCAACGGCGAGCTTAGCCAATCTCCTCTGCACAGCGATGCTTTTTGGCTGGCAGGCCTGCCTCCAGGGCAACATCGTTTGCAGGCAGAGCTGCTGGACAGCCAGGGGCGTATTCAACATCGCACCGATCAGGTGACGATTTTTATCGCCGATTAATGCAATGCACTATAATGGTGCATTAGGTTGGCTAACTCTCCCTGCCCGTGCGCTATAAATGCCCGAGCGGCACCGGCTGGCTGCCCCCAAGCCGTGCATGGCGTCGTTTTGGGTAACTTGGCGCGCTTTTTGCACTTCCTCAGCTAAATCTCTAACGCAACGGTTAGCGACGCTTCAGGACACGCCATGTATCAGCGCTTATTGGAACACCTCACCACGGCGGTACTGCTGCTGGACGGCGAACTTCGGGTTCGCTGGATGAATCCGGCCGCCGAGGCGCTGTTGGCGGTGAGCTTCAGCCGCGTACAAGGCATCAGTCTGGATACCTTGCTGGGCGGCGATGAGAGTATCGATGACGTGCTGGCCAAGGCACGCGATGCGTTTCACCCTTACACCCAACGCGAAGCGCGTATTACGCCGCTCAACAGTGAACCCTTGACGGTGGATTACACCGTGACGCCGCTGTCTGCCGAAGAGCTGCTGTTGGAGGTGGAGCCCCGTGATCGGCTGATGCAGATTTCCCGAGAAGAAGCGCTGACCACCCGCCAGGAAACCATCAAGGTACTGGCCCGCGGGCTGGCCCATGAGGTGAAAAACCCCTTGGGCGGTATCCGCGGTGCGGCGCAGCTGCTGGAGCGCGACCTGGACGACCCGGCCTTGCGGGAGTTTACCCACATCATCGTCGAGGAAGTGGATCGTCTGCGCGATCTGGTGGACTCCATGCTGGGCCCCAATCGCATCATCAAGCATGAGCCGGTGAACATTCACAAAGTGCTGGAACGCGTGCGTGCGCTATTGCTGGCCGAGCACCCGCAGGTCACCGTTCATCGCGATTACGACCCCAGCTTGCCCGACCTCTCTGGCGACGAGTCGCAGATGATTCAGGCGGTCTTGAACGTGGCCCGCAACGCGGTACAGGCCATGAGCGAAGCCGACACGCCGTCCCCCACGCTGACCCTGCGCACCCGTGCCCGCCGCCAGTTCACCCTGGGGGCCGAGCGCCATCGGCTGGTCAGCGAGGTGGGTGTCATCGATAACGGCCCCGGCATTCCCGATGCGCTTCGCGAAACGCTCTTCTACCCCATGGTGTCAGGTCGCGCGGAAGGCAGCGGCCTGGGACTGTCGATTGCTCAGTCAATTTTGCACCAACATCAAGGATTGATCGAATGCGATTCTCGACCCGGACACACCGAATTTCGTTTACTGATTCCATTGGTTATTAATTTACCGGAGATGCGTCATGACTGAGGCGACACGTACCGATGTTGCACGGGTGGTTATCGTCGATGATGACCGCGCTATCCGCTGGGTACTGGAACGCGCGCTGGCGCAACCCGACCTGGATGTAGAGTGTATCGAGCGGGCGGATACGGCGCTGGCTCGGCTGCTGGAAAACCCGCCGGACGTGCTGGTCACCGATATTCGCATGCCAGGCATCGACGGTCTGGACTTGATGTCCCGCGTGCGTGCCGCCCATCCTGATTTACCCGTCATTGTCATGACCGCCCACTCGGATCTGGATAGCGCGGTGGCTTCTTACCAAGGGGGCGCTTTCGAGTACCTGCCCAAGCCCTTTGATGTCGACGAAGCGCTGGCGCTGGTGCGGCGCGCGGTGGCTCATGCCCGCGAGCGGCAGCGGCCGGTCAGCGTACCGGAAGGGCTGAGCGCCGAGATCATCGGCGAAGCGCCTGCCATGCAGGAGGTGTTTCGCGCCATCGGCCGCTTGTCGCACTCTCATATCACGGTCTTGATCAATGGGGAGTCGGGCACCGGTAAAGAGCGGGTGGCCCAGGCGCTGCATCAGCACAGCCCGCGCTCCGGCAAGCCGTTCATTGCCCTCAATATGGCGGCAATTCCTCGTGACCTGATCGAGTCGGAACTGTTTGGCCATGAGAAAGGCGCCTTTACCGGTGCCGCCCAGCAGCGCCAGGGGCGTTTCGAGCAGGCCAACGGCGGTACGCTGTTTCTGGATGAAATTGGCGACATGCCCGCCGAGACGCAAACGCGCCTGCTGCGGGTGCTGGCTGATGGCGAGTTTTACCGGGTCGGCGGCCATACGCCGGTCAAGGTGGATGTGCGCATCATTGCCGCTACCCACCAGAACCTGGAATCTCTGGTGGATGAAGGGCGTTTTCGTGAGGATCTGTTCCACCGTCTGAACGTGATTCGGGTGCACCTGCCGCGCCTGGCCGAGCGCCGTGAAGACATCCCCCGCTTGACGCGTCACTTTTTGGCGGAGGCGGCCAAGGAGCTATCCACCGATATCAAGGTGCTGACGCCCGAGGCAGAAGCTCACCTGACGCGGCTGCCGTGGCCGGGTAACGTTCGTCAGCTGGAAAATATCTGCCGTTGGCTCACCGTGATGGCATCAGGGAGGGAGATCTTGATCGAGGACCTGCCTCCCGAGCTGCGCTCGGTCAGCGCGCCGGAAGGAGGTGCTTACGGTGATTGGCGTTCGGCCTTCCGGGATTGGGCCGACCACGCCCTGGCCGAAGGGCATACGCACCTGCTGGAAGAAGCGGTGCCGGATTTCGAGCGCATCCTGATCGAAACCGCCCTGAAGCATACCGGGGGGCGCAAGGGGGAAGCGGCCGAGCTGCTGGGCTGGGGGCGCAATACCCTGACGCGCAAGCTCAAGACGCTGCTGCCTGCGCTTGCCGACGAGTAGGCTGTTGATCGCCGTAGGCTCGGCGATCCCGGCTCGGAACCACTAAAAAGCCCGCTGACACGGTCAGCGGGCTTTTTCATGCCATCCTGTTCACGGCATGCGGGGCAGCTTAGTCGTCTGCACCCGGTACGCCGCCCAGCTCTTCGATCAGCGCCTTGTAGCTTTCGGTCTGCTCGGTGAGGGTCTGAGTGACAAGCAGAACAATAGGAGAGGACGCATCACGCTGCACACGTGGCCAGAAACCGCGTGAAATCCGCCAAGATGACATCCAGGCTTTGGTGCAGCCGATGGTCGTCATCCACCATGCGCAGCGAGAGCCGCTGGCGCTGGGCGTGCTCGATGACCGGGCCTGGCAGCACCACATCGTCCTGCCAGCCATGGATCACATGGGTGTGTCGGGCCTGAATGAAAGGGGAGCTTTCCGGGTAGCGGGGCATGCCGAGCGCGGGAGCCAACAGGAAGCAGCCCAGCATGGGCGTCTCGGCACTCAGTGCCGCACTGATCCAGCCGCCCAGGCTAGACCCTGCCAGAATGCATCGGGATGGGTCGTCGCCTCGGGCATTCAGCGTCTCACGCAGGTGGCTCAAGCGGGCCGCCGGCTCGCTCATGCCGCGATAATCCATGACCACGGGCTCGCAGTCATCCACGTGTTCCGCGACGCCTTTCAGCGCCTGTATCTTCAGGGCGCCTGGGCCGCTCTCCAAGCCGTGGGAAAGAAAGACCGTCATCATCATGGGGTTATTCCGCCGAGCGCTGAATGGCGGCGCCACCCCGCTCGATATCCTGACCCATACCACGAACCGTATTACATCCGCTGATGACCAGCAGGGTCGACATCAAGAGTATGCCAAGCAGCATGGAGCGTTTCATGAGCGTGTCCTCAGTGGGGCCCATCCTCGAGAGTGGGGCATTCGGTGTATAACATAAGCGTTAACGAGAGGGCTCGCCACTGGTCGTGCTGACTTTGTGACACAAACGGCGTTGGCAGGCTAAAAATGCGCTATACGCATTTGTCTCATGTGCCAGTTTTATACAGGTTTCGGGTCGTCGGTGGGCTGGATTGGCATAGCAGGGTGGTTTTTTTATTTTCATATGTATTTGTTTTTTATTTGCTTTTCTATTTTTTAAAAGTTTTGGCCTGGCTGATGCATTATCATGGACAGTAGCATGAACTGCCTCGGGTTCACAGGGAGTGTCCCCTTTCTTCATCGACAGTGTGGGCAGGCTAACAGGCAGTCAAGGAGGGCAGGACGCCCAGAAAGCACCAGGGACGTGTAGGGACATCGAGCCTGCTCACTCTTGCCAGCACCTGGATGTGCTGGCCATCAAGGCCAAGGATCGGCAGCGATGCAAAACAGCCATCTCGCGTTTGTGGGATGGTTTTTTTGTGTTATTTTTGTTGTCTCAAGTAACTGATTTTAGATACTTTTACAAATCCATCCCTTCATCTGTACAGTAATGGTACAGATGGGCGCAGTGTTTTGGTCTATCCTGTCGTGTAGACCAAATTTCAGCGGTGAGAAGACGTCAACGCAACGGCCGCACACTGACAGGGACACGCGTTATGGCGATGGTATTGATGTTATGCATGTTCGTGCTCTTCTTGGGGTTTTCGGGGGTAGGCCTGTATATGGCGTTCAAGACGTCATTTTCAGGGGGCCTGGAAGAGCGTGACGACATGCCACCTGATATGTAAGTCCTCCCTTGCAAGACATCCGTCCCAATGTAAAACGCCCGCTATTGCGGGCGTTTTGCTATCCGATGTTTACCAAACAGCGCGTAAAGCATCGCCCAGTCGGGCGGTGATACAAGCGCGCACCGCGTAGCGGTGCCAGATTGACTTCGCCTCATTACCCTGATATTTATACAGCATGACAAAGCGTGCCTACAAAGAGCGGTTCTACCCCACCTCCGAACAGGCTGAGCTGCTGGCGCAGTCGTTCGGGTGTGCCCGTTTTGTCTGGAATAATACCCTGGCCTATCGCACCGAGGCGTATCAGCAGCGCGGTGAATCGGTCTCGCACTCATCGGCGGAAAAGCGACTGGTGGGCTTAAAGGCGGAGTTTCCGTGGTTGCGGGATGTTTCCAGCGTGATCCTGCAGCAAACGCTCCGCGACCAGAAAGCCGCCTTCGACAACTTCTTCAACCCAAAGCTCAAGGCGCGCTACCCACGTTTCAAGCGCAAGGATTGCCGGCAGTCGATCCGGCTGACCAAGGCCGCGTTCCGCTATCGGGATGGTGAGATCACTATCGCAAAAGCGAAGACGCCGTTACCCATCCGATGGAGTCGGTCACTACCCTCTGCACCCTCTACCATCACGATTTCACGCGATCGTGCTGGACGCTACTTCATCAGTTGCCTGTGTGATTGCGTGCCAAAAGCGCTTCCGGTCACGCCCAAAACGGTCGGCATTGACCTTGGCTTGAGCGATTTGTTCATTACCAGTGACGGCGCAAAATCGGGCAATCCGCGTCATCTGAAACGCTACGAGGCGAAGCTGGCCTGCTTGCAGCGCCGGTTGGCGAAAAAACAGACAGGTTCAAACAACCGCAACAAACACCGTTGGAAAGTGGCACGGCTACATGCCAAGATCGCCGACTGTCGCCGTGACGCTACCCACAAAGCGACCCGCGCACTCATTAACGAAAACCAAGTCCTGTGCGTCGAGTCACTTAATATCATTGGTATGATCAAGAATAGACGGCTTTCTAAATCCATTAGCGATGCCGGGTGGGGTGAGTTCGTCCGGCAACTGGAATACAAGGCCGCCTGGGCGGGGCGCCAACTGGTGAAAGTGAGCCAGTGGTTCCCCAGCAGCAAGCGGTGTCATGGCTGTGGCTACAAGGTTGAGAAACTGCCGCTGTCGCAACGTCACTGGCACTGCGAAAGCTGCGGCTATCCCATTGACCGCGACATCAACGCGGCCAGGAATATACAAACCGCCGGGCTGGCGGGGTTAGCCTGTGGAGCGATCGGAGCGGGGGCAGCGGCCTGGCTGCTGTCTAGTGAAGGCGTGTGGAAGCAGGAAGGTTCTGGGGGTGATCTCAGAACCCTCGCCCAAAGCGCGAAGCGCGGCGGGCGGGGAGTGTCAGTTGCCTTGCCATCGACCCTTGCCACGGTCGGGCACCATCCTGCCAAAGTAGAGCAATCCGAATGCCAGCCAACCGACGGTCAGTATGGCGGTCAATCCCAGCACGGCGGGTGCGCCAAACTGGGCAATCAGCGGTAACGCGGCGGCGGTGAACAGGCCGCCCCCCACCACGGGTTCGAACATCAGCTGTTTGTAGCCAAAACTCTCCAGTGCGCCGGACTTGTTCTTGGGGTCTGCCATGCGCATCAGCAACAGTCCGGTGACGGTCACCCCCATGGATTGGCCGAAGTCACCAATACCGCGTTCGAACCAGTTCTCGGGGATCACGCGAGGGGCGATCACGATCAGCACGAACAAGCCCCAGGCAATCCCGGCCAGTGCCAGCAGCAGGAACGGGATGAAGTAATCGCCCAGCGTGGTCAGCGAAAGCGTCGCGAGGGCGGCTACGATGGTGAAATCCAGCGCGGTGCCCGCAATACGTGACATGGTGCGGGTGGATACGTGCCGTTCCAGCCCAAAGCGCATGACACATAGCTGTACGATCACCCCGCCAATCATGGCGATGGGAAACAGCGGCACGTGGGCGAGTATTTCCAGCCCGCCGTCGCGTGCCCAGGTCATCTGCTCTACCCACTGCAGGCCTGTCAGCAGCAGCCAGCCAATCACGATGGCGATGCCCACCAGCCCGATATGCAGGCTCAAGGGGTCGGTGGTACCTGCTTCTTGTGCCAGATCCTTCTTGAATTCGCTGAACTCCTCTGTGGAGGGGCGTTCGTCTTCACGCAGGCTTTCATCCGGCTGGTCTTCTTCACGGGTGGGCTTGACCACGCCTCTGCGTGCCGCGATGTTGATCATCACCGTGCCGATCAACACCCCCGAAACGATGCCGACGGTGGCCAGGCCCAGCGCCAGGTCGGCGCCTTCCTCAAAGCCGAGGTCGGCGAAGGTATCGGCCATGCCTGCGGCGGTGCCGTGCCCGCCTTCGAAACCGATTTCAATCAGTGCCCCCACCATGGGGTTCATGTTGAACATGGGAACCAGTACCAGCAAAGCAAGGCTTAGACCTACCACATACTGGCCCCACGCCATGGTCTGGCCCACCACGACCTGCGGCCCTGCACGTAACCAGATGGTGCGAATCCCAGGGATGGCCTTGCCGATGAACAGGGCAGCAAAGACGACGTTGATCAGCAGCCCAGGCAGCGCCGACCAGCTCTCCTGGACGTAAGCGGGGAACAACCCGGGGCTTTCTTCGAACAGTGTGGGCATGAAGCGCCCGATGACATCGGGGCCAAGCAGCAGCAGGAGCAGCCCGCCAATCACCGAACTGGGAAGAAACAGGCGGCGCAGCCAGGGTAGCCAAAGGCGCAGCGCATTGCTGACCAGCAGCACCAGCGCAATGAGCACCAGCGCGATAAACAGTTCACCTACGGTCATGGTCATCTCATCGCTCCTTGATGATCCGAAAAGGGTAATGAGATAAACGTAGTGCCAATCAAATGAAAGCGCTATGGCGTTCAGGCGTCGAACAGCACCTAGCCCATCCAGTAAAGGCTCAGTAACGCAAACCCGTAGCCCATGGCAGCACCGGCCAGCACGTCACTGGCATAGTGCAGGCCCAGGCCTACTCTTGAAATCGCGATGATCAAGGCAAGCGGTAACACGATCGGTAGCAGCCAGGGCGTGTGGCTGGCCACCAGTACGCTGAACATCACGGCATGCATGGTATGACCACTGGGAAAACTGTAGCGGTCTCGGGCAGGTTGGCCGCAGTGGACGCCCCCCAGGTAGGTGATGAAAGGGCGTTCGCGACACAGCCGAGTTTTCACCAGCTTGTAGACCAGAATCGCCAGCAGCGCGATCAGTGAGTATTGCCACATGCGCCATAGTCCGTCCGTTTGCAGCCACGGCTGAGCTGCAATCAGCAGCACCCAGATGGGCCAATCACCCAGTTTGCTGGCCGTCTGGAGCGTCAGACGCCAGGGGCGGTAGAGCGAGAGATGCGTCACGCGCTGGCAAAAGCGCCACTCCCACAGGTCAAGACGATCGAATACGACAAGCGGGCGAGCTCGCATGGCGGGCCTCCTGGGCATGGTGCAGGTAACGTAGAAATTGTTCGGCAATGCCCGACCAGCTCTGTTCCAGTGCGCGCAGGCGGGCGACTCTTCCTAGTCGTGCGTAATCGGCAGGGTGCTGGCACAGCGTGACCGCTGCGTGTTGAAAGCCCAACGCATCGTCGGTCGCCACGGTGATGCCGTTATGACCACTGTGAATCAGTTCTGCACTGGCTGCGTGGCGAAACGCCACGACTGCCAGGCCGCTGGCCATGGCTTCGGTCACTACGTTGCCCCAGGTTTCGGACAGCGAGGGAAACACGAACATGTCGGCGCTGGCGTAGTGGCGTGCCAGCGAATGCTTGTCCACAAATCCGGTGAAGTGGGCTTCTGGCAAGGCTTTTTGCAGCTGGCTGCGGGCCGGGCCGTCGCCCACGATGACCTGCGCCATATCGGGGCGAGCGCTGCGCATGGCTTGCAGCGTTTCCTGCAGGAGCGAAAGGTTCTTCTCGGGTGCCAGGCGCCCCACGTACAGGGCCACCGGTTGATGCTCGCTGACGCCCCACTGCTGACGCAGCGCGAGGTCGCGGTGGGCGGGCGAAAAGCGCTCTCTATCGATACCTCGGGCAAGCACCTGCACGTCTTTGATGCCATCTTGGCGCAGCGCCACGGCTTGCTGCTGGGTAGGCACCAGGGTGAGGGTGCAGCCATTGTGGAAATAGCGCAAATAGCGTCGTGTCGCTTTGGTCAGCCAGGCAACACCATGATCTTGGCAATAGTGGTCGAAGTTGGTATGCCAACCGGCCACCAGCGGCAATTCCAGGCGCTGGGCTGCCTGGCGGGCCGCCCAGCCCAAGGGGCCTTGGGTTGCCAGATAGACGACGTTCGGGCGGTACTGCTGCCAAAAGCGCTGAAGCTTCCCAGGGCGGGCAAAGCCTACCTGAACGTCGGTATAGTTAGGCAGCGCAAACCGCTTGACCTGAAGTTCCTGGGTGGCGCACGCGGCGCTGCCAGGTTGACGCGGCGCCGGGCGTATCACGTCCACTGTGATACCCAGCAACAGCAGTTCACGACACAGCCGGTTCAGCGTGTGCGCGACGCCGTTGATTTCCGGTGACCATGTTTCGCTGACGATACAGAGTCGCATGAGCGATTCATCCCTTTATCACGTTTAGCGCCATGGTGAGGCCCAACAGTGACACCGAGGCGACAGCCAGGTGAACAAGCGATGACACGCAATGTGCCCTGTCTTGTGCAGCAGTAAGCAAGTATCGTTACATATACCAGGAAAGTGACTTGACCCTGACCAATGCGCCGGACGAAAGCGGTGGCTTCCTGCAGGTGTCCGAAGGCACGCGGCTCACCTACGACAGCCGTCAACCCGCAGGCGCGCGTCTCATCAGCCTGGAGGTGAACCGCGAAGGTGCCATGCAGGCGATCGATCCGGACAAGACCTATACCGTGGCTACCAACAACTTCACGGCGGCGGGTGGCGATGGCCACACGGCACTGGGGGCGGCCCACGACGATGGCCGCCATACCATCGTGGGCCATACCGACTGGGAGATGTTGCGTGATCATGTGGTGTCTCGTGGCGAGGTGTTCTATCAGCCCGAGGGTCGCATTGTGGATATTGCCCAGGACGAATAGCCGCCTCGTCGCCCTGGGCAAGCGGCAGGCTCAGCCGGTGCGCTGCCCGGTGGTGGCATTGAACGGGTGCAGGGCACCGGCGGTGACGTACAGGTTGAGCGTCTCGCCCTCCTGAACGGTGGGCTGGCCTGCGGTTTTCAGTACCGTAGGCTGTTGGCGGTCGGCCAGATGCACGTACAGGTGGCTTTCGGCCCCGGCTGCTTCGTACAGCATCAGCGTGGCTCGTAGCGCGATATGCGGCTCGGCAGGCGGTGTCAGCAGCATGTCATCCGGGCGAATACCCAGGGTGTCCGTGCCTTCCGGCAGCTGGCTCAGTATCCCTTGGTGGTCCTGGGGGGTCAGATACGCCAACGGCAGGATGTTCATGGCAGGGGAGCCGATGAACTGCGCCACGAACAGCGTGGCAGGGCGCGTGTAGATCTCCATGGGCGTGCCCACCTGCTCGATATTGCCTGCGTTCAGCACCACCAGGCGGTCGCCCAGGGTCATCGCTTCGAGCTGGTCGTGGGTGACGTACAGGCTGGTGGTCTTCAGGCGACGCTGCAGCTGCTTGATCTCGACGCGCATCTGCACCCGCAGCTTGGCATCCAGGTTGGAGAGCGGCTCGTCGAACAGGAAGGCCGAGGGCTCGCGTACCAGCGCGCGTCCCATGGCCACGCGCTGGCGCTGGCCACCTGAAAGCTTGCGCGGTTTGCGCTCCAGGTACTCCTCGATTTCCAGCATTTTGGCGGCGGCGCGCACGCGCTGGTCGATGTCATGCTTCTTGAAACCGCGGTTCTTCAAGCCGTAGGCCAGGTTGTTGTAGACCGTCATGTGAGGGTAGAGCGCATAGTTCTGGAACACCATGGCGATGTCCCGTTCGGCAGGCTCCAGCCGATTGACCACCCGCTCGCCGATCTTCAACGTGCCTTCGGTTATGGTTTCCAACCCGGCCACCATGCGCAGCAGGGTCGATTTACCGCAGCCGGAAGGCCCCACCAGTACCACGAACTCACCATCTTCGATGTGCAGGTCGATGCCTTTGACGGCTGCCACGTTACCGGCGTAGGTTTTCTTCAGCCCTTCCAGGGTAATGCTGGCCATGGTTACTTCTCCGTCTCGGTCAGGCCTTTCACGAACAGGCGTTGCATAAACAGGATCACCAGCACCGGTGGCAGGGCCGCCATCACGACAGCAGCCATTACCAAATGCCACTGGGGGTCGCCATCGGCGGCGGTGGTCATGCGTTGGATGCCCATCACAATGGTGTAGTAGTCGGGGTCAGTGGTGATCAGTAGTGGCCAGAGATATTGGTTCCAGCCGTAGATAAACATGATCACAAATAGCGCCGCGATATTGGTAATGGAAAGTGGCATTAAGATGTCTTTAAAAAACTTCAGCGGGCCTGCGCCATCCACCCGTGCCGCCTCTAACATCTCTTCCGGTACCGTCATAAAGAACTGACGAAATAGGAACGTCGCCGTTGCCGACGCAATCAGTGGTATTGAAAGTCCCGCGAAGCTGTTGAGCATCTTCAGGTCTGCCACGACTTGAAAGGTGGGAATAATACGCACCTCCACCGGTAGCATCAGGGTGATAAAAATGATCCAAAAAAAGAACATCCGGAAGCGGAAGCGGAAGTAAACAATCGCAAACGCTGATAGCAGCGAAATTGACAGTTTGCCTATGGTAATTGCCATCGCCATGACAAAACTGTTCCACAGCATCTGCCCAGCCGGTGGTGCGCCAGCCCGAGAAAGGCCTGTATTCCACATGGCTTTGTAGTTATCGATGGCATGTGGGCCTGGTAATAGGGGCAGTGTGCCGCGCAAAAACTCTCCCGGCCCATGAGTCGAGGCGACAATTGCGATGTATACCGGGAAAACCACTAGCGCGACGCCAATGATTAGGATGGTATGGGCAAACACATTGGCCCAGGGGCGGTTTTCAACCATCACAAGGCTCTCTGGTTAGTAAGTGTCTGGAAAATCGGCATTAGTAATTTACTCGTCGTTCAATAAAGCGGAACTGCACCACGGTGAGCAGAATCACAATGACCATCAAAATGACCGACTGAGCGGCTGAAGAGCCTAGGTTCAGGCCAATAAAACCGTCGGCATAAACCTTATAGACCAGAGTGTTGGTGGCTTGTGATGGGCCGCCTTGGGTTGTGGCGTGGATAATACCGAAGGTGTCGAACATGGCGTAGACCACGTTGACGACCATTAGGAAGAAGGTGGTGGGCGTTAGTAGCGGGAACACAATGGTCCAGAAGCGTTTCATTGGGCTAGCGCCGTCAATGGCCGCCGCTTCGATAAGTGACTGAGGAATAGATTGCATACCGGCTAAAAAAAACAAGAAGTTGTAGGAGATCTGTTTCCAGGCAGCCGCTAATACCACCAGTAGCATTGCATCATTTCCCGAGGTTCGATGGTTCCAGTTGTAGCCGACCATATCCAGCAGATAGGGCACGATGCCAATGGAGGGATTAAAGATAAACCACCACAATACCCCGGCAATGGCGGGGGCGATGGCGTAGGGCCATACCAGTAGCGTGGTGTAAGTGCTGCGTGAGCGAATCATACGGTTAACGGTGCTGGCCAACAGCAGCGCCACTGACATAGAAATCAGCGTAGTACCTACGGCGAAGACAGCAGTCACCGATAGCGAGTTGAGATAGTCCCCATCACGGAACAGTCGGGCAAAGTTTTCCAACCCAACAAAAGTCGTACGCAGGCCGAAGGCATCCTCGCGAAGCAATGACTGGTACATTGCTTTGCCGGCCGGCCAAATAAAGAAGATCAGCGTAATAATGACCTGGGGAGCCAACAGGGCATAGGGCAAAAAACGCCCTGGGAAGGTCATGCGTTTGGTCTGCATTGAAGCTCACCTTACAACAAACGAATGCGCCGCCTACCGATCAGTAGACGGCGAAAGGTTTTTTGGTTTATTGGTTAGCGGCTTCGAAATCGCGCAATAAGTTGTTGCCTCGACGGACAGCATCGTCAGATGCTTTCTGCCCATCCTTGCGGCCACTCATCACGGCTTCCATCTCTTCAGAAATGATGTCGCGAATCTGTACGAAGTTACCAAAGCGCAGACCCTTCGAGTTTTCGGTTGGCTCGTTTAGCGTCATTTGCTTGATGGAGGTATCAGCACCTGGGTTTTCGTCGTAATAACCCTGCTCTGCGCTTAGGTCCCAGGCCGCCTGGGTAATGGGCAGGTAGCCGGTCTTTTGGTGCCACTCAGCTTGCACCTCGGGTTGTGAGAGATACTCGAAGAAGGCGGCAACGGCCTCGTACTCTTCATCGCTGTGGCCTTGCAGTGCCCACAGGGTCGCGCCACCAATAATCGAGTTCTGCGGCGCGCCGTCTACGTCAGCGTAGTAGGGCAGCATACCAAAGCCAACCTCAAAGTCTGCGTTAGCGGCAATATTTGCCCGCGAAGCAGAAGAGCCGAAGAAAATGGCGCAATCTCCAGAATAGAACATTGGTAACGCATCATCACCAGGGCCAGGGCCACCCCAACGATATAGGCCCTCTTCTTGCCACGCTTTTAGATTATCCCAGTGGCGGGCTACGTGTTCGTTGTTGAAGTTCAGTTCGGTTTCTAGGCCCCCGAAGCCATTCTCCAGTGTGCCCAAGGGTAGGTTATGCATGGCCGAGAAGTTTTCCAGCATCACCCAGCTTGGCCATGAGGAAGTAAAACCACATCGAGCCGCGCCTGCCTCAGTCATTTGAGTTGCGTACTCAGCCATTTCTTCCCAGGTTTGCGGTGGCTGCTCTGGGTCTAACCCTGCTTCCTCAAACACATCGCGGTTGTAATACATAATAGGCGTTGAGGAGTTGAACGGAAACGATAGTAGATTGCCGTTGGCATCGGTGTAGTAACCAACCACGGCGGGTAGGAAGTCCTCGCGATCAAACGCACGACCGTGTTCTTCCATAAGTTGATAAACAGGGTAAATAGCGCCAGCTGCATTCATCATGGTGCCGGTGCCGACTTCAAACACTTGCAAAATATGCGGCTGCTCACCGGCGCGGAAGGCTGCAATGGCACCGGTCATCGTTTCGGTATAGTTGCCGCGGTAGCTGGGTGTCACGCGGTAGTCTTCCTGTGAGGCGTTAAACTCTTCGGTCATCTGCTCAAGAATTTCACCCAGTTGGCCGCCCATGGCGTGCCACCAGTTAACGTTGGTTGCTGAGTGAGCAGAAAGGCTGAACGTGGCGGTAGCCACACCGAGGGCAAGCGCGTGCAACGTGAAACGTGACATAACGGCTCCTTGTGGGTCGTGCGCAGTACGTTTATTAAGTTTTTGAGTGCACTACACAGTAGAAAGTGTAGATGACGCTTTCATGAACGCACGGTGAAGTTGTCGTGACGGTCAGCATTTCCAAATGCCCATGGCGGTGCTAGGGTGGCCAAAAGCCTGCACAGCGAGAGCACTATGAGCGATGTCACCACGCTACTGACCAGACTGGTCGCCTTCGATACCACCTCCAGCGCGTCCAATCTGGCCCTGATCGAATTTGTCGAAGCGTACCTGACCAAGGCTGGCGTCGCTTCCGAGCGGGTGATGAGCCCCTGTGGTACCAAAGCCAACCTGATTGCGCGCATCGGCCCTGATGCGCCCGGCGGGGTGATGCTTTCCGGGCATACGGATGTGGTGCCCGTCGTAGGGCAGCCGTGGAGCAGCGACCCGTTCACCCTGCGTGATGGAGGCGATGGTCGGTTGTATGGGCGAGGTACCTGCGACATGAAAGGCTTCATCGCCTGCGCGCTGGCCATGGTGCCCGAGTGGGTCAAGGCGCCTTTGCAGCAGCCGGTCTACCTGGGCTTTTCCTATGACGAAGAGATCGGCTGTGTCGGGGCGCCGAGCCTGATCAAGCGCTTTTATGAGCACTACTCCACCACGGCACGGGTCATCGTCGGCGAGCCGACCAGCATGCAGCCAGTGGTTGCCCAGAAAGGCGCCACCAACCTGCGCACTACCGTAGTGGGGCGCGAGGCCCACAGCAGCCAGGTGAACCAGGGCACCTCGGCGATTCATGTGGCGGCCAGGCTGGTCACTTTCATCGAGGACACCATGGCCACGCTGGTCGAAGAAGGACGCGTGGACGAGGCGTTCAACGTGCCGCATACCAGCCTGCACGTGGGCAAGATCAAGGGGGGCACGGCCATCAACATCATGGCGCGGGAGTGCCAGTTCGAGTGGGAGATACGCCACCTGCCCACGGAAACCTTCGAAGAGGTGTATGCCCGCTTCAGCGACTACTGCGCCACGCTGAGTGAGGCCCTGGCGGCTCAGGGGAAAACCGTCGACATCACCACAGAGCCCTTGAACGTGACGGTGCCCGGGTTGGCAAACCGTGACAACCAGCAGGTGCTGCAATTGGCAGAAGCGCACCTTCCGGCAGGCTGTTGCCAGCATGCCGTGGCCTACGCCACCGAGGCTGGCCAGTTTCAGGGGCAGGGGCTGCAGACGATCATTCTGGGGCCGGGCAGCATTGCCCAGGCGCATCAGCCGGATGAGTATATCGAGGTCTCACAGCTCGAGGCATGCCAGCAGTTCATGCAGCGCTTGGGTGGCTCCCTGCAATCGGCCTATCAAGCCGATGACCATGCCTGAAGTCGAGCGCTCACGCCCATAAAAAAACATCCGCCCGGTGACGCGGCGGATGTTTTCATGATGCTTTAGAACGATCAGTGCTGAGGGTAATGCTCTTCATAAAGCTCGGCTTTCGCATGGCGCATGACATCTTCGCAGGCCTGCTGGCGAGCCAGTTGGGTCAACAGCTTCTGGGTGACTTCGAAGCCTTTGCCCAGGCAGTGGTCGACTTCGTCTCGGCTAACCGTGGGCGACACGTCATAGTCGATTTTCACCGTACGCCCTTTGCCTTCCAGGCGGTCTGCCACGGCTCTAAGCCGCCACGCGATTCGCTCTTTCCAGTTTGCTGATTCTTCCGCGCCTTCGTTTACGCTAAACGTGCACTGCCATTCCGGTCTGTAAACCTTCATAGGAGAACCTCCACTGCGTTTGGAAAGAATGATCGATCGTGTTGTCGTACTCCGTCTGTCTGAAGATCTTGCTCTGCTACTATACCTGACTCGGGCCCTATTACCGAAACAAAACGTCTACAGCCTTTACTTATTGCACAAGCCAGAGCCACCGTTATGACCCACTCCATGCCGGAAAGTTGCCCCTGTGGCAGCACGTTGCCACTGGTAGCCTGCTGCCAGCCGTTTCATCAGGGCCAGGCCATTCCAGAAACCCCGGAAGCCCTGATGCGTTCACGATACACCGCTTTTGCGTTGAATGAGCGTGACTATTTGCTGGCCACCTGGCACGCCACTACGCGCCCAGCCACACTGCCACCCGACCCCACGACTCAGTGGCAATCGCTGGTCATCGTGTCGGCACCGCTGCCTTCCCGTGATGAGGGGCACGTGCACTTCAAGGCAACGTTCAGGGAATCAGGCCGTTGGCAGGTGCTGGAGGAAGCGTCGCGGTTCGTATGGGAGCAGCAGCGTTGGTGGTACGTCGACGGAAAGCCCACCGTGATCCGCCTGAAGCCGGGCCGTAACGATGCCTGCCCTTGTGGAAGCGGACGCAAATTCAAGGTATGTTGCCAGCTATAAGACTAAGTAGCATGAGGCACCCCCGATGAACGCGAAGCAAACCGAACGACGACGGCAGCGTGGCTTATGGTCTTCATCGAGCGGCTGGGCGGCCATCGTGCTGTTGGGGTGGCTAAGCCTTTTCGTGGGCGCCTCTGCCCATGGCCAGACGCAAACGGAGCCTTACCCTGCCACGGACATGACGCTGGTGCTGCCCTACGGGGAAGGCGGCGCAACGGATGTCTTGTTCAGAGCCATTGCCGAGCGTGCCCAGGTCGCGCTACAGGCCCCCATCGTCGTCGTGAACATGCCCGGCAGCGGGGCCACGCTGGGGGCGCAGTTCGTCAAGGAATCCCCGCCCGATGGTTACACCGTACTGGGCAGCCATCAAACCATCGACCTCGCCTACCTGTCGGGGCTTGCCAACTTTTCGCATGAGGCATTCGCCCCCATTGCCCTGCTGACCCGCACCGTGAACATTCCGGCCACCTATGCAGGTCACTCGGTCAGCAGTGCTTCTCAGATTGCCGAAAAGGTGCGCGAACAGCCGGGCAAGCTGCTGTTCGGGGTGATTCCCAACTCAACGGACCACTTTTTTTGGCTACACTTCTTCGCTCAGGCCGGTATCGATGCCAGCGATGTACAGTTCGTCCAGTATCCTGATACCGGTGCCCAGGTCGTGGCCTTGTTAGGCAGAGAGCTTGATTTTGCCATGCTCAACCTGCCGTCTGCAGGCACCCTGTTTGCGTCGGGTGCCCTGGTGCCTCTGGGCGCTGCCAGCGAGCAGCGTCTTGCGGCGCTACCGTCCGTGCCGACGCTTCTGGAGCAGGGCATCACGCTGGTCAATACCACGGACCGCGGTTTGCTTGCTCCCTTGAACACGCCTCCTGAACGGCTGGCCAGCATTGCCACCGCCTTCCGTCAGGCGCTGGAAGCGCCTGACTTGGCACGTCGCTTGATGGACACCCACGGCTCTCTGGTGGACTTTCGCCCGCTGGAGGCCTATGGCCAGTATCTGGATGAGCAGTATCAACAGTTGGAAAGCCTGACCCAGCGGTTAGCGTTCGAGCGCTAGCCAGACCATCGACCGGAGCCTCCACGTCCCATGCCCTTGAATACTCGTGATTTAGCCGCCGAGACGCTACTGCTGCTGGTCTCGGCGACACTCCTGTGCATGGGAGCGACCAGCCTGTTGGTGGGGCTGGTGCTGCCACAAGTGGTATTCGGCCCGATGCTGGTGCCGGATGCCGCGCTGGCGACGCTGCTGATCGGCGTCAGCCTGCTGGCCACGCTGTGCCAGTGGCGCGTGGTGAGGCTGGCAAGTGCCGGGGGCTTGACGGCGCTGCTGCTGTACACCTTGCTGCACAACCTGATGGCGCAGGGCGTCAGCGAATCGTGGGTCACTGGGCAACCGCGCATGACCAGTTTGGCGGCGGCAGTGTTGCTGGTGGTCAATGTCTGCCTATGGCGCGGGGTCGAAGGGGTAGCAAGACAGCGCTGGTGGCGCGCGACAGGCATAGGTTTGCTGCTATTTGGCGGCGTGGTGGTTCTCCAGCTATGGCGTCCTCAGGCAAGCCAGGCGACGCTATTCACCTTCTCGCCTCTGGCGGTACTAGTGTTCATCGTGCTATTGGCGGTTGCGCTGTTGGTGGCCGGCTGGCGGCAGCGTCATAAGCGGCTCAGCCCGGGCCGCTTGACCGTGGTGGTCGGGTTGGCAGGGGTGTTGGCCAGTAGTCTGGCGTGGTTGCTGCTGAGCATGCATCAACGCTCTTCCATCGAGCAGCAGGCGGGTTATCTGCTGGATAGCGTGCAGCTCAATGCCGAGCAGGTGATGACGGAAAGGCTGCTGTTGATGCAGCGTATGGCCGAACGCCTGGCAACGGTAGAGGGCCAACCGCGTGACGTGTTGTTGACCCGCGACGCCCAGAACTATTTTCGTGACACACTCAGCCTGCATGCGATTGCACTGATGGATGCGTCGGGAGTGCTGTCATGGTCGCAGGGACGCAGGCACACCAGCGATATCTGGCTGCTGGAGCAACTGAGCACTCCGTCTGTCCAGGCATGGGCTGATATTCCGTTCGATCGTCCGCGCCTCTTGATACCGGACAGCCTCCAGCCTAATAACGTGATCATGTTGATCCCCATCCCGGATAGTGCACAACGGTTGCTGGCTTCGTTCAACCTGGGCGAGCTGCTGAGTAATGAATTGCGCCTGGCACTTGGGCCGTTTCATGTGGATGTCAGCCGCCTTCAGCACCGTCTGGTGCGGCTGCACCCTTCCGGGTTCACGGTCGATGATGGCGAAGCCTCCACACTGATGCTGGCATCTCGGCATATGGGGTTGCCGGGGGGGATCAACCTCATGCTGAGCGCCTATCCCGGCCAACACTACAACTGGGCACTGTTGGGCGTGATGCCGCTGAGCGTCACGCTGGGTGGGCTGGTGATGAGCTGGCTGCTGGCGTTCAGCGTGGGGTTGGTGGGCGCGAGCGTCACCCGGGCCAAAGAGCTGGCCGAAGCGCGCCACTCCCTGGCCGACAGCGAGCAGCGCTATCGTTCGCTGTTTGCGCACCACCCCGACGCCATTTTTGCCGTGGATCCCGAAGGGCGTTTCATCGAAGCGAATGCAACCTGCGGG
Source organism: Halomonas sp. KM007 (assembly GCF_050709225.1). Taxonomy (NCBI): domain Bacteria; kingdom Pseudomonadati; phylum Pseudomonadota; class Gammaproteobacteria; order Oceanospirillales; family Halomonadaceae; genus Halomonas; species Halomonas sp. KM007. The sequence continues at coordinate 1,564,451 of NZ_CP136131.1, read as the reverse complement.
CGTGTGACCGGCATTCCTCGGGAAGAGGTCATGCAGCGTCACTTTGCCAACGTTATCGACCCTGACGACGTCACGCATGTGGCGCAACAGTTTCAGCAGGTGCTGGGCGGTGAAATCGCGCGCTTCGAAGTCTCGCTGCGCCACCGTGATGGCCAGCAGCGCTTGCTGGATGTGATCGGTATTCCGATCACGGTCAATGGTCGAGTCGACGGAGTGTACGGCATTGCACAGGACGTCACCGCAAGCCGCGCCCAGCAGACTCGTCTGCGCATTCTGGAGCGCAGCGTGGAAGCCAGCGTGAACGGCGTGCTGATTGCCGATGCCCGCGCACCGGATTTGCCGATCATCTACGCCAACCGTGCATTTAGCGTGATGACCGGCTACTCGCTGGAAGACGTCATTGGTCGGAACTGTCGTTTTCTGCAAGGGCCGGAGAGCGACCCGGATATGGTGGAGAGGCTGCGCCACGGTATTCAGCATCAGCATGAGACCCACGTCACGCTGTGTAATTATCGCAAGGATGGCACGCCGTTCTGGAACGATCTCTACATCGCGCCGGTGCGTGGCCAGGATGGCGGGGTGACCCATTTCGTCGGCGTTCAGCACGATATTTCCAAGCACAAGGCCTACGAAGCTCGCCTAGCCTATCATGCCACCCATGACGATCTGACTCGCCTGCCTAACCGCATGCATTTCGAAGAAGCCCTGCAGGCACAGTTTGCCCAGGCACAGTTGGGGGGGCACGCCATCAGCGTGCTGTTCGTGGATCTGGACGATTTCAAGCCGATCAACGACAGCCTGGGCCATGCCGTGGGAGATCAGGTATTGATCGAAGTAGGCCAGCGGCTGGAGGCGGCGCTGCGCCAGGAAGATACGGTGGCCCGCTTGGGCGGTGACGAGTTCGTGCTGCTGATTTCGTCGGTCAGTGACGAAAAGCAGGTGATCGACATCGTCGAGCGCCTGTTGCCCGCCCTGGCTCGCCCTTACTGCATCGATGGCCACGAGCTGTACCTGACGGCCAGTGTCGGCATCGCCATCAGTGGGCCGACCACACCCCAGCCACAAAGCTTGATTCAGCAGGCAGACATGGCGATGTACAAGGCCAAGCAGCAAGGGCGCAATGCGTATGCCTGGTTCAGTAACGACATCAACGAGCTGGCCAGCGAGCGCGTCATCCTGCGCAACGACTTGCAGGAAGCCATCGAGCATGATTGTCTGGAGCTGCATTATCAGCCGCTGTTCGACCGTTCGGGTAATATCGTCAGTGTCGAGGCGCTGGTGCGCTGGCGGCACCCTGTGAAAGGCTATATCTCTCCTGCACGTTTCATTCCGCTGGCCGAAGCAACGGGGCAGATCATGCCCATCAGCGAGTGGGTCCTGCAGCGTGCCTGTAGCGACATGCTGAGCCTGCAGCAAAAGGGGTTGGGAAGCCTGAAGGTGGCGGTCAATCTCTCGCCTTTGCAGTTTCATCGCGCAAGCTTTCTGGCGACGCTGCGCCAGACGCTCTCGTCGACCGGTCTTCCTGCCGAGCAGCTGACGCTGGAACTGACCGAAGGCATCCTGATGAACAACACCGAGGCGGCAATTGGTATTCTGCATGCGCTGCGCAGCATGCAGGTGAGCGTCGCCATTGATGACTTCGGCACCGGATACTCGAGCTTGAGCTATCTGAAGCACTTGCCCATCAGTACCATCAAGATCGATCGCAGCTTCATCAACGAGCTGATTCACAGCGACGATGATGCCGCCATCGTGCAGGGCATCATTTCCATGGCCCACCATTTGGGGCTTGGCGTGGTGGCCGAAGGGGTCGAGAATGTCGCCCAGCATCAACGCTTGATGACTTACCGCTGTGACATGTTCCAGGGCTTCGGGCTGGCCAAACCCATGCCGCTGGCGGAGCTCGAAAACATCATGGCGACGTTCACGGCTTCGACTATCCCTGATTGACGAGAAAACATGGCGTTATCCAACAGGACCTGGTACCTGTATCTGCTGGAGTGTCGCCGAGGCACCTATGTGGGCATCACCAACGACTTGACGAAGCGCTACCAGGCCCACCGAACCGGCAAGGGCGCGCGCTATACCCGTGCGCACCCGCCCACGGCGCTCTTGGGGGCGCAGCCGTTTCCTGATCGCGCCACGGCCAGCCAGGCCGAGTACCGCTTGAAACAGCGCACCCCGGATCAAAAGCGCCACTGGGCCCGCCAATGGCCGGTCGAAGGGTGGCACCCGGAACGCGAGTAAACACACCATGGCAACAGGAGCCTTCATGCGTACGTTTTTTTCCGAGGAGAGCCGTCTGCGTCAGGCGCGCAGTGAACTGCACGATGGCACGCTGGTCAGCCCCTTCGAATGCCCGGCGCGCATGGATCTCGTGCTGGCGGCGCTGGCGCAGGCCAATATCGAGGTGCAGGCGCCGCAGGCCTATGGGCTCGACCCCGTGCTGGCAGTGCACGATGCAGACTACGTGGCGTTCCTGGAGGGGTGCTGGCAGGCATGGCAGGCCGCCGGCCATGAAGGCGAGGCCATTCCCAATATCTGGCCAGCGCGGACCCTGCGCGGCGACCGCATACCGCGCTCGGTGAGCGGCCAGCTGGGCTACTATGCGCTGGCCGCCGAAACCTCGATCAGTGAGGGGACGTTTGCGGCGGCCATGGCCAGCAAGGACACTGCGCTGGCCGCCGTGGAGCATACGCTGGCCACCGGCGAGCCCAGCTTTGGGCTTTGCCGCCCGCCCGGCCATCACGCAGCCTTCGATCAGTTCGGCGGCTACTGCTTCTTCAACAATGCCGCCATTGCTGCCCAGCGGGCCCTGGCCAGCGGCATGCATCGCGTGGCCGTGCTGGACGTGGACTTTCATCACGGCAACGGTACCCAGCAGATTTTCTACCAGCGTGACGATGTGCTGTTCGCTTCCCTGCATGGCGACCCCGACGTGACCTTTCCCTACTTTTCCGGCTATGCCGACGAAACGGGGGAGGGCAAGGGAGAGGGCTACACGCTGAACTACCCGCTGCCGCCCGGTACGTCGGTGGCGCGGTGGATGGCGGCGTTGGACGATGCCTTGACCCGGATTGCCCAGGCCGAGTGTGAGCTGGTGGTGGTGTCGCTGGGCGTGGACATCTTCGAAGGCGACCCGATCAGCGCTTTTACCTTCCAGCACGCCGACTTCACGGCCCTTGGCCAGCGGCTGGCCCAGTGTGGTTTGCCCTGCGTCTTTTTACTGGAAGGGGGCTATGCAGTGGGAGATATCGGTGTCAATGTGGTGAATGTCTTGCAGGGCTTTGGTGCGGGTGCGAGATGACAACGGCACCAAATTCGGGCAGTCTTACGCCTTTTTAGCCTATCAATGATGGCGGGAGCGTGTCGTGGCAGTCTACGGCGGAATACAGGCACATGAAGTGGAGCGTTGGCTGAATGCCCTCACCAACGCGGCCTATGACCGACGCTGCCCGCTCTCCAAAGTGCATGGCGGCAACGCCCGTGCGCGCACCGCTCGCCAGGACCTGCTTTATCTGGCGACCTCGTTTCGCGGTGGCGAGCGCAGTCGCGAAGCCGTTGCCGACGGCTTGAGCCGCTGGTGCCAGCACTACCTCAGCGAAGCGGAGTGGTACGTGCTAGTGGGCGGTCGCAAGCCGCCCTCCTCGAACGTTACCAGCACCGCACCTCTCGCGGGTCAGCCCCGTGATGCCCAAGCCGGTAGCGAGTCTGCCGCCCCTTCCGAGGATGATGCTTCCTTGGAAGATCCCTTCGTGGACGACGCGCTAGACGCGCTTTATCAACACCGAGTGGGTTAACCCACGCCATCCAGCGCTGTTACAATGGATGCATGAACAGTGCTCATGCCGTTTCGGCCACCGCCTCCCTCGATGACCCTTTTTACTACCTGGCGAATTTCCGCTTCGTGGTCGATTGGGTGCAGTCGCGTCACGGCGATTTGCTGAGTGCCGAGGAGCATCACGCCCTCCAGCAATGGTCACGGCTGCCGCGGGCTGCTCAAGCGCTGCTGGTACGCATGGTGATGCGCAAAGGCGAGCTGTTCCGCATCGATAAGCTCAGCTATCCCGAGATTGGCGACACCCAGCAGGCACTGGCCCCGCTACTGGCCCAAGGGTGGGTCGACGAGACACCGCCGTTGAGCATCGAGGCGCTATTTCGGCTGCTGCGCCTCAGCGAGCTGCGCGACGCCCTGCAACCGATGATCCTTGAGCTGGGCATCGCCCCCAGGGCGACCAAACGCGAACTTCAGGCGGCACTGACACCAAGGCTTACCGAGGCGCGCCCGCTGCAGCAGTGGTGGCCAGAGGCCACCACGAACATCGTGCGCCTCGACATCATGGCGCTATGCGACCGCCTGCGGCTGATGTTCTTTGGCAACCTGCGCCAGGACTGGGCCGAATTCGTGCTCACCGAGCTTGGCTTGCAGCGTTTCGAACAGCTTCCGCTCTCTTCGGATTCGCGTGCATTTCAGCGCCGCGAAGAGGTCGATACCTATCTCACGCTGCACCGCCTGCGCGAGCGCCTGGAGAGCGGCGAGGCGCCGGGAGTGCTCGCCACGGACGTGCCCGCTGCCTTCGGCAACCGCTGGCTGGACGCCCGCCGCTCGCGGCTGCTGCTGACCCTGGGGCACACGGCAGAGCGCAGCGGTGAGGCGGCCCTGGCCCTGGCGCTGTATGCCGAGTCCAGCAACAGCGAAGCGCGCATTCGTCGACTGCGAGTGCTGGAGCGCCTGGGCCGCTATCAGGAGGCTTACGCGCTTGCCCAGGCGTCGCTCGATCAGGCAGGCGAGAGCGAAGCCCAGGCGCTGGGACGCCTGCTGCCGCGCCTGACGCGCAAGTTGAATTTGCCCGCCCCATCGGCTGCGAAAGCCGTCGATGCCCCCACTTACGTGCTGGAGCTGCCCGGGCCGCAGCCGGTGGAGCGCGCCGTTGCCGAGCACTTATCCACCGCCAGTGCGCCGGTCTTCTATGTGGAAAACTGCCTGATCACGGGGCTCTTCGGCCTGCTGCTCTGGCCAGTCATTTTCAAGCCGCTGCCGGGAGCGTTCTTTCACCCGTTCCACAGCGGGCCTGCGGACCTCTACCGCGAAGACTTCGTGGGCCAGCGCCAGGCAGAGATCGACGCCTGCCTGGCGCAGCTGGAGGATGGCCGCTACCGCGCGACGATTCTGGCCACCTGGCAGGACAAGCAGGGGCTTGCTTCCCCCTTCGTGCATTGGGGAGTGCTGAGCGAACCGCTGGTCACCATGGCGCTTGACTGCCTGCCCGCCGCGCACCTGCGCGGCTGTTTTACCCGCCTGCTGGGGGATCTCAAGCACAATCGCGCAGGCCTGCCGGACCTCATTCAGCTGATGCCGGAAGCAGCAGATGGCGAGCCGCGCTATCGGATGATCGAGGTCAAAGGGCCGGGGGACCGCCTGCAGGATAACCAGCGCCGCTGGATCGACTTCTTCTGCCGCCAGGAGATGCCCGTCGAGGTTTGCCACGTGCGCTGGCAGCCCCACCCATGAGCCGCTATCGCGTGGCGGTGCGTACCCTGTGTGACTTCACCGCCCGCCAGGGTGACCTGGACCACCGCTTTACGCCCGCACCCAGTGCTCAGGAGGGCATCGAGGGGCACGCTCTGGTGGCCAGGCGGCGGGAAAAGATCCCCGGTTATCTTGCCGAACTGCCGCTCTCCGCTGAGTATCAGGGGCTGCGCGTATCTGGCCGCGCCGATGGTTTCGATGTGGCGGGCAACTGTGTCGAAGAGGTCAAGACCCATCGCGGTAGCCTGGCGCGCATGGCGGATAACCAAAGGGCGCTGCACTGGGCGCAGGTGAAAGTGTACGGCGCGCTGCTCTGTGCCGAACGGGGCCTTGCGCATATCACGCTGGCGCTGGTGTACCTGGAGATTGCCAGCGGTCAGGAAACCCGGCTGACCTGCGAAGCCCGCGCCGATGAGCTGGAAACGTTTTTTGCCCACCAGTGCCAGCGCTTCCTTACCTGGGCCGACCAGGAGGCGGCCCACCGCGAGCGCCGCGATGCATGGCTCGCCACGCTGAGCTTTCCCCATGCGGATTTCCGCCCCGGCCAGCGGGCACTGGCCGAGGATGTCTTCAAGGCGGCCAGCACCGGCCGCTGCCTGCTGGCCCAGGCGCCTACCGGTATCGGCAAGACCCTGGGCACGCTGTTTCCCATGCTCTCCGCGATGCCCCGCCAGCGGCTCGACCGCATCGCCTTTCTGACCATGAAAACCCCCGGCCGCCGCCTGGCGCTGGATGCCCTCACCAGCCTGCAGGCCCCCGCGCAGCCGCTGCGGGTGCTGGAGCTGGTGGCGCGTGACAAGGCCTGCGAGCACCCCGGTACGGCGTGCCAGGGCGATGCCTGCCCGCTGGCAAAAGGCTTTTACGATCGCCTGCCCGCGGCCCGTCAGGCGGCGGTGGAACATGGCTGGCTAGACCGCGAGGCTCTGCGCGAGGTGGCGCTGGCGCATCAGGTGTGCTCTTACTATCTGGGCCAGGAGCTGGCCCGCTGGGCCGATGTGGCCGTGGGGGATGTCAATCACTGGTTCGATAGCCACGCGCTTTTGCATGGGCTGGCCCAGGCCAACGACTGGCGGGTGGGCCTGCTGGTGGATGAAGCCCACAACCTGGTCGAGCGTGCCCGTGGCATGTACAGCGCCGCGCTCTCCCAGCAGCGTCTGAGCTACCTGCGGCGCCACTCCCCACCGGCGCTGGCCAAGCCCTTGGCGCGCGTTGGCAGGCAGTGGCAGGCCCTCAACAAGGCGGTGGCAGACCCGGCGCCGGAGCGTCGTTATCACCTGCTGGATGCGCTACCCAGCAAATTGTTGGGTGCACTGCATACCTTGGCCGGGGCGATCACGGATTATCTGGTGGAGCATCCTGACGGGGCGAGCCAGGCGCTTCAGGAACTGCTGTTCGAGGCGCTGGCGTTCTGTCGCCTGGCAGAGCAGTTTGGCGATCATTCGCTGTGCGACCTGGACGTCGCGGGGAAGGGCAGTGCCGTCCTCGGCCTGCGTAACGTGATCCCGGCGGATTTTCTTGGCCCGCGCTTCAAGCGTGCCCACTGCGCGGTGCTGTTCTCCGCCACGCTGTCGCCCTTTCACTACTATGGTGACCTGCTGGGGCTGCCGGAGCACAGCGTGTGGCGCGAGGTGGCGTCTCCCTTCGTGGCGCAGCAGCTGGAAGTGCAGCTGCGCACGGATATCTCCACCCGTTACCATCACCGCGGGGCCTCGGTGGCGCCCATCGTGGCTACCCTGGCGGCGCAGTACCAGCGCCACCCGGGCCATTACCTGGCGTTCTTCAGCAGCTTTGCCTACCTGGAACAGGTGCTGGCTGCGTTTGCCCAGGCCCACCCGGACATTCCCGTGTTTGCCCAGACGCGCAGCATGCAGGAGGCCGAGCGCGACGCTTTTCTGGCACGTTTTACGCCCGGCGGCTGCGGCATCGGTTTTGCAGTGCTTGGGGGTGCTTTCGCGGAGGGGATCGACCTGCCCGGCGAGCGGTTGATCGGTGCCTTTGTGGCCACGCTGGGCTTGCCGCCCTTCAACGACTTCAACGAAGCGCTGAAGGCTCGGCTACAGGCGCGCTTTGGGCGCGGAGACGACTATACCTACCGTGTGCCGGGCATGGTCAAGGTCGTACAGGCGGCGGGCCGGGTGATCCGTGGCCCCGAGGACCGTGGGGTTGTGGTATTAATGGATGACCGCTTTTCCCAGGCGCGTATACGGGCGCTGCTGCCACGCTGGTGGCAGCTGGATACCCCTTGACGCTGAGTCACGTCCCCTAACCCATAACCACAAGGACCGCATTGCACCATGGCCGATCTACTCTGGTACCAGTACGTACTCATTGGGCTGATCTTTGCCTGGAGTGGCTTCGTGCGCACCAGTTTGGGCTTTGGTGGCGCCGTGCTGGCGCTGCCGTTCTTGCTGCTGGTCAGCAACGAGCCGCTGGTCTTTCTGCCCATCATTGCCATTCATCTGCTGATCTTCTCCAGCTGGATTGCCTGGAACGGGCACCGGCAGGTGCGGCGGGCGGGTCATGGGGCGGCGGTGCAAAGCAATATCGATTGGGGGTATCTGGTCAAGGCGCTGAAGATCATGATCATCCCCAAGCTGGTCGGGGTGGTGGGCCTGCTGACCCTGCCCAACCATGTCATGACCAGCATCATCTTTGGCATCGTGATCATCTACGCCATTGGCTATGTCTTGAACAAGCCGTTCCAAAGCAAGCACCGCTATGTGGATTACCTGCTGCTGGGGCTGGGCGGCTATGTCAGCGGCACCTCGCTGATTGGCGCGCCGCTGATCGTGGCGGTGTTTGCTGCCCATGTGGCCAAGGAGCAGCTGCGCGATACCATGTTCGTGCTGTGGTTCATCCTCGTGGTCATCAAGATGGTGTCGTTCGTGGTGGCGGGGGTCGACCTGCAGCTGGTACATCAGCTATGGCTGTTGCCGTGCGCTTTCATTGGCCACCTGCTGGGCGAAAAGGCGCACCGTTACCTGCTCCATGCCGATACTGGGCTGTTCTTTCGGGTGCTGGGGGCGGTGCTGATTCTGGTCAGCGTGGTGGGCTTGCTGAGCATGCCAGGCTGAATAACCTTTCAAGAGGAGCGGTGGTCGCATGACATTCATCGACGCGCTGGCCAGCCTGCAACGTGCAGGTCGGCTGCACAGGTCCCTTCGGCGAGCGACCCAAGGCTTCGTTTGGCTCGTGCTGCCGCTGGCGCTGCCTGCCATGGCCAGCTGCCCTGCGGAGTCCTCCACGGACCTGGCGCACATCAAAGGCATTGGCGAGCAGTCCGCCCTCGCCGAAGGCCAGCGCGTGACCATCGATGGCGTCGTGACCGGGGAGTTTCTGGGACGCGAGCGCCTCAGCGGGTTCTACCTGCAGCAAACCACCGAGCAGGGCCCAGTAGGCATATTCGTGTATGCGCCGGAGCTGGCCGAGCACAAGGCCGCGCAGGTAGTGGCGGGCCAGCATCTTCAGCTACAGGCGCGTACAGGAAGCTTTCGCGGCACCCCTCAGCTGCAGCGCGTCACTCGGCTGGTGACCTGTGACAGCGCAGGCGAGCTGCCCGAACCCATTGCGTTATCCTGGCCCCAGGACGCGGCCTCGCTGGACGCCATGGAGGCGCTATTGGTCACTTTCCCTGAGCCGCTGACGGTCACCGATAACCATGATCTGGGCCGTTACGGCACGCTGGCGCTGGCCAGCGAGCGACGCTTTCGGCCGACCCATAGTGCCGCTCAGGCAGCTCCTTCGCCTGTGCCACTGCTGCTGGACGATGGCAGCTACCGCACGAACCCCGACCCCGTGCCCTATCTGAACGAGCAGGGGACGCGCCGCGTAGGCAGCACCCTTGACGGGCTGACCGGGGTGCTCACCCACGCCTTTGGCGACTACCGTCTGCACCCCACGCAAGCGGTCACGTTCACCGACAGCAACCCCCGCCCCGGCCCGCTGGAAGCACCGGGTGATGCCCTGCGGGTGGCTACCTTCAACGTCGAGAACTACTTCATCACCCTGGGGGAGCGTGGCGCCGCCAATGCGCCCGCGCTGGAGCGTCAGCGCGGCAAGCTGGCAGCGGCCATCGCGGGGCTGGAGGCGGATATTCTGGCGCTGATCGAAATAGAGAACCGCCCCGACGCGTTGACCGATCTGGTCGAGCAGTTGCACCAGCGCACGGGGATTCGCTACCAGCCGGTGGGCGAGCCCGAGCGCCATGGCACGGACGCCATTCGGGTGGCGTTGCTCTATCGGCCGGACCGTGTGGAGGCCCTGGGAGCCCTGCATATCGACCGTGACGATGCCCACGACCGACCGCCGCTGGCCGGCTTCTTCCGCAGTGTGCGAGGAGGGCCAGAGGTAGGGGTGGTGACCGCGCACTTCAAGGCCAAATCCGGCTGCCCTGCGCAGGGGGATATCGACCGTGGCCAAGGCTGCTGGAACGAGCGGCGTGTTGCCCAGGCGCAGGCCACCCAGCGTTTTCTGGACACCTTGCGCGAGGAAGCGGGCCATGAGCGTTTGCTGCTACTGGGGGACCTCAATGCCTATGGTGCCGAAGACCCGATCCGCACTTTGGTACATGCAGGCATGACCGACCTGATCGCGCGTCATCTCCCCGCCGAGCGCCGTTACACCTACGTGTTTCGTGGTGAGTCCGGGTATCTCGACCATGCCCTGGCCCGCGCTGGACTGGCCGAGGCCGTGCAGCAGGTGCATACCTGGCCCATCAACGCCGACGAGCCGCGCTTTTTGAGCTACGACCAACAGCCGGACGACACCCCGCCCAGCCCGTTTCGCTCGTCAGACCATGACCCCATCGCGGTGGACCTGGTATGGCCATGAAACGTGGCGGGCGCTGATGAGGGGCGCAAAAACAAAAACGGCCACTTGCTCTAAGAGCTAAGTGGCCGTTTTCGTTGAATTCTTGGTCGGAATAGCAGGATTCGAACCTACGACCTCTGCCTCCCGAAGGGGATTTAGGGAGTTGATTGGGTAATAAGCTATCTCTTTGGATTGCGAGGTTAGTTCATTTATTTCAAAGAGTTACTCCTGTTTTGCCTTGTCATCTTTTTGCTGAGCCATATGGGTAATTTCCAACCTCTGGAACCTATTTGGAACCTAGAAAAAGGTGACCTTAATGGCTAAAACAACCGCTAGCCTGACGACCCGTACATTGGATCGCTTGACCAAAACGTTGCCTGATGGCCTCGAGGTGTGGGACACAGCCTTAGGTGGTTACCACATCCGCTCAGGTAAGCGTGGTCTTGCCTGTCGACTGTCTTACTACAACACGCTCGGTCAACGTCGTGTGCTGACGCTTGGCCGCTATGGTGAGATTACCGCGGAAGAAGCCCGCCAGTTGGCAAAGGAGGCATTGGCTGACATTGCTCAGGGTAAAGATCCCCGTGCCGTTGCTGAGCAGGCTAAATTCGATCACCAACTTCAAGCACAGCAAACGATTCGTTCTTATTTGGATGGCCCCTACAAAGCTTATCAAAGCCGAAAGAAGGGTGGCCAAGCTACCTTGAGCAGGCTTCATAAAGCCTTTGCGGACTGGCTTGATAGGCCTATGGCTAGTATTACACGTGCGGATGTTGAGCGTTGGCAGGCAGCACAAGAGGCCATGAAACCTTCTAGGCCCAATAGCAAAGCAGCTAACAAGCCACGCGCCTTCTCTACTATGAAGCGTGACTTCGGGGCGTTACACACCTTGCTCGCTCATGCCGCTGAGCGAAAAGTCATCTCTACCAATCCACTCAAGGGTATCAAGCTCCAGAAACCGGCTATGACAGAAGAGGAGCTAGCATCGGTGGGTAATGAGCGGCGGTACCTTGAGCCAGAAGAAGTACAGGCACTTTTTCTAGGCTTGGAGCTGTATCAAGAGGAAAGGCGGAAGCAGCGACGTAATAGTCGAGCGCACGGTAAGGCCTTTCTTCCAGACCTGGATCAGCTGGCATACGTCGATCACGTGAAGCCGTGGATTCTATTCATGTACTACACAGGCTTTCGTCCAGGGGACATAGCTGGGCTCTGCTGGGAGCACGTCAATTTACCCTTCAAAACTGTCCGAAAGACCATCGAGAAGACAGCACACCACCACCCTGAACCACAAACTTTCCCACTATCGAGCTCAGTCGTTGAGGTGTTGACGACTTGGCACAATCAGCAAGGAAAGCCTAAAACAGGACTGGTATTTCCTAACCCCTTAACAGGAAAGCGTTTTGATAGAACCGCGATGCAAAAGCCATGGGCGAAGGTCAGAGCGTTCGCCAAGTTACCTGACGACTTAGTGCTCTATACCCTACGCCATAATTTTGCATCGCAGTTGGTCATGGCTGGAGCCGACCTGCTAGCGGTCTCTAAGTTGATGGCTCACAGTGATATCCAGACGACGATTCAGCACTATGCCCACCTGAGGCCCGACCATACCCGCGACATTGTGGAAGCATTTGCTGCCTCTCTGGCCAACTCACAGGAACACCTGACGCATAGGCTACCCCGTGAGCGGCCAAGTGCTACTAACCAGACAACGCTTGCTCGATAACATCGCGGGTTTTCGATGGATCATAAACAGTGCTGAATGCCCAGTGGCCAAAGCCTCCTTGAGTGTTGACGGCGGTTATCCAGTTATTCATGGCAGCTCGCTTCGCAGCGTTTTGCGAGCTGTCCTGACCTTTGACCTCAAGCACCAGAGTCTTGCCGTTGCTGAAGCGTATCAAATAGTCAGGCACGAAATTTCGAGATGATCCACGCCATAGGTAGCGAAGCTTGAAGTCGAGGTGATCATTTTTAGCCCAGGCAGTAATATCTGGATGTTTTTCACAGATATCCGCCACCATTTTTTCCCACGTACTGTCGTATACCACATGGCTAATTTGGGAGCGCTGCGTGGGCGAACAAGGCTTTGTGGTTAGCCAAGGGCGCATATAGGCAGTTGAACCAATAGGCTGATGTTCGTCGTAAATCAGCTCTTGTTTTTCAACATTTTGCTCAGTGACATAGTGGCCAACATGGCCGACGACTGTATCCATGTTGAGGGCAAAGAGCAGGCGTCGCCTGATAGGATCCTGGTGCCATAGGCTAGGAATATCGATTTTGTCACTGTTCAAAAATTGCTCAACAATCCGAATAAGCTGCACGGCGAGGTACTGCTTGTCGCCACCAAATGATTCTGCATTCTGCTGGTAGAGCTTCTTCGCAGCCCTAAAAATCAAATTCTGTAGTCGGAAGTCTTGAACCGCTTTTTCCAAGGCAATCTCTGTCACCATCTCCAGGTTCGGAGACCCTGTTAAGGAGGGAGCGATATCTGCGTTCAGCGGTGTTTGCCCCGGGTCAAGCTTAAGAGAGGGCACTTCCTCCCAGTTGATGACTAACTCGGGTTTCAGAACGTTATCGATACGTTCCACATTGGGCCAACGCAGTTCTAGATGATTGCGTCCTGTTTCGACCTCTACACGAACACTGGGCTTGGGTGGAGGGGGTGGTTCACCGCCACCGCTATCATCCTGGAAGATAGAGAGCGGAACACCAAAGACGTTGACGTACTCAGGAACAAATCTTTTCTCAGCCGTCATATCATGAGACACACGACGCAGGCCGCGCCCAATGACTTGCTCGCATAACAACTGACTTGTGAAGGCCCGCAGGCCCATAATATGAGTCACGTTGGCGGCATCCCAACCTTCTGAGAGCATCGCCACAGAAATGACATTCTGGAGCTGTTGGCCTGGTTTGCCTCGCTTGCCCACCGTATCCACAAGTGCACGCAGTTGTTCCTCCTGCTTCATCGCCAACAGGTCTGCTTGTTTATCCTCGGGCAAGCCCGATGCCTTGATCACCGCTTTCAGGCGTTCTGCGTACTGTTTATCTTTTGTGATGCTTTCGCCTTTCTCCGCCTTTTCCAGCACCTTGGAATCTACCCGAAGCGTGGCCTCAGGTGCTTGGGTTCCTGAGATCAAGCAATCACCGCTATTGAAGAAGCGTTCGATGCGAGCTGCTGTCTCGGTACGGTTACATACGGTCAGCATGACGGGGGGAATAGTATGCCCAGCGGTTTGCCATTGCTGCTTGGTCTCTTGCCAATCATAAGAAAGCAGTGCATAAGCTTTTTGAACCAAATCAGGCAAGGGGGCAGTGGCTTCGGCCTTGCGATTAAGGTCTTCTTTCACCTCCCCTTCACGGTAGAGATGATAGAGCTTACTGGCATAGGTCTTGGCGTTAGGCAGTGCATCATCACGAACGACGACACGAGGTGTTTTCACCAGCCCCGCCTCAATAGCATCGTTTAGGCCAAAGTCCGAGATGATCCACTCGAAGAGACCTGATTCCGTATTGCTCTTCCCAGTAGGAGCAAAAGGTGTCGCAGAGAGGTCAAAACAGCGGCGGATACGTCGTGTTTTATGAATTCGATCCAGTCCCTCTATCCAGCGAGTGGCCTCATCCAAGTCTATACCCATTTCCTCCGCTTGCTTCTTGCTGATTTTAGCTTCGGCTGGCTTTCGGTAAGCGTGGTGGGCCTCGTCGTTGATGACGATTAGATCCCGCTCATTCGCTAGCTTACCAAGTACTCTGCGGGTAAAGGCTTCGTCACTCTCTTTGCCTTTACGCACCACAGAACGGTCCTGCTCTTTTAATGGCATCAAGGCATGCCAGTTTTCGATAACCAGTTGTACCTGGTTCAGCTGCTGCCGCATGGCTTCGTTTGGGCAAAGGTTGAACTCATCGTACACGTTTTGCAGGTGCCCTGGTTGTAACACCTGCAAGCGGCTCTTCACTGTGAGCCCAGGGGCAACAATAAACACAGCCTTGGAGTAGCGCCGGTCTTTAGGGTACTGAATGGCGTTAAGCGTCTGCCAAGTAATGATCAACGACATGACAGATGTCTTACCCGACCCCGTGGCCATCTTGTTACAGATGCGTTCCCAAGGCCCGCCATCACCATGCAGGTAAATACCTTGGCGATACTGTTCTTGAGCCTCTAACCACCAAATCAGTGTTTCGATAGCTTCAAGTTGGCAAAAATAGAAGGGGTACTGGCGTGGGCCACCTTCCCATCGGCAGCCATCCTCATCCCATTCACCACGCTCATGCCAATGCTCTAACAGTTGTCGAGTTACCGAGGTGACCCCCGGGTAGCCCGCTTCTCGCCACTCATCAACACGTTCTCGAATGCGGTTTACCTGTTCCAGGGGTTCTGAACGCGTTGTATTGCTGCGAGTATCAAAAATATCGTAAGCGGCAGGACGACGACCTTGTTGTAAATTCAGCTTCTTACCATCTCGCTCCCAGTAAGCCGTTGGGACATCATAAGGCGAGTTGATGATCAGCGTTGGTTGGCTCATTCGGTGATTCCTTCTACCGCGATATATTTTTGCTGGCTATGGTTAGGCGTGTCGGGATACCGCAGCGCTAGCTGTCGATTGAGCACCATAGGCTTCAGATAGCTGTGGCGTAAACTTTCACTGTTACGCTGCATCAACGTAGCAAGTTCGTATACGCTGAGGTAGCGGCCTTGGCAAAGGGTTAGCAATATGTGTTTCACCGTCGCGGTTGGTGGCTTTCTACCCCGGGCGGGGCTTGCAACCTGCCAAAGGTAGCCAGCGATATCCCTACCGAACTGTCTCTCCAGCTCAGCCAACGGCTGATCATCGTTACCAGAGGCTAGGGAGCTATCCCCGGATAATAGGGAGCTAGATTCAGATGCTAGGGAGCTGGCTTCGAATTCTAGGGAGCTAGGCTCGGATGCTAGGGAGCTGCTGGAATCGTCGTTCGCAGCAGTAACGGCGCCAATGCCTGCGGAGTGGGTGTGGTTGGGTTCTGCCAAGGTGTAGTACATGCCACGGCTGCGGCCGTGAGGCTCTAAAAAACCCTTATCAACGAGCCCAGCCAACATTCCTGTAATGTCGACACGATGCAGGGTCAGCATTGCCTGTAGGCGCTGGTTGGTGACCTGGTTTTCTGTAGAAGCGATGACGATGGCTTGAGCTTCATCACGAGAAAGAGCCTTGAACTCAGGGCCAAACAACTGGTGAAGCCGATCGAGCACATCTTCAGGCATCATGCTTATGAGCGGGAGTGATAGCTTGACGCGATCCGGACGAAACGTCTCGCTCAAGCTAGGTGGCTGCCAAAGATTGGCGTGCCAGCTACGGCGAATTTTATCCAATCCTGAACCAGCTTTATCGCCTACGCCTAGCCATTGGAACATCTTCTGTAGCGACTTGTTTCGGCACTCGCTCACACCTCCGGCGACCAACTGTTCTTGCGAGAGCAGCAACGTACCAGGGTTCGAAAACTCAAACGCATCCTTGAAGCGCTCAATGATGATGCCACCCTGGCCAGAGTGATCAGCATGAATCAACGCATTCACCAAGGCTTCTTTCAGAGCTTCATGGGCATCACTAGACCCACGTCGTTCTTGATTGAAAGGCACTTTCAGCGCCGGATCATGGGTCAGCTTTTGTGAGACGCGCTGATAAAACTGAAAAAGATTAGCTTCCCAGGTGCCATCGATATGCAACCGGTCACTCCAGCGAATGTTGTCGTCGTCTGCTAACCGCTCACGAAAGTCGAGCTGAAAGCCGGGGAGTACCTCGTTGTCTTGAATGGCTTCTGTTTTGCCGAACATCAACAGCCCAGCTACCGTTAAGCCAGTACTACCTGTACGACGATCCTTACGCCAACCACCTAACTTAGTGAGCAGGCCAATATCATCTTCAGTGAGCCAAGGGTGGTCAGGTACTCGTGAAGCCACACGATTTCGGAATTGCTTAAGTGAGGCAGCATCCAGGTCGTCTAAATCGAAGTGAGCCAGAATACGACTATCCGCAGGCTCATGGTCGAGACGATCCGCAAACATTCGCTGCACTTCCGCATCGTTGCAGCGGAAATCACCTTCGTGGTTACGCCGAAAGGTTCCTTTGATGGGATCTACCCCAATATAAACGGGGCGTTCGCTTCTGGATGCACGTGGGACTTCAATCACCAGAATGGCATCACCGCCGTACGTTTCGACATTGACGTGATGCTCCTGAAGAATATTGGCACTGACTTTCTGGGCATTGTTAATCGTCACCCAGAAGTCGCCCCGTAACTTCTCTACGTCCGTTTCGCTCAGCCGAGCGGTAACAGGGCCATCATCACCTTCCTTGACGCCGAGGTAGATTGTGCCGCCTGCGGTGTTAGCAAAAGCGCTATAGGTTTCCCATAGGCTCTTGGGCAGGCCGCCTTTGGCTGCTTTGTACTCGGTATCGACCCCTTCATGGCGAGACAATACCTCGAATAAGCTAAGTTGCTGGGTCATGGCTCAGTCCAACCGAACGACTTTGAGCGATTCAATGCCTCGGTTATCAACAATCTTCACCGCAATACACTGGTTATCGCCTGGCTCAAAAGGCAGCGATTTCGTGCCGTGGTACTGGTCGAGCAGCGACTCATTGAGCTCAGCACGAATGTCTTTCTTCAGCTTGTACCAGCCGTCTTTCTTGCCGGCCATGGGGAAGAAGACTTGGCGAGGGTAAAGCGAGCGGTCGTCGTAGTCGGTATCCAGCTCCCAAACTGCAATGTCACGCTTGCCACCGGACTTCAGCTCACCGGTTTTGGTATCAAAGTAATCGAAGCCATGTACTTCTACCTGTAACTTGCCACCTTCTAGCTGATGAACTTCTACATCCGGTTGACCCATGAGCCAGAAAGACTGGTTGCTGCGGCTATTTTTCTTCAAATCTTCGGTCAGCAAGTCAGTGTTCATCTGTACCCGCAAGGCCTGAATGCCTCGGATACTGTCGATATCTTTAGCGGCCTCAGGGTCGAAGGTGAAAGCACAGAACACCAGCAGCTTAGGAGTAGGGAAAAGGTCACCCGCTTCATTCTTGGCGATCTCTACCTGACGCTGCTCCAGTGCGGCATATTCAGGCCCAAAGCTAACGGCAACTCGCTCACCGGTATCGGCCACAGTGCCTACCGCATGCAAGTATTTGGCATCTGGCAGGGTTTCCAAATCCATCAGCTTGAGTAATTGGCCGCCTTTACCGCGTATACCCGCCTTTAACAGCTCATCCCGCCACTGGGCATGGCGTGAGGTCGCACCAGAACGGGCAACAGCTACATCGGCCTCTTTGGGTTGTTCCGCCTCATCTAAACCAAGCACGGTAGCAAAAGGCACGGCTTCGACGGTGAAGGGGCCGGTAATGCGCAGCTTATCTTTGCTGGCTTCGGGTTGATCGTAGAGGGTTTCCTGGCCAGCGTGGTTGGCGATACTTTCATCCATTTTTCGCTGCATGGCTTGGCGTGCCGTGTGGAAAGCATCAAAGCTAGCTTCTGCTTTAGCTGGCCAGTCGGTAGGAAAGTCGAAAGGCACTTCCCATTCCAGCAGTGCGTTAACCAGTACCGTTTCCCCAGAAGGTAACGTCACGGTTTTGCTGTCGGATGCAGAGAAATCAACCTTATCACCCTTGCGGCCACCCTCAGAAACCTTATAAGTCAGCGGCTCACCTTTGAGTTTGCTGTTCAACTCGGCCAAGGCTTGCTCAATGGTCGGGTGGTGCTGCTCATAGATCTGATCGATCTCAGGGTTATTGGCAATCGATTTGAGGGTGATATGCGGCACGGTCTTGTAGATAAAACCACCGCTCAACCCTTCCTGCGGATACTTGAGTTCAAAGTAGTCGTAGCTGGCGGTCATCAGGCGCTGCTTGGCTAGGGTTACAGCCACACGGGAGGTGTCACAGGTAACCCAACGCCTGCCCCATTTCTCGGCCACATAGGCGGTGGTGCCAGAGCCGCATGTGGGGTCGAGAACAAGATCCCCTGGGTCGGTCGTCATTAAAAGGCAGCGCTCGATAATAGCCGCCCCAGTTTGAACAACGTAAACTTTTGGATCTGAGCGGCTTTGTACGCCTCCTCCAATATCTGTCCACATAGAAGTGAGGCGTACCAATGGGAAATCATCAAAATAACGAACGTAGCTCAAGCTTCCATTTGACGTTTGTCCTGTCCTTGAGGCTTTAATAAGCCGATTCATTCCATTCGGAACCGATGCCTTCCAGTTATTGCTTTGCCCTGGGTGAAAAAAAGATCCTTTGTATATTATTGGTTTCGTTGTTTTTTCACGGAAACCAGATGACACAATCGTATCAAACCTGAATACCTTATTTATCTCTGTAGGCAATGCCTTGGATTGTGGTGTTCTCTTCCCAAAAAAACTCTCAGCCTGATCGTATTTCGAGGATGGATCATCTTCTTGCGTGGCTTTTCGATTGAAAAGAGGACGATATTTCAAAGATTTTCTACTTTTTCCATACCAAATAACGAAGTCACCAGCTCGGCTAAGCGTATCGCTAGTGAAAGATCCGGCAGTCTGGTAATGAATTAAAGATACGAAATTGTCGTCTCCGAAAACTTCATCTAATAAGCTTCTAACTCTGTGGATATTCTCATCTGAGATCTGCACAAACACTGAACCACTGTCACTCAGCAGCTCCCTAGCCAATAACAACCGATCACGCAGGTAGGTGAGGTAGGAGTGAATGCCCAGCTCCCAGGTATCCCGGAACGCTTTGATCATCTCCGGCTCTTGGGTCAGGTCCTCATCCTTACGATCCTTCACATCCCGCTTGTGGGTGAACGGCTGAAAGTTGGAGCCGTATTTGATGCCATAGGGTGGGTCGATGTAGATCATCTGAACCTGCCCCGCCATGCCTTCTTTCTGCAGCATGGAGTTCATGACCAGTAGGGAGTCACCCGCGATTAGGCGGTTGGCCCAGTCACGTTCATGCTTATAGAAGTCGATAGCTTCACGCAGGGGCAGGTTTTCAAACGGCGCATGGAAAATATCCGGCTGAAAGGCACTGCCGCTTTTCTGGCTGGCTTTCATACGCTTTTGAACTTCACCTAAAATAGTCGCTGGGTCGATCCGCTCGTGCACGTGCAGAGAAACCGTATCCACGTCAAAACTGGTTCGTTCAGCTTTGCCTGCCCACTGAAGGTACGGCGACTGCAAGCGCTTTAGCTCTTCTAACGCTGCCCGCATCTGCTCTTGATCACCAGACGCTAAAGCATCATCAATCAGCGTTTCTACCTGGGCACGGCTAGCGGAGGAGTCAAACTGTAGCTCAGGGTCTAAGTGGGGGTCATACGCCCAAGTGGTTCGTTCTTCCACACCATCGCTGGCGGTATCCACCATACCCACGTGCGGGTTGTTCTTGCGCTTTTCATCGTGGCGGTAGGAAAGCACCTGAGCTTGGTCGGCCTTCTTCTGACGGGCTTTGCTGGTAGGAGCTTTCCTGGTGGGTGCTGATGCCAGTGGCGGTTCAGCAGGCACCTCCTGCATTTGCAGGGTGAGGTCGGGTTCTTTGTTGGCAGCCTCTGATGATTGAACCAAGAAAACTGATCCCCCTCGACCACGTCCTTTACCCAGCGCGCCTTCCTCCACCAGGGCGTCGCGTACACGCTCAAAGGCGCTTCTATCGATGCTGCTGTCTTGATGAGTAATCAAGCCCAGTAACTTGACGTTACCTACGGTAGAGCCGTCCTGTGGAACGCTTGAAAGAATTAACTCACGCAGTTGGGTATCGGTCAGGCTCATGGGGGCATCCCTGTCATACATCTGAAGGTGTCATTAGGGCGAAATAGTGCCTGACCCACCAGGAAATGAGAAGGCGACGGCTCAATGCAACGATGGCTTCGGTACCCAACCCACTGTTTTGGGACTGTCATGAGCACCAACCTGTACCTGGCAATTAGTCCAATGCTACGAAATTTTTCTAGGTTAAATTAGATTATGAGAATATGATTTCTCACCCTCTTAAGGAGAATACTATGGGACGGTGGATCGTGCTGTTGGGGATGGTGGTATTATTAACCCGGCAATAAAATAGCTATGATGCGGCGTATCGAATTGACGGGGCTTTGAAGTATTTCGCGACTCGCCTCGGGAGCTTCTGAAGCTTCCGAAGGTGAGACATCGCCTTCCTCTTCAGCTGGTCTCTGCTGCGCGCCGGAGTACCGCTATGCACGCCGGCTTTGAGGTCGCAGTTCAGATACTCATCGGGGTTCAATTCCGGCGAGTAGGGTGGAAGGTAGAACACTTCAATCTCATCCCGATGCTCCGCCAGCCAGGCCTTGACGATCTTGGCGTGATGGACCTTGAGGTTGTCCAGGATCAGGAAGACCTTCCGCTTGGCATCACGAATCAAGCGCTTCATGAAGTCGATCAGAATTTGCGCATTCATGGTGCCGTCGAAAAACCGGAACCGTACCTTGCCCTGGTTAGTGACGGCGGAAATGAGATTGATCGTCGCTCTTCTCGCATTGAGCCGGAGGATGGGGGTGACGCCTTGAGGTGAGTAGCCACGCACATGCTGGCTATCGCTACGCAACCCGGTCTCATCGCCCCAGTAAATCTCGGCATCTTCGGCCTTGGCTCGGGCATGAATGGTTGGGTAGTCCTCCTCCAGCCAGCGCTTTACTTCGGCTGGACGCTGCTCATAGGCCTGCTTCTTGGGCTTCTGAACAGTGAACCCCCAGCGTTTCAGATATTCGCCAATGGTGCGAATTGGCACCCACTTCCCGGTTTCCAGCTTGATCAACTCCTGTACGGCCTTGCGTGTCCACAGGGCATACTGAAGCTTCAACTGGTCAGGTGTCTTGTCGACCAACATGGCCTGGAGTCGACTTTCTTCATCAGGGGTGAGCTGGCGGCCAGAGCCCTCTCTTCGCCCACGAACCTGGGCGAGCAAGGCCTTTAGACCGCCTTCACGGTATTTCGTAAGCCACCGCCGACGGTGAGGGTGAACGCCAACCTCCTTGGCGATCTCTTTGTTCTTCATCCCACGCTTGGAAAGGCGAACCGCAAGTTTTCGCTTTTCTTCCTGAGCGGCGGGATGGAGTGTGCGAGCATCTTCTCTGTTCATGCTTAAGCATTATAGCATAGCTATTTGGATGCCGGGTTAATAACAGGGTGTGCTAGTAGTCCGCGACAGGCTCCTGAACTACCAGAAACAAGCTATCGGCCTATGGCCGAATCCTGGGTAAAGCTCCAGCGGTGTATTGAGCAAGGCCATCTTTCCCCCGAAATCAGTGCATTAGGAGAAAGGTACGCCAATGGGGCGTTTACGGACTATAGCTACAATGTGGGGCGCATGAATGCCCTCATTAATGCGGTTTATCGTGATACGCCTCGTGTTCATAGGGGACACTGTAACAGTCTGGCTTCGTCCATAGCAGGACGAAAACAACAAATCGACATGCACAACGCCCAAGTCGATCAGAACCGCCAGGCTCTCCAGAACCAGATCAATCAGATCAACCAGAACCGGCCGGTCATCTGTAACCGCGTCGGCACTTACACGATGTGCCAATAAGGGAAGCTACGAGCATGCTTGACCAGTTAAAAGACCTAGTTGAAAAAAAAGGATGGATTCGGTTGTGGTTAGTCGTTGGTCTGGTCATAGGCCTCATGGGCCTATTTGCTGGAAGCGAAGGATTGCTTTTTCTAGGGATGCTAGCCATTGGTTTAGGCTGGGTGTTGCGTTGGGTGGTGCGAGGATTTGAGTAGCACTGCCATATATAACGGCAGCACCTGGCGAGGAAATTGTATTGTCATCGTCAAGGTGACAGGTCGTCACTGTAACGATGACAAAATGGCTGACCTCAGAGCTCAGCCGCTAGGTTTGAAACGCTCGCGGTAAAATTGCTCCCATCATCCACCGTTTGGAAACCATGCCTATTTGCAAACCCTTGGATCGATGAGGTCTTGCCTTGCTCGATCCCAATGACATCGTAGCGATACTTCTGGGCGAAATCGACAAGCAGTTTCAGTAGTGCGGTGCCATGGCCTTGTCGAGTTTTATCGAAATCAATACGGGCAAGGATCAGGGCTCTGCCTCCCCAAAACTTATCCTCATGTTCAAAAACTCTGATGTAAAGGTCGAATTTTTTACGCTTGGCGGTGATGTTGGTGTTGAGGCTGGAGCAGAAGGCGCATGAGGTTTTATAGCCAAACCGGGCCATCAAAAAACTATCGAGGCGAGTGCATAAGGCGTCTACGTCTGAAAGCTCACGGCGGTCAAGAAGGGTCGTCATGTTGAGGGCCTCAGCCAGAAAGGGGGGGGGATGAAATATCCTATCCAGCTGTGGAACCAAGCAGCAATATCAAAGAAATGAACCAGGCGTACCAGGCATCTAGTACCAGCAACGCAGCCCTATACTCTTGGTTCTAGCAGTTCGTCCTCCTCAACTGAGGAATGGATATGGGGATATCTACAGGTTATTGGCCTTGCCTGCATCCACCCACCCTGGTTGTGTGTGGAGAGTATCAAGCGACTCCTTGCTCAGGGAAGGTGAAGCCAGTGCTGTTCTGTGGGTAGAGGGTTAGCAGTGTTTGCGGAAAAGTACACCTGCCCTTATGGAGTTCTAAGGGCAGGTGTACTTTTTTGGCCACCCCCAAGCTGGCTGACAACTTTGGTTTCTCTTTGCCTCACCCCTCTTTCCCCTGCGGTGCCGGAACTGGCGCAGCAGACACTCCGCCGCTAAAGCGGCGGTCTCTACTGCTTGTTCCTTACCGCTGGGGAAAGAGGGATGCGCTTCTCGTTAGTTTGGTATTTTTTCAAATAAATCAGTGGCTTGGTTTTTTTTGGTGTTGTTGGTGCCTGGAAAAAGTACACCTTCCCTTAATGCACCTTTAAGGGAAGGTGTACTTTTTGGCTACGAAAAAACAGTGGCCAGTAGAGGACAGAAGTCAGAAGTTGATGAATAATGCTCCTCTTTTTTTCTCAGCATGGCACCCATAATGATCCAAGAAATTCTGCATGTAAGTAAGCGTTCATTCCAAGACGTAGTTGACCTACTTCACGTCACGGAGGGGCCTTAATAACTCCGGCGAGACCTTGTATTGCTTCCTGCCATCCTCGCCCAGCACGATCACACTCTTGCGGTTGATCTTGGTGACGATTCCCAATACCGGGCCTTCCCGGCCCTCGAAGGTCACTTTCAGACCAACCCGCAACCGACTCAAGGCTTGCAGGGTTTCCTGTTCTTGCAGTTCATCAATGCGCTGGCAGATATACTGGTTCAGTTCCAGCAACTGGTCGATGCTCATGTCTTCAATGCGCATGAACGGTGACCCCGGCTGTGGGTTCTGGCGAGCAGGATGACGTGGATCGATCAGCGCCCGTAACGGGTTCTCGGCGAACCGGATTTTCCAGAGTCGGGGCGTCAGGTCGCTGACTTCAAGGGCCGGGTGCTGGCTGATGCGTTGCAGCACGTCCACCAGATATGTGTACGGGGTAATATCGTGCAGCTTGCAGGTGCTGATCAGGCTCTGGATGATACCCAGGTGTTCCGCACCCAGTTCAGTCCAGCAGAACATCCAGTTTTTCTTGCCCATGGGAATGGGCCGCAAAGCCCGTTCCAGGTGGTTGGTGTCTGGCTGCACGTCCGGGTTTTCCAGGAACACGGTCAGGCTCGCTTCCCGGCTGAGCACGTAGTTCAGGGCCCTGGTCAGCGGGTCGCTGGGCAACAGACCGCCTCGCTCCAACTGATCCCGGCACCACTGGAAGAAGTCGCTGACCACCGGCTTCGAGTGATCCAACCGGTACTGGCGTTTCTTCTCGCCAGTTAGCCCCTGAGCTTTGATGGCCTCTTCATTCCGATACAGCATCGCGATCCGTTGCAGGGCCTCGGTGACGGTCTCAGGATGATCTTTCTGTGCTTCGATAAAATAGCGGCGACCATGCACCCAACATTGGGCATGGGTGACGTTCTCCTGGGCCGCGGCATAACGGGCATAGGCCGCATAGCCGTCACTGATCAGGGTGCCGCTGAACGATTCGCTGAGTACCTGCTCAATGTGGGCGCGACCACGGCTGTTCGAGTAGGTGAACACCACCTCGTCGGCATCGCCGTATAACGGCCAGAACCAGCCAGTTTTCATCTTGCCCTTTTGCGGGCCTGCGCGCCCCTGGTGGCCGGCCTTGATGGGCGTTTCATCCATCGCCAGCACCCGGCTGCGCAACACGTTGTCGGTCTGGGCATCCACGATGGGTCGCAGCAGATCGATGGCACGCTTGACCAGGTTGGTCAGGGTGCTGCGACTGACGGTGATACCGGCTTGCCGGATGCGTTGGTGCTGACGATACAGCGGCAAGTGGAACTGGAACTTGTCGACCAGCAGCCCGGCCAGCAGGCTGACATCGGCCAGGCTGTTATCCAGTACGTTGAACGGGGCTGGTGTGGTAATGGGCTTGTCGCTGCCCTTACGCCGGAACACCGGGCGTTCGCACTTGAGCACCACATAACTGGAGGCCCGCTGGGCCAGCCGGAAGGTAGTCTTGCTGCCAATCACTTCGTACTGATCGGCCTCCGGGCCGGTCAGCTCTGGCGGCAGGTGCTCAACCACTTCTACCGGCACATCGGCAGTAAAGCGCAGGCCGGTGTCGTTCAGGCAGTCGTCATCCCGCTGTTTCTTGCCAGTGCCGCGCTGATAGGCTTTAACCGTGCGCTTCTCATTTTTCGGCGGCTGCGCCGGAACCGGGGCGTCATCCGACGCGAACAGGCTATCCTGCCCAGGCAGGTCAAACACCTGCTTCTCGGACTTGGGGCCGAACAGCTGCTTCTTGAACCAGTCCAACTGCCGCTGCATGACCTGAAGTTGTTCACGCAGCAATGCATTCTCCTCGGCCAGGGCCGAGTAAGAAGGCGTGTTGGAAGAGGTAGTGGAAGCCGTTGAATTCATCGCCGATATTATACCGGAAGTCCGTCTTCTATACCCCTCGAAAACGCTTGAACTGGCGGTATTTCTGCACCTCGATGCCATCGATCAGCAGTTGCAGATCCGTCAATGTCAGGGGGCGTTGACCGGAGGCGGATAACGGCACCCGGAACTGGCCCTGCTCCAGGCGCTTGGCCCACAGGCAATATCCGGTGGCGGTAAAGTACAACATCTTCATCTGGGTCTTGCGCCGATTGACGAAGACGAAATACTGACCGCTGAGCGGGTCGTGCTTCAACTGATTCCGGACCAGGGCACTCAGGCCCTGAACGATTTGCGCATGTCGGTAGGCTCGGTGCACAGCCAGATGCGGGCCTGGCTATCGAGCCCGATCATCCGTGCTGGCTCAGCCGGAGTTCAACGCCATTACCCAGGCTGAGCACAATGTGCCAGCCTGGGCCGGAGGAGTGCGACGAGCCCATCAGTGACGACAAATCCAGAAAACTGGCTTCACTGGACCCTGCCGAATCATGGGTCGACGGATCGGACAGACGCTTGCGCCAGTTGCAGAAACTGGCGTAACCAATGTTCTCTTGTTTGCAAAACTTCGAAGCTGACAGACCACAGTCACGCTGCTGATCAACCAGGGTCTGCCACTGTTCGGGTGTGCGGTGCTTTCTCATGGGGATAACCTCGTGTTGGAAAGTGCGAGGTTACTGTAGGGCGATTTTCAGCAGGTTGGCAGAACGTCGTGGAATGAACGCTTACGGCAATTCAGCTATCGATCCATTCCCGGCCTGCGCCAAAGGCTTCTCCTATGGGGCCTAGCGCAATCGGTAGCGTCACTAGAAAAAGGATCATGATCTCTGCCGATGTGAAAAATATGGTGGGATCCATTTGGTGGCCCAGCTTTCGCGCAAGTGCATCCATCGTTACGTATCCCTGAATTGTTGTAACCCTGTCTTTAAAGCCAGACCTTAAAACTAGTCTTTAAAACCAGCCTTTAAACAACGTAGGAGCTATATGTGGATAACGCCAAGCGGGGTGGCCGGAGAGGGGGGCGGTTAACACTATGACGACCGGGTGACATACACGTTTCAATCGTATGTCATTAAAAGGTAAGTCCTTGATATTGGGTGAGCGACACCGTTGGCACTGCATAGAGGAGGCTATAACGGAGCTGAAATTATCATCAAAATGACATTGTCTAGACAACTGGTGTTCATCTGCTTCCACCAGAATGGCGCTATTCCTAAAGGAGAAGCGTCATGTCTATTCCTACTATTAACGCTGAAGGCTTAAACAAGTCGTTTGGACACCGTCAGGTGCTAAACGACGTCAGCTTTCGCGTTGCAAAAGGCGAGATGGTTGCGCTGATTGGGCCATCCGGCTCAGGCAAGTCCACGTTACTACGCCATTTGGTCGGTCTGACCTGCGGAAACCGTCATCAGGGTGGCCGTGTGTCGCTGATGGGTCGTGAAGTGCAGGCGAGCGGGCATTTGCGCAGAGCCGCTCGCATCGAGCGCTGCCGCACCGGTTATATCTTTCAGCAGTTCAATTTGGTAGGGCGTCTCAGCGTACTGACCAATGTGTTGGTTGGGCAGTTGGGTAGCATGTCGCGGCTAAGAGCTCTCTTTGGCCGCTTTACCGAGCAGGAGCGCCAGCGTGCGCGTGCTTGCTTAGCCCGAGTAGGGCTGGAAGAGCTCATTGACCAGCGCGCCAATACGCTTTCGGGTGGACAAATGCAGCGGGTAGCCATTGCCCGGGTACTCATGCAGGACGCCGAACTGATCCTGGCGGATGAACCCATTGCTTCTCTCGACCCGCGTAGTGCCCGCGAGGTCATGGAAATTCTCAGCCGCATCCACGCTGAAGATGGCCGCACTGTCGTCGTCACCCTGCACCAGGTCGATGTAGCGCGTCGCTATTGCCACCGTGCCGTTGCGCTCAAGGATGGCCGCTTGTACTTCGATGGCCCCATTAACGAACTCACCGATGAACGCCTACAAGCGCTTTACGAAAATGCCGATCTTGATGAGCTCCGCGCAAGCGAAGCCTCAAACGGCGAAGCGCTGTCCAGTGATCGCAGAGATAGAAGGCCACATACCGTCGTAACGCCGGTGCTGGGCTGATACCTGTGCCGATCACGTATGAAACTTGCCATTGATAACCCTATTACTCTGGAGAGACACCCATGACGTTTAAATATCGCCGTTTGGTTCTGCCGCTGATGGCGGGAATTGGTCTGGTGGCTAGCGCTCAGCTGTTCGCCGCCGAAACGCTCAAGTTTGGCATTATTTCTACCGAATCGAGCCAGAACCAGCAACCTATGTGGCAGCCGTTTCTGGATGATATGTCACAGAGCCTTGGGGTAGAAGTTGAGCCCTTCTTTGCGACCGATTACGCCGCGGTGATTCAGGCAATGCGCTTCGATCAGATCGATCTCGCCTGGTACGGCAACAAATCGGCGATGGAAGCCGTCGATCGTGCGGGTGGCGAGGTGTTTGCCCAGACGATCCCTGAGAGTGGTGAGCCAGGGTATTGGAGCTTGATGATTGTGCATGAGGATAGCGACCTGCACAGCATCGAAGACGTATTGGCTAACGCATCTGATCTCGTCTTTGGTAACGGCGATCCCAATTCAACGTCTGGTTACTTGGTGCCCGGTTACTACGTGTTTGCCCAGAATGACGTGGATGCTTCTTCTGCCTTTAAGCGCACCTTGAACTCCAACCATGAAACGAACGCGCTTTCGGTCGCCAACCGACAGGTCGATGTGGCGACCTTCAATACCGAGAGTATGGCGCGCCTGGAGATCACCGCACCTGATAAAGCGGAACAACTTCGCGTGGTGTGGACATCTCCGCTGATCCCTTCTGATCCCCTCGTATGGCGCAGCAACCTGCCCGAGGAGACCAAAGAGAACTTGCGCGACTTCTTCTTCAATTATGGCGAAAGCGAAGAACAGAAGGAGATTTTAGCCCCACTGCAGTGGAGTCATTTTGCTCCTTCCAGCAACGATAGCCTCTTACCGGTTCGTCAACTTGCGTTGTTTAGTCAGCGTGCTGATATCGCCAATGACCAGAGTCTCTCTGACACTGATCGTGAAGCGCAGCTAGCGGCGTTAGATGAACAGCTGGATGCGCTCAATCAACGCCTCAAGGAAATGGAAGAGGCTGAATCGGACGCTCCCTCTGTGGCCAACGCCGAATAACGCTCAAGCACCTAATTGATTATCCACGGCGGGGGATCGCTGGCCGATCCCCCAGCCCGGAGAGACCATGAATACTCACGCTTCTCAAATGACAGCACCGCTGCAGCGCCGACGCAGCTGGTTTTCGCTAATCGCCTGGGGTGTGTTACTGGGTGTGCTGGCCTGGTCCTGGCAGGGTGCCGAAATGCGCCCCAGCTTGCTGGTGACGAATGCTGACAACATGGCCACATTGGCTGGGGATTTCTTTCCCCCCGCGTTCGGCAATCTGGGTCATTACATCAATCAAATGTTGATAACGATCCAAATCGCTATTTGGGGCACATTGCTGGCCATCATTGTTGCGGTGCCCTGCAGCCTGCTCTCTTCCGAAAACTTGGTGCCCTGGTGGGTTTACCAACCGATGCGTCGCCTCATGGACGCGTGCCGTGCCATCAATGAACTGGTCTTTGCCATGCTGTTCGTGGTGGCTGTGGGGCTGGGGCCTTTTGCCGGCACGCTGGCACTGTTTGTACACACAACGGGTGTGCTGGCGAAGCTGTTTTCAGAAGCAGTGGAAGCCAGCGATGCGGGCCCAATGGAAGGGATTCGCGTGACAGGAGCAGGGCGTATCGAGGAGATCACGTTTGGACTGATCCCTCAGGTACTGCCGCTATGGATATCGGTCAGCCTTTACCGCTTCGAGTCGAATATTCGTTCTGCCACCGTACTCGGCATGGTGGGTGGCGGCGGCATTGGGGTGGCGCTGTGGGAAACCATGCGCGGATTTCAGTTCGCTGAAACCGCCACCATCATGCTGGTCATCATTGTCGCCGTCACGTTGCTTGATGTGGCCTCCCAGCGTTTACGCAAGCGCTTCATTTAGCTTGGCAACCCAGCGTCTATTTGGCAGGAGTATAAATGTCTAGACAACTGATACAGCGCCACCATCAGGAAGCGAGCGAGCCGCGCTATCGCCAATTGGCCACGATTCTGGCCCAGGAAATTCGCAGCGACCATAGCGCCGGTGACCAGCTACCCAGCGAACAGGCATTGGCCAAACGCTTTGAGGTAAATCGCCATACGGTTCGCCGGGCGCTGGATGAACTGGTCGCGGCCGGCATGGTGACTCGCCACCAAGGGTGGGGCACGCAAGTGGTAGACCGGCGATTGGACTATATGGTGAGCGCCGGTAGCAAGGTCACCCACAACCTGGCGGAATTGGGGCTTAACACCGAAACACGCTGTTTAGATCAAGGGCTTTTGCGACCGCCAGAAGCTATCGCTCAGCGCTTTGAACTGGCTGAGGGTAAGTGTCTGTTATGCGTGGATACGCTGCGGCTTGTGGATGGTGCTCCGCTGCTTCATTTGCGTCATTGGTTCGATGCCACGCGCGTACCCGACTGGTGTGAGCGTTATCGCGGTGGCTCTACCCGCGCAGTGCTTGACCAGCACTATGGCCTGCGACTCACCCGCGCCGAAGTGCGCCTGGAGGCAGTTCAGGCGGACCGTGACGATAGCCGCTTACTGCAGTGCCCTCAGCTTGCGCCGCTATTGATTCTGACCAGCGACAACGTCGATGAATCACGGCGCCTGGTGGAAATTTCCGTCAGTCGCGCCCGGGCCGACCGTGTCGCCTACCACTTCGATTTTCCGAATGAGCGCTAACTCAGGGTCGGCCTTCACCGATCTGACAACGACGAGGAACAATGATGACTCCTGAACAGCGTCACCGCATTCTCGCGCTGACACCTTTAGAGCGCCTCAATGAAGGCTGGCTGAAGCTTGGTATCAAGGCGACTCATCGCTGCGTACGCGGGCCTGAAACCGGGATGGTCATGGTGCGTGGCCGTATAGGCGGGACGGGCAATGCTTTTAACCTGGGCGAGATGACCCTGACCCGTGTCAGCGTGGTGCTCGATGAAAACGCGCCCGATGGTGGCGACATCGGCCATGGGTGGGTCGCGGGGCGGAGCCGTGAACACGCGGAGTTAATCGCCTTGATCGACGCTTGCGCCCACAAAGCGCACTGGGCGCGACGCATCGATGCGGAGCTGATTGAGCCACTGACTCAGGCGCTAGCGGACGAACGCGCTGAGCGCTCCCAGCTTGCTGCGGCAACGCGGGTCGATTTTTTCACAATGGTGCGAGGGGAGTAGATATGCACGACATCACGATGGAGCTCTCGTCGGAACAATCACCTCATGTGCCCAAGCCGCATCAATGGCCAGCATTGAAGGAAGCGGTTCACCACAGCCAGCAGCTGTTCCGACAAGTATTAAGCAGTATGGCCGAACCTGGCACCTTTGCTGAGGTGGACCTGGCACCGCTACCGCAAAACGTTGCGATGTCGCCCGCTGCCTGGGCAGTGCTACTGGTACTGTGTGACCTGGATACACGGGTATGGATTGCTGACGAGCTAAACCGTGATGGTTTAGCTGAGGCGGTCGCTTTCCATACCGGGGCACGCATTGTGAGTCGCGCGGAAGAGGCTGATTTTGCGCTTGTGGTGCCATCGACCTGTCAGGCAATGCCGCGCTTTTCTGAAGGCAGCGATATCTACCCTGACCGGAGTACCACGCTCATCGTGGTGCTGGAGTCCTTGGCGGAAGGGCGTAGTGATGCCAGCCGCCGCGGCAAGACATGTTGGCAATTAAGCGGACCCGGCATTTTAAACCAGCGAGTGCTTGAACTCGATGACACGGCCGAGGCGCTAATGCACCGCCTAGCGCTCAACCGCGCAAGCTTTCCACTGGGTCTCGACACGATTCTTACCTCGGGATCTTCCCTAACGGCCATTCCCCGTAGCACTCGTATCCAGAAGCCGTTGGAGGGTGCATCACCCACTCCCCTTACTCATCCAGCCAAGGAGCGCGTCTGATGTACGTTGCCGTTAAAGGAGGCGAGCAGGCCATTGCGAACGCCCACCGCTGGATGGCGGACCGCCGTCGAGGCGACCGACACCAGCCTGAACTGCAGACCGAACAGATTCGTGACCAGTTGGGGCTTGCGGTGGATCGCGTCATGGCAGAGGCCTCACTGATGGACGTTGAGCTTGCCGCGTTGGCGTTGAAGCAAGCCAGCGGTGACCTAACCGAAGCAGTGTTTCTGCTGCGTGCCTATCGAACCACGTTACCCCGGCTGGCCGACAGCGTGCCGCTCAAAACAGAGGCCATGCATGTCGAGCGGCGTATCAGTGCCGCCTTCAAGGATGTGCCTGGCGGGCAGGTGCTGGGGCCAACCTATGACTACACCCATCGACTGCTGGATTTCATGCTGCTGGCCGAAGGGGAGATTCCTGATCCGGAAAGAGCCCAGGCAGGGCTTGAGGCTTGCCCCCAGATCCTGGATTCGCTCGATGCCGAAGGATTGATTGAAAAAGAGCTGGACGATGGCGCCGAACCCTACGACATCACCAGGGATCCCCCCGATTTCCCCGTTGACCGAGCCACGCGTTTACAAATGCTAGCGCGAGGCGATGAGGGTTACTTGCTGGCGCTGGGCTACTCGACTCAGCGTGGCTATGGCCGCAACCACCCCTTTGCTGGCGAGATTCGTCAGGGCACCGTTGAGGTGGAAATCGAAGTGGAAGGCTTCGATGCTCCTCTCTGTATCGGTGAGGTCATGATCAGCGAATGCCAGATGATCAACCAGTTCGGCGGCAGCCGCGAAAAGTCGCCACAGTTTACCCGCGGCTACGGTTTGGCCTTTGGTCGCAATGAGCGCAAAACCATGGCGATGGCGTTGATCGACCGCTCCTTGCGCGCTGAAGAGCTTGGCGAACCGGTACAAGGGCCCGCCCAGCAAGCCGAGTTCGTGCTTGCCCATGCCGATAACGTCGAGGCCTCGGGCTTTGTTTCTCACTTGAAGTTACCGCACTACGTCGATTTTCAGTCGGAGCTAGAGCTGTTGCGCCGCCTACGCCGGGAGCACGACCTCCGCGAACCCTCAGAGCAGGAGCGCCCCGTATGACTCTCAGCGTTGATGACCAAGGTGGTCTAGCTTACAGCGGCTATAACTTTGCCTACTTGGACGAACAGACCAAACGTATGATTCGCCGCGCACTGCTAAAGGCTGTGGCGATTCCCGGCTATCAGGTGCCTTTCGGTGGTCGCGAAATGCCGATGCCCTATGGTTGGGGCACCGGCGGGATGCAGCTTACCGCCAGTATCCTCGGCGCTGACGATGTACTTAAAGTGATCGATCAAGGCGCCGATGACACGACTAACGCCGTCAGCATTCGCACATTTTTCGAGCGTGTGGCGGGGGTTGAAACCACCACCAGCACAGCGGCGGCTAGCGTTATCCAGACGCGCCATAGAATCCCGGAGCGTCCCCTTTCTCGACACCAGATCCTGGTGTTCCAGGTGCCCATTCCTGAGCCATTGAGATTTATCGAACCGAGCGAAGAGGAAACTCGGGTGATGCACGCTCTCGAAGAGTACGGCGTGATGCACGTGAAGCTCTACGAAGATATTGCTCGCCATGGCCATATCGCCACTACCTATGCCTATCCGGTGAAGGTGGATGAACGCTATGTGATGGATCCCTCGCCCATTCCCAAGTTCGATAACCCTAAACTCGATATGAATGAGGCGCTTATGCTGTTTGGCGCTGGGCGTGAGAAGCGCCTTTACGCGATTCCTCCCTATACCCAGGTCAAGAGTCTCGATTTCGAGGATCACCCGTTCGAGATCCAGTCGTGGGATGAGGCATGCGCGTTGTGTGGAGCTTCGGACAGCTACCTAGATGAGGTCATTACCGATGACCAAGGCGGGCGGATGTTTGTCTGCTCAGACACGGATTACTGCCAGCAATGTCGCGGGGAGGTGGCATGAAACGCCCACAGCTAATACGCCCGGCACTGCTTGAAGCACGCAATATCACTCGTCTATACGGCCCCAAACAGGGGTGCGAAGAGATTGATTTCACACTGCACCAGGGTGAAGTGCTCGGTATTGTCGGTGAGTCCGGCTCGGGCAAGTCGACCTTGCTGAGAGTGCTTTCAGGGCTTGAAAAACCGGACAACGGCCAAGTGATTTATCACCGTTCTGAGCCATCTTTTTCTGAGCTTACTGGCACAGAGCCTGCTCACACAGGGCTATGCGGAGCCGAAGGGGCACTTGATCTCTACGCCATTAGCGAGGCACGCCGCCGCGCGCTACTGCGAATGGAGTGGGGGCTAGTGCATCAAAACCCCCGCGATGGTCTGCGCCTTGGTGTCTCCGCCGGTGCCAATGTCAGCGAACGCCTGATGGCGTTGGGGCAACGCCACTATGGCAATTTACGCGCCGCAAGCCAGGACTGGATGGGCCGTGTGGAACTGGACCCACGACGTATCGATGATGCGCCACGTACCTTCTCTGGCGGGATGCAGCAGCGCTTGCAGATCGCACGCACCTTGGTGACCGAGCCACGCTTGGTATTCATGGATGAGCCCACCGGCGGGCTCGACGTGTCGGTACAAGCGCGTCTTCTCGACATGCTCCGCACCTTGACCCGGCAGCTTGGGTTATCGGTGATTCTGGTGACTCATGATTTAGCCGTTGCCCGCCTGCTGGCCCACCGACTAATGGTCATGCGGCAAGGTCGGGTGGTGGAGACCGGTCTGACCGACCAGATTCTCGACGACCCGCAGCACGACTATACCCAACTACTCGTCTCATCGGTGTTAACACCATGAGCCGCACTGATGTTCAGGATCTCATGTTCAGGAGCCTGCTATGACGGCGATAAGGCAACCTTTTCTGAGCGCGTCGGCGCTCGACAAGTCCTTCGTGCTACACGCACAGAGTGGCCAGCAGTTAGATGTGATGCGCGGTCTCGAGCTGAGCTTGATGCCCGGTGAATGCCTTGTGCTGGCCGGGCGCAGTGGTATCGGTAAAAGCACGCTGCTCAAAATGGTGAATGGCAACTATCGTGTTTCCGCGGGTCGGTTGACGCTGCACTTTGATGACGGAGAGCTGGAACTCTCCGACCTGCCCGCCCAGGCCTGGCACGTGCTTCGGCGCGACGTGATCGGCTACGTCAGTCAGTTTCTACGTGTGGTGCCCAGGGTCTCTGCGCGGCAGGTGGTGATGGAACCACTGCTATCGCAAGGCGTTGCACTGGACGGAGCGTGTCGCCGAGCCGAGGCACTGCTGGCAAGGCTCAACCTTCCTAAGCGGCTATGGGATCTAGCACCGGGGACGTTCTCCGGCGGTGAACAGCAGCGTGTGAATATCGCTCGGGGCTTTATCGCCGAGCACCCGTTGCTGTTATTGGATGAGCCTACCGCCTCGCTGGATAGCGCCAACCGCGATGTGGTGGTTGAACTCATTCAGGAGGCCAAAGCGCGCGGTACGGCGATGCTGGGAATTTTCCATGATGAGGATGTGCGTGAACGTGTCGCTGACCGCCAACTGCCACTGGAAGAGCATATGTTGAGAGCGGGGGACGCCTCAACCGCTGTGAACAATGATGACCAGGAGTCACCACGATGAGAGCTAATGAACAGGTTCTGACCAACGCCCGCTTAGTGCTAGATGACGATATCGTTCATGGCAGCTTGGTGATTCAGGCAGGGCGCATCAAGGCCATCGAGCAGGGTACCACCACGCTGCCCAGCGCCATCGACTGCGAAGGCGACTTGCTGATCCCTGGTCTGATAGAACTGCATACCGATAACATGGAGAAGTATTTTCAGCCGCGACCCAAGGTATCGTGGCCATCGCGCTCGGCTGCCTTGGCCCACGATGCCCAGATGGCAGCAAGTGGTATTACTACGGTGTTTGATGCTGTCTCCATCGGCGATGTGGATGACCAAAGCATGCGCCAAGAGGCGCTATATCAAATGGTGGAAGCGCTAGCTAACATCAACCGCAGCGGCATGGCGCGGGTAGACCACCGTTTGCATCTACGTTGTGAAGTTTGCCACCCGGATACGCTGGCACGCTTTCAGTCCCTTGCGGATACACCTGGGCTTGGGTTGGTATCGTTGATGGACCACTCGCCAGGGCAGCGCCAGTTCGCCAGCCTTGACGCATACCGGGTGTACTACAAGGGCAAACACGGTTTCGATGACGCTAGCCTTGACGCGTTCATCGAGCGCCAGCAGGGCTTTAGTGCTCAATACTCAAGTGCCTACCGTAAAGCGATTGCTCAGGCCTGCCATGAGCGTGGTCTGGCGCTCGCCAGTCATGACGACGCCACGATAGAGCACGTGGCCGAAAGCCTTGAGTACGGCACGCAAGTGGCGGAATTCCCCACCACTTTGGAGGCCGCTCATGCTTCTCATCACCACGGCATGGCCGTGATGATGGGCGCGCCTAATGTGGTACGCGGAGGTTCTCATTCGGGCAACATTGCTGCCAGCGAACTGGTGCGGCTCGGTGTGCTCGACATTCTTTCCTCGGACTACTACCCCGCTGCGCTACTCGATGCGGTCTTCCTGATCACCAAGATGGAGGATGGCTATGACTTACCTCGCGCCGTCGCCTCTGCCTCACGAAAACCTGCCGAAGCGGTGGGCTTGAGTGACCGTGGGCGCATTGCCGAAGGGTTGCGTGCCGACCTGATTCGTGTGCGTGAAGTCGATAGCCATCCTCTGGTTCAGAGAGTGTGGTGTGCCGGTAAGCAGGTGCACTAATGGGCCGCTTGATCTACCTGATGGGGGCTAGTGGCGTCGGTAAAGATTGCCTGCTGCAAGCTGCCCGCCGTGCGCATCCAGAATGGCTGGTAGCTCACCGCTATCTCACCCGGGAAAGTAGTGCCACCGAGGATTGCGTCGCGCTCAGCGATGCTGAGTTCTCGGTGCGTAGTGAGTTGGGGATGCTTTGCCTTGCATGGCAGGCCCATGGGCTCAAGTACGGCGTTGGCGTAGAGGTCGAAGCGTGGCTCGGCAGAGGCACTACGGTGCTGCTCAACGGTAGCCGCCGGGCGTTGCCGATGGCGCTTGAACGCTTCGGTGATGCACTGGTGCCCGTCGTGATCACTGCACCCCCGGAAGTGTTGCGCCGTCGGCTGATGGGACGTGGGAGAGAGTCGATCGATGAGATTGAGCATCGACTCAAGCGCCATCAGGAAATGGAGCGTGAATTGATGGACGCCTTTCCTGGCGTCGCCCGAGTCAATAATGGGGGGCGACTTGCGGACAGCCTTACGGAACTGACAGCGGTGATCAAGGGATGTTCTGCTCAGGCCTGATGGCCTGGGACTTCATAGCGGGAGAGCTATTGATGGAGTTTCGTTTTGGCGGTACCGGCGATAGCGCCCAGGTGCCACGCTTTGGATGTGACTGTGAGGCCTGCAGTCGGGCTAGAGTGTTTACTAGCTTGCAGCGTGGCCCTTGCTCGGCCGAGGTACGGGTCGATGGCAAGCTCTACTTACTCGACGCTGGGCGCATGGACTTGGCGCACAGTTGCGAGATCGAACGGCCGTCGGCTTTTCTGATTACGCATTATCATGCCGACCATGTTCAGGGGCTTTTCCATTTGCGATGGGGAAGCGGAGAATCGATCCCCGTGTATGGCCCTAAGGATGCCCATGGCTGCGCCGATTTGTACAAAAATTCTGGGGTGCTGGATTTCCAGCCCGGTCTCAAACCTTTTAAAGCCATTAAATTCGAGAGCTTAACGGTGACACCCGTACCGCTTAAGCATTCGAAACCAACATTGGGCTACTGTCTTGACGACGGAGGAACAAGGCTTGCGTATCTCACTGACACCTGCGGTCTGCCAGCTGAAACGGAACGCTTTTTACGCAGTTGGAAGCCTGACGTGGTGGTATTAGATGCCTGTTACCCCGCCACCTATCAGGCACCGCCCAATCACAACACTATTACCCAGGCACTGGAGATTATCACCCGACTCGCTCCCCCACGGGCGTATCTCACTCACATTGGCCATGACCTAGACGCCGAGTGTTTGGCAAGCCCGTCGCGTTTGCCCCCAAATGTGCATATCGCCCGAGATGGAGAGAGTCTTAAAGAGTGGTTGGTGTCGCCATAAAAGAGAGCGGTAGCTTGCTGTAGGGTCACGTGCAAATACTGATTTTGAATACCATTATTTCTGATGCTGGCCGACCATATAGAATATCTTTAAGGAAATGCTGAACAGTTCATTTCTGGGCAACTGAAGCGGTCAATGGGCCCGTGTATTGTCTCCGCGATCACTATTTAGCCACTACCGGTGGCTTTATTACCGAACAGCTGTGTTTTCGGCTGTCAGGCCGAATTTCAAGACCCACTAACCCCATGAGCGTGTTTCTGGCATCGTCCAGCTAGTACGAGGTTCTGTCTGAAAAGTCATAATTGCTATGCTGTCCCTGTGTGTTGAGCAGGAGACTGTCATG
Source organism: Halomonas sp. KM007 (assembly GCF_050709225.1). Lineage (NCBI taxonomy): Bacteria > Pseudomonadati > Pseudomonadota > Gammaproteobacteria > Oceanospirillales > Halomonadaceae > Halomonas > Halomonas sp. KM007. The sequence continues at coordinate 1,526,705 of NZ_CP136131.1, read as the reverse complement.
GCAGGCCGTTACGAACTTACCGATCAGCGCTAGCTAATGATCAAGGACATCGTTTCTCCACCGCAGTCGATGGGACGTCCACGCCGTAATGATCGCCGTATTTTATGTATTCTCTGCTCCGGGGCACAGTGGCGCGATTTGCCGAAGCGTTAAGGCCCCTGGAAGACCGTCTATTAGTGCTTCCGTCATTGGCGTGATGACGGTACCTTCGACCGGATCTTCAACGCTGAGCAGGTCGAAGGGATGCCAGAACACCACTACCAGACCGCGGGGACGGTGCTCATCCGGTGCAGCGCATCGCACGCGCCGATCATCGACAACCTCCAGCGCCGCATCCGCGAGATCACCCAAATCCAAAGCCTGATTGACCCCGAAATTCTTCAAAAGGTACGGCGCACCCTTGAGTCTATCGAGTCCCCGGTCAGCAATGAGGCCGTCAATCGGGCCGTCGATAAAATTCGCTCTTTGCGCAACCAGCTCGCCCATCGCACTTCGTCCCAAGAAACGCCGCGTGCCCCAAGACCAGCCTATCGGCTGGAGGATGATCAAGATGGCTGGTGTCTCTATCCTTGATGTCCTGCTCTATGGGGAGCCTATCGGCACGCTTACTAATGTCGGCGGAGACCGGACGATTTTCGCCTTCAACGAAGCCTATATCGACAACCCTGACAGGCCGACCCTGGGACTGGCCTTTAAGGACGAATTCGGCGCGCTGCTTACGAATTTCCGAGCCTATCAGAAGCGCTTGATGCCGTTTTTCTTGAATCTTCTACCTGAAGGCCATCTGCGTAAATACCTTTCAGAGAATGCGGGCGTCAATCCCGAGCGCGAGTTTCATCTACTTTGGCCGCTTGGTCACGACCTGCCCTGAGCGGTCACGATCAAACCCGCCGATGGCGAGGCAAGGCCGCCGGTTGGTGGTGAGAGTACCGGGGCCGGTGAGGCCGAAGTAGATCGCCGCGAGAACGCCTTGCGGTTCTCACTTGCAGGGGTGCAGCTCAAATTCTCGGCGGTTCTCGCGCCGACGGGGGGCCTGACTATTACCACATCTGGCGTTGGCGGCTCATGGATCGTGAAACTCCCATCGCGCGAGTTCGAAGGCGTTTCCGAAAACGAATTTTCGATGATGACGCTCGCGCGCCCCACTGGAATAGATGTCCCGTCGATTGGTCTTGTCGATGTCGGCAGCATCAAAAAAAGGCCCCTGCCGGAGCCAATGAAAAGGAACAAATTAGAGGGAATTAGGCCTTCCATGGGGGGTGACATCCTTGTCTAGAGGCTCCATGCCATAACATGGATTAACTTAGTCGAAATTTTGCGCCGCATCAAATTAGACATCTATGGTTTAGCGCGTGCTGTCGTTTCTTCATCTGTAAATTCGTTTGGTCTACTACGCACCTTACCCAGCCCTGTTGTCATCATATTTTAGTGCTCAATCGTAAATGTGGCGCCATCCCCATCGGATAATGCCGGAGCAAGCCTGCCTCATTTTGAAACGTCAGCTAATTCAGCACTTTTTCAACTGTTATGATGGCTAGACTTCTTCATAAGAGATAGGCGATACGCGATTGCGTTGAACCTTCGCCTGCTAGGTACCGTTTATGACATCGATATCGAGTAACACCATCGCCCCAAGTCGTCGAGTGCAGCGCTCGCTCCTGCGCATGATCACGTTCCCCTTTGCGACATTACGTGGACGCTTGGTTGTGGGGGCCGTGGTGCTGTGGAGTTTGCTTTGCCTGATCGTACTCACGTTTGGCTGGCAGGCGGGCAAGCTCCTGGTAAATGAAACCAACCACCAGCACCTGCGTTACGAGGCAGAGCTCATTAGCCACTCCATCACGCGCCAGGTGAATGAGCGCTTCAGCGAACTGGAACGGTTGGCCGAGAGGATGTCGCTTCCCAGGCAGGGAACCTTGATTGATCAGCACGCGTACACGATGGAGCCTCTCTTTGAAGCGCTGCTGGTGTTTAATCTAAGCAGCGATGTCGTTGATGAATGGCCTGCCGATAGAGGGGGGAGCGGTAACAACTTTGCGGATCGTGAATATGCTCGATTTATGCATGCATTCAAAACGCCTTATGTCAGCGCTCCTTTGGTTGGACGGATTACTAATACTCCGTTGGTACTGATGCTGGTCCCCCTTCATGATGACACGGGTCGTTACACAGGCTTTTTAGGTGGCTTGGTCGATCTAAAGGAAAGTCGTCTGTTCAACGGCTTTGATCAGCTCCGCTTGGGTGACGATGGCTATGTCACGATAACGACGGCAACGGGTCAGCGTATTTACGCCCCTAATCAACAAGAAGCCATAGTCACCCTACCTGACACCATTTCACCTGACTTAGAGCAGGCGTTAGATGGTTGGGAAGGCGAGAGTGTGGGGCGGTCTTTGGCTGGCGAATCCCAACTGGTCGCCTATCGACAAATATGGCCAGCGAACTGGATCGTGGGCGTGCATTTGCCGCAAGCCCAAGCTGAAGCCCCGCTTGTTGCGGGCATGAAGCAAATTACTACCTACGTTTGGGGCGTGCTCGTACTGATTTTACCCTTGGTGTGGGGAGTGATTTGGTTAGCATTACGCCCCCTGGCGCATCTCGCCCGTCAGATTCAAGAGCTACAAGACGGGCACCGCTCTGTGCTGACTATCCCCACCACGATGAAAGAGCTGCGCCGTGTTATTGATGTGATTAACCGGACCGAAGCGGCACGCCAAGCAAGCTTGCACGATTTGGCGGAACGGGAAGCCTTGCTCAGGGGAACGTTATCTGCGTCGCCTCAAGGCACGTTCGTGACGAACCCCCGCGGTCAACTGACCTTTATCAATGACGCGCTGCACGAGATTTTGGGTGAGCAAACGCCCCACAGCTTACAAGATTGGAGCGACCGTATTCATCATGACGACCGCCCAGAGGTAAGAACCGCTTGGTTACGTAGCCTCGTTAAACAAACAGATTTTGCGCGCCAGTTTCGTTTCTTGGGCGCCGGTCATGAGGTGTACTGGTTAGATGTGCAAACAGCGGCTGTCCGTGTGGATGATCAATTTATCGGGACAGTAGGTACGGTACGCGATATCACTCAGCACCACCACGACTATGCACAAAAGCGTTGGGAAGCAGAGCACGATCCTCTCACTCGTCTACTGAATCGTCGCGGTTTGACGAGGCATCTCGAAGAATTGCTGATGCAGTGGCAGTCACATGACAAACCGACCGCCGTCATGCTGTTTGATTTAGATCGTTTTAAGCCTGTGAACGATCAAGGCGGTCATGCGCTAGGCGATCAAATGCTTCAATACATCGCGAATATCGTACAGAGTGAGATTCGCAGCAGTGACTATGCCGCTCGCCAAGGGGGAGATGAATTTGCCGTGTTACTGCCGGGCTGTACGCCTGCACGTGCCCTCACTATCGCCGAATCTCTACGTGCCAGTATTGCCGCTAGCTTTATCGAAGCGGAGGATCGTCAATGGCAAGTCACCGCCAGTATCGGGGTGAGCCATTTCCGCCCAGAGGATACGTCGATCGACGATGTACTTAATCGCGCTGACGCGGCGAGTTATCGCGCAAAGCAATGCGGACGTAACAGAGTCGAGGGAGATGTCGATATCTAGCAGTATCACTGGTGCTGTGTCGAAGCTGAGAGGGCAGATAGACTAACAAATAATAACGCTGTATCTCTCAGGATCGGCGGAGCCGCAGGTCGCTCATTGAAGCGCCTTGCGGCCCCCACCCACGTTATGAGGTCACGCCACGTTGACGACCACTCTTCCCCTGATCTTACCTGCAAGCAAGTCTTCCGCGACGCTAATGGATTGCGTTAGGTCGATGGGTCGAGTAATTGCTTCCAATTGAAGAGGGCTCAGTAGCTCTCCTAAGCGACGCCAAGCCTCGACACGGTGGGCCAGCGGCCTCATGACGCTATCGATACCCGCGAGCGTGATACCGCGTAAAATAAAGGGGGCAACGCTGGTGGGTAAGTCCATCCCCTGTGCAAGCCCACAGCATGCCACGGTGCCACCATACTTGGTGGAGGCCAACACATTGGCGAGGGTATGGCTGCCCACAGAGTCAATGGCTCCTGCCCACCGCTCTTTGGTCAATGGGCGTCCGGGTTCGGAGAGCTCACGACGGTCTATCACATTCTCAGCCCCCAGCTCGACAAGGTAGGGCGCTTCCTCGTGACGCCCCGTAGAGGCAACGACGCGATAGCCTAAGCGAGCCAGCAGCGTAATCGCGTAGCTGCCCACGCCGCCGCTCGCACCGGTAACCAAAATTTCTCCTTGGTCAGGCCTAACACCGCGCTCTTCTAGTGCCATGACCGCTAGCATGGCGGTATAGCCCGCCGTGCCAATAGCCATCGACTGATAAGGCGTAAACGCTGACGGCTGTGGAATAAGCCAGCGGCTGTCTAAGCGCGCCTTCTCGGCCAATCCTCCCCAATGCTTTTCGCCTACGCCCCAGCCGTTCAGCAGCACCGTATCCCCTGGTTTGAAGTCAGGCGAGGCGGAATGCTCGACGACCCCTGATAGATCAATGCCGGGCACCATAGGAAATTGCTTCACCACAGGCCCTTTGCCGGTAATGGCCAAGGCGTCTTTGTAGTTAAGCGTGCTGCACTGCACGCTGACGGTCACATCGCCTTCAGGTAACGATGCTTCGTCTAGCGAGGTAATGGTTGCCTGCTGCTTACCCTCTGCCTTATCGATCAGCACTGCTTTGAACATGTTGCACCTCTTTTGTAGACGGTCGTCTATTAAATGATAAAAAAATTACGGAGATATTCCGTCTAAGAACGTATCAAGAAAGGTATCCATTGGGCGTATTTGCGCGTCAAGTCGCGCACGCATGACAGCCCCTTCCCAGCCAATCCAAAAGGCCTCAGCGAGTCGATCGCAATCTGCTGAAGAAATGATGTCGCCCAGTCGTTGGGCTTCACGTAAACACACCGCAATTCGTTGTTGCCAGTCGGTCAGTATCGCTTGCAGGCATGCACGATAGCCTTCGGGAAGACCATTCACTTCCTGCCCTAAGTTGCCGACCAAACAGCCGCGCTGAAAATTGTGACGTTGCATGCCTTCCTTAGCATCTGCTACGAAAGCTTTGATACGAAACAACGGCGGTAGCGTGTCGTTGAGCAAATGACGATCCAATTTTTTGGCAAAGTAGGCGCCGTAATGCTCTAAAACGGCGTAACCAAATGCCTCTTTACTGGAGAAGTAGTAATAGAAAGACCCCTTGGGAACGCCGACGCGCTTGAGGATGCCATCGATGCCCGCATTGGCAAACCCTTGCTCCGTCAGCACTTCGGTCCCGCTTCTAATCAACGCAGCACGCGTATCCACGTGATGATGTGGATGCTTAGGAGGGCGACCACGCCGCTTGATGGAGGATGATTGGTTCATGCAAAGAAATATAGACTGTCCGTCTATAAAATAAAACTCTAGATGGAAATTTTGTGTTTCTGCACATCTCGCTAGTGCAAAGGACCTTGTCGTTGGCTACATTCTGCTCCTGGTTCGAAATAGGCCTGTGCCTGTTCACTGGATTATTTACTGCGCTATCGGGTACAACCGGAGAGTTAGAGATATTGAGCGCGGCCTACGGCTTCAAGAAGGTTGTGCCATCGGGATGCCTTCAATGAGAGGAATCTGTTGGATCCCTGATCTATTCCAAGCTGCTACCTCAATCGTTTTACAGTCAGAAGGCTGTTCACTCTAGGTATGCCTATCGCCTAGTGATTCGAGTGGCAGGCTGACTTATCATGAAACAGCTCAGCAAATATGTCGTAGCCGTAGTTCGTGATCCTTGGAACCTATATGGAACCTAGAACCAACGCATACAAAAACGGCCACTTGCTCTAAGAGCTAAGTGGCCGTTTTCGTTGAATTCTTGGTCGGAATAGCAGGATTCGAACCTACGACCTCTGCCTCCCGAAGGCAGCGCTCTACCAAGCTGAGCTATATTCCGAGGGTTGCCAAGGCGTGCTTAACAACGGGACGCATCATACGTAGTTCAGGGGCTTTTTTCAAGCCCCTTTTGCGCTTGTCGGGCGCCGGTCAGGCTTGACGCTCCACGGCGAGGCGGGCCAGCTGGGCCATGCTGTCGCGGAAGGGGCTTTCGGGCAGCGCGTTCAGCTCGGCCAGGGCCTTGTCGGCCATCTCGATGGCGCGGTCGCGGGTGTAGGTGAGAGCGCCGGTGGCGTGAATGATCTCCAGCACTTCGTCCAGTTGCTCCAGGCCGCCTTTGCGAATCACCTGGCGGATCAGCTTGGCCTGTTCGGGGGTGCCGCGCTCCATGGCGTGGATCAGCGGCAGGGTCGGTTTGCCCTCGGCCAGATCGTCGCCTACGTTCTTGCCCATGGCGTCGGCGTCGCCCTGGTAGTCCAGCAGGTCGTCGATGAGCTGGAAGGCCAGGCCGAGATAGCGGCCGTAGTACTGCAGCGCGCGCTCCTGCTCCGGGGTGGCATCGGCCAGCACCGCGCCGCTGTGGGAAGCGGCTTCGAACAGCATGGCGGTTTTGCCCTGAATGGTCTCGAAGTAGTCGGCTTCCGAGATGCTCGGGTTGCCGATGTTGGTCAACTGGAGGACTTCGCCTTCTGCGATGACACAGGTCGCGCCGGAGAGGATCGCCATGATGTGCATGGAGCCGACATCGACCATCATCTGGAACGAACGGGAGTAGAGGAAATCGCCTACCAGCACCGAGGGTGCATTGCCCCAGGCGTCGTTGGCGGTTTTTTTGCCCCGGCGCATGTGCGACTCATCCACCACGTCGTCGTGCAACAGAGTGGAGGTATGCATAAACTCGATCAGCGTGGCGAGGGTAATATGCTTGTCGCCCTCGTAGCCCAACGAGCGCGCTGCCAGCAGTACCAGCAGCGGGCGCAGGCGTTTGCCGCCGCTTTCGATGATGTACTGGCCGATGGTTTCCACCAGCGGCACGCGAGAATTCAACTGCGTCACAATGGTGCGGTTGACGGCCTCAAAATCGTCGGCCACCACGGCGTGCAGCGGTGAAGGCGAAGGGCTGGCAGGCGGGGTTGAGGAGACGTTGGCTGTCATGGGTTCCGTTCATCGCGGCAGGTAAGAGAGTGGGGGTCATGCTATGGGGCTGCCTGTAAGGCGTCAAGGCATAGCGACGCCGGGCGGGCGGCGGGGTGATTGACAAGCCCCGGTGGCCTTGTGGTAAAGCGCGATAGTCGTTATAATCCGCGACCCACTCATCATGCTCCCTGTCAGATGGCTGCCAAAAGAGGCGCCACTCGCAGCAGGTCGATAAGAGCGGAAGGCGATGAGCGTTGGTTACGCGGGGCGTAACCGGCATTAACGACAAGTCCGGAGAGCGACATGTACGCAGTTATCAAAAGCGGTGGCAAACAGTACCGCGTTCAAGAAGGTCAGACCCTCAAGCTCGAAAAAATCGAAGTCGCGACCGGCGAAACGATTGAATTCGATGAAGTGCTGTTGGTTGCAGACGGCGACGACGTGAACATTGGCGCACCTTTCATCAGCGGTGCCAAAGTTTCCGCCGAAATCGTTTCCCACGGCCGTGGCGACAAAGTCACCATCATCAAGTTCCGCCGCCGGAAGCACCACATGAAGCGTCAGGGCCACCGCCAGTGGTTCACTGAAGTCAAAATTACCGGAATTTCTGCGTAAGCAGTCACTTCCCTTTAGGAGGATTTTGCAATGGCACATAAAAAGGCAGCCGGCTCCACGCGTAACGGTCGCGATTCCGAATCTAAGCGCCTGGGTGTGAAACTGTACGGTGGCCAAGCGGCAACCGCCGGTAACATCATCGTGCGTCAGCGCGGCACGCGCTTCCACGCTGGCACTGGCGTTGGCCTGGGCCGTGACCACACGCTGTTCGCTCTGAACGACGGTGTCGTCAAGTTCGAGACCAAAGGTCCGAAAAACCGTAAATTCGTCAGCATCGTTTCTGCCTAAGCAACTCAGGTTGCGCAGTGCGAAGATGACGAAAGAAAAGCCCCGCCATGGCGGGGCTTTTTTGTCTTTTCAAGCCCTTTTGCCCGTACCGGGAACAGGGTGATGCAGTCAGGGCGGCGGAAGCGGCCGGGAGAATCCAATGCAGTTCGTCGATGAAGCCTCGATCATTGTTGAGGCAGGTAAAGGCGGCAATGGCTGTCTGAGCTTTCGCCGCGAGAAATATGTGCCCAAGGGTGGCCCCGATGGTGGTGATGGCGGCCACGGTGGCAGCGTTTACCTGATTGGTGATGACTCGCTCAACACCTTGATTGATTTCAAGTTTCAGCGCTTCTACAAAGCTGAAAATGGGCAGGGCGGCATGGGCCGCCAGATGAGCGGTAAAGCTGGTGAAGACCTGCACGTAAAAGTGCCGGTAGGCACCACGGTGATTGATGAAGACACCCTTGAGGTGATTGCCGATGTGACCGAGATCGGGCAGGTCGTGCTGGTGGCGGCCGGTGGTCGTCGTGGCCTGGGTAACATTCACTTCAAATCCTCTACCAACCGCGCACCGCGCCGCACCACGCCGGGCACCGAAGGCGACCGTCGTAACCTGCGCCTGGAAATGAAAGTGATGGCGGATGTGGGCTTGCTGGGCATGCCCAACGCCGGTAAGTCGACGCTGATTCGTTCGGTCTCTGCGGCCAAGCCCAAAGTGGCCAACTACCCGTTCACCACGCTGGTGCCGAACCTGGGCGTGGTGAAGCTGGGCATGCACGAGCACTTCGTGATGGCCGACGTTCCGGGACTGATCGAAGGCGCCTCCGACGGCGCAGGCCTGGGGCTGCGTTTTCTGAAGCACCTGACCCGTACGCGGCTGCTGTTCCACGTGGTCGATGTGGCGCCGTTTGACGAGTCTGATCCGGTCGACGCTGCCAAGGCCATCGTGCACGAACTGGGCCAGTTCTCACCGGCGCTCTCCGAGCGGCCGCGCTGGCTGGTGCTGAACAAGTTCGACCTGCTGCCGGAAGAGGAGCGCGAAGCGCGGGCCCAGGCGATCATCGATGCGTTGAACTGGGAAGGCCCGGTGTTCCGTATTTCGGCGATCAGCAGCGAAGGCACCGACAAGCTGGTGCAGGCGGCGTACCGCTGGCTCACCGAGCAGCAGCGTCTGGAAAACGAAGACGAAGAGGCCCATGCCCGCGAGCAGGAGATGCGTCGCCGCATGGAAGAGGAGTCGGTGGCCCGTACCGAAGCGCGACTTGGCCGTCGCCGCAAGCGCGATGACGAAGAAGACGATGACGATTTCGACGACGATGATTACGATGTCGAAGTAGAGTACGCCCCGTAAACGGCAGGCGTGCCGACCAGGATGAATCGCGTGAGCGCATATGGCGTGGGAGAGTCGCGACGTGGAACACAACGAGCAGTTGCCGGGCCGTGAGGCGCTGAGTAGCGCCCGCCGGATAGTGGTCAAGATTGGCAGCGCGCTGCTCACCAACGATGGCCGTGGGCTGGACGAAGCGGCCATTGGTGGTTGGGTGGATCAAATTGCTGCCCTGCACCAGCAGGGTATCGAAGTGGTGCTGGTCTCTTCGGGAGCCGTGGCGGCAGGCATGGTCCGCCTGGGGTGGCAGGCACGCCCCAGCGCCGTGCATGAACTGCAGGCGGCGGCGGCCGTGGGGCAGAACGGGCTCACCCAGTGCTACGAGCAGCACTTTGCTCGCCACGGCATGCTCACCGCGCAAATTCTGCTCACCCACGACGACCTCTCCAACCGCAAGCGCTATTTGAACGCGCTGTCGGCGCTGCGTACCTTGGTCGAGATGCGCGTGGTGCCGGTGATCAACGAAAACGATACCGTCGTCACCGACGAGATCCGCTTTGGCGATAACGATACCCTGGGCGCGCTGGTGGCGAACCTGCTGGAAGCCGATGCGCTGTTGCTGCTCACCGATCAGGAGGGCCTGTTCGATGCCGACCCGCGCCATCATCCTGACGCGCAACTGATAGCCGAAGGCCGTGCCGATGACCCACGGCTGGCCGCCGTGGCAGGCAGCGGCGGTGCGCTGGGCCGAGGGGGCATGAGCACCAAGGTGCGTGCCGCGCAGCTGGCGGCGCGTTCCGGCGCGGTAACGGTGATTGCCAGCGGCCGTCAGCCCGAGGTGATCACCCGTATCGTGCAGGGCGAACCGCTGGGCACGCTGCTGCGCCCGGACCAGGCGCCCATGGCGGCCCGCAAGCGCTGGCTGGCAGGGCAGCTACAGGTACGCGGTACGCTGGTGCTGGATGCCGGTGCGGTCAACGTGCTGCGCGGCAAAGGGTCCAGCCTGCTGGCCGTGGGCGTGCGGGACGTACAGGGCAGCTTCAGACGCGGCGACATGGTGTTGTGCGTGGACGAACAGGGCGCACGGGTCGCCAAGGGGCTGGTCAACTACGGTGCCGATGAGGCACGCCAGTTGGCGGGCCAGCCAAGCCACCAGATCGAAGCCATCCTTGGTTACGTGGAAGCCCACGAGCTGATTCATCGCGATAATCTGGTGGTGGTGTAAGGCGGCAGCGGTATTTGCTGTGGCCAGCCGTCCGGCACGATCATCACCCGCAGCGGGGGGTGAGCCGGGTGGCTGAGCATCACCTGCTGAGGCCCGTAGCGGTCGATCAGCGCCATCATGCTGGCCGTTTGTAGTGCCAGCGCATCGAAGGCTTCCGGCAGCGGCGGCGCCAGCCAGTGGGGCTTTTCCAGCCAGGCCATGCTGGGTGCGTCGGCGTAGCTCTCTGCCAATGCTGGCCAATCCTTCCTGTAGCACCACAGCCCGCGCCGGTGGTCAGGCGTTGCTCCGTCCGGCGGCGGCAGGGTTGCGTGCCACGGGTAGAACAAGACGCCGGGCATGGCCACTCGGGGCTGCAAGGCGGGCAGGGTTTCGCCGCTGTCGCGGGGGGCGAGCCAGTGGCGCAGCAAGTGTCGCGCAGGTGGCGTACACGACAGCGGCAGCTGATGCTGGCGCAAGTGCTGGCACTTCAGCGCCAGACTATCCAACCCACCGGGGCCGACCCAACGGCTCTGGCTCGTCTGCTCTCCAGGCCCTTCGGGCAACCCCAGATAAAACTTGATGGCCACCTCCAGGTGCATGGGCGCCGGGTTCTGCCGAGTGCGGTAGAGAATATCCAGCTCGCCCAGCGTCAGGCGGCGCTGGGTAATGCGTACGTTGTGGCCCAGCAGGCGAGTGTTGGGCGCGCTGTCCAGCAGCAGATGCCACAGCCGTTCATGGTAATGCCCCATGCGCTGAGGCGGTAAACGACGTGTCGGTCGAGCGGCCATCTGTCGAGGCACGGCCTGTGGAGACTCATCCTGCCGAAAATGGTCGGCATGGCGGGCCAGCCAGGCGTGACGCTGTGCGGCGCTGGCCAGGCCCAGCTCGGCGGGGGTAGGGCGGCCAGCCAGATGCTCGGCCAGCGTCACCAGGTCCGGGGTTGCCAGCAGCCACAGCATGTCGCGCAGCAGCCGCTGTGGCGAGTGGGGCCAGACGCCTTCCAGGCAGCCGTCGCTCATGCCATCAACGCAGCCAGAGGGCCAGCAGTGTCAGGGCAATCAACACGGCCAGCGTGGCAGTGCCCAGGTGGCGGGCGTAATGGTGCAGCATGCGAACCTCTCTCAGACGATGTCGAAGCGATCGGAAAAAATGTGCGTCGGCGGGATGCCGTGGGCAATCAGCCCGCGTTCGGCGCTATCCATCATCGGGTCGGGGCCGCAAATGTAACAGTCGGTCCGCGGGTCCAGGTCCGGCAAGACACGTTCGATCAGTGCCTCGTCCACATAGCCGGTTTCGCCCTGCCACCCTTCGTGCGGGTCGGATAGCACGTGAATCACCTCCAGCGGCAGCTCGTTGCTAAGCGTTTCCAGGTGCTCACGGAAGGTGGCTTCCTGCCAGGTCGGGTTGGCATAGATCAGCCAGATCGGGGGGGCGTTGCCCGTGTCACGAAAGCTGCGCAGCATGCTGATGAACGGGGTGATACCGATACCGCCCGCCAGCATCACGATGCCATGAGGGTTATCGGGGTTGGGGGTAAAAGCGCCGAAAGGCCCTTCGATGAAGGCACGGGTATTGGCCTTGACCTTGGGCAGGGTGCGGGTGAAGTCCCCCAGCCGCTTGGCACTGAAGGCCACCCTGCCCGGCTGTGATGCGCTGGAAACGATGGAAAAAGGGTGCTGCTGCAAGGTAAAGGGGGTATCCCCTAGGGTGATCCAGAAAAACTGCCCGGGCTGGAAGTCCAGCTGGTGCTGGCCATCTGCCTCCAGCGTCAGCGTCGTGGTGTCGCCTCGCTCCAGCTGGTTATCCACCACGCGCCAGGGCTGGCGGCGTAGCCGCCACGGGCGCAGCAGGCGAGTTTCCACCAGCAGCCCTAGCGGCAGCAGGAGCAGCAGGGCAAAGACGCCCGAGGTGACGACGCCTTGGGTGTAGCGCTGAGCCATCAGCGCATGCCCCAGCCCGCCCATGACCACGAAAGCGGTCAGGCCGCCATGCAGCAGTCGCCATGTCTCGTAACTCAACCCCAGCCGCTTGCGCCATAGCGAGGTGACCACCAGGGTCAGGCTGGCCAGCAGCAGGGCCATCAGGGCCAGGGCGCGTAGGGTGTCCTCGCGGGGGTCGAGATAGTGCAGCAGGCTGGGCTCGGCGATGAATGTCAGCGTGGGGTGCGCCAGTACCAGCAGCAGGGCACCGATCCCCAGCTGGCGATGAAACTGCAGCACGTTATCGAACCCTGCGCGGTTACCAAAGCCGTGACGGCCCGAAATCAGCGCTTGCAGCGCCATGATGCTCAGCGCCAGCGCGCCCAGCAATACGCCTGCCTCGGCCAAGGCGCTGCGTGGAGCTGGCGGCGACACCAGCAGCCAGCTCACCGGCAGTAACGCCAGCACCATGTAGAGAGTGACCCAAAGCAGCGCTTGGCGGATGACGTGGTTCACGAATGCTTCTCCTTATGCGTCCTTGCGAATGGCGAGTGTTGCCCCGTCTTCCTGTGGGTGGCTAGTCCAAGTGTGGGAAAAACCGAGCATTTCGCAAGTCTGGCCGCCAACGCAGCAGGAGCTGCTACGCTGACGGAAGGGCCATCGAGAGTCAGTATGGTCGATAGCGCCAGCATTCACCCGACAGGAGCAGCATGATGGGCAAAGGAAAATCGAAGAAACGCCAGCCGAGCAAGTCCGACTCTACAGCGTCCTCGGCGGCTGCCAAGGCGCCACAGCAGCTGACCCCCGATACCGGGGCTGCCTTGTTTGAAGACGCTCGTTCGCGGCTGGTGGCCGTGTTCGAGGCGTTGGAAATCCACCCGGATGCTCAGGCGCGTTTGATGCAGCCGAGCCTTTCATTGCAGGTCAGCGTGCCGGTGCGCATGGATGATGGCAGCCTGAAGGCGTTTCCGGCCTGGCGCGTGCAGTACGACACCAGCCTGGGACCTGCCAAGGGCGGGGTTCGCTTCCACCCGGACGTGAACCAGCATGAAGTCACCACGCTGAGTTTCTGGATGGCGGTGAAGTGCGCGGTGGTCAACCTGCCCTACGGTGGCGGCAAGGGCGGCGTTCAGGTGGATGCCAAGTCGCTGTCGTCGCTGGAGCGGGAGCGGCTGGCACGGGGCTATATCCGCGCCATCGCCGACATCATGGGGCCCGACCGCGACATCCCCGCACCGGACGTGAATACCGATGCCACGGTGATGGGCTGGATGATCGATGAGTACGAGCACATTCTGCGTGCCCAGGCGCCAGCCGCCATCACGGGCAAACCGCTGCCGCTAGGAGGCTCGCCAGGCCGGGTGGAAGCCACCGGCCGTGGCGCGCTCAAGGTGCTCGACCTGTGGGCGGCGCAGCGGGAGCGGGCGCCGGAAGAGACCACCGTGGCGGTGCAGGGCTTCGGCAACGCCGCGTACCACTTTGCCCGTTTGGCCAGCGCCGAAGGGTATCGCGTGGTCGCGGTTTCCGACTCCAGTGGAGGCCGCTATGCGGCGGACGGGCTGGACATCGAAGCGCTGAAAAAGGACAAGCAGTCCCACGGCCAGCTGTCGAAAAGTCAGCAGGGGAAAGCCCTGAGTGGCGAGCAGCTGCTGGCGCTGGAGGTGGATGTGCTGGCGCTGGCCGCGCTGGAGAATCAGGTGCATGGTGACAACGTGGCCGAGGTGCAGGCAGGCGCCATTCTGGAGATCGCCAACGGCCCGCTGACCAGCGACGCCGACCGGGCGCTCGAAAAGCGCGACGTGGACGTGCTGCCCGACGTACTGGTCAATACCGGCGGGGTCGTGGTCAGCTACTTCGAGTGGCTGCAGAATCGTGCCGGTGAAAAGTGGAGTGAAGAGCAGGTCAACGAGCGGCTGGATACCCTGCTGGAGCGCGAGGCAAGCCGGGTACTCAAGCGGGCCGAGCAAGAGCAGGTGTCGTTTCGTCACGCGGCGTACTGTCAGGGCATCGAGCGGATTGCCGAGGCCATCATGGCCCGCGGCAACTGCCAGGACTGCCGCTAACCCACGGTGTCGATGACGCCATGAAGATGGCATGAAAAAGGCGGGCCACCAGGGCCCGCCATGCAAGGTGGCTTGCGCGTATCAGTCGCGGTCGATCTCGGTGACCTGGAACGAACCCTGACGCATCTTGATGTCCAGCTCACGACCGTTCTGATCGCGCCCTTCGATGTCGATGGTGCCGCTCTTGTCGATCTCGATCTCCTCGAACTCCATCATGCCTTCCTGGCTGGCGATATTGAGCGCTTGGCGCACATCGTCTTCGCTCATGCCCCAGGCACCGGTGATCAGACGCTTGCGCTCTTCCTTCAGGGTATCGCCGTTATCCAGCGAGAACTCGACATCGGCATACCACTCATCGTCCAGCCAGCCTTCGACTTCGGCGCGTCCACGGCTCTTGATGCTGATCTCTTCATAGTGCGTAAAACCATAATCGCTGGCGTAGGTCAGAATGTCGTCGATGCGGTCCACCGGTTGGGTATCGGCATACACGGTGCTGGCGGCTGCGCTCAACAGCAGGGCAGAGGCAGGAATCATCAGCATTTTTTTCATGGCGTTCATCACAAGCTCCTTTTTCACGATATGTCAGTTGAAGCGACGAGACAGTTATAGCAGCTGGGGTCTTACCGGAAGCTGACAAAGTCATTCATCTACCGTTCATGTTGACTTTGGCATGCTGGCACCATGAAAACCACGACCGCTTTCCTACGCTCCTTGCGCACCTGGCTCCGCCTTCGGGTGGTGGCCTGCGCGCTGGCGCTGGCCTGGATGGGTAACGCCATTGGCGACCAGCCCTGGCAAGCGCTGCACGGTGAAGTAGGGCGTGGCGATGTGGTGCCGCTGGAGACGATTCTGGACTGGCTGGAAGTCAACTATATGGGCGATATTCTGGAAATCGAGATCGACCGGGACGACGGGCTGGTGGAGTATGAGATCAAGATGCTGGGCCCCCAGGGCCAGGTGGTCGAGTTCGAGTTCGATGGTCACAGCGGCCAGTTGATGAAGATCGAAGGTGTCCGCATTCGCGAGATGCAGCGTAACCCCTGAAAGGATGGCGTGATGAAGTGTTTGCTGGTAGAGGATGACCAGGCGCTTGCCCGTGAGCTGAGCCAGGCCCTGCGTGAAGGTGACTGGATCGTCGAACGAGCCGAAAATGGTCAGGAAGCCGACTTTCTGGTGCGTACGGAAGCCTACGATACGGTGATTCTGGACATTGGCCTGCCGGATGGCGATGGCACCCGCTGGCTCTCTTCCTGGCGGGAAGATGGCATCGACCTGCCGGTGCTGATCTTGACCGCTCGTGAGCGTTGGGCCGACAAGGCCGCAGGCTTTACCGCCGGAGCCGATGATTACGTGACCAAGCCTTTCGAGCCCGCTGAAGTACTGTTTCGGCTGCGCGCTCTGGTGCGACGCACCCATGGCCACGCCCATCCGGTCTTGCGGGTAGGCGAGCTGAGCCTGGATACCCACACCCAGCACGTTACCCTGGCAGGCAGGCCCGTCAGCCTGACCGCCCAGGAAACCCGTCTGCTGAGTTATCTCATGCATGCCGCGCCGCGGGTAGTAAGCCGCAGTGAGCTCTCGGAGCACGTCTATGACCGTGACCACGAGCCCGACTCCAACGTCATCGACGTGCAGGTCAGCCGCCTGCGACGCAAGCTGGGTGCCTGGCGTATTGCCACCCTGCGCGGCCAGGGGTATCGCCTGCTGGCCGATGAGCCTGACACACCATGAGCGCTGCCGGGCAGCCTTGGCGGCAACGCTGGGCCAGCCGCTCCATTCATCTGCGCTTGCTGCTGGCAGCGCTGCTGATCGTACTATTGGCCCTGCCGGTGGCGGGTGGGCTGCTGGCCCATCACTATCGTAGCGCCGCAGTGAGCGCGTTCGACGAGCGTCTCGAAGCAACCCTCAACGTGATCATTGCCGGGGTCGCCTACGACCCCCTGAGTGAACAGCTGCGCTACGAACGTGGCTTGGGCGATCCCCGTTTCGAGCATGTGTTTTCGGGCTGGTATTGGCAAATCACCGACAGCGAGCAGCACACGGTAGCGTCGCGCTCGCTATGGGATCAGCGGCTGCCCGTGACCCACAGCGAACAGCTCTCGGCGCGTACCGTGCCGGGGCCAAGAGGGCAGCAGCTGCGAGTGGTGGAGCGGGATATCTATCTGGCCCCCCTGGAATCGCCTTTGCACGTTAGCGTGGCTGCCCGGGACGATGTTCTGGTGGCCGAGATTCAGGCTTTTCAGCGTCTGCTGTGGTTAGGCTTGCTGGGGCTTGGTGCAGTGTTGCTGGGGGTGCTGGCGCTCCAGGTGCGCTGGGGATTGGCACCTTTACGGCGTATGAATGCCAACCTGCGCGACGTGGAGCAGGGACGGGCAGCGCAACTGGATACCCGACTGCCGCAAGAGTTGGCCACCCTGGCCAGCTCCATGAACGCTGTATTGGCGCGCGACCAACGGCTGATCGAGCGCGGTCGCTATACCGCCGGTAATCTGGCTCATGCCCTCAAGACGCCGCTCAGCGTCATGCGCCTGCTGGTGAAGCAGCTGCCCAGCGACAGCCGAGCCACCTGGGACGTAGAGCTTTCGCGTATCGACAACGCGGTGCGTCACCACCTGGCCCGGGCCTCGGCGGCGGGAGACAGCGGGCGTTTCGCGGCCATTGACCTGCAGGCTACCCTGGCGCCGCTGATGAACGGGCTGGCGCGTCTCGCTCAGCGGCGGCACATCACCCTGACGCAGCGTGTGGATAGCCAGATGCGAGTACACATGGACGACCAGGACCTGCAGGAGATGGTGGGCAATTTACTCGATAATGCCCTGCGCTGGGCCAGCCAGACGGTGCATGTGAGCTTTCAGGCGCAGCAAGGCGTATTGAGGCTCACGGTGAGCGATGACGGCCCCGGCATGACCGCCGAGGAGTGCCAAGCGGCGGTGCAGCGCGGCAAACGGCTGGATGAGCAGCGCTCCGGGAGCGGGCTGGGGCTGGCCATCGTGGCCGATCTGGT
The DNA here is from genome assembly GCF_050709225.1 of Halomonas sp. KM007. Taxonomy (NCBI): domain Bacteria; kingdom Pseudomonadati; phylum Pseudomonadota; class Gammaproteobacteria; order Oceanospirillales; family Halomonadaceae; genus Halomonas; species Halomonas sp. KM007. Next base: position 1,509,260 of record NZ_CP136131.1, on the reverse strand, counting down.
GGCCCTGTATGGCGGACAGATGCGCCTGCAGCGCGCCGAAGCGGGCGGGCTGCAGGTGGTGATCGAACTACCCGTGCTGGCCGCGCGGGCCTGAAGGAGCAACGATGATCGACGTCACCGAAACACTGCCTGACGTACTGGTGGGGCCGCTGCTGCGTCGCTTGTCGCCGTCACGCCTGGTGATGTGGCTGGTGGCCACGCGACCACTGGCTCTCCAGCTGGTTCTGTTTCCGGACACCTCCGACCAGCAAACCTACCCACTGTCTCGCCAGGATCACCAATGCGTGGTCATCGGCGAGCGGGCCTACCTGTACTGCATCGACCTGAGCTTGCCCAGGGCACTGCCCACCGATACACGCATCGCCTACGACCTGCAGGTACAGAGCCACCAGGGCGTATGGCAGCGCCTTCCCGAGTGGGCACCGTGGTTATGTCACGCCGGGCAGGCCTACCCGGCCTTTGTGCTGGCATCGCGTCACCACCGCCTGATGCACGGCTCTTGCCGCAAGCCCCACCACGACAGCCCCGATGGTCTGGTGCGTGCCGATGCCTGGCTGGCCGAGCGCCAGGAAGCCCCTGGCGAGTGGCCTGCCTGGCTATTGATGACCGGTGACCAGGTCTACGTGGATGACGTGGCAGGCCCCACCCTGCGCGCCGTGCATGCACTCATCGCCCGGCTGGGGCTGGCCGATGAGCAGTTGGAAGGCGCCACGGTGAACGATAGCCAAGCGCTCTATGCGGCTCCCGAAACCTATTATCATCGCGAGTCGCTGCTGCCGGATGTCACCAGCAACGCGGCCCTGCGCGAGCGTTTCTTCGGCGGGGTGAAAAAGCCGGTGTTCACCTCGGCGCACGCCCAGAACCACCTGATGACCCTTGCCGAAATGCTGGCCATGTATTGTCTGGTCTGGTCGCCGACTCCCTGGCAGATCATGGCGCCCACGCCTCCCGAGCTGGCCGAGCAGGAGGCCGAAGCGTACCGTACCGAACAGGCGGTCATCGATGCCTTCGTGGCAGGGCTGCCCCAGTGCGCGCGGCTGATGGCCCACGTGCCCAGCCTGATGATCTTCGACGATCACGACGTCACCGATGACTGGAACCTGACCGCCGATTGGGAGCGCTGTGCTTATGGGCATCCGTTCTCCAGGCGCATCATTGGCAACGCGCTGGTGGCCTACCTGCTTTGCCAAGGGTGGGGCAATGCCCCGGACAAACTCAACCCGCTGCTGCATCAGGTCGGCACGTTGTTCGATGGGTCGGGCATCTTGAACCCCCAGGCCCAGGACAGCGTGATTGAGCGGCTTCTGCGCTTTCAAGGGTGGGAGTTTCAGGTGTCAGGCGCCCCCGCGCTGATCGTGCTCGATACCCGTACGCGCCGCTGGCGCAGTGAGCGCAACCCCAAACGGCCCTCCGGGCTGATGGACTGGGAGGCGCTCATGGAGATGCAGCAGGCGCTGTTGGGCACCCCCAGCGCGGTGATCGTCTCGCCTGCCCCGATGTTCGGGGTCAAGCTGATCGAGGGCATTCAAAAGCTGTTTACCCTGGCCGGCAAGCCGTTGATGGTGGATGCCGAAAACTGGATGGCCCATCGCGGTGCCGCCAGCGTGCTGCTGCACATCTGGCGGCACTCCAGGACACCCGGCAACTACGTGATCCTGTCGGGGGACGTGCACTACTCCTTTGCCTACGACATCGTCGTACGCGGGCAGGAGCAGGCCCCGCATCTGTGGCAGATCACTTCCAGCGGCGTGAAAAACACCTTCCCTCGGCGGCTGCTGGATACCTTCGACCGGCTCAATCGTTGGCTATACGCGCCGCTGTCGCCGCTCAACTGGTTTACCCAGCGGCGCAAGCTCAGCATCTACCCCCGGGACCCCGAGCAGGCCAGCGCTGGCGAGCGGCTGTGGAATGCCAGTGGGATAGGCCTGGTCAGTCTCGACGAGAACGGTCGTCCCACCGATATTCGTCAGTTGGATGCCCGCGGTGGCGACGCGGTGTTTCCGCCGCCGGACATCCCCGGCATGAAGGCGCCCACCGATGGTTCGTCATGAAAATGTCATGTAAATGACGCACGCTTGCTGCCCTGGCACCTTCCTGATGGAGTTGACAAGTCATAGGGATCGTTGACGTTTGACAGGGCAGCAGGCACATGACCGCACAAGAAACCCAGTGGCTTCACCAGATTATCGCGGCAGAAGCGCTGCACGTACTTTTTCAGCCCATTGTCGATGCCAATCAGCAGGCCATTTATGGCTACGAAGCGCTGATCCGTGGCCCCAGCACCTCTCCGTTGCATTCACCGCTAAGGCTGTTCGACGTGGCGACCCAGGCAGGTCTGCTGGTGGAGCTGGATCTGCTTTGCCGACGGCTCGCCATTCGCCGTTTTGCCGAACTCGCACTCCCAGGGCTGCTGTTCCTCAACGTCATGCCGCTGACCATCGTCGAGCGTGATTTCCGCGAGGGGCTGACGCTGGGCTTCATTCAGGAGAGTGGCCTGCCGCCGGAGCGGGTGGTGATCGAGCTGACCGAGCACGTGCCCATCCATGATTACGACCTGATGCGCCAGGCGGTGGCCCACTACCGCGACATGGGGTTTCAGGTGGCCCTGGATGACCTGGGGGCCGGTCACTCCAGCCTGCGCCACTGGGCGGAGCTGCGCCCGGATTTCGTCAAGCTGGACCGCCATTTCATTTCCGGCATCGATCAGGAGCCCGCCAAGCGGGAGTTCCTGCGCTCGATACTGGACGTCGCCAAAAGCCTCGACTGCCAGCTCATCGCAGAAGGGGTCGAAACCGCGGCAGAGCACCTGTGCCTGTGGGAGCTGGACCGTGGATTGGCGCTGTTGCAGGGGTTCTACTTCGCACGTCCCAGCGTTCAGCCGCCTGTTCAGCTTAATACGCTGCTGCCCGCCACCACGCAATTGAAAACTCCCGCCGGGCGTACGGCGCATACCATCCTGCGCAGCGTGGAGGCCGTGGCGCCCAGTGTGTCAGTGCCCACGTTGGCGGAGCGGTTTCGTGAAACGCCGCATCTGCGCTGCGTGGCCGTGATCGAACAGGGCGTGCCCATTGCCGTGGTGCGGCGCAACGGGTTCCTGACGCTGTTCACCAACCCTTATAGCCATTCGCTGTACGCCAAGCGCTGCGTGCTGGACATCGCCGATCGCAAGATGCTGGTGGCCGCCGCCGACATGCCCCTGGAAACGCTGAGCCAGCAGCTGACCGACAGCCGCGACATCGAACAGGAGGACTTCGTCATCGTCGATGGCGAAGGGCAGTATCTGGGTATGGGCAATATCGTCGATTTGCTGCGCGAGATCACCGCCATCCAGGTGCGTCAGGCACGCCATGCCAATCCGCTCACCGGGCTGCCCGGTAACATCCTGATCAACGAAACCCTCACGGCCTATCTGAGCCAGGGCAATGGCTTTGCCGCTGCCTACGTGGATCTGGATAATTTCAAGGCGTTCAACGATGCCTACGGTTATGCCCGCGGGGACCATGTGATCATCTCGCTGTCGCGGTTGTTGCAGGCTCAGGTGGAAAGCGCGGGGGGCTTCATCGGGCATATCGGTGGCGACGACTTCATAATGCTGTTACCGCTGGGGCACTGGGAGAGCGTGTGCCTGCAGATTCTGGCCTCCTTCGAGGTCATGGCCCCGAGTTTCTACGAAGAAGAGGACCGCCAGAGAGGCGGGCTTTCCATCGAAAGCCGTCAGGGAGGCGTCAGCTTTTTCCCTTTCGTCAGCGTGTCGGTAGCCGTCAAGCCCATCAGTGACCCGGGCCACTGCAAGGCCCTGGACATTGCCAGCCAACTCTCCGAACTCAAGCACCAGGCGAAGAAGATTGCCGGGAACAGCCTGTTCGTGGAACGGCGTGGCTGCTGCGTGGGGCAGTGAGCCGCCAGAGCGGCAGGTCGTTCACGCGGGTGTCATGTAGACGTCACGAAGTTGTCACCCGCCAGACCCGCCGCTGTCATCTTGGGGCGTCAGGATACATCCACCTCTTACTACCCCGTTAGGTGATCCATGCAATCCTCTCGTCTCTCTACCGTGTCACTCTCGCGCACTCTGATCAGTGCTGCCGTTGCCAGTGCCTTCGCTTTCAGTGCGATGAATGCGGCTGCCGACCTCTCCTCACGCTACGTGGACAACGATGGCGACATGGTGGCCGATATCCCCAGCGATGAGTCTCGGTTGGTCGATCCGGACACGCTGGTCTTTGCTTACACGCCGGTTGAAGACCCGGCGGTCTACGCCGACGTATGGGCGGGTTTCCTGGATCACCTGAGCGAAGCGACGGGTAAACGTGTTCAGTTCTTCCCGGTGCAGTCGAATGCTGCCCAGCAGGAAGCGCTGCGCGCTGGCCGTCTGCACGTGGCTGGCTTCAACACCGGTGGCGTACCGGTGGCGGTCAACTGTGGTGGCTTCCGTCCCTTCGCCATCATGGCGGCCGAAGATGGCAGCTACGGTTACGAAATGGAGATCATCACCTACCCCGGTAGCGGTATCGACGGCATGGAAGACCTGCAGGGTCGTCAGTTGGCCTTCACTTCCGAAACGTCCAACTCGGGCTTCCGCGCACCGTCCGCGCTGCTGCGCTCCGAGTACGGTCTGGAAGCCGGTGATGACTTCGAGACGGCTTTCTCCGGCTCCCACGACAACTCCATCCTGGGCGTCATCAACAAGGATTACGATGCGGCGGCCATTGCCAACTCCGTTGCCCATCGCATGCTGTCACGTGGTGTCATCAACGAGGGTGACTACGAGGTGATCTACACCTCCGAAACCTTCCCCACCACGGCATACGGCACCGCCCACAACCTGACGCCCGAACTGCAGCAGCAGATTCAGGATGCGTTCTTCAGCTACGACTGGGAAGGCACCGCCCTGCAGGCGGAGTTCGAGAACTCAGGCGAAGCGCAGTTCATTCCCATCAGCTATGAAGAGCACTGGTCGGTCATCCGTACCATTGCCGATGCCAATGGCGTCACTTACGACTGCGATTGATTCCAGCGCTGCGTGACCCTGTCGGCCAGGAGGGCAACCTTCTGGCCGACGCGTTATGGGGTCGAGTCAGTTGAACGTTTTGAGCGACAAGCAAACGAGGCATTCCCCATGTTGACACTCACTGGCGTTGGCAAGCGTTACCCGACGGGCGACCGCGCGCTGACCGATATTCACCTATCGCTGCCCAAAGGCCAGGTGATGGCGCTGATTGGGCCATCGGGTGCAGGCAAAAGTACCCTGATCCGCTGCGTCAATCGTCTGGTGGAGCCCAGCCAGGGCAGTATCCGCCTGGAAGAGACCGAGCTGACCAAACTGTCGGGCAGCCGCCTGCGTCACGCACGTCGCTCCATGGGCATGATTTTTCAGGAATACGCCCTGGTGGACCGGCTGACCGTCATGGAAAACGTGCTGTCGGGCCAACTGGGCTATGTCGGCTTCTGGCGCAGCTTCTTGCGCCGCTACCCCCAGGAAGCCGTTGCGGAAGCGTTTCGCCTGTTGGAGCGGGTGGGCTTGCCCCATGCCATCGACAAGCGCGCCGACGCACTGTCGGGTGGCCAGCGCCAGCGTGTCGGCATCGCCCGTGCACTGCTGCAAAGCCCCAAGTTATTGCTGGTGGATGAACCCACTGCCAGCCTGGACCCCAAAACCTCGCGCCAGATCATGCGTCTGATTCGCGAGCTGTGCGCCGAGCGCGAGCTGGCGGCCATCATCAACATTCATGACGTGGCTCTGGCGCAGCAGTTTGCCGACCGCATCGTGGGCCTGCGTGCCGGACAAATCGTCTTCGACGGCAAGCCCAGCGAACTCACCAGCGAGATCCTCACCACCATCTATGGGGAAGAGGACTGGGACACCACGCCCGAGCCCGCCGACGAAGAAGATGAGCCATCGCAGGTAGCCCTTGCGCCCACATCGGCAGCGCCCACGTCGGCAGCCAAAGCACACCATGACGCGCGGCCGCTCACCCAGGTTGCCAGTGGAGGCGCGCTATGAGCACGGCAGACGCCACGGCGCGCCAGCAAGCTGCGCGCCAGGGTCAGTGGCGGCGTTTGCCGCTGATCGAAAACCCATGGCTGCGCTGGGGCCTGGCCATTGGTGTGGTGGTGTATCTGGTGCTGGCGCTGTCGTCGGTGCAGGTCAACTGGGCGCGGGTGGCGGAAGGCTCCGGTCGAGCGCTCAACTTTCTAGGGGCCTTTTTGCAGCCCGATTTCCTCAGCCGCCAGAACGACATCATCGCCGGGTTGATGGAAAGCCTGACCATGACGCTGACCTCCACCGTGATCGGCGTCTTGCTGGCGATCCCGGTAGGACTGGGCGCGGCACGCAACATTGCCCCGCTGCCCATCTATACCCTGTGCCGCGCCATCATTGCCATCTCGCGGACGTTTCAGGAGATCATCATCGCCATTCTGTTCGTGGTGATGTTCGGCTTCGGGCCGTTTGCGGGCATGCTGACGCTGGCCTTCGCCACCATCGGTTTCATGGCCAAGCTGTTGGCAGAAGATATCGAGGACCTGGACTGGAAACAGGTCGAAGCCGTGCGTGCCACGGGGGCAAGCTGGTGGCAAACCATGAACCATGCGGTGCAGCCGCAGGTGATGCCGCGCTTGATCGGGCTCTCCATGTACCGTCTGGACATCAATTTCCGTGAATCGTCGGTGATCGGCATCGTCGGCGCGGGGGGCATTGGCGCCACGCTGAACACCTCGCTGAGCCGTTACGAATACGGCACCTCGGCGGCGATCCTGCTGATCATCATTGCCATCGTGCTGATGAGTGAATACGCCTCCAGCCATGTGCGCCGCTGGACCCAGTAGCGCTGCGATGCCTTAACCCGTAAAGGAAATTTCCATGCCCGTTTCGAGTTCCCCCCAAGGCGTGCCGCAGTGGCAGCGGCGCACCACCCGTGCCCAGTGGCTCCAGTATGTGGCCTGGCTGGCAGGTATCTGCCTTTTCCTGCTCTGCTGGAAAGTGATCTCCGACAACACCATGTGGGTGTTCGTGGAAGATGCTGGCCGCCAGGGCAGTGACCTGATCAACCGCATGATGCCGCCCCGGTGGGAGTACGCCAGTGTCCTCTGGAAGCCCATGTGGGACACCCTCAACATCGCCACGCTAGGCACCGCACTGGGCATCGTCATGGCGTTTCCGGTGGCTTTTCTGGCGGCTCGCAACACGACGCCCCACCCGCTGGTACGCAGCCTGGCGTTGACCATCATCGTTTCGTCACGCTCCATCAACTCGCTGATCTGGGCGATGCTGCTGGTGACCATTCTCGGCCCCGGCGTGCTGGCGGGCATCATTGCCATTGCGCTACGCTCCATTGGGTTCGTGGGCAAGCTGCTCTATGAAGCCATCGAAGAGATCCACCCCACGCCCGTCGAGGCCATCAGCGCTACCGGGGCGAGCCGCCTGCAGGTCATGAACTACGGCGTGTTGCCCCAGGTGATGCCCGCGTTCGCCGGTATCAGCGTGTACCGCTGGGATATCAACATTCGTGAGTCCACGGTGCTGGGGCTGGTGGGCGCAGGCGGCATCGGGCTGCAGCTCAACGCCTCGATCAACAGCCTGGCCTGGAATCAGGTCAGCGTCATCTTCGTGCTGATCTTTGCCACCGTGCTGGTGTCCGAGTGGGTCTCTGCCCGCGTGCGCCACGCCATCATCTGACCGGGAGATACCATGCGCTTTCCTGATGCCGACATCATGACCATCGACCTGATGCGCCACGGTGAGCCACTGGGTGGCCGCATGCTGCGCGGCAGCACCGACCACCCCCTCAGCGAAACCGGTTGGCAGCAGGCCACGGCGGCCGTGATGCGTCACACGGTCGATGGCAGGCCGCCGTTCGATGCCATCGTCAGTTCCCCCCTGGCGCGCTGCCATGAGTTTGCCTTGTGGTTGGGGGAGGAGTTCGACCTGCCCGTGCAGGTGGACGATGACCTGGCCGAGCTCTATCTGGGACGTTGGGAAGGCAAGACCCATGACCAGGTGTTTGCCGAGGAGGGGCACGCGCTGATGAACGCCTTCTGGCACGATCCCACCACGGCAGCGCCGCCGGAAGGGGAAAGCCTGGCGGCGCTGGATGCCCGGGTGAGTGAAGCGTGGCAGCGCCTGCTGAGCCGACCGCCGGGCAAGCACGTGCTGGTGGTGGCGCATCTGTTCGTCTGCAATGCGCTGCTGCGTCAGGTGATTGCCCAGCCGCTGACCCACGGGCTGGTGATGGACCTGCCTTACGCCGCCATGAGTCGACTACGCCACGAGCGCCATGCGCTGGGCGAAACGACCTTCGTGGAGTGGATCGGTCGCTGAGATTCGTTGCCTGATACGCCCTGACGGGTGCTCTTCCGTATAGGCGGCTAGCGGGCACGCGTGACCTGGGCCATGATAGAGACACCCTATCGAGGCTTCTCAGGAGTGCCCCATGCCGTTTGCCCGCGTTTATTCCCTCCTGTCTCTGGCCCTGCTGTTAGTGCTGGCCGGTTGTGCCAGCAAGGACGTGGCTCCCCCTGCAAAGCCGCCCGTGCAAGGGGGCATGTCACTGGAGCGTGCGCTGATTCTCTCTTACGCCCAGCAATCCATCGGCATTCCTTACCGCTTTGGCGGCAACTCACCGGATGGTCTGGACTGCTCTGGCCTGGTCGAAATGACCTACCGCGCTGCCGGGCTGCGTGTGCCCCGCACGGCGGACGGCCAGTACCGCGCTCTGCCTCGTGTCGATGCCCCCCGCCCAGGCGATCTGCTGTTCTTTGGCGAGGGCAGCAAGGCCACCCACGTGGGCATTTATGGCGGTAATCGCCAGATGATCCATGCCCCGGGCAGTGGCCGTGCCGTGGTCAGCGTTCCGCTGGATATCGACTACTGGCAGCAGCGTTTTCTGGGCGCGGCTTCATTGGCGCCCTAGCAGCAACCGGAAAGGCTCCGGGAATCACACACTGCCTTTGCGGATCGCCGGCACGCGCGTTGATAGAGCGCTGTTGCTGCCAGCACCCTGCCGGTCAATAGGGTGTTAATATGTCGAAAAGTCATGACATTCACGCTGTTTAGACGAGGAGAGCAGAGACGCATGTGCCCGCCCTTGAATGACCCAAAGGAGCAGTCTTTGCCTCACACCGCTACGTCTGCCCATGCGCAAACCTCGGCGTGGCGCGTGGCAATGTCCACGCTGGATACACAAGACACTGCCTCGCCCAGCGAGTCGGCGTTTCGCTATGCCAATGAAGCCATCATCATCACCAATGCCGATAACCGCGTGATGGAGGTGAACCCGGCGTTCAGTGAGCTCACGGGGTTGGCGCTGGAAGATGTGCGGGGCAAGACCCCGGAAACGTTCAGTATCCTGCCGCTGGACGACCACCGCAGCGTACGTTTGATGCGTGAAGAGCTGCAGCTACGTGATCGCAGCAAAAGCCAGGTCAGCTACCGCAGCCATGATGGCCAGTTCTATCCCGGCATGATGTCGGTCAATCGCGTCCGCGACACCCAGGGTCGGGTGGATCACCATGTCATGGTGCTGGCCGACCTGTCGGCCATTCCTGCCCATGCGCGGCACCTCAATCGCGAAGTCTATTTCGATGCCTTGACCGGTTTGCCCAACCTGCAGCTGTTGACGCAACTGATTCAGGAGTCGATTCAGCACGCGGAAAACCAGCAGCAGACGCTGGCGGTATGCTCACTGGATATCGACCACTTTCAACTCATCAACGAGCGTCTTGGTCTTCCGGTGGGGGACGAGCTGTTGTCGGCATTTGCGCAGCGCCTCAGCCACTTGCTGTTCGGTGATGACGTGCTGGCCCGCATTGGGGGCGACGAGTTCGTCTTGTTGCTGCATCATGGGGTCGATGACGTGTTTTTCGAGAAGCTGCTGGCCTCTATTCGTCAGCCGCTGATGATCGAAGGGCAAACCGTTTACTTGACCGCGAGCCTGGGCATCACCCGTTACCCCCATGATCATGTGCAGGGGGATGTGCTGTTGCGCCATGCCAACCAGGCCATGTATCGCGCCAAGCAGCGCGGGCGCGATACCTACCACTTTTTCGACCCTCATCACGACCGTTTGCTGCAAGTCCGCCATGAGCAACGCCAGCGTTTCATGGATGCCCTGACCCACGATGAGCTGCGGCTACACTATCAGCCCCAGGTGGACATGCGCAGTGGTCAGGTCATCGGCGTGGAGGCATTGATTCGCTGGCAACATCCCGAACGCGGGCTGCTGTCACCGGCGCAGTTCCTGCCCGCCATCGACGCTACAGCGCTGGAAATCGACCTGGGTGAGTGGGTGATCGAGCAGGCGCTGCGCCAGTTGGCGAGCTGGCAAGTGGCCAACATCGTCCTGCCCATCAACGTCAACATCAGCCCCGCACACCTGCTGACCAGCCAGTTCAGCCAGCGTCTGGCAGCGCTGTTGGCACGCTATCCTTCCGTCTCGCCTGCGTTGCTGAAACTCGAAGTGCTGGAAAGCGCGGCCATGCATGATGTGACCGCCGCGCTGAAAACCATGGCGCACTGCCAAGCACTGGGCGTCAGCTTTGCGATCGATGATTTTGGCACCGGATTCTCATCGCTGACGCATCTGCGTCAACTGCCGGTCAACTTGATCAAGATCGATCAGAGTTTTGTGCGTGACATGCTGGTGGATCACGATGACATGGCGATCGTCGAAAGCGTCATCTACATGGCCAACCGCTTCCAGCGGCCGATGCTGGCCGAGGGGGTCGAAACCCTCGAACATGCCAGGGCGCTGATGGTATTGGGCTGCGAGCTGGCCCAGGGCTATGGTATCGCTCGGCCGATGCCGCCCGAAGCGCTGCCGGGCTGGCTTGAGCAGTGGCCGCTACGCGATGACTGGCATGGTTTGAGCCGCCTGCAGTGAGGCGGGTGGTTCAGGCGGCCTGCTCGGAGGATGGGGGCATGGGCTCGGTCGGATCACTGGGCTCGCCCTCTCGGGCCTGGTTCATCTCGCTTTGCTCTCGGGCAGCTTCAAGGCGGGCTTCCAGCAGGTACTGACGCGCTTGGGCGGCCACCTGCAGGTCCTTGGGTGAGGGGTCGGCGGGGGCAAGGGCTGCGGCAATCACGGTCTGCATTTTTTCGATGGTGGCCTGGGGGTCCCCAGGCACCGGGCCATAGTCGATGGGCACTTCACCCGCGACCGCATAGCGCTGCCCATCAGGGCCGATTTCGTACTCGTAGGTGGCGCCTCCCGTATAAGGCCCGCCAACGGTTTGGTGCGCCATTTCATGCTGCCGCACCGCGCGATCGGTCTGTTTGAGCTGCTCCAGCTGCTGGATCTCTTCGGGTTCCAGCGGGGTGCCGTCGGGGCGGGTGGGGCCCGTCGTTGCCGAGGCCGTTTCATCGCTGGCAGCTTCCTCGTCGGCATCGCCTGTGCGCTGGGCTTGGGGTTCGGCAGTGACCCGTGCGTTGGGCAGGGTCGGCGAAGGCCAGAGCGTTGCGCTGTAGGAAGCGCCGAGTGATGAAAGATCCATGAGCAGTTACCGATATGATGATCGAATCCAGTATGATGCAGTATCAGCGACGCTACTCGATTACGCAACGCCATGCCTTCCATTGACGTGATGATCCATTTGACGGCAGCCGAATGCCTTGCCCATTACGAAGGGCAGTACGACAACGTGCGTGCGCGCAGCGTGGATGGCCGCTGGGTGGTCTTCCCGGCCACTGCATTGCGCCGCGTAGTGGGACGTGACGGCGTAAATGGCGTGTTTCGACTGTTCTTTACCGATCAGGGTAAATTCCTCGATATTGTGCCTTTGGCACCGCATGCCTAGCTGTGCCCGTGGGGTTTTCTCTCTATAATGTAGCCGTGTGCTTCAGGCGTACCCACCTGAATGCCTGCGACCCGCCTACCCGGCAGTGGTTGCCTACTTATCAGGAGATCACCCATGTCTACCTCACCTGTCACCTTGATGGTGGCGCGTCGCGTGGCCAATGGCCGCTATCAGGACTTTATCCGTTGGCTCAACGAAGGCCGTGAGCTGGCTGCCGACTTTCCGGGCTATCTGGGCTCAGGGGTGCTGGCACCGCCCCAGGACGATGACGAATATCAGATCATTTTCCGTTTCGAAAGCGCAGCGCGACTCGCTTCCTGGGAGCACTCGGCTTCGCGCCATGCCTGGCTGCAGCGCGGCAAAGGGCTCTACGATGCACCTCACGAGCACCGCGCTACCGGTCTGGATAGCTGGTTCAACGTGGCCCCCAATGGCGCTGCGCCCCCGCGTTGGAAACAAGCCATCGCCGTCTGGCTGGCATTTTTTCCTGTCTCATTGCTGTTTCACTGGCTGTTTGGTGGCCTGCTGGCCGAGTGGGCGCTGATTCCACGCGTGTTGCTCAGTACGCTGGTGCTGACGCCCGTGATGGTGTTTGTCTTTATTCCGCTTTCAACGCGGTTGCTGGCACCTTGGCTGCAGGGTAAATGGTCACCGAGGGATATGATTCACCGGATGTGGCAACAGTACAGGACATGACTCGTGACGATTCTTATGGTCACTAATTTTAGTGATTATTATAATTAAAAACAGTTGCTTAAGATTTGTCTAAAATGTTCTGGAAGGCGTTTTTCGCAAAGACGTGCTAAATATTCTCAGTGCGCGGATGTCTCTATGGGGTTCAACGCTGCAATAGTGCTAAGCTGAAATCATCAAGCTAACGCGTGCAGTCAATGGATGCTGGCACCAGCCTAAACGCTGAGTACCAAATCGCCTTATGGAGTAGTCATGATCCGCGTACATCACCTGGAAAAATCACGTTCTCACCGAATTTTGTGGCTGTTGGAGGCTCTCGAGCTGGAGTATGACATCGAGGTCTATCAGCGCGATCCGAAAACACAGCAAGCCCCTGACGCCCTTAAAAAAGTGCACCCGTTGGGCAAGTCACCCGTGATTACCGATGGCGAACTGACCGTCGCCGAGTCGGGGGCAATCATCGATTATCTGGTCAACCGATACGGGAAAGAACGTTTCCAGCCCTCGGCGGAGGACAGTAACGAGTGGGTTAATTATCGTTACTGGATGCATTATGCCGAAGGCTCTTTAATGCCACTGTTGGTGATGGGATTGATCTTTAGTCAAATTCCTAAACAATCGCCCTGGTTCGTCAGGCCCATTGCCCAGGGTATTAGCGGCACTGTTCAAAAACGCTTCCTGCAACCACAGTTGAAACAACATCTTGGCATGATCGAGTCGCACTTGAAGGCCCACGGCAATTTTGCCGGTGAGTTCCCGAGCGGTGCGGACGTTCAAATGAGCTTTCCCATGCAGGCCGTGGCCGCCACCCAATCGCTGGATGCCTTTCCGGCGATTACCGCCTTCGTGGCACGTATTCAGCAGGACGCGGCCTGGCAACGGGTCGTGGAACGTGCAGGGCCACTGACCATGCCCGGTGAGTGACCGCTGCCATGCTGCGCAACGTCGATGGGCGTGCTAGACAGGCCGTTTACCAAGGTTTTCTGATGGTGGTGCTGTTCGGTATGGCATCTCCAGCGGTGGCCGCAGAAATGCTGCGTGTCGGGGTTTATCACAACCCGCCTAAACTGTTTACGGACGACCAGGGGCAATTGCGTGGTGTGCTGGGTGAGCTGCTCTCGGCAATGGCCTTGAAAGAGCAGTGGCAGCTGGAAAGCGTCCCGTGTGATTTTCAACAGTGCCTGACGCTGCTGGAGCAGGATGCCATCGACCTGTTGCCGGACTTGGCGTGGAGCGAAGAGCGTGCCCAGCGCTTCGCCTTTCATGCCGAGCCCGTCATGCACAGTTGGTCACAGCTCTATCAGCCCAGCGACAGCCGCGTCGAGGCCATTCTGGACCTCGAACAACAGCGTGTTGCGGTGGTGGAGGGCTCCATCCAGCAGAGCTATCTGTTGACCGTGACGCAGCGCTTCGACATCGACGTCATGTGGCTGCCGGTGGATAGTTTCGCAGCGGGTTTTCAGGCAGTGGCGCTGGGGGATGCCGATCTGGTGGCCTCCAATCATCTGTTTGGCGACTGGCGAGCCAATGACTATGGTTTGCGTGAAACGCCGATCATTTTCCAGCCTTCACGGCTCTTTTATGCCGCCTCGCCTAGTCTGGACAGCCACATTCTAGAGCGCATCGACGCCACCCTGGTGGAGTGGAAAAACGACGCTGCGTCGACGTACTACGAGACGCTGAGCGCTTGGCGCGCCCACAGCCTGCCTGCACCCTTGGCGCCACGTTGGCTATGGTGGCTGGGTGGCGTGTTGATCGTGGTATTGGTGATAGCGCTGGCGGGCAATGTCCTGCTGCGGCGACGGGAGAGCCTCAACCGGCAGCAGCTCTCTACTCACGAGCATATGCTGACCAGTATTCTGGATAGCGTGGATGCCTATATCTACATCAAGACCCCTGACCTCAAATACCGCTATGTGAACCATCAGATCTGTGACCTGTTTGCTCGGCCGGTCGATCAGATCGTCGGCCAGGGGGACGATGCCTTTTTCGATGCGGCCAGCGCAGCAGAAATGGCCGAGGTAGACCGTCAGGTGCTGGCGACAGGCAAGAAAACGACGGTCGAAGAGCATAACGTGCTCCAGGGGGAAGAGCGTGTGCGTACCTTCCTGTCGGTCAAAATGCCGCTGGTCATGTCTCCGGGAGAAGCGCCCAGCCTGTGCGGTATTTCCACCGAGCTGACCGATTACCTGGAGATGCAGTCGCGTACCCACCATCTGGCGTTTTATGACGCCTTGACCGGTTTACCCAACCGTCGCCTGCTGCTCGAATCACTGGCCGAAGCCACCCACAGCACTTCTGGGGGCTACAGCGCCCTGCTGATCGTGGACCTCGACAATTTCCGGCTGGTCAACGACATACAGGGCCACGACAGCGGTGACCAGCTGCTCGTCAACGTGGCAGAAAACCTGCAGCAGCGGTTGACTCAGGATGCGATCTTGGCACGCTTCAGCAGTGATGAGTTCGTGATTCTGATCAATCGGCTTGGCGAGCAGCAGCATGAGGCTGCTTCCTACGTCGAGCGCGTGGCTCGGCAGTTGCTGGACACCATTTCACAGTTGCGCAATGACCGAGCGCTACCGATCACGGCCAGCGTGGGGATCGCCCTCTTCGATGGCGCTGGCAACCCCATGAACGGGGTGTTGCAACAGGCCGACATGGCGCTGCAGCAGGCCAAATCATCCGGGGGCAATACGCTGCGTTTCTTCAATGTGGACATGCAGACCAGCGTATTGGAGCGGGCGAGCCTGGAAGGCGATCTGCACCAGGCGTTGCAGCGTCAGGAACTGGCGCTGCATTATCAGGTACAGGTGGATCATCAGGGAGTGACGACCGGCGTGGAAGCGCTGTTGCGCTGGTACCATCCCCAGCGCGGCTGGGTGTCGCCAGGCACGTTCATTCCGCTGGCCGAAGAAAACGGCTTGATCGTGCCCATTGGCTACTGGGTCTTGCGATGTGCATGCGAGCAGTTGGCCAAGTGGTCGAATCAGCCTTCCTACGCGTCGCTGACCGTCTCTGTGAACGTCAGCTCGGTGCAGTTCCAGCAGCCGGAGTTCGTGCGCAACGTGGAAGCCCTGCTGGCCGAAACCCAGGCGCCGCCGGGGCGGCTGGTGCTGGAAGTAACGGAAAGCCTGCTGATGCGAGAGCCCACGCGAGTGCGCAACACCATGCTCAAATTGAGGGCCCAGGGGATTCGCTTTGCGCTGGATGATTTCGGCACCGGCTACTCCTCCCTGAGCTACTTGAAACGTCTGCCTCTGGATGAGCTGAAGATTGATCAGTCTTTTATTCGTGAGCTGTTGACCGACAAGACCGATGCCGCCATCGTCGATACCACGATCCTTCTGGCGGTCAGCCTCGGGCTGACCGTGGTCGCCGAAGGTGTGGAGAAAAAAGAGCAGCTGGACTGGCTGAAAGGGCACGGCTGCTACCGCTATCAAGGCTACCTGTTTGGTCGTCCTACACCGATCGAGTACCTGTTCGAGTCCTACTAGCCGAGCGCGCGCAAGCCTTCGTCTCAAAGCGCCTACCCCAGTGAAACGCCCACCACAGCAAAACGCCCACCACAGCAAAACGCCCACCCCATGGAGGGGTGGGCGTTGCCAGAACGGTGGGCAGGCCGTCAGTGCTCAGCCGTATACCGAAAAGCTGCCTGCGTTGAGCCACAGGTGCACGATGATGCTGGCAATGTAGCCCAGCAAGATGACCGGCGCCCAGCGCAGGTGCCCCATGAAGGTATAGTAGCCGCGTGCCTGGCCCATGACGGCCACGCCCGCCGCCGAGCCAATCGACAGCAGGCTGCCCCCGACCCCGGCGGTCAGCGTGATCAACAGCCAGTGCCCGTGGGACATGTCCGGCTGCATGGTCAGTACCGCGAACATCACCGGAATGTTATCCACCACGGCTGACACGACACCCAGCGCAATATTGGCCCAGGTAGCGTCCCAGTTGGTGTACAGCGCGTCCGAGAGTAGCCCCAGGTAACCCATGAAGCCCAAGCCGCCCACGCACATGACCACCCCGTAGAAGAACAGCAGTGTGTCCCACTCGGCGCGGGCCACGCGGTTGAAGACGTCGAAGGGCACCACGCCGCCCAGTTGCTCAAGCTTTTTGTTGTCGCCCAGGCGGCTGTAGCGTTCGCGCTTGCGCTCCAGCGAACGGGGCAGGCTTTGGCGCAGGTAGTAGCCAAAGAATTGCAGATAGCCCAAGCCCGTCATCATGCCCAGTACCGGGGGCAGGTGCAGCAGCGTATGGCAGGCGACGGCGGTGGTGATGGTCAGCAGGAACAGCGCAATGATGCGGCGTGCACCGCGCTTGAGCTGCACGTCCTCATAGACACTGTTGGGTTTCTGGTTCTTGATGAACATGCTCATGATGACGGCAGGGATCAGGAAGTTGACCAGCGACGGAATGAACAGGATGAAAAATTCTTGAAACTGGATCAAACCGGCCTGCCAGACCATGAGTGTCGTGATATCGCCAAAAGGACTAAAAGCACCGCCCGCATTGGCAGCCACCACGATATTGATACACGCGAGATTGATAAAGCGTTTATCGCCTTCTGCCACTTTAGTAATAACGGCACACATCAAAAGTGCCGTGGTCAAGTTGTCGGCAATCGGGGAAAGCATAAAAGCCAAACCCCCGGTCAACCAGAATAGCGTGCGGTAATTGAAGCCTTTACGCAGCATCCATGAACGCAGTGCATCAAAGACTCGGCGCTCTTCCATGGCGTTGATATAGGTCATGGCGACCAGCAGGAACAGCATTAGCTCGGTGAACTCCAGCAGCGTCACCCGAAACGCATACTCCGACGTTTCCGACATGCCGTTCTGGACGTACACCCAGCCAATGAGTCCCCATATCACCCCTGCTGCCACCAGCACGGGCTTGGATTTGCGCATGTGGATCTTCTCTTCGGCCATGACCAGCGCGTAGGCCAGCACGAAGATGGCCACGGCAAAAAAGCCAATGGCCGAACTGGTCAAGTCGATCTCACCGGTCACCGCGAAGGCGGCCGGGCTTGCCAGTAGCAGCAAAGCCGCTAACAAAAAAAGCCAGCCACGAGTCCATCGGGGCTGGCCAGGGTCATGATGCAACGTCAACATGGCGTGTTTATCCTTATAATGATGAGAAGAAAGGGGTTAATAAGCCACGCCAGTTTAACAAGCTATATTGCATTGCAATACGGAATAAAACCGAATGAAAAGCGACAGGGCGTAAGCGATTACGTCTTTTTTTTGAAATTATCCGTTTCGCTAATAGTAAAGCACTCATAACAGTGTCATGAGTAAAGACTGGCCTGCGCCACTCACTCGCCCATGGGCAAATGTGAGCGGCGCAACCCGCGTTAGCGGGTAGCCATGGCCTCTTCCAGCCAGCCCAGCTTCATTTGCGGCACCGACGCCAGCAGCGTCTGGGTGTAGTCGTCGAAGGGCGGGGCAAGTACCTCATCACGCTGTCCATAGCGGACGACCTTGCCCTGGTGCATCACCGCGATACTGTCGGCGATGGCTTTTACGGTGGCCAGGTCGTGGGTAATGAACAGATACGCCACGTTCTCTCTTTCCTGCAGACGCAGCAGCAGCTTGAGAATGCCGTCGGCCACCAGCGGGTCGAGCGCACTGGTCACTTCGTCGCAGATGATCAGCTTGGGCTTGGCCGCCAGGGCGCGGGCAATACAGACCCGCTGTTTCTGCCCCCCGGACAGCTCGGCGGGGTAGCGGTCGATGAAGCTTTCTCCCAGTTCGATCTCATCGAGCAGTTCGATGACCCGTTGGCGTCGCGCCTTGCCTTTCAGGCCGAAATAGAACGTCAGCGGTCGGCCAATGATGGTTTCCACCGTGTGGCGTGGGTTCATGGCCACATCGGCCATCTGGTAGATCATCTGCAGTTCACGCAGTGTCTCCTTGCCGCGCTCGCCCAGGGTGTTGGGCAGTGCCCGGGACTGGAAGCTGACCTGCCCCTGGTTGGGCGGCAGCAGGCCGGTGATCACCCGAGCCAGGGTCGATTTGCCCGACCCGGACTCCCCGACGATGGCCAGCGTCTGGCCAGGGCTGACTGCCATGCTGACCTCGTGAAGCACGTTGCCTGCGCTGTTGCTGTAGGCGGCGCTGACCTGCTCGATGGCCAGGATCGGCGAGTCTTCCGGCGTCTTGGCGGCATGATCGATGGAGCGCACCGAGACCAGCGCCTGGGTGTAGGGCTCTTGAGGGGCCTCGATGATCTGCCGCGTCGGGCCGTACTCCACCATGGCGCCGTGACGCAGCACCATGATGTCGTCCGCCACTTGCGCCACCACGGCCAGGTCGTGGGTGATATACAGCGCGCCCACTCCCGTCTTGCTGATGGCATGCTTGATGGCGGCCAGAACGTCGATCTGGGTCGTCACATCCAGTGCGGTGGTTGGCTCATCGAAAATGATCAGGTCGGGCTCGGGACACAGCGCCATGGCCGTCATGGCCCGCTGCAGCTGGCCGCCGGAGACCTGATGCGGGTAGCGGCTGCCAAAGTTTTCTGGGTCAGGAAGGCCCAGTTGGCGGAACAGCTCCACGGCGCGCGCTTCGGCCTCCTTGCGGCTGGCCAGGCCGTGGAGCAGAGTGGTCTCGATGACCTGTTCCATCAACGTATGGGCAGGATTGAACGCGGCGGCGGCCGACTGGGCCACGTAGCACACCTCCTTGCCGCGCAGCTGGCGCAGGGCCCTGGGCGAGCCTTCGAGAATATTGCGGCCGTTGACCCAGACTTCGCCGCCCAGGCGTATGCCGCCCCGGCCATAGCCAGCCGGCGACAGGCCGATGGTGGACTTGCCCGCCCCGGATTCGCCGATCAGCCCCAGCACCTTGCCTCGTTCCAGCGTCAGGTCGACCCCTTTGACGATGTTGATCTCCTGGGGCGGCTCGCCGGGCGGGTAGGCCGTGGCATCGATGGTCAGGTTGCGAATCGTTAACAGCGTATCAGCCACTGCGGCCTCCTTTCAGATCAGTGGTGTGGCGCAGGATCCAGTCGGCCACCAGATTGACCGAAATCGCCAGCACGGCAATGGCGGCGGCGGGAATCAGGGCGGCGGGAACGCCGAACACGATGCCCTGTCGGTTTTCGCGCACCATGCTGCCCCAGTCGGCTTCCGGAGGCTGTACCCCCAGGCCCAGAAACGACAGCGACGACAAGAACAGCACGGCAAAAATGAACCGCAGGCCCAGCTCGGCCACCAGGGGCGTCAGCGCATTGGGCAGAATCTCGCGGAAGACGATCCAGCGTTTGCCTTCACCGCGTAGCCGTGCGGCTTCCACGTAATCCATCACGTTGATATTGACCGCCACGGCGCGGGAGATACGAAACACGCGCGTGGAGTCCAGCACCCCCATGATCAGAATCAACATGAGAAGGGTGCTGGGCATGACCGATAGGATCACCAGCGCGAAGATCAGCGTGGGAATCGACATCACGATATCGACCCCTCGGGAAATCAGCTGGTCTATCCAGCCGCCATAGACGGCCGCCAGAATGCCCAGCACCGAGCCAATCGAAAAGGCCAGCGCCGTGGCCAGGGCGGCAATGGTAATGGTCGTACGGGCACCGTAGATCAGCCGCGAGAGTAAGTCGCGGCCCAGGTTGTCGGTGCCCAGCAAAAACTCGGCAGACGGGCCCATCCACATGTCGCCGACGCTCTCGGACATGCTGTAGGGCGCCAGCCAAGGGGCGAATATCGCCATGATCAAGAAGCTGAAGGTCAGCAGCAGCCCGACCAGCGCGGTCACGGGCATGCGCTTCAGCAGCGTTAAGGGTTTCGACATGGTGTTACGTTCCTGTCTGGTCACTGTGGCCTGGCAAGCAGCCGGTCATTTGGGATGACGCAGGCGTGGGTTGGTCAAGATGGCAATGATGTCGGCCAGCATATTGAGCCCGATGTACACCGCCGCAAAGATCAGCCCCACCGCCTGGACCACCGGGACATCGCGCTTCGAGACGTGGTCGATCAAGTACTGCCCCATGCCTGGGTAGACAAAAATCACCTCGACCACCACCACGCCGACGATCAGGAAGGCGAGGTTCAGCATCACCACATTGACCACCGGCGCGATGGCATTGGGAAACGCGTGGCGGGCAATGATGCGAAACGAGCCCAGCCCCTTGAGCTCGGCGGTTTCGATATAGGGGGACTGCATGACGTTGAGAATGGCGGCCCGAGTCATGCGCATCATGTGAGCTAGAATCACCAGCGTTAACGTGGCCGCAGGCAGTGCGATGGCGTGCAGACGTTCACCCAGGCTCATGCCGCCATGCACCGTGGAGACGCTGGGAAACCAGTTGAGCTGGACGGCGAACAGGTAGATCAGCAGGTAGCCGATAAAGAATTCCGGCAGGGAAATAGCGGTCAGCGTGGAGCCGGAAATCACCCGGTCCGGCCAGCGGCTCTGGTAGCGCACGGCGACCAGCCCCAGCAGGATGGCCAGCGGCACTGCAACGATCGCTGTCCAGAAGGCTAGAAACAGCGTGTTGCCTGCGCGGCCCCAAAGAGACTGGGCGATATCCTGACGGTTGGACAGGGCAGTGCCTAGATCGCCTTGCAGAATGCCGCCCAGCCAGTCGATGTAGCGTGACCAAGCCGGCTGGTCGAGGCCCAGTTCCCTGCGCAGGTTGTCGACGGCCTGGGGCGTGGCGCTTTGCCCCAGAATCGACTGGGCCACGTCGCCGGGCAGCATCTCGGTGCCCGCGAAAATCAGCACCGACACGGCCAGCAGGAGCAAGAGGCCCAGCGCCAGGCGCTGGGCAATCAGTTTAAGGACAAAAGAGTTCATGGCAGCCTTCCGGGTTATGACGTCAACCAGCACTTCGAAAGCGCAAAGCCTGCCATCATTTCGCCCATCGGGTTGGCTGACCAGCCGCCCACGTTGTCCAGAGTGGCCTCGATGTAGTCATTGAACATGGGCAGAATCAATCCGCCTTCGTCGCGGACGATCATGGCCATGTCGTGGTACAGCTCGCTGCGGCGGTCTGTATCCAGCTCGCCGCGTGCTTCGCGGGCCAAGGCATCGAAGTCCTCGCGGAAGAAGCGGGTGTCGTTCCAGTCGGCGCTGGAAATGTACGCCGTGGAGTACATCTGGTCCTGGGTGGGGCGACCGCTCCAGTAGGAGGCGCAGAAGGGCTGCTTGTTCCACACTTCCGACCAGTAGCCGTCGCTGGGCTCGCGGCGGACTTCCATGTTGATGCCCGCCTGGGCGCAGCTCTGCTGAAACAGCTGTGCGGCATCCACGGCACCGGGAAAGGCCACGTCGGAGGTGCGCAGCACGATGGGGCTGTCGTGGCCGGATTTCTTGTAGTGATAGCTGGCCCGCTCGGGGTCGAATTCCCGCTGGGGAATGCTGTCGGGAAACAGCGGGTAAGCAGCGTTGATGGGGAAATCGTTGCCCACGCTGCCATACCCGCGCAGGATACGCTCGACCATGTCTTCGCGGTTGATGGCGTACTTCAGGGCCAGTCGCAGGTCGTTGTTATCGAACGGCGCCGTGTCGCAGTGCATGGGGAAGACATACTGAGCACGCCCGGAAGTGTTGTTGATCACGATGTTGGGCAGGCGCTGCACCATGTCCACCACCCGTGGCTCGACCCGGTTGATCATGTGCACCTGACCGCTCTGCAGCGCCGAGATGCGCGCCGTCGGGTCGTTGATGATGGTGATCTCGATCTGGTCGGCGAAGCCGTACTCGTCCGGGTTCCAGTAGCCATCGAAACGCTCGGCGATCTGGCGCACGCCGGGCTGGAACTCCACCACTTTGTAGGGGCCGGTGCCGATGCCTGCAGCCGGGTCCTGCTTGCCACCGCCCGGCTGAATCATCAGGTGGTAATCGGAAAGCAAAAACGGCAGGTCGGCATTGGGCTCCAGCGTGACGATGGTGACTTCGTAGGTGTCCGTGGCGCGAATCGACTCGATGCCGCGCATGATGCCCAGCGCACCCGACTGCGAGCTCTCGTCCGAATGGCGCTCCAGCGTGGCCACGACGTCGTCGGCGGTCATCTCCTGGCCATCGTGGAACAGCACGCCACGGCGCAGCTTGAAGACCCAGGTCTTGGCATCCGAGGAAGAGTCAATGCTTTCCGCAAGGCGGGGTACCAGCTCGCCTTCTGGTGAAACATTGGTCAAGGCTTCCCCCCAGGACTGCCCGAAGGAGTGCTGCACCTGGCTGGTCCAGCTGGCTGGGTCAAGGCTGTCCGTCGACTCCCCGCCTTGCATACCGGCGCGCAGAATACCGCCGCGTTGAGGAGTGCCCGAGCTGGCCAATACCTGGCTGGAGAGCAGCGAGCCAGCAAAGGGCGCGGCAATGCCCAGAGCCATGGCGCGACGCATGAAGTCGCGGCGCGACAGCTGGCCGCGTTTTGCTTGCTGGGTGAGAGACTCGAGTGTTGGATGCATGGTGTATTCCCTTGATGGATTAATGATGAGGCCGTGCGATAGTCAACTCGTCATAGTCACGAATCACGTGATCCGCGTGGGTAAGATGGGAGCCGTCCAGGTGAGGAGCGGCGCAGATACCGATGCCGGCCAGTAGACCGGCGGCTTGCCCCATGGCCATGTCGCCATTGGAGTCGCCGATGATCAGCGTACGTTGCGGCGACGTGCCCAACTGTTCGCAGGCGAGTAGCGCCATCTCCGGGTAGGGCTTGCCGCGCGACACTTGATCATGCCCCAACACGACAGAGAACGCATCGGCCAGCGAGAGCAGCTTTAAATGCAAATGCGCGTTGTGGGCGTCATCGGAGGTGACCACGGCCAGAGAAATGCCTGCCTGTCGTGCCTGCTGCACGAAATTCACCAGGCCCTTCACGGGGGTCACGCAGCTGGGCCAGTCCAGCGTGTCGGCCAGGCGGGCGATGGCATCGTGGGAAAGCTGGGTAGCGTCGTTCCAGGCGATCCCCGACTCGAACAGGCTAAGCGAAACGATGGTGGCAATATCGTCCAATGAGCCAATGGTCAACGGGCCGGTGGGGTCCCACAGGCGCTGCTCAGGATCGATGCCTACCTTGGGGTAGAGCGCTCGGTGCGATAGTACTTGTGCCTCGGGAAGGCCTTGGTTAAGGGTCGTGACCAGTTGGTCGAACCAGCCAATCCAGAGGTCGCCGAAATTGAGCAGCGTGCCATCCTTGTCGAACAAAATGGCATCGATGTCGTAGGCGGTGCCTTGCAAGGTGAGTTGGGGCATAGAGTGTCAGGGCTGTTGTGCAGCCATCTCATGAAGGTGGCAATGGCACATAGGTTACACGGGTTTCATGACACTATCCGTGTCAGGCACCGTGAAAATCATCCAAACCATTACCTGGGATTTTTTTTGAACGTTCAATTGAGAATAAAAATTTATCCTGAGCATTCCTACCGTTGATGTCAAGTTGAAGGGCGCTCGCAGGGGGTGGCCAGTCACGTCTACAATGCGCCTATAAAAACGAGGCCTGACAAGGCACCCCAGACCTGCCAAGGAACTTTCATGCGCGCTCATCTTTGCCCTCTTTCTCGTCTGGCTGGCCTGGCGTTCGCGGCTGTCGCGCTGTTATCTTCCACTGCGCTGGCCGAGCCCCCTGTTCGAGTCACCTACAAATCTGCCCTCGCGGGTACCGCTTACCATCAGATGGGCGGAGAGCTGGCGCAGGCCATACAAGCAGGCAGCGCTGGTGCGCTGCTACTGAGCTCCGAAGAGAGCCAGGGGTCGGTGCAAAACATCATGGAGGTCATGCACCGCCAAGGGCTGTATGTGTTTACCGCACCGCCTGCCCTGATAGCAGAGGCGCTGGAAGGGCAAGGCCCCTTTGCAGGCCGCGACCCGGAACACTTTGCGGCCATCCGGGGCCTGTTTCCGGTGCCCCCGTTGACCATGCACTTCGTGATGGCCGGTGACCGAGGCACGGCACCCATCGAAGCCCTGGAGGGCAAACACGTACTGTTGGGGCGCGGCACCTTCAGCTCGGGCGAAGCAGCGCGCTACTTCGAACTGTTTGGCCTGGCGGGCAAGGTGCGCCTGGCCGATGCTTCGATCACCAATGCGTCCGAGGCCCTGCGAGATGGACGTATCGATGCCTACGTCACGGCCAGCTCGTTTCCGACTCCCAACGTGATGGAGACAGCGTCGCTGGTGCCCATCACGCTGATCAGCTTGACCGATGAGCAGGTCGAGCGCACAGGGCCGTACACCAGATCATTCCCGGCGGTACTTACCCAGGCATCGACAAGGGGTAGTGACCACGTCGTCGCCAGTCTTCGCGCTTGCCACGGTGCACATGGACGAAGACGTGGCCTACCGGTTG
Organism: Halomonas sp. KM007; assembly: GCF_050709225.1. NCBI lineage: Bacteria > Pseudomonadati > Pseudomonadota > Gammaproteobacteria > Oceanospirillales > Halomonadaceae > Halomonas > Halomonas sp. KM007. The sequence continues at coordinate 1,484,483 of NZ_CP136131.1, read as the reverse complement.
ACCAGGACATTCTGGGAGCAGCAGGCCGCGTTGATGGAGACATCACCCTGGTGGGGCAGCGTGACTGCTGAGCTGCTGGCCCATCTGCCGGTGGACCTGCACCCCGGTGCGCTGCGCTACTACGAAGAAGCCGAGGTCGAACTACCGGAAGCGTTGCGTTAGAACACCGTGAAGCTCAGAGCAATATAAGCGCCATATCCCGCCAGCAGCGCCGCCCCTTCCCCGCGTGAAAGGCGCATGCCGGTATACAGGAACAGCAGCAGCAGGCTTGCCGAGCCCAGCATGACCCACTGGTCGAACTGACCGACGCGCGCGGCGATGGGCAGGGGTTGCAGCAGGGCGGAAATACCCAGTATGCCCAGCACGTTAAAGATATTGCTGCCCAGGATGTTGCCAACGGCAACGTCGGCATGGCGGCGCAGGGCTGCAATGACCGATACCGCCATTTCCGGTAGTGAGGTGCCCACCGCGACAATGGTCAAGCCAATCACCGCTTGCGAAATACCCACGGCCTGCGCCAGCCCGATGGCGCCGTATAGCAGCAGCTGCGAGCCGCCAATCAGCATGCCTAGCCCGACGACCAGCGCCGTGACGATCATGCCGGTAGACCTGGGGACCGCCGACACTTCCTCGGCTTCAGCGCTGTGCATCTCACCGGCAGGTTGCGGCACATTGCGCTCGGTACGATAGGCCCACACCAGATAAGCGGCCAATGAGGCCAGTAGTAGCAAGGCCTGCCATACCCCCAATGCTCCCCCCCATGAGAGCACGATGAAAAGCACGCTGGCCGCCACGACGACCACGCCATCCCGGCGCAGTGCCAATGGTTGTACGGTCATGGGGCAGATGGCGGCACACAAGCCCAGAATCAGCAAGATGTTGCCGATGTTGCTGCCCACGATATTGCCCACGGCAATATCCGGCTGTTGACGAAGCGCTGCGTCCACCGACACCACCAGCTCGGGCGCGGAGGTACCAAACCCCACCACTACCAGTCCGGTCAATAACGGAGAGACGCCCATGCGCTGTGCGCTGGCAACGGCTCCACGGATGAGCGCTTCACCGCCCAGAAACAGTAATCCAATCCCTGCCAGCAGGCTCAGCCCATACAGCATGGTGTCGCTTCCTTGTTCAATGGCCTGACCTGGTATCGGGCCTCATGTTGTCAACATAGCGGGATTGAGGCGCGCTGCAAAGTCCTGGCCGAGCGCCTCAATCCTTTACTGGAAAGGTGGGGTAGGCCTCCAGTAAAAGCCCTAATTCGTTGCAGACGAAGCGTGGCTCGATCCATTGGCTTAAATGCTCATGCACATAGTGCAGAAAGCGCTGAGCAGTGGGGGGCAAGCGCTGGTCGTTGCGCACGATGAACTGCCAATGGCTTTCGATGGGCAAGCCAGCGATGGAAAGTACAGCCAGTTCGGAGTGCTCGTTGGGCAGCACGTGCTCTGACAATACCGCTACCCCCATGTCGGCGGCCACGCCCACGCGAATGGCTTCGTTACTGGCCATTTGCAGGGTCTTGCGCATGGTCAGGCCATGCTCCTGTAACCAGCTTTCCAGCAGCATGCGCGATGCCGAGCCGGGCTCGCGGAGCAGCAGGCGCTCGCCGAGCAGTTGCTCCATGGTCACGTTTGGCTGGCTGGCCAGCGGATGATGGGCGGCAGCAATGGCCACCAGCGGGTTGCGCATGAAGCGGGCCGCCACGGCGTGGGCCAGGGCAGGGGGGTGGCTGAAGATATACAAGTCGTCTTCGCGCCGCTCGAAGCGAGCCAGGACCTGCCGTCGATTGCCGATATTAACGGTGACGTCCACATCAGGGAACGCGTGGCTGAACGGGCCCAGCAGGCGCGGCAGCACGTACTGCGCCGTGTTCACCAAGGCAATGCTGAAGCGCCCCTTGCTGCCATATTGCAAATCGCTGAGCTGGTCCGCGAAATCATCGAAGCGCCCCAATACGTCACGGCTGGCCTGATACAGCGCCTGGCCCGTGGCGGTCATGGTCAGCCCTTGAGCGTGGTGCTCCAGCAGCGGGCTGCCAATGGCCTCGCTCAGCCGCTTCAACTGCTGCGACACGGTGGGTTGTGTCAGGTGCAGCTGCCGGGCGGCCTCGCTGATCGAGCCATGGCGCACCACGGCGACATACACTTGCAACAGACGAAAGGTTAAATGGCGGATATTCACGAAGGCAGCCTTTATACGAAGGTCAAGTTCAGGGTATAGAGAATCATCTATGCCGAGCATTCAATATATGATTAGTTGTCTTGCCGTGTACATCGCAAAATGCGGCCACTTTCATCCGATGGAGCAGCGGCGATGCCCGATATAGTGGTCATGTTTTTTCTACTTGGACTGTTGGCTGGCGCGGTCAAGTCCGACCTTCAGGTTCCCAAGGCCACCTACGACACGCTGAGCCTGTTGCTGATGCTGACCATTGGCCTCAAGGGGGGCATGGCGCTGCATGGCAACCTGCACTGGGGGCTGGTGCCCGAACTGATGGGCGTAGCGCTGCTGTCTGCGGTCATTCCCTTGATGTTGATGCCCGTGCTCAGGCGGTTGGTACGCCTATCGCCGGCGGACAGTGCCAGCATTGCCGCCCACTACGGTTCGGTGAGCGCAGGTACCTTCGCTGTGGCACTAGCGTATGTGGAGGCGCGCCAGTTGGCCGTGGGCAGCGAGGTCACCCTCTATCTGGTGGCCATGGAGCTACCCGCCATCATGATCGCCATTGCCCTGTACCGGCGCTACCAGGGCGCAGCCGTCAAGGAAAGTACCAGCAAACTGTGGCATGAAACGCTCACGAACCGTGGAGTCATCCTGCTGGCGGGCGGTGTCCTCATCGGTGCGCTTTACGGCCCCTTCCAGGGCGAAGAGGTCACCAATCTGTTTACCGGTGCCTTCAAGGGCGTGTTGGCCCTGTTCCTGCTCGAGATGGGCCTGACTGCCGCCCAAACGCTACGGCCAATGCCCTGGCATCACTGGCGGTTGGTGACCTTTGCGCTGGTCACGCCCATGGTGTTGTCGCTGATGGGGATTGCCGTGGGAGCGCTGGTCGGCCTGCCGATTGGTTCGGTGGTGATTCTCGCGACCCTGGCCGCCAGCGCCTCGTACATCGCGGCCCCGGCCGCCATGCGGGCCGCCATCCCAGAAGCCAACATCGGCCTCGCCATGCTGGCCTCGCTGGGCATCACGTTCCCGCTCAACGTGATGCTGGGCATCCCGGTCTACCACCGGCTGATCGAGTGGCTGCTGGTGTCGTAACGCCATGGTTTCTGGGCGCTTTCACCGCGCCCAGAAACGAAAAAAGCACCCGAGGGTGCTTGATTCGAAGGGGTGTCTGGTGGAGGCGGCGGGAATTGAACCCGCGTCCGCCAGCACGCGCCCATTGGCTCTACATGCTTAGATTTCGTCATTTGCTTTAACGTGTCTGACTCCGACGATCAGGATTCAGCTACGCGAGCCTTCTAAAGTTTGACGGTTGGCGAGAAGACACCACCAACCGCGGTCCTATCAGCTTTAGCTCATATCCCCGCTGCGATGAATAGGCACATCACTTTGGGGCCAGACAAGAAGCTAGCAGGGTTTAAGCTGCCAGCGCGCCTTGAGCGTAGTTTTCGTCGTTTGCGACTATTTTTCGTGATGTGGTATTTACGAGATACATCACGCTCTCGGCATGCACCGCAGGGTTTGTCACCGGCGTCGAAACCATGTCGCCCCCTTGTTCAGAGCCGCATTCTAACGTGCTCGTGCCCAATTGACCAGTTATGCCTTGTTATGTTCCCGCATAATTCGGCCTTTCTGGCGATTCCAGTCGCGGTCCTTCTCGGTGGCGCGCTTGTCATGGATCTTCTTGCCCGTCACCAGCGCCAGCTCGCACTTCACCTTGTTGCGCTTCCAGTACAGCTTGAGCGGTACACAGGTGTGGCCCTTGTCCTGCGTGACCGAAAAGATCTTGGCGATCTCCTTGCGGTGCAACAGCAGTTTCCGGGTGCGGGTGGGGTCGGCTATTTCATGGGTGCTGGCCGTGTTCAGTGGCGTGATATGGCTGCCCAGCAGGTATGCTTCGCCGTTGCGAATCAAAATATAGGTGTCGGTGAGCTGCGCTTTTCCGGCGCGCATGCTTTTGACTTCCCAGCCTGCCAGTGCCAGGCCCGCTTCGAAGGTTTCGTCGATATGGTACTCAAACCGCGCCTTCTTGTTCTGGGCTATCACGCTGCTGCCGGGGCCCTTGCTGTTACCTTTCTTAGTGGCCATGGAACCTCATCGTTGATCTGTCGTTCGCACCCCCTTCGTTATGCGGGGAGGCGTGATACCATTCAAGGTCTGTAACTATGTTTCCCATGATACGCTTTGGGCACTGTGAAGTCAGCGGAGAGGTCAATGCCAACCGTCAATCGTACCGCTTTGGTGCGCCATACCCCCCAGCAAATGTTCGATCTGGTCAATGACTTCGAACGCTATCCCGAGTTCCTGCCGGGATGCCGCCGCGCGCGTCTGCTGGAAAAGGACGATCAGCACCTGGTCGGAGAAATGACTCTGGGTCGTGCGGGGGTCGAGCAAACCATCACTACGCGCAACGACCTGCACGCACCAGAGCGGATCGAGCTTTCGCTGGTCAAAGGGCCCTTCAAGCAGCTCAAAGGCCGCTGGCTGTTCATCCCCATGGGGGATGATGCTTGCAAGGTCAGCCTGGAAATGGAGTTCGTATTCGCCAATCGGTTGCTGAGCATGGCATTTGGCAAACTGTTCCAGCAGATTGCCGGGCAACTGGTCGATGCCTTCACCAAGCGCGCCAACGAACTGTATGGCCGTTGATGACATTGCTGTCGAGGTAGCCTTCGCGCTGCCTCACAAGCAGCGTATCGTCGCGCTGAAGGTACCCAGCGGCACCACTGCCAGAGCAGCCGTTGCCCTGGCCGACCTGCCCAGCCTGTTTCAGGAGCTGCCCGCCGAGACCTTCGAGCAGGCGCCGCTGGGCATCTTCGGCAAGGCGTTGCGCCACCCCGATAAGGAGCCGCTGCGCGAAGGCGACCGTGTAGAAGTCTACCGGCCGCTGCAGATCGACCCCAAAGCGGCCCGCCTGGAGCGGGCCAAACGTCAGGCCAGCGGCCAGTAGCCGTTACTGGGCAATCGGTACTGGCTGGGGGTCGGGGGCGGTCTCAGGCGTGGGGGCCTGCTGGGTTGGCTGCATGCTGTCCATTGGGTCAGTGCCTTCGACGGCAGGCCCCATGCCGCGGTCAGAGCTGACCGGCAGGTCGCTAGACAGGTCGCCTTGCTGCTCGACGTTCACCAGTCGGCCAGCGTTATCGAAGGTGAGCGTGACGCGACGCTGTTCCACGCCCCCGTACGCTTTATCGAGGCGGTATACGTAGTCCCACTGGCGGGCATCGAAGGGGGCTTCCAGCAGCGGCCTGCCCATCACATAGGTGACCTGTTCCTGGGTCATGCCCGGCTGGAGCTGGCTGACCATCTCCTGGGTGACCAGGTTGCCCTGGGGGATGTCGCGCTTGTACACGCCGACGTAACTGCAGCCGCTAACGACGGTCAGGGCAACGGAAAGAGTAATGATACGAGTCAATTTTTGCATTTGAGCCTGTTCTTCACTATCGTGGTTTCGGTCGATGATACCCGACCTAACCTGTTACTGCGAAGAGCAACCATGGCCGATCAGAACCATGAACTACGCAAAGCCGGGCTGAAAGTGACCCTGCCGCGCGTCAAGATCCTGCAGATTCTCGAAAATGCTTCGGGCCAACACCACCTTAGCGCAGAAGAAGTGTATAAAACACTGATTGATGCGGGCGAGGATGTTGGTCTGGCGACCGTCTACCGCGTGCTGACTCAGTTCGAGTCGGCAGGCCTTGTGATTCGTCACAATTTCGACGGTGGCCATGCGGTCTTCGAGATGACCCAAGAAGACCACCATGACCATATGGTGTGTCTGGAAAGCGGTGAAATCATCGAGTTCGTCGATGACATCATCGAGCGTCGCCAGCAAGAGATCGCCGAAGAGCACGGCTACGAGCTAGTGGACCACGCTCTGGTGCTGTACGTACGCCCCCGTGGGTCGGACGTCACGCGCCAGGACAGTGGCCCCACGAACCGCAAGTAGTCCGCTGCCACATGAAAACGCCCTTGGGGTGCCAGAGTAGTTCATCTGGCGCCTCAGGGGCGTTTTTGTAGGTCGCGTGATGGCCGAAGCGCTGCCTTCGCCCGGCGAAGGGCAAAGGCTTGGCGTGGGCTTGGTTGAGTTTGGTTGAACTTAGTGAGGAGGGCGCTGGCTGGCGTGAAGCATCTCACGTGCATGGGCCAGGGTCTGGTCGGAAAGTGTCACGCCGCCCAGCATCCTCGCCAGCTCGCTAATCCGGCCGCGTTCGTCCAGCAGCGCCATGTGGGTGAGCGTGGTGTCTCGCTTGGCGCGCTTTTCGATGTGCAGATGCTGGTGCGCCTGGGCAGCCACTTGAGGCAGGTGGGTTACGGTCATTACCTGGCCGTTTTCGCCTAGTTTACGTAGCAGTTGGCCGACGATTTCCGCCGTTGCCCCTGAGATACCCACGTCGACCTCATCAAACACTAGGCTTGGAATCGTCGAATGCGAAGCTGCCACTACTTGAATGGCCAAGCTAATGCGCGACAGCTCGCCACCGGAAGCGACTTTGGTGAGCGGCCGGGCGGGTTGGCCCGGGTTGGCGCTGATCAGGAATTGCACATGGTCCAAGCCCTCGGGGGAAGGCGTTTCGCGTGGGGTGACGTCCACGTCGAAACGTGCTTTGCCCATGGCCAGGAAGGCCAACTGCTGCTGCACCTCTTTGCCCAAGCGAACAGCAGCCTTTTGGCGTGCTTCGGTGAGCTGTTTGGCTTCGCTGCGGTAACGCTCGCGGTACTCGGCCACTTGACTGCTGAGAGCTTCTAAATCATCGTCGCTGGCTTCCAACTGTGCCACTTCCTGTTTGAGCTGGGCGTGCAGCGCGCAAATCTCCTCTGGGGCGACGTGGTGCTTGCGGGCAATGCGGTGTACATCGCCCATGCGCTCTTCCACCCATGCCAAGCGCTCAGGATCTAATTCAGTGGTGCTGGCTAAGCGGTGCAGCTCGCTGGCGGCCTCTTCTACCTGAATGCGGGCGTCGCTGAGCATGGTGAGCGTATTGGCAAGCGTGCCTTTATCGCTGCCGGGTAGGGCGCTGAGGTGGGAGTAGGCCTGGTTGAGTAGCGACAGCGCACCGCCTTCATCGCTTTCACAGCAGTCGGCGGCAAACTGGGTTTCGCGCAGTGTTTCTTCGGCGTGGGCCAGCGTGTGCTGCTCCTCTTCGAGGGTTTGCAGCTCTCCTTCTGCCAAGCCTAGCTGATCGAGTTCTTCAACCTGATAGCGCAGCAGCTGGCGTTTGGCTTCTACTTCGCTGCCCTCTTCGCTGAGCTTTTTCAGCCGACGGCGAACGTTGCGCCACTCACGGAATGTTTCAGCAAGCTGGTGGCTGCGTTCGCGTAAACCGGCGTAGTCATCCAGTAGCGCCAAATGCGTTTCTTCGCGCATTAAGGCTTGGTGGGCATGCTGGCCATGAATTTGAATCAGCTGCTCGCCCAGGGATTTCAGGTCGGCAATGGTGGCCGGGTGGCCGTTGATCCATGCTTTGGAGCGCCCGCTGGCGGTAACGACGCGGCGTAACAGGCACTCGTCGGTAGGCAGTTCCCGGGCCTGCAGCCACTCGATGGCGGCGGGCAGGTGTTGAATGTCGAAGCGGGCGGAAAGGTCGGTGCGCTCGCAGCCGTGGCGCACGCTGCCTGCGTCGGCACGCTCGCCCAGGCAGAGCCCCAGCGCGCCCAGCAAGATGGATTTACCCGCCCCGGTTTCCCCCGTGATGGCGGTCATGCCACGGCTGAGGTCGAGTTCAAGGCGGTCAACAATCGCGTAATCCTGGATCGCTAGCTGTGTCAGCATGAGGCCTCCTGAGGCGGTGCATCCCGAGTGCTGGATGCTTATCCAATAATTGTTGTTTTATACAGTAGTCGATAACTCACTTCAATGCCCCTCTTGAGATGGCTTTGATGGCCCCCATATAGCTTTCATCCGTGGTCTAAATCCCGCGAATCAACTCAGGTGGCCGCCAACGGCACCGCTACGTATTTCAGGAGCAAGGCATGGCTAAAGAACCGCAAACCCCGTTGGATGAAGAGCTGGCGCGTCAGGAGCAGGAAGCCGAAGTCACGGAGCCAACGGCAGAAGAGCGCCTGGTAGAAGGCGAGCTGGAAGGGCTGATCGATGACGATGCACCGCTGAAAGATAGCGCTGGTAGCCCCGAAGCCGACGTGCTGGCCGCTCAGGTAGAAGAACTCGAGCAGAGCCTGGCGGAAGCCAAAGACCAAGCGCTGCGGGCTGCTGCCGAAGCTCAGAATGTTCGCCGCCGGGCGGAGCAAGAAGCCGAAAAGGCGCGCAAGTTTGCCCTAGAGAAGTTTGTCAAAGAGCTGCTGCCCGTGGTGGATAGCTTGGAGAAAGCGCTGGAAAGCATGCAGGACGATGCGTCCGAGGCGCATCGCGAAGGTGTCTCCATGACCCTCAAGATGCAGCTCGACGTGCTGAGTAAGTTTGGCGTCGAAAGCATCGAGCCTCAGGGCGAGCCCTTCGATCCACAGGTGCATGAAGCCATGGCGATGGTGCCGAACCCAGAGCTCGACCCCAACACCGTGATGGAGGTGATGCAGAAAGGCTATCTGTTGAACGGCCGCCTCGTGCGTCCTGCCATGGTCGTGGTCAGCCAAAAAGCGAATTAAGCCGCGTTGACGCATTGCCGCAAAAAAAGCCCTTGAAATGCGGCAAGCGGCCCCCAAATAAAGGTCAACCCCGCGGGATAAGCCCGCAACTTGTTTAAAGAACAAATTTTTTAGTTTTGTAACAACTGAATTCGAGGTTTTTGCTATGGGACGCATTATTGGAATCGACCTGGGCACCACTAACTCTTGTGTGGCCGTGCTCGATGGTGATAGCGCTAAAGTCATTGAAAACGCCGAAGGCGGTCGTACCACGCCTTCCATCATTGCCTACACCGATGACGGCGAAACGCTGGTCGGTCAGGCGGCCAAGCGCCAAGCCGTGACCAACCCGGAAAACACCCTTTACGCCATCAAGCGTCTGATCGGTCGTCGTTTCAAGGACGACGTCGTGCAAAAAGACATCAAGATGGTGCCGTACAAGATTGCCGAAGCCGACAACGGTGACGCGTGGGTAGAAGTCAAAGGCAAGAAGATGGCTCCCCCGCAGGTCAGCGCCGAAGTGCTGAAGAAGATGAAGAAGACCGCCGAAGACTACCTTGGCGAGCCGGTGACCGAAGCGGTCATCACCGTTCCGGCCTACTTCAACGACAGCCAGCGTCAGGCCACCAAAGATGCGGGCCGTATTGCCGGTCTGGACGTCAAGCGCATCATCAACGAGCCGACTGCCGCAGCGCTTGCCTACGGCATGGACAAGTCTCGTGGTGACAAGACCATCGCGGTCTACGACCTGGGCGGCGGTACCTTCGATATCTCCATCATCGAAGTCGCCGATGTCGATGGTGAAACCCAGTTCGAAGTACTGGCCACCAACGGTGACACCTTCCTGGGCGGTGAAGATTTCGACCTGGCGCTGATCAACTATCTGGTCGACCAGTTCAAAACCGACAGCGGCATCAACCTGTCGGGCGACAACCTGGCCATGCAGCGTCTGAAGGAAGCCGCCGAGAAAGCCAAGATCGAGCTTTCCAGCGCTCAGCAGACCGACGTCAACCTGCCGTATATCACGGCAGACAACACAGGCCCGAAACACCTGAACGTCAAGGTGACTCGTGCCAAGCTGGAGTCGCTGGTAGAAGACTTGGTGCAGCGCTCTCTCGAGCCATGCAAAACGGCTCTGAAAGATGCTGGCCTGTCCGCGTCTGAAATCGACGAAGTGATCCTGGTCGGCGGCCAGACCCGCATGCCGATGGTTCAGAAGAAAGCGGCAGACTTCTTCGGTAAAGAAGCCCGTAAAGACGTCAACCCCGATGAAGCCGTCGCCGTAGGTGCCGCGATTCAGGGTGGCGTACTGGGCGGCGACGTGAAAGACGTTCTGCTGCTGGACGTCACGCCGTTGACCCTGGGTATCGAAACCATGGGTGGCGTCATGACGCCGCTGATCGACAAGAACACCACCATCCCCACCAAGAAGACTCAAACCTTCTCGACGGCGGATGACAACCAGACGGCGGTGACCATTCACGTCGTGCAGGGCGAGCGCAAGCAAGTGTCGCAGAACAAGTCGCTGGGTCGTTTCGACCTCTCCGACATTCCGCCGGCACCGCGTGGCGTACCGCAAATCGAAGTGGCTTTCGATCTGGATGCCAACGGTATCCTGAACGTGTCGGCCAAGGACAAGGCGACGGGCAAAGAGCAGTCCATCGTGATCAAGGCGTCCAGCGGCCTGACGGACGAAGAGATCGAGCAGATGGTTCGCGACGCCGAAGCCCACGCCGACGAAGACAAGAAGTTCGAAGCGCTGGTGCAACTGCGCAACCAGGCGGACGGCATGATTCACGCCACCCGCAAGACCGTGCAGGAAGCGGGCGACAAGGCCACCGATGACGAGAAACAAGCCATCGAAACGGCCATCGCCGAACTGGAAGAAGCGGTCAAGACCGATGACCAGGACAACATCCAGAAGAAACTGGATGCGCTGACCGAAGCCTCCGGCCAGCTGGCGCAGAAGATGTACGCCGAGCAGGCAGACGCTGCCCAGCAGGCAGGCGCAGAAGGCGCGGAAAGCACCAACGCCAAGCAGGACGACGACGTGGTTGACGCCGAGTACGAAGAAGTCAACGACGAGCAGAAGAAGCAGTAACCCACCTCTTTCTGCCAAGGAAAGCGGTGACGCGGGAGGCAACTCCCGCGTTGCTGTTTCCGCGGCCGAGACGCCAATAGTGCGTAGCTAACCAGGAGGCGTAGGACCCATGTCCAAGCGCGATTATTACGAAGTCCTGGGTGTCGAAAAAGGGGCCGATCAGAAAGAGATCAAAAAGGCCTATCGCCGTCTGGCGCAAAAATTCCACCCTGATCGAAACCCGGACGATAACACCGCAGCGGAAAAATTCCGCGAGGTGTCAGAAGCCTACGAAGTCTTGAGCGACGGCGAAAAGCGCGCCGCCTATGACCAGTTTGGTCATGCCGGTGTGGATGGCCAGGGCGGTGGCTTTGGTGGCGGCGGCTTCGGCGGCGGAGCCGGTGATTTTGGCGACATTTTTGGCGATGTATTCGGCGACATCTTCGGGGGTGGCGGTGGTCGTCGGCGGGGGCCCAATGCGCCCGCGCGAGGGTCCGACCTGCGCTACAACCTGGAGCTGGACCTCGAAAGCGCCGTGGCCGGTACCACGGTGGATATTCGCGTTCCGCGCCATATCGAATGTGACCGCTGTGACGGTGGCGGTGCCGAGCCAGGCTCCTCCAAGGAAAGCTGCCCCACGTGCCACGGCCATGGCCAGGTACGCATGCAGCAGGGCTTCTTTGCGGTTCAGCAGACCTGCCCCACGTGCCATGGTAGCGGCCAGCACATCAAAGTGCCGTGCCACAAATGTAATGGCGAAGGGCGTGTACGCGAAACCCGCACTCTCTCGGTGAAAATTCCGCCGGGTGTCGATACCGGTGATCGCATTCGCCTCAATGGCGAAGGCGAAAGCGGCGTGAATGGCGGCCCAGCGGGCGACCTGTACGTACAGGTGTCCATCAAGCCTCACCATATCTTCCGCCGCGACGGCAAACACCTGCAGTGCGACGTGCCGATCAATTTCGTGGACGCCGCGCTGGGAGGCGAGCTGGAAGTGCCGACGCTGGATGGACGCGTGAAGCTGAAGATCCCACCGGAAACCCAAACCGGCAAGCTCTTCCGCCTGCGCGGCAAAGGCGTGAAGCCCGTTCGTGGCGGCACCCCCGGCGACCTGCTGTGCAGGGTAGTGGTGGAAACGCCCGTCAATCTCAACGACGAGCAGAAAGACCTGCTTCGCCAGCTGCAAGAGAGCTTCGATGGCAGCAACAGCCACAGCCACTCACCGAAGAAGACCGGCTTCTTCGATAGCGTGAAGAAGTTCTTTGAAGAGATGAAGCCGTAAGGTCTTTATCTATTTCATGCAGTTTGTGTAGCAACGCTAAAAACCAGCATCCATTGGGTGCTGGTTTTTTGTTGCATGTAGCTAGGTGGCTGCACCGTTGCAACGAATTCTCATTCAACGCTTGGCTCTTATCGCGGTGGGGATTAGGCTAGTGGGTACTCACCCGCCACCTATATGGAGAGATCTCTATGCCTTTATCCCGAGCAGAAATTGCCACCCCATCCGGCGCGCGGTTGATCAATCGCCTGTGTAAACATTGGGCGCATAAGCTTGAGGTGGAGCACAGTGAGCAGGACGCCAAGATCGTGTTTGCCAGCGGTACTTGCCTGATGCACGCCGAACCTGATCGGCTGCTGGTCTCCATCGAAACCCTGGAAGAAGAGCACTTGGATCAGCTAGAGGGCGTGGTCGAGAGCCATCTAATGCGTATGGCGAAAGACGAGTCGCTGGAGATTGTCTGGGAGAATTGAAAGTGCATGAAGGGCGCTGCCGTTAGCGCCGCATCGCTAAGGGTGGTCTGCTATAATCGCGGCCACCTTTTTTGTTTCTCGCTGATGCCGAACGGCACACGCACAGGAGTTCCCATGACCCGAATTGCCATTGTGGGCGTAGCTGGCCGTATGGGCCGCACGTTAGTCAACGCCATAGAACAGGATGCCGGTGCCGAACTGGCCGGGGGAATCGTCGAGCCGGGCAGTTCGCTGGCAGGGGCGGATATCGGCGAGCTGGCAGGCGTAGGCAAACGGGGAGTGGTGGCGGTGGACTCGTTGGCGGCCATCGTGGACGACTTCGACGTGCTGATCGACTTCACGGCGCCCAAGGTGACGCTGGCGAACCTGGCGTTTTGTGCCGAGCACGGCAAGCGCATCGTGATCGGCACGACCGGCATGAACGATGACGAGCTGGCCGAGCTGGACAGCTACCGCGACCGCGTGGCGATGGTATTTGCACCCAACATGAGCGTCGGCGTGAATCTGACCCTGAAACTGCTGGAAACGGCGGCCAAGGCGTTGGGCGACGAAGGCTACGACATCGAAGTGATCGAGTCTCACCACCGCCATAAGGTCGATGCGCCGTCCGGAACGGCCATCAAGATGGGCGAAGTGGTGGCGGAGAGCCTGGGGCGCACCTTGAAGGAGCACGGCGTTTTCGAGCGTGTGGGGCAGTGCGGCCCGCGTACCGATAAAGAGATCGGTTTTGCTACCGTGCGGGCAGGCGATATCGTCGGTGAGCACACGGTGATGTTCGCCACCGAAGGCGAGCGCATCGAAATCACCCACAAGGCGTCCAGCCGCATGACCTTCGCCAAAGGGGCTGTGCGGGCGGCGCGCTGGGTGGCCGCTCAGCCGCATGGCCGTTATGACATGCAGGACGTGCTGGCGCTGAGCTGAGCCGTGGGCTTTTGTTAGACCAGGGTCGGCATAAAACGCTGGCCCTGGGGCGCTAAATGCTGTAACATTCCAAAAATTTTGGCCCAGTGGCTGCAAAAAGCAGCACCATATCGACAGTCAAGCACCAAGCTGTCGAAAGAGCACCGCGCTTGTTGCACTGGTCGTCAAGTGGGAAAAGTAGTCAGCGACATGCTGCGCCATGGCCAACACCGTTATGAAGGCCACGGAAAGAGAACAACAAGCGGGATGAAACCGATTTTTTTATTGTCGGCTTCGTCCCGCTTTTTTACGACCCGACGTTTGTACGCAAACGCCGTAACCGGATCGCCGAGCCTGCGCCCACAGGCTCCCACCAGCATGGGAGAACGTGTTTTGAATAACCCCGCATTGAGCAAACCCGCGATATTGGCCCTGGAAGATGGCAGTGTGTTTCATGGAACGGCCATCGGCGCGGATGGAGTCACAAGCGGTGAGGTGGTGTTCAATACAGCCATGACCGGCTATCAGGAAATTCTCACCGACCCCTCTTATACCCGCCAGATCGTCACCCTGACCTACCCGCATATCGGCAATACCGGCATCAATTCCGAAGACATCGAGTCCGCGTCCATTGCGGCGGCGGGCCTGGTGATTCGCGATCTCCCCCTGCTGGCCAGCAGCTTCCGTTCCGAACAGAGCCTTTCCGATTATCTGGTCAGCCAGAACGTGCTGGGCATTGCCGATATCGACACCCGCCGCCTGACGCGCATTCTGCGTGACAAGGGCGCCCAGAACGGGGCGATTCTGGCAGGTGCCGAGGCCGAAGGTGATGATGCCGTCGAGCGTGCGCTGGCGGCGGCGAAGGCGTTTCCGGGCCTGAAGGGCATGGACCTGGCGAAAGAAGTCTCCTGCAAGGAGGCCTATGAGTGGTCGGAAGGCGAGTGGGCCTTGGGCGAAGGCTATGCGGATGCGAGCCAGGGCGAGCGTCCTTACCATGTGGTCGCGTTTGATTACGGTGTTAAATTCAATATCCTGCGTATGCTGGCGGCGCGTGGCTGCCGCTTGACGGTGGTGCCTGCGCAAACCCCTGCGGCAGACGTGCTGGCCATGAACCCGGACGGCGTCTTCCTGGCCAACGGCCCCGGCGACCCCGAGCCCTGTGACTACGCCATCAAAGCGATCCAGGAAGTGTTGGAAACCGACACGCCGGTGTTCGGCATTTGCTTGGGCCACCAGCTGCTGGCGCTGGCCTCCGGTGCCAAAACCGTCAAGATGGGCCACGGCCACCACGGTGCCAACCACCAGTTTTTTTTTTTTTTTTTTTTTTTTTTTTTTTTTTTTTTTTTTTTTTTTTTTTTTTTTTTTTTTTTTTTTTTTTTTTTTTTTTTTTTAGGTGCAAGATCTGGATACCGGTACGGTGATGATCACCAGCCAGAACCATGGCTTTGCCGCCGATGAAGCGACCCTGCCTGCTAACGTACGTGCGACGCACCGCTCGCTGTTCGATGGCACCCTGCAGGGTATTGAGCGTACCGACCGCCCGGCGTTTAGTTTCCAGGGCCACCCGGAAGCCAGCCCTGGCCCGCGCGATGTAGCGCCGCTGTTTGATCGCTTTATCGCCATGATGCAGGCGCGCCGCTAAGTTAGCCGCGCTGCCTCTCATTGCCTAGTTACGCCGTTTTGATGCTCATCGTCACCACTTTTTGCGGGAACCGTTATGCCTAAGCGTACCGATATCAACAGCATTCTTATCATTGGCGCTGGTCCGATCGTCATCGGCCAGGCCTGCGAATTCGACTACTCCGGCGCCCAGGCCTGTAAAGCGCTGCGCGAGGAGGGCTACCGGGTCATTCTGGTGAACTCCAACCCGGCCACCATCATGACCGACCCGGCCATGGCCGATGCCACCTACATCGAGCCGATCACCTGGCAGGCGGTTGAGAAAATTATCGAAGTCGAGCGCCCGGACGCCATTCTCCCCACCATGGGCGGCCAAACCGCGCTGAACTGCGCGCTGGATCTTGAAAAACATGGCGTACTTGCTAAGTACAGTGTTGAGATGATCGGCGCCAACGCCGACGCCATTAATATGGCGGAAGACCGCGACCTGTTCGACCAAGCCATGAAGCGCATTGGCCTGGAGTGCCCGAAAGCCAAAGTAGCGCATACCATGGACGAGGCGTGGGAAATTCAGGCAGAGCTTGGCTTCCCGACCATCATTCGCCCTTCCTACACCATGGGCGGCTCCGGCGGCGGTGTGGCGTACAACAAGGAAGAGTTCGAAGAGATCTGTACCCGTGGGTTCGAGCTTTCCAACAATCACGAGCTGCTGATTGATGAGTCGCTGCTGGGTTGGAAAGAGTACGAAATGGAAGTGGTGCGCGACAAAAACGATAACTGCATTATCGTTTGCGCCATCGAAAACTTCGACCCCATGGGCGTACACACCGGCGACTCGATTACCGTCGCGCCTGCCCAGACGCTGACCGATAAAGAGTACCAGATCATGCGCGACGCCTCTCTGGCCGTGCTGCGCGAGATCGGCGTGGAAACCGGGGGGTCGAACGTGCAGTTCGGTATGGACCCGAAAACCGGTCGCATGGTGGTGATCGAGATGAACCCGCGGGTGTCGCGCTCCTCGGCGCTGGCGTCCAAGGCTACCGGTTTCCCGATTGCCAAGATCGCTGCCAAGCTGGCGGTGGGTTACACCCTGGACGAGCTGCAGAACGATATCACCGGCGGCCAGACCCCGGCGTCGTTTGAGCCGTCCATCGACTATGTCGTGACCAAAATTCCGCGCTTTACGTTCGAGAAATTCCCCCAAGCGAACGACCGCCTGACCACCCAGATGAAGTCGGTGGGTGAAGTGATGGCGATTGGCCGTACCTTCCAGGAGTCGCTTCAGAAAGCGCTGCGCGGCATGGAAACCGGCAACGACGGCCTCGACCCGATCATCACCGAGTTCACCGACGAAGCCATGGCCCAGATCAAGGGCGAGCTGCAGGCAGCGGGTGCCGAGCGCATCTTCTTCGTCGCCGACGCCATGCGTGCGGGCATGAGCGTGGATGAGATCTTTGCGCTGACCAACATCGACCGCTGGTTCCTGGTGCAAATGGAAGACCTGATTCTCACCGAAGCCGCCGTGTCCAAGCGCGCCCTGGCAGAGTTCTCGGCGCGTGAGCTGTTCCAGCTCAAGCGCAAGGGCTTCTCCGATGCGCGGCTGGCGAAGCTGCTGGGCGTCTCCGAGAAGGAGTTCCGCAAGACGCGTCAGGCAGCAGGCATTCGCCCAGTCTACAAACGCGTGGACACCTGTGCCGCCGAGTTTGCTTCCGATACCGCCTACATGTACTCCACTTATGAAGAGGAGTGCGAAGCGGACGTGTCGGATCGTCAGAAGATCATGGTGCTGGGCGGTGGCCCGAACCGTATCGGTCAGGGTATCGAGTTCGACTACTGCTGTGTGCACGCCGCCTTCGCCATGCGCGACGACGGCTATGAAACCATCATGGTCAACTGCAACCCGGAAACCGTCTCCACCGACTACGACACCTCCGACCGTCTCTACTTCGAGCCGGTGACGCTGGAAGACGTGCTGGAAATCGCCGACAAGGAGAAGCCGGTGGGCGTCATCGTCCAGTTCGGCGGCCAGACGCCGCTGAAGCTGGCTCGCGAGCTGGAAGCCGCAGGCGTGCCGATCATCGGTACCACGCCGGACGCCATCGATCGCGCCGAAGACCGCGAGCGCTTCCAGGTGATGATCGACAAGCTCGGCCTGAAGCAGCCGCCCAACGCCACGGCCCGGAGCTTCGAAGAAGCCTTCACCAAGGCCGAGAAGATCGGCTACCCGCTGGTCGTGCGCCCCAGCTACGTACTAGGTGGCCGTGCCATGGAGATCGTCTACGATGCCTCCGAGCTCGAAAACTACATGACCAACGCGGTGAAGGTCTCTAACGACTCTCCGGTACTGCTGGATCACTTCCTGAGCGCGGCGGTGGAAGTGGATATCGATGCGGTCTCTGACGGCCAGCAGGTCGTGATTGGCGGTATCATGCAGCACGTTGAGCAGGCGGGCGTTCACTCTGGCGACTCCGCCTGTGCGCTGCCGCCTTACTCGCTGCCTGCCGACGTGCAGGACGAGATGCGTGAGCAGGTCAAGAAAATGGCCGTAGAGCTGGGCGTAAAAGGTCTGATGAACGTGCAGCTCGCGTGGCAGGATGGCGAGATCTACGTGATCGAGGTCAACCCCCGTGCATCGCGTACCGTGCCGTTTGTTTCCAAGTGCATCGGCACCTCGCTGGCCCAGATTGCCGCGCGCTGCATGGCTGGTAAGACGCTGGCCGAGCAGGGCTTCGAACGTGAGATCGTGCCGCACTTCTATAGCGTCAAAGAAGCGGTCTTCCCGTTCAACAAGTTCCAGGGCGTTGATCCAATTCTCTCGCCGGAAATGAAATCCACCGGTGAAGTGATGGGCTCCGGCGATACCTTCGCTGAAGCCTTCTTCAAGGCGCAGCTAGGCGCGGGCGAAGCGATCCCAGCGCTGGATGGCGACCGTAAAGCGTTCCTGTCAGTGCGTGAACCTGACAAGCAGGGGATTATCGAAGTGGCCCGTTCTCTGCTAACATTGGGCTTCACACTTTGTGCAACACGCGGCACGGCAGCAGCGATTGAAGCCGCCGGGCTACCCGTGGAGCACGTCAATAAAGTCTACGAAGGCCGTCCCCATATCGTCGATCTGCTGAAGAACGACGAAATCGCCTACATCGTGAACACTACCGAAGGTCGTCAGGCAATTAACGACTCTTCGATCATTCGCCGTACTGCTCTCGCGCGCAAGGTGCCCTATGCGACCACCTTGGCGGGCGCTAATGCTGTTTGCATGGCGCTAGAGTACGGTAGGGAGATTACGGTGCGGCGCCTTCAGGATCTGCATGCAGGAGCAAGTCAATGAACAAGGTCCCGATGACGGTAGCGGGAGAAAAAAGCCTTCGCGAAGAGCTCAACCACTTGAAGGGCGAAGCTCGCCCTCAGGTGATTGCGGCCATCGCTGAAGCGCGTGAACACGGCGACCTAAAGGAGAACGCCGAGTACCACGCCGCCCGTGAACAACAGGGGTTTATTGAAGGCCGTATTCAGGAAATCGAGAGCAAGCTCTCTGGCGCCCAGGTGATTGATGTCACCAAGCTGCCGAAAACCGGCAAGGTGATCTTTGGCGTCACCGTGTCACTGCTGAACCTGGACAGCGACGCCAGCGTGACGTACCGCATCGTGGGTGAAGACGAAGCGGACATCAAGGCCGGGCGTATTTCCGTGACATCGCCCATTGCCCGCGCGCTGATCGGCAAGGAAGAGGGCGACGTGGTGGTGGTGAAAACCCCCGGTGGCGACGTGGAGTACGAAATCGAGAGCGTCGAGCACCTTTGATCACGTTCCGCTAGCGCCATGAAAAAGGCCCGGTGCAGTTTTCTGTACCGGGCCTTTTCGTCTGGTGCTGTTTTATGATGGGCGCCAGATCCGTTCAGCCAAGCGTCCGCTCAGCCAAACGGTCCTGCGTCAGTGCCGCCCGTGGTGGTTCTCGAAGCGGGTCACGTTGGAGAGCTTGGGGTTGGCCTTGGGGTTGCGACGGTACAGCAGCGCCATCTTGCCGATGGTTTGCACCAGCTCGGCCTTGCTGTCAGCCAGCAACTCGTTGATCATCGCGGCGCGATCCTCCCGCTCGGGCAGGGCGAGCTTCACTTTGATCAGCTCGTGGTCGTTGAGCGCGCGGCTGAGTTCTGCGAGCAGGTTTTCGGAGACGCCGTTCTCAGAAACGGTGACCACGGGGTTCAAATGGTGGCCAATGCTACGAAATGCTTTCTTTTGTGCCTGTGACAAGCTCATGGTATCTTGCGGTATCCCGGTTAGCGCTTAACGTTCCATCTTACGGTGAAATGCCGCCAAGTGAAAGCAATCCCGTCAATGCGCCCATCTCTTATTCCAGCGTCAGATGCCCCTATGCAGCAAAAGCCTCCAAGCCGTAAACATTCAGTGAGCAAAACCAGCAACAACTGGAAGAAAGAACATTTCGACGACCAGTACGTGAAACAGAGCTGGCAGGATGGCTATCGCTCTCGGGCAAGCTACAAGCTGCTGGAGCTGGATGAGAAGGACAAGCTGTTTCGCAATGGCATGACGGTGATCGACCTGGGTGCAGCGCCCGGCGGGTGGAGTCAGATCGCCGCTGAGAAGGTTGGTCCGGAAGGTGTCGTGATCGCCTCCGACATTCTGGAGTTGGACGCCCTGGCAGGGGTCGACTTCATTCAGGGCGACTTTACCGAAGAGCGTGTACTCAATGCGATTCTCGAGCGGTTGGGAAATCGACCGGTAGACCTTGTTATGTCCGACATGGCCCCCAATATGAGTGGTATGGCCGCCATCGACCAGCCGCAGGCCATGTACCTTGTCGAGCTTGCTCTGGAGCTGGCGCGTGAAACGCTCTCGCCCAAGGGGCGTTTTCTGGTCAAAGTGTTTCAGGGGGAGGGCTTCGACACCTATTTGAAGGAGCTGCGCGGCAGCTTTCAGCGCGTAGTGACCCGTAAGCCGGATGCTTCACGGGCCCGTTCACGAGAAGTCTATTTTCTGGCCGAAGGCTTTCGCGGTTAGCGAGTGACCGCGTGCATGGCCACGATAGCGACGATTTATCACCACGATTGCCAGACAGGCAGGCGTAAGGTGTGTCACATTATGCACATTGGACGAGCGTGACACAGATGGCCCAGGGCGTTATGCGCTTTGGCAATGGTTGAACGTTAAACTCTAGTGTAAGGTCTGAGTATTAACGGTTAACTGACGGATTCTTGTAATGAGGGTAGCCCCTTGAACGATATGGCGAAGAACCTGATTCTGTGGTTGGTCATCGCGGCCGTTCTGCTGACAGTGTTCAACAATTTCAGTACGGAAAGCGCGCCGCAAAGCACCAACTACTCCCAGTTTGTGCAGCAGGTGCAAAATCAGCAGATCCGCAGCGTCACCATCGATGGGTATACCATCACCGGTGAGCGGACCGATGGTTCGCAGTTCCAGACCATCCGCCCTGCCGCAGAAGATCCCAAGCTGATCGACGACCTGCTGAGCAACAATGTCACGGTGGTCGGCAAGGAGCCTGAACAGCAAAGCATCTGGACGCGGCTGCTGATTGCCAGTTTCCCGATCCTGCTGATCCTGGCGATCTTCATGTTCTTCATGCGCCAGATGCAAGGCGGTGCCGGTGGCGGCAAGGGTGGCCCGATGAGCTTCGGCAAGTCGAAGGCCAAGCTGCTCTCGCAAGACCAGATCAAGACCACCTTTGCTGACGTGGCGGGCTGTGACGAGGCCAAGGAAGAGGTGGAAGAGCTGGTCGACTTCCTGCGCGACCCCACCAAATTCCAGCGCCTGGGAGGCACCATTCCCCGTGGCGTGCTGATGGTCGGTCCTCCCGGTACCGGCAAGACGCTGCTGGCCAAGTCCATTGCCGGTGAGGCCAAGGTACCGTTCTTCTCCATCTCGGGTTCCGACTTCGTCGAAATGTTCGTGGGCGTGGGTGCGTCCCGCGTACGCGACATGTTCGAGCAGGCCAAGAAGCAGGCGCCCTGCATCATCTTCATCGATGAGATCGATGCCGTGGGTCGCTCGCGCGGCACCGGCATGGGCGGCGGTAACGATGAGCGCGAACAGACGCTGAACCAGCTGCTGGTCGAGATGGACGGCTTCGAGGCCAACGAAGGCATCATCGTGATTGCAGCCACCAACCGTCCGGACGTACTCGACCCCGCGCTGCTGCGCCCGGGCCGCTTCGACCGTCAGGTAACCGTGGGCTTGCCGGATATTCGTGGCCGTGAGCATATTCTGGGCGTTCATCTGCGCAAGGTGCCGCTGGCCGATGACGTGAAGCCGCAGCTGATTGCCCGTGGTACGCCTGGCTTCTCCGGTGCCGACCTGGCCAACCTGGTGAACGAGGCTGCCCTGTTTGCGGCGCGTCGTAACAAGCGCCTGGTAGGCATGGAAGAGCTTGAGCTGGCCAAGGACAAGATCATGATGGGCGCCGAGCGCAAATCCATGGTCATGACCGATAAAGAGAAGCTGAATACGGCCTACCACGAGTCAGGTCACGCTATTATTGGTTTGGTAGTACCAGGGCACGACCCTGTCTATAAGGTGACTATCATCCCGCGTGGTCGTGCGCTGGGCGTGACAATGTTTTTGCCGGAAGAGGATCGCTACAGCCTCTCTCGTCAGCAAATTCTCGGTCAGATTTGTTCGCTGTTTGGTGGCCGTATCGCCGAAGAGATGACGTTAGGCCCCAATGGTGTGACCACGGGCGCCTCGAACGATATTAAGCGTGCCACCGAGCTTGCTCACAATATGGTGGCTAAGTGGGGCCTTTCGGACGCCATGGGTCCGATCATGTACGACGAGGATGAGTCTCACCAATTCCTTGGTGGCCCTGGTCAGGGCGGCAAGCTGAAGTCCGGCGAAACAACCACGCGTCTTGATAAAGAAGTACGCAAGATTATTGACGAATGCTACGAGCAAGCGCGCCAGATTCTGCATGATAATCGCGACAAGCTGGATGCCATGGCCGAAGCGTTGATGAAGTACGAGACCATCGATGCGCATCAGCTGAAGGACATCATGGAAGGGCGTGACCCTCGCCCGCCGGAAGGCTGGGGTGACGGTGACTCTTCGGGTGGCGGCTCTCCGGTAGGTGGCGACAAGCCGGAAGCGAAACCAGAAGAGCCTGAAGCTTCCTCGGAAGGCGATAGCGAAGAAGACGATGACGAGCCGCGTCGTCGCCCTTCGGACCCGCTGGGTGGGTCGGCGGGCTCGTGAGCCAGGCCATCACGCCAACCAGCAAAGGCGCCCCAGCGGGGCGCCTTTTTGTTATCCTGTGGCCAATGACAGTGAATTTTTTTGATTTCAGGCGGCAAGATGAACCCGATCGTTGACCCTATCTCGGCTCCGCACGTCCCGGAAGATGCGTTTCACCTGCGCTGTGGTCGCCATTCGCTCGATCTCTCGTTTCCACGGGTGATGGGCATATTGAACGTTACTCCGGACTCGTTTTCCGACGGTGGGCAGCATGTGGCCCTCGATGATGCGCTGCGCCATGCCGAGCGCATGCTGGCGGAAGGCGCGGCGATGATCGATGTGGGGGGAGAGTCGACCCGCCCAGGTGCCACGCCGGTCACCGAGCAGCAGGAGCTGGACCGAGTGGCTCCGGTGGTGGAGGCGCTGGTGCGTGAGCTGGATGCGCTGGTGTCGGTGGACACCAGCAGCGCCCTGGTCATGCGCGAGGTGAGCGCGCTGGGAGCGGGCATGATCAACGATGTACGTGCCCTGGAGCGCGATGGCGCTCTGATGGCGGCGGCCAGCAGTGGCCTGCCGGTATGTCTGATGCATCGCCAGGGTGAGCCGCAGGACATGCAGCACTCGCCTGGCTACGATGTGCCGGTGGAGCAGGCCGTGGCGGCCTACCTGGCGGAGCGGGTCGCGGCCTGCGAAGCGGTGGGGCTGCGTCGTCATCGGCTGCTGCTGGACCCCGGTTTTGGCTTTGGCAAAACCGTCGAGCACAACCTGCGGCTGTTGAAGCACATGGCCTCGCTGAACGAGCTGGGCTTGCCGCTGCTGGTGGGCATGTCGCGCAAGAGCATGATTGGTAAGGTGCTGGGCCGTCCTGTGGAAGAGCGCCTGGCGGGAGGGCTGGCGCTAGCTGCCATGGCGGTGGAGCGCGGAGCCAAAGTGATTCGGGTGCACGATGTAGGGCCCACGGTGGATGCCGTGAATATGGCCTGGGCCGTGCTGCAAGAAGGCTGTGAGCCGCTCGTGAAGAAGGAGTCTTGACATGACGCGTCGTTATTTTGGTACCGATGGTATTCGTGGCACGGTAGGGCAGGCGCCGATTACGGCTGATTTCATGCTCAAACTGGGTTGGGCTGCCGGGCAGGTGTTGCGTCGCGAAAAGGGCCGCACCCGGGTGTTGATCGGTAAGGATACGCGTATTTCCGGCTATATGTTCGAGTCGGCGCTGGAGGCGGGACTGTCTGCCGCCGGGGTGGATGTGTCGCTGCTGGGGCCGATGCCCACGCCGGGTATTGCCTACCTGACGCGCACTTTCCGGGCGGATGCCGGGATCGTCATTTCGGCCTCGCACAACCCCTTCGATGACAACGGCATCAAGTTTTTCTCTGCCGAAGGCAAGAAGTTGCCCGATGAGATCGAAGACCGTATCGAAGCCATGCTGGAAGCGCCGCTGACCACGGCCGAGGCCGCGCAGCTTGGCAAGGCGACGCGTATCGACGATGCAGCGGGCCGCTATATCGAGTTCTGTAAATCCACGCTGCCGGACAGGCTGAGCCTGCATGGCCTGAAAGTGGTGCTGGATTGCGCCCATGGGGCCACTTACCATATCGCCCCTAGCGTATTCCGCGAGCTGGGGGCCGATGTCAGCGTGATTGGGGCGTCTCCCGACGGATTGAATATCAACCAACAGGTGGGTTCCACCCATCCCGCTGCGCTACGTGCCGCGGTCATTCAGCAAGGGGCCGATCTGGGCGTGGCCTTCGATGGCGACGGCGACCGCGTGCTGCTGGTGGATGCCGATGGCCGAGAAGTGGATGGCGATGACATTCTTTACCTGATCGCCCGTGACCGTTTCGAGCGTGGCCTGCTGGAAGGTGGCGTGGTGGGCACCCTGATGAGCAATTTTGGGCTGGCCATGGCGCTGGAGCGGCTGGGTATTCCCTTCCTGCGCGCCAAAGTGGGCGACCGCTTCGTCATGGAGATGATGGCTGCCAACGGTTGGGAGCTGGGGGGCGAGGCTTCGGGGCATATCGTGTGTGGTCATGTGCAGAGCACCGGCGACGGCATCGTGTCCGCGCTGCAGGTGCTGGCCTTGATGGTTCGCGAGCAGAAGCCGCTGCCTGCCCTGCTCAAGGGGCTCG
This sequence comes from Halomonas sp. KM007, assembly GCF_050709225.1. Lineage (NCBI taxonomy): Bacteria > Pseudomonadati > Pseudomonadota > Gammaproteobacteria > Oceanospirillales > Halomonadaceae > Halomonas > Halomonas sp. KM007. Next base: position 1,460,054 of record NZ_CP136131.1, on the reverse strand, counting down.
AAAAAGTCCCTCAGTCGCTGGTCAACGTGCGGCTACCGGCAGGCTCCGATGCCCGTCAGGTAATGGCAGCTCCGCCCTTGCAGGACGCCGTGGCGGCGCTGGAAACCGAGCTGGGCGATCAGGGGCGCGTGCTGCTGCGCGCCTCGGGGACGGAGCCACTGATTCGGGTCATGGTAGAAGGCCGTGCCCATCTGGATGTCGACCGTCTGGCGAATCGGCTGGCACAGCAGGTGCAGGCGCTGCTGGGTGACGACTCCGGCAAATAACGCAGGACTCGTCACAGCGGTTGTCTTGACAAGGCGGCTCCTATACCATTTCGCTCCACCTGGATTGAGGATCACCCATGCGCACGCCCTTGATTGCCGGTAACTGGAAAATGAACGGTTCGGCGGCATTGATCGAGTCGTTTGGTAAAACGTTTGCCTCCGCCACGCTGCCGGAAGGTGTCGAGGTGGTCATTATTCCGCCTTTTCCGTACCTGGACATGGCGCGTCATGCCTTTGGTGATACGCCTTTGGCGCTGGGCGCGCAAACGCTCAATCCTCAGCATTCCGGCGCCCACACCGGTGAAGTCAGTGGACGCATGCTCAAGGAGTTTGGCGTTGGCTACGTGCTGGTGGGCCACTCCGAGCGTCGCCAGCTCTATCGTGAGAGCGACGAGCAGGTATTCAACCGGTTGGTAGCCGCGCTGGATGTCGGCTTGACGCCGATTCTGTGTGTCGGCGAGACCCTCGAGGAGCGTGATGCCGGCCAGACCATGGACGTGGTCTTGCGCCAGGTAGGCTACGTCATGGCGCGGCTGGAGCCAGAGCAGCGTCGCCAGGTGGTGATTGCCTACGAGCCTGTCTGGGCCATCGGCACCGGGCGCACGGCCTCGCCGGAGCAGGCGCAAGAAGTGATGGCAGGTATTCGTGCCTACCAGGCAGGGTTCGATGCGTCGCTGGCCGAGCAGTTGAAGCTGCTTTACGGCGGCAGCATGAATGCAAGTAATGCGGCAGAGCTGCTTGCTCAGCCGGATATCGACGGCGGTTTGGTGGGCGGTGCCTCGCTTAAAACCGACGATTTCTACGCCATTTGTCAGTCAGCAGGATAACGCCATGCAAGTTGCAATTCTTATGGTTCATGTGGTGATTGCGGTCGCCCTGGTAGTACTCATCCTGCTTCAGCAGGGTAAAGGCGCTGAGGCGGGGGCTGCCTTCGGTGGCGGCGCATCGCAAACGGTGTTTGGTTCGCGGGGTAGCGGTAACTTCCTTTCTCGCACCACGGGTGTGCTGGCGGCGGGCTTTTTCGTCACATCCATGGCGCTGGCGTACTTTGCTACCCAGGCAGGCCAGGCACCGGAAGCGGGCATTCCCGACGCACGCCTGATCGAGCAGCAGCGCAGCATTCCTACGCTTGACGACAGCCCTGCAAGTATGGATAATACCGCGCCAGTGCTTGAGGAAAGCGGAGAGTAATCAGCCGCGTTTTCTTTGGCCTCCCCTGATGCCGAAGTGGTGGAATTGGTAGACACGCTATCTTGAGGGGGTAGTGACCGTATGGTCGTGCGGGTTCAAGTCCCGCCTTCGGCACCATCTGTTTCGCTGGCTCGCCAGCTTCCCAGAGTATTTGCCAAAGAAAGTCAGGGTTGGCACCTGAGACGAAAACAGCACTTGACGTCGGTAGTTTAAGTGTCTATTATCGTCGACCTAGATTGATGCGGGGTGGAGCAGTCTGGTAGCTCGTCGGGCTCATAACCCGAAGGTCATCGGTTCAAATCCGGTCCCCGCTACCATTTGTTTAGCAACATTGCAGTGTCGTGAAGCAGTTCGCAATTTGCTTCAAGGCAGCGAAAAGATCGCACCATGTTGCTAAAATGGTATTACAGGTTTCTTTCGAAAAGCCCCTTCCTGTGAAGGGGCTTTTTGTTAGTAGCTTTTTTGCGAGCCAAGAGTGTCTCACGCGCGGACGTTGTTCAGTAGCCAGAGACACATTCCCAGGTAATGCCAATCAGCCTCCTGGCTTTTATCAAGACTCCTGGCCAGGCGCCTGATGCAACGGCTATAGGAGCTTTGTCTGTGGCCACAAAACACGCTGCGCTTCATGCGCTGATCGAACCCATCGTTGCCGCCATGGGCTTCGAGCTTTGGGGCATCGAGCATGTTTCCCAGGGCAAGCATTCGCGGCTGGTCATTTATATCGAGCGTGAGAGCGGCGTCAGCGTGGAAGACTGCGCTGATATCAGCCGTCAAGTCAGTGCCGTGATGGATGTGGAAGATCCGATTCCAGGCGAGTATCGCCTGGAGGTCTCGTCACCCGGTATGGCACGCCCCCTTTATTCTCTGGATCACTTCACTCGCTACCAGGGCCATCAGGTGGCGCTGAAGCTACGCCTCGCTTTCGATGGCCGACGCAAGTTCCAGGGGTTGTTGGCTGGGGTCGAAGGAGACGAAGTGCTGCTGCAAATGGAAGGCGAAGAGTACTGCTTTCCCATTGAAAGCATTGATGCTGCGCACGTTGTCCCGCAGTTCGAAGAATAACGGGTGGCGGCTTCCGGTAGATGCCGGGTCGACGCACAAAAGGACAGGTTTTCTGGCGAGGCATACGCATGAGTAAAGAAATCTTAATGGTCGTGGACGCGATCTCCAACGAAAAAGGCGTCCCCCGTGATGTAATTTTCGAAGCGGTTGAAGCCGCGCTGGCCAGCGCGTCGCGCAAGCGTTTCGAGCACGAAGAAGCCAATGTGCGGGTGCGTATCGACCGTAAAACCGGCGACTACGACACCTTCCGCTACTGGACCGTCGTGGAAGACGACGAGTTCGAGACGCCCGACTACGAAATCAAGCAGAGCATCGCCGAGCAGCGGGATCCGCCGCTGGCGTTGGGCGATGTGGTCGAGCAGAAGATCGAAAACGCCATGTTCGGCCGTATTGCCGCACAAACCGCCAAACAGGTCATCGTCCAGAAAGTGCGCGAAGCCGAGCGCGCTGAAGTCGTGCGTCAATACGCAGACCGTGAAGGCGAACTGGTGGCCGGTATCGTCAAGAAGACCACCCGTGATGGCCTGATCATCGACCTGGGCGAGAACGCCGAAGCGTTCCTGCCGCGCAACGAGATGATTCACGGCGAGCGCTACCGCATGAACGAGCGAGTGCGTGCGCTGCTGGTCAAGGTGGACCCGGATGCCCGTGGTGCCCAGCTGCAGCTGTCGCGTACCTGCCCGGAGTTCATCATCGAGCTGTTCAAGATCGAGGTGCCGGAAATCGCCGAGCAGCTGATCGAAATCAAAGGGGCGGCTCGCGACCCCGGCTCTCGGGCCAAGATCGCGGTGAAAACCAACGACCGCCGTATCGACCCGGTGGGCGCTTGTGTGGGTATGCGTGGTTCTCGGGTGCAGGCGGTCTCTTCCGAGCTGCAGAACGAGCGCGTCGATATCGTGCTGTGGGATGACAACCCGGCGCAACTGGTCATCAATGCCATGGCGCCTGCCGATGTGGCGTCTATTCTGGTGGACGAAGACGCCCACGCGATGGACGTGGCGGTCGCCCAGGACAACCTGGCCCAGGCCATTGGTCGCAGCGGCCAGAACGTGCGCCTGGCGTCCGAGTTGACCGGCTGGCGTATCAACGTCATGACCGAAGACGAGGCGGAATCCAAGCGCGAGCAGGAGATCGACAGCCTGGTGGACTCTTTCGTTCAGCACCTGGAAGTGGACGAAGACGTTGCCCGCCTGCTGGTTGAAGAAGGGTTCACCACCCTGGAAGAAGTTGCTTACGTGCCGCTGGAAGAGATGCTCGAAATCGAAGAGTTCGACGAAGAGCTGGTGGAAGAGCTGCGTGCACGCGCAAAAGACGAGCTGCTGACGATGGCGATTGCCTCGGAAGAAGCGCTGGACGGTGCCCAACCAGCGGATGACCTGCTGGAAATGGACGGTATGGAGCGCCACCTGGCCTTCATTCTCGCCAGCCGCGGCATTGTCACAATGGAAGATCTCGCCGAGCAGTCTGTCGACGATCTGGTCGATATCGAGGAGTTGGACGAAGCGCGCGCAGCGGCACTGATCATGACTGCCCGTGCGCCCTGGTTCGAAACCGACGACACATCGGATTCGAACACACAGTAAACAGGTCACGGGCTGAGGAGGGTCACTATGTCGGATATGACAGTTAAAGATTTTGCAGTGAAGGTGGGCCGCGATGTGCCCCGCCTATTGGAACAGATGAAAGAAGCCGGTTTGCAGCACGCCTCGGAAAGCGACGCCGTATCTGAAGAAGACAAGCAGACGCTGCTGAGCTTTCTGAAGAAGAGCCACGGCGGCAGCGACAACGAGCCGAGCAAGAACCGCATCACCCTGACGCGTAAAACCCGTAGCCGCATCAAGACCGGCGAGCGCGGTAAAACCATCGAAGTTCAGGTGCGCAAGAAGAAGACCTACGTCAAGCGTGAAGAAGAGAAGCCCAAGGCTGCCGAGCCCCAGCACTCTGGCCCGCGCCAGCTGGTAGGCGACATGGCCGAAGCGGAAGCCGAGCGCAAGGCGCAGGAAGCCCAGGCGGCAGAAGAGAAAGCCGTAGCCGCAAAAGCCAAGGCGGCTGAAGACGCTGCACGCAAGGCGACGGAAGAGCAAGCCAAGGCCAAGGCGGCAGAAGTGCCGGACATCGACGTGCCTGACCTGGAAATCGACGATGCACCGACGGGTGAAGACCTGCCGCCTGCACCGCCGAAGGAAGGCCGTACCGACCGTCGCACGGCACCGCCCAAGAAGACGGCTGCCAAGAAAAAAGGCCGCGACGATGACGACGATCGCGGTGATCGCGAAGAGCGCAAGCGTGGCGGTGGCGGCAAGAAGGTCAAGCGTGCCGAGCGCCGTGGTGGCCGTCGTGGCGGCGCAAGCCAGAGCGGCAACGGCAAGCACGGCTTCCAGAAGCCGACTCAGCCGATCGTGCGTGAAGTCTCGATCCCTGAATCGATCAGCGTGGCCGAGCTGGCCGACAAGATGTCGATCAAGGCCAACGAAGTCATCAAGGCCATGTTCACCATGGGCGCGGCGGTGACCATCAACCAGACCATCGACCAGGATACTGCGGCGATCGTCGTGGAAGAGATGGGCCACAAGGTCAAGCTGGTGAAGGACGACGCGCTGGAAACGGAAATGCTGGAAGGCATCTCCTACGAAGGCGAAGAGATCACCCGCTCACCCGTCGTGACGGTCATGGGTCACGTTGACCACGGCAAGACCTCGCTGCTGGACTACATCCGTCGTGCCAAGGTCGCCACTGGCGAAGCGGGCGGTATTACCCAGCACATCGGTGCTTACCACGTGGAAGACAACCACGGCGGCGTTACCTTCCTGGATACCCCCGGTCACGCGGCGTTTACCGCCATGCGTGCTCGTGGTGCCAAAGCCACCGACGTGGTCATCCTGGTCGTGGCTGCCGACGATGGCGTGATGCCGCAAACCGTTGAAGCGATCGAGCACTCCAAAGCGGCTGAAGTGCCCATGGTCGTGGCGGTGAACAAGATCGATAAAACGGGCGCGGACTTCGACCGCATTCGTAACGAGCTGTCACAGCACGGCGTGATCTCCGAAGAGTGGGGCGGTGACACTCAGTTTGTTCACGTGTCCGCCAAAACCGGCGAAGGCATGGAAGACCTGCTGGAAGCGATCCAGCTGGCCTCCGAAGTGCTTGAGCTGACGGCCGTTCCGTCGGCGCCTGGCAAAGGTGTCGTTGTCGAGTCTCGCCTGGACAAAGGCCGTGGCCCGGTGGCTACCGTGCTGGTTCAGAACGGTACGCTGAAGAAGGGTGATATCGTGCTGGCAGGCCTGCACTATGGTCGCGTTCGTGCGCTGACCAATGAGCTGGGTCAACAGGTCGATACCGCTGGCCCCGCCATGCCGGTCGAGATCCAGGGTCTCGACGGCACGCCGGATGCGGGTGACGACTTCATGGTCGTGGCCGACGAGAAGAAAGCCCGCGAAGTGGCCAACTTCCGTCAGGGTAAATACCGCGAAGTACGCCTGGCGCGTCAGCAGAAGGCCAAGCTGGAGAACATGTTCAGCCAGATGGGCCAAGACGAAGTGGCCAAGGTCAACATCGTCCTCAAAGCCGACGTTCAGGGTTCACTGGAAGCCATCAAGGGCGCTCTGGAAGAGCTCTCCACCGACGAAGTGCAAGTGGCGGTGGTCTCCTCCGGCGTGGGTGGTATCACCGGAACCGACGCCAACCTGGCGCTGGCGTCTGAAGCCATCGTGGTCGGCTTCAACGTACGTGCCGATGCCGCAGCCCGTGAGATCATCGAGCGTGAAGGCCTGGATCTGCGCTACTACAGCGTCATCTACCAGCTGATCGATGAGGTCAAGCAGGCGATGAGCGGTATGCTTGCCCCCGAGTGGAAAGAAGAGATCGTGGGTGTGGCCGAAGTACGCGACGTCTTCCGCGCGCCGAAGATCGGTGCGGTGGCCGGCTGTATGGTCGTCGAAGGCACGGTTTCCCGCAGCAAGCGTATCCGCGTTCTGCGTGACAACGTGGTCATCTACGAAGGCGAACTCGAATCGCTGCGCCGCTTCAAAGACGACGTGCAAGAAGTGCGTAACGGCATGGAGTGTGGCATCGGCGTGAAGAACTACAACGATGTCCAGGTCGGCGACAAGATCGAAGTCTTTGACCAAGTGAAGGTCGAGCGCAGCCTGTAAGGCCGCGCGAGGAGCAATCATGCGCGAATTCAAGCGTACCGACCGAGTAGCCGACCAGCTCCAAAAGGAGCTGGCGGTACTGATCCAACGCGAAGTGAAAGATCCGCGCTTGGGCATGGTCACGGTGAGCGGGGCCACCGTTAGTCGTGACCTTGGCTACGCCGATATCTACGTCACCCTGCTGGGTGAACAGGATCCCGAGCGTATCAAGGAGAACCTGCAGGTACTGAAACGTGCAGCAGGGTTTCTGAGAAGCCAAATCGCCCAGCGCATCAAGCTGCGTCACGTACCCGAACTGCGCTTTCATTTCGATGAAAGTGTGGTGCGCGGCCAGCACCTCTCATCGCTGATCGACGAAGCGGTCTCTACCGACCGTGCCCGCCAATCAGATGACGAGAACGACACCGACGCCCAGGGTGAGGAGACGCGCTAATGGCTCGTCGCCGTCGCGGATTACCGGTGAATGGCGTGGTGCTGCTGGACAAGCCCAAGGGCATTTCCAGCAACCATGCACTCCAGCGTGTGCGCCGTCTGTTCGAGGCGCAGAAAGCCGGGCATACCGGCACGCTGGACCCCATGGCAACGGGCCTGCTGCCCATTTGCCTGGGGGAAGCCACCAAGTTTTCCGCACACCTGCTGGAAGCCGACAAGATGTATCGCACCCGGGTCGAACTGGGCGTGATCACCGACACCGGTGATGCCGAGGGTAACGTCATCGAGCGGCGTGAGGTGCCAAGCCTCACCGCCGAGGATGTGGAGGCCGTGCTGGTCCGCTTTCGTGGCGAGATCGACCAGGTGCCGCCCATGTATTCGGCGTTGAAGCACCAGGGCAAAAAGCTCTACGAGCTGGCGCGTGAGGGCAAACAGGTTGAACGTGCAGCGCGGCGGGTTAGCGTGTATGATGCGCGCCTGCTGGCGTTCGAAGGCACGGCGTTCGAGCTGGAAGTCAGCTGTAGCAAAGGCACGTATATCCGTACCTTGGCCGAAGACATCGGTCACGCCCTGGGCTGTGGTGCCCACATCAGTCAGCTACGGCGACTCAAAACCGGGCCGTTCGATGGCGACGCGATGTGGACACTCGAGGCGTTGGAAGCACTGGCTAGCCAAGCCGACCGCGAAGCCGAACTCATGCCCGTGGATGTGCTGGTCGACCATCTGCCATCGCTGAACGTCGATGACACCTCGTTTGGCCGACTGGCCCACGGACAGTCAGCCGAGCTCACCGTCGATGAATTGGCACCCGATGCGTTGGCACGACTTTATCACGCCGAGACGTTTATCGGCCTTGGCGTTGTAAAAGGGCCGCAGGAAGTGGCCCCCAGGCGGCTGTTAAGCACGGTCGCTCGTTCGTAATATCGCGGTAAAACGTTGCAAGGATGTGGCGATTTGCGCGAAAATGGTCGCCTGAGACTGCAAATATGCGTGGTCTCACCCATTCATTTTTAGGCATATTGCTTACTGGAGAGACAGATGGCATTAACCGCTGAGAAAAAGGCCGAGATCGTCAACGAATACGGCCGCGGCGATAACGATACCGGTTCCCCTGAAGTTCAGGTTGCACTGCTGAGCGCCAACATCAACGGCCTGCAGGACCACTTCAAGACCAACAAGCAGGATCACCACTCTCGTCGTGGTCTGATCCGCATGGTAAACCAGCGTCGTAAGCTGCTGGACTACCTGAAGCGTAAAGATTTCGAACGCTATCAGTCTCTGATTCAGCGTCTGGGTCTGCGCCGCTAAGTTCTTAACGGCCATGATTCGAAACGGGCAGCTCCTTGTGAGCTGCCCGTTTTTTTGTTTCTGGTAGCCGTACGGCGCCTCAACGCCTAGAATGGTGGCGAGTCAAACGACCCAAGCGAAAAGACAAGTAGCTATTAATGTTAAAGGAAGTAGCCGTGAATCCGGTCAAAAAAACGTTCCAATACGGTCGCAGCACCGTCACCCTCGAAACTGGGCGTATCGCTCGCCAAGCCACTGGTGCCGTGATGGTCACCATGGACGACACCGTCGTCCTGTGTACGGTGGTGGCGAAGAAAGACGTCAATCCCGCCCAATCCTTCTTCCCGCTTTCGGTGCACTACCAGGAAAAGACCTACGCGGTCGGCAAGATTCCTGGCGGCTTCTTCAAGCGTGAAGGTCGCCCTACCGAGAAAGAGACCCTCACGTCACGGCTGATCGACCGCCCCATTCGCCCGCTGTTCCCCAAGGGCTTCATGAACGAAGTGCAGGTGATCTGTACCGTTCTGTCGACTGACCGCAACCATGACCCGGATATTGCGGCCATGCTGGGCACCTCGGCAGCGCTGAGCATCTCAGGCGTTCCGTTCAATGGCCCGATTGGCGCTGCGCGCGTTGGCTTCAACGAAGAGCAGGGCTACTTCCTGAACCCCACCGTCGAAGAGCTGACCACCTCCGAGCTGGACATGGTGGTGGCCGGTACCGAAAACGCCGTGCTGATGGTGGAGTCCGAAGCGCAAGAGTTGCTCGAAGACGAAATGCTGGGTGCCGTACTGTTTGGCCACCAGGAGATGCAAGTCGCGATCGACGCCATTAAAGAATTGACTGCCGACGCTGGTAAGCCGCGCTGGGAGTGGCAGGCGCCGGCAGAAAACGTTGCCTTGAAAACGGCCATGGCCGATGCCTTTGAAGCCAAAGTGGGTGAGGCGTACCGCATCACCGATAAAATGCAGCGCCAAGATGCACTCGCAGCGCTGAAAGACGCGGCCGTCGAACAGTTAGCGGCTGCCGAAGGCGAAGAGGAAGCGGAAGGCAAGTTCAGCAAGGATGACGTGAAAGGCGCGTTCGCAGCGCTTGAGAAGCGTGTGGTGCGCTCCCGCGTGGTCAAGGGCGAGCCGCGTATCGATGGCCGCGACAACGTCACCGTGCGTCCGCTGAACATCGAAGTCGGCGTGCTGCCGAAAACTCACGGCTCAGCCATCTTCACCCGTGGTGAGACCCAGGCCATTGCGGTCGCAACACTCGGCACGCTGCGCGATTCGCAGCTCATCGAGTCGCTGGAAGGCGAGCGTAAAGACCGCTTCATGCTGCACTACAACTTCCCTCCCTACTCGGTGGGTGAAGCGGGCTTCATGGGTGGCCCAAAGCGCCGTGAAATCGGCCACGGCCGTTTGGCGCGTCGCGGTGTCCAAGCGATGCTGCCATCCGAAGAAGAGTTCCCCTACACCATCCGTGTGGTGTCGGAAATCACCGAATCCAATGGCTCTAGCTCCATGGCGTCCGTGTGCGGCTCCTCGCTGGCGTTGATGGATGCGGGCGTTCCGCTGAAAGCCCCGGTAGCGGGTATTGCCATGGGCCTCGTCAAAGACGAAGACGGCTACGCGGTGCTGACCGATATCCTGGGTGACGAAGACCACCTGGGTGACATGGACTTCAAAGTGGCCGGTTCTGAAGAGGGCGTCACTGCCCTGCAGATGGACATCAAGATCGAGGGCATCAACGAAGAGATCATGGAGACTGCGCTGCAACAGGCCCACGATGCGCGCATCGGTATCCTGGCGCAGATGAACGCCGTGATCAGCCAGAGCCGTAACGAGGTGTCGGAAAACGCCCCTTCCATGGCGACGATCAAAATCGATCCGGACAAGATTCGCGACGTCATCGGCAAGGGCGGCGCCACCATTCGTAAGATTTGCGAAGACACCGGCGCATCGATCGATCTTGATGACGATGGCACCGTTCGCATCTACGCCGAAGACAAAGCCGCTGCCAAGAAAGCGATCGATACCGTACTGGCGATCACCGCCGAAGCGGAAATCGGCAAGCTGTACAAAGGCAAGGTCGTACGTATCGCCGACTTTGGTGCGTTCGTGAACATCATGCCGGGAACCGATGGCCTGGTGCACATCTCGCAAATCGTCCAGGAGCGCGTCAATAACGTGCGCGACTTCCTGAACGAAGGCGACGATGTCATCGTGAAGGTGTTGGATATCGACAACCGCAACCGCGTGAAGCTCTCGATCAAAGAGATCACCGAAGAAGAGAAAGCAGCGTTTGAAGCTGCCGAGGCGGACGTCGCTAGCTAACGAGTGCTCAGCGTAGGATTTACCGCCCCCGCAGCCCTTGGCTGTGGGGGCGGTGTCGTTTTGATAGGTCAGGAATGTGAGGACATAGCATGGAGCAGCAGGAATCGCCGCGTTGGTGGGCGGTGGTGGCCGTGATGATCGGCATTTTTTTGTTGGTGACCGCAGAGCAACTACCCATCGGTTTGCTCTCTCAGGTGGCAGAATCGATGGGCGTGACCCCAGGTATGGCAGGGTTGATGGTGACGGTGCCCGGCGTCGTGGCGGCGTTTTCAGCGCCGCTGCTACCGGTGGCGGTAGGGCGTCTCGATCGCCGTATCATGCTGACGCTGATGATGGCAGTGATGGTGCTGGGCAGCGTGCTCTCCGCCATGGCCAGCAACTTTGCCCTACTGTTGGCGGCGCGAGTGTTGGTGGGGATCAGTATCGGCGGTTTTTGGGCCATTGCGGGCAGTATTGCGCCACGTCTGGTGCCTAGCGATCAGGTGTCGCGGGCCATGACCATCATTTTTGGCGGCGTGGCGGCGGCCTCGGTGCTCGGCGTACCGTTGGGCACGCTGCTGGGTGATATCAGTAACTGGCGCGTGGCCTTTGGTGCCTTGGGGGGCTTGAGTTTGCTCACGGCGTTGGCGCTTTGGCGCTGGCTACCGCCACTGCCGCCCCGAGAGCCGGTGCGGCTTCGGGTGCTGGCGCAACAGCTAAAGAATCGTGGCGTGCGGGTAGCCGTGTTGACCACGGGGTTTGTTGTGGTGGGTCACTTTGCGGCCTACACCTTCATTAGTCCCATTTTGCAAGAGATCAGCGGGGTCGCGCAGCGCCATGTCGGAAGCCTGCTGCTGCTGTACGGTGCGTCGGGGATTTTGGGCAATATCGTTGCAGGAATGTTTGCTGGCCGTCACCCGTACCGTGCGGTGCTCGCGATTCCCAGCCTACTGCTGGTAGTCGTGGCGATCTTCCCGGTGGTAGGCGTAGAGCCGACCAGTGGCGTGCTGCTGTTAATGCTGTGGGGTGCTGTATTTGGCAGCGTATCAGTGAGTATTCAGACATGGATACTACGCACGGCGCCCAATACGGAAGCCGCCACGGCGTTAATGGCGTTCGTGTTCAACATGTCGATTGGCCTGGGGGCCATGGTCGGGGGGCAAGTGGTCGATGGCACCAGCCTACCGGTGGCGATGTGGGTTGCCTCGGGGCTGTTCCTGCTGGGGATGCTATTGGTATGGCGCACACCCTCGCGCATTGTGGGGGAGAAGCGTCGCTAATGGCTTGGCAAGACCAGTGAAAAAAATGCCCCCGCGTGGCGGGGGCACTCTCTCTACGTTCCGCTTAAGAGGTGTTACGGACGCTCAATCGCCAGTGCAACCCCTTGGCCACCGCCAATACATAGCGTCGCCAAGCCTTTTTTGGCATCGCGGGCGATCATTTCGTGGAGCAGTGTCACCAGCACGCGGCAGCCCGACGCACCAATAGGGTGACCTAGCGCGATGGCGCCGCCGTTGACGTTCACCTTCGACGTGTCCCAGCCCAGCTCTTTATTGACCGACAGCGCTTGAGCAGCGAAGGCTTCGTTGGCTTCAACGAGGTCCAGGTCATCCAAGCTCCAGCCCGCTTTTTCTAGGCAGCGACGGGTGGCGGGGGCCGGCCCGATCCCCATGATGGCCGGGTCGACGCCTGCGTTGGAGTAGGCGGCAATGCGGGCTAGGGGCTCCAGGCCAAGCTCTTTGGCTTTTTCCGCCGAGCAGAGCATAACCACGGCCGCGCCGTCGTTCAGCGACGAGGCGTTACCCGCCGTCACGGTGCCGTCTTTCTTGAACGCAGGACGCATCCCGGCCAGCTTGTCTGCCGTGACTTCACGAGGGTTTTCGTCGGTATCGAAGACCACCGGGTCGCCTTTACGCTGCGGCACCTCGACCGGGACAATCTGGCTTTTGAATTTGCCCTCTTTGATGGCGGCAGCAGCTTTTTGCTGGGAAGCGGCGGCAAATTCGTCCATGGCTTCTCGCGTGATACCGTACTTCTCTGCCAGGTTCTCGGCCGTGATGCCCATGTGGTAGTTATTGAACGCATCCCACAAGCCATCGTGCACCATGGAGTCGATAGCCTTCCAGTCGCCCATGCGCTGGCCGTTGCGCGAGTTCGGCAGAATATGGGGAGAGGCGGACATGTTCTCCTGACCACCGGCCAGCACGATCTCGGCATCGCCGCAGCGGATGGCTTGAGTCGCCAGGTGCAGCGCTTTGAGGCCAGAGCCACACACTTTGTTGATCGTCATGGCCGGTACGGTGTCTGGCAGGCCTGCCTTGATGGCTGCTTGGCGCGCCGGGTTTTGGCCAACGCCTGCGGTGAGCACTTGGCCCAGTAGCACTTCATCGATTTGCGCAGGAGCCACCCCAGTGGAAGCCATAATATCTTTAATCACTAGTGCGCCCAGGTCGCTGGCAGGAATACCAGCGAGTGATCCACCAAAGCTACCTACGGCGGTGCGGCGTGCCGCCACAATGACCACGTCTTGCATACGATGACTCCTTGAGTAAGTGTTGCATCGTTCCTATGGCAGATAGACGTCGCTGCCTATCCGTTGTTATTAACATCGTTATTAGCGTGTATTGACAGGCTTGGCTATCAGCATAGGGGAAGGTTGTGCATTGCGGCAATACGCTTTTTTGGCAAATAAAAACGGGCCGATCAACGGCCCATTAAATAACGCATTCTCAGGTGATTAGCTTATGCCAATTGGACCGGAATGGCGTTGCTGGTATGGCTAACGTGGTTGCCTTCTTGGAGGTACACCAGCGCAGGCTGATGGTTTTCAAGTTCGGCTTCTGAGTAGTGGGCGTAGCTGCAAATAATGATGCGGTGCCCTGGCGAGGCCAGATGCGCCGCTGCGCCGTTGATCGAGATCAAACGTGACCCCTCTTCGCCACGAATGGCATAAGTGGTGAAGCGCTCGCCGTTCTCCACGTTATAAATCTGAATCTGTTCATTTTCGCGGATACCGGCCATATCCAGCAGTTCGCCGTCGATGGCGCACGAGCCTTCGTAATTGAGAACGGCGTGGGTAACGCGGGCCATGTGCAGCTTGGCTTTGAGCATAATGGTATGCATAGAAACTCCTGGGTAAAGAGCTAGCCTGACGGGCTAGTCAGTGGCAGCGCTAGGAAGCTGCACGCTGAGATTGTCGATAAGCCGGGCTGGGCCGAGCTTGGCGGCGGCTAAGAGCACGGCATGGCGCGTGGAGGCCGCCACAGGTTTTAGGGTGGCATCCCGCAGCTCAAGATAGTCCGGCGTAAAACCGGCATCATACAGCGCGGTTTTACCCCGTTGTAGTACCTGTTCGGCGGATTCGCCTTGGGCCAGCGCATCACGTAGCTCGCACAGCGTACGGTAGAGCGTGGGCGCTATGGCGCGCTCCTGCTCGCTGAGGTAGCCATTACGTGAGGAGAGCGCCAAGCCATCGTCGGCGCGCACAATCGGCACGCCAATAATCTCGATGGGCATGTGCAGGTCGGCCACCAGCTTGCGGATCACCGCCAGCTGCTGGTAGTCCTTTTCACCAAAGCAAGCGACATCTGGCTGCACTAGGTTAAACAGCATGCTCACTACGGTGGAGACACCGTCAAAATGCCCAGGGCGTGAGCCACCGCAAAGCCCTTCGCCGACCTCGGGCACGTGAACACGGGTTTGCGCATCCAAGCCGTTGGGGTAAAGGGCGCTCACTGTCGGGGCAAACAGCAGATCACAGCCTGCTTCGGTGAGCTGGCGCTGGTCAGCTTCAAACGTGCGCGGGTAGGCGTCTAAATCTTCGCCAGGGCCAAACTGCATTGGGTTAACAAACAGACTGGAGACGACCACATCTGCATGCTGGCGGGCGGTCGCAATGAGTGCCAAATGCCCAGCGTGCAGGTTGCCCATGGTAGGCACCAGCGCAATGCGCTGGCCCTTTAGGCGATAGTCGCGCAGAGTGGCGCGTAGCTCGTTAATATCTCGCAAAGTGCGCATAGGGGATTCGCTGTCACTCACTTAAAAACAGTGTTCCAGAGCGGGAAACGTGCGGGTTTTGACCGCTTCATGGTACTGCTCAAACGCACCTTGAATAGAGTGTGCGTCCGCCATAAAGTTCTTCACAAAACGCGGTGTGCGGCCATGGGTAACGCCCAGCACGTCGTGCATTACCAGAATCTGGCCGTCGGTATCCGGGCCTGCGCCAATACCGATGACTGGGACATCGAGGGCGTCGGTAACCGCTTTGCCAAGGCTAGCGGGCACGCACTCTAATAGGATGACCGACGCTCCCGCCTCGACCAGCACTTTGGCATCATTAATGATTTTTTCTGCCTGCTCGGCCTCGCGGCCCTGCACTTTATAACCGCCCAACTGGTAAACGGTTTGCGGCGTTAAGCCTAAGTGGGCGCACACCGGTACGCCACGGCGCGTCAGTTCGCGTATGCCGTCGGCCATCCACGCCTCGCCCTCTACCTTCACCAGCTCCGCACCTGCGCGCATGAGTGCCGCGCCATCTTCCAGCAGGCGTTCGGTGGTGGCGTTGCTCATAAACGGCAGGTCGACCATTAGCAGGCTGTGGCCTTTGCCACGTGCTGCACAGCGGGTGTGGTAGCAGATGTCGTCGATGGTCACAGGGAGGGTGCTGCTATGGCCTTGCAGAACCATGCCCAGGGAGTCGCCTACCAGTAGGACATCAATACCTGCCGCGCTAGCGGCATGGGCAAAGGAGGCATCGTAAGCAGTCAGGCAACTGAACGTTTCACCGGCGCGCTTATACGCCTGCAGAGTGCTCAGGGTGACGGTTTTCATGGCGTGCTCTCATTCAATCTTTATGGGGCCGATGCGGCAGGGGGGTGTGACACGCCTGCTTTGCTCGGCCATTATTATCGCAGCGTCCCTGCCTGCGCGATGTGGCGTAACCGGCAATTGTTACCTGATTGGGGGCGTGGTGTCGAGATTTGTGTCAGATGGTAGCAGTCGAGAGGGTGGCCGTGTTGGGTAAGCGGCGGATGTCGTCCAGCGGGAGGGGCGATGCCCAGTGATCGAGCGGCTGCCCATGCAAGGTGAGTGGTTGCTCCAGCGTGCCGGCAAGCTCCGCCAGTGGCACCAGTACGAAGGCGCGCAGGTGCATCTGTGCATGGGGCACGGTCAGGCGCGGCCACTGGCACTGCTGTGACCCATAGAGCAGCAGGTCCAGGTCCAGGGTGCGGGGGCCCCAGTGGCGCAAGCGCCGCCGCCGATGGCGCTGCTCGAGCGCCTGTAGCTGATCCAGCAGAGCCAGCGGCGAGAGGCGGGTTTCCAGGCAGGCTACGGCATTGATGAAGTCAGGCTGGTCCTGGGGGCCTATCGGCGAGGTGGCGTAAAGCGAAGAGTGGCCCAGCATCTGGCACAGGGGCAGCTCGGCCAGCGCCTCCAGGGCCCGAGTGAGCTGCCCCTTGGGGTCGTCCAGATTGCTGCCCAGGCCAATATAAGCGCGTACCGGGCTCACGCTTCGCCCTTGCGAGATTTACGCTTTTTCTTGCGCCGCCGGTCGCCCTGGCTTGCCGGGTCGCTGCCGACTTTTTGCAGCAGGCGCAGCTGTTCGTGCTCGTCCCCTTTTTGGAAGGCCGTCCACCAGTCGCCCAGACCACGCGGGATCTCGCCCGCCTGCTCACGGAGCAACAGCAGGTCGTAGGCTGCCCGAAAACGTGGATGCTCACGGGTCTGGAAGGCGCGCTTGCCCCGCCGCATGGGCAGGCGCGATTGCAGCTCCCAGATTTCCCGCATGGGAATACCGAAGCGCTTGGGAATCGACGTATGCTGCAACTGACGAGAAACGACCTGCTGGGCGGCGGTTTGCAGTGCGGGTACTGAAGGCATGCCCTCGCGTTCTAGCTCTGCCTGGCGATGTACCACCGGTGCCCAGAGGAACGCCGCCAGCAAAAAGGCCGGTGTGACCGGGCGGTCTTCGGCAATGCGCTTGTCGGTATTGATCAGCGCCTGCTCGATCAACTCCTCTGCCCAGGCGGCATCGGCCATGGCCTCTTCGGCTTCCGGGAAGAGCATGCCGAACAGGTTGTAGTGGCTCAGCAGGCGGAAGGTAATCAGCCCATGGCCGGACATGAACAGCTTGAGCACTTCGTCGAACAAGCGTGCCGGAGGAATGTTCAGCAGCAGCGGCGCCAGGTCGTACATTGGCGCTTCGGTGGCCGGTTCGATGGTGAAGTCGAGCTTGGCAGCAAAGCGCACCGCCCGCAGCATGCGCACCGGGTCTTCCCGATAGCGCGTGGCAGGGTCTCCGATCAGGCGCAGAGTGCGTGAATCGATGTCCTGCGCGCCGTTGGCGAAGTCGTGAATGGTGAAGTCGGCAATGTTGTAATAGAGCGCATTGACCGTGAAGTCACGCCGTAGCGCATCCTCCTCGATACTGCCCCATACGTTGTCGCGCAGCAGCAAGCCATCGTCGGACTGATGGGCAATGTGATCGCCGTGCTCGTCCTGCGGCTTGCCGCGGAAGGTAGTCACCTCGATGACCTCACGACCAAAGCGCACATGCACGATACGGAAGCGACGGCCGATCAGACGTGAGTTGCGAAACAGGTCGCGCACCTGCTCCGGCGTGGCGTTGGTGGCCACGTCGAAATCCTTGGGCATCTTGCCCAGCAGCGCATCACGAATGCAGCCACCCACCAGGTAGGCATCGTAGCCAGCACCATTGAGGCGATAGAGCACCTTCAGCGCGGCTTCACTGATTTGCTGACGAGAAACGGGGTGCTCGGAGCGCGGAATAATGCGTGGGCTGAGCGCGTTGTCAGCGCTCACTGGGGAATCGAGCAGTGATTTCAAGTGCTCTCCCGGACTATGTAATAAACGGGTAAATCCTTTAAACATGCGGCGATATCGACTCGCAGGGGTATCGATCAAGGCGTTGAGTGTATCCGACCCCCGATAGCTTGCAAAGCGCCGAGGCGGCGTTTGGATGGTAACAGGTGACAAATGCGGAAAGGGGAGGCTACATGAGCCTCCCCCTACTAAGCAGACAATCAGCATCCATGCTGCTGTTTTTATTCATGATGGCACATCGCCCTGAATACGCACCGCAGTCGGTAGGCGTAAGAACCACTCTGATTCCGACCGCCTCGTATTCAAAACAATAATCCAACCGCGAACTTTTCTCTCCCGGCGAGTTGTTATTGGCTCCGGGGGTGTACACCTATGCTGCTGTTATTGTTGTTTGGATGCAGCTTGTTGTGTACGTCGCGTCCTTTTTGGGCACTTGTAGATTGCTGTTGTTTTTGTTGTCGCATCAGGGGCTGCGCCGTGTTTGCAAACCCTGTGCTTACAAGTAGTGAGACTCAAGCCTGTTGTTCTTGTTAGTACCGTTATCTCTGCCTGGCCCTGTTGTTCTTGTTGTGGCTCAGGTCGGGGCGGCGTCATGTTGTTTTTGTTGGCGACTGCCGCGTGGCCCAGTTTGTTCTTCTTGCTGAGTAATATTGCACTCGCTGTGCCACCTATCAGATAACTTTTGGTTTTCATGAACTTGGCAATTTTCAGGCGGGTCGGGGAACTTATCCGCACAGGAAGTGTTACCCCGAAATTACCCTTTTTGCCGAGTCGTTGTGTGGGAAGGTAACAGTGAAGGGGTAACGGTTTTTGGGTAATTCTTATGCAAATCAATCTATTGGACGTTAGTCTTATTATCGACTTAAGTTTATCGGCGTGTCGTTTTTTTACGGGGAATCCCTAGCCGTTGACGCCTTTCCCAGAGGTTCTTGCGGCTGATGCCCAGCTTCTGTGCCAGCTCCGTTTCGCTCATCTGGTCCTGATGCTCCAGCACGAAGTGCTGAAAATAGTCCTCCAGAGAGAGGTCGTCCTCGTTGGGTTCCGGTTCACCGTCGCTGGCAGGAGCCGTGGGTGTGACGCTGGCGGTGGGGGGCGGCGCCGGGCGATTGGTCACTGGACCAAGACCCAGGTCGTCAGGGTGGATCAGATGCCCCTCGGCCAGAATGACACCGCGCTCCAGGGCATTTTCAAGCTCGCGGACGTTACCGGGCCATGGGTAGTCGCGCAGGTCCTGGCGTGCCGCCCGTGAAAGCCGCAGCCCCGGCCGCTCATGTCGCTTGCAAGCTTTCTCCAGCAGAATGTCGGCAATCTTCAGCACGTCATCCTCGCGCTCCCGCAGCGGCGGCAGCGCGATCTGCATGACGTTCAGGCGGTAGTAGAGGTCGAGCCGAAATTCGCCGCTCTTGGAGAGGGCGCGCAGGTCCCTGTGGGTGGCAGCAATCAGGCGCACATCCACGTGGCGTGTTTCGACCGAGCCAATCTTGCGGATTTCGCCCTCTTGCAGCACCCGCAAGAGCCTGGCCTGGGCGTCCAGCGGCAGTTCACCAATTTCATCCAGAAACAGCGTGCCGCCGTCCGCGGCTTCCACCAAGCCGGTGCGGGCGGCGCTGGCGCCGGTAAAGGCTCCCTTTTCATGGCCAAACAGCTCGGACTCGATCAGCGTTTCGGGGATCGCCGCGCAGTTCACGCAGATCAACGGTGCCTTGGCACGCTTGCTTTGTTGATGAATGGCGCGGGCGACCAGCTCCTTGCCGGTGCCGGACTCGCCCTGGATCAGCACGGTGACATCGGCGGGCGCCGTTTTGCGAATGCGCGTATAGACCTGCTGAATGGCGTTGCAATCACCGATCATCGTCTGCCTGTCACCGCCATCGTCGGTGATGTCCGGGGGAGTACCCTGCTGCATGGATTGCTTGTGCAGAATGCGCTCGACGGTTTCCAGCAGTTCGGTATGGTCAAAGGGCTTGGCCACGTAATCCACGGCGCCCTGCTTCAAGGCATCCACCGCCGAGCGCATGCTGGCATAGCTGGTCATGATGAGCACTGGGGCCGGGGCGGCCAGGGCGATCAGCGTCGTGCCCGGCTCCCCCGGCAGGCGCAGATCGCTGATCACCAGATCGAAGTCGCTGGGGGGGAGCTCGCGGGCTTCCTCGACGCTGGCGGCCTCGCTGACGCGATAGTCATGACGCTCCAGCAGGCGCTTGAGGGCGCTGCGAATAATCGCTTCATCTTCAACAATCAGTATCCGGGGCATGGGGCAAGTGATCATCCTGTCGGTAAAGCGGGAGCCATAGCGTGATGGCCGTGCCGCGAGGCTGTCCGGGAGGTGGCGAAGCCACTTCTATGTTGCCTTGGTGCTCATTGATGATTTGATACGCCAACGATAACCCAAGCCCGGTACCTTCGCCTGCCGGCTTCGTGGTGGTGAACGGTTCGAACAGCCGGTGTTTGACGCTGTCGTCGATGCCGTGACCGTCGTCGGTCACTCGCCACCAGGCGTGGTTGGCCTGGTGGCCAGCCTCGATCACCACGCTGCCTTGCGGGGCACAGGCATCCTTGGCATTGCTCAGCAGGTTGACCATCACCTGGGTCAGTCGCTGGGCGTCACCACGCACCACAATGTCATCCGCGCACGCATTGGTAAAGCGCACATCCTCCCCTGAGCGGGCCAGGTGGATCAAGTGCAAGGCATCGTCGCTGACGCTGGCCAGGGCGACCGGGGCGGCGGGCTGAGGCAGGGCCGCTCGGCCGCCATGGGCAAAGCCGACCAGCGAGTTGACGATGCGGGTTACGCGCTGGGTCAGCTGTTGGATCTGGTCGGCGGTTTCCAGCAGTGCTGGGTCTTCGGTGTCGTAGCGCAGGTTTTGGGCCAGCGATGAGATGCCGGTAATCGGATTGCCGATTTCATGGGCCACGCCGGCGGCCAGTTGGCCAATCGAGGCCAGCCGCGCGGCGTGCACGAGTTCCTCTTCCAGCCACTTCATTTCGGTGTGGTCTTCGACCAGCACCACGCTGCCGCCACGGCTGTCATGGCCACTCAGAACCGCTTTATGCAGGGTGAGAAAGTAATCCCTGCCGTGCAGCGAGACGGCCTGTTTGTAAAGCGGGGTCTGGTCTGCTTCCAGTACGCTGCCCAGTAGTTCCGGCCAGGGTGCGGGCAGGCTGTCGCGGCGTGAGCCGATCACGCTGTCCCCACTGATACCCGAGAGCTGCGACAGCGCCTGATTCCACATCAGGAGTTCGTCGTCGTCACCCAGTACGCAAAGCCCGACGGGGAGATACGCCAGCGTCTGGCGGTGGTGGCGGCGCAGACCGTCCAGTTCGCGGGCCAGCCCGGTCAGCCGTGAACGATAGGCTTCCAGGCGGCTTTCGACGAAGTGAATGTCGTCGGTGACCGGCGCATCGTCGTGGCGATAGGGCAGGTAGCGGTCCACGATGTCGCGCGCCACCGAAGGCCCCATGAGCCCGGACAAGTTGGCCTGGATACGATCACGCAGGCGGCGCAGTGCGTAGGGGCGGCGCTCCTGGAGTGTCAGGTTGAGCGCCTTCAGGGCGCGACTGACCTCACGGCCAGCGGCTTCCTCGCCCAGCGCCTGGGCCAGGTGCGCGGTGAAATCACCGGCGGTGGCGGCCTCCAGCGGCAGGCGCTTGGAACGGATGACCGCGTCCACCGAGCAGGCCTCGGCAGACGAGCTTTCGCCTTCGGACATGCGCGTGAACAGCGATACCACCATCAGCAGAACGATATTGATGGCCAGCGAGACCAGCGTGACGCTGAACCAGGCAGGGTCATCGGCGCTCATCAGCGGAGTGAAGGGCAGGGCGGGCAGCGGGGTGTTGAGCAGCAGGGGCAGCCAAAGCCCCCACAGCCAGATGACGATACCGCCGACCAATCCCGCCAGGGTGCCCTTGCGATTGGCGCCGGGCCAGTAGAGCAGTGCCAGCATGCCCGGCAGGCACTGGGCCATGCCCACGAAGGCGGCCAGCCCCAGGCTGGTGAGGGAGTGATAGCGGCCCAGGCTTTCGGCGAACAGCCAGCCACCGGCAATCACCGCGACCACCAGCGCGCGACGTAGCCACAGCAGCCAGCCATAGAGGTCGCTGCGTGCTTCCGGCGGCCGGGCTACGAGCACCAGGTGATTCAGCACCATGCCCGACAGCGCCAGCGCAATCATCATCATGGTGCCGCTGGCTGCGGCCAGGCCGCCGATGAAGGCCAGCGCACCGACCCACCAGTGCTCGGTCATCAGATAGGCGGCGTAGGCCGCGACGGGAACGTCGGGCTGGGTCGATTGGGCTGCCCATAAGATCAGCGGGACGGGCAGCGCCATCAGCAGCAGGAACAGCGGCAGTGACCAGCTGGCCTGAAGCAGGGTGTGCCGTGAGAGGCTTTCGGCGAAGGTGATCTGAAACAGGTGCGGCATCAGGAAGGCGGCGGCAAAAAACAGCAGCAGCAGGGTTCTCCATTGGGGCGCGTCCAGCTGCGGGGTAGCGGCCTGCACGGCGGCCCCCGGGCCTTCCAGCCAGCGCTGCAGGTCCAGGGGGCCATCGAACACCCACCACAGCGCAATCACGCCAAGTCCCAGCATGGCCAGCAGCTTGATCACCGATTCGAAGGCAATCACGGTCAGCAGCGTATCGTGGCGCTGGCGGTGGCTGTGGCGGGCGCCAAACCGCACCGCGCAGGCAGCGATAGTGGCACAGAGCAGCAGCGTGACGGCCCCGCTGTAATGGCTGCCCGAGAGCAGCGCAATGGTGTCGCTGAGAGTCTGTACCTGAATGCCCAGCAAGGGCAGGACGGCCGCCAGGCTCAGCAGCGTGACCAGCGTACCGGCCCAGCGTGACCGATAGCGGAACGCAAACAGGTCGGCCAGAGAGGAGAGCTGGTAAGTGCGGGTGATACGCTGGATGGGCACCAGCAGTACCGGTGCCAGCAAGAAGGCACCGGCCGCGCCCAGGTAGTAGGCCAGGTAGCCGAAACCGGCCTTGGAAGCCATCTCGACGCTGCCGTAGACCGCCCAGGCGCTGGCATAGACCCCTAGCGCCAGGGTGTAGACCATGGGGTGACGAGTGACCCGAATAGGTACCCAGCCGCGCTCGACGGCCATGCCGCAGGCCAGCAGCAGGCCAAGATAGCCCAGGCCCAGCAGGGCAACCCCCGCTAGCTCAACGCTCATCCAGCTTCCTCTTCTGTTCGAGCCAAAGGGTCAGGGCGATCAGGCCACCCCAGATGGCGAAAGGGCGATACCAGGCCGTGTCCGGGTCGCCCCAGCCGTTCATGAACAGAGGCGACAGCAGATAGCCGCCAAACACCAGAAACAGCATGATGCGGTAAACGTACATGTCAGGGCTCCTCGGGCGTGGGCCGGTAGGCGTGGGGCGTCAGGCGCTTGGGCGACCAGTGGGCAATGGCCCACTGCAGTTGAGTGTCGACGGGCTCGCTTGCCAGGGTTGCCGGGGGCGCCTGGTCGAGCAGCGTGAGCGCCTGGTGCAGCTGGCGGCGCACGGCGTCTGGTGCCTCGGCCAGCGGCGGGGCCAGGTTCTGCTTGGAGAGCTTCTGACCATCCGCAGATACCACCAGCGGCAGGTGCAGGTAGCGCGGCGTGGCATAGCCCAGTGCCGCTTGCAGCTGGCGCTGCCAGGGGGTGTTGTCGAGCAGGTCGTAGCCGCGCACGATATCGGTGATGGCCTGGTCTGCATCATCGACCACGACCGCCAGCTGATAGGCCCACAAGGTATCCTTACGCTTGAGCACCACGTCGCCCAGCGTCGCCGGGTCGAACTGCTGGCGACCAAACAGGCGGTCCTGCCAGACGACAGGGCGCTGGCCGAGGTCGCTGCGCAGCCGCCAGGCAATAGGTTTGGTCGCGTCGCGCACGCCGTCTCGGCACCAGCCAGGATAGACGTCGAAATCCTGCCACTGCTTTCTCGAACAGCTGCAGGGGTAGGCGAGGCGCTGGGTGATCAGCTCCTCCAGCGCCCGCTGATAGGCGTCTGAGCGGGTGTGCTGCCAGCAGACCGCTTCGTCCCAATACAAGCCGAACCTTTCCAGCTGCTGCAGGATAGTGCGGTCGGCGCCGTCTGGGCAGCGTGGCGGGTCGATGTCTTCTATGCGCACCAGCCATTGGCCACCGGCGGCACGGGCGTCCAGATAGCTACCCAGGGCGGCCACCAGTGAGCCAAGATGCAAAGGGCCGGAGGGCGTAGGGGCAAAACGCCCGCGATAGGAAGCGGTAGCGGTCATGGCAACCCGTTTCTGGCAATCAAAGAGCACAAGTATGGAAAGACACAAGATGACAAACAAAAACGGGCACCTCAAGGGTGCCCGTCAGCGGCCGTCACTCATGTTGCGGTGGCCGCGGTGTCAACCGCCCAGCTGCTTCTCTTTCAGCTCGGCCAGCGTTTTGCAGTCGACGCACAGCGTGGCCGTCGGGCGTGCTTCGAGGCGGCGAATACCGATCTCGACCCCGCAGGCCTCGCAGAAGCCATAGTCGTCTTCATCGATCTTTTCGATGGTTTCGTTGATCTTTTTCAGCAACTTGCGCTCACGATCCCGAGTACGCAATTCCAGGCTGAAGCCTTCTTCCTGGGTCGCGCGGTCGGCGGGGTCGGCGTAGTTATTGGCGTCTTCCTGCAGGTGGCGTACGGTACGATCCACCTCTTCCATGAGGTCCTGTTTCCAGTCCAGAAGCAGCTGGCGGAAGTGCGCGAGCTGCTTCTCGTTCATATACTCTTCACCCGGTGCCGGCTCGTACGGGATGAAGGACTTGGACGCTTCCGATTTCTTTTCCGCTACTGGCATGGGAGTGCCCCTTACGTTATGACTACTGAACGTTGTGACTGCTGATCGACCATGTGCGTGTGTCACGATCGCACGCCAAAGGGGTGCTTGTTTAGCTGAAAATTAGCTGCGATGCAAGCATAATAGTGCGTTTTCGACCATGGTCCTACATCTTGTACGCCATGGGTCATGTTTTGACTACTGCTAGGAAAAGGAACCGTTATGGCCTGGAATACGCGTGTGGAACACGTCGCACCTTTTCGCGTGATGCACTTATTGGAAATGGCGCAGGCGCGTGAGGCGGCGGGTCATGATGTCATCCACCTGGAGGTAGGAGAACCCGATTTTGCCACGCCAGCCCCCATCGTGGCGGCAGGGCAGCAGGCGCTGGCGGAAGGCCGTACACGCTATACACCGGCGGCGGGGCTGGCCTCACCTCACTGCGTGAAGCGATTGCCGACCATTATGCCCAGCACTTTGGGGCAACGGTGGACCCGGCGCGGATTCTGGTGACCCCCGGCG
This sequence comes from Halomonas sp. KM007, assembly GCF_050709225.1. NCBI lineage: Bacteria > Pseudomonadati > Pseudomonadota > Gammaproteobacteria > Oceanospirillales > Halomonadaceae > Halomonas > Halomonas sp. KM007. The sequence goes on along the minus strand of NZ_CP136131.1, from coordinate 1,435,216 downwards.
CGTCCGGTGCCCTGCTGCTGGCCAGCCAGCTGCTGGTGGAAAGCGGTCAGCGCGTGCTGATGGCCGACCCCAATTACCCGTGCAATCGCCACTTCATGGCGCTGGCCGGTGCCCAGATCGACAGCGTACCGGTGGGCCGTGACAGCGGCTGGCAGCTGACCGCACCGCTGGTCGAACGTCACTGGCAGCCCGATACGCGGCTGGCGATGCTGGCCACGCCTTCCAACCCCACCGGGCATACGCTCGGCGCTACCGCACTAAGGGAGGTCATGCAGACGGTGGCCGCCAAGGGAGGCGATCTCATCGTCGACGAAATCTATCAGGGGTTGAATTACGACGATGCCCCGCTGTCGGCTCTGTCGCTGTCGGAGAATGCGTTTGTGGTGAACAGCTTTTCCAAGTACTTCGGCATGACGGGCTGGCGGCTGGGGTGGCTGGTGGCGCCCGAGCAGGCGGTCGAGCCACTCACGCGGCTGGCGCAGAACGTGTTTCTGGCTGCGCCGACGCCCTCACAGTACGCGGCGCTGGCGGCCTTCACGCCGGAGTGTCGCGATATTCTCGAAACCCGTCGGGCCACCCTCAAGCAGCGGCGTCAGGTGTTGCTGGATGGCCTGGCGGCGTTGGGGCTGGCGCCGGACCTGCCACCCCAGGGGGCGTTTTATGTATGGTTGGATATTTCTCGCTACAGCCGCGACAGCCAGGCCTTTTGCGAACGCCTGCTGCTAGAGGAGAACGTGGCCATCACTCCGGGGATCGACTTTGCCGTCCAGGGCGGAGAGCACCATGTGCGAATCGCGTTCACCAATGAAGTGCCCAGGCTTCAGGAAGCCATGGAGCGCCTGGCCCGCTTCGTAGGTCGCTTATGATGCACTACCCCACGCTGGTGCCGGGTACGCTGCTGCGCCGCTACAAGCGTTTTCTGGCCGATGTGCGGCTGGACAGCGGCGAAGAGGTGGTGGCGCACTGCCCCAATACCGGTTCAATGAAGGCGGTCAACGTGCCGGGGGCTCGGGTATGGCTATCGCCCAGCGACAACCCCAAACGCAAGCTGGCCTGGACCTGGGAGTGGATTGCGCTGCCCCAGCCGGACGGCACGCTGGCGCTGGCCTCGGTGCACACCGGGCGGGCCAATCGGTTGGTCGAGTCGGCCATACAGGCGGGAGACATCCCCCCTCTGGCAGGCTACGCCACGCTGAAGCGTGAGGTGAAAGTAGCCGATGCGCGGCTCGATTTTCGCCTCGACGACCCGGTGAAGGGGACGGCCTATGTCGAGGTCAAGCAGGTAACGCTCAAGGAGGACGATGGCCACGGCTATTTCCCGGATTCGGTCAGTGAGCGTGGCACGCGGCACTTGCACCACCTGACGGCGCTGGCCCAGCAGGGCAAGCGGGCGGTGCTGCTGTTTTGCGTCGCTCATGAAGGGATCGAGGACGTGGCTCCAGCGGCCCACATCGACCCCGTTTACGCGACCGCGTTGGCCGAGGCCATGGCGGCGGGCGTCGATGTGCTGGCCTACGGCATTCGTCTCGAGTGGCGCGACGCAGCGCCGTTCACTGCACGTTTGAACCGGGCGCTGACGTTGCGGGCCTAACGCTCGATATAGAAACGCTGGATAAAGCTGACCGGCTGCGGGGGCGCATTGCGGTCGTGGCGCACTTCCAGGTCGAAGCGCATGGGTTCGTCATGGCGCAGGGTGAACAGCGCAATGTGGTAGGTGGCATCGCCGTCGCGGACATTGCGAAAGCCGAGAGACTCCCCGGCGTCATTCAGTCCTCCGACGCTGCCTTGGACGTTGGCCATGACCGGGCGCGTCGTGCCATCGGGCTGGCGCTGGCGCACGGCCACGTTGACCAGCCCGTGCCCGGCGCTGCGCTGGATACGGTGGGCTTGAGCGACTTCCTGGCTCAGGTGCCGCGTGGCGATGGCGCTGTAGTGAATTTCATAATCGCCCACCTCGACCCACTGTTCTGCCGTGGCCTGGGTCGACATCAGCAGCAGACCCAATAGTGTCAGCAGCGCGAGGCTGCGGCGCAGTCTTGCCATCGCCATGGCGGTTCTCCTCTACGATGGGCGGCGGCGAACCCTGAAAATGGCAATTTCGCCAAACAGATTCGGCCACCATTTGGATGTCCAGTGCCCTTTGTAGTCGCCCACGCCCACGGCGCGGTCCACGATCACCAGCCCCTTCTCGCCACAGAGATGCTCGAAGTCATTGAAGGTCGACAGGTGAATGTTGGGCGTGTCGTACCAGGCGTGGGGCAGCGACTTCGATACCGGCATGTAACCGCGCACCCCCAGGTGGACGCGGTGACGCCAGTAGGCAAAGTTGGGGAAGGTAATGATGCCTTCCTCCGCCACCCGCAGCATCTCATCGAGCATCTTGTCCGGGCGGCGCAGTGCCTGCAAGGCCTGCGTCATGATGACCTGGTCGTAGCTGTTGTCGCCGAAGCTGGCCAGGCCGTCGTCGAGGTTGTGTTCGATCACGCTGACCCCCTTGGCCACACACTGGGTGATGCCCTCCGGGTCGATCTCCAGCCCGTAACCGGAGACCTGTTTCTCGTTGGCCAGCCGCTCCAGCAGCGCGCCGTCGCCGCAGGCCAGGTCGAGGATACGGGCGCCGTGGGGCACCCAGTCATAGATCAATTCCAGATCGGTGCGCATTAACGAGCCTCCTTCTTGGCGACGGCGTCGATCTTCAGCTCGCGAGCGACGCGGCCCATGAAGGCACTGAACAGCGCGTGGTAGCGGGGTTCAGGCAGCAGGAAGGCGTCGTGGCCGTGAGGGGAGTCGATATTGGCATAGCTGACCGATTTGCCCGCCTGGGTCAGGGCATCCACCAGCTCACGGGAACGCGAGGGTGGGAAGCGCCAGTCGGTGGTGAAGCTGACGATCAGGAAAGGGCATTGGGCCGGGGCCAGCGCCTGGGCAAGGTCGCCCCCGTGGCTGGCGGCAGGGTCGAAGTAGTCCAGCGCCTTGGTCATCAGCAGATAGGTATTGGCATCGAAGGCGGTGGAGAAGGTATCGCCCTGATAACGCAGGTAGGACTCCACCTGGAACTCGACATCGAAGCCGAAATTCAGGTCGTCGCTGCGCAGGTCGCGGCCAAACTTGCTGCCCATGGCGTCTTCGGAGAGGTAAGTGATATGACCGACCATCCGCGCCAGCTTCAGGCCCCGCCTGGGCACCGTGTCGTGCTCTGCGTACCATCCATCGAAGAACTCCGGGTCGGAGCGAATGGCCTGACGAGCCACCTCGTTGAAGGCGATGTTCTGGGCCGACAGGCGTGGCGTGGCGGCAATGATGACCGCATTGGCCACCCGCTCCGGGTACGTGATGCTCCACTGCAGTACCTGCATGCCGCCCAGGCTGCCACCCACGGCCGCAGCCCAGCGCACGATGCCCAGGTGGTCGGCCAGGCGTGCCTGGCTGGCCACCCAGTCGTTGACCGTGATCACGGGGAAGTCGGGCCCCCACTGGCGGCCGGTGTCTGGGTTATGGCTGACGGGGCCGGTACTGCCGTGGCAGCCGCCCAGGTTGTTCAGCGACACCACGAAGAAACGGTCGGTGTCGATGGATTTGCCCGGGCCGATATGGGCATCCCACCAGCCGGGCTTGCGGTCCTCGGCAGAGTGGTAGCCCGCCGCATGGTGGTGGCCGGAGAGCGCGTGACAGATCAGTACCGCGTTGGAGCGCTCGGCGTTGAGCGTGCCGTAGGTTTCATAGATCAGCTCGTATTCCGGCAGCGTCTTGCCGCAGGCAAGCGGTAGCGGCGTATCAAATTTGGCAACGTGTGGTGTGACCAGACCCACGGAGTCCGCTGGCCGGTCAGCAAAAGCAAGAGTGTCTGAATCAGGCATCGAAAGCGCTAGTCCTGCAAAATGGATCCTGCTCAAAAAGACGCGACGACCAGCCTCAGAGGCCGACCAGCGCGCCCGAGATTCCCGCCGCGCGGATCAGCGCGCCAACCACCAGCCCATCGACCAGGTTGATGGCGATGAACACCACGATGGGCGACAGGTCGATCATGCCCAGCGGCGGGATGACCTTGCGCACGGGAGCCATGATGGGCTCTACCAGCTGCATGACCAGCAGCGCGCCTGGATGACTGGCATTGGGGGCCACCCAGCTCAGGATGATCATGACGATCATGGCAAAGAAGTAAATCTTCAGGATGGCATTGGCCAGGGCCGCTACCCCGGCAATCAACAGGCCGGGAATCGGCGGCATGCCCAGACCAATGACCATGAAGATGGCCACGATGCTGACGACCTTCAAGACGAACCCTGCCGCAAGGGTGGCCAGGTCGAAGCGACCTGCCACGGGGCCCAGGAAGCCCTGGAACAGCCCTACCACCGGCTGGGTGATCTTGACCACCGACTGGCTCAGGGGGTTGTAGTAATCGGCCCGTGACGCCTGCAGCAAGAAACGCAGCATCAACAGAAACAGATAGATATTGATCAGTGTGTTGACGAGCATTAGCCCCGCGCTGCCCAGTTGGCTTCCCATTGCTGCCTCTCCTTCGATCTTGGTATTGGTGTGCAAAATAAACGCTAAAGGCGTATCAGGCACGTCATCCTGTGTGTAACGCAGGCATTATGTGTGTTGGCCGAGCTCTTTGGCCATGGCATCGGCACGCTGAGCGCACGCTTGCATGGCATCGGCGATGATGGTTCTCAGTTCGGCCTCTTCCATGTGGGCAATGGCGCGTTCGGTGGTGCCGCCCGGCGACATCACGTTCTGTTTCAGCGTGGCGGGGTCTTTGTCGCTGTGCTTGGCCATGGTGGCGGCACCCAGCGCGGTCTGGATGGCCAGCCGTCGCGCCGTGGCGGCCGAAAGCCCCTGTGCCACGGCGGCTGCTTCCATGGCTTCGAACATCAGGAAGAAATAGGCCGGTGCACTGCCGGACACGGCGGTGACGGCATTCAGCAGGTGCTCTTCTTCGACCCACTCGACGATACCCACGGCTTCCATCATCTGTGTGGCCAGTTCGCGCTGGGCCTCGCTGACGGCCTGATTGGCGTAGAGGCCGCTGGCGCCCATGCCGACCAGGGAAGGCGTGTTGGGCATGCAGCGTACCAGGGCGTTACCACCCCCGAGCCACTGGTCGATGGTGTCAGCGTCCAGACCTGCCGCAATCGAGACGACCAGCGGTGCCTGCTGCTGGACGCTATCGCGCAGGGCCTCACAAACGCCGCGCATGATTTGCGGCTTGACGGCCAGGACGACCACGTCTGCGCCACTCACCGCCGCGTTGTTATCGGTATGGGTATGAATGCCCAGGCGCGAGGCCAGGGCTGAAAGCTCGCTCTCGTTGGGGGCCGTGGCGGTGATGTCGCCAGGCGCGACACCGCTGTCGATCAGGCCGCCGATAATGGCGCTGGCCATGTTGCCTGCGCCAATGAAGGTGATCTTGTTCGCCATGGGGGATCCTTTTTCGCAAATGGCTGCGACGTGCAGCAGAAAATAAGCCGTGTTCGGGTGGTTGCCGTCAACTCCGAGCGCCAAAAATGGCGGTGCCCAGCCGTACCAGCGTGGCACCTTCCAGAATCGCGGCTTCGAGGTCATCGCTCATGCCCATCGAGAGCGTATCCAGAGGGGCGTCGGGCAGGGCTGCCTGCAGCGTTTCCAGCAGCGCCCGTAGCTCAGCCAACGGTTTGCGCTGCGCTTCCTGCGTTTCCGCCAGGGCAGGAATCGCCATGAGGCCCCGCAAGGCGAGGCTGGGCAGGGGCGCGATTTCCCGGGCCAGGGCCAGCGTATCTTCCGGCAGTACCCCGGATTTGCTGGCTTCGCGACTGATATTGACCTGCAGGCAGATATTCAGCGGTGGCAGGTGGGCCGGGCGCTGTTCGCTCAGGCGCTTGGCAATCTTGAGGCGGTCGACGCTGTGCACCCAGGCAAACTGTTCGGCCACGGGCCGGGTCTTGTTGGATTGCAACGGGCCAATGAAGTGCCAGACAATGTCTTCCAGGTCGGCCAACTGCGCCTGCTTGTCCAGCGCTTCCTGCAGGTAGTTTTCGCCAAACGCCCGCTGGCCGTGCTGCCAGGCCAGGCGCACGCTGCTGGCGGGCTTGGTTTTGCTCACCGCCAGCAGCGTTGCACCGTTTGCGGGTCGCCCGGCCTGGACGAGCGCCTGGCCCAGGCGTTCGCGCGCAGCGGCCAGTGACTCGGGAAGCGCGTTGTCTGTCATACTCAAACACCTTACCGCAGCTGGGAAAAGAGAGATGGATATTACCGAACTGCTGGCATTCTCGGCAAAGCAGAATGCGTCCGACCTGCATCTTTCTGCAGGCTTGCCTCCCATGATACGTGTTGATGGCGATATCCGTCGGCTTAATGTGCCCGCCATGGAGAACAGTGACGTTCGGCGATTGATCTACGACATCATGAACGATCGTCAGCGCCGCGACTATGAAGAGCATCTGGAAACGGACTTCTCTTTCGAGGTGCCCGGCGTTGCGCGTTTCAGGGTCAATGCCTTCAACCAGGCGCGGGGGGCCGGGGCGGTGTTCCGTACCATTCCCAATGACGTGCTGTCGATGCAGACCTTGGGTATGGGTGAGGTGTTCGAGCGTCTTGCCATGCTGCCGCGGGGATTGGTGCTGGTGACAGGGCCAACGGGGTCGGGCAAGAGCACGACGCTGGCGGCCATGATCGATTACATCAATGACCACCGCTTCGAGCATATCCTGACCATCGAAGACCCGGTGGAGTTTGTGCATACCAGCAAGCGCTGCCTGATCAATCAGCGCGAGGTGCATCGTGACACCCACAGCTTTGCTGGTGCGCTGCGCAGTGCGCTGCGGGAAGACCCGGACGTGATTCTGGTGGGCGAACTGCGGGACCTGGAGACGATTCGGCTGGCGCTGACCGCCGCCGAAACCGGCCATCTGGTGTTTGGCACCCTGCATACCACGTCGGCGGCCAAGACCATCGACCGGATCATCGACGTGTTCCCCGGGGAAGAGAAGTCCATGGTGCGCTCGATGCTGTCCGAGTCGCTGCAGGCAGTCGTCTCGCAGACGCTCCTCAAGCGACAGGGGGGCGGGCGCGTGGCAGCTCACGAAATTCTGATTGCCACGGCAGCGGTGCGCAACCTGATCCGCGAAGACAAGGTGGCTCAGATCTACTCCGCCATTCAGACCGGCGGCGCGCTGGGCATGCAAACGCTGGATGCCTCCTTGACGCGGTTGGCCAAGGAGGGGGTGGTCACACTGGGCGATGCTCAGGCCCGAGCCAAGGGAACGCTGTCGGTCAAGGAGTAGCGGCGCGGTATCAGGCGGCGTAAATACCGCCCAGTACACGCGGGCCGCTGGCACCCGTCACGGAAGGCAGGTTGCTGGGGAGCCCATGCAGGCGCTGATGGGCCAGCCAGGCAAAGGCACCCGCTTCGATCCAATCTTCCGGCCAGCCCAGCGTGGCCGGTGATACCAGCGCCATGTGCGGTAGGCGAGCCGCCAGTCTCTCCATCAAATGGTCGTTATGGGCGCCTCCTCCGCAGACCAGCAGGGTCGTTTTTTGATCGCCCAGCGGCAGTTGGGCAATGCCTTGCGCGATACTGGCCACCGTGAGTTCCGCCAGCGTTGCCTGAATGTCGCAAGGCGCTTCGTGGCCGGTGAGGTGGCGCTGTAGCCAATCCAGGTGAAAGAGCTCACGACCCGTGCTGCGCGGCGGTGGCTGCTGAAAGAAGGGCTCTTGCAGCAGTCGCTCCAGCAGGGCGGTGTCCACGCGGCCACTGGCTGCCCAGGCGCCCTGTTGGTCAAATCGGCCGACATGATGCTGGCCAAACCAGGCATCCAGCAGCACATTGGCCGGCCCCGTATCGAACCCCACCACCGCCTGCCCTGGTTGGCTCGATAGCCAGGTAAGGTTGGCAAAGCCGCCCAGGTTGAGCACCAGCTGTTCACCTGCCCGTGCTCCGAACAGTGCCTGATGAAACGCCGGAGCCAGGGGTGCCGCCTGGCCTCCTGCGGCCAGGTCACGACGGCGAAAATCCGCCACGACGGCGCAGCCGGTCAGTTCTGCCAGCAGGCTCGGGTTGTCCAGTTGCCAAGTATAGCGAGGCCCGCCCTGGTGCCCCTCAGGGGCATGTTCGATGGTCTGGCCGTGGCTGCCGATGGCCGCTATCTGGTAGTGAGCGATGCCATGCTCTGCCAACAGGGTGTTGACGGCCCGTGCTTGCAAGCGGCAGAAAGCATCTTCGGCAGCGGCCAGCTCGGCAAACGTCACCGACGACGAGTGGCATAAGTGCAGCAGCTGCCCATGCAGCGCATCGGGCATGGCAACCGCCGTGGTACCGATCAGGGTCGGAGGGGTATGGGGCGTTATTTCGACGAGGGCGGCATCGATGCCGTCCAGGCTGGTGCCCGACATCAGCCCGACATACAAGGTCGGTAACGCGAGAGGTGAAGTTTTCATATCGCCATGCATCCAAAACGGGGTGAAGGCTCAACCAGTGCCTTGGGGCGTGGTAATATCGCCCGCTATCACGGTTAATCGCCTATATACGGCATATAGTACATGGAGAGAGGCAATGAGTGAGGTGGATCAGGCGTTAGCGCTGCTGTCGCGAGGTACGCATGAAATCCTGGTAGAAGACGAGCTGCGCAAGAAACTGGCGTCGGGCCGCAAGCTGCGCATCAAGGCTGGATTCGATCCTACCGCCCCCGACCTGCACCTCGGCCACAGCGTGCTGCTCACCAAAATGCGCCAGTTCCAGGACCTGGGGCACACGGTGATCTTCCTGATTGGTGACTTCACCGGTCGGATCGGTGATCCCACCGGCAAGAACGTCACCCGCAAGCCGCTGACCGAAGCCGATGTCAAAGCGAATGCGGAAACCTATAAAGAGCAGGTTTTCAAGATCCTCGATCCTGAAAAGACCGAAGTCCGTTTCAATGCGGAATGGTTCGGTGAGCTGACCGCCGCGAAGATGATCGAGCTGGCCGCCCAAAGCACCGTGGCCCGCATGCTGGAGCGTGACGACTTCGAGAAGCGTTACAAGGCCAACCAGCCCATCGCCATTCATGAATTCCTCTACCCGCTGGTGCAGGGCTACGATTCGGTTGCGCTGGAAGCCGACATCGAGCTGGGCGGTACCGACCAGAAGTTCAACTTGCTGATGGGGCGTGAAATCCAGAAGCATTTTGGCCAGGAGCCACAGGTCGTCATTACCATGCCGCTGCTGGAAGGGCTGGACGGCGTCCAGAAGATGTCCAAATCGCTGGGCAACTACGTCGGCGTGGATGAAGCGCCTGGGTCGATGTTCAACAAGCTGGTCTCCATGCCTGACAGCTTGATGTGGCGCTACTTTGAATTGCTCTCGTTGAAAACCAACGAAGAGATCGCCGCGCTGAAGCTCAGCGTGGAGCAGGGTGCCAATCCTCGGGATGTGAAGATGGAGCTGGCGCGTGAGCTCATCGCCCGTTACCACGGTGATGAAGCAGCCGCGAATGCGCACAAGTCGGCGGGCAACCAGCTGGCCGAGGGTGAGCTGCCGGAAGACCTGCCGGAAGTGACGGTGGATTTCGAAGGCAGCGAGCAAGCGCCCATCGCCGCTGTTCTGAATCGCTCCGGCCTGACAAAGAACAGCGCCCAGGCCAAGGACATGCTGAAAAATGGCAGCGTCAAGGTCGATGGCGAGGTCGTTGCTCAAGATGCCATGCTGGCCACCGGTAAGGTGTGCGTCATCCAGGCAGGCAAGAAACGTTACGCCCGTGTGACGCTTGCTTGAACTTTTTGAAAACTTTTTCAAAATAGCCCTTGCCAACCCGGCAGCGAATCCGTAAAGTACGCATCCGCTGCCGGGGACGCCAAGCGTTACCAGCGGTGAAGAAGGTTGAAAAACCTTCGGTTTGTCAGGAAGTTAGCGTCATCTGTTGGTTGGATTGATCGCTCACTTCATGCGCTGAAAACAGCCCTTGACAAACACCACGGAATGCGTAGAATACGCCTTCCTCGCTGAGGCAACACGGTTCAGGTCACCGAGCCTGCCGCAGCGAACTTAAGAAAGTTGCTCTTTAACAATTTGATCAGGTAATTCATGTGGGCGCTTGCCGATGAGGGTGAATCATCACCTAATATCAAGGCAAGCGAACACCAAGATACTCTTCGGAGTATCGCAGTGAATTCGTTTGAACCTTGAGCCAAGTTTGATCCGCTTTTGTTGCCTTCGGGCAGCGAGTAAGGATCGCATTGATCTTAAACTGAAGAGTTTGATCATGGCTCAGATTGAACGCTGGCGGCAGGCCTAACACATGCAAGTCGAGCGGTAACAGGGGTAGCTTGCTACCCGCTGACGAGCGGCGGACGGGTGAGTAATGCATAGGAATCTGCCCGATAGTGGGGGATAACCTGGGGAAACCCAGGCTAATACCGCATACGTCCTACGGGAGAAAGGGGGCTTCGGCTCCCGCTATCGGATGAGCCTATGTCGGATTAGCTAGTTGGTGAGGTAAAGGCTCACCAAGGCGACGATCCGTAGCTGGTCTGAGAGGATGATCAGCCACATCGGGACTGAGACACGGCCCGAACTCCTACGGGAGGCAGCAGTGGGGAATATTGGACAATGGGGGGAACCCTGATCCAGCCATGCCGCGTGTGTGAAGAAGGCCCTCGGGTTGTAAAGCACTTTCAGTGAGGAAGAACGCCTGGTGGTTAATACCCATCAGGAAAGACATCACTCACAGAAGAAGCACCGGCTAACTCCGTGCCAGCAGCCGCGGTAATACGGAGGGTGCGAGCGTTAATCGGAATTACTGGGCGTAAAGCGCGCGTAGGTGGCTTGATAAGCCGGTTGTGAAAGCCCCGGGCTCAACCTGGGAACGGCATCCGGAACTGTCAAGCTAGAGTGCAGGAGAGGAAGGTAGAATTCCCGGTGTAGCGGTGAAATGCGTAGAGATCGGGAGGAATACCAGTGGCGAAGGCGGCCTTCTGGACTGACACTGACACTGAGGTGCGAAAGCGTGGGTAGCAAACAGGATTAGATACCCTGGTAGTCCACGCCGTAAACGATGTCGACCAGCCGTTGGGTGCCTAGCGCACTTTGTGGCGAAGTTAACGCGATAAGTCGACCGCCTGGGGAGTACGGCCGCAAGGTTAAAACTCAAATGAATTGACGGGGGCCCGCACAAGCGGTGGAGCATGTGGTTTAATTCGATGCAACGCGAAGAACCTTACCTACTCTTGACATCCTGCGAATTTGGTAGAGATACCTTAGTGCCTTCGGGAACGCAGAGACAGGTGCTGCATGGCTGTCGTCAGCTCGTGTTGTGAAATGTTGGGTTAAGTCCCGTAACGAGCGCAACCCTTGTCCTTATTTGCCAGCGCGTAATGGCGGGAACTCTAAGGAGACTGCCGGTGACAAACCGGAGGAAGGTGGGGACGACGTCAAGTCATCATGGCCCTTACGAGTAGGGCTACACACGTGCTACAATGGTCGGTACAAAGGGTTGCCAACTCGCGAGAGTGAGCCAATCCCGAAAAGCCGATCTCAGTCCGGATCGGAGTCTGCAACTCGACTCCGTGAAGTCGGAATCGCTAGTAATCGTGGATCAGAATGCCACGGTGAATACGTTCCCGGGCCTTGTACACACCGCCCGTCACACCATGGGAGTGGACTGCACCAGAAGTGGTTAGGCTAACGCAAGAGGGCGATCACCACGGTGTGGTTCATGACTGGGGTGAAGTCGTAACAAGGTAGCCGTAGGGGAACCTGCGGCTGGATCACCTCCTTAAACGATGTCTTCCCCTCGCGACAAGCGCTCACAATGAATTACCTGATCAGAATGCTGTTGATGCGCAGTGATAAGCGTTTTCTTCACATTAAAAAAAGAAAAAAGGTCTTTCTTTTTCTTTTGAAGTGAAAAAAGCATCCGCTTACCACTGCGCATAGCAGTCGCTCTTTAACAATGTATATCATGCTGACAGAAACGCGTTGAACGCGTTTCTACGTAAATTGTATTGTGATACGTCTCAAGCGTATCCGGCAATCGTTATCATTGCGAACCCCAGACCCCTTCGGGTTATAGGGTCAAGCAATGAAGCGCACACGGTGGATGCCTAGGCAGCCAGAGGCGATGAAAGACGTGGTAGCCTGCGATAAGGTTCGGTGAGGTGGCAAACGACCTGTGACCCGGACATCTCTGAATGGGGAAACCCACTCATCACAAGATGAGTATCTTGCGCTGAATACATAGGCGTAAGAGGCGAACCAGGGGAACTGAAACATCTAAGTACCCTGAGGAAAAGAAATCAACCGAGATTCCCCTAGTAGCGGCGAGCGAACGGGGACCAGCCCTTAAGCGTGTGACGGATTAGACGAACAGATTGGGAAGTCTGGCCATAGCGGGTGATAGCCCCGTAGTCGAAAATCTGATCACGTGAAATCGAGTAGGTCGGGGCACGAGAAACCTTGACTGAAGACGGGGGGACCATCCTCCAAGGCTAAATACTCCTGGCTGACCGATAGTGAACCAGTACCGTGAGGGAAAGGCGAAAAGAACCCCGGAGAGGGGAGTGAAATAGATCCTGAAACCGTGTGCGTACAAGCAGTAGGAGCAGACTTGTTCTGTGACTGCGTACCTTTTGTATAATGGGTCAGCGACTTATATTCAGTGGCGAGGTTAACCGTATAGGGGAGCCGTAGGGAAACCGAGTCTTAACTGGGCGACACAGTCGCTGGATATAGACCCGAAACCGAGCGATCTATCCATGAGCAGGGTGAAGGTTGAGTAACATCAACTGGAGGCCCGAACCAGGATCTGTTGAAAAAGATTTGGATGACTTGTGGATCGGAGTGAAAGGCTAATCAAGCTCGGAGATAGCTGGTTCTCCTCGAAAGCTATTTAGGTAGCGCCTCACGTATCACCGCCGGGGGTAGAGCACTGTTTCGGCTAGGGGGTCATCCCGACTTACCAACCCGAGGCAAACTCCGAATACCGGTGAGTGCCAGCGTGGGAGACACACGGCGGGTGCTAACGTCCGTCGTGAAAAGGGAAACAACCCAGACCGTCAGCTAAGGTCCCCAAATCCTGGTTAAGTGGGAAACGATGTGGGAAGGCTCAGACAGCTAGGAGGTTGGCTTAGAAGCAGCCATCCTTTAAAGAAAGCGTAATAGCTCACTAGTCGAGTCGGCCTGCGCGGAAGATGTAACGGGGCTAAACCAGGTACCGAAGCTACGGGTTCATCCTTACGGATGAGCGGTAGAGGAGCGTCGTGTAAGCCGATGAAGGTGTGTTGAGAAGCATGCTGGAGGTATCACGAGTGCGAATGCTGACATGAGTAACGATAAAGGGAGTGAAAAACTCCCTCGCCGGAAGACCAAGGGTTTCTGTTCGACGCTAATCGGAGCAGAGTGAGTCGGCCCCTAAGGCGAGGCCGAAAGGCGTAGTCGATGGGAAACGGGTCAATATTCCCGTACCGGACATGATTGCGATGGGGGGACGGAGAAGGCTAGGTGAGCCAGGCGTTGGTTGTCCTGGTGAAAGTGAGTAGGCTGGGGTCTCAGGTAAATCCGGGACCCTCCCAGGCCGAGACACGAAACGAAGACACTACGGTGTCGAAGTCATTGATGCCACGCTTCCAGGAAAAGCCTCTAAGCTTCAGATCATGTGCGACCGTACCCCAAACCGACACAGGTGGTCAGGGTGAGAATCCCAAGGCGCTTGAGAGAACTCGGGTGAAGGAACTAGGCAAAATGGTGCCGTAACTTCGGGAGAAGGCACGCCGGCGTAGGGTGACGAGACTTGCTCTCCAAGCCCGAACCGGTCGAAGATACCAGGTGGCTGCAACTGTTTAGTAAAAACACAGCACTCTGCTAACGCGCAAGCGGACGTATAGGGTGTGACGCCTGCCCGGTGCCGGAAGGTTAAGTGATGGTGTTAGGATTCGTCCGAAGCTCTTGATCGAAGCCCCGGTAAACGGCGGCCGTAACTATAACGGTCCTAAGGTAGCGAAATTCCTTGTCGGGTAAGTTCCGACCTGCACGAATGGCGTAATGATGGCCACGCTGTCTCCACCCGAGACTCAGTGAAATTGAAATCGCCGTGAAGATGCGGTGTACCCGCGGCTAGACGGAAAGACCCCGTGAACCTTTACTATAGCTTCACACTGGACGCTGATGTTGCCTGTGTAGGATAGCTGGGAGGCTTTGAACCTCGGACGCCAGTTCGAGGGGAGCCAACCTTGAAATACCAGCCTGGCATCATTGGCGTTCTCACTCAGGTCCGTGATCCGGATCGAGGACAGTGTGTGGTGGGTAGTTTGACTGGGGCGGTCTCCTCCCAAAGCGTAACGGAGGAGCACGAAGGTACCCTCAGCACGGTCGGACATCGTGCAATGAGTGCAAGAGCATAAGGGTGCTTGACTGCGAGACAGACACGTCGAGCAGGTGCGAAAGCAGGTTCTAGTGATCCGGTGGTTCTGTATGGAAGGGCCATCGCTCAACGGATAAAAGGTACTCCGGGGATAACAGGCTGATACCGCCCAAGAGTTCACATCGACGGCGGTGTTTGGCACCTCGATGTCGGCTCATCACATCCTGGGGCTGAAGTCGGTCCCAAGGGTATGGCTGTTCGCCATTTAAAGTGGTACGCGAGCTGGGTTTAGAACGTCGTGAGACAGTTCGGTCCCTATCTGCCGTGGGCGTTGGATGTTTGAGAAGAGCTGCTCCTAGTACGAGAGGACCGGAGTGGACGACCCTCTGGTGTTCCGGTTGTCACGCCAGTGGCATTGCCGGGTAGCTAAGTTCGGACGGGATAACCGCTGAAAGCATCTAAGCGGGAAGCCCCCTTCAAGATGAGACATCCCTGAGGCCTAGAGCCTCCTGAAGGGCCCAGCGAGACCAGCTGGTTGATAGGCACGGTGTGGAAGCGCTGCAAGGCGTTGAGCTAACGTGTACTAATGGCCCGTGAGGCTTGACCCTATAACACCCAAGGGGTCTGGTCGTGATGATAACGAAGAGTGTGAACGCACTCGACACACCGGATACGCCGCAGTGAGCCCAAGTGCTTGCTGACAAGAGACGCACACAATACACGTCAACGAATACTCAGCATGATATGCATTACCTGTTACGCCTGACGACCATAGCACGCGTGAACCACCTGATCCCATGCCGAACTCAGAAGTGAAACCGCTTAGCGCCGATGGTAGTGTGGGGTCTCCCCATGTGAGAGTAGGTCATCGTCAGGCACTTATTACGAAACCCCGGCCTTATGGTCGGGGTTTTGCTTTTTAGGGGTCTCCCCCTGAAGAGTAGCGGAGCGCCGCCCGCCGGGTGGCCGGCCCGAACATCGTCAGGCACTTATTAAGTAGAAAGCCCCGAGCACACTGTGTTCGGGGCTTTTTGCTGTGCGTTACATACCTCAGGTGCTGAATACGCCGTATCGCTGATCAATGTATCGCAGATCAATGCACGATATTTGCTCAAAGCTGGCTGGCTTAACATAATTTATAACAACTCCTTACCCTTCTCATCTGGTGTATAACCCTGTGCTCTTTTAGGATATGACTGAACGATCTGGAGTTATGGCTCAGGAGGAGAACGACATGAATGCGACGATCATCAAGAAGCTGGCGACTGCGCTTTTCATTGCGCTGATGGTAGGTGGTCTGGCGGCCTGTGATAATCAGGGCCCCGCCGAGGAGGCTGGCGAAAGCATTGATAACAGCATCGAAAGCGCCGGTGAAAGCCTGGAAGAGATGGGCGAGAGCATCGAAGAGTCTGCCGAAAACTAAATTTGAAAAACTAAATCTGAAAAACTAGGCAATGCACTACCCGCTATCCGAACATGACGGGTCAAGCATAAAAAAACAGCCGCTGAATCAGCGGCTGTTTTGCGTTGCAGCGGTCAATGACCAGCGTATCAGGCACCCGGGTTCTGCTCGATACCTTGCAGGTACCAGGGCGCCTGGTCACGCATGGCGCGTGTGAGGTGCCAGGTTTCGTTGAACTCGGTCTGTTCGCCGTTCTCTTCCAGTAGGCCATGGAAGATGACCGTGGCTTCGGCAACGCCGTCGTACTCATTGATATCGCCAAGCTCGGCGAACAGGCGCACGACCTCCGTGCGGTTGTTGGCAGGCTCCTGCGCGCGCTCTTCGCGCAGCAGGTTGTAGAGCTCGGGGGTCACGTACTCCTGAATCTGGCTGAAGTCGTTATTGTCCCAGGCGCGCTGCAGCGTCATGAAGTGCTCCTTGGCGCCGCCGAGAAAGCGCTCTTTGTCGAACCAGTCAGGCGTGCTTTGCAGACCGCTGGCTAAACTGCCGGGAGCCGCAGACGAAGAGAAGCTGGTGGGAGCGGGGGCAGCGTTACCATGCTGCTCTCGCTGGTAACCTGCTTGCGTGGCAGGACGGCGTTGGCGCATGAAGGCGCGGAACGCAAAGATGGCGAGCGCCGCAACACCCACCATGACCAGCAGGTCCATCATGCGCAGCTCATCGAAGGCACCGCCAAAGAACAGCGCTGCCAGCAAGCCGCCGGCCAGCAGGCCGCCCATCATGCCTCCCATGCCGCCACGGCGTGCTGCGGCAGCGCCTGCCTGGCCCTGCTGGGCAGGCTGAGCCTGTTGCTGTGCGGGCGTGCTGGCAGGGCGGTCCGCCGAGCGAGACATGCTGCCCACGTTACCACCACCGCCCATGCGTCGTGCTTCGGCATGCTCGATGGCAGCACTCATACCCATCACGCTGACCAGCAGCATGACAAAAAACTGTCGTAACATTGAGGTTTCTCCCTTCAGGATGCAGAAAACGGAAGGCGCTGGGGACCCAGCTCCCAATCCATAAGCGATGGTCAGTGTACCTTGTAACGTCCTGTCTGGGTTATGCTGACACTCACTATAAAGACAAAAGTAGGGTGAAAAAGTGCGTATTCAAAAGACAGATAGTCTGCTGCTGCTGATCGATTTCCAGGCCGGGTTGCTGCCTGTCATCGAGAGTGGCGAACTGGCCATTCGCGAAGCCGCCTGGCTGGCTGGAGTCGCCGAGATGCTGCAGGTGCCGCGCTGGCTGACCGAACAGTACCCGGAGCGTTTAGGCGGCACGGAGGCGGGGCTGGTAAAGGCCGTGGGCACACATGAACGATGGCAAAAAACGCATTTCAGCGCCATGGAAGAGCCAGATTTTGCACAGGCCCTCAAAGCGCTGGGGCGGCATCAGATCGTCGTGTGTGGCACGGAAGCCCATATTTGCGTACTGCAAAGTGTGTTGGGCCTGCGAGAGGCGGGCTACGAGGTGTTCTGGCTGAGCGAAGCAACGGCTAGCCGTCGCCGCGAAGAGGCGCAGCTGGCCAAAGCGCGTGCCTGTGCGGCAGGCGCGGTGGCCGTCAGCGCCGACATGGTGGCGTATGAATGGCTGCACCGCTGTGACACCCCGCTTTTCAAGGAGGTGCACCAGCGATTCCTCAAACCGCGCTCACCGCAGCCGGTGACCTTTTTCTAGCGGTCCCGGTCGGCTTCCTTGCGTGTAAAGACCAGCGTATCGCCTTCCGATGCGGCGGGATCGAAGCGGTAGCCTGCCACATCGAACGATGCCAGGGCATCGGGGTCGTTGATCTGTTGCTGGATGATCCACGCGCTCATCAAACCACGGGCTTTCTTGGCATAGAAGCTGATGATCTTGAACGTACCGTTTTTTTCGTCCTTGAACACTGGCGTAATGATGCGTGCATCCAGCTTCCGAGTGTCGATGGCCTTGAAGTATTCGTTCGAGGCCAGGTTGACCAGTACCCTGGAACCACTTTCTTCCATTGCCTGGTCGAGCGCGGGAGTCACCACAGGCTTCCAGTAGGCATAAAGGTCCTTGCCAGCATCGTTGGGCAGTTTGGTGCCCATTTCCAGACGGTAGGGCTGAATGAGATCCAGCGGGCGCAGCAAGCCGTAGAGACCTGAGAGGATACGCAAGTGCTGCTGCGCAAAGCGGTTGTCTGCCTCGCTGAAGGTCTCGGCCTGCAGGCCGGTATACACGTCCCCTTGAAATGCCTGAACGGCGGGCTTGGCGTTGTCGAGGGAGAAGGGGGGCTGCCATTCGGCAAAGCGCGCGGCATTGAGCCCGGCCAGCTTGTCGCTGATGCCCATCAAATCGCTCAGCTGTTGAGGTGAATAACCACGCAAGATACCGATCAGCGGCTGGCCATGCTTCAGGAGATCAGGCTGTGTCACCTGGTCGGTAGTGGATGGCGTTTCGAAATCCAGCGTTTTGGCCGGGGAAATGACGCTCAGCATGGCGGGCTCCTTTTGCCGTGACCAAGGATAAGCCACTGCCCCACGTTAGCGTGCGGGCAGTGACAAGAAATCGTGCAGCTATTATATCAAGCCTTGGGGTGTGCCAAGGCTATCGGGGTGATAGCGGCAGGGCTATCGGGCGCAGGGGCATCAGGGGCAGGGATTTGGCATGCGGCGATGAATGTCATCGATGGCCGTGAGCACGTCCTCGTCCAGTTTGAGCCCTTCGCTGGCGAGGTTGCTTTCCAGCTGGTCCATGGTCGTCGCGCCGATGATGTTGCTGGTCAAGAAGCTGCGCGAGTTGACGAAGGCCAGCGCCATCTGCGCGGGGTCCAGGTCGTGCTCTCGGGCCAGGTCCACGTAAGCCTGTGTCGCCGCTTCCGCTTCTGGCGAGGTGTAGCGCTTGAAGCGCTCATACAGCGTCAGGCGGCCCTTGGGAGGCTGGGCGCCGTTGAGGTATTTGCCTGACAGAACGCCAAAACCCAGTGGAGAATAGGCCAGCAGCCCGACATCTTCACGATGGGCGATTTCCGCCAGTCCGACCTCGAAGGAACGGTTCAACAGGTTGTAGGGGTTCTGAATGGAGGCGACCCGGGGCAGGCCCAACCGCTCCGACAGATGCAGCATGCGCATGACGCCCCAGGGGGTCTCGTTGGAGAGACCTACGGCGCGAATTTTGCCTGCATCGACGAGTTCCTTCAGTGCCGACAGTGTTTCTTCGAGCGACGTGGTCTCTTCCTGGGCATCGTGCACATAGCCGAGCTTGCCAAAGAAGTTGGTGCTGCGCTCGGGCCAGTGCAGTTGATAAAGATCCACGTAGTCGGTCTGGAGCCGCGCGAGACTGGTGTCGATGGCCTGATGAAGGTGCTCCCGGCTCATCTTGGGCCCGCCGCGAATATGATCCAGGCCCGGGCCGGCTGCCTTGGTGGCGATAATCACGTCATCACGGGCGCCGCGCGCCTGCAGCCATGTGCCAATGTAGCGTTCGGTGAGCCCCTGCGTCTCTGCCTTGGGGGGAACCGGATACATTTCCGCCGTGTCGATGAAGTTGATGCCAAACGCAACGGCGCGATCCAACTGTTCGTGAGCTTCGGCTTCGCTGTTTTGCTCACCAAAGGTCATGGTGCCTAAACACAGACGACTGACGTCGATGCCCGTTCTACCCAAGGGGCGCGTTTGCATTGACTCTCTCCTTAATTGAGACGTGATGTGCTCGGGTGGCAAGGCGCTGAGAAGCGCCATATTCGACCACTGGCAGCCATGTTAACGAGGCGCTACAAAAGCAGCAAATCAATAGGGTTGAGTCGGCGCCAAGGCAAGCGTATGCTTGCCAGCCCATTGATCGGCCCAGCGCTGATTTATCGCGTGGTTAGCGGCTCCTGAACGGCGCTAGCCGAAGTTTTCCAAGCAAAAGAGGCAGGGTGGTTTGCCATGCCGCAAGTATCATCGCTGTTGACTCGGCTGGAGTTTCGTCTGGCCGAGCAGCTGTTTCACACGCGTTGGCTGTTGCCGCGCTCGCCGCGTACCCAACGGCTGACGATGCGTCTTTTCAAGCGTTGTGCGGAAGCGGGCCACCCCGATGCGCAGTCGCTGTACGGACACATGCTGTTTCACCGTAGCGTGTCGCCTCAGGATAAAGCGCGCGGGGCTCGCTATGTATTGGAAGCTGCCCAGGCGGGTGATGTAAAGTCACAGTATCAGGTTGCGCATATCTACGAGCATGGCTGCGTGCAGTATCCGCGGCGCGAGGATTACGCGGTGACCTGGTATGCACGAGCGGCTCAGGCAGGCCATTACCTCGCGGCACAGCGCCTGGTGCGCGCCTACCGACGGGGGGAGCTTGGGCTGGTGGTAGACCAGGCCCAGGCCGCCTACTGGCTGAATCTGGCCGAACAACCTTCGCTGGCGGGCCGTCGCGCAGCGGCGTGAGCGGGTTCGCAGCAGGTCGTTGGCCTGCCGATAGACTGATGAGGAAAGCAGTGTCCGAGACGCTACCAACAGTGCTGGATATTGAAGCGTCCGGGTTTGGACGTGGCAGCTACCCGATCGAAGTTGGCATCGCACGTGCCGACGGCAGCTGCTGCGCGTTTCTGATTCAGCCCCTCGAAGAGTGGACCCACTGGGACCCGAAGGCCGAGCTGCTGCATGGCATTTCCCGTGATCGATTGATCAAGGAGGGCTACCCGGTGCGCCAGGTAGCCCACTGGCTGAACGATGAGCTGCGCGAACTTGGCAAGGCGTACAGCGATAGCTGGGGCTACGACAATACCTGGCTATCGCTGCTGTTCCATCATGCGGGCATGCTGCCGCGGTTTCGTCTGGAGGCGCTGCGTATCCTGATGAGTGAAGAGCAGCAGGCGATCTGGAGCGAGACCAAGGAAGCCCTCGTAGCCGAGCGCAGCATCCACCGTCATCGGGCAGGCGAAGATGCGCGCCTGTTGCAGCTGACCTACCAACGTACCCTGGCGCAGCTTGGCCGCTGCTCCTGACTAGCGTAGCTGGGTTTCCATCACATCCAGAAGTTGATCGGGCGTGGGCGCGTCCAGCAGCATGTCACGTGTCGTCTGAGCCATGAATCCGTGACCAACGGTGCCATCCAGGAAGGTCAGCAACGGAGCGTAGAAGCCGTCGGTATCCAGCAGCCCCATGGGCTTGTCGTGGAGACCCAGATACCCCCACGTCCATATCTCGAATAGCTCTTCAAACGTGCCAATGCCACCGGGCAGGGCGATGAATGCATCGGCGTTGGCCGCCATGGTCGCCTTGCGTTCGTGCATGTTGGGTACGCGAATCAATTCGGTCAGCCCGAAGTGCGCCTGTTCGCGCTCCACCAGGTGGTCAGGCATGACGCCGATGACGTCACCGCCAGCATCCAGCGCTGCATTGGCCAACGCCCCCATCAGACCTATCCGTGCGCCGCCGTATACCAGGGTATGACCGCGCTGGGCCAGTGCGCTTCCCAGCGTATGGGCCGCGTGACGAAAAGCGGGGCTGCTGCCTTCACGGGAACCGAGGTAGACACAAATACGAGACATGATAACGAGTCCTTATCGTAAACGGGGAGGGGCGGGGTGCCGCTGTCGACTCAAGCCAGACAGCGTTGAACGTCGTAATGCTCATCCATCCACTGGCCGATCACATTGTGGCCGCACAAGTGGTGTGCGTACTGGGTGTGCAGGCAGCGTACCTGTTGCCAGTTGCTGATGCCGCCAACGCCGCGCTCGGTGAGCACATCGGTGTAACCCAGTCGTGCGACCTCTTCCCGCTGGGCCTCGCTCATGAAATGCCAACGCGTGGCCACGTAATCTTCATGGCTTTGTCGATAGGCGGCGAGAAACTCGGGCTCTTCCTGCAGGCGCTGTTCCAGCGACTTGATGACGCCCACGGCCTCGATACGCGATATCTCGATCTTGAGCAGATCCGAGCAGAGCCAGTACAGGGTAGGAAACGGTTTGTCGTCAACGATGGGGGCCATGCGCAGCACGAGAGGGGTGCCATGCGCATCGGTGGCTGCAACGGCTTCGATACCGCGTGGGGCACGCCCGAGCTGCTGGGTGATAATCGCCAGTTGGCGTTCGTCGGGTGCTTGGTCGGTACGAATAACCATTGCTGAGGGGTCTCACTGTTGATCGTCTTGAACGAATTTGGTCGAACGGCCTACGGCTCTGAAAAAGCAGCGGTTCAACTGCTCCGGTGACGCCACGTAGCGCCACTTCTCTTCGCAGTACTCCGCCGCTCGGGCCATCAGCGCATCGTAGAGCCGATTGAACGGGGCATCATAATCGTAGGGGTCTGCGCCAAACAAGCGGATGTGCGGGTAATCGGCAAAACGCTCCATGAAATAGCGCTCCAGGTCGGCCTCGACGGCGCGGTGCTGCGCCGTATTGTCGGGATCAATCCAGAGATTGTAGCGGATAGCCATAAGGACTCCTGATGCCCCGCCTTGGGTGGCCCATGTCGATCAGGCTGGTGCGGGCTCGGTGACTAAGTGTGTGGAAAGTGCCCGACGCAGCTCTCCTTCGAGGGGGACGGCACGCTTGGCATGATGGTCATAATGCACCATGACCGTGTGTCCCAGGTTCGTCAACGTTTCGCGTTGGCGTGCTTCCTGGGTCACGGTGAAGGAGCTGTTGCCCAGCCGAGTCAGGTAGGTACGTATTTCGATATCGTGGCCATAAAACAGCTCAGCGCGATAATCGATCTCCATGCGCGCCATGATCAGCCGCCACTGGCGTGGATTCAAATCAGGGGTGAAGAGCTTGAAAAGATCATTACGCGCCAGCTCGAACCAGGCGGGCAGGCGGGTATTGTTGATATGGCCCAGAGCGTCAGTATCGTAAAAGGCTGGCTCGATGATACGTGTAAACATCGCTTTATCCTTGTTATGGAGGTGTCAAAATACCTTGTCAGCATTCACCCAAGCGAGCGCTTGGTCAAGCGCGGCGTCGATGATACCAGGCAGTGAGCTGCATCCAGCCCAGCAGCCAGAGCGTCGCCACGGCAAACCCGGCCAGCGTGCCCCAGAAAAGTCCCAGCGTGTCGTAGGTATAGGAAACGCATAACGTATAGCACAGCAGTGAGCCCAGGCCCATGGGGTAGTGCTTGATGACCGTGGCCACGGGCGCATGGCCGTGGTTCAAGTGCAGGATGAGTAAAAAGGGCAGCATGGTGACAGGAAACGCGGCCAGAGTCCCCGCCCACTCCGGTGGAACCCAGTGGGCGATCCGGGTGATGGTGAAGATGATGACGGTGGCCAGCGTGGCGCGTGCCAATAATGCTGACCAGGAAAATGCCTTTCCGGCCGAGCTTTTGACATCGGGCACCGCACGAAATAGCCAGCTGAACAGCACGATGGCGCACAGCGTGACCAGTGTCCCGGTGACCCGCGTAAAGCTGAACTGTGCCAGCAGCGTACTGACGGCCAGCCAGGCAGCGAAACCGCCCAGTACACCGCCGAGTACGCCCGGCATGCCGGGGCGGCGACCCGCCACGATATAACCAGCCCCAAGGGCCATGGTGGCGGTAAAGCCTGCCAGGGTATGAACGGCGCTTGCGCTGGCAAAATCCGTAGAGATTTCCAGGCCAATGAAAAACAGCGCCAGTGCCGTGCCCAGGGGGTAGCCCGAAAGCAAACCGGCCAGGCGTGGGCTAGCGCGGACGGCGACCGCGCCCAACCCTAATACCATGCTGACTGACAGCCCCAGTTTGGCCAGCTGCCAGGTGAGCGGAACTTCTATCATGCGGCGTTTTCCTTGCTTTATTATGTGATTTCTTAGTGGTGCGACAAACGTGCGAGGCTCCAGACCGTGACGCGGACGACCCCCTCAAAAAAGCATGCGCTTTCACCGCCCCCCAGGCCGACGTGCTGTGAGCTATGTCAGCGCGACACCTCACTGACCAGGCACCACCTGATCCCCCGCACGCTGCATGACAAGCCGCGTTACCAGAAGCGGCATAGCCGTGAAGAGCGGCTGACGGCGATCGTCTGGATCTGCCACGCCTGCCATAAGCATGTTCATCGCCTGTATAGCGAGCGTGAATTGGCCGACCGCTTTGCCAGCCTGGAAGCGCTGCAAGCAGACCCGGAGATTCACGACTTCGTGACGTGGCTGGCCACCAAGCCAGCAGGTTTCAAGCCCAAATCGCCGGTGCGTAAACGCCGCTGAACCCGTGTTCATCCGGAGCCTAAACCAGGCGCAGCCCCTGCTGGTCCTGCCAGGCCGCTTCCAGCGCTTGCTCGAGCGGTGCCTTGAGATGCTCGGGCAGTGCGGCGTGGGCATCGTTCAGCGACACGAAGTCACGATTGCGCAGCCAGCAGTAGGCCCAGGCGCACGCTTCTTCTTCGCTTTGTGGCGCAGGGCGGGCAGGCATCTGGTTGAGCAGAAACACCGCCGTACGAGGCGCCCAGCGCGGTATTTCAGCAGTGCTTTCCTCGCACCACTGCCGGAGCGTGGCGCCGTTGGGAGTCGACTCCGGCGTGCCCAATTTGGCTACCCGTGCCGTTTCCGCCAGAATCAGCGCCAACTGATCGACATCAGCCCTGCCTAGCGACAGCCACTGACGCAGCAGTGCCGGGAGTCCTGTACGCACCTTGGTATAAAAGTCATCTTGCGGCATGCTGCGTGACTACCTCGTAAACATAAGTGAGACCGATCATGGCATTCGATTTTGCCACGCCTGTTGAGCGACGCGCGCCTGCCGGAGGTTATGCATCCCAAAAATGGCACCGCTTTGGTGCTGACGTGTTGCCGCTGTGGGTGGCCGACATGGACTTTCGCTCACCCCCTGCCGTCATAGACGCGCTTCAGGCACGGGTCGAACACGGCGTCTATGGGTACGGCGAAGTGCCCACCAGTTTGACCGATGCCCTCTGCCAATGGAGCGCCCAGCACTATGGCTGGACGATTGAGCCGAGCTGGCAGCAGTGGCTGCCAGGCGTGGTGCCGGCGCTGCACTTTGCCGCCATGGCGCTGACCCAGCCAGGCGAAGGCATCTTGACGGTCGCCCCGATCTATCCCCCCTTCATGGCGGTGGCTGCCCGTACGGGGCGCGTGGCACAGCAGGCGATGTTAGCCGAGCCCGCCGCCCCTGGCGAGCCCTGGACACTGGATATTGCCGCGCTGGAAGCGGCCATGACCCCACAAACGCGGCTGCTGCTATGGTGCCATCCCCACAACCCCACGGGGCGCGTCTGGTCCACAGAAGAACTGGCGGCCCTGGCAGCGTTGGTGGAGCGCCATGACCTGTGGGTAGTCTCGGATGAACTGCACTGTGACCTGCTATTGAGAGAGGGCGACACGCATCGCCCGTTGGCGGCCATGTTTCCCACCCTGGCCAAGCGCACCATCACGCTGTGGGCACCGTCCAAAACCTTCAACCTGGCCGGGTTGACCAGCGCCTGTGCCGTCATCGCCGATGCCGAACTGAGAGAGCGCTTTGCCACGGCCACCAAAGGGTTCTTGCCCGATGGCAATGTACTGGGCCTGGTGGCTGCCGAGGCCGCCTACCGTGACGGGGAGCCGTGGCGGCAGGCGTTGCTGGAGGTGCTACGCAGCCACGTGGCAACGCTGGAAGCACGCGTGGCCACGTGGCCGGGTGTCTCGATGAGCGCGCCAGAGTCCACCTATCTGGCGTGGCTGGATATGCGTGAGGCGGGACTGGGGGCGTCGCCCGCTCAGGTGCTGTTGGAGCAGGCAGGCGTGGCGCTATCGGACGGTGCGGCTTTTGGTTGCCCGGGGTTCGTGCGCCTCAATTTTGGCACCACCGCTTCCCAGCTGGAAGCGGCGTTGTCACGCATGGATACGCTGTTAAACGCGTGATGCGCTGTGCCGACTGTGCAGCATCAATAAAGTAGGGCAAACAGCTTGCGGCGGTAGGTGACCGTCAACGGGTGGTCGGCTCCCAGCGCATCGAACACCTGCAGTAGCGTTTTGCGGGCCGCGTCGTCGTTATAGGCGCGGTCCTGCTTCATCAGCGTTAGCAGGGCTTCCAGGCCTGCGTCGTACTGGCCATCGGCCACCTGGCGCAGCGCCCGCTGGTACTGCGCTTCGCTGTCCGTACGATCACCCAGCGCGGCGATCTCTTCGGTTGAAAGCGCCTGCTCGCTGAACTCGATGCTGGCGCGCACGCCACGGGCCGGTGCCGCATCGCGCTCCTCTGGCGGCAAATTGTCCAACACACTGCGCGCTTCGTCACCACGGCCTTCAGCGACCAGCGCTTTGGCCAAACCTACCTGATACGCGTAGTGCTCGGGATATTGGCCCATCAGCGTTTGGTAGATCTCCCGTGCGCCAGCGGCGTCGCCGGCGCCCAAGGCTTCCTCTGCCTGCTCTTCAGGGCTGGGCGGTGCGTTACCGGGGGCAGGGAAGTAGCGATTGAGCCACTCGCGGACTTCTTTCTCTGGCAACGCCCCCTGAAAGCTATCCACCAGGCCCCCCTGGCTTACCAGTTTTACGTCTGGCACCGAGCGCACGCCAAGCTGGCTGGCAATTTCCGGGTTGGCTTCCACGTCCAGCGTGGCCAGCAGAAATGCCCCGGCATACTCGACGGCCAGCTTCTCGAGCACCGGCATCAGGTTTTTGCACGGCTCGCACCAGGGAGCCCAGCAATCCAGTAGCACAGGTACCTGCATGGACGCTTCCAACACCTGCTGAATATTGCCCGCGTTCAGCTCGATAATGACCTCTTCGCGAGTAACGGAGGGGCGCTCGCCCTGTGCAGCAGTGCTCTTGCTGGTCGCGGGGTCGGCCGTCAAAGGGTTGCCGGTGCGGGGATCGATAATCGACATGGGTAAACTCTGCATCGCGTGAAAAAGGGATTACCCTTGGATATGCAGGCGTGAGGTGGAGGATTCAAGCAATGCGTTGGAAATAAAACGTTGGCTGCATAAGTGATGCGCACAAAAAAGCCGATCCTCGAAAGAAGAGTGCTACACGGCAGAGGAAACTGCATCGAGACCATGTTCATGGCATTGCCTTTCGTGTGCTTGGTGCCGTGTTTGTACGTTTGCCCTCTGTTCAAGAAGCTCGGGTATCCGGGTATCGTCAGGTGGTCGATCCCACTACAGGCGGTACACGCGATCAGTACCTATACAGTATCAAGGTCACCCGGACTCAGTGGAAACGAATCCACTTTGATCTGCTAGAGCAGGTCGATCCGGTGGCAGCTGTTGAGGTGTTTACGCTTCGCCGTGACATGACCCCAACAGGCATCTTTAGAGACATTGAGCCGTTTAAGCTGGTCTAAAGCGCCTCCCGCCAATATTGGATGGACGTATCAGCGACCATCCCCTGCTGGGTGCCAATCTCGATGACGGCTTGCTGAAAAGTGCGTGCGAGGCCTGGCTGATGACACAGCGCCAGTGACCGAATGATACGCGTGATGCGTAAATGGTTATGGCCACCGGCTTTCAGCCAGATGTGCGTCGGTATCGCTAACGTTGGTTGAGCAACGATGCCGTTTCCATCCCGGGCGAGGCCAAAAAAATCAAGCATCACCGTTAGCGATTGCTGCTGGTGCTGGCGCATAACATCGCTTTCTTGAAAGGCAGCTTGCACGGTGGGTGTTAAAAGGGGCGCAAAGCCGTTAAACCTGCCCGCCTCAGGAATAGGGAACAGCCACTGAATATAGTCGTGGGTGTGTTCTAGCCAAAAGGACGACAGCGCCCAAATATCCTCTAGACGCCGACCTTTATGGTCCAGGCCTTCGCCACTGTAAAAATCGATCAAGCGCGTATCGTTATCCATTAGACAGCCTCCATAGTGAGCTCTGTCGTCGCGTATAACGCCGTCTCGCGCGCATGGCGATCTGTTAAACGCTGGGTAGCCATGTTGGAGCCGTAAGCAAAATAGAGCATGGTAACCCTCCTTTGTGTAGAAACGATAAGTCGTGGCTTTTTCCGCATGCGGAAAACATGTATGTCAGAACCTGGGAGTAAAAGCTGTTCATGACGGTGCAGAGTGTTCGGTGGCGTAATGTGCCAGCATCTGTTCTGCGTTGGTTTTGATCGTTTCTTGCCACACATCAGGAGCAAGGACCTTGATATTTGGCCCCATGCCCATCAGCCACCACAGAGTTTGTTGGTCATCCGGTACATGGGCGGTTAGCCGATACCAACTGTCAGTGCCCGGCAATGCTTCTATCGACTGTTTGTCTGACAGCGGTGTTTCCTGTAATAGCCACGCTACGGATCTGGTAATGTCAGCTTCCAGAACCACATCGCTTGGCCCCTGACGGTATCCAAACGCACCGCCCTGGATGTACTCATCGATGTCAAAATCGTGCTGCGCCTGCCAGGGCTGATGACTTAATGTTGCCAGCTTCACTCGGTGAAGGGCGAACTGGCGCAGGTCCCTGAACCCGTCCACATGCGCTAACAGATAGGTGGCGCTGTGGCGACTCTTTCAGGTTGCTAACGATGTTTTGGTGACGCCATTAACTATGGGTTGGTTTGTCCCTGCAGCACTGCTGATGAATTAAGTGTTCTGTATATTTAGCTGCGTTATGGGTGGTCATTTCGCACCACCCTGATAAAGTCCATTGATTAGTAGCATAATGCTGAAAGCTGAATCTTTCTTAGCAAGTGCTAAATGCAGATGACATGGAGCCGTTTGTGCGAGTCAGCGACCAAATCTCAACAAATTTTAGTTTCCTAGCCGAGCATGACGCGCTTTTTGTGCAGTTGGCATCCGCTGCTGAGGGGGCTTTCTCCAGCGACCCTAACACTACCCTTATCAAACTCCGCCAGCTAGGCGAAGCGCTTGCTCAACATCTGGCTGCGCTCTCCGGTATCGAATGTGACGAACAAACCAGCCAGTCGGAGCTTCTTTACCGCCTGAACCGGGAATTGCGGCTGGAACCGCAGATCAAAGAGTTGTTCCATATCCTGCGGATTGAAGGCAACAAAGCCACTCACCAGTTCCGCACCCAACACAAAGAAGCCATGGATGGCCTGAAAGTGGCACGGGCCCTGGCCATCTGGTTTCACCGTTCTTTTGGCAAAGCCGGTGCCAGCTTCAAACCCGGCCCCTTCGTACCGCCCGCCGACCCCAGCGCCCAGCTACGCCAGCTCCAGAGCGACATCGAAAAACTCCGCCACGATCTGCAACACGCCAACATGGCGCTGGAGGGCAGCCAGCAGCTCAGCCAGCTGATCGAAAAAGAGAAGGCGGAATACGAAGCCCTGGCCGTGGCCATGGACGAAGAATCCCGCGCTTTGGCGGAACAGGCCCGCCAGCACGAACAGGCCCTGAGCCAACAGCAGCAGGCCTACGAGCAAAAGATCAAAGCGCTGCAACAGAAGCTCACGGAGCAGGGCGAACAAACCGTTAATCAACAGCGCCAGCAGGTGGCCAAGCAAACCAAGGCCGCCACGGATACTCTGGTACTGAACGAAGAACTCACCCGCATTCTCATCGACCAGCAATTGCAGGACGCCGGTTGGGAAGCAGACAGCCAGGACATCACCTTCCAGAAAGGCGCCCGCCCGGAGAAAGGCACCTATCGCGCGATTGCCGAATGGCCCACCAATCACAATGGCAAGAAGGGCCGGGCCGATTACGTGCTATTTGCAGGCCTTACGCCCATCGCAGTGGTAGAGGCCAAGAAAGAGAACACCAACGTCGCCGGCAAAATCCGCCAGGCCGAACGTTACAGCAAAGGCTTCAAGGTAGACGCACCCTTAGTCGGCGCCTGGGAACTGATGGGCCGTACCATCGCCTGGCCTGCCGATGAAAGCGGCCATTACCACGTGCCCTTTGTGTATTCCTGCAACGGTCGACCCTATATTCCGCAACTGGCGGAACAGTCCGGCACCTGGTTCCGGGATGTGCGCGAACCCAGCAACCTGCGCCGGGCACTGCCGCAGTTCCACACCCCGGGCGGCCTGCTGGATTTGCTGGAAAGGGACAAGGAAAACGCCGAGAAGCTGTTAAAGGAAGAGCCTTTCGGCTACCTGAAACTGCGGGATTACCAACAAAACGCCATTGTCGCCACCGAACACGCACTGGCCCGTGGCGTGCGCACCGCGCTGCTGGCCATGGCCACCGGCACCGGTAAAACCCGCACCATCATCGGGTTGATGTACCGTTTCCTGAAAGCCGAACGCTTTCACCGCATCCTGTTTCTGGTAGACCGCACCGCACTGGGCCAGCAAGCCATCGACGCCTTCAACGAAGCACCGCTGGAACAGAACCACACCCTCAGCAAGATCTACAACGTTGCCGAGCTGGGCGACATGGCCGCTGAAGCGGAAACCCGCATTCAGGTGGCCACCGTGCAGGCCATGGTGAAACGTATCTTTATGAGCGACAACCCGCCGCCTATCGACCAGTTCGACTGCATCATCATCGACGAAGCCCACCGGGGTTACACCCTGGACCAGGAAATGACCGAAGGCGAACTGGCCCTGCGGGACACCAGCCAGTACCTGTCCAGCTACCGCCGGGTACTGGATTACTTCGATGCGGTGAAAATCGGCCTCACCGCCACCCCGGCCAAGCACACCAGCGAAATCTTCGGCAAACCGGTGTACACCTACTCCTACCGGGAAGCCGTGGCGGATGACTGGCTGATCGATCATGAACCGCCCATACGTTACGAAACCCTGCTCACCAAAAACGGCATCACCTTTGAGAAAGGCGATTCCGTCACCGTGCTAAATACCCAGACCAAAGAAGTGGACACCACCGAGCTGGAAGACGAGCTCACCTTCGAGGTCGAGGCCTTCAACCGCCGGGTGATCAACGAGAACTTCAACCGGGTGATCTGCGAACAGCTGGTACAGGAGCTGGACCCGTTTGGTGATGAGAAGACCATGATTTTCTGCGCCACCGACCTGCACGCGGATATGGTCAAACGCCTGCTGGACGATGCCTTCAAGGATCTCTACAACGGCCAGTACAACGAAGCCGCCGTGGCCAAGATCACCGGCCAGAGCGACAAGGTGGACCAGCTTATCCGCCGCTACAAGAACGAACGCTACCCCAACATCGCCATCACCGTGGACCTGCTCACCACCGGCATCGACGTACCGCGCATCTGCAACCTGGTGTTCATGCGCCGCGTGCGCTCACGCATCCTGTATGAACAGATGATCGGCCGCGCCACCCGCCGCTGCGACGAGATCGGCAAAACCGTGTTCCGCATCTACGACCCGGTGGACATCTACGCTGCCCTGCAGGATGTGAACACCATGAAGCCCTTGGTGAAAGACCCCAACATCACCCTGGAACAACTGGTGGACGAGCTCACCGACGACGAGCAACTGGAAAAGGCCCTCAACAGCCCCGGTGAACAACCCGATGAAAGCCAGGCCGATGTGGTACTCAGCCAGCTCAGCCAGAAACTTATGCGAGTGCTGCGCAAGGCCGACAACAAAGCCGAGAACCGCCCCGAACTGAAACAGAAACTGGACGAACTGCACCAGAGCTGGGGTGTGGAACCCAAATCCCTGCACACCCACCTGCACCAGCTCGGCCCCCGCCAGGCCTCCGAGTTCATCAAGCAGCACAGCGGCCTGCTGGGCCAGTTAGCAGAGGTGAAATCCTTGGTTGGCAGCGACTACATGCCGTTGATCTCCGACCACGACGACGAAATCCGCGAACGTATCCAGAGCTACGGCGAGCATGACAAGCCGGAAGACTACCTGGACAGCTTCAACGAGTTCATCAAACAACAACTCAACCAGTCCGCCGCGCTGGCCGTGGTGGTCAACAAACCCCGTGACCTCACCCGCGAACAGCTACGGGAAGTAAAACTGCTGCTGGACAACCACGGTTACTCCGAAGCCCGCCTGCAAAGCGCCGTGCGCAACCAGACCAACAAAGACATCGCTGCCAGCATCATCGGCTACATCCGCCGCGCCGCCCTGGGCGAGCCGCTGGTTCCTTTCGAACAGCGCGTGGCCGAAGCCATGGACCGAATCTACACCCAGCACAGCTGGACCCCAAACCAGCGCAAATGGCTGGAACGCCTGGCCAAGCAGCTGGTGCACGAAGTGATCATCGACCGGGAGTTTGTAAACCATCGCTTTGCCGACGATGGCGGGGCGAAGCAGATGAACAAGGTGCTGGGAGAGCAGCTGGATACCGTGCTGGAGGAATTGAACGAGGCGATGTGGCCGGAGCGGAGTGCTTGAGAATGCCATGTTTATGGAATCGACATAGGTTTAACCTGTGTCGATTTTTCAGTATTTTTTCGACACAGATCATTGCTATGTTTACCGCATAAACATAGACTGCGCAAAACACACACCATTGTCGAAATTTTCAAGGAATTTAAACATGGCCTGGCGACCGGATCAGCCTTACAACCAGTTACCGCCGCTTCCGCCTGCCAAAGAAGTGACCGAGACTCTGGGCATCCTCAAAGCCTGCATTCCCGCCCGGGCCGCTCTGGCTGAGCTTAAACAGGCAGGTGAACTGATTCCGAATCAATCACTGCTGATAAACCTTCTGCCACTGCTGGAAGCCAAAGACAGTTCCGAGATCGAGAACATCGTCACCACCACCGACAAACTGTTTCAGTTTTCGCAGGAAGATCAGGGGGCCGATCCGGCCACCAAAGAAGCGCTCCGATATCGCACAGCCCTTTATGAGGGCTTCGTCCATCTTCAGCGCAAACCACTGTGCGCGAGCACCGCTATAGAGGTGTGCAGCACGCTGAAAGGCGTGGATATGGATGTACGTAAGGTGCCCGGGACCATCATTGGCAATCAGGCAACCGGTGAAACCATCTACACCCCACCGGTTGGTGAAGAGGTTATTCGCAACCTGCTCACCAACTGGGAAAACTATCTGCATGCAGACGACGACACGGACCCACTGATCAAAATGGCCATCAGCCATTACCAGTTCGAAGCCATTCATCCGTTCCACGACGGCAATGGACGAACCGGCCGTATCGTCAATGTGCTTTACCTGATCGAACAGCGGCTACTCACCCTGCCCATACTCTACCTGAGCCGCTACATAGTTCAGCACAAAAACGATTACTACCGCCTACTGACCCAGGTTACCCGCACCGGTGAGTGGCAGGAGTGGATTATCTTTATGCTTAACGGCGTGGAGCAGGTATCGTCCTGGACCTGCGCCAAGATCGCCGCCATGAGAAAGCTCATTACTGAAACTGAAGACCATGTCAGACAAGCGCTGCCCAAGATCTACAGCCACGAACTGGTCCAGACCATTTTTGAGCAGCCCTATTGCCGCATCAGCAACCTGGTAGAAAAAGACATCGCCAAACGGCAGACAGCATCCAGTTACCTGAAACAGCTGGTCGAGATTGGCGTACTGCAGGAGAAAACAGCAGGCAACGAAAAGCTGTTCCTCAATCCGCGCCTGCTACGCCTGATGACCAGCGATAGCAACGAGCTTCAGCCTTACCACTGAATTCAGCAACCTTGAGAACACACATGACCAACAACGACATCGTCCAAAAACTCTGGAACCTCTGCGACGTGCTGCGGGACGACGGCATCAACTACTCGGACTACGTCACCGAACTGGTGCTGCTGCTGTTCATCAAGATGGTGCACGAGAACACCGAAGCCGGCACCCTGAAAAAGCATCCGCTGCCGGAAGGCTGCCGCTGGACCGACCTGAACGGCAAATCCGGCATCAACCTGCTGAACGACTACAAACGCATCCTGCTCAGCCTGTCCACCGGCAACGACGGCGACGGCAATCTGGTACACGACGACCCGCTGATCAGCGCCATCTACGCCGATGCCCAGACCCGCCTGCGGGAGCCGCGCCATCTGGAACAGATGATCAAAACCCTGGACCAGATTGACTGGTTCAGCGCCCAGAAAGACGGCCTGGGCGACCTGTACGAAGGCCTTCTGGAAAAGAACGCCAACGAAACCAAGTCCGGTGCCGGCCAGTACTTCACGCCCCGCGCCCTGATCAACACCATGGTGCGCTGCCTGAAGCCGCAACCGGGTGAGCGCATCCAGGACCCGGCCGCGGGCACCGCAGGCTTTCTGATTGCCGCCCACGAATACATCAAAAGCCAGACCGATGACCTGTACGAGCTGAAGGCCGAAGCGAAAACCTTTCAGACCACCAAGGCCTACGTGGGCATCGAACTGGTGCCCGGCACCCGCCGCCTGGCGCTGATGAACTGCCTGCTGCACGGCATGGAAGGGGACGCCGAAGGCGTAGTGCACCTGGGCAACGCCCTGGGCCAGACCGGCGCCGGACTGGAAAAGGCCGACGTGATTCTCGCCAACCCGCCCTTTGGCACCAGCAAGGGCGGCGACGCCAGCATCACCCGGGACGACCTGACCTACAAAACCAGCAACAAACAGCTGGCCTTTTTGCAGCACATCTACCGCAACCTCAAACCCGGTGGCCGCGCCGCTGTGGTGCTGCCGGACAACGTGCTGTTCGAAGCCGGCGTGGGCACCGACGTGCGCCGGGACCTGATGAACAAGTGCAACCTGCACACCATCCTGCGCCTGCCCACCGGCATCTTCTACGCCCAGGGCGTGAAGACCAACGTACTGTTTTTCACCAAAGGCAGCGCCAAGGACAAATACCAGGAAGAGAACTGCACGGAACACGTCTGGGTCTACGACCTGCGTACCAACATGCCCAGCTTCGGCAAACGCACCCCCTTTGGCGACCCACACCTGAAGCCGTTTGAAGCGGTGTATGCCGCACAGGGAAGTGCAAATGTCGCGGGAGGCAGGACGCCGGGAGCGACTGGCGAAGCCTTCACAAAAGTGCTCAGCGAACGCAAAGAGGGCGAATACAGCTTCCATTCCGAAAACATCGAACTGCCGGAACACAGCGACGAAAACGCAGGCATCGACCCACGCTGCCCGACCGCCAGGGATGGCGGAAGTGCCGAGAATGCAGGAGCAATTCTCGGCCACAGCCGCTGGCGCAGCTTCAGCCGCCAGTGGATTGCCGAGCACAAGGGCGACTCACTGGATATTTCCTGGCTGAAGGATAGTGACAGTGTGGATGCCGCCAACCTGCCGGAGCCGAGTGTGTTGGCGGGTGAGGCCATGGGGGAACTGGTTCAGGCGCTGGGCGAGCTGGATGCGTTGATGCGGGAGTTGGGGGCTGAGGAGGAGGCTGATGGGGCGAGGGTGCTAATAACAGAGGCCATCAGTGGGAGCGTGAAATGACAGTAAGCTCAATGCCCCCTCAATGGTCCTCATCAACGCTCAGCGATGTCACCACCATCATTAGAGGAGTGACATACAAGAAGGCCCAAGCCTCTAATCAGCCGTTTACCGGTTCCCTCGCCATTTTGAGAGCGAACAACATCCAAGGCGGGAATGTCATCGCAAAGGATCTGGTGTATGTGCCTTCCGATTTGGTAAAGCCGCATCAACGGCTGCTCAAAGGCGATATCGTGGTGGCAATGTCCAGCGGAAGCAAAGCCGTAGTCGGCAAGACCGCAAGAATAAAAGAGAATTTTGATGGCAGCTTTGGTGCCTTCTGCGGTGTTCTGAGACCTGTGTCGAAGATTATTCCAACCTACTTGGCTTGGTTTACACACTCTCTGGAATATAGAAACCGAATCTCCTCACTTTCGGCTGGTGCAAATATCAACAATCTGAAACCGTCGCACTTTGATGAAATCCAGATCCCGCTTGCACCCCTCGCCGAACAAAAAGTCATCGCCGACAAACTCGACACCCTGCTGGCCCAGGTGGAAAACACCAAAGCCCGCCTCGAACGCATCCCGCAAATCCTGAAACGCTTCCGTCAGTCCGTGCTGGCTGCGGCGGTGAGTGGGCGGTTGACGGAGGAGTGGCGGAATCATAATCCTAACAGCCAGCACCCAGACCCCGCTGAAATCCGACAGTATTGGCTAGAGCAAAGCCGTACCACAGGCAAGAAATACTCGGCACCCGAACCGGCGACTCCTAACTTTGGGCCCAAGCTCCCAGATAGTTGGCTGATGACAAGTATTGGGCAAGTTTTTAACGTCTTTGTAGGATCAACGCCAAGCCGAGGTCGCGAGGATTATTGGAATGGGGACATTCCCTGGGTGAGCAGTTCAGAGGTTGCCTTTTGCAGGATTACGTCAACGAAAGAGACTATCACTGAAACCGGACTTTCAAACGCATCCACAACGATACATCCCCCAGGAACGATCATGCTCGCAATGATCGGCCAAGGACGCACGCGCGGTCAGGTAGCTATATCGGATATACCCGCTTGCCACAATCAAAACACCGCTGCGTTGCGCGTACCACAAGAGTTCGTGATTCCAGATTATCTCTATCACTACCTTACCCAGCAGTATGAAGAAACCCGACGGATTGGCGGCGGAAATAACCAAAAAGCGCTGAATAAACGAGTAGTGCAGTCAATGGACTTTCCACTACCACCATTCGAGGAACAAACCGAAATCGTCCGCCGAGTAGACCAACTCTTCGCCCACGCCGACCGCATCGAGCAACAGGTCAACAACGCCCTGGCCCGCGTCAACAGCCTCACCCAGTCCATCCTGGCCAAGGCCTTCCGGGGCGAACTCACCGAGCAATGGCGCAAGGACAACCCGGAGCTGATCAGCGGGGAGAACAGTGCGGCGGCGTTGCTGGCGCGGATCAAGGCGGAGCGGGCGGCATCGAAGCCAGCGAAGAAAACCCGTCAAAAGAGAACCACTGCATGAGCAGTAGACCCGCCTAGGGTTTGTAAGACAGACGAAGTAAGGCATAAAAAAAGCCGCCACGCGTTAGCGTCGGCGGCAGGCTAATGCTTCTACTCTCTAGCGCTATTGTGCCTGCAACATAGGTGTCTCTGGCCGCCAGAAAACGTTTTGCCCAATCCGGCTAAAGCCCCACTGGCTTTTGCTACGAAACGCACGCTGTTGGTTATCTGTCATGGCGCTTTGCCCATCTGCATCACGAATGTAACGAGCAAGTGTCATGGCGGCTGGCTGGCCATAACGCGCGCCCGGGGAAGCGCATGTCCAGATATGGCGTAAGGTCATCGCAATATCAGGCTCATGTTGGTCTAAATAGGCAAGGCCATAGGCACACGCTTCTAGCGTAAACGCATCGTGGCTACAGAGCTTCCACGCCGCGTTAGCCGTTAGGCTTGCCTTTCGAGTCGTCTTACCAATATCGTGCAACAGCCCCGCTACAAAGCACGTTTCCTGCATCAGGCGCGGCATAGCTGGCTCATTTAAGCGCAGCATGGCAACAGCATTATTCGCGACGTTCAGCGAATGCTCTAGCAACCCACCTGCATAGGCGTGGTGGTAGGTCACGCTGGCGGGTGCATTCAGAAACGCCTCGATACGGTCCTTACGTTCCAATACCCTGGGCACGGTGTGGGCACAATTTGGGCACAGAGCTTTTTGAAATGACAGGCAACAAAAAAGGCAGATCAGTAAGTAACTGATCTGCCTTTCAAAATATTGGTAGCGGGGACCGGATTTGAACCGATGACCTTCGGGTTATGAGCCCGACGAGCTACCAGACTGCTCCACCCCGCATCAACGTGTGGCGTATTCTACGCATTTTTATCGCTAAGTCAACCCCTTCGATAAAACGCTTTTATGCTGGCGGTCATGGTCATCGTGCTGCAACATGGCCAGAGTATAGCTATGCTTTCAATAGGCATAATAAAAAGCATGCTGTCAGCAGGCCGTCTGTACATTCACGCGGCGTGCTGTAAGTGAAAAAAGCGTGAAGGCGCTTATTCAAAGTGGCTTGCGACGCCATAACAGTGCTTACAGTCCAAGCCATTTGTCATATCAGGGAGGTAGTCAATGGCCAATCAAGCCCCCGTCGCCTGGGTAACTGGTGGAACTGGTGGAATCGGAACGGCAATCTGCCGCGCGTTGGCAGATGCGGGTTATTTGGTAGTGGCGGGGTATCACAACCCTGACAAGGCCAAGACGTGGCTGGAAGCGCAGCAGGCCGATGGCTATGACAACATTGCATTGTCCGGTGTGGATTTGTCCGACCACAATGCCTGTGTCGAAGGTGCCCGCGAGATCCACGAAAAGCATGGGCCCATCAGTGTGCTGGTCAACTGTGCCGGTATCACTCGCGATGGCACCATGAAAAAGATGTCCTACGAACAGTGGTATCAAGTCATTGATACCAACCTCAATACGGTATTCAACACGTGTCGCAGCGTGATCGAGATGATGCTGGAGAATGGCTACGGCCGGATCATCAACATCTCTTCCATCAATGGACGTAAAGGCCAGTTTGGCCAGGTGAACTATGCGGCGGCCAAGGCCGGTATGCATGGTTTGACCATGTCGCTGGCGCAGGAAACGGCCACCAAGGGGATTACGGTCAATACCGTGTCGCCGGGCTATATCGCCACTGATATGATCATGAAGATACCCGAGCCGGTGCGCGAGGCGATCCGCGAAACCATTCCGGTGAAGCGCTACGGCACACCTGAAGAGATTGGTCGCCTGGTGGCGTTCCTGGCGGACAAGGAGTCAGGGTTCATTACCGGCGCCAATATCGACATCAACGGCGGTCAGTTCATGGGCTAAGCCCTGCTGTCAGGCACGACGCTTCACAAGAGCGATGTGAAAAACGGGAGGCCATGCGCCTCCCATTTGCGTGAGTGCCGTCTGCTTTGGAGGGATTCAGGGCTGAGGCGGTCTGGCCAGTCGCTGCAGCAGTCGCTCGATTTCAGGCGCTTCTTGCTGCCACAGTTCGCTGGGTAACGGCCCCAGTGCGAGCAGCTCGGCCAGGACGTCATTCAGCTCATCGACGGGGCTGCGCGTTTGATGGATACCGCTGTTGAGCCGCTCGACCTGAATGGCCAGGCGCAGCGGCTCGTCACGTTGATTGACGGTTCCTAGCGCCAGCAACGAAAGATGCACCCTCAGGCGGGCCAGTGACTCTTCCAGAGCGTTATCCTGCGCGGGCGTGCCGGCGGCAAGCAGTGCTCGTCGCGCCTGATTGCGCTGTTGATGAGCGTGTGCAAAGGTCTCGGGTAGCGGCCTGTCCTGCACGTCGGGCACCTCGACGTCAGCAGCAGGCCCGCCTTGCAACGCTTGCTGGTCGGCCTGCAGGTGTGCATGGACGAGTGGCATCAGCGCTTGCCATTGATGCACGGCCTCGGTCATGGCCAGCTGGTTCAGACGCTCGCGTTTGGCGCGCACGATGCCGCCCAAACGGCGCTGCATGCCCTCGCTGCGCCGATGCCTGGGCAGGGGTTCCCACTGTTCGATACGAGAGAGATACTCCTCGAGGGTGCGGGTATCGCTGGCGCGGGTGGGCTGCCAGCTTTCCATTTCATCGATGATCTCCTGCAACTGGTCCAGGGACTGCTGTTGTCGCGTGGCTTGGGCCTGCTTGCGTGCTTCCCGCTGTGCAAACAGCTGGTCGCAGGCGCTGCGGAAGGCTTTCCAGAGGGCCTGTTCCTCACCTTTTGGCGCACGTCCCAGGGTTCGCCACTGCTGTTGCAGCTGTTTGGTGCGCGCAATGCGCGCTTCCAGCGGCTGGGCGTCATCGCTTTGCAGAGCATTGACCTGTTCGATCAGATTGCGCTTTTGGTTGGCAATCTGCTCCGCACGCTGATCGATCAGAGCCTGCAGCCGATGGCGAATCGCGCCAAATCGTCGGCCAATCGCTTCGCTATGCTCGCGTGGTACGGGGGAGTAATGTCGCCACTGAAGACGTGCCTTGTCACGAATTTCTCGTAGCGCGTCCGGGTCGGCATCCTCGGCCGGCTGGGCCAACAGGGTTTCGAGCTGTTCGCAGAGCGCTTCACGGCCACGCAGATTGGCGTCGCGCTCGGCGTCGAGCTGAGCGCGCCAAGGGGCCAGGCGCTCGTGAATCCGGTCGGAGGCGTGGCGAAAGCGTGCGGATTGCTCGCGATTGGCGGCGGCATCTCCCAGCGCTTTCCACTCCTTGACCAGTTGGCGGTGATGGCGGTCCAGTGCCGCTTCGGCCATGTGCTGGTCATCGGCCAGGGCCTCGATGCTGGCGCACAGCTGTTCACGTTTGGGGCCTGCCACGAAGCCGCGCCAGTCCCGCAGTTCGGCCAGTCGGGCGCCTAGCTGCTTGAGTCGGCGCTTGAGGGGTTGGGCCTCGTCGCCGGACAGCGCTTCTATCAGAGGCTTGAGGCGCTGGTGCTGGCGGCTGGCGCTTTTGAACGGGCCGCGCTCCAGCAGATGCTCGAAGCTGTCCAGGTCGGCTGCCAGGGCCTCGAACGAGGGCCCCGAGGGCGGTGAGGCGCTGGTCTTGGGCGTATGTGCCAGCTGTTTTTGCGCCTGGATCAGCAGGGTGGGAGGCGTCAAGGTGGCAGGCCAGTCGCACTGGGTCATCAGTGCGCGGAGCGCCGTGGTGTCATGCTGTACCACCGCTTGTTCCAGTGCGCTGCGTACCGACAGCCAGCGCTGCCAGGCCTCCAGGCAGTGTTCGTACTGCTGCAGCACATGGAAATAGCGCTGCTGGGCAGTCTCATGGGGGGCGTGTTGATCGGAGAGCGCCTGCCAACGCTGGTCCAGAAGCTGTCGCTGGGCGCGCAGGCTATCGATATCCTGAGCCGTCAGGTCGGTGCCGTGGGTCAGGCCTTCCAGCGTTTCTTCGAGCCCGCTCAAGAGCTGATCGCGAGTGTTCTCTACTTCGGCTCTTCTTGCCAGGCTTTGCTGGCGTGCCTGCTCCTGTGCTTCATGGTCTTGCAGCGTTTTGCGGCAACCCAGTACGGCCTGCTGGAAGCGTTGCTCCTGTTCGGCAGTGGCCGGGTGATCCAACTGACGCCATTCCCGCTCGAGGTGGCGAAAGCGACCGCCATAGAGTGGTTCCCAGGGCGCGTGAGCGTGCTTTTCCATTTGCGTCAGGATGTGTTCGCGTTGAGCCAACTGATCGGCCAGCCATTCGGCATCGTCGCGACGCTGGGTGAGCTTTTCCTTGGCCAGCCGCACCACCTGCCGGTCGCGCCGGGCTTCTTTCAACAAGCGCTTGAGGTTGTCTTCGTCGGTGATGCGCTCGGCTGCCTGCTGGCGAACGACCGCCACGCTGTTATGGCAGGCGTGCTCCACCAGTATCTGCTCATCGGTAATCCGCTCCAGGGCGGCCAGGCGCAGGCTCAGGTTGTCGCCTAGGCCAGTCAACGCGTTCAACACTCGTGGGTCGCTCAGCTCGGCCACCAGGGTTTGGCGCGTGGCGAGGTCGGTGCGGCCCTCGGCCCCGGCAAGTCGCTGGCAAAGCGCGTTGAACCACGCCTCATTAGCGGCTTGCCCGGAGTAGCCTGCCATCAAGCCTTTCAGGTCATCCAGCGCCAGCAAAGCGGCCAGTGCGACGTCGGCGTTGTCGTCCCGGGCGAGCGTGACAAGCGCGGTGCGCTGCTCAGGATGCTGCGGGTCCAGCGTGTGAAGTGCCTTGAGACGCACCTCGGGATCGGGGTGTTGCCACCGAGGAGCGAACAGGCGTCGTAACAGTCCGTGCATGGATCATCCTGCCAAGAGGTGCGTAACATGAAAAAAATCAGCCATCGATGAGTAGGTGGTTGCAGTCATCGCCGCTGTCGCTTAGCTTTGCCCTATGGTTGTGAGTTTTCCAGTCAATCACAACCCAAGGCGCGAGATTGCGCTACCCTTATTTTACCTGAACAAGACATGGAGTTCGGCCATGAGCCTCAACGCCAACAGTGCCGACATAGCCTTCACCTTCAAAGGCGGCATGCTGCCGATGACCGTCATGGAGTTGACCAGTGCTGATCCGGAGCGCATCCGGCGTCAGTTGGCAGGCAAGTTGTCGCAATCACCCGCGTTCTTTCAGCATACACCGGTTGTGTTGAGTGTGGAAAAGCTCGATGAGCCGCACCTGGCGCTGGAGCGTATCTGTGCCGTATGTCGCGATCACAAGCTGTTGCCCGTGGCCGTACGCGGAGGCGCCGAGCCGATCCGCCAGTCTGCCTGGGCGCTGGGGCTGGGCTGGTTTGCCCCGGTAGAAGAGGGGCGTGCAAGGGCGTTGGAAAGCGTCGCGCCGCTGACTGAACCAACCCAGGAAGATGAGGAAGAAGCGCTTCAGCCCACGCAAGTGCCGGGGGTTACGCGCCTCTACAGAGGGACGGTGCGCTCCGGGCAGCAGGTAAGCTCTGCCGCAGGCGACCTGATCGTGATTGGCGCGGTGAACGCAGGCGCCGAAGTATTGGCGGCAGGCAGTATCCATATTTACGGTGCCTTGCGAGGGCGTGCCCTGGCAGGTATCCATGGCAATACCGATGCCGGCATCTACTGCCGGGAACTGGAAGCCGAGCTACTGTCCGTGGCGGGCAACTACAAGCGTCTGGAAGATATCGACTCTCAACTGCTGGGGCGGGCAGCTGAGGTGCATTTCATCGCGGAACAGCTGGATATCAAACCTTTGGACTGAGCCGAGTGGCTGAACCGCCGGGCAGAGGCTGATGTTTTCTGCCTAGCGACGCCGCCGTCGCGATCCGTTACAGTACCGCTTTTGACGACATTGATGTTCCCGTTAGGTGAATAGCGCCACGGCGCTCGCCATAAACGACTTCAAGAAGGAAGTGACTCTTGGCCAAAATTATTGTGGTGA
Organism: Halomonas sp. KM007; assembly: GCF_050709225.1. Lineage (NCBI taxonomy): Bacteria > Pseudomonadati > Pseudomonadota > Gammaproteobacteria > Oceanospirillales > Halomonadaceae > Halomonas > Halomonas sp. KM007. Next base: position 1,392,997 of record NZ_CP136131.1, on the reverse strand, counting down.
CCTCTGGTAAAGGGGGGGTCGGTAAAACTACCAGCGCTGCGGCGATTTCGACGGGCCTGGCACTGCGCGGAAAGAAAACCGTAGTGATCGATTTCGATGTGGGGCTGCGTAACCTGGACCTGATCATGGGGTGCGAGCGTCGCGTGGTCTACGATCTGGTCAACGTGATCCAGGGAGAAGCTGGTCTGAATCAGGCGTTGATTCGTGACAAGCGGGTAGAGAACCTGTTTATCCTCCCCGCGTCGCAAACCCGCGACAAGGATGCGCTGACTCAGGAAGGCGTGGAAAAGATCCTGGAGCAGTTGAAGGAAGACTTCGACTTCATCCTGTGTGACTCCCCGGCAGGTATCGAGCGTGGCGCCCAGTTGGCCATGTACTTTGCTGACGAAGCCATCGTGGTGACTAATCCCGAGGTGTCGTCGGTACGTGATTCGGATCGTATTCTGGGGCTGTTGGGCTCGAAAACCCAACGTGCCGAGCAGGGGCTGGAGCCGGTCAAGGAGCACCTGTTGATCACCCGCTACAACCCGTCGCGTGTGACCTCGGGCGACATGCTCACGCTGGAAGACATTCGCGAGATTCTGGCCATCGACCTGTTGGGGTTGATTCCGGAATCCGAAGCGGTGCTGCGCGCTTCCAACCAGGGGGTGCCGGTGACCCACGATGCGGCCAGTGATGCTGGGCAAGCCTACGCCGACACTGTGTCTCGGCTGCTGGGTGAAGAGATGCCGCTACGTTTTCATGAGCTTCAGCGCAAGGGATTGCTGAGCCGGATGTTTGGGGGTAGTCGTCGATGAAACTGCTGGAATTCTTGAAGCGTGAGCGCAAGAAATCCGCCTCGGTGGCCAAGGAACGATTGCAAATCATCGTGGCGCATCAGCGTAGCCAGCGTGGTCAGCCAGACTACATGCCGCTGCTTGAGCGCGAACTGCTGGAGGTCATCCGCCGCTATGTGCACGTGGATGACGATGCCATTCAAATCTCCCTGGACAGTGAAGACAACTGTTCGGTGCTGGAGCTGAACGTGACGTTGCCCAAGAGCTAGGGGCTGGGCGATGTAGCGGCGATAGGCGTCGTGGGTGTGCTAGTCTTGAGCTTTTGTTCCCACCCGACCCGCATGGGCGTTGCCTGTGGGTGGGGGATTTCGCTCAAGGGAGTATGCATTCATGGCGCCATCCCATGCCGCCCCGGCCAGTTTTCTATGGCACGACTACGAGACCTTCGGTGCTGACCCACGCCGTGATCGGCCTGCCCAGTTTGCGGCACTGCGCACTGACGCCGAGCTCAACGAAATCGGCGATCCCATCGAGCTCTACTGCAAGCCCGCCGACGACTACCTGCCGCATCCGGCAGCCTGTCTGATTACCGGCATCACGCCTCAGAAAGCCCGTCGCAAAGGGCTGCCGGAAGCCCAGTTTGCCCAGCAGGTACAGCGCGCCATGAGCGAGCCGGGCACCTGTGTCGCGGGTTACAACAGTCTGCGCTTCGACGATGAAGTCTCCCGCCACCTGTTTTATCGCAACCTGCTCGACCCCTATGCCCGTGAGTGGAAGAACGGCAATTCTCGCTGGGACCTGATCGACGTCGTACGGGCTTTTTACGCGCTGCGCCCGGAGGGTATCGAGTGGCCGCTACGTGACGATGGCGCACCCAGCTTCAAACTGGAGCATCTGACGGCGGCCAATGGCATTGCCCACGAAGGGGCCCACGATGCGGTGGCCGATGTGCGTGCCACCATTGCCTTGGCCAGGTTGCTCAAGACGCGCAATCCCAAGCTGTTCGACTACTTGCTGGGCCTGCGCGGCAAACGGGCGGTGGCCCAGCAGCTGGATTTGCCGAATGCCAAGCCGCTGCTGCATATCTCGCGCCGCTACCCGGCCAGTCGTGGCTGTAGCGCCCTGGTCATGCCCTTGGCCGAGCATCCCACCAACCCCAACGGGGTGATCGTCTATGACCTGAGCGTGGCACCGGACGACCTGCTCTCATTGAGTGCCGAGCAGATTCGTGAGCGGGTGTTCGTCAGCCAGCAGGATCTTTCTGAAGGCGAGGCGCGTATTCCCCTCAAGGTGATTCATATCAACCGCTGCCCGGTGGTCTTTCCAGCCACGGTGCTCAAGGATATCGAGGGTGAGCACAAGGGAGAGTACGGGGCGATTGCTGCCCGGCTGGGCGTCGATATTGCGGCCTGTCGAGGGCACTGGAAAACCCTGCGCGCTGCCGCCGGGGTGGCCCAGAAGGTCAGAGAGGTGTTTGATGCCAAGCATGACGCCTCTCCCCAGGACCCTGACCTGATGCTGTACGCCGGCAGCTTTTTCTCGGCGGCAGACCGCCAGCAGATGGAAAGCGTGCTGGCCATGGAGCCATGGGATCTGGTGGGCCAGCGCTTTGCCTTTCAGGACCCGCGTCTGGAAGAGATGCTGTTCCGTTTCCGCGCCCGTAGCTATCCGGAAACGCTGGAAGGCGATGAGCGTGAGCAGTGGGAAGCTTTTCGCTGGATGCGCATGAACGATCCGGCGTTATCCGAGTTTACCTTGAAAGCGTTTGCCCGAGAAATCGAGCGGTACAATCAGCAGTCGCTGAGTGACCATGAGCGGCAGATACTGGAAGAGCTGGTGATGTACGTGGAGGCCATGATGCCCGCCCAGGCGTTCGACGCCTGAGCGGGGTGGCAGGCTAGCGCTCGTTGAAGGAGGCGCGTGCGTTGCGGTAGGCAGTGATGTCGCTGGGCGCGTCACCTGGGTCGAAGCGGATGTCCAGACGATGGCCGAGCAGCTCGGGCCACAGTGTCTGCAGCGCTTCCGGGGTAACGTCCAGAGCCAGCTCGGCCAGCCGCTCGCGGCGGTCAAACCGAATCTCTTCCAGCGCCGTGGCCTGCCAGTAGCGGTTGGCCATGCCCTGCAGGCTGGTGTCCCGCTGGCGCAGCCGGTCGTGCACGGCCTGACGGTGCGCGGCCAGCTCCTCATCGCTCAGCGCTTCGAGGCGCGCTTGCGCCTGGTGCAAGAAGTCATCCATGCGCTCGGCGATCGTGGCGCTATCCACATCGGGCGACTGAACGATCAGCGCAACCCCCGGTGCTTCCAGTAGCGGCGAGTAGCCTGCATTGACGATATAGCCCAGCTGCTCTTCGGTACGCAGCTGCTGGTAGAACGGCGTATCCAGCCACTGCGCCAGGACGCTGAGTCGTGCCTGCTCTTCGAGGCTCTGATCGCGCCCTTGCAGGTAGCGGAGTACCAGCGACTCTTCACGGGTGCTGTGAGGCTGTAGCGTGGTGGCGTCATTGGCCACCCGCAGCGGCTGCAGGGTGGGAATGTCGTCACGGCTCAGACGTGGCGTCAGGGCGCCGCGGATCAGACTGGCCTGCTCCCGTGCCTGGTCGGCGGTCAGGTTACCCACGGCCATGGCATCGATGTACAGATTGCCCAGGAAGCGGCGCCGGAAGTTGTCCAGGTGCTGTTTCTCCAGGCGCTGGCTTGCTTCCAGCAGCTCGGCACTGGACCACTGCGGGGTCAGCAGGGCTTCGCCCAGCGCGCGGCTGGCCTGTCCGGTGAGCGATGCCTGCGGTGCATTACGCCACTCGCGTTGCAGCTGGTAGCGCACGCGCTCGAAGGCACTTGCCGAAATGTCGGCCTGCTGGAGCTGCGCAATGGCCTGCTCGATCAGCGGCGTTTGCCCATCCCGCCAACCCGAAAACGACAGCGTGATGCCGCGTGCATGGGGGTAGGCGCTGAAGGCTTGCCCTGCCAGCCAGGCGGGGTAGAGTGATTCGTTGAGGCTGTCGTTCAGCCAGCTGGCCAGCAGGCGTGTCAGCACCGCTTCTTCGGCTGAGTAGCTGGCGCTGGGGTGCTGCAGGCTGACCCGCCATTCGACGCTGGGCGTGTTGAATCGACTATCCTGCATGTGCCAGGCGGCAAAGGTCTCTGTGTCGATGAGCGAGGAGGGGCGCTCGTCCTGGCCGGGCTGCAGCGTCAGGTCTTCGGCAATGAAGGGGTTGGGTTCTGCCAGCGCCAGGCCCTCCAGGGCCCGGCCCGGCTGTGCAGGCTTCTGCTCGCGCCACTGGGTATTGAACCAGGGCGAGACCTGTTCGCTTTCGATATCCGGGGCGGAGTAGAAGCGCAGCATGTTCTGAGGCGTCAGCGCATCCAGATACTCCTGCTGACGCTCGCTATCCATGCCATCCATGCGATACGGCGCGTATTGCACGTCTTCCACGGGGTAGCGCGAAAGGCTCATGGCTAGGCGCGTGGCTTCCTGTTGGGGCGCGCCGTGCTGCTGGAAGCGGAAGGCCTGCTCGCTCAACCGCTGCTGTTCCTCATAGCGCCATTCGGCCAGGCCCTCTTCACGAATTTGCTCGATGGCGGCGAAGAGGGTGGCTTCGATGTCGTCCAGCCGCTCGGCCCCGGCGGGGGTCAGGCTGATGGAGACGGTGAACAGGGCGTGGTTGCCGTCACCGCGGCCCACGCCGGCGGATAGCCCGTCGGCCAGTCCTGCCTGGCGGAGCACGGCCAGTAAGCTGCCGTCGCTCTCGTCACCCAGCAGATGAGACATGAGCTGGGTGGGCTTGGTGCGGTACTCGTCCGTGGGGTCTGGAATCGGAAAGTAAAAGCGCAGCTGACGGCGATCCTGCAGCGATTGACGCTCGATATAGCGGGGGAGCGTGTCCGAATCCACCAGCGGTGCATCGATTACCGGCACGCTGAGACCGTGATCCGGGATCTCGGCAAAGCGCTCGACCACCAGGCTTTCCAGCTCGTCCAGCGGCTGGGGAGCGACCACGGCCAGGTTCATCACATTGGCATCGTAGTAGCGATGATAGAAGTCGATCACCCGCTCACGCAGCGTCGCCTCGCCCTCTGGCGGATTGGCCAGGGTGTCACGGCTGCCCACGGCAAAGCCGGTGGTGGCGTTCGCTGGGTTGAGCAACTGGTTCAGGACGTCGTTCTCGCGCCGCGACTCATCACGTATGCGCGCCATGTACTCGGAGTGGACGATATTGCGTTCGCTCTCCAGCTGGTCGGCATTGAACAGCGGTGAGAGGAAGAATTCGCTGAAACGATCCAAGGCGCCGGGCAGTGCCGAGGGCGCGACATCGAAGAAGTAGTTGGTGTCCTGCTGGGCAGTGAAGGCGTTGTGGGAGCCCGCATTATCGGAAATGAAACGCTGGTAGGCATCCGACTGGGGGTAGGGTTCGGTGCCCAGAAACAGCATGTGTTCCAGGAAGTGCGCCAGCCCCTGCAGGTCTTCCGGGTCTTGTGCACTGCCGACCCGCACGTTCATGGAGGCCGCCGCCTTGTCGGCGCTGGGGTCGCTGACCAGCAGCGCCTGTAGGCCATTTTCCAGCGTCAGTACCCGGTAGTCACGCTCGTCGAAGGGGCTGACGGTGGGGGTCACGATGTCGGCAATGGGGCTCTCTTCGGCCCAGGTGGCGGGCAGTGCCCCCCAAAGTAGCCCTGTAGACAGGCCAAGGACGATGTGCCGCGCAGCAAGGCGCGGCGGGTAAGCAGGGATGAGTCGCAGCATTACAGCTCCTGTGGCACGGTCCAGCGCAGCATGGGCCCAACGGGATGCGCGCAGGAGGGTGACTGAAAGGCAGGGTTGTTCACATGCCTTGATACCGGAAAAGCGCCCAACAGTTCCAGAGGGGCCGGCATCAATAGCGGTGTCAGTTGGTCGGGGTCGGTGTTCGGGTCCAGCCATGTCGATACGTCTTCGGGGGCGATCACCACCGGCAGGCGGTCGGTCAGCGGTGACAGGCAGGCATTGGCCGGCACGCTGATCAAGGCCGTCGAGTCGGTAAAGGTCGTCAAGGTGGTGTGATAGCGGCACCAGAGGGCGCCCAGCAGAAGGGGCGCGCGCTGCACGTGGGTCACCAGATAAGGCTGCTTGTTGCGCGCCTGAGGCTTCCAGACATAAAAGCCGCTCACCGGGATCACGCAGCGCCGGGCGTTGAACGCCTCCTGAAACATGGCGCGTTTGCTCAGGGTTTCGGCCCTGGCACAGTGGGGGGCGTGGTCGAGCACTTTCAGCCAAGGGGGGGTAAGGCCCCAGAACAGCGGTGCCAGCGTCATGCGACCCTGTGCCATGCGAATGGCAGAGACGGGCTGGCGCGGGGCCATGTTCGGCGACTCGATCAGCGGCGCCGCCGAGGCCAGCTCCGGCAATAGACGAGCGAGCGGTAAGCGCTGTACGTGTAGGCGTCCCGTCATGCGGTCTCCTCGAGTGCAACGCGGTCGCTTGACTGCCACTGGGCAAGGTCAAAACGGTGTCAGCGGTGTGAATACGTTAAATGCCGTGTTTTAGTGTCGAAAACAGTGTTCGATGTAAGGTATCCTATCGTAGTCCTTGCTCTCGCTAAAGCGCGATGAGGCAATCTTTCCTGTTTGCCGTTGACCCTAAGAGATCGCCATGGCCCGTCCCAGACAGCATGCGCCCGACGCCCTCCATACGCAGGTCATGCACGCTTGTGATGAGTGGTTGGCTCAGCAGCCAGTTCATGGCCTATCACTGCGTGCCCTGGCCCGAGAAGTGGGCTGTGCGCCCAGTACCCTGCTCAAGTTATATGGCAGCTTCAATAACCTGTTGCAGCATGTCAACGTTGAAACCCTGGCCCGGTTGCAGCAGACCATTACCGGCTTGGCGGCCGATGACCCTGAGCCTTGGCTGCGTGCTCTGGCGCATGCCTATTGGCGCTTTGCCGAGCAGGATTGTTACCGCTGGCAGCTGTTGTTCGACTATCCGCTGGCCCAGGAGGGTGAGCTGGATCAGCGCCAAAGCGATCTCATCGAGGCGCTGTTTACTCAGGTGGAAACCTCACTGAAACAGTACCAGCCCGCGCTGGACGATCTCGAAGCGCGCCGCCTGGGGCGCACGCTGTGGGGAAGTGTGCATGGCCTGGTGCAGTTGGGGTTGAATGAACGGCTGGGCTACTGGCAGGGGCAGCAGCTGAAGGTCGATGAGTTGCTGGACCAGTTGATGAGCACGGTTCTGGCCGGATTGCGGCACCGGGAGGCGGTGACGTGACAGGAGGGGTGAAGGCGCTGCGCCGCCTGCTACGTCGATTGATCTATCTCGCCATGCGTGGCTGCTATCGGCTGACGGTGCATGGGCAAGGGCATGTGCCGAAACAAGGCGCTGCGCTGGTGGTGTGCAACCATGTCAGTTTCATGGACGCTCTGGTACTGGGAGGCGCCAGCCCCCGACCGCTGCGGTTCGTGATGGACCAGCCCATCTTCGAGTCCCGCTGGCTCAAGTGGTGGTTTCAACTGGTAGGTGCCATTCCCATCGAGTCGGAGCGCCATAGCCCCGGCGCGCTGCGGCGCACGCTGGACGAGGTCAGCAAGGCGCTGCGCGACGGCGACGTGGTCATGGTGTTTCCGGAAGGGCGCTTGACCCCCGATGGCGAGATTCACACCTTTCGCCGTGGGCTGGAGACCATTCTGGCTCGTGACAACGTGCCGGTGATCCCTGCCGGGCTGGCCGGGCTGTGGGGTTCCTGGACGTCACATCACGGCGGAAAAGCCTTGAAGAAGTGGCCGTCGCGGTTCAGAGCGCCGGTCAGCCTGCACTTTGGCCCGCCCATTGCCGTACAAAAGGTGGAGGGCGTTGCCCTGCGGCGCTACCTGGAGACCCGGGTAAGGGCGCTCAAGGCAGCGGCCGATAGCGACATCGCGCACCGTTAGCCGCATCAACGACGCGGCAGGCGGAGCTTCTGCCAGCAGCGGGCGGAAGTGATCAGGTTGTCACGAATCTCGAGAATTTCCATTCGCGTATTGCCTATCTGCAGGCAGGCCGGGCCGTCCGGGAAAGATTCCAGATGTTCGAGAATCAGCCCGTTGAGGGTTTTCGGGCCGTCAGTGGGCAGTTGCCAGCCCAGCATCTTGTTGATCTCGCGGATATTGGCCGTGCCTTCTATGACGTGGCTGCCATCGTCCTGCTGATGAATCTCTTCGTCTTCGGACACGTCGGTGGTGAACTCGCCGACGATCTCTTCCAGAATGTCTTCCAGAGTGACCAGTCCTTCCACATCGCCATACTCGTCGACGACGATGCCGATGCGCCGTTTCTGTTTCTGGAAGTTCAGCAGTTGGGTATGCAGCGGTGTCGACTCGGGAATGAAATAGGGCTCGCGTGCTTCCTGAACGATGGCGGCCTTGGTGACTTCATCGCGGGATAAAAAGCGCGCTGCGTTCCGCAGGTGCAGCATGCCGATGATATTGTTGATATCACCTTTGTAGACCGGCAAGCGAGTATGCTGGCTGGTGCGGATCTGGGTCAGGATCTCTTCCAGGGAATCATCCAGATCGATGCCCAGCACTTCATGCCGCGGCACCATGATGTCGTTCACCGTGACGTTTTCGAGATCCAGAATCGACAGCAGCATGGCCCGGTGGCGGTAAGGGATCAGGGTGCCCGCTTCATGTACCACGGTACGCAGCTCGTCACGAGTTAGGCTATCGCCGCCACTATCCACGCTTTTCACGCCAATCAGCCTTAGCAGACCGTTCGACATCACATTGACCAGCCATACCAAGGGGTAGAGTAGCTTTAGCAGCGGCTCCAGGGCGTAGGAGGTGGGGTAAGCAATGCGCTCAGGCTTGATGGCCGCGTAGGTTTTGGGTGTAACTTCCGCGAAAATCAGAATGGTGATGGTGAGCAACGCGGTGGAAATAGCCGGGCCGGACACATCGCCAAAAAAGTGGATAGCAATAATCGTGGCAATGGAGGCTGCCAAGTTATTGACGAAGTTATTGCCAATCAGAATAACGCCAATGAGTCGATCAGGGCGGGTGAGCAAGCGCATCACGCGCTTGGCGCTACGGTCGCCGCTGTTGGCTTGGTGGCTGAGTCGATAGCGGTTGATCGACATCATGCCCGTTTCGGAGCTGGAGAAGAAGGCAGACAGTAAAATCAGCAAGGCTAGCAGGCCGAACAGTAACCCCAGGGGGAAGTCGTCGCTCAAGTCGAATGTTCCTTTATGGCGTATCAGGCTCGATTTGTAGAGTCATGCGGGTAGCGTGTCAAGGAGCGCTTAGCGATTCAGCAGGATTTCCAGCACGAACTTGCTGCCGAAATACGCCAGCAGCAGCAGAGCGCAGCCCCCGAGGGTCCAGCGCACCGCGCGCATGCCACGCCAGCCGAAACGGTAGCGGCCCACCAGCAGCGTCGTGAAGATGATCCAGGCCCCCAGCGACAGCACGGTCTTGTGGGCCAGGTGTTGTGCAAACAGGTTGTCCAGGAAGATCAGGCCGCTGGCGATGGATGCCGTGAGCAGCAGAATGCCCGCCCACACCAGCTCGAACAGCACCCGCTCCATGGTGGTCAGCGGTGGCAGTGACTGCACGATGCCGCGAATGTGGTGATGGCGCAGGGCCTGATTTTGCAGCCCCACCAGTACCGCCTGCACGGCAGCGATGGCCAGCACGGCGAAGGCCAGGGCCGAGCTGACCGCGTGCAGCAGAATGCCGGGGGTCAAGCCGCTGTCGCTACCCTGGCTGGGCAGCCAGGTGGCGACGATGAGCGCGATGCCCGCCAGCGGAAACAGCACGATACCGGCGTTCAAGACGGGCTTGAACAGGCTGGCCACCAGCACCACGTTGACCGCCACGGCCATCAGTAGCGTGGCGCTGGTGGTGAAGCCCGGCAGCAGGCCGGGGGCGGCGCCCACCAGTTTGACCACCACGGGGATATGCAGCAGCAAGCCAAGGGTGCCCAGCAGGCGCACCATGCCTTGGCGTGGCGGCACGCGGCGAAACAGCGTCATGCCCTGCCAGATGGCAGCAGCAACATAGAGTACAAAGGCAATCGTGGCGAAAGGTAGCGCCTGCATGATGCTATCCGTGCGCCTGGCAGCGCGTCATGGGGTAAACGTGGCGACCGGCCAAACGTTTCTGCAAAAACGCCGCAGGGCCCGGTCACTGCCGCTCTTTCCAGAGCAGTACTGCTACTATAACGAATCATGGCAGCGTCGCACAGTCATGGCTAGCCAACGCTCGCGGTCATGGAGACTCGCGGCGTGAACGCGTATAATTGGCGCCACATTCGTCCGGAGAAGACTCCCGGCGACAGCGACGGAGGCAGAGGCCCCATGTTTCAGAATTTGAGTGAGCGTCTATCCCAGACGCTGAAGTCTATCAAGGGTCAGGCGCGCCTGACCGACGACAACATCAAAGACACGCTGCGAGAAGTGCGCAAGGCATTGCTCGAAGCCGACGTGGCGCTGCCCGTGGTCAAGGCGTTCATCGAGCGGGTGCGTGAACGTGCGGTGGGTCAGGAAGTCTCCAAGAGCCTGTCGCCGGGTCAGCAGTTCGTCAAGATCGTCCAGCAGGAGCTGGAAGCCATCATGGGCGAGGCCAATGAAGGTCTCTCCCTGAAAGGCTCTCCTGCCGTGGTGCTGATGGCCGGTTTGCAGGGCGCGGGCAAGACCACCTCGGTGGCCAAGCTGGCCCGTTACCTGCGCGAGCGCGAAAAGAAGAAAGTGCTGGTGGTTTCGGCAGACGTCTATCGCCCTGCGGCCATCGACCAGCTGGAAACCTTGGCCAAAGAGGTGCAGGTCGACTTCTATCCATCGCGCTCCGACGAGAAGCCCGTCGATATCGCCACGGCAGCCATCAAGCACGCCAAGATCCAGTTCCATGACGTCGTACTGGTAGATACCGCTGGCCGCCTGGCCATCGACGACGCCATGATGGCCGAAATTCAGGCGCTGCATAAAGCCATTGCTCCCCAGGAAACGCTGTTCGTCGTCGACGCCATGACCGGTCAGGATGCGGTGAATACCGCCAAGGCCTTCCATGAAGCGCTGCCGCTAACCGGCGTCATTCTGACCAAGGCCGACGGTGACGCCCGTGGCGGTGCCGCGCTGTCGGTGCGCCACGTGACCGGCAAGCCGATCAAGTTCATGGGGGTGGGTGAAAAGGTCGATGCCCTGGAGCCCTTCCATCCTGATCGGGTAGCCTCGCGCATTCTGGGCATGGGCGACATGCTGTCGCTGATCGAAGAAGCCGAACGCACCGTCGACAAGGACAAGGCCGCGAAGCTGGCCAGCAAGGTCAAGAAAGGCGATGGCTTCGACCTGGAAGATTTCCGCGACCAGCTCCAGCAGCTCAAGAAAATGGGCGGCATGGGCGGCCTGTTGGGCAAGCTGCCGGGCATGGGTCAGATGGCAGAGATGGCCCAAGGCCCCGGGCCAGAAAAGGAGCTGGGCAAGCTGGAGGCGCTGATCAACTCCATGACGCCCAAAGAGCGCCGCAAGCCCGATATCATCAACGGTTCGCGCAAGCGCCGCATCGCGGCAGGTGCCGGACTTCAGGTGCCGGACCTGAACCGGCTGCTGAAGCAGCACAAGCAAATGCAGAAAATGATGAAGAAAGCCGGGCAGAAGGGCGGCATGCAGAAGATGATGCGTGGCATGTCTGGCCTGATGGGCGGTAAAGGCCCCGGCGGCCCAGGTGGCCCCGGCGGTATGGGAGGCATGGGCGGAATGGGTGGCCCGGGTGGTTTGCCCTGGCGCTGAGCCCGTCTGATGCTCCTTTGCAAGGTTGACGGCCTGTGAGTTTTCTGGCTGTCAGGCTTTCCAAGCAGGTCGCATTTGCGTAGAATGCGGCCTCTTCATGTTTGGGTGTTGCTGAAATGTGCTCTGGCACTGGGCGATATTCCATGGATGAAGGTCCTGAAGGTGCCCTCTGCTGGGCCAGGCAAGCGCTTCGCAAGCCCTGGTGAGGCAGGAGCACCAAGAAAACAGTATGACGAGTGTTCTGATAGCGCATTGGCGCTATGCCCCACTCGCGTAACCTCAACCGAAGGATAGTTATCGTATGGTTACCATTCGTTTGGCACGTGGTGGCGCCAAGAAGCGTCCCTTTTATCACCTGACCGTGACCGACTCTCGCAACGCCCGTGACGGCCGTTTCATCGAGCGTATCGGTTTCTTCAACCCGGTTGCCCGTGGTCAGGAAGAGCGTCTGCGCGTTGATCTGGACCGTGTGACTCACTGGCAGAGCCAAGGCGCCCAGCTGTCTGGTCGCGTTGCTGAGCTGGTTAAAGAAGCGCGCAAGCAGGCCTAAGCCTGTTGCCCGTCGCAAGTCATAGCAATAGATGCTGTTGTAGCTGGAGTGGTCGTCAATGACGCGTTTTGAAACCAGCCCGACTGACGACACGCACGTTGTGCTTGGTAAGCTGACCAGCCCTCACGGGATCAAAGGTTGGCTGAAGGTCTACTCCTATACCAATCCCATGGACAGCATTCTGGAGTACCCTGAGTGGTGGGTGCGTCAAGGTAATACGTTGACCCCCATGCGCGTCGTTCAGGGCAGTCGGCAGGGTAAGGGACTGGTTGTGCAACTGAAAGGGGTCGATGACCGAACGGCAGCCGAAGCGCTGGCCCAGGCGGACATTCTGATGCCCAAGGACGCACTGCCCGAGCTTTCCGACGATGAGTATTACTGGCATGAGCTTGAGGGCCTCGCGGTCTTTACTCAGTCAGGCGAGCGGCTGGGACGGGTCAGCTACCTGTTCGAGACCGGCGCAAACGATGTCATGGTGGTACGTGGAGACGACGACGCAATCGACAAGCGAGAGCGATTGTTGCCTTTCCTGCCCGATGACGTGATCGTTGAGATCCACCTGGAAGAGGGCCGTATGGTCGTCGACTGGGACCCCGAGTTTTGATGAGCCAGAACGCTTTGACGGAACGAACGGAAACGGATGCGACGATGACTTCACCGGTACCCGTGGAAAGTGCGACAGACGCGCCCGCCATGTGGATTGGCGTGGTATCGCTGTTCCCTGACATGTTCGATGCGATTACCCAGCAGGGTGTGATCGGTCGTGCCGTCGAGAAGCAGCAGATTGCCCTGGAGTTCTGGAATCCACGCGACTACGCCACCGACCGCCATCGCAGTGTCGATGATCGCCCTTACGGGGGTGGCCCCGGCATGCTGATGAAGGTCGATACCCTCAGGGCTGCGATTGCCGATGCCCGCCAGCGCGCGGAGCAGGCAACCGGTTTGACGCCCACCGTGATCTACTTGTCGCCCCAGGGGCGCAAGCTTGATCAGCAGGGAGTTCAGGCGCTGGCCGCCGCAGGACCCCTGGTGGTGGTGGCCGGACGCTATGAAGGTATCGACGAGCGTGTGGTGGAGAGTGACATCGATGAAGAGTGGTCGATCGGTGATTATGTGCTCAGTGGCGGCGAACTGCCGGCCATGGTACTGATCGACGCAGCGGCAAGGCTGATACCCGGTGTACTGGGTCATCAGGACTCCGCTATCGAGGACTCGTTTAACGACGGCCTGCTGGACTGCCCGCACTATACTCGCCCGGAAGTGATCGACGGGCGCAAAGTGCCGGACGTGCTGTTGAGCGGTAACCATGCCGCCATCAAGCGCTGGCGGTTGAAGCAGTCTCTGGGGCGTACCTGGCAGCGTCGACCCGACCTGCTGAGCGGACGTACCCTGGATGCCGAGCAGCAACGGCTGCTGGATGAGTTTATCGAGGAGCACGCCTCGTCTGTCGTGTCGACAACGACACCTTAGAGGATGGCGGCGGTGCAGGGCGAAGGCGTTGGCCAACGCACCTGTGTCACCCATAACGACTCCCGCGTGGCTCGCTTCGAGCGCCGGGATCACGGTTTGCCCCTTCCACAACTGCGCGGCAAACCACTACGTTATTTAGGAGTATGAAGATGAGCAGCAAGAACAAGGTGATCCAGGCGATCGAAGCCGAGCAAATGAGCAAAGAGATTCCTGCTTTTGCACCGGGCGACACCGTCGTCGTTCAGGTTAAAGTAAAAGAAGGTACTCGCGAGCGTCTGCAGGCGTTTGAAGGTGTGGTCATCGGCAAGCGTAACCGTGGCCTGAACTCCGCTTTCACCGTGCGCAAGATTTCTCACGGTGTTGGTGTTGAGCGTACTTTCCAGACCTACAGCCCGCTGGTAGACTCCATCGAAGTCAAGCGTCGCGGTGACGTTCGTCAAGCCAAGCTGTACTACCTGCGTGAGCGTAGCGGTAAGTCGGCGCGTATCAAGGAAAAGCTGGCTTAATCGCCACGCTTTCACGGGCGCTTGGCGCTCGGATACGGAAAACCCCGTTACCGCTTTGCGGAGCGGGGTTTTTGTTTATCGTTCTACCGTGAGACCGTTTGCGTATGAGCATGATCGATGCGTATCTGGATGCTCTGTGGTTAGAGCAGGGCGCCAGTGACCATACGCTAGCGGCCTACCGTCGAGACTTGACGGCCTGGCAGCAGTGGCTGGCGGAGGAGGGCGAGACGCTGTTGACGGCCTCGCCGGACCGCCTGGGCGTGTGGCTCGACCAGCGCCGTGAGCAGGGGTATCAGCTGCGCAGCAATGCGCGCCTGGTGTCGTCGCTGCGCAGCTTCTATCGCTGGGCGCGGCTGTACGGGCATATCGATGCCGACCCGTTGGCCCGCGTGGCGCTGCCACGGGTGCGCCCCAGCCTGCCCAATACACTGGAAGAAGACGAAGTGGAGCGGCTGTTGCTGGCGCCGGACATCGAAACGCCGCTGGGCGTGCGTGACCGCGCCATGCTGGAGTTGCTGTACGCCTGTGGGTTGCGGGTTTCCGAGCTGGTGGGTTTGACCGGCGATGCGGTGAACCTGCGCCAAGGAGTGGTGCGGGTGCGAGGCAAGGGCGACAAGGATCGCCTGGTGCCCATGGGAGAAGAGGCTGCCGAGTGGTTGGAGCGCTACCTGCGCACGGCGCGTCCTGCCTTGATGCAGGACCCGACGCGGCCTGCTCTGTTTCCCGGTCGGGGTGACCGTGCCATGACCCGCCAGACCTTTTGGCACCGTATCAAGGCCCACGCCATCACGGCCGGTATCTCGAGGCCACTGTCGCCGCATACGCTGCGTCATGCGTTTGCCACCCACTTATTGAATCATGGTGCCAATTTACGTGTCGTACAGCTGCTGCTGGGTCATAGCGATCTATCGACCACGCAAATTTATACGCACGTCGCCCAGGCGCGCCTGGAGCAGCTGCATGCCGACCACCATCCAAGAGGTTGAGAAAAGAATGCGTCAACGTATACCTGAATGTGTAGCGTCCCGTGCCCCCTGGTGGGTGCTGGCAATCAGCCTGCTGCCCTCGCTGGCCCTGGCGGACGCCACGGCCGACCGCTTGGCCGAAAGCCTGAGTGTCAATGGCCAGCCGATGCCGGTGGAGCAGGTCAGCGTCACGCCGATGGAGGGCATCTACCATGTGCGCCTGGAGAGCGGTGAGTCGTTCTACTCCAATGCCGATGGCAGCCACTTTCTGGTGGGGGATCTGTTTGAAAACGCCGATAATGGGCTGGTCAACCTGACCGAGCAGTCGCGCAATCAGCAGCGGGCCGAGGCGCTGGCCGCCATCCCCG
Organism: Halomonas sp. KM007; assembly: GCF_050709225.1. Lineage (NCBI taxonomy): Bacteria > Pseudomonadati > Pseudomonadota > Gammaproteobacteria > Oceanospirillales > Halomonadaceae > Halomonas > Halomonas sp. KM007. The sequence continues at coordinate 1,377,629 of NZ_CP136131.1, read as the reverse complement.
AAGACGAACGTGTCATCTTTCGCGGCGTCGGTGAGCCCAAGGCAACGGTCATCGTGTTTACCGATCCTACCTGCCCCTACTGCGAGCGCTTGCACGAGACGATTCCAGAGCTCAACGAGCGCGGGATTGCGGTACACTATCTGGCCTTCCCGCGCGCGGGCATGAGCAGCGCCGCTGCGGAAACGCTTCAGCAGGTATGGTGCTCCGACAATCGCAGCGAAGCGATGAATCAGGCCAAGGAGCGGCTGGCCATTGGCGCCAGTGCGCGGTGCGACAACCCGGTCGCCGAGCAGTATGCGCTGGGCCAGGCGCTCGGGGTTCAAGGCACCCCTGCCATCGTGCTGCCCAGCGGCCAGATGGTGCCGGGTTTTGTGCCTGCCGAGCGGCTGGTGGCCATGTTAGGCTTGGAAGATGAATAACGTCACCCGAGTGACGAACATAGCGCTGAGACACTGAATCACGAGGCGGTGCCCAAGGGCGCCCAACACGAAAGGGGAAGTATTTTGAAACCGGTAAGAGTAGGCATTTGTGGGCTAGGTACGGTTGGTGGTGGCACGTTCAACGTGCTGACGCGTAATGCGGACGATATCAGTCGCCGCGCGGGCCGTCCCATCGTCATCGAACAGGTCGCCCACCGCAGTATTCATGCTGACTGCGATATTACCGGCATCAACGCCACCACCGACGTGTTCGAAGTGGCCAACAACCCCAACGTGGACGTGCTCGTCGAACTGATCGGTGGCTACGACATCGCCCGTGAGCTGGTGCTGACGGCCATTGCCAATGGCAAGCACGTGGTGACGGCCAACAAGGCACTGATCGCGGTGCACGGCAACGAAATCTTCCGCGCGGCCCACGAAAAGGGCGTGATCGTGGCGTTCGAGGCGGCAGTGGCTGGCGGCATTCCCGTCATCAAGTCCCTGCGTGAGGGGCTGGGTGCCAACCGTATCGAGTGGGTGGCCGGTATCATCAACGGCACCGGCAACTTCATCCTGACCCACATGCGGGACGAGGGCCGTGCCTTTGAAGACGTGCTGGCCGAAGCCCAGGCGCTGGGCTACGCGGAAGCCGACCCCACCTTCGATGTGGAAGGCATCGATGCCGCCCACAAGCTGACCATCCTGGCCTCCATCGCCTATGGCGTGCCGCTGCAGTTTGAAAAAGCCTTTACCGAAGGCATCTCGCGGATCACCGCCGAAGACGTGGAGCAAGCCGACAACCTCGGTTATGTGATCAAGCACCTGGGCATCTCCAAGCGTACCGAGCAAGGGCTGGAGCTGCGGGTGCATCCCACGCTGATTCCAAAAGAGCGTTTGCTGGCCAATGTCCACGGGGTGAAAAACGCCATCGCGGTCATGGGCGACGCCGTGGGCCCGACGCTCTATTACGGTGCCGGTGCCGGTGCCGAGCCGACGGCTTCGGCCGTGGTGGCCGACCTGCTGGACGTGGCACGTGATATCGCCACCGACCACCACTATCGAGTGCCTTACCTGGCGTTCAGCGGCATCGACGAAGATGTCAGCCAGCTGCCGATCATGCCCATGGAAGAGATCACCACGGCGTACTACCTGCGCCTGCTGGCGGTGGACCGCCCCGGCGTGCTGGCCCGTGTAGCGACCATTCTGGCCGAGCAGGGCATCTCCATTGAAGCGCTGATCCAGAAAGAAGCCACCGAAGGTGAGCTGGTACCAATCATTCTGCTGACCCATCGCACCAAAGAGCGCCAGATGAATGCAGCGATCCGTGAGATCGAGGCCATGGCCGATATCGCAGGCCCTGTCACCCGCATTCGTGTGGAAGCCCTGGGCGAAGGAGAGTGAGCATGCGCTACGTCAGTACTCGCGGTCAGGCCCCCGCGCTCTCGTTCGAGGAAGTCGTGCTCACCGGCATGGCCAGCGACGGCGGCCTCTACGTGCCGGAAACCGTTCCGACCTTCAGCCGTGAAGAGCTGGCCAGCATGGCCGGGCTCTCCTATGCCGAGATCGCCTTTCGGGTGATGAAGCCGTTCGTCAACGGTGAAATCGATGACGATACCTTTCGACGTTTGGTCACCGATGCCTACGCCACGTTCAACCACGACGCGGTGGTGCCGTTAAAACAGTTGGATGCCAACCACTTCCTGCTGGAGCAGTTCCACGGCCCCACGCTGGCGTTCAAGGACGTGGCACTGCAACTGCTGGGGCGGCTGCTGGATCACTTCCTGAAAAAGCGTGACGAGCGTGCGGTGATCATGGGCGCCACGTCCGGGGATACTGGCTCGGCGGCCATCGAAGGCTGCCGCCACTGCGACAACCTGGATATTTTCATTCTGCACCCCCACAACCGCGTCTCCGAAGTGCAGCGCCGCCAGATGACCTCGGTGCTGGCAAATAACGTCTTTAACATCGCCATTGAAGGTAACTTTGACGATGCCCAGGCGATGGTGAAAGCCAGCTTTGCCAATCAAGACTTCTTGAACGGCACGCGGCTGGTGGCGGTGAATTCGATCAACTGGGCGCGCATCATGGCCCAGATCGTCTACTACGTGGCCGCCGGGGTAGCGCTGGGCGCACCGCAGCGGGAAGTAAGCTTCTGCGTGCCCTCGGCCAACTTCGGCAACGTCTTTGCAGGCTATATGGCTTACAAGATGGGCCTGCCGGTGAAGCAGTTCATCATCGCCACCAACGCCAACGATATTCTGCATCGTACCCTGGCGGCCAACGACTTCTCCAAAAAGGAGCTGGCTGCCACGCTGGCCCCCTCTATGGATATCGTTGTGTCGTCCAATTTCGAGCGCCTGCTGTTCGATGCCTACGACCGCGACGGGGCCGCCGTGGCCGCCCTGCTGGAGCGCTTCCAGCAAGCGCCCACCGCGCTTGCCGATGCGCCGCTGGCCAAGCTGCGCGAGAAGTTCGCCAGCTACAGCGTCGATGACGAGACGATCCTGGAAGTGATTCGAGAAGCGCATCATCGCACCGGGGAAATTCTTGATCCGCATACGGCTACCGGCTACCGAGCGGCGGAGCGGGCGCGTCTGGATACCACCACGCCGATGATCACCCTGGCCACCGCCCACCCGGCGAAATTTGCCGAAGCCGTGGTCAAGGCGGGCTTCCAAGGCGTACCGCTGCCGACCCACATGGACGACCTGCTGGAGCGCGAAGAGCGCTACACGGTGTTGCCCGCCGAATTGAGCGCGGTCCAGCAGTTCGTTGCTGACAACCGCCGCTGAGGTGATATGACCCAGGTGTCACCCCTTTCTCAGCAGAGTCACCATCCCCGCCTAGAGCCTCGTCCCCTGGACGAGGCTGTCTATTTACGTGCCCAGTCAGAAGGACTGAGCGAGCTGCAGGCGCGGCTGTTGGCCTCGCGGCTGCCCGGCTATACCGGGGAGCTTGCGCCGCTGGTGTCACCGAGCCTGCGCTATCTCGTGCATCCTGAAAAACTCGCCGATGGCCGTCGTGCGGCGGAGCGCATTGCTCAAGCGGTCGCCGAGGGCGAGTCTATCGGTATTCTGACCGACTACGATGTGGACGGCATCACCTCCCACGTGGTCATTCGGCGTACGCTGGTCGAGCTATTTGGCGTGCCCGAGCACAAGCTGCACAGCTTGATTGGCCACCGTATTCACGACGGCTACGGCATCAGCCTGCCGCTGGTGGAGCGAACGCTGAGCTTAAAACCGCTGCCGACGCTGGTGATTACCGCCGACTGCGGCAGTTCTGACGAGCCGCGCATTGCGCGGCTGAAAGCAGCCGGTATCGATGTGGTGGTCAGTGATCACCATGCGCTGCCCCTGGAAGGCCCACCGCCCTCGGCGTATGCCTGCGTGAACCCGACCCGCAGCGACTGCCACTACCCGGATAAAACCATTGCGGGCTGCATGGTGGCGTGGCTGCTGATGTCGCTCGCCCGCGGCGTACTGGTGGAGTGGGGCGTATTGCCGGAGGCCACGCCGAAGCTCTCACCGTGGCTCTCCTACGTGGCGTTAGGTACCGTGGCGGACTGTGTCTCGCTGGGTGGAAGCCCTGCCAACCGTGCGGTGGTGAGCTACGGCTTAACGCTTATCAACCGTATGGATGCCGCCTGCTGGCGAGCCATGGCCGCGCGCTTAGGGGCTGACAGCGTACCCTTCAATGCCGAAACACTGGCGTTTCAGATGGGGCCGAGAATCAACGCTCGCTCGCGATTGGACGACCCCTACGCGGCGCTGCACTTCATGCTGGCCGAGAGCGACGGCGTCGCGAACCGGCAGCTTGAGGTGCTGGACCAGGATAACCAGTCCCGCAAGGCGATTGAGGCGGACATGGCCGAGGAGGCGCGGGCGCTCGCCGCACCTGCCTTGGAGGCCAACGAGCCTGCCGTCGTGGTGCTGCTGGAAGATGGCCACCCCGGCGTGCAGGGTATCGTCGCCTCGCGGCTGGTGCAGGCCTACGGGCGTCCATCCGTGGTGCTGACGCGGGCAGCGGCACCCAATATGCTCACCGGCTCTGGGCGCTCCATCGAGGGGCTGCACCTAAGGGATGCCCTGCAGCGCACCTTCGAGCTTGCACCCGAGGCGCTGCCGCGCTTCGGTGGGCACAGTGGTGCCGCAGGCGTCGGCGTGCCGCGGGAGCAGCTCGATACCTTCAAAACGGCGTTTTTGCAGGCGGTGAGCGAGCAGTTAGGCGATACACCGCTCTACCCGCGTCTGTGGACCGATGGCGAGCTCTCGACGGCCCAGCTTAGCCTGGCCACGCTGGAAGAGATCGAGACCCTGGGCCCCTACGGGCGGGAGTTCGATCCGCCGCTGTTCGAAGGGCGCTTTATCGTCGAGGCGTTACGCCCCGTTGGGGCGGAGGGCTCACACCTAATGATGGAGCTCTCCATGGGAGCGGTGACCAGCAAGGCGATCTGGTTTCGCGCGCTTACGCCGGGGGAGCTGCCCTCGTTTAGCGTGGGCGACACGCTGCACTGCGCGTACAAGCTCAACCGCAACCGCTGGCGGGGACGCGAGTCGCTGCAGCTGATGGTGGAGCACGCTAGCCCCGTTTAATGCTCTCCGCTATCCTCGCGTCCTTGGCCGCTTAAGCGGCCGCTCTAATAATCCTAAAAAGGACGCACTCATGCGCATGGAAGATCTTCCCAAGGACCCCCACAAGCCCTACGAAGACATCATGGCGATGCTGTTGGGCACGCTGTTTGTGGCGCTGGGGGTGACGTTTTACACCCACGCGGTGCTGCTCACCGGTAGCACCGCAGGGCTCGCGCTGTTGCTGAACTATGTAACGGGGTGGGGGTTTGGCGTCTGGTTTTTTGCCATCAATCTGCCGTTTTACTATCTGGCGATCAAACGCATGGGGTGGAGCTTTACGCTGCGCACCTTTGTTGCCATTGGCCTGGTCTCGCTATTTTCCGAGTTGACCCAGCGCTGGGTCAGCTTTGAAAGCGTCCCTTCGCTGTACGCCGCCGTGATGGGCGGCGCGCTGATGGGCATCGGCATGCTGATGTTGTTTCGCCACCGTACCAGCCTCGGCGGCATCAACATTCTGGCGCTCTACCTGCAAGACAAGCATGGCCTGCGGGCAGGCTTTGTGCAGCTGGGAATCGACGCCGTCATTCTGCTCATCGCCCTGACCCAGCTCCCGCTGGACCGAGTGGGTTACTCGGTGCTCGGCGCGCTGACGCTCAACCTGATCATTGCATTGAACCATAAGCCAGGACGTTACATCGGCGTGAGCTGATGCCTTGCTCAGCGTGGCGTGCTGCCCCAGAACCACCAGACGATGGCCGCGATCAGCGCAAGGCCTATCAGGTTTACCAGCAGGTTCATGATCGTGGCTCCTGTGGCGACAGGGTAGTGGGCGGGCGCCAGCGTCTCAAGCGGTTGGCGTTGCTCACCACGGTGATGGAGGAGAGCGACATGGCGGCTCCGGCAATCATGGGCGAGAGCAGCATGCCGGTGAACGGGTACAGCACTCCAGCAGCGACAGGAATGCACAGCACGTTGTAACCGAACGCGCCCACCAGGTTCTGCTTGATATTGGTGAGCGTTGCTCGGCTGATGGCGATGGCGTCTGCGACCCCGTGCAGCGAGCCGCGCATCAAGGTGATTCCCGCACTTTCGATGGCGACATCGGTGCCTTGGCCGATGGCAAAGCCCACGTTGGCGCGCGCCAGAGCCGGGGCATCGTTGATGCCATCGCCCACCATGCCAACGATCTCTCCCGCTTGCTGCAAGCGCTCGATTTCGGCGTGTTTGTCTTCTGGTAATAGCCCCGCACGGTACTCCTCGATGCCCACTTCCCGGGCAACGGCAGCAGCAGCGTGGGAGTGGTCTCCTGTCAGCATGATGACGTTGACGCCTTCTTGCTGAAGTCGCGCGATGGCCGCTTTGGCATCGCTGCGCAGCGGGTCGCTGATGCCGAAGAGGGCGGTCAATTGGCCGTCCACCGCCAGATACACCAGTGTGCGTGCTTTGTGTTCCAGTGGGCCGGCAATGGCCTGTCCAGCCGTCAGATCGACGCCTTCGTTGACGAGCAGCAGTGCGTTACCCAGCAGCAGCGTTCGGCCATCCTCGGTATACGCCTTGACTCCGCCCCCGGTCACGCTATCGAAGCCGCGAATCTCAGTAGCCTTGGCACCCGCTGCTTCGCCATAGGTGGTCAATGCTGCGGCGAGCGGGTGCTCCGAGCGGCGCTCTAGTGCCAGGACATAGCCGAGTGCGGTGTTGGCATCGCCATGCAGTATCTCGGCGTCTGTCACGCTGGGCTTGCCCTCGGTCAGCGTACCGGTCTTGTCCACCACCAGGGTGGTGAGTTTGCTGGCGGTTTGCAGGGTCTCACCGTTTCTGACCAGTACTCCCTGTTCAGCGGCCTTGCCCACGCCGATCATGGTGGATATCGGTGTGGCCAGGCCCAGCGCGCAGGGGCAGGCGATGATCAACACGGTAGTGGCGGTGACCAGCATGTGGATCATCCGAGGCTCGGCGCCCAGGTTGAACCAGGCCAGCGCAGTGAGCACGGCAATGATCATCACCGAGGGCACGAAGATACTCGAAATTCTGTCGGCCAGCTCGCCAATCGGCGGGCGCGAGTTCTGTGCACTGGCCACCTGCTCGGTGATCTGCCCCAGGCGTGTATCGGCCCCGACGCGGGTGGCCTGGTAGACCAGGCTGCCTTTGCCGTTCACGGTGCCGGCACTGACGTCGTCCCCCACGCGCTTTTTGATAGGCAGCGGCTCTCCGGTGAGCATGGACTCATCAATATGGCTCTCGCCTTCCAGTACCTTGCCATCCACCGGCAGGCGCTCGCCAGGGCGTACGCGGATGTGGTCGCCTTGACGGACCGCGTCGAGGTCGACTTCTTGCTCTTCATCATCGCGCACCACCCGCGCCGTGCGGCTTTGCAGATCCAGCAGGCGTTTCAAGGCGTTGCTGGTGCGGCCGCGGGCCTTGAGCTCCAGCGCATTGCCCAACAGAATCAGGCCGATCACCATGGCAGAGGCTTCAAAATAGATGCCGTGCGCCACCTCAGGCAACCAGGGGGCAAAGGCCACTACCACCATGGAGTAGAGCCAGGCGGTGCCGGTACCCATGGCTACCAAGGTGTCCATGTTGGCTTGATGATGCTTGAGGTTCTTCCATGCATTCACAAAGAAGTGGCGGCCAGGAAAGACCAGAATGGCCAGGGTGAGCAGGCCAATCACCAGCCAGAACAAGCGCCCCATCCCCACCGGGTGCGGGTGATAGACAAACATGCCGAGCATGAGCGGTAGCGCCAAGGCGAGTGAGTACGCACTCCCCTTCAGGCGCGTTCGATAGAGCCGCGCTTCTTGTTCTGCACGCGTCTCTTCGGCGGCGCGCATATCGACAATCGGTTCGGCGCGGTAACCTGCGGCATCGACGGCGGCCATCAGCGTCGCTGCATCGACGTGGCCAAATACCTGAGCGGTATGGGTCGCGAAATTGACGCTGGCCGTATCCACGCCTTGTGCGCGTTCCAAGGCTTTCTGGACGCTTTTGACGCAGCTGGCACAGGTCATGCCGGTGATGGCCAGGCGTATTCGCTGGCTGCCCTGGTGGGAGCGTGGCGTGTCAGCCATGTGGGCCGCTGCCGTCGAGTCGTTACCTTCGGCCTCGGTTTTGGTGTCGTCAACAGCAGGCGGGGCCAGCTCGCTGGGGGGGTAGCCTGCCTGTGCCAGGGCGTCATCCAGAGCCGTCATGCTCAGGGTGGTGGTGACCTCCAGGCGTTTGTCGGCTGGGAAGCCGGTTACCTCGGCAGTGGCGTCCTCGGCGAGAATCGCTTCCCGCATGCGCTTAACGCAGCCCTGGCAGTTCATACCCGGCACGGTGCGTATCAGCATCACGGTTTGCTCGGTGTCACGCTGCATGCTGCCTCCTCGGGAAAACTTTCGATCAAGCGGCACAGGCTGTGGCCATCGGGGGTGCCGTCGGGCATGGCCTGCCAGCTCTCCAGCGCCTGCTCCATACGCTCGGCAAGTGCCTCTAGCTCGGCAATCCGCGCGCGTATTTGCGGCAGCCGGTGGGCAAGCAGATCGCGCACTAGCGGGCAGGGGGAGTCGCCTTGGTCGGCATGGGCTAGGATGTCACGGATTTCCGCCACGCTAAACCCCAGCTTGCGCGCCCGCTGAATAAAGTGCAGACGCTCCAAATCGGTGGTGGAGTAGAGCTGGTAACCGTTGTCGGGATGGCGTTGGGGAGATAGCAACCCTTCTCGGGTGTAATGGCGGACGGTTTCAGCAGTGACGTGACCGCGTTTGGCAAGCTCGCCAACTTTTAAATCGCTTAACGACATAACCTCCCCCCCGATTGGCGGTAAATGTTCAAACTGTAGTGTAAAACCTTTGGGTAACCCATAGGTCAAGTGGCCGTGATCGACTCAGTCGAAATGACTAAAACACTGATTTAAAACGATCGTACGACTAATGTATAGGCGGAAAATAAAATAAAACGCTCGTTTGCACTTGAACCAAACCAAGCATTGGGCGAAAACTGAGGTGTAGGAACAACGCGGATGGATGGCACCGTCCGCCGGATCATCGGGAGAGAGGCCCACAATGCATAATAACTTCAAGAAATTAACCCTCGCGGCCGCGGTTGCAGCAGTTACCTTTGCAAGCCAAGCTAATGCAGGCGGATATCAGATTAACGAGCAGAGCGTCAGTGGGCAGGGGTATGGCCATGCTGGGCGTAGCTCGAACGTCAACGACGCCACCATCGTGTTCGGTAACCCTGCGGGTATGTCGTTCCTGGACCGTGCTCAGGTGACGGTTGGGGGAACCTACCTAAATGTTAGTACAGACATCGACAATGCAAGTGCCAGTCGTGATTTTGGCATGGGCCCTGTGGAAATCACCGGCTCATCGGATGGCGACATAGTGCCTGGCACTCTTGTGCCATTTGCCTTTTATGCACAGCCTGTCAATGATCGCCTAGCATTCGGTTTTGGTGTATATGCTCCCTTTGGCTCTAAGACAGAGTATGAAAGCAGTTTTGTTGGACGTAACTTGGGAAACTATACCGAATTGACGGTTGTAAGTGCACAGCCTACTGTTTCATATCGCTTCAATGATCAATGGGCTGTTGGTGCAGGTGTAACGTATAACCGTGTGGATGGTGAACTGCATCGACAGGTTGCAAACCCATTCAGTCCAGTTGGCTCTGCTGCAGACTTGGATGCACGAGTTGAAGGCGACGATGATGGTTGGGGCTATAACCTTGGTGTTATATATCAGCCAGTTCCTGAAACCACGATGGGGCTTACCTACCGCTCGAAGGTAAGTTACACGCTCACAGGTAATTATCGCGCTACTGACCCTACCGGTATCGTGAACGCGGTTGCTCCTGATCGTTTGAATCGAGATGCAACTCTCGATCTTACTACGCCTGAGACCATCAACCTCTCGATTACTCAAGAAATGAGTGATCGACTAAAACTTATGGCGGGTGCGTCATGGACTCGCTGGAGTCGCTTCAATGAGATACGTGTTGATGATCCGAATGACTTAGGCGGTGTGCCGATTACGCAGGAGCAACAAGGCTATTCAAATGCCTGGGCTTATGCGCTCGGAGGGGAGTATCAGCTCAATCCTCAGCTTGCTTTGCGAGCTGGCATTACCTTGGACTTCACTCCTACAAGCGATCAGTATCGCAGTGCTCGTATTCCATCGGATGATCGCCGGATCTTTTCCATTGGCGCAGGCTGGAGTCCCACTGAAGACTTGACCCTGGATTTTGCTTACTCTTACTTAACGGAGCGCAGCACGCAGGTTGATCAAAGCCGAGGAGATCCGCTTTTCAACCCTGCGACAGGGCAGCTTGTTCAGGGCGGGGTAGAATCCTCCTACTCGGCTGATTACAAGAACGAAGCCCATGGCTTCGGTGCTCAGCTGACCTACCGGTTCTGATGTAACGGCTCGCGCTTACTGATCGACTGACCCGGCTTCGGCCGGGTTTTTTGCTTTCTCAGGGTGGGTGCGATTGGCAGCGGGTTTGGTTACAATGCCTGCCAGAATGTCGCCGTTGGGGTGGCTGGCACCGTCTCAAGTGGCCAGGCCGTCCCAACGGCGACTGTCTCTTTTGCGGCGCGAGGCGACCCCGCGTCAGCGAGCTTTATTTACCGACCAAGGCTAGGGCGATCCATGTTGGAAACCAACCCGATTCACAACCAGATCAAGGACCTGTCTGAGCGGACAGACGTTCTTAGGGGGTATCTTTGACTATGCCGAGCGTAAAGATCGGCTAGAAGAAGTATCCCGCGAACTCGAAGACCCCAACGTCTGGAACGATCCAGACTATGCTCAAAAGCTGGGCAAAGAGCGTGCCTCCCTGGAAGCCATTGTGGCCACCATCGACGAGCTGGAACAGGGCCTGGCGGATAGCCGCGACCTGTTGGAGCTGGCCGAGATGGAAGAGGACGAGGCCACGGTCGAGGAAGTCCGCAAGGAACTGTCTGGACTGCAAGACGCGTTGGAGAAGCTCGAATTTCGTCGCATGTTCTCGGGAGAAATGGACGAGAACAATGCTTATCTGGATATTCAGTCAGGATCGGGCGGCACCGAAGCTCAGGATTGGGCCAACATTCTGCTGCGCATGTACCTGCGTTGGGCCGAAAGCCACGGCTTCAAGACCGAGATCATCGAAATCTCTGCCGGGGAAGTCGCGGGCATCAAGTCGGCGTCGCTGCATATTCAGGGTGACCATGCCTTTGGCTGGCTGCGTACCGAAACCGGCGTCCATCGTCTGGTGCGTAAAAGCCCCTTCGACTCTGGCGGCCGTCGCCACACCTCGTTTGCCTCCGTCTTTGTGTCGCCAGAAATCGACGACAGCTTCGAGGTCGAGATCAATCCATCGGATCTGCGTGTCGATACCTATCGTTCCAGCGGTGCGGGTGGTCAGCACGTCAACACCACCGACTCGGCGGTGCGGATCACCCACGAGCCCACCGGCATTGTGGTGGCATGCCAGAATCAGCGCAGCCAGCACGCCAACCGCGACTTCGCCATGAAGCAGTTGAAGGCGAAGCTGTGGGAACACGAGATGCAAAAGCGCAATGCGGCCAAGCAGGAAGCGGAAGACTCCAAAGCCGATATCGGTTGGGGCAGCCAGATTCGCTCTTACGTACTGGACGATCAGCGCATCAAGGATTTGCGCACCGGCGTTCAATCCAGCAACTGCGACAAGGTGCTCGACGGGGATTTAGATCAGTTTATCGTCGCCAGCCTGAAGCAGGGTTTGTAATCTTTTTAGCGTTTGAACAGAAATAGGGTGCCCGATGGCCAACCAAGACGCGTCTTCTCTCGATAACGAAAATCACCTGATCGCCGAGCGCCGTGCCAAGCTGGCGGCCCGCCGTGAGCGAGCGGCCGAGCAGGGCAAGAGCGCTTTCCCGAACGATTTCCGCCGCGACAGCCTCACCGTCGAGCTGCACAACCTGCTGGGTGAGAAAGACAAAGCCGAGCTGGAAGCGCTGGATCATCAGGCGTCGGTGGCCGGTCGCGTGATGCGCAAACGCGGTCCTTTTATCGTGATTCAGGACGTGGCTGGCCAGATTCAGCTCTACGTGGACAAGAAAGGGCTGCCGGAAGACGTGCTGGAGGACATCAAGGGCTGGGACATCGGCGATATCGTCGCGGCCCGCGGCCCGGTGCACAAATCCGGCAAGGGCGACCTCTACGTCATGATGGTGGAAGCGCAGCTGCTCACCAAGAGCTTGCGCCCGCTGCCGGACAAGTTCCATGGCCTGACCGACCAGGAAGCCCGCTATCGTCAGCGTTACGTGGATCTGATCATGAACCCGCAGTCGCGCAAGGTGTTCGAAACCCGCGCGGCGGTGATCAGCTCCATGCGCCGTTTCTTCGAAGCCCGTGGCTTCATGGAAGTGGAAACGCCGATGCTGCAGCCGATCCCCGGCGGTGCGGCGGCGCGCCCGTTCATCACTCACCACAATGCGCTGGACATCGACATGTACCTGCGCATCGCGCCCGAGCTGTACCTGAAGCGTCTGGTGGTGGGTGGTTTCGAGAAAGTGTTCGAGATCAACCGCAATTTCCGTAACGAAGGGCTCTCCACTCGGCACAACCCGGAGTTCACCATGGTGGAGTTCTACTGGGCCTACGCGGATTACCGCGACCTGCTGGACATGACCGAAGCCATGCTGCGCACGGCAGCCCAGGAAGTGCTGGGCACCACCACCCTTACCTACCAGGGGGCCAGCTACGACTTCGGCCAGCCCTTCAAGCGCCTGACCCTGCGCCAGGCGATTCTGGATCACGGTGACGGTATCACCGAGGCCGACCTGGCGACGCTGGACGCTGCTCGCGCGGCTGCCGAGAAGCTTGGTATCAAGGTGAAAGAGAGTTGGGGCCTGGGTAAGCTGCAGACCGAGATCTTCGAGGAAGTGGCCGAGCACAAGCTCGACCAGCCCACGTTCATTACCGAATACCCCGCCGAGGTGAGCCCCTTGGCGCGCCGCAACGACGCCGACCCGTTCGTCACCGACCGCTTCGAGTTCTTTGTCGGTGGTCGCGAGATCGCCAACGGCTTCTCGGAGCTGAACGACGCCGAAGACCAGGCGGAGCGTTTCCGTGAGCAGGCAGCCGAAAAAGACGCCGGGGATCTGGAAGCCATGTACTACGATGCCGACTACGTTCGCGCCCTGGAGTATGGCCTGCCGCCCACGGCGGGCGAGGGCATCGGCATTGACCGCTTGGTGATGCTGTTCACCGACAGCCCCTCCATTCGTGACGTGCTGCTATTCCCGGCGATGCGTCCCGAAGTTGATTGACGTTAAATGTGGCGCTAGCGGACGAAAAGTTGGTAAGGGCGCGATTTAGCGCCCATAATGGTCAACGTTTCGACGGCGAGGAGAATCCCATGAAACTGCTAAATCGCTCTGCCTTGAGCGTCAGGCCGACCCAGACCTTCGTGGACTGGATCAATGCGCTCGAACCCACCATGGGAGACGACGACCTGACCCTGGCCGACGTCGAGCGTGAAAGCACGGTGTATCTGATTCCCGAAATGGATACCCCGGAGGCGCTGGAGACGTTTGTCCGCGACCGGCACGTGGAGATTCTGGAAACCGAGCTGCGCGCCTGGGAAGAGGATGAGCGCCAGTGGCCCGAAAAACTCGACTGGGCGCTGTTCGAAGATTTCCTGCGCGTCGAGCACAGCTATCTGGCCATCGACCTGGATGACGAGACGGCCCTCGAGATCTCTGACGTTGACGATGCCCTGCTGCTCGACAACGAACAAGATTAGCGTGCTATTATTTTTAGCGTAAGCGCACTGTGAAACCGGCTTCGGCCGGTTTCGCCGTTTCAGAGGGGGGGTCAGGAAGTGATGACCATGCGACTGTTCGAAACTCGCCCCGGTGACGACGGCCTGCCCGGGCCAGAGCGACGGCTGGCCGTGCTGGCCTTGGTGACTGGTACCTTGATGGCGGTCATGGATACCACCATGATCAATCTGGCGTTACCGACGATTTCCGCCGACCTGGATATCCCGGCGTCTCGGGCCGTCTGGATCACCAACCTGTTTCAAGTGGTATGCGCCGCCTTTTTGCTGGTGTTTGCCGGTATCAGTGAGCTGGTCACACGGCGGCGACTGTATCTGTTTGGCATTGGCCTCTTCATGGCCGCCTCGCTGGGGGCAGCGTTATCCCGCCAGTGGGAGTCATTGCTGGTGTTTCGCGCCTTGCAAGGGCTGGGCGCTGCCGCCACTCTCTCCATAGGGCCATCGCTCTATCGTGCCATCTTCCCGTCGCGGCTGTTGGGCAGCGCGCTCGGTTTGAGTGCGCTGGTGGTGGCCGGGGGCTACGCGGCAGGCCCGACCTTGAGTGGCGTCATCCTGTCGTTCGCCGATTGGCCTTGGCTGTTTGCGCTGAACGTGCCCCTGGGGCTCTGCTCGCTCTGGCTGGCGGGCCGGGCCTTGCCACGCGATATTCCCCGGCAGGGCGCCTTCGATACCCTGGGTGCGCTCTACTCCATGCTGATGCTGGCCAGCTTCTTCGTGGCCATGGACGCCGTCGGGCACGCTGCGCCCCTGTGGCAAAGTGGGGGATGGGCACTGCTGGCCGTACTGGCTTGCGGGCTGTTTATCCGCCGTCAGCGGCACGCTCCTTATCCGCTGCTGCCGCTGAGCGTCTTTGCCGAAAAGCGTTTTACCCTGGCCGTGTCGGCTTCTGGGCTGGCGTTTATCGGCCAAGGGCTGACCTTCGTGGCGCTGTCGTTTTTCTATCAGGAGCAGATGGGCTTTTCACCGCTGGAAACGGCCTGGCTGTTCACCCCGTGGCCGCTGGCCATCATGCTGGTGGGGCCGCTGGCGGGCAGGTTGGCAGACCGTATCAATCCTAGCCTGCTGTCGAGCACGGGCCTGGTGCTGCTGATCATCGGGCTGGTGGCGCTGGCGCAGGTCGATGAAGGCACTGGCGTGGCGGGAAGCCTGTGGCGCACGGCGCTGTGCGGCATCGGTTTTGGCCTGTTTCAGCCCCCCAACAACCGTGAAATGATGGGCAGCCTGCCGCCGGAGCGTAGCGCCAATGTGTCGGGGGTCATGAGCACCATGCGCACGGTCGGGCAGTCTTTCGGGGTGGCCCTGGTGGGGGCTGCCCTGGCGCTAGGGGCGCCCGTTCAGCTGACCCTTTGGCTGGGAGCGGCCACCACGGTTCTGGCGCTGCTGGCCAGCCTGTCGCGTATTCGCGTGGCGCAGCAGGCGTTATTGGCGCGGCGGGCATCGTCGGCTGGCAAGTAAGGGCGTACAATGGTGGCGTTGCGGACAGAAGGAGAACGCCCCATGGCGATACAGACACAGATCGAGCAGAAGTTGGCGGCGCTGACCCCTGAACTGCTCCAGGTCGAAAACGAAAGCCACATGCACAACGTGCCGGCCAACTCTGAAACGCATTTCAAGGTCACGCTGGTCAGCGACAGCTTCGAAGCCATGATGCCGGTGAAACGCCACCAGCAGATCTATGCGCTGCTGGCCGATGAGCTGTCGGGGCCGGTGCACGCCCTGGCGCTGCACCTCTACACGCCCACCGAGTGGCAGGCACGGGGCGGTGCGCGCCCCGATTCGCCCAACTGTCGTGGCGGCGAAAAGTGACACCGGAGGCCGCGCGAAGGCACTATCTGGAGGCCATGGGCATTACCGCCTGGGCCTCCCGCTATCAACTGCCCAACGCACTCCCCACGCAAGCCTGTGAATGGGAAGACGCCCCTGCCAAGGCGCCGCCGCGCGAGCGCCTGCACGCCCTGCTGGACGATGCTCCGCCGCCGCGCCCACGGCCCGCTGCGGCAGAGGCCAGCGCCCCCGCGCCTGCCAGTTCCCATGCCGCCCCCCAGGCGGTGCGCGCGCTGCTGGGTGGCCAACCTGTCGAAACGCCAGCGCCGCAAGCGTCAGATGATGCCGTACCCGAGACCCCCAAGGCAGTGGCCAAACCGCTGGAGTTCAGCCTGTCCTGCGTCTGTCTCGGTGGCCGCTGGCTCAGCCTGTGCGAAGGCGACATGTCGCCTCCCGAGCAGCAGCTGTTGGCCAATATGCTGCGTGGGGCGGGCCTTTTGAAAGGCGAGCTGCCATCGGTGGTCACTTTCAAATGGCCGCCGATGGCCACCGCATTTACCCCAGAGGACCCGTTGGAAGAAGCCCAGGAAGGTCTGGCTGCCTTCGTCTCCGGCGCGGCCAGCCGTCAGGGCTGGGCGTTGGAAAACGTGCTCTGGTGGGGCGCGAGCGATGCCGCCGAGGCATCGGCCATGGCGCAGGTGATGGCCCTGACCGATGGGCGTAGCCGCAGCTTGTCCTTGCCGGTATGGGAGGCGCCAGGATTGTCGGCACTGATGCAGCAGGCCGGGGCCAAACGTGCCCTGTGGCCACGGTTGGTGGCATTGGGGCAGCAGTGGAGCCCGCATGATCACTCGGCTTGACGGCCAGCACGCCGAAGGAGTGTGCTCGCTCGAAGCGCAGGCGCGCAGCGGAGCAAGTCGCGCTCAGTTGCTGGCAGCGCTGCAGGGCGAGCAAGCCTGGGTAGCAGGGTATTGGCAAGAGGACGTTCTGCTGGGCTATGCGCTGCTGGTCAGGCTGCCCTTCGATGCCGAGTTGCAGGCCATTGGCGTAAGCCCTGAGGCACAGGGGCAAGGAGTGGGGAGGCAGCTGCTGGACGCCTGCGTGGCCGTTGCCAGGCAGTGGTCATCCGAGCGGCTATTGCTGGAAGTGCGCGCTGGCAACCAGCGGGCCATCGCGCTTTATCGTCGGGCGGGGTTCGCACAGGATGGGTGCCGTAAAGGCTACTACCCGGCCGCTGAAGGGGCGACCGGGCGAGAAGATGCGCTGCTGATGTCGCGGTCGTTGCTTTAAGAGGCGCTGCCCCCTTCGATACCGTCGAACTTGCTGAGGACACCCTGCAGGCGACGTTCCCACTCTTCGCGCTCCTGCTTCAGCTGGCTGTTTTCATTGCGAAGCTCTTCGTTTTCCAACTTCATCATCTCCAACGCCTCGACGGTGTCGGTGACTTTCTGCTCCAACTGATTGAAAAGCTCCAGGCTCATGCCTACCTCCGGTGACGATCGGCAGGCAGCGGCCTGCCGACATGGGAATGAAGAACGATGTCGATGCGCCGAGCGTAACGCTGCGGCGAGTCGTCGGCAAGCGCTTTACGCAGGCCCGCGACGATAGAGTCGGGCAACGCTTTCACCCGCTCGGGTTTCTCTATGCAACTGCCAGTTGGCCGGGACTTCCGGGGTCAGCGTGTGCTCGGTTTCGAGATAGATCATGGCGTCGTCGGCCAGCCAGCCGCCTGCCTCCAGTTGGGCGCAGCAAGGTGCTGCCAGCCCCTGGTGGAAGGGGGGGTCGAGAAACACCAACGCCATGGGGTCGCCGGGCTGGGCGAGAAATGCCTGCGCCTCCTGGGTCACCACGTGGCCCTTGAGGGTGCCCAGAGTGGCCAGATTGTCGCCGATGAGTGACGCCACCGCCGGGGTGCGCTCGACGAAGGTCACGGCAGCCGCCCCCCTGGAGAGCGCTTCGATACCCAGCGCACCGGTGCCTGCGAACAGGTCGAGGACGCGCTGGCCGTAAAGCGCTTGGCCCAGCCAGTTGAACAGGGTTTCACGCACCCGGTCCGGCGTGGGGCGCAGCCCCGGCTGGTCGAGTACCGGCAGCAAACGGCGGCGGTAGTCACCACCAATGATGCGCAATTTTCCCGGTGGCCGAGTCGTGCCACGGGATGCAGAGGCGCCGCGAGGCGTTGAGCGAGAGGAGCGTTGTCGTTTCATGACGCGGATTGTAGCGGGCAACTTATCCAAAGTCTTGGCCTGCGGTGGTAGGATAATCGCAATGTTCACCTATTCAGTCGGATGACCCTTATGTTCGGTTTTTTCAAACGCAAGAAAAAGCACGACTCCCAGCAGGAGCCGCAGGAAAGTCAGGATCCGTCGCTAGGCGCTGAGCCCCCCGTCAGCGCGCGTGACACACCGGCTCCCGCGGCGGAAGAGGCCGCGCCAGAGGTGCCGCCTGCCAGTGCCAAGGCGCTGAATGAGCCGCTATCTCCGCCAGCCACCGAAGAAGAGGCGCCGCTGCCCCAGGACGAAGAGCCGGTGCACAGTGAGCTTGTGGAACATACTCTGCCAGAGCCAGAGCCAGAGCCAGAGCCAGAGCCAGAGCCAGAGCCAGAGCCAGAGCCAGAGCCAGAGCCAGAGCCAGTCAAGCCCGCGCTACAAGAGAAGCCGGTGGCCGAGCAGGGCGAGAAAAAGGGCTGGTTTGCACGCATCAAGTCGGGGCTGGGCAAGACCCGCGCCAACCTGACCGATGGCTTGGCCGATCTGTTTCTGGGCAAGAAGCATATCGATGACGAGCTGCTGGAAGACCTGGAAACCCAGCTGTTGATGGCCGATGTGGGCATCGAAGCCACCAGCGAGATCATCGAGCGCCTGGAAGCGCGGGTGTCCCGCAAGGAGCTGAACAACCCGGAGGCGTTGTATCGCGGCTTGCAGGAAGAGCTAGCAGCGCTGCTGGGGCCGGTCTCCACGCCGCTGGATGTCCAGAGCGCCAATGGAGGTCCCTTCGTCATTCTGGTGGTGGGGGTCAACGGCGTGGGGAAAACCACCACCATCGGCAAGCTCACCCAGCGTTTTCAGCGCGAAGGCAAGAGCGTCATGCTGGCGGCGGGGGATACCTTCCGAGCGGCCGCCGTGGAGCAGTTGAAGGTCTGGGGCGAGCGCAACAGCGTTCCGGTGATTGCTCAACACACTGGCGCGGACAGCGCATCGGTGATTTACGATGCGGTGGCGGCGGCCAAGGCCCGAGGGGTGGACGTGCTGATTGCCGACACGGCCGGGCGGCTGCATAACAAGAGCCACCTGATGGAAGAGCTCAAGAAGGTGCACCGTGTCATGCAGAAGCTGGATGACACTGCACCCCACGAGGTCATGCTGGTGCTGGATGCGGGCACGGGCCAGAACGCCATCTCCCAGGCCAGCACGTTCAATGAAGCGGTGCCGATCAGTGGCATCACGCTGACCAAGCTGGACGGTACCGCCAAGGGCGGCATCATCTTCGCGCTGGCCAAACAGCTGGAGACGCCCATCCGGTTCATTGGCGTGGGTGAAGGTCTGGATGATCTGCGCCCCTTCGATGCCCACGATTTCGTCAACGCACTGTTTGACCGCCAGGGAGACGATGGCCGCGCATGATTGCCTTCGAGCATGTGGGTAAGCGCTATGGAGGGCGCTTTGATGCGCTGGCGCACCTGAACTTCCGCGTGGCCAGAGGCGAAATGGTCTTTTTGACCGGCCACTCGGGGGCGGGCAAAAGTTCGCTGCTGCGGCTCATCATGCGTCTTGAAACTCCTAGCCGGGGCCGGGTGGTGGTGGCGGGGCACGATATTGCCCAGCTGCACCCCAGTCAGGTGCCGTTCTACCGCCGCCAGATTGGCGTGGTGTTTCAGGACCACCAGCTGCTGTTCGACCGCAGCGTGTTCCACAACGTGTCGCTGCCGCTGGAAATCCAGGGCGTCGAGCCACGAGAGGCCGCCCGGCGGGTGCGTGCCGCCCTCGACAAGGTAGGCCTCTTGCATCGCGAAAAAGCGCTGCCCATCGAACTTTCTGGTGGTGAGCAGCAGCGGGTGGGCATTGCGCGGGCTGTGGTCAACAAGCCAGCCTTGCTGCTGGCGGATGAGCCCACCGGTAACCTCGACCCACAGCTGTCGGCGGATATCATGGGGCTCTTCGAGGATTTCAATCGGATTGGCACGACCATCATGATCGCCAGCCACGACCTGGCATTGATTGCCCGGTTGCGTCACCGCATTCTGCGTTTGCAGGATGGTCGTCTGGTGGGTGACGAGGGAGCCTTATGAAGCGTTCGACACCTCGCCATCCTGCCACGCCGCGCCAAGGTGGCGCTGCCCCGCGAGCCAAACGCGCTGCACCCACCCCGCCTTCACCGAGCGAAGCGCCAGCACGCAAGGGCGCGCGTTCGCAGCAGACGCGTTTCAGCAGTCGCCTGCGCGCCTGGGGCAGGCACCATCGTGCCATGGCCATCGACAGCCTTTACCGGCTGGTGCGCCAGCCGCTGGGCAACCTGCTGACCATGCTGGCCATTGCGATTGCGCTGGTACTCCCGGCCGCGCTCTGGCTGACGCTGGATAGCGCTCGCCTGCTGAATACCGAGCTGGATGAAAGCGCGACGCTGACGGTCTACCTCGACGTTGCCGTGGACGAAGCGCAGGCGGCGCGCATAGAAGAGGCGGTCGTGGCAGACGAAGGCGTGGCGCAGACACGCATGATCAGCCCGGAAGAGGGCATGGCCGAATTCCAGCAGTCGCTGGGTATCGATGACACTTTGGCGGGGCTGGATGACAACCCGTTGCCCACCAGCATCGTGATCGCACCGCAAAGCGTCGACCCCGATGCCATGGCGGAGCTGGCCCATCGGCTCGAAACCCTCACTGGCGTAGACGAAGTTCGTGTCGATCTGGCCTGGGTGGAGCGGCTGCGCCATTTGGCCGAGCTGGGGCGCCGGGTGGCGCTGGCGCTGGGCGTTCTGTTCGGCTTTGGCGTCTTGCTGGTGGTGGGCAACACCATACGCCTGGCGGTGGAAAGTCGTCGCCGCGAGATCGAGGTGGTGATGCTCATGGGGGCCACCCATGCCTTTGTCAGGCGGCCATTTCTCTACAGTGGTGCCTGGTACGGCATTGGGGGAGGCGTGATTGCACTCGGGTTGCTGGGGTTGGGAAATCACTGGCTATCGCTGCCAGTGGCGGCCCTGGCAGCCAGCTATGGCGCCAGCTTCACTTTGCCGCAGCTGGATGTGACGGGCTCTACAATTCTGCTATCTTGCAGTACACTATTGGGCTGGTTAGGAGCATGGCTGGCAGTGACCCGCCACCTTTCCAGTATCCGCCCGCGCTAGGTTCGCAGCGCAGGACATCGGGCAGTCACGGTCATGTCATCTCAGGTTAATGGACCAGTGACAAGCTTGAAAGAGGTGCTACCGCTGATGAACTGGCCTAGTGAACCTTGACGGTTGGCCAGGGTCTTATCAGTCAATTCCAGACGCGCTGGCCGAGTATCGCTTGCGCGTCGACCACGAAAGGTTTTAAGGGAGGCCATCTGCACATGAGCACTAGTCTTCTACCGGTGGGACAGCTGTCGCCAGGCAACGACCTGGGCGGCTACATTCAAGCGGTGAATGGCATCGCGGTGCTGAGCGTCGAAGAGGAGCGCGAGCTGGCGTTTCGCCTTTATGACGAAGGCGACCTGGAAGCGGCGCGTCGTCTGGTGTTGTCGCATCTGCGCTTCGTTGTCCACATCGCTCGCAGTTATTCGGGGTACGGCCTGCCCCAGGCCGACCTGATCCAGGAAGGCAACGTTGGCCTGATGAAGGCCGTCAAGCGCTTCGATCCTAACCAGGGCGTGCGCCTCGTATCCTTTGCGGTGCATTGGATCAAGGCAGAAATCCACGAGTTCGTGCTGCGCAACTGGCGTATCGTCAAGATTGCCACCACCAAGGCACAGCGCAAACTGTTCTTCAATCTGCGCAGCGCCAAGAAGCGTCTGGCCTGGTTGAACAACGACGAAGTCAACGCCATCGCCAAGGACCTGGACGTCAAGCCGGAAATTGTGCGTGACATGGAAGGCCGCTTGTCGGCGTTCGACGCTGGCTACGACGCAGCGCCCGGCGATGACGACGAGAGCGCTTATCAGGCACCTGCCTACTTCCTCGACGACGCTTCGGCAGACCCGGCGACGCAGCTGGAAGATAGCGACTTCGAAGAGGATTCGACGCGCCGCCTTCAGCTGGCCTTGCAGGCACTGGATGACCGCTCTCGGGATATCCTCCAGCGCCGCTGGCTGACCGATGACAAAGCCACGTTACATGACCTGGCCGATGTCTACGGGGTGAGCGCCGAGCGTATTCGCCAGCTCGAAAAGAACGCCATGAAAAAGCTTCGTCAGAAAATGGGTGATGCTACCATCGCTGCATGATGTGAGCTTGTTGGGTGGTGCTGCTACTTAGTGCCACCGCCTAACGCTGAAAAGCCCGAGCCCGAGAGGGATCGGGCTTTTTGCCTGATGCAGGTTGGCTTTACGGCAATGCCCGCGACTATTTCTGCGCCTTGTCTATTTTTCGCTCTGCTTTTCCTGCTAGATTCCCCTTTGGGCATACGCCTCTGCCGTGAAAGAGCACCCCGAACGTGACCTGGTCATCGATCTGGCGGCTCAGTCGGCGCAGCCGATCAATCGCTGGATCGAGGAGACCGATGTCTTTGGTCTGCTCAATGAGTTAGGCATGCAAGTGGTTGCGCAAGTCCTACGAGCGGCTTGAGAAGCTGAAGTCGCAGCTTGAAACCATTGACAACGGCTAGCAAGCACGCTTGACGCGTGATAGACTACGCCATCCTCTCAGACAAGACCCGTGAACGGGCAGCGAAATGACTGCTCGTTACACTATTTGGCAGAATTGAAAGTGCTGCCAAATCAATCGGTTGTTGTGGAAAGATTCGTACGGAAATGTCGTGCCAAGGCAATTGCCAGCCGACAGACACATAGTTAATCCGTTGCCGTTGATGGGCAACCTTTATTCTCCAAGGAGATACCTGTGGCGAACAGCAAGCAAGCACGCAAGCGCGCCCGCCAGGCCGAGACTCGTCGCGTCCTGAAATCCAGCCAGCGCAGCATGGTCCGCACTTACATCAAGCGCGTGATCAAGGCGATCAACACTGGCGATCATGGCAAGGCCATGGAAGAGTTCAAGGTCATGCAGCCGGTCGTTGACCGCATTGCTGACAAGGACGTGCTTTCCAAGAAGAAAGCAGCGCGCCTGAAAAGCCGCTTGAACAAGCGCATCAAGGCTCTGGCGGCGTAAGCCGGCAGTCGCCCTAAAAAACCGGCTGCGGCCGGTTTTTTTGTGTCCAAACGTTGCCCGTGCTGCTTGAGCCCCCCTTTTCTCAGTATGGAACCAGTGATGAGTGCGAAGACACCGCCGCAAGCCAATATGTCGCCGCCGCGCCGAGGGCTGATGCGCTCTGGACTGGTGGTGAGCGCCATGACCATGATCTCGCGGGTCATGGGGCTGGTGCGGGATGTGGTGGTTGCCACCTTCCTGGGGGCGGGCAACGGGTCCGATGCCTTCTTCGTGGCGTTCAAGATTCCCAATTTCATGCGCCGACTGTTCGCCGAAGGGGCCTTCAATCAGGCCTTTGTGCCGGTGTTGTCGGAGTACTCGACCCAGCGCAGCAAGCAGGAAATTCGTGAGCTGCTCAATGCGGTGGCGGGCAGCCTGACCGCCATCCTGGCGCTGATCACGGCGTTTGCCATGCTCGGTGCGCCCTGGCTGGTATGGCTGTTTGCGCCAGGCTTTGGGCGTGACCCCGACAAGCTGGCCATGACCGCCGACATGCTGCGCTTGACCTTCCCCTACCTGCTGCTGATTTCCTTGACGGCCTTTTCCGGCAGTGTTCTGAATACCTGGAACCGCTTTGCCGTTCCTGCGTTTACGCCAGTGTTGCTCAATCTTTCGTTGATCGGGGCGGCGCTGTTTTTAATGCCTCTGATGGAAGAGCCTGCCATGGCGCTGGCCTGGGGGGTGCTGATTGCCGGTGCTGCCCAGCTCGCCTTTCAGGTGCCGTTTTTGCTGCGCCTGGGGCTATTGCCAACGCCATGGCCCAACTTCGCCCATGATGGCGTCAAGCGTATTCTCAAGCTGATGGCTCCGGCGCTGTTTGGCGTATCGGTGTCGCAGATCAACCTGTTGCTGGATACGGTGTTGGCGTCGCTGCTGGTGGCCGGTAGCGTCTCCTGGCTCTACTACTCGGACCGTTTGGTGGAGCTGCCGCTGGGCGTGTTTGGGGTAGCCATTGGTACCATCATCCTGCCCGCGCTTTCCAAGCGCCACGCAGAGCAGTCCAGCGAACATTTCGCTGCCATGCTGGACTGGGCCATTCGCGTGGTGCTGTTGCTGGGCGTGCCTGCGGCGCTGGCGCTGGCGGTGCTGGCCGAGCCTTTCCTGATCACGCTGTTCCACTATGGGGCGATGACCGAGGTGGATATTCAGATGGCAGCCATGAGTCTGCGCGCCTATGCGTTCGGTCTGGTGGCTTTCATGCTGATCAAGGTGCTGGCCCCTGGCTTCTTTGCCCGCCAGGACACCAAAACCCCCGTGAAGGTCGGGATCGTCGCCATGGTCGCCAACATGCTGCTCAATTTGCTGCTGATCTGGCCGCTGGCGCACGCAGGGCTGGCGCTGGCCACGGCGCTGTCGGCGTTCCTGAACGCGGGGTTGCTGGGCTACCTGTTGTATCGTCAGGGCGTGCTGGTGTTTCAGCCTGGCTGGGGGCGGTACGCGGTGCAGCTGGGTGGGGGCAGCCTGCTGATGGGGGTGGCACTCTATCTCGTGTCGCCCCACTGGCAGGCGTGGCTGGAGTTCGGCATGTGGCAGCGGATTCGCTGGGTGTCCGGACTGGTGGTGCTTGGCGGTGGACTCTACTTCCTGTGGCTGACGGCGCTGGGGCTGCGCCCACGGCATTTCAGGATGAATAGCTAGGCTGAGGCGGGGCGTTGGTCAAGATGGCCCGATGGCAATCTTGACCTGCACCAGGCCAGCACGTTCGTTATAATCAAACGCTTTCAAGACGGCAGAGGTGCCATGCACGTCATTCGAGGTCTGCACAATCTGACACCCTCTCAGCGTGGCTGCGTGGCGACCATCGGTAATTTTGATGGCGTGCATCGCGGCCATCAGGCGATCCTGCAGCAGTGCCGAGAGCACGCGGCCCGCCTGGGAGTGCCCTTGACCGTGGTGGTCTTCGAGCCGCAGCCACGGGAGTTCTTTGCGGGTGACCAGGCGCCGCCTCGTCTGACGCGGCTGCGGGAAAAAGTGCGCTTGCTGCACGACCACGGTGCGGAACAGGTGCTTTGCCTGCCGTTCAACGACGCCTTGCGCAGCCTGACCGGCCGCCAGTTCATCGACCAGGTGTTGATCCAGGGGTTGAACGTCCGCCATCTGGTGGTAGGGGATGACTTCCGCTTTGGCTGTGATCGTCGTGGCGACTTCAGTTTGTTAGAAGCCGTGGGGCGCACTCATGGCTTTGGCGTAGAGCATACTCGCACCTTCAAGGTCGATGACGAGCGGGTATCAAGCACCCGAGTGCGTACGCTGCTGGCCAGCGGTAACTTTGAAGTGGCCGCCCGCCTGTTGGGCAGGCCTTATTCGCTGCATGGCCGCGTGGTGCGCGACCAGCAGTTGGGTCGCACCATTGGCGTACCAACCGCGAACCTACCGCTATTGCCCCAGCCGCTGACGCTACGGGGGGTGTTTGCGGTGGTGGCCGAATTGGCGAATGGCGAGCGGCACCCCGCCGTAGCGAACGTCGGCTTTCGGCCTACGGTGGGGTCTAAACGCCCTACGCTGGAAGTGCACCTGCTGGATTTTTCCGGCGATCTGTATGGCCAGCGGCTGACGGTTTACCCCTGCACACGGCTGCGGGGGGAAGTGAAGTTTGACGATCTTGACGCGCTAAAAGCACAGATTCACCAGGACCAAGCCAAGGCGCGCCGCTACTTTGCGACCGCCGACGCTGATCTAACGACCTCTCTTCCGCTGGCCTCGGCCCCGCTTGGGCGTGAGACCGCTTCTTCTGATTTCACTTCGGCGGATGACGCCGCCGATACTAACGACGGCTGACCGGACTATGGACTATAAGCACACGCTAAACCTGCCAGAAACCGACTTTCCTATGCGCGGCATGCTGCCGAAGCAGGAGCCAGGGCGTGTTTCCCAGTGGCAGGATATGAACCTATACCAGCGCCTGCGCGAAGCCCGTGCGGGTGCGCCGCTGTTTGTACTGCACGATGGCCCTCCCTATGCCAACGGCAGTATCCATATCGGTCACGCCGTTAATAAAATTCTCAAAGATATTATCGTTAAGTCCAAAAACCTGGCGGGTTTTGATGCGCCTTACGTGCCGGGTTGGGACTGCCACGGCCTGCCCATTGAGCACAAGGTCGAGACCACCCATGGCAAGCATCTGGCGGCAGACAAGGCCCGTGAGCTGTGCCGTGAGTACGCCGGCGCCCAAATCGAAACCCAACTGGTGGACTTTGTGCGCCTGGGTATCATCGGTGACTGGGATCATCCGTATCGCTCCATGGATTACGCCAACGAAGCGGGCGAGATCCGCGCGCTGGCGGATATGGTCGAGGCGGGCTACGTCTTTAAAGGCCTGAAGCCGGTGAACTGGTGCTTTGACTGCGGCTCGGCTTTGGCGGAAGCGGAAGTCGAGTACGCCGATAAAAAATCCGATGCCATCGACGTTGCCTTCCCCGTGGAAGACGCCGACAAGCTGGCGGCGGCGTTTGGCTTAAGCGAGCTGTCAAAGCCCGCCGCTGTGGTGATCTGGACCACCACGCCGTGGACCATTCCCGCCAACCAGGCGCTGAACGTTCACCCGGACTTTACCTACGCGCTGGTGGATACCGGCGAGCGTCTGCTGCTGTTGGCCGAAGAGCTGGTCGAGAGCTGCTTAGAGCGCTTTGGCTTACAAGGTGAGGTGGTCGCGACGACCCAAGGCAAACACCTGGACCTGATCAATTTCCGCCACCCGTTCTACGACCGCCTCTCGCCGGTTTATCTGGCGGATTACGTTGAGTCTGAGGTGGGCAGTACCGGTATCGTTCACTCTGCTCCGTCTTACGGTATGGATGACTTTGTCACTTGCCGTGAGCACGGCATGAGCTTTGACGATATGCTGAACCCGGTGCAGGGCAACGGCGTTTACGTGGATGACCTGCCGTTCTTCGGCGGCCAGATGATCTGGAAAGCCAACCCGAACATCATCGAGAAGCTGCGTGACGTAAACGCGCTGATGGCCCACACGCCGATCACCCACAGCTACATGCACTGCTGGCGTCATAAAACGCCGGTGATCTACCGCGCCACGGCCCAGTGGTTCGTCGGCATGGATATCAAAGGCAAGGATGGCAAGACCCTGCGCGAGCGCGCGCTGGCCGGTATCGAAGCGACGGAATTCACCCCTGCTTGGGGGCAAGCGCGTCTGCACAGCATGATTGCCAACCGCCCGGATTGGTGTATCTCCCGCCAGCGTAACTGGGGCGTGCCGATTCCGTTCTTCCTGCATAAGCAAACCGGTGAGCTGCACCCCAACACCGTGTCTCTGATGGAAGAAGCTGCCAAGCGCGTGGAGCAAGAGGGCATTGAGGCATGGTTCAAGCTCGAACCTTCCGAGCTGCTTGGCGCGGAAGCCGCTGACTACGATAAAGTCACCGATACGTTAGACGTGTGGTTCGACTCAGGCACCACCCACCGACACGTGCTGCGCGGCTCGCACCCCCACGGCCATGAAAGCGGCCCGCGAGCTGACTTGTACCTGGAAGGTTCTGATCAGCACCGCGGCTGGTTCCACTCGTCGCTGCTCACCGGTGCGGCGATTGATGGTCACGCGCCGTATCGTCAGCTGCTGACCCACGGCTTCACGGTGGATGCCCAGGGCCGCAAGATGTCCAAGTCCATCGGTAACGTGGTCGCGCCGCAAAGCGTGATGGATAAGCTGGGCGCCGATATTCTACGCCTGTGGGTAGCGTCTACCGACTACTCCGGTGAAATGGCCGTCTCGGATGAAATCCTCAAGCGCACTGCTGATGTGTACCGTCGTATCCGCAACACGGCGCGCTTCCTGCTTTCCAACCTGAACGGCTTTGATCCCAAGCGGGACCAAGTGGCGTTTGGCGATATGCTAGCGCTTGACCAGTGGGTCGTGGATCGCGCCGCACAGCTTCAAGGCCGCATCGAAACCGCCTACGAGGAGTACCGCTTCCTGGATGTGTACCAGCAGGTACACGGCTTCTGCGCGCGGGAATTGGGCGGCTTCTACCTGGACGTGATCAAGGATCGCCAGTACACCACCCAAACCGACTCGCTGGCCCGCCGTAGCGCGCAAACCGCGCTTTATCACGTGGTGGAAGCGCTAAGCCGCTGGGTCGCGCCGATTCTCTCCTTCACCGCCGAGGAGATCTTTGAACATATCCCCGGCGAGCGGGGCGATAGCGTGCTGCTGGAGACCTACTACACCGGGCTTTCCACGTTGGATGAGGGCGCCGAGATGGGCCGCGCTTTCTGGGAGCAGGTGCTGGAAGTGAAGCACTCAGTGAACAAATGCCTGGAAGACGCCCGTAACGCCAAAGTGATCAAGGGTAGCCTCGCGGCAGAAGTGACGCTGTTCGTCAATGACGAGCTGCACGCGACGCTAGCGAAGCTGGGCGACGAGCTGCGCTTTGTGATGCTCACCAGTGAAGTGCACCTGGCACCGCTGGCAGATGCCGCCAATGCCGAAAGCACTGAGCTTGAAGGCTTGAAGGTTGCGGTGAGCGCCAGTGGGCATGCCAAGTGCGAGCGCTGCTGGCACCACCGGGCAGACGTAGGCAGCGTTGCCGAGCACCCGGACCTGTGTGGCCGCTGTGTAAGTAACCTGCCCGAAGGTAGCGGCGAGATTCGTCACTATGCCTAACACAGCTTCCCCGGTGAACGATTCACACCAGCGGCCGCCCATGCGGCGGCCGCTGCGCTGGCTATGGCTTGCCGTGGCGGTCATTGTGTTGGATCTTGCAACAAAGTATGCCGCTAGCCACTTTTTAAGCTATGCACAGCCGGTTGAAGTCTTGCCGTTTTTCAACCTCACGCTGCTGCACAACACCGGCGCGGCGTTTAGCTTTTTGGCTGACCACCCCGGCTGGCAGCGCTGGTTCTTTGCGGCGATTGCTATTGGTGCCAGCATTGGCCTCACCGTTTGGCTGTCGCGCATTCGTGCAGATGAGAAGCTGCTCGCTATCGCCTTGCCGCTGATTATCGGTGGGGCGCTGGGTAACCTATACGACCGCTTAATTCATGGCTATGTGGTGGATTTTCTCTCTTTCCATGCGGCAGGCTGGTACTACCCTGCCTTTAACGTGGCGGATATCGGCATTACCCTAGGGGCTGTGGGCTTAATTTGGGAGTCGATTATGGGCGAGCGTCGCCGCAAAAAAGCCGCGCACTCTTCATCTTCTTAACATGCCAATGAGTGAGGCATCATGGATTACCTAATTGACGACGGGATGGAAATTACCCTGCACTTCACGCTGAAGCTGGAAGATGGCACGGTGGTGGATTCCACCAAAGAGAAAGCGCCAGCGACGTTTCAGTATGGCGACGGCAATTTGCCGCCCGGCTTTGAGCATCCCATCAAAGGTATGGCAGCGGGCCAGAGCGGGACGTTTCATATCACCCCTGAGCATGCGTTTGGCCAGCACAACCCGCAGAACATTCAAACCCTGAAGCGGGCTGACTTTGGTGATGAAGCGCCTGAAATCGGTATGGTGATGTCGTTTGCTGACAAAGCGGGAACGGAATTGCCGGGCGTGGTCAAAACCATTGACGGTGACCGTGTAGAAGTTGACTTCAACCATCCGCTGGCAGGACGTACATTGACGTTTGAGGTTGAAGTGCTCAACGTCACGCCGATCACCACCCACTAATTTCCTGAGCGATGCAGGTTGCATCAAGGCGCTTTTATGCAGTCATCAGAGTCATTTCAGCCCGTACAGATCAAGCTAGCCAACCCGCGCGGGTTTTGTGCGGGCGTCGACCGCGCGATCGATATCGTCAACCGCGCGCTGGATGTCTTCGGCCCGCCGATTTACGTTCGCCATGAAGTGGTGCACAACCGCTTTGTAGTAGAAACACTGCGTGAACGCGGCGCGGTCTTCGTAGAAGAGCTCCACGAAGTGCCCGACGATGTGATCGTTATCTTCTCTGCCCACGGCGTTTCCCGTGCGGTTCAGCAGGATGCCGAGCAGCGTGGCCTGAAAGTGTTCGATGCCACCTGCCCGCTGGTCACCAAAGTGCATATGGAAGTGCTTCGCTACGCCAAGCGTGGCCAGGAGTGCATTCTGATTGGCCACGAAGGTCACCCGGAAGTTGAAGGCACCATGGGGCGCTACGACACCTCCCACGGCGGCAAGATTTATCTGGTGGAAGATGAGCAGGACGTTGCCAATCTGGTTGTCAATGACCCCTCGGCGCTAGCGTTCGTCACCCAAACCACGCTCTCCATGGATGACACTGCCAAAGTGATCGACGCGCTGCGGGAGAAATTCCCTGAGATTCAGGGGCCGCGCAAAGACGATATTTGCTACGCCACTCAAAACCGTCAGGACGCGGTGCGTGAGTTGGCGGCGGATAGCGACTTGGTGCTGGTGGTCGGTAGCCCCAACAGCTCGAACTCCAACCGGCTGCGTGAGCTTTCTGAGCGTATGGGCACCCCCGCGTACTTGATCGATAACGCCGAGCAAATCGATCCATCGTGGTTAGAAGGCATAAAACGTATTGGCGTCACCGCTGGCGCGAGCGCCCCTGAAGTGCTCGTCAAAGGCGTCATTGATAAGCTGCAGACACTGGGCGCGGAAGCCCCCGTCGAACTGCAGGGGCGTGAAGAGAACATTACATTCTCTATGCCCAAAGAGCTGCGTGAACAGGTGATCGTCAGCGGATAATGCAAACCGTATCGGTTTAAGACATACTCCAAGTATGAGTAAACCGATATGGGAGCATCGCTTAGTGACTTATGGTTTTAATCGCCGCGCAGGGGATTATGGTAAGCACCAGCGCGGCTTTACCCTCATCGAGTTAATGATTGCGGTGGCCATTATTGGGATCATCGCCAGCATCGCCTACCCCAGCTACACCCGCTACGTCGAACGCTCCGTTCGCTCTGATGGCCAAACGGCACTCTTGCAAGCGGCTTCAGAAATGGAGCGCTGCTATTCCCGTGACTACACCTATGAAGAGTGTGATTTGGAGATGACCATCTCTCCGAGCGGCCATTACGACATCTCAAACATCCCTGGTAGCCAAAGCGACGGCGGCTACGTATTAACCGCGACGACCCAACGCTCAGACGGCTGTGATGAAGATCTCACCTTAAATGCAAAAGGGGTACGTGCCCCAGAGGCGTGCTGGTAATGAAGCATCAGCAAGGGTTTTCACTCATTGAGGTGCTGATCGCGCTGGTAGTGCTTGCCTTTGGCCTGATGGGGGTGGCCGCCATGCAGATGAAAGCCCTGCAAAGCGCGACCGAAGGGTATCAGCGCTCGGTGGTAACACTTGCCGCTGTGGATGCGCAGGAGAGGCTTTGGGCGCAGCTAGCCCAAGAAACTAGCTGTGACGACATGGTTGACAATATATTAAGTGATTGGCAATCAAGCTGGTTTGCAGATAGCGACACACCAATACGCCACTTCTCAGGAGATATTGAGCTTGGTACGGCAGAGTGTGAATTCAATATTTTAATTACACTTAATGACAATGATTCAGCCAGTACTGATGAAACGTTTACTTACACCTTTCGTCTCCCTGGTCTTCTAGGTAACTGATGATGCTCTACCAACGCCAATCAGGTTTTACCCTTGTCGAGCTAATGGTTGCTATGGCAATTGGCACCCTGATTATTCTAGGCGCCGGACAGCTTTTTTTGACCACATTTCAAACCTTTAAAAAAGTAGACGAGCTAAGCCGAAAGCAGGAGTCGCTTGTTTTTATTACAGGCGTAATGATCCAAGATATCCGGTCTGCAATAAATGTTGACGTTGAGTCGGATGCAGCAGCTATTGGACTTTTAGTTTCTTCTGCGGGTAGTCGATGCGATGAAGATGAGAATTTAGAGAAAAGGTACTTTTTGTCAGAAAAAAACGGGAAATTTTCTTTAAGTGTTAGCAGAAAGTGTGATGGCGAAAGCAGGTGGCACACTGAGCCACTTGTTGAAGGCTTTTACGACGATAGTGAAGAGTCGTTTTCTTTTGAAGACTTAGACGATGGTCTTTACCAGATGACAATACGGCTAGCTACCCAGAACGGGGAAAGCTATGAAAAGCATATGCTTCGCATACAAAATCGGGCAGAAGCATTTCCATAGGTGCTGATTATGCAAAAACAACAAGGCGCTGCCCTTATTATCGTACTGGTACTACTGAGCGTATCCTTGGTGATTGGTATGTCTGGGATGAGCGCCGCACTAGTTGATGAGCGGCTGGCGGGGAATTATAGTGCGGCTGTGCTAGCTCAAATGAATGCAGAGAGAGCGGCGTCTGAGAGTATGATGAATGATATTTTGATAGGTAATGGTAGTGGGCAAGGTCAGGAGTTCTGGAGCGATGAGCCTGGCAAAAATCTATTGAAAAATAATTTACAAGAAATAATAAATAGCGATGATAATATAAATGATTGGAAAGATTTTGTTAGAAATTTTAGATATGAGGATGTGAAGGAGGAGTTTAGTGTCGTAAGCCAATATGACGATAGTATTTGTGATGATGAAGGTTATAGCCAGTGTCTATATTTTCCTGTGTATATAGATATAGAGTCCGAAGGGCCTGAACGGTACATAGTTGCTTTTGGCGCCATTAAAAATAAGCAAAATGACATCATTGCTCAAAGCCCACCTATTTTCATAGAGTTGTCTCTTAAAGATGGAGATACTCCTCCTTTTGATCCAGATACGGTTGAAGATGCCATTAGTGTGTTTGATAGTATCGGTATGTTAGCAGGAGAGAAGATAGATATAGATAATGACGGAAGATTTGATTTTGTAGGGTTGTTGCAAGCCGGTGTTGAATTTGAAGCTGATAAAAACTTTGATTTCGAGGGTGATGGATCTGGAGAGGTTAGCCAAGCTGATAAGATGGATTTTCCCTTTGTTGATGTTGATATGATTATTGAAGAGGTTAAGCATTCAATTGACCCTATTAATGATGATGAGGAGGACTGCATTCTAACGCTCGCCGGTGATCAAGAAGGAAGAGTTATATTTTGCGATGGGGATGTAGAGTTAAGCGGTAATTTTGCTAATGCTTTTATAGTTGCGGATGGCGATGTCAAAATAATAGACGATGTTGCTTTAGAGGATGTTTTTATTATTGCAGGAAAAGATATTGAGAATGCAAGTGACAAGAATGATTTCTCAATTAAAAATTCATTTTTTTTCTCTAAGGAAGAGGTTGATCTTGAATTGAAGGGGAATAACACTATAGATGGCTTTTGGATTTATTCCGGTGATGATATCGATATTGATATTAAAGGTGGAGGGAATAAAGAGTGGGTTGGGGGATTAATAGCAAGAAGCGATATTGATTTTGATACTAATGGGCGTTACAACTTTCGTCATGCTTCAGCAAGCACAGCATTTTCTCAGCTAGCTGGTGGAGCAGGTAGTAGCAGTAATTCAGGATTGATGGTAGCTTCTTGGGAAAGCTAATTAATGCGTAGTAAGATGAGCGACTATTTTAGTTATTTTCTCCAAGCGGCATGGTTGAGTCCATTAGTATGAGTAAACTCTGTAAAACCCGCGTCCTTACCGGCATCACCACAACCGGCACCCCGCACCTCGGCAATTATGTCGGGGCAATTAAGCCTGCCATTGAGGCCAGCCAAGACCCCAACGTGCAGTCGTTCTACTTTCTTGCCGACTACCACGCGCTGATCAAGTGCCAAGACCCCAAGCGTGTGCAGGCTTCCCGCCTGGAGATCGCCGCGACGTGGCTGGCGCTTGGCCTGGATACCGACAACGCGATCTTCTACCGCCAGTCGGATATTATCGAGATCCCCGAGCTGATGTGGATGCTCTCCTGCGTGTGTGCCAAGGGGCTAATGAACCGTGCCCATGCTTATAAAGCCGCCGTGGCAGAGAATGAAGAGGCCGGTAATCAAGACCCTGATAAAGGCGTCACCATGGGGCTGTTTGGCTATCCGGTACTGATGGCCGCTGATATTTTGATGTTCAATGCGAATAAAGTGCCGGTTGGCCGCGACCAGATTCAGCATATCGAAATGGCCCGGGATATGGCTGGCCGCTTTAACCACCTGTTTAAAGGCCAGTACTTTGTACAGCCTGAAGCCGTCGTGGATGAAAAAGTGAAAGTGTTGAAAGGGTTGGATGGACGCAAGATGTCCAAAAGCTACAACAATACGATTCCGCTGTTTGTGAGCGAGAAAAAGCTGCAGAAGCTGGTGCGCAAGATCAAGACCAACTCTCTGGAACCTGGTGAGCCCAAAGACCCCGACACGTGTACGCTGTTCCAGATCTATGCCGCGTTTGCCAGCGATGCCGAAACCGCCACCATGCGTCAACAGTATGAAGAAGGTATGGGCTGGGGAGAGGCCAAGGATCAGGTCTTCGAATACCTCAATGCCCATCTCAGCGCGCCGCGTGAACGCTATAACGCCTTGATGGAAGACCCTGCCCATATCGAAGCCATATTGCAGAAAGGTGCTGAGCGTGCCCGTGCCGAGGCATCCAACACCATGGACAAGCTGCGTTCGGTGGTAGGGCTAGGGCGTTTTGTTTGATTATTCTTTTTTGGCATATAAACCTTTCAATAAAGAATTTCCAGCGTTTACGCCTCGCCGTTAGGCTTATAACTATTGTCCAACTTAGCCAAGCGCCTTGCTGTTGCTGGCGCTTTTGGCGTTGCTAAACAGGTGAATTATGGCGACTACCTCAATGGTGGCTCCGGTCTCGTACCGCGTGCCCCTTCTGGCCATGGCAGCGATTGTGCTGGGTGCCTTGGTGATTGGTGTGCTGTTTAGCGCCAATATCGGCTTGCTTATGATCGTAGGTGGCCTGCTGGGTATGGTGCTGTACCACGCAGCGTTTGGCTTTACGGCGGCCTGGCGGGTGTTCATTACCGAGCGTCGTGGGCGTGGCTTGCGGGCGCAAATGGTCATGCTGGCGATTGCCGTAGTGCTGTTTTTCCCGGCGCTGGGGGCGGGGTCGCTGTTTGGTACGTCGGTAAGTGGCTTCGTCTCGCCGATCGGCATTTCGGTGCTGTTCGGTGCGTTCATCTTCGGTATCGGCATGCAGTTGGGGGGCGGCTGTGCCTCGGGCACGCTGTTTACCGCTGGCGGTGGTAATGCCCGTATGCTGATTACCCTGGTGTTCTTTATCGTGGGCTCGGTCATCGGGTCTGCGCATTTCACCTGGTGGCAAAGTTTGCCCGCCTTCCAGCCGGTGTCGTTGGTCAACGTGGCTGGCGTGGGGGGCGGTATCGGCATCAGCCTGGTGCTGTTCGCTGCCATCGCCGCCTTTACGGTGATCATGGAGAAGCGCCGTCATGGCCAGCTGGAGCAGGTGCCCACGGTCGATAAGCCCGGTGTGGAGCGCTGGCTCACGGGCCCTTGGCCGCTGGTGGCGGGGGCCGTTGCCCTGGCGCTGCTCAACTTTGCCACCCTGGCATTGGCGGGTCGCCCTTGGGGCATTACCTCGGCCTTTGCGCTGTGGGGCGCCAAGGCGTATGAGCTGGTGGGCGGCGATGTGAGTCAGTGGGGTTATTGGCAAGCACCGGCTAACGCGGCCGCGCTGGAAGCCAGCGTGTGGAGCGATATCACGACGGTCATGAACGTGGGCATCATGCTGGGGGCACTGGCTGCCGCCCATCTGGCCGGGCGTTTCGCACCGAATTTCCGGATTCCGCTGCGCTCGGTGCTGGCCGCTGTGATCGGTGGTCTGCTGCTGGGGTATGGTGCGCGCTTGGCGTTTGGTTGCAATATCGGTGCTTACTTCAGCGGCATTGCGTCGGGTAGCCTGCATGGCTGGGTTTGGATGGCGGCGGCCTTTGCGGGCAACCTGATTGGCGTGAAGTTGCGGCCGTTTTTCTTTGCTGGCGAAGAGGGGCGCCGTCCCACCGCCAAGAGCTGCTGATCGCTAGCGTTTTGGTTTCTTCGATGAACGCCTCGGCCATGGCCGGGGTGTTTTTTTATGGCCACTCTCTACCCTGTTTCTACCTTTGTCGCACGACCATGTTACATTACGCACAAACGCCGCCAACGCCCAGCGTTGCTGCATTGCAACAGCAATTGACATAAAAAGAGAGTGCCTATGTCCACGACGAGTAAACGCCCCCTGTACATTCCTTACGCCGGTCCTTCGCTGCTTGAAATGCCGCTATTGAACAAAGGCAGCGCGTTTACTCAGGAGGAGCGGCTAGCGTTTAACCTGATAGGCTTGTTGCCACAAAAAGTCGAAACCATTGATGATCAGCTTGAGCGTGTTTACCGCCAGTACCAGCAGTGCCATAGCGATTTAGAGCGCCATATTCACCTTCGCGCCATTCAGGATGACAACGAAACGCTCTATTTCCGTCTTGTCTCTGAGCATCTGGAAGAGATGCTGCCAATTATCTACACGCCAACGGTTGGCCAGGCGTGCCAGGAGTTCTCCAATATCTACCGCAACCACCGGGGGCTGTTTATCAGTTACCCGGACCGCGAGCATATGGACGATATCCTGCGTAGCGCCACCAAAGATAACGTGAAAGTGATCGTGGTGACCGATGGCGAGCGGATTCTCGGCCTTGGCGACCAGGGTATCGGCGGCATGGGCATTCCTATCGGTAAGCTGGCGCTCTATACCGCTTGCGGCGGGATTAGCCCAGCCTATACGCTGCCGATCATGATCGACGTAGGCACCAATAACCAAGCGCTGCTGGATGACCCGATGTACATGGGCTGGCGCCATGAACGGGTAGGCCAGGAAGAGTACGATGCCTTTATGGCGGAGTTTATTGCTGCCGTGAAGCGCCGCTGGCCGAACGTGCTGCTGCAGTTTGAAGATTTTGCCCAGGCCAACGCCGTGCCGCTGTTGGAGCGCTACCGTAACGAACTGTGCTGCTTCAACGATGACGTGCAGGGAACGGCCTCTGTGGTGGTGGGTACGCTGATGGCTGCCTGCCAGGCGCGGGGCGAAACCATTGCGCAGCAGCGAGTGGTGTTCGTGGGTGGTGGTTCGGCGGGGTGTGGCATCGCCGAGCAGGTCGTGGTCGCCATGGAGGCGGAAGGCCTGACCGAAGCAGAGGCGCGAGCGCGCATCTTCATCGTCGACCGAGATGGTTTGATGACCACCGACCAGACCTGGCAGCGGGATTTCCAGCGTCGTCTGGCCCATGATCCTGCGCTGGTAGCCAACTGGAACGGTCAGGGGCTGGAAGAGACCATTGCCCAGATCAAACCCACCATCCTGATTGGGGTCTGTGGCCAGCGGGGCATCTTTACCGAACAGGTCGTGCGTACCATGCATGCAGGCTGTGAACACCCGGTCATCATGCCGCTCTCCAACCCCACCTCCCAGGCAGAAGCCGTGCCTGAGGACGTGATTCGCTGGACCGATGGCCAGGCGTTGGTGGCCACGGGTAGCCCCTTTGCACCGGTGGTCTACAATGGGCGGACCTACCCCATTGCCCAGTGCAACAACGCCTATATTTTCCCCGGTATTGGCCTGGGGGTGATTGCCGCCGACGCCCACCGCGTGACCGACGAGATGCTGATGAGCGCCTCGCGTGCCCTGGCCCGTGAAGCGCCGCTGGTCAAGGAAGGGCAGGGTGCGCTGCTGCCACCGCTGTCGCGCATTCGTGAAATCAGTAAGTCGATTGCTTTCGAAGTGGCTGCTCAGGCGCAGCAAAACGGCGTGGCGCTGAAAACCAGCGGCTCGGAACTGCGTGAGCGTATCGAAAAGTCCTGCTGGTCGCCGGAGTATCGCTTCTACCGCCGTCGCGCTTTCTAAGACGCGGTGCAAAAAAAAGCCCCCACCAAGGTGGGGGCGATGCAAGCATTGGCGGTTTTTACCGTTAGGCTGCGCCGATCATTTTGCGCAGCACGTAGTGAAGGATACCACCGTGGCGGTAGTAAGCCAGCTCATTGGCGGTATCAATTCTGCATTTGGCATCAACGGTACGCTCCTGGTCGCCCTGTTTGATGACCACTTTGACCGTGCCGCCTGGGCTCAAGTCGCTTAATCCCGCAATCGAAATCTCTTCGTCACCGGTGAGCCCAAGGCTCGTGCGGCTTTCGCCTTCGGGGAACTGCAGCGGTACGACGCCCATGCCAATCAGGTTGGAACGGTGGATCCGCTCGTAGGATTCGGCAATCACCGCCCGTACGCCCAGCAGCCGGGTTCCCTTGGCTGCCCAGTCGCGGGAAGAGCCGGTGCCGTACTCCTTGCCTGCCACCACCACCAGCGGCGTGCCTTCTTCCTTGTACTTCATGGCGGCGTCATAGATCGACATCTGCTCACCACTGGGAACATGGCGCGTTTCACCCCCGACCACGCCGTCCAGCATTTCGTTCTTGATCCGCACGTTGGCGAAGGTGCCGCGCATCATGACTTCATGGTTGCCTCGGCGTGAGCCGTAGGAGTTGAAGTCCACGGGTTTGACGCCATGCTCCTGCAGGTAGCGGCCAGCAGGGCTGTCGGGCTTGATGGAGCCTGCGGGGGAAATATGGTCGGTGGTGACGGAGTCACCCAGCATCGCCAGTACCCGAGCACTCTGGACATCTTCGATGGCATCGGGCTCGCGCTGCATGCCTTCGAAGAAGGGTGGGTGTTGGATGTAGGTGGAGGAGGGCCACTCGTAGACGTTGCTTTCCGGCACCTTGATCGACTGCCACGTCTCGTCGCCTTCGAAAACGGCGCCGTACTCCTTGCGGAACATCTCGGTGTTGACCTTCTGTACGGCGTTGGCGATATCCGCCTGCGAGGGCCAAATGTCTTTCAGGTACACCGGGTTGCCATCGCTGTCTTCCCCGAGCGGGTCGGTGGACAGGTTGCATTGAACGTTGCCCGCCAGTGCATAGGCCACCACCAGCGGCGGTGAAGCCAGCCAGTTGGTTTTGACCAGCGGATGCACGCGGCCTTCGAAGTTGCGGTTACCCGACAGCACGGAGGCAACGGCAAGGTCCCCCTGCTGAATGGCTTTTTCGATGGCGTCGGGCAGCGGGCCGGAGTTGCCGATACAGGTGGTGCAGCCGTAGCCCACCAGGTTGAAGCCCAGGGCATCCAGGTCATCGTTCAGTTCGGCAGCGGCCAGGTAGTCGGTGACCACCTTGGAGCCCGGCGCCAGAGACGTCTTGACCCAGGGCTTGGTGGCCAGCCCCTTCTGACGCGCGTTACGTGCCAACAGGCCCGCCGCCATCATGACGCTGGGGTTGGAGGTGTTGGTGCACGAAGTAATGGCGGCGATGACTACCGCGCCGGGGTCAAGGCTGAAGTCCTGCTCGCCCATGGTGACGGACTGGCTGTCACTGTGTTTGAAGTCGTGCTCGTAGCTACGCTCAATACCCACCGCTGTTTGGCCACCTTCCGAAGCAAGTTTGCTCTTCTCGGTGGTGGGGCGTGCTTTGCCGTCCTCTTCCATGACTTTGTTAAAGGCGCTGGCCATATCTTTCAGGGCAACGCGGTCCTGCGGGCGTTTGGGGCCTGCAAGGCTTGCTTCTACCTCGTTCATATCCAAGCTGAATGTGTCAGTGAACACAGGCTCGTCACCCGGCTCACGCCACAGGCCTTGGGCTTTGCTGTAAGCCTCAACCAACGCGATCTGGCTATCTTCGCGACCGGTTAAGCGCAGGTAGTTGAGCGTTTCGTCATCCACCGGGAAGAAGCCGCAGGTGGCGCCGTATTCCGGGGCCATGTTGGCAATGGTGGCGCGGTCCGCCAGCGGCAGGTCTTTCAGGCCATCGCCGTAAAACTCGACGAACTTACCTACCACGCCTTTTTTGCGCAGCATTTCGGTGACGGTCAGCACGAGGTCGGTGGCGGTAATGCCTTCCTGCAGCTTGCCGGTCAGCTTGAAGCCGATGACCTCGGGAATCAGCATCGAGACCGGCTGGCCCAGCATGGCCGCCTCGGCCTCGATGCCGCCTACCCCCCAGCCCAGTACCCCCAGGCCGTTGATCATGGTGGTGTGGGAGTCGGTGCCTACCAGCGTGTCCGGGTAGGCGAAGGTTTTGCCGTCTTCTTGTTTGGTCCAGACGGTGCGGCCCAGGTACTCCAGGTTGACCTGATGGCAAATGCCGGTGCCGGGCGGCACGACACTGAAGTTGTCGAACGCTTTCTGGCCCCAGCGCAGGAATTCGTAGCGTTCGCCGTTGCGCTGCATTTCGATATCGACGTTTTCTTGGAACGCCGTCGGATGACCGAACTTATCGACCATCACCGAGTGGTCGATCACCAAGTCCACTGGAGAGAGCGGGTTGATACGGGCGGGATCCTCGCCCAGTTTTTCCACCGCCGCGCGCATGGAGGCGAGGTCGACCACGCCAGGCACACCGGTAAAGTCTTGCATCAATACCCGCGCCGGCCGGTAGCCTATTTCACGGCTTGATTTACCCTCTTTCTGCCAATCTACCAGGGCCTGCATGTCTTCCTGGTCGACGCTTTCATCGTCAGCGAAGCGCAGCTGGTTTTCGAGCAGAATCTTGAGCGTCTTGGGTAGCCGGTCGATATTGCCAAGGGCTTCAGCGGCTTTGGGCAGGCTGTAATAGTGGTACGTCTGGTTGCCTACCTCTAACGTATGCTGCGTATCGGGTATTTTGCTCATGGCTTTCTCCTCTGATTGCTTGGCGTTACGCGACGGTCACTCTTTTCTTGGTATGGCGAATCAATAGTATGGCTTATTAATAGCACATGGGTGTTTCACCATAGAGTTTCAAGGCATCTTTGCCTAATAGCGTAGACTAACCCTTGTAATAGCTTGTACTTGGCGCCATTTCAGGCAGACTCTCTTGCAACGTTATTTGCTCAATATTGTGACAAAGGTGGTGTCATGGAAACGCGTCATGAACGTTTGATCATTCTAGGCTCTGGCCCGGCGGGGTACACGGCAGCGGTTTATGCCGCTCGGGCAAACCTGAAGCCGCTGCTGATTACCGGCATGCAGGCGGGTGGCCAATTGACCACGACGACCGATGTGGACAACTGGCCTGGTGATGCCGAGGGCGTACAAGGGCCTGAGTTGATGGAACGCATGAAGCAGCATGCCGAACGTTTCAACACCGAAGTGCTGTTCGATCATATCCACGAGGTGAGCCTGGGCGAGAAGCCCTTCACCTTGAAGGGCGATAGCGGCGTCTATACCTGCGACGCCCTGATCGTGGCTACCGGCGCCAGCGCTCGCTATCTGGGGTTGCCGTCAGAGCAGCAGTTCATGGGCCAGGGGGTCTCTGCCTGTGCTACCTGCGACGGTTTCTTCTACCGCAATCAGGAAGTGATCGTGGTCGGCGGTGGCAACACGGCGGTCGAAGAAGCGCTCTACCTGTCGAACATTGCCTCCAAGGTCACGTTGGTGCATCGCCGCGATACGCTTCGCGCCGAAAAGATCCTGCAAGACAAGCTGTTCGAGAAGGCGGAGGCAGGCAAGATCGCCTTGGAGTGGTTTTACGAGGTGGAAGAAGTGCTGGGCGACAACACCGGCGTCACCGGCGTGCGGGTGAAGTCGACGCAGGACGGCAGCACCAAGGATATCCACGCGCCTGGGCTGTTTATTGCCATCGGCCATAGCCCCAACACCGGCATCTTTGAAGGCCAGCTGGAAATGAACGGCGGCTATATCAAAGTGAAATCGGGCAGTGAAGGTAACGCAACGGCGACCAGCGTGCCGGGTGTGTTCGCCTGTGGCGACGTGATGGATCATATCTATCGCCAGGCGATTACCTCAGCGGGTAGCGGCTGCATGGCCGCGCTGGATGCTGAACGCTATTTAGACGGTATTTCGTAATTAGGCGCCTGTTTGCTTTAGAGGGAGCCCATTAGTTAGAACAGCTAATGGGATCTCAATCTATCCGTGCTCTGCCTGCTGGGCTAAGCACAAGGCTCTGACAGGATGCTTGAGCTTGGTCATTGGTGGGGCAAACAGTATACGTACCTTGAGAACCTTTAATGCTGCCTAAAGAGGTATATCTCACTGTTGGCGCACCGCTTTTAGTTACGATAGTACCTGCTGTGGGCGCGAACACTCTAATAACTTCATTGACTTCATCTTCTAGCCTTTTATCTCCCTTTACGACCATGATGGGGCCATTCCAGTCACCGGTACAGGCCGTTCTGCCTTCATTGGCAGGGCAAACCGTCACGTCACTGCGCTGTGTAATCGCCGTATTGCGCGCCAGCGTTAGCGCTGTTTGTAAGCGATTTACTTCGCTGGCGACCGCCGAACGCTCTCCCAATGCTTGAAAGCTGGGAAGCCCCCAGGCCGCCAGTATGCCCATTAAGGCGAGTGCCACCAGCAACTCAAGCAGTGTAAAGCCCGTGTTGTTTCGCCTAGCGATGTGGTGAGGCTGTGCCATAGTCTCTCTCAGTAGCTTGACCTGTTGAAACGCATCACTATGCTCATTCTCTTTATGCCGCCAATGCGCTGGTACTCTGTTAGCGGCTCTTTTAGCGACTCTATTAGCAATAGTGGGCAATATTTGTGAGCGATTTCTTAATTATAGGCGGTGGTGTTATTGGCATGATGACCGCGCTGCAACTGGCAGATGCAGGTCAGAATATCACGCTGGTAGAGCGTGGGGTATGCGGGAAAGAGGCTTCCTGGGCGGGTGGGGGTATCGTCTCGCCGCTCTACCCCTGGCGTTACGGTGAGCCGGTGTCGCGGCTCTCGCGCTGGTCGGAAGGGGTGTACCCCACGCTGGCGCTGCGGCTGCTGGAAGAAACGGGCATCGACCCCGAGTATCGCCAGAAAGGCCTGCTCTACCTGAACGTGGAAGATGACGAGCAGGCGCTGGCGTGGGCTCGGCAAATGGGCAAGCCGCTCGAACGGGTCGAGGCAGAAGTCGTGCAGCAGAAAGAGCCCGCCGCGCTGGCCTCTGGCGGAAGCGCTCTGTGGATGCCGACGCTGGGCAGCATTCGTAACCCCCGCCTTGGCCAGGCGCTGCGGGCCCGGCTGGCGGCGATGCCGAGCGTCACGCTGGTCGAGCAGTGCCAGGTCACCGGCTTCCTCCAGCGTCAGGGCAAGGTCGTGGGGGTGGCCACGGCGTCGGGCGAGCTGCATGCCGAGCGAGTAGTGGTATGTGGCGGAGCCTGGGCAGCCCAGCTACTGGAAGGCATGGGTGTCCAGTTGCCCGTTCGGCCCGTGAAAGGGCAGATGATCGCTTATCAGACCCCGCCAGGGCTGGTGCAGCGGGTGGTGCTGAAAGATGGTCGCTATGTGATTCCGCGCAACGATGGTCTGCTGCTGGTGGGCTCGACGCTGGAAGAGGCCGGGTTCGATAAAGCCACCGACCAGGACGCCTTGGCGTCGCTGCGCCAGAGTGCTGAAAACATCATTCCTGCGCTGGCCAGGTACCCCGTGGCGTATCACTGGGCGGGGCTGCGTCCGGGCTCCCCGGACGGCATTCCGTTCATCGGCGCGCTGCCGGAATTTCCCAACGTGTTCGTCAATGCAGGGCACTACCGCAATGGGCTGGTACTGGCTCCCGCCTCGACGCATCTGCTGGTCGACCAGCTATTGGATCGTGAGCCGCTGATCGACCCAGCGCCTTACTTGCCGGTGGCGCTACGTCGGGGGTAGCGCATCAAGCATTACCGTCGTCGCGATCACGCTGTTCCTGCAGGAAACGGTCGCGGTGGGCGCTGCAGCAAAACCACTGCTCATGGTCACGCAGTGCCTCGCTTTCCGGCACGTGAACGTCGCACCAGCGGCAGCGCACCATCTGCCCGCCTTCATGGCGAGGAGCGGGGGGCTGCTGCTGGGAAAGGCGGTGCTGGCGATACATGCCGTAGAGTTTCAGGCCTGCATAAAACAGCACCGCAAAAATAATCAGCCGAATGATCAACAGGTTCATCCTCGATAACTCCCATACCGGGAAAAAGCGGGCAGCACGCCTGTAGCCGTATGGCCTTTGCCAGCAGGCGCACCTTGCGGGACAATGCCCCAAGTGCCATCGTATTCTGAAGATTCTCAAGAGATTTTGACGCCCATGCAAGACTTAACGCTGGTAATGGCCCAACTCGACCCGCTAGTGGGAGATATTCCCGGCAATGCCGCGCGCGCCATCGAGGCCGTGCGTGAGGCGAGGATCGAGCATGGGGCGGACATTGTGGTCTTTCCCGAGCTGTTTCTTTCCGGCTACCCGCCGGAAGACCTGCTGCTGAGGCCTTCCATGGAGGCGCGCCTGCGCGAAGCCCGCGCCAAAATGGCCGAGAAGGTGGCCCGAGACGTGCTGGTCATCATTGGTTATCCCGGTGTGCGTGAAGGCAAGTGCTACAACATGGCGGGCGTGCTGTACAACGGCCAGTGGGAAGCAGAGTACGCCAAGCAGGCGCTGCCGAACTACCAGGTGTTCGATGAGCAGCGCTACTTCACCCCCGGCACCCAGCCACTGGTTTACGAGCACAAGGGTGCCAAGCTGG
Organism: Halomonas sp. KM007; assembly: GCF_050709225.1. NCBI lineage: Bacteria > Pseudomonadati > Pseudomonadota > Gammaproteobacteria > Oceanospirillales > Halomonadaceae > Halomonas > Halomonas sp. KM007. The sequence continues at coordinate 1,333,434 of NZ_CP136131.1, read as the reverse complement.
GGCTGTTGATCTGTGAAGACTTGTGGGAAGGCTCGCCGGTCAAGGCGGCGCAGGCGGCCGGGGCGGAAGTATTGATCAGCCTGAATGCCTCACCCTACCACCAGGACAAGCCCACCGAGCGGCTGCGCCTTCTGGAGCAGCGGGCTCAGGACGTTCAGCGCCCCATTCTCTACGTCAACACCATTGGCGGCCAGGATGAGCTGGTGTTCGATGGCGGTTCTTGCTGTGTGGATGAGCAGGGCCAGCTCAAGGTGCTGGCCCCTTACTGGCAAGCCGGGCTGATGCCCGTTCAACTGCTGCAAACCAGCGCCGAGCGTTGGGAGCCCCAGGCTGGAGAGATCGAGCCGGAAGTCATGCCGGAAGAGAGCCTCTATTGCGCGCTGGTCACCGGGCTGCGTGACTACGTCAATAAAAGCGGCTTCAAAGGCGTGGTGCTGGGGCTTTCCGGCGGCATCGACTCCGCCTTGTCGCTGGCGATTGCGGTGGATGCGCTAGGGCCGCAGCGCGTGCAGGCGGTCATGATGCCTTACCACTACACCGCCGATATCTCCAAGCAGGATGCCGCCGAGCAGGCGAACCTGCTGGGGGTGCACTATGACGTGATGCCCATCGAGCCGATGGTGGAAGCCTTTATGGGCACCTTGGCGGAAAGCTTTGCTGGCACTGAGCGGGACACTACCGAAGAGAACCTGCAGTCTCGCTGTCGTGGTGTGCTGTTAATGGCCATTTCCAATAAGAAAGGCCTAATGGTGCTGACCACCGGTAACAAGAGCGAAATGGCAGTGGGTTACGCTACCTTGTATGGCGATATGGTGGGCGGCTACAACGCTATTAAGGATGTGTATAAAACTTGGGTTTATCGCTTAGCCCGCTGGCGCAATACTCAGTCTCCGGCGATTCCCGAGCGGGTCATTGAGCGCCCGCCTAGCGCTGAGCTCGCCCCTGATCAGCAGGATAGCGACTCGCTACCCGACTACGATGTGCTGGACGCCATTTTGGTCCGCTACATCGAAGGGGATATGAGCGCCGAGTCGATTATTGCGGCAGGCTTTGAGGAAGAGGATGTCTATAAAGTCGTCAAGCTGGTGGATCGCTGCGAATACAAGCGTCGCCAGGCCCCTGTTGGAGTGCGGGTCACGCCGCGTGGTTTCGGGCGTGACCGTCGCTACCCCATTGTGAATGGCTGGCAGCCTGGGGATTAATGTAAGCGCTCACTGGCTTAAGGCAGTACCGGAGGAGGGGCCAAACTTTTCCAATCACGGTGCTTTCGGTTAGCTCAAGCTTCAGCTTGTGGGGCGAGGCGCCGCTTAGGCTTTGATAAGTTTTGTTAAATAAGTTTTATTAGGTATGAACGCAAAAAACCACGCCGAAGCGTGGTTTTATTGATGCATGGGTTGTACAGCTTAAACGTAGCGGCCGCTAGTGGCCTGATTCAACGCTTAATCGCTGTTGCCATGTTTGGGCGTAAAGCGGCCGTTTTGAAGCTGCTCGTGATCTGGCGCGTTTTCGCGCAGCACGGTGAGCACCTCGTGGGCGCGGTCGTCCATGCCTAAGCCTTGATAGCCCTCCACCATCGTGGCTAGCGCATCACGGGTGGCGCTGGACTCTGGGTAATTTTCGATGACCCAACGGCCCCGCTCAACGGCGGCCAAGAAAGCACCGCGGCGCAGGTAGTAGTCAGCCACATGCAGTTCATGGCGGGCTAATAGCTCACGCAGATAAACAATGCGTTGCTGGGCATCCGGCGCATATTGGCTCTGTGGGAAGCGCTGAATCAGTTCGCGGAAATCGTTGTAGGCATCCCGCGAGGCGCCCAGGTCACGCTTGGAAATATCGATCAGGCGCAGGCGTTCCAGGCTGAAGCGCCCTGCTTGCCAAGCGGACAGCCCGCGTAGGTAGTAGGCGTAATCCACTTGCGGGTGGTCAGGGTGCAGGCGAATGAATCGGCTGGCCGCCGCGCGGGCCTCTTCCCAGTTACTGTTTTCGTAGTAGGCGTAGATCAGCTCGAGCTGGGCCTGTTCGGCATGAGGGCCAAACGGGTAGCGGGTGTCCAGGGCTTCCAGGCGCTCGATGGCGATAGGGTAGCGATTGCTGTCGAGGGCCGTACGGGCCAGCTCATACAGCTCGCGCTCTTGAACACCGGCAAACTCGTCTTCGTCTTCCGGAGTGGTGTCATTGCTGGCACAGCCTGCTAACAGGGCAAGACTCAGGGCCAGGGCGCCAAAGCGGTTGGCAGCGGAAAAAACGCGCATCATCATCCTCGTTGCAAACAAGCCTCAATCACCGAAAAGCGACGATGGCCATAAGTAGAAATGGTAGAATAGGTCGCAGTCAGCCCACTATAAAACACCTGAGCGCAAAACGCAGGCTTGGCGACACTTTGCTGTAAGGGTTCAGCGGTGTCGTGTCATCCAGAAGTGGGCGTGTTTGTGTCATAAAGAGGTCATTCATGTCTCGAATTGTGGAAGCCACGCAGCGCGTCCCCGCCACCCTGGCGGGCGCACGCTTGGACCAAGCGGCGGCGGAGTTGTTCAGCGATTATTCCCGCGAGCGCTTGAAAGCGTGGATCAATGCGGGAGAGCTCACGGTCGATGGGGCCAAGGCCAAGCCCAAGGCCAAGCTGCACGGTCACGAAGTGTTGGCGCTCCACGCCACCATCGAGGAAGACACTCGCTTTGCGCCCCAGGACATCGCCCTGGACATCGTTTATGAAGACGACGACGTCATGGTGGTCAACAAGCCTGCGGGAATGGTGGTACATCCTGCCGCAGGCAATCCCGATGGCACGCTACTCAATGCGCTGCTGTTTCATCACCCTTCGCTGGCAGAAGTGCCCCGAGCGGGCATCGTCCATCGGCTGGACAAGGACACCACTGGCCTGATGATGGTGGCCAAGACCCTGCCCGCGCAAACGGCGCTGGTGGAGCAGCTTCAGGCGCGGACTGTGTCACGCCAGTACGATGCGGTCGTGCTCGGCAAGCCGGTGTCGGGCAGCACGATCGACGCCCCCATTGGGCGGCACCCGAAGGACCGCAAGCGCCAGGCCGTGACCGCCTCGGGCAAGCCGGCGGTGACGCATTTTCGTGTCGTCGAGCGGTTCCGCGCGCACACCCACGTGCGCTGCCAGTTGGAAACCGGGCGTACTCACCAGATACGCGTGCACATGTCTCATGCGCGTTTTCCGCTGGTGGGTGACCCACTGTATAGCGGTCGCGCCAAGCTACCGCCGGGGGCAGCCGGGCCATTGAAGGAGATTCTGCGTGAATTTCCCCGTCAGGCGCTGCATGCGCGCCAGTTGAGCTTCGTCCACCCCGTCAGTGGAGAAACGCTGACCTTCAAGGCGGAGCTGCCTGACGATTTGCTGATGCTGCTGGATTATCTGCGTGAAGATAGCGAGACCATGCGATGAGCGATGCCATAGACCTGCGCCCCACGCTGCTGCGCCCTGATTGGGCGGCGCCTGCCAGCGTGCAGGCTTTTGTGACCACCCGCGAGACAGGCCCCAGCCAGAACGACTTCGCGGCGTTCAACCCGGCGGCCCACGTGGGCGACAACGCCGACCACGTGGCGCTTTGTCGTCGGCTGCTGCACAAGGAAATCGGCGATAGCCGTCCGCTGCTGTGGCTCAATCAAACCCACGGGGCACGGGTGCAGCAGGAGTATCAGGAGAGCGCGCCGGAAGCCGATGCCTCGGTGGCCAGCAGCAGCGACTATGCCTGTGTGGTGCTCACCGCCGACTGCCTGCCGGTGCTGTTCTGCAATCGGCAGGGTACCCAGGTGGCGGCGGCCCACGCCGGGTGGCGCGGGCTGGCCGGTGGCGTGCTGGAAGCCACGGTGGCAGCGATGAACTGCGACCCCGAAGACATTCTGGTGTGGCTTGGCCCGGCGATCTCCAATGCCCAGTTCGAGGTGGGCCCGGAAGTGTACGGCACCTTCGTGGCCATCCAGCCCGACACCGCAGAAGCCTTCGATCATAGCCCTTATCGCCTGGGCCATTACATGGCCGACCTGTACCGCCTGGCGCGCTTTCGCCTGGAGGCGTTGGGCATCCATCAGATCAGCGGTGGTCACTTCTGTACGGCCTGCGAGTCGCGCTTTTACTCTTATCGGCGGGATAACGGCAACACCGGCCGCATGGCAAGCGTGATCTGGATCAAGTGAGCCGTCGGTCAACGGCTGGTTAATATCGCATGCCTCTTGAAATGGCCATAACTGCCGCCATTTTACTTGTCAAGCTAATCGTCTTTAGCACGTTCAACGACAGGTTATCGGGATGCGCCGTGGGTCGAAACGCACGGCACCCCTAAGGAGGTACTCCATGCGATTCGATAAATTTACTGCCAAGTTGCAGGCCGCCATTGCCGAGGCTCAATCCCTCGCCGTGGGGCGTGGCCACAATCAACTCGACCCTGCCCATTTGCTGCTGGCGCTGCTCGACACGCGCGATACCGGCATCAAGGCGCTGATCGAAAAAACCGAAGGCAGCAGTTCCCGGCTGCGCGACGGCTTGCAGCGCCAACTGGAAGACTTGCCCAAAGTCAGCCAGTTCGACGGCGAGGTCCAACCTTCCCGGGAATTCGTCAAACTGATGAACCTGACCGACCGCGAAGCGCAAAAGCGCGGCGATCAGTTCATTGCCTCCGAGCTGGTGCTGCTGGCAGCGCTGGAAATGAACGGTGCCATCACCAAACTGCTCAAAGAGGCCGGGCTGACGCGCAAAAGTCTTGAGGCGGCCATCGACAGCCTGCGTGGGGGCTCCCGCGTTGACGACCCCAATGCCGAAGATCAGCGTGAAGCGCTGAACAAATATACCCTCGATCTGACCCAGCGAGCGCTGGAAGGCAAGCTCGACCCGGTGATCGGTCGTGACGACGAAATTCGTCGCACCATCCAAGTGTTGCAACGCCGCACCAAGAACAACCCTGTACTGATCGGTGAGCCGGGCGTGGGCAAGACCGCCATCGTCGAAGGCCTGGCCCAGCGTATCGTCAATGGGGAAGTGCCCGAAGGCCTGAAGGAAAAGCGTGTGCTCTCGCTGGATATGGGGGCGTTGCTGGCGGGCGCGAAATTCCGTGGAGAATTCGAAGAGCGGCTGAAAGCCGTGCTCAAGGAACTCTCCCAGGAAGAAGGTCGGGTGATCCTGTTCATCGACGAGCTGCATACCATGGTGGGTGCAGGCAAGGCGGAAGGTGCCATGGACGCTGGCAACATGCTCAAACCGGCGTTGGCCCGAGGCGAGCTGCACTGTGTCGGGGCCACCACGCTGGATGAGTATCGTCAGTACATCGAAAAAGACGCGGCCCTGGAGCGGCGCTTCCAGAAAGTGCTGGTGGACGAGCCCTCGGAAGCGGATACCGTGGCCATTCTGCGCGGCTTGAAAGAGCGTTACGAAGTTCACCACGGTGTCGATATCACCGACTCGGCCATCATCGCGGCGGCCAAACTCTCGACCCGTTATATCACCGACCGCCAGCTGCCGGACAAGGCCATCGACCTGATCGACGAGGCTGCATCGCGCATCCGTATGGAGCTGGACTCCAAGCCGGAGGAGATGGATCGTCTCGACCGCCGCCTGATCCAGCTCAAGATGGAGCGGGAGGCGCTCAAGAAAGAGACCGACGACGCCACGAAAAAGCGTCTGGAAGCCCTCAATCAGCACATCCATGAGCTGGAGCGCGAGTACGCCGACCTGGATGAAATCTGGAAGGCGGAAAAGGCCAGCATCCAGGGTGCAGCGCAGTTCAAGGCCGAGCTGGAGCAAGCGCGTATCGACCTCGAACAGGCGCGCCGCCAGGGGGATCTTGGGCGCATGTCGGAGCTGCAGTACGGCAAGATTCCCGCGCTGGAGAAAAAGATCAGCGAAGCGGGTGAGGGTGAAGCCGATACCACCAGCCATCAGCTGCTGCGCTCCAACGTGACGGAAGAGGAGATTGCCGAAGTCGTGTCCCGCTGGACCGGCATCCCGGTGTCCAAAATGCTCGAAGGCGAGCGTGACAAGCTGCTGCGCATGGAAGATGCCCTGCACGAACGGGTCATCGGTCAGCACGAAGCCGTGGAAGCAGTGGCCAACGCGGTGCGGCGTTCCCGGGCGGGTCTCTCCGACCCCAACCGCCCCAACGGCTCGTTCCTGTTTCTGGGCCCCACCGGGGTGGGCAAGACCGAGCTGTGCAAGTCGCTGGCCAATTTCCTGTTCGATACCGAAGAGGCCATGGTGCGCATCGATATGTCCGAGTTCATGGAGAAGCACTCCGTGGCCCGTCTCATTGGCGCACCGCCTGGCTACGTCGGCTATGAAGAGGGCGGTTATCTGACCGAAGCGGTGCGCCGCAAGCCGTACTCGGTGCTGCTGCTGGATGAGGTGGAAAAAGCCCATCCGGATGTGTTCAACATCCTGCTCCAGGTGCTGGAAGATGGGCGCTTGACCGATGGTCAGGGGCGTACCGTGGACTTCCGCAATACGGTCATCGTCATGACCTCCAACCTGGGCTCGGACATCATCCAGCGCATGGGAGGCGACACCAGCAGTGACGACGGCAGCGACTACGAGTTGATGAAGCAGGCAGTCATGGAAGTAGTGGGCAATCACTTCCGCCCTGAGTTGATCAACCGCATCGATGAAGTGGTGGTGTTCCATGCCCTTGGCCAGGAGCAGATTCAAGCGATTGCCGGGATTCAACTGGAGCGCCTGAAGGCTCGCCTGGCAGAGCACGATCTGAGCCTGGAAATCAGTGACGACGCCATGGCGCAGTTGGCGGTGGTTGGCTTTGACCCCGTATTTGGCGCGCGGCCGCTGAAACGTGCCATCCAGAGCCGCATCGAAAACCCGCTGGCGCAGGATCTGCTGGCTGGCAAGTACGCCCCGGGCGATACCATTCGCATCAGCGCGGGTGAAGGCAAGCTGATCTTTGGCTGATCCCGGAAGGGCTTGCTGCGCAATCAAATAGGGCGAATGCCCCGTCAGTGACGCTGGCGGGGCATTTTTTTGCAGCGACTGCGACCTTTGTTGCGTTTGCTCGGATAGGTGGTTGACACGCCAAGGGCGCTAATGGAATCTTGTGGGTTCCTGATTTGCGGGCGCGGAACCAGCGGGCAATCCCTCATCACCGCGCGAAGGGTAGGCTCACGCCTCTACCCGCCGAAGGACTTCCGGGCTCGGGCTAACCGCCTGACCTGGCCAACGCCCCGACACGGCAAACCGCCGTGTAAGGGAGGCACGCGTCAAGCTCGCCACGTCCAGACAGGCCATGGTGACCAGCAACGCGTGCTCCCGATGAGAGTGCAGGCCCTAACCGGGCCATATTGCCAGGGTTTGGCATCAGGTGCCTAAGATGGGCTAGAAGCAGCGGCATACCGCCGCACTCGACCCCGCAGGATGTCCTGCGGATCGCACTCGAGACCTCCAGGGGAGAAACACAGTGGAACTGCTTTCCGGCGCAGACATGATCGCCCGCTTCTTGCAAGATGAGGGCGTAGAGTACATTTATGGTTATCCCGGTGGTGCGGCGCTGCATATTTACGATGCGCTGTTCCGCCAGGACAAAGTGAAGCACATCCTCGTGCGTCACGAGCAAGCGGCCACCCACGCGGCTGACGGCTATGCCCGTGCCTCCGGCAAGCCCGGTGTGGTGCTGGTGACGTCCGGCCCCGGTGCGACCAACGCAGTCACGGGTATCGCGACTGCCTACATGGACTCCATTCCCATGGTCGTGCTGTGTGGTCAGGTCATGAGCCACCTGATTGGTGACGACGCCTTCCAGGAAACCGATATCGTCGGCGTGACCCGGCCCATCGTGAAGCACAGCTTCTCGATTCGTCACCCTTCTGAAATCCCGGAAGTGCTGAAAAAGGCCTTCTACCTGGCCTCTACCGGTCGCCCCGGCCCCGTGGTCGTCGATATTCCCAAGGACATGACCGCGCCCACCGAGCGCTACGAGTACGTGTACCCGAAGAAGGTCAAACTGCGCTCCTACAATCCGGTGACCCGGGGGCATACCGGGCAAATCAAGAAAGCCGTCGAGATGATGCTGAAGGCCAAGCGCCCGGTGTTCTACACCGGCGGTGGTGTGGTCACCGGCAAGGCCAGCGAAGGCTTGACCGATCTGGTGAAGCAGCTTGGTTATCCGATCACCACCACGCTGATGGGCATTGGCGCTTACCCGCAAAGCGACCGCCAGTGCCTGGGCTGGCTGGGCATGCACGGCTCGTATGAGTCCAACATGGCCATGCACCACGCGGACCTGATCATTGCCATCGGCGCACGTTTCGACGACCGCGTGACCAACAACACGTCGAAATTCTGCCCCACGGCCAAGATCATCCATGTGGACGTCGATCCCAGTTCGGTCTCCAAGACCGTGCGTGCCGACGTGCCCATCGTCGGTCCAGCCGCCAGTGTCATCAACGAGATGATCAGCCTGGTGCAGGGGCACGAGATTGCCCACCCCGAAGCGTTGGTCGACTGGTGGCAGAAGATCGACGGCTGGCGCGCCGAGCGGGAAGGCAAGCTCTATGAGCCCTCCAAGCCCGGCGAGGCGCTGAAGCCCCAGGAAGTCATCGAGGCACTGTGCCGCGTCACTCGGGGCGAAGCGTACGTCACCACCGACGTGGGCCAGCACCAGATGTTTGCTGCGCAGTACTACAAGTTCGACAAGCCCAACCGCCTGATTACCTCCGGTGGCCTGGGCACCATGGGCTTCGGCTTTCCGGCCGCCATGGGCATCAAGCAGAACTTCCCCGAAGACGACGTGGTATGTGTCACGGGGGAAGGCAGCTTCCAGATGATGATGCAGGAGCTTTCCACCTGTAAGCAGTACGGGGTGGGGGTCAAGATCGTCAACCTGAACAACGCGTCGCTGGGGATGGTGCGCCAGTGGCAGGACTTGAACTACAAATCCCGCCATGCGCACTCCTACATGGAGTCGTTGCCCGACTTCCATATGCTGATCGAAGCTTACGGGTTTACCGCCATCACGGTCACTACCCTGGACGAGCTGGAGCCAGCGCTGGAGCGTGCCTTTGCCAACAAGCATGAGCTGGTATTCCTGGACGTGAAGGTCGACCCCTTTGAGCACGTTTACCCGATGCAAGTGCCGTTAGGCGCGATGCGTGACATGCTGCTGTCCAAAACGGAGCGTACCTGATGCGTCATATCATCTCGATTCTGATGGAAAACGAACCGGGTGCGCTGTCACGTGTAGTCGGGTTGTTCTCTCAGCGTAACTTCAACATCGAAACGCTGAACGTAGCACCGACGGAAGACCCGTCGCTGTCACGCTTGACGGTCACCACCATCGGTGACGACCGGGTGATCGAGCAGATCACCAAGCACCTCAACAAGCTGATCGACGTGGTGAAGCTGGTCGACCTGACCGAAGGTAACCACATCGAGCGGGAATTGATGCTGGTGAAAGTCAAGGCGCTGGGCGCTGCCCGTGATGAAGTGAAGCGTACCGTGGATATCTTCCGCGCCCAGGTCGTGGACGTGACACCGAGCCTCTACACCGTTCAGATCACCGGCGATGCCTCCAAGCTGGATGCTTTCCTGCAGGCCATGGCGCCGGTGGGCATTCTGGAAGTGGCGCGTACGGGCGTCTCCGGCATTGCCCGCGGTGACAAGGTGCTGTCGCTCTGATCGCGCGTTAGTACCCACCCAAAGCCGCCCTTCGCCGGGCGGTTTTTTTGTTTTTGGGTGGCGCCAGGCGGATGCCGCTAGCGAGGTGCCACCGTGGTCCAGAAAGCATCGATCATGGGATTCTGCAGCCGCCGGTTCAGCACGCACAGGCCAACATCGTAGTGGGGCAGCTCGGGCTTGACGTTGAGCACCTGCACACGCTCTGCCAGCGGGCTGTTGTCCAGCACGATACGCGGCACCACACCGACCCCAAACCCTAGCCCCACCATGCTGACGATGGCCTCATGCCCCGCTACCTGGGCATAGATACGGGGCGCAATGCCCATGGCCTTGAACCAGGTATTGGCGTACTCCCGCGACAGGCCCGCCTCCGACAGAATCATGGGCACATGCCGCCACTGTTCGGCGGTCGAGCTTTCCGGATGGCTAGGCAGCCAGGCATGGGTTTCCGTCGGGGCGATGAACAACAGCGGCGAGCGGGTGAGCGACTTGAACGCCAGGGCGCTGGGAGGAATGCGAGGCCTGGGCGTAATGGCCATGTCATCGGCCCCTTCCAGTACGCGGTTCATGGCGTCTGCCGGGTCACCCGTATGCAGCTTGAGCTCAATGCCGGGGTGGCGTACCCGCACATCGCTCAACAGCTCATACAAAAAGCTGTAGCTGGCGGTGACCGAGCAGTAGATGCTGATTTCCCCGCTGAGCTGTGTCGCGCTGGTGGCCAGCGTGCGCTTTTGGGTTTCCCACTGCTCCAGCGTCTGCTTGGCGTAGCGCAGGAAGGCGATCCCTTGCGGGGTCAGCGTGACATGCCGGTTGTCGCGTTCGAACAGGCGGGTGCCCAGCTCGCTCTCCACCTGTTGAATCGAGCGGCTCAAGGTGGAAGGGCTGATATGGCACAGCTCGCTGGCGCGCCCGAAATGCAGCGTATCTGCCAAGGTGGACATGTGCTTGAGAAGACGAAAATCCATGGGGTCGATGCCCTGAGTGTGATTTCATTTTATGAAATAGTATGTTGCAAATATAGCGTTTTACGCAATGGTGCTGCTGGCGTAGAGTGACTTCAACGCCGAATCCCAGTGCTGCACTAGACAGCACGGGTGGCCATCAACGCTGACACATACACGATAACGATCTGATTCAACCGATTTCTGGAGTCTCGCCATGCACGTTTACTACGATAAAGATTGCGACCTTTCCCTCATTCAGGCCAAGAAAGTCACCATCGTTGGCTACGGTTCTCAGGGACATGCCCACGCCAACAACCTGAAAGAGTCGGGTGTCGATGTCACCGTAGCGCTGCGCAAAGGCTCCTCGTCCGCGGCGAAAGCAGAAGCAGCGGGCCTGAAAGTCGCCAGCGTGCCGGAAGCGTGCAAGACCGCCGACGTCGTGATGATTCTGGCGCCGGACGAAAACCAGAAAGCCATCTACGAGCAGGAAGTCGAGCCGAATCTGAAAGAAGGTGCGACCCTGGCGTTTGCCCACGGTTTCAACATCCACTACAACCAGATTGAGCCGCGTAAAGACCTCGACGTAATCATGATCGCGCCGAAAGCACCGGGCCACACCGTGCGCTCCGAGTTCGTCAAGGGCGGCGGTATTCCCGACCTGATCGCGATCCACCAGGACGCCTCTGGCAACGCCAAAGAGCTGGCGCTCTCTTACGCTGCAGGCGTTGGCGGTGGCCGCAGCGGTATCATCGAGACGACCTTCAAGGATGAAACCGAAACGGACCTGTTCGGCGAGCAGGCGGTCCTTTGTGGTGGCGCGGTCGAGCTGGTGAAGGCCGGTTTCGAAACTCTGACCGAAGCAGGTTACGCACCGGAAATGGCCTACTTCGAGTGTCTGCACGAACTCAAGCTGATCGTCGACCTGATGTACGAAGGCGGCATTGCCAACATGAACTACTCCATCTCCAACAATGCGGAGTACGGCGAGTACGTGACCGGCCCTGAGGTCATCAACGACGAGTCCCGTGCCGCGATGCGCAATGCACTCAAGCGCATCCAGACCGGTGAGTACGCCAAGATGTTCATCCAGGAAGGCAACACCAACTATCCTTCCATGACTGCACGCCGTCGCCTGAATGCCGAGCACGAAATCGAGCAGGTGGGTGCCAAGCTGCGCGGCATGATGCCGTGGATTGCTGCCAACCAGCTGGTCGACAAGTCCAAAAACTGATCGACCACCGTCATGAAAACGCCCCGAAGCGCCTCTGCGTGCTTCGGGGCGTTTTGCATTCCGGCTGTCAGGACTGGTCGGCAAGGGTTCACCGTGTAGAATGAGAAGGGTTACTTGTGAACGTGACTTCACTCTAAATGGATGACACTTATGACTCAGGATGCTCGCGACCCAGAGCAAGAATCGCTCCCTTCGTCCGCTGCAGGCGCGGACAGCGCGGCTACTCCTTCGTCGAAGGAAGAGGAAATCGTGCGGAACGAGGATCTTGCCGCTGCTTTTCTTCGTGAAACCGAAGTCGTGGAGGAGGCCGTCGAAAACGGCAAGAAGATTCGCCGCAAGGGCATCTACCTGCTGCCCAACCTGTTTACCACGTCGGCACTGTTTTCTGGTTTCTTTGCCGTGGTGGCCGGGATCAATGGCGAGTTCACGTCGGCAGCGGCGGCCATCTTCATCGCCATGGTGCTGGATGGCCTGGATGGTCGCGTGGCGCGCATGACCAATACGCAAAGCGCTTTTGGGGCCGAGTACGACAGCCTGTCGGACATGATCTCGTTTGGTATGGCGCCTGCCTTGGTTGCCTTTACCTGGATACTGCAAGATATCGGCAAGACCGGGTGGGTGGTGGCCTTTCTCTATGTGGCGTGTGCTGCCCTGCGTCTGGCCCGCTTCAACGTACAGATCGGCAGCGTCGACAAAAAGTGGTTCATCGGCTTGCCCAGCCCTTCGGCTGCGGCGCTGGTCGCCGCCAGCGTGTGGACATTCCACAGCTTCGACGCCGATGCCTTCGGCTTCAAGCTGCTGATGCTGGTGGTGGTGGGCGCGGCGGGTATTCTCATGGTGAGCAATATCCGCTACTACAGCTTCAAGGATTTGGACTTCAAGAAGCCCGTGCCCTTCGTGGTGCTGCTGGCGGTGGTGCTTGGATTCGTAATGATCTCGGTACAGCCCTCGGTCATGTTGCTGTTGCTGTTTGGTGCCTACGTCTGCTCAGGGCCGGTGCTGGCTGTCATGCGCAAGGCCAAGCCCAAGCACTGAGCTGAAATTATTTTAAAAAAGCCCTTGCCAACCCGGCAGCGAATCCGTAAAGTACGCATCCGCTGCCGGGGACGCCAAGCGTTACCAGCGGTGAAGAAGGTTGAAAAACCTTCGGTTTGTCAGGAAGTTAGTGTCATCTGTTGGTTGGATTGATCGCTCGCTTCACACGCTGAAAACAGCCCTTGACAAACACCACGGAATGCGTAGAATACGCCTTCCTCGCTGAGGCAATACGGTTCAGGTCACCGAGCCCGTCGCAGCGAACTCAAGAAAGTTGCTCTTTAACAATTTGATCAGGTAATTCATGTGGGCGCTTGCCGATGAGGGTGAATCATCACCTAATATCAAGGCAAGCGAACACCAAGATACTCTTCGGAGTATCGCAGTGAATTCGTTTGAACCTTGAGCCAAGTTTGATCCGCTTTTGTTGCCTTCGGGCAGCGAGTAAGGATCGCATTGATCTTAAACTGAAGAGTTTGATCATGGCTCAGATTGAACGCTGGCGGCAGGCCTAACACATGCAAGTCGAGCGGTAACAGGGGTAGCTTGCTACCCGCTGACGAGCGGCGGACGGGTGAGTAATGCATAGGAATCTGCCCGATAGTGGGGGATAACCTGGGGAAACCCAGGCTAATACCGCATACGTCCTACGGGAGAAAGGGGGCTTCGGCTCCCGCTATCGGATGAGCCTATGTCGGATTAGCTAGTTGGTGAGGTAAAGGCTCACCAAGGCGACGATCCGTAGCTGGTCTGAGAGGATGATCAGCCACATCGGGACTGAGACACGGCCCGAACTCCTACGGGAGGCAGCAGTGGGGAATATTGGACAATGGGGGGAACCCTGATCCAGCCATGCCGCGTGTGTGAAGAAGGCCCTCGGGTTGTAAAGCACTTTCAGTGAGGAAGAACGCCTGGTGGTTAATACCCATCAGGAAAGACATCACTCACAGAAGAAGCACCGGCTAACTCCGTGCCAGCAGCCGCGGTAATACGGAGGGTGCGAGCGTTAATCGGAATTACTGGGCGTAAAGCGCGCGTAGGTGGCTTGATAAGCCGGTTGTGAAAGCCCCGGCTCAACCTGGGAACGGCATCCGGAACTGTCAAGCTAGAGTGCAGGAGAGGAAGGTAGAATTCCCGGTGTAGCGGTGAAATGCGTAGAGATCGGGAGGAATACCAGTGGCGAAGGCGGCCTTCTGGACTGACACTGACACTGAGGTGCGAAAGCGTGGGTAGCAAACAGGATTAGATACCCTGGTAGTCCACGCCGTAAACGATGTCGACCAGCCGTTGGGTGCCTAGCGCACTTTGTGGCGAAGTTAACGCGATAAGTCGACCGCCTGGGGAGTACGGCCGCAAGGTTAAAACTCAAATGAATTGACGGGGGCCCGCACAAGCGGTGGAGCATGTGGTTTAATTCGATGCAACGCGAAGAACCTTACCTACTCTTGACATCCTGCGAATTTGGTAGAGATACCTTAGTGCCTTCGGGAACGCAGAGACAGGTGCTGCATGGCTGTCGTCAGCTCGTGTTGTGAAATGTTGGGTTAAGTCCCGTAACGAGCGCAACCCTTGTCCTTATTTGCCAGCGCGTAATGGCGGGAACTCTAAGGAGACTGCCGGTGACAAACCGGAGGAAGGTGGGGACGACGTCAAGTCATCATGGCCCTTACGAGTAGGGCTACACACGTGCTACAATGGTCGGTACAAAGGGTTGCCAACTCGCGAGAGTGAGCCAATCCCGAAAAGCCGATCTCAGTCCGGATCGGAGTCTGCAACTCGACTCCGTGAAGTCGGAATCGCTAGTAATCGTGGATCAGAATGCCACGGTGAATACGTTCCCGGGCCTTGTACACACCGCCCGTCACACCATGGGAGTGGACTGCACCAGAAGTGGTTAGGCTAACGCAAGAGGGCGATCACCACGGTGTGGTTCATGACTGGGGTGAAGTCGTAACAAGGTAGCCGTAGGGGAACCTGCGGCTGGATCACCTCCTTAAACGATGTCTTCCCCTCGCGACAAGCGCTCACAATGAATTACCTGATCAGAATGCTGTTGATGCGCAGTGATAAGCGTTTTCTTCACATTAAAAAAAGAAAAAAGGTCTTTCTTTTTCTTTTGAAGTGAAAAAAGCATCCGCTTACCACTGCGCATAGCAGTCGCTCTTTAACAATGTATATCATGCTGACAGAAACGCGTTGAACGCGTTTCTACGTAAATTGTATTGTGATACGTCTCAAGCGTATCCGGCAATCGTTATCATTGCGAACCCCAGACCCCTTCGGGTTATAGGGTCAAGCAATGAAGCGCACACGGTGGATGCCTAGGCAGCCAGAGGCGATGAAAGACGTGGTAGCCTGCGATAAGGTTCGGTGAGGTGGCAAACGACCTGTGACCCGGACATCTCTGAATGGGGAAACCCACTCATCACAAGATGAGTATCTTGCGCTGAATACATAGGCGTAAGAGGCGAACCAGGGGAACTGAAACATCTAAGTACCCTGAGGAAAAGAAATCAACCGAGATTCCCCTAGTAGCGGCGAGCGAACGGGGACCAGCCCTTAAGCGTGTGACGGATTAGACGAACAGATTGGGAAGTCTGGCCATAGCGGGTGATAGCCCCGTAGTCGAAAATCTGATCACGTGAAATCGAGTAGGTCGGGGCACGAGAAACCTTGACTGAAGACGGGGGGACCATCCTCCAAGGCTAAATACTCCTGGCTGACCGATAGTGAACCAGTACCGTGAGGGAAAGGCGAAAAGAACCCCGGAGAGGGGAGTGAAATAGATCCTGAAACCGTGTGCGTACAAGCAGTAGGAGCAGACTTGTTCTGTGACTGCGTACCTTTTGTATAATGGGTCAGCGACTTATATTCAGTGGCGAGGTTAACCGTATAGGGGAGCCGTAGGGAAACCGAGTCTTAACTGGGCGACACAGTCGCTGGATATAGACCCGAAACCGAGCGATCTATCCATGAGCAGGGTGAAGGTTGAGTAACATCAACTGGAGGCCCGAACCAGGATCTGTTGAAAAAGATTTGGATGACTTGTGGATCGGAGTGAAAGGCTAATCAAGCTCGGAGATAGCTGGTTCTCCTCGAAAGCTATTTAGGTAGCGCCTCACGTATCACCGCCGGGGGTAGAGCACTGTTTCGGCTAGGGGGTCATCCCGACTTACCAACCCGAGGCAAACTCCGAATACCGGTGAGTGCCAGCGTGGGAGACACACGGCGGGTGCTAACGTCCGTCGTGAAAAGGGAAACAACCCAGACCGTCAGCTAAGGTCCCCAAATCCTGGTTAAGTGGGAAACGATGTGGGAAGGCTCAAGACAGCTAGGAGGTTGGCTTAGAAGCAGCCATCCTTTAAAGAAAGCGTAATAGCTCACTAGTCGAGTCGGCCTGCGCGGAAGATGTAACGGGGCTAAACCAGGTACCGAAGCTACGGGTTCATCCTTACGGATGAGCGGTAGAGGAGCGTCGTGTAAGCCGATGAAGGTGTGTTGAGAAGCATGCTGGAGGTATCACGAGTGCGAATGCTGACATGAGTAACGATAAAGGGAGTGAAAAACTCCCTCGCCGGAAGACCAAGGGTTTCTGTTCGACGCTAATCGGAGCAGAGTGAGTCGGCCCCTAAGGCGAGGCCGAAAGGCGTAGTCGATGGGAAACGGGTCAATATTCCCGTACCGGACATGATTGCGATGGGGGGACGGAGAAGGCTAGGTGAGCCAGGCGTTGGTTGTCCTGGTGAAAGTGAGTAGGCTGGGGTCTCAGGTAAATCCGGGACCCTCCCAGGCCGAGACACGAAACGAAGACACTACGGTGTCGAAGTCATTGATGCCACGCTTCCAGGAAAAGCCTCTAAGCTTCAGATCATGTGCGACCGTACCCCAAACCGACACAGGTGGTCAGGGTGAGAATCCCAAGGCGCTTGAGAGAACTCGGGTGAAGGAACTAGGCAAAATGGTGCCGTAACTTCGGGAGAAGGCACGCCGGCGTAGGGTGACGAGACTTGCTCTCCAAGCCCGAACCGGTCGAAGATACCAGGTGGCTGCAACTGTTTAGTAAAAACACAGCACTCTGCCAACTCGCAAGAGGACGTATAG
This sequence comes from Halomonas sp. KM007, assembly GCF_050709225.1. Taxonomy (NCBI): domain Bacteria; kingdom Pseudomonadati; phylum Pseudomonadota; class Gammaproteobacteria; order Oceanospirillales; family Halomonadaceae; genus Halomonas; species Halomonas sp. KM007. The sequence continues at coordinate 1,316,492 of NZ_CP136131.1, read as the reverse complement.
GGTGTGACGCCTGCCCGGTGCCGGAAGGTTAAGTGATGGTGTTAGGATTCGTCCGAAGCTCTTGATCGAAGCCCCGGTAAACGGCGGCCGTAACTATAACGGTCCTAAGGTAGCGAAATTCCTTGTCGGGTAAGTTCCGACCTGCACGAATGGCGTAATGATGGCCACGCTGTCTCCACCCGAGACTCAGTGAAATTGAAATCGCCGTGAAGATGCGGTGTACCCGCGGCTAGACGGAAAGACCCCGTGAACCTTTACTATAGCTTCACACTGGACGCTGATGTTGCCTGTGTAGGATAGCTGGGAGGCTTTGAACCTCGGACGCCAGTTCGAGGGGAGCCAACCTTGAAATACCAGCCTGGCATCATTGGCGTTCTCACTCAGGTCCGTGATCCGGATCGAGGACAGTGTGTGGTGGGTAGTTTGACTGGGGCGGTCTCCTCCCAAAGCGTAACGGAGGAGCACGAAGGTACCCTCAGCACGGTCGGACATCGTGCAATGAGTGCAAGAGCATAAGGGTGCTTGACTGCGAGACAGACACGTCGAGCAGGTGCGAAAGCAGGTTCTAGTGATCCGGTGGTTCTGTATGGAAGGGCCATCGCTCAACGGATAAAAGGTACTCCGGGGATAACAGGCTGATACCGCCCAAGAGTTCACATCGACGGCGGTGTTTGGCACCTCGATGTCGGCTCATCACATCCTGGGGCTGAAGTCGGTCCCAAGGGTATGGCTGTTCGCCATTTAAAGTGGTACGCGAGCTGGGTTTAGAACGTCGTGAGACAGTTCGGTCCCTATCTGCCGTGGGCGTTGGATGTTTGAGAAGAGCTGCTCCTAGTACGAGAGGACCGGAGTGGACGACCCTCTGGTGTTCCGGTTGTCACGCCAGTGGCATTGCCGGGTAGCTATGGTCGGACGGGATAACCGCTGAAAGCATCTAAGCGGGAAGCCCCCTTCAAGATGAGACATCCCTGAGGCCTAGAGCCTCCTGAAGGGCCCAGCGAGACCAGCTGGTTGATAGGCACGGTGTGGAAGCGCTGCAAGGCGTTGAGCTAACGTGTACTAATGGCCCGTGAGGCTTGACCCTATAACACCCAAGGGGTCTGGTCGTGATGATAACGAAGAGTGTGAACGCACTCGCAACACCGGATACGCCGCAGTGAGCCAGAGCGCTTGCTGACAAGAGACGCACACAATACACGTCAAGAACACCTCAGCATGATATGCATTACCTGTTACGCCTGACGACCATAGCACGCGTGAACCACCTGATCCCATGCCGAACTCAGAAGTGAAACCGCTTAGCGCCGATGGTAGTGTGGGGTCTCCCCATGTGAGAGTAGGTCATCGTCAGGCACTTATTACGAAACCGCCTTATGGCGGGTTTTGCTTTTTGGGGTCTCCCCCTGAAGAGTAGCGGAGCGCCGCCCGCCGGGTGGCCGGCCCGAACATCGTCAGGCACTTATTAAGTAGAAAGCCCCGAGCACACTGTGTTCGGGGCTTTTTGCTGTGCGTTGCATACGTCGAAACACCCAGCCAAAGGCTGGGTGTGAGCATCGTCAGGCGCAGAGCGTTTCCATGGCTTCGATAAAGCTGTCCATTTCGTCGTCCGTGCCGATGGTAATGCGCAGGAAGTTGTTCAGCGCCTCGGTGTTGAAGTGCCTGACCAGAATGCCGCGCTCACGCAGGCCAGCGAAGAGCTGGGCGCCTTCATGGTGAGGGTGCTGGGCGAACAGGAAGTTGGCCTTGGAAGGCAATACCTCAAATCCAAGCCGCTCCAGGCGCTGGCGGGTGCGCTCCCGGGTGGCGATCACGTTATTGCGGCATGCGTCGAAGTGTTCGGTATCCTTCAGGGCTTCGATGCCCACCAGGCTGGCCAGGCTATCTACGGGGTAAGAGTTGAAGGAGTCCTTGACCCGCTGCAGGCCTTCAATCAGCTCGCTGGAGCCAATCGCATAGCCCAGCCTCAATCCTGCCAGGCTACGTGACTTGGAGAATGTGCCCGTGACCAGCAGGTTCGGGTAGCGGCTAATCAGCGACACGGCGCTGTCAGCGCCGAAATCCACGTACGCCTCATCCACCAGCACCACGCGGTCGGTGACTTTCTGCAGAAGTGCCTCGATAGCCTCCAGCGGGTGGGCATGGCCCGTAGGGGCGTTGGGGTTGGCAAAGATAACGCCGCTTCGCTCTCCCGCGCTGGCTAACGCATCCATATCCACTTCCCACTGGGCATTCAAGGGATGCTTGCGCAGCTCTACGCCGTAAAGGTTGGCATATACCGGATAGAAACTGTAGGTGATGCTGGGTACATCGAGAGGTGCCCCTTGGCAAAAAAACGCCTGAAATGCGAAGGCCAGGACTTCATCGGAGCCGTTGCCCACGAAGGTTTCCGCGACGCTGACGCCGTAGCGGCTGGCCAGGGTTTCACGCAGCGCCAGAGAGGTAGGGTCGGGGTAGAGCCGTAAATGATCGGTAGGGTATTGGGCCAGCGCCTGGCTGACACCAGGAGCCGGGGGGTAGGGGTTCTCGTTGGTGTTGAGCTTGATCACGCGCTCGCGGGGCTGCTCGCCGGGAATATACGGGGTAAGATCCCTGACGGCAGGGCTCCAGTATTGGCTCATGGGGGTAACCTGATTGTGCGGATGTGAATATCCCCATGGTCGCCTGATGGCCGCAAGAGCGCAAGCATTCCCATTGGCCGCGATTCGGCCCATACTTCTCCTGTGAAGGGGTGGGCGTCGCACCTTGTAGCGGTTATGCTGTCATAAGCGCGCGAAAGAAATGTATGTCCAACACCATAAGGAGACACGCAATGCAATTCAGGAGTTTGCTAGCCGGTTCGGCTATGTTGGCACTGCTGGCGGGCTGCGCAGCTGGCCCGACGGATCAGCGCGACGACGCAGGCATGAGCGCCTCACAGGCTAACTATCAGGGTACTCTGCCCTGCCGTAACTGTGACGGCATTGACCTGGATGTGACCATGCAGGGTGAAGAAATGGCCGCTCCGGAAGAGCGTACCTTTACCTTGAATGCGACTTACCGCAACCACCCCCAGACACCGCCCGATGAAAACTACGCCGGTAACTGGGAAGTGCTGACGGGTACGCCTGCCGACCCCGACGCGACGGTCTACGAACTGACACCGGACGGTGACGGCCAGATCTACTACTTCCAGCGGATCGACGAGCGTACGCTCGAGCTGATCGACCCGGAGCGTCGTCGCTTTGAAAACGGCGAGATGCTGCAACTGCGTCGCCAGTAATCGCTGAGCGCATCGCATCAAGGCGGCCATTGGCCGCCTTTTGTATGTCTGGCGGTGGTAAAACAGTAGCAATGACGGTCGTTACAACCGTCTTAACGACCGTCGCAACAACCGTTGTAACAACTGTTGCAACAACAGTGGCAAGTACAGTCATGCGAGACAGGAGCGGCTAGCGGTGGCAAAAGCAAAGAGCGCCTTTATGTGTACCGAGTGTGGTGCCGAGTATCGCAAGTGGCAGGGGCAGTGCACCAGCTGTCAGGAGTGGAATACGCTCAGTGAGATCCGGTTGACCAGTGCGCGGCCTGGCAGCGGAGCGACGGCGACCGGGCGTGCTGGCTATGCGGGCAACCTCTCGAAGGAAGTCGTGGACCTCAGTAACGTCGACCTCAGCGAAGTGCCACGGTTGACCTCCACCTTTGCCGAGTTCGACCGTGTATTGGGAGGCGGCCTGGTACCGGGCTCGGCCGTGCTGCTGGGGGGGAACCCTGGGGCAGGCAAGTCGACGCTGCTGCTGCAAACGGCCTGCAAGCTGGCTCAGCAACGCCGCATCCTCTATGTGACCGGCGAGGAGTCGCTTTCCCAGGTCGCCATGCGAGCGCATCGCCTGCAGCTTCCCACCAACGGCTTGAAAATGTTGGCGGAAACTAGCGTCGAGACCATTCTGGCCGTTGCCGAGCGTGAAAAGCCCGAGATTCTGGTCATCGACTCCATTCAGACCATGCACCTGGAGGATATCAGCTCGGCGCCCGGCGGCGTGGCGCAGGTGCGCGAGTCTGCCGCAGCGCTGACCCGTTTTGCCAAGCAGACGAACACCGTGCTGCTGCTGGTGGGGCATGTCACCAAGGATGGCACCCTGGCAGGCCCCAAGGTGCTCGAGCACATGATCGATGCCTCGCTACTGCTGGAGGGCGGGGCGGACTCGCGTTTTCGCACCCTGCGTGGCCAGAAGAACCGCTTCGGCGCGGTGAACGAGCTGGGCGTGTTCGCCATGCTGGAGCAGGGCTTGAAGGAAGTGAAAAACCCCAGTGCCATCTTCCTGTCGCGCCAGGAAGAGCAGGCTCCCGGCAGCCTGGTGATGGTGGTATGGGAAGGCACGCGGCCGATACTGGTGGAAGTGCAGGCGCTGGTCGATGAGTCAGCCCTGGGGAACCCGCGCCGGGTCGCCGTCGGGGTCGATCAGAATCGCCTGGCGATGCTGTTGGCGGTATTGAACCGGCATGGTGGGCTATTCACCGGTGACCAGGACGTGTTCTTGAACGTGGTGGGCGGGGTCAAGGTGCTGGAAACCAGTGCCGACCTGGCGGTGCTGCTGGCGGTAGTGTCGAGCCTGCAAAACCGTGCGCTGCCCAAGGAGCTGGTCGTGTTTGGCGAAGTGGGGCTTTCCGGCGAGATTCGCCCCGTGCCCAGCGGGCAGGAGCGTATTACCGAGGCGGCCAAGCATGGCTTCTTGCGCGCCATCGTGCCGCGCGCCAATGCGCCAAAGCAGTCGCCCAAGGGTATGGAGGTCATCCCGGTCGACAAGCTTAGCGATGCCCTTGAGGCGTTGTGACATGGACTATGCTGGATAGCAGAAACGCCAGCCCCGAGCACAGCAAAGGAGAGTCACCATGAGTTCGATTCGATTGACCCAGTACAGCCATGGAGCAGGCTGCGGCTGCAAGATTGCCCCAGACGTGCTGGACGGCATTCTGGCCAAGGCGGGCCCCGCCGCGGGGCATCAGCGCCTGATCGTGGGCAACCAGGGGCGAGAAGACGCCGCGGTGTACGACCTGGGCGATGGGCGGGGCATGATTGCCACCACCGATTTCTTCATGCCCATCGTCGATGACCCCTTCGATTTTGGACGCATTGCGGCCACCAACGCCATCAGTGATGTCTACGCCATGGGCGGCACGCCGGTGATGGCGCTGGGCATTCTGGGCTGGCCACTCGACAAGCTCGCGCCCGAAATAGCCGGAGACGTCGTGGCCGGAGCACAGGCGGTATGCCGCGAGCTGGGCATTGCGCTGGCGGGCGGGCACTCCATCGATGCTCCAGAGCCGATCTTTGGCCTGGCCGTCAATGGCCTGGTGTCGCTTGATCAGCTAAAGCTCAATAGCCAGGCCAAGCCCGGTGACCTGCTGTATCTCACCAAGCCGTTGGGCGTGGGTCTGTTGACCACCGCTGAAAAGCGCGGCCTGCTGGAAGCAGGGCACCAGGGGCTTGCCCGTGAAACCATGCTCAAGCCCAACACCATTGGCGTCGCGCTGGCCGGTGTCAAAGGAGTGAACGCCATGACCGACGTGACCGGCTTCGGGTTGGCAGGCCATCTGGCGGAAATGTGCAGCGCCAGTGGCGTGAAGGCCCACGTGGACTTTCGCCGCTTGCCGCGCCTGGCCGAGGCCGAAGGCTACCGCCGCCAGGGAGCCGTTCCCGGTGGCACCCAGCGCAATCAGCAGGCGCTGGGCAGCGCCCTGCCCGCCATGGACGAAGCCCACTGGCAGTGGCTATGCGACCCGCAAACCTCGGGAGGGCTGCTGCTGAGTGTCGATCCCGCCTGGCAGGACGACGTGGAGCGCATTGGTCGCGAGCACGGCGTCACGCTGGAACCGTTTGGCGAGATGCAGCCTGCCAAGGGCAACGCCGTGATCCAGGTGGTCGGATGACGCTGCCCACGCTGCCTGCTTCTTTGGAGCTGGTGGCGCGTAATACGCCCTTGATCGATGTGCGTGCGCCGGTGGAGTTCGCCCAGGGCAGCCTGCCGGGAGCGGTGAACCTGCCGCTGATGGACGATGAAGAGCGCCGCCAGGTTGGCATTGCCTATAAACAGCAGGGCCAGCAGGCGGCGATTGCGCTGGGTGAACGGCTGGTCAGCGGTGCGGTGAAGCAGTCCCGGGTGCTGGCCTGGCAGGCTCACCTGGCGCGTTATCCTGATGCACTGATCTACTGCTACCGTGGCGGATTGCGCTCCCAAATCAGTCAGCAGTGGCTGGCCGAGGCGGGCCTGCTGCGGCCCCGCATCGAAGGTGGCTGGAAAGCACTGCGGCAAAGGCTCTGCCAGCGCATCGACGAGGCCGCCCACCAGCCGCTGCTGGTGGTGTCTGGCCTGACGGGCTGCGCCAAGACGCCGTTGATCAACCAGTTGCCAAATGGCATCGACCTGGAGGCGTGCGCCCAACACAAGGGTTCCGCGTTTGGGCGTCAGCCGGAGGAGCCCGCCACGCAGATCGATTTTGAGCATGCGCTGGCCCAGCGGCTGATTGGCCAGCCAGGCAAGCTGGTGATGGAGGACGAGTCGCGGCAGATCGGCAATGCCAATATCCCGTTGCCGCTATGGCAGGCACTGCAACAAGCGCCGCGCATCCGCATTGAAATGCCGCTGGACTGGCGGTTGGACCAGCTGCGCCGGGACTATATCGAAGCGCTGGAGAGAGGCTATACGGCCCGCTTTGGCCCCGATGAGGGGCGTCAGCGCATGCAGCGACAGCTCGCAAGCGCCCTGGAACGGCTGGCCAAGCGGCTGGGGCATGCACGGCTACAGCGTTTGCAGCGGCTGCAGGCCATGGCGTTTCGTGCCCACGAGGCGGGCGACGTCCAGGCTCACGAGGCGTGGCTGGCCCCGCTGCTCACCGAGTATTACGACCCGCTCTATCGTTACCACCTGGAGAAGCAGCAGAGCCACCGGCCGCCCGAACTGCACGTGGGGGACTGGGAAAGCTGCCTGGCCGCCGCTCGGCAGTGGAGTGCCTAGCGGCGGCCGATACGCATCAGAGGCTTTTGGGCCACTGGGTCATGACCCGGTCCAGCAGCGGTGCCAGACGCTGAAAGCGCTTGGGATCTGCCTGTATCTGATCGCCGGTTTGCAGGAAGCGCCCGGCGGAAGGGCTCCTGGCCGTGGGGAGCGCCTCGGCATTCAGCAAGGAAGCCGCGCTGGCCTGGGTCATTTCGAGATGGCATAGCAGCGCCACCACGCGACCAGCATCCCAACTGAACCCCTGGAGGGGCGCCGCCGCACTGCCGCCCAGGGGCAGCGCGCCGTCAGGCAGGCTAAATACCAGGCGATGCCACATGAAGGCATCGAACTGCTCGGGCAGGTCAAAGGTGCTCTCTGGCGCCAGGGTGACAGGGTGCCAGCCGGTTTCGGGGTAGGTGCCGGGGGCGATGACGGCGCCCAGGGCTTCGGCGATCCATAGCGCCCCCAGGCCAATGCCCATGACGGGCTTTTGGCCATCGAGGTAGCGGTGGATGAGCTTGCGCTCTGCCTTTTGCCAGGCAGGCGGGGCGCTGAACAGCGCGTCGGGGCCGCTCAGCACGATGAGCGCGTCGCACTCACCAGGGCGCGGGGTCAGCTCCCCTGCGTATAGATGAAAAACGGTGTAACTATGGCCCATGCTCTCCAGCCAGTCTTGCAGGCGAGCGGGTCCATGGTCAGGGCCGTGCTGTAGCAGATGAATATGCATGGTAATCTCCTCGCCGGCCGCACACATCAAGCGCGGCGGAGCTTGCCCGCCGCGAGTGTGGGACGATAACGTATCGCGTCCACTTCACCAATACCGTTTATCAATACCGTTTCATCAATACCCTCTTCATCAACACAGTGACCCAGGACATCAGCATGGTGGCAAAACCCACAGGATTCTATCAGCGTCTGCAACTGCTGCCGCTGCCCGCCCAGCAAGCCTTCATGGCGGCCTTGTGCGAGCGGCTGCTACCCAACTACGCCCTCTACGAGCAAACCACGGGCCACGGTGATGGGCATACCCTGCGTACCGTGCTGAGCCTGGTGTGGGAGCGCTTGAGCGTGCCCAATGCCAGTATCGACTTTGCCCGTCAGGCGGAAAAGCTGGCGGAGTGCGAGCCACCGGCCAACGATGACAGTTTCGGGGCGCGCCGCGCGCTGGACGCCGTGGTCTCGATCTCGGCGCTGCTGGATACCTTGCAGGGTGAGTCGCCGGAAGCGGTGCTGGACGTGAGCCGCACTTCCCGGGCAGGAGTGCGGGCATTCATCGAGCTGACCGAGGGAGAGGTGGATGCACAGGCGCTGGCGCTGATCATCCGCGACCACCCGCTGATGGCCGATGAAAACGACTTTCAGGATGCGGTGCTGGAAGCCGTCAGCGAGCCGCTCACCAAAGCGGCGCTAAAAGAGATTCGCCTGCTGGGGCGCAACAACGGCATCAGCAACCTGGGGCTTTCGCTGGAAGAGGGCGACGAGTAGCCGCCCTTGGGTCTTGCGAACGAACGGCCTTAAAAACGGACGCCCGCTGTGATCATCATGCCCGCCGTGCCGAACACGATCAGGTCCGACTCGACGCGCCCCCACTGAATGCCCACGCTGGGCAGCAGGGCGGGGGCGATTTCGTAGCGGTTGAAGGGGATCTTGTCGCGGAACTCATCCTTGTAGCCCCGCAGCAGCCCGCCGGTGAGCTTGGCGCGCACGTTGATGTTGTCGCCCAACTGCCCTAGCGGAAACTCCCGCCCAGCGTAGAAGTACCAGGTGGGCTGGTCGAAGGAGTTCTTGAACCAGGCGGCACCCGCCAGCCAGCGGTCAGGGTTGTGCAGCTCGACACTCACCAGATCCTGCTGGTTGGTGTGCTCCGGGTCGGGGCTGAAGTGCCGGGTCAACAGGCTGGTTTGCACCAGCGTGTGGTCCAGCTCGAAGGCCGGTGGCCAGTCAGGCATAGAAAAGGCCGAGGCAGATGCGCTCAGCCAGATCATTGCCAGGCCACCTAACCAGGTGCAGGTACGGGGCATGTCACTCTCCTAAAGGCGCATCTCGATGCCGCGCTCGGCCATGTAACGCTTGGCCTCGGGAATCGTGTGCTCGCCAAAATGGAAAATGCTGGCGGCCAATACCGCATCCGCACCGCCTTTCAATACGCCGTCCACCAGATGGTCTAGGTTGCCGACGCCACCCGAGGCAATCACCGGCACGCTGACGGCCTCGGAAATGGCGTGGGTCACGCCCAGATCGAACCCGATTTTGGTGCCGTCGCGGTCCATGCTGGTCAGCAGTAGCTCGCCTGCGCCGAACTCGACCATTTTCCTGGCCCACTCGACGGCATCCAGGCCCGTCGGACGGCGCCCACCGTGGGTGAAGATTTCCCAGCGGTCGGGTTCGCCCTCCTGAGAAACCTTCTTGGCGTCGATGGCCACCACGATGCACTGGCTGCCAAACCGGTCGGCGGCTTCCCGCACGAACTCCGGGTTGGTCACGGCGGCGGTGTTGATCGACACCTTGTCGGCGCCCGCGTTGAGCATGGTGCGAATATCGTCGCAGGTGCGAATGCCACCCCCCACGGTCAGCGGGATGAACACCTCGCCAGCGATCCGCTCGACCATGTCCACGGTGGTGGCGCGGTCTTCGTGGCTGGCGGTGATGTCGAGGAAGGTGATTTCGTCGGCGCCTTGCTGGTTGTAGCGCTGGGCGATCTCCACCGGGTCACCGGCATCGCGGATACCGACGAAGTTCACGCCCTTCACCACGCGCCCGGCATCGACATCCAGGCAGGGAATAATGCGCTTGGCCAGGCTCATGCACGGCCTCCGCTCAGCTCGTCGCTCAGGCGCTGGGCCTCGGCGACATCCAGGCTGCCTTCGTAGATGGCGCGTCCGGTAATCGCCCCCAGAATGCCGCTGTCGGCCACGTCGCACAGCGCGCGAATGTCATCCAGGTTGGTGACGCCACCCGAGGCGATCACCGGCAGGCCGCCTTCGCGGGCCAGCGCCGCGGTGGCTTCCACGTTCACGCCCTGCATCATGCCGTCGCGGGCGATGTCGGTGTAGACGATGCTGGAGACGCCATCGTTGGCGAAGCGCTTGGCAAGCTCGGTAGCCTTCACGGTGGACACCTCGGCCCAGCCGTCGGTGGCCACGAAGCCATCCTTGGCATCCAGGCCCACGATGATGTGGCCCGGGAAGGCGCGGCACATTTCACCGACGAATTCCGGCTCCTTGACCGCCTTGGTACCGATGATCACGTAAGAGACCCCGGCGTTCAGGTAGTGCTCGATGGTGTCCGCCGAGCGGATGCCACCGCCGATCTGAATGGGCAGGTTCGGGTAGGCGCGGGCAATGGCTGTCACCGCGTCGCCATTGACCGGTTTGCCTTCGAAAGCGCCGTTCAGGTCCACCAGATGCAAGCGACGCGCACCGGCTTCTACCCAGCGCGCGGCCATGGCCACCGGGTCGTCGCCGTAGGAAGTGGCTTCGTCCATGCGGCCCTGCTTCAAGCGCACACACTGGCCGTCTTTGAGATCAATCGCGGGAATTACCAACATAGTGAAACCTCTCAGGGCGTCCAGGTGACAAAATTTTCCAGCAGGCGAAGGCCTGCGCGGGAGCTTTTTTCCGGGTGAAACTGCACCGCGAAGGTAGCATCGCGGCCAATCGCCACGTGGGCGCTGACGCGACCGTAGTCCGTCGTGCCGAATACCTGGGCATCGTCGGCGGCATTCACGTAGTAGCTGTGCACGAAATAGAAGTGTTCGCGGTCATCGATGCCGGCCCACAGCGGGTGGTCATGATGCTGGGCGACCAGGTTCCAGCCCATGTGCGGCACTTTCAAACGCTGCTCCTGGGCATCGCGCATGTCCGCCGGGAAGCGGTCGACGCTGCCCTGGAAGAAGCCCAGGCAGTCCACGCCGCCATTCTCTTCGCTGCGCTCCATCAGCATTTGCTGACCCACGCAGATACCCAGCAGCGGCTTGGCCTGGCGGGTCAGAATCTCCTCCACCAGCCCGCGCAGCTCGGTACGCTCCAGCTCGCCCACGCAGTCGCGGATGGCCCCCTGGCCAGGCAGCACCACGCGGGTCGCGCCCAGAATGCGCCGAGGGTCACGGGTAATGATCACGTTCTCATGGGTGACGTGTTCGAGCGCCTTGGCGACCGAGTGCAGGTTGCCCATTCCATAATCGATCACGGCAATGGTCATGAAGCGCTCCTTGTCGAGGTCATCGAGCGATGGCTGATCGCTGCGTTAGGCATTACAGGCACCCTTTGGTGGAGGGCATCTGCCCGGCCATGCGGGGGTCTTCCGACACGGCGATGCGCAGGGCGCGGCCAAAGGCCTTGAAGATGGTTTCTGCCTGGTGGTGGGCGTTGAAGCCCTTGATGTTGTCGATGTGCAGCGTCACCCGAGCATGGTTCACGAAGCCCTGGAAGAACTCCCAGAACAGCTGGGTGTCCATGCTGCCGATGGTATCGCGGGTAAATTCCACGTTCATGAAGAGGCCGGGACGCCCGGAGAAGTCGATGACCACCCGTGAGAGCGCTTCGTCCAGCGGCACGTAGGCGTGGCCGTAACGGTAAATGCCGCGCTTGTCGCCAATCGCCTCATGAAAGGCCTGGCCCAGGGTGATGCCCAGGTCTTCGACGGTGTGGTGGTCGTCGATATGCAGGTCGCCCTTGGCGTCGATATCGAGGTCGACCATTCCGTGCCGAGCCACCTGGTCAAGCATATGGTCCAAGAACGGAACGCCCGTGTGGCAGCGAAGACGGCCTTCACCATCAAGGTTGACGCTGACCGTGATCTGCGTTTCGTTGGTGTCACGGCTAACCGTGGCAATACGCGCTGACATGTTGCATCTCCTGCGCCGAGGCGCACTCTGAGGAATAATCGGCGGGCGGCGGCTGCGGCCAAAACAAGCATTATAGAGAATCGGCCCCCCCATCCGCTACAATGCGTGAAATGTCGCCGCCAATTGCGGCGCTCAAACAGCAGCCTGGCTGCATTGGCAACGAGGATTTCACCATGCCGGTGACACTGCAATACGTCGACCAGGCCCGATGGGACGCCGATGAGCAAGTGCGTATCGACCTCGTGCGTATCTATGAAGACGCACCGCAAGAGCGCATGCCACCCCCCAGGGTCTTGCCCTTCATAGAGCAGCATTTACAAGGGCAGCACGTGTTTGCCTGCGCCCTGTTCAACGACCGCCTGCTGGGAGCCGTGGCGGTGCAGGAGGGCGATGACCGCGCCTGGTGGCTATCCGAGCTGTGCGTGCGCAAGACCACGCGGCGGCGTGGCGTGGGCTCACGGCTGATGGCGCTGATGGGCGAACAGGCCAAGGAAGAGGGCCGCGTACTGCGTATTGCCACCACCACGCTGCCGCTGGCCGACCGCGTGCTGCTATCCAAATTGGGCTATCGGCCCATCGCCGATGCCGAGCCAACGGAACCGGGCCTCCCGGCCACCAGTGATTTTGTAGAGCTAGACCCCCAAGGGAAAGGTTAATGAAACAGCTACTCCGTATTTTACTGGCGGCCATCGGCATTCTTGCCATTGCCGCCGTCGCTGCCGTGGTCTACGTCACCACCTTTCTGGACCCGGAAGACTTCAAGCCCCGGCTGACCGCCGTGGTGGAAGAGCAGACAGGGCTCAATCTGGCGCTGGAAGGCCCGATCAGCTGGTCGTTCTACCCGCGTATCGGTGTCAGCGTCGAGCAGGCCCGTGCCTGGCTGCCCGAACAGTCGGTGGACGAGTCTGCTTTCGCGGCGATCAACCGGGCCGAGGTGAGCGTGGCCTTCGCGCCGCTGCTACGGGGTGAAATCGCCGTGGATGGCCTGACGCTCGACGGCATGCGCCTGAACCTGGTGAAAAACGCCGAAGGCGAGGGCAACTGGGAGCCGCTGCTGGAGCGCCTCTCCGAACACAGCAACGAGTCCGCCGAAACCGTGCTGGCACCTGCAAGCGCAGGCCCCAATGCCGATGCGGGCAACCTCTCGGTGGTGCTGAACATCGCCAGCGTAGAAGTCAAAGGGGCGGATATTCGCTACCGCGACGAACAGAGCCAGGCCCTGTGGCGGGTACAGCCGCTGAACATTTCAGGCACCAACGTCAATCCGGTGCGCTCCTTCCCGCTCAAGGCCATGTTCACGCTCTCCCGGCACAACCGCCTGGATGCCGAAGTGCTGGAGCGCACGCCGGACATGACCAGCGAGGTCAACCTGGAAACTCGCCTGCGCCTTGGCCTGCAGGATGAGCAGATCACTCTGGAAAATACCCAGCTCACCACGCAGACCCGCCCAGGCGCCAACAGCGAGCCCCAGCAGCTCAGCCTGAAAGCGTCTGAAATCGTGGCGCGCATGGGCGAGCAGCAGCTCAGCATTCGCCAGGGCGTGCTGGATGCCGGCCTGCGCCATGCCGACAACTGGCAGGGAAGCCTGGCCCTTTCGCTGGCGTTCGGCCTGGAAGGCGACCTGGCCGCTCAGACCGCCCAGTTGAAGGACCTGCAACTGACCGGGCCGGATGGCCTGCGGGTCAGCGGCCACCTCAACCTCGAACAGCTGCTGGAAGCGCCCCAGTACAGCGGCCAGCTCACCGCAGCCCCCTTTACCCTGCGGCCCTGGATCTCGCGCACCGGCGCAACGCTCAATACCACCAGCGAAGCGGCGCTGAGCGACGTGGCCCTGACCAGCCCGGTCGAAGGTGATCTCTCGCGCATCGCCTTGCCACGCCTGTCGTTGGTCATCGATGACAGCACCTTTACCGGCGACGTGAGTGCTGCTCTGGATGGCAGCCAATTGAGTTTCAACCTGGACGGTGACCAGCTCAACCTGGACCACTACCTGCCGCGGCCTGTCGCCCCCGAGCAAGCCAGCCGGGGCCTGCTGCGCAGCGCCTTTGCCCAGGCCGAAGAAGCCCTGCTGCCCCAGGAGTGGCTCAGCGGCCTGACCCTGCAGGGTGATCTCAGCGTCGGCGAGCTGCAGTTGGCGGGCATGACCTTCAACGACACCCAGCTGGCGCTGCGCGGTGACGAGGGCAACCATCGCCTGACCGGCTTCGAATCGCGTTTCTATGGCGGCGAACTCAACGCCACCGGCGCGCTGGACGCCACCGACAGCGTGATGACCTGGCAATTCGCGCCGCGCATCAGCAATGTGCAAGTGGCCCCGTTGATCGAAACCTTCAGTGACGAAGAGGCCCCGCTGCGCGGCCGGTTCAATCTGGAAGGCGACTTGACGACCCAGGGCAACAGCCGTCAGGTGCTGCTCAGCAACCTCAACGGCGAGCTGGATGCCCGGCTGAACGAAGGCACTATCCTGCGTACCAATATCTCCCGTGAGATGTGCGAGCTGGCGGCGCTGCTGGAAGGCCAGGGCACCACCCGTGAGTGGCATCCCGATACGCGCTTCGAGCGCTTCGACGCCACGTTCCAGGTACGCAACGGCGTCGTGCACAGCGATGACTTGTCGATCACTCTGCCGGGTATCGAAGTGCAAGGCGAAGGCGAGCTCAACCTGACCTCTCAGGACTTCATGACGCTGGCCAATGCGCGGCTGGTCGATACCGCCGACGCCGCCTGCCAGGTGAACCCGCGCCTGGAGCAGCTGCCGCTGCCCATCCGCTGTGAAGGCCACCTGGGGGATGATAAAGCCGAATGGTGCCGCTTCGACCGCACCGCGTTCCAGGCCAGCGTGGTGGATTTGCTGCGCACTGAAGCGGGCGGCCGTCTGGAAGAAGAGCTCGAAGAGCGCCTGGGCACCACCATCGAGCGCATCGACGAGCGCCTGGGCGAGGGCGCGGGCCAGGAGCTGCGCGAAGGTATTCGCCGCCTGTTCAATTGATACGCCTGCCTTCCTATAGAGAAGGAGGCACCACCCCCTGCATGCGCCGGCCTTACCGCCGGCGCTTTTTTCATGGCAAGCACTTCAGGAGTGACCATGGCCGAGATGCCTACGCCGTGCCTGGCGGCCGATGAGTTTCAACACCGTCTACTGCGCTGGTTCGACCAGTATGGCCGCCACGACCTGCCCTGGCAGTCACCCCGCAGCGCCTACCGCGTCTGGGTGTCGGAAATCATGCTGCAGCAAACCCAGGTGGCCACGGTAATTCCCTACTTCGAACGTTTCATGGAGCGCTTCCCCACGCTGGAGGCCCTGGCCTGCGCCCCCCAGGATGAAGTGCTGCACCTCTGGACAGGGCTGGGCTACTACGCCCGCGCCCGCAACCTGCACAAGGCGGCCCAGCTGGCGCTGGCCGAGCATGGCGGCGAGCTGCCCACCCAGAGCGTCGATACGCTGATGACGCTGCCCGGCATCGGCCGTTCCACTGCCGGGGCGATCATTGCCCAAAGCACCGGCCAGCAGGCCGCCATTCTGGATGGCAACGTCAAGCGTTCGCTGACACGGCTGCACGCCGTGGCGGGCTGGCCCGGCCAGCCTGCGGTAGAGCGCTCCCTGTGGGCGCTGGCCGAGTACTTCACCCCCACCACGCGGTTGGCCGACTACACCCAGGCGGTGATGGACTTTGGCGCCACGCTGTGCAAACGCAGCAAGCCCGACTGCTCCATCTGCCCGTTCAACGACGTCTGCCGCGCCTACGCCCAAGGCGAGCCGCAGCGCTTCCCGGAATCGAAGCCCAAAAAAGTTACCCCCACCCGTGAAACCCTCATGCTGATGCTGCAGGACCCCCAAGGGCGCGTGTGGCTGGAACAACGCCCGCCCAGCGGCCTGTGGGGCGGGCTCTGGAGCCTGCCGCAGTTCGAGCGCCACGGCGAGCTGAACCACTGGCTGGAGGATAACGTCGTTGCCGCCCGGCGCCTGGCGCCGCTGCCCGCCTTTACGCATACCTTCAGCCACTTCAAGCTTTTGATCACCCCGCAGCCGGTGAGCTGTGAACGGCTCACCGGAGTACGCGAAAATGGCCTATGGTATGACGTTCACCAGCCACCTGCGTTAGGCTTGGCGGCACCCGTCAAATCGCTGCTGAGCCAGCTGGCGCCGTTTGACCTCGACCCAGCACCGGGGCCAGCGCGCTGACCACTGGCACGATTTTCATTAGGCATCCGCCCAGGAGCTATTCCATGAGCAACACCGTTTTTTGCCGCAAGTACCAAAAAGAGCTGCCCGCGCTACCTTTCCCCCCGCTGCCCGGCAAGCAGGGCCAGGAAATACAGGCCACGGTGTCACAGCCCGCCTGGCAAGAGTGGCAGGCCCTGCAAACCCGCCTGATCAATGAAAAGCACTTGAACATGCTCGACCCCGAAGCACGCGCCTACCTGATGGAGCAGATGGAACGCTTCCTGAACAACGAAGCCACCGACCAAGCCGAAGGGTACGTGCCCCCCAGCCAGGCATAAGCCCCCGCCAGGGTACCGCCGTTACCCGCAAAGGGCGCAGGTGTGGCCGTGGCTCACGCG
Source organism: Halomonas sp. KM007 (assembly GCF_050709225.1). Taxonomy (NCBI): domain Bacteria; kingdom Pseudomonadati; phylum Pseudomonadota; class Gammaproteobacteria; order Oceanospirillales; family Halomonadaceae; genus Halomonas; species Halomonas sp. KM007. Next base: position 1,300,112 of record NZ_CP136131.1, on the reverse strand, counting down.
GCCCAATGTGCCCTAAGCATGTGACGAGAAAGAAAGTTTCACAAAGGTGTTGACGAAAACCGAAGCTTTTGGTTTAATACGCACCGTTGGCAAGGGCCAGATAGCTCAGTTGGTAGAGCAGGGGATTGAAAATCCCCGTGTCGGCGGTTCGATTCCGTCTCTGGCCACCACAACGTTGGGGTATCGCCAAGTGGTAAGGCACCGGTTTTTGGTATCGGCATTCCCAGGTTCGAATCCTGGTACCCCAGCCATTGCCAACAAGATTTCTTGTTGATTGGCTAGCTTAACGGCAAATCAATCAAATTTTCAAGAAAACGCGACGCGCCGACATAGCTCAGTTGGTAGAGCAACTGACTTGTAATCAGTAGGTCCCGGGTTCGACTCCTGGTGTCGGCACCACTAAAAGTGGTTTAAAAGCAAAGCGTTAGAGAACATGATCAAGCCGCCCTTCGGGGCGGCTTTTTCGTTACGATGTTTATCAAACATTGAAATTCGCCCGTAGTCCGCTGTGCGCAGGGTGGTTGCTGCGGTGGGCCTCAACGGGGTGTCCATGAGCATGAAAAAAATGTCATAACGCACGTTATGAGCGGGGTTCCCAAGGGTTGCAAGCCGTCATGCGTGGGCTAGGCTTCTCCCTGCACTGTGTTTCTGAATGAGACACGTTTTAACTGAAATTTAATCATACAAGGAGTGGATTAGATGACAGTCGGCAATACACCTCTCAAAAACCTGACGGCCCACAAGCAGTACAGCGACATGGCAGATACCCCTTCTGCCAGCAATACGCGAGTGGACCTCTATCCTACTCGGCTGGCCACTGCGCCGGCATCATTGACCCAGGCACGCCGTGACGACGTGGTCAAAGGGCGTGCGCTCCCGGGGCCGCTTACCCAGGCGCAGCTGGATGAGTTCGAGCGCAAGGGCTATCTGTTTATTCCAGACCTGATCCATGGCGACGAGCTGGATGCGCTTCGCGATGAAATCGAGTCGTTGATGAGCAACGATGCTTACCGCGAGCGGGAGTTCAGCATCACCGAGCCGGAAAGCCAGGAGATTCGTTCGCTGTTCGCCGTGCACCATCTCTCTTCCCGTCTGGGGGCGCTGGCCAGCGACGAGCGGCTGGCAGGGGCGGCACGTCAGATCATCGGTGACGACCCTTACGTGCATCAGTCGCGTATCAACTACAAGCCTGGCTTTGCAGGCAAGGGGTTCAACTGGCACTCGGATTTCGAGACCTGGCACGCCGAAGACGGTATGCCCAACATGCATGCGGTCAGTGCGTCGCTGATTCTCACCGATAACCACGAGTTCAACGGCCCGCTGATGCTGATTCCAGGGTCGCACAAAGAGTTCGTGCCCTGCCTTGGTGAAACACCCGAGGATAACCACAAAAGCTCGTTGAAAGCCCAGGAGGTCGGGGTGCCAAGCCCGGAGGCACTGCGTTACATGGTCGACCAGTACGGCATCGAAGCGCCGAAGGGGCGAGCAGGGGGCTTGCTGCTGTTCGATTGCAACACCCTGCACGCTTCCAATGCGAACCTGTCACCGGACCCGCGCAGCAATGTCTTTTTCGTGTTCAATCGGCCGGACAACCGCTGCGGTGCGCCGTTTGCCGCCCCCAAACAGCGCCCAGCGTTTCTGGCCCATGGGCCTGACCAGCCTTGGCAGCCGGGCGTTTAAACGTTTACGTGCTTTGGGAACATAAGCCAGGGTGCAAGAAAAGCAGCGGGAAGGTTGTGGAACAAGCGCAAGGGTGAGGTAGACTAGTGCGCCTGTCGTTGCGAATGCGGCACGCATAATGAGAAGGAGAATACCCGCCATGCGTTTTGTTCCACAGTTTACCGATGGCCAGGAGTTTCCCCACGCGCTGGGCAAAGTCGTGTGTGTAGGCCGCAACTACGCCGACCACGCGAAGGAACTGGACAACCCGGTTCCCAGTGAACCGCTGCTGTTCATCAAGCCGGCCACCAGCGTGGTGGATTTGACCAAGCCGCTGGACCCGCCGTTTTCACGCGGTGAAGTGCATTATGAAGTCGAGCTGGCGCTGCTGGTAGGGGAAACCCTGACCCACGCCACTCAGGATGAAGCGGAGCGTGCCATTGCCGGGATCGGCCTGGCGATGGATTTGACGCTGCGCGATGTGCAAACCACGTTGAAAGAGAAAGGCCATCCTTGGGAAATCGCCAAGGCCTTTGATGGGGCTTGCCCGCTGTCACCGTTCCTGCCGTTGAGCCGCGTGCCCAACTGGAACGCGCTGAGCTTCACGCTGGAAATCGACGGCGAGGAGCGCCAGCACGGCGAAGGCTCGGACATGATCTTTGCGATCCCGACGCTGGTCGCGGAAATGAGCCGTCATTTCACCCTGGAGCCCGGCGATGTCATCCTGACCGGCACGCCTGCTGGGGTGGGTGAGCTGACTCGCGGCGCATCACTGCGCTTCACGCTCACCGGCGGGCTGGAGATCAACACCAGCGTGGTCGAATAAACGACCCCATCGGCTGAGCGTCAAAAGCCCCCGCTGCTCTGGGCAGCGGGGGCTTTTTTTATGCTGGAATGTCAGGCGAGAAGGGGGCTCCTGCCCCCTTACCCCAGAGCGTTACTCCAGGTAAGTGTAGCCTTCCAGCCCTTCGGTCAGGCTGGCGGCAAAGTGCGCCTGCTCTTCGGCCGAGAAGCCGCTGGTCACCAGCTGTTCGGTCAGCTTCTGCTTCAGGACGCGGGCATCGAAATTGACGTAAGCCAGCACGTCCGCCACGGTGTCGCCTGCCTGCGGGTTGGAGAGTACCCACTCGCCGTCGGCGCCCAGCGCGGCATCCACCGAGTCGGTATCGCCGAACAGGTTGTGCAGGTCGCCGAGAATCTCCTGGTAGGCACCCACCAGGAAAAAGCCCAGCCAGCGCTCGTCATCGTTGGCCCATTCCGGCAGCGGTAGCGTGCTCTCGACGCCCTGGCCGTCCACGTAGCTGTCAATGCGGCCGTCGGAGTCACAGGTGATGTCCTGAATCACCGCGCGGCGAGTGGGCGCCTTGTCCAGCCCGCTGAGTGGCAGCACCGGGAAAATCTGCTCGATCCCCCAGACATCCGGCACCGACTGGAACAGCGAGAAATTGACGAACAGCTTGTCGGCCAGTTTCTCGGCCAGCTCGTCCATGATTTCCCGGTGGGCACGGTTGCGGGTATCGAGCTTGCCCCGCAGGCGCGCGCAGGCAGCCATGTAGAGGCGTTCGCCTTCGGCGCGGGCGCTGATGCTGCTCAAGCCCAGTACGAAACGATCCTGAAGCTCGCTGACGGCTTGCAGCAGGTCGTGCCAGGCTTCGACCAGCACCCTGGGCTCCTGGTGTTCGGCCAACTGGTCCAGCACGCGCCACAGCTCATCCACCTGGGGGTCGTCGGTAACGCTGCGCACCGGCGGCGTGTGGTCGATACGCTCTTCACCGATCACGTTGGTGATCAGCACCGCATGGTGAGCGGTCAACGAGCGGCCGGATTCACTGATCAGGTGCGGCTGTGGCAAGTCGGCTTCCTGGCACAGCTGAGCGAAGGCGCTGACCACGTTGCGCGCGTACTCCTGCATGGAGTAGTTGGCCGAGCAGTAGCTGCGCGAGCGGGTGCCTTCGTAGTCGATCCCCAGGCCGCCACCCACGTCCACGGTGTCGATGGGGGCGCCCAGCGCCATCAGGTTCTGGTAGAAGCGCGCACATTCGCGCAGGCCGCGCTGAATGTCGCGGATGTTGGCGATCTGGGAGCCCAGGTGGAAGTGCACCAGCTGCAGGCTGGCCAGGGCGTCCTGGGCGCGCAGGGTGTCCACGACTTCCAGGATCTGGCTGGCGGTGAGGCCAAACTTGGACTTTTCGCCACCGGTGTTCTGCCACTTGCCTTTGCCTACCGAGGCCAGGCGCGCGCGCAGGCCGATGCGCGGCGTCACGTCCAGCTCCCGAGCTTCTTCCAGAATCAGATCCAGCTCGGAGAGTTTTTCCACCACCAGATAGACGCGGTGGCCCAGCTTCTCGCCCAACAGCGCCAGACGCACGTATTCACGGTCTTTATAGCCGTTGCAGACGATCAGCGACGAACCGCCGTCGGAGAGCGCCAGGACGGCCAGCAGCTCGGGCTTGCTGCCCGCTTCCAGCCCCACGCGACCGTTGCCACGCTCCGAGGTGGCCAGAATCTCTTCGACCACGCGGCGCTGCTGGTTGACCTTGATCGGGTACACTGCCGTGTAGCCGCCTTCATAGGCCACATCCTGCATGGCGGCGTCGAAGGCGCCACACAGCTGCTCGACGCGGTCGTGAAGAATGTCGCTGAAGCGTACCAGCACCGGTAAGCGCAGGCCGGCCTGCTGCAGCTGGCGAACCAGCGCGCTGATCGGCAGGGCAGGGCCTTCGGCATCGCTGCCCAGGGGGCGCACCAGCGCCTGGCCGTGGTCATCGACATCGAAGTAACCGCTGCCCCACTGGTCCATGTTCCAGGTACGACGGGCGCGTACGGCGGGGCTGCTGGTTGCGGCCATGTCACTCATCAGGAAGCCTCCGGGATAGGGAGTGCCCCCAGCGCGATGCGTGCCTTGAGGATCACGCGGAAACGCTCGGGGTCGTGGGGGGTAAGGTCATGGGCAGGCGGATCCACATACACCACCAGCAGGCGCGACAGCCAGTAGCGCAACGCCGTCAAGCGCAGCATGGTGGGCCACAGGGCCCGCTCGGTGTCGGTCAGTGGGCGGCGTGCCTGGTAGGCGCTCAAAATCGCCTGATAGCGCTCGGCGTTCAGGCTGCCGTCCTCGTTGGAGGCCCAGTCGTTGATGACGATGGCCAGGTCGAACAGCAGGTCGCCGGTGCAGCCATTGTAGAAGTCGATGATGCCGCCCAGGCGGTCGCCTTCATACAGGGTGTTGTCACGGAACAGGTCACCGTGCAGCGCCCCTTGGGGCAGCGCGCCATACTGGCTGAACGCGGTCTCGAAATCATCGACCTCGTTTTTCATCAGGGTCTGGTCGTCGGGGCTGATGTAGGTCAGCACCTTGTGATGCACGGCGCGCAGCCAGTGCAGATCGCGGGGGTTGGGACGATGCCCCGGAAAATGCTGCGAGACCTTGTGCATACGCCCCAGCGCGCTGCCCAGCGCCTGGCACTGGACCAGGTTGGGGGCGGTGGGGTGCTTGCCGGGCAAGCGCGGGAACAGCAGGGCCGGTTTGCCCGCCAGGCTGTGCAGCGCCACCCCTTCGCGGTCATGAATGGTGCCCGGTACGGGCAGGCCGTGTTCATCCAGGTAGTCCAGCAGCTCGACAAAGAACGGCAGCTCTTCGTGCTCGCCTTGTTCGAACAGCGTGAGCACCATCTCGCGGCGCTCGGTGGTCACGAAAAACGTCGAGTTTTCCGTGCCGCCTGCCACGCCCTGAAGGGACACCAGGCTGCCAACATCGAATTTTTCCAGAAACGCGGCGACCTGTGCGTCGCTCAGCGGAGTAAATACAGCCATGAGAATCTCGCCCAGGTTGCTAAGCCGGTCATTGTAGCGGCTTGGCGCGTCAGTTGGCAGCGCTGTGAACGGTGAAGGGTCGCTTTCGCAGTGCTTTTCTGCAGTCGCGCCGCCGAACGCGTATCATTGAAGAATAGACGCTCTTACTGTTCTGCTGACTATGGAATCTGGTTATGGCCCGTGCCCCTATCGTGCTAGTTGATGGCTCTTCGTACCTTTACCGTGCGTTCCACGCGCTGCCGCCGCTGACGAACTCCAACGGCCAGCCCACGGGCGCCGTGAAAGGCGTGCTGAACATGCTCAAGCGGCTGATCAAGGACTACCCCGATAGCCCCATGGCGGTGGTCTTCGATGCGCCAGGCAAGACGTTTCGCGACGACATGTACAGCGATTACAAGTCCCACCGCCCGCCGATGCCCGATGACCTGCGTAGCCAGATCGAACCGCTACACGCCTGCGTGAAAGCGCTGGGGCTACCACTGCTGTGCATCGAAGGCGTCGAAGCCGACGATGTCATCGGCACGCTGGCGCATCACGCCACCCAGGCCGGGCGCGACGCGGTGATCTCCACCGGCGACAAGGACATGGCCCAGCTGGTGAACCGCCATATCACGCTGGTCAATACCATGAAGGAAGAGACCTTGGATGAGGCCGGTGTCGAGGAGAAGTTTGGGCTGCCGCCTGCGCTGATCATCGACTTCCTTGCGCTGATGGGCGACAAGGTGGACAACATTCCTGGCGTGCCCGGCGTAGGAGAAAAAACCGCCATTGGCCTGCTGCAAGGCATGGGTGGCGGGCTGGAGACCATCTATGGCGACCTGGAACGAGTCACCACGCTGGGCTTTCGAGGAGCCAAGACACTCCCCAAGAAACTGGAAGAGCACCGCGAACAGGCGTTTCTCTCCTATCGGCTGGCCACCATCAAGGTCGACTGCGACCTGCCCGTAGGGCTGGACGACCTGGAGATCGCCCACCCGGATCGGGAAGCGCTGGTGGCGCTCTACAAGGAGATGGAGTTCAAGCAGTGGCTGGCGGAGCTGCTGGAGGGCAAGGACGAGGGCGTGGACGACGTCAGCGGCGGCCAGCCAGCCCCGCAGGCCGAGCAGGTGGCGTCGGGCACGGCCCCTGGCCCACGCCACGACCACGTGATCACCGAGCAGGCCGAGCTGGACGCGTGGCTTGAGCGGCTGCGCAGCGCCGAGCGCTTCTGCTTCGACCTGGAAACCACCAGCCTCAACTACATGGACGCCGAGATCGTCGGGGTCGGCCTGGCGCTGGAACCCGGTGAAGCAGCCTATATCCCGCTGGCCCACGACTATCTGGATGCGCCTGCCCAGCTCGACCGCCGCAGCGTTCTCGAGGCGCTCAAGCCGCTGCTGGAAGATCCCGGCAAAACCAAGATCGGCCAGAACCTCAAGTACGATATTTCCGTATTGGCCAACGTGGATATTCACGTCACGGGGCCGTTTGCCGATACCATGCTGGCGTCCTACGTGCTCAACTCCACCGCGACCCGCCACGACATGGACTCGCTGGCCCTCAAGTACCTGGGGGAAAAGACCATCTCCTTCGAGGAGATTGCCGGGAAAGGCGCCAAGCAGCTCACCTTCAACCAGATAGCTCTGGAACAGGCCGCGCCCTACGCCTGCGAAGACGTGGACATTACCCTGCGCCTGCAGCAGACGCTGCGCCCGCAGGTCGAGCAGGAAGGCCGCCTGGCCGAGGTGCTCGATCATCTGGAGCTGCCGCTGATCAAGGTGCTGTCGCGGATCGAGCGTAACGGGGTGGCGCTGGATGCCGAGCGCCTGCACCAGCAGAGCCAGCAGCTGGAGCAGCGTATTCGCGAGCTTGAAAGTGAAGCCTTCGAGCTGGCGGGCCGCGAGTTCAATCTGGGGTCCCCCAAGCAGCTGGGCCAGATTCTGTTCGAAGAGCAGAAGATTCCGGTCATCAAGAAAACGCCCAAGGGCGCGCCTTCCACCGCCGAAGCTGTGCTGGAAGAGCTGGCGCTGGACTACCCCTTGCCCAAGGTGATCATGCAGCACCGTGGCCTGGCCAAGCTGAAGTCCACCTATACCGACAAGCTGCCGCGCCTGTTGAACAAGAAAACTGGCCGCGTGCACACCAGCTATCACCAGGCGGTGACCGCCACCGGGCGGCTCTCCTCGTCGGACCCGAACCTGCAGAACATCCCGATTCGTACCGAAGAGGGACGCAAGATTCGCCAGGCCTTCGTGGCCCGCCCCGGGTATCGCATCGTGGCCGCGGACTACTCGCAGATCGAGCTGCGCATCATGGCCCACCTTTCGGAAGACAAGGGGCTGCTGGAAGCCTTCGAACAGGGCCGCGACATTCATACCGCCACCGCCGCCGAAGTGTTTGGCACCGCGCTGGACAAGGTCACCGCCGACCAGCGCCGCAGTGCCAAGGCGATCAACTTCGGTCTGATCTATGGCATGAGCGCCTGGGGGCTGTCGCGTCAGCTGCATCTCGAACGCCAGCAGGCACAGACCTACATCGACCGCTACTTTGACCGTTACCCTGGCGTTGCCCGCTACATGGACCGCATTCGCAGTCAGGCCGCCGACAACGGCTTCGTCGAGACCGTCATGGGGCGGCGGCTCTACCTGCCCGAGATCCACTCGCAGAACCGCAACCGCCGCCAGGGGGCCGAGCGCACCGCAATCAACGCGCCCATGCAGGGCACGGCGGCAGACATCATCAAGCAGGCGATGATCGACGTGGATGCGTGGCTGGCGGAAGGCGCGTTCGATGCCCTGATGGTCATGCAGGTGCACGACGAACTGGTGTTCGAGGTGGCTGAAGCTCAGGTAGACGCGTTCATCGAGGAGGTTAGTGCACGGATGCAGTCGGCGGCCACACTGAGCGTACCGCTGATCGTGGAAGCCCAGAGCGGCGCCAACTGGGACGAAGCACACTAAAGTAAGAAGCGTACCAGGCGCCGTTCAAACCCTGGCTGACTGGCCATCCACAAAAAACCCCACCTTGCGGTGGGGTTTTGCATACTGCTTGGGTCAGCGCTTAGCGCCAGTTGACGCGGTCAAAAATGCGCACGGCTTCCGGGTTGTTGTTACCCAGCTCGCTGATGTTCACTTCGTCGCGCTGGAAGTCGCCCCAGGACTCCAGAACCGGGTTCTTCTTCACGCCATCGACCACCGGGAACTCGTAGTTACGCTCGGCCAGCACTTCCTGGGCCTGGTCGGAAGCCAGGAACTCGAGGAAGCGGATGCCGTTCTCGGCGTTCTGCGCGTTGGCGACCAGACCTGCACCACCCACGTTGATGTGCGTGCCGCGATCATCCTGGTTCGGGAAGATCACGCCCACTTTACGGGCGGCTTCGCGGTCGGAAGCTTCGCTGGAGTGCAGCAGACGAACATAGTAGTAGTGGTTGGCCACGCCCAGCTCGCATTCGCCGCTGGCCACGCCCAGAATCTGGTCGGTATCACCGCCTTCCGGGTTGCGCGCCAGGTTGTTGACCACGCCCTGTGCCCACTCTTGCGCTTCTTCCGCACCGTGGTGCTCGATCATCGAGGCCAGCAGAGACTGGTTGTAGATGTTGTTGGAAGAGCGGATACAGATCTTGCCTTCGAACTGCGGGTCGGCCAGGTCTTCATAAGTAGCGATCTGGCTCGGGTCGAAGTTCTCACGGTTGTAGAAAATCACCCGTGCGCGCTGGCTGAAGCCAAACCACATGCCTTCGGGATGACGCATGGACTCCGGCAGGCGCTCGTTCAGCACGTCGGAATCCACGGCCTGGAACAGGCCATCCTGCTCGGCACGCCACAGGTTGCCGGCATCCACGGTCAGCATGACGTCGGCAGGGCTGGCCACGCCTTCACGCTGCATACGCTCCATCAACTGATTGGCGTCGCCTTCCAGCACATTCACCTTGATACCCGTTTCTTCGGTGAACGCGTTGTACAGAATCTCGTCTGAGTCGTAGTGGCGAGCGGAGTAGATGTTGACCTCGTTGGCCAGTGTGCTGCTGGCAAATGCCGAGCCAGCCATGACGGCGGCAACAGAGACTGCAAGACGTGCCTTTTTCATAACATACACCCTAAATGTTTATGATAATAAGTTGCATTGGCAAACTGCGCCTATTGAAACGTCTTGTTCCATGGACGTCAAGCGAAATGCTAATGACACGCAACACTTTTTGTGCATGTACGTGCATCTGCCGCCAATAGAAAATAGAATGCAAATAACTTTCAACCGTGTTCGCAGTCAGGCATCTGCGCTGCGCACTAACCATGGGTGAACGAATGACGGCAACGGTGTCATTTTCAGAGGTGGCAGCACCGGCGGCGGCGCTGTCGCTGCGGGGTGTCGAGCACACGTTTGCAGCCAACAAGGTGGTCAAGGGCATCGACCTGGAGATCGGCCAGGGCGAAGTGGTGTGCCTGCTGGGCCCTTCCGGCTGCGGCAAGACCACCCTGCTGCGTATCGCGGCAGGCCTGGAGGTGGTGCAGGAAGGCGAGGTCAGCCTGGACGGGCAGGCCATCGCGGCCCCTGGCAAGCGCCATGTGCCGCCCGAAAAGCGCAACGTGGGCCTGGCGTTCCAGGATTCGGCGCTGTTTCCCCATCTGAGCGTGCTGGAAAACGTCACCTTTGGTCTGAAACAGCTGCCCTCCAGCCAGCGCCGCGCGCGTGCTTTGGAGCTGTTGGACCAGCTGGGCATGGCCGCCTATGCCGAGACTTACCCGCACATGCTGTCGGGAGGCCAGCAGCAGCGTGTCGCGCTGGCCCGCGCGCTGGCGCCTACGCCGCGGCTGATGCTGCTGGACGAGCCCTTTTCCAGCCTGGATGCCCGGCTGCGGGATCGTATCCGAGACGACACGCTGCACGTGTTGAAGAAGCTGGGTTCGGCCACGCTGCTGGTGACCCACGACCCGGAAGAGGCGATGTTCATGGCGGACCGCATCGCACTGATGCGCGATGGCCAGATCGTCCAGACCGGCACGCCTCGCGAGCTTTACTGTGCGCCCATCGACCCCTTCGTGGTGACCTTCTTTGGTGAGGTCAACGAGCTGGCGGGAGTGGTGCAAGGCGGGCGAGTGCAGACCCCCGTGGGCGCGGTGGATGCCAGCTGGCTGCCGGAAGGCAGTGACGTGCAGGTGATGATTCGCCCCGAGGCGCTGCGCATTCAGGAGCGAGACCTGCCAGCCGAAGCGCACAGCCATAGCCACGTGGTCATGGCCAAGCTGCTGGGCCGCACCAGCCTGATCCACCTGTGTGCCCATGGCAACGATGGCCAGGAAGCGCACCTGCATGCCCGGGTACCTGGGGTGTTCCTGCCCCAGGAGGGCCAGCCCATCGACATCGATCTGGACCACTCCCAGGTCTTCATCTTCCCACGCTGAGGCGCGGGAAGACGTGTGTTTGAACTTACTCGGCCTGGCTGCCGGGGCGCGCTCGGCGCATGGCCAGGCTGAGGAGAATCACTGGTAGAATCCCCACCACCACGATGGTCAGCGAGGCCGTGGAGGCCTCCGCCAGCCGCTCGTCCGACGCCAGGTTATGGGCGCGAACCGCCAGCGTATCGAAGTTGAACGGCCGCAGGATGATGGTGGCCGGCAGCTCCTTCATGGCATCGACGAAGACCAGAATCCCCGCCGCCAACAGGCTGCTGCGCATCAGGGGCGTATGAATGCGTCGCAGCGTGCCCCCTGCGGTTTGGCCCAGGGTGCGCGAGGCGGCATCCATGCTGGGGGTGACCTTGCCCAGGCTGGCTTCCACGGCATTGAACGACACCGCCAGAAAGCGCACCACGTAGGCGTAGATCAGAATGAAGGCCGTGCCGCTGAAGACCAGCCCGATAATCTTGCCGTAGTTGGCGTGCAGCCAGGAGTTGAGGGTGTGGTCCAGCCAGGCAAAGGGAATCAGAATGCCGACCGCCACCACGGAGCCCGGAATGGCATAGCCCATGGCCGCAATGCGGGTGAACAGGCGTGCACTGGGTGAGTTGTTGAGGCGTACGCCATAGCTCAGAAGCACCGCCAGCCCCACCGCAATCAGGGCTGCAATGGCCGACAGCGAGAGGCTGTTCAGGGCAAAGCCGATGAAGCGCGTGCCGAACAGGCTGTCGCCAATCCGAATCGCCATGTTCAAGAGCAGGCCGCTGGGCAGCAGGAAGCCGATGGTGATGGGCAGCAGGCAGGCCAGAAACGCGCCGGTGGCCTGCCAGCCGCGCAGACGGTACTCGGGCAACTGCTGGTAACGACTGGAGGTATGGAAGTAGCGCCGCTTGCCCCGCGACCAGCGCTCCAGCAGTACCAGCACGATCACGAAGGTCAGCAGGCAGGCCGCCAGCTGTGCGGCCGCCACCGGCTCGCCCAGTCCGAACCAGGTGCGGTAGATACCAGTGGTGAAGGTATCCACGCCAAAGAATTGCACCGCCCCGAACTCATTGAGGGTTTCCATCAGCACCAGCGACACGCCGCCCACCAGCGCAGGCCGCGCCAGGGGCAGGGCCACGGTGCCAAACAGGTGCCAAGGCCCGCGCCCCAGCGTGCGTCCCACGTCCAGCACGCACACCGACTGCTCCAGAAACGAAGCCCTGGCCAGCAGGTAGACATAGGGGTAGAGCACGAAGGTGATCAGCGTGATGGCGCCCCCCAACGAACGAATGTTGGGAAAGTAGTAGTCGCCCACTCGCCAGTCGAACCACTCCCGCAGCATGCTCTGCAGCGGCCCGGCCACCTGCAGGAAATCCGTGTAGGCATAGGCGATCACGTAGGTGGGAACGGCCAGCGGCAGCAGCAGCGCCCACTCGAAGATGCGCTTGCCGGGAAAGCGGCACATGACCACCAGCCAGGCGGTTCCCGTGCCAATCACCAAGGTACCGAGGCCTACCCACAGCACCAGCCAGAAGGTATTGCTGAGATAGCGGGGCAGGACGGTGCTGGCCAGGTGCTGCCAGATGCCGTCGGTGGGCAGCACGATATGGCCCAGAACCACCAGAATCGGCAGTGCCACGGTCAGCGCGATGAGAAACAGCGCAATAGACCAGGGGGTGAGCGACAGCGCAAAGCGTGAAGCGACCCCTGACAGCAGAGCCGATGATGAGCGGCGAGCGGGCGTGGACACGTCGTGATCTCCTTGGACGAGAGGCTGCGTGGCTCGTCAATGCGAAAAAATAGCGGTTGCAAATAGTATCACCTGCGCCGATGGGGTGCAGCTCATCGGCCGCCCATTAAAAAACCCTGCCCGTGGGGCAGGGTCGAGGCGTGTACCCGTGGGGCTCCGTCAGTGGGCGGTCCAGCCGCCGTTCACCATCAGCGCGCTGCCGGTGACCAGCGCCTGCATGCCGTCCAGCCTGAAGCCGGGGGCCTGGGGCAGGGTCATGCGTCCACCGCCGAGGCGTAGGGCACCTCCTGTTTGCCATAGCGGCGCACGCGCTCGTTGGCCTGTTCGGCGTGGCCTGCAAAGCCTTCCAGAATGCAGAGTCGTGAGCAGTAGCTGCCGATCTCAGCCGAGGCTTCATCGGTCAATACCCGCTGATAGGTGCAAGTCTTCAGGAACTTGCCCACCCACAGGCCACCCGTGTAGCGTGCTGCCTTTTTGGTGGGCAGCGTGTGGTTGGTGCCAATCACCTTGTCCCCATAGGCGACGTTGGTGCGCGGGCCGAGGAACAGCGCGCCGTAGTTGGTCATGCTCTCCAGGTAGAAATCCGGGTCTTCGGTCATGACCTGAACGTGCTCGTAAGCCATCTCGTTGGCCACTTGCAGCATTTCCTCGTGGCTGTCACAGACGATGATTTCTCCATGGCTCTCCCAGGCCTGGCGCGCGATATCGGCGGTAGGCAGTTTCTGCAGCAATTCCTCGATGGCCGCCAGGGTGTCCCGGGCCAGCGCTTCGGAATTGGTCAGCAGGGCGGCGGGGGAGGTCGGGCCATGCTCTGCCTGCCCCAGCAGGTCGGTGGCGCACAGCAAGCCGTCCACGCTCTCGTCGGCAATCACCAGCGTCTCGGTGGGGCCCGCGAACAGGTCGATGCCGACACGGCCATATAGCTGGCGCTTGGCCTCGGCGACGAACGCATTGCCAGGACCCACCAGCATGTCCACTGGCGCGATGGAGTCGCTGCCGATGGCCATGGCGCCCACGGCCTGAACGCCGCCGAGTACCAGAATCTCATCCGCGCCTGCCAGGTGCATGGCTGCCACGATGGCGGGGTGGGGCTTGCCCTTGTAGGGCGGCGCCGCCGCGATGACGCGTTTCACCCCGGCGACCTTGGCCGTCAGGACGCTCATGTGGGCAGACGCCACCATGGGGTAGGAACCCCCGGGGATATAGCAGCCCACCGCGTTCATCGGCAGATGTTTGTGGCCAAGGATGACGCCGGGGCGGGTTTCGATCTCGACCGGCTGCATGGAGGCCAGCTGCGCCTCGGCAAAGCGACGTATCTGGGCCTGGGCAAAGCGGATGTCATCCAGATCACGCTCGGACACTTCGCTCATGGCCTGAGCAATCTCGGCTTCGCTCAAGCGGAAGTTGTCCGGTGACCAGCCATCGAACTTTTCCGACAGCTCGCGAATGGCGGCGTCGCCTCGGGTCTGGATGTCGGCCAGCGTACGCTCGACGGTTTCGCGTACCTGGCGGTCCGCTTCGGCGCGGGTTTCGAGGGAAGCACCGGCTTTGAGGTGGCGAATCATGACGCTCTCCTGAAAAGGATTGTTATTGGGTAGAGTCAGTTGGGTAGGGTCAGCATGATGGAGCAGAATAAGGCTAGGGCCTGTTGCATACGAATGCAAACAATTTTGGAGCATGCTATGTTGAACCGGATGCTGGTCTTGCAGGCCCTATTTGAAATGCGCCTGCCAGGGCGGGTTGCGCCATGGATTCAGCAGGGCAAGAACAATAAAATCACATGAGGTGAGTGGTCATGAGTACACAGGTAGCCGTCATTGGCGCGGGATTGATTGGGCGTGGTTGGGCAATCGTCTTTGCCCGAGCGGGCGTCACGGTAAGGCTTCATGACGTGGACGAGCAGCAGCTGACGCTGGCCAAGGGGCTCGTGATGGCGTCGCTGTTCGACCTGCAGGACGCCGGATTGATCGACCAGCCGGTGTCGTGGACTACGCCTGGCGCAGGAGCGTCGCGAGATATTGTCGGAAGCACAGCTGGCCGAACGCCAGGCCTGGCGTGACCGCCGCCTGATGGCGCTGATGGCCCATCAGCGTCAACACGCCTAGCGCGGCGGGTGCCGGGGCCTTGCGACCAACCAGAGGATGAGCATGAAAAAACGGCCCGTGACGTCACGGCAAGTGGCAGAACTGGCGGGGGTGTCGCAGTCGGCGGTCAGTCGCTGTTTCTCTCCCCACGCCAGCATTGCCCCCCAGACCCGGGAAAAGGTATTGGCGGCGGCCCAGCAGTTGGGCTACCGCCCCAATGCCATCGCCCGCTCCTTGATTACGCGTTCGTCGCGCACCATTGCGGTCGTCATGACCCAACTGGACAACCCGTTCTACGCCCAGATGCTGGAGTATGCCGCGCGGCGGTTTCAGCAGCATGGTTATCACCTGCTGCTGTTCATGAGCAGCAACGAGCAGCAGACGGCGGGCGTCATGGCAGACATTCTGCAGAGCCAGGCAGACGGCATTCTGATGCTGGCAGCGACGCTTTCCTCTTCGCTGGCCAGCGAGTGTCTCGCTCGGGGGATTCCGGTGGTGTTGATCAACCGTACGGTGGCCTTCGAGGGAGTCAGCCAGGTCGCCAGCGATAACTACCGTGGAGGCTATTGGGTGGGGGAGTTTCTGGTCTCTGGCGGTTATCGGCGCATCGCGCTGGTGGCCGGGCTTGCCGACTCTTCTACCAGCAGCCAGCGGCGTGATGGCTTCATGGCGGCACTGGCGGCGCAGGGTGTCAGCTGTTGGGGGGAGGCATGCGGCGACTATGACTTCGCGGCGGCCCAGGCGGCGACCCGCAAGCTGTTCGAGGCGGCGCCCTACCCGGATGCAGTCTTTGCTGCCAATGATCATATGGCCATTGCGGTGATCGATACGCTCAGCGGCGAGCTAGGGCTGCGGGTGCCTGAGGACGTGGCGGTGGTGGGGTTCGACGATATCCCCATGGCGGCCTGGCCGAGCTATCGGCTCACCACGGTTCAACAGCCGGTCGAGCCCATGGTGGACGAGGCGGTGGCTCTGCTGCTGGCGCAAATCGCCAGTGGGCAGGTAGCGGGGGAGCGGAAAGTATTGCCGGTGACGCCCATCGTAAGGGCCAGCGCCCCGGCAACGGGGCGTGGTGTTGCGTCATCTTCATGAAGTTTGCCGCCTTGCCCGGCAAGGCGGCAACGCGAGGGCGTCAGCTTAGCCCAGCAGCATGCGTGGCAGGCCGGTGACCAGCCACGGGAAGAACGACATCAATACGCACGCCAGCAGGATCAGCGCCACGAAGGGAACGACCGCTTTGTAAAGGTCGACGATCTCCACCCCAGGCGGTGAAACCCCTTTCAGATAGAAGAGCGCATAGCCAAACGGTGGCGTGAGGAAGGAGGTTTGCAGCACCACGGCCACCATCACCACGAACCACAGCGGATCGACGCCCATTTGCTGAACGATGGGCAGCATGATCGGGAAGCTGAGCAGGACGATGCCCGTCCAGTCCAGGAACATGCCCAGAATGAACACCAGAAACAGCATCATGATCAGCGCGCCGGTGGTGCCGCCCGGCATGGCCAGCAGCAGGTCCTGAATCACCTGCATGCCGCCACCCCGTGAGAACACCCCGGTGAAGGCCGTCGCGCCCACCAGCACCAGCATGACCATGGTAGTGGTCTTGCCTGCTTCCAGCAGCGTCTTGAAGCAGGTGGAGACCCGGCGGTCACCAAAGATCAAAAACAGGATAAAGGCAATGAACACGCCGATGGCCGAGGCCTCGGTAGCGGTGGCCACGCCGGTGAAAAGCGCGCCGAGTACCCCGAGGATCAGCGACATGGGCGGCACCACGTACTTGCCCAGCATGATCAGCAGTTGCCGAGTGCTGACTTCCGCGCGCTCTTCCTTGGGTACCGGAGGGCCATAGGAGGGCTTGAAGTAGCAGATCAGCAGTACGTAGAGCGCGTACATCACCCCCAGCATCAGCCCGGGAATCATCGCCCCTGCAAACAGGGCGCCTACCGATACCGGCGAGTAGCTGGCCATCAGGATCAGCATGATGCTGGGCGGAATCAGGATGCCCAGACAGCCGCTGGCCATGATGACCCCGGTGCTCAGCTCCTTGTTGTAGCCATACTTGAGCATCGGTACCAGCGCAATCATGCCCATGACGGCAATGGAGGCGCCCACGATACCGGTGGTGGCGGCCAGCAGGACAGAGACGATGACCACGGTCAGTGCCAGCCCGCCCCGCAGGTTGGCCAGCAGCAGGCGCATGGCATCGAACATCTTTTCGGTGACCCCGGAATCGTTGAGAAACCGTGCCATCAGGACGAACAGCGGTATGGCAACCAGCACATAGTTGTCCATGGCGTTGCCGAAGATGTTGTTGATCAGGGTGCCCAGCACCCGCTCGCCAGGGCCGAGAAAAGCGCCGATGACGGCAACGCCGCCGAGCACGAAGGCCAGAGGGTGGCCCATGAACAGGCCGATCAGCAGCCCGCCAAACATCACCAGCGCCAGCAGTTCAGGACTCAGGTTCATGCTGATTTCTCCTCGCGCAACTGCATGATGGCCCGCAGTACGATGGCAATGGCTTGCAGCAGGATGAGGGCAGCCGCCACCACGATAACGCCTTTGATCGGGTAGACGGGAATCGACACCATGCCGTAGGTGGTTTCACCCCGGGTATAGGAGCGTTCGAAGAAGCGCCAGCCGTAGGTCAGCAGCATCCAGATGAAGGGAACGAAGAAAATCACGTAGGCCACGACTTCGATCAGGGCCTGACGCTTGCGTGACAGCAAACGTTTCAACACGTCGACCTCGACATGGGCGTGGTGGCGCAAGCCGTAGGCAGCCATCAGCATGAAGTGGGCACCAAACAGCATCTTGGTAACATCGAACGCCCAGTCGCTGGGGCGGCCGAAGAAAAAGCGTGACGCAATGTCGTACAGGACGATGAGGGTAATGATGGCAATCAATGGCGCGATCAATCGCCCAAACAGCTCATTGATTGCATCGATCGCCTTGGCAATCGCATTCATGGAAGATCTCCGCGGTCAGCACACAAAACCGCCCCGGGCAGCCCGGGGCGGTGCAGAAACGCCTTACAGGCAGGCTTCGATCTCTTCCAGTGAGGGCAGGTTATCCATGGTGCGGCTCATGTTGAAAGGAGCCGAGACGTCACGCCATTTGGCGTAGTCTTCCAGGTAGGTCACCATGGAGTGGTAGACCTTGGCGTGGTCGCTGTTTTCACAGGCGCCGCGCACGATGACCTCGTTGGTGATCTCCTGAATACGGGCCAGGTCTTCGTCAGAGAACTGGTTGATGGTGATGCCTGCATCGATGAACCTTTGGGTGGCATCGGTGGACTCACGCTCGGACCAGGCCAGCGACCAGGCCATGGTGGCGTCGGCGGCGATACGCAGCTTCTGCTGGGTCTCTTCCGACAGCGCGTTCCAGGCGTCGAGGTTGATCATGACACCGAAGACGCTGGCGGACTGGTGCCAGCCAGGCGTGGCCCAGTAGTCGGCCACTTCGGCAAAGCCTGCGTTGTAATCCACGCCGGGGGTGGCGAACTCACCGGCATCGATCACGCCACGTTCGATGGCCTGATAGACTTCGCCACCGGCCAGGGTTACCTGAGAGCCACCCAGGGCTTCCAGCACGCGGCCCTGGTCACGGCCAGAGAGACGCAGACGCTTGCCTTCCAGGTCGGCAATGCTTTCGATGGGCGTACGGCCCATGAAGCCGGACTCGTTGTTGAGCGCGGCATAGGGCAGGTACATCATGTTGTACTGGCCGTAAATCTCTTCGTACAGTTCACGGCCGCCCCACTGCTGAATCCAGTTGATGTAGTCAACGGCGTTGAACAGACTGGTGGTGGTGGCCAGCGGCGAGAACGCGGGGTTCAAGCCTGCCCAATAGCCTGGCCAGTCACCGGCGGCTTCGATACTGCCGGTTTCGGTGGCATCGAACACTTCCGTGCCGGGCATCAGCGTACCGCCCGCGCGGAAGTTGATCTGTACTTCGTCTCCCGCCAGCTGGTTGACCAGCTCGGCCCAGTGCTGATCGAGCTTGATCAGGTCGAGGTTTTCGGGCCAGGTGGAGGTCATGGTCCACTGCTCTTGTGCTTGAGCAGTCGTGGTGAGAGCGGCAAATGCGACACCAGCGGCAAGGCTGGTCAAGGCAAATTTTGTAGTCTTTTTCATTATCAATTTCCTGGTACTTTGGCGGTTGGCGTTATTAGTGTTGATTACCTGAAAGCAGGAAAGCACAGCGAGTAGGGCTGACGTTTACGTAAAGTAAAAGCGGCCAAGGCTGTACCGCTAAGCTAGCACACTCCCCCCGCTGCGGCGCAATATCAGAGTTTACAGGAAGTTAACGCACGCCATGAAACATCGATTGATCTAAAAATTGTTTAAAAACATTTGGTTAGATCATTATTTAAACGGTTGGACAGGTCTGGATGGCGCGTTGAAGCGTTGAAAATGTGTGCCTTGTTGTACCAAAGTTGTAAGCAATCGACCCTTGAGGAGCGTGATGAGCGAAGCAAGTGATGACCGCCGCATATCACTACTGGTGGGCCATGCGCGGCGCTGGCAACGCCGCCGTTGGCGGGGGCTCGTGTGGCTCAGTGGGCCTGCCGAGCACGCTCGCCGACTGGCGCTCACGCTGTGGCACGCCCAGCCGTGGCAAGCGCCATTGTGGGTGGGCGACCCGCAGGAAGCTCCCGTGTCGCCTTGCCTGCCCGCAGCCAAAGCGCGCACGCGACTGGGGGCCGAGCATCAGCTGATCGTCATGGACGTCAGCGGCCGTGACGGGCTGGACCCGGATGCCCTGGGCGCGCTGGCCGGCACGCTGACGGCGGGCGGCATACTGCTGCTGGTGACCCCCGAGCCATGGGGCGAGCGCCCCGACCCGAACTACGCACGCTTTGCCGACCACCCCTGGCACTGGACCGCGCTGAGCAGCTTTTACCTGGCACGCTTGGCACGCCAACTGGGTGCTTCGCCCCAGGTGGTGCGCTGGCCGGTGGCTGGCCCGCTGGTGCTTTCCAGGCTGCCCGCCGGGCAGCCCTCGCCACGCCGCCCTGAAGACCCCGCCTGCCTGACGCCCGATCAGGCCCGTGCGGTCACGGCCCTGAGCAAGCTCAAGCGTCGTCGCCCGCTGGTCATCACGGCCGACCGAGGGCGCGGGAAAAGCGCGGCGCTGGGCATTGCCTGTGCGCGCTTGCTGCAGCAGGGGAGCTACCCGCAGTTGTTGGTCACCGCCCCCAGGGCCAGCGCGGTGGACAGCCTGTTCGAGCGTGTCATGGCGCTGTGCCCTGAGGCGCAGCGCCGCGGCCACGAGATGCAGCTGCCTGCCACGGAAAGCTCGCTGTGCTTCTTGCCGCCAGACGTGCTCGATACCCAGCTGGCTCAGGGCACGTTGGGAGGCAGCGGGGCGCTGCTGCTGGTGGATGAGGCCGCAGCACTCCCGGCGGCCATGCTGGCCCGCTGGCTGGCCGCGTTCCCGCGTATGGCCTTTGCCACGACGGTGCATGGTTACGAGGGCTCTGGCCGGGGCTTTGCGCTGCGTTTTCGGGAGGTGCTCGAGCGCCAGACGCCCCAGTGGCGGGAGCTGACCCTGGAAACCCCGATTCGCTGGGCAGCCAATGACCCTCTGGAAAGCGTCATTCAACAGGCGCTGCTGCTGAACGCGCCGCTGCCTGAGACCCACGCGCATGGCCTCATCGACGCGCAGACCCTCAGCGTGAGCCAGGCACAGCTAGCCGCCAACGAACCGCTGCTGGAGCAGCTGTTTGGCCTGCTGGTGCAGTCGCACTATCGCACCACCCCCAGCGACTTGCGCCAGCTGATGGATGGCCCCGGCACGCAGCTGCGCATGGTGATGGCAAGCCAGGGGCATGCCTCGGCTGCTTCCACGGGGGCCACCGAGGCGGCGCCGCTGGCAGTGTTGGTCACTCGGGAGGAGGGCGGCTTTGACCCGGCGCTGGCCGAACAGGTGGCGCTGGGCCAACGGCGGCCCCAGGGGCATTTGCTGGCCCAGTCCCTGGCGGCTCACGGGGGCCATCGCGAGGCGTTGACCGCCCGCTGGCGCAGGGTGGTGCGCATTGCAGCTCACCCCGAGCGGCGTCGCGAAGGGCTGGGGCGCAGGCTGTTGGCAGCCGATATGGCCAGCGCAGCAGAGCAGGGCGTGGCGCTGTATGGTGCTACCTTCGGGGCAGAGGCGGGGCTGCTGTCATTCTGGCTGGCCCTTGGGTTCACGCCGGTACGTCTGGGCGTGACGCGGGAAGCCGCCACGGGGGAGTATGCCATCATGGTCGCCAAGCCGTTGAACGAGACCGGCCAGGCCGCATTGCAGAGTATGCAGCAAGGTTTTGTGGCGTCTTTGCAGGGGCTATTGGCCTTCGAGCTACGCGATTTGCCCGCGCCGGTGGTAGCGCTGCTGCTGTCCGAGCTGCCTGAACGGCCGCTGAGTGCCGTGGAGCGACAAACGATCCACGACGTGGCCTATGCCCATCGCGACCCCGCCCTGGCGCGGGCTGCCTTGCAGGCGCTGGGGCGAGAGGCCAGCCGTGCGCCGCTGGGAGAGGCTCGGCTAGCGCATCAGCAGCTGGTGGCCTGGGCCTATCAGAATCAGCCGCTGGCCGATGCCCCGCGCGAAGCCACGCAGCAACTGCGCCGAGTGACACAGCAGCTGATGACCGCGTCGGTGCTTTTCTCGGATGGGCAGGAGCGGTTAAAGTAGCCCGGTTATCGATGACGAAGAGTTTCCATGAACGCACATCTAGAAGCGCTCGCGCCCACGTTGGTGTGGCAGCATTTTCGCACGCTGTGTAATACCCCTCGGCCATCGGGCCATGAGGCAGCGCTGGTCGCCAAGCTGGAAGCCTGGGCCGATGGCCTGGGGCTTGCCCATGACCGGGATGCCTTCGGCAACCTGCGTATCCGTAAGCCCGCATCACCGGGGTGTGAGGCAGCGCCGGGCATCATCCTGCAGGGGCACCTGGACATGGTGGCGCAGGCCAACGCTGGCCAGGCCCACGATTTCACGCGGGACCCCATTCGTACGGTGGTCAAGGAGGGGTGGCTGCACGCTGAAGGCACCACGTTGGGGGCCGACAACGGCATGGGCGTGGCTGCCATTCTGGCCGTGCTGGAGGACCCGGAACTGACCCACGGGCCGCTGGAAGCGCTGTTCACCCTGGAGGAAGAAACCTCCATGGGCGGGGCGCTCAATCTGGCCGAGCAGTGGCTCGAGGGCTCACTGCTGCTCAACCTCGATAGTGAAGACCGTGGCCAGGTCTACATCGGCTGCGCGGGCGGTGCCGACGTGGTGGTGGATGCCCAGCTGCCTGGTGCTGCGCTGCAGCCCGATGAGCAGGTCATCTCGCTCTCCTTGACCGGCCTCAAGGGCGGTCATTCGGGCATGGATATCGACAAGCCGCTGGGCAATGCCAACCGACTGCTGGTACGCGTGCTGTGGGCGCTGGAAGCCTTCGATGCGCGGCTGGTGAGCTATCAGGGCGGCACCCTGCGTAATGCCATTCCCCGTGAAGCCTTTGCCCAGGTGGCGCTGCCCGCCGACGATGTCGAGGCCGCGCTGGCCACGGTGGAAACCCTCGCCAGAACGCTCAAGGCGGAGCTGGGCAGCGGTGACCCTGGCCTGGTGCTGACGGCTACGCAAGCGGCCCCTGCCGAGGCCGAACCGCTGACCCGCGACGCCAGCGCCATGCTGCTGGCCGCCTTGCATGCGGCTCCTTGTGGGGTCGAGCGGATGAGCGCCGATGTGCCGGGAGTGGTCGAAACCTCCAACAATCTTGGCGTGCTGAGCGTTGAGCAGGGACGTTTTCACCTCTGTGCACTGGTGCGCTCGCTGCACGACAGCGCAGCGATGGCCATGGCCGGGCGCTTCCAGGCGCTGTTCGGGCTGATGGGCGCCCGCGTAAAGGTCGAAAATGGTTACCCAGGCTGGGCACCCAACCCGGAAAGCCCGCTGCTGGCCACCTTCAATACTCGCCATGCGGCGCTGATGGGGCATGCTCCGGAGGTGAAGGTCATTCATGCCGGGCTGGAGTGCGGGATTCTGGGCAGCAAGTACCCTCATCTGGACATGATCTCGTTCGGGCCCTTGATTCGCGGGGCTCACTCACCGGACGAGCGCGTCGAAATCGCTTCCGTGGCGGAGTTCTGGGCCATGCTGCGTGACCTGATCGAAACCCTGGCCAGGCAAACTGCCGACTCGGCCAGTCGCCAGGTCTGATCAGCCATGCCCGCCCAGCGACATTGGCGGGCAACAAAAACGGCACCGCAAGGGTGCCGTGGGTGGTGTCTCGGCGGTGCGCCGTCGAGAGGCCTACTTGCCCAGGTAGGCGTTGAGCATCCAGACGGTCTTTTCCTGCTCGCGAATGTAATCGCCCGCCTGAGCAGCGGTACCTTCGTCGTCGGCGTCCGAGGCCAGCGACAGCAGCTCGCGCTGCAGCTCGATCAATGTCTGATATCCGCTGAGCACGCCTTTGACGCAAGTTTTGCCGTCGTGGACGTCCTTGTCTTCCTGAATGCGCGACAGGGCGATGTAGTCGCTGTAGGCGTGGACAGGCTTGTGCCCCAGGGTCAGGATGCGTTCGGCGACTTCGTCCACTTTGGTCAGCAGGTCGGTATAGAACTCTTCGAACTTGGCATGCAGCTCGAAAAAGTCGTTACCTTTGACGTTCCAGTGGTAGCCCCGCACGTTCATGTAGAAAATCTGGTAGTTGGCCAGTAGATGATTCAGCTTTTCCGCAAGCTGGCTGGCGCTGCCTTCGTGTAGGCCAATGCTGTTGGTATCTTCCATTGTCTGCTCCTCCATCGTTTCGTTTTTTCCAGCTTAAGGCCCTGGTTGGCCAATGCAAAACAGGTTTTTTGCATCGCCACCATAGCGGCCTGCCATGACCGGCGGTGAGCTGGCGACGGCTGACTCATCGCAACTTATTCAAGAGATGTTGGCGACCCGGCGATTTTTCAAGGGGGACGCCGCCGTCAATGGGCCAGCCACAGCCGGGCTATGCTGTCGCAGCGGTCGCTGAGCAGTTCAGCGGTACGCGGCAGGGCGTCTTCCAGGCCCATGGGGCCATCGGCCAGGGCAAAGGCGGCGGTGACGCCTTCATTCAAGCAGGCCTGCCAGCCATCCCCCAGGCTGCCCGCCAGCACGATGACCGGCTTACCCAGGCGCTGGGCGGCACGGGCCACGCCAATCGGGGTCTTTCCAGAGAGACTCTGGCCATCCAGGCGGCCTTCTCCGGTGATCACCAGATCCGCCTTGGCCAGCAGGCTGCTCACCTGGGCCTGCTGCATGATCATGTCGATACCCGGCGAGAGTCTGGCGTTCAAGAAGCTGCTGGCGGCAAAGCCCATGCCGCCCGCGGCACCCGCGCCTGGCATGTCTCGGTCATCGCGACCCAGGGCTTCTGCGGCGAGCGTGGCAAAGTGCCCCAAAGCGCGGTCGAGGGTGGCCACGTCGTCGGGGCTGGCCCCCTTTTGCGGCCCGAACACGGCGCTGGCACCGCGCTCACCGAGCAGCGGGTTATCCACGTCCACGGCGGCCGTGACGTCCAGGCTGGCCAGCCTCGGGTCCAGGGTGGAGAGGTCCAGCGTGGCCAGCTGCTGCAGGGCAGCCCCGCCGGGAGGCAGCGGCTGGCCATGCTGGTCGAGCAGCCTGGCCCCCAGCGCCTGAAGCATGCCGGCGCCCGCATCGTTGGTGGCGCTACCGCCCAACAGGAGCAGGGCCTGGGTGGCACCGGCGTCCAGGGCCGCCAGGAACAGTTCGCCTACGCCATGGGTGCTGGTGTGCAGGGCGTTGCGCTCGTCGCTGTTCACGTGCTGCAAGCCGCTGGCTTCTGCCAGCTCGATAAATGCGGTACGCTGCTCGCCAAGCCAGCCCCAGCGGGCCTGGCGGGGTCTGCCCAGGGCATCTTGAACGGTGAGCGTGCGACACTCTGCCTGAGTGGCTGCCATCAAGGCATCCAGGCTGCCCTCGCCGCCATCGGCCAGCGGGCAGAGGTGCGTGATGGCCGAGGGTGCCGCCCGTGTAATGCCGTGTGCCATGGCCTGGGCCGCTTGTTCGGCGCTCAGGGCATCCTTAAAACTATCCGGGCAAAGCAGTACATTCATCGCACAACCTCCTTGAAACGTTGTCTCAGCGTATTGTCGTTCTTTTTCGTGTTAGCCAGCGAGCTTAGCGTGCTGCTGGACCGCACACCAGTCGCACAAAGGGCAAGAGGAATTCACATGAAGGTTATCCCGATCAGCATGACCTGCCTGCTGGCCTTGGCCGGCTGCCAGACAGTGCCAGACCGCTTGCCCCAGGCCGAGCCTGGGCCTGCTGCGGCCTGTGCATTCCCGGTCCATCAGGCAGCCGACTCCCTGGCGGCGGTCACTCGTGCTGTCGATGTGCTGGAAGCGTGGGGCTTTAGCCTGGACGCCACCGACACTCGGCTTAGCCTGGTGAGCGCCTCCCGCGAGCGCGAGCTGGTGGGATATTATGACCGTTATGATTATTACTCCCCCTACGGCAGCGGCTTCCGGCTGTTTGGCGGGGTGGGCGTGGGTCGCGGCTCCAGCATCGGCCTGGGCGTGGGCGGGCGTTTTGGTGCGGGCGTCGGTCAAACGCCCACGGAAGTGGAGCGTGTATCGGTGCTGGTCAGTGACGCGCAGCTACGCCTGTCTCGGGACATTCGCCGTTTCGATCACTTCGGTGAGCAGCGCGAGGCCTACAGCGCCAGTAACGATGACTTTTGCGGACGCTTTCAAACAGCCTTTCAACAGGCCCAGGGGCAGGGGGGCTTATGAGCCGTTTCATCAAGTGGGGAGCCGCGCTGGTCACACTGCTGTGGCTGGCCGGATGTGCAACGACGCAGCCGCTGGAAAGCCGCGATTTGCACTACCGTGCCGATACCGAGCAGACGTTCCGTGAGGCCGTCGCGATGATGATCGAACAGGGGTATGTGGTGCGCCATGCCGATATGTCCCTGGGGCGGGCGGAAGCGGTGCTGGCCCGCTGGCCCGGCTACCGGTTGCAGCTTCAAGTGAGCGAATCGGGCGGCGGCACGCGGGTGCGGGTATCTGCGCTCAGCGGCAGTCAGCCGATTCCCCCCTATGTGCTGGACCCGTGGCTGGTGGAGTTACAAAGCAGATTAGGAGAGTTACCGTGACGTGGAAAACAGCCAACCGCTGGAGGTGGATGAAAGGGGTAGCCTTGGGCATGGGGCTTGGGCTGGCCAGTGGTAACGTATGGGCGCACCCCCATGGCTGGATCGATCTCAGCATGCGCGTGATCACCAACGAGGCGGGTGAGGCCACTGGCGTGCATCAAACCTGGCGCATGGATCCGTTTTACAGCCTGGTGGTGTTCGAGGAGCTGCAGCAGGTGCCCGGCGCGTCGCTGGAAGAGGGCCTGGACCAGCTGGGCAGCGATATCCGCGACAATCTGGTGCCCCAGCACTACTTTACCGAGCTGCGTATCAACCGCGAGCGGCTGGCCTTTGGCGAGGTGACGGAGTATACCGCCATGGAGCGGGATGGCCGTTTAACCTTCATGTTCATACTGCCCCTGGAGAGCCCTCAGCCGTTGCAAGGCAACGTGCTGGAGTACCAGGTCTTTGACCCTACCTATTACATCGAAGTGGTGCATGAGGCCGATAACGATGGCCCCAGCAAGGGGGCGCTGGTGTTGAATGGCGAGCCCGCCTGCGAGCTGAGCATCATCGCGGCCGATCCAGACCCCGAACTGGTGCTGCAGGCAGCCCTGCTGGACGTGGACGAAGAGGGTGAGCCGGGCCTGGGGCGCCACTTTGCCGAGACCGGCAGGGTGGATTGCCGCTGACGCAGACGTCTGCTATCGTATGTCAGTTTGTTACTTTATATCTTTTTGCCGTGGAGGGAGGATGCCGGTAACACGACAACAGTTGGCCTGGGCAGCAGGCGGTATTCTGTGTGCCATCCTGTTGGTCTGGGTCGTGCAAAGCAATCTGCAGGGCGTCAGCTACCAGCTGTTGGGCTGGCAGCGCGACTTGCATCGCAGCCTGACGCTGGCCATCACGGAACTCTCCCGCACGCCGTCTACGGGTACGTGGATGACGCTGCTGGGAGTCAGCTTCGCCTATGGCGTGTTTCATGCTGCGGGGCCTGGTCATGGCAAGGCGGTGCTGGCCACTTACCTGGCTTCCCATGGGGGAGCGACCCGGCGTGCACTGGGGCTGTCGTTTGCGGCTTCCTTGCTGCAGGGTGTGACGGCCATCGTCATGGTCGTGGTGCTGGTGCACGGGCTGGGATGGGTCACTCGGCAGGCCATGGGGAGCGTGGTCTGGGTGGAACAGGCGAGCTTTCTGCTGGTGGCGCTGCTGGGCGTCTGGCTATGCTGGCGTGCCATCAGGCAACTGCGCCACGCTCATCGCGCGCAGGCACCGGTGGCCGAGCCCCACCATCATGAGCACAGCCACAGCCACAGCCACAGCCACAGCCACAGCCACGATCATGCCCACTGCTGCGGCGGAGCCCACCATATCGAGCCACAGCAGGCGCTGGAGTGGCGTACCGCGTTGATGACGGTGGGTGCCATTGGCATGCGCCCCTGTACCGGCGCCGTGTTGATGCTGGGGGCTGCCAGCCTGCTGGGGCAGTTCCATGTGGGGGTGGCCTCGGTGCTGGTCATGTCGCTAGGTACCGGCATCACCGTTTCGGCGCTGGCCATGGCCAGTATCGTGGCGCGGGGCTGGGCGACACGGCGGCTGGAACGACAGCAGAGCCAGCAAGTGGTGGAGAAAGTCGCGGGATGGGTCGCCCTCACGGGGGGCGCGCTGATCGTGGCGCTGGGCGTCTCCTTGTCGTTGGCGGGAGCAGCTCAGCCTGCCAGCGGCCCGCTGCTGAGCGAGCCGCCGAGTCGCAGTGTACTGCCCGGCGGCTGAGGCAGCCTAGATGCTCAAGCCATTGATCAGGGCCAGCAGCTGTTCACGCTGTTTTCCCTGGTCCGCAAGCTCATACGGCTCAGGCGTGCCGTTGCCCCATACCGGGGCGGGCCAGCTGGCATCGTCGCGGTAGCGGATCACTACGTGAAGGTGCAGTTGGCTCACCACATTGCCCAAGGTGGCGATATTGAGTTTGTCGCCGTGATAGGCCTCTTTCATGGCCGCTCCCAGAGCCGAAGCTTCTCGCCACAGCTGTGCCTGGTCTGCGTCGCTTAGCTCGAAGACTTCGCTGACATCGTTGACGCGGGGCACCAGCACCACCCAAGGGTAACGGGCATCGTTCATGAGCAGCACACGACACAGGGGCAAGTCGGCCAGTGGGAAAGTGTCTGCTTCCAGGCGAGGGTCGAGAATCAGGTCGGCCAAGTGACGTCTCCAGGTGGGGCTTGATGGCAAGCGTAGGTTCAAGGCTGCAGCATAGCAGGCGAAATACCGAAAATCTGTTACGCTAAGACGGGAGCCGCTTCGTTCTCGACGAAGGGAGGCTCGAAGGCGACATCACTTGTTAAGGAGAACATGATGAAAAAATTACTGGCGACAAGTTTTATCCTGCTGATCACTGCCGGTGCGCTGGCGGGCTGTAATACCGTGGCAGGCGCAGGCCAGGATGTTCAGGAAGGTGGTCGTGCCGTTCAGGATGCCGCTAGCTGATCAAGGCGGGCTTTGAGCAAGCAAGGGTCAGGCAGTCATGCCTGACCCTTGCTTTTAGAGGACGACCATCAAGCGCTTTTCTTGAGGAACACGCATGCCACTTCCCCGTTTCACCTTCCGACATACACGTGCCCTGACGGCGTTGCTGGCTACCTTGCTGCTGGCCGCTTGTTCGTCCCAGGCTCCCAGTGAACCAGCTCCCGAACCTCCCGTGGTCGGCAGCGCGCCGGTGGACGCCGAGGCGGTCTGTGATGCCGATGCCGTGGCCCATGCCATTGGCTCGCCTTTCGACGAAGCCCTTGTCGAAGCGCTGCGCGACGAGAGCGGTTCCCGGCATGTGCGGGTATTGCGGCCTGACAGCGCGGCGACCATGGATTACCGGGAAGATCGTTTGAACATTGTGCTGGGCAGTGACGAGCTGATCGAGGCCGTGCGCTGCGGCTAACGCAGTATCAGCCATACGCAGGCAGCGGTGAGCACCCCCATGGTGATGTTGAAGGCCCGCCATGCCCGGTCGCTCTTGATCCATTGCCCGATGGCGCTGCCAAACGCGGCCCAGAGGGCAATGCAGGGTAGCGCGACCAGTTCGGCAAAGCTTGCCAATACCAGGGCGTTCACCACGGGCTGCCCGCTCTGCGGCAAAAAGCTGGCCATGAGGGCCAGTCCCATCACCCACGCTTTCGGATTGGCGAACTGAAACATGGCAGCCTGCCAGAAGGTGAGCGGCACACTGCGCTGCTGGCGGTTCAGGTTGGGCGGCGGTGCCGTGGCGATCTTCCAGGCCAGGTACAGCAAGTAGCCGCTGCCTGCCCAGCGCAGCAGGTTCTGCACCACGGGAAAGCGTTCGAACAGAACGCCAAGCCCCAGCGCTATGGCCGAGAACAGCAAAAAGCAGCCGCCCAGAATGCCCCACATGTGGGGTAGGGTGCGCCGAAAGCCAAAGTTGGCCCCGGAGGCGGTCAGCATGAGGTTGTTAGGCCCTGGGGTGAGCGTCATGGACAACATGTAAAGCGCTGCCGGGCCCAATACTAGCCATTCACTGTTCATTTTGTACCCATACAATTTTTAGTTTGAGTTGTTTTGCCTGCCTGATTTCCAGCATAATTGCCCCTTGATCACCGTCAAAGGTTTTTATTGTCACCATGACAATTTGGGTGCCACATATCGATTCGCATAGCGGTCCTCGCTATCGCGCCATTGCGCTGGCCATCGGAGAGGCCATCCAGCGGGGTGAGCTGGCGCCCGGTACGCGCTTGCCACCTCAGCGGCATCTGGCCGATGCGCTGGGCGTCACGGTAGGTACGGTCACCCGCGGCTATGCCGAAGCAGAGCACCGCGGCTGGGTCACGGCCCGTGTGGGCAGTGGCACCTATGTCAAGCCGCTCCAAGCTCGCCACGTCTTCGATACGCTCCATGAGCGGGAGAGCGGTTTGACCGACCTCAGCTTGAGCCTGCCGCCGCCCCATCCATTGAGAGCCCAGGCGCTGAGTACGGCGCTGCAGGCCCTGAGCAGCGAACCGGACGTGCTGAAACGCGGAATTACCTACTCCGGGGCGCAAGGGAGCGAGCACCATCGCCAGCTGTTGGCACGCTGGCTGGGCCGGCTTGGCATGGCCCTGGCGGCCGACGAACTGCTGGTGACCCAGGGTGGGCAGCATGCCATCAGCCTGGTGCTGAGCACCCTGCTGCGCCCCGGCGAGCTGGTCGCCGCCGACGCCCTGACTTATCCCGGCGCCATCAGCGCTGCGCAGCAGGCTCATCTGAAAATGGTCGGTATCCCCTTCGACCAGGAGGGCATGAGCATGGCAGCGCTGGAGGCGCAGTGCGCGCGCCAGCCGCCACGGCTGATCTATCTGACCCCCGATCAGAACAACCCGACGGGCACCTGCCTCAGCGAAGAGCGCCGCACCCAGCTGGTGGCGCTAGCCCGGCGATACGATATATGGCTACTGGAAGATGGCGTTCAGTACCTGCCGGTAGAGCAGCGCGGTACGCCGCTCTACCAGCTGGCCCCGGAGCGCACGCTGTTCGTGTTCAGCACGGCCAAGGTGCTGGCGGGTGGTCTGCGTATCGGCGTGCTGCGTGCACCGCCAGCGCTACTGGAGCGGCTTGCGGCGGGGGTGCGGGCGCAAAGCTGGATGGTGCCGCCGCTGATGGTGGATGTTGTCTGCCACTGGATTGCTCAGTCAGCGGCCAGCGAGTTGCTGGCCTGGCAAACCGGTGAGTTGACGGCCCGCCAGATGCTTGCCGAACAGCTCCTGGCAGGCTATGCCCTGGGCCGTCGGCCATCTGGAAGCAATGTGTGGCTGGCGCTGCCCGAGGGCGTGCGTGCCCTGGAGCTGTGTACGCGGCTTCAGCAGGAGGGGGTCAAGGTGGAGAGCGCCGAGCCTTTCTGCGTGGGCAGTGCCCCGGCACCTCAGGCCATACGCATCTGTATCGGTGCAGCACCGGACCGGCCCGCCCTGGCGTCGGCGCTGAACACCGTACGTGCCAGCCTGGCGCAGCCGCCGCTGGCCACCACCACCGTTTGATGCCAGGGCCCGTGGCCAGCCGCCTCACTCGTAGCGATCTTTCCAGCGCTGTCGCGCTACCTGCTCCTTGAGCATCTCCAGAATATCCAGCAGCACCTGCTCGGTTACCTGCTGGCTACTCTGGTCGACCTGCAGCCAGCTATCGAAGCCGCTGTCGGCGGTCTGCTCCAACAGTTGGCGAAAGGCCGGGGAGTGCAGCTGCTGGGCAATCTCGTCCACCAGCCGCTGGGCAACGCCGCTCAGCGACGCTTCCAGAGCGCTGGACGCCGCGTGCCCCATGGGCAGGCGCTGCAGGCGACGGATCTCCGGGCTTTCGCGCAGCGTACGGCTGACCAGCTCGCTGATGGCGGTCTGGATGGCGCTGCGGTTCTGCTGATAGGCCTGCCCTGCGGTGGCTTCCAGGCGCTGGGTGATCTCATGGATCAGTTGACGTTTGCGCGGCATGATGACCCGCTCGATGACCCGCTCCGAGAGGGAGCCGCTGGACGTGATCTGCTGTTGAACGTTGCCCAGCAGGCGCAGAGCGATACGGTCCGAGAGCTCTTCCAGCAGAATGTCGTAATACTTGGCAAAGAAGCGATAGAGCGGCCACTGGGTGACCGTGATGAGGCCAAGCCGATGCAAGCGGTGCAGCAGCGACACCACACGCAGGATGCGCAGCAGCCGGAAACCGCCCACCGGAATACAGCCCAGTACGTCGTACCAGTGGACGAACGGGTAGAAAAACCAGCGGTGATAGCGCCGTTCGGCGATGGCCACCGTCCAGCTCAGCAGGACATCGGCCACGAACAGGCCGACAAACATCAGGTCGATGGTGGTGAAGCGGCTATGGATCGTCGTGTCGTAGGCCGCATGGGCGCTCGGGGCCATGGCGGCGAAGGCTTGATTGAGTGGCTCGATCAGAAACAGCGAGTCGAACAGCAGCAGGCCCAAATTGACGGCCACTGCCGTCAGAATCAGCAAATCCCAGCCGATATGTGCGTATTCGACCCCCTTGGGCAGATGGGGGTAGCGCCGCCTGATGGGCATGGTGACTCCTTGTCATGACGAATAGGGCAGCGACTAGCGCTGCCGGTGATGCTGCTGGGCCCGCTCCTCTTCCTGTTCGGCCTGCTTGCGCAGCTTCTTGCGCAGGGCGGCTTTTTCGAAGCGCAGCTTCTGTAGCGGCGTCTCCAGTGCCAGCGGCGGCACGCGAGCCGGTTTGCCCTGCTCGTCCACGGCCACCATGGTCAGGTAGCAGCTGTTGGTGTGGCGTATCAGCTTGGCGCGAATGTCTTCCGCCACCACTTTGATGCCGATTTCCATGGAGGAGCGGCCAACGTGATTGACGCTGGCCAAAAAGGTGACCAGCTCACCCACATGGATGGGCTGCTTGAACAGGACCTGATCCACCGAGAGCGTCACCACGTAGTGGCCCGAGTAGCGGCTGGCACAGGCATAAGCCACCTCATCCAGCTTCTTCAGGATAGCACCGCCATGCACTTTGCCACTGAAATTGGCCATGTCGGGGGTCATCAGGACCGTCATGGACAGTTCGTGCTGGCCAGGCAGTGGGCTGTGTTCAAGCGTCGTGTCGGTCATGGAGATCACCTTTTGAAAGCCAAAAAATACCCGCCCCCTGGCACGCTGGCCGAGTGGGGCGGGTGGTCAACAGCGTAGCGGGTGGCTTAGAACCAGACCAGCCCTACCGAGATGATCGCGCCGGTAATGAACAGCTGGATCAGGCAGAAGCCCATGATGTCCTTGGCCTTGAGCCCGGCAATGGCCAGTACCGGCAGCGCCCAGAAGGGTTGCAGCAGGTTGGTCCAGGCGTCGCCCCAGGCAACCGCCATGGCGACCCGAGCGATATCCGCTCCGAGTGCTTCGGCCGCCGGTAGCATGACCGGTGCTTGAACGGCCCACTGGCCGCCGCCGGAGGGCACGAACAGGTTGACGATACCGGCGCTGATGAACGACCAGAACGGCAGCGAGTTAGCCGTGGCAAACGAGACCAGCCACTCCGACATGCTCTGCGCCAGGCCCGACTGCACCATGATGGCCATGATCCCCGCATAGAAAGGGAACTGGATGACGATGCCCGCGCCGCCCTTGATGGCTTCGTTCAGGCTGGTAAGCAGGTTGCGCGGCGTGCGGTGCAGCACGATCGCCAGGAACAGGAACATGAAGTTCACCACGTTCAGGTTCAGGCTGCCGCCGCGCAGCAGGAAGTGGTCCAGCAAGAACAGCAGGCCAGGTACACCCACCAGCAGGGCCAGCGGCATGCTGTTTTCGAGCTTTTCGGCAGGACGGGTAATGCGACCGACGGGCTCGGGCTCGTCATCCAGCAGCCTGGGGTCTACATACACGCTGTCCTTTTCATCCGGCAGCATCAGACGATTGACCAGCGGTACGGCAATGAACAGACACACCACGATGGCCAGGTTGAAGAAGGCAAAAATCGTCGAGCTGGTACTGATGACGCCGATCTGATCGGCAGAGAAATGCCCCTCGGTGGCGATGGTGAGCGGCACCGAGCCTGCGAGCCCGCCGTGCCAGACCACGAAGCCGGAGTAGGCGCTGGCCACCAGCAGGCGATAGTCCACCTTGATCAGGCGGGCCAGTTCCTTGGCGAACAGGGCCCCGACGACCAGGCCGAAGCCCCAGTTGATCCAGCTGGCGGCCAGCGAGACCAGCGTGACCAGAATGATGGCCCCGCCCGGCGTTTTGGCGGTACCGGCAATTTTCTGCAGGATGCGCTTGACCGGCGGCGAGCTGGCCAGCATGAAGCCGGTGACCAGCACCAGCAGCATCTGCATGGAGAAGGTCAGCAGGCCCCAGAAGCCATCTCCCCACATGCGCAGTACGGCCAGGGGCGTTTGTCGCTCGACGGCGATGGCCGCTACCGCCGCTACCAGGGTCAGCAGCAGCACAAATATATACGGGTCGGGTAAATAGCGTTCGACCAGCTTGACCGCCGGTTTCGAGATGAGTTTTAGCATGCAGTGCTCTCTTTATTCGTTATTAGGAAGTGCGCGGCTAATATACGGCGGTGCGGCATAATTTTCACCCCTCGACGACTCATGGAGCGGCCCCCTCAAGCTCACGTTAGCGTAATTGGCCAAAGCCGCCCGTTGTGGGCTTCAACGCTAGCTTAGCGAGCTGGATGGTCGCACCACCGGGTGCGCCGGTAGTGGCGGTAATAGAGGATCAGCACCAGCGAACGTGTCACGGTGAACAGGGTGAGTGCCAGCCACAGGCCATGATTGCCAGCATCCTGCAGCCACCACCAGCAGGGCAGGTAGACGGCCAGCCCGGCAAAGATGCTGTTACGCATTTGGCTGACGGCGGTGGTACCAATGAAAACGCCGTCCAGCAGGTAGCTCCACACGGCGATCAACGGCATCAGCACCATCCAGGGTAGATAGACGGCGGCCACCGCGCGCACTTCTTCCAGCCCGGTGAGCAGGGCAATTAGCTGGTTGCCGAACAGAGCAAACAGCAGGGCGGCGGCCCCGGCGGTCCAGAAGGAGAAGCGTGCCGCGGCCCGGACGGTGGCGGCGAATGCTGGCCAATCACGGCGCCCGTAGGCTCTGCCCACCAGCGATTCTGCGGCGTGGGCAAAGCCATCCAGGGCGTAGCTGGTCAGCATGATGAACTGCAGCAGTACGGCGTTGGCGGCCAGCACGGTATCCCCCTGGCGAGCCCCCTGGGCGGTAAAGAATGCCATGGCGAACAGCAGCCCCAGTGTGCGCACGAACAGGTTGGCGTTGACATTGAACAGCGCCGCATAGGCGTTCCGTGCCAGCAGCCGCTGGTGCTGAAAGTGGCCCTCGAGAAGCCCCAGTTGGCGCATCACCAGATAACCGCCAAATGCCAGCGCGCTGTAGTCGGCCAGCACGCTGGCCAGCGCAACGCCGTTACTGGTCATGTCCAGCCCCACCACGAACCAAACGTCCAGAAGGATGTTCACACCGTTGGTCAGCAGCAGGATCATCAGCGTCACTCGGGAATTCTGCTGCCCCAGAAACCAGCCCAGGATGGCATAGTTGGCCAGCACGGCAGGGGCCGACCAGAGTCGGATTTCAGCGTATTCCCGGGCCAGCGGGGTGGCCTCGGCGCTGCCGTCCAGCAGCCACAGCCCCAGCGAGATCAAGGGGGAGCCCAGCAGGATCAGCAGCACGCCAATCCCGGCGGCGATGATCAGCGACTGGCCCAGCAGGTTGCGTACATCGCTGGGCGCATCGCGCCCCATGGCTTGCGCCACCAGGCCAGTGGTGCCCATGCGCAGGAACCCGAAGCCCCAATAGAGAAAGCTGAACAGGGTGGCCCCCAGCGTGACGCCTGCCAGATAGCGAGGGTCGGGCAGGTGGCCCACCACGGCGGTATCCACCAGTCCCAGCAGCGGGACGGTGATGTTGGAGAGGATGATGGGCCAGGCTAACGCCCAGATGCGCACGGGTCAGGCTGCGGTGATGATGCGATACTTCTCCATCAGCTGTTGCTGAGTCTCGGGACGTTCCGGGTCCAGAGGAATACAGTCGACCGGGCAAACCTGCTGGCACTGAGGCTCGTCGAAGTGGCCAACGCACTCGGTGCACAGGTTGGGGTTGATGACATAAATCTCCTCGCCGGGAGAAATGGCATCGTTGGGGCATTCGGGTTCACAGACGTCGCAGTTAATGCATTCGTCAGTAATCATCAGGGCCATGGGCATACCTCACGAATGGCGGAACACTCGGGCGGTGATATACCCGAGTGTTTTACTCAACAATAGCGATGGTTAACCAGTGTAGTGCTTACGCAGCGCCTCTGCGACCTGCGGGTGCACCAGCGCTGAAATATCGCCTCCCAGCTTGGCGATTTCACGCACGATGGTCGAAGAGATGTAGGAGTTTTCCACCGCAGGCGTCAGAAAGACACTTTCCAGCTCGGGGTTCTGGGCGCGATTCATGTTGGCCAGCTGTAGCTCGTACTCGAAATCCGAGACGGCGCGCAGGCCGCGCAGAATGATCGTCGCGCCCTGTTCGTGCATCATGGTGGTGAGCAGCGACGAGAAGCCGATCACCGACACGTTCTCCAGCGAGGCGCACACCTGCTGAGCCAGCGCGATGCGGGTCGGCAGCTCCAGGGCGGGGCGTTTGCCGGGGCTGGCCGCCACGGCGATGACCACCTGATCGAACATGCGCGCACCCCGCTCGATGAGATCGAAGTGGCCATTGGTGATGGGGTCGAAGGTGCCGGGGTAGACCGCGATATTGCGGCGTGGGGCGCTCATGACTGCCCCTCGCCGTTCAGTGAGCCAAACGGGTTGTCGACGTTCAGCGATACCGCCTGGTGGTAGCCAGGAATGTGAATACGGTCTGCCTGGATATCCAGCTCCGGGCCTTCCAGCACGGCTTCGCCAAACTGGTAGCGCGGGGCGTAGTGGCCCTTGTCCGCCTGGCTGAGATACGCGGCGGCCTGGGCACGCACGGTCTCCCGCTTGGCTTTCCAGGCCTCCACGGCAGCGCTGCCATGGCGCTGGAGGAGCAGCCGCTCGGTGACCTGGGGAGACAGCACCACGCCGGTGGCGTTATTGCCACCAAACCCTTTGGCGTTGATGAAGGCGGCATCGGCGCTGAACGCCTGGGGCGTCGTGGAAAAGCGCAGCCGCTCGGCATAGACGTCATCGGCCACTGCATCCAGGGTGGGAATGCCCGGCAGCAGGCCGTGGGCGAAGCTGCCCAGTGCGCTGGCCAGCTGGTCGCCCGCCGCAGAGCCCTGGGAGTGGCCAATGAACGCCTTGATGGCCACCACCGGCCACTGCTCGATTCCGTTCGCACGGGCAATCTCATCGAATACATGGGATTCCGTGGTGCGGTTCTTCGGCGTACTGGTGCCATGGGCATGCAGGTAGGTACGCTCCTTGAGCGCGGTCTCTCCCAGCATGTTCCTGACCAGCGCCGCAGCCTTGCCCAGCGTGATGTAGTTGCCGATCCCCGGCGCCGAAATGGAGCGCTTGAAACCGTCGGCGTTGACGAACACGTCAGGGACGGCTCCCAGAATGTCGGCCCCCAGTTCCAGGGCCAGCGCATCGTCCATCAACAGCACGAACTGGCTGGCTTCGGCCATGGTGAAGCCGCAGTTGCGGGCAAACGGGCGGCAGGCGCGCTGGTAGTCGGCATCGGTGAGCAGGGTCAGGGCGTCCAGGGCTTTCAAGCTGGCGTCGTCTGCCAGCGCGCCCATGGCCCGAAAGCCTTCGATGATCTCGGGGGTGATCGGCGCATCGGCGGTGCCGACCATGACCACTCGGCGGCGTCCGGCGCGAATGTCGTCGATGCCCAGGCGCAGGTTGTAGAGGAAGCTGGCGCAGGCGCCCAGGGCCGCGCCGGTGCCGCCCACGCTGCCCAGCACATAGGCATTGAGGAAATCGGCCGGCATCTGCCCATACCCCAGTGGCATCTGCTTGGACGTTGCGCGCTGCCCGCTGACCAGGCTTTTCAGCAGCCCGCCCCAGCCTTCGTCATCCAATTGGCCAATCGAATTGCCCGCATAGACGGCGATATGGTCAGGGTTGAGCTGCTGGCGCAGGGTCTCCCAGTCAAGGCCACTGGCGCCAAGGCAGTCGCTGGCCCCGAAAATGGCCATGGCCAACCCGCGCGGATGATGCACGCTGCGGTACAGGCTGGCCGGGTCGAACCCGGAGGGCAGCTGTGCGGCGGCCTGAACCTTGGGTTCCTGGGCATCGGGTAGCAGGACCTCCAGCATGCCCGCCGGCAGGGTCACTTCTACCTCTCGTGCATCCAGCTCGCGTACTTCCCAGCCTTCCGGCAGTTGCTCGGGCAGTTGCCGACGGCGCAGGGTGACGCGCACGGGCTCTGCCAACGCCAGTTCTGCACGGCGGTTGGCAGGCAGGCCCGGCGCCTGGAAGCGGGGGTCCTCGTTACGACGGATCAAGGTGTGGTCGAGCACCTGCTCACGCAGCAGGCTGGCAGGCGAGTCAATAGGCTGGCCTGTGCTGTCTTGCCATCCATGGTCGGAGTGCTCGGCAAGACGCATGAGCGCGGCCAAGCCTTCCAGTGTCTGGCGCTGCTGATCGGCTGGTAAAGCATCAAGCACGGTGCGGCGGAAGGCCTGATGGCCCGAGGTTCTGCCGGCGGGATTGATGCCGCCCATGCCGACAATCACCGGTAAGTGTGACAAGCCGGGTTCCTCGTGGTGCGGTGGTGTTTAATGACAGTTATCGTCAGGGGCCCTTTCATAGCGCCTTACCTGAACTTAATAATGAGCTTGAACATCGACTCTGGCGTGATCATAGCACCGGGCGAGCAACGGCGTCATGCCGCGCAGCCGGGAGACTGGTAGAATCACGTTTTTTTCATGCAGGGGATGTCATGCAGCACACCTCACGATCGGTGACTTCCAATCAACCGGGCCCACACCAGGATGTGGTGCGGCGCGTTGAGCGTGCCTTGGCGCATCCGCTGCGCAAACCCATCGCCGACCATACTCGCCTGGCTTTCGAGCAGGCGGAGGCCTGGCGGCGGCAGCATCCCGCACCGTTGATCATCGATGCAGGGTGCGGGGTCGGGCTATCGACCCGCCGTTTGGCGCAGAGGTTCCCTGATCACTGTGTGATCGGCGTTGACCGCAGCGCAGATCGGCTGGGGCGAGATCACGGCGAGCTGCCGGGCAATGCGCTGCTGGTGCGCGCTGACCTGGTGGATTTCTGGCGTTTGGCGCGGGAAGCCCAGTGGGCGCCCGTACGCCACTATCTGCTCTATCCCAACCCTTATCCCAAGTCGTCCCACTTGAAAATGCGCTGGCATGGTCACCCGGTTTTCCCCACACTGTTGGCGCTGGGTGGGCGGCTGGAGCTGCGCTCGAACTGGGACCTCTATGTGGAGGAGTTTGCCCAGGCCGTACAGGTGGTCACCGGTCGCGAGGCGGCGGTGGCCCAGATAACGCCCAGCGGCGATTATCTGACGCCGTTCGAAGCCAAGTATGATCAAAGTGGCCAGGCGCTATGGCGCTTGACCATCGATCTGGAGCAGCCATGACCTTTGTGTATCTCGTGCTTGCAATTGTGGCAGAAGTCGTGGCGACCAGCGCCCTGAAAGCGTCGGAGGGCTTTACGCGTCCTGTGCCGAGCCTGCTGGTGGTGGTGGGTTACGGGGTGGCCTTCTACCTTTTGAGCCTGGTGCTGCGCACGCTGCCGGTGGGTATTGCCTACGCCATCTGGGCGGGGCTGGGTATCGTACTGGTAACGCTGGTCGGTATCGTCGTCTTCGGTGAGAAGCCCGACGTGCCTGCCGTACTGGGTATTACCCTGATCGTGGCTGGCGTGGTCACCTTGCAGGTGTTTTCCAACATGAATGTGCATTGAGGTAGCCCAACGTGACGTGTTTTTTTAACTTACCTGCGCGCTGGCTGCGTGGCAGTGTCGTGGCGGGTATCGCCAGTGCCGCGCTCTGCGCCAGTACCTCCCTGTGGGCGGATTTCACTCGGTTGAGCCAGCTGGAAGCCAAGGGGTTTTCGGTGAGTGCCGAGGCGCGCCTGCTGGAGGGTGGCAGCCCCGGTGACCTGCTGTTGGGAAGCCTGAACCCCGAGCGTCAGCTGTCGCCTGCGTCGGTGACCAAAGCCTATATGGCGGCCGCGCTGCTCAACCGCTTTGGCCCCCAACACCGCTTTACCAGCCAGCTGGTGAGCACCGCGCCCGTGGAGAATGGCGTGCTCCGTGGTGACCTGGTGTTCGAGGGCGGCGGTGACCCCGGACTGACCAGCGAAGACCTCTGGCGGCTGGTGCAGCGCCTGCAGCTGGCCGGCGTCGAGCATGTGGACGGCGCGCTGGTGGTCAGCCAGTGGCGCTTTGGCCCGGTGGAGTGCATCACCACCGACCGCTGCAACGCACGCACGCGGGTCGCCAATGCCTACAGTGCGCCGCTGACCTCGGCGGGGGTCAACTTTGGCACCTGGTGCGTCAACGTGGCGCCCGCCACCACTGCCGGTCAGCCTGCGCGCACGGGCTTGTGCGACAGCACCGCGCCGCTGATCGTGATCGACAATCAGGTCGTCACACGTCCGGCCAATAGCGGTACGGAAATCAGCGCAGAGCGGATCACCGATGAGCGTGGCGACGTCATGCGCCTGACGGGGCAGATTTCCACCAACGCGGCGGCCCGGGATGTCTATCGTGGGGCTGGCGATGCGGCTGAGCAAACGGCACAACTTCTGCTGGCCATGCTGAATCAGGCGGGGGTGACGGTACGTGACCCTTGGCGAGTGGGCTCGACGCGTCCGCCCAGCGAAGCGCGTCGTCTGGCCGCCGTCGACGGTCAGCCGTTGCAGGAGCTGCTGCTGCGGACGATGAACTATTCCAACAACTACATGGCCGATGTGCTGGCGCTGAACCTGGTGGAAACGCCCCAGGCACAGCTGCGTCAGGCGGGCCAGGCCATCGAGGCCTATGCCCAGGGGCTGTCTGGCCACGGCCCGATCACGCTTTCCAGCGGTAGCGGCTTGACCACGGATAATCGCACGTCGGCCCATGGTACCAACGCGATGCTGGAAGACATGTATCGTCAGAGCGCGCTGTTTCCGAGCTTCGTGGCATCGTTTCAGTCGCCTGCCAACGGAGTGATGCGCTTCATCCGCCGCGGTTCGCCCACGTTCCAGAATAACGTCATGCTCAAGACCGGTACGCTGAATCAACCCTTTGCCGTGCGCGCAGTGGCGGGCTATTTCCGCACGGCGCAAGGGCGCTGGGGAGTTTTCAGCGTACTGGTCAACGGCAGCGGCAGTACCCCTTATCTGAGCTGGCCGGAAGTGCTCGACCCGCTCTCCCTGGATCTTGACGCCATGATCCTGGCTCATTAATCAACGTGCAGACGAGACAACGGGCATGAAGCCACAACACACCGGGTTAACCCATCTGGTTCACTCCACGCGCTACTCATGGAAAGGCCTGAAGGCCGCGTTTCGTAACGAAGCCGCCTTCCGTCAAGAGTTGGCCATTGCCGCCGTACTGCTGCCGTTTGCCTGGTGGATCGGCGAGGGCCCGGTCAGCTGGCTGCTGCTGGTGGGCAGCCTGCTGCTGGTACTGATCGTGGAGCTGTTGAACAGCGCCATTGAGAACGTGGTGGACCGTATCGGCACCGAACACCACGAGCTCTCTGGCCGTGCCAAGGATATCGGCTCGGCGGCGGTCATGCTGTCACTCATCATGGCGGGGCTCACCTGGGGCCTGTTAGGCTGGGAGAAGTGGCTGGGCTGACCCGCTCCCATGGCCCAGACAGGCAATGAAAGGCCAGCAATGACAGACCCGTAATGACCGACCAGCACTGAGTCGTGTCACTTCGACGTGCGTTAGGCGCAGAGGTAGATATGCAGACACCGCAGGCTCTCTTTTCCACCACCACGCTGCCTGACGCACTGTCAGGCCCGGCCGCCGATGCTCGGCAGCGTCTCGTGGATGCCTTGGCACAGGCCGACAACCTGGCCTCGATGACCGGCAAGGCACTGCCCTCTGGGCCATGGCATGACCTGCCAGAGGCGCGTCGTGAAGCGCTGGCCCGCGTGGTGACGGTCTCGACGTTCGCATTGGAAACCCTGGCGCGCTTTCCCCACTGGCTGGCCGAGCTGGAGGCTTCCGGGGAGCTGGACCGCGCTCCCGACAAGGCGACGCTCGTGCAGTGGCTGCACGACGCCCTGGCAGGCTGCGAGGAGGAAGAGAGCCTGCAGCGTACCCTGCGCCGCTTTCGCCGTGCCCGCATGCTGGGCATCGTCTGGCGTGACCTGAACCGGCCTGCAGGCGCCACCATGTGGCAGACGGCACAGTCGGTTTCCTGGCTGGCAGAAGTGTGCATCGAGGCGGCACTGGGTTGGCTGGAAAACTTTTACGCCTCCCGGTGGGGGCTGCCTGACGTGCGAAGTGATGGCTCACCCCAGCGGCTGGTGGTGCTGGGCATGGGCAAGCTGGGCGCGGGCGAGCTGAACCTCTCCTCTGATATCGACCTGATCTTTGCTTTTCCCGAAAAAGGCGAAACCCAGGGAGGGCGCAAACCCCTCGAGCATCAGGAGTATTTTACCAAGCTTGGCCAGCGTTTGATTGCTGCCCTGGATGCCATGACGGCCGACGGTTTCGTGTTTCGCGTGGACATGCGTCTGCGCCCGTTGGGCGACGGCGGGCCGCTGGTGGGCAGCTTCTCGATGCTGGACAGCTACTATCAGGATCAGGGACGTGAGTGGGAGCGTTACGCCATGCTCAAGGCGCGCCCCGTGGCAGGGGATATCGACGCTGGGCAGACGTTGCTGGCGAGTCTGCGCCCGTTCGTCTATCGCCGCTATCTGGACTTCGGTGCCATCGAGTCGTTGCGCGAACTCAAGGCGATGATCAACCGGGAAGTCAAACGCAAGGGCATGGAGAGCAATATCAAGCTGGGGCCCGGGGGCATTCGCGAAGTCGAGTTCATCGTGCAGGCGTTTCAATTGATTCGCGGAGGGCGGGATACCGAGCTGCAAGTGACATCGCTGTACGCGGCCCTCAATCGTCTGCCTGAACTGGGCTTGCTGCCCACTGCCGTGGTGGACGAGCTGCTGCCGGATTACGCCTTCTTGCGTGATCTGGAACATGCCATTCAAGCCCTGGAAGATCGCCAGACCCAGCAACTGCCCACCGATGACGATGATCGCGAGCGGGTGGCCTTCGCGCTGGGCTACGACGGCTGGTCATCCCTGCAGGAGCAGTTGAACCGCGTGCGTGAGCGGGTGCGCCGACACTTCGATGCCGTGATTGCCGACCCCGAAGAAGAAGCCGACGCGCCGCAGAGCGAAAACGCCCTGGCGCAGTGGCGCTTGCTGTGGCGCGAAGAGTTGGAGCCCGACGAGGCGCAGGCCTTGCTGGCCGGGGCAGGGTTCCATGAGCCTGAGCGAGCCCACAAGCGGCTGGTCAGCCTCTACCACTCACGGGCAGTGCAGAGCATGCAGCGCATAGGCTTCGAGCGGCTGGACGCCCTGATGCCGCTGCTGCTGGAGGCGTTGGCCAGCAGCGACGCGCCGGACACGGCCTTGGCGCGGGTGCAGCCCTTGATCGAGGCCGTGCTGCGGCGGACGGCCTATCTGGCGCTGCTGCGTGAAAACCCCCATGCGCTGGAGCATCTGATGCGGCTCTGCTGCGCCAGCCCCTGGATTGCCGAGCAGCTGGCCAGATACCCCATCCTGCTCGATGAGCTGCTCACTCCGGACACGCTCTACACACCTGCCGACAAGGCGCGTCTTGCCGACGAGCTACGCCAGACGCTCAATCGCCTGCCCGAGGATGACGAAGAGGCGCAGCTGGAAGCACTGCGGGTATTCAAGCACGCCCAGATGCTGCACGTGGCGGCATCGGATGTAGTCGGTACGCGGCATCTGATGAAAGTGAGCGATTACCTCACCTTCATTGCGGAAGTGATTCTGGAAGCGGTGCTGGCCATGGCCTGGAAGCACTTGGCCCGCAAGCATGGCGTGCCCCCTGGCTGTAATAACCGTGAGCCGGCGTTTCTGATCATTGGCTATGGCAAGCTGGGCGGCATCGAGCTGGGCTACAGCTCGGATCTCGATCTGGTGTTCCTGCACGACAGCGACGGCAAGGGCGCCACCGATGGCCCGCGCCCGCTGGACACCCCGGTCTTTTTTACTCGCCTGGGGCAGCGCATCATTCACCTGCTGACGGCCATCACGCCTGCGGGCAGCCTTTACGAGGTGGATATGCGGCTGAGGCCTTCGGGTAACGCTGGCCTGCTGGTGACATCGCTGGAGGCTTTCGCCGACTATCAGCGTCAGAATGCCTGGACCTGGGAGCACCAGGCGCTGGTGCGGGCCCGGGTAGTGGCGGGCAGTGACGCACTGGCCGCGCGCTTCGAGACGCTGCGTGGTGCGATTCTGGGCGTCGAACGTGCCCAGGACACCTTGCGCAGCGACGTGGTCAACATGCGCCACAAGATGCGTGACCATTTGGGCAGCAAGGGAGCGGCCAATACCGTGAGCACCGAGGGCACCTTCGACTTGAAACACGATGCGGGTGGCATGGTGGACATCGAATTCCTCTGCCAGTATGCCGTGCTGGCCTTTGCCCACCAGACGCCCGCGCTGCTGACCTACAGCGACAATATCCGCATTCTGGAAACCCTGGCCGATAGCGGGCATATCACCCCCAACGAAGCCGAACAGTTGAAAGAGGCTTACCTGGCTTACCGCAGCCGTACACACCGAGCCGCGCTGACCGGCGAAAAGGCAGAAGGAAGTGCCCGCGAGCTGGCGAGCCATCGTCGCGTGGTGGCGGACTTGTGGCAGCGTTTTCTGGGCGCCTGATCCACCAAGGGCTAATGGGCAGCCGCCATGCTGAAAAGATAGGCTGAAAAAGATAGCCTGATAAGCAGTAGCCTGATAACAACAAGGACGACAGGACATGCATGCCACAACCCCAGCGGGCTCGCCGGTTCGGCAGGGCCGCCCATGACTGGCCACATACTCGCCACGCTGCTGCCGGTGTTCCTCATTGCTGGCTGCGGCGCTGCCTACGGGCGCTACCGCAGCCCCGACATTGGCAGCCTGAATACCCTGAACATGGAACTGTTCGTACCGCTGCTGGTATTTGCCGTACTGGCAGACCGCCAAGCGCCGCTGGCCGACTATGCCTGGCTGGCAACGGCGGCTGCCCTGGTGGTGCTGGGTTCCGGCCTGGTGCTGTGGCCAGTGGCCAAGTGGCTCTCGCTGGACATCAAGGTCTTCCTGCCGCCCATGATGTTCAACAACTCCGGCAACATGGGAGTGCCGCTACTGGTGCTTGCCTTTGGGCCCGAGGCGCTGCCCGCTGCCGTGGTGGTGTTCATCATCGAAATGCTGCTGCATTTTTCGGTAGGGCTCTACATGCTGGACCCGCGTACTTCCCTGTGGCGGATGCTGCGCATGCCCATCGTGGCTGCCAGTGTGGCAGGGCTGCTGGTCAATGTGGGGGGAGTGGCACTGCCCAGTTGGCTGTTGGAAGCCATGCACATGTTGGGAGGTATCTGTATCCCGCTGATGCTGTTTGCCTTGGGGGTACGGCTGCTGGAGATCGATTTCAGCGACTGGCGCACAGGGTTGCTGGGCGCCGTGCTGTGCCCGCTGTCGGGGCTGGTGGTTGCCTTGCCCTTGATGTGGCTACTGCCGTTGA
This sequence comes from Halomonas sp. KM007, assembly GCF_050709225.1. Lineage (NCBI taxonomy): Bacteria > Pseudomonadati > Pseudomonadota > Gammaproteobacteria > Oceanospirillales > Halomonadaceae > Halomonas > Halomonas sp. KM007. The sequence goes on along the minus strand of NZ_CP136131.1, from coordinate 1,255,187 downwards.
ACTCGCTGCAGACCGCCGTGCTACTGGTATTTGCAGTGCTACCCCCGGCAGTGCTCAACTATCTGGTCGCGGAACAGTACAAGCTGGAACCCCACAAGGTGGCTTCGCTGGTACTGATCGGTAATCTGGGCAGTCTGGTGGTCATGCCGCTGGCGTTGGCAGCGGCCTTTGCCTGGATACAAGCACCACCCTAGTGACGTGCTAGCCAGGTGACGTGCCGACTCAGTGGCGCGGCTCGTCCTTCACTTCATAGCTGCCTTCCAGAACGTCCTGGTGCGGGCGATGGCCATGAGATGCCTGGTTTTGGGAAGAAGCATGACGTTGAGAGCCATAGCCGCCACCGATATCCTGAGCCTGCTCGGCACGCATCTGTTCCATGCGCTTTTTCATCTTGTGGCGCACGAAGGGCATCATGGCCCAGCCGATCAGCAAAAATATCAGGCCCAGCACCATGCCGACGATCATCAGCGCCCCGAAGGCAAGCCAAGTCAGCAGCAGTTTGACGCTGCCCATGACGCCAGTGGGGCGTGACTGAGCAGCTCGGGCGCGCCACTGGTGCGCAGCTTGCCAGGCAGCATTACGTTGATCGCGATTCATCTGTGGCATATATGCCTCCATCGTTCATTTGCCTTATTGGAACATACCCCGATGGGCAAGTTCACTCTTGTGCTCGCCGTTTATCCGATTTGAAAATCAGTAAAGGCTAATTATGCAGCGTTAAACACCTGGCATGCGGCTGCCCCCGTTGAGTGTTAGGATTTATGAGAACGCACCAGGAGAGTGCCAATCAAGTTCATTAACCAGGGTGGTGATATGACGAATCATGGAGGCAAGTCGGTATTTGTCGCTTCGGCGATCATTATTTTCGGCTTGGTCATTATTGGCGCAGCGTTTCCAGAGGCCTTTGGCAATGCGGCGGAAACGGCACTGGCAACCGTCACGGAACTGTTTGGCTGGTTTTATCTGTTTTCGGTCTTTGGCTTTGTCGTGTTCTTGATTGGTCTTGCACTGAGTAAATACGGCAAAGTGCGCCTTGGGCCACAGGATAGTACGCCCAGCTACAGCTTCTTTTCATGGATCAGTATGTTGCTGGCGGCTGGTTTTGGGGTAGGCCTGGTGTTTTACGGTATGGCCGAACCCATGTCGCACTATATCAACCCTCCCTACGGCGATGTGCCCGCCGAAAGCGAAGCTGCCGCCCGTTATGCCATTCAGTACAGCTATTTCAACTGGGGTATCCACCAGTGGGCGGCGTTTTCGGTCGTGGGCCTGATCATTGCCTATTTTCAGTTTCGCAAGGGCCAGGCGGGGCTGGTGTCGTCGGTTCTCTCTTCGGTCACCGCAAAACATCCACGAGTGCGCCCTTACGCGTCCTGGCTGGATGTGTTTGCGGTCGTGGCTACCGTCATGGGGGTCGCGACCTCGCTGGGGTTGGGCGTACTGCAGATGAACGGCGGCTTGAACGCCGTTTTTGGCTTGCCTGAAAACGGCTGGTGGCAGTTCGTGATCCTGCTGGTGATGTTCTGTGCCTACATGGCCTCCACCTGGTCAGGGCTGGATAAAGGTATCAAGCGGTTATCCAACCTCAACATGGTGCTGTGCATCGGCTTGATGGTCTATGTGCTGGTCACCGGGCCGACGGTGGTCATCCTGGAAACCATCACCTTGGGGATCGGTGATTATCTGCAGAACTTCATTGGTATGAGCCTGCGTATTTCCCCCTATAGTGATAACGAGTGGGCCAGTAACTGGACGATCTTTTACTGGGCCTGGGTGATTGCCTGGTCTCCTTTCGTCGGCACCTTCGTGGCTCGGGTTTCCCGTGGGCGTACGATCAAAGAGTACGTGTTTGGGGTGCTTTTCGTGCCGCCGCTGTTGGCCTGCCTGTGGATCGGGGTGTTTGGCGGTGCCGCTTTGAACCTGGAGCTCAACGGTGATGTGGGGCTGGCGGCGGCCACGGAAGCGAATATCACGGTGGCGCTGTTCGAGATGTTTGCCCTGATGCCGTTTTCCGGTGTGCTGTCGGTCATTGCCATGATGCTGATCTTCATTTTTCTGGTGACCTCGGCAGACTCGGCGTCGTATATCGTGGCGCAAATGACCGATAATGGTTCCATCAATCCGTCGTTGTACAAGCGGATTATCTGGGGCGTGCTGATCGCGGCGATTTGTCTGACGCTGATCGTGGCCGGCGGGCTCTCCGGCCTGCAGTCTGCAGCCGTACTGTCGGCGCTACCGTTTACGTTCATTTTGTATATGATGATTGTCGTCCTGGTGCGGGAGCTGCGTGCTGATCGTAAAGCCATGCTGACCCAGCTGTATCGGCGTCATGGTGAAACCCCAGTGGGAGCCGACGCCTTCGAGGCCGAGCAACTGGGTGAAGAAGAGCGGCTGCGTCGTGCGCCCAGCGTAGTAAACCGGCGTATCAATAGCTAATCAACAGTGTCGATAGAGGACGCACCGATGGAACAGGCGTGCTAATGGCCCGACAGGGACGTCACGGAGCCACGCGAAGGCAGCCCAAAGGCGTTGCCTTCGACCGTTGGCTGGATCGTATCGTAACCGTCGCCGTAGTGACCGCTATGGTGGTGGGACTCTCCGCCGTCCTGGCGCACTGGCTGCTGTAACGAGCCATTTGGCTCTGTGCTGAGTACCATCGAGCAACGCCCGGCTAAGCCGGGCGTTTTTGCGTTGATGCGGTTTCGGCCACGGCGCTTGGCATGGTAGAGCTGCTGGTCGGCGCTGCTGAGCAATTCGTCATGACCCAAGGGATGGTCAGGGGGGCGTTGCAATGCCCATGCTGGCGGTCAAGTGCGAATGCGTGGTGGAATAAGCGTGGGGAATTGCCAAGGCAAGAATGGCCTGAAGCACCTCGGCGACAGCACGCAGCATGTCGTCGCCCATGGCGTGGCCATAGTGATCGTTGAACTCCTTGAAGTTGTCGATATCGATAAAAATCACCGACAAGGACTGATGCTGGCGTGCACCGCGTTGCCACTGCTAATCTTGAGCCTCTTTTCCTGTGAGTCCTTTATATGCTGCCCAGTGCTGCGCCAGTGGTTAAAACGCCTTATGCTTCCCGCCGGGAAATTTTCGGCTGGGCAATGTTCGATTTTGCCAATCAAGCCTACACGTTATTAATTATTACCGTGGTTTTTGGCGAGCTGTTTACCACCGTCATTGTGGGTGACCGCAATGATGGCTATCGGCTCGCCAACTTTCTTTGGAGCCTTGCGCTGGCGATCAGTTATCTGATGGTAGTGGTTAGTGCTCCCTTGTGTGGCGCGATCATGGATTACCGTGCCGAGAAAAAACGCTTTCTGTTCTTCAGCTATCTGGCCACGGTGCTGACCACCGCCATGCTCTATTTCGTGGCGCCGGGCTACGTGGTGCTGGGGTTATTGCTGATCGTGCTGTCGAACTATGCCTACTCCATGGGAGAGTCGTTCATTGCTGCCTTTCTTCCCGAGCTGGGCCCACCGGATGCATTGGGGAGAATTTCCGGGTTTGGCTGGGCGTTAGGCTATGTGGGTGGACTGGTGGCTGCAGGTTTCACGCTGATGGTGCTGGGGGAGGCGACGGCGGATAATTTCGAGCGAATCCGCTGGGTGGGACCCTTCGCAGCCGGGTTCTTCCTGTTGGCGGCAATCCCTACGTTCCTGTGGCTGAAAGAGCGTGGCATACCGCAGCCCGCTGGCGTCCCTTACCGTCAGATTGCTCGGCAGCGGATCATGGGCACCTTTCATGAGCTGCGTTACTTCAAGGACTTGAGCATTTTTCTGGTGTCGCTGCTGTTCTCCATGGCCGGTGTTTACATCATCATCGCCTTTGCCTTCATTTACGGTGCACAGGTCATTGGCTGGGATGAGAGCATACGCAACATCATGTTCATCATCGTCCAGGTGACTGCGGCCACCGGGGCCATCGGTTTTGGCTTTTTGCAGGATCGCCTGGGTGCCAAACGCACTTATCAGATGACCCTTGGGCTATGGGTAGCCGCCATCGTCGCCATATGGGCCACGCCGGAACTCACGGCCTGGTTGAATGGCCGTTTCGGGCTGGAGTGGCAGGCGCAGCATCTCTTCCTGTGGGTAGGCTGCCTGGCGGGCTTGAGCCTGGGCTCCAGTCAGTCCGCCAGCCGCGCCCTGGTGGGGGTCTTTTCCCCGTTGCCCAAATCCGCCGAGTTCTTTGGCTTCTGGGGCCTGGCCAACAAGCTGGCAGGGGTGATGGGCATCGTCATGCTGGGGGTGTTGCAGGCTTTGATAGGCCTGCAGGCTTCCATTCTCCTGTGTGTGGTGCTGTTCATAACGGCTATGCTGATTTGTATGTTCGTGAATGAACGCCGGGGTCGCGATGCTGCGACGGCCTGGAAAAGCTCCTGATGTCGCGAGGTAAAGCATGACGACAGCCAAGTCACAGCGAGGCGGTATCGTCATGATGCTGCTGTTCTGGGTGCTGCTGATCGCCGTGGGCACCTGGTGGATACAGGGGGGGCTCGAGCAGATGCTGTACCCCAATGCCCAGATCATGAATACGTCGCCGGAGAATGGCCCTGTCACGCTCAAGCGCAACCGTGCCGGACATTTCGAAGCGCCTGGTGAGATCAACGGCGAAAGCGTCACGTTCTTGCTGGATACCGGCGCGACCTATGTGGCCGTGCCTGGGGAGCTGGCATCGCAGTTGGGCCTGGAGCCGGGGCGGCGCGCCTGGTTCAATACCGCCAATGGCCGGGTGGAAGGCAGCCTGACCCAGTTGGATGAAGTGGTGCTGGGCGGCATTCGCATGAGTAACGTGCAGGGCTCCATCAGCCCAGGCATGGAGCGAGATACCGTCCTGTTGGGCATGAGTTTTCTGAATCATCTGGCCATCGAGATTCGTGGTGGGGAAATGATTCTGCGTGTGCCAGAACCTTGAACCAAACTTGTGCGCTTGCCTAACATGTGCTTAGCTAAATGCTCACGGATGCAACCCACCAAGGAGAGATCATGGGTATTGAAGTCGGCGGTTTGTTAGGTTTGATTTGGCTCGTCATTGTCGTGTGGGCCATCGTCAAGGTCGCCAAGAGTTCGGCAGGCGGTCTTGCCAAGTTGCTATGGATTATCGTGCTGCTGATGTTCCCGCTGGTGGGCCTGATAGCCTGGTTCCTGCTGGGGCCCAAAGGGTAGCGTGCTCGACGGCTAGTACGACTGAAGGCAAGTATTGAAAAAGGCAGGCCCAATGGGCCTGCCTTTTTGCGATCAATGCGATGGACGCGCTCGAGTCAGCTGTTACTATCGCTGGGTGGGGCCTTGTAATGCCCCGGGATTTTCAACTTCTCACCGTTGGGCAGATCGCGCACTTGGGTGGGTACATAAACACGCTTGATCACACTTTTTGCCTTGCCATTTTCCATGGCGATATCCTCCTGCCACATTGTCGACAGTTGCGCCTTCACATTAGCGCTTGATGGTGGAAGAATCAAGCCACCCACGGAAACGTCAGGGAGATGGGTACTGAACGTTGATCAAAGGGCAGGCGTTACCTCGGTTTTAGGGTATCCTGAAAGCGGTCACAACCTGCGGTTGCAGAGGGGGTGTGCGGGTGACAACACAAACTGCCTAAGCGGAGTGAAGGAAAAGGATGGTGGATCACTTGGAACAGCAATTTCAAGCACTTGGGTCGCAGGAGGCGGTAACGCCCGACTACCCCGACCAGGATCATGTGCTGATTATTGAAGATGATCAGCGCTTGGCGGAGCTCACCCGTGACTACCTGGAAGCCAACGGCTTTCAAGTGACGATCGAGGCGGATGGTGCCAAGGGGGTAGATCGTATCCTGACGCTGCAGCCGGATCTGGTGATTCTGGATCTCATGCTGCCCGGTGAGGATGGCTTGGCCATCTGCCGCCGCGTGCGGCCCAATTTCGCCGGGCCGATCATGATGCTCACCGCGCGCACCGACGACCTGGATCAGGTGCTGGGGCTGGAAATGGGCGCCGATGACTACGTACCGAAGCCGGTACAGCCGAGGGTGCTGCTGGCCCGTATGCGTGCCCTGTTGCGACGTGCCGACGGCCCTGCTCCCGATGGTGAAATGCGCCTGAAGTTCGAGAACCTGGAAATCGACAATGCCACCCGCGAGGCCTGGCTGGCAGGTGATCGGATCGATCTGACCAGCGCCGAATTCGACCTCTTGTGGCTGTTGGCACGTAATGCTGGGCGGGTACTGACGCGTGAAGAGATTTTCAGCGACCTGCGCGGCATCAAGTACGATGGTCAGGATCGCTCGATCGACGTGCGGGTCTCCCGTATCCGACCCAAGATTGGCGATGACCCCAATCAGCCTCACCGGATCAAGACGGTGCGTAGCAAGGGCTATCTGTTCGTCAAGGACAGCTAACCAGGAGAGGTCGCCCAATGCGGCGAGTGCTGAGTCACGGCTCGTTCTTACGTTTTTATCTGCTGCTCGGGCTGGCGCTGTGCGTGGTGTTCCTGATTGCACTGGGGGGACGCTCGTTCATCGAGCAAGTGCGTCGGGAAGATTACCGAGAACAGCTGGCTGCGTTGCCCATGTCGATGATGACTCAGCGCCTGGCCAGCGTGGCAGAGGACGAGCGGGAAGCGCTATTGGGTGAGCTTGCCGAACGGCTTGGCATGCAGTTGGCGCTGCGTCGCATGGCGGATACGCCGCTGGGCTACTTCGAGCGCACACGTATCGAGCGAGGCAACGTGCTGGTGGAGGAGCCCCCCTGGCAGCTGCGCCAGCGCCTGCCAGGATCGTCACGCCAGCACGAGGCATGGGTGCTGGAGGCGAATTTTGCCGCTTGGGGCGAGCGCCAGTGGCAGGGGACCTTGGTAGCGCTGGGCGAGTGGCTGGCAGATATGCCACCCTCAGAGCGTACCCAGGCGCTGGGGCACTTGCGTTCTGGTAGCTGGCCATTGACGCTGCTGAGCGCACCACCAGAAGACCTGACCGCCGAACAGCGCTTTCAGATGACACTGGGGGGTGTCATCACTCGGCTGATGTCCGACAAGCTCGCCATCACGCTGGTCTACCAGCTCCCCGTCCCGCCGGGTGACACGCCCCAGTGGCTACAGGCAGGCCCCGTCACGCGGGGCGATACGCTGCCGCTCAACTTGCATCTCCCCTTGCTGGTCGGCCTGATGGCCGTGCTCAGCCTGATCGTTTATCTGATCATGCGCAGTATCGAATCACGCATGGCGCGACTGGAGCTGGCGGCAACCCGCATCGCCAGTGGCCGCCTGGAAACCCGTGTAAAAGTGGAAAGCGGTGATTTTCTCGGCCGTGTCGGCATGGCTTTCAACGGTATGGCCAATCAGGTACAGAGCTTGCTCCGTGGCCAGCAGGAGATGATCCGCGCGGTCTCCCATGAGCTGCGCACCCCGGTGGCGCGTATCCGCTTTGCCGTGCAGATGGTGGAAGACATGACCGACCAGCCGGCCATTCAGAGGCAGCTACAGGGCATCGATGCCGATATTACCGAGCTGGACGAACTGGTCGATGAGATTCTGACCTATGCCCGGTTGGGGGGAGACACCCTGCACGGTGGCGAGCTTGAAATGAGTCTGGTCGACTGCCGTGCCATGGCCAACCGGGTCATCGATACCCTGGCCCCGCTGCACGCAGGCCTTACGCTTGAGCTCGACCCTGGCCCAGACATCGAACTGCTGGCCGAGCCTCGCTATCTTCAACGGGCGCTACAGAATCTGGTCGGCAATGCCTGTCGTTACAGCAAAACACAGGTGATCATTCGGCTCTGGGATGAGCCCCACCTCGTGCGCATCGATGTGGAAGACGATGGGCCGGGCATACCGCTGGAAGCCCGGGCCGATATCTTCAAGCCGTTTGCCCGGCTGGACGATAGCCGCGCCCGCAGCTCGGGCGGGTATGGCCTCGGGTTGTCCATCGTGCAGAAAATCATGAGTGGTCATGGCGGCAGCGTCACCGTGGACAGCAGCCCAGCGCTGGGCGGCGCCCGCTTTACCCTGCTCATTCCTCGTCGCGATTCGCCGGCCTGATCCCGGAGAGTACCGCAAAGGAGGTCTCCTGAGCCGTGCGTAAAAAGTCCTGCATCCACGGCGCCTCCATGGTCTCTTCACGAATGGCCGCGTACAGCGTGCTCCAGATGCCCTGTTCGCCCAGCTTGACGGCACTGACGTAGTGGCGCTCCAGATACTCGGTCAAGGCCCAGTTGGGCAGCGCGCAAACCCCACGGCCGCTGGCCACCAGCTGCATCATCATGATGGTCAATTCGGCCGTACGAATCTCCTTGGGGCGCACATTAGCGGGCGTCAGGAATTGGGTGAAGACGTCCAGTCGTGACTGCTCCACTGGGTAGGTGATCAACGTCTCTTCGGCCAGCTCGGCGGGCAGAACATAGGCACTGCCCGCCAGGTGATGCTGTCGGGCTACGGCCAACAACCCCTCGTAACGAAACAATGGCTCGTAGTGCACCCCTTCCAGCGGCTGAGGGTCGGCGGTGATGACCAGGTCCAGCTGTTCGCGAGCCAGAGCAGGTAGCGGGTCGAAATGGTGGCCGCTGGGAATGTCGATTTCCACCTCCGGCCAATGGTCACGAAAATAGTCCACGGTGGGCATCAGCCACTGAAAGCAGCTGTGGCATTCGATGGCCATGTGCAGGCGTCCCTGCTCGGTGCCTGCCAAGCGCGCCAGGTCTCGCTCGGCCTTGCGTACTTCGGGCAAAATGTCATCGGCCAGCGCCAACAGGCGCAAACCGGCGCGGGTAAATTCCACGGGGCGCGTCTTGCGCACGAACAGCGCGCTATCGATACGGCCTTCCAGGTCTTTCAACTGGTGGGAAAGCGCTGACTGGGTGAGGTGCACGCGCTCGGCGGCTTCCACCAGCGACCCCGTTTCCCTCAGCGCCAGTAGCGTGCGCAAATGGCGTAGCTCAATCATGGTGAGTAATTTTCATGTTTTATATTAGAATCTTTAGTTTGATTCACTTTTGTGCGGTGAGCAAACTGAGTGACATCATTCGCATGGGAAGGATTCATCATGACAGTGTCTCATATACTCGGCTACCCCCGCATTGGTGCACGACGTGAGCTGAAGAAAATCACCGAGGCTTACTGGCGCGGTGAGGCCGACCGAGAAGCTTTGGAGAGCACCGCTCAGGCGCTACGGCTCCATCATTGGCAAATTCAGCAGGCGGCTGGGCTGGACATGGTCAGCGTCGGTGACTTCGCCTTTTACGACCAGGTGTTGAATGTTTCGGTCATGTTGGGGGCGGTACCCGAGCGCTTTGATGCTGCCGATGAAGTCAGAGACGGCAGGGTAGACCTGGATACCATGTTTCGCATGGCTCGCGGGCGAGCACCTGACGGAAAACCCGCTGCCGCTTGCGAGATGACCAAGTATTTCGATACCAACTATCACTACCTGGTGCCCGAACTTCACCAGGGCCAACGCTTCACACTGGCCTCGGAGTGGCTGTTCGATGAGGTCGATGAAGCGCTGCAGGCAGGGTTCACCCCCAAGGTCACACTGGTAGGGCCTCTGACCTGGTTGTGGCTTGGCAAGACCAAGGGCAGCCGTTTTGATCGACTCACGCTGTTGGATAGCGTGCTGGATGTCTACAGCGATATCCTGGCGCGCTTGGCGACCCAGGGCGTGGAGTGGGTGCAGCTCGATGAGCCTGCTCTGGTGCAGGACTTGCCCGTGGCCTGGCAGCAGGCGTATGAACGCGCTTATCATCGCCTTCAGGCGGCACCGTCTAAACTGTTGCTGGCGACCTATTTTGGCGCCCTGGGCGATAACCTTGCCTTGACCACTCGACTGCCGGTCGCTGGGCTGCATATTGATGCTGTGCGTGCTCCAGAGCAGGTCGAAAGTGTTATCGACCGTTTGAGTCCGCACCAGATTCTTTCGCTCGGTTTGGTCGATGGCCGCAATGTCTGGCGGGCCGATTTGGCCGCCTTGCGTGAACGCCTGCTGCCCATCAAGGTGCGTCTCGGCCGGCGGCTCTGGCTGGCGCCCAGCTGCTCGCTGCTCCATGTGCCCGTGGATTTGGCCCAGGAAGATAGCCTGGACCCGGAGCTGCGATCATGGCTGGCCTTCGCTCGTCAGAAATTGGACGAGGTGGTCAGCCTGGCGCGTCTGATCGACAACCGCGCCACGCCTGCCGATGAGCAGCGCTTGAACGAGGCCACACGTGCGCTGGACACGCGGCGTGAGTCGCGGCGTATCCACCAGCTCGAGGTAAGCACGCGCCTCGCAGGCATCACACCAGCAGATAGCCAGCGACGGTCAGCTTACCCCCAACGCGCGCTGGAACAGCGGCGTGCGCTGGCGCTCCCACTGTTTCCCACCACTACCATTGGCTCCTTCCCGCAAACCAGCGAGATTCGTGAAGCACGACGAGCATTCAGAGCCGGTGAGCTTGGACAGGCCGATTACGACGCGAGAATGGCGCAGGAAATTGCCTATGTCATCGCACGCCAGGATGCTCTGGGGCTGGATGTATTGGTACATGGCGAAGCCGAACGTAACGACATGGTGGAATACTTCGGTGAACAGCTGGACGGCTTTGCCTTTACCCGATTTGGCTGGGTACAAAGCTACGGTTCACGCTGCGTCAAACCGCCGATCATCTATGGTGATGTAGCCCGCCCCGCGCCCATGACGGTGCGTTGGAGTGAGTACGCCCAGTCGCTGACGCAAAAACCGATGAAGGGCATGTTGACCGGCCCGGTGACGATTCTTCAATGGTCCTTCGTGCGTGATGACCAGCCCCGAGCCCTCACCTGTCGCCAGATAGCCCTGGCACTGCGTGATGAAGTTCGTGACCTGGAAAGCGCGGGAATTCGGGTGATCCAGATTGACGAGCCCGCCCTGCGTGAAGGCTTGCCGCTGCGCCAGAGTGAGTGGCAGACCTACCTGGACTGGGCCGTCGAGAGCTTTCAGCTCAGTGCGGCGGGGGTTGCCGACAGTACCCAGATTCACACCCATATGTGTTACTCGGAGTTCAACGATATCATCGGTGCCATTGCGGCCCTGGACGCGGACGTGATCACCATCGAGACATCGCGCTCGGACATGCAGCTGCTGGATGCTTTTCAGGACTTTGCTTACCCTAATGAAATTGGGCCTGGGGTATACGACATTCACACGCCCAACACTCCCGAGGTGAGCTGGATGGCAACGCTCATGGAGAAGGCGTTGGAAAAGATTCCCGCTGAACGGCTATGGGTCAATCCTGACTGCGGGCTGAAAACCCGTGAGTGGGCCGATGTGGAGCCGGCCCTGGCCAATATGGTGAAAGCTGCCCGCCAGCTGCGCCAGCAACACACGTGAGAGGGAAGTGTGCCTGAGCTGCCCCGGCTACCAGGCCAGGGCGGCGGCCTCAGCTCTTTGTGGCGTAAGCGTAGAGCAGCGTTTCCTGGGCGCTGATGGCATCGCCGTGGCCAGGGTCCTGGAGCTGGTAGCTGCCATCGCTCTGCAGTAGCCAGCTCTGGCAGTTATCGACCAGGTAGGTCTCCAGGTCCTTGCGCACCCGCGTGGCGAGTTTCTTGTCCAGCAACGGGAAGCAGGTTTCCACGCGGTGGAACATGTTGCGCGACATGAAGTCGGCGCTGGAGCACCAGATTTCCGGTTTGCCGTCGTTATGGAAGTGAAAGACTCGGGTATGTTCCAGAAAGCGGCCAATGATCGAGCGTACGCGAATGTTGTCCGACACGCCCGGCACGCCGGGTTTCAGGCAGCACATGCCGCGAATGATCAGGTCGCACTCCACGCCCGCCTGAGAGGCTCGGTAAAGCGCCTTGATCAGCTTGGGCTCGGTCAGCGAGTTGCACTTGATGATGATATGGCCACGTTTGCCCTTGCGGGCGATCTGGGCTTCCCGATCGATCATTTCCACCAGCCGCTCGTGCAGCGTGAACGGCGCGTGCAGCAGCGTATCGATCTTACGCGCGCGGCCCATGCCCGAGAGCTGCTGGAAGACCTTGTGCACGTCGGCACACAGCGCCTTGTTGGCAGTCAGCAGGCTGTAGTCGGTATACAGCTTGGCGGTCCTGGCGTGGTAGTTGCCGGTGCCCAGATGTGCATAGTGACGCAGCTCACCCCGCTCACGGCGGACGATATGCAGCATCTTGGCGTGGGTCTTGTAGGCCATGATGCCGTAGATGACGATGGCCCCGGCTTCTTGCAGGCGCGAGGCAAGCTGCAGGTTGTCCGCTTCGTCGAAGCGTGCCCGTAGCTCGATGACCACGGTGACCTCCTTGCCCTGGCTGGCGGCATCCACCAGCGCGCTGACGATGGAGGAGTCGGCACCGGTACGGTAGAGCGTCTGCTTGATGGCCAGCACGTCCGGATCGCGTGCGGCTTCGCGCAGCAGGTCTTCGATGGGGGAGAAGGCCTGGAAGGGGTGGTGCAGCAGAATGTCGTTGTTGGCAATGGCGCTGAACAGGCTGCCGCCCTTCAAGCCCTTGGGCACGCTGGGGGTAAACGGGCGATAGAGCAGCTCGGGGCGGTCCACGTCGCCCAGCACGGCCATCATGCGGGTCAGGTTCACCGGGCCCTGCACACGATACAGGTCGTCGTTGTCCAGCTCGAACTGGCGTAGCAGGAAGTTGATGAGCTCATCCGGGCAGTTATCGGCGACCTCCAGGCGTACGCCGCTGCCATAGCGCCGTGCTAGCAGCTCGCCGCGTAACGCCGATGCCAGGTCTGAGACCTCTTCCGGGTCGACGGTCATGTCCGCATTGCGGGTCAGGCGGAACTGATAGCAGCCGCGCACGCGCATGCCGGGGAACAGCTCTTCGGCATGGGCATGTATGAGCGAAGACAAAAAGACATACTCGGTGTAGCCCTCTGCACACAGCTCTCTGGGCAAGGCCATCAGCCGTGGCAGCGAGCGTGGGGCGGGCAGAATCGCCATGCCGCCAGCACGGCCAAAGGCGTCTTTACCATCGAGCTCGACGATGAAGTTGAGGCTTTTATTGACCAGCCGAGGGAACGGATGCGAGGGGTCCAGGCCGATGGGGCTGATGACCGGCATGATCTCGTTATCGAAAAATTCCCGCACCCAGGCCTTCTGCGCCTCGGTCCATTGATCGCGGCGGCGAAAACGTAGCCCCTGGGCTTCCAGGGCAGGCAGTAGGGTGTCATTGAGGATCGCGTATTGGCGGGCGATTTGCTGGTGGGCAATGGTGGAAATCTCCCCCAGCACGGCCTTGGGTAAACGACCATCGGCGGCGGTGGTGTCATCGCCCAGCGCCATTTGGTGCTTGAGCCCCGCGACCCTGATTTCGAAAAACTCGTCCATGTTGGACGAGAAGATCAGCAGGAACATGAGACGGTTCAGCAGCGGGTGCGCATCGTCCAGCGCCTGCTCCAGCACGCGAATATTGAACTGCAGGTGCGAAAGCTCTCGATTGAAGTAGAGCTGTGGGTCATCCAGGTTGGCTTCCGGGAGTACTTCACGGGCCTGTACTCCTGTCGGTGTACGGTTGACCCGTAAAGGCAGTACCTCGGTACTGTCGCTAACGAAAGTCTCGTTACCGGGCACTGCACTGCTGACATCGGAGTTGGAATCGGCTGAGTTGTCTTCCATGCTGGCCCCCTGCGGTAATGGCGCTTGCCCATGCTGCTTGTTATAACGCGAATTGCGTCAAGTATGCAGGGGGAAGATGACAAACAGGTGTCACCGATTTGTCATCTTGATGGCGTCAGCGCTGCAAAAGACGCGCCGCTTCCAACGCGAAGTAGGTCAATATGCCGTCGGCACCTGCCCGTTTGAAACACATCAGCGATTCGAGAATCACCGGCTCTGCGGCCAGCCAGCCGTTGTCGAAAGCCGCGCGGTGCATGGCGTACTCACCGCTCACCTGATAGGCGAAGGTCGGCACCTGCAGCTCGCTTTTGACACGCCGCACCACGTCAAGGTAAGGCATGCCTGGCTTGACCATCACCATGTCGGCGCCTTCGGCGATGTCCAGCGCCACTTCGTGCAGTGCTTCGTCGCTGTTGGCGGGGTCCATCTGATAGGTGCGTTTGTCGGCCTTGCCCAGGTTGGCGGCGGAGCCGACGGCATCCCGGAAGGGGCCGTAGTAGTTCGACGCGTACTTGGCGCTGTACGCCATGATGCGCACGTTGTGCAGCTGCTCCTGCTCCAGTACCTGGCGAATCGCACCAATCCGGCCATCCATCATGTCGGAGGGGGCCACGACGTCGGCGCCGGCTTCCGCATGAGAAAGAGCCTGCTTGAGCAGCGTGTCCACCGTACGGTCGTTTTGCACGTAGCCCTGGGCATCGAGAATGCCGTCCTGACCGTGGCTGGTGTACGGGTCCAGCGCCACATCGGTGATGATGCCAAGCTCTGGCACGGCTTCCTTGAGGGCACGCACGGTGCGCTGTACCAGGCCACTGGCATTGTAGGCTTCTTCGGCCAGCTCGCTTTTTTGCTCGGCGCCGATCACCGGAAACAGTGCCAGGGCCGGTATGCCCAGGGCATGGGCCTCCTTGGCTTGCTCGATCAGCAGGTCGATGGACAAACGCTCCACGCCGGGCATGGAGGCCACCGCTTCACGCTGATTTTCGCCTTCCAGCACGAACACCGGCAGAATCAGGTCGTTGGGCGTCAGGGTCGACTCCTGCATCAAGCGGCGTGAGAAGTCGTCCCGGCGCATGCGGCGCATTCGGGTGGCGGGGAAGTGGCGCGGGCTTGAGGTGTTCAACGGCTCTCTCCAGACAGTCTCGAAAAGGGTGCCCCACGAGCATTGGCCAACAGCGCGGTCAACTCTCTGGGCGTGGGTTGAGTATATCAGTCATGCCATGCAGCGAAAGCCGCCTTGTGGCCGCAGGGCAGACTGACTAAAGTGAGTCACTCAGCCATTCGCATGGCTTCGACAAGGAGAGAGGTATGACCAAGCAGGTAGCGGTGGTATTAGCCGGCTGTGGCGTGTTCGACGGTTCGGAAATCTACGAAACGACCCTGACACTGCTGCGTCTGGATCAGTTGGGCATAGGGTATCGCTGCTTTGCACCCGATGTAGAGCAGCACCATGTCATCAACCACCTGGATCAGACGCCGGTGGAGGGTGAGCGACGCAATGTGCTGCAGGAGTCGGCTCGTCTGGCGCGTGGCGAGATCAGTCCGATCACCGAGCTGGTGTCCAATGACTTCGATGCGGTGATCGTGCCTGGCGGCTTTGGCGTTGCCAAGAACCTGTCCGACTTTGCTGTGCAAGGCGACGAGATGCAGGTGCTGGAAAGCGTCAAGGAGGCGCTGGCAGGGTTCAAGGAAGACGCCAAACCGATTGGCTTGATGTGCATTGCCCCGGTCATGGTGCCACGGCTGCTGGGGGATGGCATTGCCGTGACGGTAGGGCATGACCCCGGTGTGGCGGGTGCGATCAGCGCCATGGGGGGGCTGCACCGTAGCTGCGGCGTAGAAGAGATCGTCGTGGATCTCGAACATCGCGTGGTCACCACGCCTGCCTATATGCTGGCAACGCGCATCAGTGAAGCCGCCACGGGCATCTTCAAGCTGGTGGACCGTGTCGATGAAATGATGGGCTAGGCTTGCAGGCCCACCCGTAGGGAAAAAGCCTCTGTCATCGTGGGATGACAGAGGCTTTTTAATGGCCGTCAGCATTCACTACGGCTAGTCGGTCTGCTCTTCCTCGGCCTGCGCTTGCTTGGCGTTTCTGGGCTTGCGCACCAGACGGCCGAACAGCAACCCCACTTCGTACAACAAGTACATGGGAATCGCCAGCAGGCTTTGAGAAATCACATCGGGCGGCGTCAGCAGCATACCGACGACAAAGCACCCCAGGATGATATACGGGCGCTTTTTCGACAGGCTTTCCACGGTCGTCGCGCCGGAGAGAATCAGCAGGAACGTGGCGATGGGTATTTCAAAGGCCACGCCAAACGCAAAGAACAGCTTGAGCACGAAATTCAGGTACTGGTTGATGTCGGTCATCACCGCGACATTTTCCGGCCCCGTTTGGGTAAAAAACTCGAACAGCAGCGGAAACACCACGTAATAGGCAAACGCTGCCCCGGCATAAAACAGCGCCACGCTGGAAACGAGAATCGGAATGGCCAGCGCTTTCTCGTTGTCGTAAAGCCCCGGCGCCACGAAGGCCCAGGCCTGGTGCAGCACGAAAGGAATGGCAATGAAGACCGCCACCACCAGCGTCAGCTTGAAGGGTGCCAGGAAGGGCGAGGCGACCTCGGTGGCAATCATCTGGGAGCCTTCGGGCAGCAGTGCCATCAGCGGCTCGGCCACGAAGGTGTAGATATCGTTGGCAAAGGCATAGAGCCCCAGGAAAATCACCAGGATCACCACGACCGCCTTCATCAAGCGCGAACGCAGCTCGATCAGATGCTCGATGAGAGGCGCCTGGCCCTGGTCGTTTTGCGGTGGCTGGGAGTTGCCAGACATGCTCATGAGTGGGGTCTATCCTTTTGATCGGCCGTATCGGTGTCGCTCGGCAGGTCTTCACGCACGGTCTGCAAAGCGTCATCCAGGCGTGCGCTGGCCCTGGCCACCCGCTGTTCGGTGTCTGCCTGAGCGGAAGGCTGGGCAGACGAGGCTGAAGGGGCATCAGCAATGCTCTCGACATCCTGCTTGGCTTTTTTCAGGCTGTCATCGAGCTTTTTCTGCTGCTCATTCAGCTTTTGCCGCAGCTCTTCGGCTTCCAGTTGGGCACTGATTTCACGCTGCATACCGGATACCGTGCGCTTGATCTTGCCGATCCATAGACCCGCCGTGCGCGCCGCCTTGGGCAGGCGTTCCGGGCCCAGCACCAGCAGTGCCACGACGCCGATGAGCATGAGTTCAAGAAAGCCGATATCCAGCATGGGTTATTTGCGCTCTTCGTTGCGGTCGCCAGAGTGAACGTCTGCCGCTGGCTTCTGCTCAGCTTGAACGTCATAGGTGTTGCCGTTCTCTTCGTGGGCGACCTTGGCCTGAGGCTGGTCAGAGGGCTTGTCGCCGTCCTTCTCTTCCTCGTGCATGGCTTTCTTGAAGCCCTTGACCGCGCCGCCCAGGTCGGTGCCCACGTTACGCAGTTTCTTGGTGCCGAAAATCAGGATGATGATGCCCAGAACAATCAGCAGCTGCCAAATACTGATACCACCTAACATATGCGTTTCCTCATGGATGCAGGGTTAACGTTGTGATCGGGACGCTTTTTCGTCGTGACCAGAGATTCCAAACCGTCGCGCAAGCTCGTCCAGTACGGGCTGATGGTCCAGATCCAGATGCGACAGCATGACCAGGCTATGAAACCACAGGTCGGCCGTTTCGGCGATCAACGCTTGACGGGCCTGCTCATCGCCGTGCTCGGCATCCTTGGCGGCCAGCAGCGTTTCGGTGGCCTCTTCGCTCACTTTCTCGAGTATCTTGTTCAAACCCTTATGATGCAAGGAGGCAACATAAGATTCTTCTGGTTGCGCATGGCGACGCTGTTTCAAAACGTCGGCCAGGGCGTCCAGTACGGGGGCTTGGTTGGCATCTGTCATGGTGTTCTCGTTATTCATCGCAATAGAGTGTCATCCGGCACGCACTGGAAAGGCTCACTGCCAGATCAGCAGCAGCAACCCGACCCCGGCAGCTGCCAGAATCGGCCAATCCTGGGTGGCGGCCCAACTGCTCAGCGGCTGCCAGGCAAGCGCGATGGCCACGAGTGCCAAACCGATGCGCAGCCGATGCTGGCGTTTGCCCTGTTGTTTCAACTGGTGGCGCATCTGGCTGAGCGCGGTGACCTGCTGATGCCGCTGGCGGTGTTCATGTTCCATGCGGCTGAGCGCCTGATGTGCCAGCACCGGCAGCTCTGGCAGCTGATGCGAAAGCTCCGGCGCCTGGCGCTTGAGCGATGCCCAGAGCCCGCCGATACCCGCGCGCTCTCTCATCCACTTCTCCAGGTAGGGCTTGGCGGTGCTCCACAGGTCCAGCTCCGGGTAGAGCTGACGCCCCAGCCCTTCGATGTTGAGCAGGGTTTTCTGCAGTAGCACCAGCTGCGGCTGAACTTCCATGTTGAAGCGTCGCGCCGTTTGAAACAGCCCCAGCAGCACCTGCCCAAAGGAAATATCCTTCAGAGGCTTTTCCAGAATCGGTTCGCACACGGTACGAATGGCCGCGGCAAATTCGTTGGCACGGGTGTTCTCGCCCACCCACCCCGACTCGATGTGCAGGGAAGCCACCTCGTAATAGTCCTGATGGAAAAAGGCCAGCAGGTTGCGCGCCAGGTAATCCTGGTCTTCCCGGGTGAGGCTGCCCACGATGCCGCAGTCGATGGCGATGTACTGGGGGTCGTCCGGGTCGTCACAGTTGACGAAGATATTGCCGGGATGCATGTCCGCGTGGAAGAAGTTGTCCCGGAATACCTGGGTGAAGAACAGCTCCACGCCGCGCTCGGCGAGCTTTTTCAGATTGGTGCCGCGGGCCCGCAAGGTCTCCAGGTCGGCCACCGGTACGCCGCGAATGCGCTCCTGTACCATCACGTGTCGCCGCGTGTAGGGCCAGTAGATGGTGGGCACGAAGAGGAGCGGCGAGTCCTTGAAATTACGCTTGAGCTGAGAGGTGTTGGCCGCCTCCTTGTAGAGGTCCAGCTCGTCGAACAGGGTGGCTTCATAGTCGCGAATGACTTCTACCGGGCGCAGGCGTCTGGCTTCGGGCACTTTGGCCAGCAGCTTCGCTACCTGGTACATCAGCCCCATGTCCTGACGCATGATTCGGTCGATGCCGGGGCGAATGATCTTGACCACTACCTCTTCGCCACCGTGCAGGGTGGCGGCATGCACCTGGGCAATGGAGGCCGAGGCGAGGGGCACGCGGTCGAAGGCCGCAA
Organism: Halomonas sp. KM007; assembly: GCF_050709225.1. NCBI lineage: Bacteria > Pseudomonadati > Pseudomonadota > Gammaproteobacteria > Oceanospirillales > Halomonadaceae > Halomonas > Halomonas sp. KM007. The sequence goes on along the minus strand of NZ_CP136131.1, from coordinate 1,236,363 downwards.
AGGCCTCCACCAGGGTCATGCCCAGCTCTTTCTCTACCCGGGCGGCTGCCAGCTCGCCAGCAAAGGGCGGCACCTGATCCTGCAGGCGTTTCAGCTCGTCGGCAATGTCTTCCGGCAGCAGGTCGCGGCGGGTCGAGAGCATTTGGCCGAATTTGATGAAGATCGGGCCCAGTGCCTCCAGCGCCAGTCGCAGGCGCTCGCCGCGACTTCGGCTGCCCACCGGCACCAGTTGGAGGGGCGAAAAGCGAGTCAGTAGCCGCAGCCAGAGCGGCATGCGCTCGGCAGGTACGAGGGTATCCAGGCGATGCCGAGTCACTACCCAGACGATCTTGAACAGCCGCAGGCTCATTCGCTCGGCTCCTCGGGCGCATTGACCTTGGCCAACTGCGTGAGACGCCGATTCAGGCGCTGCAGTCTGGCATCCAGGCGGTCGGTGGCGATTTCCAGCTCGGTGAGGTGGTCGCGCAGCACGTCGCGCTGCTGGCGGCCCGGCAGCAGGCGTGCCTCTTCGAAGACATACTCCGACACATCCTGCAGTAGCTCGTCCTTGGCGCGTAGCCCCCAGCGTGCCGCGCGGCGCAGCCCTTCGGCCAGCGAATGGGCAGGCATGTCGCCCAGCCAGTGTGCCAGCTCGCCTTCCCAGTCGACCTCCAGGTCCAGCAGCAGCTCTCGGGTAGCTTCCAGTAAGTGGACATGCCCCCGAATGGCCAGCTTGCCCTCGAACATCAGCCGCTCCACGGAGGCGCCGCTGAGCCACTCCGAGAGGGTTTCCGGGGTCAGTTCGACCACCGCATCCACGTCGCTTTCATCGACGTCGTCGCCGTGCTGCAGGTCCAGTCCGGCATTGTGATAGCAAAGCAGCAGCGCCAGCTGTGGCTTTTCCAGACGCACCAGCAGACGGCTGCCCGCCAGTGCGGCCAGCCGCCCAGGGGCAGCCGGGTCACGGGCAAGCAGTGCGTTCAGAGTTCGTTCACAACCGGCCAGCAGCAGGGTCGGGGTGACTAGCATGCGGGCCTCGTCGTCCGGTGGGTCAGCGTGCGAGGCGTCATAGCTTGATGCCGCGGTGCAGGGCGACGATGCCGCCGGTCAGGTTGGTGTACTCCACTCGATCGAGCCCGGCGGTTTCCATCATGCCCTTCAGGGTCTCCTGGTCGGGGTGCATGCGGATCGATTCGGCCAGGTAGCGGTAGCTTTCGCCGTCGCCGGCGACCAGTTCGCCCATTTTGGGCAACAGCCGGAACGAGTACTCATCGTAGGCTTTGGAGAGCAGCGGGTTGTTAGGCTTGGAAAACTCCAGCACCAGCAGGCGGCCGCCGGGCTTGAGTACCCGTGCCATGGAGCGCAGCGCGGCGTCCTTGTCGGTCACGTTGCGCAGGCCAAAGGCGATGGTGATGCAGTCGAAACTGTTGTCCGGGAAGGGCAGACACTCGGCATTGGCCTGGACGTACTCGACGTTGCCACCGACGCCGTTGTCCATCAGCTTGTCGCGGCCTACCTTGAGCATGGAGGCGTTGATGTCGGCCAGAACGACCTTGCCGCGGGGGCCGACCAGACGCGAGAACTTGAGGGTCAGGTCCCCCGTGCCGCCAGCGATGTCCAGCACATGATGGCCGGGGCGAACGCCAGCACGCTCGATGGTGAGGCGCTTCCACACACGGTGGATGCCCAGGGACATCAGGTCGTTCATGACGTCGTAGCGGGCGGCGACCGAGTGGAAAACATCGGCGACGCGTGAGGCTTTTTCGTCGACCGGGACTTCCTGGTAGCCAAAATGGGTGGTGCGTTTTTCCGTGGGGCTCATGGGGCTTCAGCTCCCGAGTTCGAGGCGGTAGTAGTCGACCATAAGGTCATCGCAATCATTGATGGCCAACATTGTAGCCTTCTCGAGCCTGCTTTGTCTGCGCCTCAACTGGGGCGTGGCGTCACAGCTGCTTGAATTGAATGCCCGCAGGCTCGCGAGAGGCGCCTGCTGCTTCCAGCCGCTTGAGGTAGTTGTTCCAGTAGGCGTGTTGATGCGTCGCGAGGTCGTGCAGGTAGTTCCAGCTGTAGAGGCCGCTGTCGTGGCCATCGTCGAAGTGCAGCTTGAGGGCGTAGTTACCCGCTTGGGTGATGTTCTGCAGGCCGACGTCCTTCTTGCCCACTTGCAGTACCGCCGTGTCGCCACCGTGGCCACGCACTTCGGCAGAGGGAGAGTAGACGCGCAGCAGCTCCACGGGCAGCCGGTAGGTGTCCCCCGAGGCGTAGCCGAGTTCCAACTCGCGGGCCTGCTTGTGGTAGTGCACTCGGGTGGGGATCGGGGCATCGGGAGTAGAGGGGGTGTGGGTAGAGGTGTGGGTGTTGGAGGCGTTCATGGTCGGGGCACTCATGGTTGGCGTTACGTCGCTCAGGCACGAGCGACACCTGGCCGGGGTGGCCAGGTGTCGGGGTGCGGCAGAGGTTACAGAATATAGCGGGAGAGATCTTCGTCTACCGCCAGTTCTCCCAACTGCGCGTTAACGTAATCTGCATCGATCACCAGCGGGCTATCCATATCGCCGCCCTTGAACGAGGCCTCTTCCAGCAGCCGCTCCATGACCGTGTGCAGGCGGCGCGCGCCGATGTTCTCGGTGCCTTCGTTGACCTGCCAGGAGATCTCCGCGATGCGTTCGATGCCGTCGGGAGTGAACTCCACGTCCAGCCCTTCGGTGCCCAGCAGTGCCTGATACTGCTTGGTCAGCGAGGCGGAAGGCTCGGTGAGGATGCGCTTGAAGTCTCCGGGAGTGAGTGCGTCCAGCTCCACGCGAATGGGCAAACGACCCTGTAGCTCGGGGATCAGGTCGGAAGGCCGCGCCAGGTGGAAAGCACCGGAGGCGATGAACAGGATATGGTCGGTCTTCACCATGCCATATTTGGTCGACACCGTGGAGCCTTCGATCAGCGGCAGCAGGTCGCGCTGAACGCCCTCGCGTGACACTTCTCCACCGCTGGACTGGCCGCTGCCCTTGGCCACCTTGTCGATCTCGTCCAGGAAGACGATACCGTGCTGTTCGACCGCCTCGACGGCGCGTGCCTTGATCTCCTCTTCGTTGACCAGCTTGCCCGCTTCCTCGTCACGCAGCAGCACCAGGGCTTCCTTGACGGTGACGCGACGCTTTTCACGTTTGTGCTGGCCCATGTTGGAGAACAGGCTCTGCAGCTGGCTGGTCATCTCCTCCATGCCCGGCGGCGTCATGATGTCGATGCCCTGGCTCTGGGCGGTGATTTCGATGTCGATTTCCTTGTCGTCCAGCTGGCCTTCGCGCAGTTTCTTGCGGAACAGCTGGCGCGTGCTGCTATCGTCCCGGGGCTGCTCTTCCTGGCCGCGGGGCGGCGGCAGCAGCGCATCGAGAACGCGGTCTTCGGCGGCATCTTCTGCGCGGTGGCCGACTTCTTCCTTGGCGTGCTCGCGCACCATCTTGATGGCGGCTTCCATCAGGTCGCGGATGATCGACTCCACGTCGCGACCCACGTAGCCCACTTCCGTGAACTTGGTGGCTTCGACCTTGATGAAGGGCGCACGGGCCAGTTTGGCCAGGCGGCGAGCGATTTCGGTTTTACCCACGCCGGTGGGGCCGATCATCAGAATGTTCTTGGGGGTGACTTCCGGGCGCAGGTCATCGTCGAGCTGCATGCGCCGCCAGCGGTTGCGCAGCGCAATGGCGACGGCGCGTTTGGCATCCTGCTGGCCGATGATGTACTGGTCCAGCGCATGGACGATTTCACGGGGTGTCATCTGAGTCATAAAGGGGCCTCAACGGTCGTCGATGTTCAGCTCTTCGAGCGTGACGTGGTGGTTAGTGAATACGCAGATGTCACCCGCGATTTGCAGGGATTTTTCGGTGATTTCACGGGCGGAGAGATCGGTGTTCTCGAGCAGCGCGCGAGCGCTGGCCTGGGCGAAGTTGCCCCCCGAGCCGATGGCGATGATGCCGCGTTCGGGTTCGACCACGTCACCGTTGCCGGTGATGATCAGCGAGGCGCTGTGGTCGGCCACGGCCAGCAGTGCTTCCAGACGGCGCAGGGCGCGGTCGGTGCGCCAATCCTTGGCAAGCTCCACGGCCGCCTTGGTGAGATGGCCCTGATACTTCTCCAGCTGAGCTTCGAAACGTTCGAACAGGGTAAAGGCATCCGCAGTGCCGCCGGCAAAACCGGCCAGTACCTTGCCGCGATACAGGCGGCGAACCTTGCTGGCGTTGCCTTTCATCACGGTGTTGCCCAGCGACACTTGGCCGTCGCCAGCGAGGGCGACCTGGTTACCGCGGCGAACGGAGACAATGGTGGTCATGGAGATAACTCCTTGGGGGAGACGCGCTCCCGATGACTGATCGGCCACGTCGGGTGACCGTAAAAAAGCGATTCCCAACAAAATGCGGGCAGCTGATGAAAAATCAACCGCCCGCTCGAGAAAGCCAGGTGATAAAACCGCGCCTTCAGGCGCGGTCAGGGGGATAGCTCAGTTCTGCAGCTGTATCAGCAGGGGGTCGATCCCTTGGGTGTTCATCAGGTCCTGAGCGCGGTTCAGCTCTCGGGTATCCTCGTAAGGACCTACCTGTACACGGTGCCAGGTGTCGCCATTGGCCTGCACTTCGCTGATCTGAGCCAGCAAGCTCAGGTTGCGCAGCCGGCCGCGCAGCTGCTCGGCGTCGCTGAGGTCGCGAAACGAGGCGGCCTGCAGCACGTAGCGGTTCGGCGTGCTGGCACTGGTGCTGGCGGCGGCAGGCGGCTGGGTAGCTGCCACGGCGGCCTGTTCGTTGGGCCGCGTGTTGGCGGCAATGACCTGAGCAATCGGGTCGTTGGCGCTGCTGCCGGTGTCGCTTGGCGACGTGTCGTCCGCGGCTGCTGGGTCGCTGGCGGCCTCTGCGGCAGTCTCGGCGATTTCCGGCCGAGTGATATTGGCCGGAATGGCGCCGCCCGGAGCGATGACTTCGGTTTCGGGAAGCAGCGTGTAGAACTCGAAGGTGGGCATGGCAGGCTCTGCCGAGGCTGCCTGCCTAGTGCCCTGGGCGTCCCCGCGCTCATCGCTGGAGGGCTTGGGCAGCACCGTGGCCTGGGGCGTGCTGCTCTGCTCCTGCCACGGGGCGGTGCCGTGCTGATGCTGCGCCAGGAAGAAGCCAGCGGCCACTCCGGCCACCCCCCACAGCCAGCCGGGAATACGCCACCCGTCGCCGGAGCGGCGAGCAGATTTACGCTGCGAGGTGGCGCCTCGACGGGACGGCTTGTTACGCGGGCTGGCCATGAATTACATCTCCTCTGGGGCACTGACCCCCATCAGATCCAGCCCGTTGCGCAGCACCTGACGCGTGGCCAGACCGAGCGCCAGGCGGGTGTTGCGCAGCGTGTCGTCTTCGACCATGACCTTGACGGCGTTGTAGCAGGTGTGGAAGTCGCCCGCCAGATCCAGCAGATACTGGGCCACCTGCTGGGGCTCGCGATTGCGGGTCGCATGTTCGACCACTTCCGGGTAGCGGGCCAGGCGGTTGAGCACGGCTTTTTCCTGATCGCTGTCCAGCAGCGCCAGGTTGGCCATTGCCACGCCGTGGTCGAAGGGCTGGCCTGCCTCTTCGGCCTTGCGCAGCATGCTGCATACCCGAGCATGGGCATACTGGATGTAGTACACCGGGTTGTCGTTGGACTGGGAGCGCGCCAGGTCGATATCGAAGGTCAACTGCGAGTCGGCGCGGCGCGCGGCCAGGAAGAAGCGGGTGGCATCGCGGCCGACTTCGTCGATCAGGTCGCGTATGGTGACGTAGCTGCCTGCACGCTTGGACAGTTTCACTTCCACGCCCGACCGGGTCACCATGACCATCTGGTGCAGCACGTAGTCGGGCCAGCCCTGAGGAATGCCCACGCCGAGTGCCTGCAAGCCCGCACGTACGCGGGTAACGGTAGAGTGGTGGTCGGCGCCCTGTTCGTTGATCACGGTCTTGAAGCCGCGCTGCCACTTGTTCAGGTGGTAGGCCACGTCGGGCAGGAAGTAGGTGTAGCCGCCTTCACGCTTGCGCATGACGCGGTCCTTGTCGTCGCCGAAGTCGGTGGTGCGCAGCCACAGCGCGCCATCCTGCTCGTAGGTGTGGCCGTTGGCGACCAGGGACTCGACAGTGGCCTCGACCTTGCCGTCCTCGTAGAGGGATGATTCGAGGAAGTAGACGTCGAATTCGACGCCGAAGGCCTTGAGGTCCAGATCCTGTTCGCGGCGCAGCCAGGCCACGGCGAACGCCTGAATGGCTTCCAGGTCGTCGGCATCGGCCTTGGCCGTCACCTTGCGGTCGTCGGCGGTGACCGTCTTTCCGGCCATGTAATCGTTGGCCACATCGACGATGTATTCACCGCGATAGCCATCGGCAGGCCAGCTCTCATCCTCGGGGCCCAGCCCCTTGGCACGGGCCTGCACGGAGAGCGCGAGGTTGTTGATTTGCGCGCCCGCGTCGTTGTAGTAGAACTCCCGAGTGACGTCATAGCCGCTGGCTTCCAGCAGGCGGCAGAGGCAGTCGCCAATCGCGGCGCCGCGACCGTGGCCCACGTGCAGCGGGCCCGTGGGGTTGGCCGAGACGAACTCCACCTGCACTTTTTCGCCCTTGCCGATCAGGCTGCGACCAAAGGCGTCGCCGCTATCCAGTACCTGAGCAACGATCTGGGCGGCGGCATCGGCGGCGGCGAAGAAGTTGATGAAGCCGGGGCCTGCGATGTCGGTTTTCTGAATGGCGTCGCTGGCGGGCAGGGCGGCTACCAGGGCGTCGGCCAGCTCTCGGGGCTTCATACTGGCGGGTTTGGCCAGCATCAGGGCCAGGTTGGTGGCGTAGTCGCCGTGGGCTTTGTCCTTGGTGGGGTCGACCTTGATGACCGGCTGTACATCGTTGGGCAGCACGCCTTGGTGTTTGAGCGCATCAACGGCGCCTTCGAGCAAAGCAATAATCGTGTCTTTCATGTCAATATCCGGGTGTCTTCGGTGGCGGCGTGTGCAAGCGCCCAAATGGTGCAGCGTCAAAACGGCCATTATCGGCAATTGGCGCGCAGTTTCAAAGCCGTATTCCCGGCCGGGGCAGGCTGGGCGTCGCGGGTGTGGTCATGGCTAGGCCAGTGTTTGTGGGTCGATGTCCACGGACCAGCGCACCTTGCGCGCATCGCGATGAGCTTCCAGCCACTGTACCAGCCAGTGGGCCGCCGTGTGTCGGTGGCTGCGTTTCTGGGCCGTGATCATGACATGCAGATGGTAGCGATTCTGGCGGCGCTCCATGGGGGCTGGCACTGGCCCCAGGCAGCGTACCGGCAGGTTGGCATCCGTGAGCCACTGGCGCAAGGCCTGTGCAGCCTGCTGAGCCAGCGCCATGGCAGCAGGCTCCTGGGGGCTTTCGACGCGCAGTAGCGCCATGAAACAGAACGGGGGGAGCTGTGCCAGCCTTCGTTCTTCCAGCAGGTTGCGGGCCAGGGCGCCATAGCCATGTTCGGCCAGCTGGCCCAGATGGGGGTCGTCGGGGTGCAGGGTCTGCACCAGCACGCGGCCGGGATGAGCGGCCCGCCCGGCTCGGCCAGCCACCTGCTCCAGCAGCTGGGCGCTATGCTCCAGCGCGCGGAAATCGGCGGCATAAAGGCCGCCATCGGCATTGACCACCACCACGAGGGTGACGTGGGGCAAGTGGTGGCCCTTGGCCAGCATTTGCGTGCCCACCAGCAGGCAGGGTTCACCGCGATGGATCTCCTTGAGCACCTGTTCGAAGCTCTCTTTCTTGCGGGTGCTGTCGCGGTCGATGCGGTGCACGACGGTGTCAGGAAAGAGCCCCTGCAGGGTCTCTTCGGTACGTTCGGTGCCGCTCCCCAGTGCGCGCAGGTCGCCGCTGCCGCACTCGGGGCAGGCATCGGGCAGGGCGCGTCGGCTGTCGCAGTGGTGGCAGGCCAGCAGAGGGGGCTGCCTGTGCAGCGTCATGCGGGCATCGCACTGATGGCACTCGGCCAGCCAGCCACAGCTGTGGCACGCCAGGCTAGGGGCAAAGCCACGCCGGTTGATGAAGACCAGCGCCTGCTTGCCAGCTTTCAGCGTCTGGCGGATGGCTTGCAGCGCGCCGGGCAGCAGGCCTCCCTGGCGACGTTGATGGCGCATGTCCAGGAGTTCCAGCTTGGCGGGCGGGTGGCGGCTGGGGCGCTGGGTCAGGCGCAGGTGCCGATAGACGCCCGAGAGCGCTTGCTGAAGGCTTTCCAGCGAAGGGGTGGCGCTGCCCAGCAGCAGTGGGATCTGGTGGTGGTGTGCCCGGGCCACGGCGAGATCCCTGGCGTGGTAACGAAGCCCGTCGTGCTGCTTGTAAGAGCCATCGTGCTCCTCGTCGACGATGATCGCGCCAGGGTTGGCCAGCGGTGTGAAAATGGCCGAGCGGGTGCCGATGATGACCATGGCGCGCCCGCTGGCGGCGGCTTCCCAGACGTCCAGGCGCTCCGGGTCGGTGAGGCCTGAATGCAGGGCCACCACGGGTACCCGGAAGCGGCTCTTGAAACGCGCCAGGGTTTGCGGTGTCAGGCCGATTTCGGGTACCAGCACCAGCGATTGTTTGCCCTTGGCGGCCAGCGCCTCGATCAACTGCAGGTAGACTTCGGTCTTGCCGCTGCCGGTCACGCCCTCCAGCAGGCACGGGTGGTAGTCGTCCAGCTTTTCGTGCAGCGCCGCCAGGGCCGTGGCCTGCTCACGGTTGAGGGGTAATGACGGCGTTGCCAGCAAGCTGCCGGAGACGGGCTGCCCCGCCGTCAGGGTGATCTCCTGGGGTTCGGCCAGGCCCTTTTTTTGCAGCGCCTGGAGCTGTTCACGGGTGAACCCGTGGGCACTGATGGCCCGCCCTGCCAGCCCGTGGGGGTGCTGGCGCAACAAGCGGTAGAGCTCGGCCTGCCGCGGCGCGCGCTGTAGCGGCGTGTCATCGCCCTGACGCGCATGCCACAGGGTTTGCGTGCGGCCCGCCATGGGGTGGCCCTGGCGCAGGCGTGCGGGCATGGCGTGCTGCATGGTGTCGCCCAGGCTGTGCTGGTAATAGCGGGCGGTGAACTGGCACAGCCACTGCCAGTCTTCGGGGAGCGGCGCGTCGTCCAGTGCTTCACTGACCGCGCGCAGCTGGGCGCGGGGCAGTTCGCTGCCGGAAGCCAGAGAGACGACGACCCCCACCACGTCGCGGCGGCCAAACGGTACCCGCACCCGCAGCCCCGGCAGCCAGCCGCAGGCGGGCGCGCGGGGTGCTGGCAGGTAGTCGAACAGGCGACGCAGCGGCGATGGCAGGGCCACTTTCAGCACCTGGAAAGCGCCCGGAGCACGCTCTGCCGTGGCGGGTGGGGAAGAAACAGAATCAGACAATTGGCCTCCGGCGTTTAGTTTGCTAGAATGCGCGGCCGCTCTCAATCTATCGGATCGAGCGGTTAACCGGTTAGCAGTTTTTCACACCCGTATGCGGTGCCTGGCAGCGGATCAGGTGGCGGCATATAGCTCATGAGGCTCAAGATGAAACAAGGTATCCACCCGAATTACAACACGGTCACCGCCAACTGCTCTTGCGGTGCCAGCTTCCAGGTTGGTTCTACTTCTGGTCAGGACTTCTCTCTGGACGTATGCTCCAACTGCCACCCCTTCTACACGGGCAAGCAGAAGCAGGCGAGCACTGGTGGCCGCGTAGAACGCTTCAACAAGCGTTTTGGCGCTGCAGTCAAGCGCGGCTGATCCCGACGGATTCAGCCCATCGCAGGCACGCTATGTGTCCTGTGCAAAAACCCACGCTACGGCGTGGGTTTTTTGTCCCTGCCTTATTTTGCCGCTCCCTGGCGGCACTGGCATCTGAACGCTGGCCGAACGCTGTGTGATGAAGCCAAGGTCCTGAGCCTTCTGTCGCGACGTTGTCCACAGCCGCTATTGCGCGGCGACTGTGGATAAGTCCGTGCGTCGTTTTGGAATCTATTTCCAGCTTATGCTGCAGTGCACCATAACGAAACCGTTATGGGTCAGGGTGCTACGCATAAGTTGCAGCAAATAAAGCTGAAAAGTTCCGAATGGGTGGGAAAAGTCGCGAAAACGCACGTTTCGTGGGTTGGTTGACTAGCTGCTTGAGACGCTTGGGTTTTTTCTATATTCTGATATGACTTTTCTACTTTAGGCTGATTGGACCTTGACCATGATGGATGCAAACAAGCAGGCAGCTCTGGATTATCACGCTAAGCCGATCCCCGGTAAGCTTTCCGTGGAGTTGACCAAGCCCACCGCGACAGCTCGGGATTTGGCGCTAGCGTATAGCCCAGGCGTGGCTGAGCCGGTTCGCGAAATCGCTCGCGAAGCGGAAAATGCGTACCGTTATACCGGCAAGGGTAATCTGGTCGCGGTTATTTCGGACGGCAGTGCGATTCTGGGCCTAGGCAACCTTGGCCCGCTGGCTAGTAAGCCGGTGATGGAAGGTAAAGGCGTGCTGTTCAAGTGCTTTGCGGGCATTAACTCCGTTGATATCGAAGTAGACGCTGAAAGCCCGCAGGCGTTTATCGACACCGTTGCCCGCATTGCCGACACCTGGGGCGGTATCAACCTGGAAGACATCAAGGCCCCCGAGTGTTTCGAAATCGAAAAGGCGCTGATCGAGCGCTGCAGCATTCCCGTGTTTCATGACGACCAGCACGGTACGGCCATCGTCACCGCTGCCGGGATGCTGAATGCCTTGGAAATCGCTGGCAAGCGCATCGAAGACGTGAAGATCGTCTGCATGGGCGCAGGGGCGGCTGCTATTGCCTGCATGCGCCTGCTGATCTCCTGCGGTGCTAAGAAAGAGAACTTAGTGATGCTGGATCGTCGTGGCGTCATTCACACTGAGCGTGACGGCATCAACGAGTACAAAGCGGAGTTCGCCCGTGATACCGACATGCGCACTCTGGACGATGCCATCGACGGTGCCGACGTGTTCATCGGCCTGTCTGGCCCCGGGCTGCTGTCTGCCGAACAGGTGAAGAAGATGGCGGCGGATCCGGTCATTTTTGCCTGCACCAACCCGGACCCGGAAATTCATCCGGATGTGGCTCGGGCAGCGCGCCCGGACGTCATCATGGCCACTGGCCGCTCGGACTTCCCGAACCAGGTCAACAACGTGCTGGGCTTCCCGTTCATCTTCCGTGGTGCCCTGGACGTACGCGCCACGCGCATCAATGAAGCGATGAAGCTGGCCGCTGTGCATGCGCTGAAAGATCTGGCCCGCGAGCCGGTGCCCCAGGAAGTGCTGAACGCCTACGAGCGTACCGAGATGAGTTTTGGTCGTGAGTACATCATCCCCACGCCGGTCGATATTCGCCTGCTGGCGCGTGTTTCCTCGGCGGTGGCCCAAGCAGCGGTGGACTCCGGGGTTGCCCGCAAGCCCTACCCGGCGCACTATCCGCTCAATACCATCAACGATGTCTACGGCGGTTGAGTGCCGCTCGACACGTGATTGGCTGTTCGAGACGTCATGACATCAACGCCCGCTTTCTGCGGGCGTTGCCGTGTGTGGTGTTCGTGTTCATGTAGGTGCCGGGCGTCAGGTGAGCGGGTAGCGCACCAGCCCCTCTTGTGCCGTCGAGGCAATCAGCTGCCCATCGCGGCGATAGATATGGCCTCGCGCCAGCCCTCTGGCACTGCCGCTCCAGGGAGAGTCGATGGCGTACAGCAGCCACTCGTCCAGCCGCGTATCTTCGTGCAGCCACAGCGCGTGGTCGAGGCTGGCGATACGCAGCTTCGGGTCCGTGTACTTGATGCCGTGAGGGATCAACCCGGTGGTCAGCAGGTTGAAGTCCGACGCGTAGGAGAGCAGGTGGCGATGCAGCGCGGGGTCGTCGGGCAGCGGGCCGCCCGCGAACCGGAACCATAGGCACTGCCCGGCAGGCGAGGCGCTGTCCGGATTGTTCTTCAGGTGCAGGAACTCGATGGGGTGGCCCGGGAAACGGGCATGTTTGGCGTCACCGCTCTCCAGCAGCGCTTCGGGCGTGGGCACGTCAGGCATGGCGCGCTGATGGCTGATGCTCTCTTCAGGGCTTTGAAACGAGGCGCTGCAGAAGAAGATGGGCCGCCCCTTTTGAATGGCGGTGACTCGGCGGGTGGTGAAGCTGCCGCCGTCGCGAATGGTATCGACCTGGTAGACCACCGGGCGATGGGGGTCGCCGGGGCGCAGAAAGTAGCCGTGCTGGGAGTGAGGGCGACGCTCCTCGGGGACGGTGTGGGCGGCGGCGGCCAGCGCCTGGCCAAGTACCTGCCCTCCGTACAGCTGGGGAAACCCGAGGTCCTGGCTTTGGCCGCGAAACAGCGTCTCTTCCAGGGGTTCCAGCTCCAGCAAGCTAACCAGTGACTTCAGCGCATCGTTCATTCTCGGTATCCTTGGTGCTGTCTGCTTGATCACTGAGGAGGCCGCCCTCAGCGTTTGGCGATCACGTCATTGAAACGATCGTTTCGCTACCTTAACGGAGTTTGTCTTGATACGCAGCGATGAATTTTACATGCACCGCGCGCTGGACCAGGCGCACCTGGCGATGGCCGCCGGAGAGGTACCGGTGGGGGCCGTGGTGGTAGACGCCGAGGGGGAGATCGTCGGGGTGGGCCACAATGCGCCGCTGTCCAGCTGCGACCCCAGTGGCCATGCGGAAGTGCGTGCGCTGCGCGATGCCGGGCAGCGGCTGGGCAACTACCGTCTGGAGGGCTGTACGCTCTACGTGACCCTGGAGCCCTGCATGATGTGCACCGGCACCATGGTGCATGCCCGCATTCAGCGGCTGGTGTACGCTGCCGCCGAGCCACGGGCGGGAATGGTGGAGTCAAAGGCCAATCTGCTCGCCCAGCCTTGGTTCAATCACCATATCGACGTCACCGGCGGGGTGCTGGCGGCGCAAGCCAAGAAGCTGCTCAAGCAGTTCTTTGCCGACAAGCGCTAGCGCCGTCCCCGGTATCACGGGGTGAGCGGCGGCACGATCTCGAACAGCAGCAGCGGCTCTTCACTGGCCGGCGTCTGCTCCAGTTGGAAAAACTGCTGTCGACTGCGCTCCACGTATTCGATCATTTCGTAGTAGCGGCGAATGTTGCGCACGTAGATCACCGGCTCCCCGCCACGGGCGTACCCGTGGCGCGTCTGGCTATGCCACTCGCGTTGCTGCAGCAGCGGTAGCGCGGCACGCACGTCCTGCCACAGGTTGGGGTTGCCGCCGCGTCGTTCGGCAATGTTGCGGGCATCATAAAGGTGGCCAAGCCCCACGTTATAAGCAGCCATGGCCATATAGAGGCGGTCTTCGCCGGTGATGCTGTCCGGTAAGCGGTCCTTGATGCTGCGCAGATAGCGGGCTCCGCCGTCGATGCTCTGGGCGGCATCGGTGCGGTCCGAAACGCCCATCTCGCTGGCTGTAGGGTTGGTCAGCATCATCAGGCCCCGCACCCCCGTGGGGGAGACGGCGTTAGGGTCCCAGTGGGATTCCTGGTAGCCCACGGCGGCCAGCAGTTTCCAGTCGAACCCCGTGTCTCGGGCGGCCTGCTTGAAGAGCTCGGTGTAGCGGGGCAGGCGTTCATCCAGGTGGTCCAGAAACGTGCGCGTGCCCACGTACTCCAGGTAATCGTCATGGCCAAAATAGCGGCTGATCAGGCGGTCCAGGGTGCCGTTTTCATGCAGCTCCTGCAGGAACTGGTTGGCCGCGCCGAGTAGACCCAGCCCTCGGCCGCTGGGCAGCGCCCAGACCAGCGAGAGGGGCTCGCCCAGATAGAAACCGCGTTCGACATTGGGAAAGAACAGCCGGTTCAGGCGGAACTGGTGGTCGAAGATGATGGCCGCATCCAGGGTGCCATTCTCTACCTTGGCCATCAATTCGGCTACTTCCAGTTCGTTGGACTCCTTCCAGCTCAGGTTGGGATAGTCGCTTTGCAGGGCTTTCAGAGCATCGCTGGTGCCCGCTTCGCTCAGCGTGCCGATGGACAAGCCGACGAGGTCTTCGGGTGCGTTGATGCCATACAGGCCGCGCCGATAGACCACCAGTGGCTGCATCTCGATGATCGGGCGCGTGTAGTGAATGCCGGGGGTATCGGCCATCAGCGGCAGCGCGGCTGCCCCCAGGTCACCCTGTTCGCGCACGGCAGGCAAGACGCCGTCCGGGTGGTGGCTGGCATTCAGATTGAGGCTGACCCCGAGGGAGTCCGCAAAGCGGTGCATCAGTTCGTATTCGAACCCGGTTGGCCCCTGGCGGCCTTCGTAGTAGGTGGTGGGCGTATTGCGGGTATGTACGGTGATGAAGTCTTTGGCCAGCACGTGGGTGAGGTGTTCGCCGTCGGGAAAGGTCGATGGGCGCGGGATCAAAACCAGCAACAAAGTCGCGATCATCGCGAAATATGCCCGATAAAAGGCGCTAAAATGTCGGCAAATCAATGTCGGCATGATGTCTTGTCGGCGTGGAACGAGCTGCCACGATACCCAGCCTTTATCGCCGTGTCACCTTGTTGATTTCGTGTGGCCGCCGCTTTCCAGTATCATAGTGCGCAGTCCGTGTGTCGGTCGCTTAGCGGCCCGGTGATTTCCTGCTCGACTCTTCCTGCTTTAGAGGCTCCCAGATATGCTCGAACTTCGAGGCGCGCCCGCCCTTTCTGCCTTCCGTCATGAACGGCTGCTAACGGTGTTGCGTGAATGTGTTCCAGAGGTGGAAGCGCTGTCCGCCCACTACGTCCACTTCATTGACCACCACGAAGAGCTCGATACCGCCTCCCAGGAACGGCTGGCCAGGCTGCTCGATTACGGCAGCCAAGCCGCCCAGGAACCCCTCGAACAAGCCCTGCGTTTTCTGGTGGTGCCGCGCCTGGGCACCCAGTCGCCCTGGTCTTCCAAAGCCACGGACATCGCCCATAACTGCGGGCTGAGCCAGATCCAGCGCATCGAGCGCGGCGTCGACTACCGTGTTGCATTGCGTGGCACGGCCACGGCAGAGCAGTGGGACGCCATCGGCGCACTGCTCCACGACCGCATGACCGAAAACGTGCTGGCCGACACGGCGGCGGCCAGCCAGCTGTTTGCCCACCACTCACCGGCACCACTGGGCAGCGTGGATATTCTGGAGGGCGGGCGTGCCGCGCTGGAAGTCGCCAACCGGGAGCTGGGCCTGGCGCTGGCAGACGACGAGATCGACTATCTGGTGGCGGCCTTCGTCGAGCTGGGGCGCAACCCCAGCGACGTGGAGCTGATGATGTTTGCCCAGGCGAACTCGGAGCACTGCCGCCACAAGATTTTCAACGCGGACTGGATCATCGACGGCGAAGCCCAGAGCCATTCGCTGTTCAAAATGATCAAGAACACCTTTGCGACCTCACCGGACAACGTGCTGTCGGCCTACAGTGACAACGCGGCGGTGATCAAGGGCAGCCACGGCGGTCGCTTCTTCCCCACGCCGCTGACCGGTGCAGAGGGTGAACGCGCTCTCTACGATGCTCATCAGGAGCCCATCCATATCCTGATGAAGGTGGAAACCCACAACCACCCCACGGCGATTGCGCCTTTCCCGGGGGCGGCCACCGGCTCCGGCGGCGAGATTCGCGATGAAGGCGCCACCGGTATGGGCGGCAAGCCGAAGGCGGGCCTGGCGGGTTTCACCGTTTCAAACCTGCGTATCCCCGAGTTCGTGCAGCCCTGGGAGGCCTTCGATTACGGCAAGCCCGAGCGCATGCAGTCGGCGCTCAACATCATGCTGGAAGGCCCGATTGGTGGCGCGGCCTTCAATAACGAGTTCGGCCGCCCCAACCTGACCGGCTACTTCCGCACCTACGAGCAGGATGCCCTCAGTGCCAATGGCATCGAGCGTCGCGGTTACCACAAGCCGATCATGATTGCCGGTGGGTACGGCAACATTCGTGCCCAGCACGTCCAGAAGGGCGAGATTCCGGTAGGCGGCAAGCTGATCGTCATGGGCGGCCCGGCGATGCTGATCGGTCTGGGCGGCGGTGCGGCGTCCAGCATGGCGTCGGGGGAATCGAGCGCCGATCTGGATTTCGCCTCGGTGCAGCGGGAAAACCCGGAAATCGAGCGCCGCGCCCAGGAAGTGATCGACCGCTGCTGGGCAATGGGTGAGAAAAACCCCATTCGCTTCATCCACGACGTGGGTGCCGGTGGCCTCTCCAATGCGTTGCCGGAGCTGGTCAAGGACGGTAACCGTGGCGGCCTGTTCGACCTGCGTGCGGTGCCCAACGCCGAGCCGGGCATGAGCCCGCTGGAAATCTGGTGCAACGAAGCCCAGGAACGTTACGTGCTGGCCGTGGCCCCGGAAGACCTCGATACCTTCGATGCGCTGTGCAAACGCGAGCGCTGCCCCTACGCGGTAGTGGGCGAAGCCCAGGCAGAGCACCATCTGGAAGTGCGCGATGGCCACTTCGAAACCAAACCCGTCGATTTGCCCATGAGCGTGCTGTTCGGCAAGCCGCCGAAGATGACCCGCTCGTTCGAGCGTCAGACGCCCGAGCTTTCCGGCGTGATGCTCGATAACCTGGACCTGCGCGAAGCCATGGACCGGGTGCTGCGCTTGCCCACGGTGGCCTCGAAAAGCTTTTTGATCACCATCGGCGACCGTTCGATCACAGGCCAGGTGGCGCGTGATCAGATGGTCGGCCCCTGGCAGGTGCCGGTCGCCGACGTGGCAGTGACCACCGCCAGCTTCGATACCCATGCCGGTGAAGCCATGGCCATGGGCGAGCGCCCGCCGGTGGCGCTGATCGACCCGGCTGCCAGCGCCCGTTTGGCGGTGGCAGAGGCGATTACCAACCTGGCCGCCGCGCCGATCGCCAAGCTCTCGGACATCAAGCTCTCCGCCAACTGGATGAGCGCCGCTGATCACCCCGGTGAAAACCAGGCGCTGTATGACGCCGTTCATGCCGTGGGCATGGAGCTATGCCCGGCACTCGGCATCGCCGTGCCAGTGGGCAAGGACTCCATGTCGATGCGTACCGCCTGGCAGGAGGGCGATGATGCCGAAGAGAAGAGCATCACCTCGCCGCTGTCGCTGGTGGTCACTGGCTTTGCACCGGTCACCGATGCGCTGGCCACGCTGACCCCACAGATCAACCTGGAGCAGGATGAGTCTGATCTGATTTTGATCGACCTGGGCAACGGCCAGAATCGCCTTGGCGGCTCGGCGCTGGCGCAGGTGTATGGTCAGGTGGGCGACGAATGCCCCGACGTGGACGACCCGGAAGACCTGAAAGCGTTCTTCGAGGTCATTCAGGGCCTGAACCGGGATGGCAAGCTGCTGGCCTACCACGACCGTAGCGACGGCGGCCTGCTGGTGACGCTGCTGGAAATGGCCTTTGCAGGTCATGCCGGTCTCGAAATCAAGCTCGACTGGCTGATCGACGAGCCGGTAGAAGCCTTCAACGCGCTGTTCTCTGAAGAGCTGGGGGCGGTGATCCAGGTAAGCCGTGAGCACACTGAAGAGGTGCTGACCCAGTTCGCCATGGCCGGTGTCGAAACCTGCGGCGTGATTGCCCGCCCGCGCTACGACGATCAGGTACGCGTGACGCTGTTCGAAGAGCCGCTGCTGGAAACCACCCGTCAGCTGACCCAGCGCACCTGGGCCGAGACCAGCTACCGGTTGCAGGCGCTGCGCGATAACCCCGAATGCGCCAAGAACGAATTCGACAACCTGCTCGACGTGCGTGACCCCGGTCTCAGCGCGGCGCCCACCTTCGATGTCAATGACGACATCAGTGCGCCTTACGTCAACACTGCCAAGCCAGCGGTGGCCGTCCTGCGTGAGCAGGGGGTCAATGGCCAGGTGGAAATGGCCTGGGCCTTCCACAAGGCCGGGTTCGATGCGGTGGATGTGCACATGAGCGACATCCTGGAAGGTCGTGTCTCGCTGGATACCTTCCAGGGCTTGGTGGCCTGTGGGGGCTTTTCCTATGGTGACGTGCTGGGGGCAGGCGGCGGCTGGGCCAAGTCGGTGCTGTTCAACGAACGCGCCCGCGAGCAGTTTGCAGCGTTCTTCACCCGGGATGACAGCTTCTCGCTGGGGGTGTGCAATGGCTGCCAGATGCTGTCTCAGCTCAAGACGCTGATCCCGGGCGCCGAAAACTGGCCCAGCTTCGTGCGCAACGAATCCGAGCAGTTCGAAGCCCGCGTGGCCATGGTGCGGGTAGAGAAAAGCCCCTCGATTCTGCTGGCCGGCATGGAAGGCTCGACGCTGCCCATCGCCGTGGCCCACGGCGAAGGGCGTGCCGAGTTCCGCGATACGGCGCACCTGCGCAGCATGCAGTCGAGCAGCCAAATTGCCCTGCGGTACATCGACAATTACGGTCAGGTCACCACTCGCTATCCGGCCAACCCCAATGGTTCCCCGTCGGGTATCACGGGGCTGACCACGCCGGATGGCCGTGTGACCATCATGATGCCTCACCCGGAACGGGTGACGCGGGCAGTGACCAACTCCTGGCGTCCGGCAGAGTGGACCGAGGATGGCGCCTGGCTGCGGCTGTTCCGCAATGCGCGGGTATGGCTGGGTTGATGGGCAGGCGCATCATGGCGATGGTGTGCCATGACATACCCTGAAAAGGCGGCCTCCGGGCCGCCTTTCTCGCCTGATGCGCCGCCGCAGCTGCGCGCCTACCAGCAGGAAACGGTCAAGCGGGTGGTTCACCACTTTCGCGCCACCAGCGACCCGGCGGTGGTCGTGCTGCCCACGGGCAGCGGCAAGTCGCTGGTGATTGCCGAGCTGGCGAGGCTGGCTCGTGGGCGGGTGCTGGTGCTGGCCCACGTTCGCGAGCTGGTGGAGCAGAACCACGCCAAGTACCAGGCCTATGGCCTGGTCGCGGATATCTTCAGCGCCGGGTTGAAGCGCAAGGAGGCCAGTCGGCAGGTGGTGTTTGGCTCGGTGCAGTCGGTGGTGCGCAACCTGGCGCAGTTCAACGACGCCAGCTTCACGCTGCTGGTAATCGACGAGTGCCATCGGGTGTCGTTGGAGGAGGATTCCAGCTACCGCCAGGTGATCGACCATCTGCAGCGCCAAAACCCGCAGCTGAAGATTCTCGGCCTCACCGCTACGCCCTTTCGGCTGGGCCAGGGATTTATCTATCACCGCCACTACCACGGCATGGTGCGCGGGGGAGAAGAGAGTTTCTTCACCGACTGCGTGTTCGAACAGCCGCTGCGCCTGATGGTCAAGCAGGGCTTTCTGGCCGCCCCTCGGCGGCTGGACATGGCCATTGAGGGGTACGACTTCTCGGCGCTTGCTCCCTCTTCCAACGGACTGTTTCGGGAAGAAGAGCTGAATCGGGTGGTGGCCGGAAGCCGTGCCACGCCGGGCATCATTGCCCAAGTGGTCGAGCAGGCGGCCGACTGCCAGGGCGTGATGATTTTTGCCGCGACGGTCGCCCACGCCGAAGAGATCATGGGGTATCTGCCTGCCGACCAATCCGCGCTGATCACCGGCGCGACGGCCTCCGCCGAGCGCACCGTGCTGATCGATGCGTTCAAGGCGCGCAAGCTCAAGTATCTGGTCAACGTGGCGGTATTGACCACCGGGTTCGATGCCCCGCATGTGGATCTGATCGCGATCCTGCGCCCCACCGAGTCGGTGAGTCTCTATCAGCAGATCGTGGGGCGCGGACTGCGCCTCTCGCCAGGCAAGGAGGCGTGCCTGATCCTGGATTATGCGGGCAACCCCTGGGACCTCTATGCCCCTGAGGTAGGCGAGCCGCGTCCCGACAGCGATAGCGAGCCGGTGCAGGTCGAGTGCCCCGAGTGTGGGCATGCCAACCTGTTCTGGGGCAAGCGCGACGGCGAGCTGGTGATCGAGCATTTTGGCCGCCGCTGCCAGGGGCTGGTGGAGGACGACGCCGGACGCCGTAGCCAGTGCACCTTTCGCTTTCGCTTCAAGGTCTGCGATGCGTGTGGGGCAGAGAACGATATCGCTGCCCGCCGCTGCCATGGCTGCGAGAAGCTGCTGGTGGATGCCGATGACAAGCTCAAGGAAGCGCTGCGGCTCAAGGACGCCAGAGTGCTGCGGGTGAGCGGCATGCAGCTGGAGGCGACCACCAACGGGCGCGGCCTGCCGCGTCTCAAAGTGACCTACCATGACGAAGACGGTGCCAGCCTGAGCGAATGGTTTGCCCTGGAGACTACCGCCCAGCGCCGCGCCTTTTATGCGGTCTTCTTGCGCGCCCACCTGCGCGCGCCGGGCGTGCCGTGGCAGCCAGCAACGCCAGACGACGTGGTGGCTGCCCAGTCCCGCCTGCGCCATCCCGACTTTGTGGTGGGCAGAAAGGTAGGCCGCCACTTTCAAATCCGCGACAAGCTGTTCGACTATCAGGGCCGCTATCGTAAAGCCGCCGAGGCGGCCGAGATGCCGCATTGATGGAGCGCTGTTACACTGCCATTTTCAACTGACAAGGACTCGACCCGCGTGAGCGAGACGCCCAGCGCCGTGCCGGATCAAGACGAGATGCCCTCTACGGTGGAGCCCACCGTGGAGGCCCTTGGGCGCCTGTTCGATGAACCCATTACGCAGCTGCCGGAAGATCTCTATATTCCCCCCGAGGCGCTCCGGGTCTTCCTGGAAGCGTTCGAGGGGCCGCTGGATCTGCTGCTGTATCTGATTCGTCGGCAGAATCTCGACATTCTGAGTGTCAACGTGGCGGTGATCACCCATCAGTACATCGAGTACGTGGAGATGATGAAGGCCATGGAGATCGAGCTGGCCGGCGAGTACCTGTTGATGGCGGCCATGCTGGCCGAGATAAAATCACGCACGCTGCTGCCGCGCCCCCCCAAGGCGGAAGGCGAGGAAGAAGAGGACCCCCGGGCGGAGCTGATACGCCGCCTGCAGGAGTACGAGCGTCTCAAGGAGGCCGCTGAAGCGCTGGATGCCCTGCCCAGGGTGGGCCGGGACTGGTTCAGTGTGCAGGCGGGCCTGCCACCGCTGGAAACCCGCGTGATTCATCCCGATGTCGAGCTGGACGAACTGCTGGGCGCGCTGTCGGACATTCTCAAGCGGGCCGAGCTGGCCCAGGCCCATCAGATCAGCCGAGAGGTGCTCTCGACCCGGGAGCGCATGCTGAAGATCATGGAGCGCTTGCACGAAGATGGCACCCATGGGCGCTATACCCCCTTCGAAGCGCTGTTCTCCCTGGAGGAGGGGCGGGCAGGGGTCGTCGTGACGTTCATGGCCATTCTGGAGCTGGCCAAGGAGTCGATGATCGAAATCGTCCAGAACGCGCCGCTGTCGCCGATCCATGTGCGTGCTCGGCAGGCGGCGCTGGCCGATGGGGACGAGGACCCCTTTGCGCGGGAAAGTGATGACCCTGCGGACGAAGAGTCTGCCTTCGAACCTGACGAGGAGTCACGGTGAGAGACACCACGTTGGACGATATTGTCGAAGCCGCGCTGCTGGCGGCCGGAGAACCGCTGCCCGTGGAGCGGCTGGAGACGCTGTTTCTGGAGGATGAGTGCCCGTCTCGCAAGGCGCTGCGCGACGCCCTCGCGCGGTTGGCCCGGCGCCACGAGGACGGGGCGCTGGAACTGGTCGAAACGGCCTCGGGTTTTCAGCTGCGCATTCGCCCACGCTTAGCTCACTGGGTCTCGCGGCTGTGGGACGAGCGGCCCCAGCGCTATTCGCGAGCGTTGCTGGAAACCCTTGCGCTGATCGCTTACCGTCAACCGGTGACTCGGGGTGATATCGAAGATGTGCGGGGCGTGAGCGTCAGCAGTTCGATCATTCGCACGCTGATGGAGCGCGGCTGGATACGCGTGGTGGGTCACCGGGACGTGCCGGGTCGCCCGGCGGTGTATGCCACCACGCGCAGTTTTCTGGACGATTTCGGGCTCAAGACGCTGGATGCCTTGCCGCCCATGCACACGCTGGTGGCCGCCGACGAAGAAGCATTGGCTGAGGAACCGCCCGCGGCGACGCATGTCGCACTGGACGAAGCCGTCGAAACCGTGCAGGATGCGCCACCCCAGCAAGATCAGAACACGTCGGCAGCGAGTGCCGACCCCCACGCCGAGACGGCGTTAACCCAGCCGCTGAGCTTTGCCGATCTGGAGGCACGGCTTGCGGCACGTGCCCAGCGTCGAGATGAGGACGCGGGCACGCAGACCAACGATGTGAGGTCAGACGACCATGAGTCAGAGTAACAACACCACGCCGCCCACCAGCGAAAAACTGCAGAAAGTGCTGGCCCGTGCGGGCCTTGGCTCCCGCCGTGAAATGGAAACCGCGATTGCCGATGGCCGGGTGAAGGTGAACAGTCAGGTGGCCAAGCTGGGTGACCGCGTGGAAGCCCGCGACAAGGTCAGCTTCGATGACCGCCCGGTCACGCTGCGCCCGGAAGAAGAAGTGCCGCGTCGGGTCATCATGTACAACAAGCCGGAAGGCGAGCTGTGTACCCGCAAGGACCCGGAAGGCCGTCGCACGGTCTTCGAGCGTCTGCCGCGCCTGAAAGGCGAGCGCTGGATTGCCATCGGGCGGCTGGATATCAATACCAGCGGCCTGCTGCTGTTCACCACCGACGGTGAACTGGCCAACCGCTTGATGCACCCCTCCACCCAGGTGGAGCGTGAGTACGCGGTGCGGGTCATGGGCGACGTCAAGCGAGAGCATATCGTCGCCATGGTAGATGGCGTCATGCTGGAAGACGGCCCCGCCCGTTTCACCGACGTGCAGGAGTTTGGTGGCGAAGGTATCAACACCTGGTTCCACGTGGTGATTCTGGAAGGCCGCAACCGCGAAGTGCGCCGCTTGTGGGAGTCCCAGGGGCTCACCGTCAGCCGCCTGAAGCGCGTGCGCTACGGTAATATCTTCCTCGACAAGCGTGCCAAGGCGGGCGAGTGGGTAGAGCTTTCCCAGGACGAAGTCGACGATCTGGCGACCCTGGCGCACCTGGAAACCCGCAAGGTGCCCGAGCTGACGCCGGACGAGAAAAACCGCTGGAGTCGCGACAAGCACAAGCGTCGCCCGGTTCAGGCCATGCGCAAGCCCAAGCGTCGTTAAGCGATGCTCGCCGCGCGGTGTGGGGACACCGAGCACCGCGCGGTTTTTTTAGACGAAAGACAAAAAAGGCTTGCTATTGTCGGGTGTGATCCGTACTATATGCATCCGTTCGGACGGGTCGTTAGCTCAGTTGGTAGAGCAGTTGACTTTTAATCAATTGGTCGTAGGTTCGAATCCTACACGACCCACCATTCGAGCAGCGGCGATGTTACCAGGCGATGCACTATGGTAACGCCGTACAGAGCGGCGAAAGCCCTCAGAAAAGCAGCAGGATTTGGGTCGTTAGCTCAGTTGGTAGAGCAGTTGACTTTTAATCAATTGGTCGTAGGTTCGAATCCTACACGACCCACCAAATTCAACGCCCCTGGTAGCTTGCTGCCAGGGGCGTTCTGCTATGCGCGTTCTGGACTGGCGATGGGCAGGGTGCATCGGCAAACCATGCCGCACTGCAGCGTGCGGTTCTGCTTGCAGCAGGCAATACTTGTCCACCACAATGGACCTGTAACGATGTGTGGATTTGGCTGTCGATCATGCTCGGCAGCGCTGGCCCGCAGTAGCAGGCCAGATCGGCAACCGGCGAGTGCGACAGACGCAGCGGCCAGTTGCCCCGAGGGCGGCGCATGCGGAGCGCATACGTCGCAACTGGTGTTTAACGGGGGGATTCCCTGTTCGTCACAGTGGTAGACACGATGACTATTCTGACTTCTCAAGTGGCGCTGGAGGCACCGCTTCCCAGCCCGTACTGCCCAACGCGCATCCCGGCGGAAGACGAAGCGCGAGTGGCTGAGATCAAGCAGTTGCTCAAGGCGAACAACGCCGTGCTTGTGGCGCATTACTATACCGACGACGCCATTCAGCAGTTGGCCGAAGAGACCGGTGGCTGTGTGGCAGACTCCCTCGAAATGGCCCGGTTTGGCGCTCGTCACGACGCCACCACTCTGGTGGTGGCCGGGGTGCGCTTCATGGGTGAGACGGCCAAGATCCTCTCCCCGGAAAAGCGGGTGCTGATGCCCACTCTGGAGGCCACCTGCTCACTGGATATCGGCTGCCCCATCGACGAATTCAGCGCGTTTTGCGACGCCCACCCGGATCGCACGGTGGTGGTCTACGCCAACACTTCGGCGGCCGTCAAGGCGCGTGCCGACTGGGTCGTGACCTCCTCGATCGCCGTCGAAGTGATCGAACACCTGCAGGCCAACGGGGAAAAAATTCTCTGGGCACCCGACAAGCATCTGGGGGGCTACATCCAGAAAAAAACCGGCGCCGACATGTTGATGTGGGACGGTGCCTGCATCGTGCACGAGGAGTTCAAGGCGAGAGGTATCGAGGATCTAAAGCGCCTCTACCCAGATGCCGCCGTGCTGGTGCACCCGGAGTCGCCGGAGGCCGTCGTCAAGCTGGCCGATGTGGCGGGTTCCACCTCGCAACTGATCAAGGCGGCGAAAACCCTGCCCAACGAAAAGCTGATCGTGGCCACCGACCGCGGCATCTTCTTCAAGATGCAGCAGGCCGTGCCGGGCAAGACGCTGTTCGAAGCGCCGACCGCAGGCAATGGGGCCACCTGCCGTAGCTGTGCTCACTGCCCGTGGATGGCGATGAACGCGCTGGATAACCTGGCGGGCGCGCTGCGGGAAGGCAGCGGCGAAATTTTCGTCGATGCGGCCTTGCGTCAGCAGGCGCTCAAGCCGCTGGAGCGGATGCTGAACTTCAACGCATAGGCTCTGCCTGGCGTGAATGCACTAGGCCCGGCGCCCTTTGGCGCCGGGCCTAGTCGTATTTGGCTGGGCAGCGCGGCTAAAACCTTTCCAGCGCCTCTCGGTATTCGATGAACGCCTCGCGGCGCTGCTCGATGCGCGCCAGCGCCTGCTGGTCGTTCTCCTGCTGGGCAGCGTCTCGGGCGATGCCCAGTTGGCGAATACCGCTATCCATTCTGCCGGTGAGCTGCAAATGCTCGGCGCGGGCCAGGTGCCCCCAGGCATTGTGGCCACTGCGGCCAGCCGCTTCCGCCAGCAGGTTGAACCCCTGAGGGTTGTCCGGGTGGCGCGCCGTGACCTCTCGCAACAGCGTGTAGGCTGCCTGGGGGTCGCGTTGCAGCTGCGCTTCTGCCAGGGTGAGCTGGGCGGGGAGGTAGTTGGGCATCAGTCGCAGCAGCCGCTGACTGCGCTGGATGGCATCGTCGTAGCGCTGGGCCTGCAGGGCTACCTGGGCGGCCGAGGCGGGCAGCATGGCGTAGTCCGGCAGCTCGCTGGCCAACCGATCCAGGGTCTGGAGCGCCTGATCGGTCTGGCCGTTTTGCGCATCGATCAGGGCCGAGACGTAGCGCAGGGCGGGCTCCTCGGCGCCCTCTTGCGTGAGGCGAGAAGCTGCTTGTTGAGGGCTGTTACGATGAATGCTGAGCAGTGCCCGGGCGCGCATCATGTCGTACAGCGTGTCGCTGGTATAACGGTTGGCGACGCTGAGCTGTGCTGCCCGTGCCTGAGCATCGCTCAAGCGGCTGTCGGAGACCGGGTGGGTCAGCAGAAATTCCGGGGGCGTGCCGCCCTGCAGGCGCGCCATGCGCTGCATGGCACCAAACATGCGCACCATGGCTTCGGGGTCGTAACCGGCGGCGGCCATGGCTTGCAGGCCCACACGGTCGGCTTCCTGCTCGAAGCGCCGCGAATAGCTGAGCTGGTCCTGAATCAGTGCCGCCTGGGAGCCCATGGCGGTGGCGATACCGGCATCGCCACCGCCGCTGGCGGCAATCAGCATGCCCGCCAGCATGGCGGCCATGGCGGGCAGTTGCGTCTGTTCTGCCCGGGCGCTGCCGCGCGCAAAGTGGCGCTGGGAGAGGTGCCCCAGCTCGTGGGCGATGACGGAAATGAAGGCGCCTTCATCCTCGGCAAAGGCAAATAGCCCCGAGTTGATACCTACCACACCACCGGGCACGGCAAAGGCGTTGAGCGAGCGGTTATCGACCATTACGGTGGTCGTCTGCAGACTGCCCAGCTGACTATGGGGCGCCAGCCTGGCCACCAGGCTTTCCAGGTAGTCGTTGACGATGGGGTCCTGCCACTGGGGTGCATGGGCCCTGAACTGGCGCAGCCAGGCACGGCCCAGGCGATACTCCTCGTTGCTCACCGAGGTAGAGGTCCCTCCCAAAGTGGGCAGCTGGTAGCTGTCGCTGCTATGCGCTGGCGCGCTGAGGCCAGCAGTGCCCAGCAGCAGGGCCAGTACGCAGGCCAGGCGTGGCGTAGCAGTCTTAAGGTGCGCCATGGCATCCCTCGTGGTGGTTGGTTGCTGCAGTTGTTGCAGCAGTTGTTGCAAATGCGTCGCTGCAAACACAGCGTGTGACATTGATTCGGGCAAGGAAGTGCCGTTAAATCGAGTCAGGTTGGTCATCGTCCGAACAGTGTATGCAACAATACGGCGGTTATGTAGCGATGAGCTGTTTTCGTCATGTGTGATAGCGCTTTCACTAGGGAGAGGGTATGTCTGAGCAAATAGCATCCGCGCTGGCCGAGGGGGTAGAGCCCGATGCGGTACTGGACGCTACCGGGCTGCACTGCCCGTTGCCGCTGTTGAAAGCCAAGCAGGCGCTGGCTGGCTTGTCTGCCGGGCAGCTGCTGGAGATTCGTGCCACCGATGCGGGCTCCTGGCGCGACGTCGCTTCCTTCGCCGAGCTGAGTGACCATCGATTGGAAGCCAGAGCCCAGCAGGGCGAGATCTACGTGTTCTGGCTACGCAAAGCCGGGGTGGCTTGCTCATGACCATGCGCGCCATTCTCAGGAGCTGGATCGAACGCTATTTTTCCGATGAAGAAGCACTGGTTCTGCTGGTGGTGCTGATCGCAGGGTTGGCGGCCATCATCATGTTTGGACGCATGCTGGCGCCGTTCTTCACCTCATTGGTGCTGGCGTTTTTGCTACAGGGGCTGGTCAACGGGCTGACTCGGCGAGGTGTGCCTCACCTGTTGGCGGTCATCATCGTGTTCGTGGCCTTCGTCAGCGTGTTGCTGACCATGGCGTTCATCCTGATGCCGTTGATATGGAACCAGCTGGTGGGGCTGGTGCAGGAGACGCCACGCATGTTTGCCACGGCGCAGATATGGCTGGATGAGCTGCAGGCGCGCTTCCCCAACCTGGTCACGCCTGATCAGATGCAGAGCTGGATCGGGGTGGCCGGACGCGAGATCAGCCAGGTAGGGCAGCGCGTCTTGACGCTGTCGCTGTCGTCGCTGGGTAACGTGATGTTGTTGATCATTTATCTGGTGCTGGTGCCCATTCTGGTGTTTTTCATGCTCAAGGATCGCGAGGCGCTGGTGGGGTTTGCGCTCTCGCTGCTGCCGCAAAAGCGCTCGCTGTTGACGCGTATCTGGCAGGAGATGGATCGCCAGATCGCCAACTACATCCGAGGCAAGGCCATCGAAATCGTCATTGTCGGTACGGTCTCGTACCTGACCTTTTCCTTGTTTGGGCTGCCTTATACGGCGCTGTTGGCCGTGCTGGTGGGCTTGTCCGTGCTGGTGCCTTACATCGGCGCTGCGGTGGCCACCATTCCCGTGGCGGCGGTGGCGGTCTTCCACTTCGGCGTGAGCGAGCAGTTTGCCTACGTGCTGCTGGCCTACGGCATCATCCAGGCCCTGGATGGCAACGTGCTGGCGCCGGTGCTGTTTTCCGAGACCAATAACATCCACCCGGTCTCGATCATCGTGGCCGTGCTGTTCTTTGGCGGCATCTGGGGGTTTTGGGGGGTCTTTTTCGCCATTCCGTTGGCGACTCTGCTCAAGGCGCTGGTCTTTGCCTGGCCCAGAGGGCTGGAGGAGCATCAGGAGCTGCGTGAGCAGATAGAGCTGAAGGCCGATTGACGAGGGCTTGCCAAGTGGCACCGGATGCTGTCCCGGTGCCATGGCTCAACGAGCCTTCAGGGCCGGTTATTCGGCGTGCAGTGCTTGAGCTGCTGCCAGCACCTCTTCCGCATGACCGGGCACCTTGACGCCACGCCACGCTTTGGCCAGCTTGCCGTCCTTGTCGATGAGAAACGTGCTGCGCTCGACGCCCAGGTGCTCCTTGCCGTACATCTTCTTCAGCTTGATGACGTCAAACAGCTGACAGACCGCTTCGCCCTTGTCCGAGATCAGCGCAAAATTGAAGTCCTGCTTCGCCTTGAAATTCTCCTGGGCGCGCAGGCCGTCTCGAGAAACGCCGATGACTACGGTGTTCGCGGCATCGAAGGCCGCCTTGCGATCACGAAAGTCGCCACCTTCGGTGGTGCAGCCCGGTGTGCTGGCCTTGGGATAGAAAAATATCACCACCTGCTGGCCGCGCAGTTCGGACAGCGTAATGGTGGTTTCGCCAGTGGCGCTGGCCGAAAAGTCGGGAACGGGTTGGCCAATTTCGAGTGACATACAAGCTCCTCACAGATAGGGGTTCACCAAGATTACACGCATGCGCCGCCGTGCTGTCAAAGCGAATCGTTCTGGTTTGGCAAGTCTCGGTGGTAAACTCTACGTGCTTTACGCTGTACAGGCTCGAATCGCCTGAGTACCATTTGCTTTTTACAGGCGGGGTCATCGTGTCCTTCGAGGTATCCGCGCCGCGTCTTTTACTCGATCATGGACCATGCCACCCCGCTTGGCCGGTCGAGCTCCACTTTTTGCAGGTGAGGAAAATACGGATGATCACAGGCAGCATTGTCGCCCTGGCGACGCCGATGAAGGTCAATGGCGACATCGACTGGGAGGCGCTTCGTCGCCTGGTGAACTTCCATCTCGAGAACGGTACCGACGCTATCGTGGCCGCTGGCACCACCGGTGAGCCCACCACCATGTCGTTTGCCGAGCACTTCGATGTGATCCGTAGCGTCGTGGAAGAGGTCAATGGGCGTATTCCGGTCATTGCCGGTACCGGCGCGAATGCCACCTCCGAAGCGGTCGAGCTGGCGCGCTATGCCAGCGAAGTAGGCGCCGACTACTGCCTCTCCGTGTGCCCTTACTATAACAAGCCTACTCAGGAAGGCCTGTACCAGCACTTCAAGGCGGTGGCCAAGGGCAGCAAACTACCGGTCATTCTTTATAACGTGCCGGGGCGCACCTGCTCGGATCTCTACAACGAAACCGTGATTCGCCTGGCCGAGGTGGACAACATCATCGGCTTGAAGGATGCCACCGGGAACCTTGAGCGCGCCGAGGATCTAATCTCTCGCCTGAAAGGCAGCGGCTTCATGCTCTACTCCGGTGACGATGCCACGGCTTGTGATTTCATGCTGATGGGCGGACATGGCGACATTTCGGTCACCGCCAATGTGGCGCCCAAGGCGATGCACGAGCTGTGTGTCGCCGCGGTGGCGGGGGATGCCGACAAGGCCCATCAGATCAATACGCGCCTGATGCCGCTGCATACCAATCTGGGTGTCGAGTCCAACCCGATCCCCGTCAAATGGGCCCTGAACCGTATGGGGTACATGGAGCAGGGCATTCGTCTGCCGCTGACCTGGCTGTCCGAAAAGTATCACGGTACGGTAAACGAAGCGCTGCAACTGGCGGGTGTGATCAAGGAGTAACCCCAGGCGCTGCGAACGCATTTGCTACCCGGTGACAAGGTGCCTTGCCGGGTAAATGACCTGTTGACTGTTAAGGTGGCTTGA
Source organism: Halomonas sp. KM007 (assembly GCF_050709225.1). NCBI lineage: Bacteria > Pseudomonadati > Pseudomonadota > Gammaproteobacteria > Oceanospirillales > Halomonadaceae > Halomonas > Halomonas sp. KM007. The sequence continues at coordinate 1,206,762 of NZ_CP136131.1, read as the reverse complement.
TGAGCTCTGTGCTAGAAAAACGTGCGCTGAAATGGATTCCGCTGGCGCTGGCCGCAACCGTCACGCTGGCGGGCTGTGCGCGTGACGGTTACTACCACGACCGCAACCTGGACTACACCGAAGCCGCCCCAGCGCCGCCTCTCGTTTTGCCGGAAACGCGCAATGCTCAGCGTTATCGTGATGCCATGCCGATTCCTCAGGCGGGGCTTCAAGGTGCTCGTGTCGATGAAGCAGCGCGTATTGGGCCTCCTCAGTCGCTGGCACTGGGCAGTGGGCTGGAGCCTGAGTACGTCGAGCGTCGCCAGGCGGGTGATCAGGTATGGTTGGTAGTCGCGGCGGATACGGGCGCGGTATGGCCGCAGCTCGAGGCATTCGTGCGCAGTCGCCAGTTGGGCGTTCAGGAAAGCAGCGCTACTCAGGGCGTCATCGTCACGCCTCAAGCCACGTTGCGCTTGCAGAGCGCACTGCGTGCCGGCAGCAGCGAAGTGCGCTGTGAGCAGGGTGGCCAGAGTGTCGAGAGCTGTGTGGCCGCGTTGGAGCAGTACCTCGGTGCGCGTAGCGCAACGGCCAGCGCATCCTCCTGGACCGCTCAACGTCTTGCCAGTGAGCAAACGTTGCAAATGCGTCAGCAGGGCGATGAGTGGGAAGTGCTGATTCCGCAGCCCATCGAGCGCGTGTGGGCCGAAATGAACCATTACCTGGCACTGGACTTCACTCAGGAAGGTCAGCGTGACCTGCTTGAGGCCTCGGCTGATGACTACGAGTTCCTGGTCGAGTACATGACCGAGACCGAGCGTGGGCGTAACCCGCTGCAGATCGTGTTCAGTCAGGACGTGCGCCGCATGTCTCAGAATATTCGCCTCGTGCTCCAGCCGGAGGGCAACCAGACCGTACTGCGTGCCATCAACGCCAGCGAGCGTAGTTTTAGCGCTGACGATCAGCGCGAGTTGCTTGAGCGTGTCTCCGGCTACTTACGTTAACTCTTAGACCTCGATTTTAGACGGAGCCCCCATGGAAAAGCGCCAGGAACTCTACGCCGGTAAGGCAAAATCCGTATACACCACTGACGACCCTGACTTGCTGGTACTGCACTTTCGTGACGATACCAGTGCCTTCGATGGCAAGAAGAAAGAGGCGCTCGCCCGTAAAGGCATGGTGAACAACATTTTCAATGCCTACATCATGCAGCGTCTGGAAGAGGGCGGCATTCCCACCCACTTCGAAAAGCAGATTTCCGATACCGAAAGTCTGGTCAAGAAGATGGAGATGATTCCCGTCGAGTGTGTCGTGCGTAATATCGCTGCGGGTGGACTGGTGAAGCGTCTGGGCGTGGAAGAGGGCATTGCGCTCAATCCGCCTACCTTCGAACTGTTCCTGAAGAACGACGAAAAGGGCGACCCAATGATCAACGAGTCGCTGGCTGAAACCTTTGGCTGGGCCACGCCGGAACAGCTGAGCAAGATGAAGGCGCTCACCTTCAAGGTGAACCACATCCTCAAGCAGCTGTTCGCCGAGGGCGACATGCTGCTGGTGGACTACAAGCTGGAGTTCGGTCTCTTCAAGGGCGAAGTCGTGCTGGGCGACGAGTTCTCCCCGGATGGCTGCCGCCTGTGGGATGCCAATACCCGTGAGAAGCTCGATAAGGACCGCTTCCGTCAGGGGTTGGGCGGGGTCATCGAGGCCTATGAAGAAGTCGGCCGTCGCCTGGGTATCACCTTCCCCGCCTGATCCGTCAGGCTTGCCATGGGGCCGCTCGCTGGCGCCATGGTCACTTGCGGTCTTCGGGCTCTATCGCCACCACCTCCAGGGTGGTGGTGTCGTTTTCGGCGGCGGTCAGCGCCCGAAAGCGCACATCGACATTGCGCAGGCGCACCCCGTAAAGACGTTCGGCCTGTCCGCCCCGCTGATAGGCGGGGCGTGGGTCTTGGCCAAGCACCTGCTCGATCAGCGCCCGCAGCGACGTGCCATCTTGCCGCTCGGACAGTGCGCCGTGAGCCTCTGGCGAGAACACCACGGCCACCGTTTCCGGCGGTTGGGGGGCAAATCCCGCCTGAGCGCTGGGGACGGCCTCTGCCCAGGGCAGATAGGGCTTGATGTCCACCACGGGGGTGCCGCTGACCAGATCACAGCCCGCCAGGTGAAGCGTCACGCCGGGCCCGGTCTCGATGCCGGAGAGTGCAACCAGCGACAACCCCAGCCGATTGGGGCGATGGGTGCTGCGGCTGGCGAAGACGCCCACTTTGCGGTTCCCCCCCAGCCTGGGCGGGCGTACCAGGGGCGACCAGCGCTCGGGACTTTGGTGAAAGATGAACGATACCCACAGGTGGCTGAAGTCTTCCAGTCCGCGCACGGTCAGTGGGTCGTCGAAAGGGTGGGCCAGTACCAGGCGAGCATTGGCGGCCGGGGCCAGGCCAGGCTGGCGAGGCACGCCGAACTTGTCCGAGTAGTCGCTGATGATATGGCCAATGGGCGTGATCGAAAACGGCCCAAGGCCCCGAGGATCGTGCATGGCACTCCCTTTTGCGTGTGAGCGCACTGTTGCGTGTGAGCGCACTGTTGCGTGGTGACATGGCGCCGCACGTTCGATGAATTCAAGCTCGGCTGGCATGGGTTGCCCGCCAGGGCGATGAGTATAGACTAGCCAACGGAACCGACACAGCGCTGCGCTTGACGGCCAGCGTCATCCCATTGAGGCAACGCATGTCAAACATCGATCCTTCTTCACCGGCGGCCACGCCAACGGCCCGCGTCACGTATCGCGCGGCGCTGGCCAAGGACGCCGCCGACCAGGCCGAGGTGTTCTATCACGCCGTCATGCAAGGCGCGGCCAATCATTATGGGCTGGCCGAGCGGCGTGCCTGGGCGCAAGCACTGCCCCGTGAAGCCACTGCCTGGGCGGCGCGTCAGACGCTCTACACAACGCTGGTGGCCGCCTGCGATGGCCGCTGCGTTGGCTTTCTCGAGCTGGACGTGAGCGGCGGGCGCATTGAAACGCTCTACGTCTGGCCATCACTGGCGGGGCGTGGCATCGGCACCACGCTGTTGATCCATGCCGAGCGCATTCTGCTGGAGCATAGCGTTTCGCAGGTAGAGATCGAAGCCAGCCGGATGCTGCTCGAACGACTGCAGCGCCGTGGCTACGATAACCTCGGCGAGCAGTGGGTCGAGCGCAGCGGTGAAATGCTTCAGCGCTACCGGTTGGTGAAGCAGCTCAGCGCGGTGGAAACCTGACGATCAAACGTTGAAGGTCTGGGTGATGCGCATCGACAGGTCGACGGAGGCCACATCCTTGGTGAGCGCGCCGCTGGAAATGCAGTCCACCCCGGTGTCGGCAATGGCTTTCAGCGTTGTGTCATCGACGTTGCCGGAGGCTTCCAGGGTGGCGCGTCCCCCATTGATCTCTACCGCTACGTGCAGGTCTTCGATGTCGAAATTGTCCAGCATGACGATATCGGCGCCCGCTGCCAGCGCCTGGTCCAGCTCTTCGAAGGTTTCGACTTCCACTTCCACCGGTACGTCGCTGGCCAGTTTGCGGGCCTGCGCCACGGCGGCCTGAATGCCACCACAGGCTGCGATGTGATTCTCCTTGATCAAGAAGGCATCCCACAGGCCCAGGCGGTGATTATGGCCACCGCCACAGGTGACCGCGTACTTTTGTGCCAAGCGTAGCCCCGGCAGCGTTTTGCGGGTGTCCAGCAGGCGTACGCCGGTGCCTTCGATCAGGTCTACATAGCGGCGAGTGGCGGTGGCCGTGGCAGACAGCGTCTGCAGAATGTTCAGCGCAGCGCGCTCGCCGGTCAGCAGGCTGCGGGCGGGGCCTTCGAGCTCCAGAAAACACTGCTGGGCCTCCAGCATGTCGCCATCGCTGGCCTGCCAGCGCAGCGTGACGCGCTCGTCCAGACAGCGGAAAATTTCCTCGACCCAGGCAACACCACAGAGTACCGCCGGTTCGCGGGTGATCACCTTGGCGGTGGCCCACTGGCTCTCAGGGATCAGCAGTGCAGTGATGTCCCCGGTGCCCAGGTCTTCCGCCAGCCAGCGGGGAACGCAGGTGCGAATCTCTTCATCAAGCGCGGTTTGATAATGCATAGCAGTGGGTTCTCGAAGCGTGATCTTGGGTGAAAGGCATTATAGTGAAACACAACGCTAACGTAGAGGAGCAAGTAAGCCGAATGAACCAACTCGCATCCCGCGGCCAGTGGGCCAAAGCTCGGCAGGTCGTGTCACCCAACCAGGATGCGCGGCCCGAGCACGAAGTGTCGCTGCTGTTGCTTCACGCGATCAGCCTGCCCCCCGGGCAATTCTCGGGTCACGCCATCGAGGCGCTGTTCACCAATCGGCTGGTGCCCGACGCACACCCTTTCTTCGCCACTATTGCGCACCTGCGGGTGTCGGCGCATCTGCTGATTCGCCGCGATGGCGAGTGCGTTCAGTTCGTCGACGTCGACCAGCGCGCCTGGCACGCCGGGCAATCGCGCTGGTGGGACCCGGCTACGCAGGCATGGCGGACACGCTTGAACGACTTCTCCGTGGGAATCGAGCTGGAAGGCGATGACCAGACACCGTTCAGCAAGGCGCAGTATGCGTCACTGGTCGAGGCCACGCACTGGCTGATGGCGTGTTACCCGGCATTGACCGCTGAGCGGATCACCAGCCATGCCCATGTAGCACCTTTGCGCAAGACCGACCCCGGCCCCGCCTTCGACTGGGCCTATTTCCGCCAGCGCTTGATGGCGGCCACCCATGACACGGTGAAACGTGGCGAATAAGTGGTTCTTTTAGCAACAAATGAAACGGTAGTTTGGTTACACGAAGGTATCCTAAGTCGTAGCGACCAAGGTCCTATAAAGCGCTTATGTTGCAGTGCAATAGTTTGTTTTCGATGGCTTTTTGCGGCGTGCCGGAATTGGCAGCGTGGCGACTTTGCGGTATCTTCGCATATACAAAAGGCTAATTTTTACCAAATACCTGTAGCTTAACTACATTCATGAAAGCGTAGCTCATTGAATGTAGGGTGAAAATCCCCTGCTCGATGCATCGCGTCGGCTATTCACAGGCCTGTGGTGGCCAAACACCGCAGCCGCCCCAGGCCCGAAGGGTTGGCGGGGCTCATTGTCATTTATCGTCATTCGGAGAGACCTCTATGAGTCTGGAGACAAGAGAAGATCTCGATCCGGTCGAAACCACGGAGTGGCTGGAATCCCTGGAATCGGTACTGGATCGTGAGGGCGAAGATCGCGCCCGCTACCTGATGACCCGCTTGGCGGATCGCCTGCGCCGGGACGGGATGAAGGTGCCCTTCTCGGTGACAACCCCCCACCGCAACACGATACCGGTTCATCGCGAAGCCCCGATGCCTGGCGATCTGTTCATGGAGCGTCGCATTCGCTCCCTGATCCGTTACAACGCCATTGCTCAGGTCATTCGAAACAACCGTGCCAATCCTGGGCTGGGTGGTCACATTGCAAGTTTCATGTCGTCGGCCACGCTGTACGATGTGGGCTTCAACCACTTCTTCCGCGCCCCCAAGGGTGATTTCGAAGGCGACCTGATCTATATCCAGGGCCACGTGGCACCGGGTATCTACGCACGTTCCTACCTGGAAGGCCGTCTGACCGAAGAGCAGATGGACAAGTTTCGTCGTGAAGTGGATGGTGACGGCCTGTCGTCTTACCCCCACCCCTGGCTGATGCCTGACTACTGGCAGTTCCCCACGGTATCCATGGGTCTTGGCCCGATTCAGGCCATCTATCAGGCTCACGTGATGAAGTACCTGCATCACCGTGAACTGAAAGACATGAAAGACCGCAAGATCTGGTGCTTCATGGGCGACGGCGAGTGCGACGAGCCGGAATCGCTGGGTGCCATCTCGCTGGCTGGCCGCGAAAACCTGGACAACCTGATCTTCGTCATCAACTGCAACCTGCAGCGTCTGGACGGCCCGGTACGCGGCAACTCCCGCGTCATGGACGAGTTCGAAGGCGTCTTCCGCGGTGCCGGCTGGAACGTCATCAAGGTGGTGTGGGGTCGTCACTGGGATCCGCTGTTCGAGAAGGACAAGAAAGGTATCCTTCAGAAGCGCATGGACGAAGCGGTCGACGGCGAGTACCAGAACTACAAGGCCAACGGTGGCGCTTACACCCGCGAGCATTTCTTCGGCAAGTACCCGGAAACCGAAGCGATGGTCAAGGACCTCACCGACGAAGACATCTGGAAGCTCAACCGTGGCGGTCACGACCCGTTCAAGGTCTATGCGGCCTATCACGAGGCGGTCAACACCACCAACGGCAAGCCCACGGTGATCCTGGCACATACCGTCAAAGGTTACGGTATGGGCAGCGGCGATGGCGAAGCGGCCAACGAAGCGCACCAGGTCAAGAGCATGGAATACGAAGCGCTGAAGAAATTCCGCGACCGCTTCGGCATTCCGCTGACCGACGAACAGCTCAAGGAGGTCCCGTACTACAAGCCGGAAGAAGACTCTCCCGAGCTCAAGTACATGCACCTGCAGCGCGAGCGTCTCAACGGCTACCTGCCGAGCCGCCGCAGCGATTTCGAAGCGCTGGAAATCCCCAGCCTGGAAGACAAGACGTTTGCTTCCCAGATGGGCGGTTCCAAAGGCCGCGAAATCTCTACCACCATGGCCTTCGTGCGTATCCTGAACGGCCTGGTGAAGGACAAGCAGCTGGGCAAGCAGGTCGTACCGATCATCCCCGACGAAGCGCGTACCTTCGGTATGGAAGGCATGTTCCGTCAGCTGGGTATCTACACCTCGGAAGGTCAGAAGTACGAGCCGGTCGATAAAGGCCAGATCATGTACTACCGCGAGGACCAGAAAGGTCAGGTTCTCGAAGAGGGTATCTCCGAAGCTGGCGCCATGTCCGCGTGGATTGCGGCCGCCACTTCCTACAGCAACAACAACGTCACGCTGCTGCCGTTCTACATCTACTACTCGATGTTCGGCTTCCAGCGTATCGGTGACCTGGCCTGGGCCGCAGGCGACCTGCAGGCACGCGGCTTCATGGTCGGCGGTACCGCCGGGCGCACCACGCTGAACGGCGAAGGTCTGCAGCACCAGGATGGTCACAGCCTGATCCAGGCGTCTACCATCCCCAACTGCCGCAGCTACGACCCGACTTATGCTCACGAAGTCTCGGTCATCGTGCAGGATGGTCTGAAGCGCATGTTCACGGACAAAGAGAAGTGCTTCTACTACCTCACCGTCATGAACGAGAACTACGAGCACCCCGAGCTCGAGAACGTCCCCGTCGACGATATCGTCAAGGGCATGTATCTGCTCAAGGAGACTCAGGGTGACAAAGGCCGCGTTCAGCTGCTGGGGTCGGGCACCATCCTGCGTGAAGTCGAAGCCGCTGCCGAACTGCTGACCAACGACTGGGGCATCGGGGCCGATATCTGGAGCGTCACCAGCTTCAACGAGCTGCGCCGCGAAGCGCTGCTGCTGGAGCGCGAAGCCTTCCTGAACCCGGACGCCGAGGCCAGCAAGCCTCACGTCACCCAGTGCCTGGAAGGTCGTGATGGCCCGGTGATTGCCTCTACCGACTACATGAAGCTGTATGCGGACCAGGTACGCGCCTGGGTACCCAGCGACTACACCGTGTTGGGCACCGATGGCTTTGGCCGTTCCGATACCCGCGAGAAGCTGCGCCACTTCTTCGAAGTGGATCGCTACTTCGTGACCGTTGCGGCGCTGCGCGCGCTGGCCGATCGCGGTGAGATTGATCGCAAGCACGTTGGTGAAGCGCTGAAGAAGTACGGCATCGATGCCAACAAGCCGAACCCGCTGACCAGCTAAACCGCTGCCCGGCGGGCCACTGCCCGCCGGCTCGATCCGATTTGGAAGGAGCGCGACCTTGAGTAGCGAAATCATCAAAGTTCCCGATATCGGTGGCGATACCGATGTCGAAATCATCGAGATTGCGGTGTCAGAAGGCGACGTCATTGAAGCGGAAGACACCCTGATCACTCTGGAATCCGACAAAGCCAGCATGGATGTACCGGCCCCGACAGGCGGCAAGGTGGTCAAAGTGTTGGTGAAAGAGGGCGACAAGGTCTCCGAGGGCGACGATATCGTCGAGCTGGAAGTGGAAGGTAGCGGCGATGCCGAACCGGAAGCCAAGGCTGACAGTGCCGCCGAGGAAGCGCCTGCGCCCAGGCAGGAAAAGGCCCCTGCACCGGCAGCGAAAAAAGCCAGTGGTGGCAAGCAGACCGTTGATATCAAGGTGCCTGACCTGGGTGGTTCCGACAACGTCGAGATCATCGAAGTGGCCGTTGGCGAAGGCGACGACGTCAACGCCGAAGACACGCTGATCACGCTGGAGTCCGACAAGGCTTCCATGGACGTGCCCAGCCCGCATAGCGGAAAAATCGTCTCCTTGACCGTCAAGGAAGGCGATACCGTGTCGGAAGGCGATGTCATCGGCAAGATGGAAATCGCCGGTGGCGATGACGCTGCCGACGAAGAGCCTGCCAAGGCCGAACAGCCTGCCCCTGCCAGCGAACCCGCCGAAGAAGAAGCGGCTGAAGAAGAGAGTGGCAGCGGTGAGCCAGAGCGCAAGGAGATCCGCGTGCCGGATCTTTCCGGCTCTGCAGACGTGCCCATCATCGAGATTGGCGTGTCGGTAGGCGACGAAGTCGACGTCGAAGACCCGCTGATCACCCTGGAGTCCGACAAGGCTTCCATGGACGTGCCCAGCCCTTACAAGGGCAAACTCGTCGAGCTGACCGTCAAGGAGGGCGATACCGTCTCTGAAGGCGACGTGATTGGCTACATGGAAGTGGCGGGCGCCAAGAAGGCCGCGCCGAAGAAAGCGGCGCCTGAAAAGGCATCGCAAAGCAGTGCCAGCCCGGCCAGCGCCAAGCCTGCGGCCAGTGGCGGCACGCCGAGCCCAGAAGCGCAAATGGCAGCGCACAAGCCCCGTGACGGCAAGCTGGTACATGCTGGCCCGGCGGTACGCATGCTGGCCCGCGAGCTGGGTGTCGACCTGGGGCTGGTGAAGCCCAGCGGCCCGAAAGAGCGCGTGCTCAAGGAAGACGTGCAGGCCTACGTCAAGCAGGTGATAGCCAACCAGGGCAGCGCCCAGGCCGCCGCACCAGCAGCGTCAGGTGGCGCGGGTATTCCTGCCGTGCCGGAAGTCGACTTCAGCCAGTTCGGTGAAGTGGAAGAGAAGCCGATGGGCCGCCTGCTCAAGATGGGGGCGACCAATCTGCATCGCAGTTGGCTCAACGTGCCTCACGTCACCCAGTTCGACGAAGCCGATATCACCGAGCTGGAAGACTTCCGCAAGGCGATGAAGGCCGAGGCCGAAGCCCAGGGGGCGAAGCTCACGCCGCTGCCGTTTTTGGTCAAGGCGTGTGCCTTTGCACTGCGCAAGTACCCGCAGTTCAACGTCAGCCTGAAAGGCGACGGCGATACGCTGGTCTGGAAGAAGTACGTGCATATCGGTATCGCGGTGGATACGCCGGATGGCCTGATGGTGCCCGTACTGCGCGATGCCGACAAGAAATCCTTGATCGAGATTGCCAAGGAAATGGCAGAGCTGGGCAAGAAAGCGCAGACCAAGAAGCTCAAGCGCGACGAGATGACCGGTGGCTGCTTCACCATTTCGAGCCTGGGCTCGATCGGTGGCACGGCCTTCACGCCTATCGTCAATGCGCCTGAAGTGGCGATCCTGGGCGTGTCGAAAGCGCAAATGAAGCCGGTGTGGGATGGCAGTGCCTTCCAGCCGCGCTTGATGATGCCGCTGTCGCTCTCCTATGACCACCGGGCGATCAACGGTGCCGATGCGGCACGCTTCACTGCCTTCCTGGCAGACGTGCTCACCGATATCCGTCGTCTGTTGCTGTAATCAGACCACGAGCAAGCCACAAGCGGCGCCCCCATGGGCGCCGCTTGTGTTTCTATGGCGTCAGCAGTAAACCAGCGTGACCAAAGTACTAGCCATCGCCACTTTGCTGTTTTCGCTTGAAAAAACGCAAAATAATCGGCCTTTCAGGCTTTTGGGGAGTTGTGTCGCCTGAACGGCACGGTTATTGTCGATTCATTGATTTATTCGATCACCACCAATCAAGTACGAACATTCAAGGAGCAGTGCCATGCGTTTAATCCTGTTGGGTGCCCCCGGCGCGGGGAAGGGGACTCAAGCTCAGTTTATTTGTGAGCAGTTCAAGATTCCCCAAATTTCCACCGGGGATATGCTGCGCACCGCCATCAAGGACGGCACTGAGCTGGGGCTCAAGGTCAAGGAGATCATGAACAGTGGTGGGCTGGTGTCCGACGAAATCATCATCGACCTGGTCAAGGAGCGCATCAGCCAGCCGGACTGCGCCAACGGCTTCCTGTTTGATGGGTTCCCCCGCACCATTCCCCAGGCCGATGCCATGAAAGAAGGCGGCGTGAAGCTCGATCACGTGCTGGAAATCGCCGTGCCGGACGAAGAGATCGTCAGCCGTCTGGCCGGACGCCGCGTTCACCCCGCCTCGGGCCGTGTCTACCACATTGACCACAATCCGCCCAAAGAGCCGGGCAAGGACGATGTCACCGGGGAAGCCCTGATCCAGCGGGAAGACGATCAGGAGTCTACCGTGCGCAACCGTCTGTCGGTGTACCACGAGCAAACGGCTCCGTTGGTGGAGTACTACCAGCAGTGGGCCAAAGAGGACCCGGCCGCTGCACCTCAATACCACCGCGTGGAAGGGGTGGGCAGCGTGGCCGATATCACCCGCCAGGTGAAAGAAGCGCTGAGCTGAGCCTGGCAAAGACTGCTCGACTGACGATGGCCCGCAGGTTCCCTGCGGGCCATCGTCGTCAAGGCCGCTAGACGGTATACTGGCGGCCTATTTTTTTCGGAGTGCCACACGGTTATGTCGTCGCGATATCTTCTGGCATTGGATGCCTCCTCCAGTGCCTGCTCTGCCGCGCTGCTGCGTCAGGAGAGTGATCAGTCCGAGTGCCTGGCGCGTTACGAAATGACGCCGCGCGCCCATACCAAACGCTTGATGCCGATGGTCGACGAGCTGCTGGCTACCGCCGCCATTGTGCCCGGGCAGCTGGACGCCGTCGCGTTTGGCCGTGGGCCGGGCTCCTTTACCGGCCTGCGCATTGCCGCCGGAGCGGCCCAGGGGTTGGCCTTCGGCCTGGAGCGCCCGCTGCTGGGTATCTCGACGTTGGAGTCCCTGGCCCTGCAGGTGCATCGCCGCTATCACTTTCGCCATGTGGTGACCGCGCTGGATGCCCGAATGGGTGAAATTTACGTGGCCAGCTGGCACTGCCTGAATGACGTGGTCAGCCCGCAAAGCGATGAGCGAGTACTGGCCCCAGGCGCTTTTAGGCTGCCATCCGATGAAACCGACTGGGTCGGGGTCGGCTCGGGCTTTGCGCTTTGGGACGCTTTCGATGTGGCAGTGCATGTGGGCATGACCCAGCACCTCAGCGACGACCTGGAGCCGCGCGCCGAAGAGATGGCCTGGCTGGCCGCGCGGGACCTGGACGCAGGGTTGGGTGTCGCCGCCCATGAAGCGCAGCCCGTCTACCTGCGTAACGACGTGGCCTGGAAAAAGCCGACATGAGCTCGGCGCGCCCACCGATAGCGCTGCCCGCGGGGCTGACGCTGGAAGAGCGCGATGGCCGATTGGCGCTGGTCGGTGACGAGCGCCAGTACGGCAAGCCCTTGAGCGTCGATTTCGTGTCCGGCAAGGCGGCCCATCGGCGTCAGTTTGGCGGTGGGCGCGGCCAGCTGGTGGCCAAGGCGTGCGGGCTTTCCAAAGGCGTGACGCCAAGCATCGTGGATGCCACGGCAGGGCTCGGGCGTGACGCGTTCGTGTTGGCCAGCCTGGGTGCCGAGGTGCTGATGGTCGAACGCGTGCAGGCCATTGCCGCGCTGCTGGAGGATGGCCTGGCCCGGGCGGCCAGGGACGCCGAGACGGCGCCCATCACCGCGCGCATGCAGCTGCGTCATGGCGATGCCTGTGAGGCGCTGGCGGCGCTGGTGGCCAGCGCCGAGTTCACCCCGCAGGTCGTGCATCTGGACCCCATGTTTCCCCATCGCGAGAAATCGGCGCTGGTGAAGAAGGAAATGCGCTTGTTTCGTGAACTGGCCGGAACGGACGATGACGCCCCGCGCTTGCTGGAAGCGGCGCTGGCGGTGGCCACTCACCGGGTGGTGGTCAAGCGCCCGCGCAAGGCACCGCCTATTGCAGGTCCTGCGCCACAGCATACAATCGAAGGCAAAACCAGCCGCTATGACCTGTACGTTCACCGCTCCTTGAGCCGCTGAGGCGGCCTGCAGGCATGGCGCAAGAGAAGGAGTCTCTATGCAGTACGCGTGGCGAGAAGGTAACCGTGTGATTCTGCTGCCGGAAGCATCGCGCTTTCTGCCAGCCATGTTCGATGCGGTCCATCAGGCCCAGCACTATGTTTTCGTAGAGCTTTATCTGATGGAGTCGGGTGAGTTGGCCGACCAGATGATCAATGTGCTGGTGGCTGCGGCCGCGCGTGGCGTGCAGGTGTATGTACTGCTGGATGGCTATGGCGCCATGGGGCTGGACCGCGAAGATCGTGAGCGGCTGCAGGAGGCAGGTGTGGCCTTGCAGCTGTTCAACCCGATTGGCTTCCACTCGCTGGCACGCAACCTGAGTCGTGACCATCGCAAGATCGTGGTGGTGGATGGCGAGGTAGCCTTCACGGGCGGGTTTGGCGCGGTGGATGAATTCCTGGAGGCCTGGTACGAAATCGCCGCCCGGATCCAGGGGCCCGTGGTGGCCGATTGGGAGGCGCTGTTTCGTCGCTTGTGGCGTTCGCGGCTGACCCGCTATGCGTCCCCGCAAGGGCCGCGTCTGGCACTGCCGGAGGCGCGGGTAGCCGAGCCGCACGAAGTGGGTGTCAGGGGCAGGGTCATCTCGGGTCGTGGCTATCGCTACCAGGCCATTCGGCACTCACTCTACGCGCGGGTCCACCAGTCTCGCCAACGGCTGTGGCTATGTACGCCCTATTTCGTGCCGACCTTTTCGCTGCGTCGGCGGCTGGTGCGCGCGGCCAAACGCGGGGTGGACGTTCGCCTGCTGCTACCCGGTGCCAAGCATGACCACCCCGGCGTGCGTTACGCAGGCCAACGCTTTTACCACAGCTTGCTGAAAGCAGGCGTGCGCATCTTCGAATTCAAGCCAACCTTCATTCATGCCAAGTTTGCTTTGGCAGACGACTGGGTGAGCCTGGGCTCCTGCAACTTTGACCACTGGAACCTGCACTGGAACCTGGAGGCCAATCAGGAGGTGGAAGATGCTGCCTTCGCCAACGACGTGCGCGAGCTGTTCGAGCGCAATTTTGCTGCCAGTGACGAGGTGGATGCCCAGGCCTGGGCCGCGCGGCCCTGGTGGCAGCGCGCCCGGGAGTGGGTGTATGGCGCGCTGGATGGCCTGGTGACGCGGCTCAAGTAGCGGCTACTTGCGTTTTTTGCCCTTGGCAGGGGTTTTCTTGCGGGGCTTGGGTTTGGGCGTCTCGGGGGGCACGCGGTAGTGCAGGTAGAGGTCGAGCACCAGTTCGGGTAGCTGGGCCACCAGCGCTTCCTGATTGGCCTGGTCGCTGGCCATCTCGGCCATGTCGGGTTCGTCATCAAACAGACCCGAGAGCAGCATGAAGGGCAGCAGCAGGGTGGCCGCAGCCTCTTCGTCCTCCTGGAACCAGGCGCTTTCGTCGCTGAACACGCCTTCCATGAAGCCTGCGCACCAGTCTCCGATGGGGGTCTCTTCGGCGGGCAGGCCATCCAGGGTCAGCTCGAAGGGCAGCTCTGGTAGACCGCCTTGCTCCAGCACCGCCATGGCGTTATCACGCAGCAGGCAGAGGAGGTGCGTGACCTCGTCGCGTTCGGCGTCGTTCTGGTAGTTGGGCTCGCCCTGAAAGAGCTCGGCAAGCCACGCATCGCGGGGCTGTTCGCTGGGCGCCACGGCCAGGGCCACCAGGAAGCCATGGGCCGAGATCAGGTCCAGGGCATCTTCGCCCACGCGGTCCGAATCGAGAAAGTCGTCCAGCCTGTCCAGCTGCTCATCTTCCAGCAGCGGCTGGGGTGGCACGCTGTCGGAAGCGGTTGCGGGGGGCTCGTTGTTGCGCTCTGCCATGAAAAGCCTCATCGGGTATCTTGAATCGAACAACATCTTGACGGTTAGTTTATCACTAATGAACACCACACCACTGCCTTCCTGGCCTGCTGATGAGCTGGAAGCGTTGTCACCACCCGCGCTGGCTTCCGCCGCCCGTGAACGGGTCGCGGAAGCGCTGGCCCGCTGTCGGGAAGTGTATCCGACGCTACCGACCCCCGGGGTCTGGTTCGACCTGAAGGGCGCAGGGGCTGGGCAGGCCCACTGGGGCAGACAAGGGCTGCGCTTCAATCCCGTGCTGATGGCGGCCAACCGCATGGCCTTCTTCGACGAGGTGATCCCCCATGAAATGGCCCACTGGCTGGTCTTTCACTTGGCCAACGGCACCCGTTTGAAACCCCATGGCCGGGAGTGGCAGACCGTCATGCGTGACCTGTTTGGGCTGGAACCCCGGGTTACCCACCGTTTCGATATCGGCCAGGCGCAGTCGCGCCCCTACCGCTACCAGTGCGCCTGCCAGACCCACGCCTTTACGGCCAGGCGTCATGCCTTAGTGGTAAAAGGGCAGCGGTATCGCTGCCGACATTGTCATCAGACCTTGGTCTACAGTGCTTGATGAATCCTGGAAACATGTTTTAAGTGCATGTTTTTTAAAATAAAAATGTTAATACCAATGTCTAAGGGGAAGCCGTCATCGGGAGGTTTATGCTAGGTAAAGATTAGCCGGGTCGGTGCCACCAATAACAAGACCGACACAACTTCCACGAGAGTGCATTTTCACGGACAGAGGCAATTTCATGAGCGAGCATCAGAACGTCTATCCAGTGCGCGATAGCATCGCAGCCAAGGCATGGGCCGACAAAGACAAGTATGCGGCAATGTATCAGCAGTCCATGGAGGACCCTGAAGGCTTCTGGGCCGAGCAAGCCAAGCGTCTCGACTGGATCAAGCCCCCCAGCAAGATCAAGAACACCTCGTTCGCCCGCGACAACGTCGATATTCGCTGGTTCGAAGATGGCGAGCTGAACGTCAGCGCCAACTGCCTGGACCGCCATTTGGCCACGCGTGGCGACCAGACGGCGATCATCTGGGAAGGCGATGATCCCAGCGAATCCAAACACATCACCTACCGTGAGCTGTACGAGCGTACCAACCAGCTGGCCAATGGCCTGAAATCGCTGGGTATCCAGAAAGGCGATACGGTCACGCTGTATATGCCAATGATTCCCGAAGCCGCCATGGCCATGTTGGCCTGTGCGCGGATCGGCGCAGTGCACTCGGTGGTCTTTGGTGGCTTCTCCCCGGATGCCGTGGCTCAGCGCGTCATTGGTGCGGACTCCAAGCTGGTGATCACCGCCGATGAATCAGTGCGCGGTGGCAAGCATGTGCCGCTGAAAGAGAACGTCGACTCGGCGCTGACCCGTGATGGCACCGACGTGTGCAAGAACGTGCTGGTCGTCAAACGCACCGGGGGCGATATTGACTGGCAGGCAGGCCGTGACCTGTGGTTCGACGAGCTGGTCGATCAGCAGTCGACCGAGTGCCCGGCCGAACCCATGAACGCAGAAGATCCGCTGTTCATTCTGTATACCTCAGGCTCTACCGGCGCGCCGAAAGGGCTGAAGCATACCACGGGCGGATACCTGACCTATGCCGCCATGACCCATCAATATATTTTCGACTACCAGGAAGGTGAGATCTACTGGTGTACCGCCGACGTGGGCTGGGTCACCGGGCATAGCTATATTGTGTACGGGCCGCTGGCCAACGGCGCCACGACGCTGATGTTCGAAGGCGTGCCCAGCTATCCGACCCATGGCCGGATGGGCGACATCGTCGACAAGCACCAGGTCAACATCCTCTATACCGCGCCGACCGCCATTCGTGCACTGATGGCCCATGGTGACCGCGTGATGGATTCCAGCAAACGTGACTCGCTGCGCCTGCTGGGCTCGGTGGGTGAGCCAATCAACCCGGAAGCCTGGGAGTGGTTCTACCGGGTCATCGGCAACGAGAAGTGCCCCATCGTGGATACCTGGTGGCAAACCGAGACGGGCGGCATCATGATTGCGCCGCTGCCGGGGGCCACCGACCTGAAACCAGGCTCGGCGACCACGCCTTTCTTTGGCGTCAAACCTGCCCTGGTCGATAACGAAGGCCACCAACTCGAAGGAGCCACCGAGGGCAACCTGGTGATTCTAGACTCCTGGCCGGGGCAAGCGCGCTCTATTTGGGGCGATCATGAGCGCTTCGTTCAGACCTATTTCTCTACCTACGACGGCATGTACTTCACGGGCGACGGCTG
The DNA here is from genome assembly GCF_050709225.1 of Halomonas sp. KM007. Classification (NCBI taxonomy): domain Bacteria; kingdom Pseudomonadati; phylum Pseudomonadota; class Gammaproteobacteria; order Oceanospirillales; family Halomonadaceae; genus Halomonas; species Halomonas sp. KM007. The sequence continues at coordinate 1,190,345 of NZ_CP136131.1, read as the reverse complement.
CCGTCGTGATGAGGATGGCTACTACTGGATCACCGGCCGGGTGGACGACGTGCTGAACGTCTCCGGCCACCGCATGGGCACCGCCGAGATCGAGTCGTCTCTGGTGGCGCACTCTGCCGTGGCCGAAGCGGCTGTAGTGGGCTTCCCCCACGATATCAAAGGCCAGGGCATCTACATCTACGTGACCCTGAACGACGGTATCGACCCCACGGACGAGCTAAAGAAAGAGCTGACCCAGTGGGTGCGTAAGGATATCGGCCCCATTGCGTCGCCGGATGTCATCCAGTGGGCGCCGGGGCTGCCCAAGACCCGTTCGGGCAAGATCATGCGACGCATCCTGCGCAAGATCGCGGCCAACGAGTGTGATGGGCTGGGCGATACCAGTACGCTGGCAGACCCGTCGGTGGTCGATGATCTGATCGAACATCGTGCCAACCAGTAAGGGAAGCACCCCCATGAATCGTCTTGTGGGGGCTGCTTTCAATGACCAGCGTCACGCCTGGATTTATTAAATCAGGGCAAACTGCGTTAGTCTGTTGCGGTGCTTAGCCATGAGCACCGCTGTTTCTGTTTGAATGACGTTCCAATGACAAATTGTGCATGTGATGCTTGGGCATGATGAAGCCCATGGGGTACCATGCCTCAACCGTATGAGCCTAGCGTCGCGGCGGCAGGCAACCCCGCTGCTCGAGGAACCGGAGGAAAATCCATGGCAGTAGCCCATAAGTTTATCGTCGCTGACGACCATCCGCTGTTTCGCGCAGCGCTTACCCAAGCGTTGCGCCAGTTGGCCCCCCAGGCCGAGATCGTCGAAGCCGACACCATGGAAGCCACCACAGAGGTCGTCAACCGACATCCCGATGCGGATTTGATCCTGCTGGATCTGCACATGCCGGGAGCCCACGGCTTTTCGGGGTTGATTCAGCTGCGCGGGCAGATGCCCGATATTCCCGTTGCCGTGGTGTCCGGCAGCGATGAGCCTTACGTGGTGCGGCGCGCCATCGACTACGGGGCGTCCGGGTTCATCCCCAAATCCTCCTCACTGCAGCTGATTGCCGAAGCCGTGGGCGAAATTCTGCAGGGGGAAGTCTGGTTGCCTGAAGCGCTGGCCAACGTACTGGAAGAGACCAGCGAAGAGGAGTCGCGTTTTGCCGAAGCGATTGCGTCGCTGACTCCCCAGCAGTTCCGGGTATTGAACATGCTCACCGAAGGTCTGCTCAACAAGCAGATTGCCTATGAGCTGAATGTCTCGGAAGCCACGATCAAGGCGCACGTCACGGCAATTCTGCGCAAGCTGGGCGTTCACTCGCGCACCCAGGCGGTCATCGCCGCGCAAAAGCTGGAAGTGGAGCCGCCCAAAGTCGAGTCCTGATCGCGACGGTAGGCAACCAAAACGCCGCGCCTGGAATTCTCCAAGCGCGGCGTTTTGTTAGCTATGGCTTTGTCAGGGGCAGGGTCAGAGTTTGGCCCGACTGGCCTGCAGGGTGCGTGTCAGCAGAGCACGCAGGGCGGCGGGTTTCACGGGTTTCAGGAGCATGTGGTACCCCGCCCGCTTGATCTCCTCGGCCACGGTTTCGGTGCGGTCAGCGGTGATCACGATGCCCGGTACGGCCCCTTCGAAGCGCTCGCTGAGGGCTTCCAGAGCCATCAGGCCGGTGACTTCGTTATCCAGATGGTAATCCGCCAGGATGGCATCCGGGTCGCCATCCATGTTGCGCAGAATCGACTTGGCCCCTCCGATACTGGTGGCGGTGAAGACCTCACAGCCCCAGCCGCTCAGCATGGCGGTCATGCCCTCCAGAATCAGGGTTTCATTGTCGATACAGACGATGCGGGTGCCCACCAGCTTGTTGCCACTGCGGCGATGGCCAGCCTCTTGCTCTATCGGCGCCATCTCCTTGGCCGCCACGATGGGCACGCTCACCGAAAAGACCGTCCCGACGCCTTCCCAGGAGCGTACCTTGATGGGGTGGTCCAGCACACGACTCATGCGGTCGGCGATGGACAGGCCCAGCCCCAGCCCTTTTTCGCTCTCCTTGTGACGCGACACCTGATCGAGACGACGAAACTCCTGGAAAATCTCGGTGAGCTTGGACTCGGGAATGCCGGGGCCGCTATCCCATACCTCGATCAGCAGCCGTTCGCTCTGGCGGCGGCAGCCCAGCAGCACGCGCCCTTCCTGAGTGTAGCGAATGGCGTTGGAGAGGAAGTTCTGCACGATACGGCGCAGCATTTGCGGGTCAGAGTCGACCCACTTCTGGGTGGGAACGACGTCCAGGTCCAGACCGCGGTCGTCGGCCATGACTTCGAACTCGGCCCGCAGCGGGCGGAAGATGTCGGCTAGCGCGAAGTGGCTGCGGCGTGGGGTCAGCGCGCCCGCATCCAGCTTGGAGATATCCAGCAGCGTACCCAGCAGCTCTTCGGCGGCCTGAAGCGAGTTGTCGATATGCCCAATGGTGCGCTGGGTATCGCTGGCGGTGACGTTTTGCATCAGCGCCGAGGTAAACAGGCGCGCAGCGTTCAGCGGCTGCAGCAGATCGTGGCTGGCGGCGGCCAAAAAGCGCGTTTTCGAGGCGTTGGCATCCTCGGCCAGCTGCTTGGCCTGGCGCAGCGCTTGCTCCGCTTCTGCGCGCACCCGGTTCTCCTGGCGCAGAGCGGCGTTGGCCTCTGAAAGCGCCTGGGTGCGCTCCCTGACGCGCTCCTCCAGGGTTTCATTGGTCTCCTTGAGCGCAATCTCGGCCTGGCGGCGTTCGGTAATATCCTGATACAGCGCAAAAAAGCCTAAAATCGACTGGCTGTCGCCAAAGTGGGGCGTATAGGTCACCAGCATGTAGCGCATGGCGTCATTGACGCGCATGGAGACTTCGAAGCTGACACGCTCACCGGCCAGCGTTCGCTGTACCCAGGGCAGCCGCTCTTCGGCCTGCTTGACCGGCAGGACGTCTTCATAGCGACGCCCGATGACCGCGTTACGATCGATGCTGAAGGCCTGCTCGTAGGCGCGGTTGGTGAACAGGTAGCGGCTCTCCTTATCGAAGTAGGCAATCAGCGCCGGTACGTTATCGGTGTAGATACGGATATTGTTTTCAGAGCGAATCAGCGCCTCTTCGATGCGCTTTTGCTGGGTAATGTCCTGATAGGTATAGACGAAGCCGCCCCCGGGCATGGGATTGCCCTGCACTTCCAGCACGCTGCCATCCTGGCGGTAACGCACGTAGCGGTGGGGCTGGCCTGCCCGAATATTGTCGATCAGCAGCTGGACATGCTCCTCCGTGTCGCCGGGGCCATACTCGCCATTATGGGCGTTGTAACGGAAGATGCGATCCATGGGGGCGCCGACCCGAATCAGGTGGTCGGGGAAGCGGAACAGCTCCAGATAGCGCTGGTTCCAGACCACCAGCCGCAGATTCTGGTCGACCACGCTGATGCCCTGATTGATGTTTTCGATGGTGGCCTGCAGCAAAGCGCGGTTGAACTCCAGCACCTGGGAGGCTTCATCGACGATGGAGATCACATCGGAAATGCCGATGCCGCGCCCCTGCAGCGCCGAGTTCACCACAATACGGGCCGACGAGGCGCCCAGCACCGATGCCAGGAAGCGTTCGGTGAACTGGATGACGTCGATGGAGGCGCGGGCGCCATCGTCCAGCGGTTTGCCCACGCGACGGGCGTAGTCTTCGAAGGCGCGGTCCACCTGGCCTGCACCGAGGAAGCGCTCACACAGTACCTTCAAGTCGCCTACCGTGGTCGCGCCCGTCCAGGGGCGGTTCACCGAGGTCTGGCGGGTCTCGACGCTATCGACGAACAGCGACGCCTGAATGCGCTCGACCACGCGCTGGGAGGTGATCTGCGAGACGAAGATATAGCAGAACAGATTGATCCCCAGCGAGAGCATTACCCCGTGGGTGAACGGGTCGCCCAGGTTGAGGCCGAACAGGGCCGTGGGCGAGAGCCACGAGATGCCCAGTGGCCCGCCGAACAGCCATGCCTGGGGCAGCACGCCGGCGTTGATCATGGCCGGCATCAGCAGGCTGTAGGCCCAGATGGCAAAGCCGGCATTCATGCCGATGACGACGCCCAGCCGGTTACCGCGCTTCCAGTACAGCCCGCCGATCAAGGCAGGCGCAAATTGCCCAGCCGCGGCAAACGAGAGCATGCCGATGGAGGCCAGCGAGGTGAACTCGCCAATCAGCTGATAGAAACCGTAGGCCATGGCCAGCACGGCGATGATGGTCAGGCGGCGAGCGCGCAGCACCAGCCGTCCGTAGTCTCGGGCCTTGGTGTCGAACCAGCGCAGCCGGAACAGGGCCGGAATGACGATTTCATTGGAGATCATGATGGACACCGCCACCGCGGCCACGATGACCATGCCGGTGGCTGCGGAAAAGCCGCCAATGAAGGTCAGCAGGATCAGCCACTGCTGGCCTGAAGCCATGGAGAGCGCCAGCACGTAAGTGTCGGGCTCGACGCCGCTTTCCGAGAACAGCATCAGCCCTGCGGCGGCCAGCGGTACCACGAAGAAGGCAATGGCCAGCAGGTAGAGCGGGAATAGCCAGCGCGACTTGCTGGCGTCGTCCGGGTGAATGTTCTCGACTACCGCTACGTGGAACTGACGTGGCAGGCAGAGGATGGCCAGCATGGCCAGTAGCGTTTGTGCCCAGAAGCTCTGGCCGAAATCCTGGTTGGCCAACTGGCGCTGCAGCTCCAGCTGGCTTTCCGCATGGCCCATCAACTCTCCCAGCCCGCCGAACATGCCCCAGGTGACGAAGGCCCCCAGCACCAGGAAGGCCAGCAGTTTGACCAGTGACTCGAAGGCGACCGCGTGAATCAGCCCCTCATGGTGCTCGGTGGCATCGGTATGGCGTGTGCCAAACAGGATGGCAAAGATCGCCATGACGATAGCCACATAAAACGCCGTATCGGCAAACAGCGGGGTGTGAGTGATGTCCTGTGCATCGGTCAGCACGCTGAAACTGGTCGAGACGGCTTTTAGCTGCAGGGCGATATAGGGCAGCGTACCGATCAGCGCCACCAGGCTGGCAAAGGCGGCCAGCGACTGCGTCTTGCCGTAACGCGACGCAATGAAGTCGGCGATGGAGGTGACGTTCTGGTGCTTGGCAACGCGAATCATCTTGGCCAGTACCGGCCAGAACAGCAGAAACGTCAGAATTGGCCCGACGAAAATGCTGGCAAACGACCAGCCTGCCGTGGCGGCCTGGCCCACCGCGCCGTAAAACGTCCAGGACGTACAGTAGATCGCCAGCGCCAGGCTGTAGATGATGGGGCGGCGGCGGCTGGCGCCATGGGTCCGCGCTCGGCGGTCGCCGTACCAGGCAATGCCGAACAGCACGGCAATATAGAGTAGTGATACGGCTACCAGCAGCCCGCCGTGAAACATGCTTCTCTCCCTGTCTTGTTATCTGCGCCCCATGCGGCGGTGCGTTCGGTGAGGCTCCATTCTAGGGGAATTGCCCTGCAGCGCCAGTGCTCAAGATGAATGAGCAGGCTCGGCGCAGGCTTGTTCGAGCAGCGTGGAGGAGGTGCGCAACGTGCGGATGCCGGTGATGTCCGGCGAACGGGTGTCGATATCCACCGGCACCAGCTCACGGCTGCTGCAGTTCAATAGGTAGGCCTGGGGAATCACCAGGTCCGTATGGTGGCGCTCGAAGTGGTAGAGCATGAACTCGGCAAGCAGGGCGCCCTCGTGCTGGGTGCTCTGCAGGCTATCGCGGTCGAGCACGCTGAAGCGCGTGGTCATGGGAAACACGAAGGTCCAGGGGCGCCATACTTCGGTGCCGGTACTGCTGTCCACGACCACCGCCGAGGCGGGCAACTGCTGCTGCTTGTGATCGAACCAGGAGTACTCCACGTGAATCTGGTAGCTCAGCATGCCGAGTCCGGCAAAGACCGGCACGATCCATTTGGGCAGACGGCGTCCTGACAGGTGGCGCAGTATCAGGGCAATACCCGCCGCCGCCAGGGCGGCGAAGACAGCGGCAATCAAGTGCCAGATCATAACGATGCTTCCTAAAACAGCTCGGGCTTCCCATGGGAAGCCCGATGCGTGATGGGTTCCAGGGCTAGCCCGTTGGCTAGCCAGGAACGATTATGGCTTAGTGATCGACAGCGGCACCAGCCCCTTTCGGGTAACGCACGCTCTCGACAAGCTCCTGAATCTCCTTGGGCGGTGCTGCCGTGACGCTGGAGACAGCGAAGGCGACCGCAAAGTTGATCAGCGCGCCGACGGCACCGAAGGAGAGCGGGGAAATGCCGAGGAACCAGTTGTCAGGCGTGTTCGGCAGCATGTTGGTACCGGGGATGAAGAACCAGCCCAGGTAGGTGAAGATGTACAGCAGGGTAGCCACGAGGCCCGCCAGCATGCCGCAGATTGCGCCAGCGCTGTTCATGCGGGTGGAGAAGATACCCATCATCAGCACGGGGAACAGCGAGGCTGCCGCGATACCGAAGGCCAGGGCGACCGTCTGTGCCGCAAACCCGGGTGGGTTCAAGCCCAGATAGGTAGCCAGCAGAATGGCACCCCCCATCGAGATCCGTGCCGCCAGCATCTCGTTTTTCTCGGAAATGTTGGGGTTGATGGTGTTCTTGATCAAGTCATGACTGATGGCCGAGGAGATCGCCAGCAGCAAGCCCGCAGCTGTGGACAGGGCGGCAGCGATACCCCCCGCGGCGATCAGGCCGACCACCCAGCCGGGCAGGTTGGCAATCTCCGGGTTGGCCAGTACCAGAATGTCATTGTTGACGTTCAGCTCGTTGCCTTCCCAGCCGCGCGATTCGGCGGTGGCTGCGAATGTTGTGTCGGCGTCGTTGTAGAACTGGATACGGCCATCGTTGTTCAGGTCATTGAAGGTGATGAGGCCGGTATCTTCCCAGGTTCTGAACCAGGTGGGACGGTCTTCATACAGCAGAGGCTCGGCCGCTGCCATTTCGTAATCCTCTACCTGCCCGGTCATTTCGGGATAGACGGTGGTCATCAGGTTCAAGCGCGCCATGGAGGCCACCGCAGGTGCGGTGAGGTAAAGCAGAGCGATGAACACCAGCGCCCAGCCGGCAGACCAGCGAGCGTCAGCCACCTTGGGTACCGTGAAGAAGCGAATGATGACGTGGGGCAGGCCCGCCGTACCGATCATCAGCGACAGGGTGAACAGCACCATGTTCAGCTTGTTGTCCACATCTGCGGTGTAGTCGCGGAAGCCCAGCGCGTTGACGACGTCATCCAGCTTTTGCAGCAACGGAACGCCCGACTCGGTGTGGGTGCTGAACATGCCGAACATCGGGATCGGATTGCCGGTCAGCTGCATGGCGATGAATACCGCAGGAATGGTGTAGGCCACGATCAGTACGATGTACTGGGCCACCTGGGTGTAGGTAATGCCTTTCATGCCACCAAATACGGCGTACAAGAACACGATGGCAGCGGCGATCCAGATGCCCCAGGTACTGGGCACTTCGAGGAAGCGAGAGAACGCCACCCCGGCACCGGTCATCTGGCCGATGACGTAGGTCACCGATGCGATGATCAGACACACCACCGCCACCACGCGGGCGGTACGGCTGTAGAAGCGCTCACCGATGAAGTCCGGCACGGTAAACTTGCCGAACTTGCGCAGGTAAGGTGCCAGCAGCATCGCCAGAATAACGAAGCCGCCTGTCCAGCCCATCAGGAAGGTGGAGTTGGCGTAGCCGCCCGAGGCAATCAGGCCCGCCATGGAGATGAACGACGCGGCAGACATCCAGTCGGCAGCCGTGGCCATACCGTTGGTAATGGGGTGAACACCGCCCCCCGCCACGTAGAAGTCTTTGGTAGACCCGGCCCGTGCCCATATCGCAATGCCGATATAGAGCGCGAACGACGCGCCTACGAACAAAAGGTTAATGGCAAATTGGCTCATGCTTGCTTACTCCCCCAGGCCAAATTTCTTGTCGAGCTGATTCATTCTCCAGGCATAGAAGAAGATCAGGCCGATAAAGGTGAGAATGGAGCCTTGCTGAGCGAACCAGAAACCCAGGTCCGTACCGCCAACGGAAATGCTGGCCAGCAGTGGGCGGAACAGGATGGCGCATCCGTAAGAGACGAAGGCCCAGACGATCATGCACCCGAAGATCAGGCGTACGTTGGCCTTCCAGTACTCAGCAGCATTGGTCTTGTCGTCTGCCATTGTGTTGCTCTCCAGTTGTGATTTTTAGGGTTGGAAAGTGAACTCAAGATAGCGTGTGATCCATCAGGGCAACGCAGACAAGAGATACCGACGGTGGTGGACTCATTGAATGGCGTTACCAGGCACGTCACCTTATTGTTGTTAAGCCGTCAGCGTTGAGGTGTTCTCGAGTTGTTGTCAGCGGCTCTGGATACATGGCTAGGGTGGTGTGCTTTAATCCTGTATGACTCGCTAATAATACTGGGCAATAAATGCAAAAAATAAATCCCAGACTTTGGTATCACGCCCCTTGAGCGGCTTTTTATGGCCTGGATTTTGTTTTATATCTTACTGTTTTTTAGGGAATAAGCGATCTTTTCCGCAGGGTGAGGCATGACGATAGGACAATGGTCTATGGCTCTGGCTAAACCAATGTTTGCTACCTTGGTAAAAGTGACCAAACAGCGTTAAAGAGGAAATGGAAAAGCGAGACTTTAGTCGCTAAACCAAGGTCGTTAAGACGTTAGCGTTATAGCGTAAAGTAGCAGGTTGCAAAGCAGGTCAAAGAGGGTAACAGGTCAACAATAATCACAATAGCCATTGCGTGGCGCGATACAAGGCGCTTGATCGAGGTTGCTACATGGTAGAAGTAGAGCTGTCTCAACTGCCATTTACCCTGCTGGACGAGGATGGCCGAGATCACGTGCGTCGGGGCATGGACCTGGCGTTTTTCGAGCGTGACGAAATCATTCTGGAAATGGGCCAGCCGGGCGTTTCGGTGTTCTTGATCCACAAGGGCGAAGTGGCCGAGCTGGATCCGACGCTGCCTGCCGCCAGCGCCCGTATCGGTCACTATACGGCGGGCGACCTGTTCGGCGCGATCAGCATTTTGAATGGCAAGAGCCGCTACCGTTTTCAGGCTGAAGACGAATGTCTGTGTTATGTCATGCCCAAGGCGCTGTTCAGCCAGCTGTGCCGACACTACCCGGCGTTCGAGCAGTTTTTCAAGCAGTCGCTGTCTCACAAGGCACGCCTGCTGACCGAGAAGCGTGCCGATGGGGGAGTCACCATGGCGGGGTTCATGCTGGCCCGCGTCAGCGAGTGCATGCGTCAACCGCTGATGATGGATGCCCAGGCTTCCATTCAACAGGCCGTCCGACAGTTGAATGAAAGTCATGCCGACAGCCTGCTGGTGGCCACCGAACGCGGCCCAGGCATGGTCACCAAAACGGATTTGCTCAACGGTCTGGTCCTCGATAGCGCTTCATTGGACACCCCGGTGGCTGCGTTGGCCAACCTTGCACTCGTCACTGTTGCCCCCGGGCAATATCTGTTCGAAGCCTTGATCACCATGACCCGCCATCAGGTATCACGCGTCGTGGTGATGGAGGAGGGCAGGGTGCAAGGGGTCGTAGAGCTGACGGACGTACTGGGGTTCTTCTCCAGCCGTAGCTATGTGGTCAGCTTGCAAGTGGAGCAAGCCGATAGCTTGCCTGCCCTGGCATCGGCCAGTCAGCGCACGCCCGAGCTGGTCAAGGCGCTCATGGCCCAGGGCGTCAAGCTGCGTTTTGCCATGGACCTGCTGGCCGCGTTGAATGGCCGCATCATGAGCAAGGCGTGGGCCTTGACCGTACCCGAGCAGTATCACCCGCAAAGCTGCCTGATGGTCATGGGCAGCGAGGGCCGTGGCGAGCAGATTCTCAAGACCGACCAGGACAACGGGTTGATTCTGGCCGACGACTGCCAGTGGCCGGACGTGGCCGAGTGCATGAACACCCTGTCAGAGACGCTGGTGCAGCTGGGCTACCCGCCGTGCCCTGGCAACATCATGGTGTGTAACCCTGAGTGGGTGGGCACGGTGTCGACGTGGGAGTCGAACATCGCCAGGTGGGTGTCGGCCCGGGATGGCGACAGCCTGATGAAGCTGGCCATTTTGCTGGATGCTCACGGCGTCGCGGGCAACCCCGCGCTGCTGGACCGTGTGCGTGAGGCGCTGTTTGCGCGCTGTTCCCATGATGAGCTGCTGCTCTCCTATTTCGCCCGCGCAGCGCTGCGTTTCTCGACGCCGTTGACGCTGTTTGGCTCGCTGAAAAAGCCCCAGCACGGCATCGATATCAAGAAAGGCGGCATTTTTCCGATTGTTCACGGGGTGCGCACCATGGCGTTGGAGCGGCGCATCAAGGCGACCTCTACGCTGGACCGGCTCGACGCCCTGGCCGCCGACGGCCGCCTGGACCGCCGCTTTGCCGACGACCTGGGTGAGGCGCTGGCGCTGTTTACCGAATTGCGTCTTAAGCAGCAGTTGCAGGAGCTGAAAAGCGCGGGCGCCCGCGATGCCGATACCGGCAAGCGCACCAACCGAGTCGTGGTTCAGGAACTATCGTCGCTGGAGCGCGACCTGCTGCGCGAGGCGCTGCACATCGTCAAGGACTTCAAGCAGCGGCTGTCCCATCGTTATCATCTGGAGTATTCGTGAGTGGAATGCGGCTATTGGATAGGCACGTGGGTCTCTTGAGCGGCTCACTGAGAACGTTGGTGCAGCGTGAAAGCGATCGACGGCGGTTCGCGGATACGCCGCATGGCTGGCTGTTTCAGCCTTATATGGGCGAAGAAGCGGTGGCGTTGGCGTGCCGTGAAAGCCAGGCTCGCCCGGGCGAGCTGCGCATGGCCGCTGTCGTATTGACGCCGCGCCGGGTGTTGACCAGCCATGCCTGGAGCGACACGCTGACCATGAAAGGCGAATACATGCCTTATCGTCAGGAGCGAGACGACGCACCTGCTTCGTCAGTTGACTCGGGAGCCCGGGTCGAAGCGTTGGCGGAGTTCATCGGCAATCGGCCAGTGGTGGGGTGGCAGCTGGATACCTTGCTGGCGCCGCTTGGTCGGATGTTCAAAGCCACGCTGGGGTTTGGGCTACCCAATGCCCAAGTCGATCTGGCCAGGCTGCACGCTCGTCAGCTACGCCGCTTGCATCCCCAGGCAGAGGTCGGCCCGAGCATCAACGAAGCGCTGTCATGCTGGTCTTTGCCGCTGGCCTGGCCCTCGGTGCAAAGCGAGGCCACGGCGGCGGCGCTGCTCTATCAGCGCCTGCAGAGTGAGCGCCTTTTCACGGTGTGAGCCGACGCGCTGCCGCTCGGTGTGGCCAGAGGCCGACGATGGGTTTGTATTGGGTCGCGCCTGCGAGTCTTGTAGAATAGCCGCTGCTCCTTCACCCATCGGCAGTACAACGACCATGTTATCACCTGACTTTTTCGACCCCTCCTCGGCGACGCGTGCCACCAATGCGGCGTCTGAACAGCAGCCTGAACTTCAGGATGCCAAACAGAAGCGCGAATTCAACAAGTTGCAGAAGCGTCTTCGTCGTGAAGTGGGCAACGCCATCATCGATTACAACATGATCGATGAGGGGGATCGGGTCATGGTATGCCTGTCGGGTGGCAAGGACAGCTACACCATGCTGGAAATCCTGCGCAATCTGCAGCGCAATGCGCCGGTCAATTTTTCCCTGGTGGCGGTCAATCTCGACCAGAAACAGCCGGGCTTTCCCGAGCACGTGTTGCCCCGTTACCTTGATAAGCTGGGTGTGGAGTACCACATTCTGGAGCGGGATACCTATTCGGTGGTGAAGGAGAAAACCCCGGAAGGCAAGACCACCTGCGCGCTCTGCTCGCGGCTGCGTCGCGGGTCACTTTACGGGTTTGCCGAGGAGATCGGCGCCAACAAGATTGCCCTGGGCCACCACCGGGAAGACATCCTCGAGACGCTGTTTCTCAACATGTTCTTTGGCGGGACCTTGAAGGCCATGCCGCCCAAGCTGCTGTCCGACGACGGCAAGAACATCGTGATCCGCCCCCTGGCCTACTGCAAGGAAGCGGACATTGCCGAATTCTCACGGCTGATGGAGTTTCCGATCATTCCCTGCAACCTGTGCGGGTCGCAGCCCAACATGCAGCGTCAGATCGTCAAGGACATGCTGGCCGAATGGGACAAGAAGCACCCGGGTCGCTTGGAAAGCATGTTCAAGGCCGTCACCAATGTGGCGCCTTCCCAATTGGCCGACCGGGCGCTGTTCGACTTCGTCGGGCTGGAAGCCAAACAGGCGGCGTTGATGGAAGGGCGCATTCAGGCGTTCAACGTGAGCTGATTGCCTGCTCTTCCTCTTCGGCCAGGGTGATGAGCCGTTGCAGGTCGAGAATATTGACCTCTCGACCCGAGACGGCCACCACGTTCTGCTGCTGAAAGCGGCTCAGGATGCGGCTGACGGTTTCGACGGCCAGGCCCAGGTAGTTCCCCATATCGGCGCGGGACATGGAGAGCCGGAAGCTGTAGGGCGAGTAGCCGCGTCGCCGGAAGCGATCAGAGAGGGTAATCAGGAAGCTGGCCAGCCGCTGGTCGGCGGTCTTGCGCGATAGCAGGCGCATCATGCGCCGATCATCACGCAGTTCCTTGCTCATGCTGCGGTAAAGCTGGCCACGCAGCTCCGGCAGCTCTTGCGATAGGGTGTCCAGGCGGTCGAAAGGAATCTCGCACACCGTGGTGGTTTCCAGGGCGATCACGCTGCCGGGATACTGCTCTTCATCGATACCATCCAACCCCACCAGCTCGCTGGGCAGATAGAAGTTGGTCAACTGATCGTTGCCGTTGCCTTCGCTGGTCACCTGTTTCAGGCTGCCGGAACGTACCGCATAGACGCTGGTGAACGCATCGCCCTGGCGAAACAGCGGTTCGCCCTTCTTGAGCGGTGCGCGGCGGCGGATGATGGCGTCGAACTGGCTCATATCCTCCAGCTCCAGGGCGAGCGGTAGGCACAGCGAGCTGAGGCTGCAGGTCTGGCAGCGCGCCCCTTGCAGCAGTGAACGTCGTTGGCTGGCAGGATATGGCATGTTGTTCTCCCTTTTCATTAGCCATCATAGGGTCAGGGGGTGGATGTCTCAAGGTGCCGTTTATACGATCTTCGAGTAGCGTTGCGATGACTGCCCCGGCAGGCGCGCATCGAATGCCATGGCCAGGTGGCGAATCAGCAGCCGCCCGGTCGGTGTTGCCCGCAGGCGGGTCCCTTCGCGCTGCAGCAGGCCATCCCGCTCGGCAGGCTGCAGATGCTCCAGCGCACTGGCGAAGTAGACGGGCGCATCGATGTGCCAGCGCTGGCCAACGCTGGCCAGGTCAATTTCCATATCGCACATCAGGCGCTCGATGACGTCTCTTCGTATTAGATCATCCTTATTTAAACGTATCCCTTTGACGGTTGCCAGCCGACCTTCATCCAATGCCGCTTCGTAGGCTGCCAGTTGGGTGGGGTTCTGGGCATACAGGTCATCGATACGGGAAATGGCCGAGACACCCAAGCCAATCAGGTCGCATTGGGCGTGGCTGGAGTAGCCCTGAAAGTTGCGCTGCAGGGTGCCTTGGCGCTGTGCCTGGGCGAGGCTGTCGTCCGGGCGGGCGAAGTGGTCCATGCCGATATGCACGTAGCCTGCCTGAGTGAGCATCTCGATGGTGGTTCGCAGGATCGCCAGCTTCTCGTCGGCGCTGGGCAGGTCTGTTTCGCTGATGCGCCGCTGGGGGGCAAAGCGGCTGGGCATGTGGGCGTAATTGAACACCGACAAGCGGGCCGGGTTGAGGTCGATGACCTGGGCAAGCGTGTCGGCAAAGCTCTGCTCGGTCTGAAACGGTAGCCCGTAAATCAGATCCAGATTGAGGGAGCGAAAGCCCAGCCGATGTGCTTCGTCCATCAGGGTTTCGGTCATGACCTTGGGCTGCACGCGGTTGATGGCCGCCTGTACCCTAGGGTTCAGGTCCTGGACGCCCAGACTGAGGCGATTGAAACCCAGCGACTGCAGGTGGCGCAGGGTAAAGACATCTGCTTCACGGGGGTCGATCTCGATGGCGTAATCGCGGTCAGGAGCGTTGGAGAGCCCAAACCTCGCGTCCAACCTGTCTACCAGGTCGCTCATTTGCGCCAGGGTCAGGAACGTTGGGGTGCCACCGCCCCAGTGCAGTTGCTGCACGGGCCGCCGAGTATCCAGATGGCGCGAGGTCAACACCATTTCACGATCGAGGCGCGATAGGTAGGGTTCGGCCAGCTGGGTATTCTTGGTGGCGATCTTGTTGCAGGCGCAGTAGAAGCAGATCTTGCGGCAAAAGGGCACGTGCACGTACAGGGAGAGCGGCCGTTGGCTGGCATTGCTGCGCGCCAGGGCTTCAGTGACGTCGTCGGCACCGATGTCTGCGTCAAAGGAGAGTGCCGTAGGGTAGGACGTATAGCGTGGGCCGCTGGTGTCGTAACGGCGCAGCAGGGCCTCGTCCCAGGCAGGGGTCTCGGCCGCTGCGAGGTGAGGAGGTACGGTGGCAGCAGAGGCAAGGGGCATGAAGAGACGCTCCGTGGTAACAGGGCAAAGTAGCCAGGTGGTGGGCCACCGGCCGACATATGCCTGCATGCTAAGGCATCGAAGCGGGCAAAGCGTTGAGCTATATCAAGCTATGGGTGGAGGGCCGTCGGCAGCAGCGACCACAGTTGCCACAGGGCAAAGCCGATGATGGTCAAGGCAGCCACGGTACGCGTGGCGGGGTGGCGAATGAGGTGGCCCATCTGGCGAGCCGCCAGGCCGGTGGCCAGCAGCGCGGGCAGCGTGCCCAGTCCGAAGGCGCCCATCAGCAAAGCGCCTTGCAGCGGGTCGGCCGTGGCCAGGCTCCAGGCCAGCATGGAGTACACCAGCCCACAGGGTAGCCAGCCCCAGATGGCGCCCAGGGCAAACGCTTGGGGCAGGTGCACGACGGGCATCAACCGTCGGCCCAGAGGTTCGAGATAGCGCCACAGGTAGCGCCCGGCGGCCTCGACTCGGAGCAGTCCTTTCCACCAGTTGGCGATGTACAGCGCCATCAGAATCAGCATGACCGCCGCTACCACCTGCAGGCCCACTCGGGCGGCCGGGGAGAGCGAGACCAGCGTGCCCAGCGCGGCCACCAGCGCACCGGCCACCATGTAGCTGAGAATACGCCCCAGGTTGTAGCTCATCAGCAGCCCGCCCAGGCGAGCAGGGTGGCGCATGCTGGGCGGCACGGCGAAGGTGAGGGCGCTCATGATGCCACCGCACATGCCGATGCAGTGCGCCCCGCCCATGAGGCCAAATACCCAGGCCGCCAGCAGCGGCGGCAGGTCCAGCCCGGTCGGGTTCATGGCGGGGGCTCTTGGTCGCGAGGCGGCCTGGCCCTGTTTTTTCGCTCGGCGCGCTGTTCGGGGGGCAGGTCGTTGTCGTCGTCATCGAACAGGATGCGGTGGGCAGGGCCTTCCAGATCTTCGAACTGGTCGTGCTTCACCGCCCAGAAGAAGGCCCAGACCGCGAGGCCGAGCAGGATCAGCGATAGCGGAATCAACAGGTACAGAATGCTCATGCAGTCACCGGTGTGGCGGGGGCGATGCTGGGGGGTGGAGCACTGCGCCAACGCGATAGACGCAGGGCGTTGCCCACCACCACCAGCGAACTCAGCGACATGCCGATGGCGGCCAGCCAGGGCGGAATGAGCCCCATGGCGGCCAGCGGCAAGGCCGAGAAGTTGTAGCATACCGACCAGATCATGTTTTGACGCATGATGCGGCGGGTGGCCTGGGCAATATCCACGGCATCGTGGATGCGCATCAGGCGTGGGCTCATCAGCACCGCATCGGCGCGGGTACGCGCCAGGTCGGTGGCACCGTTCATGGCAATCGCGACATCGGCCCCGGCCAGCACGGGCACATCGTTGATGCCATCACCAATCATCACCACCCGTTCGCCCTGGGTCTGCAGCTCGCGCAGCCGGTTCAGCTTGTCCTCGGGGGACTGGCCCGCGTGCCAGGTCTCGATATTGAGCTGATCGGCCAGGCTTTCCACGGCTTCCCGGGTATCCCCGGAGAGCAGCTCCACCGCCAGACCGCGTGCTTGCAGGGCCGCCACGGTTTGCGCGGCGTCTTCCCGAATGCCGTCATGCAGCTTGAACCAGGCGCGCGGCTGGTGATCTTCGCTCAGCAGCAGCCACTGTCCGCTGCCCGGCACCGCGATGCTTTGCTGGCTGGCGAAGTCGGGCTTGCCCAACCGCCAGACGGCACCATCAAGAGTACCCTCGAGGCCGCTACCGGTATGGCTCTTCACATGTCGGGCCTGAAGCGTGGCATCCCGGAAGGGGCGGAAGGCGCGGGCGATAGGATGCTCGGAGTGGGCTTCCAGCGCGGCGGCAATGGCGCGTAGATGCTCGCTATCGTGATGTCCCAGCGGTTGGGTCTGGGTGAGCTGCATTTCACCGCGGGTCAGCGTGCCGGTCTTGTCGAAGATGACGCGGGTAACGTTGGACAGCGACTCGATGGCATCGGCGCGGGTAATCAGCACGCCCCGCTGGCGCAGCTGGCCGTGGCCGGCGGTCAGCGCCGTGGGCGTGGCCAGAGCCAGTGCACAGGGGCAGGTGACCACCAGTACCGACAGCATGATCCAGAGCACTCTCGACGGGTCGATGATCCACCAGGTGATGGTGACACAGGCCGTCACCAGCAGTAGCCGAAGGACGAACAGGTGGGCCATGCGGGCGGCCATTTGCGCCAGGCGGGGGCGGCTGGCAAAGGCGCGATCGGTCAGGTCGACGATGCCTGCTACCCGAGCCGTATTGCCGGGGTGGGTGACGCGCATGGTCAGCGGGTTTTCCATGTTCTGGCTGCCGCCCACCACGCTATCGCCGATACGCCGGGTCACCGGCAAGTACTCGCCGGTCAGCATGGATTCGTCGAGGCTGGATTCGCCCTCTTCGATCACGCCATCGGCAGGGACGCCGTGGCCCGGCTTGATCAATACGCGGTCGCCTACCGTCAGTTCGCTGGCCGGCAGAATACGCTCACTGCCATCCGCCTCCAGACGAATGGCCGAGACCGGCAGTACGCCGCTCAGCGCATTGCCGCTGTGGCCGCTACGGCGCCGCGCGCGGCCTTCCACGTAGCGGCCAAACAGCAGAAAGAAGGTGAACATGGCCACGGAGTCGAAATATACCTCGCCGACATCGAACAGCACCGCATAGCTGCTGGCCAGGTAAGCGCCGCCAATGGCCAGCGAGACCGGCACGTCCATGCCCAGCACGCCGCTTTTCAGGTCGCGCAGGGCATTGCGGAAAAAGGGCTGTGCCGAAAACAGCACCACTGGCGTTGCCAGCGCAAACGATAGCCAGTGGAACAGGGCATAGAAGTCGGCGCTCAGCTCCCCGGGGTCCGACACATAGATCGGTATCGAGAACATCATCACTTGCATCATGCCCACGGCGGCTACGATCAGGCGCCGCACGTTCATGCGCTCTTCGTGTTGCAGGCGTGCCTGGGCCTGATCGGGCTCGTAGGGTTGGGCGTCGTAGCCAATGCTGGCCAGCTCGGCAAACAGTTGGGAGAGCTTGATACGTGTCGGGTCCCAGCATATGCGCAGGCGGTGGTGCGACAGGTTGACCGCGCTGGAGCTGACGCCTTCCAGGGTGTTCAGGCGGTGTTCGATGAGCCAGGCGCAGGCGGCGCAGGTGATCCCTTCTACGGCCAGGGTTGCCCGCAGGTGGCCTTCATCCCCTGCCGGGTGAGTGAACTGGGCCTGCAGCGCGGGGTCGTCGAACACCGACCAGGTGTCTGATTTGCTGGCCTGACGCTCGTCGGGGCGCTCCGGTAGCTCGGTGCGGTAGCGATAGTAGCTCTCCAGGCCGCCTTCCACGATGGCGTGGGCAACCGCTTCGCAGCCGGGGCAGCAAAGCGGCTGGGGCGCTTCGTCGATGATGATCTTCCATGGTGCCCCATCAGGCACCGCGCTGCCGCAGTGGTAACAGCTGGCTAGAGATGCAGTACTCATTCGCTCTGCGTGCGGCCTCCGGGTAGAAGGGCGACACTCTCTTCATTGGGGAAGCGCGCCTCACCGATCAGCCGCCAGTCGGCGTCGGTTTGCTGGGGCTGCAGCTGAATGTACCAGCGGTAGCGCAGATTGTCTGGGCCCTGGGTGATGTAGCGGCCTTCGCGCACGTGCTGCAGCACGAACTCCTGATCACGGTCATCCTGGGTCGGGAAGATCAGCGTCAGGTAGAGGGTCTCCGGGCGGTCGTCGCCGGTCAGGTCCAGCACGATATCGCTGGTGAGCGGATCGATGCGCAGCTCTGCAGAAAGCCCCAGCTCATTGGCACGCTCCTGTTTGGCCAGCACCATGTTGATGGCTTTGCCGTGTTCGTAGTAGTCCTCCTGGACCACCATGCCGTCGGCAGTCTTGATCGACAGGACCGCAAAAGTGATGCTGACCACGATGGACGAGGAGAGCAGCGCCAGCAGGAACCATGGCCAGAACTGCTTGTACCAGGGTTGAATCGGGGTGTCGGACATGGGGACTTATCTCCTAACGTCGCCCAGGAAGCGCGTTTCACGCTCCGAGCGAATGGTGTCGTCTTGCTGAGACTGCAAGATGAAAGTGATCGGTTGGCTGGGCTGTTGCAGCTCAGTCGGGTCGGCCAGGACGGTCACGATCTGGGTGCGTGTCTCACCAGCAGGCACTTCTATCGACGTGCGGTCCAGGGTGAGTGTCTCGAGCCCGGTCGCGCTCAGTCGATAGGTATGGGCCGTATTGTCCAGATTGCGAATCGTCAGGTTATAGACGTTGCTGACCTGACCCTCTCGCGTGATCTGGTAAAGCTGTGTGCGCTCTCGCTCTGCCTCGAAGCCCAGCGGCATGCGCTCATTCACCGCCCAGGCGAACGTGGCGATCATGATCAGCAGCGCGGCCAGATAGCCCAGCAGGCGGGGGCGCAACACATGACTCTTCTTGCCTTCGAGCGCATTTTCCGTGGTATAGCGAACCAGCCCGCGCGGGTAGCCCATGCGATCCATGACGCTGTCGCAGGCATCGATACAGGCGGCGCAGGTGATGCATTCGTACTGAAGGCCGTCGCGAATATCGATCCCCGTGGGGCACACCTGCACGCACAGCTCGCAGTCGATACAGTCACCGTATCCTGCCGCCTGAGCCTGGGAATGGGTGAGGGCTTTCTTGCGGCTGCCGCGCGGCTCTCCCCGGGTGGCGTCGTAAGAAACGATCAGCGTATCACGGTCGAACATGACCGACTGAAAGCGGGCGTAGGGGCACATGTAGATGCACACCTGCTCACGCAGCCAGCCCGCATTCAGGTAAGTGAACACCAGGAAGAAGCCGACCCAGAAGTAGGACCAGCCGTGGGCCTCCAGTGTGGGCAGTTCGACCACCAGTGAACGAATGGGCGTGAAATAGCCCACGAAGGTCACGCCGGTGGCCAGAGCGATCAGCAGCCAGGCGCTGTGCTTGGCGGTCTTGCGCCACGCCTTGCTGGCGTCCATGGCCTGTTTGTCCAGCTTGATGCGCTGATGGCGGCTGCCTTCGATACGGTGTTCCAGCCAGATGAACAGGAAGGTCCAGACGCTCTGCGGGCAGGTATAGCCGCACCAGACACGACCAGCAAACACCGTGATGAAAAACAGCCCAAAGGCACAGATGATCAATAGCCACGAGAGCAGCACGAACTCTTGCGGGTAGAAAGTCGCCGCAAAGATATGAAACTCACGCCCCGGCAGGTCGAACCATACGGCAGGTCGATCCCCCCAGTTCAACCAGGGAAGCAGAAAGAAGGCCATCATCAGTGCCCAGTTGGCGCTGCGCCGAACCTTTTGGAACAGACCTTTGATTTCACGCACGTAGATGTGCCGCCGCTTGGCGTACATCTCCTGGGTCTCGTTCTGGCCAGGCGTGTGGTGCCCAACGGTTGGCGGCGTAATATCGTGGCTAGGTATTTTTTCCATGGCGGTGATCGCAGCTCAGTGAGGCAGACGTGGGCGGCAGCCGAAGGGTGGTCGCTGGCGTAGTAGCGTTATGCCGTGTCGCTAAACCTGTGTCGATAAACCTGTTTCGATAAACAATAGTGTAACGGATCGCCGAGCGGCTGAGCGGTTGCTGGATGTAGAAAGGGTGCGGTATGAAACCGCACCCTTGGTGCACACTGGCGTCAAACGCCTGACAACGAGATCAGTCGCGGAAGCGCAGGCTGTACACGTAAGCGGCCACCAGGTGGACGCGCTCTTCACCGATGTACGCCGCCTGGGCAGGCATGTGGCCGTTACGGCCGTTGCGCAGCGTTTGGCGTACAGAGTCGGCAACGCTCTGCCCCGGTGCCTGATACAGCCAGATATCGTTGGTCAGGTTGGGGGCGCCGAGTGCCGTGTTGCCGGTGCCGCTAGGCGTGTGACAGGCGGCACAGGCGGCCAGGAAGGTGCTTTCACCGCTGGCTGCGCGCTCCTCGTCGTGCTCCAGGTTGGAGAGCGACAGCACGTACTGGGTCAGGTTCTCGATGTTGTTCTCACCGAGCTGCTGCCAGGAGGGCATCAGACCATTCCGACCGTTGTTCAGGGTCGCGAGAATGTTCTCGGGTTCGCCGCCGTACAGCCAGTCGTCATCGGTCAGGTTCGGGAAGCCGTAGCCGCCCTGGGCGTTGGAGCCGTGGCACACCGCGCAGTTGTTCAGGTAAATGCGCTCGGCCACCTGCATGGCCTCGGCATCACGCGCCAGTTCGGGAATCGGCACTTCCTGGTACTGAGCAAAGATCGGTGTGAAGCGCTCGTTGGCCTGCGCCACTTCTTCTTCCCACTGACTTTCCTGAGACCAGCCCAGCACGCCCGCGTAGTTGCCCAGACCTGGGTACAGCACCAGATAGCCCAGCGCAAAGACCACGGTCAGGATGAAGAGCTTGAACCACCACTGGGGCAGGGGGTTATCGTACTCTTCGATGCCATCAGCCGCGTGGCCAGTGGTCTCTACATTACCATCAGCATCCGGGGTCTTGTCGGTGCGGCGGTTGGAGATCAGGATCCAAACGCTCAGCGCAATCGTGCCCAGAGTGATGACGATGATCCAGGCGCTCCAGAAGCTGGATAGGGAGTCACCCCATAAGTTATTCATCTATTCTTATCTCCCCTGTCGTGGCGGGAATCCGCTTCGCCCTCTGGCGAAGCATGCTTGTCACGGGTCGGTTGCTTATCGTTTTCATCGTCGGCAAAGGGCAGGTTGGCCGCTTCATCGAAGTCGGGTTTGCGCCGCTTGGAGTAGGCCCAGAAGAAGATGCCTACGAAAGCGACAATGAGAATGAACGTGATAAGTCCGCGGAAAGTTCCCGTATCCATAACTTAACGAGTGCCCTCGAGCACGGTTCCTAACTGTTGCAGATAGGCCACCAGTGCAGTGATTTCCTGCTGGCCGCGTACTTCGGCGGTGGCGTTGGCGATATCTTCATCGGTGTAGGGAACGCCCAGCTGACGCAGCACACGCATCTTGCGCGGTGTCGCTTCGCCATCCAGGGTGCGCTCGAACAGCCAGGGGTAAGCCGGCATGATGGACTCGGGCACGACATCGCGCGGGTTGTACATGTGGGCGCGGTGCCAGTCATCGCTGTAGCGGCCGCCTACGCGCGCCAGGTCTGGCCCCGTACGCTTGGACCCCCACAGGAAGTTGTGCTCGTACACCTGTTCACCAGCCACGTTGTAGTGGCCGTAGCGCTCGGTTTCCGCACGGAACGGGCGAATCATCTGGGAGTGGCAGCCCACACAGCCTTCGCGGCGGTAGATGTCCCGGCCTTCGAGCTCCAGTGCACTCAGCGGGCGCAGCCCCTCCACGGGCTCTGTCGTATCCTTTTGAAAGAACAGTGGCACGACTTCGGCCAAGCCGCCGAAGCTGATCGCAACCAGGATCAAGACGGCGAGTAGGCCAACGTTCTTTTCGACAATCTCATGTTTCATTGGTCTGAACTTCCCCGGTTTAAGCGGCTTGTGGTGCCGAGTAGCTGATGGCTTCACGACGCTTGACGGTCATGTACACGTTGAACGCCATGATCAGCATGCCGACTACCCAGAACAGGCCGCCTATCAGACGAACGAAGTAGCCTGGGCCACTGGCTTCGACAGACTCAACGAAGGTGTACATCAGCGTGCCGTCGGCGTTGATGGCGCGCCACATCAGGCCTTGCATGATGCCATTGACCCACATCGCCGCGATGTACAGTACGGTACCGATGGTGGCCAGCCAGAAGTGCACGGCGATCAGGCTGACGGAGTACATTTCGGTGCGGCCGAAGACCCGCGGAATCAGGTGGTACATGGAGCCAATGGTGATCATCGCTACCCAGCCCAGCGCCCCGGAGTGCACGTGGCCGATGGTCCAGTCGGTGTAGTGAGACAGCGCGTTGACGGTCTTGATGGCCATCATCGGGCCTTCGAAGGTCGACATGCCGTAGAACGACAGAGCCACGACCAGAAAGCGCAGGGTCGGGTCGGTGCGCAGCTTATGCCAGGCGCCCGACAGGGTCATCATGCCGTTGATCATGCCGCCCCAGGAAGGTGCCAGCAGGATGATCGACATGATCATGCCCAGCGACTGCGCCCAGTTGGGCAGTGCGGTGTAATGCAGGTGGTGCGGGCCTGCCCACATGTAGATCATGATCAGCGCCCAGAAGTGGACGATGGACAGACGGTAGGAGTAGATCGGACGCTCGGCCTGTTTGGGTACGAAGTAGTACATCATGCCCAAAAAGCCTGCCGTCAGGAAGAAGCCCACCGCGTTGTGGCCGTACCACCACTGCACCATGGCATCCACGGCACCGGCATAGATCGAGGTGGAGTACATCATGGTGACAGGAATGGCGGCGTTGTTGACGATGTGCAGCACGGCCACGGTCAGGATGAACGCAGCAAAGAACCAGTTGGCCACATAGATGTGGGACGTGGCGCGCTTCTTGATCGTCATCAGGAACACGATGGCGTAGCTGATCCAGACAACGGCAATCAGGATGTTGATTGGCCATTCCAGCTCTGCGTACTCTTTCGTGGTGGTATACCCCAATGGCAGGCTGACCACGGCAGAAAGGATGACCGCCTGCCAACCCCAGAAGGTGAACGCGGCGAGCTTGTCAGAGAACAGACGTGTCTGACAGGTACGCTGAACGACGTAATACGACGTCGCGAACAGCGCTGAGCCACCGAAGGCAAAGATGACGGCGTTAGTGTGTAACGGACGAAGACGCCCGAAGCTAGTCCAAGGTAAGCCGAGGTTCAGTTGCGGCCAAACCAGCTGGGAGGCGAGGATGACGCCAATCGTCATGCCCACGATGCCCCACACAACGGTCATGATCGCGAACTGCCGAACTACCTTGTAATTGTAGGTCGGGTGTTCCAGTGCTGTGCTCATTTCATGTTCCCATCGAACGCGGTTAGGGGGTAACCCGTAGCATTGTGCATTAGCATTTTGCCTGGGTGCGGCCACCCGCTTGATGATGCAGGTCAAGATCCGGCCTAGATTCTATCGCAGCCGAGGCTTAAGCTGAACACGCCAATGGATGTAACGCTGAATTAGCAGGAGTCGACGTTGTCCTATTACGCTGGCCTGGGGTTCGAGCCGCTTGCGCCACAGGCACTGTTCAAGGGTATTGCCAGCCCCGCTGTTCAGCGCTTTTACGTGGAAGGATATGGGCCGGTGAGTGTTTCCGGCATGCCCCGGCAGGGGCGCTTGCTGCTGCTGCACGGTGCGGGAGCAGGGCACCTGAGCGATTTTATGCGGCAATTTGCCGCGACGCTGGCGGCGCATGACATACAGGTATGGGCTATCGATTTGCCCTACATGCAGCAGATGCACGAGCAGGGCAAGCGTCGCCCGCCACCACCCGTGCTGAAAAGTGTGGCCTGTGTCGCTGACTGGTACTCCCTGATCGAGCCGTTGGGCCCACTTCCTTTATGGGTGGGGGGCAAGTCCATGGGCGGGCGCCTGGCGTCGTTATTTGCCAGTGAGCGGACGTGCCCAGGCGTGATCGCCGTGGGGTATCCGTTCCATCCTCCTAAAAAGCCGGACGTGCTGCGAACGGAGCACTTTGCGTCGTTGTCCTGCCCGACGTTGATCATCCAGGGCGAGCGAGATCCTTTTGGCACCCGTGCTGAGGTAGAGAGCTACCGACTACCGAGGCGCGTGCAGGTGGAATGGCTTGCCTATGGGGACCATGATTTCAAGCCACGGAAATTATCCGGCCTGAATCAAAAGGTTTTGATTGACGAGGCTGCCCGGATTGCGGCATCCTTCGTCCGCGCTCAAGGAGCGGAAGTCGGTGATACGTGCAGCACACTGGTTTAAATGCAGAATTTAAACGCTTCGTGTTGACATTTGAACAGGCTTCTGTAGAATGCAGCGCCACGTGACCAGCGGGTGGTTAGCTCAGTTGGGAGAGCACCAGCCTTACAAGCTGGGGGTCACTGGTTCGAACCCAGTACCACCCACCATTGACATGGTGCCCTGGAAACGTAAGCAGCAAGTGATGCATTTGTGGACCGGTAGTTCAGTCGGTTAGAATGCCGGCCTGTCACGCCGGAGGTCGCGAGTTCGAGTCTCGTCCGGTCCGCCATCATCGCTCAATGTTGCACATCAGTTATCGTAATTCGGACCGGTAGTTCAGTCGGTTAGAATGCCGGCCTGTCACGCCGGAGGTCGCGAGTTCGAGTCTCGTCCGGTCCGCCACGATAACCTGAAGCAGTCGATTGATCAGCCATTGGCTGTCAATGATCGGGTGGTTAGCTCAGTTGGGAGAGCACCAGCCTTACAAGCTGGGGGTCACTGGTTCGAACCCAGTACCACCCACCATTCAAGTAGCGTGCATAGCGACTGAACCGCTTTGATAACGCCCTTGCAATGGTCTTGAAGTGTCTTAACGTGGACCGGTAGTTCAGTCGGTTAGAATGCCGGCCTGTCACGCCGGAGGTCGCGAGTTCGAGTCTCGTCCGGTCCGCCATTAAGCACTTATCGGTTATGCATGTGCATGCAAGCACGTCGATAAAACCGAACACATTCCAAAAGCCCGGATCTTCGATCCGGGCTTTTTTGTCGTTTCTATTTCCAGATGCTTATGTTTAGGCGCGCATGACGCCGTTTGTCACGGCGTCATGCGGTGCTCGGTGGTCAGGCGATAGCGCTGACACCGGCTTTGGCGATCTGGACATCCTGGTCCGGCTTGACGCCAGAAATCCCCACGGCACCCACGACCTGGCCATCCACGATGATCGGTACGCCGCCGGACAGCAGCCCCTGCAGTGGTGCCGAGACAAACGCCGTACGGCCACCGTTGATCATCTCCTCGAAGATTTGCGTCTCTTTGCGGCCGAGCGCTGCGCTGCGCGCTTTTTGGGTCGCTACTTCGGCGCTGAACGGAGCAGCGCCATCCAGCCGACGCAGGGCCAGCAGGTGGCCGCCATCGTCGGTGA
Organism: Halomonas sp. KM007; assembly: GCF_050709225.1. Classification (NCBI taxonomy): domain Bacteria; kingdom Pseudomonadati; phylum Pseudomonadota; class Gammaproteobacteria; order Oceanospirillales; family Halomonadaceae; genus Halomonas; species Halomonas sp. KM007. The sequence continues at coordinate 1,164,902 of NZ_CP136131.1, read as the reverse complement.
CGGCAATGGTCACGGGCCAGCTGTTGTTGTCGGCTTCTTGCTGTGCGGCGTCCAGTACTTGAATGACGTCGGCTTGGCCCAGAACGGCTTTGGTTTGCATCAAAGTATCCTTCTTATCATGGGGGGTGAGGCGCGGCGCCTGACGGGCAAGGCGTGATGCCAGGGGCCGCGAGTATCGAGGTTATACCAGGGCAGCGTCGACGACTTCTACCCAGTGGCGGACTGGCGTGCGATTGGCACTGGCCAGATGCGTCTGACAGCCGATATTGGCGGTCACGATCACTTCGGGGTTACCTGCTTCCAGAGCATTGAGTTTGTTGTCGCGCAGCTGGGTGGCGAGCTCCGGCTGCGTCACCGAGTAGGTGCCTGCCGAACCGCAGCACAGGTGGGCATCCTTGACCGGAGCCAGCGTAAAGCCGAGTTTGCCCAGCACGCTTTCCACCGCGCCGTTGAGCTTCTGGGCATGCTGCAACGTACAGGGGCAGTGGAATGCCAGACGCTGATGCTCCTTGAGCTGCAGGGCCTCCAAAGGCTCGTCGCGCAGAATCTCGACGATATCCTTGGCCAGTGCGCTGACACGCTGGGCCTTTGCCGCGTAGACAGGGTCGTCCTTGAGCATGTCGGCATACTCTTTGACGAAGGCGCCGCAGCCGCTGGCGGTTTGCACGATGGCTTCGGCCCCTTGCTCGATTTGCGGCCACCAGGCGTCGATATTGGCGCGCATGCGCTGGCGACCGGCTTCCTGTGCATTGAGGTGGAAGTCGATGGCACCGCAGCACCCCGCTTCACTGATCGGTGTGACGCTGATGCCCAGGCGGTCGAGCAAGCGAGCCGTCGCCGCATTGGTGTTGGGCGAGAGACCAGGCTGCACACAGCCTTCCAGGATCAATACCTTGCGCGTATGGCGCTGGCTGTCGGGACGTTGACCTGCATCCACCGGAGCGGGCGGCATTTTGCTGCGCAGCTTGCCAGGCACCAGCGGTTTGAAGGTTTGCCCCAGACTCAGCAGCGCCTTGAAGCGCTTGGGGTCCACCAGCATTTTACGCAGGGCGTAGCGTTGGGCGCGTTCGGCGGCCGAGCGGGGCACGCGGCGCTCGATCTCGGCGCGTCCTATATCCAGCAGCTTGTGATACTCGACGCCCGAGGGGCAGGTGGTTTCACAGTTGCGGCAGGTCAGGCAGCGGTCGAGGTGCAGGCGAGTCTCTTCGGTGACCTGGTCATCGTCATCGCGGCTCTCCAGCAGCTCTTTCATCAGGTAGATACGCCCGCGTGGCCCGTCTCGCTCATCGCCCAGCAGCTGGTAAGTGGGGCAGGTGGCGTTACAAAAGCCGCAGTGTACGCAGGTGCGCAGAATGCGCTCGGCTTCCTGAATATGCGGTTTCTGGCGGTCGGCATCGGTAAAGTGCGTCTGCATGTCAGCTCTCCTGATTAAAATGCCGCATAAAGACGACCAGGATTGAAAATGCCGTGGGCATCCAGTTCGGCCTTCAGGTTGCGATGATACTTTTCCACGACTGAATTCAGTGGCGTGAACGGTGACTCCGCACCGCCCTGATGATGCGGGGTGTAGCAGGTGGCGTGGCCGCCTGCCTGCTGGCAGGCATCGCGCAGGGTTTGCGCGGGCAGTGGGGTTTTCACCCAGCGCTGGCTGCCGCCCCAGTCGTAGAAGATATCGCTTTCATCGACGGCCAGTGCCAACGGCGGTGTATGGGGTGGTAGCGACAGGCGCCACAGAGCTTGGCCCTCGGCCAGGTTGAAAAAGGCGTGCTGCAGGTCGCGTAGCTGCTGCCAGAAGTCTGCCGAGAGGGCGTCGCCGCCCAGCCGCTCTTTGGTCGCCTTGACCGAGCTTTCGCCGCCTTCCAGGCGAATGAACAGCTCGCCCGCGTGCCAGGCCGCGGCGGTGATCGGCAGCGGCTGGCGGCCCAGCTCGGAGAGCTTCGCCAGGGCGTCTTCCAGACCCATGGAGAGGCGCAGGCTATGGCTGGCGGTGGGAATCGGCAGCACCTTGAAAGAGATATCGGCCAGTACGCCCAGCGTGCCCTGGGCGCCGGTCATCATGCGGGAGAGATCGTAGCCCGCCACGTTCTTCATGACTTCGCCGCCAAAGCGCAGCAGTTTGCCTTCCTGGGTGATCACCCGGGTGCCCAGCACGAAATCCCTGGCAGCCCCGGCCCAGGGGCGACGGGGGCCGGACATGCCGGTGGCGACAGCACCGCCAATGGTGCTGGCTTCGCCAAAGATCGGTGGCTCGAAAGGCAGCATCTGATGCTTCTCGGCAAGTGCTGCGTTCAGCGCGTCAAGCCGTGTGCCGGCCCGCACGGTCACCACCAGCTCCACGGGGTCGTAGGAGACGATGCCGCGATGGGCCGCGACATTGAGCTCCGCGCCTTCTACCGGGCGGCCATAGAAAGCCCGAGTGTTTCCCGCCACGATGCGTAGCGGGGTGCGCTCGGCGTAGGCGCTGCGCACCTGTTCGCACAGTTCAGCGGCGATATCCTGGTCAGCGTGTATCGCTAGTTCGGTCATGGTCGGTCCTTGTGGCATCAGAAGCGTGGCAGCTCCGGATGCGGTAACTCGTTGTTATGTACATGCATGGCGCCAAATTCGGCGCAGCGCGCCAGGGTCGGAATGTTCTTCCCCGGGTTGAGCAGCCGTTGCGGGTCGAAGGCCGCTTTCAGAGCGTGAAAGACCGTCAGTTCGTCGGGCTGAAACTGGCTGCACATCTGATTGATCTTCTCGCGCCCTACGCCGTGCTCGCCGGTAATCGAGCCTCCTGCGGCAACGCACAGCTCCAGAATCTTGCCACCGACGTCTTCCGCCAGGGCCAGCTCACCCTCTTTGTTGGCATCGAACAGAATCAGCGGGTGCATATTGCCATCGCCCGCGTGAAACACGTTGGCCACAGCCAGGCCACTCTCCTCGGAAAGCGCGGCAATGCCCTTGAGTACCCGGGGCAGCTCGCGGCGGGGAATGGTGCCATCCATGCAGTAGTAGTCCGGTGACATGCGGCCTACCGCCGGGAAGGCGTTCTTGCGCCCGGCCCAGAATTTGGCGCGCTCGGCTTCGTCCCGGGCCTGTTGAATATGGGTGGCCCCGGCCGCTTCCAGTACGCGGCGAACGGTCTCGCAGTCGTCGTCCACGTCTGCTTCGACGCCGTCCAGCTCGCAGAGCAGAATGGCTTCGGCATCCACCGGGTAGCCCGCCTTGATGAAGTCTTCTGCGGCCTGAATGGCGAGCTTGTCCATCATTTCCAGGCCACCGGGAATGATCCCTGCGGCAATGATGTCACCCACTGCACGGCCTGCCTTTTCGATATCGTCGAAGCTGGCCATGAGGACCTTGGCGGTTTCCGGCTTGGGCAACAGCTTGACGGTAATCTCCGTGACCACCCCCAGCATGCCTTCGGAGCCATTCATCAGCGCGAGCAGATCAAAGCCTGGCGCATCCAGCGCTTCGGAGCCCAGCGTCATGTGCTCGCCTTCGATGGTCAGTACGTCCACGCGCAGCACGTTGTGAACGGTCAGGCCATACTTGAGGCAGTGCACGCCACCGGCATTTTCGGCGACGTTACCGCCAATGGAGCAGGCAATCTGGGAAGACGGGTCGGGCGCGTAATACAGGCCATAGGGCGCCGCCGCCTCGGAAATCGCCAGGTTGCGAACGCCAGGTTGTACCCTGGCCAGACGGGCATCGGGGTCGACGCTGATGATCTGATTGAAGCGCGACATGACCAGCAGCACGCCTTGTTCCAGGGGCAGGGCGCCGCCGGAAAGTCCGGTGCCTGCGCCGCGGGTCACCACCGGTACGCCCAGGGCGTGACAGCGCTTGAGCAGGCCTTCCACCTGGGCCAGCGTTTCCGGCAGGGCGACCAGCATGGGCAGCACCCGATAAGCCGCCAGGCCATCGCATTCGAATGGGCGCAGGTCTTCTTCGCGGTGCAGCAGGGTCAAGGTAGGCACAGCGCTTTGCAGGTCGCTGAGCACCTCGGCTTTATCACGGTGGACGAGCTCGCCATCGAGGCGCTCGTCGAACAGGATATTCATCGCGACATCCTTCATTTTTATCGTTGAACAGAGCAGCAGGTCGCCGCCGCATGACGCCAATCTGAGCTTTTTTCAGGCGCCTGTCCAGCCTGTGGTGCAGTGGTCTGACCAGTAATTGGTCGATAGTCGAAAGGTTCGTGGCATACTCACCCCAGGCAGCTACTTGGTCTTACCGCCAGGAGGCGTTGTGGCTCAAGCAGAGAGGAGGGCAAGTGGTACTCAACAACGATGACATCGCCATGGGCAAACGCACGCCCGAGCACGTGGCGGCCAGGCTGGAAGAGCTGATTCTCGAGGGAGTCTTTCGACCGGGGCAACTGCTGCCTTCCGAGCGGCGGCTATGTGAGCGTCTGGGCGTTTCTCGTGCTTCCCTGCGTGAGGGGCTGAGGATCTTGCGCAGCAAGGGCATCATCAACACTCGCCAGGGCCATGGTTCCACCGTGGCGTCGCTGTTGCCGAGCCAACACCAGAGTCCGCTGATGCATCTGTTCCGCGACCATCCGCGGACGCTGTTCGACCTGCTGGAAGTGCGCGCGCTGCTGGAGGGCGAGTCTGCCTATCTGGCGGCTCGGCGTGGTACGTCCATGGACCGCGTGCTGATCACACGCCGCTATCGTGAGATGGCTGAATACGCTGCCCAGACGGATACCCTGGAAGTCGAGCAGTTGGCGCGACTGGACCACGCGTTTCATCTGGCCATCTCCCAGGCCTCCCACAACCCCGTGCTGGTGCATACGCTGCAGGGGCTGACCGATCTGCTGCTCAGCTCGGTCTTTGCATCGGTCAAGCACCTCTACCACCGGCCCGGGCCCAGAGAAATGATCAATCAGCAGCACGCACGCCTGCATGACTCGGTAGTCAGCGGCCACGCCGAGCAGGCGCGGCAGATTGCGCTGGAGCACCTCACCAGCATCAGTGAACTGCTGAGAGAGCTGGAGGCGGAGCACGATCGCCTGGAGCGCTCCGCCATGCGTCTGGAACAGTGGTAGTAATCATGACACTCTCCATGAGCGAATAACCAACAAAAGGAGCGTTACGTGGCCATCTATCAATTTGGCGAGCATCGGCCCGCTATTCATGAAGATGTATACATTGCCGACACGGCGGACGTCATCGGTCAGGTTGCCCTGAAGGCTCGCGCCAGCGTGTGGTATCAGGCCGTACTGCGCGGCGACAGCGACCATCTGGAAATCGGTGAAGAGAGCAACATTCAGGATGGCGCCGTGCTGCACGCGGATCCCGGCTACCCGCTGAAGGTGGGAAAAGGGGTGACCGTCGGGCACCAGGCGATGCTGCATGGCTGTACCGTGGGGGATGGCTGCTTGATCGGCATTCAGGCGGTCGTGCTCAACGGCGCCGTGATTGGCGAGAACAGCCTGGTAGGCGCGGGGGCCTTCATCAAGGAAGGGGCGGTCTTTCCGCCAAACTCGCTGATTGTCGGTTCACCTGCCAAAGTGGTCAGGGAGCTGTCGGCAGAGGCGGTGGAAGCGCTGAAGCTGAATGCACAAAGCTATGTGATACGGGGCAAGCAGCACGCTGACTCGCTCAAGCGCATCGATTGAGCCTGCCTGTACCTGAAAACGCCCACCCCCAGGCGTGGCCCGGGGGTGGGAGAGGGTGTCTGAGCCCAGCTGAGATTGTTACATCAGCGGATCAGTGATACCCAGCACATAGAATGCGACCAGCGCGATGATACCGGTGAATACCAGGTAGTAGATGGTCGGAATGATCGTTTTACGAATCGTGGTGCCTTCGCGACCCAGCAGGCCAACGGTTGCCGAGGCGGCGACCACGTTGTGAATCGCGATCATGTTACCCGCTGCAGCACCCACCGCTTGAAGGGCGACCATGACGGCGGTTGAGAGCCCCAGGGTTTGCGCAATGCTGAACTGGAACTCGGCCAGCATCAGGTTGGAAACCGTGTTGGAACCGGCGATGAAAGCACCCATGGCACCCACGGCGGGCGCAAAGAAGGGATAGACACCACCCACGCCGTTGGCGACGGCCTGGGCCATCATGACGGGCATGGAGACCAGGTCTGCGCCATTGACGCCCGAGTTGATCAGTATGCGCACCATCGGCACGGTGAAGATGAGTACGAAACCCGCACCAAAAATGGTCTTGGTGGACTCTGAAACCGCAGCGCTCATCTGACGCGGATTCATCTTGTGCAGGAAGTAGGTCACGAACACCACGGCTAGAATGATGCCGCCCGGCAGGTAGAGCGGCTGGAGGCCGCCGCTGACGCCGGTTTCACCGAAAATGTTGGTCCAGTTCAGGTTCACGGAAGTCAGTGCCACACGCAGGGGCTCGACGGTACGGGAGGCCACCAGGAAGATCGCCAGCAGTACATAGGGAATCCAGCCTTTGAGCGTCGAAATCGGTGTCTTGCCTACCACGTCATCCAGCTTGATCTGCAGATTGCCGATCCACTCATCCGGCCAGGAGGTGGATTCCGGGAAGTCCCAGGTGTCTTTCGGCAGCAGGAATCCTTTACGCGCGGCGGGTACGACAATGGCCAGACCGACCATGGCACCGATCATCGAGGGGAACTCTGGTCCCAGGAAGACGCCTACCAGCATGTAAGGTACGACGAACGCGATGCCCGTGAAAATGGCGAACGGAGCAATGGACAGCCCCTCTTTCCAGGAGCGGTTGGCGCCAAAGAAGCGCACCATGATCAGCACCAGAATCAGCGGCATGAGAATACCCACGATGCCGTGAGTGATTGCCGTGGTGCTGGTGACCTGCTGGAAGAACGCTTCCCAGGTGGAGCCGTTGGCTTCCAGTTGCGCCGTGATGCCGGCACGGTCGAGGCCGCTGCCCACGCCCACCACAATCGGGGTGCCCACTGCGCCAAACGATACCGGGGTCGACTGAATCATCATGCCTACCACGACGGCCGCCAGCGCCGGGAAGCCCAAGGCGACCATCAGCGGTGCAGCCACCGCAGCGGGGGTGCCAAAGCCTGAGGCGCCTTCGATAAAGCAGCCAAACAGCCACGCTACGATCAGCGCCTGCACGCGGCGGTCCGGGCTGATGCCTGAAAAGCCGTTACGGATGGCCGTGATGCCACCGGAGTGCTTGAGGGTGTTCAGCAGCAGGATGGCGCCAAAGATGATCCACAGCAGGCCAGCGGTCTGGATCAACCCTTGAACGGTAGATGCCGCGACACGGCTGAACGACATGTCCCATGCAGTCAGGCCGATAATGGCAGCGGTGAGGAAAACGATCGGCATCGCTATCTTGGCGGGAATCTTAAAGCCTATGAGCAATATCCCGGCCAGCAACAGCGGCAGAAATGCCAGAAGAGCTAGTATATTTTCATTCATGGGAGGAACGGCCCCTTGTTATTGATTTGGTGTGCTCCGCGAAAGCCAACGCATCATTTTCAATGATAGTTGGGACAGCGTGAAAGATACGGTCAGGCGCCTGGAATGACTATATTGGAAAATTGGTCTTACCAGTAAAAGGGGCTTTTTCGGCCGCGTATCGAGGCGTTTTTTTAATATCAAGTGACTGTTATTCATTGCTTTTTTAGCGCTACAAAGAAGCGTCGAGTCGACACCGTTATTAGACTAATAGACAGTTCAGTCAAGGAGAAGAAAGGCAGTACACAGAGGAGGGATGTTCTAGGCCTATCGCGTATGCTGTGACGACGTATAGTGTAGGTGCACTCTTTACCTCTTTTCAGGAGTCGTTCGACCATGGCCATCACGCTTTATGATTTGTGCGGTCGCGATGATCGCTTGAGATTTTCCCCCTATTGCTGGCGCGTGCGCATGGCGCTGGCCCACAAAGGGCTGGCATACACTACCGTGGCTTGGCGGTTTCAGCAGAAAGAGGCGCTGGCATTTGCCCACTACGACAAGGTGCCGGTGTTGACCGATGGTGACACGGTGGTCACCGACAGCTTCGATATCCTGCGCTACCTGGATACCACTTACCCTGAGGCGCCGGTGCTGGGCGATGGGCTGGGCTTGCAGCGTGTCACGTTGTTCAAGCAACTGGTGGATCGCAGCATTACGCCTGCGCTGTTTCGTATCGTGGTGCTGGATCTGCTGGAAGCCATCCACCCGGAGGATCGGGAGTACTTCCGCACCACCCGTGAAGCGCGCTTTGGGGCCAGCCTCGAGGCGGTTCACGACCCCGATAAAGGCCGCCAGCAGCTGCATCAGGCGCTGGTACCCGTCAGTGCGCAACTCAAGGAAACCCCTTTCCTCGATGGTGACTCCCCCGCTGGGGCAGATTACCTGCTGTTCGGCAGCATGATGTGGGCCTATAGCGTCTCGACCGAAACGCTGGTGGAGGAGCGTGACCCCGTGGCCGGATGGTTCCAGCGCATGCTGGCGGTGCACGATGGCGTGGCGGGCAAGGCCATGACCATTCGTGATCTATACTAGGCTAAGCGGTACTCGCCGCTGACACTCACAGGCAACATGAAGGGGCAGGCCCTGTATGGGGACGCCCTTCATGGACAAGGAGATGGCAATGATTGACCTGTATTACTGGACAACGCCCAACGGCCACAAAGTCTCCATCATGCTTGAAGAAGCCAAGCTCGCTTATCGCGTAAAGCCCATCAATATCGGGCGTGGCGAGCAGTTCGACCCCGAGTTCCTGGCCATTGCGCCCAATAATCGCATTCCTGCCATCGTCGACCATGCCCCGCGCGACGGGGGGCAGCCCATGGCGCTGTTCGAGTCAGGGGCGATTCTGGAGTACCTGGCAGACAAGAGTGGCCAGTTCCTGCCAGCAGAAGGGCGCGAGCGTTATGTGGTACTGCAGTGGCTGCACTGGCAGATGGGTGGGCTAGGCCCCATGGCCGGGCAAAATCATCACTTCTGCCACTATGCGCCCCACAAGATCGACTACGCCATCGAGCGCTACGTGCGTGAAACCAATCGGCTTTATAGCGTGCTGGACCAGCGTCTTTCCCAGCAGCACTATGTGGGCGGCGACCGTTACTCGATTGCCGACATGGCCATCTACCCATGGATCGTGCCCTGGGAAAAACAGCGCCAGACCCTGGAGGAGTTTCCCGACCTGGAGCGCTGGTTCGAAGAGCTTTCTCAGCGTCCCGCCATTCGCAAAGCCTATGCATTGGTCGAGGATGTGAACCCCCAGGCAGGTGCGCCCATGGATGACCTGGCGCGTAAGCACTTGTTCGGAAACCGCTAATAATGATTGACCGCGAGTGAGTCATCGATAATGGCGATGCAGCGTGCATGAAGGTGAAAAAAATCATGTTGCGCTGCACAAAAAGCGCTGCTAGCTTTGATATTAGCAATGGCAACCGCCTATCAAGATGCGCCGTCGAGCGCATCGTACCGCTAGCTCACTCAAGGAGATTTAGTGATGAACAAGACAGCAGAAAAAACCAGCCAGCAGTTCGAATCCGTGTTTGTTTCCCCCATGCGCTCTTACACACTGGCAGCGCTGGACTACTACGAGCAGCTGGTCGGCGCTCAAATGGATGCTGCACGCGCCTATTCCGATATGACCATCGCCCAGGCGCGCACCTGGCTCGACGTCAAGGACGCCGATAGCTTCAAGAAAGCCATGGAAAGCCAGCAGAAAGCGGCCAGCGACATGATGGAGCGCATGAAAGGTGACTCCGAAAAAGTGACCTCTATCAGCCAGGGCTTCCTGCAGGAAAGTCAGAAAATGGCGGAAGAGACCACCAAGAAAGCAGCCGATACTGCCAAATCGTAACGGTTGCTCCATGAAAATGCCGCGCCCTGAAGCGCGGCATTTTTTTATCCAGAGAACGGGCGTTAGGTGGCGTCGCCTGCACGCGCTCTCAGCCGAAACCGTGCAATCCTGATGATTTGCTCGATGGCCGTTTTTCTTTCTTGTGCCGGATCGTTGTTCAACCGCTTTTCAAAGGCCTCCAGAATGGCATAGCGGTCCAGGCCCTTGACGGCAATCACGAAGGGAAAGCCAAACTTTTCCTGATAGGCGGCGTTCAACTGCTCGAAGCGGGCAAACTCTTCCGGTGAACACTGATCGAGCCCAGCTCCGGCCTGTTCGCTGGTAGAGTCGTGGGTCATCTCCCCGGCCAACGCGGCTTTGCCGGCCAGGTCAGGGTGTGCCTGAATGACGGCCGTCTGCTGCTCGGGGGATGCCTGTTGAAGCATCTTGCCCATCAGTTCGGCCAGCGCATCCGGGGCGTCGTGAGCCTCTTCCAGGCCGTGTTGCCAGGCAGCCTTGGCCACCCACGGAGAGTGTTCATAGACATCGCCATAGTGTGCCACGAAGGTTTCCAGGCTGCTTTGGCTCGGGGCAGGGGACAGTCGCAAAGGCGTTTCAGTCGGCACAAGGGTTCTCCAAGCGTGCGAAAAGGGAATTGCTGTATACAATAAATAGCATCAACGGTACTCTTTGACCAATAGGTCAAACCTGCCAACAACACCAATAACCCTGCCAATATGAGGAGTGACGATGGGACGCTTGACTACCCACGTGCTGGATACCGCCAAAGGGCAGCCCGGTCAGGGCATCATCATCGAGGTCTTTCGGTTGACCGGTGGCCAGCGCGAGCCGTTAGCGACCACCGTCACCAACAGCGACGGCCGCTGTGATGCGCCGCTGTTGGAAGGCGAGGCGCTGACCGCTGGTGAATATGAGCTAGTGTTCCATGCGGGAGACTATCTACGCCAGCAGGGGGTCGAGGCTGCCGAGCCCCGCTTCCTGGACGTCATCCCGCTGCGCTTTGGCGTGGCCGATGCCAGCCAGCATTACCACGTACCGCTGCTGCTCTCGCCGTATGGCTACTCGACCTATCGCGGTAGCTGAGGGGGCTTCACATGCAAGCGTATACTATCGAATTTGCCAACCTGCTGCTGCGCTGGCTCCACGTGATCGCCGCCATTGCCTGGATCGGAGAGTCGATCTATTTCGTCATGCTGGATAACAGCCTGCGCACGCCCAAGGCTCAGGAAGATCGTGACAAGGGTGTGTTTGGTGAGATGTGGGCGGTGCATGGCGGTGGTTTCTATCATAACCAGAAATACGCCACGGCCCCTGCCAAACTCCCCAACGACCTGCACTGGTCGTTCTGGAAAGCCTACACCACATGGCTCTCTGGCTTTGCGCTGTTCGTCATTCTTTATATGGTCAATCCGGGTTTCTACCTGGTCAACCCCAACAGCAACTGGGCCTGGGCGGCCAACCTCACCGGATGGCAAGCCAACCTGCTGGCATTGAGCTTCCTGCTGGGCGGCTGGGTGGTCTATAACGAGCTCTGCAAGCGTATCAGCCCGGATATGCAACGTGACGGCCTGCTGAGCATTGCCGTGGCGGTGATGATGGTGGTCGTGGCGTATTTGAGCACCCAGATGTTCACCGGGCGGGCAGCCTTTCTGCTCACCGGGGCCGTCATGGCCACGGCCATGTCGGCCAACGTCTTCTTCTGGATCATTCCCGGCCAGCGCCGCATGGTCAAGGCCATGAAAGCCGGAGAGGCCCCCAACCCGCTAGATGGCAAGCGCGGCAAGCAGCGCTCGGTGCACAACACCTACTTCACGCTGCCGGTGGTACTGCTGATGGTGAGTAATCACTACTCTTTTCTTTACTCCCATGAGCAGGCCTGGATCGTCATGGCCCTGTTCATCTTTGCTGGCGCGTTGATTCGTCAGTTCTTCGTGCTGATGCATGCGGGCAAGGTTCAGCCTGCCTATCCTGCGATAGGCGTAGGGCTCATTCTGCTGGCGTTCTGGGTAGCAGCCCCCAGCCCGCGCGCCACCTTGGAAAGTACCAGCGCGGCCCCCGACCAGGCCCAGATCACCGCTCTGGTGGAGCAGCACTGCACCCTGTGTCATGCGCGTAACCCTGAGCACGCCGGGTTCTCCGCGCCGCCTGCGGGCTACGCCTTCGATAACTGGGAAGAGATACTGGGCCACAAGGCGCAGATTCAGCGGGTCGTCGCCACTCGCTACATGCCGCTGGGCAATATCACCAACATGAGTGACGAAGAGCGCGATATCATAGCGGCCTGGGAGGAGTAAAACGGTTCGCAGAGAGGAGACCCCATGAGCGAAGCGCAGACGGCGTTGAAACGGCGGCCCACGGAAAAAGAGGGTGACGAGCGCCACGAAGCCATTTACCGAGCAGTGAGCGATGCCATCGTGGAGCAACGCCTCAAGCCGGGTGCTCGGCTGCGCGAAGATGCCCTGGCAGAGGTGTTTGGCATCAGCCGCACGGGGATCCGTAAAATCCTGCAGCGGCTGGCGCTGGAGCAACTGGTGACCCTGACCCCGCGCCGTGGGGCCAGCGTGACGCGCCCTACTGCCGATGAAGCCAAGGACGTGTTCGATGCACGCCAGCTCATTGAGTGCGGCTTGATGCCGGACGTGGCAAGGCGCATGGATGCGAAGGCGGCTGTCGAGCTGCGAGACATGGCCAAGCAGGAGCGACAGGCCCTGCGCAGCGGCCAGCAAAGCGTGGCCATCCGTCTCTCGGCCGATTTCCACGTGCGCCTGGCGCAGCTCTCCGGCAATGCCACCCTGGCGGAATTCGTCGAGCGCCTCTGCTCGCGCTCTTCACTGATCCTCGCCGTATATGGTCATCGCGGCCACCTGGGCTGCGAGTCCCACGACCATGACGATCTGATCGGCTACCTGGAAGCAGGCAATGGCGAACGCGCCAAGGCCTTCATGAGCCGTCACCTCAAGGCTATCGAAGCGTCGCTGTCCATGGTCGAAGAGGAAGAAAATGTGCCGGACTTGCAGCAGATTTTTGGCGCATAGAGACGATAGTGCACAGCTCGATTGCCGCCAGCAGAAAAAACGCCACCGGAGACGATCCGGTGGCGTTGCTGAGACAGGCGCTCCTGCCGCGCAGGCGGACCGGCTTAATGGGCCCGCTGCTCAGCCAGCGTCGGCGCTGCCTTGAACTGCTTCATTAGCCCGTAGTAGAACACTCCCCCCAGGCCTGCACCAATCAACCACCCGAAGCCGTCGAGGCCGCTCAGGGCGGGCACGATGACCAGAAACATCACGATGACACCGGCCAGAATAATGGCGGCCATCACTGCCCAGCCGTTCAATCCATAGGTAAGGAATAGCGATGCCGCTAGGGTGTAGCCAAACAGGCTCTGGATATCGTTGGACCAGACGTTAAAAATTTCAAACGACCCCCAGGTGCGGTGCTGTGGTTTTAGCGGGGCCAGGTCGTCGTTATAAAGGGTGGGGTCGATCTGCTCGATGTTCAGGTCGCTTGAGGTGGGTTGCTCATTCATGGCAAGACTCGTGATCGGGTAATGGTCGCCCGCCACACAAGGTGGCAGGCAAGGGCAGGGCGGATTACTGAGTGAAGCGCTGGCAAGCGGGCCAGTGCTTCATCAGCAGGTAGTAGGTCAGCCCGGCGGGGATCAGGCTGGCGTACCAGGAGACCGATGAGAAAGCGAGGGCGGCTGCGATGCCGACGACCGTGGCGATCAGTGCGGCCTGGTTGATGCCCTGATAAGGGCCGTTTTCATCGTAGAGTTTGCCGATGTCCAGCGTGCGGCGACGGATGACGTAGTAGTCCACGACCAGGATGGCGAAGATGGGGCCGAGGAAGGCCGAGTAGGTTTGCACGAACAGCTGCAGGCCTGCGGCCGACTCCGGCTGCACCAGCTTCCAGGGGAAAGTCGCAAAGGCCAGCAGCCCGACGATCACGGTGGCCACCGGAAATTTGAGCTTGAAGACGTCCATCAGCACGTAGGTGGGCGGCACCACGTTGTTCAGCACGTTGGTGGTCACCTGGGCAAAGGCGATGAAGAGCAGGGTGATCATCAACAGCGGGGTGTTATCCACGGCGTTGGCGAATACCTGAATGGGGTCAGCGGTGCCGGTGGCCTGGGACACCATGTAGCCGATCAAACCCATGAACAGCGTGCAGGGCAGAATCGACATGGCGTAAATGGTGGTCAATAGCCCTTGTCCGGTGCCTTTTTTATGTTCACGTGAGTAATCGCTTACATTCAGCATCATGGTGCTGTAAATGCCCAGAAACAGCATGGTGGCGCTCCAGAAGGGCATGCCCCAGGAGCCTTCCATGGTCAGCAGGCTGGCCGACAGCTCATCGCCATAGCGCTGCACGGTGGCGTAGAACATGTACATCAGCGAGCAGAGAATAAAAGCGCTGCCGATATTCTCCAGCCACTTGATGCCCTGAAAGCCGAGCACCGAGAGGCCGATCTGCAAAAACTGAAAGGTGATGAAGTAGAAGATCAGGTTGTCGAAGCCGAACAGCGTCGCCGACACCATGTTGAGGGCACCGGCCCCAATCCAGCTCTGGAAGCCATACCACACGATGGCAGGCACGGCGCGCACCAGCCCGGGGATACGCGTTCCGGTGAACCCAAAGGCACTGCGCGCCTGCACCATGAACGGAATGCCGTACTTGTAACCGGCGGCGCCATTGATGGCCAGCGCCACGCCGATTACAAAGCAGCCGATGGCGATGGCCAGCGTGGCTTGCAGCAAGTTGAGCGTGCCCACCACGCTGGAGCCCATGGCGAAGGTGCCAATCGACACGCAGCCACCAAACCAGGCAAGAAAGTAGGAGGTGCGCCCCATGATACGGGGGCTTTGCGGCGCCAGGCTTTCTGCGCCGACGGCTTTGCTGGCGGCTGACGGCGCCGCGTTGGGGGCTTCTTCTGAGGTAAGAGCAGAGGTAGAAGTGCTCATGTTACCGTCCTCGCAAGATTATCGATGTTATTGGTAACCCGGGCAGTAGGCTGCCCGGGAGACGCTTGCGGCGTGGCGTGCTGATGCTGATATTCGTCGTGTTGTTATGATTTTTTTGTAGGCGTGCTTTCTTTTACGGCCGGTTGCTGGTGTCAGCTCTTCACTGGCGCGTGGGTGGCAGCGTCAGGTCGGAAAAACCTGAAAACTTGCCGGTAAAGGTTTTGCGGCGCGGGTAATCTAGGTCGCCATATTTACTGGTCTGCAAGCCCAGCCCGACGAGCGACTCGGCCAGTTTCAGCGCGGCGCTCACCCCTTCCACCACGGGCAGGCCGACCTCGTGGCTAATGGCCTGGGTCAGGTTGGCCATGCCCCCGCAGCCCAGCACGATGGCGCCAATGCCATCTTCGTCGCGGGCATGGCAGCACTCCTGCACGATACGGCTGAACGCCGCGTCCGGATGATCTTCCAGATCCAGTACGGGGATCTCGGCGGCGCGGATGCGGCGGCAGTGGTGGCGAAAGCCGTACTGCTCCAGCAGGTGCTCGGCGATGATGCCGGTGCGTCCCAGCGTCGTCACAATGGAGAAGCGAGTGCTGATCAGCGTGGCTATATGAAAGGCGGCTTCGGCAATGCCGATCACCGGAGCGCGAGTCAGCTCGCGGGCGGCCAGCAGGCCAGGGTCGCCAAAGCAGGCCACCACGTACGCATCGATACCGCCTTCGCGTTCGCCTTTCAGAACTTCTTCGGCAACGCCTACTGCGCTCACCGCTTCATCGAAGTGGCTTTCGATGGAGACCGGGCCAGCCTCGGGTTGCGTCGCGCTGATGAGGGTCCCCGGTGCTGCCAGCTTGTCGGCGGCTTGACGAATGGTTTCCGTCATGGCCGCCGTGGTATTGGGGTTGATCAGACGTATATGCACGTTCGGATACTCTTGTGTGAACAATATTTTCTATCTTGTATACAAAAATAGGGCGGTTTTTAGCCAAGTGCAAGGGGCTGATGCACTTGATGCTCTCGATATGGGTTGACCAATCGTTCAGGTTTCAATAGCTTGGCTCAGCAGGGGCCGTCAAAGCGTCGAGAACTCAAATGATTAGCCCTGCGCTGCATTGCAGGCGCCGGTTAAAATGACTATTTTGTATACAAACTAAAATGCGCTGCCTCGCTAAAGGAGCCCGACCATGTCTTCCCATTACCCGCGTGACCTGATTGGCTACGGCCCAACGCCCCCTCATGCCCAGTGGCCCAACGGCGCCAAAATAGCCGTGCAGTTCGTACTCAACTACGAAGAGGGCGCGGAGAATTGCGTGCTTCACGGGGATGCGGGGTCCGAGCAGTTCCTTTCCGAGATCATCGGGGCAGCCAGCTATCCGGACCGCCACCTGAGCATGGAGTCCATCTACGAGTACGGCTCGCGAGCTGGCGTGTGGCGCATTCTGCGCGAATTTGAGCGTCGTGGGCTGCCGCTCACCGTGTTTGGGGTGGCCATGGCGCTGGAGCGCCACCCGGAGGTGGCGCAGGCATTCAAGGAGCTGGGCCATGAAGTGGCCTGTCACGGCTACCGCTGGATTCACTATCAGGAAACGCCCGAGCACGTAGAGCGCGAGCACCTGCAAAAAGCCATGGAGATTTTCCAGCGTCTGTATGGTGAGAAGCCACAAGGCTGGTACACCGGCCGCGATAGCCCCAATACGCGGCGCCTGATATTGGATGAAGGCGGGTTTCTCTACGACAGCGATTACTACGGCGACGACCTGCCCTTCTGGACCCGCGTGAGCGACAGCCAGGGCGCCGAGCACCAGCATCTGGTGGTGCCCTACACCCTGGATACCAATGACATGCGTTTTGCGGCGCCGCAGGGGTTCAATACCGCCGACCACTTCTTTACCTACCTGCGCGACGCCTTTGATGTACTGTATGCCGAAGGGGAGGAGGCGCCGAAAATGCTCTCGATTGGCATGCACTGCCGGTTGCTGGGCCGCCCGGGCCGTTTCCGTGCGCTTCAGCGCTTTCTGGATCATCTCGAAGCGCATGATCGAGTATGGGTCGCCCGTCGGGTCGATATCGCTCGTCACTGGGCCGAACACCACCCCGCACCGACTCAGTAACCCAAGGATGCGATAGGACACCATGACGCCCCACATAGGACAACGGATTGCCGCCCAATTCGATGCGCTGACGGCCCAGGAGCAGCGGGTCGCCACGTTCATTCTCGACCATTTCGATGACCTGGCGGTCTACAGCGCCGCCGATCTGGCGCGACTGACGGGGGTATCCAAGTCCACGGTGAGCCGTCTGTTCAAGCGGCTGGGGTTCGAGAGCTTTCGCACGGTCAAGACCCACGCGCGGCAGCTGCGCAATTTGGGGGTGCCGCTGGTCATCGATGACGATGCCATGCAGGAGGAGGGCGGTGCACCGTTTCAGCGCCACCTGCAGCGTGAACAGGAGAATCTGCAGCGCTGCCTGGCCAGCCTGCCCCCCGCCACGTTTGCCGACTGCGTCGATGCGCTGGCGGCTGCCCAGCAGATCGTGGTCATGGGGTTCCGCAACAGCTATCCGCTGGCGTTACATCTGCGCCAGCAGTTGATTCAGGCGCGTGGGCGAGTACGCCTGGCGCCTCAGCCCAACCAGTCGCTGGCGGAAGAGATCGTCGATTTGACCGAGCAGGACACCATCGTGCTGTTCGGCTTTCGTCGTCGGCCCACGGCCTTTGCGGCACTGGTGACGGCCCTGGAGCGTTCGCCCGCCAGGGTGCTGCTGATCGCCGACCCCACCGCCGCCACTTTTGCACCGCAAGTGTCGTGGTTCATGGAAGTGCCTCTGGAGAGCTTGTCGGCCTTCGACAGCTACGCCACAGCCAATAGCCTGATTTGCCTGCTGGCCAATGCGGTGCTGCATCACAACCTGAGTGATGGCCGAGAGCGCATCAGTGACATCAGCGACCAGTACGAGGCGCTGAGTGAGCTGGCAGCGCCAGTGATGAGCGTGGATTGGGACGCTCACCAATAATGGTGCGTGCTGGTTCTTGATGCACCAAACACGAACGTTGAGGCCTGAAAAGCTCTCAACCTGCTGTTATCCATGTGCTTTGTGCCTGAGTGGCCCTGTAATTGCTCTGCTGAGGATGTGAAACAAAAGTTTCGGACTGTACTTGCTTGCAACGAAGCTTTCATCACGGCGCTATTCATACGCGACTGTCGCACTCGCTGGCTTGGCCAATCGCATAACTGCAGGAGAGCATCATGGGCACGACCCCTCAGGGCTTTACAGCTTCAACCTGTTCCCCCACAAAACGGTGGGGGAAAACGTGTGCCTGGCCCCCGTCGTGGTGCGCGGGGAAAAGCGCGACGAGGTCGAAAAAATCGCCCGTGAAGTGCTGAGCAAGGTCGGCCTGGCCGACAAGTACGATGCCTACCCGGCACAGCTGTCCGGTGGCCAGCAACAGCGGGTGGCCATTGCTCGGGCGCTGGCCATGCGGCCCAAGGTGCTGCTCTGCGACGAAGTGACCTCGGCCCTGGACCCAGAGCTGGTGGGGGAGGTGCTGCGCGTGCTGGAGGCGCTGGCGGCGGAAGGCATGACGTTGATACTGGTCACCCATGAAATGGGCTTCGCCAGAGACGTGGCAGATCGCGTGGTATTCATGCACCAGGGGCGCATCCATGAAGAGGGCGAGCCGGGCGAACTGTTCAGCCACCCCCAGACCGCCGAGCTTAAGCAGTTTATCTCGGCGGTGCTGTAGGAATCGAGGCCTCGGCGTTAGCGGCCTCAGGGGCAGATTGGGAGCCCGGTATTGCCTGCCCTAAGGGGTTGAGCCGTGCTATTTTTATGAAACCAAGGTTTCTATATTTATCGTATTTGGGAGCTTTGTTTCATGCGTGGCTCGGTATAAGCTTCCGGTCAGTGCCATATTCTCGTATACAAAAACGTCAGGGAGGCCCCCATGCCAGCCAATTACTATGCGCCCACCGGCGGACACCCGCCGCAAACTCAGTTGACCGCCGACCGTGCCGTTTTCACGGAAGCCTATGCGCTGATCCCCAAAGGGGTGATGCGCGATATCGTGACCAGCAACCTGCCTTTCTGGGAAGGCACGCGGCTGTGGGTATTGGCGCGTCCGCTGTCCGGGTTTGCAGAGACGTTCTCTCAATACATCATGGAAGTGCAGCCCGAGGGCGGCAGCGACAAGCCTGAGCTTGACCCTCAGGCAGAAGGGGTGCTGTTCATCGTGGAAGGAGAGCTGACGCTGACATTGGCTGGCGAGCGTCATCTCATGGGCCCTGGCGGCTACGCCTTCATTCCCCCCGGCAGCTACTGGCAGGTTCGCAACGAGTCCCGCGAGCCGGTGCGCTTCCATTGGGTGCGCAAGGCCTATGAGTTCGTCGAGGGGCTGGACGTACCGCCGGCCTTCGTCACCAACGAGCAGGAGATCGCACCGATCGAGATGCCGGGCACGGAAGGGCGCTGGGCAACGACGCGCTTTGTCGAACCTGGCGATGTGCGCCACGACATGCACGTCAACATCGTGACGTTCCAGCCCGGTGGCGTGATTCCGTTCGACGAAACCCACGTGATGGAGCACGGGCTCTACGTGCTGGAAGGCAAGGCGGTCTATCACCTCAACCAGCAGTGGGTAGAAGTGGAAGCGGGGGACTTCATGTGGCTACGGGCGTTCTGCCCTCAAGCCTGTTATGCGGGTGGGCCTGGCCCGTTCCGTTACCTGCTGTACAAGGATGTGAATCGTCACGCGGCGCTGCGCCTTGGCGCTCGCTGACGCTGGCGCTGGCGCACAAGCACACTGACCACCAGGAGCCATCATGCTGACACTCGAAGCAAAACCCCTGACACAAGCAGCATTTGAACCATTTGGCGAGGTGCTCGATGCGCGTACCTCGCCATCGTTTCCGATCAACGCAGGGCGTACCCAGCGGCATCACGATCTGGCGCGAGTCGAGACGCTGGGCGACAACCCGCGCACCCTGGTGAGCATCTTTGTCAGCCAGCCGGTGTCGCTGCCGTTGACGCTGACGTTTCTGGAACGCCACCCGCTGGGCAGCCAGGCCTTCATGCCGCTGCACGAAGAGCGTTTCATCGTGGTGGTCGCCCCGCCCGGCGACACCATCGCGCCCCAGGACGTTCGGGCCTTCGTGACGGATGGCCGCCAGGGGGTGAACTACCGAGCAGGCACCTGGCACGCCATTCAGTCGGTGCTGGAGCGTGAAGGCGAGTTTCTCGTGGTGGACCGCGGTGGAGATGGCAACAACTGTGACGAGTACCCGCTGTCCTTGTGCGTGCACGTGGCGCCGTAATCGCCGACATTGGCCGTTGCAACAAGTACATGCGAGTGTCATCTTGCTTGGGGTATGCTGATACGCGAACATTTCCTCTTTTACTGGTCAGGACATTTATGAGCACAAACACCCATATCCCCCTTCGTCGTACCAAGATCGTCGCTACCCTTGGCCCTGCCAGTGACCGCGAGGGCGTACTGGAGGCCATGCTGAAGGCAGGGGTGGATGTGGTGCGCTTGAACTTTTCGCACGGCACGGCCGACGACCATCGACGTCGCCTGGCCCGAGTGCGTGAGATTGCTGCCCAACTGGGCCGCAGCGTAGCGGCGCTGGGCGATCTGCAAGGCCCCAAGATCCGCGTTGCCCGTTTCAAGGAGGGCGCCGTGTATCTGGAAGAGGGCCAGGACTTCGTGCTCGACATGGCCATGGACAGCGATGCCGGTACTCAGCAGGGCGTCGGTTGCGACTACAAGACCCTGGCCGATGACGTCACGGCCGGCGACCGCCTGCTGCTGGACGATGGCCGCGTGGTGCTGGACGTGACCCGTGTCGAAGGCAAGCAGGTACATACCCAGGTGGTCGTGGGGGGCAAACTCTCCAACCACAAGGGGATCAACAAGCAGGGGGGAGGCCTCTCCGCGCCGGCCTTGACCGAAAAAGACAAGGCCGACCTGAAAACGGCGGTGGAGATCGGCGTCGATTACCTGGCGATTTCGTTCCCGCGCTCGGCAGAAGACATGCGTGAAGCGCGTCGGCTGCTGGGCGAGGAAGGCAAGGAGATTGGCCTGGTGGCCAAGGTCGAGCGTGCCGAGGCCGTGGCCGACGAGGCGACGCTGGATGGCATCATCGAAGCCTCTGAAGCGGTCATGGTGGCGCGTGGTGACCTGGGCGTGGAAATTGGCGATGCCAAGCTGGTCGGCGTGCAGAAGCGCATGATCAAGCGCGCCCGTTCGCTCAACCGGGCCGTGATCACGGCGACCCAAATGATGGAAAGCATGATTTCTGCGCCGCTGCCCACCCGAGCAGAAGTGTTCGACGTGGCCAACGCCGTGCTGGATGGCAGCGATGCCGTGATGCTGTCGGCAGAAACGGCGGCGGGCGACTACCCGCTGGAAACCGTCGAGGCCATGGCGCGCGTGTGCCTGGGAGCCGAGCGGGAGCGGGTGGCGCAAGAGTCCGGGCACCGTATTCATGAAGGCTTTACCCGTCCGGATGAAACCATTGCGCTGTCGGCCATGTACGCCGCCAACCACATGACAGGGGTAGCGGCGATTGCCTGCATGACGGCGTCTGGCTATACGCCGCTCATCGCATCGCGGATTCGCTCCGGTCTGCCCATCGTGGGCCTGGCACACAACCCCATCGCCCAGCGTCGCATGGCGCTTTATCGCGGCGTGGTATCGCTGCCTTTCGATACCTCCGAGATGAGCGCCACCGAGCTGAATGACCAAGCGTTGACCCTGCTGGTCAAGCAAGGGGTCGCCAAGCTGGGTGACCACGTCATCCTCACCCGCGGCGACCACATGAATGCTCACGGTGGCACCAACACCATGAAGGTGATGGTGATTAACGAGCAGCATGTGGAAAGTGCTCAGGCCTAAGCGCATGCGTTGGCTGCTGTGCCTTGGTTGCCTGCTGCTGGGTGCGCCTGCCATGGCAGGCGCACCCATCGTAGCGGCGGCCTCCAGTCTGCACTTCTTTTTGGAAGAGGCTTCTGAACGGTTTACCCAGCAAACCGGGCATCGGCTACGCCTCAACCTGGGCTCTTCCGGTAACTTCCGCCGTCAGATCGCCCAGGGGGCGCCCTTCGAGCTGTTTCTTTCCGCCGATGAGGGCTTCGTGCAAGCGCTCTACCGGGAAGGGCACGTCGTGGATGAAGGCGTGATCTATGCACGTGGGCGGCTGGCCTGGGTACAGCCTGCCGGCCGCTATCCTCCGCCCGATGAACAGGCGCCCTTGGCCGGCGTGGAAGACGCCGTGGCCGCGTTGCAGAATGGCCAGCGCCTGCGGATTGCCATTGCCAGCCCCGAGCACGCACCGTATGGCGTGGCCGCCCAGCAAGTGCTGGAAAGGGCAGGGCTCTGGGAGGGTAGTCGCCCGCTGCGCATACAGGGGGAAAACGTTTCCCAGGCGATGCAGTTTGCGCTGTCCGACGACGCAAGGGGCGGGCTGGTGGCCTATTCGCTGGTGCTGGCGCCTGGGCTGGCGGCCCGTAGCGAAAGCGTGCTGATCCCCGAAGCGTGGCACACGCCGCTGACTCAGCGCATGGTGCTGACCCCTCACGCCGGAGAAGCCGCCCAGGCCTTCTATGCCTGGCTGCAACAGCCCGAGGCCCAGGCCCTCTTTCGCGCCTACGGCTTCAGTACCGAGTGATGGACTGGACGGCGCTGGGGGTCTCGCTGCGGCTGGCGGCGTTGACGAGCCTGCTGCTGGTGCCACTGGGCATCTGGTGCGGGCGGTGGCTGGCCACGGCCCGGTTTCGTGGCAAGGGCGTCTGCGAAGCGCTGATTGCTCTGCCTCTGGTGCTGCCGCCCACGGTGCTGGGCTTCTATCTGCTGCAGCAGTTTGGACGCGATGCGCCGCTGGGCAGCGCCTGGGCGGCGCTCACCGGCAGCGGCCTCAACTTTACCTTCACCGGGATTCTGCTGGCCTCTTTGATTGCCAACCTGCCGTTTGCCATTCAGCCCATTCAGCGGGCCTTCGAGCATGTGCCCGTGCATTTGCGCGAAGCGGCCTGGTGTAGCGGGCTCAGCCCCTGGCAGACCCTGTGGCGTATCGAACTGCCGCTGGTGTGGCCAGGCATCCTGTCGGCGACCGCGTTGACCTTTGCCCATACGCTGGGGGAGTTTGGCGTGATTCTGCTGGTGGGCGGCGCCATCGATGGCGAAACCCGAACGCTCTCCATTGCCATTTATGACCGAGTACAGGCCTTCGACGAGCAGGGCGCGGCCACCATGTCGGCGCTGCTGCTGGCCATCTCGCTGGCGACGTTGGGGCTGGTCTATGGGTTGGCGGGCAGGCGCAGGTGGGCACGTGGCTGATTTGACGGTGTCCGTGCATCAGGCGGGGCCCATCCCCTTGAACGCCAGCTTCCGCTGCGCGCCGGGGGAGTTGCTGGCGCTGGTGGGACCATCGGGCAGCGGCAAGACCACGCTGTTGCGCGCCATTGCCGGGCTCTACCATCCTGCCCAGGGCCACATCAGCTGCGCCGGTGAGCGGTGGCTTTCGGCCGGGCAGGGGGCGCGCCAGGTACTTACACCCCAGCAGCGCAAGGTGGGCATGGTCTTTCAGGACTATGCGCTGTTCCCGCACCTGACTGCGCAGCAGAACGTCCAGGTCGCCATGGGTCACCTCCCCCCAGTGGCAAGACCCGCACGCGCCGCGCAATGGCTGGCCCAGGTGCGCCTGGAAGGGCTGGAGAACCGCTACCCCAGCCAGCTTTCGGGAGGGCAGCGTCAGCGGGTTGCCCTGGCGCGGGCACTGGCACGAGAGCCCCGCGTGCTGCTGCTGGACGAACCCTTCTCTGCGGTCGATCAGGTCACTCGGCGCCGCTTGCAGCAGGAGCTTGCGCTGTTGCGTCAGCAAATTGCCATCCCCATCGTGCTGGTCACCCACGACCTCGAAGAAGCGACGGCCTTGGCCGACCAGATCTGTGTGCTGCACAACGGCACCAGCTTGCAGCAGGGCGGCCCGGAGCGGCTGTTTCGCCAGCCTGACACGCCCCTGGTGGCGCGTTTGCTCGACCGCCACAATGTCTTTCAGGGGCAGATGGTCAACACGGCCAGCGGGCCACGGCTGCAGTGGGGGGAGTGGTGGCTGGAAGTCGCTCGCGGCCTCGAACACTGCTCGGCGGGGGAGACCGTGACCTGGTATCTGCCGCCGTCGGATATCATCTTGCACCGACGCGGGCGGCCCTCCCAGGGGGAGCGCGAAAACCCGGTGACGGCCACAGTGAGTGAAATGGTGGTGCTGGGCAGCATGACCTCGGTTTCGCTGCGCGTTTCGCATGGGGATATGCTACGTTTCGATATCGCTACCCACGCGGCCAAACGCAACCAGCTGGCGTTGGGGGAGCCTGTGACCGTCTCGCTGCTGGCCGAGGGAATTCACCTCATGACCTCGCCGCAGGCCACTGTATAGGAAGAAGGAATCTGTCATGACCCTGTCCCGCCGCCAACTGCTGAAAACCACCCTGGGGGTCTCCCTGGCGAGCTGCCTGCCACTGTCGCTCGTGACCGCCATGGCCGCCGAGTCGGCCATGGTCGATACCCTGCCGCTGGCGATTCACAGCGAGGGCGGGCCGCATCGTCTGGAAGTGGAAGTGGCCGAAACGGTTGCCCAGCGTCAGCGTGGGCTGATGGGACGTGAGCACTTGCCAACCTCACGCGGCATGCTGTTCCGCTTCGAGAGCGAACAGCCTGCAGGCAATGCGTTCTGGATGTATCGCACGCTGATCCCGCTGGATATCGCTTACATCGATGACGACGGCCGCATCGTGGCGATCAATACCATGCAGCCCTGTGAGTCCAGCACCCCGCGTGAGTGCCCCTCCTATCCTGCAGGCGTGGCCTACCATGCCGCCCTGGAAGTAAACGCTGGCTACTTTGCCGAGCGTGGCATCCAGGTAGGCGACTGCGTTTCCGTGCCTGCGCTGGCCGGCTTCTGCCGCCCGGAGTAACCCCGCATACCCGCCAGCAGTGAGTGAAGACGCTGCGGCGAAAGTCGATGGCCAAAAGCAGCGGCCAGCGCTTCCCTTCACTCGGTGAGCGCCTACAATGGGGTGTCGCTGGCGGGGCTTTCCCGTATGGCGCGGAGCGCCCGCCAGATCACGGCGTTCTTCACGACTCATAAAAATGAAAAAAGGATCGATAACAATGACGCTGACACGCTCCATGGCTCGTTTGACCGCTGGCTTGGCCGGTGCTGCACTCCTTTCCGCTGCTTTTTCTGCACAGGCGCGTGAACTCTCTGTCTCCACCGTGCTGTCCGATGCCTTCCCTTGGGGGCAGGCCGCCGAAAAATGGGCAGAGCTGGTGGAAGAGCGCAGTGGCGGTGAACTGACGCTGCGGGTATACCCCAACTCCCAGCTGGTCTCCGGTGACCAGACCCGCGAGTTTTCCGCCATGCGCTCCGGGCTGATCGATGCGGCCGTCGGTTCGACCATCAACTGGTCGCCGCAAGTGCCGGAGCTCAATCTGTTCTCCTTGCCGTTCCTGATTCCTGACGAAGCCGCCGTGGACGCCGTGACTGGCGGTGAAGCGGGTGACATGGTCTTCGAGGCCATCGAGTCGCGTGGCGTCATGCCGTTGGCCTGGGGGGAAAACGGCTTTCGTCAGGTGTCCAACTCCCGTGGCCCCATCAGCCAGCCGGATGATCTCGACGGCCTGAAAATTCGCGTGGTGGGCTCGCCCCTGTTCCAGGACACGTTCTCGGCACTGGGCGCAGACCCGACCCAAATGAGCTGGACCGACGCTCAGCCTGCGTTGACCACCGGCGCGGTCGATGGCCAGGAAAATCCGCTGTCGGTGTTCGACGTGGCGCGCATCGACCAGGTGGGCCAGGCGCATTTGACGCTGTGGAACTACATGAACGACCCGCTGATTTTTGCGGTGAACCAGCAAGTGTGGCGTACGCTCAGTGAAGAGCAGCAGACGATGCTGCGTGAAACCGCGCAGGAAGCCGGAGCGTGGGAGATCGCCATGACCCGCGAGCAGGAGCATGAGCGGCTGGCCGCCATCCAGGAACGCGGGGTCACCGTGACCGAGCTGACCGACGAGCAGTACCAGGCGTTCGTGGAGGCGACCCAGTCCGTCCATGAAAAGTGGGTGCCCCGCATCGGCGAAGCCTTGGTAGAGGCTGCGCAAGCGGCAATCGACGCACGCTGATATTTCGCTAGCCGCTGCCGCCGCTCCCGAGCGGCGGCTATTTGTGTGAGGTTGCCATGAAAGGCCTTCCTGATGCCCGGCCCGAACGCTGGCTGGGCGCCCTGGCGTTGATCATCATCTCGCTGATCAGCCTGGGGAACGTCATCACGCGTTACATTACCGGCGGTTCTTTCTCGTTTACCGAAGAGTTCTCGGTGTTTCTGCTGGTGGTGCTGACCTTTGCGGGCGCCTCCGCCGCCTTGCGCCACGACCGGCATATTCGCCTGGGCTTTCTGGAGCGCGTCTTGCCTCCAAAGTGGCGGGGTGTCCTGATCCTGTTCCAGGCGCTGTGTGGCTTGACGGTGCTTGCGTTGATTACCTGGTACGCTGGCAAGCTGGCCTGGCAGGAACGAGAGTGGCAATCGCTTTCTCCCGGGTTGGGGTTGCCTCAATGGTGGTACTTGGCCTGGTTGCCAGTACTGACGCTGGCCATGAGCTGGCGATTGGTGCAACAGACCCGGGCGCGCTTGAAAGGGGAGTTTCCTCATGACGCCTGATATCTGGATGATTCTGGCGTTCGCGGGCCTGTTGATCGCCGGTGTGCCGGTGGCCTTCTCACTGGCGCTGGCCGGTTCTGTGGGCATTGTCGCGGGGCTCTCGCCCGACATGCTGGCGACCCTGGGCACCAACACCTATAACAGCATCGCCAAGTACCCGCTGATCGCCATTCCGCTGTTCATATTGACCGGGCTCATTTTTGAGCGGGCAGGGGTCGCGCTGCGTCTGGTGCGCTTTGCTCAGGCCTTGATTGGCCCGCGCCATGGCGGCCTGGCGCTGGTGGCCGTGCTGGTATGCATGATCATGGGCGGCATGAGCGGCTCGGGCCCGGCCGATGCTGCCGCCGTGGCCATGGTCATGCTGCCCAGCATGACCAAAGCGGGCTACCCGAAGCCGTTTTCTGCCACGCTGATTGCGGCCTCTGCGTCGACCGCGATTCTGATCCCGCCCTCGGTAGCGCTGATTCTTTACTCCATCGTCGTGCCGGGAGTGGACCTGCGGGCACTCTTTGCCGCTGGCCTTTTTCCAGGCGTGCTGGCCGGGTTGGCACTGCTGGTCCCCGCCATGCTGGTCGCCAAGCGCTACGGCTGGGAGGGCACCCCGGTGGAGGGAGCCGAGCAACTGACCGTGCGCGGCACCTTTCGTGACGCCTTGCCTGCCCTGTTTGCGCCGATCTTGATACTTGGTGGCCTGCGTTCAGGCTTGTTCACGCCTACCGAGGCCGCCGTCGTGGCCGTGGCCTACGGGGCGCTGGTGGGGCTGCTGCTGACCCGTGAGCTGACGCTGCGTGATTTATGGGAGCTGCTGGGCGAAGCCGCGATCATTTCGGGGGTGGTCATGCTGATCATTGCCCTGGCCGGTATCTTCGCCTGGGCAGGCACCATGCTGGGCACGTTCCGGCACATGGCCGAGTGGATCATCGGTTTGACGGATAACGGCGTCCTGCTGCTGATACTGGTGATGCTGGCCGTCCTGGTGGCGGGCATGCTGCTGGATGCGATCTCCATTTATCTGATCATGATGCCGATTCTGATTCCGGTAATGCAGCATTTCGAGTGGAACCCGGTATGGTTCGGCATTCTGCTGGCCATGAATATCGCCATTGGTCAGTTCACTCCGCCTGTGGCGGTCAACCTCATGGTGACCACCGAAGTCGCCAAGATTCGTCTGGAGCATACGATAGGCTGGGCCATGCTGTTCGTGCTGGCCATGGGCTGTGCGCTGGCACTGGTGGCCATTTTCCCGAGTATTGCCCTGTGGCTACCCCAGGTGCTGGGCTACAACGTTTGATGCATGGGTAATCGGGTCAGCCGGGTTGGGATACCCTATGCAAAAATGGTATGGCTGAGGGAGGCATGTTTAACGGTGACTAAACGTTACATATGCACAAACCCCGCTAAACTTATTCCTCAGTGGCGTCTCGTGGCAACGCGTAGCAGCCCAGCCTTCGAGGGAGGCACTCGCTGCAGGGTTGCCCTCGACATCCAGGGGGTGACTACTTGCGCGGCATGCTCAGCGGGTGCGTAGGGGCGGAAAAAACGTCTCCTGTAGCCGCAGCGGCAAGCATGAAATAGCGGCGAGCTTCGCCAAGTGGTTTTTTTTTCGCTAAAGTAGTCACCGTCGGCAGTAATTGCCGAGGTCGATAACAGACTGTCTTGACAACGTTTTGCAACCGTAGCACCTGAAGGGAACCGTTCTGCAGGTGGTTGCAAGGCGCATAACGCTCACAACATCAAGATAAAGAGGTGTATTCATGAAACGCCATGTATTTTCTACTGCGGCCTTCTCGGGCGCGTTCATTGCTGCGGCTTCCTTCGCTTCTCCGGCGGTAGCTCAGGATCGCTACATCACCATCGGTACCGGTGGCCAAACGGGCGTTTACTACGTCGTCGGTCAGTCGGTGTGCCGTATGGTCAACCGTGGCAGCGATGAGCACAACATTCGTTGTAACGCACCGTCCACCGGCGGCTCCGTTGCCAACGTCAACGGCATGAAGAGCGGCGAGCTGGACATGGGCGTTGTCCAGTCGGACGTTCAGTACCGTGCTTACAACGGTGAAGCCAACTTCGAAGAAGAAGGCGCGTGGGAAGACATGCGTGCGCTCTTCACCATGCATGGCGAGCCGCTGACCGTGGTTGCCCGTGCCGACTCCGGCATTCAAAGCATCACCGACTTCCCCGGCAAGCGCGTCAACATCGGTAACCCCGGTTCAGGCCAGCGCAATACCATGGACGTGGTGATGGATGCGTTTGGCTGGGACGAGAGCACCTTCGCTCTGGCCTCGCAGCTGGACGCTGCCGAGCAGGCGGCTGCACTGTCTGACAACAACATCGATGCCATGGTGTACGTGGTAGGCCACCCGAACGGCTCTATCCAAGAAGCGACCACCACCATTGATGCGCGTCTGGTCTCTGTGACTGGCGAAGAGATCGACGGTCTGATCGAAGAGTACCCCTACTACACGCGTTCTGTGATTCCGGGTGGCCTTTACCGTGGTAACGACGAAGATGTCGAAACTTTCGGTGTGGCGGCAACCTTCGTTTCTTCCACCGCTGTTGATGAAGACATTGTTTACGAAACGGTGAAAGCAGTATTCGAGAACTTCGATCGCTTCAAGCGCCTGCACCCGGCATTCGAAAACCTGAACGAAGAAGACATGATCTCCGACGGTCTGACGGCGCCGCTGCACGATGGCGCAGCACGTTACTACCGTGAGCGTGGCTGGATCGAATAAGTCTTGAAAAGCGATGCTGCTGGCTAAGGTGAGCAGCCTCGCGATGAGTGATAAAGCGCGGGCACCTTGGGTGTCCGCGCTTCTTGTTGAAAGTACTGATTCACAGTGCTGACCATTAGGCAGGGCAAGCGTATGCGTGATGACAAACAACCTTCGGCAGCCGCGGAAAGCGACCTGGAGGATATGGTCGCTTCCAGCGATACAGGGGCAAGGAAGCCCCTGGGCGTGCCGGGTAAGCTGCTGGTAAGTATTGCAGCTGCCTGGTCGCTATTTCAGCTATGGATTGCATCGCCACTTCCTTTCATGCTCGGGTTCGGCGTTTTCAACTCTACGGAAGCGCGCTCCATTCACCTGGCATTTGCGCTGTTTCTGGCCTTCATGGCCTATCCTGCGTTCAAGCGCTCGCCGCGTGATCGCGTGCCGCTGCTGGATTGGGGATTGGCTGCGGTTGCCGCCTTCTGCGGCGCCTATCTGTTTCTGTTCTTTGGCGATTTGGCTCAGCGTCCGGGCAGGCCCATCACCCAGGACGTGGTGGTCGGCGTCGTCGGCATTGTGCTGCTGCTGGAAGCCGCCCGCCGTGCGTTAGGGCCACCGCTGATGATCGTGGCCGGGGTGTTTATCGCCTACTCCCTGTTTGGGCCTTATATGCCGGGTATTCTGGCGCATCGCGGAGTCAGCCTGAACGGTTTGATCAACCACCAGTGGCTGGGCACGCAAGGGGTGTTCGGCATTGCAGTCGGCGTCTCTACCAGCTTCGTTTTTCTGTTCGTACTGTTTGGCGCCTTGCTGGATAAGGCAGGGGCCGGTAACTATTTCATCAAAGTGGCCTTCTCGATGCTGGGGCACTTCAAGGGCGGTCCGGCCAAGGCAGCGGTGGTGGCCTCGGGCATGACGGGACTGATTTCGGGCTCTTCGATTGCCAATACGGTCACCACCGGTACCTTTACCATCCCCATGATGAAACGCGTTGGCTTCAGCTCGGAGAAAGCGGGCGCGGTGGAAGTCGCTTCTTCGGTGAATGGCCAGATCATGCCGCCGGTCATGGGGGCTGCCGCCTTCCTGATGGTGGAGTATGTCGGCATTCCCTATGTGGAAGTCATCAAGCATGCGTTCCTGCCGGCCATCATTTCCTACATTGCGTTGATCTATATCGTCCACCTCGAGGCACTGAAGGCGAACATGACCGGTCTGCCGTCCAGCAACCCGGCACGCCCGTTGATCAACAAGGTGCTGGGCTTCCTGACCGGTCTGATTCTGATCATGGCTCTCTCGTTTGCGGTCTATTATGGCCTGGGGTGGCTGAAACCGCTGTTGGGTGATGCGACTCCCTGGGTCGTCGCGGTGCTGCTGGCAGTGGCCTACGTGGGCCTGCTGAAAATCGGGGCGGGCTACCCTGAGCTGGAGATGGACGACCCCAACTCCAAGGTCGTCACGCTGCCTCAGACGCGTCCCACGGTCATGGTCGGGCTGCACTACATCCTGCCGGTCGTGGTGCTGGTCTGGTGCTTGATGGTCGAACGGCTCTCGCCGGGGCTGTCTGCCTTCTGGGCAACCGTGTTCATGATCTTCATCATGGTTACCCAGCGGCCAATCACCGCTCTGTTCCGTGGCCGTAGCAAAATGGCCGCCGACATCAAGGAGGGTTTCCTTGACCTCTGGGATGGTCTGGTAGCCGGTGCTCGCAACATGATTGGGATCGGTATCGCCACGGCCACCGCCGGGATCGTGGTGGGTGCGGTATCCCAGACTGGCGTAGGCCTGGTGCTGGCCGACGTGGTCGAAGTGCTGTCGGGCGGCAATCTGATGATGATTCTGCTGCTGACGGCGCTGCTGAGCCTGATTCTGGGTATGGGGCTGCCGACCACTGCCAACTACATCGTGGTGTCGGCGCTGATGGCCCCCGTCATCGTCCTGTTGGGCCAGCAGAACGGCTTGATCGTGCCGCTGATTGCCGTGCACCTGTTCGTGTTCTACTTCGGTATCATGGCCGACGTGACGCCCCCGGTGGGCCTGGCGTCGTTTGCGGCGGCTGCGGTGTCGGGGGGCGATCCTCTGCGGACGGGCTTCCAGGCGTTCTATTACAGCCTGCGCACGGCGGCCCTGCCGTTCCTGTTCATCTTCAATACCGACCTGCTGCTGATCGACGTTTCGTTCCTGCAGGGGATCGTGGTGTTCATCATCGCGACCATTGCCATGTTGATCTTCGCGGCGGGAACCCAAGGCTACATGCTGGTTCGCAGCCGCTGGTACGAGTCGCTGCTGCTGCTACTGGTTGCCTTTACCCTGTTCCGCCCCGGTTATTGGATGGACCGCATCCATGATCCGTACGAGTCGGTGCCGCCAGCACAGTTTGCAGAAGCACTTGGGCAAGTCGAAGATGGCAGTAACCTGCGCGTGCAAATCGCGGGAGAAGACAACTTCGGCGACCCCATGACCACGTATATTCTGGTGCCTGTACCGCGTGGCGATTCCGCTGAAGAACGCATGGAGCGTCTGGGCATGGAGCTGTGGGTAGACGGTGATCAGGCCACGGTCGACTTCGTGCAGTTCGGCGGCCTGGCGCAGGATCTGGGCTTCGATTTCGATCAGGAAATCATCGAAGTGCTGGCGCCCGTCGACCGCTGGGCAAAAGAGTGGATGTGGATTCCCGGGTTCGTCCTCTTTGCCTTTGTCGTCATGCTGCAGCGCCGTCGTCGCGAGAAAGAGCGTGCGGCCATGGCCAACACCTGAGGAGACCACGATCATGTATCAGAAGATCCTGCTGCCGGTGGACCTGAACGAAGAAGCGTCATGGAAGAAGGCGCTGCCCACGGCAGTGACATTGTGCCAGACCTTTGGAGCATCGCTACATATCGTGACGGTACTGCCAGAGTTCAAGATGCCCATGGTGGGGGCCTACTTTCCGAAAAATTTCTCGGAAAAAGCCCACTCTGCCATCAAGGAGGCGCAGCATACGTTCATCAAGGAGCAGGTGCCTGAAGGGATCAAGACCCAAAGCGTGATCGTTGATGGCTCGCCCTGGGAGGCCATCATCAAGGTCGGCAAGAAAATCGATGCCGACCTGATCGTGATGGCCTCGCATACCAAGCGCAAGTTCGTCGATTATGTGCTGGGCCCCAACGCCGAGCACGTCGTGCATCATGCCAAAGTGTCGGTCATGATCGTGCGCTAACTGCTCGCTTCGAAAGTACCCAAGCAACGCGCCAGGCATCTAGCCTGGCGCGTTTTTTTGCATATTACCCAGCGCTAATGCATCGAATTATTCGTTGGTAATGGACCCTCTTGAGGATTTTTTGTACGTGACTCCATGAAAGCGCTTTGCCTGGAAACAACTCAACTACATTAAAAGAGCATTAAGCCATTAACGTGGAATTAATGGTGTCATCACACAGGGGAAGCATTTGCCTGAGTGTTTGG
Organism: Halomonas sp. KM007; assembly: GCF_050709225.1. Lineage (NCBI taxonomy): Bacteria > Pseudomonadati > Pseudomonadota > Gammaproteobacteria > Oceanospirillales > Halomonadaceae > Halomonas > Halomonas sp. KM007. The sequence continues at coordinate 1,132,322 of NZ_CP136131.1, read as the reverse complement.
TGCGACAACGCCATCTGGGGTAAATCACGGGAGTTACGCCATGAATGTAACAACAAAAACACAGCCAGTGGCAGGTGTGCCCAACGTCAAGATCACTATCAACAAGGTAGGCATGGACAGGCCAAGAGCCTGGCTGGCCGCTGGCGTAGAAGATTTTCGTCGCGCGTCCGCCATCAGTCTGGCGTACGGACTGTTCTGGGTGGGCTTGAGTATTGCCATTACGGCTGGGGCCTTCACGCTGGGTTACTGGTACTGGCTGCTGCCCATGATTGCCGGGTTCATGTTCGTGGGGCCGTTAGTGGCCGTTGGGTCTTACGGTATCAGCCGTGCCCTTGAGCAGGGGCGCGCGCCCAACCTGGGCGATGCGTTTGGCAGTTGGAAGCCCCATGCGGGTCAGTTGGCCATGATGGGCGTGATGATGATGATTTTCTTCCTCGCCTGGATTCGCTTGGCCACACTGCTGTTCGCGCTATTCTTCGGTTTTGAAGTGCCGAGCCCCGCTACGCTGTATACCGCGCTGCTCACTACGCCCGAGGGGTTGGGAATGTTGGCCGTTGGCACAGTGGCAGGAGGAGTGCTTGCCTTTGGCGCGTTTGCGATCAGCGTGGTGGCCATTCCGACGCTGATGGATCAAGACCTGACCTTCATGGAAGGCATCGAAGCCAGCGTGCGCTGCGTGGCACGCAATTTCCGCCCGATGTTGCTGTGGGCCGCCATCCTGACTGGTTGTGTGCTGGTGGGTGTCATGACGTTCTATATCGGCTTGGCGCTGATTCTGCCCGTGCTTGGGCATGCCAGCTGGCACGCCTACGAAGAGCTGGTGCGCTTTGAGCCCATCGAGCAGCTGAAGACCTGATGATACGTTGATGCAATGTCACCTCGGTAGGAGGATGTCATTCGCGACGGGCCAGAAACATCGTAATTAGCCTGACCTGTGAATCGAGATGGCGTACCCTAGGCGCCATCTCTTTTTATTTTATTCCTGTCGCAAGGCTTGATTCGCGTGGTGCGCTCAGGGCAATACGATACGAGGGCATAGTAGTGAAAGCGATGTTATTGGGGTGGATCATGCTGGCGTTCAGCATTCCTCATGCAGTGCTGGCAGAGACGACAAAACCGCTGGAAGCGCCTGAAGGGCCTGTCATTCTCACGGTCGACGGTGGCATCGGAGCCACCAACGCAGAGCATGAGGCACAATTCGACCATGAGATGCTGCTGGCGTTGCCGCAGCACTCGTTTACCACGGGGACACCGTGGACAGAAGGCAAAAGCCACTACCGTGGGCCGTTGATGCGCACGCTGCTGGAGTTCCTGGAGAGCGAGGGAGATACCGTCAACGTTGCCGCGCTGAATGGTTACGAGGCGGAAATCCCGATCAGTGACTTTTACGACTACGATGTCATTCTCGCGCTGGAGCGCGATGATCAAGCCATCCCGATTCGTGAGTATGGCCCGCTATGGGTGCTTTACCCTTTCGATCATGACGAAGCACTGCTGAGCGAGCGCATGCGCTTCAGGGCAGTCTGGCAGGCAATGCATATCAATGTCCGCCAGTGAGTCTACGCCTCGGGCACCTCGCTTGCTGCGTTACCCTCGGCGTCTCAAGCTGCTGGCCATCATCACGGTGCTGCTGTTTGCCGCCGCACTGGTGGTGGCAGGGCTCTCCGCATGGCGCCAAGACAACCTGACCCAGAGCTTGCGTGAAGATACGGCCTGGGTGGTCTATAAACTCGATCGCGATGCCGTTCAGCTATTGAATCATCTGCTGGCAGAAACGCGTACTTCGCTCTCTCCCACCGCTCAAGACGCGCTCAACCTGAGGTTCGAGCTGCTCTACAGCCGCATCACGCTGCTGCGAGAAGGCGAGGTGAGTTCGCTATTGCAGAGTATCAGTGCGGCGAGGGAGCTATTGGCGTCGATTCAACAACAACTGGATCGGCTTGACCCCATGTTCGAGCCCTATGCCGTGCTGACCCCACTGCCCATCACGGAACTGGAAACAGAGCTGCAGGCCCTCACTCGCCTGACCGAACGTTTCGTGATTGCGATCAATGGCTATCTCGCCGAATCGGCAACAGAAGAGCGCGCCTTGTTGAGCGCGCTGTACAAGCTGCTCATTACGCTGCTGTTCGGAATGAGCGTGGCCGTCTTGCTGGTCATTGCGTTTTTGGTGCGTGAAATGCGGGAAAGCGCGGCCGCGCGCCGTGAACAGGAGCAGCTGGGCAAACAGCTTCAGGTGACCGCTCGCCAGGCGCAAGCGGCCAACCATGCCAAATCCGATTTCCTGGCCATGGTCAGCCATGAAATTCGTACGCCTCTGAACGGCGTGATCGGGATGAGCGAACTGCTGCGTGAGCCTGCCAGCCCTGCTCAGGTAGAAGATTACGCCCGAACGATCCACGAGAGCGCCAATCAGCTGCTGGCCATGATCAACGAGATTCTCGACTTCTCCAAGATCGAGGCAGGTCATTTGACGTTGGAAACGATCCCCACGGCGCTCCCCCCCTTGGTGGAAGGCGTCATGGCACTGTTCGAACCCAGGGCTCAGGCCAAGGGCGTGCAGCTCTCGCTGTATATCGATGCGCTGGTGCCCGCCTGGGTCATGATCGATGCTGGTCGGCTGCGCCAGATTCTGCTCAATCTGATCGCCAACGCCATCAAGTTCACCGATCATGGCAGCGTCACCATCCGCGTCAGTTCTACCGTCAACGTACTGGTATTTGAAATCCGCGATACCGGGTGCGGCATCCACCCTGAACAGCAGGCATCCTTGTTCGAACCCTTTCAGCAGGCCGACGAGAGCGTCGCCAGGCGCTACGGGGGTACCGGGCTGGGGCTGGCGATTTGCAAGCGCTTGTGCGAAGCCATGCAGGGCCGCATGGGAGTGAACAGCGAGCCTGGTCAGGGCAGTACGTTCTGGTGTGAGCTGCCTTTGGTCGAAGCAAGCCCGATCGATGCTCCCTTGCCCGTCGTTCCTTCCAAGGATTTTGCGGGGTTCTCGCTACTGCTGGTGGAAGATAATGCCGTCAATCGGAAAGTGGCCGTGGGCTTGCTCTCGCGACTGGGGTGTGAAGTGGTGTGTGCCGAAAATGGTCATGAAGCGCTGAACATGGTCAAGCGTCAGCCAGTACACCTGGTGTTCATGGATATCCAGCTGCCCGATATGAGCGGCATCGAGGTCACGCGTCGACTGCGCCAACAGGCAGGCTGGTGTCAGCAGGTGCCCATCATCGCCATGACCGCGGGCGGTGCAGACGATGACCGTCAGCGCTGTCTGGCCGCCGGGATGAACGATTACATCACCAAGCCGCTATCGCTGCTGGCATTGAGCAATGTGCTGGCACTGCACCTGACCGAACAGCACGGGCAGCTTCTACCCAGCATGCCTGAGACACGGGAAGAGCATGATGACGCGTGCCTGTTGGACGAGACCGCACTGCAAACGCTGTTGGCCTCGTTGGGTAGCGAGAGTGTGACCCAACTGATCGTGCTTTATCACCAGCAAGTCAGCGACTATACCGCGCAGCTAGCCGGCTACTTCTCCCGTGAAGGGCACGTGGGCAGCGAACAGGCACTGCAAGTGAAGCGGCTAGCGCACCAGCTGCGCGGCGAGTCGTTGAGCATCGGAGCCGAGCGGTTGGCTGCCGAGGCCAAGCGCCTGGAGCTGATGGCCGATATGCCTGCGCCCGAAGGTGAGCAACTGATGCGTGCATTCAGCAGCGTACGCCACTGCGCAGGTCGTACTCATGCAGCGCTGGAGAAATGGCGTCGTGACCATCAACTCTACTGACAGCGGTATTCGTACGGCTGCAAGTCGCCATGCCGACCCCGCTCAGGCGGCCGCAGAGCTGGCTTCCCAACTGCACCACCCCAATGCGGGATTTTTGCTGTTCTTTTGCAGCGCGGGGTACCCATTGGAGGCATTGGCAACGGCGCTTGGTGAGGCCTTTGGTGAGCTGCCCATCTGCGGTTGTACCACGGCAGGTGAGCTGACTCCGCAAGGTTACGAGCGAGGGTCCATTGTCGCCATATGTCTCGATCAGCGGTTTTTCGCCGTCGAAACGGCATTGATCGACGATCTCGAAGGTTTTGATCTCGCCGTGGCTCAGTCACTGGTCGACACCTTGCTGGATCATTGTCGGCAGCAGGCGGTGGCGCCCGTCAATGAACACAGCTTTGCGCTCACGCTGCTGGATGGCTTGTCGAGCCGAGAAGAGCAGGTGCTGGCCACGCTGGATGCCGCGCTGGGGCGCATTCCCAGCTTCGGAGGCTCGGCCGGTGACGACAATCACTTGTCCCATACCCATGTCTACGCGAATGGCCGCTTTCACACCCAGGCTGCCGTGGTGGTGATGATCAATACTCAGCTGCCGTTCGAGGTGTTTTCCACGCATCATTTGCGACCCTTGGCGCACAAGCTGGTGGTGACGGCGGTCGACCATGAGCAGCGGCGGGTACATGAGCTGAATGGGTTGCCCGCGGCCCAGCTCTATGCCGAACTGGTAGGGCGTCCGGTGGCGGCACTGGACCCCGTGGTGTTTGCCCAGCACCCGCTGGCCGTGCGATTGGGAGGCCAGCACTACATTCGCTCCATCCAGCGCGTCAATGACGACGACAGCCTGAGCTTTTACTGTGCCGTTGAAAACGGCATCGTCCTCACCGCCATGCAGCCGGCCCCCTTGTTGGAGAACCTGGCGACCATGCTGGCACGTGTGGAAGCTCGCCTGGGGGCGCCAGTGGCTATCCTTGGCTGTGACTGCTTTTTGCGGCGCATGGCGCTCGAGTCGTTGGGGCAGCTGGCTCAGGCCTCGACGCTGCTGCGCCATGCCAACGTGGTCGGTTTCAATACCTACGGTGAGCAGCATCATGGCATGCACGTCAATCAGACCTTTACGGGGGTGGCCTTTGGCGCTCTTCCAGCCGCCTGAGCAACACGGTGAACAGCCGACTCTGGCAACGCTGCAGGAGGAAAATCGCCGTTTGCGCAAAGTATGCCAGGCGTTGATGGCGCGCGTGGAGTCAGGCGGCAGCCCCAGTGGCGCCCCGTATGCCGCGTTCGAGCGCTCGGTACTGCTGTCCGAGCAGGTGCGTGAGCGCACCGATGCCCTGCACCGTGCGCTGGACGAACTGGGGCGCGTGAATGCTCGGCTGTTGGCGGCCAATGCCCAGGCCGAAGCTGCCAACCTCTCCAAGACCCGCTTTCTGGCGGCGGTCAGCCATGACTTGCTGCAGCCCTTGAACGCCGCGCGGCTGTTTGCCAGTGCGCTGGAATCTCACACCCTGCCCGATGCCTCGCAGGCGTTGGTGGGGCATATCGGCCGCTCCTTGAAGGATGTCGAAGGCTTGCTGGGCACGCTGGTGGACATTTCACGGCTGGACGCCGGGGTGCTCCACGCCGACAAGGCACCCTTTGCCGTGAGTACCCTGCTGGATGCGCTGGCCGAGGAGTATCGTCAGGTGGCTGCCGTGCGCGGCTTGTCGTTTCACTACGTGGCGTCTCGGGCCTGGGTGGACTCGGATCTGGCGCTGCTGGCGCGAGTGGTGCGCAACTTCCTGAGTAACGCCGTGCGCTACACCGAACAGGGGCACCTGTTGTTGGGATGTCGGCGGCGAACCAACGGGCTCGAGATCATGGTGGGAGATACGGGCACCGGTATTCCTGAAGCGCAGCGGCAGGCGATCTTTCTCGAATTTCGGCGTGCCAGCCAGCCTCAGGGAGACCACAGCCGCGGGCTTGGGCTGGGCCTGGCCATCGTCGACCGTATCAGCGCCATGCTGGAGCACCCGATTGCGCTTACGTCGCGCCCCGGGCGCGGCTCCCTGTTCTCCGTTCTCGTGCCCTATGCGGGATCGGCCGGTGCCGCGTCTGCAAGTGGTGTGGGCGCTGGTTGGTGGCACGAAGACCCTCTACAGGGCTGCGTGGTGTGGGTGGTGGATGATGACCCGGACATCCTCGCGGGCATGCAGGCACTGCTCGGCGGTTGGGGTTGCCGCGTGCGTGCTGCCGCCACGGTGAGTGCGCTGGAGGCGGCCAGTGACGGGGAGCGACCTGCGGTTCTGCTGGTGGATTATCACCTGGGTGAGCATCGTGAGAATGGTATCGATCTGGCCGCGCGACTGCGGCGGCGTTACCCCGGCCTGGCGACCGTCGTCATTACCGCCAACCACGAAGCTGCGGTCAAGCGCGCCTCTCGGGAAGCAGGCCTGCACTACTTGCTGAAGCCTCTGAAGCCCCTGCGGCTCAAGATGCTGCTGGGAACGCTACTGGAGAACCATCCGCCAGGATAGGGCGCGTTGGCTCAAGGGGAGGGCTTGCCCGGCAGACCGGCAGTGCGCTGGGCAATATGGCTGCTCAGATCCTCTTCGCTGGCCAGCACGATGGCATGCACACGGCTGGACGCGCCCAGTTTGCGCAGGATGGCGGAAACATGGGTCTTGACGGTGGTTTCGGCAATCGTCAGTTCCCGCGCGATCTGCTTGTTCGACATCCCCTGGCTCATGCAGCTCAATACATCCAACTGCTTGTCGGTCAAGCGCGGTAGGCGCCCGGGTCGTTCGACGTCCTGGAGGGCGGTCGACGAGGAGACACTGGCCGCGACAGGGGCGCGCTGGGCAGGAGGGCGGCGCATGATATCGGCAGGCAGATACAGCTGGCCCTGGAGTATCTGCTCCAGCGCCGACAATAGCTGCTCGCCAGGGGTGGACTTGGGGATATAGCCCACCGCGCCCTGGGTGATGGCATCCAGCACCAGTTGGCGCTCCTGATGCGCCGAGACAATGGCCACCGGCAGCCAGGGAAAGGCGCTGCGCAACGTTTTCAACCCTTCCAGGCCGTCGGCATCCGGCAGGCTCAAATCCAGTAGCAGCAAGTCCAGCGTGTCGTGTGCCTCGATATGCGCCATGGCTGCCGCCAGGCTGTCAGCCTCCAACAGCTGCGTGTCGGCCAGCCCGCCGCGGATGACCGCTTGAAGCGCGTCGCGAAACAGCGGGTGGTCATCGGCCACTAGTAGCGAATACATAGCATCTCCTACCAAGGAATGAGGGTGCATCCTGCCATTGGGCGATACCGGGATTGCCTTCGGTGACCAACACTGAATAGGCACCTTTTAATAATCATAATACTCAGGAGCAGTACCATGATCTACGCCAACCCAGGTGAATCGGGCTCAGTCGTCTCGTTCGAAAAACGCTATGGCAACTACATCGGCGGTGAGTTCGTACCTCCGGTGAAGGGCCAATACTTCGACAACATTAGCCCAGTCAATGGCAAAGTGTTCTGTGAAATTCCCCGCTCCAGCGCCGAAGACATCGAAAAAGCGCTGGATGCCGCCCATCAGGCAGCGCCTGCCTGGGGCAAGACCTCCGCGCAAGAGCGCAGCAACATTCTGCTCAAGATCGCCGACCGCATAGAGCAAAACCTCGAAATGCTGGCCGTGGCCGAAACGTGGGATAACGGCAAGGCCGTGCGGGAAACGCTCAATGCCGACATTCCGCTGGCGGTCGACCATTTCCGTTACTTCGCGGGCTGCCTGCGGTCCCAGGAGGGCACCGCGGCCGACATTGACGCCAATACCGTGGCCTATCACTTTCACGAGCCGCTGGGGGTCGTCGGGCAAATTATCCCCTGGAACTTCCCCATTCTGATGGCTGCCTGGAAGCTTGGCCCCGCGCTGGCTGCCGGGAACTGCGTGGTGCTCAAGCCCGCCGAGCAGACGCCCGCTTCCATTTTGAAAGTGGTCGAGGTGATCGGTGACCTGCTGCCGCCTGGCGTGCTCAATATCGTCAACGGTTTCGGCGCGGAAGCCGGTCAGGCGCTGGCCACCAGCAAGCGTATTGCCAAGATTGCCTTTACCGGCTCGACGCCCGTAGGGTCGCATATTCTCAAGTGTGCGGCCGAGAACATCATTCCCTCTACTGTCGAGCTGGGCGGCAAGTCGCCCAATATCTACTTCGCCGATATCATGCAGGCCGAACCGTCCTTCATCGATAAGGCGGTCGAGGGCCTGGTACTGGCCTTTTTCAACCAGGGCGAAGTGTGTACCTGCCCGTCGCGTGCGCTGATTCAGGAGAGCATGTACGACGAGTTCATGGCCAAAGTGCTCGAACGCACCAAAACCATCAAGCGCGGCAACCCGCTGGATACCGATGTCCAGGTAGGCGCTCAGGCCTCCCAGGAGCAGTTCGACAAGATCATGTCCTACATGGACATCGCCCGTGACGAGGGCGCGGAGTTCCTCACTGGGGGTGACAAGGAGACCCTCGACGACAGCATCAACAGCGGTTACTACATTCAGCCCACGCTGCTGAAAGGCAATAACCAGATGCGCGTGTTCCAGGAAGAGATCTTTGGCCCGGTGGTGGCCGTCACGACCTTCAAGGACGAAGAGGAAGCGCTGGCCATCGCCAACGACACCGAGTTTGGCCTGGGGGCAGGCGTGTGGAGCCGCGACATCAACGTGGCCTTCCGCATGGGGCGTGGCATTCAGGCAGGCCGCGTGTGGACCAACTGCTACCACCAGTACCCGGCCCATGCGGCCTTCGGTGGCTACAAGAAGTCCGGGGTTGGCCGTGAAACCCACAAGGTCGCGCTGGAACATTACCAGCAGACCAAAAACCTGCTGGTCAGCTACGACATCAACCCGCTGGGCTTTTTCTAGCCTGCATCTATGTATAACGCCGCCCGGCAGCTGCCGGGCGGTATTGTCAGCCCCCCTGACGCTGACTCTATCGATAAGAGCCGTTTTCAAATGGCCGTATCGACCATCAAGAGGAGTTGCACATGGATAGCACAATGCGCGCGGCAGTGGTTCGCGAGTTTGGCCAGCCGCTGGTCATCGAAGAAGTCGATGTACCGCGCCCTAAGCAGGGCGAAGTACTGATGAAAGTGGCGGCCTCTGGGGTTTGCCATACCGATTTACACGCCGCACACGGCGATTGGCCGGTCAAGCCTTCGCCACCGTTCATTCCTGGGCATGAGGGCGTCGGCTACATCGTGGCCGTTGGAGAGGGCGTCTCCCATGTCAAAGAGGGGGACCGCATTGGTGTTCCCTGGCTCTACTCCGCCTGTGGCTACTGCGAGCACTGCCTGGGCGGGTGGGAGACGCTGTGCGAATCTCAGCAAAACACCGGCTATAGCGTCAACGGCGGCTTTGCCGACTATACATTGGCAGATGCAGGCTATGTGGGGCGCCTGCCGGAGTCAGTGGATTTCATCGATATCGCTCCGGTGCTGTGCGCTGGGGTGACGGTCTATAAAGGCTTGAAGATGACCGACACTCGCCCGGGCCAGTGGGTGGTGATCTCCGGGATTGGTGGGCTGGGGCACATGGCCGTGCAGTATGCCAAGGCCATGGGGCTGAACGTCGCAGCGGTGGATATCGATGACGGCAAACTTGCCCTGGCCGAACGTCTGGGGGCGACGGTGACGGTCAACGCCATGAAAACCGACCCGGCGGCCTATCTGAAGAAGACCATTGGCGGTGCTCATGGGGCATTGGTCACGGCCGTTTCACCGAAGGCTTTCGATCAGGCGCAAAACATGCTGCGTCGCGGTGGCACGCTGGTGCTGAATGGGCTGCCGCCCGGCGATTTTCCGCTGCCGATCTTCAACACGGTACTCAACGGCATTACCATTCGCGGGTCCATCGTCGGCACACGCAGCGACCTGCAGGAAGCGCTGGACTTCGCTGCCGAAGGCAAGGTGAAGGCCACGGTAGCGACAGATACGCTAGATAATATCAACGATGTCTTCCAGCGCATGATCGACGGCAAGATCGAAGGTCGCATCGTGTTGGACATGGCGAGCTAATAGCCAGTGAATGGCATCACCTCAGGGGAAGGCTACTTCCCCTATTTTAGTACTTCACACCCCCAGGTTCGCTATCGGCCACCACCTAGCCAGCGGCGAGACATACGCTCCGCGTGAGCAAGCGTACGGACGACCGCCAGTTTGCCTGTTTCACGCTTGATGCCTGCGCGCTTCAGTTTCAACGCCAGGCGTGGCGGTAGCCCCACGAAGATGATCCCTACGCCTTGCTCGCCCAGCTCTCGGCGCAGCGACGCCAGTGCCACGATGGCGGTGGTGTCCAGGCTGGGCACCTCGTGCATGTCTAGCACGACCATACGAACGTCGGAGTCCACGATGCGTAGCGTGGCGATGGCCTTTTCGGCGGCGCCAAAAAACAGCGGGCCGCTCATCCTGTAGAGTGCGGCCTCTGGTGGAAAGCACTCTCCTGTAGAGGGTGAGTCCAGGCGCTGAGTATGGGTCAGTTGAGCCATTCGGCGGATGAACAGGGCGGCTGCCAGCCCGATACCGACGGCCACCGCGATGACCATATCGAAAATCACCGTCAGCCCGAAGCAGATGAGCAGCACCGCCACATCGCTGGCGGGGGCGCTTTTCAGCGTATGCATGAAGTGGCGCGCCTCGCTCATGTTCCAGGCAATGATGAACAGCAGCGCCGCCAGAGAGGCCATGGGAACAAACCCCAACAGGCCTGCCAACGCCACCACGGCCAGCAACACCACCAGCGAATGCACCACGGCAGCGATAGGTGAAAAGGCACCGCTCTTGACGTTGGTGGCAGTCCGAGCCAAGGCCGCCGTGGCGGTAATGCCACCAAAAAAAGGCACCACCATGTTGCCCAGGCCTTGGCCAATGAGCTCGGCATTGGGGTCGTGGCGGGTGCGTGTCAAACCATCCGCTACAACGGCACACAGTAGCGACTCGATGGCGGCCAGTAGCGCGATGGCCAGGGCGGGGCCCAGCAGCGTCTGAATCAAGGCAAAGTCGATCACCAGTGGCTGACCATCGGCGCCGGGAAAATGCCACGGGGCGATCAGCCCAGGGGCGAAAGGGGGAATGCCGTTGCCGTGTTCACCGCCAAGCTCCCAACTGAAGCGAGACGCAATGGTGTCCACTTCTATTCCGCCCCACAGTAACAGCGTGGCGGCCAACGTACCGATGGCCAGGCCTGCCAGCGGCGCGGGGAGGGGAGTGTGCAAGCGTGGCCAAATCAATAGAACGGCCAGCGTGACCATCCCCACGCTGAGCTCTTCCAGCGACAGGCTCGGCAGTGCCTGGCCAATCAACAGCAGGTTGTGCAGGGTACTGTCGCCGAGCGTAATGCCGCTCAAACCCAGAAAGTCAGGCAGCTGCAGCAGCGCAATCACCACGCCGATGCCCGCTGTAAAGCCCAGAATGACCGGGTAGGGCACGTATTGGATCAGGCTGCCCAGCCTGGAAAGCCCGAGGGCCACCAGGATGACGCCCGCCATGAACGTGGCAATGAGCAGCCCGCCGAGACCATGGTGGGCGACGATAGGAAAGAGGATGACCACGAACGCTGCCGTTGGGCCGGAGATGTTGAACCGCGACCCACCGGTCAAGGCAATGATGGCACCGGCGACGATGGCGGTGTAAAGCCCGTGTTGTGGGGGCACCCCCGTAGCTACGGCCAAGGCCATGGAGAGGGGCACCGCGACCACGCCGATGGTCAATCCCGCCAGAACATCGCGCTTCAACCGATCCAGCGTATAGCCTTCACGCCACGCCTGTAACAGAGCACTACCAGGCATCGGGAATACATATCCCGACGTGCGAGCGTCACGAGACATGGGAAAGCCTCCTCAACGATAAGCCAAACAAGCTCTTACGCTACGCCTGAGCCTGCGTTCTCACAACAAGGCGTTAGTCTCGACCGTTCGTCTCGAACAGGCATAAAAAAATCCCGGCACGGTGGCCGGGATAGAGATTGCAGGGAGAACATGCTGACGCTACATCTGGGCGTCTTCTGGTGGCTCGCCGATGGTGCCGGGCATGGCTTGCACATGGCCCATCTGCTCCCCGGCCAGGGTCAGGAAGTGCAGGTGGCGTTCGTACTCGGCCACCAGATCGCCAATCACCTGACCACGGGTATAGCCGTTGAGGTCTTTATCCTGGCCGCCTTCGGCCAGATAGACATCCAGGCGCACATAGAAGTCATCGTCTGCCGGGATGAAGCTCGGGGTGCGCATGCGGTGCGGGCAGACCTGATAGACAAAGCTGGTGGCTTCGCCAAAGTCGACCTGCAGCGTCAAGGTGGGCAGCGACTCGCCTTCCACCTGCTCTTCGGTCACGTTGGCGGTTTGGCCACGGCTTTCGAGCTCCTGGGCAAACTGGGTCATGGCGGGACGGATCGCGTGCTCGATGGTGGCCGCTGCCCCGGCACGGTTGGAGGTATCCAGCGCACGGTCCAGGCGCTCGCGCCAATCGCCGCCAGGCGCACTACCTGCAATCATGCGGCGTGCATCGGCCTTGCTGCCTTCCAGCTTCAAGGCTTTGTAGGTGCCTACCATGATGGCAAAAATCACCACCGAGAACGGCAGGGCGGTGATCACCACGGCGCTTTGCAGTGCGTTCAGTCCGCCTGCCATCAGCAGTGCCACGGTAATCAGGCCGATCACGGCCGACCAGAAAATGCGCAGCTTCACCGGGGCATCATGGTTCACGTCGCTCAGAATCGAGGTGAAGTTGGCCAGTACCAAAGCGCCGGAGTCGGCAGAAGTAATGAAGAACACAATGCCCAGCACGGTGACCACAGCGGCGGTGATACCGACGTAGGGGTAGTACTCCAGCAGCGTGTAGAGGGTGGTTTGCGGCGAGTTCAACGCCTGTTCGCCCAGCTCGGCGACGCCTTGATTGGCGACCAGCTCGATACCGCTGTTACCGAAAATGGACATCCACACCATCATGAACGACAGCGGAATGAACAGCGCACCGGCGACGAATTGGCGAATAGTGCGGCCACGAGAAATACGCGCCAGGAACAGGCCCACGAAAGGCGTCCAGGCAATCCACCAGCCCCAGAAGAAAATGGTCCACCACATTTTCCACTCCTGGGCGCCTTCGTCGGCAAACGCGTAGGTATCGAAGCTGGCAGCGACAAACCCGGAGAGATAGTCACCGGCGTTGTTCACCACCTTGTCGAGCAGGGTCAGGGTATCGCCGGAAAACAGCACGAACAGCATCAGCGCCAGCGCCAATAGCATGTTGAACTCGGAGAGGCGGCGAATGCCCTTCTCGACCCCGGTCACCACGGAAATGGTGGCCAGCACCACGACCAGACCAATCAGAATGATCTGTACCGTCAACGTCTCGGGAACGTCGAACATGTAGTTGAGGCCGTAATTGAGCTGCAGAACGCCAATCCCAAGACTGGTGGCGATACCGAACACGGTGGAAATGACCGCCGTGATATCCACGGCATTACCGATGGGGCCGTGGATGCGCTTGCCCAGCAGTGGGTAGAGGGCGCTGCGGATCGCCAGTGGCAAGCGGTGGCGGTAGCTGAAGTAGGCGAGTGCCATGCCCATCAGCACGTAGAGCCCCCATCCCGAAAGCCCCCAGTGCAGGTAAGTCTGAACGACAGCGTTGCGCATGGCCTCTTGGCTTTCAGGCGTCAGGTCCGGCGGGGCCAGGTAGTGGGCCACCGGCTCTGCCACGCTGAAAAACAACAGGTCAATGCCAATGCCGGCAGCAAACAGCATGGCGGACCAGGAGAGCAGCGAGAACTCCGGGCGTGAATGGTCCGGGCCCAGGCGTATGCTGCCGAAGCGCGACATGCCGATCAGCACCACGAACACCAGGTAGGCGACGATGGCGAGCATGTAGTACCAGCCGAAGGTGGTACTGACCCAGGCCAGGCCCGCGTCGAAAAAAGCGCCTGCCTGCTCGGTAAACAGCATGGTCATCACCAGAAAGATGAGTATACCGGCGACGCTGCCGTGGAAAACCACGGGGTTGAGTCGATCCCGCGAGGGGAGGGTCGAGTTGTCTTTCGCCATGGAGGCGGACTCCTGTTGTTAAGACAAGGGAAGAATTATTTTTGAATGAACGTTCAAATAAAATACGCGGTTTGCTACGCCAGTTCAAGTGACGAGCCAACCACGTAAAATGTTGAAACAGGAGTATAGATAGCCCTGCGCCCAGCAGAGCTGGGCGCAGGGTGGCAGGACGAACGTTAAATCAACGCTTATTCAGCATTGGCCTGATCACCGTGGCGGCCACCACGCTTGCCGTGCTCCTGACGGTATTCGGCGTGCACCTCGTGCATGGCATCCCGCAGTGCCTGCTGCTCTTCATCTGACAGAATGTCTGCAACGCGGGCCTGATGCTCCTCACGCAGCGCCATGACCGCTTCACGATGCTCGGCATGGGCCTGATTCAGTGCGGTTTGCTGCTCTTCGCTCAGCTCGGCGCGCTGGTAAACTTCCTGGCGGCGCTCTTCCATGCGCTCGTGCATGGCTTCACGGTCCATGCCACGGTGCTCATGTTGCTCGGCCTGTGCGGTGAACGCCAGGGGCATCAGGGCAATGGCCAGAAAGGCAGGAGCAAAACGTTGGCTAAGAGACATTTTCATGGCATACCTCATGGGTCATTAATGGGCTAATGTTGACCATGGCAGTATCCAGGGGCTTGGTGTAAATCGGTTGCAGGAAGTGTGCAACAACCGTGGTCTTATGCGGAGGGGCAAGGATCACGCCACAGGGTGAGGGGCACAGGAAACAGGAGAACACCATGCCAGAACTTGGATTCATTGGCCGCTATGCGCGCCTGGGCGCGCTGGTAGCGCTGCTCAGTGGCTGTGGCGCCACCCATCAGGCCAGCCAGGGTGAACCGGCCATCGAACGCCAGGGCCTGCGGGAGGCGCTGCCGTTCACGGCGCTGGTCCAGCAGCGCTATACCCCGGACGACTGGCCCGAGCCGCTGGTGGCCGATGTGCTGCTCCCCCGCACCGAGGGCGCGGGAACTAGATGTCAGAGGGTTGTGTGAGGGCCGAGCTGACGGGGCCAGTGCGTCTTGCGCTTGGCCCATTTTTTTATTTGACGCCCCACCTGGCGAAAGCAAAAATTAAAACGGTTGACTTAAACTCAGCGGCTGCGTTATTCCATGGAGAGCCTGTGCGGTAGAAAAACATGTAGAAAGCTAATAAAAACAATGGCCCCTTCATGAAAGGGCCCCAACGAAGAGAATGTGCATGTCAAATGATCACTTCTATGACAGCGCGCCGTGGGCACATCTTTATGGCACCCACCATCACGCAATAGGTGACCAGCCGCAGCCGCGCTTTGCCAGTATTCCCGCGATGGTCACTGCGGCAGCCCAGCAGTTTGGCTCCCACACCGCGTTCACCACCTGCATGCCCAACGGCATGAATGGCACGCTTGCTTATCGGCAGACGGATACTCTCTCCGATGCGTTTGCGGTTTACCTGCGTGACACCCTGGGACTTGCCAAAGGCGACCGCGTTGCGGTGCAAATGCCCAACTGTCTCGCGCTTCCGGTGGCCATTTTCGGCGTTTTGAAAGCGGGCTGTGTGCTGGTGAACGTCAATCCGCTCTATACGCGTCGAGAAATGGAGCATCAGTTCAATGATGCTGGCGTCAAGACGCTTGTCATCATGGATATGTTTGCCGACAAGCTGGAGGACGTGCTCCCCAACACTGGCATTCAGCACGTCGTACTCACGTCGCTTTCGCAATGGTTTTCACCAGTCGTACGCACGGTATTGGATGCCGTACTGAAATATTGGAACAAAGCCATCCCCAGGCACTCGCTGAACGCCGTGACGTTGAGCCAGGCCATTCAAACGGGTAGCGAACGGCAAGCCGAACAAGGCATTGACGTGGCGCGCTACTGGCAGGCTACCGCGCGTGAAGACACCGCGCTGTTGCAGTACACCGGCGGCACCACCGGCGTCAGTAAAGGCGCAGAGCTGACGCACGGCAATCTGCTGAGCAATTTAGAACAGGTCGATCTGGTGGTTGACAGCCACATAGAGGTTGGCAAAGAGTGCGTTCTCACCGCACTGCCCATCTACCATATCTTCGCGTTTACGGTGAACCTGCTGGCGTTCTACAGCAAAGGGGCGCACAACGTGCTCGTGCCCAGCCCGCGGCCTATCCAGAACTGCCAGCGCGCTTTTGATAACTACCCGATCTCCTGGATTTCAGGCGTCAATACGCTGTTCAACGCGCTGCTCAACGAAGAGTGGTTCACCGTGTACCCGCCTAAAAACATGAAAGTGGCGATGGCGGGCGGCACCGCGCTACATAAATCCGTCGCTGAGCGCTGGCGCGCGGTGGTCGGCACACCGATTGCCGAAGGCTACGGGCTGACAGAAAGCTCTCCGGTGATCTGCTTCAACCCGATTGGGCATGAGCGTGCTGACAGCATCGGCATTCCCGCGCCGTTTACCCAGGTGCGCATCGTCGATGAACAGGGCGTGACGGTTGCCCCGGGCGAGCCTGGCGAGATTATCGCGCGCGGCCCACAAATCATGAAAGGTTACTGGAACAACCCGGAAGAGACTGCCAAAACGCTGAAAGGTGGCTGGCTTTACACCGGCGATGTGGGAACCATGTCAGAGGATGGTCACTTTCAAATCGTCGACCGTAAAAAAGATATGATTCTGGTCAGTGGATTTAACGTTTACCCCAACGAAGTAGAAGACAGCATTGCACGCTTACCTCAAGTGCAAGAGTCCGCCGTCATTGGTGTCCCCGACGATCAGACAGGCGAAGCGGTTCACGCCTACGTCGTGCTGCGTGAACAGGGGCTAAGCGCCAAGGACGTTATCCGGCACTGTAAAACAGAGCTTGCCGCCTACAAGGTTCCCAAAAAAGTGGTGTTCTGGGATGAGCTGCCCAAAACCCCTGTTGGCAAGGTGCTGCGCAAAGAAGTGCGTGCCATCGTGCAGGGCAGTCACGCCGAGACTCAACAACAATAACCGCAAACAGCGGCAGGCTACGGAGTTACAGCACCATGCTAAGCCCATTGGAAGAAAGCTTACTGTCGATCATGATGGTGATCATCATGTTCGGCATGGGGGCATCGCTCACCTTCAAGGACTTCAAACTCTCCATGCGCCACCCCCAGGCCATTGGGGTTGGCTTCTCATCGCAGTATCTGCTGATGCCTTTTATCGCCTTTGCCCTGGCGCGCCTTCTCGACCTGTCGGTTGAACATACCGTGGGGCTAGTGCTGATGGGGTGCATGCCGGGCGGCACGACCTCCAATATTTTTGCCTACTTCTCACGAAGCCTGCTCAGCCTCAGCATCATGATGACCATCTGCTCCACGCTGGCGGGCTTTGTTCTGGTGCCGCTGTGGATGGCGTTTTATACCCAGGGGATCGATGACGCCTTCCGCATACCGCCCGACCAAATTGGCCGCTTGCTGTTCGTACTGCTGATTCCAACGCTGTTGGGCATGTGGATACGCCGTAAAAATGCCAACCTTGGCGCCGTCATTGAGCTGGTAGGTGGCGTGTTGGGGGCTATCGTGATCGTGTTTCTGGTGGTGACGTGGGCACCGCGCAACTGGCGCTTGCTGATGGAGACCAGCTGGCAGGTATATGCAGCGGTGATTCTGCTCGGTTTGGTGGGTTTTCTGTTCGGTTATTTATTCTCCCGCGTGCTCAAACTCAACCCGCAAAAAGCCCGCACGGTATCTCTTGAAACGGGGATTCAAAACGGCCCGCTGGCCGCATTGATCGTCATCATGACGTTCAGTGGCGAAACACAGCAGCTGATTCTGCTCATACCCGTCATGTATTCGCTGTTTATCGTGCTGAATTCCACGGCCGTAGCAGTGTTTTACCGCAAGCTAACGAAAAAGGAGGAATTGGCCCGCGATCAAGCCAAGGTCGAACCTGCGTAGGTCGGTCGGAAGGTTCAGCCGGAGGGCAGGTGCGGGGACTAGACTTTAGTTGGTTTTGATCCCCGTGCAAGGTTGATGACAGTTTCGTGGGATAGCGTTGTTCTCTACAGGCAGCCGCCTGATTCTAACAACACGCACAACAAGAGACATCGCTATGCTCAAGCAACCTGTCAGCTCGTTTCCTCGCGCGCTCAAATCCCTGCTGGTGGGCGCCACCGTCACGGTAGCGTCACTGGCCATGGTGCTGCCTGCTGCAGCAGACAGCTACCCGGAACGCCCGCTCAACATGGTCGTCGGGTTTGGTACCGGCGGCAGCGCCGATCGGTTGGCCCGCTTGATGTCGGGATACATCTCCGAAGAGATTGGCGTACCCATTCAAGTCACCAACCGCCCCGGGGCGGGTACTCAGGTCGCTTCCAACTACGTGCTGAACGTACCGGACGACGCCTACACCGTTTATGCCTCCACCTTCGCCCCTTACCTGACCAACTCGATTCTGACGGGTGGGGCCAATTTCAGCGTGGATGACTTCTCTTACATCAATTTTCAGTGGTTCGACCTCGACCTGATCGCAGCCAACAAGGACAGCGGTTACGACGACCTGCCTTCGCTTTTGGAGGCGATTCGTGAGCAGCGCGGCCAGGTGCGCGGTGCCGTGGTACAAGGCTCGGCGGGCCACCTGATGGTGCGGTTGCTGCTGGAAGAAGCCGGTATCCCCTAACGTCGAGGCAATCGAGCGCGCAAGATTGTCGTTATCTTCTACGATGAGCGCTTTCATGGTGCATTGACCCGTAGCGGTGCCCAAGTGCGCCTGTCGATCTGCCAGGCTTACCCTTCGGGCTGATATTTGTAACCCACACCATACACCGAGCGAATGATTTCCTGCTCGGGCAGGGCTTCGGTGATCTTTTTGCGCAGCTTCTTGATATGGCTGTCGACGGTACGTTCGGACACGATACGGTTGTCGCGATACATGTGGTCCATCAACTGCTCGCGGCTGAAAATACGCCCCGGCGACTGCATCATAACGCGTAATAGCTGAAACTCCACGGCGGTGAGCCCCAGGTCCTGGCCATTGACGAGGGCCTGCCAGCCCTCTTCATCCAGGGTGACCGGCGCTTGCCGTGTGGTCGGGGTGTGGCCGGTGGCCTCGGCAATGGCCTGGCTGCGGCGCAGCACGGCCTTGACCCTGGCCACCACCTCGCGGGGGCTGAACGGCTTGCAGATGTAGTCATCGGCGCCCAGCTCCAGCCCCAGCAGCCGGTCCACCTCCTCGACCTTGGCCGTTACCATGATGATGGGCAGCAGCGGCCACTGCTGGCGTATTTCCCGGCACAGGGTGAGGCCATCCTTGCCGGGCAGCATGACGTCCAGCAGTACCAGCGCCGGTGAGTGCTGGGTGAGCCAGGGCATCACGTCGCTGCCATGGCCGATGATGGTGGGGGCGAAGTTATGGCTGCCAAGGTAGTCCGCCATGAGCCTGGCAATTTTGGGTTCGTCTTCGACGATCAGCAGGGATGCTTCCTGGGTCATGGTCAACTCGCATTCAGTAAGGGTCAGAAGAAATCAGCGGAAAGCGCAGTGTCCAGGCCAGCCCGCCCAATGTCGAGGCGCTGGCTTCCATGGTGCCCCCGTGAGCACTCACCAGGGCGCTGGCAATCGACAGGCCCAGGCCGCTACCGCCGCTGGCACGGTTACGCGACCCCTCGACCCGATACAGCCGCTCGGTGAGCCGCCCCAGCTCGCTGTCGGGGACACCGGGGGAGCTGTCCTGCCAGACGATGACGGCCTGACCGCGCGCGCAGCCGAGCGTGACGCGCAGCGCCCCAGGCGATTGCGTATAGGCACAGCTATTGTCCAGCAGATTGCTCCACAGCTGGCGCAGGCGTTGGGCATCGCCGCGAATCATGATGTCTTCTTCCAGCTGGCAGGTCAGGCTCAGGCCGCTCTGCTCAAGCCAGCGGTCGGCGTCGGTCAGGCGGCTGCCCAGGCTGTCGCTCAGGTTCAGCGGGGCCAGCTGGATGTCCAGCGCTCCCGCATCGCTTTGCGAGAGCAGCCGCAAGTCGGAGACCAGGCGCTCCAGCTGAGCCACTTCCTGGGCCAGCGAGCTCAGGTTTTCCTGATTCAGCGGGCGAATACCATCCTGCATGGCTTCGATTTCACCGCGCAGTACGGCCAGCGGGGTGCGCAGCTCATGGGCCGTGTCCGACACCCAGCGTGCCCGGGCCTCACGGCTGGCTTCCAGGGTGGCCGCCAGCACGTTGAAATCCCGGGCCAGGCGAGACAGCTCATCGCGGCCGCGTTCGGGCAAACGGGTATGGTAGTCGCCTTCGGTGAGCCGCAGGGTGGCACCGGCCAGCGCCCGCGTGCGTCGGCCCAGCCACCAGGAGAGCCCGCCAGCCAGCAGCAGCGAGGCCAGGCCCAGCGAGACCACGATCAGGATCAGGTTGCGCTGCTGGCGCTCCAGAAAGCGGCTCTCCATGCGCTCCATCATCTCCTGGGGCGGGCGAAAGCCGAGGGCGCCAATGGCTTCACGCTGGCCATTGGGCGCCAGGTCGCTGTAGAGGGTCATCCAGTGCCAGTTGCGGGAGCCCCGTGGAGTATCGCTGGGGGGAATGATGGCGTGGCCATCGGCATCCTGCAGAGCGAAATCCTGCGCTTCCCCCAAGGGAGATGGCCGATCACGATGCTCCTGGCCCAGTTCGAAGCGTACGATGTAGGGCCAGCGGTCGGGGGCCTCTTCCAGCCACGCCCAGCTGTTCTGAGTTTCCCAACGGGTAATCAGGCCGTCGGCCAGCAGCGTGGCACGGCGCTCCTGGGCCTGGTTCAGGTAGTCGAGAAAGCCGCGATCGATACTGTAGGTGACCGCCAGAAACACACTGGCAGCAATGGCCACATTGACGCTCAGGATGGCCGCGAACAGCTTCATGCCCAGCCGCGAGGGGCGCCATTGGCGCAGGCTATGAAACGCCTTCATGGATTGGCTCTCTCGGGTTCGGGTGGCTGTGGTGCGCTGAGGCGTTCGCGCAGATTCTCCAGGCTGAGATAGAGGCAGGGCACCATGATCAGCAGAATCAGCGTGGCGAACAGCATGCCAAAGCCCAGAGAGATGGCCATGGGAATCATGAAGCGTGCCTGTCGCGAGGTTTCCAGAATCATCGGTGCCAGCCCCAGGAAGGTCGTCAGTGTGGTCATCATGATTGGCCGCAACCGGCGTGTGGCAGCGGCCACGATGGCTTCCCGAGGCGCCATGCCTTCGCGCCGCTTGCGGTTGGCGTAGTCGATCAGCACCAGGGCATCGTTGATGACCACGCCGGACAGCGCCAGCATGCCCAGCAGGCTGATGATCGACAAGCCAAAGCCCATCAGCAGATGGCCCCCAATGGCCCCTACGATACCAAACGGAATGGCGGCCATCACCAGCAGCGGCTGCAAGTAGCTTCGGAAGGGAATCGCCAGCAGGGCATAGAGTGCCGCAATCATCAGCCACATGGCCTTGCGCAGCGTGGCCAGGTTGTCGGCGGTATCCTGCTGGCGGCCACCCATGCTGACTTCGAGGCCCGGCCAGGTATTGCTGAGGGTGGGGAAGACATCCTCCTGCAAGGTGGCGAGCACCTGATTGATGGCCTGGTCGCCCTCGGAGTCGGCGGTGACGGTGATGATGCGTCGGCCGTTGATGCGTTGCAGGCTGCTGGACGCCTGGCTGAGGGTGATGTCGGCCACCCGCGACAGCGGCACGCTGAGCCCCTCGGGGGTGCGTACGGGAAGCCGGTACAGCTCACTGAGGCTATCGCGAGAGGCTTCCGGTAAACGCACTTCGACGCTGACCTCTCGGCGGCCGATGAACTGCTCGACAGCGGTGGCGCCTTGCAGCGGACCACGCAGGGCCTGTGCCAGGTCACTGCCGGTCAGCCCCAGCGAGCGGCCTTCGGCCGACAGGCGCATTTCCAGCTGTGGCTTGCCGTCGCCCAGGCCGCTGTCGATGTCCGTCAGCCCGTACTCCGCCAGCTGTTCGGCCAATCGTGTGGCGGCTGCCTCCAGCACCTGGGTATTGGGGTGCGAAAGCCGCAGGCTCAGCGCGGCGCCGCTGCCGGGGCCGCCAAAGTCGGATTCGAAGCGGACCGATTGTGCGCCCAGCAGGTCGCCGGTCAGTTCACGCCACTCGCGGGCAATGCGTGAGGGTGGCCAGCTCTCCAGGCTTTCCGAAGCGATGTCGAGGCGTACGGAGAGGCTTTCGCCATCCAGGCTGCTACGGGTGCTGGTGAAGCTCAACCCCTCTTCACGCTTGCTCAGGGCCGTGGCGGCGTCCAGCAATTGCTGGCTCAATTCGCGGCTGACGCTGATGTGGCTACCAATCGGCAGGGTGACGCTGGCCTGAACCTGGTCGGATTCCACCCGGGGCATCAACGAGAAGCCCAATCGGCCGCTCATGGCCCATGCCAGGGTGATCGCCAGCAGCGCCACGCCCAGCGAGACGGTCAGCAGACGCTGGTTCAGTGCACCCTGCAGAAAGGGCTCGAAGCGCCGGTAGGTGAAATGGTGCAGCCCCTGCTGCATGCGTAGCCGCACGGCCTCCAGAGGGCGCTGCCAGGCTGGCGTTTGCCTCGGTTTGCTGGCGTGGGCCAGGTGTGCGGGCAGGATCAGCAGCGCTTCCACCAGCGAGATCACGAAGACCGTGATCACCACGACCGGCACCGTGGCAAAGATCAGCCCCAAAAAGCCGGGCAGGAACAGCAGGGGCAGGAAGGCCACGATGTTCGACAGGATCGCAAAGGTGAGCGGCGTGGCAATTTCCTGGGCGCCCTTGACCGCCGCATCGCGCAACGAGTAACCCTCCTCGCGATAGCTGTAGATGTTCTCGCCCACCATGATGGCGTCATCGACGACGATACCCAGCGCAATGATGAATGCGAACATCGACATCATGTTGAGCGAGACGCCTATCCAGGGCAGGAACAGCATGGCCCCCAGAAACGCCGTGGGAATGCCCAGCGTCACCCAGAACGCCAGTCGCGCTTCGAGAAACAGCGCCATCAGCACCAGCACCAGCGCCAGGCCCATCCAGGCGTTCTTGAGCAGCAGACCGAGCCGGTCTTCGTAGACCTCCGAGCTGTCCCGGGCGATGTCCAGGCTCACGCCGTCGGGCAGGTTGGCGCGCAGCCGTTCCAGCTCGCCGCGTACTGCGCTGGAAATGCTGGTCGGGGTCTGGCCGCCGATCTGGTACACATCCACCGAGATGCCCGGCTGGCCGTTGTAGAACTCCTCCCGGTCGGTTTCGGCAAAGCCTTCACTGACCTGGGCAATGTCGCGCAACAGCACCGGCGAGCCCTGGGCCGTGGTCAGAATGGGCAGCTCGGCGAACTCTTCGGCGCTATTGCGGCGCCCCTGGTAGCGGATCAGCCATTCGCCCTCGGCGGTGGTCAACTGGCCGCTGGCCAGATCCAGTGCTTCGGCGGCGATGCGGCTGGCCAACTGCTGATGGTCGAGCCCGTAGCGCTCGATGGCTTCATCGTCCAGGTGCACCTGGATTTCCCGGTCCCGGTTGCCGGAGAGCTCTGCCCGGGAGATGCCGCTGGTGGCCTGTAACTCGGCCCGCACGTTCTCGGCGGCGTCATGCAGGGCTTCCTGGCCCACCCTGCCGTACACCTGCAGGCTGACCACGCTGCGCGAGCGGCCTGCCAGGGTAATGCGGGGCGGGTCGGCGGCGGCGGGCAGGGTGGTAATGGCATTCACGGCCTGTTGGATGTCCTGGTAGGCGCGCATCACATCCACGCCGTCGATCAGCGTTGCGCTGACCACGCCGCTGCCTTCGCTGGCGCTGGCGGTCATCTCGTCGATGCCTTCCACGTTGGCGATGGCGGCTTCCATCGGCAGCAGCAGGCTTTGCTCGATATCTTCCGGGGTGGCGCCGGGGTAGCTGATGGAGACCTGGACGATTTCCGTTTCGAACTCCGGAAAGACCTCTTTCTTGATGGCCATCGAGGCCATCAGGCCACCCACGATGAACAGCACCATCATCAAGTTGGGGGCAACGCCGTGATCCACCATCCACGCCAACGGGCCTTTACGCATCATTGAGCGCTCTCCTGATCACGTGCCGGGGTGTCGCCGCGTTGGCGCAGGCGAACTTCCTGCCCCTCGCGGGGCTGCGCCAGACCTGCAACGACCACGCGCTGGCCCGCCTCCAGGCCCTCCCGGATCAGTACGTCATCCTGGCCGCGATAAGCGAGAGTGACGCGGGTACTGCGCAAGCGGTTGTCGTCGTCCACCCACCAGACCTGCTCGCCGGGGCGCAGCGCGGCAGAGGGTAGCCTGATCAGTGGCTCCTGAGCGCGTGTGTGGAAGGTGAGCCGCATGACGTCGCCCAGCCGCAGGGCGGGACCCTCATGATTCAGGGCCAATGGGTCGTTCACGGCAATCAGCAACTGGGCCTGCAGGCCGTTCTCTTCCAGGTTGGGCAGCACGGAGAGCAGCTCGCCCTCCCGTTCGGCCTGATCGGGCCAGCCCTGGCTGGTGAGCGTGACGCGACCGCCACTCTCCAGCCAGGCCAACGTATCGCCGGGCAGCGACGCGCGTACCCAGAACTGCTCGACACCCACCAGGCTGAGCACTTCGGTGCCTTGGCTCAGCAGGCTGCCAGCCCCCACCAGGCGCTCCTGAACCATGGCGCGCCAGGGCGCCGTGAGGGTGGCTCGTTCCAGGTTTAGCGCCGCCTGGTCGCGGACCACGCGCGCCTGGGTCAGCTGCGCCTGGGCCTGGCGCAGCTGGGGTTCACGCAGCACCAGCGCACGCCGTTCGGCGCTGAGCTGCCTGCCGAACGACTCGTACTCACTGCGGGCGCGCTGCTGTTCGGCCTGCTCCAGGGCCAGCTGGGCTTCGGCGTTTGCCAGTTGAGCCTGGGCATCCTCCAGTGCCAGCTGCAGGTCGGCCTGGTCGATGTAAGCCACCGGTGCTCCCTGCTCGACCACACGGCCGGGCAGTACGCCTTCGGCAAAACGTTCCAGCTGCCCGGCCACGCGGCTGGCCAGCAGCGTCGACTGTTCCGCTTCGACACGACCAAAGCCACTCAGGGTAGGCGACTGTAGGCGCTGTTCGACGGTCGTCACGTCGACCACCGGGGGCACGGGCGGCGGCGGCGGCCTGCGCTCTACTCTGGGTGGCTGGCTGATGATCCACCAGGCCACGGCAAGGCCGCCTGCCAGTACCAGCAAGGCGGCCAGGGCACCCAGGCCCAGGCGGCCTTGCTGTGAGGAGGCAAAAGAGCGAGGTGGAGTCATGGCCGGGGGGTATCCATTGGCTGAAGGCAAAAATGCCCGAGAAGTGGCAAGATCATGCTAGCATCACCGATTCCTACGCAGCGATTAGGCAAGCATTGTGCAAATAGCGTGCAACCCAAACGCTGACGCGGTTTCCGATACCTGTCATCATCGACGTGAAAAACCATAGACTTCCTGGTCTGCATGACGCTATGAAAAACACCGCCACGCGCGATAAGTTGATTGATACCGGCGCTGAGCTGATTGCCCAGCAGGGCTATAACGCCACGGGTATCAATGCCGTTCTAAAAACCTGCGGTGTACCCAAGGGTTCGTTTTACCACTATTTTGCCAGTAAAGAGGACTTTGGTCTGGCGGTGATCGAGCGGTTTGCCAGCCAATACGATGCCAATCTGGCCACCTTGATGGAAGATTCGGCCGTGCCACCTCTCGAACGCCTGCGTCGCTACTTCGCGGCAGGCCGGGCGCATATGCTCGACTGTGACCACTCCACGGGCTGCCTGATCGGCAACCTGGGGCAGGAGCTGGCGGGCCAGAACGACACCTTCCGCGATGCCCTCAGCGTGGTCTTCCAGCGCTGGGAAAAACGCCTGGTCACGTGCTTGAGCCAGGCGCAGGCAGAAGGCAGCGTGCCGGAAGGGTTGTCACCTGACACGCTGGCCAGCTTCATTCTCTCGGGGTGGGAAGGTGCCATCCTGCGCGCCAAGACGCTCAAGTCCCTGGCTCCCATGGAGCAGTTCGAAGCCATTCTGTTTTCCCACGTGCTGGCGACTGCGACACCACCGCCTCGTTAATGGCGCGCACGAAAATGGTACTCCCCTGCGGCGATATCGTTCTGAATGGCGGCCAGTAGCGCCGCATCCAGGGATGGGTCGTCCAGTGCCAGTAGCCCGCACTGGGCGAGTGCTTCGCGCAGACTGGTCTGCTCATCCAGCCGCTGATAGACCACTCTCACACAGCAGGGCATGCGCTCGCTGTTGTCCGCCACGCCCATCTTCAGCCCCGTCAATCGCGTTACCTGGCTTTGAAAGCTGGGGAACAAAATGGTTTGAGTGATCTCGTGGCCGTTCAGGGTTTCAGCGCCCGCTCAAGTAGCGGTTGAACTGTGCCCGGTTGATGGGCAAACGACGACACACGTCGGCAATAGAGGGGTAGTAGCTGCACAGCAGGCGCAAATTGGCCACAAATTCATCGTGCATGGGCGTGACTCGAGGCTCTTGGGCGGTGGCGGCTAATGTGCCGCCTTGTGTCGGCAAGTGCAATGCTTTCATCTGTTTCCATCAAGGGGCATAAGATGTTCGAAGGCTTTGAAAAACACACGCGCCATGTGAATGGCATCGATATCCACTACCGCCTGGGGGGCAGTGGCCCGGCGTTGCTGCTGCTTCACGGGCACCCGCAGACCCATATGATCTGGCACAAAGTGGCGGCCAAGCTTGCCCAGCACTTCACGGTGATTGCCGCCGACCTGCGCGGCTACGGCGACAGCGGCAAGCCGAACGATGACGCAGAGCATCTCAATTACGCCAAGCGCACCATGGCCGCCGATATGGCCGAGCTGATGAGCGCGCTGGGCTTTGAGCGGTTTAAAGTACTGGCCCACGACCGCGGCGCGCGGGTGGCGCATCGTTTAGGCGTTGATTACGCCGAGCGGGTTGAGCGCATGGTGCTTTTAGATATCGCCCCCACGCTGGCGATGTATCGCGGCACCAATGAAGCGTTTGCCCGCAGCTACTGGCACTGGTTCTTTCTGATTCGCCCTCAGCCGCTGCCGGAAATGCTGATTCAAGCCGACCCCGCTCAGTATCTACAAAGCGTGATGGGCGCCCGCAGCGCAGGTATGGCACCGTTCGCCCCGGAAGCGCTGGCGGAGTACGAGCGCTGCCTGTCGCTTCCCGGTACGGCCACGGGCATCTGTGGCGACTACCGCGCCAGCGCCACCATCGATCTGGAGCACGACCAGGCGGATATCGACGCGGGGGTGAAACTCACCTGCCCGATCAACGTGATGTGGGGTGCCGAAGGTGCGATTGAAGCCTGCTTCGATGCGCTGGGCGAGTGGCGCAAGGTAGCGACCCAGGTAGAGGGCAAGGCGCTGCCCTGCGGGCACTACATTGCGGAGGAGATTCCTGACCTGCTGCTGGAGGAGGCGCTGCCGTTCTTGCTGGATCCGCAATAAGTGATTCACGCGACTGCCCAAGACGAAGCGGGCAAAAAACTGGATAATGGCCGCCATTCGCCTGATGCGTTGGTGCTCAGGCACACTCATTACTCCGGACGCCCGCTTATGGAAATCAAAGTTAACTATCTCGACAACCTCCGCCTGGAGTCCAGGTTCGACGATTTTACGGTCATCTCCGACCAGCCGATTCGCTACAAGGGCGACGGCTCGGCCCCTGGCCCGTTCGACTACTTCCTGGCGTCGTCGGCCATGTGTGCCGCCTACTTCGTCAAGGTGTACTGCAACGCGCGCAATATTCCCACCGAGAACATTCGCCTGTCGCAAAACAACATCGTCGACCCGGAAAACCGCTACAAGCAGATCTTCAAGATTCAGGTAGAGCTGCCGGAAGATATCTCGGAAAAGGATCGTGAAGGCATCCTGCGCTCCATCGACCGCTGCACGGTGAAGAAGGTTGTTCAGACCGGCCCCGAGTTCCAGATTGAAGTGGTCGAGAACATCGACGAGGACGCTCAGGCGCTGCTGATGGGCGCGCCGGAAGGGAGCAGCACCTACATCGAAGGCAAAGATCTGCCGCTGGAGCAGACCATTGCCAACATGAGCGGCATTTTGGCCGACCTTGGCATGAAGATCGAGATTGCCTCCTGGCGCAATATCGTGCCCCACGTGTGGTCGCTGCATATCCGCGATGCGGCCTCGCCCATGTGCTTTACCAACGGCAAAGGCGCGACCAAAGAGAGCGCGCTGTGCTCGGCGCTGGGCGAGTTTATCGAGCGCCTGAGCTGCAACTTCTTCTACAACGATCAGTTCTTGGGTGAAGAGATCGCGAACAGCGAATTCGTGCACTACCCCAATGAGAAGTGGTTCAAGCCGGGCCCGAATGACGAGCTGCCCGCCGAAATTCTCGACGAGCACTGCCTGGCGATTTACAACCCTGAAGGCGAGCTGGGTGGCTCCAACCTGATCGATACCAACTCGGGTCGTGAAGACCGGGGCATCGTTTCGCTGCCCTTTGTGCGCCAAAGCGATGGCGAAACGGTCTACTTCCCCTCCAACCTGATCGAAAACCTGTTCCTCAGCAACGGCATGAGCGCGGGCAACACCCTGGTGGAAGCCCAGGTGCAGTGCCTCTCAGAAATTTTCGAGCGGGCGGTGAAGCGGGAGATCCTCGAACAGGAGCTGACGCTGCCCGACGTGCCGCAAGAAGTGCTGGCCAAGTACCCGAGCATTGTCGAGGGCATCAATGCCTTGGAAGCCCAAGGCTTCCCGGTGCTGGTGAAGGATGCCTCCATGGGCGGGCAATTCCCGGTCATGTGCGTGACGCTGATGAACCCGCGTACCGGCGGGGTATTCGCTTCCTTTGGTGCCCACCCAAGTTTTGAAGTAGCGCTGGAGCGCAGCCTGACCGAACTGCTGCAGGGGCGCAGTTTCGAAGGCCTGAACGACCTGCCGCTGCCAACTTTCAACTCGCAGACTGTCTCTGAGCCGAACAACTTCGTCGAGCACTTCATCGACTCGGTAGGCGTAGTCTCCTGGCGCTTCTTCAGTGCCAAGCCCGACTTCGAGTTCAGCGAGTGGGACTTCTCTGGCAGCAACGAGGAAGAAGCCGAGACCTTGTTCGGTATTTTCGAAGAGCTGGGCGCGGAAGTGTACATGGCAGTGCGCGAAGACCTGGGCGCGCCGGTATGCCGCATTCTGGTACCTGGCTACTCCGAGGTGTACCCCATCGAAGACTTGATTTGGGACAACACCAACAAGGCGCTGGACTACCGCGAAGATATTCTCAATCTGCATCGCCTGGATGACGAGCAGCTCACCGATCTCGTCGAGCGCTTGGAAGAGAGCCAGATGGACGACCACGCCGATATCATCACGCTAATTGGTATCGAGTTCGACGAGAACACCGTGTGGGGCCAGCTAACCATTCTGGAGCTGAAACTGCTGGTTTACCTGGCACTTGGCCGCCATGAAGAGGCGCTGGACTGCGTGCAGATGTTCCTCCAGTACAACGACAACACCGTTGAGCGCGGCCTGTTCTATCAGGCGGTCAACGCGGTGCTGGAAATTGCCCTGGACGACGAATTGGAGCTGGACGACTACCTGCCCAACTTCAAGCGCATGTTCGGCGAAGCGACTATGGAGGCGGTCGTGGGTTCAGTAGACGGCACTGTACGCTTCCACGGCCTCACGCCCACCAATATGCAGTTAGAGGGTTTGGATCGCCACCAGCGCCTGATCGAAAGTTACAAGAAGCTTCACGCAGCGCGAGCGGCAAAAGCGGGTCTCTAACGGCGTTTATCGGTGAGTAACGACAGCGGTGCGCGGCCCCTTGGCCCGCACCGTTTTTTTATGTGATGCACTCTGGTGCAGCAATTGGCGCAGTGAGTGCAACCAACTGCACCGCTGCGCCAAATTTCATGGCAGGCTTGGCTTGGTACAACACTCTTCGCGCAATTCAGCCAAAGAACCAGTAGCACACCAGAATGGCGGTGGTGATGCCTGCTACATCGGCGACCAGGGCGCATCCCAGCCCATGACGAATGCGGCTAATGCCCACGGCGCCAAAGTAAACCGCCAACACATAAAAGGTGGTTTCAGTACTGCCCTGAAACGTGGCAGCCAGTAGCCCTGGGAAGCTATCGACACCAAAGGTGTTCATGGTCTCGATCATCATGGCGCGGGAGCCGCTGCCGGAGAGTGGTTTCACAAAGGCGGTGGGTAGTGCATCCACAAAGCGAGTATCCCAGCCGATGCTCTCTACCAGCCAGCGAATGCCGCCAAGCCCGGCATCCAGCACGCCGCTGGCGCGCAGCACCCCGACGGCCACCAGCATGGCCACCAGGTAGGGCAGCAGGGTGATGGTAAAGCTCAGGCCTTCTTTGGCACCCTCGATAAAGGCGTCATACACCTTCACGCCACGCAGTGCCCCCACGACCAGGAACATGATTACAATGCTGAACAGCGTGAGGTTGCCAACCAGCGTGGAAGCCGCAGCCAGCGCTTGAGCCGACATCCCCGCCAGTGTGGTGATCAAAAGCCCCAGGGCCAGCGCAGCGGCCAGCAAGTACCCCAGCACCACCGGTTGCCAAAGCTTCAGACGCTGCATGATGGCCACCGCCAGCAGTCCGGCGAGGCTGGATGCACTGGTCGCCAGCAGAATCGGCAGGAACACCAGCGTCGGCTCTGCCGCCCCTTGCTGGGCGCGGTACATGAAGATCGTGACGGGCAGCAGGGTCAGCGATGAGGTATTCAGTACCAGAAACAGGATTTGCGCATTGCTGGCGGTATCGCGGCTGGGGTTAAGGGTTTGCAGCGAATGCATCGCTTTGATACCGATCGGCGTCGCAGCGTTGTCCAGCCCCAGGATGTTGGCGGCAAAGTTCATGCTAATCAGCCCCATGGCCGGGTGGCCGCGGGGCACTTCGGGCATCAAGCGGCTAAAAAGCGGGTCGAGTACCCGCCCCAGTAGTCGTATCAACCCTGCCTTTTCGGCAATGGAAAGAAACCCCAGCCACAGCGTCATGGTGCCCAGCAGCACCAGAATGATATCGACGCTGACCCTTGCCATATCGAACAGCGACTGCACCAGGCGGGCAAACACTTCGCTATCGCCACCCACCAGCCACTGCCAGAGAGATGCCGCAAAGGCGGCAATAAAGAAGCTTAACCAGATTCCGTTGAGCATGGTGGGTGGGCGTCCTTGATGATCGAAGCAATACGCTAGCTGCGTATCCTACCCAAGGAGCGCCCGCTCACGCTAACCCGACAGCGAAAGAAAGAACAGAATCAGCGGCGGGGAGAGTAACGAGAGGATAAAGCCGCTGACCACGGCAATGGGCACGCAGGCCACGCCGCCATGCTGCTGAATCACGGGCAGGGTGAAGTCCATGGAGGTGGCCCCGCCATAGCCAATCGCCAGCGCGGTGTGGCGATGGATGACCAGCGGAATCAGTATGAATGCCAGCAGCTCGCGGGTCAGGTCGTTGAAGAACGCCACGCCGCCCATCAGCGGGCCGAGCTGGTCGCCAATCAGAATGGCCGACAGCGAATACCAGCCAAACCCGGAGGCCATGGCCAGGCCTTCGTTCCAGCGCAATGAGAGCAAGGGGGCGGCGGCCAAGCCTGCCAACAGCGAGCTGAGCGCCAGGGTGACCGCAATGGCGAGCCCCAGGCGGTTGAGCAGAATCTGCTTGAGCGGCATGCCCGAATTGCGCAGCTGGCAGCCAATCAACACCAGCAGCACGTAGAGCACCCACTCTGCCAGCCAGTCCGCCGTGGTATACAACGTTTCCCCCAGCACAGGGCCGAGCAGCAGCCCCAGCGCCACGCCACCCGCTACCACGGCAACGAGCATCAGCGAGCCGCCCATGGCCGCCAGTTTGCTGGTGGGGGCGTCCTTGACCACGGGAGAGTTCCCCGCGCTCAGGCGTACGCGCCTGGAAAGCCACCAGAGGGCGGCAAGATTGAAGAGGGTGGTGATACTGAACAGCAGCAGGGCGTTGCCCCCGAGGCGAGACAGCTGGCTACCCAGGTTTTCAAGCCCTGCCAGGCTCACTCCCATGAACAGCAGTATCAAGTATACCGAGCCGCTGACGGCTCGGTTGATGAGGTTCAGCCACCACGTGGAACGAACGCGAACCAGATAGCCCAGAAACAGCGGCAACAGTACGATCAATAAGCCAGAGAGCATCTAGAGTTCTTTACCCTCGGCAGGCGTGAAGCGTGTCATGGTGATGGCGGTCTGGCGACTGCCTTCCTTCTGGTACTCCGCAGAGAGGATCAGCCCGGGCCAGTCAGGGTGGAAATTGATTACCAGGTGACGGTCGGGTTTCTCGGCATCTACCAAGGTGACCTGCTTGGCGTCGAACTCCCCAGCGGGGACGCTGACGCTGGCAGGGGGGTTCAGGTAGTACTGGAAGTGCTCGTCTCGACCTCGGTGGTCCACGAACGAGATATCGCAAGGCGCTTCTTGGGTGCAGTCTTCATGGCCGACCCGCCGTGACAGGTCGAACAAAGCCGTCTGGCGGTCCAGCGAGTGGATATCGGCTTCGTTCAACTGGTAGCTATCGCCCACGCCGAATAGCGAGTAGCTGCTGTGGTAGAGCAGCGAGCGTGTGGTGTCATCGTCCACCGCAAAGCGGCTACGCTCTTGTCCGCGCGCCACGGCCACAGAGAAGCTCATGTCGCTGAGCCAGTGCAGGCCTTCGTTGGATAGGGTGTGGGTGATGGTCGCGCCGGGCCAACCACGAATCTCCAGCCGATACTGAGCTTCGAACGGTTGGGGCGCTGCCCACGGGGAGTCTTCGATGGGTTGCTCTGCGAGGGCGGCTGTCATGCCAGACACGCTCAGGGCACCCACAGTGATGCTCAGCCAGCGGCGAGCCGCAGTTACGTTGACGTGACGCAAAGGCCATTCCTCCATTGAATATATGATTCTCAGAACCCTTGTGTCAGCCCTTGGTTCCACAGCGTCGCTGGCCCGTTCTCAGCAAACGATCACGCTTGGCAAAGTATAACGTGCCAAGCCAGGGGCGTCAGTAGCCCGCATCGGGGTTGACGGTGGCGAGAGGCTCACCGGCATCGAAGGCATGCAGATAGGAAATGACCTGATCGATGGCATCGTTCAGCGGAGTCGGGGCCGCCATATGCGGCGTCACGATGACCTTGGGGTGTTGCCACAGCGGGTGATTGGCAGGCAGCGGCTCTTCGTGGAAGACGTCCAGCAGCGCACCGCGCAGGTGGCCTGGCTGCTGTTCCGTGCCAAGGGCTTTCAACAGGGCTTGTTCGTCGATCAGACTCCCGCGCCCAGGGTTGATCACACTTGCCCCTGGCGGAAGTTGCGCCAGCCGGGCGGCGTTCAGGATATGCCGAGTGGCCGGGGTGTCGGGCAGGATGGTCACGACGCTCTGCACCTTGCTTAACAGCTGGTCCAGGCCCTCGTCACCGTGCAGGCAGCGTACCCCGCTGATCTGTTTGGCAGAGCGGCTCCATCCCCAAACCGGAAACCCTGCCTGCTGTAGCGCACTGGCCACGTAGCCACCAATGGCCCCGAGCCCCAGCACGCCCACCGGCCAGTCGGCCTTGCCGGCGACTGGCTGTGGCGTCCACTGGGCGTGGGTCTGCTGTTGGCGATAGCGGTCCATGCTGCGGTAGAAGTGCAGCACGCCGTATAGTACGTAGTCGGCCATCAGTTCGCTCATGCCCGCGTCGCGCAGTTTGACGATGGGCACGCCGTCAGGAAGGCCCGGCGTATTGAGCAAGTGGTCGACGCCTGCCCCGAGATTGATGATGCCCTTCAGGTGCGTTTGCTCCTGCAGCAAATGGGCCGGTGCCTTCCAGACGGCCAGGTAATCAGCGTCGAGCCGCTCGCTGGCCGGGGCGTCGCTGGTCAATACCGTGGCCTGGGGCAATGCGTCGGCAATAGCGGCCTGCCACTGTGCGGCATTGTCGATATGGACGACAATTTTCATGAAGGCTCCTTAGCTGCGGCTTCTGGGGGAAGCTTTATCATGAGCGAGAGAACCCGAAGACCGCAACCCATGCGAGGCGCGTCGCTTCGCGGTCAACGCCTCGCTAGAAGCGATGTTAACGGTCTAGCAATTTTTGCCATAAAGGCTTTGACCGCTGACCAAGGAGGGGTGCTAGTATCGGGGCAAGGCGACATTGGCGGGCCAGCAGCGGCGGTGACCAGGTCGATCCTGTGGCCCAGTGCCGCGACTTACCGCGGGCGCTGGTTCTAAGTGATCTTTTATTGGCGAGTTGCCCGATGACAGAGGTTTCCCTGCCTTTCACCCGTGAAGAGTACGCCAGCCGTTTATGGAAAGTGCGTGCTGAAATGGCCGGTCGCGGCATCGATGTGTTGATCGTCAGCGACCCTTCCAACATGGCGTGGCTGACCGGCTACGACGGCTGGTCATTTTATGTGCACCAGTGCGTGCTGGTGGGGTTGGAGGGTGAGCCGGTGTGGTTTGGTCGCCGGATGGATGCCAATGGCGCGCTGCGCACCTGCTGGATTCACCCCGATAACATCACCTATTACCCGGATTACTACGTCCAGAACCCCGACATGCACCCGATGGAGTATCTGGCGCAGTCGATCATGCCCG
Organism: Halomonas sp. KM007; assembly: GCF_050709225.1. NCBI lineage: Bacteria > Pseudomonadati > Pseudomonadota > Gammaproteobacteria > Oceanospirillales > Halomonadaceae > Halomonas > Halomonas sp. KM007. Next base: position 1,098,056 of record NZ_CP136131.1, on the reverse strand, counting down.
ACCGTGGCTGGCACACCGGCGTGGTGGGCATGGAAATGGACAACTACTACTTTTCTGCCAAGGCTTACCAAAGCCTGCTCAAGGAGCTTCCCCACGCGCACTTCATGGATGCCAATGCGCTGGTGAACTGGTGCCGGGCGATCAAGTCTCCCCAGGAAATTGCCTATATGCGGGTCGCCGCCAGGATTGTCGAAGGCATGCACTCGCGCATTCTGGAAGTGATCGAGCCGGGGTTGCCCAAGAGCAAGCTGGTGTCTGAAATCTATCGCGTGGGCATCGAAGGGTTCATCGACGAAAACGGCAAGGTGTTTGGCGGTGATTACCCGGCCATCGTGCCCATGCTGCCTACGGGCAAGGATGCAGCGGCGCCACACCTGACCTGGGACGATACGCCGTTCCGCAGTGGTGAAGGCACCTTCTTCGAAATTGCCGGGGTGTTCAAGCGCTACCATGCGCCCATGTCGCGCACTGTGTTCCTCGGCACGCCGCCCACCGACTTCATCCGCGCCGAATCGGCCTTGCTGGAAGGCATCGAAAACGGCTTGGCCGTTGCCAAGCCCGGCAATCGCACGGCCGACATCGCCATGGCGCTGGGGGCGGCCATGGACAAGTATGGTTTTGACCGCGGTGGCGCGCGCTGTGGCTACCCGATTGGCATCTCTTACCCCCCCGACTGGGGCGAGCGCACCATGAGCCTGCGCCCCTCGGACGAGACGATTCTGCAGCCCGGCATGACCTTTCACTTCATGCCGGGCCTGTGGGTCGATGACTGGGGGCTGGAAATTACCGAAAGCATACTGATTACCGAAGACGGCTGCGAAACGCTGGCAAACTTCCCCCGCCAGCTGTTCGTGAAATAGCCGCACGTTCAATAAAAAGGATTCACCATGACGCTTCAACCGAACTCACTGCGGCCCAGCCCCATCTCTGCCACCGTCGACTTCGACGCCGACGGCGTGCAGCACGGCTTCTTGAAGCTGCCGATCTCCACCGATGAATCCGCCTGGGGGGCGGTGATGATTCCCGTAACCGTGGTGAAGAACGGCGAAGGCCCCACGGCCCTGTTGACGGGGGGCAACCATGGTGACGAGTACGAGGGCATAACGTCGCTGCTCAAGCTCTCCTCGGCGCTCAAGGCCGAGGAGGTAACTGGCCGCGTGATCATCGTGCCCTGCATGAATACCCCGGCGGTGATGGCTGGCAAGCGCACCTCACCGATGGATAAAGGCAACCTGAACCGCAGCTTTCCCGGCGACCCTAACGGCACGGTGACCTCACAAATTGCCGACTACTTCACCCGCGTGCTGGTGCCCATGAGTGATGTGGTGCTCGACCTGCACTCTGGCGGCCGCACGCTGGATATTCTGCCGTTTGGCGCTTCCCACGTGCTGGATGACAAAGCTCAACAGCAGGCCGCCCTGGAAGGGGCTAAAGCGTTTGGTGCGCCTTACGCCATGGTGATGTTTGAGCTGGATGCCGAAAAACTCTTCGACACCGCCTGCGAGCGCCAAGGCAAGGTGTTTGTGGCGACCGAACTGGGCGGCGGCGGCACCTCTACGCCGCAAAGCATTGCCATTGCCGAACGTGGCGTGCGCAACTTCTTGATTCATTATGGTTTAGTAGAGGGCAGTCTAGAAATGCCCGAAGGCGGGCAAATGTACCTGGATATGCCGGACGCCAGCTGCTACGTGCAGAGCCAGCACGCCGGTGTGTTGGAGCTGCTGGTGGCACTGGGCGACGAAGTGAAGAAGGGCCAGACCATTGCCTACGTTTATGACATGACCCGCAGCGGGTCGGCGCCAGTGGCGTACCAGGCCGAGCGCGACGGCATTCTGATGGCGCGCCGGGCCCCTTCGCTGATCAATATGGGCGACACCCTGGCGGTGATTGCCGACGTTGTCGAACGCCTGGAGGCGTAGCCCCCGGTATGATGAAACTGGATCGCTATGATTTAAAAATCCTCGATATCCTCTCCCGGGACGGGCGGATCACCAAGTCGAAGCTGGCCGAAGCGATCAATCTCTCGGTCAGCCCCTGTTGGGAGCGGGTGAAGCGCCTGGAGAAGGCGGGTGTGATCGAAGGCTACACGGCACGCATCAATGTGAACGTACTGGTGCCGCGCAACCCCGTATGGGTGCAGATCGAGCTCAAACAGCACAACGCCGAAAGCTTTGCCCGTTTTGAAGCACTCGTGATGGCTACCCCCGAGGTCACCGAATGTGTGGCCGTGGGCGGTGGCGTTGATTACCTGGTGAAGTTCGAGGCCCGCACCATCGACAGCTACCAGCGGCTGATGGACAAGTGGCTGATATCGGAGGCGGGGATCGAACGCTATTTCACCTATATCGTCACCAAAACCGTCAAGCAAGCGCCCATCGGAATCGATATCGACAGCGCCCAGTAGCCGCGCTGCCGAAAAAACCCACGCTCACGCCGCATTTTGCAAAAAAAGCGCAGGGTTTGCCGGTCGCTTTCAAAAACACTTCGTGGCCACTCTCCGTTAACCTGAAGGCATTCGATAGCCGGGCGGATCTGCCTGGCTGACCATGCTGTTCAGGAGGGGGAGGTGCCATGACCATACTATCGGCCACGCTAGTAAAACGCCTGGAAGATCCGCGCCTGTTTCGCCAGTACGCGTATGTGAACGGTAAGTGGGTCCATGGAGAGGGCGGCCGTGAGGAAGCGGTGGTTGACCCCGCGACGGGTGACGTCATCGGCCATATTCCCCTGCTGGAAGCCGAACAAATTACCGCCGCAGTGGATGCCGCCGAAGCGGCATTCGTTCACTGGCGGGCGCTGCGCGCCGATGAGCGCTACGAGCGCCTGCTGGCGTGGTACGACCTGATTCAAGCCAACCGCGAAGACTTGGCCACCATCATGACGCTCGAGCAGGGTAAGCCGCTGCCGGATGCCCGTGGCGAGGTCGAGTATGGCGCCAGCTTCGTGCGCTGGTTCGCGGAGGAGGGCAAGCGCACCTACGGCGAGACCATTCCCAGCCACATTCCCAACGCATCGCTCGGCACCATCAAGGAGCCGGTGGGCATTGCGGCGATGATCACGCCCTGGAACTTCCCGCTGGCGATGATCACGCGTAAAGCCGCCGCTGCGCTGGCGGCTGGCTGCCCGGTGATTGTGAAACCGGCCAACGAAACGCCATTTTCGGCGCTGGCGCTGGCTGAACTCGCCGAGCGTGCGGGCATTCCAGAAGGTATCTTCAACGTCGTGCTGGGCGAGCCTGCGGAAGTCTCGAAAATTCTGTGCGGAGAGCCGCGCATCCGGGCGCTTTCATTCACTGGTTCCACCCGTGTTGGCCGCTTGCTCATCGAGCAGAGCGCCAACACCGTAAAGCGGCTTTCGCTGGAGCTGGGCGGCAACGCCCCCTTTATCGTCGGGCCGGATATGGACCCCAAAGAAGCGGCCTACGCCGCCGTGGCCGCGAAGTTCCAAACCTCCGGGCAGGACTGCCTTGCCGCGAATCGTATTCTGGTACACGAATCCATTCACGATGAGTTCGTTGCCCGGTTCACCGAGCGCATGGCGGCACTCACCGTAGGCAACGGCCTGCACGGCGAAGTGGATCTTGGTCCTCTGATTCACCGCCAAGCGGTCGAAAAAGCGGCTGCGATTGTGGACGATGCCATCTCTAAAGGGGCCACCCTGATCGCGGGTGACCAAAGCCAAGCGCCGGGCGACAACTTCTTCATGCCGGTACTGCTGATCGGTGTGACGCCAAAAATGAAGGTATGGCGGGAAGAGAACTTTGCCCCGGTGGCCGGCATTACCGCTTATAGTAGCGACGACGAAGTCATCGAAATGGCCAACGACACCGAGTACGGCCTGGCGGCGTATATCTACACCCATGATATACGCCGCATCTGGAAGCTGATGCGTGCATTGGAGTACGGCATGGTGAGCGTCAACTCGGTGAAAATGACCGGGCCGCCCGTGCCTTTCGGCGGCGTCAAACAGTCCGGCCTTGGCCGTGAAGGTGGCGCGACGGGGATCGATGAGTATCTGGAAACGAAGTACTACTGCCTGGGCGCGCTGGGATCGGTATCGGGGAGCTAGCGCGGATAGTGTCGCAGTCGAGGCTGGTTAAGCACTAAGCGAACCGTCTTTTTCAGGGATGAAAAAGCCGAGCGCCCAGGGACGGGTTTACAGCGTGTTCGCGTGTGCTTAACCAGCCGTTCAGCCCGCAATATTTTAAGTGCCGCCCCGCTGATCGGGGAGGTTTATCGTACAGAGAGAGCATTATGAGCTTGCATCAGGATCTGATTGAACGCGACCGCAAAGTCACCTTCCACGCCTCTACCCATCTGCGTGATTTTGCCCATGGCGATGCGCCGGGCCGCGTGATTACCGGCGGTAAAGGCATCCACATCGTGGACAAGGATGGCCGCGAGTTCATCGATGGTTTTGCGGGTCTTTACTGCGTCAACATCGGCTATGGCCGCACCGAAGTGGCGGAAGCGATTTACAAGCAGGCGCTGGAACTCTCCTACTATCACACCTACGTGGGCCACTCCAACGAGCCGCAAATCGAGCTTTCCGAGCGCGTGTTGAAAATCGCAGGCCTCAACATGTCCAAGGTCTACTACGGCATGTCGGGTTCTGATGCCAACGAAACCCAGCTCAAGATCGTGCGTTACTACAACAACGTGCTGGGCCGCCCGCAGAAGAAAAAGGTCATCTCGCGCATGCGCGGTTACCACGGCTCAGGCATCGCGTCTGGCTCGCTGACTGGCCTGAAGGCGTTCCACGACCACTTCGACCTGCCCATCGATACCATTCGCCATACCGAAGCGCCGCACTACTACCTGCGCGCCGCCGAGCAGCACGGCATGACCGAGCTCGAATTTTCTGCCTACTGCGCGGACAAGTTGGAAGCCATGATTCTGGAGGAAGGGCCGGACACCGTGGCTGCCTTCATCGGCGAGCCGGTGCTCGGTACTGGCGGTATCGTGCCCCCGCCGGAAGGCTATTGGGAAGCGATTCAGCCGATACTGGACAAGTACGACGTGCTGCTGATTGCCGACGAAGTGGTGTGTGGATTTGGCCGTACCGGCTCCGACTTCGGCAGCCACCACTACAACATGAAGCCTGACCTGATCACCATCGCCAAAGGCCTGACCAGCGCCTATCAGCCTCTTTCAGGTGTGATCGTTGGCGACAAGGTGTGGAAAGTGCTGGAGCAAGGCACCGGCGAATTCGGCCCCATCGGCCACGGCTGGACCTACTCCGGCCACGCCCTGGGCTGTGCTGCTGGCCTGGCCAACCTGGATATCATCGAGCGTGAAAACCTGGTGGGCAACGCGGCAGAAACCGGCGCTTACTTCCAGCAGCAGCTGAAAGCGACCTTCGAGGGTCACCCGCTGCTGGGCGACGTGCGCGGCGTTGGCCTGATGGCGGCGCTGGAGTTTTCACCGGATGCCAAACAGCGCCTGCACTTCGACCCCGTGCTGAAAGTCGGCCCGCGCGTCGCGGCGGCGGCCATGGAGGAGAACCTGATTGCCCGCGCCATGCCCCAGGGCGACATCCTCGGCTTTGCGCCGCCGCTGACCATCAACCGTGGCGAAGTGGACGAGATGATTGGCCGTGCCAAGCGTGCCATCGACCGAGTCACTGATGAACTGGTGCGCTCTGGCGATCTGAAAACCGGCCAGCAGGAAGCCGCCTTTACCGTATAAGTTCAGGCCTGCATTGCTTAAACACCGCTGCCTATGGCAGCGGCGTTTTGGTTTGAATAGCCGCGTTGGGCCAAAACTGGCTCAGGACGACAGGGCGATAAACTCGCTAAGCTGTAGCAGTGCGCCAGGAGATGGATTGAACCAGGACTGTCGTTAGCGCATGAGCACACGCTTGACATCCTCCCCTCCCTCAGCTTGCGCTGCCGTCTAGCGACGGAAAGGAAGGGGATTCCCAGGTTGTTACCTTCCTGGTTTCTGCTTCCAAGACGATTGCCCGAGGGAATGGCTTGGTTATCGCCGTAAAAGTCCCACAGTGGGGATTTTTACGGTGGCGAACCAACTCATATCCCCCAGGTCTCACATCGTCTCCACAGACGTAACTTTCCGAGTGCCCCTCGGTAGGTCGTGTCGACGTGAGTAGTATAGCACTGTGCAAATCATCAGCAAGGGCATCCTGCGGATGCCGCGCTATCCATCCGCTCACTAAAAGTAAGCGGTTTTTCGCGCTGATTGATAATGGTCGTTGTTCCATCATCAGGATGCTTGATCATGTCGAAGAAAATCTACTGTACCGCCAGCTTCAAACCCAAGCCCGGCAAAGAAGAAGCGGTCTTCAAGGCGCTGCAAAGTCTTGAGCCCAACGCCCATCGTGAAGATGCTTGCCTGCTGTACACGGTGACTCGCCAGATCGATAACCCGTTTGCCCAAGGCACCAGCTACCCCATCGTGTTTCATGAAATCTGGGCCAGCCGTGAGGAGTTTGAAGCGCATTGCCAGCGTAAAGAGATCCAGGAGTTTTTCGCTCAGCACGTCGAGTCGCCGGATGGCGACATCGAAGACGCCAACGTATGTGTCTACACCGATGAGCCGTGGAATTTCGACGCCCCCAAGGTGTTATGAGTGCACAACGTGTAGAATAGCCCCGCGAACGAGAGCGACTACGGAGCCAACATGACCGAAAAAAAGATGAACGTCGAAAGCTTTAACCTGGACCACACCAAAGTGAAGGCACCCTATGTGCGTCTGGCCGATATCAAGGAAGGCCAGCACGGCGACCGTATCCACAAATACGACCTGCGTATCTGCCAGCCCAACAAGGAGCACATGGAGATGCCCGCGCTGCACTCCCTGGAGCACCTGATGGCGGAGTTGTCGCGCAATCATACCGATAAAGTCGTCGATATCAGCCCGATGGGCTGCCAGACCGGCTTCTATATCGCGTTGATCAACCACGACGATTACGACGACGTACTGTCGATCATCGAGCAGACGCTCAACGACGTCTTGACCGCTACCGAAGTGCCTGCCTGCAACGAAATACAGTGCGGCTGGGCCGCCAGCCACAGCCTGGAAGGTGCCCAGGAACTGGCGCGTAACCTGCTGGCCAAGCGCGGTGAGTGGACTGAGGTGTTTGCTTAAGCAGCCTTGAGTCGACTCAGCATGCAGAGCGCCCCATCTGGGGGCGTTCTAGTGTGAGTTTGAGAAGCTGAGGGCAACTAGCGATGGGTTGATGAAAATGGGGTTGAAACGGCCTTGAGAATGATGTGCTGCCCCAGTTGCTCTGGCAGTACCCGAGCTGAGTAGTCGCCCTCTATTTCTTGACAGATCTCTCGATATGCGTGCAATTTAGGACCTTTTTGTACCTTCGGAGCCTGACTAATAAACACCATATCGTCAGGGTTATGGCCAGAAGCTTTAAGGCGGCGTAAATGCGCTAGCCACTTATCGCCCTTCTCAATAATTTTGCTGGCATCATCCAAATCAAAGCTGATGGGTTTAATGGCCTGCCGTATGTGCGCGCCTTCCTGCCAGACAAACGGCAACTTTACACGCACGATATCATTTCCTAGCGTTTGCTCTGTGTAATGACGGTTCAACGATTTTAGCCATTGCGTGACATCTTTGGTGAGCTGCTCTTCTGGTGATGCTACGTGCTTAAAATCATGATGAACATAGCGGTTGAATAGTTCATCTAGCGCTGCTTGTGGATCCTTTGCGGCTAGCGTGCCAGGCCTGCTAAAGCGAAACATGGCTTCACGAGGCTCTATCAAATCTTTGAAAATGCGCAGCTGCACCTCAGGTTGGGCTTGGTGTTGATTGGCTAGATCAACCGTCCTCTTGAGCTCTGTGACGAAATGTTGGCGTGCCTGAGTAAACACTTTCGCTGGCAGTTTATCGAAAAATTGTGTGATGCGTTTTCGAGCAACGGTTTCAACGCGTTGCAGGAACACACCGTTATTGCAGAGCATGATGACTCCCAAGTTCGCGAACTCGCCCGTGTCCAGGTAGGGCTGAAAGCGCAGCACTGCATAATTACAAATAATGGCGCTCATATCAGGCTCCAAAAGGAAGGGTCGCGTAACCGTGCTAATAGATTGAAGCGCTCTGCCAGTGAGGGATATATCTCTGAGGTGGCATCGTCTATGTCGTAATAGATCCACTCTAGAGGAATCGAATCAATGATCATATCCCAATCGTTCAGGGCCGCGTCAAGCACCGCCTCGTGGCGTGCCCGCACCTCCAGGTCCGCAAAACAGGCACGCTGATGGCTAAATACATGATTTTCAAAATCGCCGTTAGCGTCGATAGGATCGAAAGCTAGATTATGATCAATCACCACCAAACCGCTCATTGAGCTCCATAGCAGGTTGACGTTGCCACCTTGAGCGCTCAGGCGACGATCCTCATTGTTAACCCACATATCGAATAGCAAAAGCCGCTGCTGTGTCACTTCATCGACTTCTGAGATTTGTGAAAAAAGCAGATCCTGACTATGCGAAGCGACCTTGGAGGCAAATGCCAGCCCACCCTTCAGGTCGTCGGCGCGAGGTTCCATGGAAAAATCTAGCATGCCTGCCGGAAATCGCATCAAAGCGTACTCAGCGATGGGTAATTCACACCGCCGTGCCAATTCAGCGCAAATAAGCTCAGCGACCAATGACGGCTGGCCAACGCCATTGATGCCTTTGACCACGTACTGTTCGTCCATGACATCACGCACAATAAATGGCTGCGTGCGGCCTTGAGTTGATTGGCGCAGAATTTCCTTGGCTTCTACGATGCGGGGCTTTTCCATCATCACCTCACCAGCCGCCAGTGTTCGTTTTCTTGCTGTGCCTGGCCGAGTGTATCGCGTGGCACGCGACTCGGGTGGCAAGGACTCTGGGCCAAGCGGTTTTAATCTTGGGGGCTGTTGGAATGCTTACCTCAGCTCCAGTGCTTAGCAGCTTGATTTGGGCACGAGAGGTTTCCGTGTCAAACATCAGCAAGCATCCTTTCAGGCAGGGGTTTAACCACGTTAAGTGGGGTTAGATAGTAGCATGCTTGAAGGCTGATAAAAGAAGTATGACGCGAGGGGGTGCACGTCCCTGTGCATGAAAACGTTCTACTCAAATATGCGTGTCAGCAGCCAGTTGCTCGATGGAGTAGGCGACATCGCGGGCGTCTTGCAGGATCTTGTTGACGATAGCATCGATTTCGCTGACGCTGGATTGACTGGCTTTGCCTTGCTGAATCACCTGCTGCATAGCTTGGGTCGTGCGCTCTACCAACTGGCTGTTCTCCTTCAAGACACGGGTAATTTGTTCGGTCGTTTTCTTGGCCTCGTGAACTCTTCCAGTCATCGTTTTTCTCATTAATTCAAGCGCATAGTTAGTATGCTACCAATGAGAATGTTAATGCTTATTGTTTACATAGTGTTTGTTATTTGGTATTTTGTTGCAAATAACAAAACGCCCTATCCCTTCTAGTGGAACGCAAAGGGCTGGCACACGACGACTTAACACCTGCCAAGGGAACGCATCATCCCGGCTTATTCATGAGGCAGGCCTGAAAACGAAGATAGCGGATGGTATTCTCTATAAAAATCAGTGCATTCCGCCAAGAATCTGATTCAAGAGGACCATCCGCTATGGGTGAAAGCATATCTCCCTGGATTCCGACCTGCAACGGATCTATACGCGTTGAGCTCGACGGCCAACGCACCACCAGCGACAGCGGCGCTTTGCTGCTGCGTGAAGCCCTCGACAACAGCGGCCTGATCGACGCGCTGGAGGATAACTTGGTCGATAGACGCAACCCACTACGTATCCGTCACTCCCTGGCCAGTCAGCTGCGAACGCTGGTGCTGCAGCGCGCGATGGGCTGGATCGACCTCAGCGATACCGACACGCTGCGCCGTGACCCGCTCTGGCAACTAGCCTGCAGCGATGCGCGCGGCATGACGCCATTGGCTCAAGATCGGCCCTCTCAAGCCACATTATCGCGGCTGCTGAGCTGCCTCGGTCGTAACGACAATATCGATGCCGTGCACGAAGGCCTGCTGCGACTGGTGGTCTGGCGTCTGACCTCGCTGGAGAAGGGCAAACGCCCTCATCAGCTGACACTGGACATCGATGGTCTGCCGATTGAGGCTCACGGTCACCAGGGCGGCTCGGCCTTTCATGGTCATTACGGTGCGCGGATCTACTCACCGCTGGTCGCCTCGCTAGCCGAAACCGGCGATATGGTCGGCGGGCTACTGCGAGAGGGTAACGCTGGCCCGGCAGAGAACGCCGACACCTGGATCCCGCATCTGGTGCGGCGACTCAACGAGAGCACCGGCGCCCAGGTGCGAGTGCGCATCGACGCTGGCTTCACTGACAATGCGACATTGGAGGCCTTGGAAGAGCGCGACATCGAGTACCTGGGTCGGCTGCGTAGCCATACAGGTCTGCAGAAGCTGGCAGCGCCCTATCTCAAGCGACCGAGTGGCCGACCACCTGAGCAGCCTCGTGAATGGTGCCATGACCTGGCGTACCAAGCCGGCACCTGGCCGACGCCAAGGCGCGTGGTACTGGTGGTCCAAGAACGTCCCGATGACCTACTGCTGCATGCCTTCTTCCTGGTCACCAACCTCGGCAAGTTCGACTGGCCGCCGGAGAAGGTCCTGGCGCTCTACCGCAAGCGCGGCAGCGCCGAGGCGCACATGGGCGAGGTGAAGTCGGCGCTCGACCTGCACCTCTCGTCGACCGATCGCGGCGCCTCCACCGTTCAGAACGTGATGGCCCGCAACGAGGTGAGCCTGCTGCTCAGCCTCTACGCCTACCAGGTCCTGCATGGCCTGCGCTGCCTGCTGGAGCGGCAGACCCGGCAAGGCTGGAGCCTGAGCCGGATGCGCGAGCAGGTGCTCAAGGTCGCCGCCACGCTGAGGCTGCACGCTCGGCGAATCACCGTTCATCTGGGTGCCGCCGCCGACAAGTGGTGGCCAACGCTGCTGAAGGGGTTGCCGAAGCTGACCGCACTGAGCTGATACACGGTTGATATCACAGCCGATCCAAGCGCAAGGCGGCCATCACGATGGCTGGCGATCACGGCTGCCCTGATGGCCGGAATCGATTACTGAAGGTTATATAGCAACAAAGAAACCGTACTATTTGGGTATATATCGGCAGGTACTCACACCGCAAATACGGCTGCTGGGAGTCGGTGCCAGCAACCTGGGGCTTCGCGATGCTCAATCAGCATACTCATGAATAAGGCGGGATCATGCTAACGACCAGAAAAAAGACGCTCTCCAGCGCTATTCATATTCACGCCGAAGGTGGCTCTCGGCAGCGTGGCTCGCTGCACTTGCGCAAATGGCTGACGGCCAGCGCTTGCCTGCTGGCCACGGTGGGTAGCCATGCTCAAGCGCAAAGTAGCGAATCAGCGACGTCGGCGCTCGATACGGTGACCGTGACCGGTTATCGAGGCACCTTCATGGATAGCGTCCAGTATCAGCGGAGCATTCAGGAAACCCCACGCATCGTGACGGTATTGACCAGTGATCTGCTGGAAGATCAGAACGTGACAGACCTGCGAGATGCGCTGCGAAACGTGTCGGGCATCAGTCTTCAAGCAGGGGAGGGAAATCCCCCGGGCGGTGATCAGTTAAAGATTCGCGGCTTCAACGCGCGTGATGACCTCAATGTGAATGGCAGTCGCGACCTGGGAAACTACTTCCGTGATCCTTTCTATGTAGAGCAAATAGAAGTGATCAAGGGGCCGAACTCCGCCTTCTCCGGGCGTGGTTCGGCAGGGGGCACCATCAACTTCGTGACCAAGCAGCCTCTCATGGAGGACCGCAATCGTATTGAAACGTCCGTGGGCACGGATGACCTGTTTCGTCTGACAGGTGACTTCAATCGGCGTATCGATGATAACAGCGCGCTGCGCCTGAACCTGATGCACCACACCCAGGATGGGCATGGGCGCGACGTGGTCGAACAGGACCGCCATGGCGTCTATGCCGCTTACGTCTGGGGCTTGCAAGAGGATACGCAGGTCGCAGTGGATTTCTTGCACACACGCCAGAACAATATTCCTGATCAGGGCATCCCCATCGACCGTGAAGGCTACAGTGGTGACCCTGCCAACCTGGCGAGTAATGGCCGCACGCCCAGTGGTCAGCGCGCTGGCGATGGTTACTATACCGGCAGGGTGCCGCCGGGGCTCGACTACAGCAATTTCTATGGGCATGTCGACGACTATCAGAAGATCAATGTCGATCAGCTAGGCGTGGCGGTGGAGCACTATGTCAGCGACCGTTTGAGTCTGCGTAACCAGTTTCGTGCCAGTCGAGTCGAAAACGACTCCATTACCTCGTCGCCACGTATCAAGGTGCCAGCCACTGCCTGGGGAAGCGGCGATTTTTCACAGGCCCAGGTGCAGGGTGACCTGAAGCCGCGCGATCAGACGGATACGTCGTTTTTCAATCAAACCGATGTACTACTCTCGTTTGATACGGGCCAGATAGGCCACGATCTTGTGTTGGGAGCAGAGGTTGGCTACGTCGATATCAAGAATGACCGCCGTCCTGATCAAAGTGGCCCGCGTACATCGCTCTTCGATCCAGAACCTCGTGTCCGCCCCGTGGCTTACTATGATGGCACTCGGCATCGGCTGGAGTCGGAGCAGGTAGGGCTCTATGCGCTGAATGTGGCGGCCTTGTCGCCCCAGTGGGACCTGCACACGGGGATTCGCTGGGATCATGTCAAATCGACGGCCACGGACACGGGGTACGATGACCCCATTGGCCCCGTTTCACGCTCGGATAGTGAGTGGAGCGGTAATTTGGGGCTGGTGTTCAAACCCACTGAAAATGGTACCGTTTACGCCTCGGTGGGCACGTCGTTCGACGTGACGGGCACTTTCGACCGTGGCCTGGTACAGCTGGCCGGTGGCGGAGATGCCACCCAGGGCGGCCGCGAAGACATCATCGATGCGTCTGCTTTCGATACGGATCCCGAGCGTACGATTGCCTACGAACTGGGCACCAAGTGGACTGTCGCCGATAACCTGTTACTCAGTGCTGCACTGTTTCGCACTGACAAGACCAGCGCCCGCACACCGGCTCAAGGAGGGGGCGACCTGTTGCAGGTACTGGATGGTGAACAGCGCGTGGATGGCTTCGAGATAGGGGCCATGGGCAGCCTGACGCCTGACTGGGATTTGTATACCAGCTACACCTACATGGACTCTGAAGTACGTCGCTCCAATAACCCCTGGGAAGTGGGCTCCAGCCTGGGCGGCACCCCGCGTCACTCTTTCAATGTCTGGTCCGACTATGACGTCACCTCGCGTTGGAGCATTGGTGGAGGGATGGAGCACGTGGCTAGCCAGACCAGCAGCGTGGCGTCGGAACCCGGCGCACGTCGGCGTCAGGTCGAGATCGATGGCTACACCCTGTTCCATGCGTCGACGGCCTACCGCTTTACCGAGGAGCTGCAGCTGCGCATCAATGCGTTTAACTTGGCCGACAAGGCGTATATTTCCCAGCTGGCCGAGGGAGGCGCGCAAGGTATTCCGGGACCAGGCCGACATGCCATTGCGACCCTACGCTACGATTTTTAAGAGCGAGCATCATGATTGTCAGTTTCCACGATATTCTGACACCTGATGAGCTGGCGGCAGTGCGCCGCCAGCTACAGCTGGCAGAGTGGGCCCGCGGCATCAGTGCAGGCCCCCAGGCCAAACAGGTGAAGAAGAATATGCAAATCCCGGAAGGATCCGAGGTCTTGCGAGACCTGCGTGTCCTCATCATGCGCGCGCTCAATCGGACGCCAGAGCTCATGAGCGCGGTCATGCCTTTCAAGATCATTCCGCCCAACTTCAATCGCTATACGGTCGACGATAGCCACTATGGAAAGCATGTCGACAGTACGTTGCGCTCGCTGCCCGACGGTAGCTACCTGCGTACGGACGTGTCAGCGACCTTGTTCTTGTCCGACCCTGACGAGTACGAAGGCGGGGAGCTCAGGATCATCGACACTTTTGGCGAACAGTCCATAAAGCTGCCTGCGGGGAGTTTGGTCACTTACCCCTCGGGGTCGCTGCATGAGGTCACCCCGGTGACCCGGGGTGAGCGGTTGGGGTGCTACATGTTCATGCAAAGCCTGATTCGGGACACGGAGCAACGCCGCCTGCTCTATGAAATGGACAACGCACTGCGCGTCATGCGGGCAGAACAGGGCGAGCAGCACGCGCAGCTGGTAGCCCTGACGGGAACCTACAACAACCTGGTCAGAATGTGGTCCGAATGTTGACGCCCGGGCCCGAGACCATCTCCTGAGTGACAAGCCGTGCAGAGGGGCTCGCGACTGTTTCGATGAATTGCCGACCTGTCAGGGTCGGCTTTTTTAGTTGGGCCTCTATCAGGCAGGGTCGATGGTCAGCAGTAACCGTTTTTGACCCTCTTGGAGGGCGGGGCTTCGATGCACCAGGCCATGCTGTTCTGAACCTTCCCAGGCGCTGCCCTTGATCAAGGCAATATCGCCGGGTTCCAGCCGCTGTATGGCGTTCTCATCCAGCACGATCTCGGGGCGGTCGGGGTGCGGGGCGCCCAGTCCTTGTCGGTTGACCGCGTCATTGGGCAGCCACTCGCTGCCCGGTCCTGAGTAGGTGCACACCAGTCGTACCCCCAGGTTATCGCAGTGAAAGCGGGGGCACATGGCCGCCGTGAGCAGGCGCAGGCGAATACCGACGCTGTCGGTATCGAACAGGTAGGCAATGGCCTGGGCAATGGTCGCCACATCTTCCACCAGCGCATCGCCTGCCTCAGGGGAGGGCAGCTTGCGTTTTAGGTCGGCCATGAAGGCTTCTTCCGGCGCTCCCAGCCAGGCATAGTGCCAATCGCGGGTGGTCTGAGACTGTGCATTGGCGCTTACTGCCAGCTCGGCGGGTAGCTTGCGCTGAAAAATGGCAATATTGATAGGTGCTTCAAAAATCTGTGGCAGGACGCTGATGTCATGCCCTTGGGCGGCATGAGAGGGTAGAGGCTGGGTCGGCGTTGAGAGCAACGGCGTCATGATGGGCTCCTCGGTAAAATCTGTTTGTGCTCATGTTGATATGTTATAACATATTTCTAATGAGTGGCCACAGAGGGCAAGGGGCTTCCCTTCGGTGCCCGCCAAGACACGCAAGAGGTTGCCATGCATGATACGACGCTGATCCCCGTCAACGTCCTGACGGGCTTTTTGGGCAGTGGCAAGACCACGCTGCTCAATCGCTGGGTTCGTCAGGCCTCCATGCGCAATACGCTGGTGGTGATCAATGAGTTTGGAGAAATAGGGCTCGACCACCAGTTGCTGACCCATAGTGATGAGCAGGCGGTCGTCGAGATGAGCAGCGGCTGCCTGTGCTGTACGCTGCGGGGCGACTTGAGCCGAACCTTGCAACAGGCCCTCGACGCTCAGGCCGCGAAAGGCAAGCCTGCCCCTGAGCGTGTCGTGATCGAAACCACTGGGCTTGCGGATCCTGCCCCGTTATTGCAGCTCATGATGACGGACCATTGGCTGGCGCACCGCTTTCAGCTCGATAGCGTGATCTGCTGTATCGATGCCGCCAACGGTGATGCCACGCTGCGCACCCATCGCGAATCCCAGCGCCAGGTGGCCGTGGCTGATCGGCTATTGATCACCAAAACCGATCTGGTCGATGAACATCATCTCTCGGCACTGGCCAATCAATTGGCCACGCTGAATCCGGCGGCTGAGCAGTGGCAGGTGCTATCCGGCAACCTGAACCCTGAACTGCTGGTAGGCGCCGGGCTTTATCAAGCGGGTACAGGTCGATATCGCGTGGAAAGCTGGCTCAAGTCGGCGAGCTATCACACCACCTTGCTGGCCAGTGGGCAGCCGGAGGATTCTGGTAAGCAGCAGAGCCTCGCTCCCCTGGCGCCGCCCGCTGCGTCGGCGCATCACGACGATCAAATCAAGGCCTTCTGCTTCAGCGTAGAGGAGCGCATCAGCCCGGAAGCATTGGAGAGCTGGCTGGATCTGCTGATGGCCATGATGGGCGACAGAATGCTGCGCATGAAAGCCATCGTGCATCTGCAAGATCGAGACACACCGCTGGCGCTGCATGGCGTGCAGCATATCTTCCACCCACCGGCGTCGTTACCTGCCCACAGCGTCAGCGATCAGGTCTCCCGGTTCGTGTTCATTACCCATAACGTTTCCCCGGACACGGTGCGTCAGCTATATATGTTTTTCAACGCGAAAGCGGACAGTGTGGCTGTATTGTCTTAGCTCAAAAAGTTCTATAGTGAAGGGCGATAAAGTCATATAAGGTATGAAAACCGGATACCCTTACTTGAGGAGCCACCATGTCACTACGTATCAATGCCGTTGTACCTGACTTCGAAGCGGAAACCAGCCAGGGACCGATTCGCTTTCATGAATGGATAGGCGATAGCTGGGCGATTCTGTTTTCCCACCCCAAGGATTTCACTCCTGTCTGCACCACTGAGTTTGGCGCGGTGGCTACCCTGAGCGCTGAATGGGAAAAGCGTGGCACCAAGGTGATCGGGGTGTCTGTGGACGGTGTCGAGGATCACAAGCGCTGGGCGGGCGATATCGAGACCGTCAGCGGCAGTGCTGTGAGCTTCCCTATCATCGCCGATGAAGGGCTCAAGGTCTCCAAGCTGTTCGACATGCTGCCGGAAGACGCCTACTTGCCCGATGGCCGCACGCCTGCCGATAGCGCGACGGTGCGCTCGGTTTTCATCATTGGCCCGGACAAGCAGCTGAAGCTCTCGATGACCTACCCGATGACCGTCGGACGCAATTTTGCCGAGATCCTGCGCGCGCTGGATGCTCTTCAAACCACCGCCAAGCACGGCGTGGCCACGCCTGCGGATTGGAGTGTAGGGCAGGATGTCATCATTCCTCCCAGCGTTTCCAATGAAGATGCTCAGCAGAAATTTGGTGAATTCGACGCGGTACTGCCGTACCTGCGTAAAACCAAACTGCGCTAAACCGTAGCACGCCCCGCCAGCCTGAGCTGGCGGGGTAGCTCAGCTCGCTTCGAGCGCGAGTCGCTCGATCGAGTGAGATACGCTTTGCGCTCCCTGCAATATCTCGTTAACGATCGCCTCGATCTCCTTCACGCTGTTCTGGCTATTCTGGCCCTGTTCCACCACCTGCTGCATATTTTAATAATTATCAATGATTGATCTGCTCCACCAGGGCTTGAGCAAAGGTCGACGTCGTGCCAGTGCCGCCCATGTCGGGGGTGATCATGTCTCGGCGGGTTTCGAGTACCGCACGGATGCCGTTGCGAATGGCGTCTCCTTTTTGCTGCATGCCCAGGTGGTCCAGCATTTGTGCTGCTGCCAGTAGCAGCGCACAGGGGTTGGCCATGTTCTTGCCCGCAATGTCGGGCGCAGAGCCGTGTACGGCTTCGAAGATAGCGGCTTTTTCACCGATGTTGGCGCCTGGGGCGAGCCCAAGCCCACCCACGAGCCCGGCGCACAGGTCCGAGAGAATGTCGCCAAACAGGTTGGTGGTTACCACTACATCGAACTGGTGCGGGTTCATGACCAGTTGCATGCAGGCGTTATCCACGATCATTTCCTGAAACTCGATCTCGGGATACTCACTGGCGACTTCCCGGGCTACGTCCAGAAACAGGCCGGAGCTGGTCTTGATGATGTTGGCCTTGTGGACAGCCGTCACCTTTTTACGCCCGTTCTGTTTCGCTAGCTCAAAGGCGTAACGCACGATTCGTTCGGAGCCCTGGCGGGTCACCTTGATCACGGAAAGCCCGGTATTGCCGTCGTCCACCATTTCCTGGCCATCGGAGAGGTAGGCACCTTCGGTATTTTCCCGCACGGTGATCATGTCGATGCCATCGTAGCGTGAGCGCGTGCCGGGAAAACTGATGGCCGGGCGAACGTTGGCATAAAGGTCAAAATGACGGCGCAACTGAACGTTGATGGAGGAGAAGCCCTTGCCAATCGGCGTTGTCAGCGGCCCTTTCAGGGCGATACCGTGTTTCTCGATGGCATCCAGCGATGTTTGAGGCACCAGCGTGCCGTGCTTCTCGAGCGCGACCAGTCCCGCATCGATAAATTCATAGGTCAGCCCGCACTCCAGGGCCTCCAGCACCTTCAGGGTGGCGTCCATGATTTCGGGGCCGATGCCGTCGCCTTTGATCACTGCTACTGTCTGGCTCATGTGCGGATCCTCTCGTGAAGTGGTTGAAAAAGGATGAAGAACAGGCGGCAGGCCTGCCGATTGAGTGCCATGGTAAGCGATACTTAGGGAACGGGTCATCGTCTAAACGTCTAGGGTGGGTGGGTGCGAAAGCCCCTGTTTGCTGATAAAATGCTGCGCTCAAAGCGAGCCGGGCCCTCGGCGGTCTCTGCCTCGTCTGAAGCGACAAAAGGCCAACAAGGTTTATCTTGCAATGAACGACACCATGGCAGCCATCCTTCTGCCGATATCAGGGCTGATGACTCCGCCCTAGGGTTCCCCTCCTTATCAGCGCCATAACGCTCTGCGCGTTATATCAGCGCTATGGCACCCCGTTCCGCTATTTGGCTATCGGCGCGTTAGCGCCTTCGGTTGGTAGCATTCATCCGACAATCTATGACTTATGTGTGTTTATTTGCTGCCCCTGGGCGGCCGTGGCGCGCAATGTATTTAAACCTCTAACCATGGACTCCCTGAATGGCACTTTTCAGCAAGCATGAGTGGTTCTCTAACATCAAGGGCGACACGCTCTCAGGTATTGTCGTCGCGCTGGCGCTAATTCCTGAAGCGATCGCCTTTTCAATTATCGCGGGCGTGGATCCAAAAGTGGGGCTTTACGCCTCGTTCTGTATCGCGGTGATTATCGCCTTTACCGGTGGCCGCCCAGGTATGATCTCTGGGGCCACAGGGGCGATGGCGCTGCTGATGGTAACGCTAGTGCGTGAGCATGGTTTGGAGTATCTGCTGGCCGCCACGCTATTGACGGGCGTATTGCAAATCATCGCGGGCTACCTGAAGCTGGCGGAACTGATGCGCTTTGTTTCTCGCTCGGTGGTCACCGGGTTTGTGAATGCGCTGGCGATCCTGATTTTCATGGCGCAACTGCCGGAGCTCACCAATGTGACGTGGCACGTGTATGCCATGACGCTGGCCGGCCTGGGGATTATCTACTTGTTCCCTTATTTGCCGGTGATTGGCAAGTCGATTCCTTCCCCCCTGGTGTGCATCGTGGTGCTGACCGCCGTGTATATGATCAGCGGCATGGATATTCGCAGCGTCGGCGATATGGGAGAGCTGCCGGATACGCTGCCTGTTTTCTTATGGCCGAGTGTGCCGTTAAATCTTGAAACGCTGATGATTATCTTCCCTACCGCCATCATGCTTACCGTTGTAGGTCTGCTTGAGTCGATGATGACTGCCACCATTGTGGATGACCTCACCGACACGCCCAGCGATAAAAATCGCGAGTGTAAAGGTCAGGGTATTGCCAATATTGGCGCTGGTTTAATGGGCGGTATGGCTGGTTGCGCGATGATCGGGCAATCGGTGATCAACATCAAATCAGGCGGCCGGACGCGCTTATCATCCCTGATTGCGGGTGTGGTGCTGCTGCTGATGGTGGTATTCCTAGCAGACTGGGTGTCGCAAATTCCCATGGCGGCGCTGGTAGCAGTGATGATCATGGTCTCGATTGGCACCTTTAGCTGGGAGTCCATTCGCGACCTGAAGAAGCACCCGTTGAGCACCAATATTGTCATGCTGGCGACCGTGGCGGTCACGGTAGGCACCCATAACCTAGCCATCGGTGTTTTTGTGGGCGTGCTATTGGCGGCGTTGTTCTTCGCCAACAAGGTCGGCAACATCATGTACGTGGGCTCTCAAGAAGTAGAGTCCGGTAAAGAGCGCGAATACCAAGTGGTTGGGCAGGTGTTTTTTGCCTCGTCTGAGCGCTTTATGGCCGCGTTTGATTTCAAAGAGAGCATCGATAAGGTGACCATTAACCTATCGAAAGCGCACTTCTGGGATGTGACCGCCGTTCAAGCGCTTGACCGCGTGGTGATTAAATTCCGCCGCGAAGGCACCGAGGTTGAACTGGTAGGCCTAAACGAAGCAAGCGCCACCGTGGTGGACCGCTACGCCGTTCATAACGACCCGGAAGCCGTTGAAAAACTGATGGGCGGCCACTAAACCAGGCAAGGAGAGCAGCATGACTGAACACGTACTCGCCGCCATTGACGGCTCCCAATTTGCCGAAGGTGTTTGCGACTATGCCGCCTGGGCAAGCCTGGCTCTTGATGCACCTTTGAGCTTTGTGCACGTAGTGGATAACCACTCCGGGGCACCCGAAGAGCAAAATTTATCCGGCAGCCTGCGCTTTGGCGCTCGCGAAAAGCTGATGGAAGAACTCTCAGCGCTTGATGAGCAGCGTGCCAGGGTAAATCGTGAGCAAGGCAAGCTGATGCTCGAAGCGGCCAAGGCCAGGGCGGTGGAAGATGGGGTAAGTAGCCCCACGACCCGTCAGTTAAACGGCACGCTAGTGGAAACACTGGTAGAGCTGGAAAAAGACGTGCGCCTGCTAGTGGTAGGCAAGCGCGGCGAAACCGCCCACCAGGCAAGTGGGCACTTGGGCGCTAACCTAGAGCGGGTGGTGCGCGAAATGCACCGCCCGATTTTGATGGTGCCGAAAGCCTTTCAGCGGCCGGAAAAGGTGCTGATTGCCTTTGATGGCAGCCAAACCGCCCGCAAAGGGGTGGAGATGCTGGCCCGCTCGCCGCTATTTGCGGGAGCAACCTGCCATGTGCTGATTGTAGGAGCAGAGACAGCCGAGCACCGCAGTGAGCTGGCGTGGGCGCTAAACACCCTGCGTGAAGCAGGGCATCACGCGGAAGGCGCCATTCGTGCGGGTGAAGTGGATGATGCGTTGCAAGCCTATGAGCAAGAAAACGGCATTGATCTACTGGTGATGGGGGCCTACGGGCACTCGCGCATTCGTCATTTGCTAGTAGGCAGTACCACCACGGCCATGCTGCGAAGCAGCCGGATACCTGTGCTCATTTTGCGCTAAGAAGTACTAAATGGTGGCTCATAACTGCTTAGTCCGTATTGCATAGCTTACTCGTAGTCGGCCACTCACTTCTTGAGTGAGCCGACTTTTTATCTCTAAAGAAAGGCTAATTACGAATTTTTTGTTCAGTAATTCGGACAGTTGGAATAAGTTTGAAGAGTTAATGAAGTCTTTATGAAAAGCTATTGCTGGATCATATGGTTTTTCCTTTTAAGTTGTTTTTCCTGGTTTGATAAGTGGGTCCGGCACTATGACGTGATTAAATAGGTTTAGAAATGAACCTGGATAATAGTACGATTAATAATGGAGTTTTATATTTAGTTTTCTTTTAGCTATCTTTTGCTAATTATTATTGGGATCGATATGTGTCTTTTCAAGCATCATGTGGACCCCCTTGCAACCGTTGACAGTCTGTGTGACGCGTAAGTCGCCAGCAATGCTGCAGAGCATGTAGGCATCGGCACGGCTCAACCCCGCGATTTGCTCAATAAGATCTAACATCCCATGCAACGCTATTTCCACGCATCGATCCAAGTCCGGATCCATGCCCATGGTAATATAATGTGAGGGAGTCTCTGCGCGTGGATAGTCTAGATTCATATCTTTTCGTGCGATTAATCTGAAAGTCCCGCAAAGAGCTGTTTCGATAGCAGTGACACAAACTTCGCCATCACCCTGTGCCGCATGACCGTCGCCGCAGGAGAATAAACCTCCTTCATTGAATACTGGTAGATAAAGAGTTGTGCCAGCAACTAGTTCCTTATTGTCGATGTTGCCTGCATGCATACGAGGCTGGATTGATGAGATTCTTCCCCAATGTCGAGGCGGTGCTACACCCATGACCCCAAAAAAGGGGGCAAGAGAAATGTCTCGTCCCCAAGGCAGCTGGGCAGTCATTGTAGTGTGGTTGAGTGGCAACGTAACAATCCGGGCCTGCTCAATCTCGTAAGGTAACGCTCCGGCAAGCGGTCGCATTGCATTGTAGCCCCAGTCCTGACGCAGAGTGACCTCTTCTATCTGCACTTCAAGAACTGATCCTGGCATTAAGCCTTCTACAGCTACAGGACCTGTTAGGATATGTCCTGGCATAGGACGTTCACTACGGGCATGGATGTCAAGAAGTTCAGAGGGAACATTGAAACCATTGCCTGGGAGGGCCTCGGGGCCACCAGAAACAGTGTCAATAGTTACCGTATCGCCGCTTTTAATCGTTAGAACAGGTGCCCGTTCGGCGTCAAAAAAGCCCCAAGCGCAGTTCTCGACCGAGGCTGAGATGTGATGGTGCATCATTTTCCCTTTCTGTATTAGATTGGTTTGTCCAAATTCTCAGAGCGCATGATTTTCATTGATACACATTTTTAACTAGTCCTGTGTCAGTTGGTTTTTTGTCATAGCAACCTCATTTTATATGGGTTTTTAGCCAGTTGTTAACTTAATCTTATTGAAAATTATATTTTTAATAAGATTAATAAAGGGCTGCTTTGATATTTTTAGTGAAATCTTTATAAGAAAAATGCTTTTTTCCTATAAAAAATTCTCTATCACTAATTTAAAGTAAGTAGTTTTAATGTGGCAGTGAATAAAAGAATTTTCTATAAAAAATTTATTTTTTGGTCAGTCCAATGGCTGTCTCGTCTTTGTTTGTCAGTTTAATAATAAATAGTCGATGTAACTATTCAGCACCGGTTGGCTGAGTCGGGGCTTCTTGCTGCATGAAGGCTGGCACCTCCCCCGCAAACAGTTGCTCCAGTGCGGTATGCGCCGCTACCCCTTGCTTGACGGCGGTCGAGAGAAAGCTACGCATGCGGCAGAAGATCTCAGCACCCTCCCAGGAGCGGAAACAGCCCGAGATTTTCTGCTGGACCTTGGTCATTCGCAGATCGCGCTCCCCCTGGTTGTTGGTGAAGGGAGCGGCAGGGTCGTCGAGGAAGCGCAACACGTCGTCCTCGTACGCCTGGAGGCGTTCCAGGAGGTTGCGCGGCTTGGTGCGCTTGGCCCGGCCTCGCGTTCCAGGTGGCGGTTTCACCGGCGGGGGGCACTCGGCGTCCCCTTTCGCCAGGCAATCTCGATAGCGCTGCCGCCAGGCTCGGGTCTCATCGGCCGAGAGGCAGCCGTCGGCCACCTCCACGGCGCGATGCATCTCCAACAACAGGTCATGCAAGGCCTTGGCCCATGCCTGGCCATCGTTCTCCCAGGCCGCTGTCAGCTCCCGAAGGTGGTGCGCATTACAGAGCGCGTGCCGGCAATCCGGATAGCGGTAGTAGGGCTTCCAGTGATCATGCACCAGCACGCCACGCACGAAGGGCAATACGCCGATGGCGTCCATCGCTTCCTGGCCGCGCTTGGGGTGCGGGGCCAACCAGGTCAGGGCCTCGTTGGAGGCGCTGTGTAGCCAGTAGCGTTTGCCACCGACCTGCATTCCGGTTTCATCGGCATGGACGGTGGCTGCTTCACGTAGCGCCGGGATCACCCACTCGGCGAACGCCTCGGCCCGCTGGTAGGCCTCCTGGTTGAAGGCGAACAGGGTGCCGGTGCTCAGCGACAGGCCGCACTGCGAGGTGAGCAACTCGCGGATACGCGCATAGGGCAACAGCTGATACTGGGAGAGATAGACGACATGCGCCTTGAGGCGAGGGCCATACTGGATGGGGCGAGTCACGCCCTCGGGGAATGGCGCCACGTAGCGTTGCCCCTGATCATCTTCGAGGACCTCAGCCTGATATTCGGTGACCACGGCCTGGATTACGATGTCCTGCACTTGGCGCGTTTCGACGCCGACCGGGCGGTAAGAACGCCCCTTGGGGAGTTGCCGACGATCGACACGGAGCTTGACCACCTCGTCGGGGTCCGTCACCGGCGCCAACGTCTTACCCTCATGCCCTGGCTGTCCGCCGGGGCGCCGCTCGCCTTTGGCGCGCGAGCGGCGCTGGCGATTGGGATCCTGGGACGGTGGCTTGCTGCTGTTGCGGCTACTGGTGGCCAGGCGATCGGCCATGAGCTTGACCAGCAACATCAGCACATCGATGGCCGCACGCAGCGACGGAGAGACCGTCTGGTCTTCCTTGAGCTGCTGTCGGACCCGCTCCAGAGCCTCGTCGACGTTGATATCGCTGATGGTCATGTCACCGCATAGATATGCCGAAGGATTAGGCACACTATGCCAGAAAAATCAGCTGGTTGGCGATATCCCATCCGCAGCCACCTGAATAGTTACTAGTCGATAAGCAAATATTATGCAACCCTCTTGCTGTGCATGAATGATCATGAGTGTGATTTTAAATGCTGCTTTATGGTGCATGAGAGAGAGGCTAAGCATCATTTTGAATAAAAATACTTAAATTTCTGTAGGGGAATCAATGTTTCAATTTTTTATTTTTATTTAAGCTTTTGTTATTTATGATTTTTTTATAAATGGCACGATTTTTCCTTATGATTTGTTACAAAGCTAATCAAGCACGCTTAATAACTTGGTTAGATTCAAGCGACATAGGCAACGAAGCCTAAGATGGAGATGCCAGTATATGCTTTTTCTTCGATTTGTCGCCGTCTCTGTGCTAGCCACTGCAATAGCTAGTGGCGCTACGGCTCAGGAGCTGCGTATTGGATTACAATCGGATAGTGATGTGCTCGACCCTGATCAGTCACGAACATTCGTCGGCGAAATCGTTTTTACTGCTCTATGCGACAAGCTTGTAGATATCACGCCGGATCTTGAACTAACTCCTCAACTGGCTACAGGTTGGAAGTGGTCGGAAGATGGCACATCGCTGACCTTTAATCTGCGCGATGACGTAACCTTTCATGATGGAACGCCATTTGACGCGGAAGCAGTTGCCTACAATATTAATCGCTCGTTGACGTTGGAGGAGAGCAGGCGCAAATCGGATTTGGCTTCTGTTACAGGAACTGAGGTGCTAGGACCCTATGAAATTCGCATAAACATGGATCATCCTGACGCGGCACTGTTAGCCGAGATGGCTAACCGACCAGGAATGATGGTGTCGCCTAAAGCTGCTCGTGCGACCGGAGCAGATTTCGGCAACAATCCGATATGTTCTGGGCCTTTCCGTTTTGTTGACCGGGTCGCGCAGGATCGTATTGTACTCGAGC
This sequence comes from Halomonas sp. KM007, assembly GCF_050709225.1. NCBI lineage: Bacteria > Pseudomonadati > Pseudomonadota > Gammaproteobacteria > Oceanospirillales > Halomonadaceae > Halomonas > Halomonas sp. KM007. The sequence continues at coordinate 1,072,920 of NZ_CP136131.1, read as the reverse complement.
GGTTCGAAGATTATTGGAATGCCGACGAGATTCATCTGGATCGAGTGGTGTACCTGCCAATCCCTGATACCACCGTGCGGTTAGCTAACCTGCAATCGGGTGATCTAGATCTAATCGAGAGACTGGCGACGTCTGATCTAGAGCAGACGCAGGAAGATGAAGGGATTGAGGTTGAGAGTGTCACGTCGCTGGGATATCAGGGGCTGACCTTCAACATAAACAACGGCTCCCGGGGTGATACTCCATGGGGCAATGAGCCGCTACTGCGGCAGGCGCTAAGTTATGCAATCGATCGCGAAGTGCTTAATCAAGTAGTGTTCGAGGGAGCTTTCACCCCGGCTAATCAGCCCTATTCGCCAGAGTCACCTTGGTTTGACATGGAGCACCCCATCCCACCACGCGATTTGGAGCGCGCTCGCGCGCTTTTAGCTGAGGCAGGATATCCCGACGGGCTGTCATTAGACATACAGGTGCCCAATACCAGTGAGCCAATGCAGTTGATGCAGGTCGTACAGGCGATGGCCTCGGAGGTCGGTATTGATATAAAGATCACCACGAAGGAATTCGCGACCATGTTGTCTGACCAAACTGCAGGCAATTTTACCGCAAGCCAAGTCGGCTGGTCAGGCTATGTTGATCCCAGCGCTAACCTACACCAGTTTGTCACTACAGGTGGCGGGATAAATGACGCCCACTATTCCAACGCAGATGTCGACAGGCTTCTAAATGCGGCCCGCGAGACAACTGATACGGACGAGCGTAAAGAGTATTACGATCAGGCGCGTGACATTCTCGTTCAGGACGCACCCCTGGTATATCTCTACCATCCTACCTGGCTTTGGGCGATGCGCAATGAGGTAACGGGATTTAAGCCTTGGCCTGACGGACGCATCCGCCTTGAGGGCGTTAAGCTCCAATAATTAGACTCCCCCTGTCATAGCATTGTTGGGCCTTTCTCTGCACCGATCTTGGCGATTCAGGCCAAGATCGTGTTGATCGCTAGCCCAAGCGCGGAGTTTGGTCGACGCGACACGATGCCCGGCAGCACGACTTATGGTCGAATGGCGCGATATCAAATTCTACATCGTTCATTCAGCCCAAACTTTGTTCACCTTGTCGGGACTCTCGGTATTGTTTAGTCCGGCTTCAAATTAAGGAACAGTTGAATTGGTTGCTTTCATGACTGATCAAGAAAATTCCGCAAAAGCTCAGGCGTCCGAGGTGCCCTTGCTTGAGGTGCGATCTCTCAGTATGCGTTTTCGTGGCGAGCAAAGTGATCTGTTGAAATCGATCCATTATACGGTGCGCGCTGGTGAGACGCTCTGTATCGTCGGTGAATCTGGTTGTGGCAAGAGCGTTAGTTCTCTGGCGTTAATGGGACTTTTGCCATCGAATATCGCGGAAATGAGTGATGTGGATGTTCGCTTTTGCGGAGCACCGCTGGATCTTTCGAACCGCGAGGCCCTTCGACAGCTGCGGGGCCGGTCGATGGCAATGATCTTTCAAGAACCGATGACGTCGCTGAATCCTGCTTTTCGTATCGGCTACCAGATCGTCGAGGCGGTGCTTGCCCATAATGAAGTATCTAAGGACCAAGCGCGGGATCGGGCGATAGAGATGCTTCGCAAGGTAGGCATCCCCGCCCCCGAAGCGCGGCTTGATGAGTATCCGCATCAGTTGTCGGGTGGCATGCGTCAGCGAGTAATGATCGCCATGGCTCTAGCTAACGATCCGGCGCTGTTGATCGCCGACGAGCCGACTACGGCGCTTGATGTGACTATCCAAGCGCAGATTCTCGATCTGATCCTCGAATTGCAGCGCGACGCAAATATGGGCACGATCATGATCACTCACGATCTTGGCGTTGTCGCTCAGATCGCGACGAACGTAGCTGTTATGTATGCTGGCACTGTCGTCGAATCTGGACCGGCAGAACGGATTTTCAACGATCCGCAGCATCCCTACACTATTGGACTTATGTCCTCTATTCCAAGGCTAACGGGCCCACGGTCACGGCTAACCACAGTGCCCGGATCGGTGCCGACAGCTGCGACGATGCCCGAGGGTTGCCGGTTCTCTACCCGCTGTCCTTTCGCTCAGCCAATCTGTGCGGAACCTCCCCCTGAGCGCAACTTCGGAGCGGGACACTTCGCTGCCTGCCATTTCGCGCCTCTGGAACGGATGTTGGAGAGATCGGCATGACGCAACCAATTCTCGAAGCGCATCATCTGGTCTGCCATTTCGATGTCGGGGGTTCGCTATTTCGACGACCCGATAAAGTGTATGCGGTAGATGACGTCTCGTTAGCTGTAGCGCCGGGTGAAACTTATGCAATTGTCGGTGAATCGGGCTGTGGGAAATCCACCTTAGCGAGGATGTTGACACGGTTGATCGAGCCGACAAAGGGCGAAATGCTTTTCGACGGGCGGCAGATCGACAAGCTGACCGGCACGGAGCTGAGGACACTGCACCGTGATATGCAGTTCATCTTTCAAGACCCATTCTCTTCGCTAAACCCGCGCATGACAGTGGGTAAGCTTGTGGCTGAGCCGATCGAAACACATTTCCCGACCGTGTCGGCGAAAGACCGCCGTACACGGGTATCAGATTTGCTGTGCCAGGTTGGTCTGCGACCCGAGCATGCCGATCGGTACCCACATGAATTTTCCGGTGGTCAACGCCAGCGAATCGGTATAGCGCGCGCGCTCGCGTCTGGCCCGAAGCTGATCGTCGGTGACGAACCCGTTTCGGCACTTGATGTCAGTGTGCAGGCGCAAATTATCAACCTACTTTCGGATCTGCGTGACGCGTTGGGTTTAACGCTGGTGGTAATTGCCCACGACCTCGCAGTGATCCGGCACATGAGTGATCGCGTGGCGGTTATGTATCTGGGGCGAATCGTTGAAGAGGGCCCTTGTGACCGTATTTTTGAGGCGCCGCGTCATCCTTACACGATGGCTCTGCTATCGGCGATACCGGTGGCTGAGTATGGGCGTACCCGTCACCAGATCCCCTTGACCGGCGATATTCCAAGTCCGATCGATCCGCCAGCCGGTTGCCGGTTCCACACTCGCTGCCCCTTCGTCCGCGACACCTGCCGCCAAGAGGTGCCGGAGCTACGGCAGGTTGACACCTCAACGGGCCAGCGTGCCGCCTGCCACTTCTTTGAAGAAATTGCTGCATCGACCAATGATGTCCAGTTAATTCCTGAGGCGCCGCGCTCGTCAGCGGCCGAAATGCGTTTTGCTTTTTATGCGCAGGCAAGTGGTGGGGAAAAGTTCGTCCCAATTGCCTCCACCTCTGATGATGCTATGACGGGCCGGGCTGACGGTGTGTGACAAGGCGAAAGACGAATAAACATGATTAATCAGCTACTGCCACAACAAGGAAATGACCTATGAAGTTTCGATATATGACACTTGCCACCGCATTGCTAGGAGCGACGGCTTTCGGGGCTCAAGCTCAGGATCTCAGGATTGGTTTGCAGGAAGATCCCGATGTGCTTGATCCCGATCAGTCTCGCACTTTTGTGGGCCGTATCGTCTATACATCGCTCTGCGACAAATTAGTAGACATCACGCCTGAGCTAGACATCATCCCTCAGCTTGCCACCGAATGGACATGGAGCGAGGATGGTACCGAGCTGACCATGAGCCTGCGTGATGATGTGATCTTCCACGATGGTACTGCTTTCGATGCTGAAGCCGTGGTGGCTAATGTCAAGCGTTCTCAGACCCTTGATGAATCTCGCCGTAAATCTGAACTGGCTTCGATAGAAAAGGCAGAAGCGATTGGAGATTATACCGTGCGCTTCACGCTCTCTCAGCCGGATGCTACGGTTCTGGCGCAGTTCGCTGATCGCTCGGGAATGATGATGTCACCCACCGCCTTTGAAAAGGCAGGGGCCGGTTTTGGGGCTAATCCTGTCTGTTCGGGGCCATTCGCCTTTGAAGAACGGGTGCAGCAGGATCGAATCGTGCTGAACAAGTTCGACGAGTACTGGAATGCCGACGAGATCAATTTTGAGAGTGTGATTTATTTACCGATCCCAGACACCACCGTGCGTTTGGCGAACCTGCAATCAGGCGATCTCGACATGATCGAACGTTTGGCGGCGCCTGACCTGACGGCCGTAGAGGAAGACTCTGACATTGAGGTGGCACGGGCAACGGGTATTGGCTATCAGGCTGTTACCATCAATGTGAATAATGGTGCGCAAGCCGACAATCCACTGGGTGAAAGCGCGCTGGTGCGGCAGGCTTTCAGCCTAGCCATTGACCGACAGGCGTTGAACCAGGTGGTCTTTAACGGCGCATTCGAACCCGGCAATCAGCCGTTCCCCCCGGAGAGTCCCTGGTATGACAAAGAACATCCGGTGCCGGAGCGGGACGTCGAACAGGCTCGCGCACTTCTTGAAGAGGCAGGCTATGGTGATGGCATCACCGTTGATATGCAGGTAGCCAACAATCCCGTCGGGTTGCAGGTAGGGCAGGTTATGCAATCCATGGTCAGTGATGTTGGCATAACACTCAACCTTGAGTCTAAAGAATTCGCTACGCTTCTATCAGACCAGACGGCGGGTGACTATCAAGCAAGCCTTATCGGCTGGTCTGGACGAGTCGACCCTGACGGCAATTTGCATCAGTTCGTCACCACCGGCGGGGGCATCAACGATTCCGGCTATTCAAACGACGATGTGGATCGATTACTGAATGGAGCCCGCCGCTCAATCGATGTAGAAACACGTAAAGAAAGTTATCACGCAGCGGGAGATATCCTAAATGAGGATCTGCCATTGGTATATCTTTACCACGAGGTTTGGCTGTGGGCTTATGATTCCTCAATCGAGGGTTTCACTCCCTACCCTGACGGGATGATTCGCCTTGAAGGCGTATCCATGTCTGAGGACTAATCTAGAAACCTCTGCCGCACCCCGATAGGGGCGTGCGGCCTCATATCTGGAGCCGAGATGCTGTCCTTCATCCTGCGTCGTGTTCTTATCGCGATTCCGACAATCATCCTAATATCAATCTTCGTATTCACCCTTCAGCATCTTTTGCCAGGCGACCCAGTGCTGGCCATGGCGGGTGAGGATAGAGATCCTGAGACGCTAAACTTTCTGCGCGAAAAATATGGCTTCAACGATCCCGTTCCAGTGCAATACCTAAAATGGTTAGGCAATGCTATGACCGGCGATCTGGGCATATCGCTGCGCACGAATCAGCCGGTTACCACACTGATAGGCGAAAAGCTTCCGGTGACTATCCAACTTGCCACAATGGCGATGATTTTTGCTCTTGTCATCGGCATACCGGCCGGTATCGTCTCTGCCATTTACAAGGGCACATTTACTGATTACTTGGCTAACTTTGTGGCTCTTTCCGGGCTGTCGATACCAAATTTTTGGCTGGGAATCATGCTGATCTTGCTAGTCTCAGTGAAATGGGGGCTACTGCCGGCAAGCGGGTATGTACCGTTTAGCGAGGACCCTGTGCGATCATTGCAAGTGATGGTCATGCCGGCTTTTGTGCTTGGTACCGCCCTAGCAGCGGCGCTGATGCGTCATACACGCTCGGCTATGCTGACTGTATTGACCTCCGACTATGTGCGCACCGCCCGTGCGAAAGGATTGAAAGAGCGCAGGGTAATTCTGCTACACGCCTTCCGCAACGCTCTAACGCCGATCGTGACACTGACCGCGCTGCTGTTCGGAGAACTGATCGCAGGAGCCGTACTGACAGAACAAATATTTACTATTCCAGGTTTCGGTAAGCTGGTCGTCGATGCCGTGTTCTCACGCGATTACGCCGTAGTGCAAGGTATTATTCTGGTGACTGCCGTTGGCTTTATTTTTATGAACCTCTTGGCCGATGTCGCTTATGTCCTGCTGAACCCGCGTCTGAGGAAACAGTGATGTCTCAAGTTATAACACCGACTACTCTCGACCCTAACAGCGCAAATGACCCAGTTCTCGATCGCAAACCCGAAAACCGGGTCTGGAAGAAGTTCCGAACTCATCGTAGTGCCATGCTTGGAGGTATCATAGTAGTTTTTTTCATCGTCATCGCGTTGCTAGCACCGATTTTGCCTGTGGCTGATCCCACTGCAACTGATTGGGGAGCGGTACGAGAGGCGCCCTCCGCCGCGCATCTCATGGGCACTGATGAGATCGGACGGGATGTTTTGTCGAGGATGATTTGGGGGGCACGTGCTTCATTTCTGGCAGGTGTTGTCTCGGTTCTGATTGCCGTGGCGCTCGGCGTGCCTTTAGGTATTGCCGCAGGCTATTTTCGTGGTTGGACAGATGCAGCGGTTTCGCGTTGCACTGAAGCGCTGTTTGCCGCGCCATTTCTAATTCTAGCCATCGCCTTGGCGGCCTTTCTTGGACCCTCGTTGACTAATGCGATGATTGCGATCGGAATAGCTGCAACTCCCCTGTTCATTCGCCTGACGCGGGGTCAGGTGTTGATGGTCGTGTCTGAGGATTACGTTGACAGTGCTCGCGCCATTGGTCTTCCAGCCTCCAAAATACTGAGACGCTACATCTTGCCGAACGTACTGCCGCCGATCTTGGTACAGGCAACATTGACCATAGCCACTGCGATTATCGCTGAGGCTTCGCTGTCATTCCTCGGCCTCGGCCAGCAGCCACCTGCGCCTTCCTGGGGGGCAATGCTCAACACCGCCAAGAATTTCCTTAGTCAAGCACCTTGGATGGCGCTCTGGCCCGGCATTGCGATCTTCCTTGTTGTACTCGGATTCAACCTGCTGGGAGACGGGCTGCGCGATGCCCTTGATCCACGTGAGCAGTAAGAAGGGAGACTTAATGAGCAATTTCACGACTCGTCCCGAAATTCGTGGCACCTTTGGTGTTGTCACTTCGACACACTGGATTGCTTCAACCGTTGGAATGGGGGTTCTCGAAAAGGGCGGCAACGCTTTTGATGCTGCTGTAGCGACTGGCCTGACGCTTCAGGTCGTTGAGCCGCACCTCAACGGACCAGCAGGCGATCTGCCTGCAATATTTCACGATATCAAGAGCGGGAACGGCGTTCTTTGTGCGCAAGGAATAGCACCCGAGGGTGCAACAATCAGGCATTATCGTAGTGAAGGGTTGGAGCTGATTCCTGGCTCTGGTTTGCTCTCCACTGTAGTGCCTGGTGCTTTCGATGGCTGGATGCTGCTGCTGCGTGATCACGGCACGATGTCGCTACATGAAGTAATGGCGCCCGCCATTGGTTATGCTAGAAATGGGCACCCAATACTGCCGCGCGTCGCGGCCACGATTGAGAATCTTTCATGCTATTTTGCCCAAAATTGGCCCAGCTCTGCTTCTGTCTGGACACCTGGAGGCAAAGTACCTCAGGCCCACAGACTTTTTCGCAACCCAGACTTGGCTGCGACCTACCAACGCCTCGTTGAAACCGGAGAGGCAGCAAGTGATGAGCGTGTGGCTCAAATTGAAGCTGCACGCGAGGCCTGGGCCGAGGGTTTTGTTGCTGAAGCAATCTTCGATTATCTCAAGGACGCAAAAGTGCATGACGTGTCCGGCACCGAACATGCCGCCGTGTTAGCTCCCAAGGACATGGCCGGTTGGCGTGCAAGCTTTGAGGTGCCGCTTAGCTATTCCTATCAAGGCTGGACGGTGTACAAAACCGCACCTTGGAGCCAGGGGCCGGTTCTTCTGCAGACGCTCGCGATACTCAAGCATTTCGATCTTGCAGCGATGGACCCGATGGGTGAGGAGTTCATACATACGGTCATCGAAGCGATCAAGCTGTCCTATGCTGATCGCGAAGCCTATTACGGCGACCCAGCGCATAGCGACGTACCAATGGCGTACTTGCTATCCGATGCCTACAACTCAGAGCGCGCAAAGCTGATTGCGCAGCAGGCTTCGATGGAGCAACGGCCGGGCCGGGTACCTGGTTTCGAACATCTCGCTGACGCCTATATTGCCCGTGCCGCAAGAGGTTTCGGGGTAGCCGAGATCGATGCGCAAGAGCCAACGATGGCACATCTGACCGAAAAGCGTGGCGACACGGTTCACCTTGACGTGATTGACAGGTGGGGTAATTGCGTGGCGGCGACGCCGTCGGGTGGCTGGTTACAGTCGAACCCAATCATTCCCGGGCTTGGTTTTGCGCTCAATAGCCGCGCGCAAATGTTCTGGCTCGAAGAAGGACTGCCAACGTCGCTCGCGCCTGGCCGCCGACCGCGCACTACGTTGACCCCCTCGCTGGCTGAGAAGGGCGGGGCGCGTCTTGTCTTTGGCTCGCCTGGTGGAGATCAGCAGGATCAGTGGCAACTGATCTGGTTCCTGCGCTTCGTACATCATGGCTTTAGCCTACAAGAGGGAATGGACGCGCCGCTTTTCCACTCGATGCATTTTCAGGGCTCATTCTTCCCTCGTGCTGCTTATGTCGGAGAGATCATGATAGAACCTAATGTAAGCAACGGAGCTATAAAGCGCCTTCGTGCGAAGGGCCACAAGGTCACTGTCGCGGAACCTTGGAGCATCGGCCGACTGACAGCGGCTTTGCGTGAACCGGACGGCACTCTGCGAGCGGCGGCGACACCACGCCTGATGCAGGCCTATGCGGTGGGCCGCTAAGATGACTTATTCGCTCATAGCAAAAGACGTAGTAACCGGAGAAATCGGCATCATCGTCGCCTCGCGCTTTTTCGCTTGTGGTGCGGCGGTACCTTATATTGGTCGTGTGAGTGCGGTGGCCACCCAGGCCTTCGTCAATCCGCTCTGGGGCACCGAGGGGCTGCGCCGTCTGGAAGAAGGAGCCCTGGCCGCAGAGGTAATGGAGGATTTCATCGCCCGAGATAGAGGCTCGGCAATTCGCCAATGCCACATGATCGACAGTACAGGCGACTTTGCCACCCATACCGGTGTTGATTGTATTGAATGGGCTGGTCATCGGGTCGGCGCCAGCCACTCGGTCGCGGGGAATATGCTGGCTGGTTCTGAGGTGGTCGATGCTACCTTCGAAACCTATGCCTCCAGGACAGACTTGCCTATGGCCGAGCGTCTGCTAATGGCGATGCGCGCCGGTGAAGAGGCTGGGGGCGACAAACGGGGTCGACAGGCTGCGGGACTGCTCATCCATCGCGGCGAGTCGCATTCCTATCTTAACCTTCGCGTAGACGATCATGCCGATCCGCTTAGTGAGCTTGAGCGGCTTCTGGATGTGGCAAAAGAGCGCTATCTGCATGTCGCTGATGTGATGCCGACGGAAGCTAATTTTTCTGGGACTGTGGACCGCGGTCCCATTGATAGAGCGATAGCTGCCGAAGAGGAGCGTCGCAATAGAGAGAGTCGGCTGAGCCGGTCACATGCTACGGATCATTTCCACTGATGACGGCATTGTCTCTATAGATGCTTAAGTAGGTCCTAGACGAAATGTCTTGGCCGGTTTACTAAATATTGATGATGAGAACCGGTGTTTTAGTCTCTATTTTGTAAACCGGAATAGAGACCTATTAGCAGGCTATAGCCTTCATGAAGCTGATCCTCAATTGTTAATCGGGTCGGCTTTTTAAAGTATACAGCGTGCAAATTGTCTCTATCTAACAATGCTAATGTTGCAATGCAGTTCTATGCTGTTAGGCAGGTTGTTACCTATCCACTCTCTGGAATAGCGAGGAGCCTGCCGTGAACATGCCAACGTTGGAAAAATCGCCTATTGGCTTTGATGCAACCTCACCCTCTCACCGTTTTATTGCCGAGCTATTGCGCGAGGCTGACATCCAACTGGATGGGAGCCGCCCTTGGGATATACAGCTGTACGCACCCGGCGTTATCGATAGTGCTCTTTCGCGAGGTAATCTGGGACTTGGCGAAAGCTACATGCGAGGGGAGTGGGATGCCATACGGCTAGATGAGCTGTTTTACCGCATCATGCGTGCCCAGCTTGGCCAACGCATTAAGCCCACCCAGCTGATTTACCACTCGCTACGTTCACGCCTGCTCAACCGCCAAACAGCGAAGCGGGCGTGGGAAGTAGGGGAGAAGCACTACAATCTCGGCAACGACTTTTATGCCGCGATGCTCGACCAGCGGATGACCTACACCTGTGGCTACTGGAAACATGCCCAAACGCTGGATGAAGCCCAGGAAGCCAAGCTTGACCTTATTTGTCGTAAGCTCCAGCTAAAACCAGGGATGCGTGTTCTGGATATCGGCTGCGGCTGGGGCAGTTTTATGGGCTACGCTGCCGAGCATTATGGGGTGGAGTGTGTGGGCCTGACCATTTCTAAGGAGCAGGCTGAATTTGGGCAGCGGCTGCTAAGAAAAGGCTTACCGGTAGAGTTTCGCCTGCAGGATTACCGTGAAGAGAGCGAGACGTTTGACCGCGTGGTGAGCATTGGCATGTTTGAACACGTAGGTCATAAAAACTATCGCGAGTATATGAGCGTTGTTCACCGCTGCTTAAAAGATAATGGGCTGTTTTTGCTGCATACCATCGGTAAAAACTTAAGCAATACCGTGACCGACCCCTGGATTGATAAGTATATTTTTCCCAACGGCGAACTGCCTACCCTGGGGCAGGTTGCAGATGCTGCCGAGGCGCTGTTCGTTATTGAAGATATACATAACTTCGGGGCTGATTATGACCGCACATTAATGGCTTGGCACCATAACTTCGAAACCCACTGGCCGCGATTTAAAGAGCAGTATGGCGAGCGCTTTTACCGCATGTGGCGCTATTACCTGCTGGTGTGTGCAGGGGCTTTTCGCGCCCGGCAAATTCAGCTCTGGCAGCTAGTGATGAGCAAGCAAGGGATACTTGGTGGATACTCCCGTGTTAGCTAACCACTCGCTCCGGCAGCAGTTTGCCTGGCACCCAGCGGATAAAGGCCACCATGCCAAATAGCTCGACTAGCGATTGGCAAACAATCACGACTACGGCAGCCTGCCACCCGCTGGGCAGCGTTAGGGCAATGGGCAGCATGACAAAGGAGTTACGCGTACCAAAGCTAAATGCCAGCGTCCGGGCACTAGCGGGCGGTAATTTAAACAGCCCGCCGAGCACCCTGCCCAACAGCCCTGCGACGATGAGAAAGCCCACAAAAATGAGCACTGCCTGCCATAGCAGCTGGCGTAGCGCTAGCACCTGCGTGACCTGAGTCGCCGCGATAATCAACACGACGACAGCCAGTAGCGGTACCGGCATCAGGCTAAGTGCGTGGGTGGTACGTTCCACCGCCACATACCTGTGTGCCGCATGTTCTGTGAGCCAAGCGAGTAGCAGAGGCAGGGCGATAATCCCCAAAAAGGCGCTCAATAGCGCGGGCGATAGCGTTAAGTGAAGCCACTCGCTGCCTAAAAACAGCCACAGGTAGACCGGTAATGCGATCATCTGCACCAACAGCAAAAGTGGCGTGGCGGCAATGGCACGGGCCGCATCGCCTTTGCCTAAGTGGGTAAAGGTAATAAACCAATCGGTGCAGGGCACCAGCAGCACCAGTAATACGCCCGCCAGCACTGGTGGCGGCAGGGGTAGCCACACTACCAACAATCCCAGCAGCGCAGGAATAACAATAAAGTTACCCATTAATAACGCCGCCATAAAGCGTATATCTTGGAGACTTTGCTTTATCTGCAGTAGCGGGATTTGGGTGAAAGTGGCGTAGAGCAGTAAACCGAGCAGCGGCCATAGCGCCTGCTCAAGCGCTGCCACTTGTTCCGGGGCCAGTAGGCCCAGGCAAAGCCCGAGCACGATAAAAGCCAGATAAATCCAGGACTGCTGCTGTTCAAGCTGTTCGCGTATCAAGAGATTAGGCCGCTGGTTGGTTGAAAAGGGCCAAATGCTCGCCCATCCAGGCGGCGAATACACAGAGGGGCAGGCTGCCTATACCGTACAGCAGCGCCAGCCCCATACTGCCCTGCTGTGCCAAGTGCAGCGTTTCCAGGCTGAAGAGCGAAAAGGTAGTGAAGCCGCCGCAAAACCCGGCCACTAACAGCGGCTGCTGGCGCGCCAGTTTGCCATGTGACGCGCGTGAAGCTGTCGCGGCTAACCAGCCGATGAGGCAGGAGCCCAGCACGTTTACCAATAGCGTTCCCCAGGGGAAGTGGCTACCCAGCACGGCCATAGAAGACAGCGAAACGCTATAGCGAAGAACGCTTCCTATAGCGCTGCCAAGGCCGACGGCTAGATAGGCGTTGATACTCATCAAGGACTCCTTGCTAACCCTGGGCCAACCACCAGCCTAGCGCTGCCATGGCGATGCCTAATAGTAACGTAGCGACCATATTGAGCGCGGCGCGATTTGCCTGGCCGCGCTGCCACAGCTCAAGGGTCTGCAAGCTAAACGACGACACCGTGGTATAGCCGCCTAACAGGCCCGCTACCGCAAATAGCCAAAGCGACTGTGTATTAGCCACGCCGTAAACGCCTAGTAGCCAACCTGCTAATAGCGCTCCGCTAGCGTTGACGCAGAGTGTTCCCCAGGGGAAGGCTTTACCCAGCGCATGAGCCATCGCGTTGGAAATGGCAAAGCGCCCGATACCCCCCAGTGCGCCGCCCAGCGCCACGAGCAATACGCTGGTGATGCCATGTCCCATGCTGCTCCTCGCCCTATGATGAATCTATTGATAGGCGGCTAATTGTAGCATCTGTATCCATCAAGGTCGGAGCGCCTAAAAACGTGCCGCTGACGGTGTTGCTGTCCAACGTCTTCGTGTACAACAGAGTCAGAATAACGACAACGTTTGGTGCACCCTCTCAAGGAGAAGCCAGTATGTCTGATTACGTGTTAGCAGCCATTGATGGGTCCCACTATTCAGAAAGTGTGTGTGACTATGCGGTTTGGGCAGCCACGGCGCTTTCGGCACCGCTGCGTTTTCTTCACACCGTTGATAACCACACGCAGGTGGCGGAGCCTGACTTAACCGGCCATCTAGGCCTGGGCACGCGGGAACATCTTCTGAAACAGCTCTCGGATATTGAAGAGCAGCGCGGCAAGCTTGCTCGCCAGCAGGGGCGCTTGATGTTGGATGCCGCAAAAGCGCGGGTAGAAGCGGCTGGGTTTGCAGAGCCGCCCTGTATGCAGCGCAATGGCACCCTGGTGGATACCTTGGCCGAGCATGAAAAAGAGATCCGCTTGCTGGTGCTAGGAAAGCGAGGGGAAACGGCCCACCAAGCCAGCGGCCACTTGGGCTCTAACCTTGAGCGCGTGGTACGTGAGCTTCACCGTCCCATCTTGATGGTGCCGAAGGCGTTTACGCTGCCCAAACGCGTGCTGATGGCCTTCGATGGCAGCAAAACAGCGCGAAAAGGCGTTGAAATGCTGGCGAAAAGCCCCTTGTTTGATGACGCATCATGCCATGTGGTGATTGTAGGCGCAGAGACTGCAGAGAATCACTCGCAGCTGCAGTGGGCTATGGAGACCCTCCGGGCCGCAGGCCACCAAACCGAAGGCGTTATTCGCGCCGGTGAGGTGGAAGAGACGCTGCGCGCTTATAAGCAAGAAAAGGACATTGACCTGCTCGTTATGGGGGCTTACGGCCACTCGCGCATTCGTCATCTGCTGGTGGGCAGCACCACCACGGCAATGCTGCGTAATGCGCATTTACCGGTGTTGATACTGCGCTGAATAGCTAAACCCTGGCCGCCGCTATACCCCTTAGTGGCGGCCAGGCGGCTTACGCGAGGCTGGTGGCGGCCTCTGGCTGAGTGGTGCGGGTTGGTTGCGCTGCGTTAATCCCCGATAGCACCGCTTTAAGCGAGGCGCTGACCGTGTCGCTATCTTCCGCCACGGCACAGATGCGCTGCCCATCAATATTCAGCTGCACGAAGGCAATGGCATTGGCCTCGCTGCTGCCCCCCAGTGAGTGCTCGCTGTAGTCCAGAATGGCCACGTGGCTGCCGGTATGCTGTTTCCAGGCGTCGGTGAACGATGACATGGCCCCGTTACCCGTGCCGGACAGGCGTAGTGTTTCAGTGCCATGCCACAGGGTAATGTCGATGCCTTCCTGGTGGCCTTTGGAAAGCCGATAATCCGCCAGGGAGAGCGGGGCATCCAGGGCAAACTGATCGAACATCACTTGGCGGACCATGGCGCTGGAGAGCTCGCTGTTGCGCCGCTCGCTCTCTTTCTGCACGTGGGGGGCCAGTGCCAGCATCATCCAGCGGGGCAGGTGAATGCCGTAGTCGCGCTCCAGCAAAAAGGCCATGCCGCCTTTGCCTGACTGGCTGTTGACCCGGATCACTGCCTGGTAGTCGCGGCCGATGTCATGGGGGTCGATGGGCAGATAGGCCACTTGCCACGGCTCATCGGGCTTCTGATGCTTGAGCGATTTACGAATGGCATCCTGGTGGCTGCCGGAAAACGCGGTGTAGACCATCTCGCCCACCCAGGGGTGGCGGGGGTGAATGGCAATGCCGGTGCACTCATGCACGACCTGGATGATCTCGTCGGGGTTGGAGAGATCCAGCGCCGGGTCGATGCCCTGGCTGTACAGGTTCATGGCCAGCGTCACGATATCCATGTTGCCGGTACGCTCGCCGTTGCCCAGCAGCGTGCCCTCGACGCGATCGGCACCCGCCAGCAGGGCCAGCTCGGCAGAAGCCACTGCGCCGCCCCGGTCGTTATGGGTGTGTACCGAAATGATCACGCTATCCCGACGGCTGATATGCTGGCAAAAGTACTCGATCTGGTCGGCGTGGTGGTGTGGGCCGGCCACTTCCACGGTGGTGGGCAGGTTGAGAATGCACGGGTTGTCTGGCGTGGGCTGCCACACATCCATGACCGCTTCGCAGATGGCCAGTGAAAAATCGATCTCCGTGCTGGAGAAGCTTTCAGGGGAGTACTGGAAGCGCCAATCGACGTCGGGGTACTGCGCGGCATGGGTCTTGACCCAGGTGGCGCCCTGAACGGCGATGTCGGTAATGCCCTCGCGGTCCATCTCGAAGACCCGTTCGCGCTGAATGGTCGACGTGGAGTTGTACAGGTGGATGATGGCGCGCTTGACGCCCACCAGCGAGGCAAACGTTTTCTCGATCAAATGCTCTCGGCACTGCACCAGCACCGCAATGGTGACGTCATCGGGAATCTGGTCCTCTTCGATCAACCAGCGCACGAAGTCGTAATCCGGCTGGCTGGCAGAGGGAAAGCCGACCATCACTTCCTTGATACCGACCTTGATGATCTGGTGCCAAAAGCGCTGCTTCTGCTCGACGGTCATTGGCTCCAGTAGCGCCTGGTTGCCATCGCGCAGGTCCTCGCTCACCCAGATGGGAGCGTGGGTCAGTTCCCGGTCGGGCCACTGGCGATTGAACGCGGGTACCCGCGGGGCAGGGCGATACTTGCGATGATCGAAGGCAGACATGGTGAGTTTCCTGAAAGCATGAGGTTGTTTGAGGCGGCCGCTTGTGGCGTGAGCCGCGTGCCAGGCCTCCGGGTAAGAGGCCCTGGGAGCAGCTGCTTTTGGCAGCCATGCTAGTGTAACCAGAATGCCGCGAAAGGTTATTGCGAAAATAGGCCAGTGGGCAGAAAAAGTGGCAGAATATGGCGGGTTTATGGATTTCATTAGTAGAGGCTGTCGAGCATGTCGGTGACTCCCCTGACGCTGGATCGTTATGACCGTCGTATCCTGGATATCCTTCAGCAGGAAGGGCGCATCAGTAACCAGGAACTGGCCGAACGCATAGGCCTCTCGCCATCCCCCTGCCTGCGCCGGGTTCGGGCGCTGGAAACCCATGGGCTGATTACTCAGTACCGGGCCGTGGTGGACGCTCGGCCGCTGGGCTATCAGCTGATGGCGCTGCTGCATATTTCCATGGATCAACACACCCCCGAGCGCTTCGATAACTTCGAGCGCCACGTGCGTGACATCCCCAACGTGGTGGAGTGCTTGATCATCACGGGTCAAGCCGCCGACTTTCAGCTCAAGATTCTGGTCAAGGACATGGATGACTATCAGCATCTGCTGCTGCATGTCATCAATCGGATCGAAGGGGTCACGGGGGCGCATACCAGCTTTGTGTTGCGCCGCGTCTTCGAGCACCGCCCGGTACCTACCTGAGACGGGCTGTTCGATATGACCGGTCAGTTCGATATGACATAGGCAGTGGCTTGCTGGCGGTTTACACTGCTTTTTTTAATCGATACAGGAGATTGAACCATGAGTATTCAGCGTCATGATACAAAAGCCCGCATGAGCCGTGCCGTGATTCATGGCGGCGTGGCGTATCTGTGTGGCCAGGTGGCGGGGCCAGAGGCGCGCCATGGCGATATCAAGGAGCAGACCGAGAGCATGCTGGCGCGGGTGGATGCGCTATTGAAGGAGATCGGCTCCAGCCGCGAGCAGTTGCTCAGTGCGACGATCTACCTCAAGGAGGGCAGCGATTTTGCGGCCATGAACGAGGTTTGGGATGCCTGGGTACCGGAAGGCCATGCACCGGCACGCACCTGCGTGTGTGCACCGATGCCTGCCGATGAGTTGAAAGTCGAGATTACCGTGACCACGGCGGTAGATGCGTAGTCGCCACGTTACTTGATGGGCTTTTCGGCCGGAAAGCGGGTATCGCGCAGGCTGTCCTTGATCTTCTTCAGGTGCGGCAAGAAATCTTCGCCGCGCCTGAGGGTGACCCCCGTGGCCAGCGCATCGATCAAGGTGAGCTGAATCATGCGCGAGGTCATGGGCATGTAGTGGTCGGTATCTTCGGGGGTGGCGACTTCCAGGGTCGCGGTGCACTCCCGTGAGAGCGGAGAGTCGGGGGCGGTAATCCCCAGCACCACGGCGCCTGCTTCGCGGGCTACCTTGGCGATATCGACCAGTTCCCGCGTGCGGCCCGTGTAGGAAATGATCACCACCACATCGCCCGTATGGCAGGCGGCAGCCACCATGCGTTGCATCAGCACATCCACATATGCCATGACCGGCAAGTTGAAGCGGAAGAACTTGTGCTGCGCATCCTGGGCCACGGCGCCGGAGGCACCCAACCCGAAAAAGTGAATCTGCTTGGCCTGGGTCAGGTAATCCACCATGCGCTCGACGGCGGCCATGTCCACCTCGCGCTGGGCTTCGTCCAGGGCGGCAATGGTGGCTCCGAAAATCTTGTGCGTGTACTGAGTGGCCGTATCGCCGGGCTCGACGGCACGGGTCACGTAAGGCGTTCCGCCGGCCAGGCTCTGCGCCAGCTTGATCTTGAAATCGGGATAACCCTTGGCGCCGAAGTTGCGGCAAAACCGGTTCACGGTAGGCTCGCTGACGCTGGCCGCCTGAGCGAGGCTGGCAATGCTCAGGCTGGTGGCGGCTGCCGGGTCGTCGAGGATCACGTTCGCCACCTTGCGCTCCGAACGATTCAGCTCTTCGAGACGTTCCCTTAGGCGGTCTAGCAGGTCATGCGCCATTGACTGACTCCGTGGCAGGCGTTGAGGGTAAACGAGGCGTCCACTGGCTGCACCAGTGATAAAACTCATCTGCAGGCAGTGGACGAGCATAGTAATACCCTTGCGCCGCTTCGCAACCTATCGAACGCAAATAGTCGGCCTGGGCAGCCGTTTCGATGCCCTCGGCGACGACGTCACAGCCCACCGCATGGGCCAGTTGGGTGATGGTCAAGGCCAGGTGACGATCCACGGCGTCCTTTTCCAGATCCATGACGAAGGCCCGGTCGATTTTCAGCGTCGAGAAAGGCAGGGTCTTCACATAAGCGAGGGATGAGTGGCCGGTGCCAAAATCATCGATGGCCACGGCAATATTCACATCCGCCAACTGGGCCAACTGGATACGTGCATTATCCAGGTCGCTGAGCAGGCCAGACTCGGTCACTTCGAGCGCAAAAAAGCGCGCCGGAATCCCGTGCCGGGCGAGTCGCGCCAGCAGCGCTTCGGCAAAGTCCTTGCGTGCCAATTGGCGCGCAGCCACGTTGACGGCGATATGGAAGTCATCGTCCAGCAGGCTCTGCTGCCGCCACTGGGCAATATGGCGCATGGCCTCTTCCAGCACCCACTCGCCAATCGACAGAATATCGCCACTGGCCTCGGCCAAGGGGATGAAATCCCCAGGCGAGACATGCCCCAGCTCGGGATGGTGCCAGCGCAGCAGCGCTTCGGCGCCCAGCACCCGCTGAGTGGCCAGCGACAGCTTGGGTTGAAAAGCCAACGACATCTCGCCACGCTGGGTCGCCCCACGAATGGCCTGCTGCAGGTGCAGGCGGTGGCGCTGCTGGGTTTCCAGCGTTTCGTTGTAGCTTTGAATGCGCAGCGAGCCTGACTGGGGTAGTGCCAGAGCAGCCTTGTGCACCAGCCGTTCGCTGTCGAACGGGCCCTGTGCCCAACTGATGCCAATGCGTGCATTGAGCGGCAACAGCAGGTCGCCCACTGCCTGATCCTGATCGAAACAGCTCAGTAGCTTGGATGCCAGCTGGCGCAGGGCCTTGAGGTCGTTGCTATCGGCAATGACCAGCAGTTCGCTGCCGCCCCATACGCCCAGGGTGCAGCGTTCACATAGCTGGGCGTGGAGCCGATGGCTGATATGCACCATGAGCTGATCGGCAACGCCGTAGCCGTGCAGGCGTACCACATCGTCGAGATGATCCAGGGCGATGAACAGCAGGCCCGTGTCGTCACCTGCCTGGGCGGCCTCTTGCAGCGTTTGGGTCAGCGCCCGTCGATTGGGTAGCTGGGTGATGTGGTCGGTGCGCGACTGGCGGTCCAGCTCTTCGGTGCGTTTGGCCACTATCTGTTCGAGGGTCTCGGCCTGTTTGTCGCGTACCTGATAACGGTGTTCCACATCCAGCGTGTTGCGAATGCGCTGGAGTACCTCGTCATGCTTGAAAGGCTTGGTGAGAAAATCACGTACCCCCATGCTCAGCGCTTTATGGCGTGTTTCGTCATCGATCTGGGCGGTCAGTACGATGACTGGCGGCATCTGAGCCCCGAAGTGCGCCTGCAGCTGTGACATGACCCCATAGCCATCCAGGTAGGGCATCCGGATATCCAGCAGGATCAGGTCGGGCAACTGTTGTTGGCACAGGCCCAGCACCTGGCGAGGGTCGCTGATTCCCTGCACGTGGTCGAAACCGTGATCGTCCAGCAGGTCCAGCAGCAGCTCGACGTTGATGCTGTTGTCGTCGACGATGAGTAAGCGCTTGCTCATCAGGGTCATGTGGCCATCCTTGGAGAGTGAGCGGGGGCGACAGCCAGATAGTGGCTCAGGGTCGCGGAGAGCTTGTCGAGGTCGATAGGCTTGGTCAGGTAGTCGGCAAAGCCAGCCTCGAGGCCTCGGGCAATGTCCCGTTCCATGGCGTTGGCCGACAGGGCAATGACGGGAAGGTGCTTGAGCTGCTCATCGTGGCGAATGATCTCCAGCGCTCGATAACCGCTCATACCCGGCAGGTTGATGTCGAGCAACACCAGGTCGGGCGGTGAGTAACGCATGATTTCAAGCCCCAGCTCGGCGCTGGACACGGTTTGCAGCTGGACGTGTGGGTAGTCGTCCGCGATATCTTCCATGAGCTTCTGGTTGGTGGGGTTATCCTCGATATAGAGCAGGCGGTAGCTGCTCTGTGAGGCAGTGTCTCCCAACGTTGCCGACACCGCCGAGGAAGGCTCGGCGGTGTTTTTTTCTGCCATGGGCAAGGTAAACCAGAAGGTGGAGCCACGTTCGGGTTGGCTGTCCACGCCAATGGCCCCCCCCATTCGCTCCACCAGCTCACGGGTAATGGCCAGGCCGATGCCCGTCCCTTCGATGACGCCGTGCTCCTCATCCAGCCGATTGAAGGGTTCGAACAACTCTTCCAAACGTTCGGCAGGGATGCCTTTGCCAGTATCGGTCACGCTGACGCGCAGCATCGGTGCCTGGGGCACCACCTCCAGGGTGATACTGCCCTGAGGGCGATTGTATTTGATGGCATTGGAGAGCAGGTTCAGCAGGACCTGTTTGGTGCGGGTGTAATCTGCCTGCACGACCCAGCTCGAGTCGAGGGTCGGGCGCTGAAAGTGAATGCCTGCGGCTTCGATGCTGGCTTCCAGTGTACTGGCAGCATCTTCCAGCAAGCGATCGAGGGCAATGGTCTCGATGGACAGGCTCATGTGCCCAGATTCGATCTTGGCCAGGTCCAGCACCTCATTGATCAGGCTCAGCAGGTGCTGGCCACTCTTCTCGATTTGGCCTACCTGCCGCTGCTGCTTTTCGCTCAGCGGGTCTCGTCGACCTTTGGCCAGCAACTGGGCAAAGCCGATGATGGCATTCAGTGGCGTGCGCAGCTCATGGCTCATCGAAGAGAGGAAGTCGCTCTTGGCTCGGTTGGCTTTTTCAGCCTGGTCACGGGCCGTGGCCAGATCCAGAGCGACCTGTTCGCGTTCGGCCATTTGCCGATAAAGATTGATCAGCAGGGCACAGGTATCCGTGAAGGGCTGCAGCCAGTTGAGTAGCGACTGGTCCAGCGGTTGTCTGCTGTTGGCGATGGCGAACATGCCAATCAACTGGTCGCCACTGAAAATGGGCGCACCCAGGTAGTTGTCCAGCCGCGGGTGACCGGGAGGGAAGCCGCCCCGCTTGCTGTGCCCATAGACGTCATCGGTGATGACCGTTTCGCCATGGGCGTACACCCGCCCAAGCAGCGAGTCCGGATTGGTCAGGGTCATGTCGCCACTGCGCAGCATTTCCATCAGGTGGCGCGACTCGTCGTTCCAGGACAGATCGGTGATGGCGTGGATCTTCAAGGCACTGGTGGTGTCCGTGGGGAGCACTTCGCCGATCAGGGCGTAGTCACTGTCGGTCAGCTCGCGCAGTGCCTCCATCAGGAACGTCCACAGCTGCTCGCCGGACATCAGCGCCTGATAGTCGGTGATACCCTGATGCAACACCTTGAGCAGGCTCTGCTCCTTGTGCATGCGCTTGGTGGCGGCATGCACATCCGTCAAGTTGGTCAGGATGCCCAGGAACTCGACGATTTCCCCCTTTTCATCGGCAATGGCATTGACCGCGAGATGCACCGGTACGGTGTGGCCCTGCTGGTGCAGTGCGTCGACTTCCCGGCCACGGCCAATCACCCTGGGGTCGCCTCCGGCCAGAAAGTGGGCCAGGAAACCGTCATGTTGGTCACGGATGGACGCGGGTGTCAGCATGGAAACGTTGCGCCCTACCACTTCATGATGGGCATAGCCCAGCATGCTGAGCGCATAGGGGTTGATGCTCAGCACCTTGCCTGTGCGGTCGATTCGGACGATGCCCGTGGCGCTACCATTGAACAGTGTCTGGTAGCGCAGATTCGTCTGGGAGAGGTGGTAGCGCATCTGATGCTGACGCAGCAGCTCATCGACCTGGCCTGCCAGCTGTTCGAGTAGCCGGCGGTCACGGTCGGAAAATGGGCGTGGCTCGGGGCCGATCAGGCACAGCGTGCCCACGACCATCCCTTGAGCAGGCCGGAGAGGGTGGCCCGCATAAAAGCGTATGTGGGGAGCCCCGGTGACCAGCGGATTATCGAAAAAGCGTTCGTCCTCGTGAGTATCTTCCACCACCAACGGTGCATCTGCCGCCACGGCGTGGGCGCAGAACGACACTTCACGGTTGGTTTCACAGGCATCGAGCCCTTGACGCGCCTTGAACCACTGCCGGTCACGGTCCACCAGCGACACCAGCGACGTGGGTACGTCGAACAGCTCGCAGGCCAGCTGCGTCAGGCGTGCAAAGCCTTCGTCGTCTGCAGTGTCGAGAACGTGTAACCCATGCAGGGCAGCCAGGCGCTGAGATTCATTGTCTGGTAAGTCGGCCGCGTGCATGGCATTTCCTGAGTGTGTGAGCGTATGCAATCAAAGCATATTAGATAAATATCGGGCGTTGGCCTGTAATCTTTAACCGAGCCTGAGCAATTTCAGCAGCCAGCGGCGATAAGGCGGTCGCAGCCAGCGGCTGTTGGCGCGTTTGGCTTGATAAAACACTCCCCGCATATGGCTGAAACGCTCGAAGCCGTGGCGGCCATGATAAGCCCCCATGCCGCTTTCACCTACCCCCCCGAAGGGAAGCGAAGGCACGGCGTGGTGCAGCAATGTTTCGTTGAACACCAGCGCGCCCGAGCGAGTGCCCTCACGCAGTAGCTGCTGCAATCCTTTGTCATGGGTAAAAGCATAGAGCACCAGCGGCGCTGGGCGAGCGTTGATGAAGCGCAGCGCGTCCTTCTGGTGCTGTACGCTGATGATAGGCAAGGCACGGCCAAAGATCTCCTCTTGCATCAGAGGAAGCCCCTGATGGGGGTCGATCACCAGCGCGGGAGCATGCGAGCCGTGATCGATCACGCGGCAGCCTTGATCACGCGCTTGCTCGATCAGGCGCTCACTGCGTGTGGCGAAGTGTTCACTGACATGGCCGGTGGCTTCCCTGGCATTGGGGCGCTGCTGGCGTATGGCCTGCTCCAGTGCCTTGATCAGCGCTTCCAGGCGGCTGGCTTCTACAAGAACATAATCGGGAGCCAGGCAGGTTTGGCCGTTGTTGAATCCTTTGCCGAACACGATGGCTTCGGCGGCGCTCCCCATCTCCGCATCGCTGGCAACCAGCGCAGGCGACTTGCCGCCCAGCTCCAGCGTCACCGGGGTCAAGTTGGTCGCAGCGGCGGCTGCGACCAGACGGCCCACGCGGCTCGAGCCGGTAAAGACCAGGTGATCGAACGGCAGTGCGCTGAAGGCGGCGGCAACGTCCTCGCCTCCCTCGATCACCACGAACTCGTCATCGGAAAAGTATTGCGGCACCAGCTGGGCCAGCAGCGCGCTGGTATGCGGCGCCTGCTCGCTGGGCTTGAGGAACACGGTATTACCCGCGGCCAGCGCGTCCACGATGGGCATCAGCGCCAGGCACCAGGGGTAGTTCCAGGTGGCCATGACACCCACCACGCCCAGCGGCTGGGGCGAGATGCGTGCACGGGCTGGCCACAGCCGCCAAGGCATGGTGGCGGCTTGCGGGCGCATCCAGTGCCACAAGTGCAGGCGGGCGTGGCGAATGGCGTGCAGCACCGAGCTGATCTCGGCCAGGCGAATTTCCACTTCACTGCGCTGACCAAAATCCGCTTGAATCGCTTGGATGATCGCCCGTTGATGGCGCCGTGTCATGAGTGCCAAGCGTGCCAGACGCTCACGCCGAATGGCGAGGGTCGGGTAGGGCGCAGTGGCGGCGGTTTCCCGCTGCGCAGTCAGTAGGGTCTTGAGATCACGCTTCATGGCCACTCCTTGGAATCGTTCGACATTGACCATACTGGCAGGTTATAGAGGGGAAAACCCTCGGCGCCAGACATTGACAATTGTTCACATCGTTAATGGTAAAGTAAGCCATCCACGGCGTCTGCCCGTGCCCTGGGAGTTGTCATGCCTTCTCTGTCGTTGACCATTCTACCTGCCATCGAGGCCGTTTCGGCAAGCCAGTGGGATGCATTGGCGGCACCGGGCCAGCCGTTTCTGCGTCATGCGTTTCTCCAGGCGCTGGAGCAAAGTGGCTCGGTCAGTGCTGCCACGGGATGGCAGCCAAGTCATCTGTGCGTCTGGCAAGGGCAGCAGCTCGTCGGGGCGCTGCCGCTGTATCGCAAATACCACTCCTACGGTGAGTACGTGTTCGACTGGGGCTGGGCCGACGCGCTGGAACGGGCAGGAGGGCAGTATTACCCCAAGGCGCTGAGTGCGGTGCCGTTTACCCCCGTGCCTGGGCCACGCACTCTGATCGCCGTGGAGGCACCTGCTGCTGAGGTATACGCCTGTCTGGCCCAGGGCATCGAGCAGCTGTGTGAAGCCCGGGAGCTCTCCAGCTGGCATCTGCTGTTTGCCCATGAGCAGGAGGTGGGTGCCTGGCAACGCCAGTGGCCGCAACTTATCACTCGTGAAGGCGTACAGTTTCAGTGGCGTGACCAGGGGTTTGGGGATTTCGAAGGCTTTCTGGCCTCGCTGGCCTCCAAGCGCCGCAAGACGATCAAACGTGAGCGCCGATTGGTGGCCGAGCAGGGGATTACCCTGACGCGTTTGGTGGGCAGTGAGATCAGTGACGCAGACATGGCACACTTCTACCGCTGCTACACCATTACCTACCATGAGCGTGGTCGCCCACCGTATTTGAATCACGCCTTTTTCGAGCGCCTGCGTCATACCATGAGCGAGTCGCTGGTGCTGATCCAGGCCCAGTTGGAAGACCGCCCGGTGGCAGCGGCGCTCTGTTTTCAGGATGCCACGACCCTCTATGGCCGTTACTGGGGAAGCGAAGTGGTCGCCGACTGCCTGCACTTCGAAGCTTGCTACTATCAAGGTATCGAGTACTGCCTGGAAGCCGGGTTGACGCTGTTCGACCCCGGCACTCAGGGAGAGCACAAACTGGTGCGCGGCTTTGCCCCGCAGCGCGTGCGTTCGCTGCACTACATCGTTCACCCCGGGTTGGCTGCCGGAGTAGGGCAGTTTTGCCAGCAGGAAGCCGAGCATGTTCAGGCGTATCGGCAGGCGGCCAGCCAGTCTTTACCCTATAAGTCGCCTCTGGCGTCGCAGGACCCTGCGGCTTGATGGCATAATGCGCGCCGCTCTGGCTTTTATACAGGAACACTCTCATGCACAGATGGCTCTTGGTGATACTGCTGGCAGTGCTTGGCCTGATGCAGTACCAGTTGTGGCTGGGCAACGGCGGCTGGCGCGACCTTCAGCGGGTCGAAGAGCGTGTGGCTGAACAGGAAGCGGCTAATCAGCCCCTGCGCGAGCGTAACGCCCGACTGGCGGCCGAGGTCACGGATTTGAAAACCGGGCTGGCCGCCATCGAAGAGCGTGCACGCAGCGATATGGGCATGGTGCGTTCCGACGAGCAATTTTTCTGGGTGCCTGGTGTCGCCATCGAAAACGAGCTGCTGGGGATTCATGCGGGGTTGATCGTCCAGCCTGGGGTTATTCCACCGCGTGAGCGCGAAGGCGGTGAGCCATGAGTGAAACGCTCTGGTTGGTGGTGCCCGCCGCAGGGCAGGGCAAGCGCATGGAGGCTGATCGGCCCAAGCAGTATTTGTCGCTTGATGGGCAGCCGATCCTGGCCCATACCCTGGCCAGGCTAGCCCAGGCTTTTCCCGAGGCCCATCTGGTACTCTGCCTGGATCGCGACGACGGCTGGTTCGACCCGCATAGCGTACCGTTCAAGCGCTGGCAGCGGGTCGATGGCGGCCAGGAGCGCATGCATAGTGTGCTCAACGCGCTGCGTGCCATTCCCGCGCGTGCGGATGACATCGTCATGGTGCATGACGTGGCGCGCCCCTGTATCACCCAGCAGGATTTGCTGGCGCTGCATGCGGCCATCCAGCGCCACTCGGCCGGTGCGCTGTTGGCCATGCCGGTGGCCGACACCATGAAGCGTGACCGAGGTGATCAGTGCAGCCTGTGCACCGAACCCCGCGACGGGCTGTGGCATGCGCTGACTCCGCAAGGCTTTCGTTACGCGCTGCTGCTGCGCGCCCTGGAGCAGGCTGTAGAGCACGGTACGCTGGTCACCGACGAAGCCTCTGCCGTCGAAGCATTGGGAGAAGCGCCGCGGCTGGTCAGCGGTCGTCGCGACAACCTGAAAGTGACCCATCCCGGCGATCTGGCGCTGGCGGGTGCCATCTTACACACTCAACAAGCCGCCGCGTCGATGGCGGATAACGGCAACAGGAGCGCCTAATGCGAATTGGCCATGGATTTGACGTGCATCGCTTTGGTCCCGGCGACCATCTCATGATTGGAGGCGTCGTGCTGCCCTTCGAGCAGGGGTTTGTGGCGCACTCCGATGGGGATGTGCTGCTGCATGCCATCAGCGATGCGCTGCTGGGTGCCTGTGCGCTGGGCGATATCGGCCATCATTTCCCGGATACCGACCCCGCCTGGAAAGGCGCCGATAGCCGTGGACTGCTGCGTCACGTCATGTCGCTGGTGCGCCATGCCGGCTATGAGGTGGGCAATCTCGATGCCACATTAATGGCGCAGGCCCCTAAAATGGCGCCTCATATCCAGGCCATGCGAACCGTCATTGCCCAGGATCTGGAGATCGCCCTGGGTCAGGTGAATGTCAAGGCCACCACCACCGAACGGCTGGGCTTTACCGGGCGGGGTGAAGGTATCGCTGCCGAGGCCGTGGTGCTGTTGACTCCGCGAGCGTCAGCGGATGCTTGAACTTCCTGATTGGCAGCGCAGCCTGACGGCCGATTTCGGCCCGCCCGCCCCAGGCCACTACCGCACCGCGCCGGAAGATTTTCGGGTCGACGAGCAGCTCGACTTCATCCCCGAAGGGCAGGGCGAGCACCTTTGGCTGCGGGTGGAGAAGCGCAACCTGACCACGCTGGATGTGGTCAGGCAGCTCAGCCGACTATGCAGCGTGGGGCAACGCGACATCGGCTACTCAGGAATGAAAGACCGGGTCGCCGTCACGCGGCAGTGGCTCAGCGTGCATCTGCCGGGGCGCCAAGCGCCTGAAGGGCTGGCAGGTGCCCTGGCCGAGCAGGGCATTCAGGTGCTGGAGCAGGCGCGCCACCCGCGCAAGCTGAAGCGCGGCGTGCACCGCACCAACCATTTTCAACTGCGGCTCAGTGGCGACGCCGTGCAGCGGGAAGACTTTACTGCGCGTTGGGAAGCACTGTGCCGTCACGGCGTACCCAACTATTTTGGCCATCAGCGCTTTGGCGCGGGTGCCCGCAACTTGCAGCGAGCCCAGGCGGTGCTGGCCAAGGGCTGGCGCAAACGCGATGACCGCCAGGGCATGATGCTCTCCACCGCCCGCAGCTTTCTGTTCAACGAACTGCTCAGCGTGCGCTTGCAGGAGGGCAGTTGGTGCTGCCCGTTGGCAGGCGACACGCTGATGCTGGAAGGCACCCAGAGCGTGTTTGCCGTCGATTCAGTGGATGAGGCGCTGATCGAGCGGGCCGCCGCGATGGACCTTCACCCCACCGGGGTGTTGTGGGGCGTTGGTGAATTGGCGCAGGGGGCGGCGGCGAAGTATGAAACTCTGCTTCGACAGCGGCATCCAGCGCTGTGTGAAGGGCTTGAAAAAAGTGGCGTCAAGCGAGCCCAGCGGGCCCTGCGCGCCTGCCTGATATCACCCTGCATCACCCATGAAGACAACGCTGTGCTACTCTCGTTTGCCCTGCCGCGAGGCAGCTTTGCCACGGCGGTGATCGGCGAGTTGATCGACCACCCCGACACCGCCTGATGCACGTGTAAGGAGACCGACATGCGGCGACTGCTGCTTTCCAATGACGATGGCGTTCACGCCCCCGGCCTGAAGGCGCTGCATGATGCGCTCACGGCCCATGCGCACCTGCGCGTGGTTGCCCCTGACCGCGATCATAGCGGGGCCAGCAATTCGCTGACACTGTCTCGGCCGCTGTCGCTGACCGCACTGGACAGCGGTTTCTATAGCGTCGATGGCACCCCGGCCGACTGCGTCTATCTGGGCGTGAACGGGCTGTGGGACGAACGGCCAGACCTGGTCATCTCCGGCATCAATCATGGCAGCAACCTGGGCGATGACGTGCTCTACTCCGGGACGGTAGCCGCCGCCATGGAGGGCCGTAACCTGGGCATGACGGCCATCGCCATGTCGCTGTGCGGCACCCAGCACTTCGCTACGGCCGCGCACGTGGCGGCCAGCCTGGTGGGGGCCGCCGACCGCCTTTCGTTGCCGCCGCGTACGCTGCTCAACGTCAACGTACCTGATCTGCCCTGGGAAGCCATCAAAGGCTTCAAGGTGACCCGCTTGGGGTATCGTGGTCCTGCCGAGAAGCCCGTTCCGGTACAAGACCCCCGTGGTCGCACGCGCTACTGGATTGCCCCCGTGGCGGCCAACGCCGATGATGGCGAGGATACCGATTTTGCGGCGGTCGAGGCGGGCTATGTCTCGATCACCCCGTTGCAAACTGACCTGACGCGCCATCCGGCGCGCCGCGATGTACAGGACTGGTTGGATGCCTTTGCCTGATCTATCCCCCGGCGAGTTGAGAGGTCGTGGCATGACCTCTCAGCGCACCCGAGATCGCATGATCGAACGCCTGCAGCAGGGTGTGCATGATGCGCGGGTGCTGGAGGTGATGGCCCGTGAGCCACGTCATTTGTTCGTGGACGAAGCGCTGGCACACCGCGCCTATGAAGACACCGCACTGCCGATTGGTTTTGGGCAGACCCTGTCGCAACCCTTGACCGTGGCGCGCATGACCGAGCTGGTCTTGAAGGCATCGCCTCGGCGTGTTCTGGAAGTCGGGACGGGCTCCGGCTATCAAACGTTGATTCTGTCTCGCCTGGTCGACACCCTTTACTCCGTCGAGCGCATCCACGCGCTGCACGAGCGTGCCGCCGAACGACTATGGCGGCTGGATGCCCCGGCGACGCTGGCCGTGGCCGATGGGGGCGAAGGGTGGCCGGAAGCCGCCCCATTCGATGTGATTTTGCTCACTGCCTGTGCGCAAACGCTGCCTCAGGTACTGCTCGAGCAGTTGACGCCAGACGGCGTATTGATTGCGCCGCTGGAAGAGTCCGACGGCAGCCAGTGGCTGACTCAGGTCAAGCGCATTGGCTGTGCATTTGAAAAGCGCCGGCTCGAACCCGTGCGCTTTGTTCCCCTGTTGCAAGGAGTCGTGGATTGAAGCGTCGAACGATAGGACTGTTTTTCAAAGGCGCTGGCATGGGAGCCGCCGATGCCGTTCCCGGGGTGTCCGGTGGCACCATTGCGTTCATTACCGGTATTTATGAAGAACTGATCAACACCATCAAGCAATTTGGCCCCAGCGCCCTGGGGGCCTGGCGGCACGGCGGGCTGCGTGGGCTTTATGTCCATCTCAACCTGGCCTTCCTGATGCCTTTGCTGGCCGGTGTCGCCATCAGCCTGTTCAGTGTCGCACACTTGGCGCTGTGGCTCATGGAGGCCCATCCACTGCTGCTGCAAGGCTTCTTTTTCGGGCTGGTGGCGGCCTCGGGGCTGGTCGTCGGGCAGGCGGGGGAGCGCTGGAAAATAGCCTACCTGCTGCCGCTCACCCTGGGGTTGCTGCTGGCTCAACTGCTGCCGGGCATGATGCCCCTGGTGTTGATGATCGGTAATGAAGCGATGGTCGTGGTGGTCGCAGGCGCCATCGCCATCAGCGCCATGCTGCTGCCGGGCGTGTCGGGGAGTTTTCTATTGCTCACCATGGGCCTCTACGGCACCATCATGGGCGCGATTCGCAGTTTCGATCTGGGTATCATCATCCTGTTCGGCATGGGTTGCCTGCTGGGACTCGCCCTGTCCTCACGGCTACTGTCATGGCTATTGAAACGCTATCATGGGGCAACCTTGCAGCTGTTGCTGGGGTTCATCGTCGGTTCGTTGCCGGTTCTTTGGCCCTGGCGCGAGCTGTTACGCTACCAGCTGGGCTCGGATGGACAAATGATACCGCTGGCCTATCGCTATCTGTTACCCAGCGACTACGCCGTGCTGACCGGCGAGTCCGCGCAGGTCGCTGGTGTCGTATCGTTGATGGTCTTTGGAGCACTGCTGGTCGTATTATTGAATCGTCGCGCAGTGACGCACTCCTCACGCTCAACAACCCCGAGCCATTGAGCGGGAATCGAATCATCGAGTGTGAGCGCACGGCATTGAAAAGGAGTAGGGATTGCATGCGTAAGGTTTTTATCGTGTCGGTGTTGGCGCTGGCGATCAGCGGCTGTGCCAACCAACAGCAGGGTGCGCCACAGGTACGCGATTTGAGTGAAGCCCGTCGCGTGGTTGAAAATACCCCTCAGTACACCGTCAAGGCAGGCGATACCCTGTACGGTATTGCTTGGCAGCACAACCTGGATTACCGCCAGTTGGCGGCCTTGAACAACATCAGCCCGCCTTATCAGATTCACCCGGGGCAGACCATCGCCCTGCGCGAAGGCGCGGGTGCCAGCACGGCACCCAGCCAGGTGCCTGCCACGGCTTCCCGTGGCGTAGTGGCCACCGGGCTGCAGCCCCAGGCCACGGCCGTTGCCAGTAATGAGCAGGAGCTGGACTGGCTGCTGCCCGATGAGAGCGCCATCGAGCGTAACCAGCGCTTGACGGCCGAACCCCGCGCCGTGGAAGCCGCGCAGCAGGTGGCTGCCAATACGCCCCCGCCTGCCTCGCCAGAGCCGCCCGAGTCGGTCGCTGCTGAGCCGCCCTCGGCACCTGCCGTCGAGCCCGAGCCCGAGCCCGAACCGGCTCCAGAGCCTGCGCCCGCAGCGACGCCAGAGCCAACGCCTGCGGCACAACCCGCCCAGGCCGCTCGCCAGGATCGTTCGTCGCGCACCTTCACGCCTGTCGATAACGTCGACTGGCGCTGGCCCACCGATGGTCGAGTGATCGGCGAGTTTGGCCAAGGCGGCAGTATCACCGCCGGGATTGATATCGCGGGGCAAAAGGGGCAACCTGTGCGAGCAGCAGGACCTGGCATCGTGGTGTACGCGGGCAGCGGTGTGCGCGGCTACGGTAACCTGATATTGTTGAAGCACAACGATCAATATCTCAGCGCCTATGCACACAACGACAGTTTGAGTGTCAAAGAGAATGATGTCGTCGAGGCGGGTGAGGTCATTGCCACCATGGGCGATAGCGACGCAGATAGCGTCAAGCTGCATTTTGAGGTGCGCCGCGATGGCCAGCCACAGAATCCGCTCGACTATTTGCCAGCTCGCTAGGCATCACGCTTCAGAGGTAATGTAATAGCTCTGTCAAGATAACCCGGACAGCTGACTAAAGCGTCATATAACAATAAGGTGCACGCGCACAGGAAGTGCGACCATCCTGACTTTTTCGAATGGCGGATAGGCGAGACAACGGGGGTATGACCATGAGTATACTGGAGAAGGACCTACAGGAGATCGACCTCGACGAGGTTGAGGAGGCGCTGGACGAGGCTGATGGCGATGCCACGGCTGAGGAGGAAGAGTTCGAGAAAGCGCTTGGTCGAGACGATCGCCAATCCACTCAGAGTCTGGATGCTACCCAGATCTACCTCAATGAAATCGGCTTTTCGCCGCTATTGACGCCGGAAGAAGAGGTCTATTACGGACGTCTGGCGCGCAAGGGCGATGCCCTTGGGCGCTCGCGGATGATCGAGTCCAACCTGCGGTTGGTGGTCAAGATTGCCCGACGCTATTTGAATCGAGGTTTGACGCTGCTGGATTTGATAGAAGAGGGCAACCTCGGGCTGATCCGCGCGGTGGAAAAGTTCGACCCCGAGCGGGGTTTTCGCTTCTCCACTTATGCCACCTGGTGGATTCGGCAAACCATCGAACGCGCTTTGATGAATCAGACGCGCACCATTCGTCTGCCGATTCATGTGGTCAAGGAGCTGAACATCTATCTGCGTGCCGCCCGTGAGTTGACCCAGAAGCTCGACCACGAAGCCACCGCAGAAGAGATTGCCGAGCATCTCGACAAGCCGGTCGAGACCGTCAAGAAGATGCTGGGGCTCAACGAACGTGTTTCCTCGGTGGATTACCCAATGGGCGGCGAGAGCGACAAGCCACTCATCGATACCCTGACCGATGATGATGTGCTGGGTCCGGAAGCATGTCTGGTGGATGGAGACGTGCGCGAGCATGTCGACCACTGGTTGGACGAGCTCAGCGAGAAACAGCGCGAGGTGGTGGTGCGTCGCTTTGGCCTGCGTGGGCATGAAGCCGCCACGCTGGAGGAAGTGGGTGCCGAAATCGGTCTGACCCGCGAGCGTGTTCGTCAGATCCAGGTAGAAGCGTTAAAGAAGTTGCGACGCTCACTGGAAAAACAGGGGCTTTCTCTGGATTCGATTTTCGAGGCGTAGCCTCGTCGAAGCCACTTGGCCCGGCCAGCACGTTCGACATGCTAGTCTACAGCGCACCGAGCATTTCACTCGGTGCGCTGTTTTTGATAGCCAGTTTGTCTGGCAACCGGGTAACACCCGCTAAACCCATATTCGTTCGCTAGCCGTGCGGATTATCAGCACCGCGCTGTCGTACGAGCGCTCTGATAAGTGAGATAGCCATGCGCCCGTTAGTGGCCCATATTGACCTGGACGCGCTGCGTCACAATTACCAGCTGGCCTGCCGCTGCGCGCCTCAGAGCCGCTCGGTCGCCGTCATCAAGGCCGATGCCTATGGCCACGGTGCGCTGGCCTGTGCCAACGCCCTGGAAGCCGAGGTGCCTGCGTTTGCGGTGGCCTGTATCGAAGAAGCACTGAGCCTGCGTGAAGGCGGCATCAAGGCCCCCATCATCCTGTTGGAAGGTATCTTTACCGCTGACGAGCTGGCGCTGGTCGACCATCATGGCCTGTGGATCAGCGTGCACAGCCATTGGCAGGTAGAGGCGCTTTTGGCCTATGCCCCGCAGCGGCCGATTCCCGTCTGGTTGAAGGTCGATTCCGGCATGCACCGGCTGGGATTCTCTCCTCAGGAGGCGCCTGCGGTATGGCAGCGTCTGCACAGTGCCCCACAGGTCACGGCGCTGCACCTGATGAGCCACTTCGCCAACGCCGATGCCCAGGATGCCAGCTACTTCGAACACCAGATGGGCGTCTTGCAGGCCCTGGCGGCAACGCTGAAAGCACCGCTTTGCCTGGCCAATTCACCTGCCACTCTGGCTCGGCCAGTCGCCCATGGCGACTGGAATCGGCCGGGTATCATGCTGTATGGCAGTGACCCCCTGGAAGTGGCCAGCGAGCTGACCCGCCAGCTGCGCCCGGTGATGACGCTGCGCTCGGAAATCATCGCCCTGCGTGAGCTGGCCGTCGGCGAACCAGTGGGCTACAGCGGACGTTGGAAGGCCCCACGCCCCTCGAAAATTGCCGTCGTCGCCGCAGGCTATGGGGATGGCTATGATCGCCATGCCGTGGATGGCACGCCGGTACTGGTCAACGGCCAGCGCTGTCCCATCGCCGGTAAAGTCTCCATGGACATGCTCACGGTGGATGTCACCGAGGTGCCCGACGCCGCCATCGGTAGCGAAGTCGTGCTGTGGGGGCGCGCTTCCCAGGGCAGCGTGCTGTCGGTGGACGAAGTGGCCCGCCACTGCGATACCATCAGCTATACCTTGCTGACCGGCGTGCTGCCCAGAGCGCCTCGGCAGTACCATGGTGCCAACGTCTAAACGGTTATTCGTATGTCGAAATCTTATCCGCGCTCCTTTGCGCACCCCCGCTACTGGCCTACCTGGCTGGCCATTGGTGCCATGTACGTGGCGGCCTGGTTACCCTGGCGGGTCAAGCTTTGGGTAGGCAAGATGATAGGCCTGCTGGCGTGGCGGCTTGCCAAGCGTCGGCGGCACATCACGGCCACCAATCTGGCGCTCTGCTTTCCCGAGAAAAGCGCCGAGCAGCAGCGCCAGCTGGTCAAGGAAACCTTCATTGCCAACGGTATCGGGCTGGTGGAAACCGCTACCGGCTGGTGTCGCGATGCCGAAGGCCTGCGTCATCGCGTGGCCTATCATGGCCAGGAGCATCTGGCCCATGCCAAAGCTCAGGGCAAGGGCGTGCTGGTGGTCGGTATTCACTTCTCGACGCTGGATCTGGGTGGCGCGCTGCACTCGCTGTTTTTCCCGGCGGACGTGGTCTATCGCCCCCATAACAACCCGCTGTTCGAACGCTTCATGACCCGGGCACGCTCGCGCATTTTTGGCCAGGCTATCGACCGTCACGACCTGCGTGGCGTGGTGCGGCGGATCAAGGCGGGGCATATCGTATGGTACTCCCCGGACCAGGATTTCGGTCGCGATGTCAGCGTCTTCGCTCCGCTGTTTGGTCAGCAGGCAGCCACCATTCGCCTGACGGCCAAGATCGCCCGCATGACCGGAGCGCCGGTGGTGCCGCTGATGTTTCACCGCAACCCGGACAACCGTACCTACACCATCGAATGCCTGCCCGCCTTCGAAGGCTTCCCCAGCGGCGATGAAGTGGTCGATGCCACCCGAGTGAACGAATTCATCGAGCGGGCCATTCGCAAGCACCCCGAGCAGTACCTGTGGTTGCACCGGCGATTCAAGACGCGTCCTGAAGGCGACGCCGGGTTTTATTAGCGCGACCTGGGTGTCGAGCACTGATGTCGAGCACTGAACACGAGCATGAAAAGCCGCCCGGAAGAGGACGGCTTTGCGTTGTTCTGAAGGAATCTTTTGCCCGCAACCTCAGTCGAGGTTGCGCGAGTAGAAGATTTCCAGCATCTCTTTGCGCAGACGGCCTTCGATATCGCGGGCTTCTTCGAAGGTGATGTCGCGGCGCGACGTGCCGAACAGGTAGTTGTCCAGCTCGAAGTCCTTGAGCAGCATCTTGGTGTGGAACATGTTTTCCTGATACACGTTCACATCGATCATCTGGTAGGCCTGCTTGGTATCTTCTGCCAGATAGTCCTGAATCGAGGTGATGTCGTGATCGATGAACAGCTTCTTGCCATCGACGTCACGGGTGAAACCGCGCACGCGATAGTCCATGGTGACGATGTCGGAGTCGAAGCTGTGGATCAGGTAGTTCAATGCTTTCAATGGGCTGATATGCCCACAGGTGGATACATCGATATCCAGCCGGAAGGTGCTGATGCCGTTGTCGGGGTGCGACTCGGGGTAGCTGTGTACCGTCACATGGCTTTTGTCCAGGTGGGCCACGACCGTTTCCGGCAGCGGGCCAGGTCCTGGCTCGGTTTGCCCTGGCGTCGGGTCATCCAGCTCGTGCTCGGCAATCAGAATGGTCACACTCGCGCCATGGGGCTCATAATCCTGACGCGAGATGTTCAGTACATGAGCGCCAATGATGTTGGTGACGTCTTTCAGGATCTGCGTCAAACGTTCGGCGTTGTAAAGCTCATCGATATAGTCGATATAAGCCGCACGCTGCTCTTCGGTTTTGGCGTAACAGATGTCGTAAATATTGAAGCTCAAAGAGCTGGTCAGGTTGTTGAACCCGTGGAGTCGGAGATTATCTGACACTTCCGAACCTCCCTATGGCAGATGAGGACACCCCGACGAGCCAGCGCCGGAACCGATAAACACTTGTCACCGTGCTAACGCAGCCGCTGTGAAGACGACCCCGCACTACGCAGTAAAGGGAAAAACAAGCGGGCGTATTATGCCCGCCCAGGGCGTGGCTTGCATCCAGCCACGCCATTTTTTTTGATGCTGCAGCGTCACCCGCGTGGCCAGCCGACCCATGACGGCTCAAGCTTCGCGGATCTCATAGGAGTGAGTGATGTCGACACCGCCTTTGACCAGCATGATCGACGCGCTGCAATACTTCTCGGCGGACAGCTCCACGGCACGCTGGACCTGCTTCTCTTTCAGGCCGCGACCGGTGACCACGAAGTGGACGTGGATCTTGGTGAAGACGGCGGGGACTTCATCGGCGCGCTCGGCATCCAGCTCGGCCACGCAGTCGGTGACCTCTGCCCGTGCCTTGTCGAGAATGTTGAGAATATCAAAAGCGGTACAGCTGCCCATGCCCATCAGCAGCATTTCCATTGGTCGAGGCCCCGTATTACGGCCACCGTGGTCAGGCGGGCCGTCGATCACAACGCTGTGCCCGCTGCCAGATTCCGCCACGAACTGGCGTCCATCGGTCCATGTTACCCGTGCTTTCACGTTGCTCTCCTCATGCTGGCGACGAAAGGTAGGTCGCGCAGCATAACATTTCCAGGCGCAGACGCACGGCTTCTCTCCATGTCGCCTGCATGTCCTCTATCGCAAACCCGTCAGGCAAGGTGTCGTTCCAGCGCCGCCAGACGCTCTGGCGTACCCACGTCTACCCAGTGGCCAGCGAAATGCTCGCCCGAGACACGCCCTTCGGCCATGGCCTGACGCAGCAGCGGCGCCAGGGCAAACGCCCCTGGCGGCTCGCTGGCCACCAGAGCGGGGCGCAGCAGGCTGATGCCCGCAAAGGTCAGGCGTGGCGCTCCAGCGCTTGCCACCCGGCCCTGATGCAGCGCGAAGTCGCCGTCAGGGTGTTGCACCGGGTTGTCCACCAGCACCAGATGCGCCAGATCCTCGGCGGCCAGCGCGGCAGCATCCGGCAGGTAGTCGCACCACACATCCCCATTGATCAACAGAAAAGGGGATTCTCCCAACAGCGGCAGCGCCTGGCGAATACCGCCGCCGGTTTCCAGCGGAGATGGCTCGTGGCTCCACTGGATGGATACCTGATGGGCGCTGCCGTCGCCCAGGGCGGCCATGATCTGCTCGGCACGATAGCTGACATTGATGACCAACTCATGAATGCCTGCCTGCCGCAGGCGCTCGATGTGATGCACGATCAGCGGCTTGCCCGCGACGGGCAGCAGCGGCTTGGGGCAGTGGTCGGTAAGCGGGCGCATGCGCTTGCCAAGGCCTGCAGCCAGGATCATGGCCTTCATGTGCTCTGCTCCGCCAGGCGCTGCATGATGGCGGGGCGCAGCTCGCTGCTGACCCACTCGGCAAACCCCTGATGGGCAGGCAGGGCTGCCAGGCTGTCTTCCAGGTGAGCGAGGAAGTGGGGCAGGCGGGCCAGGTAGCCCTGCTTGGCGTCGCGTAGCGTCAATCGGCAGAAGATGCCCAGTACCTTGAGCGAACGCTGGGCCGCCATGGCATGGCACTGGGCCAGAAAGTCCGCTTCCGAGGTGGTGCGGAGCAGTCGTCCCTCCTGGCGAGCCTGCTGGTAGAATAGCGATACCAGCTCGGCAAACTGGCTGGCGCTGAAGCGGCAGTAACGCCCCCGCAGCAGCGAGATCAGGTCGTAGCTGAGCGGACCAGCCACGGCATCCTGAAAGTCGATCATCGTCAGCTGCTGAGCCTGGCACATGAGGTTCATGGCATCGAAGTCCCGATGCACGCTGACCACGGGCTGTGCCAGCGCGCTATGGATCAACGCCTGACGCAGCGCGGGCCACAATTCGGGAGCGGCCAGCCCTAGCCAGCGTTCCAGGCACCATTCGGGGAACAGGTCGAGTTCACGCCCCAGCAGCGCCTCATCGTAGGCGGGAAGGGCTGTAGGGTCGGCACGATTCTGCAGCTGAGCGATCAACGCCATCGCTTCCAGGTGGCGTTGATAGGTGCTGTCAGGGTCCGTGAAGGTGTCCTGAAGCGGGGTGTCGCCCAGATCCTCCAGCAGCAGGAAGCCCGCGTCCAGGTCGCTGGCATAGATGCAGGGGA
The DNA here is from genome assembly GCF_050709225.1 of Halomonas sp. KM007. Classification (NCBI taxonomy): domain Bacteria; kingdom Pseudomonadati; phylum Pseudomonadota; class Gammaproteobacteria; order Oceanospirillales; family Halomonadaceae; genus Halomonas; species Halomonas sp. KM007. Next base: position 1,035,854 of record NZ_CP136131.1, on the reverse strand, counting down.
CCGCTAGCCCGGCGGCATGCCAGCGTTTGCCGATGGCCACGAACGGCGCCGAGTCCTCCTGGGCGGGCGGCGCGTCCATGACGATGCGTGTGCTGCCATCGGGGAGCGTGAGGCGAAAATAGCGCCGAAAACTGGCGTCGCCGCCCGCCGGTGCCAATTGAATATGCGCGGGCGCGAGGCCATGATGCTGCGCTGCCCACTGGGTGAGGGCGTCGATCCTGGAAGAGGACATGCAAGCTCCTTGCTGGTCGGGCATGATGCGGGCTGTATAATACCGATTCTGGATGCCAAGGATAACGAACATGGGCAAGCGAATCTCGCGCACCACTCCGGTTGCGCAAACGCTGTTGGGCAGTGTGCTCGCCGGTGCCTCGCTGTCAGCGGTGGCTCAGGGCCAGCCGCTGCCTGCTGACGCGCTGGACTGGCAGCCCTGGGGGCAGGACGAAGCACGCCAACAGCTGTGCCGTGGGCGCTATGTGATGCCCGACTATCGTTTGTCCGCGCAAGAGAACCTGGAAACGCTCTCGGTGGAAACCGATGAAGCGGATTATGCCGCGGATGGCGAAGCGTTGCTGCGCGGCGATGTGGTCTTGCGTCGCGGCAATACCGAACTGCAGGCCGATCAGGTATTTCTCCCGGCGGACCGCCAACGCGTCGATGCCGAAGGTGATCTGGTCATCCGCGACGGTCAGGCCATGGTGCGTGGTGAACAGGCCACGCTGATGCTCAACGAAGATCGCGCCTCGCTGCGCAATAGCCATTACGTGCTCTATGACCAGCACCTGCGCGGTCAGGCCAGTCAACTGGAGCAAACCGGAGAAGAGCAGTATCGCCTGCGCGATGCCACCTTCACTACCTGTGATCCGGGTGCCAACAGCTGGCAACTGGTGGGTAGCGATATCCAATTGAACCAGGCCACCGGATTCGGCACGGCACGCCACGCGCGCCTGCAGGTCAAGGACGTGCCGATTTTCTACTGGCCCTGGCTGCGTTTTCCCATCGATGACCGCCGCCACACGGGGCTGCTGTCGCCCACGCTGAGCTTCTCCAGTGACGGCTTTGACTATGCTCAGCCGTTCTACTGGAACATTGCGCCTAACCATGACGCCACCATAACACCGCGCTGGATGTCGGACCGTGGGCTGCTGCTCAATGGCGAGTATCGCTACCTGTTCGAGCAAAGCCAGGGGATCGTGGAGGGTGGTTTCCTGGGCAGCGATGGTGGCAGCAGCACCGGGGACAATCGCTTCGAAGGCGAAGAACGCTGGTACATCGATGCGCAGCACGCCGGGGCCTTGGCCCCACGCAGTAACTATCAACTGCGCTACGGAGCGGCCAGCGATGGGCGCTATTTCGACGACTTTGGTGGTGAGTTCGGCAGCGGCGACCGGGTCAGCATGGAGCGCCTGGCGCAGGTGGACTACCGCGGCGAGCGCTGGCAGCTGGACGCCAGGGCCCAAGGGTTTCAGCGCCTGGAAGACCCGCTCAGCGATACCGATCGCCCTTTCTACCGCCTGCCCAGCCTGACCGCCAACTCGGACTGGCAGCTGGGCAGCGGGTTTTATACCCAGTGGCGCTCCAACGCGACCTATTTCTGGCGTGACGTGGACGAACGGCGGGTCCCCGAGCGGGAAGCCGCCATTGGTACCCGCCTGCACCTGACCCCCAGCGTGGGCTGGCGCTATGAGCAGCCCTGGGGCTATATCGAACCGCGCAGCGAGCTGTGGCATACCGCCTACGAACTGGATTACGGCGACCGTATCACGGACCGCGATACGTCGCCCTCGCGTAGCGTCGCCATCACCTCCATCGACGGTGGGCTGGTCTTCGAGCGTGAGCTTGAGCTGGGCGGGCGTGACTATCGCCAGACTCTCGAGCCCCGTATCAACTACGCCTACGTGCCGCGTACCAACCAGACCCAGCTGCCGGACTTCGATAGCCGTGAACGGGCGTTCTCCTGGGATCAGCTCTGGTCCCCGCACCGCTTCTCGGGGACTGACCGGGTCGGTGATCTGAATCGCGTCTCGTTGGGCGTGCAGTCCCGGTTGATCGAAGACAGCGCCGGACGTGATCGTTTGACGCTGGGCGTTGGCCAGAGCCTCTATTTTGCCGAGCGGCGTATCGACAGTGACGGTGACCCGAGCACGCTGCCGCCGCGTCCGGAGGATGCTCCCAATGCCAATCCGCTGAGCCGCTATCAGGCCACGCGAGACCGCTCGCCGCTGGTGACCCGTCTGGACTGGCAGGTCAACGACCGCTGGAGCACGGGCTATGAATGGCTCTACGACGACGAGCGTGAGCAGACCGAACGCTCCAGTGTCGATGTACGTTATCGCCATCCGGACGGCCACGTAGTGAACCTTGGCTACCGCTGGGAGATCGAAGGGTTCGATCCTTCCGTGGTGCCCGGCGACGACGGCTTCCGCGACTACAGTCGTGAAGAGTGGGACCTGTCGCTGGCCTGGAAAGCCAGCCCAAGGATTGATTTGATTGGCCGCTACCTGCACGATCAAACCAACGATCGTCCTCTGGAGCAGTTGGCGGGCTTGCAGTGGAACGACTGCTGCTACGGCGTACAGCTTGTCTGGCGGGAGTGGATAGACGACAACGATACCGCCAGAGTGGAAGACGACTTTAGTGACCGTGGGCTGTTCTTGCGCTTTGTCTTCCGTGGTCTTGGCGGTGTTGGTCAACAGGCCGACAGCTACTTTGAGCAGGCGATCCCTGGCTACCGCCCCACACCCCTTTAACGATCACCTTGAATGGCGACTGAAAGAGACTTTTTATGACGATCAGAAAGATCCTGCGGACCCGCAAGCTCTCCCAGCGGGCAAGACTGCTTTCGGCGGGCACCATGATGACCCTGTGCCTGGGTGCCGGTGCTGCCCTGGTACCGTTGAGCGTTCAGGCCCAGAGCTTCGAATCCGCGCAGCGTCAGCCGCTGGATAGCGTCGTGGCCGTTGTCAACGATGGTGTCATCATGCGCAGCGAGCTGAACGACCGCATCGCGCAAATCGAACAGCAGGCGGCCGCTCAAGGCGGGCAACTGCCGCCCCGCAGCCAGTTGGCCCAGCAGGTGCTGGAGCGCATGGTGATGGACGAAATTCAGCTGCAGATGGCCAGCCGCGCCAACCTGAGCGTGGACGACACCGAGCTTAACCGTCAGCTGCGTACCATTGCCGAGTCCAATGGCATGAGCCTGGATCAGTTTGCCGATGCCGTGGAAGCCGATGGCATGAGTCTGGCCAGCGTGCGTGAGGAAATACGGCGCGAAATGCTGATGCGCCAGGTGCAGCAGCGTCAGATCAGCCAGCGGGTTTCCGTGTCGGACCGGGAAGTGGAGCGCTTTCTCGAGCAGCAGCCCTCTCAGCAGGGCCAGTCGTTCATCGAAGAGACCCGCGCGCGCCACGTGCTGGTCGAGCTGACGCCCACCCGAGACGAAGCGCAAGCGCGTAGCCGTGCAGAGCAGGCTCGCCAGCGCCTGCAGCAGGGCGAAGACTTTGCCACCGTTGCCCGTGAACTCAGTGATGACCGGGGAAGCGGCATGAACGGCGGCGACCTGGGCTGGGTGCGCCCCGGCCAGACGGTGCCTGCCTTCGAAGAGGCCATGAACTCGCTCGGCCCCAACCAGCTGTCCGAGCCGGTGCGCTCGCAGTTTGGCTACCACGTGATCGAAGTGCTGGAGCGTCGCCGTCAGGACGTGACCGAAGAGAGCCGTCGCGAGCAGGTGCGCCAGGCCATCTTCCAGCGTCGTGCCAATGAAGAGCTGGAAGTATGGCAGCGTGAAATTCGCGAACAGGCCTTCGTGGACATTCGCCTGTAATGTCGCTGCCGCTGCTGATCACCACCGGGGAGCCCGCCGGTATCGGCCCCGAGCTGACGCTGATGCTGGCGGCACAGGGGCGTCTGAACAACACCGTGGCGGTAGGTGACCCGACGCTGCTCGCCCAGCGGGCGGCGTTGCTCGCGCTCACGGTGGAGATCGTGGTCGCCGAGCCGGGCAGCCAGCAGGTCTCCTCGCCAGGGCGCCTGGTGGTGTGGCCTGTCGCCTTGCGCGCACCGGCCACGCCCGGCGTGCTGGACCCTGCCAATGCAGGCTATGTGCTGGACACCCTGCAGACGGCAGTGAATGCCTGCCTGGCCGGACACGCGGCGGCCATGGTGACTGCCCCGCTGCACAAGGGCGTGATCATCGAAGGTGGCTACCCGCACTTCACGGGCCACACCGAGTGGCTGCGGGACGCCTGCGGCGTGGATGAGGTGGTCATGCTGTTGGCCACGGACGCTGCGCTGCACGCCACGTCGCCACAGTGGCAGGGCGAAAGCGACCTGCGAGTTGCACTGGTGACCACCCATCTGCCGCTGCGCGATGTGGCGGATGCCATCACCGGCGAGCGCATTGCGCGCATCAGCCGTCTGCTGGTGGCGGACCTGCAGCGTCAATTTGGTATCGCCCAGCCCAGGGTGGCGGTGTGTGGGCTCAACCCCCATGCGGGTGAAGATGGTCACCTGGGCCGCGAAGAGCTGGAAATCATCACGCCCACCCTGCAGGCGCTGCGTGCCGAGGGCCTGAACGTGGAAGGCCCGTTTCCGGCCGATACCCTGTTTACCCCACGCCATCTGGCGGGGGTCGATGCGGTACTGGCGATGTATCACGACCAGGGCCTGGCAGTGCTAAAATACGCAGGCTTTGGTCAGGCTGCCAACATCACCCTGGGGCTGCCGCTGGTACGCACCTCGGTGGACCATGGCACGGCGCTGGACCTGGCAGGCCGCGGTATTGCCAACCCCTCCAGCCTGGGCGTGGCGGTGGCACTCGCCCAGCGGCTGGCCACCCAGCGTGCCTCCTCTCAGGCCGCCCCATGAATCAACCCTCCAAGGAACACTGTTAGATGTCTCAAGTGCCCCAGCAGCACCGTGCTCGTAAACGCTTCGGTCAAAACTTTCTTCGTGATCTCGGAATCATTTCACGGATTGTCCGTGCCATCGGGCCGCGTGAAGGCGATCGGCTGGTCGAAATCGGTCCCGGCCAGGGCGCGCTCACTGCTCCCTTGCTGGAAGCGACCGGCAAGCTGGAAGTCATCGAGCTGGATAGAGATCTGATTCCGGGGTTGCGGGTGCAGTTTTTCAACTACCCCGAATTCGTGATTCACGAAGGCGACGCACTGAAGTTCGATTTTGCCGCCCTCAAGGGCGACGGCCAGCCGCTGCGCGTGGTGGGGAATCTGCCTTACAACATTTCGACGCCGCTGATCGTGCACCTGCTGACCATGGGGTCAGCCATCGCCGATATGCACTTCATGCTGCAAAAAGAGGTGGTGGAGCGCCTGGCGGCCGAGCCCGGCAGTACCGATTGGGGGCGGCTCTCGGTGATGGCGCAGTATTACTGTCAGGTGGACCAGCTGTTCATCGTGCCACCGGAAGCCTTCGTGCCCCGCCCCAAGGTCGATTCCGCCATCGTGCGGCTGACGCCCCATGCATCGCTACCCCAGGTGGCCGATGATCCGGCCCTGCTTTTCGAGCTGGTCAAGCTGGCCTTTGGGCAGCGCCGCAAGACGCTGCGCAACAACCTGAAGGGGCGGGTCAGTGCAGAGGCCCTGGAAGCGTTGGGCATCGACCCTGCCCGGCGCCCGCAAACCCTGACCGTGGCGGAATACGTGACCATCGCCAATCATGTGGCCGCCCATGAGGACGTGGAACAGCGGAGTGGTGACGCGTGAGCGGGCTGGAGATCGAGGTCAGCGTCACGCCAGAGTTTCAGGACGCCGAGTCGAGTGCCAGCGAGGCCCGCTACGTGTTCAGCTACACCGTGACGGTGCACAACCAAAGCCCCCATAGCGTGCAGCTGATGGCACGCTACTGGAAAATCACCCAGGGCAATGGCGAGAGCCAGGAAGTGCGCGGCAAGGGCGTGGTGGGTCAGCAGCCGCTGATTGGCCCGGGGCAACGGTTCCGCTATACCAGCCGAGCGATACTGCAAACCCCGGTAGGTGTCATGGAGGGTGCTTACACCTTGTTGAACACCTACACCCAGCGGGCGTTCGATGTGCCCGTCTCGCCCTTTCGGTTAGCGGTGCCCCGCCAGCTGCATTGAGGCGGGAGCCTTCGTCGGCGGTTTTCCATGCGCGACAAGCCGCCCACGCCAGCCAACTCCGTCAATGCGTTAACAGGCCTTTACCCATGAGCACTTATGTCATTGGCGACCTGCATGGATGTCATGCCGAGTTTGTCGCCTTACTGGATAAAATCAGCTTTGATCCCGCCCGCGATACGCTCTGGCTGGTGGGCGATTTGATCAACCGGGGGCCTGGCTCCCTGGCCTGCCTGCAGGAAGTGAAAGCGCTGGGCAGCGCCGCACGCAGCGTGCTGGGGAACCACGACTTCCACCTGCTGGTGGTGGCACGGGGGGGCGGCAAGCTCAAGCGCCACGACACGCTGGACGACATTCTGTCTTCGCCGCACCGTGACGGTTTGCTGGACTGGCTGCAAAGCCTTCCCCTGGCGGTACAGGCCGATAACACGCTGATGACCCACGCCGGGCTGCTGCCCAGTTGGAGTGCCGAACAGGCGCTGGCACTGAGCGGAGAAGTACAAGCAGCGCTGGGCAGCGAGCAGGCGGGAGCTTTTCTGAGCCAACTGTTCGGCAATCAGCCTGACCGCTTCCACGACCAGCTCGAAGGCATGGACAGGCTGCGCTGCATCGTCAATGTGTTCACTCGGATGCGCTTCATCGATGCCCAGGAGCGGCTCGATTTTGCTGCCAAGGAGGGGGTGGAGAGTGCGCCTGCGGGCTTTGCGCCCTGGTTCCAGTTTCCCCGTGCCGACGATCTGCGCCTGCTGTTTGGCCACTGGGCGGCGCTGGAGGGGCGCACCCCCGGCGCGAAGGTGGATGTGCACGGGATCGATACCGGGTGCGTGTGGGGTGGCTCGCTGAGCGCGCTGGTGCTGGAGAGCGGCCAGCGTGTCAGTGTGCCCAGCCAGCAGGGAGGTCGCTGATGTTTCAGCTGGATGCATACACCCAAGGGCTGGAGGTCTACCGCGTAGGTGGGGCCGTGCGGGACGAGCTGTTGGGATGGCCCGTGGTGGATCACGACTGGGTGGTGGTGGGGGCAACCCCCGAAATGATGCAACAGCGTGGATTCAAACCCGTCGGGCGCGATTTTCCGGTATTCCTGCACCCGGCTACCCAGGAGGAGTATGCGCTGGCGCGTACCGAGCGCAAGTCGGGCCACGGGTATGGCGGGTTCGAGGTGCACGCCAGCCCCGACGTGACGCTGGAAGAGGATCTCTCCCGTCGGGATCTGACTATCAATGCCATCGCCCAGGCGGCGGATGGGCATTTGATCGACCCTTATCACGGCCAGCGGGACATCGAGCAGCGCTGGCTTCGCCATGTCTCCCCTGCCTTCAGTGAAGACCCCTTGCGCGTACTGCGTACTGCGCGTTTTTTAGCCCGCTATGCCGCCATGGGGTTTGCCGTGGCGCCGGATACTCTGGACTTGATGCGCGCGGTCAGCCGCAGCGGAGAGCTGGCGCATCTGGCAGCCGAGCGCGTGTGGGTCGAGACCGAGAAGGCGCTGGCCGAACCCAGCCCCGAGTGCTATTTCACGACCCTGGCCGCGTGTGATGCGTTGGCGGCGTGGTGGCCTGAGCTGGCAGCGAAAGCGTGTCTGGCTCAGGCCCTGAAGGCCATGCAGGCAGCTCCCGAACAGCGCGAGCCGCCGCTGGCGCACTGGCGCTATGCGCTGCTGGTGTCGGTGCTGAGCGAGTCACAGCGCGAGGCCCTGACCGTGCGTTTGAAGCTGCCCAATAGCGTTGCGCAGCTGGCACGCCATGCCGCCTCGACCAAGGCGCTGCTGGCAGCCCCGCTGGAAGCCGAGAAAGTGCTGTGCTGGCTGGAGCGCCTGGATGGCTGGCGCAAGCCTGCCCAGGTCAGCGCGCAACTGCAGTTGCTGGAGCAGCTTGCGCCTGGCTTGCGCCCCGTGCTGGAGGCGGCCTGGCAAGCTGCCTGCGCGGTCAGTCCTCAGGTATTGATGGGCGAAGGTTACCGAGGGGCCGCCTTGGGGGAGGCGCTGCGTCAACGGCGGCGCGGGGCCGTGGCGGCAGCGCTTTAGCGCGCTTGGACCTGGCGCGGCAAGGGGTCGGCCTGGGAAACGAAGCGCCCCTGCCACTGAAAGTCGATGGCCCACAGCCGCTGACGACCCAAGGTGAAACGCTGCCACAGCGTGGCATAAGGCGTATGACAGCGGGGGTGCCGTTCGTCGGGCAGCAGCTCGGCCAAGGGTTGCAGTACGAAAGCGCTCTGGGTGATTTCAGCCCGCGGCAGGGCCACATCATCTATCACGCCGCAGGCGTCCCCCACGGTCAGCAGGTCGATATCCAGGGCGCGCGGGCTACACTTGACCATGTCGGGCGTCCGCCCATGGGCCATTTCCAATGCCTTGGCCCAAGCCTGCAGTCTGGCCACGGACCAGTCGCTATGGAACGCCACCACCAGATTGTAGAAATTGCGGCTATCCTTGAAGCCGACCGGCTCGCTCTCGAAAATGCGCGATATCTGCAGTTCGCCAAACGTCTCTGCCAGGGCGTCCAGGCACAGGCGGATGTGTTTTTCCGGGTCGATATTGCTGCCCAGGCTAAGCGTGACCAGGTTCATGGGTCGCTATCCTTGCTAGCCTTTGGCAGGCTGCCGCGGGTGATTTCCAGGCCGACACTGGCCGCCTGGGGCACCGCGCCGGGCTTGCGCACACGCAGGTGCAGCCAGCTGATCGGGAACTCGTGCTGCAAACTGACGGCCAGCCGCTCGGCAAAGGTTTCGACCAGTGCAAACTGATGCTCGTCGGCGAACTGCTGGATTCGCTGGCAGATCGCGGCATAATCGAGAGTCAGGCGCAAATCATCGGTGGCGGCGGCAGGCCGGATGTCCGTGGCCAGGGAGAGATCCAGGCTCAGCGATTGCGTGATAGTGCGCTCCCAATCGTATACGCCAATCACGGTTTCTACGGTGAGTGCTTCAATCAATATGCGGTCCACAGGTCATTCCCCAGCGTCGACAAGCGGGCGATTGTACTTGAGGACGACCATAAACGACAGTTCAGGCGGCGGCGCTGGCTGATGAGGGGCAGGGTAAGCAGGGGATGCTGTGGATCGTCTTGGGGTACTTGAGCGGCAGCTGGCTGGCGGCGGTGAGCGTATGCCGTTGGGCAGGCGTGGCCGACCCGCGCTTTTGCGGTTCCTGTAACCCCGGGTTTTCCAACGTGTTACGGCTGTATGGCCCCCGGCTGGCGGCGGCCACCCTGGCGTTGGATGCCTTGAAGGCGGTGCCGGTGGTCTTGGCGGCCAAGTGGCTGGCCTTGCCGATTATGTGGCAAGGGCTGGTAGGGCTGGCGGTACTGCTGGGCCACAGTTTCCCGCTCTGGTATGGGTTTCGAGGTGGCAAGGCCGTCGCCAGCGCCTTCGGGGTGTTGCTGGTGCTGGTGCCCAGCGTTGCGCTGCTCGGCGCCCTTGCCTGGGCGCTGATGGCGTGGCGGTTGGGTACCGCCGCGCTGGCGTCGGTTGCGAGCGCGCTGTTGGTGCCCCTGCTGTGCGCCTGGCTGGCGCCTGACTATATGATCGTGGTGGGCGGGTTCAGCCTGCTGGTACTGACCCGTCATGTGCTCAATATTCGTCGTTGGCGGCAGGGGGAAGAGCCCCCGCTGCGCAAATAGGCCAACGGGTTATCGGGTGGTGCTGAGGGGCGCTGTCAGCGTGTCCAGTGGCCAGCGTGGTGTAGCCTGCATGATACCGCTGTCGTCGCGTTCTCCTGCCGCCAGACGCTGGGCGCCCACATAGGCAATCATGGCGCCATTGTCGGTGCAGAAGCGCCCACGGGGGTAATAGGCACGGGCCTGGCGCTTTTGGGTCTCCAGGGCCAGGCGCTCGCGCAGCCGCGTATTGGCACTCACACCACCTGCCATCACGATGCGTTTCAGGCCGGTCTCGTCCAGGGCTCGGCGGCATTTGATGACCAGCGTATCCACGACGGCCTCTTCGAAGGCGCGTGCCACGTCGGCTTTGGCCTGTTCGTCCAGCTCGCCTGCGGCTTCCAGCTGGCGAATCGTCGTCAAGGTGTGGGTCTTCAGGCCTGAAAAGCTGAAGTCGAGCCCGGGGCGGTCGGTCATGGGGCGCGGGAAGCGAAAGCGCTTAGGGTCGCCCTGTTCGGCCAGTTTGGCCACCAGCGGGCCGCCTGGGTACGCCAGGCCCAGCATCTTGGCGGCCTTGTCGAAGGCCTCACCGGCCGCATCGTCTACCGATTCGCCCAGGAGTCGATAGCAACCCAGCCCCTGTACTTCCACCAGCTGGGTGTGGCCGCCGGAGACCAGCAGGGCCACGAAGGGAAAGGCAGGAGCCTGCTCCTCCAGCATGGGCGCCAGCAGGTGGCCTTCCATGTGATGCACCCCCAGTACGGGAATGTTCAGCGCCCTGGCCATACCATGGGCGGTGCTGGCACCGACCATCAGCGCACCCACCAATCCCGGGCCCGCCGTATAGGCGATGCCATCCAGGTCGTGGCGGGAAAGATGGGCCTCTTTCAATACCTGTTCGATGAGCGGCAGCAGCTTGCGTGTGTGATCCCGAGAGGCCAGTTCGGGCACCACGCCGCCATATTCGGCGTGCATGGCGATCTGGCTGTACAGGGCATCGGCCAGCAGACCCTGGCCGCCGGTGTAGGCCGTGTCGTAAATGGCGACGCCGGTTTCGTCGCAGGATGTCTCGATGCCCAGTACACGCATGGCAAAAGCACTCATCTGATTGAAAAGGCAGGTACTCGAAATCGGCTAGTCTAGCATTGTCGTGCCCGCTGGGCGTAAGCATTTGCAAAGATGGCCAACCACGACTAGACTACTGTGCGCTGTAAAACTGGGTCGTACACCGTCTTGTTCGGTGTGCGTACTATCCGAACTCAAGACTCCTTAAGGTAGGTGAGTGCTTAATGCCTTCTGTAAAAGTACGTGATAACGAGCCGTTTGACGTCGCCCTGCGTCGCTTCAAGCGTTCTTGCGAAAAAGCTGGCGTTCTGTCTGAAGTACGTCGTCGCGAGTACTACGAGAAGCCGACTGCTGAGCGCAAGCGCAAAGCGGCAGCTGCCGTAAAACGTCACGCCAAGAAGTTGCAGCGTGAGCGTAAGCGTTTCGAACGGCTCTATTGATCCGTACCTGGAGAGAGCCAGAGCAGTTGGCTGGTTGTCTCAAGAGGGATGCCAAGCGGCCGCCACCAGGTGGCCGTTTGTTTTTCGTTTTCGTGTTGTCTGTTTTACGCGGTTTAAGGTGATCAGGCGCGTGGCCTGATGACGTTAGACCCGCCCACAAGCGTGTTGCGCGAGGATGCCCTCAGCCCATGGCAGGTCAAATTCCACAGCGATTTATTGACGATCTGCTTGGCCGCGTCGACGTGGTCGAAGTGGTGGGGGAGCGCGTACAGCTCAAGAAAGCGGGCCGTAATTTTTCCGGCCTGTGTCCTTTCCATCAGGAAAAAACACCTTCGTTTACCGTCAGTGCCGACAAGCAGTTCTATCACTGCTTTGGCTGTGGTGCCCACGGTAATGCGCTACGCTTTTTGATGGAATACGACAAGCTGCCCTTTCCCGAGGCGGTCGAGCAACTGGCCGGGCGGCTGGGGCTGGACGTGCCCAGGGAAGGGACGGACGACCCGCGTGCCCAGCAGCGGGAGAAAAAACGCAAGGAAGGTGTCAATCTTCTCGAGGTGGCGGCCAGCTTCTATCGCGAACGATTGAAAATGCAGGAGGGGTGGGCGGCCCAGCGCTACTTGCAGGGGCGTGGCCTTTCGCCAGACGTAATGACCACCTACGGGATTGGCTATGCCCCCGGCGGTTGGGAGGCGCTGAAGCAGCATCTGAGCGCCAAGGGCATCGGTGAGTCGGTGCAGATCGAGTACGGTCTGCTGATTCACCGTGAGGACACTGGGCGCACTTATGATCGCTTCCGCGACCGGGTGATGTTTCCGATACGCGATTTGCGCGGTCGGACCATCGCCTTTGGCGGTCGGGTCATGGGGGATGAGCAGCCCAAATACCTCAACTCGCCGGAGACGCCCGTCTTCCACAAGGGGCGCGAGCTGTACGGCTTGTACGAGGCGCGTCAGGCGACCAGCAAGCTGGAACAGCTGGTGATGGTCGAAGGTTACATGGACGTGGTGGCGCTGGCGCAGTACGGCATTCATAACGCCGTGGCCACGCTGGGCACCGCCACCACCGAAGACCACCTGACGCGCCTGTTCCGCCTGGTCAGTCGCGTGGTGTTCTGTTTCGACGGTGACCGCGCCGGGCGTCAGGCAGCCAGCCGTGCGCTGGAAACCGCGCTGCCGCAGATGATCGATGGCCGCGAGGCACGGTTTCTGTTCTTGCCGGAAGGGGATGACCCGGATTCGCTGGTGCGCCGCGAGGGTCGCGAGGCCTTCGAAGACCGCGTGACCTGTGCCATGCCGCTGTCGGAGTTTCTGTTCGAGCAGGCTGCCCAAGGGCGCGACTTGCAGACCGTGGAAGGGCGCGAGCGCTTCGCCAGTCACGTGCTGGAGGCGCTGCAGAAGGTCCCGGAAGGCATGCTGAAGTCGCTGCTGCTGGAGACGCTCGCCAAGCGCAGTGGGTTGTCCCGGGCGCAGTTGCAGGGGTTGCTGGACAAACGCGTGGCAGCAGCCTCCAGGGTGTCGCCGCAGTGGGAGCCGGTCGATGCGCAGGCGCCGCCGGAAGAGCAGGTTCGCCCGCGCGGTGGTCGGTCGTCGCGTCAGGCGAACACCTCGCGGGCGCTCTCCACCGTAGGGCGTATCGTGCAGCTGTTGCTGCATGAGCCGACGCTGGTGGCCGTTCTGCCGGAAACGCAGGATTGGCTGCCTGGCCAGGATCCTCAGGCATCGCTGTGCCGTGACCTGATTGCCCTGCTGCGCGCCGGACGCTACCGCAGCCCGCAAGTGGTGCTGGCGCACTTTCAGGGCAGTGATGAGGGGCGTGTGCTGGCAGAGTTGGCCGCGCGTGAGCTGCTGATTCCCAGGGCGACCCGTGAGGACGAGCTGACCGGGTTGGTCGAACACCTGATCGAGAAGCAGCGCAAGCGTTCGCCGCAGGAAGAGTACGATGCCTTGCTGGCGCTGGAGCGCTCAGGGCAAAAGCTGGATAAGGAGCAGCGGCAGCGGTTGGCCGGGTTGGTGATGGAGTTGACCCAGGGCCGCTAATGCACAAGGTGGTTGCAAGAGGTGAGGGGTTGAAATCTCGCACTTCAGGGCCACATAGAGGTTATGCCGCCAAGTATTGGCTAACCGAACAACCTAACACACCTGAATGATCGCGGAAATACGTTTCGCTGGAAAAAATCCAGCTATTTACGCTATACTGCTCGGCTTGTTGAGTTTAATCGATTCAGCGGCCCAGGTGTTTCATTCTTCTTCGTCGAGATAGGGTTTCTATGGCTGGAAATGCGCAGCAGCAGTCACGTCTGAAGGAGTTGATCGCGCGCGGCAAGGAACAGGGCTACCTGACCTATGCCGAGGTCAACGACCATCTACCCGAGGATATCGCCGACCCGGATCAAGTGGAAGACATCATTGGCATGATCAACGACATGGGTATCAGTGTCGTTGAAGAAGCGCCAGATGAAGACACTTTGATGATGTCGGATCACTCCGCGGACGAATCCGCTGCGGAAGAGGCCGTTGCGGCACTCGCCGCCGTGGAAAGCGACGTCGGTCGCACCACTGACCCTGTCCGCATGTACATGCGTGAGATGGGCACGGTGGAGCTGCTGACCCGTGAAGGCGAAATCGAAATCGCCAAGCGGATCGAAGAGGGCACGCGGGAAGTCATGTCGGCGCTTGCGTACCTGCCCGGTGCCGTTGCCTCCATCCTCGAAGCCTACGACGCGACCCAGGACGAGGAGGCGCCGGGGCGCCTTTCCGACCTGTTCTCCGGTTTCATCGACCCCGATGAAGGCATTCCCGGGGTGGCCGAAGCGGAAGCCCCCGAGCCGGAAGTCGATGCCGAGCTGAGCGATGACGAGGATATCGACAGCGACGATGATGACGAGGACACCACCGCCAGCGAAGGTGGCCCGGACCCGGAAGAAGCCAAGGCGCGTTTCGAGCAGATCCGTGAGCAAAATGCTGCCGTCGAAGCGGCGCTGGCCAAGTTTGGCCGTGGCAGTAGCGAGCTGAAGGCCGAGCAGGCGCGTCTGGCCGAGCTGTTCTCGCCCATCAAACTGGTGCCCAAGCACTTCGAGCGTCTGGTGGGGCAGATCCGCATCAGCGTGGAGCAGGTGCGTGCCCAGGAAAAGGCGGTCATGCAGCTGTGCGTCAAGAAAGCCAAGGTGCCGCGCAAGATCTTCATCAAGTCCTTCCCGGGGCATGAGTCGGATTCGTCGTGGCTGGACGCTTTCCAGGAAGCGCAGCCCAAGTATGCCGACCGTCTTGAGCCACTGCGTGCCGACATCGCACGTTCTCAGCGCAAGATTGCGTTCGAGGAAGACATGGTGCAGCTGACGGTGGCGGACCTGAAGGAAGTCAACCGCAAGCTCTCCATCGGTGAAGCGAAGGCGCGCCGGGCCAAGAAAGAGATGGTCGAGGCCAACCTGCGCCTGGTGATCTCGATCGCCAAGAAGTACACCAACCGTGGCCTGCAGTTCCTGGATCTGATTCAGGAAGGCAATATCGGTCTGATGAAGGCGGTGGACAAGTTCGAGTATCGCCGTGGCTACAAGTTCTCCACCTACGCGACATGGTGGATTCGTCAGGCCATTACGCGCTCCATCGCGGATCAGGCGCGGACCATTCGTATTCCGGTCCACATGATCGAGACCATCAACAAGCTCAATCGTGTCTCTCGTCAGATGCTGCAGGAAATGGGCCGTGAGCCGACGCCTGAAGAGCTGGGCGAGCGTCTTGAAATGCCGGAAGACAAGGTGCGCAAGGTGCTCAAGATCGCCAAGGAGCCGATCTCCATGGAGACGCCGATTGGTGATGACGACGACTCTCATCTGGGCGACTTCATCGAGGACAGCACCATGCTGCTGCCCATCGATATGGCGACCGGCGAAGGCCTGATCGAAGCGACCCGTAACGTCCTCGGTGGTTTGACCGCTCGCGAAGCGAAGGTGCTGCGCATGCGTTTCGGTATCGACATGAATACCGATCACACCCTGGAAGAAGTCGGCAAGCAGTTCGACGTGACCCGAGAGCGGATCCGCCAGATCGAAGCCAAGGCGCTTCGCAAGCTGCGTCATCCCAGCCGTTCCGAGCCGCTGCGTTCCTTCCTGGACGAGTAAAGCCGCGAGTAGTGAAGAGTGAGTGGTGAAATAGAGTAGCCACGAAGACCAAAAAGCCCGCCGTTCAGAGAACGGCGGGCTTTTTATGTTATGCCGTTTAAAGCTTAGAGCGTGTAGTAAGTGGCAGAGCCTGGACCAACCGGCAAGCCAAGAATAAACACCCAGATAAAGAACAGCGCGCTCCAACCGATCAGCATGAACAGCGTGTAAGGCAGCATGAGAGCGACCAGCGTGCCGATGCCCATGTCGTTACGATAACGGGTCGCCACCGCGAGAATCAGCCCGAAATAGCTCATCATCGGGGTGATCAGGTTGGTGACCGAGTCGCCGATCCGGTAGGCGGCCTGAATCACTTCCGGGGCGTAGCCCATCAGCATCAGCATGGGTACGAAGATGGGGGCCGTCACGGCCCACTGCGCCGATGCGCTGCCCAGCGACAGGTTGATGAAGGCGCACATGATGATGAACAGCGCAAATAGTCCAGGCCCGCGCAGCCCCAGGGACTCCAGCAGGTCGGCCCCGGCAATGGCGGTCACCGTGCCAAAGTTGCTCCAGTTGAACAGCGCCACGAACTGAGCGGCAAAAAAGACCAGCACGATATAGAGGCCCAGGCTGCTCATGCTCTTGGCCATGGCGTCCACCACATCGCGGTCATTGTGCATGGTGCCTGCCAAGCGACCATAGATGAAGCCCAGCACGCTGAACGAAACGGCCACGATCACCACGATGCCGCGCAGGAAGGGGGAGCCGCTGATCAGCCCGGTCTCGGGGTCGCGCAGAATGCCGCCTTCAGGCACCACCATGATGGCCACCAGGGTGATGAGTGCCAGAGTGGCCAGGCCGGTGCCCTTCAGCGCCCGCTTTTCGGTGTCGGACAGGCCCTCCATGCGCTGCTGATCGATACCGCTGTCGGCATAGGCCGTATCGAACTTGCCCAGCTTCGGCTCGACGATGCGTTCCGTGACCAGGCCGCCAATCAGGGTGACGAAAAAGGTGCTGGCAAACATGAAGAACCAGTTGGCTTCGGCCCCGACGATATACGCCGGGTCCAGCAGACGAGCGGCTTCCTGAGTGATGCCCGAGAGCAGCGGGTCGACGGTACCGATCAAGAGGTTGGCGCTGTAGCCGCCGGAGACGCCACAAAACGCGGCTGCCAAACCGGCCAGCGGATGTCTGCCCAGCGAATGAAAGATCATCGCCGCCAGCGGAATCAGCACCACATAGCCAAGCTCGGCTGCCATGTTCGACATGATGCCCGCAAATACCACGGCATAGGTGACGATGGGCGGTGAGCGGTTGAGTACCAGCGCGCGCATGCTGGCCGACAGCAGGCCCGAGTGCTCGGCCACACCCACCCCCAGCATGGCCACCAGCACGGTACCCAAGGGCGCAAAACTGGTGAAGTTGGTCACCATTTCGGTGACCAGGCGGCGCAGGCCCTCGGCGTTGAGCAATGAATTGACGGCAATCCACTCGCCTTCATTGGCTGGGCGTGGGTCGGCTACCGATACCCCTAGCGCCCCCGCAATGCCGCTGCCGACCACCACCAGCACACACAGGATGGCGAACAGTGTCACCGGGTGAGGCAGCAAGTTGCCCAGCCATTCGACGCTATCCAGGAAGCGAGTGAACGCCCCGCGTTTTAGCGTATTTTCACGATTGTTTGGTGTATTCATAACGTTTGTGTCGTCAGTTGGTTGTTTTTTAGCAAAATTGCCCAAAGCAGTGTGGGGGACGACACTACGTGGATGGTCAAGGGGGCGCAAATGGCTTTACGTATAGCGGGATGTAAAAAATGAAATGCCGCTGGATAGCGGGGCGGGTGATGGCGCAAAACCACTGGGACAGCAGGCGGTTAATTCGCCCGCCGCTGAGTGGCCCCGTCGTGTACTGTCTCAACAGAAAGAGCTTTTGACAGAGCGCCGGGCGGAATATGCTGTGAATGTCTCGACGAATGGCGAGCAACACTGCAAAGTAACCACATGCAAGCAATAACGACCGTTGAGGGGCGGGTGTCACCATGGCAATTAGCGTCTTTGATCTGTTTCGGATAGGCATTGGCCCGTCCAGCTCGCATACCGTGGGGCCCATGCGCGCGGCGCGGGATTTCGTGATGGCGTTGCCGGAAGCGCCAGTGTCACGGCTGGTGGTGCGGCTGCACGGGTCGTTGGCCGCGACTGGGGTAGGCCACGGCACCGACAATGCGGTGGTGATGGGCCTGATGGGTGAAATGCCCGAGTCCATCGAGCCCGACAGCATTGCCGGACGCCTGGCGGCGCTGGACGACGGGACGCCACTGACGCTGCCCAATGGGCATTCGCTGCCCTTCGACCGTGCGCGAGACATCGAGTGGGACGAGACCTGTCTGGCCTTTCATCCCAATGCCATGGTGATCACGGCCTACCAGCAAGAGCGGGTCATCGCGACCAACACTTACTACTCGCTAGGCGGCGGCTTCTATGTGGACCAGGCCTGTGCCGATCAGGGCGGGCTGGATGAGGACAAGACGGCGCTGCCTTATCCGTTCGAATCGGGTAACGAGCTATTGGCACTGTGCCAGGCGAATGATTTGCGTATCAGCCAGCTGATGCTGGAAAACGAGAAAGCCTGGCGCAGCGAAGACACCATCCGTACCGAACTGCTGAAGATCTGGCACGCCATGCGTGACAGTATCGAGAACGGATTGAAAGCCACCGGTCGGTTGCCCGGCGGGCTGAACGTGCGCCGTCGCGCCAACGCCCTGCATCAGCAACTGCTTTCGCCGCCCGCCCAGCAGCGCCTGATCGTCAGCAGTTTCAGCGTGATGGATTGGGTCAACCTGTTTGCGCTGGCCGTCAATGAAGAGAACGCGGCCGGCAAGCGGATGGTCACGGCGCCCACCAATGGGGCTGCCGGTATCGTTCCGGCGGTGCTGGCCTATTACCTGAAGTTCGAACCCGACGCCTGCGATGCCGACGTGGTCGATTTTCTGTTGGCGGCGGGCGCCATGGGCATACTGTGCAAGAAGAATGCCTCGATCTCCGGGGCGGAGGTGGGCTGCCAGGGGGAGGTCGGCTCGGCGTGCGCCATGGCGGCGGCCGGGCTGGCCGAAGTGCTGGGCGGTACGCCGCGGCAGATAGAAAACGCTGCGGAAATTGGCCTGGAGCATAACCTGGGGCTGACCTGTGACCCGGTGGCGGGGCTGGTGCAGGTCCCCTGTATCGAGCGCAATGCCATTGCGTCGGTCAAGGCCATCAATGCCGCCCGTATGGCGCTGCATGGTGATGGCGACCACTTCGTCTCGCTGGATAAAGTGATCAAGACCATGCGCGATACCGGACGCGACATGCAGGACAAATACAAGGAGACCTCCAAGGGAGGGCTCGCGGTCAACGCCATCGAGTGTTAGTCCGGCTGCGCGTGTCAGGCCTGGGGCAGGGTGCGGCCGATATTGGCCACCAGATAGTCCACCAGTTGACGAATCTTGGGTGACAAGTGGCGGTGGCGCGGGTAGACCGCCCACACCGCCGTACGGTGGTGCTGGAAGGGTTCCAGCACCGAGATCAGTTCACCACTGGCCAGATGCGGAGCGACGTAGTAATCCGGCAACTGAGCCAGGCCCAGCCCTTTCAGGGCTGCATCCAGCAGGGCAGGCCCCGAGTTGCTGCTCCAGCACCCCTCTACCTTGACCTCTCGCCGCTGACCGTGCACTTCGAACAGCCAGTTGGGGCGCGACCCCAGCAGGCAGCGGTGTTGGCTCAGCTCGCCCAGCGTGTGGGGACGGGGCGCCTGACGAAAATAGGCGCTTGAGCCCACTACGTACTCCCGCCGCTCACACAACCGTCGGGCAATCAGGCTAGAGTCTTTTAGCACGCCCATTCGGATGGCAATGTCGTACCCCTCTTCGATCAGCTCGACCGGGCGATTGGTAAAGTGCATGTGTACTTCCAACTGGGGGTGCAGACGCTGGAAGTCGTTGACCAGCGGCGCGATATAGCGCTCGCCAAAGGTGGTGGCCGAGGTGAGCTTCAACAGCCCTTGCGGGCTGGCTTGAAGTTCGCTGATGGCCTGCTCGGCGTTGCGCAGTCCCTCGAAGAGATAACGGCAGTGCTCCACGTAAAGCGCCCCCGCATCGGTCAGCCGAATCTGCCGCGTGGTGCGGTAGAGTAGCTGCACGCCTAGCTGGTTCTCTAGCTGACTGACCAAACGGCTGATATGCGAGGTAGAGACTTTGAGGTGTCGAGCGGCGGCGGAAAAGGTGCCCAGCCTGACTACCTCGACGAAGGCTTCGATACGATCCCAGCGCTGCATGGCGAACCCTTAATTAAAGAGATTGTTGCTCAGGAGCAATAATCTTGTGAGTGTATCCCGCTTTATCTTTCTCGCCTAGCTGACCTACACTTCAACCACGTTTATCCATCCACTTTATTGAGCGCTGTTGCGCCCAGGCAGTGGAACGTCGCTGCGCAACACCTCGGGGAGATTTGCATGAAATCACGTGCTGCGGTTGCATTAGAAGCGGGTAAGCCGCTTGAGCTGGTTGAGATTGATGTTGAAGGCCCGAAGGCGGGAGAAGTGCTGGTGAAAATGGCCGCCACCAGCGTGTGTCACACAGACGCCTTTACGCTGTCCGGTGCCGACCCTGAGGGCAACTTCCCAGCCGTACTGGGCCACGAGGGCGCGGGCGTTGTTCAAGAAGTGGGCGAAGGTGTTACCAGCGTGAAACCTGGCGACCACGTTATTCCGCTCTACACCGCCGAGTGCGGCAAGTGTAAATTCTGCCTCTCAGGTAAAACCAACCTCTGTGGTAGCGTACGTGCGACCCAAGGTAAAGGTGTCATGCCAGACGGCACATCACGCTTCTCGCTAGACGGCAAAATGCTGCACCACTACATGGGCACCTCCACGTTTAGTGAGTACACCGTGTTGCCGGAAGTATCGCTGGCGGTGGTCTCCAAAGAAGCGCCGATGGATAAAATCTGCCTGCTGGGCTGTGGTGTTACCACGGGTATTGGTGCCGTTATGAATACCGCGAAAGTAGAGCCCGGCTCTACCGTTGCCGTGTTCGGCTTGGGTGCCATTGGCTTGGCGGTGATTCAGGGGGCGGTGATGGCGAAAGCTTCTAAAATCATCGCGATTGATGTCAATCCAGACAAATTTGTGCTGGCCAAGCAGTTCGGCGCGACTGATTTCGTCAACCCCAAAGATTACAGTGACCCGATCCAACAGGTCATCGTTGATATGACCGATGGCGGCGTCGACTACTCGTTTGAGTGTATCGGCAACGTCAACGTGATGCGTTCAGCGCTTGAGTGCTGCCACAAAGGCTGGGGTGAATCGATCATTGTCGGCGTGGCAGGCGCAGGCGAAGAGATCTCAACCCGTCCCTTCCAGCTGGTGACAGGCCGCGTTTGGAAAGGCTCGGCATTCGGTGGTGTGAAAGGCCGTAGCGAGCTGCCGGGCTACGTGGATCGCTATATGAATGGCGAGCTTAACATCGACGACTTTATCACCCACGATATGCCGTTTGAGAAGATCAACGAAGCTTTCGATCTGCTCCATGAAGGCAAGAGCATTCGTACCGTCCTGCATTACTGAGTATCACCTAGCGAAAGAAACCGGATAAACGAACGCGGTAGGGGCAACCCGCCGCGTTTCACTGTTTAAGGAGCCTGCCTATGAGCATGAGTGAAACGTTGGAGCTGGTGTCGGCAAACCGCAGTTTTGGCGGTTGGCACAAGCGCTACCGCCACTACTCCCGAGCCCTGGACTGCGACATGGTCTTTGCGGTGTACCTGCCGCCACAAGCCGAAAACGAGCGGGTGCCCCTGCTGTGGTGGCTGTCGGGGTTGACCTGCAATGACGAAAACTTCATGCAGAAAGCCGGCGCGCACCGCATTGCGGCAGAGCTGGGCGTGGCGATCGTATGTCCGGATACCAGCCCGCGCGGCACGGAGTTGCCCGGCGAGCATGAAAGCTACGATCTGGGGTCTGGCGCAGGTTTCTACGTGAACGCCACCCAGGCGCCCTGGAAGCCTCACTACCGCATGTACGATTACGTGGTCGAAGAGCTGCCGTCCGTGGTGCGTCAGCATTTGCCGGTCAATGGCCGCGAGTCGATCAGTGGGCACTCCATGGGAGGGCACGGTGCATTGATCCTGGCGCTGCGTCATCCGGGGCGCTTCCGTTCGGTATCGGCCTTTGCGCCGATCGTGAACCCGATGAACTGCCCTTGGGGGCAAAAAGCCTTCACCAGCTACCTTGGGGAAGATCAGACCCGCTGGCGCCAGTACGATGCCTGCGAGCTGGTAGCCAATGGCGCTTCCCGGCAGCGGTTGTTCATCGATCAAGGGGAAGCCGATCAGTTCCTGGAAGAGCAGCTGATGCCCGAGCGTCTGGAAGCGGTATGCGCCGAGCATGATCACCCGCTAACGCTGCGCCGTCAGCCAGGCTACGATCATAGTTACTTCTTCATCGCCTCGTTCATCGAGGACCATTTGCGCTATCATGCGGAGCACCTCATGAAACGTTAAGGGTACCGAGACATGGTCAATCGCGCGCTGCGCCGAGTTCTTCGTCTGCTTTGGCGTCTTGTTTGGCGTGGCGCGCTGGCCTTTGTGCTGCTCTCGGTGGCGCTGGTGTGGCTGTTTCGCTTCGTGCCGCCGCCGGGTTCCATGGTGATGGTGGAACGCAAGGTACAAAGCTGGGTCCATCGCGAACCCATCACCATCCAGCACCAGTGGCGTAGTTGGGACAATCTCTCGAATAACGCCAAGCTGGCGGTGATTGCCGCCGAGGACCAACGCTTCCCGATTCATCGTGGTTTCGATGTGGTGGAGCTGCGTCGTGCCTGGGAGGCCAGCCGCGATGGCTCGAGGCTGCGGGGGGCCAGTACGCTCAGCCAGCAAACGGCCAAGAACGTTTTCCTATGGAGTGGGCGCAGCTGGCTGCGCAAAGGGCTGGAAGCGTGGTTCACCCTGCTGATCGAAACCTTCTGGAGCAAGCAGCGGATTCTGGAGGTGTACCTGAACGTGGCCGAGTGGGATACCGGGGTGTTTGGGCTGGAAGCTGCCGCCGACCACTACTTTGGTGCTTCCGGAAGTGCCTTGACCGAGCGCCAGGCCAGTTTGCTGGCGGCCATCCTGCCTAGCCCGCGCACTCGCAGCGCATCGCGACCCGACGCCCAGGTCGAGCGCCGCGGCCAGTGGATCCGCCAACAGATGCGTAATCTGGGCGGCACGGCTTACCTCGAACGGCTTTGAACCTTCTTCAATCGTATTGCTCGTCAGCCACGCTGGCCAGCACACCTACCTGTGGCCTGGCGAAATAGTACCCCTGCTGTACCGAAATGCCCAAGTCCAGCAGGCAGCGTGACTCTGCCCGTGTCTCGACCCCTTCGGCCACCAGTTGGGTGCCCAGCGTGCGCGCCAGGGCGACCAGGCTTTTGAGAATGGCCTGCCGCCGTGGATTGCCGTCGCAGCCCATGACCAGCTCTCGGTCTACCTTCAGCGTATCCGGTCGCAAATCGGTCAACAGGTTCAGGTTGGCATAGCCGTTGCCAAAATCATCCAACGACGTGGTGAACCCCATGCGGCGATAGCTATCGATGATGTTGCGCAGGTGTGTTCGGTCGACCACCCGTTCGGTTTCGGTGATTTCGAAGTTCAGCCGTTCGGTGGGCCAGCCCACCCGGCGTGATGTTTCCAGGGTAGATTGAATACAGGCTTCGGGTTCGTAGACGGCATTGGGAAGAAAGTTGATCGAGAGACGCGCCTCCATCCCCAGCGCACTGGCCAACTCGATGGCTTTGACCCGACATGCCTGGTCAAAGCGATACAGCAGGTCGTCGGTCACCTGCTCAAGAATGGAAAAAGCGGACTCACCGTTGACGCCTCGTACCAACGCCTCGTAATAGATCACTTTACGACGTGCTACGTCCACGATGGGCTGAAAGGCCATGGTAAACGCGAACGGTACCGGTGTGTCGCAGCAGTTGCAGATGCCGTTTACCCTGGCGCAATGAGGTTGTGCTGTCATGTTCTTCCAAGCCCTGGAACGATCAAAATTATTAGGTTATTTGCTGGCGGATTTGACGACCATCACCACCCCGGCGATGGCAATGAGCATGCCGATGAGCCCCATCAGCGGCAGCCGCTCATCAAATAGCCACCACGCCTGTAGCGCGGTCACGGGAGGCACTAGATAAAAGAGGCTTGCCACGCGGGAAGCCTCCCCCTTCTTTATCAAGGCCATCAGTAACAGGATAGCGGCAATTGACAGAATCAGCACGAGCCAGCCCAGGGTCAGCAGGAAGGTTGTGCTCCACATTATGGAGCGGGTCTCGAACAACAGCGCCCCCAGGCCCAGCAGGGTGCCTGCTGCCAGGTACTGAATCACTGCACCCGACAGCAGCGGCATGCTGGTGCAGTAGCGTTTCTGGTACAGCGTGCCCAATGAAATACCCAGCAATGCGGCCAGTACACTGACCAGTGCCCCCATGCCAAAGCCGCTGAACAGCGAACTGCCAAACTCCAGTTTGCTACCCAGTACCAGGCAGATGCCTACCAGCCCCAGCGCCAGGCCTAGCCACTGCCGCGTGCCCAGGCGTTCGCCCAGCAGTGGGCCTGCACAGGCGGCGGTCAACAGCGGCTGCAAGCCCACCAGCAAGGCCGTCAAGCCTGCTGGCATTCCCAGGTAAATGCCATAGAATACGCCGCCAAGATAGGTGGCATGCACGAGCAGGCCCGAGACCCCGATATGCATCCATAGCCTTGGTGAACTCGGCCATGGAATGCGCATCAGCAAGGTCAGCGGTACGAGCAGCAGCAGCGTCAACACGAAGCGGATAAACAAAAACGTGAAGGGTTCGGCGTAGGGCAGGCCAAACTTGGCACCAATGAACCCCGTGCTCCATAACAGCACGAAGAGCCCAGGCATGGCAGCCAGCGCGAGCGAATGGCTGTGCATGTTTTGCAAGGCCTTGAAGTGGCTAGACATAAAGCTCCTATTGCCAGCGTGTTGTTTATCTGTTGTTGCGTTCCGTTCTTCTTGTAACGTGTTTTTACATAAAAGATTGAACCTGTGCCTGAACCACGCGTCCCACTGTGCACATTCATAACGCGCCAATGAGGTTTCTTACCATGCAACGTATGACTGCTTTGTTCTCTGCTGCTCTCCTTGCCACTGGCCTGATGGCGGGCACTGCCCACGCCCAGCAAGCCCAGGACCCGGCACAAGATCCGATGGCGACCCAGCAGGCGCCTGCACAGGATTTTTCTGATCAGCAGCTACAGCAGTTCGCCGATGCTTCTCAAGAAATTGCCGTGATCTCTCAGGAGTACACACAGCGTCTGCAGGAAGCAGAAGACGAAGCTGCCCAACAGGAAGTTCGCGCTGAAGCCAATGACCGCATGATCGAAGTGGTCGAAGACAGCGGTCTGGACGTCGACACGTTCAATGCTATCGGTCAATCCATCCAGCAGGATCCGGAAATGATGCAGCGCGTTCAGGAAATGGCTAGCCAGTCATAAGCCTGTTGCCACCGCCTCTGGCGGTGGTGAACCATCGAGACAGGCAGGATAGTGCCAGATTTTCCTTAACGTGCGAAGTACCTGCCTGTTCTGTGGTCTAAAAGCCCAGCGCCAACGCGCTGGGCTTTTTTTGCGTGGTTCACGCAGGCTGAAAGGTTGTCCTCTACCGACGCACACGCCACACTAAATGGCTGATCATTAACCCTTTGAGCCTCTGCAGGAGAGCGTATGGACGTGGAACTTCTGGAAATCCGCCAGCACATGGGACAGTTCCCGCCATTCGATGGGCTGTCCGACGAGCTACTGGACGCCATTGCCGCCCGGGTGGAGGTGAGTTACTTCAAGACGGGTAGCGACATTCTCGAGCTGGACGCCACCCTCGATGAGCTGTGCTATATCCGCAGTGGGGCAGTAGAAGTGTATCGGCGGCAGGGCGAACTCTACAATCGCCTGTCAGAAGGAGACATCTTCGGTCATTTCAGCCTGCTGCGTAACCACAAGGTGCGCTTTCCTGCCAAGGCCATCGAAGATACGTTGATCTATTTCATACCCAACGACGTTTTCCAGCGGCTCTGTGAGGAAGACGATGAGTTTGCCGACTTCGTGGAGTTGGAGCGGCCTCGGTTGGAGACCGCTGCCGAGCAGCAGAAAAAGTCCAACGACATGATGGTCACGCGCATACGCAAGCTGGTGACACGCTATCCGGTGATGGTGGAGTCCACCACCAGCGTTCAGCAGGCGGCACAGCAGATCAGCGCTGCCCAGGCATCGGCCGTACTGGTGATCGATGAGGGGAGCAATCATCCTCGCTACAGCTTTCAGGACAGCGAAGGCAAGACCTGGCAGATGTGCGGCATTCTCACCGACAGCGATTTCCGCACGCGGGTCGTGGCCGAGGGGCTGGCGCCCTCCACGCCTGTGGGTGATGTGGTATCAGAGCGGTTGATTACCGTCCAGTCGGATGCCACGGTCTACGAGGCCATGCTGGTGATGCTGCGCAGTAACGTGCATCACTTGCCGGTGCTGTATCGCCAGCGCCCGGTAGGTGTGGTGCATCTTTCCGATATCATTCGCTACGAGACCCATAGCGGTCTTTATCTGGTCAGCAATATTTTCAACCAGTCCAGCGCCCAAGGGTTGGCCAAGCTGTTGCCCGATGTTCGCGCTGCCTTTGCACGGATGGTGCAGGAGGGGGCCAATTCACAGATGGTGGGCAGCGCGCTATCGACCATCGGGCGCAGTTTTACCCGCCGTTTGCTGGAGTTGGCCGAAGAGTCGCTGGGGCCACCCCCGGTGCCTTACTGCTTCATGGTCAATGGGTCCATGGCGCGTAACGAGCAGAGCATCGTGACGGACCAGGACAATGCGCTGATCTTGTCCGATGATTTCGTCCCGGACGAGCACGACGCGTATTTCCAGGCGCTGGCAGCCTTTGTCAGCGATGGATTGGCCGCCTGTGGCTACACCTATTGCAAAGGCGATGTCATGGCCACCAACCGCCAGTGGCGCCAGCCGCTGAGCGTGTGGAAACGCTACTTCCAGGACTGGATGGCCAACCCCACCCCGGAGAGGTTGCTGCACAGCTCGATCTTTTTCGACCTGGACAGTGTCTATGGCGAAGAACACTACGTGGAAGCGCTTCAGGACCTGATCGCCCAGACGGCACCCCAGTCGCCTCTGTTTCTGGCCGCCATGGCGCGTAATGCCTTGAACCGTACGCCCCCGCTGGGCTTTTTCCGCACGTTCGTGATGGAAAAGGATGGCAAGCACAACAACTCCATCAACCTCAAACGGCGTGGTACGGCGCCCATGGTAGACCTGATTCGTGTGCATGCGCTGGCCTGTGGCTCCAAAGCGCAGAACTCCTTTCAGCGGCTGAACGACATCAGCCAGACCCAGCTGTTGGCCACCGGGGTCAGCGACAAGCTGAGCTATGCCCTGGAGTTCCTGTGCATGTCGCGTATTCGCCATCAGGTCATCGACCTGCAGGAAGAGCGCGAGCCGGATAACAACATCGAACCCGAAAACGTCGAAGACAGCGAGCGGCATACGCTCAAGGATGCGTTTCAGGTGTTGAGCCATGCGCAGAAATTCCTGAAATTCCGCTACCCGATTCCCACGCAACGGCAGGGGCGTTGATATGCACGGTATTCGCCCACGTCAGAAAGTGACCCAGGCCGACTGGGCTGGCTACATGGCTGCTCGCGCCCAGCGCGCTGATAATGAGGCGTTGCAGCGTTTCTTCAGCACGCCCTTGCCAGACCCCGACACCCCTCTGGGCGAGGTGCCCATGGTGGCGCTGGACCTGGAAACCACCGGGCTGGACGAGCGTCGCCACGGTATCGTCAGCGTGGGGGCCGTGCCCTTTACGCTGAGGCGGATACCGCTTGCCCAGCGACGTTATTGGGTGGTGAAGCCTGCGCGGCCGCTGGACGAAGCCTCCATCGCCTACCACCATATCACCCACTCGGAGGTGGCTGACGCCCCTGATCTGGACGAGGTGCTGGATGAGCTGCTGGAGGTGCTGGCGGGCCGAGTGGTGGTGGTCCATTTTCGCAACATCGAGCGCCCTTTTCTGGATGCCGCCGTGAAAGAGCGGCGCGGCGAGGGCGTGCTGTTTCCCATGATCGACACGATGTCGCTGGAAGCCAGACTGCATCGGCAGACCCTGTGGGCGCGCTTTCGCCGCTGGCTGGGCAGGCCGCCGGTGTCGATTCGGCTCAATGCCAGCCGTGAACGCTATGGCTTGCCGCCCTACCAGGGGCACCACGCCCTGGTGGATGCGCTGGCCACCGCCGAGCTGCTGCAGGCGCAAATCGCCAACCGCTACTCAGCGGATACGCCGCTCAAGGCACTCTGGTGCTGACGGACTAGCGTGTGGGTAGCGTGCAAACACAAAACGGGCAGCCCATGGGCTGCCCGTTTTGCGTAAGGCCAGCAAGAAACGCTGGCCAAGGAGGGGTCAAACGGCTTTGGGTTCGCTCATCAGCCCTTTGATGATGGCGTAGCAGGCCACCAGCAGGATGATGGTGAACGGGAAGCCCGTCGATACGGCCATGGTTTGCAGGGCCGTCAGGCCGCCACCCAACAGCAGGGCGATGGCAATGGCCCCTTCGATGATCGCCCAGAACACGCGCTGCGGCTTGGGAGCATCCACCTTGCCACCGGCCGTGATGGAGTCGATGACCAGCGAGCCCGAGTCAGACGAGGTCACGAAGAAGATGATGACCAGCAGAATCGCAATGAACGAGGTGATCTGCGACAGCGGCAACTGCTCCAGCATCATGAACAGCTGCAGGTCCACACCGGCGTCACGCACGGCTTCGATACCCTGGCTCACGTACTGGTCGATGGCAGTGCCACCGAACGTGGTCATCCACAGCACCGAGACGATCGAAGGCACCAGCAGCACCGAGATCAGGAATTCACGAACGGTACGGCCACGGGAAACCCGCGCGATGAACATGCCGACGTAGGGTGACCAGGAGATCCACCAGGCCCAGTAGAAGGCCGTCCAGCCTTGGCTGAAGTTGGCATCTTCACGGCCAAAGGGGTTGGAGAGGGCCGGTAGATGCACCACGTAGTTGATCAGGTTTTCGAAAAAGCCCGTGGCAATCAGCAGGGTGGGGCCTACCGCGATGACGAAGAACAGCAGTGCCGCCGCCATGGCGATGTTGATTTTCGACAGCAGCTGTACGCCTTTGTCGACCCCGGCAATGATGGAGCCGATGGCAATGATGGTGATGCCGATGATCAACAGGATCATGGTGACATCGCTTTCCGGTGCGCCGAACAGGTAGCTCAAGCCCGCAGCGGCCTGGGTAGCACCCAGCCCCAGCGAGGTCGCCAGACCGAACAGCGTGGCAAACACCGCCAGAATATCGATCAGGTGCCCTGGCCAGCCCCATACGCGCTCACCCAGCAGCGGGTAGAACACGGAGCGCATGGAGAGCGGCAAGCCTTTGTTGAACGAGAATAGCGCCAATGACAGAGCCACCACGGCATAAATCGCCCACGGATGCAGACCCCAGTGGAAAATGGTCGCGGCCATGCCCAACGCAGCGGCGGCAGCCGTGTCACCTTCGGCTCCCGCCAACGGTGCCCAGTCTCCGCCGTCCAGCGAGGTGCCAAAATGGGTCAGCGGTTCGTTGACCCCGAAGAACATCAGCCCGATGCCCATACCCGCCGCAAACAGCATGGAAAACCAGCCGGTATAAGTGAAATCAGGCTTGGCGTCCGCTCCGCCGATGCGAATCTTGCCCAACGGCGATACGATCAGGCCCAGACAAAGCAGGACGAAGATATTGGCGGCCAAAATGAAGAACCAAGCCAGATTGCCGGTCAGGAAGCCAAAAACGGCGTCGTAGATCGGCGAAATCGTATCTTGCAGTGCCAAGGTGAGTATGACGAACAGCAGTACCACGAGTGACGAAATGGTGAATACCTTGCCGTGTAGGTCAAGGTTGAAGCCCATTGCACTCGTCGTAATGTTGTCTTGGCCGATCACATAATCGGTATCGATCAGGTTAGCCGGACCATCAGGGGCGGGGATGCCTTCTGATACCGGCTCATCAGCGGGATGCTTAGAATCAGGATTATCCACGGGAGCCTCTCCATGTCGGACAGAAACCGCCAAACGCACCTGGATGGGCCAGCAGTTACCTTCTGGCCAATCACCAATGCGTTAGCAGGCGTGTATTACATCAGTAACAGTAGCAAACGTTGCTTAATCTTTGTTCAACGCGCGGGCACATTAGCACGAAAAAACGTCACATTTACAACGACGACAGAGGGCCGAAGCCCTCTGTCATTTAACGCTCGGGGCAGAGTATGACTAGCCGTTGAGCCACTGCTCGACCACGTCTTGGTTCTCTTCTACCCACTGCTTGGCATTTTCGTAGGGGTCGCTGCCATCTTCTTGGTTCATCAGCATCACCTCACCCATCTGCTCGGGCGTCCACTCGAAGGCATCCAGAATGGCGTAGGCTTCTGGCATGTCTTCTTCCAGACCGCTACGTACGACGGTATGGATCTGCTCGGCACCGCCGTAGACGTTTTCTGGGTCTTCGAGGTACTTCAGATCGAACCGAGCAAACATCCAATGCGGCGTCCAGCCAGTGACGACCACATCCTCTTCGTTTTGGATGGCACTGGCCAAAGCAGCCGTCATGGTGGCACCGCTGCCGCTGCGCAGGTTCAGCCCGAGGTCATAGGTATCCACGACCTCTTCGGTGAGTGCCATCAGGCCGGCACCGGGGTCAATACCGATGATCTCGCCGTTGAAGCTGTCGGCGTTGTCGTTCAGATCGGCGATGGAGTCCACGTCGGTGTACTCAGGTACGACCAAGCCGAGCTTGGTGCCATCCAGATTGGGGCCTAAGTCTTCGGTATTGTCACCGACACGCTCCATGTAGTCTGCGTGAGTGGTGGGCAGCCAGGCGGCGACGATGGCATCGGCATCACCCGTGGAGAGGGCTTGGAACATGGCCGCTGCGGACAGCGAGGTCAGTTCCACCTCGAACCCTGCCTGCTCGAGAACCGCAGCAATGACGTTAGTGGAAGCGACTTCAGAGGACCACTCGACATAGGCCAAGTTGACCGTGCCTTGATCTTGGGCGTGGGCCATGCTACCGGCAGCGAGACCTGTGCCAGCGAAGAGGGCTAATGAGGCGAGACGGATGCGGTGATTCAACGTACGAGTTTTCATTCACTTGCTCCCTGTTGATGGGCAGTGGCGAGCGCCACTGCAGTATAAATAGTGTGTTGTGGTTTAACGTAAATTACCTTTTGGCGCTTTCAGCATGGTCAATCATCACGGAGGGATCAAATGCCATGGTCAACGCAGCGCCAAGATCGGCTATGAGCGGCGCGATTTGCGCAGCGACTGCGTCAGACGATCCAGCAGCATGGCTAGAATGACCACGGCAATCCCGGCTTCGAAGCCATCCCCTGGACGCAAACGCTGAATGGCTCGCCAGACTTCGCTACCCAAACCATCGGCGCCGATCATGGCGGCAATGACCACCATCGACAGTGCCAGCATGATGGTTTGGTTGATGCCCGCCATCACCGTGGGCAGCGACAGCGGCAACTGCACTTTGAACAGTTTTTGGCCTCGCGTGGCACCGTAGGCGTCGGCAGCTTCGATGAGTTCGGTCGGCACTTGGCGGATGCCCAGTGTGGTAAAGCGAATGGCGGGCGGCATGGAGAAGATGACCGTGGCAAAAATCGCCGACACCGAGCCAATGCCGAAAAACGGGATGGCAGGGATCAGGTACACGAACGCGGGCATGGTCTGCATGAAGTCCAGCACGGGCATGATCAGCCGGTAGAGTCGCTCGGAAAGCGCTGCGGCGATGCCTACGGGCAGCGCGATGACCACCGCCACCAGTGTGGCAATCACCACCAGCGTCAGCGTCTCGATCATGGGGTTCCAAAGCCCTAGGTTCCAGATCAAAGCCAGCCCGGCAACCGCACCAATGGCCAGGCGAGTGCTGGCGAGTTTCCAGCACAGCAGTGCAATAATCGCCAGTAGCGCCCACTCGGGCAGCCACATTAGGCCATCGTTGAGGCTGTTGATCCCTGTCTGTGTCACGCGGGAAATGCTGCGGGTAACCACCGAATATTCACTTGTCAGCCACGTCAGGCCGCTTTCGATCCAGCTACCTAAAGGAATGCGTGTTATCTCCATTACTGTTCTCCTGCTCGTGCCAGTTCATCCAGGACTGCGCCTTTCACTACAACGCCCAGCAGGCGCTGCTGCTCATCCACCACGGCAATCGGGTAACTCTTTTCGCTAAACATGGCGAAGAGGTTTTGCAGCGGCTCGTCTGGCGGCACTTTGCGGAAATCTTGAGTCAGATGCTCGGTAATGGTCTCGGCTTTTGCCTCAATGGCGCGGCTGGCAGCGTCCGCTTCCAGCAGGCCTAACAACTGACGGTCACGGTCAGTGACGTAGATGGAGTCAATGCTGTGGTCGCGCATCCGATGCAGCGCTGTACGTGGGCCATCGCTGTCGCGTGCGGTGGTGCGTACCGGGCGCATGGCGCTCTCGGCGGTCAGAATGCGCGAGCGGTCCACCCCTTCAATAAAGCGGCGGACGTAGTCATCGGCAGGCTTGGTCAGAATCTCTTCTGGCGTGCCAATTTGTACGACTTCACCATCTTTCAGCAGCACGATGCGGTCGCCGATATTGAGCGCTTCATCGAGGTCGTGGGTGATGAAGACAGTGGTCTTCTGCATTTTGCTTTGCAGCTGCAGTAGCTCTTGCTGCATATCCTTACGGATCAGCGGGTCGAGGGCCGAGAACGCCTCGTCCATCAAGAGCACACTGGCATCGTTCGCCAGGGCGCGAGCAAGCCCAACGCGTTGCTGCATACCACCTGATAGTTGATTGGGGTAGGCGTCTTCCCAGCCCTCTAAGCCCACCTGCTTCAGCGCGTTATGAGCAATCGACTGGCGCTCCGATTTTTCGACGCCGCGAATTTCCAGGCCGAACTCGGCATTCTGTTGAACCGTGCGATGGGGGAAAAGCGCGAAGTTTTGAAAGACCATCGAGAAATGACGGCGGCGGCACTCCAGCAGCGCTTTTTCACCCAACGTGGGGATGTTCTCTCCGTCGATGATGATCTCGCCTTCGGTCGTATCGATCAGGCGATTCAAACAGCGAATCAGCGTGGATTTACCCGAGCCAGACAGGCCCATGATGACCAGTAGTTCACCTTCGTAGACGTCGAAGGAGATATCGGAAAGGCCGAGGGTTTGGCCGGTTTTTTCGAGAATCTCAGGGCGTTTGAGGCCCTGGTCGCGTAACTCGAGGGCTTTTTTGGGCTGTTTGCCAAAGACCTTGCTCAAGCCGCGTACCTGAATTTTGACAGGGCGTGTCTCGTCCATCAGCGGTGCCTTTTGATTGAATGAGCAGCCTTGTGTCGTTACTCAATGCGCTTACCTGCGGCATTTACGTGCTCCCTGCAAGCAGCGACACAAAACGGTTCATAAGTAGAAGGTTAGGTTATGTTTAATAAATTATTAAAAATTATTATACATAAATGGGCGGGGTGTGTCACAACGCGCCCGCCAGCCAGGCCATATTACGCCACATGTGCCATTTTGAACCCACGCCCATGACCCTGTCGTGACAGCGAACGGTGGCTGCGATTTTTTAATAAGCTATTGTTTTTTTTAAATATAAATGTATTTTTTCAATGTTGGCATGAAGTGTGAATGTACCTTTTTAGAAAAGCTTGGCAAGTGACGCAAGCACGTTACACGTTAGTCGAAATAAGGAGGCAATCTTTATGGATAAACAAGTGAGCCAATCGCGCAAGCGTCCACGCGTACTGACACTATGCATGCTCGCCGCCACGGTCAGCACACTGGCACTGGCAGGTTGTGGAAATGGTGAAGACGAGATGCCCCCGGCTCAGCAGCCTGAGACCATGGAACAGGGTGCGACCTCCGGCCAAGTGCCCAGCACTACCGAAGGCGATAGCATGATGGGCGAAGAGCCCGCTGCTCCAGCAGATCCCATGGCAGACGATCCCATGGCGGCTGACCCAGGCCTCGAGGGTGATGCGGCATCCACGCAGGAGCCCATGCCCGGCGAGACCACTGATATGACCGACCCGCAGGAAGAGCCTGGCTTTGGTGAAGGCACCGACCCGATGCCCGGCGCCAATGACGAAGCACCTGCAGACGACGAAGACGAGATGACCACGACCCAGTAACGTTTACCGCTCCCTACGATGCCAGGTCGCCCAGCTGTCTGTTCCCTGCGGCTGCTCCACACGGCCTGTCATCCTTTCACCCCCGCGCCCGCGGGGGTTTTTTTGCATCCTGGCCAGTAGCCGCTAAAGTTAAACAGGCAGGAGGCGAACAAGCAGGTGTTTGGCCTGCCAAACGCATTCGACGATCTCGCTTTCCATGGGGGGCGTTTTTCACAAGAGATTTTCAAAAGGGAAGGAGCACGACATGAAGTCACCAAAGCACCAGCGTGTATATGCAATGTTGTTCAGTGCGCTCTTGATGACCGGGGTATTGGCGGGGTGTGGCGACAGCTCGCCGCCTAACGGAGAGCCCGAACCGGAAGAGCCCATGGGCAGTGGCCCCATGGCCAATGATGGCACCACCCCTGAAGAGACCCCGGGGGAAGGCGTGGATAATTAAGAGGCTTCAACGAGACCGCCCCCTGACATGGGGGCGGTTTCGTTATGGGTCACTCGTCGCTGTCTTCCAGGCGACGGTAGAGCGTTCGCCGCGCGATGCCCAGAACTTCCGCCGTACGGCGCTTGTTGCCGCCGGTGGCTTCCAGCACTTTGCGGATGTAGCGTTTCTCCACCTCTTCCAGACTGGGCCAGCGGGCCGGCGCAGGGGCCGGTGCCGAGGTGCCGGGCAATACTTCGCCACTCAAGGTCGGCGTGGGGTCGGCACTGTTTTGCTGATGAGCCTGGTCGCGTAGACGCTCGGGCAGGTCCTGATGCTTCAACAGGCCCTCCTCACTCAAGGTCACGGCCCGCATGATGGCGTTTTCCAGCTCGCGCACGTTGCCGGGGTAAGTGTAGTTGAGCAGGCTGTTGAGTGCTTCAGGCTCGATATGCTCCACCTGCTTGTGCTGAGACTCGGCGTGTTTGTCGATCAGCGCAAAGATCAGGTGTTCCACATCGGTGCCGCGCTCGCGCAGGGGAGGAATACGCAGCGAGAACGTTTCCAGACGATAAAACAGGTCGCTACGGAAGTTCTCCTGCTCGATCTCCTTTTCCAGGTTGCGGTGGGTGGCCGCAATGATGCGCACGTCCACCGGTTCCTCGCGCTCCCCGCCCACCGGGCGAACGGTCTTCTCTTGCAGAGCACGCAGCAGTTTGGCCTGCAGGTTGATCGGCATTTCACCAATTTCATCCAGGAACAGGCTGCCCCCCTGGGCGCTCTGGAACAGGCCCTTGCGGGCTTCGTTGGCGCCGGTGAAGGCGCCTTTGACATGGCCGAAAAACTCGCTTTCCATCAGGTCGGCGGGAATGCTGGCGCAGTTGACGGGCACAAAAGGCGCGTCGTGGCGGCTGCTCTCCTGATGAATGGCCCGCGCCAGCAGTTCCTTGCCGGTACCGCTTTCACCCAGAATGAGAATGGGGGCGTCGCTTTTGGCCAGCCGTGAGGCATCGTGGAACAGCGACTGCATCGCCGGGCTTTTGCCCACGATGCCATGGAATTGGCTCAACTCGGTATCGTGGGATAGCGAGAGGCGCTGGCGCTCCAGCACACGAAACACCGCTTCGCGAATCGCATCCAGATCCAGCGGCTTGGTCAGAAAATCGTCGGCCCCCAGCTTCAGGGCTTCCACGGCCTGGTCGATGGTGCCAAACGCGGTAATCACGATGATGCCCAGCTCGCTGCCGCTCTGGCGAAGCTGCTGCAAGAGCTGAATGCCGGTCATGCCTGGCAGCCGTACATCGGTGATCATCATCGCCACTGGGGTATGGCTAAGTAGCGCAATGGCTTCTTCGGCGCTGGCGACGCCTACGGTTTCATAGCCCGCATCGTGAAGCTCCTCTTCCAATAACTCACGTATAGCGGCGTCATCTTCCACCACCAAAAGCGGTAACAGGTGTTCCTGATGGGTCACAAGCGTTGTCCTCAAGCGGATGCGGTGTCACAAAGGGGCAGCGTGATCTCGAAGCCAGCACCACCCAGGGTGCTGTCAAAAACGCCAATCGTCCCGCCGTGGTCGTTGATAATGCGGTGTACCATGGACAGCCCCAGGCCACTGCCTTGCCCCACCGGCTTGGTGGTGAAAAAGGGGTCGAACACTTGATGATGATGCGAAGTCGGTATGCCTGACCCGTTATCTTCGACCCATACCGTAAGCTCGTCGCTGTGCGACTGGGCGCGAACACGAATATGGCTAACGTCCGGGGCTTGGGCGGCGTTGCGTAATAAGTTGGTCAGCACCTGCACAATTTGTTGACCGTTAACTAATAAATGGGGGGGAGGGGACGGAAGATCAATATCCAGGCGAATATTTCTTGGCTCCAGCTCTTCCTCGACCA
Source organism: Halomonas sp. KM007 (assembly GCF_050709225.1). Lineage (NCBI taxonomy): Bacteria > Pseudomonadati > Pseudomonadota > Gammaproteobacteria > Oceanospirillales > Halomonadaceae > Halomonas > Halomonas sp. KM007. Next base: position 1,000,001 of record NZ_CP136131.1, on the reverse strand, counting down.
GCTCGCTGGCACTCAGGATAAGCTGGTAGAGCGCCTGATTTCCTTTCTCTACGTTATGTTGTCGGCCCAATTCCATCAATTGGCGCACGATTTCGACGATACGCTCCACTTCGCCGCGTATTCTGCCCAGTCGGGCGCGCTCATCGTCGCCGATGGTGTCCCGGCGTGCCAGGCGCTGGGCCTGGCCGTTGATGACGGTGAGCGGGGCACCGATTTCATGGGCGACACCCGCTGCCAGTACGCCCAGCTCGGCCAGCTTCTTGGATTTGCGCAGGCGCTTTTCCAGCTCGATCTCGCGGCGCTGACGATCCTCGATATCGCGGTCCTTCTCGGCCATGGCGTCCAGCATGCCGTTCAGGCCTGAGGCCAGCCGACGGTATTCGGTAGGGCCATCAGCCGTGGCCCGTTGGCTGCGGTCGCCATCTTCTACCAGCAGCATGACGTGCAGCAGTCGGTTCAGGGGGCGCTCGATGTAGCGACGGAAGCCCCACCAGATACTGAACACGATGCCCGCCGCACCGATCACGAAGACCAGCACGGCCACAATGCTGATGAACCCGGTGTAGTTTTCGATGCCGGTATTCAGGCGGTTGACCTGCAGCACGCCCTGTACGCTGCCATCCTGGGTACGCAGCGGGATCAGTGCCGAGTAGTAGGTCCAGCCCTCCTGCTGGCGATAGTTGCTGAAGAGGTCGTCGCGTTCGATGACTGTCCGGATCTCTTCAGGGGTGAACAGGTCCTTGCCCAGCCCCAGGCCGTAGACCTCGCGCCCATGGGTGTCGAACACATAGGCACCATAGATACGGTGAAACGAGAAGGCCGACTGCAGGGCCTCCTCCAGGGGGGTGGCGCTGTCGGGGGCCACCGCGTAACTCAGCGACGTGCTCAGCGCCCGGGTGATGATTTCCACCTCGGTTTGCAGCTTGGAGCGTACGTTGTCTTCCAGCGATTTGATCGCCACCAGACTAAACACCACCAGGATCACGAAGAGCGGCACGATGACCGTTAAGATGATGAGGTTACGTAATCGCATCGTGCTTCCTGGTGGTGTCTCGGGAGTCGAACAAGGTTAGCGCTGTGTGGGCGTCAAGCGATAAAGGCTGCCTTGGCCGCCATCGGTTAGCAAATAAATCGCTTCATCTGGCCCTTGGCGCACATCGCGAATACGGCCGATCTCACCTTCTAAAATCAGCTCTTCACCGGCCACTTGACCCTCTTCAAGGGTAAGGCGCAGCAGCTTTTGGCTGCCCAGACCACCCGCCAGCAGGCTTCCTTGCCAGGGCTCAAAGGCATCGCTAGTCACCTCGGCAAGACCTGAGGGGGCAAAGCGCCCATCAAAGCGATACACCGGGTCAACCATGCCAGGCTTAGATTCAACGCCTATCGGTTCGTTGGTGCTGTAGTCATTGCCTAAACTCACCTCCGGCCAGCCGTAGTTATTGCCAGGCACAATCTGATTCAGCTCATCACCCGTTCGCGGGCCATGCTCGGTGGCCCAAGGTTCACCATTGCTGAGAACGGTCATGCCCTGAATGTTGCGATTGCCCATGGTGTAAATTTCATCCAGTGTATCGTCGTCATCCACAAAGGGATTATCGCCAGGGGCCTCTCCGGTCTCGGTGAGCCGAATGGTAGAGCCTGCGTGGTCATCGCTGGCCTGAGCGCGAGAAGGGTCTACGCCGCGGTCTCCGATGCTCATCAGCAGCGTGCCATCTTTAAGCCATGCCAAACGGGAGCCGTAGTGTCGGCCGGGAGAGGAGGCGCGATCCTGCTCGAAAAGATGCTCAACGTCGCCTAACGAATCCCCTTTCCACTTAACGCGGGAGAGCGCTGAACGGCTGTTATCGCCCTCAGGCTTGCTCCAAGTAAAGTAGATCCAATCGTGCTCGCCATCGCCAAACTCAGGGTGCAGCGCCACATCCAGCAGGCCACCTTGGTTGTTCTGGCTCACTTGGGGCATGCCTTCAAGCACTTGCGTTTGCCCGTCAGAGTCAGCGAGATTTAACTCACCGCTGCGCTCGCTCACCAAGTAGCGACCATCGGGAAGAAACGCCACCGCCCACGGGTTCGCAAAGCCATTGGCCACGCGCTCAATGGTAATAGCGAAGTGGTCGGTTTCCAGGGCATCATGAACCACCTCTGCCTGGGCAGTGCTGGCAAGCATCAGCCCCACCAGGGAAGGAGCCACCCAGCGTTTAGCCTGTAAACGTAGCGAGCGGTGTGGGGTCATCAACGGCGTAGCGTATCGAGTTGGCATCGAGTGTCCTCTGTTAGCGCTGGATCAGAGTCTAAGTCTAGCAGTGACTGCCGTAAGCGGCCGGGGGTTCCCCGGCGCTACATCAACAGTGCCAACAGTATCGGTAAATATATTAGCGCCATGAGCGTTGAGCAGAAGACTAAACTGGCCACATAAGCGGGTTCGCGCCGGGCGCGCTGGGCAAACAGATAGTTGAATACCGCCACGGGCATGCACATTTGCACCACCAAAATGCTCTGCGCCAGCGGCGGTAAGCCAAGCCAACCAGAAATAAACCAAGCGGCAGCGGCGGCCAGAGGGATACGGATCAAGCTAAAGCCAACCCCTGAGCGTAAGCTTTCCACCTGAATACTAGCGAGCGATACACCGAGGGTGATGAGCATCAGCGGTACTGTGAACCCAGACATTAAATCAACGGTGTTGGCCATCCATAGCGGGAGCGGCGTGTCGGTCAACAGCAGGGTCATGGAAATTAAGATGGCATAAACCGTGGGGGTTTTAATCAGCGTTTTAATCGGGTTTCCGCTACTGCTGAGCACGGCTCCTAAGGTGAACTGAAACAGCGATACCGTCACCATCACCGTAATACCGTAAGCAAAACCTGCGCTGCCGAAAGCGTAAAGCACGACAGGCAGCCCCATATTACCCGTGTTGGGATACATCATCGGCGCGATCAGTACCCGCCAATCTCGACGCAGCAGTTTGGCCACGGCAAAGCTGGCTGCCCCCATGCTGATAATGACCAGCGCGGTGGCCAGCATCATCTGCCCAAAGGTGCCGGCATCAATGTTGGCACCAGAGAGCGACGCCAGTACCAACGCAGGGGTACCAATGTTGAATACCAAACGCGTAATAAAATCGACGGGGTAGGGTTGCCCTAAGCGTACCCATAAAAAACCCAGCCCGGCACCGGCCAGCACTGGCGCCATGACGGCGAAGAGTTCAGCGAGCATTAACGTTCCTTGACGATCATCGGCCGCCTATTGTGGGTAATTAGGCGGCTAACTGGCAAGGCGAATTGCTAATGGGCGTAAACGGCGTTTGCGTGGGTTTGCCACTCGTTAGGCACCTGGTCACGCAGAAAGTCCAGCAGCGCGTTGACCCGGCGTGAGTGATGCCCATAGGCATACAGCAGCGTCACGGGTAAGGGGGCGGGCTCCCAGCCGGGCAGGCAGTTGACCAAATCGCCAGGGTGGTGGCGTTCGCGTTTCTCGACCACCCAGTGGGGCAGCAGGCCGATCCCTTGGCCATAGGCAATGGCATCGATGTGCAACGCCGTGAGATCTACCCGGAGCCGCGAGCGGGGCGCATCGAACAGGTAGTCGGGATGCTCTGAATGATGCAGCAGCAACCCGTTGGAAGCCGTATCCAGCAGGTCGATCCAGGCGTGCTCGCCAAGTTCGCTGGGGTGCTGCGGGCGGCCTGCCTGTTTCAGATAGCTTGGGTTGGCATACAGCCCCCGCGAAAGATACCCCAGCCGCTCCTGATTGAGCCCGCACTCATGATTGGCGCCTAGCCAGATATGCACGCTGTTGCTGTGCATCTTGCTGGGCGGCGTTTCGCGGGTGTGCAGGGTCAGCTCCACTTTGGGGTAACGCGTCAGGAAGGCATCCACGACTCCCGCCATCCAGCCCCGGGCCAGGGCGCCATGCACTTCCAGGGTGACCTTGCCGCTGATCTCTTCACGCAGCTCGGCCAGCGCCTCTTGGCTATGGGCCGCCATGGCCAGCAGCTCGTTACAGTAGCTCTGGAACAGCAGCCCCGCTTCGGTCGGGATCAAGCGATTGGCTTGGCGCCGCAGCAGCGGCTGGTTCAGGCGGGCTTCCAGTTGGCTGATGCGACGGCTCAGGGTGGACTTGGCCAGCCCCAGCTTCTGGGCGCTGCGGGTCAGGCTACCCGTCGACATCACATCGGCAAATGCGGCAAGTTCATCGAAATCGTACATGGCACGGCCACCGAGCTGAGTCATGGAGCGAATAGTGTGCCATTTATTTTGATGAATGAAAATAATTTATATTTGTGTTCCGGTTGGTTGAACGCACCGTCCCGCCTCTTTGTGCAAAGAGTATACAAAAATACAAATGCTAATAATTCATATTTAAGTATGAGTGCTCTTTCAATTCAAAGGAACCCGCTATGTCTTTACGTTTGCGCCGTACGCTGCTGGCCAGCGCTATCTCATCTCTCGCCTGCGGGGCAGTTGCGGCTCAAGAAACGCCTCAGCTCAACGATATCGTGGTCACCGCTTCTGGCTTTGAGCAGCAAATTAGCAGTGCGCCCGCCTCAATCAGCGTCATCTCCCGTGAAGAGCTGGAGCGTGGTCACTATCAAAACGTCACCGATGCGCTGCGGGATGTCCCCGGCGTGGTAGTGACTGGAGGCGGGGCAGGCGATAACGGCAATGACATCTCCATTCGCGGTATGCCTTCCCAATACACGCTGATTCTGGTGGATGGCCGCCCACAAAACTCCCGCGAATCACGCCCCAACGGCAGCGCAGGCTTCGAACAGGATTGGCTGCCGCCGCTGCAAGCCATCGAGCGTATCGAGGTGGTGCGCGGGCCGATGTCAACGCTATACGGCTCCGATGCCATCGGCGGGGTGATCAACGTGATTACCCGCAAGGTAGCGGATACCTGGCACGGCAATATCCAGCTCGATACCGTGCTGCAGGAAGACAGCGCCTCCGGCGACAGCCGCCAAGCCAACTTCTACCTAAGCGGGCCGCTGGTGGCGGATCGTTTAGGCCTGCAGCTGTATGGCCGCACCTCAGAACGCGACGAAGACGATATTGAAAACGGCTACGAAGAGAAGAGCTTGCAAAGCCTGACCGCACGGCTAAGCCTGGCCGCCAGCGATAACCACGACTTTACTGCAGAGGCGGGGATCACCGAGCAGGATCGCCGCTCGCTGGTTGGGCGCTCGGCGCCTGCGGAAGGGTGCCGTGGCGGCTGCACCGACAGTATCGGTGAATACACCAATAGCCATGTAGCGCTGACCCATAGCGGCCGCTTCGAGTGGGGCACCAGCGAAACCTTCGTACAGCGTGAGCGCAGCGAAAACCAATCGCGGGATATCGAGATTACCAACACCACCGCGAAAACCAGCGCAGTGATTCCCTTGGGTATGCACATGCTCACCGTCGGCGCGAGCTGGGAAGAGGAGTCGCTGGAGGATGGCACCACCAACCAAATCTCCGACCGTACGGCGGTTGAAAACAGCCAGTGGGCGCTGTTTATGGAAGATGAGTGGATGCTGACAGACGCCTGGGCACTGACCGGCGGGTTGCGCTTGGACGATGACGACAACTACGGCAGCCATCTGAGCCCGCGCCTTTACAGCGTATGGAACATGACGCCGGAATGGACGCTGAAAGGCGGCGTATCCACCGGCTACCGTTCCCCCAACCTGCGGGAAATTACCCCGGACTGGGGGCAGATCAGCCGTGGCGGTAATGTTTATGGCAACCCTGACCTTGAGCCGGAAACCTCGCTCAATAAAGAGATTGCCCTGCTGTACGGCAACGACGCAGGCCTGAACGGCAGCCTGACGCTGTTCCATAACGATTTCGAGGACAAAATCACCCGTATCGCCTGCCCGATCGATATTTGCAATGCAGGCCCGAACCAGTTCGGCAGTGACCCCACGTACCGGGTCAATATCGACGATGCAGTGACCCAAGGGGTCGAGGCCAGTCTGAGCGCACCGTTGAGCGATACGCTGGCGCTGACCGCCAGCTACACCTTCACCGATTCCGAACAGAAAAGCGGTGAGTACGCCGGCGAGCCACTGACCCAGCTGCCCCGTCACCAAGTGTCGGCCACGTTAGATTGGGATGTGAACGCACGGCTTAGCCAGTGGACCAAAGTGAGCTACCGGGGCGAGGAGAGCCAGCCCACCACCGGGCCGTCGCAAAGCTCGATTGTCGCACCGTCTTACACCTTTGTGGATGCGGGTATTGGCTATCAGCTCAACGATAGCACCACGGTGAATGCCGGTATCTACAACCTGTTTGATGAGCGCATCACCTACGACGAATACGGCTATGTGGATGACGGCCGCCGGTTGTGGCTTGGCCTGAACGTCGCTTTCTAAAAACGTTGCTTTCTAAACATACTGTTAGTAGGCAATAGACGCGGCCACCGATGGGTGGCCGCGCTTTTTATGCCCGCGACCAGCCCGGCCACTGATGAGGAGAGCAGCGCATCCTCCAGGGAGTTCACCGTGCCGACCAGGTTAAGCTCTTGATAGATCGGCTCCCCGTTGACGCTGGCCAGTTCCACCCGTGGGGCCGATTGTGCCTGCGCGGTGCTGGCGAAGAGTGAGAAGGCCAGTAGCAGTACAAAGGGGAGTGGGCGGGCAAGTGAAGGCACCGTCATAACAGGCTGTTTCCTAACATGAGTGAAAGGTGGTAAATGCGAAGGCGAGTAAAAGGCGCTGCTCATACTACCCAAGCGAGTGCGTTGACATATACCTGAATCCGTGAGACCGGCCCCCGGAAGCACTTCTAACCCACTGACCTGCATGGCAATATAGCCATTATCGCCATTCACCCAGACAGTGCCATGCCCAACATAAAGTTCCGCGCCAGTCGCCGCACCCTCACCAGCCACGCCGGGCTGTCCATCATCGGGCAATGCTTCGAGATCGCTGGCGTCGACAGCATCGACAGCCGCTTCCCCACCACGCTGGGCATGCGCACCAGTGACGTGATCAAGAGCTACCTGGGCCTGCTGTGTCTGGGCATGAGCGACTATGACGCTGTCGAGAACTTCCGCCGCGACAAGCCCTTCCAACAACTGCTGACCCTGCAGAAGGTGCCGAGCGCGGCGACGCTGCGACAGCGGCTGGAGAAACTTGCCGCCAACGACCTGCAGGCGCGCACCGCCACCTGGTCCACGACCCTGCTGTCACTGATCGAAGCACCGATCACCGCCGAGACGACGCACGTCTGCCTGGACATCGACACCTTCGTCATGGACAACAGCAACTCGAAGAAGGAAGGCGTCTCGCGGACCTACCAGAAGGTCGATGGCTACACCCCGATGGCCGCCTATCTGGGCAACGAAGGGTGGTGCCTGGGTCTGGAACTGCGGCCTGGCAAGCAGCACACCATGAAGGAGAGCAACGCCTTCCTGGAGCGGGTACTGCCTCGCGCCCAATGCCTGACCAGGCAACCGATCCTGTTACGCGAGGACAGCGGCTTCGACAGCCAGGCGCACCTGGCGCTTCTCGAACAGCAACGCCAGGTCTTTGCCGACGAGGGGCGCCGGCTCGACTATGTCGTCAAATGGAACCCGCGCGGCTCGGCCACGGCTGATCGAGATACCTGGCTGGCGGTGGCGGCGGACTACTGGGAAGAGCTGCGTCCTGGCAAGCGCCAGGCGCTGTGGTCGCAGACCGTCTCGATCCACGACGACAACAAGACCGAATACGTCGTCCAACGCGTGATGCGCCTGGTAGAGCGCACCGCCGATCGCGATGGCCAGTTGCTGCTCGAACCGGACTATGAGTTGGAAGGCTGGTGGACCAGCCTGGACGAGGCGCCGGAGGCGGTGATCAAGCGCTACCAGGCGCATGCCACCCATGAGCAGTTTCACAGCGAGATCAAGACCGATCTCGACCTGGAGCGCTTGCCGTCCGGCAAGTTCGCCACCAACGATCTGATCCTGCATCTCGCCCAGTTGGCCTACAACATCCTGCGCCTGATGGGACAGCTGGGCATGACCGGCGAGCTGAGCCCGGTTCGCCACCCGGCCAAGCGGCGCCGGCTGCGCACCGTGCTACAAGAGCTGGTGCACCGTGCGGCTCTCGTGATTCACAAGGCACGGCAGATCATCCTCGACTTCGGGCAGGATATCGGGCGCATGACGGTGCTCAAGACGCTGCGGAGCCGAGTGCGTTATCCACGAGGAACGCCATGCTGACCGTCAATCGGCGACACTCTATCCACAAGCAGTTCCAAGCGACACGCGATCGCCAGATATGTCGTGCCTGGCGGGTGGAAAGGCATGACAAAACGGGCCGTCAGCACCGATCAGCACGGTGGGTTTTGGCAATAAAGGGCTTGCGAAAGCCAACTTGCACGGGGCGAATGATCAAAAAGTGCTCGCTGGCGGTGATAGGGAAAGTGTCGGCGCCGGCTTCACGGATTCAGGATATAGTAAAACCATGAATTGTCGCCATAGAGGGAAGCTACTGCTGAGGTGATCCACAAAAAGCATAAAAAAGCCCCGGTGCGAAGCCGGGGCAGCAAGTGAGCATTGAAACAGTAAGCAGAAACTACATGGGCGTCTGTTTAGAACTCATAGCGAGCAGAGAGCCACAAGCGGCGACCCTCTTCGCTGTTGGCGTAAACGTTGCCAAAGCTAGTGCCATCGCCGTAGGCGCGGTAGTCGACAAAGTCTTTATCAAATAAGTTGTAGAGGGTGGCGCTGACGTTAAATTGGTCAGTAAACGCATAGCTGCCGCCTAGGTGAAACAGCGAGTAGGCTTTGAAATCCCCCAGGTCAGCGAAGGAGGGCGCGCCCCTAACACGTTCACGGTTGCGATAACGCTCGCTGCGGTACTCGGCAGAGAACCAAGTATCTAGCTTCGGTGTCGCCTGCCAACGCAGCGTGGCGTTCAGCGCGTGTTCGGGCGTATCAGTTAGCGGTTCGCCACGGTTATTGCCGCTTTTCTGCTCGCTATCGGTGTAGGTGTAATTAGCGGATAAGCGCCAATCGGGGGTGAATTGATAGCTGGTGGAGAGCTCAACCCCCTGGGTCACCGCTTCATCGATATTCACGTCCTGGCTATACATGCCATCCGGGATAAGCGGGTCGTTTTCAATCAGGATATCGTTGCCGCTGGCAATTTTATCGTCGAACTGGTTGTAGAACAGCGTCGCGCTGGCGGTAAAGCCTGTTTGGCTATCGTAGTGCGCGCCGATTTCGCTGCTGGTGCTGGTTTCCGGCTCAAGGTCCGGGTTGCCGATCGTCAGGATCGTGCCCTGGCCGGTCACCCCGTTAATACCCGAGTGAAGGTCATTCAGGGTCGGGGTCTTGTAGCCACGGCTCACGCCGCCTTTTAGCGTCCAGTTCGGCGTGGTGTTCCAGACTAAATAGCTACGGGGGCTGAACTGGCTGCCAAACGCATCGTGATGGTCGTAGCGGCCGCCCAGCGTCAGCGCGAGATCATCACGCAGCATCCACTCGTCTTCCGCAAAGAGCGACCAGGTGGTTTGCTCGAAAGTCTCATTGGCCAAGCCATCATCCAACTCAGCATCCCACCACTGTAGGCCAACAGTGGTCATGTGGTTACCCAGCGGCATAATAAACTTGCTATCCAGTACCGTATTGGTGGTTTCCAGCTTACGCGGGGCACCGCCAATAATGCTGGGGAAGCCCTCATAAGCAACACCCTCTTCTCCGGGAATGGTGCGTCCGGTAGTTTCCGTGGTGTTACGCATCAGGCTCGATTCCAGCGTGCCAGAGGCGAAACGCCCAGTATGGCCGATAGCCACCTGTTCCCGCTCAAAACGCAGCTCGTCGGCATAGCCGTTTGCCGCGCCAGGGTTGGGCGCACAGCTGCGGGTACGGCCGTCCAACGTGCCGAGTTGGCACTCGTCGTTGTTGTAGCGCTGGCGGTTCACTTCCCCATCCAGCCAAAGGTCGTGGCTGTCGTTAGGCGTCCAGGTTAGTTTGCCGCCCAGGTTGTACACATCGCCCTCTACCGGGCTAGGGCCGCGCTGGCTTACCTCAACCGGGTTGCCGTTAGCGTCGGTGTAGACAAGCTCTGATGCGTCACGCTCATAAAAACGCCCGCGCAGTTGAACGCCCAGCGTGTCCTCTACCAGCGGGCCGCTGGTGTAGAGGTTAATTTCACGGCGGTCGCCAAAGTCACGATCTTCATTAAAGGTACTCTCGACGCCGACCGAGCCAACCCATTCGCGGTCTACTCGGCGGGTAATAATGTTGATCACGCCGCCCATGGCATCTGAACCGTATAGGGTGGACATCGGCCCGCGAATTACCTCAATACGTTCAATGCTGGAGACCGGCGGGAAGAAGCTGGTCGAGGTTTCACCAAAACCGTTAGGCGTGACGCTTCCAGCCGCATTTTGGCGGCGGCCATCAATCAGGATTAGCGTGTAGTCGCTGGGCATACCGCGAATGCTGATATTGCTGCCACCGGTTTTGCCCACTTGTCCGCCAACATCGACTCCTTCTACATTACGCAGTGCATCAGCCACGCTGGTAATGCGTTCGCGCTGAAGCTCTTCTCTGGAAATAACCGAGATACTCGCCGGAGCATCCACCATTGCCTGCTCAAACCCACTGGCAGAGACAACAATGTTATCCAGTTGCGCTGATTCTTGCGCATTAGCCACCGAGGCAGTAACGCTGAGCGCGATGGCGCTCGCGAGGGCGGTGCGAGTAAAGCGTGGCATGGCGATCCCCTGATATGAGTCTTGTTTGCTAATGAAACTGATTATCAAATGAGCGGCAGGTTCTAAGAAGAAAAGTTCCCACTTGCGAGATGGTTTTATCGAACAATGCGTTGCTAGTAGTGGAACGGTCGCTGGCAGAGATTCTGACCTGCCCATGGCGTTAGAAGCGCCATGTGCCGTTCCACCCAGCGTTGCAGGACATGCAACGGGAGATTCGTTGGAATATAGGTGCAAGTGTTTTTGAGAATCGTTATTATCAGTGACGAGGATTATTTAGGCATAGCGTTTCACCGGAGAGTCATATGCGACACACGTTACTGCAGCGCGGTTTACTGGGAATGTTGATGGGCGGTTTGCTGGTGGGTACTGCCCAAGCGCGCACCTTGGAGACGGCCTACGGCGACGTGGAGGTTACTGATAACCCGGTGCGTGTCGTCACGCTGTATGAAGGCGCGCTGGATGCCGCGCTGGCGGCGGGCGTGACGCCGATAGGGGCCGTCACCACCCGTGGCGGTGATAACGTGGCGCAATACGTTACTGACTACCTGAATGCCCACGAGCTTGCGCACCCCGAGATTGTGGGCGTCGTGCGGGAAATCAATATCGAAGCCGTGTTGGCCCAGCAGCCGGATCTGATTCTGGCCGCGGCCCAACTGCCGGAGGAGCAGTACCAGCTTTTGTCACAAATCGCCCCCACCGTGGTACCTCCCACACAGCCACTGGCAGCCGATAACTGGGAAGCCGAAGCGCGCCTATTCGGCCAGGCTTTGAACCAGGAAGAGGCCATTGACGAAGCGATCAGCGCCGTCGATCAGCGGGTCGACGCGATGGCAGAGGCGGTGGCTGACGCCGACGTAGGCGACAACGCCTACCTAGTGCGCTGGATGCCCGGTGGCCCTATGGTGATGTCGGAAAACCTGATTGCCACCGGCCTGTTAGAGCGCGTCGGCCTGGATGTTCAAGGCGGCGAGCTGATCGGTGAACGGGGCGTGCACAGCGACGTATTAAGCCTAGAAAACCTCTCTCAAGTAGACGGCGACTGGCTGTTTTTAGCCACGCTAAATGATGACGGCCAAGCCGCGTTAGATAGCGCCAAACAGAGCCCCGCCTTCAACCGCTTGAACGTGGTACAGAACGAACGAGTGGTGCCGGTAAATGGCCAGCTCTGGAGCAGCGCCAACGGCCCGCTGGCGGCCCAGGCGATTCTGGATGACATCGAGAATGCCTTGTTGCCGTGATGCTACTTACCAAGGCAGGGAGTAGCGCCAGGTGGCGCTGTTCATCTCGACACTGGATGCTGATTCTGCTCACCGCCCTTGTGGCGGTGAGCGTCGTTAGTTTGTTGATAGGCGCAGGCAGCGTTGGCCCCCGCCAAGTGCTGGGGCTGCTAAGCGGTAGTGATCACGCGGAAGCGCGTTTTATCGTCTGGGAGCTGCGCGCCCCTCGCACTCTAATTGGTATTGCCGTTGGCGTTGCGCTGGGCGTAGCGGGGGCGCTGCTGCAAGCGGTTTCACGCAACCCGCTGGCCGAGCCGGGCTTGTTGGGCGTGAGCGCTGGCGCTGCGTTTGCTGTTTCCCTGGCGCTGGTATTAGGGGCCAGCGCGTCCACTTTACGCATTCCCGTGGCCCAGTTAGGGGCGCTGATCGGCTGCGTGTGCGTGCTCGGCGTGGCGCGGCTGCGCGGTGTGGGGAGCGACCCGGTGCGCTTGGTGCTGGCCGGTGCCGCGTTTTCGGGGCTGCTTGGTTCGCTTAGTGCACTGATGTTGCTCTACGACCAGCGTGCCGCCGATGAGATTCGCTTTTGGGTGGTGGGCAGCTTGGCCGGTAGGCGGCTAGACGATTTATGGGCCGTACTGCCCAGCCTGCTGGTCGCAGGGGTGGGCGTTGTATTGATTGCCCGGCCGCTGGCCGCGCTGGCGCTAGGGGAGCGGGCCGCCAGCGGTTTAGGGCACCACCCTGGGCTGATTCGCTGGCTGGCGGTGGGCTGCGTGGCGCTATTAGTCGGCGCGGCCACCGCTATTGCCGGGCCGATTGCGTTTGTGGGGCTGGTGGTGCCTTTTGTGGCGCGGGCCATCGCCGGGCCGGATATTCGCCGCACGCTCTGGTTCTGTCTGCCCATTGGCCCACTGATCGTGCTTACCGCCGATATTATCTCCCGTGTCGTCGTTGCTCCCTCCGAGCTGCCCTTGGGCGTACTCACCGCGCTATGCGGTGCGCCGGTGCTGATTGCGGTGGTGCGGGCCAAGCGCCTGCCGATGCTCTAACGCACTCTCTTTGGTTATCTGATGCTATGAAAATGACGGCAAAACAGTCGATGAGCGGTGTGGCAATGCCCCGCACATCCACCGCTTATCAAGAAGAGGTGAGTGCCCAGGCGGTGGCTGCCCCGCAGGGCTACTGGCGCGCCGCGCTGCCTCGTTATGGGGTGAGCGTGCTGTTGGAAAAACGCGCCGTGGCAGTAAATATAGGGCTTAGCGCCGCGCTGCTGGCCGCCTGCGTGCTCTATTTAAGCCTGGGCAGCGTGACGCTTTCCCCCAATGTGGTGGTGGCTTCCTTAATAGGGCAGGGCGATAGCATGACCGCGTTTATGGTGCAGCAGCTGCGCTTGCCGCGCCTGATCGCCGCCTGCTTCACCGGGGCTGCGTTTGCGCTGGCCGGGGTATTAATGCAAACCCTGGCCCGTAACCGCTTGGCGACCCCCGGCATCATCGGTATCGATAACGGTGCCACCGCCTTTGCGGTGGCCTCGATTGTTGGCTTGGGGGTAGGCATCGCCCCGCCCGCCATGGCGCTGGCGGGGGCGACCACCGCCGCCGTACTCACCTTTGGCTTGGCCGCAGGCAGCGGCACCCAGGGCTACCGCTTTATCGTCGCGGGCATTGGCGTGGGTGCGGTGTTCGGTGCGGTCACGCAGCTGATGCTGGCGCGGGTAGCGATTGATACCGCCAACGCCGCCTACCCCTGGACCGTCGGTTCCCTCAATGCCCGCCCGGCAAGCGCGGTACAGCTGCTGGGCATTGGCCTGGCGCTTGGGCTGGTGGCCGCGCTGGCGCTGGCCCGCTCGCTCACGCTGCTGCGCTTTAAGGATGCCATCGCCAGTGGCTTAGGCACCGCGGTGAAAGCGCGGCGGCTGCAGGTGCTGTTACTGTCAGTGGTGCTCACTGCGCTAGCGGTTGCCGTGGCGGGGCCGGTGGGCTTGGTGGCGCTGATTGGCCCTGAAATCGCCCGTTCGCTCTCCAGCGCCCGCCATGTGCCCATTTTAGCCGCTACGCTGGCGGGGGCGCTGGTGATGGTGCTGGCCGATTTAGCGGGCCGCACGCTGTTTGCCCCCATCGAGATCCCCGTGGGGATTGTTACCGCCGTAGTGGGTGGCCCCTGGCTACTCTGGATACTAATGCGCCCGCAACGGAGTCGCCCATGAGCACTGCCCCCGGTTTACCCACCCTGGCCACCGACGCGCTCAGCATGAGTTATGGCCAACGCCAGGTGATCAAGGAGCTGGGCGTCGAGCTGCCCAGCGGCAAGGTGACGGCCATCGTTGGCCCCAACGGCTGTGGTAAATCCACGCTGCTCTCGGGGCTTGCCCGGCTGCATAAGCCTGATGGTGGCGCCATACTGCTCGATGGCCACGACATTCAGCGCCTGCCCACGCGCCAGCTCGCCACCCAACTGGCGCTGCTGCCTCAGGAAGCCGTGGCCCCCGAGGGGCTCACCGTCACCGAGCTGATTCGCTTTGGCCGCCAGCCCCACCAGGGGTGGCTACGTCAATGGTCGGCGGAAGACCAGCAGGTCGTGCAGCACGCGCTGACCGCCGCAGGCCTGGAAGCGCTGGCCAACCGGCCGCTGGAAGCTCTCTCGGGCGGGCAGCGCCAGCGCGCCTGGATCGCCATGACCATTGCCCAGCAAACGCCGCTGCTGCTGCTGGACGAGCCCACCTCTGCGTTAGACCTGGGCCACCAGATCGAAGTCTTCGAGCTGGTGCGCACGCTGGCCTGCCATGGCCGCACCGTGGTGATGGTGCTGCACGACCTGGCCAGCGCCTGCCGCTACGCCGACCACCTGATTGCCATGCGCGACGGGCAGATTGTTGCCCAGGGTGCGCCCGCTGAGGTGGTGACGCCTGCGCTGGTGCGGGAGCTGTATCAGGTAGAGTGCACGCTGCTGCTCGACCCCGATACCGGCAGCCCTTTGCTTGCCAACGTGCGGCGGGCGAGCCAACCCGCGTAACGTGTCGACGGATAACCACCCTAGATAACAACGTAAAAGGAATTGATGTGGCTTCTTCCCCGACCCCCGCTGACAAAGCGTCCGTCAATCAAAGCTTTCACGCCTTAATGCGCCTGCTGCGCTATGCCAAAGGCTATCGGCGGCAGATTATCACCGCCACGATCTGCTCCATCATCAACAAGCTGTTCGATATTGCCCCGGAAATTCTCATCGGTGTCGCCATCGATGTGGTGGTCAACCAGGAGAACAGCTTCGTGGCCCGTCTGGGGTTCGAAACCCCGCACGAGCAGATCGCCATCCTCGCGGTGCTGACCTTCTTTATCTGGGCGGGGGAGTCGCTATTCGAGTACCTGTACCAGGTGCTGTGGCGCAACCTGGCCCAGCGGCTGCAAGCGGATATGCGCCAAGATACCTATGAGCACGCCCAGCGGCTTGATATGGCGTTTTTCGAATCGAAAAGCTCCGGCCAACTGGTGGCCACCATGAACGATGACGTCAACCAGCTGGAGCGCTTTCTGGACGGCGGCGCCAACGCGCTGATTCAGGTGGGAGTGACCGTGGTGGCGGTGGGGGCCGTGTTCTTCGTGCTTTCCCCGCTGATTGCGCTGCTGGCCTTCACGCCTATCCCGCTGATCATCTGGGGAGCGTTCTTTTTCCAGCGCAAGGCGGGGCCGCTCTACAGCGAGGTGCGTGAAAAAGTGGGCGACCTTTCCAGCCGGCTCTCCAACAACCTGAGCGGCATTGCCACCATCAAGAGCTTCACCAGCGAAGCCCGTGAGGCCGAACGCCTGCGCAGCGCCAGTGAAGCCTATGTAGATGCCAACCGTCAGGCGATCAGGGTCAGTTCGGCGTTTATTCCGGTCATCCGCATGGCCATTCTGGCGGGCTTTTTGGCCACCTTCACCGTGGGCGGCATGATGGCGCTCAACGGCAGCCTCAACGTAGGCGCCTACGGCGTGCTGGTGTTCCTGACCCAGCGCCTGCTCTGGCCACTGACCGGGCTGGCCCAGGTCATCGACCTGTTCGAACGCGCCATGGCCAGCACCAAGCGTATCCTGGACTTGTTGGAAGTCCCCATCACGGTGAAAGACGACAGCACTCAGGCATTGGCCGCACCGGTGAAAGGCGAGGTGCGTTTCGAAGCGGTAAGCTTCCAGTACGAGGCCAGCCAGGTAGGCGTGAACGGGGTAGACCTGCACGTTCCGGCGGGCACCACGCTGGCCCTGGTGGGGGCCACGGGGTCGGGTAAGTCGACGTTGATCAAGCTGCTGCTGCGCTTCTACGACCCTGCCAGTGGCCGCGTGCTGGTCGATGGCCAGCCCATCACCGAGGTCAGCATGCATTCGCTGCGGCAGGCCATCGGCCTGGTCAGCCAGGACGTGTACCTGTTCGAGGGCAGTATTCGCGACAACATCGCCTACGGCATGCCCGATGCCGACGAAGCCGCCATCATCGAGGCCGCCAAAACCGCAGAAGCCTGGAGCTTTATCGAGACGCTGCCCCAGGGGCTGGACACCCCGGTGGGGGAGCGGGGCGTGCGCCTTTCCGGCGGCCAACGCCAGCGCCTTTCCCTGGCCCGGGCGCTGCTCAAGGACCCGCCCATTCTGGTGCTGGACGAAGCCACCAGCGCCGTGGACAACGAAACCGAAGCGGCAATCCAGCGCTCGCTGAAGCGCATTGCCCACGGGCGTACGGTCATCATGATTGCCCACCGGCTGTCCACCATCGTGCATGCCGATGAAATCGTCGTGATCGAAAAAGGCCAAGTGGCCGAGCGCGGCACCCATGCCAGCCTGCTAGACGCTGACGGCCACTACGCTGCCCAGTGGCGGGTACAAACCGGGGCCGCCCAGGCGGGCGATGTGGAAGTGCTGGGCCGTTAGGCCGTCACTTGCCACTTACTCAAGCGCCGCCCTATGGGCGGCGCTTGCGTTTAGCGGTTCACCAACAGCGCGTTCAGGGTCACCGGCACATGCTCATCGATTTGCTGATAGCCCAGCAGGGAAAGCACCGTGCGTAGCGTGCTGTTGGCCATCAGGGCATTGCCATCCAGCGCCATCGGTTCGGCATGGGTGACCCTTACTTCGTTCAGCCCGACGCGGGTAAAGCGCAGCGGCACCGCTTCCTCCTGGGTCAGCCGGTCGGTCTGGACTCGAAAGGTCAGGGTTTCCACCAGTTCCTCGCCCATGTCCAGGCGGTCCAGGCGCTCGGGCGGCATCTGCGCCACCAGCGTCACCAGCGGTGTATTGGCCAGCAGGCCCACCCACGGCGGCAGGTCACCCAGGCGTTGCAGCAGGTCGGTCTGGCTCAGCCGGAGCGGCAGGCGCAGCGTGCCATCGGGGGAGATATCGCCCTGCAAATTGCTCACGTGATGATGATGAGTTTGCGGCGCGCTACCGTCCAACTGGGTAATGGACGCCCGCACCTGCGATTGGGCAGGGTCCAACTGCCAGTCGGCCTGAACGGGCAGCGCCAGCAGCAGCGGAAAAAGAGCAATCAAGGCTTTCACAGCGTGTCTCCATAGAAGCAGTCATCAGCAGACCCCGGCCGCGCCGATTAGTGCCCGAAGGCCCGCAGGCAACCGCATCATGTCAGGTATCGCAGCCTGCCCGAAAAAGTGCCGCCCCACCACAAGATAGCGCCCCAAGGGGTAGCCGTGCCCCCACACATTCGCTATGATATGCACGCTTTTCGGGCCTATAGCTCAGTTGGTTAGAGCAGGGGACTCATAATCCCTTGGTCGTAGGTTCAAGTCCTACTGGGCCCACCATTTCTAAAGGTTCTGCTTTTCCTCGATAGCGATTTATTGATTTCTGGCTCCTTTTGCCATGTTTTAGCTCCCTTCTATTTATATCTTCACTCATTTTTATTACTGTCTAACGGCAATGAATATTTAGTGCGTTAGTGATGGGCGTGACGAATAGTCGCCAATGTCTCGAAATCGACCCATACGGTGAAGACAGTGGAAATGCTCGATAACATCAACCGTCTTTTGGGCGATGACCTGAAAACAAGCGTTACGCGTGGCGCCCGTTTGAAAATTGCCGCTTCCTGTTTCTCCATCTATGCCTTCGAAGCGCTGAAGAAAGAGCTGACGGGAGTGGAAAGTCTGCAGTTCATCTTCACCGCGCCCACCTTTGTACCCAACGACGTCACGGATCGGCAGAAGAAGGAACGTCGGGAATTCTTTATTCCCAAGTCTCAGCGTGAAAATGGCCTATATGGCACCGAATTTGAAATTCAGTTGCGTAACAAGCTCACCCAGCGGGCAGTCGCTCGAGAGTGTGCCCAATGGATTCGTCAAAAAGCCACTTTCCGATCCAATAAAACCAAATCTCCGATGCAACCCTTTATACACGTCGCAGGAGAAGGCAAAGCGACGGCCTACATGCCTGTCAACGGTTTTACGGCTGTCGATCTGGGGTATCAGCAGGGCGATGCCGTGTCCAATTTCGTCAATTGCATGGACGAGCCTGCCCACACACAGATGTATCTGCACCTCTTCGAGCAGATATGGAATGACAAAAGCAAGGTAGAAGATGTTACCTCGGCGATTTGCGACCATATCGAATCGGTCTACCAGGAGAACTCCCCCGAGCGCATCTACTTCATCATGCTCTACAACATCTTCCGGGATTTTTTGGAAGATGTTGACGAAGACGTGCTGCCGAATGAGCTGACTGGCTATCGCGATACCCTGGTGTGGAACAAGTTGTTCAACTACCAGAAGGACGCAGCCACCGGCATCATCAACAAGCTGGAAACCTATAACGGCTGCATCCTGGCCGATAGCGTAGGCCTCGGCAAAACCTTCACTGCCCTGGCCGTGGTCAAGTATTACGAGCTGCGCAACAAAAAGGTCCTGGTGCTATGCCCGAAGAAGCTGGCGGACAACTGGCGCAACTACAACAGCAACCTGACCACCAATATTTTCGCCAGAGACCGCTTCAACTATGACGTGCTCTGCCACACGGATCTGTCCCGCACCTCGGGCGAGTCCTTTGGCATGCCCTTGAACCGGGTCAATTGGGGCAACTATGACCTGGTGGTAATCGACGAGTCCCACAACTTTCGCAATAACGATGTCTACAAGGACCGTGAAACCCGTTACCAGAAGCTGATGAACAAGGTTATCCGCGCCGGGGTGAAAACCAAGGTGCTGATGCTGTCTGCCACGCCGGTCAATAACCGCTTTATCGATCTACGCAACCAGTTGGCGCTGGCCTATGAGGGTGAGTCCGATGCCCTGGGCAAGCATCTGAAAACCAACACCAGCGTAGAAGAGATTTTCCGCCGGGCACAGAAGGCCTTCAACGCCTGGTCGGACTTGCCCCCGGAGCAGCGCACAGCGGCGTCCATCCTCAAAGCCCTGGACTTCGACTTCTTCGAGCTGCTGGACTCGGTCACCATTGCCCGCTCGCGCAAGCATATCCAGACCTTTTACGACACCACAGACATTGGTCACTTCCCCGAGCGCCGCAAGCCGCTGTCGTTCCACTGCCCGATTACTGAACGTCAGGATGTGGCTGACCTCAACGAGATTTTCAGCCAGTTATCGGTGCTCAAGCTCTCGGTCTACGCCCCCATCAGTTACATCCTGCCCAGCCGGTTGCGCAAGTACGAAGAGCTGTACGATACCCAGGTAGAAGGTGGCAAAGGCAAGCTGCGCCAGGCCGACCGTGAACGCAGCCTGCAGGCCCTGATGACCACCAACCTGCTCAAACGCCTGGAAAGCTCAGTAGCCGCTTTCCGCCTGACACTGGCGTCGCTCAGCGGCAACATTACTCGCACGCTGGAAGCCATCGACGCCTTCGAGTCCAGCGGCAAAGCCGATCAGGTAGGTGATTATCTGGATGATCTCGGTGTCTTTGATAGAGATGATGAAGAGTTCTCGGGCCTGGACGAGTTTACCGTAGGCAAAAAAGTCCAGATC
Source organism: Halomonas sp. KM007 (assembly GCF_050709225.1). Classification (NCBI taxonomy): domain Bacteria; kingdom Pseudomonadati; phylum Pseudomonadota; class Gammaproteobacteria; order Oceanospirillales; family Halomonadaceae; genus Halomonas; species Halomonas sp. KM007. The sequence continues at coordinate 980,154 of NZ_CP136131.1, read as the reverse complement.
AGTCTGGCGGATATGGACCTGCCTTCCTGGCGTCACGACCTGGCAGCAGACCTGGCCTTGATCGACAACCTGTTGGAGTCCATGCGCAAGGTAGCCCCAGCGGATGACACCAAGCTGCAACACCTGCTCACACTGATCAACGACAAGATCGACCGGCCGCTGAACCCCGGCAATCGCAAGGTGCTGATCTTCACAGCCTTTGCCGATACCGCCAATTACTTGTATGACAACCTTGCGCCGATGGCCTTGAAGCGCGGATTGCATGTTGGCAAGGTGACAGGATCTGATGCCCCCAAGTCGACCCTGCGAAAAGGCTACGACTTTCAGAGTCTGTTGACCCTGTTCTCGCCACGCTCCAAGGAAAAGGACGTCGTATTGCCGGATGAGCCCGGCGAGCTGGATATTCTGATTGGTACCGACTGCATTTCAGAAGGCCAGAACCTGCAGGACTGCGATTTTCTGATCAACTACGATATTCACTGGAACCCGGTGCGCATCATCCAGCGTTTCGGCCGCATCGACCGTATCGGTTCACCCAACCAGCAAATCCAGCTGGTCAACTACTGGCCGGATATCAGCCTGGATGAATACATCAACCTCAAGGAGCGGGTAGAAAATCGCATGGTGATCGCCGATGTCACTGCCACCGGTGATGACAACGTGCTCACCGCCAAATCCAGTGATATTGCCTATCGCAAGGAGCAGCTCAAGCGCCTGCAAAATGAAGTCATCGAGCTGGAAGACGTCAAGGCCGGCATCTCGATCACCGATCTGGGCCTGAACGACTTTCGCATGGACCTGCTGAATTATGTGAAAGCCAACGGCGAGCTGGATAACGTGCCTTTCGGCATGCACGCCATCGTTCCGGCGCAACCGGGCGTCGGCTTACTGCCTGGTGTTATGTTCGCCCTGAGGAACATCCACGAAAGCGTCAACGTCAATCAGCAGAACCGTCTGCACCCCTATTACCTGGTGTATATCGGGAACGACGGTGAAGTGATTGCCGACCATACCGAAGTCAAGCGCCTGCTCGACCTGATCCGCAGTAGTTGCAAGGGCAAGGATGAACCCATCCGCGCCCTGTGCCAGCTGTTCAACGAGCGCACCCAGGACGGGCGCAATATGCAGCCCTACTCCGACCTGCTCAGCCAGGCCATTCGCAGCATGATCGAGGTGAAGGAAGAAAAGGACATCGACAGCCTGTTTGGCGGCGGCCGCACCACGGCACTGACCACCACCATCCAGGGACTGGATGATTTTGAACTGATTGCGTTTCTGGTCATCGAGGGCAGCACCGCATGACCCTCTTTGCCTGGCCGAAACAGGCGGCCTTCGGCCGCGTGGTGCCCAAGAGCAAGATCTACGAGCACGCCACCGTCAGTACCGCTCTTAAGGAACGCTTTGTCCAGCAGGTGGAGCAGATCAACTGGGCCTACAAACTGGCCCCGGAAACGGTCAATCTGCCAGCCACGCCTGCGGTGGCAGAAATCCAGGTGTTTCGTCTCAACCTCAAGGGGGCTAGTCTGGACCAGGACGTACTCAAGGCCATCGACCGTGCCATTCCATTTCCGCTGATCTTTGAGCTGGTACAGGGTGGCCGCATCAAGCTAGCAGCAGCTTACAAGCGGCCCGCGCAGAAACCCAAAAGTGATGCGGACATTTCGATAGTGGGTAATTACCTTGAGACAAACTGGTGTCCGCGCGACACTCCACGTCAGTCCTTGCCGGTGGCACTGGATATGAACGGGCTTTACGAACAACTGTTGCTTCACATGATGCCCATACCTGCACGGTCAGAGGAGTCTTTAGCTGACGCGGTGGGGCGCGTAGAGCAGCTTCGGGCTAGGCAACGGGAAATAGACAAGGTCGCAGCTCGGTTGAAGCGTGAGAAGCAGTTTAATCGCAAGGTTGAAATGAATGCAGAATTGCGGCGAATGAAAGCTGAGCTTGAAAGGCTAAAATAAACGAGTTTGTTGACTATTTTCGAAATTACCCTGTAGGGGAGCAACTATGGCCACCGGCAAACTTCTCCGGCAGCTTGTAAAATCAGGCACAGAGGGCAATCTCGAAGCCTTCAAACGGGCTTCTGAACAACTGATCCAAGAAGAGCGTGCAAGAAAGCATCATCTTCTGGCCAACGACCTTGAAAGAATTCTTTATGGTCGTCGCAATGCCACCGGAGCGGCTAATACGTTCTTAAGTGATCGCGTCCCAAAAGATAAAGAACGCAATATCCCGCTTTTGCAGATCAGTGAACCCGTCCGACGCATCGAAGATGTCGTGTTGTCGGATGAAAACGCTTCTTTGCTAAACGAGCTATTGCAAGAGCATCATCGAGCTGAAGCCCTGCATAGCTATGGCTTGCACCCAGCTGACCGATTACTGTTCTGCGGCCCGCCTGGCTGTGGAAAGACGCTGACAGCAGAGGTTCTGGCCAGCGAACTGGGACTACCTCTAGCAATCGTGCGCATTGATAGCGTGGTGTCTTCGCTGTTGGGTGAAACCGCCTCAAATTTGCGTCAGGTTTTTGACTTCATTGCCATTACACCGATGGTTGTTTTGTTCGATGAGTTCGATGCGTTGGCTAAAGAGCGCGCAGATACTGCTGAGCATGGTGAGCTGAAGCGTGTCGTCAATGCCTTCCTACAGATGCTAGATGCCTACGAGGGAAAGAGCATTCTGGTCGCGGCGACTAACCATGAGCGCATCCTTGATACGGCAATCTGGCGCCGCTTTGACGAAGTGCTGGTCTTCGAGTCTCCAAATCTGGAGCAGTTACGTCGATTATTGTCCATCAAGCTCCGCGGGTTGCGTCGTGAGTTTGATATTGACGATGCACGCATAACGAGTCTTTTCAAGGGCATGAGCCATGCTGATGTGGAACGTGTGTTACGTCGGGCAGCAAAAGACATGGTGCTAACAGGTAAAGAATTTCTCAGCGAAAGGCACCTTCAATCGGCTATTCGTCGCGAAGATGCTCGCAGAGCTCGCATGCAAGGAAACTAAGTCGTCATGGAAGAAACCTTTCCGCATCTGAACATTCAACGAGAAGCACCAGTTAACGAAAAGCGTCCTGGGGGGAACCCGCGCACCGCTCCACCGGACGATGTACCTTCTCATGGAAGAGGGCTACTCGGAAAGCTAGCTAATGCAACGAGAGAAGCTAGCGAAGATATCGGTGGTTTTGATGAACGTAAACTCTTTCGGTTCACAGTTCAGAAAGGGTTTAACCCTGACGACCTAAGAAAAATTTCCACGGAAATAGAAGTTGTCAGCCAGGAAGACGAAACCGTCATCATAGGCTTCGCTACCAATGCGGCGATGGCACAGTTTGAAGCTCGTCTTGCCAGCATGGCATCCGGGGGATATGTCACCAATAAAGAAGTCATTTACGCATTACAAAGTGTGGATGGTTGGAGCCCGGAAGATCGTAAAAGTTGGGCACTGAAGCAGCACGGTTTTCCTGATGATGAAGATTTTCTTTTGGACGTCGAAATCTGGCCTCTAGAAGATAGGCCTGATGCCAGACAACAAGCCTGGGATAAGTTTGATAGCTGGTTATCAGAACAAAGGATTGAGAAGCTTGACCAGGTCAAAAAACCTGAGCTGACTCTTTACCGTTTACGCTGTACAGCCGCTCAGGCTGAGTCATTGCTCCACCATCGCGATATTCGATCAATCGACCTACTGCCAAGCTTTGCGCTGGAGCGCTCGATAGTGTTCCAAGATATTCAGCAATTCCCAGAAGTGCAGGCACCGCCAGCCCAGGCGCCGGGTGTTGTAGTGCTAGATAGCGGCATTGCCGATGGTCACCCTTTATTGAAAGCAGCCGTAGCCAACACAGCAAGCTTTCTACCGGGCGAAGGCCCGCACGACGAGAATGGGCACGGCACCCACGTTGCGGGCTTGGCGCTCTATGGTGATTTTGAAAAGCATCTTCGTGCGGGAGCCTTTACACCGACCTTACGCCTGTACAGTGGTCGGATTCTCGACAGAAGCAATGAGAACACCACAGGCTTTGTAGAAAACCACATAGAAGAAGCCGTTCGACACTTCGTTACCGAGCATGGTTGCAAGGTGTTCAACTTGTCATTTGGTGATTCCAACAAGCCTTACTTTGGAGGGCACCTGAAAGGACTTTCGGTCACGTTGGACACCCTTTCTCGTGAGCTTGGGGTGCTGTTTGTCGTATCATCGGGAAATCATCGGATTGGTGAAGGCTCACCAGATGGCCTGGAATGGCGCGACCAATACCCAGAATATCTGCTAAATGAAAGTTGGCGGGTTATTGAACCAGCCCCTGCATTGAACGCGCTTACCGTAGGTAGCTTGGTTAGACATACTCAAACTTATAACAGTCAACGTTATCCACTCGACCCGGCGGAAATACCAATTGCGCAAGCGGGCCAGCCATCCCCTTTTACTCGCAATGGCCACTCAGTAGATGGTGCTATCAAACCAGAATTGGTAGCACACGGCGGAAACTGGGCGATACACGCGCGAGCTAACTACGCATTACTGGACGGCCTAACTGGCCTTGGGGTTGTATCCACAGGCCTGCAGTTTGCTGATGGAAGACCTTTTCAGGTGGATGCTGGGACCAGCATGGCAGCTCCCCAGGTGGCTCATCTGGCAGCATCCATACTCCACGAACACCCGGATGCCACAGCCAATTTCATCCGCGCGCAACTCTGCCTGAACGCAGCTATACCACAGGCCAGTCAGCACCTCTTTGAAAAGAACAAAGCGCTTAGCCGGGTTTGTGGCTATGGTGAGGTGGATGAAACTGCGCTGAAGCGGTCCAGTGAAAATGCTGTCACCCTCATTACGGAGAGCAGGATCGAAAACAAGCGGCACCATTTTTATGAAATCCCGGTGCCGCCTGACTTCACCAGCGGCGGAAAGAAGCGTCTTCGGGAAATTGCGGTCGCATTGGCCTACGCGCCGCCTGTTCGCTCAACACGAATAAAGTATCGCGCCACACGCATTGATTTTAAATTGGTTGCAGCGCGAGACCTTGAGCATGTCACTACTATGTTTAATAAGGCAACGAAGAAGGATGACTATCAAAGCATCAAGGAACTAGCCGGGGCGACTATTGGGCAGACTGCCCGAAGCAAGGGAACAGTCCAAGCTGATTCCTGGAAATTTTTTCAATTCAATTCCAACTCCGCATTACGCAATAAAAAACTGTTTGTTGTAGTCACTCGTAATGATTTTCCATGGGGCGAAAGTCTATGTGATAGCGAAGAAAGTTACTCACTTCTGGTAAGTCTCCGCGATAAGCAGAATTTATCCGCGCAACTTTATACACAAATCAAGGCTCGCTTGGATGCCAGGGTACCGGTACGTATTCGCGTATAGCCATATCAGAACCTGAGAAAAGAATTCAAGAGGTATATTTCCGTGGACAAACTCAAAATGCACAGTCCTGATCTGAGTCAGGACAATATTGCCAAAATTCGTGAGCTGTTCCCCGGCTGCGTGACCGAGGCACGGGATGAGGCAACAGGGAAATTGCGCCTCGCTGTTGATTTTGATCAGCTGCGCCAGGAGCTAAGTGATTCGATTGTGGATGGGACGCAGGAACGGTATCGGTTGGACTGGCCAGGGAAACGAGAGGCGTTGGCGCTAGCAAATGCGCCTATTGCGAAATCGCTTCGGCCGACGTTAGATGAAAGCTCTCAGTTTGAACAAACAGAAAACATATTCATTGAAGGTGACAATCTAGAGGCTTTGAAGCTGCTTCAAGAGACCTACCTCGGAAAAATTAAGATGATTTACATTGACCCACCTTACAATACGGGCAATGACTTCATATATGACGACGATTTTTCTGAGGATACAGAAGCATTTTTGCAAAGATCTAACCAGATGGACGAATCTCGAAATCGCTTGGTGGCAAATACAAATGCCAACGGAAGGTTTCATTCGGATTGGATCTCTATGATTTACTCAAGAATAAAGCTAGCAAAAAACTTGCTGGCAAATGACGGGGTTATTTTCATCAGCATTGATGATGTAGAGGTCGACAACCTTTGCAAGGTCTGTGACGAGATTTTTGGTGCAGAAAATAGAATTGGGTTAATAACCGCTGTGAGCAATTTGAAAGGGCGTAGTGATGATAAATACTATGCCACGGCCCACAATTATTTGCTCGCTTATCAAAAGAAGAATTTTATATCGCTAGGTGTCCCTCTTCCAGATGAATACTTAAAGGAGTATCAAGAGACTACTCCAGATGGAAGAAGGTACAGATTGCAAGGACTGAGGAAGCGGGGTGATAGTGCTAAAAGGATAGACAGGCCTAAAATGCACTATCCTTTCTATGTGAACCCCTTGGATAACTCTGTTTCGCTTCAGAAGTCTGAACAACACAGCATAGAGGTGCTCCCTCTTCTCTCCGATGGAGAGGATGGTCGGTGGCGCTGGGGAAGAGAGACATCCGCGGAAAGAATATCTGAGCTATGTGCTCGCACCGTGGGTGCAAATAAAAGATACGATATTTTTCAGATTGATTATGCCGAAGGAGAAAATGGGGAAAAAAGAATAAAGCCTAAAACTGTATGGAGCGGCAATGGTTTTGCGAACGAAACTGGGTCGCTGGAGCTTAAAAGTCTTTTCGGAAAGAAATTTTTTGATACTCCAAAACCAATAGGATTGATTAAATATTGCCTTCAGCATGCCACCCATAACAACGATTTGGTTTTGGATTTTTTTGCGGGATCGTCTACCACAGCACATGCGGTCATGCAGCTAAACTCTGAGGATGGTGGAAGACGCAAGTTTATTATGGTGCAACTCCCAGAGCCGTGCGATGAGAAGTCCGATGCATTTAAAGCTGGCTATGGATCAATCGCCGATATTAGCAAAGAACGTATTCGCCGTGCCGGACAAAAGATCCTTGAAAGTGATTGTCACCCCGACTGGAACCGCGATGTGGGCTTCCGCGTGCTCAAGGTCGACACCTCTAACATGAAGGACATCTACTACCGCCCCGATCAGCTGTCCCAAGGCGATTTGTTGGAAGCCGTGGACAACGTCAAACCCGACCGAACGCCGGAAGATCTGCTGTTCCAGGTGCTGGTGGACTGGGGTGTGGATCTGACCCTGCCGATTCGCCGCGAATCCCTGCAAGGCAAAACAGTGTTCTTCGTCGATGACAATGCCCTGGTCGCCTGCTTCGATACTGATATTACCGAAGAGCTGGTCAAGGAGCTGGCCAAGCATGAACCACTGCGGGTGGTGTTCCGTGACAATGGCTTTGTCTCCGATGCGGTGAAGATCAACGTCGAGCAGATCTTCCGTCAGCTGTCGCCCAGCACCGAGGTCCGTGCGCTATGAACCAAGGTGCTGATCAGCCCGGTAGCACAGGGGATGTCCTGCTGTATGAGGCGGCCGAAGGCCGGCTGCGGCTTGAGGTGCGCTTGCAGGATGAAACCCTGTGGCTGACCCAGAACCAGCTAGCCGAGCTGTTTCAGACCACCCAGCAGAATATCAGCGGCCATATTCAGAACGTCTACGCTGAGGGCGAGCTGGAGCGGGAGGCAACTCACAAGAAATTCTTGTCAGTTCAGCTCGAGGGTAGCCGCGAGGTCAGCCGTCAGCGGGATTTCTACAATCTGGACATGATCATTGCCGTTGGCTACCGGGTCAAAAGTGCCATCGCTACCCGCTTCCGGATCTGGGCTACCGAGCGCCTCAAGGAATACATCATCAAAGGCTTTGTCATGGATGATGAGCGCCTCAAGGAGCCGCAGAACGACCGCTATTTTGAAGAGCTGCTGGCGCGTATCCGCGATATCCGCAGCTCTGAAAAGGTATTCTGGCGCAAGGTGTTGGATATCTACGCCACCAGCACGGACTACGACCCCAAGGCGGAGCAAACCCAGCTGTTCTTTAAACAGGTGCAGAACAAGATGCACTGGGCGGCTCATGGGCATACGGCCTCTGAACTGATTTTCCAGCGTGCTGATGCCAGTTCACCCAACATGGGTGTCACCAACTTTCCGGGCAAGAACCTGCTGAAGCGTGATATCGAGGTTGCCAAGAATTACCTGAATGAAGAAGAGCTCAATATCCTGAACCGCATCGTCAATGCCTACCTGGAATTGGCTGAGGTGCAAGCGCTCAACCGCCAGCCCATGACGATGGCCGACTGGCAGCAGCGACTGGATCAATTCCTGACCATGACAGGGCGTGAGCTGCTGACCCATGCAGGTAGCATCAGTAACCAGCAAGCGGTGAACAAGGCGCATCAGGAGTTCGAGAAATTCCGCGAGCAAAGGCTGCAGCAGCCTTCAGAGGTGGAAAAGCACTTCGTCGAGGCAGAAAAGAAGCTGAAGCAACTGAAGTCACCCACACGTAAGGGCGACAAGGGCGGGCAGCGTTGAGCGCCGCCCTCGGTTCTTTCTGCATGACGACGTGCAGAAAGCCTTGCAGAAAGAATGCAGAAAGAGAATGCCATGAAGCTGAAGTTTAAAACCCAGGCCTACCAGACCCACGCCGTGGAGTCCGTGGTCGACTGCTTTGCCGGTCAGCCCCTGCTCGATGGTCTGACCTACCGGATCGATCCGGGTCAGCACTCCCAAGCCAGCGCCTTCGACGAAGATGGCTTCAGAAACGCTGATCTGGTGCTCAGCGAAGCCCAGGTATTGGAAAACGTCCAGACGGTCCAACGCCGCCAGAACCTGCCGGTGGTAACCTCGCTGACCGAGTTCACCACCTTCGACAACAAGGGCAATCGGGTGCCCGTCAAGGCGGCTTACAAAAAGGATGCTCTGGCGGCTACGCGCATCCACCTGGACGTGGAGATGGAGACCGGCACCGGTAAGACCTACTGCTACATCAAGACGATCTTCGAGATGAACAAGCGCTATGGTTGGAGCAAGTTCATCATCATGGTGCCGTCCATTGCCATCCGTGAAGGGGTATACAAGTCACTACAGATCACCGCTGAACACTTCACCGAGAGTTATGGCAAGAAGGCGCGATTCTTCATCTACAACTCCAAGCGACTGCATGAGTTGGAGAGCTTCTCGTCGGATGCCGGCATCAATGTGATGGTGATGAATATTCAGGCTTTCAACGCCCGAGGCGCAGACAACCGACGTATCTACGATGAGCTGGACGATTTTCAGTCGCGCAAGCCGATCGATGTGATCGCCGCCAACCGGCCCATCCTGATTCTGGATGAACCGCAGAAGATGGAGGGCAAAGCCACCATGGAAGCTTTACCCCGGTTCAAGCCGCTGATGATCCTGCGTTATTCGGCCACACACCGAACCCAGCACAACCGTATTCACCGCCTGGATGCGCTGGATGCCTACAACCAGAAACTGGTCAAAAAGATCGCCGTGCGTGGTATTCAGGCGCGGGGGTTGGCTGGCACCAATGCCTACCTGTATCTGGAAGGTATCGACATATCCAGGCAGGCTCCAGTAGCCCGTATTGAATTGGAAGTGAAGCTGAAGTCCGGTGAGATCAAGCGTCAGCTCCGCCGCCTGCAGTTCCGCGATGATCTGTTTGCCGAGTCCGGAGAGCTGGACCAATACCGTGACGGCTTCACCATCAGTCAGATCGACGCCACCACCGACACCGTGGAGTTTACCAATGGGCTCGTATTGAAGGCCGGTGAAGCCAACGGCGATGTGTCCGAGCGAGACATCCGGCGTATTCAGATTCGTGAAACCATCAAGGCCCACCTGGATCGGGAAAAGCAGTTGTTTGCCCAGGGCATCAAGGTGCTGTCGCTGTTCTTTATCGACGAGGTGGCCAAGTACCGCGACTATGCCCAGCCGGATGAGCAGGGCGAGTATGCCCGTATTTTCGAAGAAGAGTATCAGCTGCTAAAGGACGAATATTTATCTGAGCTGGCGATCGATAATGAAGCCTATCGGCAGTACCTGGACGGCATCGAACCGGCAGCCACGCACAACGGTTATTTCTCCATCGACAAGAAGACCAACCGCCTGAAAGATCCGGCTGTTGGGGCTCGTTCCGTTGATTCTGACGATGTGGATGCCTACGACCTGATTTTGAAGGACAAGGAGCGCTTGCTGTCCTTCCAGGAGCCGACGCGTTTTATCTTCTCTCACTCGGCCCTGCGCGAAGGCTGGGATAATCCCAACGTCTTTGTTATGTGCATGCTCAAACACAGCGACAACACCATCTCACGGCGTCAGGAGGTAGGGCGCGGGTTGCGCCTGTCGGTGGATCAGCACGGTGACCGTATGGATAACCCTGCTGTGGTGCACACCATCAACGTGCTGACCGTGATTGCCAGTGAGAGTTACAAGGATTTTGTTGCCGGTTTACAGCTAGAGATCAGCGACACTCTGAGTGCACGGCCCCGCCAGGCCACTGCGGCGTTCTTCAGCGGCAAAGTAATGAGTACTGAAGGCGGCCTTGTCACTGTCAGTGACGACATGGCGTCAGGTATCGAATACTACCTGGTGCAGAACGGATACGTTGATCGTCAGAAAAATATTCTGGACAAATACCACGATGCAAAAGACAGCGGAACAGTGGCTGAGCTACCGGATGACCTGAAGCCTTATGCTGATCAAGTTTTTGACTTGATCGACAGCGTATTCAGCGATGCCCAGCTGCCTAAAATCGAAGATGGTCGCAAACCGAAAACGAACCCCCTCAACGCCAACTTTGACAAGAAGGAATTCCAGGCGCTATGGCAAAGGATCAATCGCAAAGCAGTGTACCGTGTCGAATTTGACTCGGACGAGCTGGTGCGCAAGTGCATCGCAGCCCTGGACAAGAGCTTGCGCGTCACCCCGCTTCAATACACCGTGCAAAAGGGCATCCAGCTGGATGGCCTGACAGATGAGCAATTGAAGAAAGGCGATGGCTTCAAGGTCGAGGAAACCGCAACGGAGTATGGTGATTCAATCCACTCGCGGGTCCGCTATGACCTGCTCGGCAAGGTGGCCGAGAATGCGCAGCTGACCCGCCAGACGACCGCCAACATATTGCAAGGCATTCAACCCGCCGTGTTCCAACAGTTCCGGCAAAACCCTGAACACTTCATTGCCGAGGCCTCCCGGTTGATCATCGAACAGAAGGCCGCGATGGTCATCGAGCGCCTGGCCTACGATGAAGTGGACGAGCGCTACGATGTGGATATCTTCACCGCCAACCAAACCGGACAAGACTTCTCCCGAGCCACGCAAAAGCTCAAAAATCACGTCTACGACTACGCCATCACCGATTCTGAGATCGAGCGTCGCTTTGTCACCGAACTCGATACCAGCAGTGAGGTAGTAGTTTATGCCAAGTTGCCACGTGGCTTCCTGATTCCTACCCCGGTGGGCGACTACAACCCAGACTGGGCTATTTCATTCCGAGAAGGTAACGTCAAACACATCTACTTTGTCGCTGAAACCAAGGGCTCAATGTCGTCCATGAAACTACGCGAGATCGAAAAAACCAAGATTGAATGTGCTCGCAAGTTCTTCGCCGAGATCAGTCAGCAGGTCACCGGTGATAAAGTGAAGTACGACGTGGTAACAGACTACGCCAAGCTGATGGATGTGGTAGGTCCGTAAGCTGCTCGAGGGCGATCAACTGTCAAGTCATGCTTGACAGTTGATGTGGATCTGCGTGTTCGGCAGCTACCGACAATATAAAGCTCCTCGAGCTCGCCCATATGATGCTTGCTTATGGTCGATATTGCTTTAGTGCGAAGCCAGCTCTTCAAAAAACGCAGGGTCATCCTGAATCGTCGCCAGTACCTTAGCGTGCCACACGCTGCTATCTGTCTAGCCCAGAAGGGTGAATCCTACTTCCACCATCCCAAACACCGCCACCCCCGCCGCCACTGGCCAGCCCAGGGAGCGCAGGCGCCGCCATACCAGCAGCGTCACGCTCAGCCCGATGGCCGTGGCGAGCCACGAGGTCGGGCTGGGGTTGACGGGCACGATGGAAACCCCGAGCACGCCTGCAATCATCAGCGGGCCGAGGATCACCAGCCACTGCGGCATGGCATTGAGGCCGGTGTCGCTACCCAGGCGGCGCTGCATCCACAGAAAGGGCACCACCCGCATCAATAGCGTGCCCAGCGCGCATATCACCACGGCAACCCACAGCGATGTGCTCATGGCGTGTGCTCCCGGCTGCGAAAGGTCAGGGTGTAGAAACACAAAGCGCCGCAGGCCGCCGCCAGCGGAATGGCCACATTGCTCCAGCCTGCCAGGTTCAAGCCCAGTGCGGCCAGCACGGTACAAGTGGTGGCGGCCGCCCAGCGTTTGCTGGTAAAACGCGGTGCCACCATGGTGAGGAAGAGCGCAGGCAGGGCAAAGGGCATGATTTCTCCCAGCAATGGCCAGCGGGCGGTGACGGCTTCGCCACCGCTGGCTCCGGCAATGGTACCTATGATCCATACCCCCCAGGCCAGCAGCGACGCGCCCACGAACCAGGCAAAGCGCTTGGCCTCGGGGAGCTGCGGCAGGCGGGTGAGCGCCAGGGCAAATACCTGGTCGGTCAGGCCGTGCATCAGCCAGGGCCAGTGGCGGCTACGGGGTAGCAAAGGCGCCAGGTTTGGCCCATACACCACATGGCGCACGTTGATCAGCAGGGTCAGCGCCACCACCAGCCACAGCGGCGCACCAGCCGCGATCATGCCCACGAACAGAAACTGCGAGGCGCCAGCGTAGATCAGGGCCGAAATGATCGCGGCTTCCCAGGTCGTGAAACCCGCCTGGGTTGCGACCAGGCCAAACGACAGCGAAACGGGCACATAGCCACCCAGCAATGGGATGGCTTCGCGAACGCCCTGAAAGCCGGCGCGCAGGGCGGAATGCTGGCTCGTATCGGCTTGCTCGATCGACTGGTTCACGATGGCGTACTCCCTTGGCCGTCAGTAGGAAACGTTAGCTTGGCAACTATTATGACCTTCTGTCAGGGGCGTGTCATGCGTAGAGAAGGTTTCCAGTGGCATCTTTCATGCATGGTCTATAGCGCGTCTGCTACGAGGAAGCGCGATGTATTCATTAGCCATGCTCAACCCCGTTAAATCGATACTGCGCAGTGTGGCACTTCTGTTGCTGGGCAACGGCCTGCTCAACACGCTGCTTACCCTGCGGGGCACGGCGGAAGGTTTCTCCAGCGCGGTGCTGGGCATCATCATGTCCGGCTATTTTGTCGGGTTTATCTGCGGCACCTGGGTAAGCGGGCGCTTGATTCGGCGTATGGGGCACATTCGTACCTTTGGCTTCTGCGCTTCCATTTGTTCATCGGTGGCGCTGTTGCATCTGGTGTTTATGAAGAGGATGAGCGTGAGCGTTTGGCGAGACTGCTGAAAACATCCAGCGGGTAGTACGAGAGCGTCGTAGAGCAAATCGTGGGTAACCGTCGTGGGGAGGGCGTGCGGGGGAGTGGCGGTGGTCAGCCGCCACTCCCCCTGGCAAACGCCTACGCGCGCTTCGCCTCTTGCGCCCGGCAGGCGGCAGCCGTAAACAGCACGTCGGTGGACGAATTGAGCGCCGTTTCGGTGGAGTCCTGCACCACGCTGATGACGAAGCCGATTGCCACGGCCTGCATGGCGACTTCGGTAGGAATGCCGAACAGGCTCGCCGCCATGGGAATCAGCATCAACGACCCACCGGCCACGCCAGACACACCGCAGGCCGCCAGGGCCGAGACGACGCACAGCAGCAGGGCAGTGGGGAAGTCCACGGCAATGCCCAGCGTATGGGTGGTGGCCAGGGTAATGACGGTAATGGTGATGGCGGCGCCGCACATGTTGATGGTGGCGCCCAGCGGAATGGAGATGGAGTAGGTATCGGCATCCAGCTTGAGGCGGCGGCACAGTTCCAGGTTCACCGGGATATTGGCCGCCGAGCTGCGCGTAAAGAAGGCGGTGATGGCACTGCCGCGCAGGCAGGTGAACACCAGGGGGTAAGGATTCTGGCGAGTGACCAGATAGACCAGCAAGGGGTTGCTCACCAGGGCGACGAACAGCATGCAGCCCACGATGACACCCAGCAATTGGGCATAGTTGAGCAGCGCCTGCATACCGGATTCAGCCAACGTACCCGCCACCAGGCCAAAAATGCCAATGGGGGCCAGCCGAATCACCAGCGTCACGATGCGGGTAATGGCGTTGGAGAGGTCTTGCAGCGCCTGGCGCGTGGTATCGGCCGCCTGACGCAGCGCCAGACCCAGCGCAATGGCCCAGGCCAGAATGGCGATGAAGTTGCCTTCCATCAGCGCGCTGACCGGGTTGGTGACCGCGTTCAGCAGCAAGTCACGCAGTACGCTGAAAATGTCGCTGGGCGGGTTGCCGTCTACCTGGCCGGCATCCAGCGTCAGTTCGGTCGGCATCCAGAAGCTGGCGGCCACCGCAATCAGCGCGGCGATCAGCGTTCCACATACATATAAAAGCAGCACCGCACGAATGTGCGTAGGTTGCCCTTGGCGATGTGCCGCGATAGCCGCAGCGACCAGTACGAATACCAGAATGGGGGCGACGGCCTGCAGGGCGGCGATGAACAGTTGGCCCAGCAAGCCAATGTCGCTGGCGACCGTAGGGGCGAGTAGCGCCAGCAGCACCCCCGCAATGATCCCCATCACGATCTGGGGTACGAGCCCCCATTGTAACAGTGGTCGGAAGAGGGCAGTGGCGGTAGCTATCATGACGGAACTCTCAGGTAGTGGGTGCAGATAGTAGGTGCAGATAGTAGGTGCAGTAGTCGGTGGAGCCGCGAGCTGGCAAGCCGCCAGCCCGTGCCTGAAAGGGGCAGTATTCTATCAGCTACGCAGAAGCTGTGGGGGGGGCTGCAAAAAAGCGCCTAAGGCTATCTCGAAAATGGCGGGCCGGAGATATACTGATATTAGCGTCTGGGCTCGGCGTCAGCAGGCTTGGCGCGCTAACGTGGTTTCCAAAAAAACATCAGGAATACACCCATGCGTATCAAAGTGTGGCTCTTCTCTTTATTGCTGCTGTGCAGCTCGTCGCTCGTGATGGCGGACGATTACTATGTGGATATCACCAATCGTACCGGCTACACCATCTATTACATGTACGTGAGCCCAGCATCGTCTTCCAGCTGGGAAGAGGACGTGCTAGGGAGCGATGTGTTGATGAATGGTGATACCCAGCGGGTGACGTTGACGGGCTATCGCAGCCCTTACTTCGATATTCGCCTGGTCGATGAGGATGACGATAGCTATACCTTCTGGAACATCGATGTATCGCGCCAGGATATCGTGGTCACGTTGGAGCATCTGGACTAAAAGAAACGGCTTGCGCTCAGGGAGCGCAAGCCGAAGTAAACCTTGTAGGAAGCTGGGTGGTCAGTGCATCAAGCCACGGCGACAGAAACGGATGACGTCGCTTTCATCGCTTGATTAGCGGCACTGGAAGATTCAGCGTGCTGTGCGGCGCTCAAGGTCGCCATGTCGGCATAGGCCTTGCCGTCGCCTATGCGATTGAGCACGATGGCCAGCAGCGCCCAGCCATAATGCTCGAAGGCCAACAGGGGCAGGGCCAGCATACCGATCAGAAAGGCCGCCAGGGTCACCTGATCCGGGGTGATGTGGCAGGCGTGAAGCGCGCGGGCGACCCAGCGTAGCGGAGGGTGGGTCAGGGGCATGGTAAAGCGGTCCAGCATGGGTGAACTCCTGAGCGGGGTGGGGCTCAGCCTGGAGCAGTGAAACAGATTTGTATACCTTGATTCTCTGCGGTCAACATTTTAGCCAATGCTAATAATTACGACCAAAGTGTTTAGACTTTGGTTGTAATTGCCGTCAATTTACTGGACTAATGGCTTATGGCAGTGAATAAAGGGCACCTCAAAAAAGCCAGACGCGCTGGCACATTTGTCCTTGGGTTGGCCCGTACGGCGCCCATTCGTTCACCCTGACTGCGAGCGGTACTTCATAATGCGCAGAACTGCCACGATGACGCTCTGGGACTCCCTTTGGCATTCCCATGACCAAGCAAAAAACCTCCTCATGTGTGCGCTGCCCACTTCTGGCACGGGCAGCGCTGGGCGAGGTGGTTCCTCTGACGCACAGCCAGGCAATCAGCCTCCGCGTCCGCCTGCCTTCAACACGGCGCAAAAAATTGGCCTGGTACTCGGGCCTGCTCTCTTTGCCTTTGTTTTGCTGTTTTTCCATCCGGCCGACCTGAGCTTCGAAGGGCGCATGGTGCTGGCTACCACGCTGTGGGTTGCCGTCTGGTGGATCACCGAAGCGATTCCGATCCCGGTCACCTCGTTACTGCCCATCATCCTGCTGCCGATTACCGGCGCCCTGGATGGCAATACGGTGACGGCGGCCTACGGTAACCCGATCATCTTCCTGTTCCTTGGCGGCTTCATGATCGCTCTGGCCATGGAAAAATGGGATCTGCACAAGCGCATTGCGCTGTCGATCATTTCCATTTTAGGCACCAGCATCAATAGCATCGTCTTTGGCTTCATGGCGGCCACCGGCTTCTTGTCCATGTGGGTATCCAATACCGCAGCGGTCATGATGATGCTGCCGATTGGTACCGCCATTGTCTACCAGGTGACCCAGGAGCTGAAAAAAACCGAAGGAGATCACAGCGACGAGATTGATAAGTTCAGTAAGTCGCTGATTTTTGGCGTGGGCTACGGGGGCACCATAGGCGGTTTGGGCACGCTCATTGGCACGCCGCCGAACATAATCCTGGCGGCGATCGTGAACGAGCTGTTCGGTGTCGAGATTTCGTTCGCGGGCTGGCTGATGTTTGCCTTCCCGGTGGTAGTGACGCTGCTGGTGATTGGCTGGGTGATGCTCACACGCTTCATTTATCCGATCAAGCTCGCCAAATTGCCGGGCGGCCGAGCGCTGATCCGCAAAGAGAAAGAAGCGCTGGGTAGGATCACCTTCGAAGAGAAGGCGGTGCTCGGTGTGTTCCTGTTTGCCGCGTTTTTCTGGATTACCCGCTCGTTCCTATGGCAGGGGCAGATCCTGACGATCCCCGGCATTAACGACACCATGATTGCGATTACCGCTGCCGTGGCGCTGTTTCTCATTCCTTCTCCCAACAAAGGCGGCTGCCTGCTGGGGTGGGATGTGGCCAAAGACGTACCGTGGGGCATCTTGCTGCTGTTTGGCGGTGGCTTGGCGATTGCGGCGGGCTTTGGCTCGTCGGGTCTGGCTTCCTGGATTGGCGGCCAAATGAGCGTGCTGGAAGGCGTCAACTTCCTGCTGGTGATTCTGCTGGCGGCCGGCATGGTACTGTTCCTGACCGAAATCACCTCCAACACAGCCACAGCGACGATGATTTTGCCGGTGCTAGCCTCATTGGCGCTGGCGCTCGATATTCATCCGTTCGTGCTGATGGTGCCAGCGGCCATGGCGGCCAACTGCGCCTTTATGCTGCCAGTGGGCACGCCGCCCAATGCGATCATCTTCGCCACGGGTAAAATCAAAATCATCGAGATGGTGCGCAACGGTTTCTGGCTCAACATCATTGCGATGCTGTTGATCGTGGCCGCGGTCTACTTCCTGCTGCCGATGCTGTGGGGCGTGGATATCACCACCTACCCGGATGCGTTTAGAGACTAACCCGCGACGTGTTCCGCATTAATCGCCCCGCCTCGTGCGGGGCTTTTTCATGGGTGAAACGCAGGCGCGGTTGCTATGATGACCGCACACTTTTTTCATCGAGCCTGTCATGCGATTACTTCACACTGCCGATTGGCATTTAGGGCGTCTATTTCACAACCTTTCCCTGCTGGATGACCAGCGTCATGTGTTGCAGCAGTTGCTGGAGATCATCGACCGCGAGCAGGTGGATGCGGTGCTGGTCGCGGGCGATATTTACGACCGCTCGGTGCCACCCGCTGCGGCGGTCACGCTGCTGGATGAGATATTGGTCGAGCTGTGCGAGCAGCGCGGCCTGCCGGTCGTGATGATTTCCGGTAACCACGATGGCGCTGAGCGGTTAGGGTTTGGCGCGCGCCATTTGCGCCAAGCCGGGCTGCATATTCTCACTGACTTAGCCACTTGCGATCAGCCAGTCACGCTCACGATTGGCGATGACACGGTGGATGTGTTCGGCATCCCCTACGCGGACCCAGAGTACGTGCGCAGCGCGTTTGGCGTGGACGTACGCGACTTCGATAGCGCCCACCGCTACCTGCTGGAGCGCATTGAGGCACAGCGCCAGCCGGGCCGCCCGACGCTACTGATGAGCCACTGTTTTGTGGATGGCGGCACCGCCAGCGACTCCGAGCGCCCGCTCACCCTAGGCGGTGCCGAAAGCGTGGCGTGGGAACCCATGCAGAGTTTCGACTACGTGGCGTTGGGCCACCTTCACGGCCCCCAGATTCGCGGTGGCGAGCACATTCGCTATAGCGGCTCGCTGCTGAAGTACAGCTTTTCCGAAGCCACCCAGCGCAAAGGCGTCACCCTTGTTGAGGTGGGCAGCGAAGGTGTCACTCAAATAGCCCACCATCCGCTGCTGCCCCGCCGGGACGTGCGCGTGCTGGAAGGTGAGCTGGCTCAGCTGCTGGCCCAAGGGGCCGCTGATCCCCACGCCGATGACTATCTGCTGGTGCGCCTCACCGACCGTCACGCCATTCTCGACCCCATGGGTAAGCTGCGGGCGGTGTACCCCAACGTGCTGCACCTGGAAAAGCCCGGCATGCTGGAAGCAAAAGGCCGCCAACAGCTAGGCCGCGAGCGGCTCGCGTTCAGCGCGCTGGATATGTTCAGCGACTTCTTCACTCAAACCAGCGGCGAGCCAATGAGCGACGCCCAGGCCCGTGCCATGAGCGAGTTGATCACCGCCTTGAGTCGCGAGCAGGAGGGCCAAGCATGACGCCATTAACGCTGACCATGCAGGCTTTTGGCCCCTTTGCCGGTAGCGAAACCATCGACTTCACCGCGCTGGGCAGAAGCCCGCTGTTTCTGATTAACGGCCCCACCGGCGCGGGTAAAAGCTCGATCCTCGATGCGATTTGTTTTGCTTTGTACGGTCAAACCACCGGCAACGAGCGGGACGCCGTTCAAATGCGCTGCGATCAGGCGGATGCCTCTCTGCTCACCGAAGTTAGCCTGACGTTTCGCCTGCGTGATGTCATGTATCGGGTGCGCCGAGTGCCTTTGCAGGAGCGTCCCAAAGCCAGCGGCGAAGGCACAACGACACAAACCGCAGAAGCCCAGCTGTGGCGACTCACTCCAGAAGGCGAGGAGGACGAGTGCTTAGTGGCGCGTAAGGTCACCGACGCCACGGCGGAGCTGCAAGCGCTAATAGGCCTAGACGCCAATCAGTTTCGTCAGGTGATGGTGCTCCCCCAGGGTAAGTTCCGGGAGCTGCTGCTGGCAGGCTCCAAAGAGCGCGAAGTCATTTTCTCCCAGCTGTTTCAAACCCAGGTGTTCCAGCGTATTGAAGAGCGCCTGCGCACTCAGGCTAATCAAATCGAGCGGGCGGTGAGCGATCATCGCCAGCATATCAATGGCATTCTTGCCGGGGGGGAGCTTGAGAGCGAAGCCGCGTTGGCGCAAGAGCTAGAAGCGCTGGTGCCACAGGTAGACCAAGCGCGGGAAGGCTTTGAAACCGCGCAGCGAAAGCGCCGACTTGCCGAACAGCAGCGCGATGAGGCCCTGGCGCTACAGCGCCAATTTGAGGCGCGGGACGCGCTGGCAGCCGATAAAGCCCGTCATCTTGAGCAGCGAGGCGAGGTGGAAAACAGCCAATCGCGGTTAGCGCAGAGTACCCATGCCCAGGCGCTGCGCCCCCAGAAAGCCGCTCTAGACCAAGCGCAGCAGGCGTTGGCTACCGCCCACGATGAGCAGCGCCAAGCAAACGCCGCGTTAATCACGCAGCATTCTCACGCTGAACAGGCACAGCAGGCGCTAGAGACGGCACGCCAGCAGCAGGCGGAGCTCCCTGTAATGAGGGAGCGGCACCGCCAGCTGGGCGAGTTTATCCAGAAAAGCCAGCAGCTCAGTGAACTGCAGGAGCACTTTCAAACAGCTCAGGCCGTTTGGCAACAGGCCGATGAGGCGCTTAAGCGTGATGAGCAGCAGCTAGATGGCATTCGCCAGCAAGGCGAAGCCATCGGCGTTCACCTGGAACGCTTGCAGAGTGAGTTTCAGCAACTGGCGAGCGCCCCCGCTGAGCTAACCCGCCATCACCACCTGCTAGCCCTGCGCCAAGAACTGGATAAACTCACCCAGCGGCACCAGGCATTAACCACGCAACAGCTGCAGGCTAAAAACGCGCTCAGCCACCAGCAAGGCGAGACCGAGCGTGCCGAACGCTACGCCACTGAGCAGGAGATGCGCTGGCACCAGGGCCAGGCTGCGCTGTTAGCGCTGACCCTTGAGCAGGATGCCCCCTGCCCGGTGTGTGGCAGCCTGGAACATCCCGCCCCAGCGATAAATCGCGCTGAGTTGGTCACCCAGGCACAGGTGGAAGAGGCCAGAGCAGCGCAGGAACAGGCCCGTCAAGCGCTACAACGGGCAGAGCGCCATCACCATCAGCTCACCCAACAGATCGACAGCCACACAGAGCAGGCCCAGCGACTGAATCAGCAGTTAGGGGAGTGGGTGAGTCAACCGCTGTCTGCTTTGCAAAATGCCTATGAAGACCTGCGCCGCCAGGTGCAGCGCCGAGAGCAGGTTGACGCTGAGATTCGCCAACAGACCGAAGCCCGGGACGCGCTGCGACGCGAGTGGGGCACGCTGGATAAACAGCTAAAAGCCCAGCGGCCTGAGGTGGAAAAGGCGAAAGAGCACGCGCTTCGCTTAGAGAGTCAGCGCGACCAGCTGAGCCAATCGCTGCCGGAAGACGCCCGTTATCCCGAAGCAATGCGCCAAACCCTGGCCGAGCTGGAGCAGCACATCGCCCAGCTTGAAAAAGCCTGGGAGAGCGCCCAGCAAGCGCTTTCGACTAGCCAGACCCAACTGGCGCGGGCGGAAGAGCAGTTGCGCGGGGCGAACGAGCGGGTCGAGCGTAGCGAGCAGTCGCTTCAGCAGGCTCGCGCCGAGTGGCAGGCCGCGCTGCAGGCTAGCCCCTTTGCTGATGAGGCGGAATATCAGGCTGCCCAACTGAATGATGCCCAGCGGCACGAGCTGACGCATCGGGTGGAGGCGTATCAACGCCGCTTGGCCGAGCTTGAGGGCGCGCTAGAGAATTACCAAACCCAGCTGGCGGAAAAGATACCGCCGGATCTTGCCGCACTGACTGCCCAGGCTGAAAGTGCACAGGCCCAAGAAAACAGCCAGCTAGAGGCGTGGCGGCAACTGGATGGGCGATTAACCACGCTGCAAAACATTCACCAAAAGCTGGTGGCTGCCCACGCCTCCCAGGCGGAGCTGGAGGCCCAATACCAGCTGTGGGGCACGCTCAGTGAAGTCGCCAATGGCCGCACCGGCCATCGCATTAGCCTGCAGCGCTTTGTACTGGGCGTGCTGCTGGATGATGTGTTGATTCAAGCGTCTGAACGTTTGGTGCGCATGAGCCGTGGGCGCTACCAGTTGGTGCGCCGGGAAGACCCCTCTAAAGGCAATAAAGCGTCTGGCCTTGAGCTGGACGTGGCCGATACCTACACCGGCAAAAATCGCCCGGTGGCCACGCTCTCTGGTGGGGAGTCGTTTATGGCGGCGCTGTCGCTGGCGCTGGGGCTTTCCGATGTGGTGCAGGCCTACGCGGGCGGTATTCAGCTCGATACGCTATTCATAGATGAAGGCTTTGGCAGCCTGGACCAAGACGCCCTTGATCAAGCCATCGCCATGCTGAGCGAGCTGCAAATGAGCGGACGCATGATTGGGATTATTTCCCACGTCAGCGAACTCAAAGAGCAGATGCCGGTTCGTATTGAGGTGAGCGCTAGCCGTCATGGCAGTTCGGTCGAGGTGAAAGAGGCGCTGAGCTAAGCGCTAGCGCAAGGTTAATTCATGCTGTATTCATGTAGCATGCGCTATAACAAGGGTTAAACGACCCGCGTTCAACCCGTCGAATGAATGTCTATTGAGGAGTGCAAGGATGAATGCAAGCAAAATTCTGCAGCAGCTGATGAGCCAGGCCAGTGGTAGCAAAGGTAGCAGCGGCGGCATGGATGTCAAAGGCGTGATTGATGGGCTCTCCCGCCATTTGGGCGGTAATAGCAGCCAAGGTACGCGTCAAAGCAGCGGATCCAGCGGTTTTGATGTGAAAAGCCTGCTGGGCGGCGGTGCCCTGGGCATGCTGGTGGGCTCGAAGCGTGGCCGCAGCATGGGCGGTAAAGCGCTCAAGTATGGTGCGATTGCGGGAGTGGGCATGCTGGCGTGGAAAGCGTGGCAAAGCTCTCAGGAAAAGAAAGGAGCTGCGACCCAATCCTCCTCGGAAGGCGAGCGTGTCGAGGTGTTAAGCGGTGAGTATCAAGAGCGCCGCAGCCTGGAACTGCTGCAGGCGATGATTATGGCCGCACGGGCGGATGGTCATATCGATGAGCAGGAGCAGGCGCTGATCACCGATCAGATTGATGCCCTCGGCGCGGATGAGGAGATGCACCGCTGGGTCGAACAGCAGCTAAAAGCCCCGCTGGACGCCCAGGCATTGGCCCGTGAAGCGGACTCCCCCCAGGCCGCTCGCGAAATGTACTTGATTAGCGTTGCGGTGATTGATGACCAAAACCCCATGGAGCGGGCATGGTTGGACCAACTCGCCAGCGCGCTAAACCTAACGCCTGAGATGGCGGCAGAGCTCGAGCGTCAGGCGCAGCAGGCTGGCTAATGCTCGATACGCTCAACTTCTGG
Organism: Halomonas sp. KM007; assembly: GCF_050709225.1. NCBI lineage: Bacteria > Pseudomonadati > Pseudomonadota > Gammaproteobacteria > Oceanospirillales > Halomonadaceae > Halomonas > Halomonas sp. KM007. Next base: position 957,420 of record NZ_CP136131.1, on the reverse strand, counting down.
CTAGCCACCGGCTTTGGGTTGGGGCTAGCGCCCGTTGCGCCGGGTACCTTTGGGTCACTGATTGGCTTGCCGCTGGCGTGGTGGCTCTTGGGTCGCCCAACGGGGCAGCAGGCGGTCATCATCGCGCTGATGCTGATAGCGGCCGTGCCGGTCTGTCATATCGCTGCGTGGCATTATGATGGCCTGGACCATGGCAGCATCGTTGCCGATGAGTACGTCGCTCTTCCGCTCGCGGTGCTGGGACTAAAAGCCGCTCGCCATCCATTGGTTCTGGCCTTGGCGTTTGGCGTCTACCGCTTTTTTGATGCTTTAAAACCGCCGCCTATTCATTTAGCGGAGTATGTCACCGGTGGGTTGGGCATTGTGTTGGATGACGTGATTGCCGCGCTGGTAAGCTGGCTGGTGGTCGCGCTGATAGTGACGCTATGGCAGCGTCGGCAGCAGAAAATTGTCTAACGCCACTTTTAAAATACGCTACCCATAAAAAATGCCGCAGGTCATAAACGACACTGCGGCGTTTTTATGGATTAGCCCATCGTAAGCCGATGGGCTTGGCGATGTTAGCTTTGCACCACAATCACCGATTTAATGTTGACGAACTCGTGCATACCAAAGCCGCCGTGCTCACGGCCGTAGCCGGAATCCTTCACGCCGCCAAACGGCATTTCAGGCGTTGCCACACCAAAGCCGTTGATAAACACCATGCCGGTATCGAAATACTTGCTGGCCAGCTCGGTGGCGCGCTTCACGTCTTTGGAGATGATGCCACCGCCCAAGCCGTAGCGGCTGTCGTTGGCGATGCGCATGGCGTCTTCATCATCTTTGGCACGAATCAACGCGGCAACCGGGCCAAACAGCTCGTCGTCGTAGGCGGGCTGGCCGGGGGTGACGTTATCCAGCACGGTGACCGGGTAGAATGCCCCTTTACCTTCTGGTTTTTCGCCGCCGCAGAGGATTTTTGCGCCTTTACGCACGCTCTCTTCCACCTGTTTGTGAAGGCCGTCACGAAGATCGACACGGGCCATCGGGCCTAGGTCACTATCTTTTTTGGTCGGGTCGCCCGCTTTTAAGTCCTTCATGCGTGCCACGTAGCGCTCTTTAAACGCTTCGTAGTTCTTTTCGGTGACCACAAAGCGTTTTGCCGCTACGCAGGTTTGGCCGCCGTTAAACACGCGGCCAGTGACGCAGGTATCCACCGCCACGTCCAGGTCGGCATCGTCCAGCACCAAGTAGGCATCGTTGGAGCCTAGCTCTAGTACGGTCTTTTTCAGATGCTCGGCGGCTTTGGCGGCCACTTTGCGGCCAGCGCCGTCGCTGCCGGTCAGGGTCACACCACGCACGGCTTTATGGGCGATGATGGTGTCGGATACATCGTGTGAAATCACCAGCGTGCGGAAAACGTTTTCCGGCAGGCCCGCTTCGCGGTAGATTTTTTCCAGCAGCAGGCCGCTGCCCGTCACGTTTTCAGCGTGTTTTAGCAGCACGCTGTTGCCCGCCATAATATTGGCGATGGAGTAACGCACCACTTGGTAAGCAGGGAAGTTCCAGGGCTGAATGCCGTAAATCACGCCCATGGGGGAGTAGGTAACAATACCGCGCTCGCCGTTGCCGGGTTTGCGCTCTTCATCGGCCAGCTTGGTGGGGCCATGTTCGGCGGTGTAGTCACAAATGCCGACGCAGAGATCCACTTCCAGGCGCGCTTGCGAGGGCAGCTTACCCATCTCTTTGACCATCAGGTCGGTAAGCTCTTCTTTATGCGCGTTTATGGCTTCGCCAATCGCTTTCACCACCTTGGCGCGGTGCTCTAGCGGCTTGAGCCGCCAGTCTAAAAACGCCTCATGACTGGCCTCGACTATCTGCTTGGCCTGGCTTTCATCCATCAGCGTGTAGGTCTCAAGCGTTTCGCCGGTGGTCGGGTTCACTGTCGTAATGGTGTTGCTCATAAGATCTCCTATCTCTTTAGATCAACGGGGCGTTCAATCAAGTAGAGTAGTCCTTTAGCCGACTGGTCTATTAATGCTGACTTTTTACCTTAGTAGAAAAATGGCGTTTTGCCCAAATGAATAATTAGCCATTTAATAACGCTCACGTTGGGGCAAGTCGCATAGGAAATCGTTCCATAAAAAAACGCCAAGGCGGATAAAGCGTCTTGGCGCTTTTGAGGGTAACGGAGAGGGTTACTTGTCAGGTTCCGCTTCCTTACAGCGACCTTAGCCGATGCGGCCACACCGTATCGAGGGTGTCTAGTGCGGCTTTAATCGTGGGCTCGGTGGCGCGGTCGCTGCGCCAGATCAGGCTTAATGCGCAGGGCAGGCGAACGTTGTCTGCCACCGCCAAGCCGCTCTCTTGGCGTTCGGCCATGGCCAGCGCGTCTCGCGCTAGGCTCAGGCCCACGCCTGCTCTGACTAAATCCAGCATACACGCCTCTTGGTCGACCTGGGCAACACGGTTCGGAGTCGCGCCGCTTGCGGCCAGCGCCCGCTTAAGTAGTCGCGAATGCGCTGACACGGTGGGAGTTACAATCCAGGGTAGTTGCGCAAGCGCCTCCCAGCGGGTGTCGGCAAGTTTGGCTTCCCAGCCCGGCGGTGCCACCACGTGGTAGTGAAAGTGAGTTAACTCCCGCCACGCCAGGGCGCTATTGCCGGTACCTTCGCCGGGCGGGGCGAGAAAAAAGCCCACATCCAATTCCCCTTGCTCAACGCTGTCCAATACGCTGCCGCTCATGCCGTGGTGAAGCTCGGTTTCCAGCTGTGGCGCGCGGGCCATCAAGCGGCTGAGAAAATCGCCCAAGCGAATAAATTCTGGGTCAACAATGGTGCCAATACGCAGCTTGCCGCGCAGCGTGCTGTGTAATGCGCTGGCGCTCTGCTCAAAGGCCAGAGCGCTGGCCAGGGCATTTTCAGCCGCAGGCAGCAGGGCGTAACCATCGGCGGTGAGCGTTAACCCTTGCGGGCGGCGGGTGAATAGCGTTAAGCCCAGATGCTGCTGTAGCTGCTTCAACTTTAGGCTAACCGCGGGCTGGGTCAGATGGAGCTGATCGGCCGCCCTCGAGACGCTGCCGGTATGGGCAACGGCCACAAAGGCCCGTAGCGTGGCGTACTCCTGCATGGTCGATGACCTTCGTTGTCATGTTATTAGCAGAGCTTATATCCGGGTTAAAAATTACTCAATTGCTTGGCCTGTGGCGCCGGGTAGTCTAGGGCAGACTCTCCTCACCACTTAAACGATGTTTATAAAGGTAGCGACAATGACAACTCACGCCATTCACCACTTCATCAACGGCCAGCGCAGCGAAGGCACCTCTGGTACTTCCCAGGACGTGTTCAATCCGGCCACGGGTCAGGTCACCGGCCGCGTTGCCCTGGCTTCGGCCGCCGATGTGGACACCGCCGTGCAAGCCGCCCAGGCGGCATTTCCAGCCTGGGCCGATGCGCCGCCTATTCGCCGCGCTCGGGTAATGTTTAAATTCCTGGAGCTGCTGAACGCCAATAAAGATGCCCTGGCCGAAGCAATCACCAAAGAGCACGGCAAGGTATTTACCGATGCCCAGGGCGAAGTGGCACGGGGTATTGATATTGTTGAGTTTGCCTGCGGTATTCCCCAGCTATTAAAGGGTGATTACACCGAACAGGTCAGCACCGGCATTGATAATTGGACCGTGCGTCAGCCGCTGGGCGTAGTGGCAGGTATTACGCCATTTAACTTCCCGGCAATGGTGCCGATGTGGATGTTCCCCATCGCCATTGCTGCCGGTAACACCTTTATTCTCAAGCCCAGCCCGCTGGACCCTAGCGCCTCGCTGATGATTGCTGACCTGTTGCAGCAGGCGGGCCTGCCGGATGGCGTATTCAACGTGGTGCAGGGCGACAAGGACTCCGTGGAAGCGCTGATCGATCATCCGGAGGTGAAGGCGCTGTCGTTCGTCGGTTCCACCCCCATTGCCAACCTGATTTACGAGCGCGGGGCTAAGCACGGCAAACGCGTACAGGCACTGGGCGGGGCGAAAAACCATATGGTGGTGATGCCAGACGCCCATCTGGATAAAGCAGTGGATGCGTTAATTGGCGCAGCCTACGGCAGTGCGGGCGAGCGCTGCATGGCGATTAGCGTGGCCGTGCTGGTGGGCGACGTTGCCGATAAAGTCGTGCCGATGCTCACCGAGCGAGCCCAGGCGCTGAAGGTCAAGGATGGCATGCAGCTGGACGCCGAAATGGGTCCCATCGTGACCCGCCAGGCCCATCAGCGCATTACCGGTTACATCGAAAAGGGCGTGGCCGAGGGTGCACAGCTGATCGTCGATGGCCGTGAATTCGACGGCGCCAACGCGGGAGAAGGCTGCGCCGAGGGGTTCTGGATGGGTGGCACGCTGTTCGATCACGTGACCCCCGACATGACGATCTATAAAGAAGAGATCTTCGGCCCGGTGCTGGTGTGTGTGCGCGTGCCGGACGTGGCCACCGCCATTCAGCTGATCAACGACCATGAGTTTGGTAACGGCGTGAGCTGCTTCACCGAAAGCGGTAGCGTTGCCCGTGAGTTTGGCCGCCGTATCCAGGTAGGTATGGTCGGCATCAACGTGCCGATTCCCGTGCCCATGGCGTGGCACGGTTTCGGCGGCTGGAAGCGCTCGCTGTTTGGCGATACCCATGCCTATGGCGAAGAGGGCGTGCGCTTTTATACCAAGCAGAAGTCGATCATGCAGCGCTGGTCTGACTCCATCGACGCCGGTGCCGAATTCGTGATGCCCACGGCGAAGTAACGCCCGCTCTTCACCGGAGTCACCCGCATGTCCAACAATACAACTACCCCCATGGCGGCTCATGCCGCCATGCAATGCTTTGACTATATCGTGGTAGGCGCAGGCACCGCTGGGTGCCTGATGGCCAACCGACTGAGCGCCGACCCGAACAATCGGGTGCTGCTGATCGAAGCCGGTGGCCGAGACAACTACCACTGGATTCATATACCCGTCGGGTACCTGTATTGCATCAACAACCCGCGCACCGACTGGCTGTTTCGCACGGAGCCCGACCAGGGGTTGAACGGTCGCTCGCTGATCTACCCGCGCGGCAAGACCCTGGGGGGCTGCTCCAGTATCAACGGCATGATCTACATGCGCGGCCAGGCGCGGGATTACGACCACTGGGCGGAAGTGACCGGCAGCGATGCCTGGCGCTGGGAGAACTGCCTGCCGGACTTTATCAAACACGAAAACCACTACCGATTGGATAAAGGCAGCGACGGTGATGACACTCACCGCGCGTTTCATGGCCACGGCGGCGAGTGGCGGGTGGAGAAGCAGCGCCTGAAGTGGCAGGTGCTGGATGACTTTGCCGAAGCTGCCGTTCAGGCCGGTATTCCTCGAACCGAGGACTTCAATCGAGGCAGTAACGAAGGCGTTGCCTATTTCGAAGTCAACCAGCGCGACGGCTGGCGCTGGAACACGGCCAAGGCGTTCTTGCGCTCGGCCTTGAAGCGGGACAACCTGACGCTGTGGCACTCCACCCAGGTGAATCGGCTCTGCTTCGAGCGTTATCAGACCGTCCCCCGCTGCGAAGGAGTCGAAGTGGTGCGAGCAGGCAAGACGCTGCGCGTGCAGGCCAGCAAGGAAGTCGTGCTGTGTGCCGGCGCGATTGGCTCGCCCCACCTGCTGCAGTTATCGGGCATCGGTCCCGCCGAGCACCTTGCCGAGCATGACATCGAGGTCGTGAACGACCTGCCGGGGGTGGGCGAGAACCTGCAAGATCACCTCCAGATACGTTCGGTGTATCGTGTCAGCAATGCCAAAACGCTGAACGCCATGGCCAGCACGTTATGGGGCAAAGCCGGTATCGGATGGGAGTACCTCACGCGGCGCACGGGACCCATGAGCATGGCGCCGTCGCAGTTGGGCGCGTTCACGCGTAGTTCCGACGACCAGCCGTATCCCAATATCCAGTACCACGTGCAGCCGTTGAGTCTCGAAGCCTTTGGGCAGCCGCTGCACCCGTACCCTGCGATCACCGCCAGCGTGTGCAACTTGAACCCTACCAGCCGAGGCACCGTGCGCCTGAAAAGCGCCGACCCGCGCCAGGCACCGGCGATCGCGCCGAACTATCTGAGCACCCCCGAGGACCGCAAGGTGGCCGCCGATTCGCTGCGGGTGACGCGACGCATCGCCGAGCAGCCCGCCTTTGCCAGATACGCCCCGGAAGAGATCAAGCCGGGCGTGGAGTACCAGACCGACGAGGAGCTGGCCCGTTTGGCAGGGGATATTGGCACGACGATTTTCCATCCGGTCGGCACCACGCGGATGGGAAAAGACGACGACCCCATGGCCGTGGTGGATGCGCAATTGCGGGTTCGCGGGGTGTCTGGACTGCGGGTGGCCGACGCGGGAGTGATGCCCACCATCACCAGTGGCAACACCAATTCGCCGACGCTGATGATCGCCGAAAAGGCCGCCGGATGGATTTTGGAAGAAAATTCATTGCACTGACATTTTTTTCCATCATAGTGTTGACGTGCAGCGTCGTTAAGCGCATGCTGCATGCAGTTGGTTAGCAAGTCGAACGTAGTCAGCAGTATCGAAACGCTCTCGCGTTGAGTCTGGTGAAAGTTTCTTGTTCTACCCACTGCAACTCGGGTATTACCCGGCTCTTCATTAAGCTAAATCGAGGATTTCGATCATGGCAACTGGTACCGTTAAGTGGTTTAACGACACTAAAGGCTTCGGCTTCATTTCTCCGGACGACAATGGCGACGACCTGTTCGCGCACTTCTCCGAAATTCAAGCTGACGGCTTCAAAACTCTGCAAGACGGCCAGAAGGTTTCCTTCGACGTCACCCAGGGTAAAAAAGGCCTTCAGGCTTCCAACATCAAAGTTCTGTAATCTGAACGAATGATGTTGTCAGGTGACCTACGGGTCAGCCTGTAAAAAAACCCCGCCTTCGTGCGGGGTTTTTTGTTTGCCACGATTTTCACCTCACCTCACCTCACCTCACCCCTCATGGGTATATTCTATTTTGTTCTTACTGTGTTTCTAAAAATAACTTTTTAGAATATTGGGCAGGCGGCACAATATCCCCAGGTTCGTTTATCAAGGATATGGGTTTATGTCGCTGGATGCCTGGATTGCCGTTGGGGTGGTGCTGACGATTTTCCCCCTCATGGCGCTGTCGCGCCTGGGCCCCGATATCATTCTATTGGGAGCCGTGGTGGTATTGATGACACTGGGGGTCATCGACCCGCAGCAGGCGCTGGGAGGCTTCTCCAACAGCGGCCTGTTCACCGTGGCGTTCATGTACGTGCTGGTGGCCAGCATCCGTGAAACCGGCGGCATCGATTTGATCATTCGCTATGTGCTGGGCCGCCCGAGCACCGAGCGGGGCGCCCTGACCCGGCTGCTGCTGCCGGTGGCGTCGCTGAGCGGCTTTCTCAACAATACCCCGGTGGTGGCCACCTATATCCCTGCGGTGATGAGCTGGAGCCGCCGTTTGAAGCTGTCTCCCCAGCGGCTGCTGATGCCGCTGAGCTTTGCCTCCATTCTGGGCGGGACCATCACGCTGATCGGTACCAGCACCAATCTGGTGGTGCATGGGTTGCTGGTGGAGCGCTACCCGGAGCTGGCCATGGGGCTGTTCGAGCTGGCCTGGGTCGGTTTGCCGGTGGCCCTGGCCGGGCTTGCGTACCTGATTGTGCTGGGCCCACGCATCCTGCCTGCCCGCAAAGGCGTCGCCAATGCCTTTGCCAACCCCAGAGAATTTACCATCGAGATGGAGGTGGACCCCACTGGCGTGCTGGTGAACCGCACCGTGGAGGAGGCGGGGCTGCGGCATCTTCAGGAGCTGTTTCTGGTCGAGATCGAGCGTGACGGTAACGTGGTCAGCGTGGTGGGGCCGGGCGAGCAGCTCAAGGGCGGTGACCGGCTGGTGTTCGTGGGCACTTCGGCGGCGGCCGTGGAGCTGCAGCAGATCCGGGGGCTGATTCCCTCCCGGGATGGCGCTTCCAGCCTGGAGAAGGAGTTCAAGGAACGACGTTTGGTAGAAGCCGTGGTCTCCAGTCAGTGCCAGTTCATTGGCCAGCGCATTCGCGACGGACGCTTTCGAACTCTGTACGGGGCGGCGGTGCTGGCGATTTGTCGCGGCGGTGAGCGGGTGACCGGCAACCTCGGGCAGGTACGCCTGCAGCCAGCGGACGTGCTGCTGCTCGAGGCTCGCCCGCCGTTCATCGAGCGCCATCGCCAGTCCAAGGATTTCCTGCTGATCAGTGAACTCAACGGTGCGGCCAGGCCGGTGCATGAAAAGGCGCCGCTGGCTTGGGCGATCCTGCTGGGGGCGGTGATGCTGGCGACCTTTGGCGTGCTCAGCATGCTCAATGCTGCCATGCTGGGCGCTGCCATGGTGCTGCTGACCGGTTGCTGCACGGTAGGCGCGGCCAAACGGGGTCTGGATACTCAGGTTCTGCTGACCATTGCGGCCTCGTTCGGCGTGGGGGCTGCGCTGCAAACCTCTGGAGCAGCCGACGTGATGGCGGGCGGTATTCTCTCTCTGGTGGCAGGTAATCCCTGGCTACTGCTGTTGGGCACCTACTGCGTGGTGGCGCTGCTCACCGAGATGGTGACCAATAACGCGGCGGCGGTGATCATCTTTCCGGTGGTGATGGCGGCGGCCGAGAGCCTGGGCGTCAATCCCATGCCCTACGTGGTGGCCGTCATGTTTGCTGCGTCGGCCAGTTTCCTGACCCCCATTGGCTACCAGACCAATCTGATGGTGCATGGCCCAGGGGGGTATCGGCTGGGGGACTTTCTGCGCGTAGGCGGTGGATTGAACCTGCTGACCGGGGCCATTGCGGTGACGTTGATTCCGTGGGTGTGGCCGTTTTAAGCGGGGAAGGACTCGCCCAACGCGTCGCTTTACGCTAGGGTGGCGCTTTTGACAGCCACCAAGGAATGCGACATGACAGCTCCAGGCGAACTGATTATCGAGCCGCAACATGGTCAACCCGCCGATGCGTGCGTGTTCATCATTCATGGACTCGGTGCCGACGGGCACGATTTCGAGCCGCTGGTGCCTGCGCTGGCCTTGCCGGAAAGCGCCCATGTGCGCTTCATCATGCCCCATGCGCCGCGCCTGCCGGTGACCATCAATGGGGGCATGGTGATGCCTGCCTGGTATGACATCCTGGCCATGGACCTGGGGCGCCGGGTCGACGAAGTGCAGCTGAAAACCTCCGCCGCGCGCATTCAGGCGCTGATTCAGGAGCAGATCGACCAAGGCATCGATAGCCAGCGCATCATCGTGGCAGGGTTCTCTCAGGGCGGCGCGGTGGCTTATCAGGCGGCTCTCTCGTTCCCCCAGCCGCTGGGCGGGTTGCTGGCGATGTCGACCTACTTTGCCACCGCCGACAGCATTGAACTTGCCGAGGCCAACCGCCATATCCCCCTTGAGGTGCATCATGGTAACTTTGACCCCATCGTGCCTGAAACGCTTGGCCGCTCTGGCGCCGAGCGCCTCAAGGCGCTCGGTTACTCGGCGAACTATCGTCAATATCCCATGGCCCACGCGCTCTGCCCGCAGCAGGTCAACGATATCGGCAGGTGGTTGAGCGAACGGCTCGCGTAGTACGGCCTCCTTTTTTGCTGGCCAATGCACAGGATAGGCGGAGGCACTTCATGATGTCGGTGGATATATTGGAAGCTGGGCTGGCGCTTTGCTTGGTGGCAGTGGCGCTTGCCTGTCTGTTGGACCGCCATCTGCGGCGGACCTGTCGGCTGTTTTTGCTGTTCACGCTGCTGATGAGCCTGGCCTGGTGGCAGTGGCAGGCGCCCTGGTTGGGGCTGATGGAGCTGGTGCTGGGTGGCGCGCTCACCGGCGGCAGCTTCTTCTATGCCCTGAAGGCATTTCCCTCGGCTCACCCGGAGGCTGCCCACTACGACCGAGTGCAGCACAGGGCCGGGCATGTCATCAGCCGTGGGCTGCTGGCGCTGGCGTGGAGCGTGATGATCGGCGCCGCGCTGCGCTACCTCTTGCCCGACATGGCCTACTCGTTGAGCGAACACCCCTTGATGCTGGCGGCGGTCGTCATGGTCTCGGCGTCCATGGGGGCTTTTGCACTGCATCGACATTGGCTGCGTCGGCTGATGGCCTTCAATGTGCTGGGGTCGGGTGTGTTTCTGCTGTTGGCAGGCATGGTGGGCCCCTTGCCCAATGCCCAGGCGCTGATTGGCGTGGGCTTGCTGATTGCCTGGCTGGGCACCCTGCTGGGCGTGCTGTTGATACGGCATCTGCTGCAGCTGGAAGGGGTGTCGGCCTTGGTCGATGAGCAGCCAGCCCCCCTGGCCCCCCGTGAGGCTTCACAATGAGCTGGCGTTTTGGCTTGCATGACAGCACTTTCGAGCCGTTGTGGTCGACCCACTGGGCGCTGCTGGTCGTTCTGCTGCTACCTACCCTGATAGGCCTGCTGGGGGCCTGGTTGCGTCCCGCGCGCATGGTGCCCGTCCTGCTGGCCTGTACGCCGGTGCTGGTAGCAGGCCTGTGGATGGTCATGGATGCCCAGCAGGCGGGCGTGTTGCGCTGGCAATGGCAGCTGGCAGGGGTGGATCTGGCGCTGCGCTTCAGTGGCGTGAGCGGCTTCATGCTGCTGATAACCCAGTGGGTCGCGTTGGCTGCTGCGCTGTATACCCCTGGGCACTTGGCGCTTTCCCAGCCTGGCCCCCAGGGGCGCTGGCTGTGGCCGCTCATGGGCGTTCTGGTGAGCGCGCTGTCGTTGATCTGGATGGCGGCCGATTTGCTGACCCTCTACGCCGCTTTGGAGCTGATGGGGCTGGCCGCCGTCGGCATGCTGCTGCTGTCGGGCAAGGGCCGTGCGTTCAAGGCCGGTATGCGCTACCTGCTGCTGGCGTTGGTGGGGTCGTTGGCGTTCCTGCTGGGCATTGCCCTGCTGCTGGGGTACTGGGGGGAACTGACGCTGATGGGCCTGGCCCAAGTCGTCGAGCCAGGCCCGGTGAGCTGGGTCGCGGCGGCACTGATGGGCGCGGGGCTGGCGCTGAAGGCTGCACTGTTTCCGCTGCATGGCTGGCTGACCCCGGTGCACGAAAACGCCTGGACGCCAGTGAGCGCCCTGCACGCGGCGCTGGTCATCAAGGCCTCGCTGTTCATTCTGCTGATGGTGTGGAGCGTGCTGCTGCCCGATACCTGGCTGGCCCCGCAGCTGGTGGGCTGGCTGGGAATGACGGCCATCCTGTGGGGCGGGCTGGTGGCATGGCGGGCAGAATCGCTGAAAACCCTGATCGCCTCGTCCACGGTGGGCCAGCTGGGCTATTTGATGGTGGCATTTCCGCTACTGCTGGGGCCGCAAGCCTCGCCACTGCCCCAGGCGCTGGCCTGGGAGGGTTTCTGGCTACAGCTGATGGGGCACTCGCTGGCCAAGGCGGCGATGTTTCTGGCGGCCGGCAATCTGCTGCTGGCCACCGGCAAGAGTGCTCTGCAAGCGCTGGCGGGCACCAGCCGCCGATTGCCGCTCTCACTGCTGACTTTCGGCATCGCCTCCATCACGCTGATGGGCCTGCCACCCAGCAGCGGTTTCACGGCCAAGTGGCTGCTGCTGCAGGCCATGGTGCTCACTCAGCAGTGGCTTGCCGTTGCAGCATTACTGGCGGGAACGCTGCTGACCGCGGCCTACGTGTTCAGGGTCTTCCGCTACTCGTTCGATGAAACCGCACCGCGCCATGACTACCAGCCATTGGCGCCGGGCATGGATGCGGTGGCACTGGCGCTTGCCCTGGCCGCGCTGCTGCTGGGTCTGTTGGCCCACTTGCCGTTGGCCCTGCTACAAGGAGGTGGCGCATGAACGCAGCCTGGTTACCGCTGACCACACTGGCGACCTCCATGCTGGCCGCCGTGGCCATTTTTGCGCTACCCGAAGAGGCGCGGCGCTGGCGTACCGGCATCAACCTGCTGGCGGCGGTCAGCAAGATCGTGCTGGTCGTGCTGATGGTCGGGCGCGTGGCGGAAGGCTACGAGGACACCTTCAGCTTCCAGATTGTCGAGGGCGTCGATTTCGTGCTGCGTGCCGATGCGCTGGGCGTGATGTTCGCCGGGCTCTCATCGCTGCTCTGGCTGTGCACCACGGTGTACGCCATTGGCTACCTGGAGCATGCGGCCAATCGCAAACGCTTCTTTGGCTTTTTCAGCCTCTGCGTGGCCAGCACGCTGGGCATTGCGCTCTCCGGCAACCTGTTTACCTTCCTGATTTTTTACGAAATGCTGACGCTTTCGACCTACCCGCTGGTAGTGCATTCGGGCACCGCCAAGGCGCTGGCGGCAGGGCGCGTGTATTTGCGTTACACCCTGACCGGCGGGGTCGTGCTGCTGTTGGGGGCCGTGCTGCTGTATAGCCTGACAGGCGACCACTCCTTTGCTTCCGAGCGGGGTTTGTCGCCTTACCTGGCCGACCACCGTGGCCTGCTGACGCTGATTTTCGTGCTGCTGGTCGGCGGCCTGGCGGTCAAGGCGGCCATGGTGCCGCTGCATGGCTGGCTGCCCAGAGCCATGGTGGCGCCTGCTCCGGTGAGTGCGCTGCTGCATGCCGTGGCGGTGGTCAAGGCGGGGGCCTTCGGCATTCTCCGCGTGATCTATGACCTCTACGGGATCGAGCTGAGCGTCGAACTGGGGGTGACCACGGCCTTGGCCATCGCGGCCTCCATCACCATCATCTACGGCTCGCTGAGGGCCATCGCCCAGCAGGAACTCAAGCCACGGCTGGCCTTCTCGACCATCAGTCAGGTGTCGTATGTGATTCTGGGGGTCAGCCTGTTTGGGCCTTTCGGCACCATCGGTGCGCTCGCCCATCTGCTCCACCAGGGGCTGATGAAGGTCACGCTGTTTTTCTGCGCGGGCAACTACGCCGAAGAGCTGGGCATCCATCGCATCGATGAGATGGATGGTGCTGGCAAACGCATGCCGCTGACCAGTCTGGCCTTTACCGTGGGGGCGCTGGGCATGATCGGGCTGCCGCCCATCGCGGGGTTCATCACCAAGTGGTACCTGGGCATTGGTGCCATTCAGGCCGAGATGTATTGGGTGGTGGCGGTACTGGTGGCCAGCAGCACGCTGAACGCCATTTACTTTCTGCCTATCCTGCATCGGCTCTGGTTCCGGCAGGGGCCCGATCACGGGGTGGGTGCGTGGCCCAACGAGCAGCGTCTGGGGCGCCTGGAAACCCATGGCTGGCTGTTGTGGCCAGCCGTGTTTACCGCGCTGGCCAGCCTGGGGGCCGGGTTGCTGGCAGGCTTGCCGTTTAGCCCTCTGGATTGGGCAACGCGGGTGGCGGTAGGGGAGTATCTACCATGATGACGACACTGCTGCTGGCCGTGGCCTTGCTCTGGCCGCTGTGCGTGGCTGCCGGGGCGGTATGGCATGCCTACCGCACCCCGCCAGCGCAGCGGCGCTACTGTTCGTGGCTATGGGTCAGCGCCGCCTGGCCTGCGTTACTGCTGGCTTATATGGGTGAAGGCCGTTGGGTGCTGGAAGCCTGGATGCTGGGGGGCTGGTGGGAGCTGAATGCGCTCAGCCGCCCCTGGCTGGCCTTCAGCGCGCTGCTATGGAGCCTGGCAGCGCTGCATGCCCGGGGCTACTTTGCCGCCGAGGAAGCCTTGGCTCGAGGGGGCGATGACGACGCCCAGCGGCGCTTGCAGCGGTTGACGCTGTTGTGGCCCCTGGCCCTGCTGGGCAATGTCCTGCTGATCCTTGCCCAGGACATTGCCAGCTTTTACCTGGGCTTTGCGCTCATGACCTTTGCCGCCTACGCGCTGGTGGTGCATAGCGGCAGCGCCGAGGCACGGCTGGGGGCTCGGGCCTACCTGATCCTCGCCGTGCTGGGCGAAGGGCTGATTCTGGGGGGGCTGCTATGGGCGGCTGGCTCCATCGACACCTTGACCCTGGAGGGCGTTCGCGAGGCCATTGCCCGCTCGGAGCACGGTGCCTGGATGGCACTGCTGCTATGGCTGGGGTTTGGCGTCAAGGCCGGGGTGGTGGGGCTGCATGTGTGGCTTCCGCTGGCCCACCCGGTCGCCCCTGCGCCTGCCAGCGCGGTGCTCAGCGGTGCCATGATCAAGGCCGGGCTATTGGGCTGGCTGAACGTGCTGCCCCTGGGGGAGTCGGGCCTGGCGCCTGAATTGGTACTGCTGGGCCAGGCCATGATGGCGCTGGGGCTGGCCGCTGCGTTCGGGGCTGCCCTGTATGGTGTGTGGCAGCGTCACCCCAAGGCCGTACTGGCCTATTCGAGTATCAGCCAGATGGGCATGCTGACGGCGCTGGTAGGCACCGGGTTGACGGTGCCTCAGGCGTGGCTACTGCTGCTGCCCGGACTGGTGCTGTTTGCGGCCCATCATGCGCTGGCCAAAGGGGCGCTGTTCATGGGAACCAGCGTCAGCGAACACATGCCCCGCTGGCGTATACCGCTGCTGTTTGCGCTGATGGCGCTGCCGGGCGTATCGCTGACAGGTGCCCTGGCAGCCGGGCTGGTCAGCAAGTGGGGAGTCAAATCGGTGCTTTACGATGCCCAACTGACCACGCTGGTGCTGTTGCTGACCTGGGCGGCCGTGGGCACCTCGCTGCTGGTGAGCGTGTGCCTGTGGCGGCAGTGGCAGCTGCGCAAGAGCGGGGGCAGCCACCCCATGCAGTGGGGCGCCTGGTTGGCCGCCGTGGTGGCCGCGCTGGCCACCCCGCTGTGGCTGCCGCTGTACGGTGCCGAGGTGCCGCCGTTGGCCGAGTGGGCCGGTATCGTCTGGCCTTTCCCGGTGGGTCTGTTGGCGTTGGTGGTAGCGCTTTCCCTGCGCCAGCGTGCGAAAGTTTCTCCACCGCCAGCGGGCGATCTATGGTGGCTGTACGCGCCGCTGGCAGGCTATGCCCTGCAGGGCTGTCAGCGCTTCAGTGATGCGCTGGGGCGCGTCAAAGCTGCGTCGGTGGCGCACAGCCTGGCTTTCGAGCGAACGACCATGCAGCTGCTCAGGCACAGCCTGCGTGCAGAGCCCTGGCTGCGCCAGCACGGCAGCGGGCTGATGATGGCCATGGCCGTGCTGCTGGCGCTACTGTTGATGTGGGAGGGACGGGCATGAGCAAGCCGCAGGCGGGGTCGCAAGCGTACCAGGAGGAGCGAGGGCGTCAGGCCATGACGCCGGATGACATACCCCGGCTGGGCTGGCTGGATATCGGCTGGCGCGTGTTGAGGGCGGCCCGCCGAGACCGAGTGACCATGTACGCTGCCTGCGTGGCGTTCTACGCCTTGCTGGCACTGTTCCCCACCATAGCCGCCGTGATTTCCATCTGGGGGCTGCTGTTCGACCCGGTAGAAGCAGGGCGCCAGCTATACGAGATCAGCCGTTTCATGCCGCCCGATGCGGCCAACCTGATCGATCAACAGGCCCAGGACGTGGTGGAAAGCGCCCAGCGTGGCAACGTCATGGCCGCCCTGGCAGGGCTGCTGGTGGCCATGTACATCGCTTCCAAAGGGGTGTCGGCGCTGGTGGTGGGGCTCAACGTGGTTTACGGCGAGCGTGAAAAGCGCCCCGCGTTGTTGCGCCTGGTCGTGCTGGTGGCGCTGACGTTCGGGCTCATCGGCATGACCCTGGTGTCGCTGGGGTTCATTGCCGTGGTGCCCATGCTGGTGGAGTGGCTGATGGTGGAGCCTCCCTTTGACAAGCTGTTGCAGTGGCTGCGCTGGCCAGCGCTGCTGGTGCTGATGAGCCTGCTGATTGCGCTGTTGTATCGCTTTGCACCGTACCGCCGAGCGGCCAAGTGGCGCTGGCTGAGCTACGGCACGCTGCTGGCCACCGCCACCTGGCTGCTGGGGTCTGGGGGGGTGTCGCTTTACGTGCGCTACTTCTCCTCTTTCAGCGAGCTTTACGGTTCACTGGGCGCCGTGGTGGCGCTGATGCTGTGGTTCTGGATGTCGGCTTTCGTGGTGCTGCTGGGGGCCGAAATCAACTGTGAAATGGAGCGCCAGACCTACCAGGACACCACCACCGGCGAGCCGCGCCCGCTGGGTGACAGAGACGCCTTTGCCGCGGATACGGTGGGCGTGAAGACCCCTTGGCAGGATCGCGACTCGCAGGATTGAGCAGCGGCGACCGCCCAGCCAGGCTGTGCGGTCGTGGGTTGGATGGTAGGACGACGACGTCAGTGGCTGTTCAAAGCAGTTCCTCTGCTGCCAGTGCCAGCCGTGAGCGCTCGACGCTTTTCAGCGTTATGTGACCTGCATGGGGCCAATCCCGGAACCGCTCCACCACGGCGGCCATGCCGCAGGTGTTGGCGGTCAGATAAGGAGTGTCGATCTGCCCCACGTTGCCGAGGCAGACGATCTTGGTGTTGCGTCCTGCCCGTGTCACCAGCGACTTGAGCTGTTTGGGCGTGAAGTTTTGCGCCTCGTCGATGATCAGAAACGTATCGTTGAGCGTGCGCCCGCGCATGAAGCTGGGCGAGCGGATCTGCACCCGCGAGCCGATCAGCTGCCGCGTGGCACCGTTGTCCCAGCTCGACTCTCCCTCTTCGTTGCGTAGCAGGTTATCCATGTTGTCATGGAAGGCCCCCATCCACGGTGACATCTTTTCCTCTTCCGTGCCCGGCAGAAAGCCGATGTCTTCGCCCATGGGAATGGGGGCTCGAGTGAACACGATGCGTTCGAAGCGTTTGCTGTCCAGGGTCTGCTGAAACGCGGCGGCCAGGGTCATGAAGGTTTTACCGGTGCCCGCATTACCGGCAATGGTCACCAGGTCGATCTCGGGGTCCATGAGCAGGTTCAGGGTAAAGTTCTGGCGGCTGTCATGGGCGTGTACCCCCCAGACGCCCGCGTGGTGGCGGTAGTTGGTAAGCAGCTGCAAGCGGGCAGAGGAGGGCGATAGCTCCCGAACGATGGCTTCGAATTCCGCGCCGTTTTCGCTATCCGACACCAGCATGCCGACATGCCAGTCCCTGGGCATGGTGCCGCAGAGCTGGTAGAAAGTGTGGTGCGCGACGCGCTCGACATTGACCTCCACGTTGAGACTTTCCCAAAGCGAGGCACCGCCCAGGCCCGCGGCCTCGTACACCTTGGCCCCTTCGATCATCGCATCGCTGTCGGAGAAGGCGCGGTCGTTGAGGTAGTCCTCGACGGGCACTTTCAGCGCGGCAGCCTTGACGCGAAGATTGATGTCCTTGGTGATCAGAATCACCGAGGCATCCGGGCGCTCGTCACGCAGGCGGCAGGTCTCTGCCAGGATGCGGTTGTCGGGACTGTCATCCAGCGCGTCGAACGGCTTCAGGTCGTTGTAGCACAAAAAGTGCAGCCGACCGGACTCCCCGCTGATACGTGGAATGGGGATGCCTTTCTGGATTTCATCGAAGGTGACCTGATTGGTCAGGTCGGACAGGGTGCGGCTGATCTGGCGAGCGGTGCGGGCAATTTCACGGATGCCGTTCTTGTGCTTGTCCAGCTCTTCAAGCACGGTCATGGGGATGACCACATCGTGCTCATCGAAATGATAGAGCGCGGCGGGGTCGTGAATCAGGACGTTGGTATCCAGCACATACAGCCTGGTGGCTTTCTTATCGAGTCGTACCATCGCGGAAACTACTCCTTGGTTGACGGCAATACCGACACTGGCAGATGCTCTTTACGCTTGGATGACACTTACCTGTGCCGCTTCGCTAGCGTGTCCTGCTCCTCCTTGTTAAGTACTTGCTTATAGCGTGGAAGGCTTTGGCCATTTTCGCTACCGCGATATTTCAACGTAGTCATTGATCCCTGTGGTGATGACGTTCGAGGCCTAGCGAGTCGCGCTCAGAAAACGCGTAACGCTGGTCAATAGCGCGGTGGCTACCACGCCAAGGCTTTCGCCCTCCACGTAGCGGTAGTAGTGGCTCTCCAGCGCCAGGTCATGATTGAGCGCGCAGAGCTGGCCGTTGGCCAATGCTCCTTTGACCAGCGGGTAGGGCAGGAGTGCCCAGCCGGTGCCGTTGATCGCCGCATCACGGATCACCTCGAACATCGTCAACCCCAGGTAGTTGGTCGAAAACAGCGCTTCGCTGACCAGCCTGTCGCCCTGGTCGAAGGTCAGGCACACCTGCGTGTACTGGGCCAGATCATCTCGGGTGACGCTGGGCAGGCGGCTGAGCGGGTGATCGGGAGCGGCCACCAGGCTCATGCTGACCGGTGCCAGATGATTGGCCTTCACCGTGGTGCCCTCGGCGGTATACAGGCCGAAAGCGATGTCCACGGTTTGACGCACCACGAACTGTGGGTGCTCTTGCGGGGGCAGCAAGTACACCGAAATGGCGGTCAGCGGGTAGCGCTGCTTCAGTTCGTGCATGACCTGACGCCAGAAGGCTTCTGGCAGCGCATCGTCGCGGGCAATGCACAGTTGGCTCTCGACGCCTTGCAAATGCTGCTGGCAATGCTTCTTGATCCGGCTGGCACTGGTCAGCAGGCGGTAGCAGTCCGGCAACACGCTTTCGCCCACCGCCGTGAGCTGCAGGCTGTTGCCCGAGCGTTCGAACAGCGCCACCCCCAGGCTATCTTCCAGTGCGTTCACGGCCGCACTGAGCGTGCTGCGTTTCATGCCGGTATGCCGAGCCGCCGCCGCAAAGGAGCCGTGTTCGGTCACTTCGATAAATGCTTCCACCTGTTCTGCGCGCATGATGTTGCCTTCCTGGGTGCCAATAATATTGGCGCTGAGCGATTGGTTTAACGTGGCAGGTCTCCCTATGATACCTCGCGCTATACCTACTTTTCATGGAGCAATTCGCGTGACCCCCTTCATCGCAGAGCGCCGTGCGCTCAGATTTTCCGCCATTTCTGCCAGTCTGTTCGCGTTTACCGGCCTGGCGATCGGCTTGGCCAGTGGCTCGATCACGATACTCTTCGACAGCGGCTATTCGCTATTAAGTTTAGTGCTGGCCTCGCTGTCGCTGTTTGCCCTTCAGCAGGCGCGCAAGCCCGCTGATGATCACTACCCCTTTGGGCGGCTGACGGTAGAGCCGTTGGCAGTGCTGCTCAAAGGCGTGGTGATTGCCCTGGTCTGCCTGTTTTCGCTGGTCTCGGCGCTGTGGAGCCTGGCTCAGGGAGGCCGCCTGGTGACCCTGGACCTGGCTCTGATCTTTGGTGTGGTCAACGTCACGGGGTGTCTGGTGACGTGGTGGTGGCTGGCGCGCCATGCGCGGGTTGCCAAGTCTTCGCTATTGAATGCCGAGCTTCGTCAGTGGCAGATGGATACCTGGCTGAGTGCCGCCGTGATGCTGGGGTTCGTGCTGACCTGGGGGCTGACGTTGACGCCCTGGGCGCATCTGGCACGGTTCGCCGACCCGGTCATGGTGCTGATTATCGCGGGCTATTTCTTGCCCATGCCGATTCGCATGGTCAAGGATGCCTTGCGTGAACTGATGTTCGGTGAGCCCGTGGGCAGCGTTCGTCAGGAAGTGATTCAGGAAGTGGCGGATTTCGATATTGCCGACGACGATGTGCGCCTGGCCCAGGTGGGCAGTTTCCTGATGGTGGATATCCAACTGGACAAGCAGCAGATCGATGACGCCGAAGAGATCGTGGAAAGCGTCGAGCAGCACTGCAAGCAGCGTAATTTGCGCCCGGTCATGAGCATTACACTGGCGACTTCCAAAGCGTTGACACGCTATTAAGTTTGGCAGTAGACGATGAGATGTCCACCGCCACGTTCAACTCACGAGACCTCCATGACCCCGGCCATCAATAGTGCACGGCAAGCAGGCATTGCCTTTCAGGTACACGACTATCCACATGATGCAGCGGCCACGTCCTATGGTCTGGAAGCCGCCGAAAAGCTGGGTGTTTCACCGGCACAAGTGTTCAAGACGCTGGTGGTCAGCCTGGATGGCAAGCAGCTGGCCGTGGGGATCGTACCGGTCGATTGCCAGCTGGGGCTGAAGCAGATTGCCAAGGCCGCAGGGGCCAAGAAGGCGGCGATGGCAGCACCTGAAGCAGTGGAGCGCAGCACCGGTTACGTGCTGGGCGGCGTCAGCCCGCTGGGCCAGAAAAAGCGTTTGCCCACCTTCATCGATGCCTCTGCAAAGGCGTGGCCCACGCTGTATGTCAGTGCCGGGCGCCGCGGGCTGGAGATCGAGCTCTCCCCCGATGACCTGGCGGCCTTGAGCCATGGGCAATTCGCGGCGCTCTCCGCCTGACGCCATGCCAAGGGCGGCCCGCTCCCAGTCAGGCAGGGCAGGGCGCTTTCTGGTATGGTGCTTCACATTATCGAATCGCTGGGCCTCATGCCCCTTCAGGAATTTCTTGTGTCAGATACCTCTTTTGCATCTCTTGCGCTGTCGCCTGCGCTGCTTGCCACGCTGGACTCCCTTGGCTATCACCAGATGACGCCGGTTCAGGCGCAGAGCCTGCCGCCCATGCTGGCGGGCCGCGACGTGATGGCCCAGGCCAAGACCGGCTCGGGCAAGACCGCCGCGTTTGGCCTGGCGCTGCTCTCTCAGCTCCGAGTGGAAGCGTTCAGCGTGCAGGGGCTGGTGCTGTGCCCGACCCGGGAGCTGGCAGACCAGGTAGCCGAAGAGCTGCGCCGTCTGGCGCGCGGCATGGCCAACGTGAAAGTGCTGACGCTGTGTGGTGGTGCGGCCTTTGGCCCGCAACTGGCCTCCCTGGAGCACGGTGCGCATATCGTGGTGGGCACGCCGGGGCGCATTGACGAGCACTTGCGCAGAGGCTCGCTGACGCTGGGGTCTTTGACGACCCTGGTGCTGGACGAAGCCGACCGCATGCTCGATATGGGCTTTCAAGCCACCATCGACGACATCATTGCCGACACGCCTGCCGACCGCCAGACGCTGCTGTTCAGCGCCACCTTCCCGGACGAGCAGTCGACCGAAGGCCTGGCCATCATGACACGGGGTGTCATGCGCGACCCGGTCAGCGTCAAGGTGGAGGAGACCCACGATGCCACCACCATCGAGCAGCACTTCTACGCCGTGGCCAACGACGACGCACGCTTTGCGGCGCTGAAACAGCTGCTGCTGGCCACCCGTCCCACCACCAGCGTGGTGTTCTGCAACACCAAGCGCGAAACCCAGGCGGTGGCCGACAGTCTGGTCGATACAGGTTTCAGTGCGGTGGCCCTGCACGGCGACCTGGAGCAGAAGGATCGTGATCGGCTGCTGGTGCTGTTCGCCAACCAGAGTGCGTCGATTCTGGTTGCCACGGACGTGGCCGCCCGTGGGCTGAACATCGCCCAGCTGGATGCCGTCTTCAACTACCAGATCGCCCGCGAGCTGGAGGTTCATGTTCACCGGGTCGGGCGCACCGGGCGTGCCGGTGCCAGCGGTATCGCCTGCACGCTGGTGACCCCGCAGGAGCAGTATCGCCTCGAACGCCTTGCGGAGCTGCTGGGCGAGCCGCTGACCCCCGAGCCGCTGCCCAAGGCGTCCGACAGCACTCCGTTCGAGCCACCCATGGCCACGCTACAGCTGGCAGGTGGCAAGAAAGACAAACTGCGCCCCGGCGACATTCTGGGCGCCTTGACCAGTGAAGGCGGCCTGCGCGGTGATCAGGTGGGCAAGATCAAGGTACTGGCCCGCAGCGCTTACGTGGCGGTGGAGCGCGGTGCCGTTCAACGCGCCCAGGCCAAGCTGGAGCGGGATAAACTCAAGGGGCGTGCTTTCCGAGTGCGCCGCATTCGTCACTAACAGGATCAGCGCAGCAAGCCATGAAAACACCCAAACGATTACAGCCCCTGGTCGACGATGGCCTGATCGATGAGGTGCTGATGCAGTTGATGAGCGGCAAGGAAGCGCAGGTGTACGTCGTACGCTGTGGTGACGAGACGCGCTGCGCCAAGGTCTTCAAGGAGGCCAAGCAACGCAGCTTCAAGCAGGCGGTGCAGTATCAGGAAGGGCGCAAGGAGCGCAATAGCCGCCGCGCGCGAGCCATGGCCAAGAAGACCCGCTACGGTCAGAAAGAGCAGGAGCAGGCGTGGCTCACCGCCGAGGTGGACGCACTGTATCGGCTGGCCGCTGCCGACGTGCGTGTTCCCAAGCCCTATGGCTTCGTGGATGGCGTGCTGCTGATGGAGATGATCACCGACGCCGCAGGCGACGTGGCCCCGCGGCTTGACGATGTCACCCTGACCCACGAGCAGGCGCTGCGCTATCACGCCAAAGTGATCCAGGACGTGGTGCGTATGCTGTGTGCCGGTCTCATCCACGGCGATTTATCCGAGTTCAACGTGCTGGTGGATGCCGACGGCCCGGTCATCATCGACCTGCCCCAGGCGGTGGATGCCGCAGGTAACAACAACGCCGCCGCCATGCTCGAGCGCGACGTCAACAACATGCGCGCCTATTTTGGCCGCTTTGCCCCGGAGCTGCTGGACACCCACTACGGCAAGGAGATGTGGGCGCTCTATGAGTCCGGCGAGCTGCACCCCGAAAGCCAGCTGACCGGCCACTTCGAGTTCGACAGCCACATTGCCAACGTGGCAGAGCTGATGGAAGTCATCGACGACGCCAAGGAAGAGGAGGCCGAACGCCTGGCGCGCCTGCGCGGTGATGACGACGAAGACTAGCCGCCGATATCGTGTACACTAGGCTATCCATTAGCAGGGTAACGATATGCGCGGGTGCCGGCGGCCAGTCGCCAGTGCTTGAGTAGGTCACGTTTCAGGGAGGGGCGCGTGAAGGGAAGTCGTTTCAGTGCAGCCAGTGCCAGAGCGCTGGCCGTGTCGCTGGGTGTCGGCGCCCTGGGCGGCCTGCTGTTTCAACTGCTGAACCTTCCCCTGGCCTGGATGCTGGGCCCGCTGGTGGCCAATCTGCTGGCCTCCGCCAAGGGCGCCAGCGTTGCAGTGCCCGAGCCGCTGCGCAACGTGTTTCTGGCCGTCATGGGGCTGGTGCTGGGCAGCCAGGTAACGCCGGAGCTGGCACATCGTGTGCTGGACTGGCCGCTGTCGGCGGCGCTGCTGCTGCTCGGGGTGGCCGCCTCCACGGCGGTGGCCTCGGCCTGGTACCGGCGCTGCGGGTTCGACCCGGTGAGCGCCTGGTTTGGTGCCGCCCCCGGCGCGATGACGGCGATGATTCTGCTGGGCGAAAAGTGTGGTGGTGACCCTCAGCGCATCGCCGTAGCCCAGTCGCTGCGCATTATTCTGGTCATTCTCTTCCTGCCACCGCTGTTCTGGGCCTTTGAAGGGGGCGAGGGCTCGTTGGGGCCAGCCGCTTCGTCGCTGGAACACGGCTGGATGTTGCTGACCATTCCCCTGCTAATACCGCTGGGCCGCTGGCTGCGCATCCCCAGCTCGGCGCTGCTGACTCCCTTGCTCATGGCCGCCCTGCTGTCGGGGCTTGACCTGGCCAGCCTGGCGCTGCCCCAGTGGGGCATGAACCTGATGCTGTGGGTGCTGGGCAGTGCCATTGGCTCGCGTTTCCAGGGCATGACCCGCCGGTTGTTGGGCCGCTACCTGTGGCAATCGGCCGTGGCGACCCTGCTGGCCCTGATGGCCCTGGCGGTATTCGCCGAACTCATTCATCGCACCGTAGGGGTGGGCCGAGATGTGGCGCTGCTGGCGCTGGCCCCTGGTGGCATCGGTGAAATGGCGATTCTGGCTGTTGCCCTGGATATCGACCCGGTCTTCGTGGCATTTCATCACCTGCTGCGCATGATTACCCTGATGGTGTTCGCGCCGTTCTGGGCGCGCTGGCTGCTGAGCCGCCGCCGAGCGCACTGACAGACGCCATTCGGCTCTCTTCAAAGGCTTCTTCGTCAAGGACTTCCCATGTTGTCACGCCTGCTGTTGCCGCTGTTCCAGTTTTTTGAGCGCCGCGTAAACCCCTACCCGGAAGGTGAGGTGTCGACGCCTCCCCAAGGGCTGCTGCCGTTTATCTGGCACTTTTCGCGCCCAGTCTGGCCCTGGCTGCTGCTGATGTCGCTGATGACTGCCGTGGTGTCCGCCGCCGAGGTGATGTTCTTCAGCTATATGGGCGAGCTGGTGGATTGGCTCGGCCGGGTCGAGCGGGCCGACTTCTGGGCGCAGCACGGGCTGTGGCTGGCGGGTGTAGGGCTGGCGGTGGTGGTCGGGCTGCCCCTGCTGGTGCTGGGCCAGTCGCTGATTACCCACCAGAGCATTTTTGGCAACTACCCGATGATCGGCCGCTGGCTCTCGCATCGCCACATGCTGAGCCAGAGTCTGGCGTTCTATCAGGACGAGTTTGCCGGGCGCGTGTCGCAGAAAGTGATGCAAACGGCGCTGGCCGTGCGGGAGACCGTCACCAAGGTCATGGACCTGATGGTCTACGCCATCGTCTACTTTACCGGCGCGGCGATTCTGCTGGGGCGGGCCGACCCTTGGCTGCTGCTGCCGCTGGGTGCCTGGCTGGTGGGCTATCTGGGCATCATGCGCTACTTCGTGCCCCGGCTGCGGGACGTTTCCATGGCTCAGGCGGATGCCCGTGCGCAGATGACCGGCCGGGTCGTCGATAGTTATAGCAACATTCAGACCATCAAGCTGTTTGCCGACACCCAGCGCGAAGAGCGCTACGCCAAGGATGCCATGGAAGGCTTCATGATCACCGTACACCGTCAGATGCGGCTGGTCACGGTGATGAGTGTCTGCTTGACGCTGCTCAATACGCTGCTGCTGGTCGGCACCGCCGGCATGGCCATTGCGGCCTGGTTCCTGGAGGCGATCTCGCTGGGGGTATTGGCCATTGCCATTGCGCTGGTGATGCGTATCCGCTTCATGTCGGACTGGATTCTCTGGGAGGTCGCCGGGCTGTTTGAAAACATCGGCACGGTGCAAGATGGCATGAACACCATCGCCCAGCAGCCGACGGTCAAGGATGCTCCCGACGCCAAGGCGCTGAGCGTGCCCAAAGGCGAAATCGTCTTCGATGCCCTGCGCTTTCAGTATGCCCAAGCCAAGGGGCAGAGCCGACACGTGTTCGACGGGCTGAGCCTGACCATTCGACCCGGCGAGAAGATCGGCCTGATTGGCCGCTCTGGGGCGGGTAAGTCGACCCTGGCGAACCTGCTGCTGCGTTTTTACGACTTGCAGGGAGGGCGCATTCTGATCGACGGCCAGAACATTGCGGAAGTCACCCAAACGTCGCTGCGCCACCAGATCGGCATGGTCACCCAGGACACGTCGCTGCTGCATCGCTCGCTGCGCGACAACATTCGCTACGGCAGCCCCCAGGCCAGCGACGACGATGTGTGGCAGGCGGTGTGCCGCGCCCATGCCGATACGTTCGTTCATGATCTGGTCGACCCACAGGGGCGCCGGGGCCTGGATGCCCATGTGGGCGAGCGGGGCGTCAAGCTCTCCGGGGGCCAGCGTCAGCGCATCGCCATTGCTCGGGTACTGCTCAAGAATGCGCCTATTCTGGTGCTGGACGAAGCCACCTCGGCGCTGGACTCCGAAGTGGAGTCCGCCATTCAGGAGCAGCTGGATGCCCTGATGGAAGGCAAGACCGTCATCGCCATTGCCCATCGGCTTTCGACCATTGCCATGCTGGATCGCTTGATCGTGGTGGATGAAGGCCGCCTGGTCGAGAGCGGCACCCATCAGGAGCTGCTGGCCCGCAACGGCATTTACGCCGGCCTGTGGCAGCGCCAGTCGGGCGGTTTTTTGGGCAATGACCTTGATTCTGAACAGGCGGCCCCCATGTAGCCGTAGAGAGTCGATACTAGACCGGTCGCCTATTTTTGGCGCATGCAAAGGAGACAGTGATGCAAGCCATACAGCTACGCGCCCCCGGTGGGCTGGACCACCTCGATGTCGTCGACCTCGCTGCGCCCGGCGAGCCCGGCCCCGGCGAAATCAAGGTGCGCCTGCACGCCAGCTCGCTGAACTTTCATGACTATGCCGTGGTGGCGGGAATGATCCCTGCCGCTGATGGCCGTATCCCCATGTCGGATGGGGCCGGGGTCGTGGAGGCCGTGGGCGAGGGAGTAGAGGAGTTTGCCGTCGGTGATGCAGTGGTCTCGACGTTTTTCCCCGATTGGCTGGAAGGGCCCGCTCGGGTAGGCGATTTTGCCACCACACCCGGCGACGGCGTCGATGGCTATGCCCGTGAGCAGGTGGTGCGCCCGGCCAACTGGTTCACTCACCAGCCGAAGGGTTACAGCCATGCCGAGTCCGCCACGCTGACCACGGCGGGTTTGACCGCCTGGCGTTCACTGGTGGTAGACGGCGGGCTGAAAGCGGGCGATAGCGTGCTGGTGCTGGGCACCGGTGGCGTCTCCATCTTTGCTCTGCAGTTTGCCAAGCTGATGGGCGCTCGGGTCATCGCCACCTCGTCGTCCGATGCCAAGCTGGAGCGCCTGCGTGAACTGGGTGCCGAGCACACCATCAACTATCGTGACACGCCGGAGTGGGGCAAGCGCGTGCTGGAGTTGACCCACGGTGAAGGGGTCGATCACGTGGTGGAAGTCGGTGGGCCGGGCACCTTGCCGCAATCCATCGACGCCGTGAAAATCGGTGGGCACATTTCGCTGATCGGCGTGCTGACCGGCCGTGAAGGCGAGGTGCCCACGGCAAAGCTGATGGCCAAGCAGGCACGTTTGCAGGGGCTGATCGTGGGCAGCCGCCGCCATCAGATGGAGATGATCAAGGCGATCGAGACAGCCAATCTGAAGCCGGTGATTGACCGGGAGTTTGCGCTGGCCGATATCGCGGACGCGTTTCGTCATCAGGAGTCTGGCAAGCACTTCGGTAAAATCTGCCTCAGCTATTGATCGGGTGACCGCTTGATCGAAGGTAAAGTGATCGAACCCGAGCAGATCGAGCCCGTGTCAGATAGCGATATGCACAACGCCCGCCATGATGGCGGGCGTTGTGTTTCATACCAGCGAAAAGGGAATGACGCTGAACGGGCTCGCTACGCTTTGCAGCTGAATACCACGCCCTTGACCTCCAGCTCCCAGATATCATCGTAGGGCACGGTAACACCGTTCATGTCACCGGGGTCGCCGGTACTGTTCTTGATGATGGTCTCCGGGATCACTTTGACCCCCGTCATACCCACGTGCTGTATGCGCGCGCTGAACCGATTGCCGTCCTGTTCGATCAGCACCCGCTCCCCAGCAATGCACTTCGCAAGCTTCTCGTGTAGCTCTTCCCTGGTGACGTCAACCACGCTCATCGTTGCCTCCTGCGCATCGCTCATCAATGTATTGGCCTTATCCTAACGACTTTATTCTAGACGATAAGTTCGGCTATCTGCGTGGTCGTACGTGGGGCATGCTAATCTTGATCTACTTTACCGGCGCGAGGCGCGATATGGATCAAGGCCCGACGAATGCAGCGCCAGCTCCGTGGGAAGTAGTGGAACTGGAAGCCTTTCAAACACCGCAGCATACCCAGGCCAGCCAGTGGAAGCGCAGTTGGCGCGTGGCCACTGCCTGGATGCTGGGAAACCGTGCCGACAGGCGTCAGGCGGCACTGGAGAGCGAACTGCGCGCCTTGCCGGAAGTGAAACTCGCCCACTGGGCGCCTCCGGTGGATTGGACGCCTGCCGCGATGAGCTTGCATCGGGCGCTGGCCGCCTATCAAGAGGCACCGCTGGTGCTGTTCGTGTCGCCTCCCCACGGTGGGCATGCGGATATCGTTGGCCACTGGGCGGGCCAGCACGGCATCGAGTGCCTGGAGGTGCCTACCTTTGCCGAGCGCATGGCTGGAGAACTGGCGTGGGTAACGGCGGCTGCCCCGGCAAAGCGCTGGGCCATTCCGGCGCTGGAGCGGCATTTCCTGCGTCATGCCTATGGTTTGCAGGGCGTGCGCGCGCTGGTGGAGCGTGCCCAGGGCGGGCGGCTGGGGCAGGGCGTGTTGGGGTGTGATAGCTGGAGCTACGCCTTTCTGAAGCAGGCCGTCGGGCTGGAAGGGGTTCCCGTGTTGACGCTGCAAGGGCTTGAAGGCGCACAGCTGGCGGACTATTTTTCCCAGGCCGCAGGCCAGTGCCCGCCCGTTTACAGCACCCGTACTCGACAGCCCGTGCTGGAGGACTCCCCCAAACAAAAGGGCGTGTTCAAGGAGCTCCAGCAGTTGGCGGCCCATAGTCGCGGCCACCTGGGAATTGCCTGGCACTATTGGCGTGAGCGCCTGCGTGAACCGGCCGAGGACGCCCGCGCTCACACGGGCAACCGTTCCGATCATGGCGAAACATCGCTATGGCTGCTGGATACGCTGGCGGATGCGGAGCTCCCCGCCGACACCGGCGATCTGGCCACCCTGCTACTGCACACCCTGTTGATCCATGGGGGGCTGGAGGATCAGGCGTTGGCCCATGTGCTGCCTTTCTCGGAACACGAGATAGTGAGCGTTCGGTTCGCGCTGGCCAGTCGCGGCATGCTGCACTGCCATCAGGGGCGGTGGCAGGTGGCACCCTTGAGCTACGCCAGCGTTCGGCAACTGCTGGAATCGAGACACTACCTGGTAGACCCGCTTTAGGAGCCCCCATGGACGATCACGAACAGTATGCCCGCCTGTTTAACGAGCTGGACAGCGAAGCCTTCATCACCCTGGGGCTGCTGCTGGCAGGTGCCATCGTGCTGATCATTGCCAGCCAGCGGGGGCTCAACTGGCTGGCCAATCGGTTGCATGGCCCGATCAGGTTTCGGGTCTTTGCGCTGGTGCCTCTGACGCGTCTGCTGATCCTGATCACGGCCCTGGCCATTGCGGTGCCCATCGTCATCGAGCCCTCTTTACGCAACATGGTGACGCTGTTGGGGGCCATAGGCCTGGCCATCGGTTTTGCCCTGAAGGAGTATGTCAGCAGCCTGATTGCGGGCGTGGTCTCTGCCGTCGAGCTGCCCTATCGGCCCGGAGACTGGGTCAATATCGAAGGCACCTACGGAGAGGTCAAGCATGTGGGGATGCGTACGGTAGAGATTCAAACGCCGGACGATGATCTGGTGGCCGTGCCGCACTTGAAGCTTTGGGATTCGGCCATCTACAACGCCAACAATGGCGGCGCCAGCCTCCAGTGTGTGGCCAGCTTCTACCTGCACCCCGAGCACGAAGGCGGCTGGGTGCGCCAGGCGCTGCGCGACGTGGCGTTGACCAGCGCCTACCTGACGTTCGACAAGCCCATCATCGTCGTGGCCGAGGAGAAACCCTGGGGAACGCACTATCGCATCCGTGCTTATCCCGTCGACCCGCGTCAGCAGTTCCTGTTCGTGACCGATTTGACGGTACGCGGCAAGGCGATTCTGAGCGATGCCGGTATTCGTCCCGCGCTACTGCCCCCTGAGATGCTGATGGATGCCCAGGGCGCGGGGCGGACATGAAGACGCAGGGCGAGAGGCTCTACATCGGTTGGGACGTGGGCGGCTGGAATTGCGACCATAACCCGGCCAGCCGAGATGCGCTGGTGGTACTCGATGCGTCACTGACCCTGGTAGGAGCGCCCTGGCGGGGCAATCTGCGCGAGACGCTCAATGACGCCGCCTCGTCTGGTGATCTGATCGCCCGCCTGTTGGGGCTCTGCCAGCACGTGGCGGACGGTGGTGAGCGGGTCTTCATGGCGGTGGATACACCGCTGGCGCTGCCGCAGGCGCTGCTGGCCCTGGCCAGAGGGGAAGCCGTCGCGGCATTGGGCCGCTCTCAGGAAAACCCCTATCTTTACCGACACACCGAGCGTTGGCTGTTCGAACGTGGCGTTACGCCGCTGTCGCCCATCAAGGACATGATTGGCAGCCAGGCCACCAAAGGCATGCACGTGCTGGCGCGCTTTGCGCCGCATAGCGTGGCGTGCGGTCAGTGGCAGAGCGAGCAGGGGGAGCTGACTGTCGTGGAGGGGTATCCATCCCCCGCCAAACGCTCCGAGGGCTTTGCCGCTTTGCGCCAGCGCTGCGTGATCCCGGCCCAATGGCAGGCGGTGCTGCACCAGCCCACCCCCCGCCAGCAGGACATGCACGATGCATGGCAGTGTGCGTTGCTGGCCTGGGCACTGGAGCATGCGCCCCAGCAGGTTGCCTGGCCGCCAGCGGAGATGCCGACGGCCGAAGGGTGGATTTTCGTTCCTGGTGATGCGCTGAAGGGCTAGCCGCTCAGGCGTTCTCTTCCGGCAGTTCGGCGCTGTGAAAGACGTTCTGCACGTCGTCCAGCTCGTTGAGCATGTTCAGCAGCTTTTCGAACATGGCGGCGTCGTCACCTTCCACCGGCGTGGTGTTCTGTGGCAGGAACTGGATTTCATCCACTTCGAAGTCGATCTCGCCAAAGGCGTCCAGCAGTGCCTGCTTGGCCTTGGCGTAATCGGTGTTCGGAGCAAATACCGTGATGCGACCATCTTCCTGCTCGATGTCGGTGACGTCCACGTCGGCTTCCATCAACGCTTCCAGCACGGCTTCTTCATCGCCACCGGTAAACGAGAAGATCGCGCAGTGATCGAACATGTGGCTCACGCTGCCCGGCGTGCCGATCTTGCTCTTGGTCTTGGTAAAGCAGCCGCGCACATCGCCAAAGGTGCGGTTGGGGTTGTCGGTGAGGCAGTCGACGATGACCATGGCGTTGCCGGGGCCGAAGCCCTCGTAACGAGCGGTCGAGAAGTCCTCGCCTCCGGCACCGCTGGCCTTGTCGAGGGCCTTGTCGATGACGTGGGACGGCACCTGGTCTTTCTTGGCACGCTCCATCAGGCCGCGCAGCGCAAGGTTGCCATTGGGGTCGGTGCCCCCTGCCTTGGCGCAGACGTAGATTTCACGCCCGTACTTGCTGTACACCTTGGTTTTCGCAGCGGCCGTCTTGGCCATGGATTCCTTACGGTTCTGAAACGCCCTACCCATATTGAAGTCCTTTATTAACCATGAACTGCCTGCACGGCAGGCGTCATTGATCGGCGTTGCCGAACGTTCTGAAAAAGGAAAATTTTACCCAACAGCGTACCATGCTAACAGCGTTATTTAAGGCCGTATTCAAGGCCGGGGAAGGATTCCACGACGCGCAGCCCAGGCAGCCACCCGACTGCGCTTGAGCTGGCGTATACTGGTGCGCTGATCAACCGCTGGACTCATGGAGAAACGCATGCCGCTGACGCTCTGGTTATCGCTGGCCGCCATCTGTGCCATGGGGGCCATGTCCCCGGGGCCAAGCCTCGCGCTGGTACTGCGCCACACTTTGGGGGGCGGGCGGCTGCCCGGCGTGACCGCGGCGGTGTTCCATGCCCTGGGCGTGGGTTTTTATGCCCTGTTGACCGTGCTGGGGCTGGGCGCGCTGGTGGTACGCCACCCCGAGGTCTTTCAGCTGATCACCTGGGGTGGGGCCGCCTACCTGGCGTGGCTGGGGATCAAAGCCTTGCGGGCCGGGCGCGCCAGCTCGCTGGCGGCCGATGCGGTGGTCACCACGCCAGGCCAGGCGGCCCGAGAAGCGGTGCTGGTGGCTCTGGGCAATCCCAAGCTGATCATCTTTTTCGTGGCCCTGCTCAGTCAGTTCGTGACACCGGATATGAGCCCGTTGGCCAAGGGCATCATCGTGGCCACGGCGATGGTCATCGATGGCGGCTGGTACGTGCTGGTGGCCGTGGGGCTGTCGCACTCGCGAGTGCTGCCCTGGCTGCAGCGCCACGCCCACTGGGTCAACCGTGTTACCGGTGTGCTGCTGATCGCGCTGGCGCTGAGGGTCGTGGCGGGGCCACTGCTATAAGCAGCCATGGTGGAAAATTCGCGCAGGCGTGAGCCGCCGGGCTGGTGCTGGCAGGCCGCCTCGTGGCAAGGTAGCGTCAGACGATAGCAAGAGGGTGTGTGATGAGCATTTACGAACAGGATTGCTACACCCATCAGGGCCAGCCCTTCAACCTGCGTGCGCTGCGCGGCCAGGTGCTGTTGGTGGTCAACGTCGCCAGCCAGTGTGGCTTTACGCCCCAGCTCAAGGAGCTGGAAAGCCTGTACCAACGCTACCGTGACCGTGGCTTTACTGTGCTGGGCTTTCCCTGCAACCAGTTTGGGCGGCAGTCGCCCGAAAGCGCCGAAGCATTCTGCACCTTCGGGGAGCAGCAGTTCGGGGTCAGCTTTCCGCTCATGGAGAAGGTGAACGTCAACGGGGGCAACGCGCATCCGCTCTTTACGCTGCTCAAGCAGGGAGCGCCAGGCGTGCTGGGCACGCGGGCCATCAAGTGGAACTTCACCAAGTTTCTGGTCGCCAGAGACGGGCAAGTGCTGGCGCGTTTTGGCCCACGAGACCATGGCCCACGCCTGCGCCTGGCCGTGGAGGCGGCGCTGGACAAGGCGTGAAGGGGCTAGAGCTCGCCCCGGCTGACCATCAGCCGCTGCATCAGGTCGTTCCAACGGTGGCGTACCATCATGGTGGTCAAGCCCGAAAACAGTGCCCAGGTTTTGCGCCGCCAACCCTTCAGGCGCAGGTTGTGATTGACCAGCTGCTTCATCAGCTTGTAGTCATCGAACTTGCGCCACTCGCTGGCCACCGACAGCTGATGGCGTGACAGCACCGGGGCCAGCTCGATACGGAACACCCACTCGAGCTCCTTGAGCGGTAGCCCGTGCTGTTCGATGACCTCGATCATGCGGGCGTAGTCGCGCTCGGTGGGTTCGCGGTCCAGCCAAAGCGGGGCGAGCGCCAACCAGAGGTCGCCGCGTTCATCGACTAGCTGCTGTGCATTCATCACGGTTCTCATCGGCAGGAAGTGGGCAGGGCGTTATCCTGCCGTGAATCCCCCATAACCTCAAGAGCGGACAGGGCGCGCCTGGCCCGCTAGAATAGCGCCTACTGGCAAGTGAGCACGAGGGTGCTCCGATGATACTCATCCGATGAAGGGGTCCAATGTGATCATTAAACCGAAAGTTCGGGGCTTTATCTGCACCACTACTCATCCTAAAGGCTGCGAACAGAACGTTCTCGAACAGATCGAAGCGACCCGCGCCCGTGGTTTGGACAAGCGCCAGGGCCCGAAGAAAGTGCTGGTGATCGGGGCTTCCAGCGGCTACGGCCTGGCGGCGCGTATCACGGCGGCCTTCGGCTACGGTGCCGATACCCTGGGCGTGTTCTTCGAAAAGCCCGGCAGCGAGAAGAAGCCCGGCACGGCGGGCTGGTACAACAGCGCGGCCTTCGACAAGTTTGCCAAGCAGGAAGGGCTGTACAGCAAGTCCATCAACGGCGATGCGTTCTCCCATGAAGCTCGCGAGAAAGCCATCGAGCTGATCAAGCAGGACATGGGCGAGATCGACCTGGTGGTTTACTCACTGGCCTCGCCGGTGCGCAAGATGCCCGATACCGGCGAGCTCAAGCGCTCCAGCCTGAAGCCCATCGGTGAGACCTACCGCGCCACGGCCATCGATACCAACAAGGACGTGATCATCGAAGCCGAGGTGGAGCCGGCGACGCAGCAGGAGATCGACGACACCATCACCGTGATGGGCGGCGAAGACTGGGAGCTGTGGATGAGCGCTCTGGCAGACGCAGGCGTGCTGGCCAAAGGTGCCCGCAGCGTGGCGTTCAGCTATATCGGCACCGAAATCACCTGGCCGATCTACTGGCACGGTGCCCTGGGGAAAGCCAAGGAAGACCTGGACCGCGCAGCGGCGGCCATCGATGCCAAGCTGCAAGAGAGCGGCGGCGGTGCCAACGTGGCGGTGCTGAAATCCGTCGTTACCCAGGCCAGCGCGGCGATTCCGGTGATGCCGCTGTACATCGCCATGGTGTACCGCATCATGAAAGAGCAGGGCCTGCACGAAGGCACCATCGACCAGTTGAACCGTCTGTTCGGCGAGCGCCTCTACTCAGGCCAGCCCGGTGAGATGGCCACCGACGAGCAGGGCCGTCTGCGTCTGGACGACTGGGAGCTGCGTGACGACGTTCAAAAAGCCTGTCAGGACCTGTGGCCAAACGTCACCACCGAGAACCTGTTCGACATTACCGACTATGCTGGTTACAAGCATGAGTTCCTGAAGCTGTTTGGCTTCGAACGTGACGATGTGGACTACGATGCCGATGTGAACCCCGATGTGGCGTTCGATGTCGTAACCTTGTAACGCTTGGGGCGACGGAGTGAGCGCCGCGCTGTTTCATCTAACCGGTCAGGAAGAGGTGGAGTATGGATACCAGAGAGAGCAAGACCCCGGAAGAAGAGAAAGAGCACGTACTGAACCAGCGGTTGCCCGAAGATTTCGACAAGGCGGCGCCGCATAAACAGCCGGAGGCCAAGAAGCCCCCCAGTGGCATGCACAAGCTGCTGCCCGTGGTGATCATTGGCCTGGGCCTGGTGGTGGCGGCCTTTGTTATCCTTGGCATGGGCAACAGCGGCGGTTGACGCAGCACCTTCGTTTGCCGGGCCAGTGGCCCGGCAATTTGCATTTATGCGCCGTGTTTTTGTTCCTGCGGTCATGGCGCTGCCTTCCGCGCCGCAATTGGGTAAGATGACGTTTGATTTGAACACGTTATCTCGACAGCCAGCGGCGGTTTCCATGCAGTGCCTCTCACCTTGTCACACCTTCACATGCCCACTCGGCCGTTGACGCCTTCCCCCGATCAGCGTCGGCGGGTTGCCTTTGTGCTGCTTCCCGGGTTTTCGTTATTGGCCCATGCCAGCGCCATCGAGCCACTGCAGATGGCCAATCAGCTCAGTGGCCAGATGCTGTATCACACGGTGACGCTCAGCCTGGATGACGAGCCCGTGCGCAGTGCAGCGCAGC
The DNA here is from genome assembly GCF_050709225.1 of Halomonas sp. KM007. Classification (NCBI taxonomy): domain Bacteria; kingdom Pseudomonadati; phylum Pseudomonadota; class Gammaproteobacteria; order Oceanospirillales; family Halomonadaceae; genus Halomonas; species Halomonas sp. KM007. The sequence continues at coordinate 922,805 of NZ_CP136131.1, read as the reverse complement.
TTTCGCTGCTGGCCCAGCACTCGTTGGAAGCCGCTCTTGGGCCGCTGGACATGCTGCTGGTCTGCGCACCGACACCGCTACCCTACGTACTGTCCGCCAGGCTTCACGAGTGGCTGCGCGGTCATCAGGGCAGGGGCGTTGCGCTAGGCGGTCTGGCGGGGGGCACCGAAGTGCTGGCCCGCTGCGGGCTGCTGGAAGGCTATCGCGCCACACTGCCCTGGCAGCGCTTCGCCGCATTTGCTCAGGCGTACCCCCAGGTCACGCTTTCCCAGCAGCTGTTCGAGATCGACCGTGACCGTCTGACCTGCGCGGGCGGCACCGCCGCCATGGACATGATGCTGACGCTGATCGGCAAGCATCACGGCCCACGGCTGGCAGAGCAGGTCTCGGAGCAGTTCGTGTGCGATCGCATTCGCCTTGCCGATGAGCGCCAGCACGTACCCCTGCGCCACCGCCTAGGCCACGCCCCGCAAAGCCTGGTGGATGCGGTCACGCTGATGGAAGCCAATATCGAAGAGCCGCTTTCGACCCTGGAACTGGCCGAACACCTGGGCATTTCCCGGCGTCAGTTGGAGCGGCTGTTCAAGAAGTTCCTGCAGGCGGTGCCCAGCCGTTATTATCTGGACTTGCGGCTGCAGGAAGCCCGCAAACAGCTCAGAGAGAGCGACCGTCCCGTGGGCGACATTGCCCTGATGACCGGTTTCTCCTCGGGCGCGCACTTTTCCACCGCCTACCGTAACCACTTTGGGATCACCCCGCGGGAAGAGCGGCTGGGGTAGGCGCAGCTTTTCATAATTTAGCGTCCCAATCGTGAAAGCAGGGCGGCCACCGCCCCTCGTATACTGATGTCATCGCTGACTCCACCGGAGGATTTGTTTCATGAGCCACACCCCAAGTCGCCAGGATTTCGACCACTACATGATGCCCAACTACTCACCGCAACAGAGCATTCCGGTGCGTGGTGAAGGCAGCCGCCTGTGGGATCAGCAAGGCCGTGAATACATCGATTTTGCCGGGGGGATTGCGGTGAACTCGCTGGGCCACTGCCACCCGGTACTGGTCAATGCGCTGAAAGAGCAGGGCGAGAAGCTCTGGCACTTGTCCAACGTGTTCACCAACGAGCCTGCGCTCAAGCTGGCCAGGACGCTCACCGAGCGCACCTTCGCCGACAAGGTATTCCTGTGCTCTTCCGGCGGTGAAGCCAACGAGGCGGCGCTGAAGCTGGCGCGCCGCTGGGCGGTGGATCACCACGGCGAGCACAAGGACAAGATCATCTCGTTCTACCAGTCGTTCCATGGCCGCACCTTCTTCACCGTGAGCGTGGGCGGGCAGCCAAAATACTCCCAGGGCTTTGGCCCGGTGCCCGGCGGCATTCTGCACGCCAACTTCAACGACCTGGAGAGCGTGCGCAAGCTGGTGGGCGATGACACCTGCGCCATCATGGTCGAGCCCATGCAGGGGGAAGGCGGCATCGTGCCCGCCACCCAGGAGTTCCTGCAGGGCCTGCGCGATCTGTGCGACGAGCACAACGCGCTGCTGATTTTCGATGAAGTGCAAACCGGCGTTGGCCGCAGCGGCGAGCTGTATGCCTACAAGAACTTCGGCATCACTCCGGACATTCTCACCAGCGCCAAATCGCTGGGCGGTGGCTTCCCGATCGGTGCCACCTTGACCACCGACGCCATTGCCCAGTCGCTGGTGATCGGTACCCATGGCTCCACTTACGGCGGCAATGCGCTGGCATCGGCGGTGGCCCTGGCGGCGGTCGAGTTCATCGACACCCCCGAAGTGCTGCAAGGGGTCAAGCAGCGTCACGACCTGTTCCGTGAGCACCTGGAAACCATCAACCGCAAGCACGGCGTGTTCAAGGAGATCCGCGGCATGGGGCTGTTGATGGGTGCACAGATGTCCGATGCCTTCGAAGGTCGCGCCAAGGATATCCTGCCGCTGGCCATGGAAGAGGGTGTGATGGCGCTGATCGCAGGTCCCAATGTGCTGCGCATGGCGCCGTCGCTGGTGATCCCCGAGGCCGACATCGCCGAAGGCATGGCGCGTCTCGAACGAGCCATCGAGCGCCTTGTTGCCAGCGCATGAGCAGGCCGCAAGCGTTACCAGAAGGAGCGTTGAGCATGCTGGTTATCCGTCCGGTCACTCTGGCTGACCTGCCTGCCCTGGAACAGCTGGCCGAGCACGCCGTTCCTCGGCTGACCAACCTGCCTGCCAACCGTGAGCGGTTAGAGGAGCGCATCCTGCGCTCCCAGGAGGCGTTTGGCAGCGAGGTCGATTTTCCGGGTAACGAGCAGTACATGTTCGTGCTGGCGGACGATCATCGTCATGAGGTACTCGGTACCGCCACTATTCGCGCCCAGGCGGGGGCCGCCGAGGCCTACTACACCTACCGCCAGGAGACGCTGATCCACGCCTCCCAGCAGCTCAACGTGCGCCGGGAAGTACAGACCCTGGCGCTGTCCCACGAGGTCTCGGACGCCACGCTGCTCTGTGCGCTGTCGCTCAACCCGCGTTACAAGGGCACCAGCGCCGAGAGCCTGCTGCGGCGGGCGAGGCTGATGTTCATTGCCCAGTACCCGGAGCGCTTCTCGCGGATTCTCGCCGTGGCATTTCCGGGCTACCTGGATCGCCAGAATGAATCACCCTTCTGGGAGAGCGTGGGCCGCCACTTCTTTGCCCGCGGTTTCCAGGCGATGAACCACATGGCCGGGGTGCGCTCGAAAAGCTTCATCGCCGAGGTGATGCCCCAGTTTCCGCTCTACCTGCCGCTATTGACGCCGCCCGCCAGGGCAGCCATTGGTCGTGAACATCCGGCCCACGAAGCGGCGCTGGCGGAAATGCTGGCGGAAGGCTTCGTCCGCTCCCGGCATGTGGATATTTTCGATGCTGGGCCCATCGTCAAGGCCGAGCGCGAACGGCTGGAAACCTGTCGTCGTGCTGCCTGGCACCCGGTGCGGGTGCGCCCGGAGCATGCCTTGCCGGATGCCGAACCGGCGATGATCGCCAACCAGACGCTGAGCGATTTTCGCTGCATCGTGGCGCGCTATGCGCTTTCGCCCACCGGACAGCTGGTGCTTTCCCCGCAGCATGCGCAGCGCCTGGGGGTGGAAGAGGGGCGCGCCGTATTGGCGGCACCGTTAGCCCTGCCCAGCGCCCTCGATGCGCTCGATGAAGGAGAGATGTAATGCGCATTCGCCCCATTGCCCGTGATGATCTGGATGGGCTCCAGGCGCTGGCGCAGCAGGCAGGCGTTGGCTTTACCTCGCTGCCGGATAACCGGGAGTTCCTGGCGGGCAAGATTGACGCCGCCGCCCGCGCGTTCGAAGAGCGCACGCCAGTGGACGACCGGCTCTACTTTTTTGTACTGGAAGATGACACCAACGGCGAGCTGGCAGGCTGCTGCGCCATTGAGGGTCAGGTGGGGCGTGAAGTGCCGTTCTACAACTATCGGCTTGGCACCCTGGCTCACTCTTCGGTACAGCTCGACCTGCATCGCACCATCGACACGCTGTTTTTGAGCTCGGACCATACCGGCGATGCCGAGGTGTGCTCGCTGTTCCTGCGCCCGGAGTATCGTGGCGAGGCCAACAAGCATTTGCGCAACGGTGCGCTGCTTTCCAAGGCGCGCTGGCTGTTCATGGCCCAGTTCCGCGACCGTTTTCCCGAGAAGGTGCTCGCCGAAATGCGCGGCGTGTTCGATGAAAACAACGTCAGCCCGTTCTGGCAAAGCCTGGGCAAGCACTTCTTCCCCATGGATTTCAGCGAGGCAGACCGGCTGACTGGTCTGGGTCAGAAAAGCTTCATTGGCGAGCTGATGCCCAAGTTTCCCATTTACACCACGTTCATGTCGGAAGAGGCGCGGGCCTGTATTGGTCAGGTACATCGCCACACCCGCCCGGCGCTGGAAATGCTCAAGAAAGAGGGGCTGCGTTGGGAAGGCTACATCGACATCTTCGACGGCGGCCCCACGGTGGAAGCCTATATCGATGATGTGCGAGCGATCCGCAATTCACGCTGCTATCAGGTGGAGGTGTCGCCCGACGCTGCCGCAGAAAGCGTCAGCCGCTGGCTGGCGGCCACCACTCAGATGCAGCACTTTACCGCTGGCTGGATTGGCCGAGGTCCCGCTGATGAAAGCACCGTCGTCCTGACCCCTCAGGAGGCCAAGCGGCTGGGCGTCGCCACGGGCGACACGCTGCGTCTGCTGGAAACCTGATCTGCCCACGTACCCGACTACCCGACTACCCGGCTCAGCAAAGGAGAGCGTCATGCATAACCCGAACGCACGCACCCCGCGTATGCCCGCCCAACAGCAGCAGTTGATCGATGGGGCCTGGGTGGTCGGCGAGGCCGCCCCCGTGACCAAGCACGACCCCGTGGCAGGTACGCTGCTCTGGCAAGGCGCTTCGGCGTCGCAGCCCCAGGTGGGGCGGGCAGTCGAGGCCGCCAGGGCCGCCTTCCCCGGTTGGGCGCGCACTCCCTTTGCCGAGCGTCAGGCGCTGGTGGAGCGGTTCGTCGAGGTGCTCAAGGCGCACCAGGAAGACCTCGCCGTGGCGATTGCCGCAGAAACCGGCAAGCCGCTATGGGAAGCGCGTACCGAAGTCGGAGCCATGGTGGGCAAGGTGGCACTCTCCATCAAGGCGTACCACGAGCGCACCGGCGAACGTGAAAAAGAGCTGGGTACCGCCAGAGCGGTCCTGCGCCACCGGCCCCACGGGGTGATGGCCGTGTTCGGCCCCTATAACTTCCCCGGGCACCTGCCCAACGGCCACATGGTGCCCGCGCTGTTGGCGGGTAACACGGTGGTGTTCAAGCCCAGCGACCAGACCCCGCTCACCGCGGATTTGACCCTGCAGTGCTGGCTGGAAGCCGGCTTGCCCGCCGGGGTGATCAACCTGGTACAAGGCGGCGTGGCCGTGGGGCAGGCGCTCTCTGCCCATCCGGGTATCGATGGCCTGCTGTTTACCGGCAGCGCCAAAGTGGGCGGCCTGTTGCAGCAGCAGTTTGCCGGGCAGCTGGATAAAATCCTCGCCCTGGAGCTGGGGGGCAACAACCCGCTGGTGGTCAAGGAGGTGGATGATCAGCGCGCAGCCGTCCTGACCATTTTGCAGTCGGCGTTTCTTTCCGGCGGCCAGCGCTGCACCTGTGCTCGTCGTCTGATGATTCCCCAAGGGGAGGTGGGAGATCGTCTCATCGACGCGCTCTCCGAGGCAATTGCCAGGCTGCACGTGGCCGGGCAGTTCGAGGAGGAGCCCGCGCCGTTCTATGGCGGCCTGGTGAGCGTGGCCGCGGCCGATGGCCTGCTCAAGGCGCAGGACGAACTGGAAGCCATGGGCGGCACGGTGATCAACCGTATGCAGCGCCTGGCAGAGAACACCAGCCTGCTCAGCCCCGCGCTGATCGACGTGACCGGCCTAAAGGTGCCCGATGAGGAGCACTTTGGCCCGCTGCTGAAAATCCATCGCTATGCCGATTGGGACGAGGCGTTGGCACTGGCCAACGACACCCGCTACGGCCTTTCGGCGGGGTTGATCGGCGGCGAACAGGCGGATTGGGACGACTTCCTGCTGCGTATTCGCGCAGGCATCGTGAACTGGAACCGCCAGACCACGGGGGCATCGGGTGACGCGCCCTTCGGCGGCGTAGGCGATAGCGGCAATCACCGCCCCAGCGCTTTTTATGCCGCCGACTACTGCGCCTACCCCGTTGCCTCCATGGAGGCCGACAGTCTGGAAATGCCGGAAACCCTGCCACCGGGAGTCACTCTATGAGCGTCCACAGCATTCGGGAAGTCAACTTCGACGGCCTGGTCGGGCTGACCCACAACTACTCGGGACTGGCCCACGGTAATGTGGCCTCCATGAGCCACGGGGGCCTGGTCTCCAACCCCCGAGAGGGCGCGCTGCAGGGGCTGGCCAAGATGAAGTCGCTGATGGATGCAGGCTACGCCCAGGGCGTTCTGCCCCCGCAGCAGCGGCCGGACCTGGGCGCGCTGCGCGACTTGGGCTTCAGCGGCAGCAACCGAGATATCCTCGCTCGAGCGGCGCAGCAAGCGCCACAGCTGCTGCGGGCGGTGTGCTCGGCTTCCAGCATGTGGACCGCCAACGCGGGCACCATTACGCCTGGCGTGGATGCGCCGGATGGTCGGGTACACTTTACCCCGGCCAACCTGCAGTCGAGCTTCCACCGCTACCTGGAGCCGCGCACCACGGGGCGCGTACTCCAGGCGATTTTCCGCGATGAGCAGCACTTCGCCCACCACCCGGTGCTGCCCGCCACTCCCGCGTTTTCCGATGAAGGGGCGGCTAACCATACCCGGTTGTGCGGTGAGTACGGCGAGCCCGGCGTGCACCTGTTCGTGTATGGTCGCCAGGCGTTTGGCGGCGGGCGCAGCGAGCCCAAGCGCTATCCCGCCCGGCAAACGCTGGAAGCCAGCCAGGCGGTGGCTCGCCAGCACGGGCTAAGCGACGCCCAGACCGTGTTCGCCCAGCAGCACCCGGAGGCCATCGATGCGGGCGTGTTCCACAACGATGTGATTGCCGTGGGCAACGGCCCGGTGCTGCTCTACCACGAAATGGCGTTTCTGGACGAGGCGCGGACCCTGGACGAGCTACGCGCCAAAATGAGTACGCCGCTGATTCCCATTCGGGTCTCGGCGGAAGCGGTGAGCATGGAAGACGCGGTGGCGTCGTACCTGTTCAACTCCCAGCTGCTTTCCAACCCGGATGGCACCATGACCCTGGTGGTGCCCAGCGAGTGTCAGGAGCGGGAAGCCGTGTGGCGCACGCTGCAGGATTTCATCCTGGCAGGCAATAACCCCATTGGCGAAGTGATCGTCAAGGACGTGAAGCAGAGCATGCGCAACGGCGGCGGCCCCGCCTGCCTGCGCCTGCGCGTGGTACTCAGCGACGCCGAGCGCGCAGCCCTCAGCGGCCGCGTGCTGCTCGACGATGCGCTCTATAACGACCTCACCGCCTGGGTGAGCCGCCACTACCGCGACCGCCTCGCCACCGACGACCTGGCCGACCCGCAGCTGGCCACGGAAGTCCTCACCGCGCTGGATGAGCTGACGCAGCTGCTGAACATTGGCTCGGTGTATCCGTTTCAACAGGGGTAAGCGCCCTGCCACACAGCCCATCATGAGATTCTCTCATGATGAGTTGAATTAATGTCGCTTTTCATTCATGTGGTGGTCTGGCATAAAGAACACATCCTCTTCGATGACGTGGCGCTAACGCCCGTGTATCGAAACGTCACATATGGCATCGAGCGCTGAGCTGCATTGCGGCGCCGTCGCCAATCTCGACCAACAGGGTGTTTGTTCGCGATGAGCTACGACTTTACCTTCGATATCAAGAGCGTCCGGTTCGACGAAAACTACCGTCCTGCCGAGAGCACGCGTACCACGACCAACTTCGCCAATCTGGCGAGAGGCGAGCGCTGCCAGGAAAACCTGCGCAATGCGCTGACCATGATCAACAACCGCTTCAATACCCTGGCGCATTGGGATAACCCCAGGGCAGATCGCTACGCCGTCGAGCTGGATATCATCACCGGCGAGCTGAACATGGCAAACGCGAGCGATGCCTTCCCCGCGATTGAAATGCTGAAGACGACCATCATCGATCAGCATCTCGACAAGCGCATCGAGGGCATGATGGGGAACAATTTCTCTTCCTATGTTCGCGACTACGACTTCAGCGTGTGGCTAGCCGAGCACAATCAGGGGCGCTCGGAGTTTGGCATCCCGGAAGGGTTTGGCGACCTGCATGGCAAGCTGTTCAAGCGTTTCATTCATTCCGACGCCTACCGCGCATCGTTCAGCAAGGCGCCGGTCATCTGCCTGAGCGTGTCCCACAGCAAGGTGTATCGTCAGACGGAAAATTGCCACCCCGTGCTGGGCGTCGAGTACGTCAACGACGAGCCGTCGCTCACGGATTTCTACTTCGCCAAGATGGGCCTGCAGGTGCGCTACTTCATGCCGCCCCATAGCGTGGCGCCATTGGCGTTCTATTTCTCCGGCGACCTGCTGGCCGATTACACCGACCTTGAACTGATCAGCGCCATCAGCACCATGGAGACGTTTCAGAAGATTTACCGCCCCGAGATCTATAACGCCAACTCGGCGGCAGGCAAGCTCTATCAGCCTAGCCTGAAGCACCAGGACTACTCGCTGACGCGCATCGTGTACGACCGTGAAGAGCGCAGCCAACTGGCCATCGAGCAGGGGCGCTTTACCGAGCAATATTTCATCAAGCCCTTCCGCCAAATACTCGACAAGTGGTCGGCCGATTACGCCCTTTGATCCCCTCATCATGAAGGTTATTTCTTATGAAGACACTGTTGCCCACCTCGACCGCCGGTAGTTTGCCCAAGCCCGCCTGGCTGGCCGAGCCCGAGACGCTCTGGTCCCCCTGGAAACTGCAGGGCGACGAGCTGGTGGAAGGCAAGCAGGATGCGCTGCGGGCGTGCCTGCACGATCAGCGTCAGGCAGGCATCGACATCGTCAGCGACGGCGAGCAAACCCGCCAGCACTTCGTGACAACGTTCATCGAGCACCTCGATGGTGTCGATTTCGAGCAGCGCAAGACGGTCAAGATCCGTGATCGCTACGAGGCCAGCGTGCCTTCGGTGCTGGGCCCTGTCTCGCGGGAAAAACCGGTATTCGTCGACGATGCCAAATTCCTGCGTCAGCAGACCGACCAGCCCATCAAGTGGGCGCTGCCAGGCCCCATGACCATGGTCGACACCCTCTATGACGGCCACTACAAGAGCCGTGAAAAACTCGCCTGGGAATTTGCCAAGATTCTCAACCAGGAAGCCCGTGATCTGGCGGCGGCGGGGGTAGACATCATTCAGTTCGATGAGCCCGCCTTCAATGTGTTCTTCGATGAGGTGAACGACTGGGGCATCGCCGCCTTGGAAAAAGCCATCGAAGGCGTCACCTGCGAGACCGGCGTGCATATCTGCTACGGCTACGGCATCAAGGCCAACACCGATTGGAAGAAGACGCTGGGGTCCGAGTGGCGCCAGTACGAGGAAATCTTCCCCAAACTGCAGGCCTCGAACATCGACATCGTCTCGCTGGAGTGCCAGAACTCCCACGTGCCCATGGAGCTGATCGAGCTGATTCGCGGCAAGAAGGTGATGGTCGGGGCCATCGACGTGGCCACCCACACCGTCGAAACCCCGGAACAAGTCGCCGATACCCTGCGCAAGGCGCTACGCTTTGTAGACGCCGACAAGCTCTACCCCTGCACCAACTGCGGCATGACGCCCCTGCCGCGCAAAGTGGCGCAAGGCAAGCTGAAGGCATTGAGCGCAGGTGCCGACATCGTGCGCCAGGAGCTCTCTCGATAACAGGCTTCTCGATAACAGGCTCCTCGATAACAGGCTCTTGGATAACTAGTCTCGATAGCCTTGCCCGATAAACAGGCCAAATCCTTATCGAAACACCCGTGCCGCACGCCATTGGGGTGTCATAGGCAAGTCATCGGCCCTCTCGCGCCTCGCCGACGAGGCGCATCAAGCCGCCGTGGTGGCCAGCACGCTGGGGCACAGCTGTTCATAGAGGGCTGCCAGTGTTTCTGCTTTGCTCTCTTCGCTCCAGCGCTGGGCATAGGCCTGGCCGCGTTGGCCTAGGTAGCGGCGCAGGATGTCATTGGTGAGCAGGCAATTGACGTGCTCTGCGAAGCGAGCAGGGTGTGCTTCCGCGATCAGGCAGCCTTCGCCTTGTTGCAATACGTCCAGCGTGCCCATGGCCGCAGTAGAAACCACAGGCGTTCCCAAGGCCATGGCTTCCAGCAGTACCAACCCTTGTGTTTCGGTGGGGGAGGCAAACACGAAGGCGTCGGCGGCTCGATATGCATCCTGCAAGGCGCCATCGCGGGACAGGTAGCCCACGAAAAACACCGCCTCTGCCAATCCTGCTTGCGTTGCTTGGCGTTTCAACGATGCCAAGGCAGGCCCTTCTCCTACGATTACCAGGCAGGTATCCGGGTGCCGTTGGCGTACCTTGGGTAGCATGTCGATCAGAAAGCCGATGTTCTTTTCATAGGCGGCACGGCCCACGAACAGCAGCAAGTGTCCTTGGGTGGGGAGGCCGTGGCGCTCCCGAAAGTGCCCACCTGCCGTACTGGTGACGAAGCGGTCAAGTGACAAACCGGTAGCAATCGTCGCGATAGGTGACTGAACGCCGTAGGTTTTCAGCGTGTTGGCCATGGCCGACGATGGTGCGATCACGGCAGCGAGCTGGTGGCATTGGTGCACCGAAAAGCGTCGAGCGGCAAACCGCAGGCTGCGGCGCGGCAGTCCTGGCACGTAATGATGAAGATACTCTTCGAAAAGCGTGTGGTAGGTGCCCACCACCGGAACGTTCAGCCGTTTACCCAAGGCAATGCCTGCATAATGCGCCACGAAAGGCGTATGCACATGAATCAGGTCGAACTTCAGGCAGGCCAGGGAACTGGCCATCGCCATGATGCGCTGGTACCGCATCATGCGGTCTTCAGGATCGCCGATGACCCCGCGTGAGTCGATGCGCCAGGTGCGCGGCTCCTGAGCTGTGTGAGCAGGGTAGTCGGGGCAGATCAGGTGCACTTCGTGGCCCTGGCGCTCCAGGGCGTTGCGGAAGCTCTCGATCGAAGTGGAAACGCCGTTAACGCGCGGGAAGTACACGTCGGAAAGCATTAGAATCTTCATGTTAGGCGACTTGGCGGCTGGCAGGGTAAGGTCAATCTGCCATAGTGCCGTGACGCCGCCGTGACAATGGCCCTGCGCCTGGGGTGGCGTTCGACGCCGAGAGGCTGCCTGGTTGGGCAGCGGCATGTTCACTCAAATGGAATCGTGATGCGACGTTTATGGGTATTGCCTACCTCCCGTGCGGGCTGGTGGTTGTTGGTAGCGTTTGTGGGGCTGGTCGGTGCTGGAATCTGGCCGGTCATTGGCTGGGTCAACCGAGCGACGCTGGTCATGGGGTTGCCGCTGCTGGTGGTGTGGAGCTACGTGATCATATTGGCCTGCGTGGTCGTCATGCTGGTGGGCAATCGCATCGTGGAGCGTGACGACCATGAGTAGCCTCTGGCCGCTGACCATCACGCTGCTGTATGTGGCCGCTGCCATGCTGCTTGGCCTGCGCGCCCGAGCGGGCCGTTCCATGAATAGCCTGGAGGAGTGGGGGGTGGCAGGGCGCAGCATGGGGCCTGTCACGCTGTACCTGCTGATAGCGGCCGGCAGCGTCAGTGCCTACACCTTCATGGGCGCGCCCGGCTGGGCCTACTCCAAAGGCGTGGCAGTGTTCTACGTGGCCGTTTACCTGGCCTATCTGGCGCTGGTGGCCTGGTATTTCGGGCCCAAGGTATGGCAGTTCGGCAAGCAGTTTGGCCATGTCACCCAGGCCAGTGCCATTGCCGACCGCTACCAGAGTGTGGCGCTGGGCGCGCTGGCGGCCAGCGTCATGGCGGTAGGCTCGATTGCCTATGCGGTGCTGCAAACGGTGGGGTCGGCATACATTCTCTTCGTGATGAGCGGCGGGGCCATTCCGGTGTGGCTGGGGGTGGTGCTGGTGCTGGCGTGTATCGCCGTGTATCTGTGCGCCAGCGGTCAGCGCGCGATTGGGCGCACCAACGCGTTTCAAGGGGCGCTGATGCTGGTCGTGGCCTGGGCCGTCGGGCTTTGGGCGATGCAGAGTGCGACGGGCAGCGTGAGTTTTGCGGCTGTGTTCGAGCGTATTCAGACTGACCACGGGGAGTTTCTGACGCTGCCTGGAGCGGCGGGCGACATGAGCTTCAGTTTCTGGACCACTTCGATCATCGTTTCGATGTTGTCATTCATGCCGCCCGTATGGACCCAGTGGATGAGTGCTTCCTCGGCACGCACGATACGCCGTAGTGCGACCTGGCTGCCGACCTACTACATCGTGATTTTGCCCATGGTCACCGTGGGTTTCATCGGTATCTTTTCATTGCCGGAGCTGGCACGGGCAGACTCCGTCGTGCTGGAGTATGCCATGCAGCACTTGCCGGTGGTGCTGGTCGGACTGTTGGGGGCAGGCACGCTGGCAGCCGCCATGTCGTCGAGTGAGCCGTTCATACATTCGGTCTCCCTCTCCATGAGCAAGGATGTCCTGCAGCCTTTGCTGGGGTTGTCCGATGGTACGACGGCCAAAGTGGCACGCTGGTTGATCCTGCCCATCATGGCGCTGGTGATTGCGCCGCTGGCGATTGCCGAGCCGGGAAGCCTGGTGATGATTCTGCTGGTGGGGCTGGGGTTTGCTTCTCAAGTGCTGCCTGCGTTCATCGGCATGTTCTTTTGGCCCAGAGCGTCGAAGCTGGGTGTCATGGCGGGCATCGTGGCGGGCTTCATGGTAACGGTGGCATTCACCGCCGTGTGGCCACACCCGTTGGGGATTCATGCCGGATTCTGGGGGCTGATGGTCAATCTGCCGCTCTTTTTTGCCGTGTCGCTGGTCACTCCAGCGGGGGACAGTGAGGTGGTCGAGCGGTTCTTTCGCATTTCGGCGCCACGAGGGCTGACCCGGCTGGGGCGTTAGAGGAGAAGAGAGAAGAGAGAACAGACGAGGCCAGCGCTGACGCTGGCCTCGCGGGTATGGCTACGATTGGCCGCCAGCAGCGCCCCCCACGATGCCACTGCGGAAGCCGCCCTGACGAGAATTGGCGTGATCCAGATGGTTGGCCACGGTGTCTTCCGGGGAGCCTGCCATTTCACGGAACATCCCCATGGAACCCAGCAGCGCCGAGGATTCGTAGGGCACGAAGACGCGCTCGCCGTCCTTGGCCATGGTGGGCAGCACCTTGATGTAGCTCTGGCCAAGCAGATAGCCCACTACCGTACGCTTGTGCTCGTCGCTGTCGCCAATGGCGCTGAGCACCAGCTTGATCGACTCCTGCTCACCCTGGGCGCGCAGAATGGCCGACTCTTTATCGCCCTGGGCGTTGAGGATGGCTGACTCACGCTGGCCCTGGGCCATGGCAATGGCGGCTGATTTTTCGCCCTCGGCTTCGGTGACCGTTGCACGACGTTTACGCTCGGCAGCCATTTGCAGACGCATGGCCGACTCCACCTCTTCCGGCATGGCGATGTCCTGAACTTCGACCCGGGAGATCTTGACCCCCCACTTGGAAGCAGGCTCTTCCATGGCAGCCTGAATCTCGTTGTTCACCTCGGCCCGGGATTCGAACAGCTTATCCAGCTCCATCTTGCCGACCACCGAACGCAGCGTGGTCTTGGCCAGTACCTCCACGGCCTGGCTCATGTTCTCGACTTCATAGACTGCTCGCTTGGGGTCGATGATCTGATAGTAGAGCGCGCCGTTGATCCGCACCGTGACGTTGTCGGTGGTCACGACCGGCTGGCCCGGAAAGTCCATGACGGTTTCCCGACGGTCGATACGAATTTCATCGCTGGTGATGGGGTGATACTCCTCGCCCATCTTCTTGTAGCGAATCATGGTGATGGCGCGGGGCTGCTCGATAAAGGGAATGATGATGTTGATGCCGCTCTCCAGCACCCGGTGAAACGAGCCTAGTCGCTCGATCACCATGACTTCCGATTGGCGAACGATCACCAAGCCCTTGGAAATGATCAGAATACCGATGACCACGATGATCAGGCTGATCAACAGGCCTGGGCTGATGGGTAGATCCATGGTTAAAGCTCCTTGTGTTGCGAATGGTCGTCCTGGGGAACCGGGTTGCTGGCAGGGGCCAGCATGACCAGGGCGGTGGTGCCCTCGAAACGTTTGAACACCACCGGAGTGCCGGAGGGCAGCTCGGTGGCTCCGCTCTCCAGCACGCGTAGTCGATAGAAGTCGCCATTGACCTTGATGCCGGTGGCATTATCGAAGTCGCGGGTCAGGGTGACATAGTGTTGGTTCTTTTCCACACCGGTACCGGTGGTGCCGTAGGCGACCCCCTTGGGCGAAAAGCGCGGGCGAATCACCATCACGCCCACGGGCACCAGAATACCCGCGAAGATGCCCATGCTGAGCAGTTGCCAGGGCAGTGTCAGCCCCAGCGCGGTGACGGCGGCGGTCAAGGCGGCGGCGATGCCCAGCGCCAGGAGGACCATGGCGCCAGAGGTCAGCTCGCCGAGACTGAGCAGCAGCGCGATGACTAGCCAGGTGTAGGCCGGATTCCAATCCATGAGCACTCCTTATCAAGTGGACTCCCCCAAGGGTAACGTACCTTAGGCCTAGCGTCTCCCCACTTTTCCACAGGTGGTGCTGTAACTGCCTGAATAGCGTTGAAAATTTCAGTGCTATCAACGAGATCGGGGCTTTCCCGCCGGTATCATGTTGTTACCCCTAACACCATGAACCAAAAGGAAAGCCCCGATGCTTCAAGATGCCAAAGACCGCGCCAAATGGAAAGCTCGCCTGATCGACTGGTGTGACGACCTGTCGGATCACCTCGCTCGACCCGTCGTGAAGCTGGCGGCAGAAACGCTCTTTGGCATCCTGGCCAGCGGTAGTTTGCGCCAGGCCGAGATCGCCCGCGCCTTGAAGGAACCCTGTCGGCTACACCACACGCAGAAGCGGTTGTCGCGCATGCTGTCCCGGCACAGCGAGCTTGCCTGGGCCGCGGAGCAACTGCAGCTCCAGCGGATCACGCCCTATATCACCGATGACATGGTGCTGGCCATCGATCCGGGCGACCTGAACCGGGATGGCGCCCCGACCAGTGAATACCGAACCCGCGTTCGCGACGGTGATACCGGCGAGATCGTCGGCGGTTATCCGCTGATCAGCGTGGTGGCACGCGACCTGAAGCGGGGCACCACCTGGCCACTGCTCACGCGGCTGCTATCGCCGGCTCGCGGCGGCTACCGCAGTGAAAACACCGATATCCTGAGCGTGATGGATACCGTGCAGCGCCATGTGGAGGGCCGGCCACTGTGGGTCATCGATCGTGGCGGCGATCGAGGGCGGCTGTGGGATGCCTGGCTGCGCGCCGAGCGTCATGTGCTGGTCCGGGCCGCCAATCAGCGCTTCTGGCAGTGGCGAGATACCGCCAAGACGTCGCAGCAGATTGCCCGAGATCTGCCACTGAAGCACCGCGGCCACTTGCGCCGTGGGCAGCATATCCCGGTGCGGTTCGGCATCACCAAGGTCACACTGCGGGAGCATCCGGAGACGCCGCTGTGGATGATCGTTGTCGATCATGAGAAGTCGGAGCGCCTGGTGCTGGTGACGACGCGCCCGGTGCGTGGTCGCCGCCAAGGCGAGCGGATGATTCAGGCTTACCTGGATCGCTGGGCCTGCGAGGAGGGGTACCGGTTCACCAAGCAGGGGTTCGACCTAGAGGGTGTCCAGGCACGCCGTTTCACGACGCTGCAGAACCTGGTGGCGCTGGCCAGCCTGGCCTGGGCACTGCTTGTCATTTTCAGCAATTAGTGCGACCCTCAGGGCGTAATATCGGGCTATTATGGTAGTCTGTACAGGATTGAGTGCGACAGAATTAATAGCAATTGATGCGACAGGTCTTGTTTTATTCAACATTTGGTGCGACTGCCCATGCCACTGCCTACATCCGTTCGTAAAATCGGCCCTACCCGACGAAGTGTGTCTGGCTACTATGCCTTTCGCGGGGAGGAGTCTATTGCGTTCGAGTCGACGCTCGAACGTGATTTCCTCATCAAGGCTGACTTTGATGTGAGCGTCCTTGGTGTGATATCCCAGCCGTGCGAGATCCCGTTTCATCATCCCGTGACCGGTAGGCGCTACACCTACACACCTGACTATTTGGTTTATTACCGTCTCGGTAACCGTCATTACAGGGATTACCCAAAACCTCTCCTGGTGGAGGTCAAACCACGGGAAAAGTGGCAAGCACATTGGCGTGAATGGTCGCCTAAATGGAAGGCGGCGATACGGCATGCCAACAATGAGGGCTGGGCGTTTCGCATTCATGATGAAAGCCGCATTCGTGATAAGACCTTGGACAACATTACCTTCCTAGCGCGCTACAAGCGGATGGTGTTTCCCTCTGTCGAAAGCCAGGCAGTCCTCAACACGGTGAGGGAAATGGGGGTGGCGACCTTGGATTACCTGCTTTCTCGGCACTTTATGGGCGATATTTACCGGGCAGAGGGGATTGCGCATTTATGGCATCTACTGGCGACTCGGCAGTTAGATTGCGATATGGCCCAATCCTTCAGTCCTCTATCGGAGGTATGGGTACCCGATTATGAATAACCATCGTGGCAGCGCAACTGAACCCAATAACGGCGTCGCCCAAACACGCCAACACTTGCAGATTATGGTGGGTGAGCAGGTTCAGAAAGATGGCACCGTTTACCGAATTTCCCAGGTGCTCGATTTTGAGACAGTCATTGGCATTGCCGTTGAGTCCGGGCGTAGTTGCCCGCTTCGCATCAAAGAACTAGCGCCTCTCAATAGCGGGTCCGTATCCCCTGAGCAGGATATGTCCGAGATTGGGGATGCCGATTGGCGGGAGGCCGAGCATCGCTTTTCCATCATTAAGCCCTTGGTGGATCGCCATACGGTGGGGCGGGATGCAGCGGAGGAGCGTGCGAAACAAACGGGGGTTGATACGGCTACGATCTACCGTTGGTTGAAGCGGTATAAAGCGACGGGCTCGGTGCTCGCATTGATTCCTCAAAAGCCAGGGTGGAAGAAGGGAAAGTCGCGTATTCCCGCGCATGCCGAGGCAGTGATTCAGGAAGTCATCAAAGAGGTGTATTTGACGCTGCAGCGTCCGTCCGCACAAAAAGCGGTACAGGAAGTCATGCGGCGCTGCCATGAACGGCGCATCGACCCGCCGAGCCCTGGTACCGTTCGTGCTCGTCTGCGTGATATCCCAGAGCGTGACCGGTTGCGTGGCCATGGTTTTAGAGACAAAGCCATTAACAAGTTCCAGCCGGCTGCCGGAAAATTTCCCAATGCGGACTATCCGTTAGCCGTTATGCAGATTGACCACACGCCTGCCGATATTATTTTGGTCGATGACGTGTATCGCAAGCCGATTGGTCGCCCATGGATTACGTTGGCCATGGACGTGTTTACTCGCATGGTCACGGGGTATTACTTGTCGTTTGACCCGCCCTCTGAAACATCTGTCGGCATGTGTGTGGCGCACTCCATGCTTCCTAAAGATGAGTGGTTGCTACTGCATAATGTGGAGGCTGAGTGGCCGGTATGGGGCACACCCGCCACGATTCATGTCGATAACGGCCCAGATTTTCGCTCTGAGACGTTTCGGCGCTCATGCCTAGCCTATGGGGTCAACCTTGAGTTTCGGCCTGTTAAGCAGCCTCGTTATGGTGGCCACATTGAGCGGGTACTGGGCTCTCTTCTAAAGGAAATCCATAACCTGCCTGGGACGACCTTCTCCTCCATTAAAGAGAAAGAGGGATACGATCCAGAGAAGCACGCGGCCATGACGAAAAGCGAGTTTGAAGAGTGGCTGGTGACGTTGATTTGCAAGGTTTACCACCAGCGCCTTCATTCTGGGATTGGTATGTCGCCGATGAAAAAGTGGGAAATTGGTGTGTTTGGCAATGCGGATGTGCAGGGAGTGGGATTAGCGCCGAGGCCTGCTGACAGGCTCTCTGTATTGCTCGATTTTTTGCCCAGCTTTCAGCGTACGATCCAGACCTTTGGTGTGACCATCGATGGCATAAACTATTACGATGAAGCGCTAAGACCTTGGATCAATGCCAAAGATCCAGACATGCCAGACAAGAAACGCACCTTTGTTTTCCGGCGCGACCCTCGCGACATTAGTGTCATTTGGTTCAAAGACCCGGAGCTCGGGCACTATTTTCGCGTGCCCTTTGCCAATCTTGCCCTCCCCTCGATGAGTGTTTGGGAGTATGCCCAAGCTAAAGCGCGCCTTCGGCAGGAAGGAAGAAACTCGGTCAATGAGACTGAAATTCTACGCGCTATTAGTGAGCTGCGAACCCATGTGGAGGAGTCGCAAGCACGTACTAAGCGAAGTCGCCGTCAGGCACAACGACGTAAAGAGCATGAGAAGAAGGTGACGCCTGCAGATCCCCTTTTACATGCGCCCTCAACTGCGGCCCCTAAAGAGACACCCGCTCAAGGGGACGGTCTTTTAACGGGTGATATCGATGTGAACTGGGACATAGCATGAGCACACACCTTCATCCTGATCTTCGTCACGTCTTGGGGCTGTCCGCTAAAGAGCGAATGGAGTTTATGGATCAACCGCGCTGGTTGGGCTATCCATTGGCCAATCGTGTCATTGAGGTCATGCGTGGGTTGATGGAGAAGCCCAGTCGTCCTCGTATGCCTAACCTCTTGCTCGTGGGTGACTCCAACAACGGAAAGACAAGTTTCGTAAGCAGTACGGTGAAGGCTACGTGAATGAAGACGTAGAGCCCGTGAAGCCTGTTGTTGTCACTCAGGCTCCCCCGAGTGCCGATGAGAAAAGTCTGTATATCGCAGTGCTAGAGAGTTTCTGGGCTCCCTACCGGCCTACAGATCCTGTTCCCAAGCTGCGCTACCAGGTGATTCATCAACTGCGTGCTTGCCATACGCGCTTACTGATCATCGATGAGTTTCACTCTCTGTTAACCGGTGGTGCTGTTAAGCAGCGCGAAACGATGAATGCCATTAAGCTTTTATGCAATGAGCTAATGATTCCCATCGTTGGTGTGGGGACGCAAGATGCTGTGCGTGTGCTGCATTCAGACCCACAGCATGCGAGTCGCTTTGATGTGGTCGCGTTACCAAAGTGGGAGCTCAATCAGGAGTTTCAGAAGCTGCTCGCTGGCTTTGAGAAGATATTACCTCTCAAACATCCTTCCCAACTGCATGAGCCCCAATTGGCGACCCAGCTCCACGCGATTTCTGGCGGTAATTTGGGTGACCTGCACCGGCTGCTGATTGAGTGTGCAAATGCCGCTATTTTGTCTGGAGCTGAGTGCATCGATGAGAAAATTATTCAGAGTAAATCATGGGTGCGGCCCACCCGTGGCATTAGGGAAGTGATGC
The DNA here is from genome assembly GCF_050709225.1 of Halomonas sp. KM007. NCBI lineage: Bacteria > Pseudomonadati > Pseudomonadota > Gammaproteobacteria > Oceanospirillales > Halomonadaceae > Halomonas > Halomonas sp. KM007. The sequence goes on along the minus strand of NZ_CP136131.1, from coordinate 903,799 downwards.
TGTAATGACCTGGGCGCTGAGTGTGCCCCTGCTGCCTGAGGAGTCCCTTTCATCATGGCTCGTTCGGGCGGCGTTGCGACAGGGGTGTGATCCTTTGTCGCTCACCGGGGCTATTTGGCCAACATGGCGTATATGGACGAGGGACATTGATAGGGAAATACCCCTCGCAAGAATGCGCCCATTAGTGAATGCCTCGGGGATATCTTCCGCTAAGTTTCAGAAAGCGGGGATGCGGGACGATTGTGAGAAAGTGGTCGGTTACTCGTTACCGGAAACCCGGACTTGGCCCTGGTTGTTGGCACTCGGCAGCCGAAATCGAACCCGCCATGGAGGACAACAGGTATGCACGTTGTGCTTGGCAGAGGACTCAACCCCCTACTTGCGCCGGCACTGGCGATTCGCTTGGCACACTGGGTGCCGCTTTCATGGGGTGCAGCTGGTAGATGAGTGCCCAGCATGCAAGGCCCCTATAGAGCCCCATCGCCTGACAGCGGAAGATCAACATTTAGCTCAATGCAGCCGGTGTCATAACGATTTTAGAAAGGCGGTATGCACGTCGCCTTTACCTGAAGCGTTCAGTGTTCAAGTGATGGCTGATCGTGTGTTAGAACAGGATAAGGTGACGTTTAGGCAGGCCTCTATCGCACCCGCCGATTGGTTTTCTATGGTGGCCTTTTTTATTGGCGTTATACGGCGTGCAAGTCGGCGGCCTGTGTCACCCCTGGCCGATGCGCTTCTTTCATTGGGCATTTCGGTTACGGATTGCCGAATGCCTGTGTCTGGCCTGGCGTTTGAGCTGCTGGCTGTCAGCGAGCGTAGTGCCTTATTGGTAGCGTTGGAACGCTTGCTCAGTATGGGCCTTGAAGAAACGTTCAGCGTTCTGGTCGCGTGCAATGTCAAAACGAGCGCGCTTCATGATCCCCGAAGGTCGCCCCCCGTTGTGTTGTTGCCGCTGCTATCACGGTTATCTCACCACCCTCATGGGCCGCATCGCCGCCGTGTTCCCCCGGCTTGTCGCCCCATGTCGGAACGCGCTGTTAGAGCCTCATGGGCGCGTTTAAAACGCAGAATGAAAGCGGAGCCAACCTCTTGAATCAACACCAAACGGTCGACTGCGATGAGTGTGGCCGAGAAGTCTCCAAATTGTGGCGACGCCATAAAGGGCACGGCTACTGTTCAACTTGCTATGCTCGTGTGTTTAAGCGGCGGATGTGCCCACGATGTGGTGAGTTAGCCCGTCTGCCTAAGAATGACCCAGACGCCGTCTGTCGTCAGTGCAACGTTGACAAACCGTGTGCACGATGTGGAAAAGCCAGTTCAGACTACAACATCGGCAAGGTCACTCCCTACGGCCCTGTCTGTATCGCCTGCGCTCCCTATTTCAAAGAACCAGAGCCCTGCGAGGCGTGTGGGAAAGCATCTCAACGTCTTACCCGAGTGGCGCGTATGGGGCATGATCATCGCTTATGTCCACGCTGTTCGACAGCAGACCACGGTACCTGTTCTGCATGTCGTCGACATCGTTTATTGGTGGTGGCACCCAACGGGGATGCGTTGTGCAAAGCCTGTAATGAGCAAGGGGAAATTGCCTGCCCATCGTGTGGTAATCCCATGCCAGCGGGTCGAGGTGATGCCTGTGAGCCCTGCTATTGGACGCGAACATGCCGTAAACGCATCACCATTGGCCAAGCCGGTATCACTACCAAAGCGTTAAGTGAGGCCTTTGGGGAATTTGGTGAATGGCTGATTCGTATCACTGGGCCGCATAAGGCTGCCCTCAAGATCAATCATTTCTTCTCGTTCTTCCTTGAGCTCGACCAGGCATGGTCACGGATACCGAGCTATTCGGAGCTACTTCATCACTTCGGGGCGGAGGGCTTGCGGCGTGTGAGGCTTCCCATGCGATGGTTGCATGAAGAGCAAGGGGTAGAGCCGGATCACCAAGCAAAGCGGATCGACTCAGAGAAAAGACGTATTCAAGCGTGTCTCAGTTCTATGCCGTTCGCTTCGCTATCAGACCAAGTGCTGCAAGCCTATTGGCTGCAATTGGAAACCCGTATAGAGGCGGGCAAAACGTCCCACACCTCCGCACGACTTGCACTAAGAGCGGCAGCCGCATTGCTACTCGCTACTGACCGGGAGGGGCAGCGACTGCCTCAACAGGGCGATGTGGACAACTATTTGCATGCGGTGCCCGGACAAGCAGCCTCGGTCACGGGGTTTACTAATTTCTTAAATCGCCAACATGCCACCACGTTGGCTCCTCGGGTGGATGTAAAACGGGCAAGAAAGCGGCGAAAAGAAACACTAGCCCGCACCCTGATGACGATGGCCCGGTGTGCTGATCAAGGAGAGGCCTGGAGGGAGGCATGGATCGTTGCTGCCATGGAGTATTTCCATGACACAAAATTAACGCAGAAAATGCTTCGACAACAGACCGTAGAGCGGACGACAGACGGGATACAGGTGGTAGTGGGTGGCGTTACCTACTGGCTGCCTCTGGATATTGAGTGCTAAGACACTGATAGCGCGCAGTCACTTGGAGGGCCCCGCGACTCTGTAGGCGAATGTCGCCCCGCCGTTTGGACGGGGCTATGGCTCTCTACCTATATGCCAGGGCTCAACGGGGTGCCAAAAGGCGTGTCATGACCGTTGAGATGACGTCAAAACCAGGTCTTCATAAATGCCCTTGATAGCCTTCTCTTCTGGGCTGTGGCGCTGTGGCTCCTGTTCCTGCTTTGGATGTAGTGGGGTTATAAGCCCGTTAGAGAGTGACAGGACATCGCTGAGCTGCTCGTAATCGAGGTTTACGTTATCGACATTGTATTGGTTAAGGCGTGTCATGGTCTCTGTGAGTGCGGTCATACTGTGCTCTTCTTCTCCAAGCGGCGGAAAGGCTTGAATCAGCGGCTGACCGCCTTCCCAACCTATCTTGATCGGCTGATTGATGATGTTGACTTGGGTGCCGGGTGGAATGCGGTCAAATATAGATTCGATGTCTTTGGGTAACATGCGGATACAACCTCGGCTTGCGCGCATGCCAATGCCATCGGGCTGGTTGGTGCCGTGAATCAAATAGCCATCGAAGCCTAGGATGATGGCATGGTCTCCTAGCGGGTTATCGGGGCCGGGCGGTACAACGCTTGGTGCGGTTTCGCCGCGTGCTTCCGCTTCACGTTTTACCGACTCAGGCGGGTACCATGCGGGGTTTTTAATGTTCATGGTGGTCTCGGTCACACCAAGGGGTGTATCAAACCCTTCGCGACCGATGCCGATAGGATAGGTCTCAACGCGCGGTGTCTCACCGGTTTTGACATCTGGGTAGTAGTAAAGCCGCAGCTCGGCGATATTGATGACGACCCCAGTACGCTCGACATTCGGCAGGATGAAGCGTCCTGGAATGGTTACTTCAGTACCCACTCCGGGCACCCAAATACTGACCTCTGGGTTAGCACGTACAATCTCCTGGTAGCCAAGGTTGTGACGTCTGGCAATATCAATCAGAGTATCCTCGTAATTCTTCACGATGAAGGTGTCAGCCTCTCCGATAATATTGCCTTCCTCAGGTAGCGGGTAATGCCCCTTGGGCCATTCCGTCTCCTGGGCAGTGGAAGGTTGTGCCGCCATGGCGACAGGGAGCCATGCCAGAAACGAAACCATCACACTCACGATGAAGCCGATCTGCATTGGCCATGGGAGGAATCTCTTAAGTATTGCTGCGTTCTTTGCCAAGAGCATCGCTAGGTTCCTTTTTCATCTAATGCGTCGTTTTTTGATCGAGATAAGTTCAGTTGTAACCCGAGCAGTGTCAGCACCGCAGCGAGTATCCAAGCGGGGCCACTACCGGTGCGTGTGAAAGGAGTTAGGCCCTGCATCGGGGTCACCTCGCCCGTTAAACTGGCCTGTTCAAACTGTGGGGCACGGGCTGTGACGTGACCTTGTGAATCGATGATGGCCGTCACGCCATTACTGGTAGCTCGAAGTAGGTGACGACCATTTTCTAAGGCACGTAGACGCGCCATTTGAAGATGTTGGTGTGGGCCAATGGAGCGCCCAAACCACGTATCGTTGGAAACCGTTAATAGCAGCTCGGCATTACGCGCCTGTTGGGCGACATGGTCGGCAAAAATGATTTCGTAACAAATGGCATTGCCAATGGTGGCTCCAGCCACGTGTAACGGAGCCTGTTCGCCTGACCCTGGGGTCAGGCGAGGTACTGGCAAGTCGAAAAAAGCAAGGGTGCCAGCGAGGAGACTTTGGAATGGCAAATACTCGCCAAAGGGCACCAAGTGCGCCTTCTGGTATTCGCCCTGCACATCATTTAGCCCTATGACGCTGTTATAAGAGCGCCCTTCACTGTCGCGTTGCAAAATGCCGGTCAACAAGGCGGTGTCAGGCCCCAGGTCGGACGCTACTTGCTCAAGTATTTGCTGTGCTTCCTGCTCAAGCATGGGAAGGGCTGCCTCAGGCCAAACGATGAGATCGATATCCCTTGCTTGCTCCCGTGTCATCGTCGTGTAGATACTGATCGCTTCGCGCTGCCCTTGGGCAGTCCACTTAATGCGCTGGTCAAGATTCCCTTGCAGCAATGCCACCCGGATGGGCTTGCCAGCCGGGGTTGTCCATTGGGCGGGCAATAGGAATGGAACGATCCACAAGGCGGCCATTGGGACAAGGAAACTCCAGCGGCGACGCAGTACCTCTACCCCTAACGTACCTGTCAGCGCGGTCATGAGTGACAGCAAGTACACACCACCAACGGGCGCCCATGGGGCTAGTGGAGAATCAATCTGAGAGGTGCCCAGCAATAACCAGGGAAAGCCGGTGAGCATCCAAGTGCGTAGCCATTCGCTCACCACCCACATACCGGCAAAGCTAAGAAAGGCGAACCGTGGCCCCGTGATGCGTCGATAGAGCCCAAAGGGGACTGCAAAGAAGAGCGCCAGGACGCTGACAAAAAGAGTGGTGAGGAGCATCGCCACCAAGGCCCCGGTGCCACTGAAATCGTGAATAGCAACGAAGACCCACGACGTGCCTGAACCGAACAGGCCTACCCCATAGCACCACCCACGCAGGGTGGCCATGGCGGGCGTTAGCGACGCTATTCTCCAATAGACCAGTGCCACGCTCACTGGGCCAAGCCACCATAGGGAAAAGGGGGCGGCACTCAAGGTGGTCAGCACCCCAGCGGCGAGCGCTACAACGCAATCGACTATTGGTGAGGAGCGCCCAGCAAAAAGCGTATATTCTTTATCTTTATCGACCACATCCATAGCGTTACTCAGAGCGCTTAAAAGCAGGACTTTCACGCCATAACGCCACCGCGAACATCAATACACCGGCAAATAGCGCGATATCGGCCATGTTAAAGGCGGGCCAATGCCATTCGCCCCAGTAAATGTCCAGATAGTCGACGACGTACCCTCGCGCTAAGCGATCAATAGTATTACCGAGCGCGCCGCCAAGAATCAGGCTGTACGCACAGGCCTCCAAGCGCGACAGGGGTTTGCATAGCTGCACAACCAATACGACGACCACCACCAACGCTAAACCAAGAAAGAGGTAGCGCTGCCAACCCCCTGCTTCTGCGAGAAAGCTGAAAGCGGCTCCTGTGTTCCCGGTATAAACCCAGTTAAAAAACGGCGTTAGCGGAATGACTTGGCCAAACGACATCTGGGCATGCACAATTTCCTTGACCAGTTGATCGGCTAGAGCCATCACGCAAGCTAATGTGAACCATGGCCAGCGACGTGAAGGGCTATCGTTTGGCGCTGTTCTCATGACGTTGTTTTTCCTTGTGACAGGCCTGTCATTGCGGTACTGGGCGAAAAGCGGTAACCCAGCAGTCGCATGGCGTTCAACGTCACCAGGACGGTAGCACCGGTATCGGCCATCACCGCAATCCACATGCCGGTAATACCCAGCGCCGTTGTAACTAGGAAAATGGCTTTTAAGCCAAGGGCGAGAACAACGTTGGTTTTCACATTGCGCAGCGTGGCACGAGAGAGGTCTATCAGCTCAGCGATGCCGGTAACGCGGTTCTTGAGCAAGGCTGCATCGGCGGTTTCCAACGCCACATCCGTGCCACCCCCCATCGCGATACCCACATCTGCTGCCGCGAGTGCCGGTGCATCGTTGATGCCATCACCTACTTTACCGATGGGGCCACGGCCTGCCGCTTGCCAGTCTCGAACATACGCTGCCTTGTCTTCAGGCATTAGTTCGCCGTACGCTTCAATGCCTAAGCGACCCCCCGTGGCAGCGACGGTGCGGGCATTATCACCGCTGAGCATGACCGCCTGTACGCCTAAACGGGATAGCGCCGCTAGGCCTTCAATGGCATCTTCGCGTGGCTCATCGCGAACCGCGATCAAGCCCAGTAAACGCTCGCCTTCGACGAGGAGAGCGAGGCTCTTACCGGCTTCTTCTAACGCGACAATTCGAGCACTGAGACTTTCCTCAAGGATGACTTTCTCGTGAAGGTGACGAGGCGTCATTAAGCTCAGCTCGCGACCCTCCACCTGGCCGGAAACACCGCGCCCCGCCAGAGCGCGGCTGCCAGTGACGGTGGGGAGGTTGATGCCCGACTGTCTGGCATGCTCAACGATAGCCGTGGCGATAGGGTGACTGGAATCCCGCTCTATTGCGGCGGCGAGCCGCAATACGCTGTTATCGTCTTCCTCAGCAATCCAAGACTCCACATCTGTGACTCTTGGGGTACCCGCAGTGAGGGTGCCCGTTTTATCTAATGCCACCAAGCGAAGCTTACCTAACTGTTCAAGAACGGCTCCCCCTTTGATCAGTAGTCCGCGCCGAGCGCCCGCCGAGAGACCTGCGGCGATGGCGGCTGGGGTAGAAATGACCAACGCGCAGGGGCATGCGATTAACAGCAATGCTAACGCACGGTAAATCGACTCCGACCATGCCATGGTCGATACCAGCGGTGGCACTATCGCCATCAGTAGGGCGAGTAAGACGACGGCGGGCATATAGTAATACGCAAAACGATCAATAAAGCGTGCTATCGGTGCCTTGGCGGCCTGTGCTTCTTCAACCAGACGAATAACGCGTGCGATCGTATTGTCATCAGCGCCTCGTGTTACCTCCACCTCCAGGGCGGCATCAAGATTCACTGTGCCAGCAAAAATGTCATCACCAGGCGCTCGCGAACGGGGTATGGACTCGCCGTTTACCGGCGACTCGTCAATGTCGGAGGTGCCCACCAGGATGCGTCCATCGCAGGGTACGCGATCACCGGGCCGCACCAGCACACGCTGCCCGGGTTTAAGTGACTCCGCCGAGACGTCACGCAGATGGCCGTTGTCCATCAGCCTCGCCGTTGAGGGTGTTAAATTTGCCAAGGCTGAGATACTGCGGCGCGCTCGTGAAGCAGCTACCCCTTCGAGTAGCTCACCTACGGCGAACAAGAACACGACCATCGCAGCTTCAGCGGCAGCATTGATGGCCAATGCGCCAAGCGCAGCGATGCACATCAGCATCTCTATGGTAAAGGGATTGCGCATTTTGAGGGCGCCCCAGGCACTCTGCGCAATGGGTATTAAGCCGACTAGCGTGGCCAAAATGAAAGGCATATTACCCAGCGCAGGCCATGCTAAACGAAGCGCGAAGGCCACTATCAGCAGATTTCCTGTGATAATGACCAAGCGCCCTTTAGCGGTTTGCCACCAAGAGGATGAAGCACCAGATGCGCGTGTTTGGCCATCATGGGAAGCCACTTGATAGCCTAGTTCGTTCAGGATGCCCTCAATGGTCTTTCGCGAGGGGGCCCCGTGATCGTGGTGGTGAATCTTCACTGATCCCGTGACCGAGCTTGCCGTGACTTCCTCAATGCCTTCCAGTCGCTCTAGCGCCGATACAACCTTGCGCTCACAACCGCCGCAGTCCATGCCTTCAACACGCAGCGTCAAGGTGGTAGGCGCTGTTGTCGGCGTTGATGTTTTCATGGTGCCTCTCCTGCCAATGGGCTATGGTTTTTAAGTGTAAACCTTGTAGCAACTACAGCTTCAAGCCCTGCCTAAGGAGTTTTACCATGTCGATGATCGGCCAAAGTATCAGCATTGGTGAGTTAGCACGACGAGCCGATTGCAAACCTGAAACGGTTCGCTATTACGAGCGTATTGGGCTGTTGCGCGATGCGACACGAACCGGTGGGGGGCAGCGCCGCTATGGAGACGACGCTGTGCGGCGCTTGACCTTTATTCGTCATGCCCGAGACTTTGGCTTTTCGGTGGAGTCAGTGCGAGAGCTTTTGGCCATGTCAGATCAACCTGATATGCCTTGCCAAGAAGTCGATGCCATCGCCACGCATCACCTAAAGAAAGTGGAGTCCCGCCTTCAACGACTGTCCATACTGCGTGAGGAGCTTCAACGGATGGTCACGCAGTGTGCCGGTGGTAAAGTGGAAAGCTGCCGAATCATTGAGGTCATCAGTGATCATCAGCTCTGTATCACTGAAAAATCGCACGGAGGGGCTCACGACTTAGGTTAGCACTAACGCTACGCCCCACGCCCAATGGTTAGCCCAGCGAAACATCCAAAAACAGCATGAGTACCAATCCGATAGAGAGGCCCAGCGTGGCCTTTTTTTGGTGCCCGCTTCGATGAGTTTCGGGAATAATCTCATGACTGATCACATACAACATCGCCCCCGCTGCAAAGGCCAACCCCCAGGGCAGTAGCGCTTGTGACATGCTGATGACTCCAGCGCCTAATAAGCCACCCAACGGCTCAACAAGCCCCGTAAGGGCGGCAATCGTCCATGACCGCCAACGTGAATAGCCCACGCCTAGCAGTGATACTGCTACGGCCAGTCCTTCTGGGGCATTCTGAAGTCCAATGCCAATCGCTAGTGGAATGCCTCCTTCGCTTCCCCCTGCGCCGAAGGCCACGCCAACGGCCAGCCCTTCTGGCAGGTTGTGTATCGTAATGGCAATAATAAACAACCAGATACGACGTAGTGAGGCAGCCTCTGGCCCTTCTCGCCCCTGTTCGAAGTGCTCATGAGGTAAGAGTTCGTTCAGTAGTGCGACCATTCCAATCCCTAGCAAGATGGCCGCACAGGCAATGGCAGCAGGTACCACGCTACCTCCGTAACGCAGCTCCGAGGCTTCTAAGGAGGGTATGATCAGTGAGAAGAAAGAGGCCGCTAGCATGACGCCAGCGGCGAACCCCAACGCTAAATCGCGAACACCACGATTCGGTGTTTTGGTAAACAAGACAGGAAGCGCCCCTACAGCCGTCATCAAGCCCGCCGCAAGGCTTGCCAATACCCCCATGGTGACGGGAGAAACCTCTTCCATACCGATTACCTGTGTTGTGATAGATGAGTGATTACACGGCTTGGGTTCCATAACGAGACAAGCGCACGTTCACGTTACTAACCCCCATGCAACGTTGTTAAGCACGAGTGGTTACGGCTCGTTAAACGAGATCAAGTCATAAAGTGACGCCGTACCGATAGCTTGTTCTAAGCGATCTCTTGCCTCGTAAAGTGACGCTTGATATTCACTTTGAGTCGGCTGTTCGCCTAGCATGATGCGTTGACCTTGACCAAGGGGGTCAACAGGCTGGTTATTGACTCTCACTTCGTAATGTAGGTTGGGCCCCGTGGCGACCCCAGAGGCACCTACCTCTCCGAGCGACTCTCCCGCATTGACTAAATCCCCAACCACTAGCTGTGGGGAAAATCGGCTAAGGTGTGTGTAGCGACTGATTGCCCCTGTGTCGTGCTCCACCTCGATCACCTGCCCATATCCCCCTTGGCGACCCATAAAGGATACGCGCCCAGGTGCGGTGGCAATGACCGGCGTTCCTGTCGGCGCAGCCAAGTCAATTCCATTATGAGGACGCATCCCTCCATACACAGGATGTCGCCGATTCCCAAAGCGAGACGTTAAGCGGGCACTAAGCACGGGCAACCGCAACGTGCCTAGCAGGGTGTCGCTTTTGAAAAGAGCTACGTCCCCCTTTTGGGTGACCGGCCATATGACCTCCAAGGGCTCTGCCTGATCAGGCAGAGCGGCATAACTGAGGCGTGGTGGCCCAACACGGGCGCCGTCCTGGCGTCGATCTTCCTCCCACACTAATTGAATACGTTCACTGCCAGAAAACTCCAGCGGCGCTGCGATAAACTCGCTGAGCAGTGTTTCCAGTTTAGTGGCGAAACGCGTTGGGACACCTTCTGCTGCCAAGGCCTCGTAGAGGGTGGTATCAATGACGACATCACGCCCAAAGGTTAGGGTATCAACGCTATCGAGCGGTAATGTGCCTTCTTGCTCGCTAGCCGCCTGTAACTTGACAGGGCTAAGTTCAGACGGAGGCAATGACAGATGCGTTTGCCAATTGGCTTCGGCTAGCAAGGGGTAAAAGCCCACCAAGCCTAGTAACCACCAGCGCTGCATCACTGGCCATCCTCTTCCCCAGAGATCTCCGCTACTTCACTCTCGACGGCATCAATCAGCTCTTGCATACCAAAGGGGTCTAAAGGCTCGCCATTGACAAAAAAGGTAGGTGTTTGGCGAATCTGATTGGCTCTGACATCCGCCATGTCTTGGTCAATCACCGCCTGCACCTCAGCAGAAGTCAGTTGCTCTTCGGCAGCCGCTAAATCAAGGCCTCCTTGGCTCGCGATATCGAGGATAGCGGATTCATCAAAACTGCCATGTGAAGCCCATTGATCCTGGCGAGCCAGCAGCCTCTCCAGTACCGGTTCAAAGACGCCCTGACGACGAGCAACTTCTAATACCCGAATGGCCTTGTCCGATACGTCGCCGTGGAAAGGAGTGTAGCGCACGATGAGCCGCACTTTTTCTGGGTAGGTTTCCAGAATACTTTTTGTCAGGGGATAGAAAGCACGGCAGGCTTCGCAAGCCGGATCGAAGAATTCCACAATCGTCACCGGCGCGTCTTCTCGTCCCAAGATGGGGGAGTGTGAACGCACCAAGGAGTCCTCGGCCTGGACACCGCTCTCTTTTGCTGCCTGAGCTTGCATGTCTAAGAGGGCAGGCTTCGATACGGCGACGATCGCAGCGGTCAGCATTAACGTACCGGCCAATATAAAAGACGCTTTTTTGAACATGTTTCTCTCTCTGTCTCAACGATGGGGTGGAAAAGTAGGGTTGAAAAATAAGCCAATCGCTATGGGAGTAAGCTGCTCGCTATCTACCTGAGCTGGGAGCCGGCCTCGGTCTGTCACTCATGCCCATATAGATTGGCATTTTGATGCGCGTGGTCACTATGCTCAAACTCTAGGCTGGAATGAGCAATACTGAAGCGCATTTTAAGCTGCTCCTTGATCTCTGCTTTGACGGATTCAAGCTGCTGCCAGCCGGTTTCTGTCAGAACCACGTGGCAGTCAAGGGCTGCCATGTTTTCCTGCATCTGCCATAGATGCACATGGTGAATATCATGGACTCCCTCGATATCTCGTACGGTCTCAACGACTGCCTGCCCGTCAATGTCCGGGGGAGGTCCCAGCATTAGCGTACGGATAGGGCCGCCAATTTCAGAGAAGGCTAGGTAAAGAATATATAGCGCAATCCCTATCGTGATCGCGGGGTCTACCCAGCGCATGTCGTACAGTAAAATAAGCGAACCACCGATAATCACGGCGATGGAGGCAAACGCATCCGATAAGTTATGCAGAAAAAGGGCGCGGATATTGACACTCTCTTTTTGCATTGACCACGTGAGCATGGCGGTAAGGGCATCGACGACGAGCGCGACGCCACCAATAATCACGATCGTCCATCCCTCTATCTCAGGGGGATCGACCATCCGCATAGCGCCTTCGTAAATCAGGTAGACACCGACAATAATGAGGGTGGTGTAATTGATGAGTGCTGCCACTATCTCGATGCGGCCATAGCCAAAGGTCATATGCACATCGGCAGGCCGTCTGGCGATTTTACGAGCAGCAAAGGCAATGACTAATGCTGCCATGTCAGAAAAGTTATGTAACGCATCAGCGATCAGCGATAGGCTCCCCGCCATAATGCCACCGACGATTTGAGCGATGGTTAAGAGCCCATTGGCCCAAATGGAGATGCTGACGCGCCGGTCGCCAGAGGCAGGATCAATGTGGGGATGATCATGATGATGTCCCATCTGTTACCTTCTCTCGAATTATCTGTTCTTGGTACTATAAAACCTCTAGCAACTAAAGCTTCAACCCTTGAGCATTATCTATTTGCATCGCTGGATTGGGAAGCACGTCCCTAGCTACCAAGCGAGCCATGGCGCGCTGGGCCGAAGGTGATCATGTTTTAGGTGCGGGGCTCAATCCACTTCAACCGGTAACGTCTAATCCACCATGGGTAGATTCATTTATTTTGTCGAGGCGCACCTTGTCTGGTTTGTAATCGTCGTCGCGGGGGGAGGCTTACTCTTTCCGGCCACCGGAATAATGCTTAAGTTCGCGATTGGGCCATTACTGGCATTACTGATGTTGATTATCAGCCTCACATTCGATGCGCATGCAGTGCGCATCGTGTTCCGAAAGCCGTCACGGCAGTTGTTGGCATTGGGGCTGGTCTATGGGCCTATGTCGATTGCCGGGTGGCTAACGGGCCGTCTATTTTTTGGAAGCGGCCCGCTGGCTGCTGGCCAAACCTTGCTCGGCACGCTGCCGACAGATGTGTCCTCTCCTCTTTTGGTACTGATGGCAAAAGGCAATGTGGCGCTTGCCGCTGTTTTCAACGCAGTCAACACCGCGTTATGTCCGTTTATTGTTCCCTTCCTGTTTTTATGGCTCACCGGCCTTCAGTTAGACGTGCCGCTTGGATCAATTATTCTTGAATTAACACTAATCGTGCTTCTTCCTACCGTGATTGGGGTCAGCTTGCGTACAAAGTTCTCGGCTTTCTTTGCACGGCATGATTCAGCGTATGCAGGGATAGGGTCGATTCTGTATCTGCTGATCCTACTCGCCGTGGTCGGGCCGAATGCCACCACGATCATTGGCTATGGCTGGTATGCGTTTGTGATTGCGGGCGCGGCCCTGTGCCTCAATTTGATTGGGTACCTGGTAGGTATGTCCTCACGGTTACTCACCTCTGATCGCAAAGAGGTGATTACCTATCTTTTCACGGTCAGTAAAAAGGAATTCAGCATCGCTGCAGCGTTTGTCGCTGTTTCCGGCTTGCCATCAGAGATCGCGATTCCAGCCGCTTTTTTTGCCGTGATTCAAATGATCACTTCGCCCATCGCAGCGAAGATCCTCGCCCGCCACTGAAGGGATGGCCGTATCGGCTCTTCGTCAGAAGAGCAACCTGCACACGGGGTGTACAGGTTGCTCTTAGCGACAAAACAGACACCGCTACTCATAAAGGTGGCAAATAGTACCTATGCTAAGTCACTGCGACCAATACTGACCTTGCTAAAAGCATTTAACACAGAGGCTTCGCAGGGTATCTGTTCCTTTTTGGATTTAGGGTGCTTGAACGTATCGGCGAATCCTGGGCAGTGACCAACTAGTTTTTGGACAACACCTTCTACGTGCCGCACGTTAGACAGCACTTGGCGTAACCACTGCTCGAAGCTGCCTTGGTGGCTCAGCGTGAAGACTAAACCTTTATAGGAAGGAGGCTTGGATGCCTCCTCGCTACCGCCAGCTCTGGGTTTTGGAGGGCGTCGTTGGATCTCCATGAGATAGAGCGTTTGATCTAACACATGCACCCGAACGACGAGCACCCCGCGAGGTACCTTGGTCTGAGTATCAATGTAAACCCAATTAGCGACTGACGTTTCCACCTCCTCGTCTATTTCGAAAGGTTCGAGGCTGATCAACCGAGGGTCGGGGGAAGTGCTAAAGCCGTCTTCAAAGGTAAACCAGCTAACGCCACGAATCGTTTCGGGATAGGCCGATTGCAAATAGAGAAGCGCATTCCACATATCACGTAGAAAGCCCTGTGATTCCAGTGTAATAGGAGCATGAATAGAGGCCTGTCCGACCCCTTTTCCTGATCCATGCGGCTCCCCAGTGGAGAAAATAGTTTCGTCACCCGGAACGGGGACGCCTCGTGTATCGGGCACATTTTTTCGAGTATATCGTTTATCCAAGACGGCGCGAGGCTTACCTAAAAGTAACTATTCAGCACCGGTTGGCTGAGTCGGGGCTTCTTGCTGCATGAAGGCTGGCACCTCCCCCGCAAACAGTTGCTCCAGTGCGGTATGCGCCGCTACCCCTTGCTTGACGGCGGTCGAGAGAAAGCTACGCATGCGGCAGAAGATCTCAGCACCCTCCCAGGAGCGGAAACAGCCCGAGATTTTCTGCTGGACCTTGGTCATTCGCAGATCGCGCTCCCCCTGGTTGTTGGTGAAGGGAGCGGCAGGGTCGTCGAGGAAGCGCAACACGTCGTCCTCGTACGCCTGGAGGCGTTCCAGGAGGTTGCGCGGCTTGGTGCGCTTGGCCCGGCCTCGCGTTCCAGGTGGCGGTTTCACCGGCGGGGGGCACTCGGCGTCCCCTTTCGCCAGGCAATCTCGATAGCGCTGCCGCCAGGCTCGGGTCTCATCGGCCGAGAGGCAGCCGTCGGCCACCTCCACGGCGCGATGCATCTCCAACAACAGGTCATGCAAGGCCTTGGCCCATGCCTGGCCATCGTTCTCCCAGGCCGCTGTCAGCTCCCGAAGGTGGTGCGCATTACAGAGCGCGTGCCGGCAATCCGGATAGCGGTAGTAGGGCTTCCAGTGATCATGCACCAGCACGCCACGCACGAAGGGCAATACGCCGATGGCGTCCATCGCTTCCTGGCCGCGCTTGGGGTGCGGGGCCAACCAGGTCAGGGCCTCGTTGGAGGCGCTGTGTAGCCAGTAGCGTTTGCCACCGACCTGCATTCCGGTTTCATCGGCATGGACGGTGGCTGCTTCACGTAGCGCCGGGATCACCCACTCGGCGAACGCCTCGGCCCGCTGGTAGGCCTCCTGGTTGAAGGCGAACAGGGTGCCGGTGCTCAGCGACAGGCCGCACTGCGAGGTGAGCAACTCGCGGATACGCGCATAGGGCAACAGCTGATACTGGGAGAGATAGACGACATGCGCCTTGAGGCGAGGGCCATACTGGATGGGGCGAGTCACGCCCTCGGGGAATGGCGCCACGTAGCGTTGCCCCTGATCATCTTCGAGGACCTCAGCCTGATATTCGGTGACCACGGCCTGGATTACGATGTCCTGCACTTGGCGCGTTTCGACGCCGACCGGGCGGTAAGAACGCCCCTTGGGGAGTTGCCGACGATCGACACGGAGCTTGACCACCTCGTCGGGGTCCGTCACCGGCGCCAACGTCTTACCCTCATGCCCTGGCTGTCCGCCGGGGCGCCGCTCGCCTTTGGCGCGCGAGCGGCGCTGGCGATTGGGATCCTGGGACGGTGGCTTGCTGCTGTTGCGGCTACTGGTGGCCAGGCGATCGGCCATGAGCTTGACCAGCAACATCAGCACATCGATGGCCGCACGCAGCGACGGAGAGACCGTCTGGTCTTCCTTGAGCTGCTGTCGGACCCGCTCCAGAGCCTCGTCGACGTTGATATCGCTGATGGTCATGTCACCGCATAGATATGCCGAAGGATTAGGCACACTATGCCAGAAAAATCAGCTGGTTGGCGATATCCCATCCGCAGCCACCTGAATAGTTACACCTAAAATAACGAATTCGTCCTCAGGAAGGTCTAGCCAAGAAGAGCCATGGTCGGGCTCTTCATCATCCGTCAGGTCAATGACATCGGGGATGTCTTGAAGCTGATGATAGGGAAATTGAGTGGGAGCATCATCGCCATCGGTGGCTGGTACTGTCGTTGACTTCTCTCTTTCGCGGTGGATCGTGGCACCATCGGGCTGCGTACAGCCTAATATCTGCAAGCCTAGGAATGTGTTGCCACCATCAATTGGAACGCCAGAAACAGAGATTTCCCCGCTGCCTTGAAACCATGGGGTGGCTTTTAAAAGCATCTCATCTGGCGTGGAGCTGGTTTCAAATTGTGAATATATATATTTTGCAGCGCGCTTGGCATACGGATCGTACAACATATGCGCGAGCAAAATGGCATCGTGTTTATGAACATGATAGGTAAATTTGACAGGCCACGTACCTGGGGATGCAGGCGCATCAAGCTGTCGATAAAGACGTTTTTTGACTTCTTCCCAAGGGTAAGTGGCGAGCACTCGCTTGATTTCAGAAGATCGGCCGTAAACGCGAATAAAAAATTCTGTGCAAGGGATGAGCAAGTGTTTGCCATCTGGAAGGTCAAATTCAATCAGGTATGTTTTGTGCTGATTTTTCTGGGGTAAGTAGTTCGAGTCATGAAAAGCGGTATAGAGGCTTCGTCCTGATTGTCGTAAATCATCTAAGGTGACAATTCGCCAGCCGCCTGGAGAAAAAGAAACGGAGAATTTTCTTTCCTCGTAGGCAATACGCGAGCTACTCACGCCCTTTTCCCATACTGACCCTATTCTCAATAGCCCAAGATGCGTTAAGACAGTCTCACGTCTCATCACGCCTCCTAAGTTATTTTCATGGTCGATGGTTCTTAAGAAGATATGGATTTTAGGGACGCTTCGTAAGCGATTGTTCTTAAATATAGGCCCGTACCACCAAACGACCAAGCGCTCTGCCTCGTTTTTTAGGGTGCCATCATGGAAGCTAAA
This sequence comes from Halomonas sp. KM007, assembly GCF_050709225.1. Taxonomy (NCBI): domain Bacteria; kingdom Pseudomonadati; phylum Pseudomonadota; class Gammaproteobacteria; order Oceanospirillales; family Halomonadaceae; genus Halomonas; species Halomonas sp. KM007. Next base: position 887,143 of record NZ_CP136131.1, on the reverse strand, counting down.
GGTTCTGGATTGTTTAAGAGAAACGGTCACAAAGGCGCACTCTATGTAAACTCAACATAGAGATTGTCGCAGCAATTATTGTTTAGTCGCAACAATTGTTGGAAATGACACTGCTTGCGGCCTATCAGGACCGAGCGCCGGAGTTGGTGCGGCACGCGCAACGTCAGAAGCGACACCGCCGGCTGATATTCCCGTTCTATAGCCTGCAGCGGGGCTGGCAACGGCTGTTTGCTCAAGGCCGAAGTGTTTTCTATCCCCTCTGGAGAAGAGCGCCAGACGCCGAGGCACGAATACCAGACTTGTTCACCTCCTCAGGAGGACTATGCCGATGACACGCCGGAAAATGGGGAGACCCTAGACCTTAGGCCTCTTGACCTCTGTGCTGCCCCAAGGTTTTAGACTTTTAATCTATCGTGACGATAGCGTCCTGCCTGACAGAGGCAGGCAAAGCCAATCAGCCATTGAGGAGCACACTGATGTCCAACGCTTGCCAAGGTGTCACCCAGAGCCTTTTACCCGCCATGCCCAGGCCGTACTGGGTAGGCGTCATGATGCTCGCGGGGGCGCTGATCACGCCGCTCAGCCATGCGCAATCAGATAGCCACGCCCACGAGTCCCATGGGCAGGCCGCATCACCTTCAGAGAATCCGGCCGTTGCCGCTTTTCAGGCGGCCAATGACCGTATGCATGAAGATATGAACATGGCCTTCAGCGGAGATCCCGACGTGGACTTTGCCAAGGGCATGATTCCGCACCATGAAGGCGCCATTGCGATGGCCGAGATCGTGCTCGAATATGGCGATGACCCAGAGATTCGCCAGCTCGCCGAGGAGATTATCGCGGCTCAAGAGAGTGAAATTGCGTTTCTGCGCGAGTGGCTCGAGCGTCAGGAACATTAACGTCACCTTGCCCGCATAATCCGCTACGCACCGGCCGCAACAGTGATATTCTGTCCGCCTCTTCAGGGTCGCATCAAAGGAGCGCCGCGTGTCGGGGGTAATTTACGGGTTGGATTTGGCGGGGATGATCGTGTTTGCCCTGTCGGGAGTCATTTTGGCCTGCCGTTCGCGGATGGACCCGTTTGGCATGCTGGTGCTGGCAGCGGTGACCGGGGTCGGCGGCGGCACCTTGAGGGATCTGGTGCTGGGTGTCCGGCCGGTGTTCTGGGTCACCGACCCCACGTATCTGTGGGTCATCCTCGCCACGGTGGGCGTGTCGTTGGTGGGATTTCACTATATCCATCGTCTGTCTCGGGGGTTTTTACCCATCGCGGATGCCTTCGGCCTGGCGCTGTTTACCGTGATCGGTACCCACAAGGCGCTGCTGCTGGGCACGTCGGGGGTGGTGGCGGTACTCATGGGCATGATGACCGGCGTGGCGGGAGGCATGATTCGTGACGTGTTGGCCCAGCGGGTGCCCATGGTGCTGCGCGAAGAGATCTATGCCACCGCCGCCATGGCGGGCGGGATCGTCTATGTGGTGCTCCAATCCTTGCAGGCATCGCTGACGCTTGCCATTGCGGCTGCCTTGAGTGTCACCCTGGGGCTGCGCTTGGCGGCGATTCACTGGCACCTGGCGCTGCCGGTGTTTGCCTGGGTGACCGTGCCGCCCAAACACGACGAAGCCGACGACACGACAGAGCCACACACCACCTCGCTCTCGACGCCCCAGAAGGCCAAGGAGCGGGTGCGCATGATTCGCCGCGAGCGTCGTCGTCGCTAAGCGCCTGCCGGTACTTATGGGCGTTGGGTGGCGCGCCACTGATCGAACCAGCGCCGAGGCTGAATGACGCGCAGGGTTGGCTCGCTCTCCACCAGCTCGACGCCGATACCCAGCGCCCCCAGGCGGGCATACAGCGCGCCATTGGCCTGCTGATTGGCCAGGGTGATGTCCGACAGTAGCAACAGGGGGCCACCTGTCAGCGCCAGGTTGGCCAGCCGAATCTGTTCGCCGTCGATGTTCAGTTCAGCGCTGCCCTCGATGGGTTGCACGTCGAGCAGCCGACCCAGCCAGTCGCGCTCTCGGGCGCGGGCTAAAAAAAGCCGCGCCAACAAGCCGGAGTCGCGCATCCCCAAGCGCAGCTGGCTGGTCAGCTGCAGCGGGTCTCCCCACACCAACCGTGCCTTCTGCAGGTCGAGCTGCACCCACCAGCCCGCGTCCTGAGTCCCTTCCTCGCTTTGGCGGAACATGTTTTCCAGCCGCACATAGGAGTCGCTGGCGGTGAAACGACGAGCATCGAGATCGCCGTCGGTGAGCCTTAGCTGCATGGCGATATCCCCGCGTAGCCGCTGGTCCAGCAGGGCCAGCTCGGTCTCGAAGGCGCGCAGGGTAATCTCCCCTTGTGCCTGGAGCCCTTCCAGCAGCCATTCGCTGCTCAGGCTGGCGTGGCCGGAGAGCAGCTCCACCCCGGCATCGTCAGGAAGAAAACGGTTGTAGCGGGTCATGTCCGGCACTTCGGTGATGGGCAGCACGATGCGGGTCACGAAGTGCTCTGGGGCGGCGGCTTCCAGCACCTCACTGAAGCGGTCTGTCTGCGTGGTCAGCGCCAGGTGGCGGCCTTGAAGATGGGGGCGATCGTCGTCCTGATGGCTCAGGGCAAACTGGGGAATGCCGAGTGAAAGCCGCGCCTGTTCGGGGCTGTCCAGCTGCGCGGTCAGCTCTCCACGCCCTGTGGCGAGATAGTCCAGAAAGGTCACGGCCAGCTCATTGGCGTTGACCCTCAGGCGTGTGGGGGCCTGGAGCTGGTCGTCCTGAAACGCCCCCTGCAAGAATAGCTGGCCTTCGCCCGAGAGGCTGATGCCATGAGCATCTGGTAAAAAAGCGTTGAGAAAACTGAGCCGTTGAACGCTGCCGTCGACGCTGAACTGCCCGCTGGGCACGCCTGCCCGGCGCTGAAACTTCCCGTCGCGAAGCGCGATGATGCTCTCCAGCGGCTCCTCCAGGGCGTGCTCGTCGGCCACCTGCCAGCGCAGCCGTGAGCCGCTGATATCCAGCGCCGTGCCGTCCAGCGCGGCCTGGCGTATCGTCAGCTGCAACTGCGCGTTGCTGACCAGGGTGCCGCGCTGATCGCCCCGCTGCCAGCCGGTGGTCAGCTGATTGCCCGCCAGGTGCAGCTCACCCTGCACGGCCTGTGTGTCGAACTCCAGTTGTCCCCGGCTGGTGGCGCTGCCGCGCTGTAGTGTCAACGGGGCGGGAGAGGGCAGCAGGCCTGCCAGGTAGGGTTGCAGTACGCCCAGATCGGGGAGCGTGGCTTCTGTCCAGCTCAGCCGTGCCGTGGCCTGCTGCCTGGCCTGTTCGGGATCGAGGGGGCTGGTGGCGTCCAGGGTCAGCTGCGCGTTGGCCATCAGTTGGCGCGTCTGGTGATGCAGCTCGGCATCACGCAGTGCCAGCGTGGCGTGCAGCTGCTCATCTTCGTTTAATTGCGCATTCAGGGTGCCTTGGCCCTGGGTGGTAAAGTCCAACAGCGCTGCACCCAGTACTGGGGCCTCGATGGCCAGCTCGGCCTGGTAGGGGCGTGCGTCGCGCAGGGCAAGCCGGGCATCGATACTCCCCTCGCCAGTGAGCCTGATGCCCTGGCCTTCCAGCGTGGTGGCCAGGTAGCGGTCCAGCATATCCAGCCTAGTGACCTGGCCAGAGAGGGCCAGCGTGGCATGGGTAGGGAGCGCCAACTGGTCCAGGCGCTGGTTGGGAAGCTCGGTGGTCAGGGTCAGTTGGGTATTGGTGGCATAGGGGCGGGTGTCGGAAGGGGTGGCTTCTGCCAGTGTCACCTGTGCCAGATGAGTGGAATAGCGCAGCTGCTGCTCTTCCACCGCAAGGCGTACCTGGCCTTCGCCAGTGGCGGTGTGGCGTGGGGGCGAGGCATCTGCGAGCAGCCAGCGGCGTGCTTCATCGCGGCGCGCCAGGCGCTGCTCATCCAGCGCAAGCTCCAGGATGGGCGCGGTCAGTACCAGCTCGCTGTCGGGCTGCAGTTCGCCTGCCACCAGCGCAAGCTCACCCTGTAGCTCACCGCGGCCCGCCAGGCTGAGCCACGGCAACGCTTCCAGGTAGGGCATGAACACGTCCCAGGCATCGGCCTGGGCGGTCAGCGACAGCCGCGCATCCAGGGCGCTCAAGAGCGCTTCTTCGAGGGCCTCCCCCCGTAATGCCTGGGTAGCGGTCTCGGCCAGCGACGCCGTACTGCGCAGGTCGATCTGCTGGATCAAGGTGGTCTGATCACTGAGCCGCACCAGGCTGCCCTGGGTAATGTCCAGCGACACATGCGGCAAGGCCAGCCGATCCTGACTAAGCTGGGTATCCATGACCTGCAGCTGGCCTTCGGCCTCCAGCGCCAGATCGCCAACCGTCAGGCGGCGAATGCCGTCGGCATTCAGGGCGTGAAGGTAGAGTTCGCCACGCAGCAGGGCCAGTAGCGAGAGCGACAAGGTGGCCCGTTCGGCTTCTACCGAGAGGGGCAGGGCGGCATCGTCCCGGGCCAGATAGAGGTTTTCGACCTCCCAGCGGCCGGGGTGCAGGCTCTGGGCACTCGACCAGCGCACCTCTACGCCGTCGATGGTGGAGATCTGGCGCGGCAACCACTGGCTATTGAGCAGCCAGTAGCTGCCCGCCAGCCACACTAGAGCAACCAGGATCACGGCCACCAAGGCGTAGATCGAGGGGGAACGGCGGCGCGGCGTGGGGGGCGTCTCGTTGGTCATACAAGCATCCTGGCAGATGACTCCTGTTGGCGCGTGTTTTATGGCATTATGCGCGACGTGGGGCAGTTATGGGTTTTCGATTTCAACGCTAGGCAGGCAGCAAAGCCATGTTCAAGGATTTTTACGCGCAGCGCGGAGAGTACGTGGTGATCTCCGCCGAGCAGGCCAGCCGCTTCGCCAAGGGCGTGGCCGGTGACTACAACCCGATTCACAACCCGGACGCACGGCGTTTCTGTGTGCCCGGCGATTTGTTGTTCACGCTGGTACTAGTGAAGTTCGGGCTGTCGCGACAAATGGAATTTCGCTTCACCAATATGGTAGGCGCTGATACACCGCTCAAGTTTAGCGAAGCCGACAACGGCGATATCCATGTCTGCGACGAGAGCGGAAAGTGCTATTTGCAGGTGGTACGCCGAGGGGAAGTCACCCGTGACGAAGCGGCCGTGGAAGCCTTCGCGCGTTGCTACGTGGCCTTCTCGGGCAAGAATTTCCCGCACTATCTGAAGCCCTTGATGGAGCAGCACGGGGTGATGTTCAACCCCAAGCGCCCGCTGGTGATCTACGACAGCATGGGCTTCTGTCTGGACCGGCTGGATGCGCTGTCACCGGATCTCGCCTTGACCCAGTCGTCTCTCGAAGTCCAGGGCAAGCGTGCCGATGCGCTGCTGGAGTTCTCCATCCAGTCCTCTGGCCAACCCGTGGGCGTGGGCTCCAAGAAGCTGGTGGTCAGCGGCCTGTGCAACTACGACGACAGCGAGATGGCGGCCATCGTGGCTGAGTTCTATCGTCTCAAGGCCGCTTACGAAGCCGCCTGAAGCGCGATGTCAAAGCCCCCATGGCGGTGTGACGCCATGGGGGCGCTGCTCTCAAGTTTCCGGTGGCTGCGTGGCCAGCTGTAGCGCCACGGTGGTAACGCGCTCCCCCAGAATCCCTTCGACGCTCAGCGTCATGCCGTCCAGATGCAGCGTGTCGCCGGCTGCCAGCGGCATGTCGAGTTGGCTGCGCAACAGCGTGTCCAGTGTCGTCTCTTCAGGCTCGTTCAAGATGAAACCGTAGGAGTGGCGCAGGTCGCCCAGCGTCGTGCTGCCCTTCAGTCGTAAAGGCTGGTCGGAGAAGTCGCTGCTGACCTTGTCCGGCGCGTCGGAAAAGACGCAGTCCACGAAAGGGCGCGTTTCCGGGCGCAGCACCACGAACAAGTGGTCGCCGGGGTGAAGCTCGGTGGAGCCGCGCGGCGGAATGACCTCCTTGCCACGGGTGATCATCGCCACCACGGTGGTGTCAGGCAGGGCCATCTGGGAAAGCCGCCGCCCTGCGGCGCGTGGCTGCTCGCTCAAGGTGTACTCGACGATATCGGCATCCACCTCTTCCAGAGCGGTGATCTCCAGGCTGGCGGCGGGTACAGCCGGTGGCTTCTCGGTCAGCCGCAGTTTGCGCGCGACAATCGGCAGGGTGGTGCCCTGAATCGAAGCCGAAATCAGCACCACGAAGAACACCACGTTGAAGATCAGCTCGGCCCCTTCCAGCCCAAACATCAGCGGGAAAATCGCCAGGATGATCGGCACCGAGCCGCGCAAGCCCACCCAGGACACCAGGGTGATCTCACGGGCGTTGAAGCCAAACAGTCTCAGAATCGGCGCCACGGCCAGTGGGCGAGCCACCAGAATCAGCACGGCGGCAATCACCAACCCTTCGAACCACACCTCCAGCAGGGAGAGCGGGTTGATCAGCAAACCCAGTACCACGAACATGACGATCTGGCTGAGCCAGGCGAGCCCGTCGTGGAACAGAAACGTACTGCGCTGGAAGGCAATGCGTCGGTTGCCGATGAAGACCCCGGTCAGGAAGATGGCCAGAAAACCGCTGCCACCCAGGTTGGCAGAGACGCCAAACGACAGGAAACCACAGGCAGCAACCAGCACCGGGTAGAGCCCTGACGCTGCCAGGTGGATACGGTTGATCAGTTTCACCGATAGCCAGCCGACGCCCAGGCCCACCAGCGCGCCGACGCCCATTTGCACCACGAACAGCTGCAGCAGCCCGATGCCAGGCTGCATGCCGTTGACCAGCACCTCGAGCAGGCCCACGGTCAGAAAGATCGCCATCGGGTCGTTGGAGGCGCTTTCGATTTCCAGCGTCGACTTCAAGCGCTTGTTGATGTGAATGCCCGCATTACGCAGCAGGGAAAAGACCGCTGCGGCATCCGTGGAACCCACGATGGCACCCAGCAGCATCCCTTCCAGTAACGGCAGGTCAAGAATGTAGGCCGCTGCCGCGCCGGTCAGCATGGCCGTGACCAGTACGCCCACGGTGGCCAGCAGCGACGCAGGCTTCCAGACGGCCTTGATCGACGACGTGGGGGTTTGCAAACCGCCATCGAACAGGATGATGGCCAGTGCCAGCGTGCCTAGCGTATGGGCACCTAGCGGGTTGTCGAAGGCAATGCCGCCAATGCCGCTTTCTCCCGCCAGCATGCCAATGACCAGAAACAGCACCAGCACCGGCAGGCCGATACGGGCAGAGAGCTTGCTTGATAAAATACCCACCAGCAGCAGGATGGCCGCCAGCAGAATGAGCTTGTCCACAGGAAACATGCGTTGTCCTTACAAGGGTCCCAACATGATCGGCAGGCGATGAGTGCAGCGCCTGCAGAGCTGAATATTGCAAAAAGGGAGTGGCTGCCTAGGCAGCTTGCAGGACAGGTGGGGCTCGGCCAGGGGGTAAGCTGTAACGTTGTGCTTGGCAAGCGGGCGACAGGCCTGCGCTTGCCGTGTTGGAAAGTGGCAGGCAGACGGCCGCCAGAGGAAGTGCCTGAATGGCAAGTGGGTCATCGCCTTGGCCCAGTGCGGCGAGCAGCGTCGCGTCATCGGACGCAAGCGCATGCAACTGGTGGCGAATACGCGGCAGCTCGGGCAGATACGCATAGTTGCGCTGCTCACCGTGGCCGACCCACTGGTGCTCGGTCGAGGCGACACCGCCGGTGACGTGGGGAGGCGCCAGGCCTGATGCGCCCAGACACAGCACGAACAGGCAGCACAGTCCCACCAGCCGAGTCAGGCGGCTGGTGGAAAACGGTGGCGTGCGGTGTACGGAGTGGGTCGGCATGGCATCGTCCTGATAAGAACGCCTATCATCCTGTCTTTTGCGCCGGAGCGTCAAGCGGGATACCAAAAGCACGGGTGTTATCAACGAAGTAGCTGGGGTATTCTCAAGGCGCTAACGAAAATAACGCAAGACGCTGGTCTTGCCGCTGGGATCCCGAGAGGCTTTGCATGAAACGACTCAAAACGCTGACACTGGCCTGTGCGGCGGCTGCTTTGGCCGTCACTTCCCTGAGCGCCCAGGCGCGGGACTTTCGCTTGGGGCTGATCACGCCCGCCCAGCACCTCTGGTCGACGGAAGCCGAAGCCTTTGCGCAAACCGTGCACGAACGCTCGAACGGCGAGCACAGCGTAAGCGTTTTTCCTGCCCAGCAGCTAGGCAATGAAGCGCAAATGGTGCAGCAGCTGCAGACCGGTGCCCTGGACATGGCATTTTTGACCATCGCCGAAATCTCCAACCGGATACCGGATTTTGGTGCGCTTTATGCGCCCTATCTGGTGGATGACGTCAACCATGCCGCGCGCCTGCTGCGCTCCGAGGCGGCCGCCGAGCTGCTCGAGCTGATGCCGGAAGGCGTGGGCCTGGTAGGGCTGGGGTATGGCATGGTCGGTATGCGTCAGGTGCTCAGCCGCAGCCCCATCGAGAGCGCCGCTGATTTTCGCGGCCAGCGCCTGCGCATCACGCCCTTCGAGCCAATCCGTGATTTCTACACGGCCACTGGCGCAGCGCCTGCGCCCATGCCGCTGCTGGAAGTCTACGATGCCCTGGCCAACGGTCAGGTCGATGCCATCGACATGGATTTCGATTCCATCCTGATCCTGAAATTTCATGAGCAGGCGCAAAACCTGCTGATCTCCAACCATATGATGTTCCCCATGGTCGGCGTGGTATCGGGGCGTGTGTGGCGTGAGCTGTCGGAACAGGATCGCGAGCTGTTCGAAACCGCCATGGCCGAGCATCTCGACAATGTGCTGAGCGGCTTCGAAGCCATGGACGCCGCCCAGGAAGAGGAAATTCGCGCCCTGGATATCAACATCGTGGAAGCGGATGCCGAGTTCTTTGCCGATGCCATCGCTCAGTGGGAGGGCATCTGGGCGCCCAAGGCTCCGATGCTGGAAACCCTGCGGGCGGAAGCTGACCGCTTGCGCGACGAGTAGCGCTGAACCAGAGGCTTTCGATGATCATGCTGCAACGCCTCTCCCTCAGGCTTGCCCGTTACGAAGAGATGACCGCCGCTGCCCTGGCAGCGGCGGTCACGTGTCTCATCCTCGCCAACATTGCCTTTCGGGCGCTGGGCAATCCGCTTTACTGGGTCAGTGAACTGGCTATCTACGCCATGATCTGGATGACGTTTTTGATTGCCGGGGCGGTCTTGAAGCGCCGCCAGGGCATTGCCGTGACGCTGCTCAGTGATCTGTTGCCCGCCACGGGGCAGCGTGCCATTACCTTGGCGGTGGACGCCATGGTGCTGCTGTTTGCGCTGCTGTTGGCGTGGCTCTGCTGGCGCTGGTATCAACCCTGGGCGTTGGCCCAGGCCGGGTTCGATGTGCGCGCCTTCCAGGGCCAGACCTTCAATTTCATCTACGCCGAAAACACCTCCACGCTGGGCATCAAGAAATTCTGGGCGTGGCTGATCGTGCCCTGGTTTGCGCTGTCGCTCAGCTTGCACGGCGTGGCCAACCTGCTGCAATCCGTTCAGGGGCTGAGGGAACGCACATGACCGTTGTGGTATTTCTGATTCTGCTGCTGGGGGCGGTGCCGATTGCGCTGGTGCTGGCGCTCACGGCCATGTGGTATATCCAGGCATCGGGCAATGCGGTGCTGTTCGATTCGTACCCTCAGCAGCTGTTCAGCGCCATCGAGAGTTACGGACTGCTGGCCATTCCGCTGTTCATGCTGGCGGGCGAGCTGATGAACGAAGGCGGCCTGACCAAACGGCTGATCGCCCTGGCGCGGCTGCTGGTGGGCGGGTTTCGCGGTGGGCTGGCGTATATCAACCTGGTGGCCAACATGATGATGGCGGCGATCATTGGTTCTGCAGCGTCGCAAATCGCCATCATGTCGCGGGCCATGGTGCCCGCCATGGAGCAGGAGGGGTATGACAAGCCCTACAGCGCCGCGATTACCGCCGCCGGTGGTTTGCTATCGCCGATCATTCCGCCCTCGATGCTGTTCGTACTGTTTGGCGTCATGGCGCAGGTGCCGATCGCCGAAATGTTCATTGCCGGACTGCTGCCCGGGCTGCTGTTAGGGGCCAGCTTTTTCGTGGTCATTGCGCTGGTGGGGCTGGTCCAGCAGTACCCCAAGGGGGAGTGGCCCAGCCGCCAGCAGGCGCTTCACGACGCGCTCTGGGGGCTGCCCGCGCTGCTGATTCCGGTGATCATCATTGGCGGCATTCTGCTGGGCATTGCGACGCCCACGGAGTCGGCTGCCCTGGCATCGCTGGCGGCCCTGCTGATGGGGCGCTGGGTGTATGGCGATCTGCGCCTGGCGCAGCTCCCGCAGGTGTTGGCACGTACGGCCATGAATGCAGGGCTGGTGATCATGCTGATTGCCGCCGCCGGGGTGTTTGGCTGGGTGGTGGTGTATGAGCGCTTGCCGCAGATGGCCGCCGCGTGGATTGCTGCGCTGACCAGTGACTCTTTCGTGTTCCTGCTGCTGGTGATTGCGGCGCTGCTGCTGGTGGGCATGATCATCGATGGCATTGCTGCACTGATCCTGGTGGTCCCCATTCTGATGCCCATTGCGCAGAGTCAGTTTGCGATCAGCCCATATCAGTTTGGCGTGGTGGTGTGCCTGACGCTGGTGATGGGGCTACTGACCCCGCCAGTGGGAGCGGGGCTGTTCATCGCCTCCTCCATGACCGGCGCGCCGCCGCTGAAAATTTTCCGCGCCTTGCTGCCTTTCCTGCTGGCCACGCTGTTCACACTGGTGCTGCTGGCCTGGCTGCCGTGGCTGACCAATGGCCTGATTCAGCGCTGACTTGCTGGCGTGCCGCCGACTACCAGCACCGGGTGCTGTTCACCGGCCAGCGTACCGTTGGTGGGGGCCAGGGCTAGCCAGCCCCAATCGGGTGTCCACACGGCCAGCCAGGCGTGGGAGGCATCGGCGCCAATCAGGCGGGGCTGGCCGGGGGGTGAAGGGGCTTTGTCAGCATAGCGAGGCTGCTTCCCGTAGGGAAAGGCTATTTCCCCATGGCCGTGAATTTAGCTTTATCGAGTGGCTAATTGACGTTTACGTCAACTTGCTGATATACCCTAGTGGCTCCTTATTCAAACCCATAACAAACACAACCACGAGGAACGTCGGTATGTCCGTTCGCCAGATTCCCATGTATATCGATGGTCAGCCGGTCGAGTCGCAAAGCCAGGAGTGGCGCGACGTCGTCAATCCGGCGACCCAGCAGGTCGTGGCCCGCGTGCCTTTCTGTACCCCTGACGAGGTAGAGCGTGCCATTGCCAGTGCCAAAACCGCGTTCAAGGAGTGGCGCAAGGTACCACTGGGCAAACGCATGCGCATCATGCTGAAGCTTCAGGCCTTGATTCGCGAGCACACCGCAGAGCTTGCCGCGCTGATCACCGAAGAGCATGGCAAGACGCTGCCTGACGCAGAAGGCGAAGTAGGCCGCGGCCTGGAAGTGGTCGAGCACGCCTGTTCGATTACGTCTCTGCAACTGGGTGAATTAGCCGAAAACGCGGCCAATGAGGTCGATGTGTATACCATGCATCAGCCGCTGGGCGTGGGCGCCGGGATCACTGCGTTCAACTTCCCCATCATGCTGCCTTGCTTTATGTTTCCGCTGGCCATTGCCACGGGCAATACGTTCGTTCTGAAGCCTTCCGAGCAGGACCCCAGCTCGACCATGCGGCTGGTGGAGCTGGCCCATGAGGCGGGTATTCCGGCGGGCGTGCTCAACGTGGTGCATGGCGGGCCCGAGGTCGCCAACCAGATTGCCGACCACCAGGACATCAAGGCGCTGTCGTTCATTGGCTCTACCCATGTGGGGTCGCTGCTGTATGGCCGTGCGGCGGCTGCCGGTAAGCGCATGCAGTCCATGATGGGGGCCAAGAACCACTGCGTGGTGATGCCGGATGCCAACCGTAGTCAGGCCATCGACAGCCTTTTGGGGTCGGCTTTCGGGGCGGCGGGGCAGCGCTGCATGGCCAATTCGGTGGTGGTACTGGTAGGCAGGGCACAGCAGTGGCTGAGCGATATCGAGGCGGGTGCCCGCAGCATGAAGGTGGGCCCTGGTACCCAGCGGGATGCCGACCTGGGGCCGCTGGTGTCTCCTCAGGCCAAGGAGCGTGTCGAGCGCTTGATCACCGCCGGTGAAAAAGAGGGGGCAACGTTGCTGGTGGATGGCCGGGGCTACACGGTAGAAGGGTACCCGGAGGGCAACTTCGTGGGGCCGACCCTGTTTGCCAACGTCACGCCGGAGATGACCATCTACCGGGAAGAAATATTCGGTCCGGTGCTATGCGTAGTGGGGGTCGAGACCCTGGACGACGCCATCGACTTCATCAACGCCAACCCGAACGGCAATGGCACGTCGATTTTTACCAACTCGGGCTGGGTGGCACGCCGATTCGAAACCGATATCGACGTTGGTCAGATCGGTATCAACGTGCCGATTCCGGTGCCGGTAGCTTATTTCAGCTTCACCGGCTCTCGGGCTTCCAAACTGGGGGATTTGGGCCCCAACGGCAAGCAGGCCATCGCGTTCTGGACACAAACCAAGACGGTGACCGCGCGCTGGTTCGAGCCCGAGAACGTCTCCAGCGGGATCAATAGCACGATCGCTCTGTAGAAATCCGCTTGAAGAGTGGGTGACACGTCAGAAGTCTTCTTCCCGATGGAAGAAGATTTCTGCTATTCAAACGGGCTCGAACAGTGGCAGGCTGTCGCGCAGGAGCTGCTCGATAGGCTCAAGTTGGCTTTCATGCAGCACCAGAAGGTAGGGAGCATCCGGCTCATCGTTCAGCGGGGCCAGCAGGGCAAATTCGCCCTCTTCGAGATGGAACTCATGGATTTCGCGCAGCCCGTGGGGCGTTTCGCACTGAGAGCAGCGGTAAGTATCGTCTTCGCCATAGACCAGGCGATGATACATCTTGAACAGCGTGTAAAGCGCCAGCCCCCCTTCGAACGCTGGCCAGCGAGCAGGCGTTTCGCGGATATCCTCGTTCAGGGTCAGGCCTTCGGCTTCGGCACCTGCAATGGCGTCGGCCAGCGGCGCTGCCAGGATGGTACTGCCATCGGCAGGTAGCGGCGCGTTCTGTCGATTGGCCGCTGCAAAACGCGCAGCAGCGGCATGGAAATCTGCCAAACTGTTCAGGTGGAAATCAGCATGTTGCAGGTCTTCTGGCTCGAAGCCGCCGTTCTCCCAACCGTGAATCACCCGTAACGTGATTTGACCATGAGCGATAGGGCGAGCCAGCAAAGTATGAAGCATGATGCGGATATGCAACTGACGCTCATCCGTATCGTTTTCGAACGCACGGTAGGGGTCCGCGAACAATGCATGCAAACGCCCTGGCGTGTGCTCTCTTGCTTCAGAATAAGACATGGTGGTTTCCCTGTTCCAGACGCCGCTTGGCTCAACGCTGACGGCTCTTGTGAAATATGCTCAGCAAGAGTATGGCGAGCCTCAAGGTGTAATGAAAGCCTAAAGAGTTAGCATTTTGTTAACCATAAAGACGTATTGAAGATGACGGTCATCAACATAACAAGAAAGAGGTAAACATGTCTGCGTCATTAAGCCGATTTAATATCCCCGAGAGCCTGGACGACCTGCCTGACGACATTCGCAAGGCCATGTTGGCGGTGCAGGAAAAAGCCGGGTTCGTGCCCAATGTGTTTCTCATGCTGGCGCATCGCCCAGCGGAATTTCGCGCTTTCTTTGCCTACCACGATGCATTGATGGAGCGGGAATCCGACACCTTGACCAAGGCAGAAAAGGAAATGATCGTGGTCGCCACCAGCGCTCGCAATCGCTGCCTATACTGCGTCGTGGCGCATGGCGCGCTGGTACGCATCTACAGCAAAGACCCTCTGCTGGCCGACAACGTGGCCATCAACCACCACACAGCGGGGCTGAGCGAGCGCCACCTGCGCATGCTCGATTTTGCGCTGCACAGCGCCATCGAGCTGGGGGAGTTGACGCCGCAGTGGCAAACCCGGTTGGCGGAAGTGGACTTTACCCTGGAAGACTGCTGGGACATCGGTGCCATCGCCGCCTTTTTTGGCATGTCGAATCGTTTGGTCACCCTGGCGGGAACCCCTCCTAATCCAGAGTTCTATCTCATGGGGCGCGTGCCGAAACCAGCCTAGGCCATGGTTCAGGACGCATTGTAACGCTTTACCAGGGTTCCCCTTTCAGTGAAGATACCGCCTTCATTCATTCACTGTCGCCAGGGGAGCCCATTACGGGCTGAGAATGCGCGTCACGCAGACCCTGGAACCTGATCCGGTTAATACCGGCGGAGGAAGCGCGACATGCCGTACCTGACGTCTGCTGTGCTGGGCGCAGCGCTGTGCTGCTTTGCTTTTTTAGGCCTTCGGGCACGTTTTGGGGGAGGCTCGCTGGATGACTATGTCACGGCGCGCAACTCACAGACGGCAACCACCCTGGGGCTCTCTTTTCTGGCGTCGGGGATGGGGGCCTGGATTCTCTTCGCGCCTCCTGAAATCGGCGCGTTCGTGGGGCCGGTGGCTCTGTTGGGCTATGCCTTGGGGTCGGCGCTGCCCTTTCTGGTGCTGGGGCTCTACGGGCCCAGAATACGTCGGGCGCTGCCAGGCGGGCGCAGTATCGCCGAGTTCGCCGAGGTGTGTTACGGGAAAGGGGTCCGCCACTGTGTCACGCTGGCCTCCGTGGCGTACATGGGGTGTTTCCTGGCGGCTGAACTGACGGCCATCGGTGCCATTACCGCGCTACTGTCAGATGTTCCACCTGCCTGGGTCATCATTGGCGTAGCGCTGACGACCCTCGTCTATACTGTTCTGGGTGGCCTGCGAGCCAGTTTGGCCACCGACCGCTGGCAGGCTTGGCTACTGTTGATCCTGCTATGTGCCGTGGCGGGCGTAACGTTATGGCGCTTGCCTGCCATGCCCAATGACGTGGCGTTGCCGGCCTTGCCCATGGGAGCTTCGCTGAGCGTGGCATTGACACTGATCATTGCCGTGACCGCAGCCAACCTGTTCCATCAGGGCTATTGGCAGCGGCTGTGGGCGGCTCAGGATAGCGCCAGTCTTGGCCGTGGGGCATGGCTGGGAGGCGGCATGACGGTGGCCGTGGTCATGGTCATCGGTGGAGTCGGCATGATGGCAGCGCTGAGCGGTGTGAACCTCGGCGAGCCGCCGATGCCCTTTTTTGCCCTGTTGGCAGAGGCTCCTGTCTGGATCACGCTACCGGCCCTGGTGCTGGCCGTGACGCTGGTGACCTCCAGCGTGGATACGTTGCAAAACGGCATTGCGTCGCTGTGGGCAACGGGAGAGCAGCCACATGCCTTGAACAAGGCACGCTGGATCACGGTACTGCTGATGGTACCGGTGATTCTCATCGCCTTGCAGGGGCTTTCGGTACTGAGACTGTTCCTGATTGCCGATTTGCTGTGTGCGGCCATCGTGGTGCCAGTGCTGCTGGGCCTGTGGCAGCGCATGACGCCACTGGCGGCCATCAGTGGTGGTGTAGCGGGCCTGGTGGGGGCGGTATTGCCGGGCTGGCTGGGTCAAGGCTCCTTGATGGCGGGCATCATGGCTGCCACGTTTCCTGGCAGTATTCCCACCCTCGGGCCCTTCCTGGGAGCGCTGCTGCTCTCTAGTCTGGTCAGCGTCATCGTGGCCTGGAGCACTCCTGTGGGTAAGCGGTGACAAAAAAAATCAAGGCGTTAGGCAGGCTCACAAGTTTCACGTTATGATGTTCAGGGGGTGTTAACGACATTAGGTGTAACGACCATGAGCCACCTGTTGCCATCGAATGAAGCGCTGCGTATTGCCGCCTTGCAAGAGCTGGCGTTGTTGGACACCCCCAATGAGCCGGTATTCGATCGAGTCACTCGGTTGGTGACGGTCCTGCTGGGGGTCCCTCAATCTACCGTCACGCTGGTGGATACCGACCGCCAGTGGTTCAAGTCTCAGGTTGGGCTGGAACTTTCGGAAACGCCGCGCGACGTGGCGTTCTGTGCCTATACCGTGCTGGCGGAAGCGCCGCTGGTCGTCAACGATGCGCTTCAGGATCCGCGCTTCGCCAGCAACCCTTATGTCATCAAACCCGACGGCATACGCTTTTATGCCGGAATCCCTCTGAAAACCACCCAAGGTCTGGTATTGGGCTCCCTGTGTGCCATGGATTCGCGCCCTCGCGAACTGAGCCCCCAGGAGTTCACTGCGTTGCAAGACCTGGCCGATGTGGTGTCCGGTGAAATTCATTTGCGCGAGCGCTTGATACAGGAAGAGAAGCGTAATGCCAGTTTCAAACGTGACCTCACCGCGCTGCACAACAGCCTGGAACAGCAGATAGAGCGGCGTACCCGCGAGCTCAATCTGGTCATCGAGTCGGCCTACGACGCCTACCTGAGCATCGACGACCGTGGCCGTATTCTGGACTGGAACCACGCAGCGCATACCATGTTCGGCTGGTCGCGCAAGGAGGCGTTGACTCGTCCCATTACCGACCTGATGTTTCCTGCTGGCGTGCCTCGGGAAGACGATGCTTCACCCATCGAGTGGGAAGCACGGCGTCGAGACGGAGGACGTTTGCCGGTAGAAATACGCCACAAACGCTACGAGCTCAATGGGCGTTGGCGGCGCTGCCTGTTCATTCACGACATCACCGAGCGGCAGCAGCTGGCACGCCTGCGTGACCAGGAGGCCAGGCAGGATGCCTTGACCGAGTTGCCCAACCGCCGAGCCCTCGACGAACGCTTGCCTGAGGCCATGGCGCGGGCGATGAGCTATTGCGAGACATCGCCAATCGCCTCAAAACCGCCGTGCGTGAAACGGACTTCGTGGCCCGTTGGGCAGGGGACGAGTTCGTCCTGGTGCTGGAGAATATAGAGAACGATGCCATCGCACCGCTGGCGCAGAAGTTGATCCAGCTCATTGAAGTCCCCCTATCCATAGGCGATACCGTGCTCAAGGTCAGCACCAGTATCGGTATTGCAGAGTATGTCCCCGGGGCAGAAGAAACCCCGCAAGAGTTGTTGAAGCGAGCCGATGTGGCGATGTACGAAGCCAAGCGAGCCGGCAAGGCGCAAACGCGCTTGGCAAGCCCTGTGCTGCCTTCACCCGACGCCAGTTAATTCAAGGAAAGCACATGATTCGATGTCTGATGACCACACCAGAGGGAGAAGTGCGCGAAGGCGACCTCTCGCTGATCGATGTCTGGAAACGCCAGGAGGGCGCGCATATCTGGGTCGATATGCAGGGCGAAAGTGAAGCCAGCGAGCGCGAGGTGCTCGAGGGATTTTCCTGCCATCCCATGGCGATTCAGGATGCCCACAAGGTGCGTCATCCTCTGTGGTGATCTGGTGGATGGCTACATCTCGATTTCATCGCATCAGCTGAATATCACCATGGTGTGGTTGCATAGCGCAAACAGCGTGGGGAAAAAAGCCGAGGCAGAGAGGCCAAACAGCAATGCCCCTGTACAGGCACCCACCAGGAAGGTGCCTATCAGGTGGTGGAAAATATCTTGAGTGATCGGCACGCCCAGCCTGCGCCGGTCAAGGAGTAACGTCATCGCCGAGGTCCAGGTAACCGGCCTGTTCGATACGCGTCCAGACGGGCGCTTTCTCTGCGTCGGTCATGCTGCCCCAGCAGGCAATCTCATCCAGAGTGCGCCCGCAGCCGCTGCACAGCGCCGTCTCGGGGTTGATCTGGCAAATATGGCGGCAGGGTGACACAGGACGAGGCTGGTTGGGCATGGGGGCATGGTATCCGGTTCGAAATGGGGGAGGTTCACAGTGGGCGTCAACCCAGCGGCACTTTACCACGCAGTGACTTGATCTTGCCTTTGCGGGTCTTGTGGTCCACCCGCCGCCGCTGGGAGCCTTTGGTAGGCTTGGTAGGGCGGCGTGTCTTCGGCGTACGGGCCACGCTTTGAATCAACGCCTGCAAGCGGCTCAAGGCGTCTTCCTTGTTCAGCTCCAGCGTGCGAAAGCTCTGTGCCTTGATGATGACCACGCCCTCTTTGCTGATCCGCTGGTCGGACAGCGCCATCAGCCGCTCCTTGTAGGTAGGGGGCAGCGTCGAGCGCGCAATGTCGAAGCGCAGATGCACGGCAGAGGCGACTTTATTGACGTTCTGGCCGCCCGCCCCTTGGGCGCGAATCTGGCTGATATCGATTTCCCAATCGGCCAGCGTGACGCTATTGGAAATAGTGAGCATTCAATTCTCTGGTACCCTAATGAGTCTATAAGGCTAGCACACTTGACAGCCGCACGGCTCCACGGCCTGGTAACAGGCGGTCCCTACGACAATGAATACCTCTTACGCAAAGAGAGGTCATTTTTCTGATGAGTGAGCGGCTTCATGGGAAGCAGCGCTGGTCCCATGGCCTGATAAGGAGTCTGCATGGATACCCTGCTGGAAACCTCACCACTGAGTGCCGGAACACTGTATCGTCTGCTGTCGGGCAGTATTTGCCCCAGACCCATTGCCTGGGTGGCCACCCAGGATGGCCAGGGCAATGCCAACCTGGCGCCGTTTTCGTTTTTCAACGTGGCCAGTATCGACCCTCCCGTTTTGGCCTTTTCACCGCTGCTGGATGGCAGCGCCCAGCCCAAGGACACGCTGCGCAATCTGGAAGATGTCGGCGAGTGCGTGGTGCATGTGGGCACCGAAGGCTTGATCGAGGCGCTCAATACTACCAGCGCCAGCCTGCCGTCCCAGGAAGACGAGTTTGCCCTGGCAGGGTTGGAAAAGGCTGCCATGCCTGGTGTGAGCGTGCCGCGTATTGCAGCGGCGCCCATCGCTTTTGGCTGCCAGCGAGTACAGGTGATCCGCTTCGGAGATCAGCCGCTGGCAGGCAGCCTGATCCTGGTGAAAGTGGTATCGATCCACGCCGATGAGTCCGTCTGGGATGGCCGCCACGTGCATCTGGACACGCTCAAGCCGGTGGGGCGCCTGGCAGGTAGCGACTATGTCAGAGTCAGCGACCGCTTTGCCCTGGACCGACCTGGCTAGAGGCCGAAAAACGCCCTCTTGGGTGACTAAAGTCGTAGCGGTTTGTGCCGATATTTGTCCAATGCACCCTGAGGATAAAGCAATGCACAAAATGAGAACGTGGCTTCTGGTAGCGGGCTTACTCACTTCCCCGCTTTCTCTGGCGGAGCTCAAGGTGGGTATCGTGGCACCGTTGAGCGGTGCAGCGGCTCCCTTGGGCACGGGTATGCAGCAGGGTATCGAGGCTTATTTTGCCAAAGTAAATGCCGAAGGTGGCGTCAACGGGCAGTCGCTGGTACTGCAAGCCTTCGACGATCAATACTCGCCGTTGCCCGCCGCCGCGCATACGCGGCAGCTGGTCAGTGACAGCTCCTTGCTGGCGGCCATCGGTAACGTCGGCACGCCCACTGCCGCCGTGACCATCCCCATTCATAACCAGCACAACACGCTGCTGTACGGCGCCTTTACTGGCGCTGGCATTTTGCGCCGTTCGCCCCCCGACCGCTATGTGATCAACTACCGGGCAAGCTATGTGCAGGAAACCGCGGCCATGGTGGCGGGGCTATTGGAAGCAGGAATCCAGCCCGAAGAGATTGCCTTTTTCACGCAGAACGACAGCTTTGGTGATGCAGGTTACAATGGCGCGCTGCGCGCCTTGCACGAAGAGGGCTTTACCGACACCTCACAGCTGGCCCACGGCCGTTTTACACGCGGTACCCGCAATGTTCACCAAGGGCTGGCAACCATTCTTCAGGCCCCTGTCGTGCCTCGTGCGGTGATCATTGTCGGCACCTTTGGCCCCGCTGCCGATTTTATCCGCGAAGCGCGTCAGGACCTGCCGGATAGCGTGTTTCTGAACGTCTCTTTCGTGGGTAGCCAAGCCCTGCTGGAGGCGCTGGGGCCACTGGCCGAAGGGGTGATCGTGACTCAGGTCGTGCCACCACTGGATGCTGACCTGCCAGCGGTAGAAGAGTACCGCCAGGCGTTGGCAGCGCATGTGCCCGGCAGCGAGCCGGATTTCATCTCCCTGGAGGGGTATCTGGCTGCCAAGCTGTTCGTGGAAGGGGTGAAAACCGCCGGAGAAAATCCGAACCGGCAAGCCATCGTGGAAGGCTTGCTGGGATTGGGCACCATCGATATTGGCGTAGGTGAGCCGCTGACCCTGGGGGAAGGAGACCATCAGGCCAGCGATGCCGTGTGGGCCACGGTCATTCGCAACGGACAGTTCGAGCTGGTCGATTGGATGAGCGTCGCAGCATCATTTGAATAGTATAACCACTGACACAGCGAATACCCCTGATGAAAAAGACGATAAGCATACGAGCCATGCTCATTAGCCTATTCGCTGCCGCCGTTCTGGGCGCGATGGTATTGGCGGGCACCGGCTGGATGACGAATCAGCGGCTGATCAACGTTCAACACCTCATCACCAGCGATGTACTTCCTTTGCAGGATGCCAGCCGCAGCATGGTATTGACCATGGGCGCGTTTGGTCAGCGTCATGCCGACCTGCTGGCGGCCGACAGCGAGGCGGCCCTTGACGGCGTGACCTCGCGCAGCGCGTTGAACGAACGCTTTGCACGTGCGCGAGACGGATTGGAGCGCAGCAGCCAATCGGCGTTGTCGAATCAGCTCAGTGCACTGGACACTCACTACCAGAGCTTGCTAGCGGGTGATGAAACACTGGAAGAAGTACGCAGTGAAGCCTTGAATCTCTCGGCACAAATGGTCTCCCAGCTGCAACAAATGCAGACCGCCATCACCACGGTCATGCACAGTGCCGAAGACATCGCCGGTCGCACGGCGCTGGCGCAGGTGCGTGAAGAGCGCCGTCAGCGTGAGCTAATGGAAGCCTGGCGTGAGGAGGGTACGACCTCGCTACCGACCCAACTGCTGGACACCATGTTCGCTCCTCGGGTGGACATTGGACGGCTGAGCGGCAATGCCCGCATGGCCGTGGCGACGCTCTCCGACCTTGGGCGCCAGATGATGCAGGTGGAGAGCGTGGATGCGCTGGTCAACCTGCGTACCAATGAGATTGCCCAGCAGGTAACCCTGGCACGCCAGTCGCTGGCCGCCATCGCGGAGGCGCCGAGTACTACCGTCGAACAGCGTGCGCTAATCGGTGAGCTGGACTCGGTGATTGCCGACCTGAACGCGCTGATGGTGGAAGATTCCAACTCCGTTTACGCATTGCGTCAACAGCAGCTTGCCCAACGGGAGCAGGTACAGGCGGCTCTCACGAACGTTGCGCAAGCGTCCAACGAGATGCGCAACGTGCTGAACGATATCGAAACCTACACCGTCGAGCGTGCCGCCAGTGCCAGCAGTGAAGCGGAAACGCTGGCCAACGCCGGGCGCACGCTGCTGGTACTGGTCACGCTGGGCGTCATCGGCGTGCTGGCCATTTTTGGTTGGCGCACGATGGTGCGGGTACTGGGTCCGTTGATCGCCATGCGCCGCCAAATGGAAAGCATCAGCGGTGCTGCGGGTGAAAATGCCGACCTCTCCATGCGTCTGGCCCTGGCCCACAATGATGAAGCCGGGCAAACCGCCCAGGCCTTCAATCAGATGATGGACACCTTCGAAGCTATGGTGGCACAGATCCGCGAAAGCGCCGAAGCCATTGCTTCCAGCAGCCGCCAGATCGCCGCAGGTAACGAGAACCTGTCACAGCGTACTGACCAGCAGGCGGCTTCGTTGGCAGAAACCGCGTCCAGCCTCGAACAGATTACCGCCACGGTCAAACAGACGGCGGACTACGCCGACCAGGCCAAAGATGCCAGCACCAACGTTGATGGGCGGGCTCGCTCAGCCGGGGATGTGGCCCAGCGTACCACTGCAGCCATGAGCGACATCCGCCAGGCCAGCGAGAAAATTACTTCGATCATCAAGGCCATCGACGATATCGCCTTCCAGACCAACCTGCTGGCCCTCAATGCGTCGGTCGAGGCAGCCCGCGCGGGAGAACAAGGGCGTGGGTTTGCGGTGGTCGCCCAGGAAGTGCGCAAGCTAGCGGGGCGTAGTGCCGAAGAGGCTGCCCAGATTCGCCATCTGGTCGATGACAGCGTGCAAAAAGTCAGTGAAGGTGAGCAGTTGGTGACGGCCTCCAGCCAGCACCTGCAAGAGATCATCGACAGCCTCAGCGAGGTCACCCGTTATGTGACCGAGATCGCCGATGCCACCAAAGAGCAGTCGGCCGGCATCGATCAAATCAATCAGGCGATTTCGCAACTGGATCAGGTGACCCATCAGAACGCACGGCTGGTGCAGGAAGCCTCCGCGGCAAGCCACACGCTGGATGAGCGTGCGGGGGACATGCACTCCCTGGTCAGCCGCTTCCAGGTGAGCCACGATGCCGGGCGTCAGCCTGCGGCGCTGCCCTCTCAGTCATTGTCTCAGTCACCGTCCCAGTCTCGACGACATGCTCAATCACAGCCCGCTCGCTTGAAATAAGCGCTTCTCCATCCACCTCACCTTCCCTCGACAGCGAACGCCCCGGCGTTCGCTGTTTGCCTCTCAATCGGTTGAACTTTGCTGCACTTGCCTACACTGATAACTGCCGCTAGTACAGTAACGGCATCGCCCGCTACTTGCAGCGGCTGAATTCGAGGGTAGGCGGCTTGCTGCTGCCTTGCCGTGGCATCACCGGGGTAGTCGACGGCATTTGGGGCGGCCTCGCATGGCCACGGCCGCCAACAGCGCCACCAGGCTCAGCCAGACCAGCGCGCTGGGCCAGCGGCTTTTGTTGCGTGTACGGCTGAATGTTCTTGTGAATGCTCTGGTCATACCTTTCCCCTTGGAAACATGACGTCTCTGCCCAGCATAGCCAGCGATGTGGTAGCGTGGCCACTTTTCCCGCCTGACCCAAGATGCCGCCATGAGGGACGCCTCCATGCACTCACCCAGACACTCTTCATCGGAGGTGACCGCCACCCAGGCAACGGCTTTGCTCGCCTGCCGAGTGCGCGCGCTGCTCGAGCAAGCGCCTCGGCAGGCCCTGCCCATGACCTATCAGCAAGTGGCGGCTGCCCTGGGGCTCACCCCGCCGGGCACCATTGCGCAAGTGGCCAATGCGCTTGAATGGCTCATGGAAGAGGACGTGGTGGCAGGGCGGCCCCTGGTCGCGGCGCTGGTCATCAGTCGGCGTGGCGAAGATCGTCCGGCCAGCGGGTTTTTCGAAAAGGCCGTGGCGCTGGGTCGCTTTCCGCAGGACCCCGCGACCCACGCGGAGCACTACCTGGCCGAGCGCGAGGGGGCCATGAATCTTCGTTGACTCACGCCTTGCGCAGCAGGTCGAGCAGGCCACTCAGGCCGTTATGGTCGATTTCGTGCATCAAGTGCAGCAGCTGGCCAATCTCCCCGGAAGGGAAGCCTTCTCGCGCAAACCAGTTGAGATAGGGACCAGGCAGGTCGGCGATGATCCATCCTTCGTATTTGCCGAAGGGCATTTTGCGTGAGACCAGCTTTTCGAGGTCTTCGGGTTTCATTCGGTAATTCCTTTCATTCTCATTTAAGCGTTCTTTTATGTTTCCGCGCCCACGGTTTTTTGTTAGACTTTCGTCGACAATCACCCCCCTCGACGCTGGGCGCTCACTGCTCCGGCACGTCATTTCTGTATCGTCAGGGACATGACATGCAAAAACGTTTAAGTCTTTTACTCTGCTCGCCGCTGCTGGCGCTAGCAGCAATGCCCGTTTCGGCCGATGAACCGGTCGATGTCCTGCTGATCGGTGGCGGCATCATGAGCGCTACGCTGGGCACCTATCTCCAGGAGCTGGAGCCGGAGTGGAGCATACACCTCTACGAGCGATTGAATGAAGTCGCCGCTGAAAGCTCCAACGGCTGGAACAACGCCGGTACCGGACACTCGGCTTTCTGCGAAATGAACTACACCCCTGAACAGTCGGACGGCAGTGTGGCCATCGACCGTGCGGTCAACGTGACCGAGCAGTTCGAGGTGTCTCGCCAGTTCTGGGCGCACCAGGTGGACCGTGGCATGCTCGGCGAGCCCGGCTCGTTCATCAGCACCTCTCCGCATTTAAGCCTGGTATGGGGCGAAGACGACGTGGCGTTCCTGCGCGAGCGTCACGCTACCATGGTACAGAACCCGCTCTACGCCGGTATGGAGTACTCCGAGGATTGGCAGGAGCTGGCCGAGTGGATGCCGCTGGTCATGGCCGGTCGTGAGGACGACGGCACCCCGGTGGCAGCAACGCGCATGCAGATGGGCACCGAGGTGAACTACGGTGCGCAAACGCGCCAGATGATCGAATCTCTGGCCCAGAGCGACAACTTCACGCTGGGTCTGAACAGTGAAGTGCGTGGTTTCGAGCGCAATGACGACGATACCTGGCAGGTCCGTATCGCCGACTTGACCAGCGGTGATGAGTTCACCGTGGATGCACGCTTCGTCTTCATCGGTGCGGGAGGTGCGGCGCTGCCGCTGCTGCAGGAAACCGGTATTCCTGAAGTAGAGGGCTACGGCGGCTTCCCGGTGGGTGGCCAGTTCCTCTACACCACCAACCCGGATGTCGTGTCTCAGCATCTGGTGAAAGTGTATGGCAAGGCCGGTGAAGGCTCACCGCCGATGTCGGTACCCCACCTGGATATCCGCTATCTGGACGGTGAACCCGCGCTGTTCTTCGGCCCGTTTGCCACCTTCTCCAGCAAGTTCCTGAAAGAAGGTTCCTGGACCGACCTGTTCGGCTCCATGACGCTGAACAATACCTGGCCGATGATGCAGGTCGGAGTCGATAACTTTGACCTCGTGCGCTATCTGGTCAGCCAGGTGATGATGTCGGAAGAAGACCGTTTCGAAGCGCTGCAGGACTTCTACCCGGAAGCCAACCCCGAAGATTGGTCGCTGTGGACAGCGGGCCAGCGCGTGCAGATCATCCGCAACGATGAAGAGCAGGGCGGCGTGCTGCAGTTTGGTACCGAAATCATCAGCTCTGCCGATGGCAGCATGGCTGCGCTGCTGGGCGCTTCGCCGGGCGCTTCCACCGCTCCGTCGATCATGCTGAACCTGCTGGGTCGTGTGTTCCCCGAACAGGTGGCCACCGAAGAGTGGCAGTCTACCCTGACCGCCATCGTGCCGTCCTACGGCCAGAAACTGGCGGAAAACCCGGAGCTGCTGCGTGATGTGCGCGCCTATACGGCACAAACCCTGCAGCTTGACGAGCCCATGAACCTGCAGGCGGGCGATGCCGTCGAGGCAAGTGACGTCGAAGACGCCGCTGACGAGGCGGAGCAGGACGCCGAACCCGCTGACGAAGCGGAAGCTCAGGACAGCGAGCAAGAAGCAGAGGTGACACAGGCGTAAGCAGGACGCCTGAAGTTCGGCCTATACAACGCCAGCCTTCGGGCTGGCGTTGTGCGTTTCGTTCATGGCTATGCGGCGTATTCCACCAACAGGGCGATCAGAGCGCGGGCTGCCTCGTGGCCAGGTTGATCGCCTCGATATACCACCCCGATATCCCGGTGAAAGGTGTGCTCACCGAGGCTGACTGCCCTGATGCCGCTGGGCCAGTGGTCAAGGGCACGAGGCTCTGGTACCAGCGCGACGCCCACGCCGTTGGCCACCAGCCGAACGATGGCATCCAGTTCATCGACTTCACACACATCGCGCACCTGGCAGTGCTGATCGCGCAAGAAGCGCTCGACCTGCCGCCCCCCAAAGGATGTCCGGTCGTAACGCACGAACGGATGACGCTCCAGCAATGCTCGCCAATCGCTCCCTGACCAGTCCTGTGGTACCAACAGGCGAAAGGGTTCATGGGCCAGTGGCTGCCAGCGCAGGTCGCTGTGCAGCGAGAAAGGCGGCCGAATGATCACGGCCATATCGAGCTCTCCTGCGTCCACCTGGCTCATCAGCCCCAGTGACAGCCCAGGGACTACCTGGCTGCGGCAGTGAGGAAAGTGGCGGTGAAAATGTGCCAGCACGTCCGGCAGCAGCGTACGTTGATACGAGGCAATGGCGCCTAGCGTGATGAGCGTGCCGGGGGCCTGGTCGGTGCCCGCAGCCCCCAGCGTTCGGTACAGCGCCAGCAGGGCGCGGGCTTGCTGCAGGGTGGCCTGACCTTGCGAGGTGAGGACGGCATTGCGACCGCTGCGCTCGAACAGTGTGACCCCCAGTTCCGCTTCCAGGCGCTTCATCTGGGCGCTGACGGCCGCCTGCGTCAGCCCGGTCTGCTGCCCGGCAGCGGCAAAAGTGCCGTGCTGGGCCACGGCCACCAGTGTTTTTAGCTCACGAATCATTCATCGGTCACTCATCAATATTTTTTGTGAGTTTATCAAAAAACAATTGATTTTATTTTTGCATGGCCGCTTTTAGGATGGCTGAACTAACCATAAACGCAGCACATCGCGGCATACCCGATAACAGGAGCTTCTCATGAGCCTTTCCCCTTTCCACTTGGCAATCCCCGTTTACGATGTGCCGCTGGCACGCGCTTTCTACAACGATGTCTTTGGTCTGGAAGAGGGGCGCTCCAGTGACCACTGGGTGGATTTCAACTTCTTTGGCCACCAGCTGGTGATTCACGAGCATCCCAAGACGCCTGGGCAGGAAAGCGCGCATACCAACCCGGTGGATGGCCACAATGTGCCGGTACCGCATTTTGGTGTCATCCTGGAGTGGGATGAGTGGGAAACGCTGGCCGAGCGCCTGAAAGCCCGCGATACCGATTTCGTGATCGAGCCCTATATCCGCTTCAAGGGAGAAGTGGGTGAACAGGCCACCATGTTCCTGCTCGACCCCTGCGGCAATGCGCTGGAGTTCAAGGCGTTCAAGGACAAGAGCCAGATTTTTGCCAAATAAGCGCACTTGGGTCGCCGACAGGGCGCTTGTCAGGCGCCCATGGCCTGCTCCTGTCGGCGATGCTGTAGCGGTGGCTCGCCAAAGTAACGCTTATAGTCGCGGCTGAACTGAGGCACGCTGCGGTAGCCGACGGCCAGGGCGGTCTGGTTGACGTTATGGCGGTCCTGCCGCAATAGCTGCTGAGCCTTCAATAGCCGCAGCCGCTTCACGTACTGCGCTGGGGAAGCCCGGGTGATCTGCTTGAAGTGCTGATGAAAGGTCGAGACGCTCATGTTGGCCTGCTGGGCCAGCTGTTCCACCGAAAACGGATCGGCAAAATGAGCATGCAGGTGGGAAAGCACCTGCACGATTCTCGCATAGTGGCCATGGCCGCTGACCAGCGCGCGTAGCGCTTGCCCCTGCTCCCCCTTGAGCGCTTCGAACACCACATCACGTATACGCGCTGCCCCCATGATGCGGCACTCCACTTCGTCGTGCAGGGTGTGAGCAAGCCGCAGAACCGCAGCCTGCATGCCTTCGTTCATGGCCACCGAGGCCATGGGTCTGGGGGTTTTTACGAGCGGCCCTTGTTCGCCCATGGCGGTGACCAGCTCGTTGAGCAGCGCGGGGTCCAGAGAGACCGAAATACCCAGCAGCGGCGCCTCTTCGGAGCCGTGTGTTTCGCACTCGAAAGGCAGCGGCAGGGTCTGAACGAGATAGTGTCCAGGGTTGTAGTGAATCTCGCGGTCACCCAGGTAACCGATCTTTCGCCCTTGGGCAATGATCGTCAGCCCCGGTTCGTACATGAGCGGGGTGCGCGGCTGATGCCGTTTCAGGTACAGCAGGCTGACCCGTGGCAGAGCCGAGGCGTTCATTCCTTCCCGTCGAATCAAGGGAAAAAGGCACTGAGCGAGGGCGTTGCCCGCAGCGGTGTTGGTGGCCATGGGGGCTCCATAGGCGAGACTGTCATCAGTTCGTTTAGGACAATTGTGACTTTTTTGCGCGCGTTTTTGTTATTTTATTACGCCTTTATGGAGAAATAGGCAAAAAAATCGGAGCTTCGTTCATCGCTAACCGCGGCGGTACGGCCAATAATGGAGACTTCTCTCGCATGGGCGGGATGCCTTACCAAGGAGTTTCCATGAGCCAGGCAAAATCGTACGCCGCGTTTTCCGCAGACAAACCCCTCGCGCCGTTTACCTTTGAACGTCGTTCGCCCCGTGCCGACGACGTTGCCATCGAAATTCTCTACTGTGGCGTATGCCACAGTGACCTGCACTTTGCGCGTAACGACTGGGGCATGAGCCAATACCCCGTCGTGCCCGGCCACGAGATCGTCGGCCGCGTGACCGCCGTGGGCAGCGACGTCAGCCGCTTCCAGGTAGGCGATCTGGTAGGGGTGGGCTGTATGGTCGATTCCTGCCGCACCTGTTCGGCCTGCCAGGAGGGCGTAGAGCAATACTGCCTGGAAGGCTTCACCATGACCTACGGTAGCCCCGACCGTCAGGACGGCACCCTGACCCAGGGCGGCTATTCCGATGCCATCGTGGTGAGCGAGCATTTCGTGCTCAAGATGCCTGACGGTATCGATCTGGCCTCGGCAGCGCCTATCCTGTGCGCCGGTATCACTACCTACTCACCGCTGAAGCATTTCGGGGTAAGTAAAGGGCACAAGATCGGGGTGATTGGCATGGGTGGCCTGGGCCATATGGGCGTGAAGCTGGCCAAGGCGCTGGGCGCAGAAGTCACGGTATTTACCCGTTCCGACGCCAAGGTAGAGGAAGCCAAGCGAAACGGTGCTGACCACGTGGTGGTATCCAGCGACCCGGCGCAAATGGAGGCCGTGGCAGAAACCTACGACTTCATGCTGGATACCGTGCCGGTACAGCATGACCTCAACCCCTATCTGGCCGCGCTCAAGTACAACGGGACGCATATCATCGTCGGGCTGCTGGAGCCCATCGAGCCGACCATCGAAGCGTTCAATCTGGTCTTCAAACGCCGCGTGGTGGCTGGTTCACTGATCGGCGGGATTGCCGAAACGGAAGAGCTTTTGCAGCTGTGTGCCGACCAGAACATCACCTGTGATATCGAAATGCTGAATATCAACGACATCAATGAAGGTTTCGAGCGCATGGAAAAAGGTGACGTGCGTTACCGCTTCGTGATCGATATGGCCACGTTGAAGAACACACCCGCTTAAGTGGCCTTCGCTGGATACAGCCCGCTCCTGTTGGAGTGGGTTTTTTTGTTTATCGCATAGATGAAAATGGTTGATACATAAGTCGTAGAGGTGCCGTTTTTTCACGTAGATTGTTTTACTCTGCGCTTGAGCAGCGCCATAACAAATAAGCACAAGGGAACTCACTCATGAAGCATCTCTCGATAAAATGGAGCCTGACGGCTGCCCTCGCGGTGCTGGTGGTGATGATCGGCCTGATTAGCGGGCTGGGCTTTTATGCCAATACCAACAGCGGTCAGGCACTTGCCGAAATCAACAATACCAATGTCAGGCTGGTCAATCTGGCCAACCGAATGCAGGTCAATGCCTTACGGGCGCAGACCTTTCTCGACCGCGCTGCCAGCTTCAGTACCATGGGCAATCCTGAAAGAGGTCAGGAAAGCCAAGGGCAGGCAGTGGAGGCCACGCAGATCGCGCAACAGTACTTCGAGGAGTTCTCCTCTGTGGGGGTGGCCCCGGAAAGTGAGCTTTCCCGCTACCGAGATGCGGTGGCCGAGGCTTATCAAGCCTTTGTGGTGGAAGGCTTGGAGCCCTTGTTGAATGCGCCGCCTTTCCAGATCCAGCGCCGCCAGGCGGAGCTGGGCGAGCATAGCGCGCGTCTGGATACGGCGATGAGCGATTTTGTGGCCTATACCGAATCTCGTGGTCAGCAGGTGATGCAACAGGTTGAGCGAGTCGCGACCTGGGTAGGTGCCATCGCCATTGGTCTACTGCTGTTTTCACTGTTGGCGGCGCTGGTCATTCGTATTGCCATGGTGCGCGGGGTGGTTACGCCGCTGCGCCAGGCGCTGGACCACTTTGCGCGCATTGCCGACGGCGACCTGACCGGGCGTATCGAAGACCGCGGCCGTAACGAGATTGGCCAGCTGTTCATTGGGCTGGCCGCCATGCAGGAAAAGCTCAGAACGCTGGTCCTCTCGTTGCGCAGCAGCAGTGAACACGTCTACAGCGGGGCCAGCGAGATTTCCTCCGGCAGCCAGGACCTCTCCTCGCGTACCGAGCAGCAGGCCGCCGCGCTTCAGCAAACGGCTTCCAGCATGGAGCAGATGGCGACCACGGTGGGCACCAATGCGGATATCGCCCAGCAGGCCGACCAGCTCTCCGTGGCGGCATCGCAGTCGGCAGAGCTGAGTGGCGACGAGGTCGAGCGAACCGTGCAACTGATGCGGGATATTGCGGCCAGCGCCGACAGGGTGAACGACATCATTGGCGTGATCGACTCGATTGCCTTCCAGACCAATATCCTGGCGCTCAATGCCTCCGTGGAAGCGGCCCGAGCCGGTGAGCAGGGGCGCGGCTTTGCCGTGGTGGCCAGCGAGGTGCGTTCTCTCGCTACCCGCAGTGCCGAGTCGGCCAAGGAGATTCGCGGCCTCATCGAGCAAACCACGACGCAAATCACCAGCGGTGCCAGTCAGGCCGAGCGCAGCGGGCAAACCATCCATCAGACGGTGGACGCCATTCGTCAGGTCACCACGCTGGTGGGTGAAATTTCCACGGCAACCCGTGAACAGAGAGGAGGGATCGAGCAGATCAATGCGGCGTTGACCGAAATGGATTCGGTGACCCAGCAGAACGCGGCGCTTGTGCAGGAAACCAGCGCGGCGGCCACGGCCCTGGAGGGCCAGGCCAGCGGTCTGGCAGAACTGATCTCCACCTTCCGGCTGGCTGCTGGCGAGCAATTGTCGCCTGCGCCGCAGGAGACAGCGCCCGCTCTTGGGCGACAAGCACCCGCCCCGATGCCCAAAGCCAAGTCTACCCAGACACAGCAGGACGAGTGGGACGAGTTCTAAAAAGGAAGGTCCAAGGAAGGTTACAGGACGCCCCCTGAGCGCACGACGTGCTCAGGGCGCGTTTTCTTTCAGGCGTGGGCCACCACGCGTAGGCGCACGTAGTCGGCGGTCCAGTTGCCGCGACCATCGCTCAGGCTATGCGCCAGCAGGTTGACCGCATTATCGAACACGGCATCTTTCAGATCATCATCCAGGCCGTGGAAGAACGGACTGGCAAAGGTGTCCAGCCAGTTGGCCATGCCCTTGGGCAGCGGCGTAGGGCGCGGGATGAGCTCGATGCTGTCGATACGAAAGCCCACGGTTTGCAGCAGGTTGGCGTACTCCTCTGCCGTCGGGAAATACCACGGGTGACGCCCTTTGGAGCTGATACCACGGAACTGCAGCGAAGCAATCAGCGCGGTGCAGATGGCCGCCACGTTACCGTGCCCACCAAACTCGGCCACAAAGCGCCCCCCAGGCTTGAGGGCTCGCTTGACGCCTGCCAACACGGCCTGAGGGTCGAGCATCCAGTGCAGGGCGGCATTGCTGAAAACCGCATCGAACTCGTGGTCGAAGGGCAGTTGGTGGCCATCGACAATTCTGGCCGTCACGCCGCGCTGCTGCGCCGCCGCGACCATTTCCGCCGACGCATCGACGCCCAGCACGTCAGCGCCCAGCTGCATGATGCGCTCGCTCAATACGCCATCACCGCAGCCCAGATCCAGAATGCGCTCACCCGGCTGAGGGGCGAGCAGCTTCAGCACCTCGTGGCCCAGCTTGGGCACGAAAGATGCGTTTTCCGCGTACTGGCTAGCATTCCATGCTTGCCCAGGCGGGGTATGTGAGGCGTTTGTCATGGCGGTATCCTGGCATCGTTATTCAGTGGTGCGATTATTCAGAGTGAAACACTGTATTAGAATAACGCTTTTTACAGTATAGCCATCCGCTGGATAAGCCCCAGTCACACAGCGTATTTCAGTTGTTGATGCGCACTGTCTTGGCCGTTGGTGACATATCCTGACGCTATACTGGTTCCATCACGTTTCACGTAAGCTGGTCATCTTTGTTTGACAATCCATACACCACACCCCGAGGCACCATGAACGACGTTATCAAGCTCTTGCAGTCCCACCGTTCCATTCGTAAATTCACCGACCAGGAGATTCCCCGTGGGCTGCTCCTGGAGCTGATCAAGGCTGGGCAGGCGGCGGCGACCTCCAGCCATGTGCAGGCGTACAGCGTGATTCACGTGAAAGATGCAGCCAACCGAGAGCAACTGGCCGAACTGTCCGGTGGCCAGGGCTATGTGGCCAGCAGTGCGGTATTTCTGGTGTTCTGCGCCGACATGAAGCGTCCTACCGAAGCCTCGGCGCGTACTGGCGCCAACGTAGAGCGCGGCATGACCGAGCAACTGCTGGTGGCCACCGTGGACACGGCGCTGATGGCCCAAAACGTGGCCGTGGCGGCCGAGTCGGAAGGGCTGGGCATCTGCTACATCGGCGGGATTCGCAACAACCCCGAGGCCGTCAGTGAACTGCTCAAACTGCCGCCCCATGTGTACCCGGTATTCGGCATGTGTCTGGGCTACCCGGACCATCAGCCGGAGGTCAAGCCCAGGCTGCCCGTGGAGGCGATTCTGAAAGAGGACTACTACACTGAAGACAGTGATCAGGTCGTGGCCTTCGATGACACCATGCGGGCCTACTACCAATCACGCAGTAGCGGCAATAAAAACAGTGACTGGTCGCACAACCTCACCCCTCTGTTCGACAACAAGCTGCGCCCCCACATGCGTGACTTTCTAGTGAAGCGTGGCTTTACCATGAAATAAGGAGCCCTTCATGTCCCTACAGCGTGCCTACCTTCTCTTCGCTGGGCTTTACAGCCTGCTGCCCGTGATGGGCGTCATTGCCATTCTCTTCGGGGGCGGGACACCGCTGGCGCTGGTGCACCTGTTCTTTGGGGTGTTGGGGGTCGTGGGGCTGTGGGGATACATGCTCAACCGAGGCGTCATGAATCAGCGCATGTGGCGGCCGCTGGCGCTGGTGTTTGCCGTGGGAAGCCTGGTGCAGATGGGCATTCTGCTGAGTACGCCAGTGGCGGGCGTAGAACTGACCTGGATGCTCATCAGCAGCATCTTTGCCCTCATCCTGGCCGTCATGCTCTATCACTACGGCAATCGAGACCAGCCGCTGTGGGCCAGTGAAGAAGAGCGAGTGGCCGCGTCGAAGCTGGCCCAACTGCTGGAGCAGCAGTCCAACGTCACGGCGTATCACCGGGAGCCGGGTCACGAGAACAGTGTCCGCGTCTCCAAAGTAGGCAGTGCCTATCAGGCCAGCGTTACCCGCCGCACCCCCAAAGGTCAGGAGACGTTCGAGCAGCGCTTTCGCCATCCTGAAACGCTGCTGTTCTTTGCCGAAAAGTTCGCGAGCGTCGCGCCACAGGAGTTCACTCGCCAGGAGGCGCCAGGCTCGCAGCCGGCGTGATCACCATCGTTATCCTTGTATGAGCTGCGTTAATGGGATGGGTTTGCCCAAATAGAACCCTTGTCCATAGGTAATGCCGTACTCTTGCAGAATAGGCGTCAACGGTGCCTGATCAACGAATTCAGCGATGGTCTGTTTACCGAACCCCTTGGCAATGTCGGCAATTGCTTTGACGATGGTATGGCTGTCGGGATTGATCAGCAGGCTACGAATGAACGAGCCATCGATCTTGATGTAATCCACCGGCAGTTGGCCAAGATAATGGAAACTGCTGAAGCCGATGCCAAAGTCGTCCAGCGCGGTACGGCAGCCCAGGTCTCTGAACGTTTGCAATACGTTGCGGGCGGTGGAAAAGTCGGTGATGGCTGCCGTTTCCGTGACTTCGAGAATCAGGTGGTGAGGGTCGGCACCGCTGCTGCGCAGCTCGTCGGTGAGGTACTGTTTCAAGCCCAGGTCGTGAAGCGACTGCCCCGACAGGTTCACGGCCAGCGAAACACCGCGCTCCTGCAGCTTGCCCAAGGCTTGCAGACTGTGCCTGATGACCCAGCGGTCCAGAGCGACTACCAGGCCGCTCTGCTCGGCGACCGGAATGAAGTGCTGAGGCGCCACCAGACTGCCATCCGGGTGTCGCATGCGGACCAGCACTTCGTAATGTTTGATATCGTGATCCTTGAGGCGCACGATGGGCTGCACCATCAGCTCGAACTGCTCGTGTTCCAGCGCGTTGTGCAGCTGTTCTACCCAATACACCCGCTCCTGCAGCTCATCCTTGGCATTTTCGGCCTGGGACAGCAGGTACCAATCCTGATTGCTGCTCTCTTTGGCCTTGTACATGGCCATGTCGGCGCTGGCCAGCAGGTCGGCAGAAGTCTGCCCATGGGCCGGGAACAGCGCGATCCCCATGCTGGCAGAGATATGATGTTTCCGGCCTGCGGCCTGGAAGCCAATGCTGCTCAGCAACTGGTTGATATAGTCGGCGACGCTGATGGCTTGCTCGCTGTTCACCCCTTCCAGCAACAGGGCAAACTCATCGCCCCCCAGCCTGGCAATCGTGCCACGCTGCCCGAGATTGATGAACAGCGTTTCGGCAACTTCACGCAGCAGGTGGTCGCCCACATGGTGCCCGCTCAGCTCATTGACCTCCTTGAACTCGTTGAGGTCGAGCAGCACGATGGCGCCTTCGCTCTGACACAGCAGGGCGTGCTGAACCGCGTCCTGGAAATATCGACGGTTGTACAGCTCGGTGAGTGGGTCGTGTTCGGCCAGCCAGGTCAAACGCTCTTCGGCAGCTTTGCGCTCGGTGATGTCCAGACCTACCGAAATGCGTGCTCCCCGCTCCCGATGGCTGCTGGTGAGTGGCGCATGGTACCAGGCCACGGTGGCGTAGCGCTTGTCCTGGGTATGCAGGGTTTTCTCTTCCTGCTGATGGCTGGCGAACTGGCCTGCGGGCTGCGCGTTGCGGTGCTCCGCTCCCCCTGGCAGAGGGTGGGCAGAGCTGTCGAAGATGTCGTAAAAATGGCGGCCTACCAGATCCTGGTCAGCCAACCCCAGGCGGCTGCGGGTATATTCATTGACTCGTTGAATGCGCCCAGTGGCCGTTTGCACGACAATGAACACCTGGGCCGTATCCAGCAGGCTATTGACGAAATCGCGCTCGCTGGCCAACTCCTCGATACGCTCGGCCAGTTGGCCGCTGTGATCATGTACCGACGACTCCAGACGCTCCAACTGGTCGGCCAGGGTGCGCGTGGCATTTTCCAGTATGTCGATCTCATTGGAGCGCCTGGGGGTCGTCATGGGCAGGCGGGTGCGCACGCGCTGAAACTGCCCATCCGACAGCGCCGGTAACAGGGCCGCTACACGGCGCAGCCGCGCCATGGGCCCGAGCAGAATCGCCAGCAGCAGCAATTCCGCCGCCAGCCAGCCCGCCACGCCCAGCGCCAGCAGCGTGTTGGTGGCCCGCTGAATGGCCGTCGTTTGCGTCGTGATGTCTGAAATCAACAGAAAATAGCTGGTGCTGCGCCAATCGGCATCGTCTTCCATGTAAACCGCGCTCAGCTCCAGGTAGCGTCCGGCGTACTCCATGCTGAAAGGCGTGTCTGCCAACTGGTAGATCGGCGTTGCCAACGAGGCCTGCTCCAGCAGCGGCAGGGTAGGTTCTCGGTTGGTGATGGCCACCAGATGACCGTTCCAGCCTGGCAGGTATCGCGATGGGTCGTTGGAGTCACCCTCGACGTGGCCCGTGACCATCAGCGCTACTTCGCTACCCGAGACCTCCTTGGCTTCGCGGGTGACGTCGGCAAGCGAACGAGACAGCATGACCATGCCGATGCTGTCGCCATCCACCAGAATCGGCACCGCCGCATATTGCTGGCAGCTGGTGGTACAGCGCAGCGTCTTGATGGGAATCTCTCGCGCCAGCAGGTCGTCTACCCAACCGCGAATGGGCAGCTCCATATCCGGGGAGCCCATCCCGGACTGCCCACGCTGCTGCCCCTGACGATCGAAGACGAACACGCCATCCACCCCGGCTTCCAACTGCAGCGAAGGCCACTGGGCTGCCAGCACCGTGCGTAGGCCTTCATCATCGTTCTGAGCCAAGGCATTGCCCAGGTCGGGGGCGTTTGCTGTCAAGCCTGCCAACTGGCGCAGGTTATCGGCAGAGCGCTGCATGGCCAGACGGATTTCTCGCTGTTGACGCTCATGATGCCCCTGACGGCTCTGTTCGAGCTGCTGGGTCAGGTGATGATGGCCAAGCCAGATGAACAGGGCCACCAGCACCAGCAGCAGCAAGCTGCTAGGCGCAATGACACGCCAGGCAAGACTCGAGCGACGCTTGACGGGTGGGCTGGACTGATTCATCGAGACAGATCCCGGTGGCAGGGTTTAAAAGCGCAGAGAGAGTTGAAACAGCAGCATGTTCCAATGCTTGCGGGTCAGGCCGGCATCGGGGTTGTCTTGCCGAGGCAGCCAACCGGTGCCATCCACGTAGTGATACTCCCCCGACAGCATGAGCTGGGGCGTGGGTGTCCACTGCACGCCCAGAGTGATGTCATCGGCGAATTGGGAATGCGCAGGACCGAACCCGGCCCGTTCGTAGGCGCGGCCCGAACGGTCCTCGGTATCGTTGACCAGCCGGTCGAAGCGAATCAGGCCGCTCCAGTCGGGAGAGAAGCGCCGCTGGTACTGGACATACCAGCTTTCACCCGTGATATCGAACGTGCGTGGCAGGTTATCGCCGCTCAGGGCCTGCTGGCGCAGCGCGTATTCGGCGGTCACGCTCCAGTACTCCTGGTCGTACTGCAAGGAAGCGATCCACGGTTGAAACTCGAAGTCGGCCGCCTGACCCACGAGCGTGGCATCCAGGTGCACCGAGGCCGTGCTCAATGCCGCTACCCACTGGCCGCTGTGGTCTTCGAAGAGCAGCTGCGCGATGGCCGAGGGCTCGGAGGCTGACACTCGTTGGGCCATGCCGCCAAACAGCTGGTCGGATAGCTCTGAGTCCGTCTGCGGGCGACCCAGGCCGCCTCTCAAGCGCCACGTACCCGCCGCGGTATGCTCCTCGGCATATAGGCTGATACCATCTGCCGCCAGCCCCAGTGCGCGGGTGCGGTCAAAGTAGATGGATTGAGGCAGCAAAATGCTCGGGCGTGTAAAGGCCACGTCCCGGGTCTGGTTGTAGAGTCCAAATGGGTTCTTGAAGCGGCCTGCCTGAACCCCCAGCGTGCGCGCCGGGCTGGACAGCATCTGGTAATCCACCACGCCGTAGTCGAGGGTGGGGGCCGCATCGCTGGTATCGCCTCCCGCACGGCGGCTGAGCAGTTGGCCTGCCACCAGCACCCGGCGGTGTGGGCGAAACGAGGCGTTCAACCCCAGTTCGGTATACTCCAGGCTGCCCTTGTCGCTACTGGGGCCAAAGAAGTCGTTATGGTCGGTGATGACCAGTGCCTGGCTGAGAAACCCGTGCACCTGAAGGGTGTCGGTGGGGGGCTCTTGGGCCATGCCTGCCATGGGCAGCCAGGCCAGCAAACCCGCCAGGGCGCAGCGCTGCCCCAAGCGCTTACTCCATGGAAATGACACGGACGCTTTCATCCAGGTACTCCCGCTCAAGGTAGCCTAGCGCGCCGGGAGTGCGGGCAACTCGCTCGCGCATATCCACTTGGTCGCGTACACGGTGGGGCGCTTGCCCCATGCCAGAAAACACCATCCTGTCCCAGGCGAGCTGCAGCTGATGCGGGTAGACGGCCAGCATCTCCTTGGCAAAGCGGGCATGTACAGGGTCGCGATTGGGTAACACAAAAACCTGCATGGCCTGGCCGCCAGGCCAGGTGCGTTGGCGCATGGCAAACATGGCGCGAAGGGCATCCCGTGGCAGCGCTGAAAGTTCGATGTCCGGGTGAGCCACGAGAACGATCGCCGTGAACGACTCGGTCGGCTCGGCTTCGGCCAGGGCACAGGCGGGCACCAGCCATAGCCAGATCAAGGCCAGCAGCCCATAGGCGCGACAGGGTCTCCGTGGCATCACGTTCAGCAAGGGCACCAGGAACAAGTGCCGTGTGTCATGGGTGTAAGAATGGGAAATCCCCCTGCAACGTACAAACGATGACCTAACAACGCTTCCGTCTCGACCCTGCCGTTCTTGTCATTTTTATATTAGAAAGATAGTACGCTAAAAGCGCGACAGGGTAACGATCGTCAGCACTTGAAAAAGCATGCTTATTCAACGATCAGTGACTGTAGGCGGTCCGGGTAATCCGTAAACAGTCCGTTGACTCCCATGCGCATCAGGCGCTCCATCTCTGGGCGCTCGTTGATGGTGTAAACGTGCACTGGCAGGCCGTTCTGCTGGGCCAGACGAATAAAGTCGGCATCGATCACGTCCTGCCCATCACGCTGGGCGTTGGTGCCGATCCCGACGGCGTATTCGGCGATGCGCTGAAAGTCGCTGGCACGCATCTGGGCGGGCCCGGGCGTGGTGTCGTTCCACTCGACCAAGGGGGAGCCTTCGCCCTCGCCAGGGGAGTACCACAACAGTTGCACCAGCGGGATCTCAGGATTGAGCGCCTGTATTTTCAGCAGGCTTTCCTGAGCAAACGACTGCACCAGTACACGGCCTTCCTGTACAAGGTCGTAGGCCTCCAGGCGCTCTACCAGCGCGGCTTCCAGGCCTGGGTTCAAGTGGGGTGACTTGGTTTCGATATAATAGCGGGTGGTATGCCCGAAGTGATCGAACAGTTCCTCCAGCGTCAGCATGGGTAAACCGACAAAGTCATCCGACGCTTGCGCGGGGTTTGCTTCGTTGAACCAGCTGCCGGTATCCAGCGCCTTCAGTTCGGCCAGTGTGTGCTCATGGATATGCCCTTCACCGTTACTGGTACGTTCCAGCGTGTTGTCATGAAAAATGACCACTTTGCCATCGGCGGTGAGCTGAGCGTCCAGCTCCAGATAGTCCACGCCCCACTCGTGAGCCAGCTCGTAGGCGGGCATCGTGCTTTCGGGAGCGTGACCGCTGGCGCCACGATGCGCGATGACCTGAAAGTTTTCCAAGGCGTTCAACTGCTGGGCCAGCGGCGGCTCGCTGGCGACCCCGGCAGTAGCAACGGTCATGAGTGCCGTCAGTGCGGCAGCAGTACTCGTATAGCGCGGCATGGTGGCTCCGTGGAATAGGTAATATTTATCAAGGACATAACGTCTGTCTATTAAAAACGCACGCACTCCCTGAAGAATCGGACGCACTCCCCGTGGCAGCGTGTTCATTCAGCACTTTCCCAGCACTCTCCACGAACAAGATGGCAATTAAAGGTATGCTGGTAGGAAAATACGCTCAATGTGGAGAACATCATGAGTCAGAAGAAGGGTAGGGGGGCGCTGGCACTTCGTGTGCTGTTTGCGGTGGTCATCGGGGTCGTGTTGGGCAGCGTCGTGCAAACCCAATTGAACCTGAGTGAGTTGCAGGCGTTGGGGGTGGCCATTCCCCTGGGTACACGGCTTTCGACCACGGCACAGGATCTTCTTCACTTTGCGCCCGTTTACGCAGGGCTGTTTCTGGCGGGGTTTCTGATCTCCCAGGCCGTGGCGGGCTGGCTCACTCGGCGGTGGCCTGCCAGCCTTCGACGCCTGGCCTTTGCGCTGGCGGCCGTGGCCGGGCTATGGCTGACTTTCCTGCTGACCAATACGTTTGCGCCCATGCCCACGCTGGTGGCAGCCACCCGCACTGCCGGTGGGCTGGCCGCCATGCTGGCAACGGCCGCCATAGCAGGCTGGCTGCTGGCCATGCTGACGTGTCCCGCGTCGCACAAGCGCCATGGCCGCACGTCTCTGGCCATGGCGCTGGTCGCCTTCGTGCTGCCCGTGACTCAGCCCGCTGCCGAAGCCCAAACGGCCTATCAGATCGACACCCTGGCCGATGCGCTGGAGCACCCTTGGTCGCTGGCATTCTTGCCCGATGGCCGCTTTTTGGTGACCGAGCGCCCAGGACGCCTATTGCTGCTGGATGACCGCGGCCAGACGCTGGCCGACCTCGATGGCGTGCCGGAGGTGTTTGCCTCTGGGCAATCGGGGTTGTTCGATGTGCTGCTTTCTCCCCAGTTCGAGACCAATCAACAGCTCTACCTCAGCTACGCCTGCGGTACGGCCAGTGCCAATCATGCCTGCCTGGCTCGGGCCACCCTGGGCGATATGCGTTTGGAGCAGGTGGAAGAGATTTTTCGGGTTCACCCCGCCAAGCGTGGCGATGCCCACTATGGGGGGCGCCTGGCATGGTTGCCGGATGACACGCTGATCCTCACCCTGGGCGATGGTTTCGATAACCGTGAAGATGCCCAGCGGGTGAACAGCCATATCGGCAGCATCGTGCGCCTGAATGCCGATGGCAGCGTGCCCGACGACAACCCCTTCCTGGCTCAGGCCGATGCACTGCCCGAGCTCTACAGTATTGGCCATCGCAACGTGCAGGGGCTGGTCTACGACGCCCAGCGCCAGCAGCTGTTTGCCCACGAGCATGGCCCGCGAGGCGGAGATGAGCTCAACCTCATCCAACCCGGCAACAACTACGGCTGGCCAATTGCCACCGGCGGGCTGGATTACACCTGGGCCAGAGTCTCGCCGTTTACAGAATA
Organism: Halomonas sp. KM007; assembly: GCF_050709225.1. Lineage (NCBI taxonomy): Bacteria > Pseudomonadati > Pseudomonadota > Gammaproteobacteria > Oceanospirillales > Halomonadaceae > Halomonas > Halomonas sp. KM007. The sequence goes on along the minus strand of NZ_CP136131.1, from coordinate 846,774 downwards.
CCCCGGCATGCAGCCCCCGGCGCTGGAGTGGACGCCTTCTATCGCCCCTTCGGGCATGGCCGTCTATCGGGGCGAGCTGTTCCCCGAGTGGCAGGGCGACCTGCTGGTGGGGGCATTGGTCAATCGTGAGGTGCGTCGGGTACGCTGGCAGGAAGACGGCAGCGCCGAAGACATAGAGGGGCTGTTTGGTGAGCTGGATGCGCGCATTCGTGACGTGCGAGTAGGCCCCGAGGGCGCAGTCTATTTGCTGACTGACAGTGAGGAAGGGCAACTATTGAAGGTAGTGCCCGCCCAATGAACTAAGCTGAGTAAACGAAGGCGACAACAGCCTCTTCCTCAGGAGACGCCATGATCCACCAAGAGCATCACCGCTCTCACCGCTCTGGCTGGTTAAGAGCTGCTGTACTGGGAGCTAATGATGGCATTGTTTCTACCAGCAGCCTGATTCTTGGAGTGGCCGCAGCGTCTACCGCACAAAGCGATATTTTATTGGCGGGGCTTGCTGGGTTGGTGGCTGGGGCAATGTCGATGGCGGCCGGGGAGTACGTCTCGGTAAGCTCGCAATCCGACACAGAACGTGCCGATTTAGCCATTGAGCGCAACGCGCTGACGCATCATTATGAAGCCGAAAAAGAGGAGCTGGCCTCCATTTATGTCGAGCGAGGTTTAACGCCTGAGCTTGCCAGACAAGTGGCAGAGCAATTGATGCAAAAAGATGCCTTGGGCACCCATGCCCGAGATGAAATCGGCATCACCGTGGTGAGCCAAGCAAAGCCATTGCAAGCAGCGTTTTCTTCGGCGGCGATGTTCACCATTGGCGCGCTAATACCGCTTCTGATGGCGTGGTGGGCTCCCACCCTGTTGCTGATTCCCTTGGTCGCCGTGACCTCTCTAGCGCTGCTGGCGCTGTTAGGTGCACTGGCGGCCAAAGTGGGCGGTGCACCGATACGTGCTGCTGCACTGCGTGTCCTGTTCTGGGGCGCGCTGGCCATGGCGTTGACATCGCTGATTGGCCGATTGTTTGGCGTTATGGCATAACCTGTATATGTCCATCGCTTGTAAGGAGAACGCGCATGCTGGCCTATACCATGGTGGGAACGAAAGACCTCGCGCGTGCTCTGCGGTTCTATACGCCGCTGTTCAATGCCATGGGGCTGGATATTTGTTGGCAAGATGATAGTTGCGTCTCATTCGGTGACCCGGACGATGTCAACGTGCCCCAATACTTCGTAGGCTACCCCTTCGATGGTCACGAGGCCACCGTCGGCAATGGCACCATGACCGCTTTCCAATTCGCCGATATCAAAGAGGTCGATACGCTGCATCACCTCGCCTTGGAAAGCGGCGGAAGCGACGAAGGCGCACCGGGTTTTCGCCCGCAGTATGGCGATGGTTTCTACGCCGCCTATGTGCGCGACCCCGATGGCAACAAGCTGGCGTTCGTGGTGTATCCGCACCGAGTAGGACTCTAACCTTTCAACTCCCTTAGTAACCAATCCACCAGCGCTTCGCTGCGGCGGGCGTTGGTGTGTTTGGGTAGCCATAGGCAAAGTCTGGCCGGGGTTTCGATGCTGCCCCAGGGGGCGACTAGCCGGCCGCTGTTTAGGTCGTCCTCCACCAGTAGCCTAGGGGCGATAGCTACCCCCAAGCCCGCTACGGTGGCTTCCATTAAGTAATAAAGATGCGCGAAACCTTGGCCCTTCTTCAGAGCCGTTTCCAAGGTGCTGCCATTCAACTTTTGAGCGGCTGCCCACTGGGGCCACGCTTGGGGGCGCGAGGCGGTATAAAGGAGCTTATTGGCAAATAGCGTTGCCGGATCAGCGTTTTGGCAAGCGCTGGCCAAGCGGGGGCTGGCGACGGCGCAAATTTCCTCAGGCATCAGCGTGATCAATTCACCCTCTTCAGGCCAGGGCGGTTCGAAAAAGGCCAGCGTGACACTGGTTTCCAGCTGCCCAGGCTGCTCGGCATCGCTCACCACCACCTGAAGTTTTAGCTCCGGCAGCGCTTGGTTCAAGCGGTCTAAACGAGGAATCAGCCAGCGGGCCAGCAGACTGCCGGGGCAGGCCAGGGTAAACGGCGCTTCTTCCACCTCATGCTTGAGCAACGTGCAACCATCCCTCAGTTTTGCAAAGGCTTCGCCCACGCCGCTTTGCAGCCGTTCGCCGTGGTGGGTAAGTACCAACCCGCGCCCGGACTTGGTGAACAGCGCCACGCCAAAATGCTCATCCAGGCTCTTTAGCTGGCGACTTACCGCGCCGTGGGTCACGCTCAGCTCATCGGCAGCAGCGGTCACGCTGCCTAGCCGGGCAGTGGCTTCAAAGGCGCGCAGGGCGCTCAAGGGCGGCAGGCTGTTTTGCATGGGGTCTCCTGAAACAGTTGCGTAAAACTCACAGGTGCTTGCCATCTTATCGATTTTTCTTCCCGCCTGCCTGCGCTAACGTCTTCACAAACCTAAATCGCACCCAAAACGCAGAGGTCATGATGAACCAACCCTTGAGCCTACCCGATGCCAACGGCATGTTTGGCAGCTTTGGTGGCCGCTTTGTGGCCGAAACTCTGATGCCGCTGATTCTCGAGCTGCAGGATGAGTACACCACCGCCAAAAACGACCCCGAATTCCAGCGCCAGCTCGCCTATTTTCAAGGCGACTACGTAGGGCGCCCCAACCCGCTCTATTTTGCCGAGCGCCTCACCGAGCACTTCGGCGGCGCGAGCATTTACTTCAAACGTGAAGAGCTGAACCACACCGGCGCGCACAAGATCAACAACTGCATCGGCCAGGTGTTGTTGGCCAAGCAGATGGGTAAAAAGCGCATCATCGCGGAAACCGGCGCGGGCATGCACGGCGTGGCCACCGCCACCGTCGCCGCGCGCTTTGGTCTGCCCTGCGTGATCTACATGGGCGCCACCGACATCGAGCGTCAGCAGGCCAACGTGTTCCGCATGAAGCTGCTGGGCGCGGAGATCGTGCCGGTCACTTCCGGTACCGGTACGCTAAAAGACGCCATGAACGAAGCGCTGCGCGACTGGGTCACCAACGTCGACGAGACCTTCTACATCATCGGCACCGTAGCGGGCCCCCACCCGTACCCGGCCATGGTGCGCGATTTCCAAGCGGTGATTGGCCACGAAACCCGCGCCCAGATGCTCGAAAAGCAGGGCCGCCTGCCGGATTCGCTGATTGCCTGCGTGGGCGGCGGCTCCAACGCCATGGGCCTTTTCTATCCGTTCATCAACGATGACAGCGTGCACATGGTCGGTGTGGAAGCGGGCGGTAAAGGCGTCAAGAGCGGCCTGCACGCCGCCAGCCTCAACGGCGGCACCCCCGGCGTATTGCACGGTAACCGTACCTACCTGCTGCAAAACGAAGATGGCCAGATTACCGACGCCCACTCCATTTCCGCAGGGCTCGATTACCCCGGCATTGGCCCCGAACACGCCTGGCTGCACGAGCAGGGGCGGGTCGAGTACGTCTCTGCCACCGATGACGAAGCGCTGGAAGCCTTCCAGATCTGCTGCCGCCAGGAGGGCATCATCCCCGCCCTGGAAACCGCCCACGCCCTGGCAGAAGTCGCCAAGCGTGCGCCGACACTGCCCCGCGAGCACCTGATGGTGGTCAACCTCAGCGGACGTGGTGACAAGGACATGAACAGCGTGGCCCAGCATCTGGGTGATCGCTTTGGCATGAAACACTCATGAGCGCGATACAGGAGACTCCCATGCAACCTACCTTGCAACGTACTTCTCGGCTCGACAGCTGCTTTGCCGCGCTCAAACAGCAAAACCGCCCAGCGCTGGTCAGCTACCTCACTGCCGGCGACCCGGACCCCGAGACCTCCCGCCGCTTGCTGCACGGGCTGCCGGAGGCCGGTGTGGATATCATCGAACTCGGCATGCCGTTCAGCGACCCCATGGCCGATGGCCCCGCCATTCAAAAGGCTGCCCTGCGCGCCCTGGAAAAGGGCCAGACCCAGGCCAAAACGCTGGCAATGGTGCGCCAGTTCCGTGAGCAGAACAGCACCACGCCCATCGTGCTGATGGGCTACTACAACCCGATTTACTGCTACGGCGTCGAGCGTTTTCTCAGTGACGCCGCCCAGGCAGGGGTTGACGGGCTGATCGTGGTGGACCTGCCCCCCGAGCACGACGAAGAGCTATGCCAGCCCGCCGCCAAGCACGGCATCGATTTCATTCGTCTGGCCACGCCCACCACCGATGCCAAGCGGCTACCCAAGGTGCTGGCCAACGCTTCCGGGTTCATCTACTACGTTTCCGTGGCGGGTGTGACGGGCGGCAGTGCCCCCACACCCGAGCGTCTGGAAAGCGCCGTGCACCAGCTGCGCGAACACACGCCGCTACCCATTGCCGTGGGCTTCGGCATTCGCACCGCCGAACAGGCCGCCACCATTGGCCGCTTCAGCGACGCCGTGGTAGTGGGTTCTGCACTGGTAGATTGCATCGAACATGCCAGCCGCGGCGATGACGCCGTGGCGCGGGTGCATGGGCTCGTCAAAGAGCTGGCGGAGAGTGTGAGAGGCTGCCGAGAAGCCCAGCAGGAACATGCCAGTTTGCCAGCCTGAAGGAAGTGGGAAAGCGCTATCAAAAACACAGAGCGGGCCATCATGGCCCGCTCTGTGTTTTACTGAATCCACCAAGCCCAACTTGCCGTTGTTTCTAGAAAACAGGCCTCATCCACGTTTGACGGCGGGATAACGTCACGTGTACTCAAACAGAGGAAAACCATGGGCAAGCTCTTTTCATTGCTGGTACTGCTGGGGTTGGGCTACGCAGGCATCTATTTCTACTACGGCGTGGTGATCGAGAAGGAAGTCGAGCAGCAGTTAGAAGCCCGTGGGCTGTCATCGGTGAGCGTGGATAACGTCGAGTACGATTGGCTGGCCCCGGTGAGCGACAGCGCCAATATTGCCGTGACGCTTAGCTACCGTGGCTCCCAGGCAGCAGTCAATGTGCAATTACAAGGCCACCCGCTGTTCTCTGATGACGTCACGTTACAGCTCGATAGCCTGCAAGCGCTGCGCTTGGGCCTTAGTTTCGGTCAATAAGATTTCTGAAAGGACACCCCCATGTTTACCGGTCTGAGTGCGTTTCCGCTGACTCCCATGAACGAGCAGGGCATCCACGAGCAGGAATTCATCCGGCTAGTGAGCCGTTTGGCGCAAGCGCAGTTGGATTCCATCGGCGTGCTGGGCTCCACTGGAAGCTACGCCTATTTGAGTGTGGAAGAGCGGGCTCGGGTGGCCAAGCTGGGCGTGGAAAACGCCGCTGGGGTGCCCGTGGTGGTGGGCATTGGCGCGCTGCGCACTCGCGATGTGCTGGCCAATGCCGAACATGCCCAGCAGGCCGGGGCGAGCGGGCTACTGTTAGCGCCTGTTTCTTATCAAAAGCTGACCGATGACGATGTGTTCAACCTGTTCAGCACCATCAGCCGCGCTATCAGCGTACCGCTGTGCGTGTACGACAACCCTGGCACCACGCATTTTACGTTCAGCGACGAACTGCACGGGCGCATTGCCGAGCTGCCCCAGGTGCGCTCGATCAAAATTCCGCCGGTGCCCAACCATCTAGACGAGGCCAACGCTCGTGTGGCGCGGCTGCGGGCGCTGATTCCTCATGATGTGACCATCGGGATCAGCGGCGACCCCGCCGCCGCCACGGGCCTGCTGGCAGGCTGCGAGGCGTGGTACTCGGTGATCGGCGGGCTCTACCCAGAACTCGCGCTGGCGCTCACCTGCGCCGCCCAAGCGGGCAACGCCGAAGAAATCCAAGCCTCTTCCGACGCCTTGGCCCCGCTATGGGCGCTGTATCACGACTATGGTGGCAGCCTGCGGGTGGTGGCGACCATGGCCGAACTCACTGGCCGCGTGAGCGCCCCCTGCCTGCCTCAGCCGCTGAACACCCTGCAAGGGGAGGCCCGCCAGCAGGTGGCAGCGGTGATCGAGGCGTTGGGGCTTCACTAGATCGCATCGAGCGAAGCGCACGTGGTTTACAGCCCTTGTGCCCCACGCCGCAGCCAGTCGTGAACGAATGCCAGCTTGCGCAGGGCCACATCTGAGAGCACGAAAGGATAGAGATCCGACAGGCCCATCGAGCGATTCACGTGGTTCACGCCCGCTACCAAAGAGGCCGCAATATGTATCAGCCGCTCGGCGTCCGGCTCTGCGTAGGCATCCCAGTTGTGGTCGTCCGGTAGCGCGGGCGAGGTCATGCCCGACGATACGAAGCTGTCGGTGATATCCGTCAGGTGCAGCAGGTGCGAGGCGGTTTCTGCCCAATCCTCGTGGGGGTGGGAAGAGGCATAGGTGGAAAGAAAGCGCGTTTGCCAATCCGCCGGCGGGCCGTTTTGGTAGTGGCGCTGCAGCGCCGCCGGGTAGTCTTCCCGCTCATCGCCAAACGTCTCGCGGAAGGCCGTCAGAAAATCCTCTCGCAGGCTAAGCCGCCACCACAGCATATGGGCGATTTCATGGCGCATATGGCCAATCATGGTGCGGTAGGGTTCATCCAGCGCCTCTTTACGGGTGGTGCGCAGCACGGCATCCGCTTCCGCCACGCTAATCGTCACCACGCCCCCCACGTGTCCCATGGGTACCGGCGTACCGCCTTCTGCCAACATATGAAACACCGGCGGCGCGCCCGGGTCTTCCGGGCGAAACCAGTGCCAGCGGCCAGATTATCGATGACCCAGCGCTTGGCCGCCTCGGTGTGCGCCCAATGGGGTATCGCATCGGAAATGGAAGGGTCTGGCGCCAGGGCGGTCATCGCGCAGGCGCGACAGAACTCGCCCTGCTTCGGGGCAATCCAGTTACAGCCAATCACCTCGCGGTTGGCGCAGAAGGGCGGCATGGGAATGAACGCCCGCGCCTGGGGGTCGTAGGCCACCGGCACACCATCCGCCGTGACCAAATTATCGAACCAGAGTGAACCGGCACCGACCGGATTAGAAAACACGCGCATAGGCCGGGTATCTTAAGAGAAACGAAGCTTCAGTCTAGGGGCCGTCGCCCGCCGACGCCAACGGCAATTGAGATACCCGCCGACTCAAGCGCTACACCACCGGTACCGTGCCTCCATCTATCACGAACTCCGTGCCCGTAATCGAGCCCGCCAGCGGCGAGGCCACGAACGCAATCAGGTTCGCCACTTCCGCCGGGGTAGAGGGCCTGCCCAGCGGAATGCCGCCCAGCGCGCCCATGATGATCTGCTTGCCCCCCTCGTAATCGGTGCCTGCCTGCTCGGCCAGCCGCTCTGCCAAGGCAACGGCAGCCTCCGTCTCGATCCAACCCGGCGAGACGCGCACCACTCGAACGCCTTGCGGCGACACCTCCTTCGACAAACTCTTGCTGTAAGTCGAGAGCGCCGCCTTGGCCGCCGCGTAGGCGGTGGTGGATTCCGGCAAAGGCAGCTCCCGCTGAATAGAAGTCACGTGAACGATCACCCCTTCACCCTGGGCCAGCATGCCCGGCAGCAGGGCGCGGTCTAGCCGCACGGCGGGGAACAGGTTCAGGTTCAGCTCCTGCTGCGACTCGTCTTCACCCAGGGCCGCAAAGCCGCCCGCCGGGGCGGATGAGCCGCCCACCACATGCACGATGATATCCACACCGCCCATGCGCGCCTTCACGGCTTCTGCCACTGTCGCGCAGCCTTCGGCCGTGGTGAGATCGGCGGCGACGAACAGTTCTTCAGGTAGGGCAGCGGGGCGGTTTCGGGCGGTGGTGAGCACCTGCGCGCCCTCTTCACGAAACAGCGCCACCACAGCCGCGCCCGCGCCTTTACCACCGCCTGTAATCAATACGCGACGGCCACTAAGCTGCAGGTTCATGGGGTAATCTCCAGGCTGTGGATGCGCTCATCGACCAATTCGATATGGTGAAACAGCTGCACCGGGCTACCGGGAAAATTGCCGGTCACGGTGGTGGTAATCACCATCTTGTCGCCATCACGAGAGACATCGGTGGGCGCCACGTGGTACTCAAACTGGCGGCGGGTGTCGCGTAACCAGGCACGAATGGCGGCAATGCCCTGGTGGGTTTGCCCTTCATCCAGCACGCGGGCATCGGCGGTAAAGCACTCCGCCAGCGGGGCATCATCCGCGCCGTTGCTAATGGCGATATAGGTGGCAATGGGAGTAGAGAGTGACACGCTCATGGTAGGCCTTCCTCATCGTGGTTGCTGTACGAGGATCTTCTGCTTAGGCTTACCGATTATCAAGAACGCACAAAAAGGTAAGTGGCTTACCCATGAGAAGGATTTACACGCCCACTAGCGCGGCCAGCGGAGTGGAAGATGTATTAAAAATGCTGGAAGGGCGCTGGAAGCTGATTATTCTCTTCCACCTCTTTGACGGTAACGTGCAACGCTACTCCGATTTTGAAAAGCTGATCCCCGGCATCTCGCAAAAAATGCTCGCCCAGCAGCTACGGCAACTGGAAGCCGATGGCATCGTGGCGCGCAAGGTGTACCCGCAAGTGCCGCCCAAAGTGGAGTACCGCCTAACCGAGTGGGGCCAAGCGCTCTGCCCCGCGCTGGATGCGCTGCTGAAATGGGCCGAGCAGAAGGATCACTTCAACCACCTTGCCGAGCAGAACGAACAAGACGATGTCGCCACCCAATGAGAACCGCCTGATGCGCTACCGCACCATGACGATCAACGACTACGAAGCCGCCATTGCCCTGTGGAGCGAAAGCCAAGGCGTGCGGCTACGCGATGCCGATTCACGGGAAGGCATCGAGAAGTACCTACTGCGCAATCCCGGCCTCAGTTTTGTGGCCGAATTAGAAGGCGAAGGAGAGAGCAAAGAGGGAGATAGAAACCAAGAGAGAGCAGGAGAGCTGGTGGGTACCATCATGGCGGGCCACGATGGCAAGCGCGGCTATGTGCAGCACTTATCGGTATCACATACCCACCGCCGATTAGGCATTGCCACACAGCTGGTTAGCCTCTGCCTGGAAGCATTGAAGAACGAAGGTATTTTGAAATCACACCTGATGATTCTTCCTGAGAACGAAGCCGCCCAGCGGTTTTGGGCAAGCCAAGGCTGGGCCTACCGATCTGATATTTTGCTTTATTCGTTTGTTAACGGGGATAACCACAACGTTTAACTGAGCTGAGCCTCAATCGCAGCCTGCACGCGACATGGGGTGAATCAATCGCCAAAAGCTCAATATTGAAGTGAAGGTCCGGTATCTGCTCATAATTGGCTTCAAGCATAGCGCGATAACCCTCAAGCCCTAGACTGGTTGGCGTGCGGGCATTCGCCAAGGGTAAGCAGGCTCAGTATCATACGCAGTCTAAACCAAGCCAAAGAAGTTATCGTTTATGTCATGCCCACCGTGCCCCCATTGCCAATCCGAATTCGTCTATCAAGATCAAAGCCTATTCATCTGCCCCGAATGCGCCCACGAATGGAACCCTGCTGAGGTTCAGGCGGAAGACACCGTCACGGTAAAAGATGCCCACGGCACGCTGTTAGCGGAAGGCGACAAGGTCACGATGATCAAAGACCTCAAGGTCAAAGGCAGCTCACTGGTACTCAAGGTGGGCACCAAAGCCGTGATCAAGAGATTAATGGACAGCAAGGATCACCAACTAGACTGTAAGGTAGATGGCGTCGGCGACATGATGGTGACCGCCCACTTTGTGAAAAAAGCCTAAACCAGCCCAGGATGCTTCTTGCCACCTCACGACGCCGTCAGCAATAACCATCCAACAAGGAGATACGAATGAAAGCCATCGTGTTTGACGTATTTGGCACTATTGTTGATTGGCGATCCAGCTTGATTCATCAGTTCAGGGGACTTGAGAAAGAACTGGGGATCGATCTACTCAGTGAAGAACTGGCTGACCAATGGCGGCAGCTTTATGCGCCTTCCATGGACAGGGTGCGCAGAGGGGAAATCCCCTGGACGGTACTCGATGAGCTGCATCGAGAAAGCTTGGTCAAACTATTCGATCAACAAGGCATAGCGCTAGACGAAGCGACCATTGATCGCGTCAATCACTTTTGGCACCAATTAGACCCCTGGCCGGATGTACCGCTAGGCCTACAGCGCTTGAAAGAGCACGGCATCATCGCCACGCTAACCAACGGTAATGTCTCATTAATGGTCGATGTTGCCCGTCACGCCAAGCTACCGTGGGATATGATTTTTTGCGCCGAGTTATTCGAGCACTACAAGCCTGACCCAGAGGTTTATTTAGGGGCTTGCCGCTTGCTACGCCTGCCGCCGGAAGAGGTAATGCTGTGCGCCGCGCATAATGCTGACCTGCGTGCTGCCCGCGCAGTGGGCATGAAAACGGCGTTTATCCCCCGGCGCACCGAGTATGGGCCCCACCAGAGCAAAGATTTAGAAGCTGAAGAAGCGTGGGATTTTGTGGCTGAAGATCTCGTCGCGTTGAGCGAGCATCTAAGACAGTGAGCCAACAACACGCACCTTAAGCGCACGGCGGCGTTGGTTCGAAAGCGGGTTGGAAAGGGCACGCGGGGGCCGTTTAAAGGCGACACACTCTAAAAGTGTATTCTTCTAGCATCCCGCGTGCACCGCAGTCATCACTAGTCCCTCCCTTCTCACTGACAGATATGACTAACGAAAGTGGAGACTGGTGGTTGCCGTGCAAGCGTCTCCGGGCAGATGACGCTCAGGTTCTTGGCCAGCCCGGCATCACTGACCGGGATAGCACACAAAGTGCCCGCTCGGATCTCCGCTTCGACGCAAGCCGCCAGCACCAGTGATACGCCCAGGCCTGCTTTGACAGCCTGTTTAACCGCTTCGGTACTGCCCAGTTGCATTGAAACCTTCGGGAACGGCCCTCTTTCGCCGAAGAAACTCGCCAGCAACCGGCCCGTACCTGTTCCGGGTTCACCGCCCAGCAGGCTCATTCCTGCGAGGGTTTTCCGGTCTATTTCATGCCATTCCGCACAGGGGTGATCGGGTGAAGTAATTAACACCACGGGCTCCTGTCGCCAATCCATTGCCTGGAAGCCAGATTTCGGGTGCCACCACTCCATCACCGCTATATCCAGCTCGCCGCTAGTCAGTTGTCTAGCAATGTTAGGATTGTTATCAATCACAAGATCCAGCTCAGGTACCGCCGGAATGTTCTTGAACGTGCTCACGTAGGGCTGGAGCATGTAAATACCGATGTTGGAACTTGCCCCTACGCGTAAACGCGTACCGCTAACGACTTCTCGAGCACGCTCGTCCAGTTGCAACATACTAAGCGCAAGCGGCATAAGCGCCAGGGCTGCTTTGGTGGGCTCGCAACCCGTTTTACTGCGGCGTATCAACAGGGCACCTAGCTGTTCTTCGAGCTTTTGAATGTGCTGTGAAAGCGTGGGTTGTGCGATACCGAGAGCTTGGGCGGCGGCCTGAAAACGTCGATGCTGAACCAGTGTGGTAAAACTTTTCAGCCAGACCAAGTTCAGCATGGAGTTGTCTCAGTGATAGTGGGCGAATTAGCCGCATCCTGAGGGCGTTCTCCTTGTAACGCTTGCAGAATATTGTCGGCAGCACGCTGTTCAATCATCAGCCGCACATCCTCGACGGCAGAGCCAATGTGTGCCGTGAATAGTGTGTTGGGATGTGCTCGCAAAGTGGGGCAAATCTCTTGCGGACGATCCTCTCGAGCCCAATCTTCCATTTCAAAAACATCCGCTGCGTAGCCGCCCAACTGCCCTGACTCCAATGCTTCCAAAACGGCAGCTTCCTGCACTACAGAACCCCTGCATGGGTTGATCAAAAAGGCGCCTGGTTTCATCAGGGCCAAGCGCGCAGCGTTCATGGTATGCAGCGTTTGTTTATTGAGCGGCAGGGCCAAAATGACAATGTCGGCTTGCCCGAGCAGCTCTTCAAGCGACTTGCGCGCCACGCCGAGCGTTTCCTCCTCCGCAGCGGGCAAGGCGTCTGGCTGAGAATACAGTAAGGTGGCCCCCCAGCCTTTGAACCGCGTTGCCACAGCCTTGCCGATGGGGCCCATGCCGACGATACCCACAGTAGCGTCTGCAATACCAAGCCCATAGAACGTTGGCTGCCACCCCCTGAACTGGCCAGAACGAACGTACTCGTCGGCCGCCCGAACATGTCGGATTAGGCTAATGGTTAGCCCTATGGTGAGCTCAGCCGTTGGCACTGTCAGCAAATCCGGTACGAAGGTCAGCCAAACGCCATGACGTGTACAGGCCTCTACATCGAAATTATCGTATCCCTTCAAAGCGGCGCCAATGACTTTCAGCTTGGGGCAGCCAGCTAGAAATTCCTCGCTGACCTGGTCCGGCATAAACACCATCATGCCATCTGCGGTTGCCGCGCGGGCCTTTACCTCGGCGGCGGGCAAGGTAGTGTCTGACTGGTTGGTGATTAATTCACAGCTCTGTTCCAGCCTTTCCAGCACACTGTTATGTACCCGGTGGGTAATGAAAACCCTTGGTTTCATTTGATTTCCTTACTTGAATTTCTTACGAAGATGGCCGCTAAGGCTATCCACCATTGTCACCATAACGAGTATGACAATCAGGATGGCGCTGACTTCCTGGTACTGCATGATGCGTAAAGAGCCCATTAGCTCGAAGCCGATCCCGCCGGCCCCCACCATGCCCATCACCGTCGAGGCGCGAAAATTGTATTCCCAGCGATAGATGGAGACATCGGCAAACTGAGGAAGAACCTGCGGCAGCACCGCGTGCCAGTGAACCTGTAAGCGAGTCGCGCCAGCGGCATTGGCGGCTTCCACTGGGTCTGGGTCGACATGCTCAATCGCTTCGGCAAAGAATTTACCCACCATCCCAATGGAATGAAGGCCGAGCGCTAGCACGCCCGGCAAGGCGCCAAAACCCACTGCAGCAACGAAGATAATGCCCATAATCAACTCGGGCACCGAACGCAGAGCGTTCAACAGCGTGCGGGTTACGTGGAATACCACGGGGTGGGGCGAGGTATTGCGAGCGGCCAGGAATGCCAGGGGTACCGAAGCGGTGACCGCTATCGCCGTACCGGCAATGCTCATGGCGAGGGTATCGACCAGCGGCGCTATCCAATCCATGGCGTTGGTGAAGTCGGGCGGTAGTGATTCTCCCAGTAGGGTAGCGATGGCAGGCACCCCGTTAGCCAGGGTGCGAAAATCCAGCAGATCCACATACCAACTTGCCAGGAGAACCACTGCCAGGACCAAGCCCGCCTGGAAGAGCTTGCTCCGCCAACCGCGCGCGTGTTCGTCCAGCACGGCGTCAGGAGAAAGCGATGAAAGGGGGGATGGCGCTGTTTTGGACTGATTCATCATGCCCCCTTACATCTCAGCGAAATCAAGATTGAGCAGACTACCCATTTCCCGGATCACATCGTAATCGGCGTCCGTGATAACTGCGAAACCTTCGGCTTTTAGGTTGTCCAGAATCTCTTCATCATCGATGCTAATAAAGGCATCTTGGATCTGCTGCTTGAGTTCAGGGTCCAGGTTGGAGCGCATCGCCCAGGGATACTGAGGAAACTCCCCGCTGTGGCCCAACACCCTAACCTGGTTGCGATCAATCAGGCCGCGATCCATTACGTGCTCAAAGATCACTTCCGATAGCCCGCCAGCATCCGCATTACCATTGGCCACGTTCACCGCCACGGCATCATGGGTGCCAACGAAGTGGGCTTCATAGTCCTCGCCTGCTTCCAGCCCCGCCGATTCAAGCAGCACGGTTTTGGGAATCAAGTGGCTTGATGTGGAGGCACGGTCGCCATAGGCCATCTTCATGCCTTCGATATCCGCATAGGACTCAATGCCGGAATCCACATTGGCAATGATGATGGAGCGGTAGGTGGGCTTGCCATCTACAATCATGGCGGCAAAGGGTTCGATCTCGCTTTTGCTTCTTGCCATGACATAGGAGAGCGGGCCGAAGTAGGCGAGGTCGATGCGACCAAAGCGCATGGCTTCGATCATGGAGGAGTAATCCGTGGTGACGATTAGCTCAATTTCTTTGCCAAGGGTACTTTCAAGATACTCTTTAAAGGGCTCGTTGCGTTTGATCAGCTCAGAAGCATTTTCATCGGGGAGTAGCGCGACTTTTAACAGATCCGGATTTGGATCAGGGTCCGCCGCCAAGGCCGGCATGGCGATTCCAAACATAAGACAGATGGCAAAGAAAAAGCTGAATAGCGGTTTCATTGGGCAATCTCCAGTTTTATCGGGGAGGGAGTGGTGGTTTGAGGGTTGGGTTCGGTGGTCTCAGCGGCGTCGGTCACAGCTCCGCGCGTGCCGTGGTAGATCTCGTTCAGGTGGCGTTGCTGTAACTGTGAGGGGGCCGCATCGAAAACGATTTGGGCATTCGCTAACCCGATAATGCGGTCAGCAAACCGCTGGGCATACTCCAGCTGGTGCAGTGAAATAATGGCGGTAATACCATCCTCACGGCATATATCCCGCAGTAACGTGAGCACTCGCTCAGAGGTTGCCGGGTCAAGGCTGGCCACTGGCTCGTCCGCCAATATCATGGCGGGCTGCTGCGCCAAGGCACGCGCAATGCCCACCCGCTGTTGCTGCCCGCCGGAGAGTTGATCGACCCGGGTAAGCGCTTTCTCGGCCATGCCTACGCGGTCCAGGCAGTGCAGAGCAAGCGCCTGTTCCTGCCTGGGTAGCGGAAACAAACTGCGCCAGGTGCTGTGGTAAGCAAGCCGACCGGTCAGCACATTCTGGAGCGCCGTATGGCGTTCAATGAGCTGATGGTGCTGGAAAACCATGGCGGTTTTGCACCGATGGCGGCGTACCGTAGACCGGGTTTCGAGCGCACCTAGCTCGGCCGAGATCACTTTGCCAGTGCTGGGCCGCACCAAGTGGTTGAGAGAACGCAGTAACGTCGATTTACCCGCACCGGAAAGGCCGAGTAGTACCGTAAACTCCCCTTTGTGGAAATCGACGGTGGTGGGGCGGAGTGCGAGGACATTCCCAGGATATGTCACCCCCATTTTCTCGATGCGGAGCATTAAGTCAGAGGATTGAATAGGCTCCATTGGATCACCTTCTGCAATGTATGAGCTCACTTGATTGTGACTCACAATGCAACGGTAGCCCGCCTAAGTGACAAAGCTGTGTCGTTCAGGTGATAAGTTAATGACACTCCAGAAAGAGCAGGTAGTCAGTCAAACGGCTCCGATAGCGCTTCCTCCGATAGCGCTTCAATAGACCAACATCGGCACAAAATAAGGCCCACCAGGGCTGGGCCTACCGATCCGCTATTCTGCTCTATTCGTACGTGATGGGGATAACCGCAACGTTTAACCTAGCTGAGTCTCAATCGCGGTTTTATCAATCACCGACCAGACCTCTCTAATCTTGCCATCGCTAAACAGGTAGAACGCGTTTTCGCAAAACGTCACGTTTTTGCCATCCACCGCAAGGCCAAGGAAGCTTCCTTTGGGTGTGACATCGAATCGCAGCCTGCACGCGATATGCGGTGGATCAACGGCCAGCAGCTCAATGTTAAAGTGCAGATCCGGTATCTGCTCGTAGTCGGCTTCTAGCATGGCGCGATAGCCATTAACGCCTAGGTAGCTGCCGTTGTGGTGGGCATCGTTATGCACGAACTGGCCAAGCTTCATCCAGTCTTGATTATTGAGGCAGGTGATGTAATCACGGTAGGTCGCTTCAAGGTCACGTTTGTTCATCCTGATGCTCCTTTCTTGGGCGGGCGTGAAGGCATTAGCCACGGTGCCAATGGCTCAGTATCATTATCAGCCTAAACCAAACCACAGAAGTCATCACTCATGCCGTGCCCACCTTGCCTCAACTAGCCAATCCGAATTCGTCTATCAGGATTAATGCCTGTTCCTCTGCCCCGAATACGCCCACGAATGGAACCCCACTGAGTCCATGGCGGAAGACACCGTGTCGATAAAAGATGCTCACGACACGCTGTTAGCGGAAGGCGATAAGGTAACAATGATCAAAGACCTCAAGGTCAAAGGCAGCTCACTGGTACTCAAGGTGGGCACCAAGGCCGTTATCAAGCAGATCACGGACAGCAAGGATCACCAACTGGACTGCAAAGTCTACGTCGTCGGCGACATGATGGTGACGGCCCATTTTGTGAAGAAGGCCTGCAGGAGCCAGTAGGCATCAGTAGCATTTGTTGGGATAGTGGCAGTTATAGGTATTAAGTATTTAAGCCGTGAGTTGGATTCCTGGGCCCAGGCTCAAGCAGATAGCGGAGGCAATCAAAAATATTTAAAAGGACACGCGATGTATTTGCAGAAAATGGCATAAACCGCAACATTCACGGTAACCCAAGGTAACCTATAAAAGTATTTTCTACGTACCTAAAAAAGGTAGTCACCATGTCAGCCACGATGAGCAAAGATGACGCGCACAAGCTAATTGAGCAACATTCCTGTGAATGCCACCTGGGAAGACCTTATGCATGAGATCTACATCCGGGAGACCATCGAAAAGGGCATGGCAAATAGCCAAGCGGGTAACATTACGAGTGTGGCGGATATTCGCAAGAAATACGGCTTGCCTGAATGAATGTGTTTTGGACAGCAACGCTATAGCGTATTGTCGCTACCCCATTCACGACGCAGTCAACTGAAGTTCATCCTCCACCACCGCATCACGCAACGTCTCAGCGAAGCTTGCCAGGGCGGGTGTCCAGGTTTCTGGTTCGGGGGCGACAAAATAGGTATCGACATTGGCGATGGGCGTGGGCAGTTCCAGCGTGTGAATCCCGAACCGGTGCTGATGGGCTTCAACCGTCCCACGGGGTAGTACCGTGTAACCCATTCCGGCAGCAACGCAGCCAAGCATTGCGTCCAGTGAACCAAACTCGAAGATCCGACCTGCATTGACACCCTGGGAGGCCAGCAGCAGCTCGATACGCTGGCGGTAGCTGCATCCCTGGCGAAACGCCAAGAAGGCAGATGTCAGCAGCGCTTGTGAAGAGGGCATCTTCGTCATCGGCGCAGAGCCGACTAATACAAGCTGCTCGCTAAACGCTTTGAGCGAGTGGTAGCGGCCATGCTCGAGCCGACCGGCCACGAAAACACAGTCCACCTGCCCGTTAAGCAACAACTCGACCAACTCAGCCGTAGGCCCGGTCTTGATCTGGATATCAACGTCAGGCTGCGCTGCGTGGTACGCCGCTAGTATCGGCGGAAGGCGCAACGCCGTCGTGGTCTCCATGGCGCCGATGCGCAGCCGCCCACACGCCTTCTCCTGGCCTTTGAACAGCGACACCGCTTCATCGTGGGCCGACAGCATGCGCTCGGCGTACTCCACCAGCGCCAACCCGGCACTGGTAGGGCGAACCCGCCCCGCACGGTGAATCAGCTGTACGCCTAACTCCTCCTCGAGCTTTTTAATGTGGGTGGTCACATTGGATTGCACCGTGTGCAGCTGCTTGGCCGCCGCACCAAAGCTGCCGGTGTCGGCCACGGCCACGAGCAGTCGCAGCGATTTAAGTTGCACGCGCCGTCTCCCTGTCAGGTTATCTATAAACAAGATAGTAGCTATCAAAACTAATCGTTTCCAGGAATGGCTACGCACGCGTAGCCTAAGAGGGTAACTACCTGCTGCTGACCTACCTGAGGTGGCTCCAAAGGGAACTGGCTTGATGAAGCGAACACTCACTACCGACGATCTGCCCGCGTTAATGACCGGCATCATGGCGACCCTGGCGGCGATAGGTATTGCTCGCTTTGCCTATACGCCGTTATTGCCCGCGATCATTCAGCAAGGGTGGTTTACCGCAAGCCAGGGTGCTTACCTGGGGGCGGCCAACCTGTTGGGGTATTTTATCGGCGCGCTTGCCGCCCACTCGCTGAGCGAGCGTTTTGCGCCGCGCTGGGTGTTGGCGGCAAGCTTTGCGGGTATCGGGCTCAGCTTCCTGCTTTGCGCGGGGGCGGGTGGCTTTCACTGGTTCTTCTTCTGGCGGCTGGTCTCGGGGGTAGGCGGGGGGATCTTGATGGTCGTGGGTCCCTCGCTGGCGCTGGCGGCCACGCCCCCGGAAAGGCGAACCCGTGTCGGTGCCCTGGTGTTTACCGGTATCGGGTTTGGAGCGCTGCTTTCCGCCCTCGTTGTGCCGTCACTGCTCGGGGTAAGCCTCTCGCTCACCTGGGGTGCGCTGGGGCTGCTCTGTTTGGCGGCTGGCCTGTCGTGCGACTGGGGCGTTGCGCGCTTGCCCCCACGCCCTGTGGCAAGCCAGGCGGCAAGCCCGGTGGGTCATAGCCCCGTTGGGTATGCGGGGGTAAAGTGGGTGGTGGTGCTGGTCATCGGCGCTTACGCGCTGGATGCGGTGGGGTTCGTGCCCCACACCGTGTTCTGGGTGGACTACCTCGCCAGGGAGCATGCCCTAGGCCATCAAGCCGCTTCCCTGCAATGGGGAATCTTCGGGCTGGGTGCCCTGTGCGGGCCGTTCATGGTGGGGGCGCTGGCCCAGCGCGTGGGGTGGCAAGGGGGCTTGATGATCGCCTTTACGGCCAAGGCCGCTGCCGTCATGCTCCCGGTGTTCTCGCTTGCCCTGCTCAGCCAGTCGGTTTCCTCGTTCATGGTGGGGGCAATGATTCCCGGCATCGTAGCCCTTACCTCTGGCCGCCTGGCCGAGCTGGTCGGGCCCACCGCCCACAAGCAGCTCTGGGGGCGAGCCACGGCCGCTTTCGCCGCTGCCCAGGCAGGGGCAGGCTATGCCATGTCGGCGCTGTTTGGCATGTGGGGCAGCTACACGCCGCTCTTCATCATCAGCGGCATGGCGCTTGCCCTTGGCTTGTTGCTAATACTGCTAAGCCGGGGCGTACAGCAGCGCCGCACACATCCTTCTGCCCAATAACCTAACAAGCACTATTCAGACAAAGGGAGGCCACCATGGAGCTCTACCTGAACGCAACATCCCCCTATGCGCGGCTGGTGCGCATCGTATTACTGGAAAAAGGCCTGATGGACGCCGTGACGCTCAAGTGGTGCGACCCCTGGGCCGACGACGCCGACCTTCTGAAGGCCAACCCCGCCGGGCGCATCCCCGCACTGGTAACGGAGGAGGGCACCACCCTCAGCGAATCCATGTTGATTGCCATGTATCTGGACAGCCTGGACAACGTAAAGCCCACCCCGCCCATACTGCCTACCAACTCGTTGAGTGACGTGCTGCACCTGGCAGGCCTGGGCCAAAACCTCATGGATGCCGCATTCACCACCGTGATTGCCCGCAAGCACTATGGCCAAGAGATCGACCAGAGCGAGCTGGGCCAACGCCGGGCAAGGGCCATGCAGCGGCTGTTGAAGCAACTGAATAGCGAGCTGAGCGGCAACCCCGCAGCCGCATCGATTCACTTGGGCGACATCGCCATCGCCGTCGCGCTGGAATACCTCGCCTTCCGGCTGCCAGAAATACGCTGGAAAGAAGCGCACCCCCAGCTTGCCGCGTGGCATGCGGCCGTAACAGCGCGGGCAAGCTTCCAGCAAACCGTCTTCACCTAGCCACCGTGGGAGGTGGCTTCAGCCCGCGACCACTTCCCCCAGAGGTGAACCAGCCCCGTGGGAGGTGGCTTTAGCCCGCGACCATTCCAGCGTGCAGCGGTAGCGTGGAAGTGATGACTCACCTTCCTCTCAAAGCATTCATGATCGACTAAAAACTAAGCCCCCGAGGTAGGCTTAACCCATGTTTGCTGCTAGGCTCAAAGTATTAGAGCGAATAACGCCGCAGGGACAACACAATGCAGAATGCTCGCATAACGCTTCACCCAAGCAAGCAGCGCATGCAAGTGCGGGTGGATGGCATTCTGCTAGCCGACTCCACCAATACGCTGGAACTCCGCGAACACGGCTACCCGCCACGCCACTACTTTCCACGTGAAGACGTGCAGATGGACTTACTTACTGCTTCTGAAAAGATCACCTATTGCCCGTTTAAAGGGCGTGCGGTGTATTTTTCGCTGGGTGAACGGTGGAATATTGCTTGGAGTTATGAGGAGCCGATTGAGGAGATGGAAGCTATTGCGGGTAGGGTGGCGTTTTATGGGGAAGTAAACGGATGATGCTTTTCGACCCGCAGTGGACATGCTGGGTAATGCAGCAGGCACGCGAGTTTTGGATATGTAGCCTAATTAAAATTAATGTCTCAAAGAATCATAGGCTTGGGAGAATCTGGCTGGCTGCATTTGCCGGAAAAAAGTGCCTGCACGTTCATTTAATCATAAAGCGAGCCGTCTAATACATTGTTAGGCATCCTTAACTAAACGGAGTATGAGAAATGTTTGGACTAGGCGTAACTATTTTCATCGTTGGGCTTTTTTCATTTATCCTTCCTTTGTTTGGCAGGCAGTTTATATTGATTACGCTATTTGAAATGTCCGGTATTCAATCGATTATCGCGGGCTTGGCCTTTATGGTCGTTGGTGCGATTTTGGCCATGAAAGCCATAAAAAGAGGTGATTTAGGATAGGCGTAAGAATATGTGTCAGTCAATTCGATCACATAACCTTGATTTAATTCGATGCATCAATGGTGCCT
This sequence comes from Halomonas sp. KM007, assembly GCF_050709225.1. Lineage (NCBI taxonomy): Bacteria > Pseudomonadati > Pseudomonadota > Gammaproteobacteria > Oceanospirillales > Halomonadaceae > Halomonas > Halomonas sp. KM007. Next base: position 826,277 of record NZ_CP136131.1, on the reverse strand, counting down.
GAATCCGTGAGACCGGCCCCCGGAAGCACTTCTAACCCACTGACCTGCATGGCAATATAGCCATTATCGCCATTCACCCAGACAGTGCCATGCCCAACATAAAGTTCCGCGCCAGTTGCCGCACCCTCACCAGCCACGCCGGGCTGTCCATCATCGGGCAATGCTTCGAGATCGCTGGCGTCGACAGCATCGACAGCCGCTTCCCCACCACGCTGGGCATGCGCACCAGTGACGTGATCAAGAGCTACCTGGGCCTGCTGTGTCTGGGCATGAGCGACTATGACGCTGTCGAGAACTTCCGCCGCGACAAGCCCTTCCAACAACTGCTGACCCTGCAGAAGGTGCCGAGCGCGGCGACACTGCGACAGCGGCTGGAAAAACTTGCCGCCAACGACCTGCAGGCGCGCACCGCCACCTGGTCCACGACCCTGCTGTCACTGATCGAAGCACCGATCACCGCCGAGACGACGCACGTCTGCCTGGACATCGACACCTTCGTCATGGACAACAGCAACTCGAAGAAGGAAGGCGTCTCGCGGACCTACCAGAAGGTCGATGGCTACACCCCGATCGCCGCCTATCTGGGCAACGAAGGGTGGTGCCTGGGTCTGGAACTGCGGCCTGGCAAGCAGCACACCATGAAGGAGAGCAACGCCTTCCTGGAGCGGGTACTGCCTCGCGCCCAATGCTTGACCAAGCAACCGATCCTGTTACGCGAGGACAGCGGCTTCGACAGCCAGGCGCACCTGGCGCTTCTCGAACAGCAACGCCAGGTCTTTGCCGACGAGGGGCGCCGGCTCGACTATGTCGTCAAATGGAACCCGCGTGGCTCGGCCACGGCTGATCGAGATACCTGGCTGGCGGTGGCGGCGGACTACTGGGAAGAGCTGCGTCCTGGCAAGCGCCAGGCGCTGTGGTCGCAGACCGTCTCGATCCACGACGACAACAAGACCGAATACGTCGTCCAACGCGTGATGCGCCTGGTAGAGCGCACCGCCGATCGCGATGGCCAGTTGCTGCTCGAACCGGACTATGAGTTGGAAGGCTGGTGGACCAGCCTGGACGAGGCGCCGGAGGCGGTGATCAAACGCTACCAGGCGCATGCCACCCATGAGCAGTTTCACAGCGAGATCAAGACCGATCTCGACCTGGAGCGCTTGCCGTCCGGCAAGTTCGCCACCAACGATCTGATCCTGCATCTCGCCCAGTTGGCCTACAACATCCTGCGCCTGATGGGACAGCTGGGCATGACCGGCGAGCTGAGCCCGGTTCGCCACCCGGCCAAGCGGCGCGGCTGCGCACCGTGCTACAAGAGCTGGTGCACCGTGCGGCTCTCGTGATTCACAAGGCACGGCAGATCATCCTCGACTTCGGGCAGGATATCGGGCGCATGACGGTGCTCAAGACGCTGCGGAGCCGAGTGCGTTATCCACGAGGAACGCCATGCTGACCGTCAATCGGCGACACTCTATCCACAAGCAGTTCCAAGCGACACGCGATCGCCAGATATGTCGTGCCTGGCGGGTGGAAAGGCATGACAAAACGGGCCGTCAGCACCGATCAGCACGGTGGGTTTTGGCAATAACGGGCTTGCGAAAGCCAACTTGCACGGGGCGAATGATCAAAAAGTGCTCGCTGGCGGTGATAGGGAAAGTGTCGGCGCCGGCTTCACGGATTCAGGTGGTGGGCATAATAATACCGCACCCAAACTGGCATCAGTTGCAAACTCAAGCTACATATCAAAGATGGCAACGGGGCAGATGAATATCAGTGACTATACTGCGAGAGCTATCGAAAGAGCCTTGGAGTTACCAGAAGGATGGATGGATAGGGACAATATTTCCATATTAAACATGTCACTAACTCAATCCCAGATCCATTTCCTTGTCTCTAAACTAACCATTGAAAAGCAAACAGCATTATTCAATTTTTTATCGCCGGATGGGCTGTAATGCCTAACAAAAGCAGGCAGCGGGAACGCCAAACCGTCGCTTCGCTTTGGTTTGTCGTCCCCTGCTGCTGGCGTTATGGTTTCGAATCGTAAATGTATAGATGGTGTGTTTAGGGATGTAAATATATGGAAACTGTGAAAAGGCTTAACCCAACGCCGACTACACAGCGGGCTTTATTTCTGCTGTCAAGAAATGAATGCGCCTTTCCCGGGTGTACTCAAAGAATGGTCGACGACGTTGGTCATTACATTGGAAAAATTTGCCATATTGAGGCCGCAAATATTGGCGGGCCAAGGTTTAACGCAGCTCAAAGTAACGAAGATCGCCGACAATTCAGCAATTTGCTGTTGATGTGCGGGACTCATCATGACATCACGGATGATGTTATAAAGTATCCAGTTGACGTGATGCAGAATCTAAAGACCGAGCATGAAGGCCAAGCTCTTAGCGGTCCATCCGAAGCAGATATTCAACGCTTTGTGGATTTTAGTTTACTATCTACAGCTCAATATCCTGTTAGCTTCTCTAAGCTTGACCTTACTTATTGGGATGATAGAAGCTTTGAGGAAGCAATAAAATTTTTGGATATGTTTCTAAATGTTCCTACATTGTCGCGTAGTTTCTATGCACACGCATTGAATAATGCTTACATGGAAAATTTAGAACTATCTTTTGATCCTAGAGAGATACAGGTAAGACTAAATATAAACGGCCAAGAGCTGATGACTCATATTGCCATATTGCAGCGTTGCGGCCTACTTTCTGATTTAGACAACGACGAGTATCCACAGATTGTAAGGTACTACTTTATAACTAGCGATTTTGAGGATTACCAGATATCGTTTCTCTGTTCAGTGAAAGAATTATTCTCACAGAGACCTCACATGTTGATAGATTTCTTTGAAAGCTTAAACTTTTCGCACCTTGATGATTGACTACCATAACAAATGTAGGCACGGCGACGCCCATTACATTGCGCCTTCGGCTTCATTTCATGTGCGCGCATGTTGCAAGCGTTATGTGCTTGAAGTGACCTCCTCATTCAATAAGAACTAATTGTCAAACTCAGGAAGGAATATGAGACTAATAAGAGCTAGAGTAGAAAACTATCGCAGTGTGATAGATTCAGGGGAGTTTCATGTTGAGTCTCTGAAAACTATATTAGTTGGCCCCAATGAATCAGGGAAAACGGTTTTACTTCGAGCCCTCCAACAACTGAATAGACCTGAGGGTGTAGATGGATTTGATGCTCTTAGGGACTACCCTAGATCCAAATATAATGAAATTACAACCAAGCAAGTTAGCCCAGAAGACGTTACTGTCGTTACTGGTTATTTTGAACTTGAAGATAGTGACAAGGCGCTGATTCCAGCTGAATACCACCAGTGTGAATACAAACTATATCGCAATCTAGATAATAAAGGTTATCACTCCTTAGTCAGTGCTCCTGAAAAAAAGAAATATAGCGACCTTAGTAAAAATCTAAAACGCATGGTGTCTCATATGGATAAGCAACATGCAAGAACCCCTGAGGAGGAAGCCGGAGTTAAGCCATCTATGTCTTTAGAAGAACTTACCTCTAATTGGCTAGAGAGCACACCTATTTCAGGTGAGATCGCGAAATCACTATCTCTCTGGCTGGATGAAAATCTTGAATTTGTAGACGAAGATAACGAAACAGAAGAAAGAAGATATGATGAACTTGTTTCGAGTGCAAAATTCAACGACGGGTACGATGCAGTTCTTAAAACGCTTAGCGCACGAAAGCCGGTATTTATTCTCTTTAACAACTATTTTAATGTGAAACCTTCTATTCATTTAGAGCATCTTGCGCAAAGAGTTGAAGGTGACTTATTAGATGACAAGTATTATGACTATGGAAATCTATGCTTGCTTAAACTGCTTGGCTTCACGCCGAGAGAATTAGCAACATTAGGCTCAACTCCGAGTCCAAATATAAATGATATTGAGGCTCTAAAGAATTACCGCGATAAGCTTGATTCTAGGACATATCAATTAAATGCTGCGAGTGTAAGACTTACAAAAGAAATAAGATCGGTATGGATGCCAAACCCTGATCGACCAGAAGCAGATAAGTTAAAGGTTACTGCTGACGGGCAATACTTAAAGGTGGTTGTTGAAGATGATCTTGGTGTGGATGTAGAACTTGATCAAAGGTCAGAAGGGTTTCAGTGGCTAGTGTCATTTTTTGTAGTGTTTTTCTCAGAAGCAATGGATAAGCACAAGAATGCAATTTTGCTTCTCGATGAACCAGGTGTGAGTCTTCATGCGCTCAAGCAAAGAGATTTTAGAGAAACAATATCTAGATTGTCTGAAGGTAATCAGACTATATTCTCAACACACTCTCCTTTTCTCGTTGGGCCTGGCGAACTAGATATTGTTCGTGTCGTTGAAATGAAGAGTCGAGAGGCTGGAACAACAGTCCACACCACTTTGTCATCAGAAGACCCAGCTGGAATGCTTCCTCTACAAGAGGCGCTCGGCTATGACCTCGCCAATAGCCTATTTTCACAACAACGAAATTTGATCTTAGAGGGAATAACAGATTATTGGTATATCGAGGCTACGTCTGCACTATTTAAAGAAGCAGAAAGAACATTTTTAAATGACAAAATTGCGCTGGTATTTGCTAATACGGCGGGAAAGGTAGTTTATTACGCAACAATACTTCACGCCCATAAATTGAAAGTTGCTGCATTGCTGGATGCTGATAGCGCAGGAGATCAAGCAGCACAACAGGAAAATCTTGTTCACGCTCTCGGAAACAAAAATATTCTGCGAACAAAAGATTACTGCGACGTAGGGAAAGCGGAAATAGAAGATTTACTTAGGTTGACATTGGCATCAATCGTAAAGTCAGAATATGGAGTGGACCTTACAGAGAAAGTGACCTCTCAACCAAATAGGCCAGTTGTTGAACTGTTAACTAAAGAAATAGATGGCTTTTCAAAGTACAAACTAGCTAAGGCCTACATTCGCTGGACACAAAATCATACAGCAGACAATTTAGGCTCTGAGGAAATTGCTCAGTGGGATCAGCTATTTGATACTGTCAATAAAGTATTAAAGTAGTATTCATCAGCCATGCACATAAAAAACGCAATCAGTCGCAAAAATTACTCGCTGCGCTCGCAATTTTCCGCTGTTGCGGGCGTTAGGCTGTTTTCGAGCGTTGGGTGTTCACTCTAGGGAGTAAAAATTGAAAATTGAATCATCAGATCAAAAAATAGCTGACTTATTCAATGCTGGTTATTTTGTGATTCCTAGGTTTCAACGACCCTATTCGTGGGATCAAGAGAATATTTCCGAATTCTGGGATGATATTGTCAGGAATAAACCAACAGATTACTTTATCGGTTCGATGGTGGTTTACCGAATGGGTGATCGAAGATTCGGTGTTGTAGATGGCCAGCAACGTTTAACCCCGGCTTATTCATGAGGCAGGCCTGAAAACGAAGATAGCGGATGGTATTCTCTTAAAAAATCAGTGCATTTATGTTTTGGTTAAAATGGCCAAGAGAAGCCAGCTGGCTCTGCCAGGAGACTGGGATGATCTCACGATTGAGCATCTTATTCCTCAGGCCAGAATCGATGACGGTGCCCAAGCAGAGGAGATCGTTGGACAGATGGGTAATTTATTACTTGTGCCATCAAAGCTTAATGAAAAACTGAAAGACAAACCTTTTAAGGAAAAAAAGGCTATCCTCTTGAAGGAAGGGTATCCATTACCAAAGGAAATTGCCTCAGCAGATGAATGGACTGCCGAGCTTGTCGAGCTACGCACAGAGCAAATAGCTCTTGAGGCTTGTCAGAAAATTTGGAGAGTGTGAAGCCTCGCAAGTGAATCAAACCGACCGGTTTTCCGCTGCCGCACCAAACCGACGGCTTGTTCGTGACTTTATATCAGCACTACCTTAAAGACCGCTCTTGGCCGAAAACCGACACTACCAGCGCTGGTGGTGGCGGTTTCAATTAACCCCCAACCCCACTAACCCTAACCACCTCCCTCACCACCGCCTCATTCAACACCCCGCGCTTGGCTTCCACCACCGTGAGCCATTCGCGGGCGCGGGTGATGCCGGTGTACACCAGCTCGCGGGTCAGAATCGGGTTCAGCGTCGGTGGGAGCAGTAGGGCGGTGTGCAAGAACTCCGAGCCTTGGGATTTGTGCACCGTCATCGCAAACACGGTTTCTACCGCGTGCAGGCGGGAGGGCAGCACCCAGCGGATGGGTTTGTCGGTGTCGCTGGCAGCACTTGATGAAGGAAAGGCGACTCTTAATAGCTTCTGCTGCGGGTTGCGCGGGTCGGGCACGGCCAGGGTGATGCCGATATCGCCGTTCATCAATTTCAGGCCGTAGTCGTTTTGGGTGACCAGTACCGGGCGGCCCTCAAACCAGCCTTTCTCCAGCGTGTAGTCGCTGCCGAACAGCAGCTTTTCGCCGCGCAGCGTGCTGGTGATGCGCTGGTTCAAGCCTTCTACGCCCCAAGGGCCTTTGCGCAGCGCGCACAGCAGTTGGAAATGGCTGTAGGCGCTGAGTACCTCGCTGGCCCAGGCGTTGTAGGCGGCGGGGCTCTCCTCGAAGGATTCCCCCCGTGGGCGTTGTGCTTGCAGCACCTTGAGGTAGTGGCGGTAGCCCGTGGGCGGGGAGATGGGCTGGCCCTGGTGGTCGGTGCGGCCTTCGCCGTTACCCGCAAAGCCGCTGGGGCTGCCGTGAATCACCAGCTTGTCCAGCGCGGCGTCGTCACTCATCACCAAATGGTGAATATCCGGGTAGCCGTGGCGCAGCACGGCGGTGACGGCCTGCTGCTTTTCCCGCTCGCTTTGCGCATGGCCCGGTTGGTTGATGGCCTTGGCGAGCTGGCCGATGCCGCTGTGTTCATTGAAGCGGTGGCTGACCCGCAGCATGGTAATGGCCTGGTCCAGCGGTTGGCCAGCGGGGTCGATGAACTCCGCTGGCAGCGGTTGCCCGGTGGCCTGGGCCAGCCATTCGGCGGTGGCCGAGGTGTAGTGGGCGGCTTCCGCGCGGCGGCACAGGTCGCCGAGTACCGAACCGGCCTCTACCGAGGCGAGCTGGTCTTTGTCCCCCAGCAGTATGCACTGGGCATGGGCGGGCAGGGCGCTGAGGGTGGCGGCCATCATTTCGATATCCACCATCGAGGCTTCGTCGATCACCAGTACATCCAGGGCTAGCGGGTTGGCGGCGCTGTGGCGGAAGTGGCGGGTGTCGGGGCGTGCGCCGAGTAGGCGGTGCAGTGTCGTCACTTCCGTGGGAATCTCGATCTCGCTAGCTGCCGCAGAAGGTGAGTGTTCACTTAACAGCGTTGCCAACTCAGCGAGCGGTAACGCATTCACTTGCCCGGCGATGGATTCGTTCAAGCGGGCGGCGGCTTTGCCGGTGGGGGCGGCCAGGCGGATGCGCAGCGGCTGGCTGGGGTGCTGGGCGAGTTGCAGGGTTTGCAGCAGGGCGAGCAGGCGCACCACGGTGGTGGTTTTGCCAGTGCCGGGGCCGCCGGTAATGATGCCGAAGTGGCTGCGGGCGGCCAGGGCGCAGGCGGTTTTTTGCCAGTCCAGGGCGTTGCTTGGCTTGAACAGAATGTTCAGGGCTTGGGGGAGTAACCCAGGGTGACTGGCGTCACCCATCGCCCAATGAATTGGCCTCCCACTTTGGCTTTCTGAGCCTCTGCTTGCTGTGTGGCTAGTGGTTGGCTTGGCTGTCAGAGGAACTGGCCTCCCACTTTGGCTTTCTGAACCTGTGCTTGCTGTGTGGCTAGTGGTTGGCTTGGCTGTCAGATGAATTGGCCTCCCACTTGTGCTTTCTGCGCCTGTGCCTTCCAGGCGGGCGGCGATGTGTTGGTGGAGGCTTTGTTCGTACTGCCAGTAGCGGCGCAGGTAGAGCCGGGTGCTGGGCGTGGCGCTGGCTGAGTGAGTGGTTACTACCACCAGCGGCGTGTTGCCGGGGCCTTCGCTGGTGAGCAACGGGTGGTGCAGGGCGGCTTGCCATTCGCTGAGCGTGAGCGTGGCTAGCACGTCGCTGGGTAGCGGCGGCGGGTCGGTGAGGTCGTCGCCTTCGGGCGGTAGCGAAAGGGCGAAATCCGGCGCGTTGAGCGTGGCGTTGATATCCAGGCACACGTGGCCCCGGCCTAGCTGGTGGCTGGCCAGCGCTGCCGCCAGTAGCAGCAGCGTGGGGGCATCCGGTGCTTCGCTGGCGAGAAAACGCACCAGGGCGCGGTCCAGGTCCCGCAGCCAGCCGCGTGCCACCCAGCGTTCGCACAGGGCCAGCAGCTCCGGGGTACTGCTGAGTGCAGGATGGGCGCTGGCGGTGGGCGCATCGCCGAACATGTCGAAGGTGTGGGTGTCGTGCTGGCGGCTCATGCCGTGGCCTCCTGCTGGTTGGCGTGGGGTTCGCCTGCAAACAGGCTGTCCAGGGCTTCGATGAGCTCAACCGGGGCGGGTTCGCCCACCACGCCACGCCCAGGGCTGCGGCTGCCGCGCAGGAATACCGTCATCGAACCGCCCAAGTGCTGGTGCGGGTCGTAATCCGGCAGGCGCGCTTTGAGCAGCCGGTGCATGGCGAGCAGGTAGAGCGCAGCCTGCAGGTCGTAACGTTTGGCCAGCAGCGCGTGGCGCAGGGCCTCGGGTTCGTAGGCGCTGTCGTTGGGGCCGAGGTAGTTCGATTTCCAGTCCAGCACGTAGAAGCGCCCCTGATGCTCGAAGGCCAGGTCGATGAAGCCTTTCAGCATGCCGTTGAGGGTGTCGGCATCCAGCGCGGGGCGCTCGATGCCTGGCAGTAAGTGCTTGCTCACCAGCGCATCGATGGCCTGGGTGTTCACCCGCTTGGCGGCAAACCAGAACTCCAGCTCTACCTGGTAGCTTTCCAGCTCATTCAGCGCCACGCTTTGCGGGGTGGGCGCGGCCAGCGGCAGCGGCGTGGTGAGCAGGGCGCTTAGCCAGCCCGCCAGCGGTTCTTGCCATGCCTGCCAGCCGCGTAGCTGTACCCGCCGCCACAGCATGTCGTTGAGGGCTTCTCTATCATTTGCGGCAGCATCGAAACCTTGCTTGCCCGCCCACTCCAGCAGCCCGTGTAGAAAGGTGCCGGGGCCGGGGCCACGGGGGAATTTGTGCAGGTGATACGCTTCCGGTTGGGATCGTTCTTGAGATGGTTCTTGAGATGGTTCTTGAGATGGTTCTTGAGATAGTTCTTGAGGTTCATCCAGCACTTCGAAGGCGGTGGCTTCCTGGGCGGTGGTGGGCTCCAGCGGTGGCAGCACCGGGGCGGAGAGCGTGCCGGAAAGCCGCAGCGCGGAGTAGCTGGCAATCCACCAGTGCTCCTTGGCCGGGCGCGTGGGCGTGCGGGCGTGGCCCAGGGCGCTGCTTTCCGCCACGGGCGTCACGCGATCAGCGGTGGGCTCGGGCGGCATGCCGAGGTGGATGTCGCTGCCTTCCACCAGGGCATCGAGCGCCTTGGGGAGCGCATCGGGGGAAAGGGTGCTGCCACCGGTCAACAGGTAGCCCAGCGCGCTGTTTTCCAGGCCTTTCAGCGGGGCCAGCCCCAGCCAGGTGGCGTGGCGGGCGCGGGTGAGCGCCACGTAGAGTTTGCGCAGGTCTTCCCCCAGCCGTTCGCGGTCGGCGGTGGCGAGTATCGTGTCATTGGCGTCCAGGCTGAGCTGCAGGTTGCCCTCGCTGTCGTGCCAGCGCAGCGGTACGTCGTCGGCTTTCACCGGCCGGTGGTTGGCGATGAAGGGCAGGAACACCAGCGGGTACTCCAACCCTTTGGATTTGTGGATGGTGACCACCTTGACCAGATCCGCGTCGCTCTCCAGGCGCAGCTTGTGGCTGTCGCCGTGGCTTTCCGGGTCGGCAATGGCATCAAACAGAAAGCGAATCAGCGCGTGTTCGCCGTCCAGCTCGGTGCTGGCCTGTTGCAGCAGTTCGCCCAGATGCAGCAGGTCGGTGAGCAAGCGCTCACCCTCTTCGAACTCTGCCAGCAGCCGGGCGGGAATCTCGAAATCCACCATGATGCGGCGCACCAGCGGCAGCACGCCCTGGCGCTGCCACAGGCGGTGGTAGTGGCTGAACTTCTCGACCCGCGCTTCCCAGGCCAGCTCGTTCTGCTGCAGGTGGTCCAGCTCGGCAAGGCTGAGCCCCAGCACTGGGGTGGCCAGCGCGGCGCGCAGGTGCGCTTCGGCCTGGCGGGAGCTGGCCAGCGGCTCGGCGCAGGCGCGCAGCCAGCGCTCTACCTGGGCGGCCATGGGCGAGCTGAACACCTTGTCGTGGTCCGAAAGGTACACGCTCTTCACCCCTCGGCTGGCCAGCGCCTGACGTATGGCGCGGGCTTCCTGCAGGCCGTTCACCAGCACCGCCATATCGGAAGGCTTGAGCGGGGTGAGCGCGTCGTCGGTCTGAAAGCCGCTTTTGACGTGTTGGCCTGCGTTGAGCAGTTCCGCCATGTACGAGGCGCAGCGTTCGGCCATCTCGGTCTGGTAGGCGGTTTTGGAGAGCGGCTCGTCGGCGGCGAGTGGCCAAAGCGTCATGGCGGGCAGTGGTTGGCCCTGGTGAACGAGCTGTTCACTTCGGCCTTTGGCGTCTACCGGCAGAAACGGCAGCGGGTTGTCGCCGCCTTCTTCGCGGAATAAAAACGCCCCTGCCGGATGTTCATCGGCATAGCGGAAGCAGTGGTTCACCGCCGCTACCATGGCGCGGCTGGAGCGGAAGTTGGTGCCCAGCGTCACGTGGCGGCCTGCGGTGTCTTCGCGGGCTTTCAGGTAGGTGAAGATATCCGCGCCGCGAAAGGCGTAAATGGCCTGCTTGGGGTCGCCGATCAGCAGCATGGCGGCGTCGCGGCGGGGCCTGGCGACTTCATACACCGCGTTGAAGATGCGGTACTGGATGGGGTCGGTATCCTGGAACTCGTCGATCAGCGCCACGGGGAACTGGCGCAGTATCTGCGCGGCCAGCGCCTCCTTGTTGGGGCCTTGCAGGGCGCGGTCCAGGTGGGTGAGCAGGTCGTTGGGGCCCATTTCGGCGCGGCGCTCCTGCTCCCGCTCCAGGCGCACCTTGCACCACTGTACGGCGTGAATCAGCAGGTCGTTGCGTGGCTCGGGCAGCGTGTTGAGCGCGGCGGGCAGCTCGGCCAGCGCTTGCCAGGCTTTCGGGCAGGGTGGCGTGCCCTCTTTCCATATTTCCGCCATGCCGTCCGGGGTCAGGCGTTTCCAGGCGGCGGGTGTGAGCGCAGGGCGCTCTAGGTCGCTGTCGCTCCACTCCCGCAGTGCGCCTAGCCAGTTGGCGCGGCTTTTGGCGTTGAAGCTTTGGCCCTTGAAGGCTTTGCGCGTGGCGGCGTCTTCCAGTGCGGGCACCAGGTCGTCCAGCCATTCGGGCCAGGGGGCTTTTAGCGTGCTGAGCAGGGCGCTGCGCTCGGCGGCGGCGGTGCTCAGCGTGTGGGTTGGCTCGGGGCGTAACGCGCCCAGCGCGTCGCTTTCGTGGAGCAGTTTGCGCACGTCTTGGTGTAGCTGATCGGGGGATTTCCAGTAGCCGGTGATGCTGCCCAGGGCCTCGGCGTCCAGCGGGTAGTAGAAGGTGCGCCAGTAGTCGCGCACCACTTCTTGCTCCAGTTCGTGCTGGTCGTTTTCCAGGTTGAGCGAGAACAGGCTGCCGCTATCGAAGGCGTGTTCCCGCAGCATGCGGTAGCACCAGCTGTGGATGGTGGAAACCGCGGCTTCGTCCATCCACTCGGCGGCCAGCTCCAGGCGGCGAGCACAGGCGGGCCAGGTGGCCTCGGGGTACTGGCTGCGCAGCGCCAGAAGAAGAGAGTCTTCACCCTGATCACGAAATACGGCAGCCGCCTCCACCAGCCGATGGCGAATGCGTTCGCGCAGCTCCTGGGTGGCGGCGTTGGTGAACGTGACCACCAGAATTTCCGGCGGGGTGAGCGGGCGCACGAAGGCGGTGTCGTCCTCGCCGTGCTGCCCGCCCAGCACCAGGCGCACGTAGAGCAGCGCGATGGTGAAGGTTTTCCCCGTGCCCGCGCTGGCTTCGATCAAACGGCTGCCGTGAAGCGGCAGCGTCAGCGGGTTCAGCGGGGCGGGCTGGCTCATTCTTCTTCTCCGAACATCACGGCAGGCGGAAAGCAAAGCGCCTTGGGTGGGTGACCCAAGGCACCGGCACTATATCGCGTCGCCGGGTGCTGGGCAAAAGAGCAAAGCAGCGTTAGAGGCTGGTTTGAAAGACGCTATCGAACTCGCTGGAGAAGTCTTGGGTGGCTGGAAAAATCCCTAATTGTTCAGCGCTCCATGTCACGAGTCTTTTTGACGTGATGAGAAGAACGTCAGAAAGTTCGTTCAACAGGTTAAAGTGCTCTGCTATTTGCGCGTAGTGCGTCGAGTAATCATGAGCGGCAATATTGCGAATGGCACGACAACGCTGCCAGTCGCTGGTGGCGTCCACGACGCCTTGTTTTTCAAACAGCGAAAGGACTTTGAGAAAGCTGTCGGTCGATTCACCTGCCAACAGAGCGCTGTGCCTCATGGCAGACGCAATGGAGTCCTGGAGTTTGGCAAAGCGCTCATTGATAGCGGCCAGTGTTTCAAAAAGGTCGACGTCTTTTTTATGGTCGGCTAACCAGTCACCGTCCAAAGGCCATGTGACTTTTTTGCGTGACTGGTGAAGAAACCAGGCGCAACGCTGGATGGCTTCAAGCAGCTGCGCCAGATAACGCTGCTGTTCGCTAAGGACATCTTGGCTCATGCCGCTTCCTCAAGCGTTATTGAGCGTGACTGTGCGAGCGCCATGGCTTGAAACGGGGTGGGTTCCGCCTTTTTTACGTAGGTTACGAGATCGAACGGTAGCTGGAGGCGCTGTTCAAGCGCCATTTTGAGTTCAGCGCAGGCAAGTAGCGAAATAGCGGTGGGTGAGATAAGCAGTAAATCGACATCGCCGCCTCGCTTACCATCGTCTAGTCGCGAGCCGAATACATGCACGGCCACCGAAGGCCCAGCAAACTCACGGACGGCTGTCAGAATAAGCTCACGCTGTGATTGAGAAAGACGCATGGGGTCTGCTCCTCGCTGAACGCTAATGTTTTAAAGGTTAGCACTCTATTGCCGATGGCGGATAGTCGCTCAACTGCCCGCAAGTTAGGGCAAAAGAGGGCAGGGTGTGAGGTATCGCTGCCAACTGCTAATCTAGTGGGCTAGCCGCTCTTGGCGATCTGTTGACGCTGGTGAAGGGATCTCATGCTGACCTCGCTTCTGGATAACGATTTCTACAAGATCACGATGCAGAATGCCGTGATCAAACGCTTTCCCTATGCTCACGCCCGTTACGCATTCATCAATCGCGGGGAGCATGCCTTTCCCGAGGGCTTTGGTGAGGCGCTGCGCGGGGAGGTAGACCGCATGGTGGCGCTGTGCTTGACCGAGGAGGAGAAGCGCTATCTGGAAACCACCTGCTCTTACCTGGACCCCACCTATCTCGATTTTCTGGCGGGCTTTCGTTACGACCCCCGCGAGGTGACCATCGAGCAGCAGGGCGGCGAGCTGTCGGTGGTGATCGAAGGCCCTTGGTACCGCACCATTTTATGGGAAGTGCCGCTGATGGCGCTGATCAGCGAGCTTTGGTATCGGCTGCGCGGCGTGGTGGTGTCGGAAGAGGATGAAGCGCTCATCGAGCAGCGCACCCGGGAGAAGATCGAACTCTACCGCCAGCACGGGCTGAAGATTGCCGAGTTCGGCACTCGTCGGCGCTTCTCGTTTGCGGTGCATGACCGGGTGGTGGAAGCGCTGCGCCACTACGGTGGCGAGGCCTTTAGCGGCACCAGCAATGTGCTGCTGGCCATGCGCCACGGGGTGAAGCCCATTGGCACCCACGCCCACGAGTGGTTCATGTTCCACGGGGCGCGTTTCGGTTTCAAAATGGCCAACAGCCTGGCGCTGGAGCACTGGGTGGATGTGTACCGGGGGGATTTGGGCATCGCGCTCACCGATACGTTTACCACGCGGGCATTTTTCGAGAGCTTCGACAAGAAGTTCGCCAAGCTGTTTGACGGGGTGCGCCACGATAGCGGCGACCCGATCGAGTTCGCCGATGCCACCATTGCCCATTACCGGCGCCTGGGCATCGACCCGCTGAGCAAGACCATCATCTTCTCCGATGCGCTTACCCCTGAAAAAGTGGAGCGCATTCGCGCCTTCTGCCAGGGGCGCATTGGCATGGCCTTCGGGATCGGCACCAACTTCACCAACGATATCGGCGTGGCGCCCATGAACATGGTGATCAAGATGGTCGAGGCCCGCCCCGAAGGACAGGGCTGGCTGCCGGTGGTGAAACTGTCCGATGTGCCCACCAAGAACACCGGCGACCCTGAGATGATTGCGTTGGCGAAGAAAGTCCTCAGCATGGGCCGTTCATAGCCGTGTGGCTTTACTCCTTTTTACCCTTAACAGCGAAAAAGAGCGGCGCGTAAAGTGATTCGGTCAGTGTGGCAAAAGTGTGCCCGTTGGCCTGCTCGAAAAACAGCCGCTCGAAGCGGGGCCACTGGTGGCTTAAATACGCGCTTTGCGCGGCTTCGCCGGTGACCTTGTAACCCCCTTCATAGGCGGCTTCGGCGGCAGCAAAGGCGTCGCTGTCTCGGCCTTTCTCCTGCGCTATCTCCGGCGTGCCTTGCTTGGCCAGCCAGGCAAAACCGGCCTGTGGGGCCAGCGGCAGCGGGATTTGCAGGCCCGCTTGCCAGGCGGCGAGCTGAGTTTCCAGGTGCTGGCGGGCGGTGTCGGCGGCCACGGGTTCCAGCGTGACATGCCCGGCTTTGGAAAGTAGCAGGGTGGTCATCGGGCCGCTGAGGTTGCCTGCCAGGTGGGTAACCCAAGGGCGCAGCAGGTGGCTCCAGCGGTACTGGCCGCGCCCGCTGCCCTGGCTGATCAGGCTGCTGCTGAGCAGCAGCAGGCGGCAGCGCTGGCCTGCCTCATCCTGGCGCAGCTCGCCCAGGGGTTCCTCCAACGTGAGGCCGTGGGCCTCGAACTGCACCTGTGCGTCTGGCAGCGCGTGCGGCCACGCCGTGAGCGCTTCTTCGTAGGCGTTGAACAACTCTTCCATGGGGTCGGCGAGGGCGTCGCGCATGCGCTCGCCGAAGGCACCCATGGCCAGTACCCCTTGGCCTTGAAAGCGCTCCAGCGCGTCGTGCAGCGCCTCGATACGCGGCTGGCCGTGGTCCACCGCGTGGCGCTGGGCGGCAATCAGCTGGTCCTGGAGCTGCCAGTTTTGCAGGCCATCCAGCGCGAAGGGCTCGGCGTCCAGCTCGGCGATTGTCTCCTGTTCGAAATAGACCCCCAGCCGGGTATTGAAGAAGCTGCGCACCGGCTCGCGCAGAAAGCCGCCCAACTGGGCCAGCGAGAGGCTGGTGGGGGCGTTTTCCGGCGCGGGTAGCATGCGCTCCACCGCGGGCGGCGTGCGGGGGGCGTGTACTTCCCGCCATTCGTGGGCGTAGGTGAACAGGCGGCCCGCCGGTTGGTTGAAGTAAGCGCGGCTGAACGGCTGCAGCGGGTGTTCGGTGGTGAGACTTTCCAGCAGCGGCGCGCCGGTGTGCGTTTGCCAGCCAGCCTCCAGGTGATCGCGCAGTTGGCCCACCAGTACCGAGGGGGGCAGCGGGGAGTTGTCGATCTGGCTGCGGCCCATCCAACTAATGTAGAGCTGGTCCCGGGCGGAGAGCAGCGCTTCGAGAAACAGGTAGCGGTCGTCTTCTCGGCGGGAACGGTCGCCGGGACGGTAGTCGCTGCCCATCAGGTCGAAATCCAGCGGCGGCTGGGAGCGGGGATAGTCGCCGTCGTTCATGCCCAGCAGGCACACCCGCTTGAAGGGGATGGCGCGCATGGGCATTAGGGTGGCGAAGTTGACCGCCCCGGCCAAAAAGCGCTGGGAAAGGCTGTGTTCATCGATTTGTGCCAGCCAGTGTTCGCGCACCATGGAGAGCGGCAGCGGGTCGTCGAGTTCTGCTTCCTGGCTGCTTTCCAGCATCTGCTGCAAGCCGTTTTCCAGCTTGGTGAGCATGATGCTTTCCTGGGCATCGTCGGTGAGAAAGAAGGTTTCCAGCAGTGCCCGCAGCCGCGCCACCCAGGTGGCGGCATCGGTGGGTTGGCAGAAGATTTCCCAAGTGGCGTCGAGTTTTTCCAGCAGCGTGGCCAGCGGCCCTGCCAGGCCCGCTTCCAAGCCGCCAATATCATCGAAGGGCTCGATGCCTTGCCAGGCGTGGCCGTCGCCGACGGTGTAGCCCAGCAGCAGGCGGCGCAGGCCGAAGGCCCAGGTGTTTTGGCTCAGCCCACCGGGCAGTTCCAGCCGCTGGCGCTGCTTGGCGTTGAGGCCCCAGCGGATGCCCGCGCCTTCCATCCAGCGTTCCAGCACCGGCAGGTCGCGCTCTTCTAGGCCGAAGCGCTGGCGCAGGGCAGGTACATCCAGCAGGTCGAGCACATCGCTCACCGACAGGCGCAGCTCTGGAAGCCGTAGCAGCTTTTCCAGCGCAATCATCAGTGGCAGGCGGTGGCGGCTGGCTTGGTCGGAGAGCGTGTAGGGAATGTGCCGCGGGTCATCGGTGGGCAGCTGGCCAAACACCGCTTCGATGTGCGGCGCGTAACGGTCGATATCCGGCACCATAACGATGATGTCGCGCGGGCGCAGGTGTGGGTCGGCGCTGAAGGCGGCCAGCAGCTGGTCGTGAAGAATCTCCACTTCCCGCTGAGGGCCGTGGGCGATATGGAACACGATGGAGTCATCGGCAGCGGGCAGTGCGGGCCAATGGGCTTGGGTTTCTGCCACCGGGCGCAGCTCGCGGATATCGTCTTGCAGCTGGCTGAGCAGGCAGTGGCGCTCCTCGCCGCTGAACGGCTCGAACATATCGATGCGCAGCGCCTGCTGCTCGAATAGGGTTTGGTAGTTGCCCGCGTCGTCGTGCTCATCGAGCAGGCGCAGGTAGTCGCGGCCCTGCTTGCCCCAGGCGGCCAGCAGCGGCTGGGCGTGCAGGTGCAGGGCGTCATCGGCATCGCCGGTGCCCAGTACATCCAGCGCTTCGGGCATGCCGGTTTTGCGCCGCTGGCGATAGCGCTGGGCGCGCAGCAGGTCCTTGTGCTCGATGATGTCCGCCCAGTAGAACTGGCAGGGGTTGTGCACGCACAGCACGATCTGGCAGCAGCGTGAAAGCGCCGCCAGGGCTTCCAGGGTTTGCTGGGGCAGCGATGAAATGCCGAAGATAATCAGCCGCCGGGGCAGCCCTGGCGGGCAGGCCTGGCCTTCCAGCTGTTCGGTGGCCTTCAAAAAGCGCTGGTGTACCTGGGCGCGGCTGCTGTTCAGCCCGGCTTCGCCTTGGGTGGCGGCCACATCGTCACGCAGGATGCGCCACAGCGCAGGCTGCCAGCGCTGGTGCTCTTCCAGCGGGCGGTGTTCGCCTCGGGCGGTAATCAGCACATCGTGGCCGTTGGCCCAGGCGTCCAGCCAATCGGCGCGGTACACCTGGTACTGGTCGAAGAGATCCGCCAGCCGCTCGGCCAGCTGGTAGTGCTTGCGCTGGTCGCGGTCGGTTTCCAGAAACTGCGCCAGTGGTTCGAACACCGGCTGCCCGGCCAGGGTGGGCAGCAGGCGCAGCAGCCGCCACACCAGGCGCGATTTATCGAACGGCGAGGTTTCCGGCACGGCGTCGGCATCGTGGGAAACGTGGGTGAGCACCCGGCGGTAGGCCTGCCATAAAAACCGCGCGGGCAGCATCACGTCCAGCGCCGCTGCAATGCCCGCGCCGCCGTTGCCGGGGTCTTCCGCCAGGGCCAGCTTCAGCCACTGCCCAATGCCGTTGCTCTGCACCAGAATGGTTTCGTTCTCCAGCGGCCCCAGCGGCTGGCGGCGCATCCACTCCACCGCCAAACCGCGTAAATCTTCCAAGCGGTTAGCATGTACCACCATAAAACCGGGGGGGAGCGGAGTGGGGGAGAACAAAGCATTGGCAGGCATACGGCGGCGTTCCTTCACGGCAATCAGCGTCACGGGTAGCAGTGACGCTATGGTGCCATAAGTTAAGTACCTTGCGGGATGTAAGATATATCGCCAAGCTGTGGCCTTTGCCATGCCATTGAGAGGAGTCCGTGATGACCGAGCCGACCAACCATAATACCCGCCGCCACTCTGCCCAGGTGGTGGATGGCCCCGGTAAAGCGGCTAGCCGCGCTATGCTGCGCGCCGTGGGCTTCAACGATGACGATTTTCAAAAGCCCCAGGTGGGCGTAGCGTCCACCTGGAGCATGGTGACGCCGTGTAATAGCCATATCGGTGAGCTGGCAGAGTTTGCACGGGATGGGGCTGATGCTGCCGGTGGCAAAGGGGTGATTTTTAATACCATCACCATTTCCGATGGTATTGCCAACGGCACCGAAGGCATGAAGTACTCGCTGGTCTCGCGGGAAGTGATTGCGGATTCGATTGAAACCGTGGCGGGCTGCGAAGGCTTTGATGGCCTGGTGGCGATTGGCGGCTGCGATAAGAACATGCCGGGTTGCATTATGGGCTTGGCGCGGTTGGATCGCCCCAGCGTGTTCGTTTATGGCGGCACCATTATGCCCGGCAAGGGCCACACCGATATTGTCTCGGTGTTCGAGGCCATGGGAGCCCATTCACGGGGCGACATCGACCTGATCGAGTTGAAAAACATCGAAGAGACCGCGATTCCCGGTCCCGGTTCCTGTGGGGGGATGTATACCGCCAATACCATGGCTTCGGCCATCGAGGCGCTGGGCATGAGCCTGCCGGGCAGCTCGGCGCAGAACGCGATTTCCCAAGCGAAGCGTGATGACTGTAAAGCCGCTGGCGAGGCCGTGCTGGCGCTGCTGGCCCAAGACATCAAACCTTCCGACATCATGACCCGGGAGGCGTTCGAGAACGCCGTCACCGTGGTGATTGCCCTGGGTGGTTCCACCAATGCGGTGCTGCACCTGATTGGCATGGCGCGCACCATCGGTGTCGAGCTGACCCTGGCGGACTTCACCGAGATCGGTAAGCGCGTGCCAGTACTGGCCGACCTGCGCCCCAGCGGCCACTACATGATGAGCGAGTTGGTGGCGATTGGCGGTATCCAGCCGCTGATGAGAATCCTGCTGGATGCTGGGCTGCTTAACGGCAACTGCTTAACCGTGACCGGTAAAACGCTGGCGGAGAACCTCGCTAACGTCGAGCCGTACCCGATGGATCAGCAAATCATCGCGCCGCTGGGTAACCCGATTAAAGCCGAAAGCCACCTGCGTATTCTGTTTGGCAACTTAGCGCCGGAAGGGGCGGTGGCTAAAATTACCGGTAAAGAGGGCACGCGCTTTAGCGGCTCGGCGCGGGTATTCGGCTCGGAAGAGGAAGCCCAGGCGCGCATTAACGATGGCACCGTAGTGGCGGGCGATGTGGTGGTGATTCGCTACGAAGGCCCGAAAGGCGGCCCTGGCATGCGAGAAATGCTCACGCCTACCTCAGCCATTATGGGCCGTGGCTTGGGCAACGATGTGGCGCTGATTACCGACGGCCGCTTCTCCGGCGGCAGCCACGGTTTCGTGGTGGGGCATGTGTCCCCGGAAGCCTTCGAAGGTGGCCCGCTGGCGCTGGTGGAAGATGGTGACCCGATCACCATTGATGCCGAAGCCGATACCATTGATGTGCATATCAGCGATGAGGAGATGATGCGCCGCCGTGCGGCCTGGCAACAGCCTGAGCCGCGCTATCGTAAAGGCGTATTGGCGAAGTATGCCAAATTGGTCAGCTCGGCCAGTACCGGTGCGGTGACCGACCAAGAGTAACCTGTGAAGAGTCACCGGCACGGTTAGGCTGTCACTAAGTCGTCAAGCGCAAGGCGTACCCTTAATGCCTTGCGCTTTTTAATGAGTAAACGGTGGGTACGATGGCGGTAGAGAATAAGATACGAGGACGAGCCAGCGAGGTTTTTTGGGCATTTTTAGCGCTGGGGCTGACCTCCTTTGGCGGGCCGGTGGCGCACCTGGGCTACTTTCGTACGGCGTTTGTTGAACGCCGCCAGTGGCTCAGCGAGCAGGCCTACGCGGATTTGGTCGCGCTGTGCCAGTTCTTGCCGGGGCCAGCCAGTAGCCAGGTAGGCTTTGCCTTAGGGTTGATGCGCGCAGGCCCCTGGGGGGCGGCGATGGCGTGGCTGGCGTTTACGCTGCCCTCTGCCATCGTGCTGGTGCTGTTTGCATTGGGCGCGGCAGTGCTGGATGGCCCGGTGGCCAGCGGCATCATTCACGGCTTGAAAGTGGTGGCGGTGGCTATTGTGGCCCACGCGGTGTGGGGCATGGCGCGCAACCTCTGCCCGGATAAAACCCGCACGGGAATTGCCCTGGCAGCGGTGTTCGCGGTGGTGCTGGTTAGCGGGCCGTTGGGGCAGGTGGCGGCGATTGTGCTGGGCGGCGTGGCGGGGCTGCTGCTTTGTCGCCAAAGCGCTGCAGCATCGTCTAGCGAATCGCTACACTTCCCGGTGACACGCCAAGCGGGCACGCTGGCGTTACTAATATTCGCGGGGCTGTTGGTGCTCTTACCGCTGTTGGCGGCGAGTGCGGGTTGGTTGAACGTCGTCGATGCGTTCTACCGTTCAGGCGCGCTGGTGTTTGGCGGTGGCCATGTGGTGCTGCCGCTGCTGGAAGCGGAAGTAGTGCAATCGGGTTGGGTCACGGCAGATGAATTCTTAGCGGGTTACGGCGCAGCGCAGGCGGTGCCGGGGCCGCTTTTTACGTTTGCTGCATATTTAGGGGCGCTGCTGCCGGGAATTCCCAGCGTGATTGGCGCGTTACTGGCGCTGCTGGCGATTTTTGTACCGGGGTTTTTGCTGCTGGTCGGCGTGCTGCCATTTTGGAATCAGTTTCGCCAGTGGGGCAGTGCTCAAGCGCTGATGCGCGGTGCCAATGCGGCGGTGGTGGGGATTTTAGGCGCGGCGCTGTATCAGCCGGTGTGGACCAGTGCCATTATTGGGCCTTACGAGTTCGTGCTGGCGTTGACGGGCTTTATGCTGCTCACCGTATGGAAGTTGCCTGCATGGGTAGTCGTGATCGTCGTCGCTTTGGGTGGGGTAGTGATCACGCTGTAGCATCACTACCCCAGCCGGTTTATACGCGGCTTACTTTAACCGGTAGGCCTTGGCGCACGCTGGCGCCGCTAATCGGTTCAAGCCAAGTGCCGTCTACCGCCCGCGTAGGGTCTTTAAACCCCAAGTCGTTGATGTTGATGCCTGCCCGCATCCACGGCATATCAGGCTGGGGTTCACCGTCAATGATGTGTGGTGTGGCGCCTAAATCTTTATGACCGTAGCCGTGTTCAATACCCAGTGCGCCGGGCACAACGCTTTCGCTTACCAGGGCTAGCCCCACCACGCTGCCGCCAGGGCTTTCAATGCGAATGGTGTCGCCGTGCTGAATGCCAAAGCGTTCGGCATCTTGGCGGTGCATTTGCACGGGGTTGTAGGGCTTGATCATCCGCAGCCGTTCGTTACCGATGGCGTAGGAGTTCATCAGATTGGATTTGAACGAGAATGCCAGTAACGGCCACTCTTGCTCTGAGAAGATCTCCCGCATGGGCTGCTTATTCGCCATTTGAGGCAGCGAGTGACACGGTACGCCCCGGTTTGGCAGCCCATTGGTGGTATCAATGCTGGTGCCAACCGCTTCGTTATAGACACACAGGGTTTCTTTCCACTGGCGTTTTAAATGTTGGCCTACGAAGTGTTCACTGGCATCTTCAAAACGTCCACCCCGTGCGTACAGATAGGCCACACGGCTGCGCTCGTCGGCTTTCAGCGTACGTTCAAGCTTAGGCAGCAGCGGTGCAATGCCACTATGGGCAACGTCAGTTTCGTTCGCTTCTGGTAGCGGCGTCTCTTGGAAGGCAATATTGGCCGCTGCCCGCAAGTAGTAATCTTCAGCGCGGTTGAGGGGGTGCAGATTGCCATCGGTATCGGGGATGGCGTTATCACCGAAGCCCGGCAGCCCCAGCCGTTTAGCTACGGCGATAAAGAAGCTATCCATAGACACCGGCTCGCCTTCGGCGGTTTTTTGTTGGCGCGGTTCAACCACCGGCCAGCACGCGGTGGTCAGCTTGCCTAGCGTGCCTTTCCAGGAGCCTGCAAAGCCCCATACTTCGTACATCACTGAATCCGGTACGATGTAATCGGCGTAGCGGTTGGTCTCGTTGATAAAGCCATCAACCGCGACAAACAGCCCCAAGCGCTTGGGGTCTTTCAACTTATCAACAATCACGCCTTTTAAGCCCGCTTGGCCATAAATCGGGTTAGCCATGCAGCCAATCACCGCTTTAATGGGGTAAGGGTAGCCATCCAGCGCGGAAGGTAAATGTTCGGTGAGTGTTGGCGGCGCGAGCGAGCGCCAAGGAGCCTTAGCAGGGTAGGGGGGTTCGCCAGCCGCTACCTTGCGTTGATACTCCGACGATTTTTCATAGGGGAAACGTGAGCGCGAGAGAAAAACGCCCTGCGGGCCACGCTTGCCGGGGAAATTGGCTAAGTCGTAGCGTGGGCCTTCACCGGTGCCTTTATAGGTGCCGCCGCCCACCGCGCTGCCGCCTTTCATGTTGTAGTTGGCGGCCAACAGGTTGAGCATTTGAACGCCAAAAGCAGCGTAGAAGCCGTTGCCTGACATCATACCGCCGTGGCAGTTAACGGCGGCCTTACGGCCGTGGCTGGCATACTTTTTGGCTAAGTCGATAATCGTTGCTTTGGGAATACCACAATGTTCAGCATAGGTGTCCATGTCGTATTCATGGGCCGATTCACGCAGCAGCGTTAGGCTGGTTTTAACGGTGACGGTGCTGCCATCGGCAAGCTCCACTGCGCGCTCGGCAAATAGCTCGGCGGCCATGACATCTTCGCTGAGCGCGAATTCGCCGCCTGACACGACGACGGGAATATCCGCATCACTATCGGCCTCAGCAAGACCCAAATCGCTGGCGCGCAAAAAGTAGCCACGGCGCGGATGTTCGAACGTATCAATGATCAAATGCGTCGCGTTGGAGTGGGTGGTCTCACCTGCGGCATCGGCAGCGGTCTGGCCCGGCAGGGCGAGGAAGTCGCTGGCGTAACCCTCGTTATCCAGTAGCCACTGAATCATCGCCATGGCAAAGGCGCTGTCGGTACCGGGGCGAATGGGCACCCAGCGGTTATTATCCGCCGCGTGGGAAGTGGCGGCATTTAGCGCGGGGTCGACTACCACGTACTCAAGGGTTCCTGCAGCGCGCGCCTGAGCAAGCAAGCGGCCCTGACGCTTAAACGGGTTGCCTGCTTGGCTAGGCGCGCAGCCGATATACATGATGAACTGTGCGTTCTGAATATCGGGTTTTACATGGGCATTGGTGACAATATTGTTCATCACGGCCCCCGACCCCATGCGGAACGCCAAGCCGCAATAAGCACCGTGGTGGCCGTAGTTGCGGGTAGCAAAGGCGTTGAGCGTGAAGCGCTTGAGTAAATCGGAGCGCCCGTAGTCGGTGGCTTCCATGACCATCAGCTGGTTCGCCTTGGGGCCGTACTCTGGATTGGCAGGGTCGATAGGCGTGTCGTGGTCGTGAATGGCGCGCAGCCCATCTACATGGCCTTCACCAAACAGATCGCCCCCCTCACAAATCTCTTCAATCAACTGTTCAAACGAGATTTTTTGCCACTCCCGGTTACCGCGCTCGCCAACGCGCTTCAGGCAGTGGTCGATACGGAAAGGGTTGGTGATCTGGCTCATCATTGAGTTGCCACGGGCGCAGGCGGTAGAGCGATTTACTTGGCCCTGTTCTCCGTAAGCGCTCACGCTGCGCAATGCCTCGGCCACTGGAGTTCGCATTGGCAGATGGTCATCAGCAGAGAGCGGATGGTATGGGTTGCCAGATACACGCAGCACTTCGCCCCGGGTGTCATCGATGCGTACCCGCACACCGCATAGGGTAGTGCAGCCGTAGCAAATGGTAAAGGCGGTGCGTTGGTCGGGAGTGAGGGTTAGCTCGCCAGTGGCTAAGTCAACGCGGTACTCCGGCGTGAGCGAATTGCCGTGAATGTTGTGCTTGGGTTTTTCTCCTGCGCTGCCACTGAGTCCTTTGGCCATCTTGGCAAGCGGGTCAGCGTAGCCTACTGCAAAGGTGGCGGCACCGCCTGCGGCAGCAGCGCCTTTAAGAAACCGGCGGCGTGAGGGGTCTTGAGCAGACTTAGCCATGGTTAGGCGCTCCTTGTTCGGCGTTAAGCGAGTCACTGGATGTATTGGTATCGAAAGAGGGCGGCGGTTTAACGCCACCTTGCTGGGCTTGCCGCCATGGAATAAATAGCTCAATCAGTAAGATAGCGGCCAGCCAAAGCCCAAAGGTACCGACGATGCCTAAGATGCCGGAAGAGCCAGCGGGAATGCCATAGTGGTGGAAACCAGCACTATTACGGGCGACGTGCTGCACATCCATCAGCACCACCCAGCGGAACATCCAGCCCATATGAATAGCTACCAGGCCGAGTAGCCAAGCCCAGGCAAACAATGCGGGTTGGCGTTGGGCAGGGCGCGAGACTAACCACGCCACCGCTATAAAGAGCGTTATGCCAGTAATACCGCCCCACAGCGCGGTGCTGCGCCAGGAAGGGCTGTGACGAACAGACTCCAGCGCTGCTGCGACCGAGCCAACGTTGGCGTTAATACCATCCAGGAACCAGCTAGCCGCGATTAAACCCGCCACGGCACAGAAGGCAAGTAGGACATACAGCATTTGCCGAACGGTGGCGTGCGAACACACTCCGCTTACCCGGTTGAGTACCAGCACTAGCCCTGCTGCCGCGATGAAGCCTGTCGCGACCAGCATGGGCGGAAGCCATACGGTGTTCCATAGCGGGCGTGCTTTCACAATGGCAAGCTCCGCGCCGGTATAAAGCATAATGCCGCTGGAAAGCAGTAGTGCGGCTAGTCCCACGATGGCCACCAGCGCCCTTGGAGTGGCGCTATCGCCCAGACTTAGCCATTTAGCCATCCATCCGCTCAGCCCTGGCGCATTGCGCCGGGCCTGGAGCGCCGGGCGCCAAGCCAGCCAGGCAAGGCCCAGTACGCTGACGAGATAGAGCGGCAGAACCACGCTGCCAATAGACATCCACGAGTGGGTGTTGGCGTAAGCATAAAAGTGCCAAAAGCGCAGCGGTTGGTGTAGATCTGCAAGTAGTGCAACAGGTGCGACCAGCGTGGTGCTGACGCAAGCGATGAGTGCAAGACGTGCGGTGGGCAGCCACGCTTTTTTGCCGAAGATTAACGCGGGGGCTGCAAGCCAGAGACTCGCGTAGGAGACGGCGATCATGAAAAAGTACTGTACTGCCCAGGGGTACCAGGCAATGTCGTAGCGGGGGGCGAGCAGTTCAATGGTGGAATTCATAGCCCATCTCCTGGCCGTGGGGGTCAAACACTTCAAGCGCCACGGGTTCCGCCACGGGGCGTGTAGTGAAGCGTTCATCCATCCCGAGGTAGAACACTTGGGGAAGCGTGTTTTTTTCTGGCTGAAGTACCATCAGTGCATCACGGTGCTCTTGAATCATGCGGCTGATTTGGCTGTCAGGATTGCGCATATCACCAATAATCCGCGCACCTCCAACACAGCTTTCAACACACGCGGGCAGTAGCCCTGCCTCTAAACGGTGCGCGCAGAACGTGCATTTGTCGGCGGTTTGGGTGCGCTCGTTAATAAAGCGGGCATCGTAAGGGCAGGCGTTAACGCAATAAGCGCAGCCCACGCAGCGGTCGCTGTCCACCACCACGATGCCATCCTGCTGTTGGTAGGTAGCTTCAACGGGGCAAACGGGCACGCAGGGCGGGTTTTCGCAGTGATTGCACAGCCTGGGCAGCATAAACGTGGCAAGCTCACCGCTCTCCTGGTGCTGCACTTCGTACTGGGAGACTGTGGTGCGAAACTGGCCAAGCGGGGCGGCGTTCTCAATATGGCACGACACCGTGCAAGCCTGGCAGCCGATGCATTGGCGAAGATCAATCAGCATACCGTAGCGCTTTGTGGGATCACCTTCGCGCCGGGCAGGCTGCTGATTAATGCCTGCTTGGGCAAGGCTAGAAAAGGGTACCAGTGCAGCGCCTGCACTTAAGCGGGCCAGCTGGCCGAGTAGCGAGCGGCGTATGGCGTCCATAGCGCCTCCTTAGCGGGTAAAACGTCATTCGCAGGGGCGAATGGTCGGGGTACGCTAAGACTACTCCTTACGTTGAAGGGGAAAGTTGATTCACGTCAATGAGTTAGCGCGCTTTTCTTAATGCTCACTTAATCTTAAAACGCTAACTGATTGTTTTCATGAAAGATGTCCTATTAAGCGTGACAAACAAAAACAGGCTGACCCAATGGGCCAGCCTGTATCGAAAGGGGGTAGATTCTGATGTAGTAGCTGTTGCTATGGCGCCTCCAGCTCTAACGTGCGGCGCAGGACATTAAGCTCGTTGATGTCCAGATGCTCTAGCCTTCCGGCGAGCAGGTCGCTGATCTTTTGAACGGGTAAGCCAGCTTGGCGGGCTATTTCGCGGCTTCCCAGATCTGATACGGCGATCAGACGGGTAATAATACGCATGAGGCGCGTACGTTTTTCTAAATCCCTGACATCGAGGTCAGGGCTGCTTCGCGGAGGATCCTGCACTTCTGCGTGAGCAGTCGAGTATGCCGTACTCATGTGACTCCATGGGTCTGAAATGACAAACACACAATGCCGCCAACTCACGCGCTTTTCAATGCCTATTTAGATGAAAATTTCACGACCATGAGAAAGCCCGTAAACGCACTGGCTCTGGTAAACTATGCCCCTTCCCATTTTTCAATGAGCTGCAGCCTGTACGCGGCTCGTTCCACTGTTTTTCGCTAGAGCAGGCCATGGGCCGAGGAGTTATTGTATGTCGAACAGCGCACCCAAGGTGGGCGTGATCATGGGGTCGAAGTCGGATTGGCCGGTCATGGAGCACGCGGTGGCGATGTTGGAACGGCTGGGTGTTGCCTACGAAACCCGCGTGGTCTCGGCACACCGTACCCCGGACCTGCTGTTCGACTATGCGAAAAGCGCAGCGGAACGTGGCCTTCAGGTCATCGTGGCGGGCGCTGGCGGCGCGGCGCACCTGCCGGGCATGGTGGCCTCGCAAACGGCGCTGCCGGTGCTGGGTGTGCCGGTAGAGTCCAAGGCCTTGAAGGGGCTGGATTCGCTGCTCTCCATTGCACAAATGCCGGGTGGCATTGCCGTGGGCACGTTGGCCATCGGCAAAGCCGGGGCCACCAATGCGGGGCTGCTGGCGGCGCAAATCGTCGGCTTGCAGGACAGCGCCGTGCGTCAGGCCGTCGAGGCCTTCCGAGCAGAGCAAACGCAGCTGGTGCTGGATAACCCGGACCCCCGCCCGGATGCGCCTGCGGCCAGCGAATCGGCACAATAGGAAGCCCATCATGAGCGTGCATAGCAATCGCGTAAAACACATTGGCGTACTGGGTGCCGGGCAACTGGGCCGTATGCTGGCGTTGGCGGGCTACCCGCTGGGCAACACGTTTACCTTTCTGGACACCACCGGCAACCCTAGCGCCGGTATCGGTGAGGTGGTGGTCGACCCGGGTAACCAGCATCTGGCAGCGTTCCTCGACAAGGTCGATGTGGTGACCTACGAGTTCGAGCACCTGCCCGTGGCGCTGGTGCAGCAGATCGAACAGCACAAGCCGGTCTACCCCAGCAGCCGTGCCATTGCCGTGTGCCAGAACCGCGTGGAAGAGAAGGCGCTGTTCGACCGGCTGGGCATCCCGACGCCTGCCTACCGGGTGGTGGAGAGCGCCGAGCAGCTGCAGGCCGCTGCCACTGAGCTGGGCTGCCCCGTGGTGGCCAAATCCGTCACCGAAGGGTACGACGGCAAGGGCCAGGCGGTGCTGAGAGCGCCAGAGCAGGCCCAGGCCGCCTGGGAGTCGATTGGCCATTCCCGGTTGATCGTGGAAGCCTTCGTCGATTTCGTGCGCGAAGTGTCGCTGATTGCCGTGCGTGGTCGCGATGGGGAAGTGGTGTTTTACCCCATGGCAGAGAACCAGCACGTAGACGGCATTTTGCGCTATTCGGTGGCGCCGCTGCCCGACCTGGACAACAGCGTTCAGCAAACCGCCGATGGCTACATTCGTGCGCTGCTGGATGAGCTGGATTACGTGGGCGTGCTGGCGCTGGAGCTGTTCCAGACCCGCGACGGTAGCCTGCTGGCCAATGAGATGGCCCCGCGGGTGCATAACTCCGGCCACTGGACCATGGACGGCGCGGTGACCAGCCAGTTCGAAAACCATCTGCGGGCCGTACAGGGCTTGCCGCTGGGTTCGACTCAGGCGATTGGCCCCACCTGCATGGTCAACGTGATTGGGCAAGAGGGAGACAATCCCGCGCTGCTGGCGATTCCCCATACCCACCTGCACCGCTACGACAAGGCCGAGCGGGCGGGGCGCAAGCTGGCCCACGTGAACGTCGTGGCGGCCAGCCATGCCGAGCTGCTGGAAAAAGTACGCGCCTGCCAGGCACTGCTGCCGGGTGCTCCGGCGGTCGAGTGGAGCTTTGCCGACTCGCTCTGAGACGTGCGTTCGATGGCTGTCATGGCCTCTTAAGCCGCCCTTAGAGGCTAATGCCAGTCAGTTAAGAGTTTCATCAATGAGCTGACAATGCGATATTCCGGTATCAGTGATTCTCTGATACCGGATTTTTATGCATTTTAGTCAGGCCATTGATGCCATCGCTCGCGTTTCACCTGAACATTTCTCCAGCCTCGCGGATGTTCTCTCCCCCGAGCTGATTGACGAATGCCTAGCGCACGCCGGTGTAGCCACCTTGCGTAAGCGCCGTTTACCGCTTGAGATGGTGGTCTGGTCGATTGTCGGCATGGCCTTGTTCCGGCACATCCCGATGGGGCAAGTCGTTCATCAGCTTGATATTGTCTTACCCGGCCAACGTCCTTTCGTGGCACCCAGCGCCGTTGTCCAAGCACGTCAACGCCTCGGGGTAGAGGCTGTCAAACGTGCGTTCGAGCAAACGCAGGACCTGTGGCACGAACAAACCCCTCACCCTCATTGGTGTGGTCTCAGGCTGCTAGGCGTAGACGGAGTGGTATGGCGAACGCCTGACACGCCTGACAACCAAGCGGCTTTTACACGTACGCGTAACGCCTACCGAGAAGCGAGCTACCCGCAGGTGCGGATGGTGTGTCAAATGGAGCTGACGAGCCACCTAATCACGGGCGCCGCGTTTGACAGCATCTCGACGGGCGAAGTGGCGTTAACGACAGACCTGATCGCCAGTACACCTGACCACTCACTGACGTTATTTGACCGTGGGTTTTATTCGCTGGGTCTGCTGCATGCGTGGCAGCAAGCAGGCGAACAGCGCCACTGGATGATCCCGTTACGGAAGGGAGCGCAGTATGAAGAGATCTACTCGCTGGGACGTCAGGATCGACTGGTTCGTCTGACGACATCCCCACAAGCACGAGCGAAATGGCCAGACTTGCCCGCGACGTTAGAAGCACGTCTGATGCGTCGTAAGGTCAAGGGAAAAGAAGTTCAGGTGCTGACGTCGATGACCGATCCGCTGCGCTTTCCTGCTGCTGATATCGTGGATCTTTATAGCTATCGCTGGGAAATCGAGCTGGGCTACCGGGAAATGAAGCAGTCACTGCTGGGCAGCCGACTCACGCTGCGTAGTCGTACGCCGGACATGGTTCGCCAGGAGTTATGGGGAACGTTGCTCGCCTACAACTTGATACGCTTTCAGATGGCGCGAATGGCCTACAGCTTGGACAGCATTCACCCCAATCAATTGAGCTTTCACCAAGCTGCCCATTTTATTATCAAAGAGCTATCTATGTTGCCGGCGGTGTCACCTGGCCGTCTTCCCGAGGTCATGAGGTCGATGCTAGAGATGGCGCCTTCCTTCTTGTTACCCGATAGACGAGAACGGTCATACCCGCGTGCTGTTCGGACACGACCACAAAAATATGCGGTTAGAAAAATGCCAGTCAGGCTTAACTGACTGGCATTACCCTTAGAGGCGGCTTTTTCATGTTCGAAGGCTACTTTTACCAAACAGCGCGTAAAGCATCGCCCAGTCGGGCGGTGATACAAGCGCGCACCGCGTAGCGGTGCCAGATTGACTTCGCCTCATTACCCTGATATTTATACAGCATGACAAAGCGTGCCTACAAAGAGCGGTTCTACCCCACCTCCGAACAGGCTGAGCTGCTGGCGCAGTCGTTCGGGTGTGCCCGTTTTGTCTGGAATAATACCCTGGCCTATCGCACCGAGGCGTATCAGCAGCGCGGTGAATCGGTCTCGCACTCATCGGCGGAAAAGCGACTGGTGGGCTTAAAGGCGGAGTTTCCGTGGTTGCGGGATGTTTCCAGCGTGATCCTGCAGCAAACGCTCCGCGACCAGAAAGCCGCCTTCGACAACTTCTTCAACCCAAAGCTCAAGGCGCGCTACCCACGTTTCAAGCGCAAGGATTGCCGGCAGTCGATCCGGCTGACCAAGGCCGCGTTCCGCTATCGGGATGGTGAGATCACTATCGCAAAAGCGAAGACGCCGTTACCCATCCGATGGAGTCGGTCACTACCCTCTGCACCCTCTACCATCACGATTTCACGCGATCGTGCTGGACGCTACTTCATCAGTTGCCTGTGTGATTTCGTGCCAAAAGCGCTTCCGGTCACGCCCAAAACGGTCGGCATTGACCTTGGCTTGAGCGATTTGTTCATTACCAGTGACGGCGCAAAATCGGGCAATCCGCGTCATCTGAAACGCTACGAGGCGAAGCTGGCCTGCTTGCAGCGCCGGTTGGCGAAAAAACAGACAGGTTCAAACAACCGCAACAAACACCGTTGGAAAGTGGCACGGCTACATGCCAAGATCGCCGACTGTCGCCGTGACGCTACCCACAAAGCGACCCGCGCACTCATTAACGAAAACCAAGTCCTGTGCGTCGAGTCACTTAATATCATTGGTATGATCAAGAATAGACGGCTTTCTAAATCCATTAGCGATGCCGGGTGGGGTGAGTTCGTCCGGCAACTGGAATACAAGGCCGCCTGGGCGGGGCGCCAACTGGTGAAAGTGAGCCAGTGGTTCCCCAGCAGCAAGCGGTGTCATGGCTGTGGCTACAAGGTTGAGAAACTGCCGCTGTCGCAACGTCACTGGCACTGCGAAAGCTGCGGCTATCCCATTGACCGCGACATCAACGCGGCCAGGAATATACAAACCGCCGGGCTGGCGGGGTTAGCCTGTGGAGCGACCGGAGCGGAGGGCAGCGGCCTAGCTGCTATCTAGTGAAGGCGTGTGGAAGCAGGAAGGTTCTGGGGGTGATCTCAGAACCCTCGCCCAAAGCGCGAAGCGCGGCGGGCGGGGAGTGTCAGTGCGTAAACATGCTAAAAGATAGGGCGTGATAAAACGTTTGTATTAATCAATAAGATTGGCCCATAAGCCGACGAAAACGGGGGTTCTATGTCGCCCAGCAAGCCAGTGGCGTCGACGGCAACTGCGTCAGGGTTACGCAGCGGCTACCAGCGCGATCACCATCTCACCCTGCAACAGCTGCGCGGAGAAAAAGTGCGGATGTTGTATGACAACCTTTGGCAACCGGTGCTCAGCAGCGTTTTGGCGGGCGGCTTGCTGGTGGCGGCGATGTGGCCCGTGGTGGAAGGCTGGGTGCTGCTGGGTTGGTACACGGCTTTGGTGGTGGTGTCGGGATTGCGTTTGGCGTTGGCTCACCGTTTCAAGCGCTTGCCGATTCAGCAGCAGCAACGGCACCGGTGGCTACGCTGGTTTGCCATGGGGGCCATTGTTTCCGGGGTGGTATGGGGCAGTACGGGAGTGCTGTTGTTCAGCCCTGAATATCCGGGGCAAATTGCGGCGCTGTCGATCGTGCTGGCCGGTATCGCGGCGGGGGGCGTCACGACGCTGTCTTCGGTGTGGTGGGTGGCCACTGGCTTCGTATTGCCCATCCTGTTGCCTTTGAAATTCCAGTTCATGCTGATGGGAACACCGCTTTCCGTGTTGATCGGGCTGATGCTGGTCCTGTTTCTGCTGCTGATCCTGATCACCAGCCGCCGCTTGAGCCGAACCATCCATGACAATATCGCCCTGCGCGTTACCATGGCGGCCCGTGAGGCACAGCTTCGGGAAAGCGAAAACCGCTATCGCTCGATTTTCCAGCACTCCCCCTTGGGTGTTTTGCACTTTGACGACCAGGGGCAGATCACCGACTGCAACAGCAAGCTGCTGGAGATCCTGGGCGTCGAGCGTTCTCGGCTGCTGGGCTATCGCATGCTGGACCGTTCAGCCGACCGAAGCGTTGCCCGGGCCGTTTCCGCGGCGCTGGAAAAAGGCACCGGCTACTACGAGGGGACCTATCGGCTACCCAAGGCCAGTGAGGGGACGCCGCTGCGAGCGTTCTTCAACGGCGTACATGGCATGGATAACCGGATGATCGGCGGCGTGGCGATCATCGAAGACTTCACCGAGCGCAAGCGCAGTGAGGAGATCATTTATCGCCAGGCGTACTACGATGCGCTGACGGACTTGCCCAATCGGCGCCTGTTCATCGAGCGTATGGCAACGCTGTGCCAGGAGGAGGAGAGGCCGCAGCGGGGTGGCCTGGTGATGTTCATGGACATGGACCGCTTCAAACTGATCAACGACACGCTGGGACATGCCGCGGGCGATGACCTGTTGGTGCAGGTGGCGCGGCGCTTGGAGTCGTGCCTGCGCGACGGTGACATGGCCGCCCGGTTGAGTGGCGATGAGTTCGTGCTGCTGGCGCAGTTTTCAGAGCCTGATCTGGACAAGCTGAGCGCCCTGGCCGAGCAGTACATGCAGCGAGTGAAGCAGGCGCTGTCGGGGGAGTATCGGCTGGAGAGCCGCTGGGTAGAGGTGACCCCGAGTATGGGGTACACCTGCTTTGAAGCGTCTACCTGTGACCATGCCGAAGTGCTCAAGCAGGCCGATACCGCCATGTATCAGGCCAAGCTGGAAGGGCGTGATCGGCTGCGCCGCTACCAGCCCTGGATGCAGGACGAGGTCAATCGGCAGGTGGCAGAAAAGACGTTCAACCTGCCAGTTGGCCGCTGATCAATAGCCACAGGGCAATCAGGGCGAAGTGCCCTGGGTACCAGGCCAGCCACAGGCGGCGGGGCATGGCCAGCGCCACGGGCGGTACGCGCTGGGCGGCGCCCGCGGCCAGCATCAGCACC
This sequence comes from Halomonas sp. KM007, assembly GCF_050709225.1. NCBI lineage: Bacteria > Pseudomonadati > Pseudomonadota > Gammaproteobacteria > Oceanospirillales > Halomonadaceae > Halomonas > Halomonas sp. KM007. Next base: position 793,057 of record NZ_CP136131.1, on the reverse strand, counting down.
AGAACACAGGTACCGACGGTAAAGGATTTGGCCATGTCCGATGCGTTCATCTGCCCGGCGATCCAGAGCACCGGAAACGCCGCCAGACCCGCCCATAGCCTTGATTTGAGGGCATCGCGGGTCTCGCTGAGGGCCTGCATGGCAAACATGAACAGCGGAATCAGCAGCAGGCCGTTGTGGCCATACTCCACCCAGAAGCCCAGCAGATACCAGACGGTGACACACACGGCGGCCCCCAGCATCAGCCAGCCCAGGCCCAGCGTTTGTGCCTGGTAGTGCTGCCACCCCTGGCGTACCAAGGCACCGAGTGCCAGGCCGCTGGCCAGCGTAAAGCAGACATTCAGGATAAACGCATCCGAGGCCCTGGGCATCATCATGTAGGGCACTTGTGCCGCGATACCGATGATCAGGATACGGCGTGCGTAGCGCAGCGGCTTGCGGGTGTTGAACAGGCCGTGCCAGGCCACCATGGCAGCAAACAGCGGAAAGGCAATGCGCCCAATCGAAGAGCCCGCCCAGCCCAGGTCCCAGGCATCGGGCAGTACGTAGCGGGTCAGGTGGTCCACGGTCATGGTGAACAGCGCAAGCCACTGGCCCCAGGCGGTCCAATGGGACGAGGGGCGCATCGTCTCGGGTAGGCCCGTGGAGGGCGTTGCGTGTGCCGCTGAGTATTCTGCCATGTTACCTCCTTGTAAAAGCGCATTATGCCATTAAAGACCCGCATTGGCTGAGCAAGTTCGCTGGGCGGCTTCGGGCGCTCAGGGGGCGCTGAAAATCGGTTTGCCCAGTGCCCACACGTGGTCAATGGCCCAGCGACCTTCGCTCAACACGATGAAATCGGCATCCGAACCGGGTATCAGGCGGCCTTTTTGGGGAAGCTTCAAGGCATCAGCGGCGGTGGTGGTAGCACATTGCAGGGCGTGCTCCATGCTGATCTAATGAAGACGATGCCTGATTTCCCTGCGAGCAGCCCGGCGGTGCGGGCGTCGGAAGCAAGCCGCGTTAACTCTTGGGTAGTGGGGTGGGCTATTCGTCGAACCACTCGCTCAGGTAGAAGCGGACAATGGTGCCACGGGTACCTGGGCGTTGCGCATGGGGCGCAGAGGGGAATAGGCGGTCTGGAGTCATGGTATTGGCGTGCTGCCATGCCTTCCCTGAGGAAGGCATGGCGAGACGGTCAATGCTTACTCTTCGCCAAAGTAGCGAGTGTAGATTTCATCGTAGGTGCCGTCTTCCTGCAGTTCGGCCAGTGCTTCGTTGAAGCGCTCGGCCAGGGCCTGGTCGCGCTGGCGGAAGGCGATGCCGAAGCCGTCACCGAAGTACTCCTTGGGCTCGCTGATGCGCTCGCCTACGACCACGTACTCGGTGTCTTCGTTGTTCAGCAGGGTGGACTGGCCGATCGGATAGTCGAGGAAGACGATATCCAGGCGCTGTGCCTGCATGTCCAGCACCATGTCGTCAGCGGTGGAGTAGCGGCTGACGCTGGCAATACGGCCGTATTGGTCGGTCACGTAGTTGTCTTGCAGGGTGCCGCGCTGTACGCCGATGGTCTTGCCGGCCAGGGTCTCTTCGTTGGCCTCACTGAGTTCCAGGCTGGCGGGGGCAAACCAGGCCGACGGCATGGTGATGTAGGGGTCGGAGAACAGCACCTGCTGACGACGCTCGTCGTTGATGGTCATCGACGACATGATGGCATCGTAGTTACGTGACATCAGGCCCGGAATGATGCCGTCCCACTCCTGCTCGATCCACTCGCAGGTCACGCCGATGCGCTCGCACAGGGCGTTGCCCAGGTCGATATCGAAGCCGGTCAGCTCGCCGTCGGGGGTGCGGTATTCCATGGGCTCGTAAGGTACGTCGACGCCGATACGCACGTGGTCGTAATCACGGGCTTGAGCAGAAGACGCAGCAGCCACGGCCAGGCCCAGCAGAGAAACGGTCAGCAGTTTTTTCATTGTAGACTCCAAAGGAAGCAGGTTCACCGGAGGTGATCCCCTTTAAGCTACCCCAGCTTGCGGTTGGCGAAAAGGGGGGTGACCTGAATTAAACCAACGCTTGTTTTACGTTGGCGTACGTTGGATTTTTCGTCATGCTCAGGTTTGTGGCCGCAAATGTGCCAGCAGCCGTTTTTCCAGATAACGGAAAAAATACAGGATGGCAAAGGTGAGGCACAGATAAATGGCCGCCACGAACAGGAACGCATCGAAGGGGGCATAGAAGCGTGCATAGACGAAGCGTGCGGCCCCGGTCAGGTCCATCAGGGTGACGACGCTGGCAATGGCGCTGGCATGCAGCATGAAGATGACTTCGTTCCCGTAGGCGGGCAGGGCACGGCGAAAGGCGCTGGGCAGGATGATACGGCGCATCATCAGGCTGTTGGACATGCCATAGGCCTTGGCGGCTTCGATTTCACCCCGTGAGGTGGCTTTGATGGCACCCCGGAAAATCTCCGTGGTGTAGGCCGCCGTGTTCAAGGTGAAGGCGATCAGTGCTGGGTAGAAGGCTTCGCGCAGCAGCGGCCACAGGAAGGTTTCCTGAATGCCATCGATGAACACCACTCCGTAGTAGATGATGTAGAGCTGAATGAGCAGCGGGGTGCCACGAAACACATAGGTATACACATAGACCGGCAGGCTGATCCATTTGTGTTTTGAGCTGCGCATGATGGCCAACGGGACGGCCAGGATCAGGCCGGCCACCAGCGAGAGGAACACCAGCTGGGTGGTGGTCACCAGGCCTTCCCAGTAGTAGCCCAGGGTGGTGGGGGTGAAGATCAGGTTTCCCGCCAGTAAATCGTTGAACCATGCAGAGATGTCCAGCATGTCACTGCCCCCCGAAGCCGATGTCGTAACGTTTTTGCAACCGTGTGACGACCCACTCGGAGACGCTGGCAATCAGCAGATAAGCCGCCGCCACCGGAATGAGGAAGACAAATGGCTCGTGGGTGGCTCGAGAGGCTTCTGCCGCCACCCGCACCATGTCCGTCAGGCCGATCACCGACACCAGGGCGGTGGTCTTGAGCAGGACCATCCAGTTGTTGGAGAGGCCGGGCAGCGCATGACGCATCATCTGAGGAAAGCGAATACGCCGAAACACCAGTGCGTTGCTCATGCCGTAGGCCTTGCCTGCCTCGATCTGGCCGTTGTCGACGGCCATGAACGCCCCGCGAAAGGTTTCGCCCATATAGGCGCCGAAGATGAAGCCGATGGTGAGGACACCGGCCGCGAAAGCGTTGAAGTTGATGTAGATATCGATGTCGTAGCGGTCATAGAGCATATCGCTGATCGCATTGACCCCGATCTGCCCGCCGAAGAACAGCAGCATCATCAGCACCAGGTCGGGCACACCACGAATCACCGTGGTGTAGACCGTTGCGCTACGGCGCAATAGCCAGTTGCGGGACATTTTGGCGCTGGCGGTCAAGAGCCCCAGCACAATCGCCAGGATCAGCGAGAGGAGGGCCAACTGAACGGTCACGCCTGCGCCTTCCAGCAGGCGGGGGCCGTAGCCTTGCAAATCAAGCATCGTGCATGCCTCGCGGATCAGTATTTGGGCGCCAGAAACTGCTTCAGGCGCGGCGATTGCGGGTTGCCCAGCACGTCATCGGGCGTGCCGGCTTCTTCCACGAGGCCCTGGTGCAGGTAGATCACCTTGCTGGACACGTCCCGGGCAAAGCTCATCTCATGGGTCACCACTACCATGGTGCGCCCTTCGTTGGCCAAATCGCGCATGACCTTGAGCACGTCGCCCACCAGCTCAGGGTCCAGCGCCGAGGTGGGTTCGTCGAACAGCATGACCTCCGGGTTCATGGCCAGCGCCCGGGCGATGGCGCCACGCTGCTGCTGACCACCGGACATTTGCGCCGGGTAGGCGTTGGCACGCGCGCTGAGGCCGACTCGGTCGAGCAGCGCGTGGGCGTGTTCGATGGCTTCTTTCTTGGGTTTACCCAGCACGTGAATCGGCGCTTCGATGATGTTTTCCAGCAGCGTCATGTGGGCCCACAGGTTGAAGCTCTGGAAAACCATGGAGAGCTTGGCGCGCATCTGCACGACCTGTTTCCAGTCGGCGGGTTCACGGCCATGGCGGGTGGTCTTGAAGCGGATCTGTTCGCCGTGGACGATCAGGTCGCCGTCATCGGGCTGTTCCAGCAGGTTCATGCAGCGTAAAAAGGTGCTTTTGCCAGACCCTGAAGCACCAATCAGGGTGATCACATCACCTTTCTGGGCTTCAAGAGAGAGGCCTTTGAGGACTTCTGTATCGCCGAAGCGCTTTTTGATGTTACGCACTTCAAGGGGAGTCGGCGTAGCGGCCATAACTTAGGCTCCAGTACAGGGTTGCCGCAGCAACAACGAATGAGTGTTCGTGTTTCTGTGCGGCTGGCGCGAAAAAAGGGGCGATTCTATCAGGAGTGCGCCGGAGACGCGTACTTTATCAGGGCGACATTGGTCGTGTTGCCTGAAGAGCACTCCTGATGGCCCCTCTACGTTATTGTTATCAAACTATCTTTTCTTCAACGGGACTTTCTGTGGCTAGTTTGCCGTCCGTTCCGGTGCCACCAGCAAGGCGGCACGAGCACCTATCTCGACCTGTGCGTTGGGAAACACCACGTGCAGCGGCGTATCTTCCACCACGAAGTCACCGGCGGCGGCGTCTTTGGCCAGGCAGGTGCCGGTGTCGAAGCGGCTGAAGTTGGGAGTGTCTTCATCGAAACACAGCGTGAACTCCTCGGAATGACGCATCAGTTCATGCTGCACGCGGTAGAACGCCATGGCACTGGCTGGCTGGGTGGGGGGCGCATAGCCGCTACCGAGAGCACTGATCAACGTGAGCATGGGAGCCAGGGCGTCCATGTCGTTGTGGCCGAACGGGGCGACTCGCCCCAGCTCGAAGGTAAAGGCCTGGGCACCATGGTAGTGCTTGCTGTAGTGAGAAAACGTCCAGCTATGCTGATGCTGGTGAAGCACGGCCTGCATGTCGGCGGCGGCCAGCCACTCCCACTGTTCCGGGTCGGTCACCGACTCGGCGAACGGCTCGACCACGAAGCGGGTATGCAGGCTGTCGCGGATGGCGGTGTGCAGGTCGTAATGCAGCCGAGGCAGGGCGTGATGGCGAGCATAGAACGTATCCACGGCTTCCATCAGTTGTCGCGCTCGTTCGGGCTCGTCGCCCTGGTCGGCCAGTTCGCGCTTGAACAAGCGATTCAGGTTGGTGGTGATGTAGCGCTGCTGGGCCTTGAGCGCGGGAATGTTGCCCAGAATCACCAGCATGGGAGCGCCCAGTTGCAGGGTGCTGGCTTCCAGGGCAGCCAACCACTCGCCCAGCAGTTCTACCGGAGCGGTCTCGTTGCCATGAATGGCGGCGGAAAAGACACAGGCCCGGGCATGGGGGCGCAGTATGTTGGGCGTCAATTCCAGTACGCCCGGACGGTGCAGGTGATAGGTGCCGCTGGCAAAGCGGCCTATGCGTGGCAACGGGCGTTCACCGTCAAGGGTCCAGTCGAGCCATTGGCCTAGCATGAAAGTGTCCTTGGTCATGGGCATCTACTTGTGTTGCCCTACCTTTACCACGCTCAGCTCGTGCCACAAGGGGTGGTGTCGTGCGCGTGAAAATGGTCGGTGGGAAGATGAAAGTTGTTGGTACAAAAACGCTTATGGCAGATCGCTACAAGCGTTTTCAGGCCCAGCGCTTTTAGTGCCGAAGTGGCACAAGTGCAAGGTCGGCACATCGATGAAATCGAAGCGCGGCGTCGAAAACATTCGCTTTTATCTACGTTTAACTGCGCTATGTTTTAATGAGTTTTCACTGCCCGCCGTGGGCAACCTGTCTGATGCTTGAATGTAAGTCCAAAGGAGTGAGTAATGACGAAGGTACTGGTACTTTATTATTCCATGTATGGACATATCGATACCTTAGCAGCCGCTGTGGCGGAGGGGGCAAAGGGTGTTGATGGCGTAGAGGTCACGGTCAAACGCGTGCCCGAAACTATGCCGGAAGAAGCGTTCAAAAACGCGGGCGGCAAGCAGGATTTCACCACGCCGGAAGCCACGCCCCAAGAGCTGGCCGATTACGATGCCATCATCTTCGGCACGCCCACTCGCTTTGGCAACATGGCCGGTCAGATGCGTACCTTCCTCGACCAAACCGGAGGCTTATGGGCCAACGGCGCGCTGCGTGGCAAGGTGGCGAGCGTATTTACATCAACCGGTACTGGCGGTGGTGATGAGATGACCATTACCTCTACCTGGACCACGCTGGCCCACCATGGCATGGTTATTGTGCCGATTGGCTACGGCATTGAAGAGCAGTTTGATATTTCGAAAGTAAGCGGTGGCACGCCCTACGGTGCCGCGACGCTGGCCGGTGGCGATGGCTCCCGCCAGCCGGATGACCGCGAGCTGAAAATCGCCCGCTTCCAAGGAAAACACGTGGCTGAAATTGCCGCTAAGTTGGCGAGTTAATCGTTAGCTGCAAATTCTGGCTGAAAAAGAGCAACGCCTCGCTGTTAATGCAGCGAGGCGTTGCTCGTTATGGGGCGTTGTTTTTATAGGGAGATTAGCCGCCGATCCGATCAGCAATGGCTTTGCCCAAGCTTTCCGTGGTGCCCTGGCCGCCTACATCGCGGGTAAGCACCTGGCTATCGCCTTCGCCCAGCACGGCTTCGATGGCCTCGACCATGGCATCGCCAGCCTCTTTATAGCCCAGGTGCTCCAGCATCATCGCCCCAGACCAGATTTGGCCGATGGGATTGGCGATGCCTTTACCGGCGATATCCGGCGCGCTGCCGTGTACTGGCTCGAATAGGCTGGGGAATTTGCCTTCCGGGTTGATGTTGGCGGAGGGCGCAATGCCGATGGTGCCGGTGCAGGCCGGGCCTAAGTCGGAAAGAATATCGCCAAACAGGTTGCTGCCTACCACTACATCAAACCAGTCCGGGTGCAGCACAAAGTTGGCGGTCAAAATATCAATGTGGAACTTATCCACGGCGATCTCTGGGTACTGTTTGGCCATCTCGGCCACGCGCTCATCCCAGTAGGGCATGGTGATGGAGATACCGTTGGACTTCGTGGCCGAGGTGAGCTTTTTACGCGGGCGGGTTTGCGCTAGATCGAAGGCGTACTTTAGTACGCGGTCCACGCCGGTACGGCTCATCACCGTTTCCTGAATGACGATTTCACGCTCGGTGCCTTCATACATTTTGCCACCGATGCTGGAGTACTCGCCCTCGGTGTTCTCACGAACCACGTAAAAGTCGATATCACCAGGCTTGCGGCCCGCCAGCGGGCTTTTAATGCCAGGCATTAACCGGCAAGGGCGCAGGTTGATGTACTGGTCGAATTGACGACGGAATTGCAGCAGCGAACCCCATAGCGAAATATGGTCCGGTACTTTTTCTGGCCAGCCCACCGCTCCATAGAACAGCGCGTCAAAGCCTTTGAGCTGCTCAACCCAGTCGTCGGGCAGCATCTTGCCGTGTTCCAGGTAGTAGTCGCAGCTACCAAACTCAAACGTGGTGAATTCCAGGTCGATATTGAAGCGCTTGGCGGTGGCTTCTAGTGCGCGGATTCCTTCGGGCATCACTTCGGTACCGATACCGTCGCCAGCGATGACTGCAATACGATGGGCCATGGGGGCTCCTTGTTTTGTTAGACGTCACAAAATAGCAGGGCGTGTTTTCGTGGTATGAGTGTAGCGCCTGTTGGCGACGAGATAATCAGGCTACTATGCAAGCTATTGTTGCCTTAAAGTGAAGAATACCATGATGCTGGATGACCTCGCCTTTTTTCAGCAGCTGGCCCGGGCAGGGAGCTTAACTGCCACCGCCCGAGAGCTGGGGCTGTCACTCTCGGCCGTCAGCAAACGCTTAAAGCAGCTAGAAGCCCGGCTTGGCGTGACGCTGGCGGCGCGTACCACTCGCCGCTTGACGCTGACCGCCGAGGGGGAGCGCTATCTCACTCAAGGTGGGTTGATTTTAGAAGAGCTGCAAACGCTGGAGAGCGCACTCAGCGATACCGCGAGCCAAGGGCTTACTGGACGGCTGCGGGTCAACGCGACCTTTGGCTTTGGCAGGCGGCATATTGCGCCGCTGCTCTCACACTTTTGCGCAGAACACCCGGCGGTGGAGAGCTGGCTGGAGTTGACTAACTTTCCGCTCAATTTAAGCGATCACGGTTTTGACGTGGGGATTCGCATTGGCGAGCCGCCGGATTCGCGCCTAGTCGCCAAGCGTATTCTGCCCAACCGGCGAGTGCTGTGCGCCTCGCCAAGCTATATAGCGAAGATGCCCGCGCTGAATGTGCCGAGCGATCTTGCCCAGCACAGCTGTTTGGTGATTCGTGAAAATGATAGCGACTTCCCGCTATGGCGGTTTGAGTATCGCCACTCGTCGCAGCGCCAAGCGGTGAAAGTTAGCGGGCAACTGGCCAGTAACGACGGCGAGGTAATTACTCGCTTAGCGCTGGATGGCCATGGCGTGATGCTGCGCTCCTGGTGGGATGTGAACGAGCACTTGGCTAGCGGCGCGCTGCGCACGCTGCTGCCCGATTGGCAGGGCGTTCGCGCTGACTTTTATGCCGTGTTTGAGCACCGACGCCATATACCGACGCGCATTAGCGCCTTCATTGATTTTTTACAGCGGGAAATGGCGGGCAGGGTGCCCGCCTTGCCCAATGGCTGACAGACGGGGTGCGCTAGCGGCCTGGACAGGTTTGGTCCTGCACCACGTCAATCAGCTCATCGGTGGGGAAGTCCAGCTCGGCGGCGCGCTGGCGCAGGCGCTGCTCCACGTCGCCTTCAAGGGTTGGCGTGCGGGCCAGAATCCATAGATAGTCGCGGTTGGGGCCTGCCACCAATGCCCACTGGTAGTCGTCATCTAGCTCAAGGACGTTATAGCCGCCGTAAAACGGGCCAAAGAAGCTGACCTTCAGCCGACCAACGCTCTCATCATCAATAAAGTAAGCACGCCCCTCGGCTTCATCCCAGGCTTGCGCTTCCAGGTTGTAGCCTCGGTTGATTACCTTAACGCCGCCACCGTCACGCAGGCTGTAGGTGGCTGTGACGCAGTCCAACCCCTCTTCAAAGGAGTGATCCAGGCGGGCAATTTCATACCACTCGCCCAAATAGCGCTCTAGCTCAAAACCAGTGACGGGTTCGGTGCCATCGGGAATGCCGGTGCAGCCTACCAGCAGTGTGCTGGTGGCGGCGACCGCTACCAGAGTGGCCAGGCTCCTTGGCCGCGATGTGGGTTTCATCATCTTGCTCCTTGCACGTGAACAATAAACGTTAAATCTATCAGTGTGGGTCACTGCGTGCCATGGTTCCCGTTGGGCGCGATACGGCAGGCCAAGGAAATAGGCTATGGTATGTCTGTTACCGTATCCTCTTAACAATGCTTATAACAAAGGAGTGATTATGTGGCATCAACAAGAGATTCACTTGCCGGAAATGCCTCGGGGCTTTCACCTGATTACCGATGAGATTGTCAGGGCGCTGCCCTGTTTGGCGGAGTGCCACCAAGGGCTGCTGCATTTACAGCTGATGCACACTTCCGCTTCGTTAACGCTCAATGAAAACACCGACCCAGATGTTCGTCATGATTTGGATGCCTTTATTCGCCGCTTAGTGCCCGAAGGGCTGAGCTACTTCCAGCACACCTTAGAAGGCCCTGATGACATGCCTGCCCATGTGGCCTCTAGCCTGCTAGGCACTCAACTGAGCCTTGCGGTGCGGGATGGCCGTTTAGCCCTTGGCACGTGGCAAGGGGTATGGTTAGGTGAGCACCGTGAGCAGGGCGGTTCACGTCGCTTGCTGGCCACACTGAACGGCTGCGCCGCGCTCTAGCGACCGCCTATAGATGACCTTTTGAGATAAGCGCCCTACATGCCTCGACGTCTTTTTCGCCTCTCCCGCCAGCGCTGGTTGAGGCTGTTTTTTGTGCTGAACCTTGCGCTGGTCGCAGGTCTGATTATTTATCAGGTGTGGCTCTATGTGGCTGAGCCTGAATTTGAGTCGCTGCATACCGTGGAAGTCGCCGATATACGTGAACGGCTGTCAGGACGGGATGCCTACCGCTTTGCGGTGGTGGGCAATATCAATAACTCGGTGAACGTCTTTCAAGACGAAATTATTCCGCTGCTGAACCAAGGCGATATCGACTTTATGGTCTCGGCAGGTAACGCAGTGAGCGGCGGTCAGCAGGAGAGCTACCAGGCGATTTATCACAGCCTGGAGCTGCTCAACATGCCTTACCTGCTGACCTACGGTGATAACGAAGACAGCGATTTCGGCAGCTATCTGTTTTACGACTACTTCGGCCCGCACTTTTACTCGTTTGTGGCGGGCAATAGCCACTTTATTTTTCTGGACGGCACCGGTAAATCCTCTACCTCCTGGCAGTTGGATTGGCTGGAGCGCGAGCTGGCCGCCTCTGATGCCGTACACCGCTTTGTGTTTGTGGGCTTGCCGCTGCACAACGTGATTCAGGATGCGCCGCTGTTTGAAGAGGATAACTACCTTAACGACCCCCGGTTTGGCGATGGCATTATGCACTTGGCCGAGCAGTACCGGGTCGATACGGTATTTTCGGCGAATCTATCGCTATACGCCCAGCAAACCGTTAACGGTGTGAACTACGTCACCACGGGGGGCGCAGGCGGCCTGCTGCTGGATGCTGATGAGAGCTTTCATCACTATGTGGTGGTGGAAGTCGCGGGTGGCAGCGTCGGCATTTCGCCCGTGCGGTTGAATGTCGACCGTCCCGGCTGGTGGCGCATGCTGAGCAGCGTGGGCTCGACGATTTATGCGTTTTTCTACGTCAGCTATCCGCGTTTTCTGCTGATTGTCGGGGTGCTCACACTGCTGGCCATGCGCCTCTACCGGCTGATTTTTGAAGAGCGCGACTACTACCCCGATTTTGATATCGACCCCACGCCCTACCTGGAAAAAAGCCTGCGGGTGGCGATGGTCTCGAACAACTACTTCCCGTTTGTCTCTGGGGTGTCGGTTTCTGTTGAGCGGCTGCGCCAGGGGCTGGGCGACCTTAACCACCGTGTTCAGCTGCTGGTGCCGCGCTACCGAGAGCCGTGGCAGGATGATGACACCATTGTGCGCGTTCCTACGCTAATGGCATTTGGAGAGAAGCGTGAGTTTCGTTTAACGAACCCGTTTAGCGCCCGTTTTCGCCGCTGCCTGCGTGAGTTCAAACCCGATGTGATTCACGTGCATCACCCGTTCTGGCTGGGCTCGATGGGGCTGTGGATGGGGCGCAGGTTAAAGGTGCCGGTCATCTACACCTATCACACGCGCTTGGAGCACTATGCGCATTTTGTGCCGCTACCGGGGGCGCTGTTCCGCAATCTGATTTCTCACTACTTGATCAAGCGTTTCTCTAACCGCTGCCAAGGGGTCATTGTGCCGACTTACTCGGCAGAGGAGTACCTGCGCATGATCGGCGTGAAAACGCCGACGCTGGTGCAGCCCACCGGGATTGATGCTGAACGTTTTGCGAACGCCGATGAGAAGGCAGTGGCGCCACTTCGCCAGCAGTTGGATATCGGCGCCAACGATACGGTGCTGGTGAGTGTCTCTCGGATCAGCAAAGAGAAGAATATCGGCTTTATGCTGGAGGCGATGGCAGAGTTGAAGCGCAAGGGGAAGACAACGCTGCGCTTGCTGCTGGTGGGTGATGGGCCGGATCGTCAGACGATTCAAGCACAGATTGAAACGTTGGGCTTAGACGCACAGGTGACCTTGGTCGGGGCGGTGCCGCCGGAAGAGATGGCGCTCTACTATCACGTGGGGGATGTGTTTGTGTTTGCCTCTACCTCGGAAACCCAAGGCATGGTGATTTTAGAGGCCATGGCCGCTGGGCTTCCGGTGGTCGCCGTGCGCTCCAGCGGTATTGATGACGTGGTGCGCGATGGCTATAACGGTTTTAAAACGCCACAAAACCGCCAGAAGTGGGGGCAGCGTGTGGTGGAGCTGGCCGAGGATGAGGCGCTACGCGATACCCTAGGCAGCCAAGCAAACGCCTTCTCCGCTGACTACGATATTGCCAAGTTTGCCGGCGCCGTCGCGCATTTTTATGCCGAGGTGCTAGCGAAGCACGACTCTTCAGAGCATCCTTCACAAGAGAGCGAGGCCAAGCAGCGTGGCTAACTGAGACGTTAGGCGTCGTGTCGTTTGTTGGCCGTGCGGGCAGTCGCCACGCGCTTGAGTAGCCAAAGCAAGCCAATGCCCGCCACCAAACCGGCCACTGCCAGTGCCAACTCCTGCTTGGAGGCGGCAGTGAATAGCGCGCCGAGCTGGCTGCCGAGTAGGATCACCGCTGCCAGCCCCGGCACGATGCCCAGGGTCGATCCAATCATGTAGTCGCGGAAATTAAGGTGAAACGCTCCGGCGAGCATATTGGTGAGCGTGAAAGGAGCAAGGGGCAGCAGGTTGATCACCGTCATGGTGCGGATGCCGCGCTTGGAAAGGTAGCCGGAAAGACCGCGCAAATGGCGGCCGCCGTAGCGCATTAGGGCATCCCGACCCAGCCAATGGCCCACCCAGTAAGAGACCACCGAAGAGCTCAATGTGCCCAAGGTGGCGTAGGCCAACCCCCACACCGGCCCAAATAGCAGGCCAGTTAGCACCACTAGCAGGCTAAGCGGGAACATCACTAACAGCGAGCAGGTGTACACGGCCATGACGGCGGCAAACATCCAAGGGGCTCGCTGCCACTGGCTAATGGTGGTAGTGAGTTCTTCGAGGTGCGCTTGAGTCAGCAGCCCCTGCTGTTGCAGGTAGCGCCACATTACCCCTAGCACCACCAGAGCAATGAATAGGCCAAGGCCTTTTATTAACGTCCGTGACATCCCACTCCCACCGCCTACCTTGCAAAAGAGCAACAGCATACGCCACTGCGGCGGTGGGGTGAACGAACTCGTTACTGTAGGCGCGCTTCAATGACAGGCCAAGCAGCGTCACCATCGGTGGTCGTCACATCGGCCAGCATGGCTTCCACGCGCTCGGGGTGGTCGTTGATCCACTGCTGGGCCACCTCGGCAAGGTCGCGCTCCTCTTGGCCAAAGGCTTGGATCATCCAGCTCTGCTCGTCGGCGGTAAAGCTAAATTGTTCAAAGAAGGTAACCAGCGCCGGGTGGGCATCGGCGTAGTCGCTGCGCAGCAGGGTTCGTACGTCGCTTTCGCCGTTGTTCTCACCGAACAGGTTTTCCGGGTCTTCCAGGTAGCGCATGGGCAGCTCAAGGTTCATCCAGTGGGGCGTCCAACCGACCCACACAATGGCCTCTTCTCTGGAAATCGCATCTTGAGCGGCGGAGAGCATGCCCACTTCGCTGGTATCCACTAAGCTCCAGTCGCCCAGTCCCCAAGTGTCGTTATCAATCGCGTTATGGAGAATCTCGCTCGCCGCCGACCCTGCGCCAAAGCCATGAATTTGGCCGTTGAACTCATCACGGTGTTCATCTAAATCCGCGAAGCTTTGAATGCCGCGCTCATGCAGGTACGCCGGTACGGCCAGCGTCATCTGAGCGCCATCGACGTTGTTGGCGACATCGGTGAGCACGCCAGAGGCTTTACGCGGTTCGAACATCTCTTTTTGTGCGGGTAGCCAGGCGCCTAAAAAGGCGTCGACGTCGCCACTCTCCATGCCTTGATAGATCACCTGCAGGCCGATTTCGTGGGTTTGAGTGTCGTAGCCCAACGGGTTAAGGAGCTGCTCGGCAATTTCGGTTTTTACCGTAATACCGGGCCAGGCCGGGACGCCGAAATCGAGCGTGGCGTCATCAGCAATGGCGGCTTGGGTGGTAACGCCTGCCAAGCTTAGGGCAATCGTAGAAACGAGTGGATGGGTTAAACGCGTCATGGAAGGGGGTCTCCTTGCTTAGGTTGTTGTGATTACGCGGTAGTACGGGCGAGAACACGCAGGCGCGAAGCCAGCATATCGCGGTCTAGATAGGTGCCCTGAAGATGGCGAGCACCGCTATTGGGATCGAACTCCCGGCGGCCGTGAAGCACGCGACGGTTATCGAACGCCACCATCTGGCCCGGTTTTAAGGTGAACTCCAGCTGGTGGGCGTCGCTGTGGAAGAGCTGCCACAGCACTTTATAAGCGCGGTACCAGGCCGCCATTTTTTCGGCGGGTAGATGAAGGGTGTCGCGTATCCAGTTATTGAGGCGTATCTCCACCAGCTCGCCTTGGCTATCTAGGGTGATCACTGGGGCTTTGATGGCGATATCGTGGGTGTCGTCCTGAAAGCGAAAATCGATGGGTGTCTCACTAAGAATAACGAGCGCTTCCGGGTCCTGTTCGCGTAGGGCATTGATCACCCGGGCACCGTCAGCAAACAGCGACTCGCCACCGCTGGCGTCGTTTTGCAGGCAGTAGAGCAGTTGAATATCCGGCGGCTGCTGCCAGTTGGGCAGGTCGATATGCAGCGGTAGCCCGACAGCGGTATAGGCCGCGTTGTTGGGGTTGGGCTTGGAGCGAACATTAAAGCGCCCGCCGAAGTTGGTGGCGCGTTGCGGGCCAATGCGCTCGGCAAGGCGGCTGACTTCCTCTTCCACCAGCGGTGCGTCGGTGACCAGCGCTAAGCCGTCTCGTAGCAGGGCGGTCAGCCAGGTTTTCTCGCCTTCTGGGGTCAGAAAGTCGGCATGGCGAACGCCTTCGGGGAAGAAGTCGTCACGCCACGGCTGCGGGGCGGGCAGTGCAGAAAAGCGCGTCGCCTCAGGGCGGCGCTGGTACAGCCAGCCGCTATGAAAAGCGCTCACATGCCCATCCTGCCACTGTAAATAGAGGTGCCCATCTGCCAAGGTAACGCTAGGTGGCTGTTCGATATTGTCTAGCGGTAGGTAGAGACGCTCGCGGGTTTGCGGATGGCGACACTCGGCGCAGGCGCAGTGGTCGCGGAGCCATAGCAGGGGCAGTGCTGTTCGCGTACCGTCTTCCCAGGTCAGCGCAAGGCTGCTGTCGGTGAGCGTGGCATCGCTGAGTGCCGGGCCGTGTTCATAAGGCGTGAGTTCACTCATTTGAGGGGCTGAACGCTTTTCCGTCGCTGCTAGTGCGCTGGTCATAAGGGGCCTCGCTGTGGGTTGATGACATGTTGTTGAATGCTTCTATATAGGATGCGGAGTCCTCTGTGCAGTGACAAACGATTAATCTGGCCCCAAAGACTTTGTTTTATTTATAGGTAGCTTTTTCATGATCCAATTACCACCGCTGTTATGGCTACAAGCCTTTGAGTCGGCCGCCCGAACGTTGAGCTTTACTGCGGCGGGCCACGAGTTAGGTGTGACCCAGGCCGCCATCAGCCAGCGTATTCGGCTGCTGGAAGATCGTTTAGGCCAAAAACTATTCGTGCGCCACGCGCGAAGCCTGACCCTGACGCCTGCCGGGCAGGCGTGGCTGCCCAGCATTCATGATGCGTTTTCCCGCATTAGCGAGGGCACCACGGAAGTATTTGGGATGACTAGTGAGAAACCAGTGACGCTGCGCGCAACGCCGGTCATTCAGCAATCCTGGCTAGCACCACGGCTGGTGGCGCTGCATCAGCAAAAGCCCCATCTATTACTGCGTTTGGTGAGTGCGATCTGGCCTGACGACTTTGGCCCGGAAGGGGCGGACATTGAAATCCGCTATGGCCGTGGCGAGTGGAGTGGACTAGAGATGCTGCCGCTGGGCGACGAGCAACTGCTGCCAGTATGTACTCCGGCGTTGGCCCGTGAGTTAACCAAACCCAGCGACCTAGCAGGGCATACGCTGCTGCACGCGGTAGGTTTTGGCGTAGGTTGGCCCGGCTGGCTGCAGGCGGCGGGTATCGCCCATTTGGAGGCCGAGTGTCTGTCGCTTACCTGCGATAACCAAGTGATGACCTTGGCATTAGCCAGCCAGGGGGGCGGTGTGGCGTTAACCCATCGCCGTTTGCTGGATCAACGACAGGATTTAGTGGCGCCGTTTAACGTAGAGGTGCCCAGCGATGAGCGCTTCTGGCTGGTGCGGCCCAGTAAGCGGCAGGTAAGCGAAGAAGCTGGGGAGGTGTGGGATTGGTTAGCCACTTCCGTTTAATTGGTTTTTTTGCTGATAATGAGTAAATGCACCAATTTTCTTGCCATTTTGGTGCAACCGTGAAGAATGATGCGCCTTCTTTGTTTTAAAAAAGGTGTGTTTGGTATGGATTTTACTCTTCCTCCCCTGTTGACCGCGATGGTGGACCGCGGTAATGGGCTGTTATGGGGCAGTGTGCTGATTTACCTGCTCATCGGTGCTGGCCTCTATTTCACGGTCATGACCCGTGCTATTCAAATTCGTTATTTCGGACATATGTTCAAGCTGCTGCGCGGCTCCCGGCAGTCCAACGGCGGTATTTCCTCGTTCCAGGCGCTCTCTACCAGTCTCGCCGCGCGGGTGGGCACGGGTAACCTAGCGGGCGTTGCGGTGGCGATCTACTTCGGCGGCCCCGGCGCGATTTTCTGGATGTGGATGACCGCCATGGTGGGCATGGCGACCAGCTTTGTGGAGTCCACGCTGGCTCAGGCCTACAAAACTGACCATGGCGATAACACCTTTCGCGGTGGCCCGGCGCGCTACATCGAACGCGGCTTGGGGCTGCGCTGGCTGGCGGTACTGTTTTCTATCTGCCTGATTATTGCGTTTGGGTTGGCGTTTAACAGCGTACAGGCCAACTCCATCGCCCAGGCCATGGAGCAGGCATTCGCCATTCCCACCTGGGCCATGGGGTTAGTCTTGATGGCCATCGTTGCGCCGATTATTTTCGGCGGCTTGAAGTCGATTGCGAAAGTGGCCGAGTTAGTGGTGCCGCTGATGGCACTGCTGTACCTGATCTTGGCGCTGGTCGTGGTGGCGCTGAATATTAGCGACCTGCCCGCTGCCATCATGACAATCGTGCAGAGCGCTTTTGGTATTGAGCAGGCGGCCGGCGGTGCGATGGGCTATGCCATTTCCCAAGCGATTATGAACGGTATTCAGCGCGGCTTGTTCTCTAACGAAGCGGGCATGGGCTCTGCGCCTAACGCGGCAGCAACTGCTAGCACCCGCCCGGATCACCCGGCGGCCCAGGGCTTCATTCAAATGCTGGGCGTTTTTCTGGATACTCTAGTGATCTGTACCGCGACGGCGGCCATCATCATCATGGCGGGCCCTGAGCTGCTAGCGGGTGAAGAGAATAACGGCATTCAGCTAACCCAGACGGCGCTGTCCAGCCACGTAGGAGACTGGGGCGGCATGTTTATCGCCATTGCCATCCTGCTGTTTGCCTTCACCTCGGTGATTGCTAACTACTCCTACGGCGAATCCAACATCGAGTACCTGGCGGGCCGCCGTGCGCCGCTGGCGGTGATGATTTACCGCTTTGCCGTGCTGGGCATGATCATGGTGGGCTCCGTGGCCAGCCTGGGAGCTATCTGGAATTTTGCGGATCTCTCCATGGGTATGATGGCGATCATTAACCTGGTGGCGATTCTGCTGCTATCGCCCATTGCCTTTGCGCTGTTCAAAGATTACGACACCCAGCTCAAAGCGGGTAAAGAGCCGGTCTTCGATCCCAGCCAGTTCCCGAAACTGGCCAAAAAGGTCGACCCCAAGGCGTGGCCCAAGCAGAAGTAAAAGACGCGGGTTAAAAGTGCTAAACGCCCCGCTCGACGTTGCCAAACTGCAGCGTGGGGCGGGGCTTTTTCGTGGGGCGGATAATTCGATTTTGTCGAATGAAACTCGGAAAACGTTGCGCTTTTGCTTAGCCAAAAGCGCCGTAGAATAGCGCCTAACCTTCCCCCTGATTTTTAAGGATTTTTCATGACCACTCGTGCCCTTTTAGTGACCTCTTCTATTCTCGGCGACAACGGCCAGTCCAATGCGCTGGCGACTCATTTTCAACAGCAAGCCGCTGCACGCGATGGCGTCGCCGTTACCCACCGCGATGTGGTCGCCAACGCGCTTCCGCACCTCGCCATTGAAGAGTTAGGCGCTTGGCAGACCCCCGCTGAAGAGCGTACCGTTGAACAGCAGGCGCTTGCCGCTCACTCTGATGAGCTGCTGGCAGAGCTGCGCGCTAACGACGTGCTGGTACTGGCGGTGCCGATGTACAACCTGGGCATTCCGTCACAGCTGAAAGCGTGGTTTGACCGCGTGCTGCGCGCCGGTGAAACCTTCCGCTACACCGAAAACGGCCCCCAGGGGCTGATCGAAGGCAAGCGAGCTATCATTCTGGCCGCTCGTGGCGGTCAATACGCGGGCACCGAGTTCGATAGCCAAACGCCGCACCTGAAAACCATGTTGGGCCTGATGGGCATTCGCGATGTGGAAGTGGTGTTTGCTGAAGGTTTGAACATGGGCGACGCTCACCGCGATGCCGCGATGAAAGAAGCCTTCCAAGCCATTGATCAGCTTGTCGAAGCGCTCTAAACCAACGCCATAAGCCAAACGAGGTTGTCATGCCGCGCCCGGAACTGCTCGAACAGATTTACACTATTGTCGATCAAATTCCGGCGGGGCGGGTGACGACCTATGGCCGCATTGCCAAGATGACCGAAGGAGCAACGGCGCGCATGGTGGGGTCGGCCATGCGTCACCTGCCCGAGGGGCATCAGCTACCCTGGCATCGTGTCATTTCCGCGTCACTCAAACTGGCTGACCACGGCGGCGCGGCACGCCAGCACGAAAAGCTGCGTGCCGAGGGCGTCGCGTTCGATGCCAAAGGCCGCGTGCCGAGCCACCTTGTTTGGCCGGATGAGTAGCTCTTGGGTGAGTGGTTAATAGGGAGGTGTGAATAGAAAGCTGTGAATAGCGATTTGTGAATGACAAAACGCCGCCCGGTGGGCGGCGTTGGCGTACTTATGCGTAGTGGGTCGCAGGTTGAGCGTTAGTCTTCTTGCCTACTGCCGGACTTCAGCGACCAGTCCCGCCAGCGCAGGTCGAAGAGATCCTTGCGGCGGTCCTTGAGGTTGGTGACCGAGCCTTCTGCACGCACTACGGTCAGGCGGGTCAAGTCCAGGTCCGAGAAGATGATCATCTCGGTGTTGGGCGTGGTTTCGGCCAGCACTGCGTCATGGGGGAAGGCAAAGTCGGAGGGGGTGAATACCGCCGACTGGGCATACTGGATATCCAGGTTCTCGATGGACGGCAGGTTGCCGACGCTTCCGCAGATGACCACGTAGCACTCGTTCTCGATAGCCCGCGCCTGAGCGCAGTGTCGCACACGCAGGTAGCCATTTTTGGTGTCGACCCAGAACGGCACGAACAGAATGTCCATGTCCTGGTCGGCCAGCAGGCGGCCCAGTTCCGGGAATTCCACGTCGTAGCAGATCAGGATGCCGACACGGCCTGCATCGGTATCGAACACCTGCAGATCGTCGCCGCCTTCGATCACCCAGTCGCGCCGCTCCTGCGGGGTGATATGCAGCTTGGACTGTTTCTCCACCTCGCCGTCCCGATGGAACAGGTAAGCCACGTTATAAAGACGGTCATCCTCACCCACCTCGATCATCGAACCACCGACGATGTTGATGTTGTAGGACACCGCCATCCGCGACAGCTCGCTCTTGAAACGGTCGGTGAAGCCCGCCAAAAAGCGGATGGCAGCGGTCTGGTCTTTCTGCGCGGCGCGATCCTGCAGGCCCATGAGTGGCGTGGTGAACAGCTCCGGGAAAACGGCAAAGTCGCTCTGATAATCCGACAACGCATCGACGAAATACTCGATTTGCTGCAGCGCAGCCTCCACGGAGGCGAACTCACGCATTTGCCACTGCACCGCGCCCACGCGTACCTGAGTGGGGCGAGTGTCTAGCACGTTTTCAGCGGGCTCGAACAGAATATTGTTCCACTCCAACAGCGTGGCGTAGCCTCGGGACTGCTCGTCTTCCGGCAGGTACTTGCGTAACAGACGTTTGACCTGGAAGTCGTTGGCAAGCTGGAACGACAGAATCGGGTCGTAAATCTCCTTGCGGGAGACTTTGTCGATGTACTGGGCCGGGGTTAGCTCGCTGGCGTGCTGGTGATACTCGGGAATCCTCCCGCCCGCGAGAATGGCGCGCAGGTTGAGCGAACGGCACAGCTCTTTACGCGCTTCGTATAGGCGGCGGCCCAGGCGGTAGCCGCGATAGTCTGGGTGGATCAGTACATCCAGCCCGTACATGGCATCGCCTTCCGGATCGTTCAGGATGATTTCACGATGGCCGATCAAATCGTCGTATTTGTGCGGGTTGGAGAACTCGTCATAATCCACCTGCACGGTGAGCGCCACGCCGACCAGCACGCCATCGTCCTCGATAGCAATCTGACCATCAGGAAATTCTTGGATCAGCTTATCGATGGTGTGCTTGGGCCAAGCGCCACCAATGTCGTGATACACCGCGTCCATCAGCGACTTCAACTGATCGTAGTCGTCGCTGGTGAGGTTACGCAGATTGAGGTGCAGGTCTTCCAGGGACATAGGTCAGGGGTTCCCATTCAGCGAATGAAGTTAGCTTATTGTATCATTGCTGGGCGCTGCTCGTTTTACTGGCCGCCACGCGGCTGACCAGAGGGCGGGTCAAGGTCTGCGCCATGATCACGCCTGCCAGGATCAGCAGCCCGCCAATGAAGTGGAAGCCCGCTACCCGCTCACCCAAAAACGCCATGGCAATCAGGGCGCTGAACAAGGGCATCAGGTTGATGAAAATACTCGACTGGTTGGCCCCGATCTGACGGACGGCCCGCATCCACAGGAAGGTAGTGATCACCGAGGCCGGAATGCCCGCGTAGAGGATCAGCCAGACGTTGCTGCTATCCACTGGGGTCATGGGGCCCAACAGGTACGAGGGCAGCAGGAACAGGACGGCAAAGCAGACCTGGGCGTAAAGCATCACCCAGGGCGGAAGGTTCATGGCCCAGCGTTTCAGCATGACGCCATACAGCGCATAGCAGGTGGCTGCCACCACCATCAGCGCGTCGCCCTGGGCCACCTGCAGTTGCAGCAACGACAGCGGGTTGCCACGCCCCAGCAGTACCGTCACGCCAATGAAGGCCAGCACGCCGCCTGCCACGCCGCCCATCGTGGGGGGCTCACGCAGAATCAGCGCGCTGAGCAGTACCGTCAGCAGGGGCACCATGGCCGCCAGAATGCCCATATTGGTGGCGGTGGTGGTTTCGGCTGCCACGTAGGCAAGCCCCTGCCACAGGCCCATGCCCAGCAGCCCAAGCAGCGCCAGCTTCAGCCAGTTGCGGCGAATCTCGTCGCGGTGACGCAATACCGCAGGCAGCACGAAAGGGGTCATGACCACCAGCGCCAGCAGCCAGCGTAAAAAGGCGATACTGCTGGGCGCGATGGCGCCGACCGTCAACTGGTTGATGGTCATATTGCCGGACCATATCAGTACGGTGGCCAGTGGGGGCAAGAAGTAGATCAATGGCATAGCGCATTCCCTTAAAACAATCCCTTATCGTTAGCCGGTTAATGTGACGCGCTTTGCCGCCAGGGGCAAGGGGGGAAGTAGTCGATATAGCGACTATCGTCTGGATAAAAAGGCGATACAGTTGCGTGGTAAAAGTCTGTACGTAGCCAGCGCTATGTCATACGCTTGTTTGAATGTGAGTGGCAAGCCATTGATTGCCCGCCGTACTAATAACAGTGAAGGAGCACCGTGATGCACCAAGCGCCAGCTTATCCGCACCTATTTCGTCCATTAACCGTGGGACATTTAACGCTGCCTAACCGCGTATTGATGGGGTCCATGCACACCAATTTAGAAGAAGCGCCGAATGGCTTTGAGCGCTTGGCAGCGTTCTATGCAGAGCGCGCGCGTGCAGGGGTAAGCCTGATTGTGACGGGTGGCATTGCGCCCAATGCCGAAGGGGCGGTATTTCAAGGTGCCAACGCGCTGACAGAGGAGTCTCAAGTGGCGGAGCATCGCCATGTTGTCGACGCGGTACATGCTGCCGGTGGGCACCTATGCATGCAAATTTTGCACGCCGGGCGCTACGCTTACTCACCAGAGCTGGTGGCCCCCTCGGCGCTGCAAGCCCCCATCAACCCGTTCATCCCCCGAGCGCTCTCCAGTGAAGAGGTAGAGCAGCAGATTGCCGACTATGTTCGCTGCGCTACGCTCGCCCAGCAGGCGGGCTACGACGGCGTAGAGGTCATGGGCTCGGAAGGCTATTTGATCAACCAGTTTATTTGCCGCCGCACCAACCAGCGTGACGACGACTGGGGCGGCGATTTTGAGCGGCGTATGCGTTTCCCTGTCGAGATCGTCAAGCGTATTCGCCAAGCGGTTGGCGAGCGCTTCCTGCTGATCTTCCGCCTGTCGATGATTGATCTGGTGGAAGAGGGCAGCTCCTGGGAAGAGGTCGTACAACTGGGCCAGGCCATTGAAGCCGCTGGCGCGAACGTCATCAATACCGGCATTGGCTGGCACGAGGCACGGGTGCCGACCATCGTGACCAGCGTGCCCCGGGCCGCGTTTACCGAAGTCACCCGCCGCATTCGCGCGGCGCTGTCGATTCCGCTGATTACCACCAACCGTATCAATATGCCGGAGGTGGCCGAGCGCGTACTGGCCGAGGGCCATGCGGATATGGTGTCGATGGCGCGTCCGTTTTTGGCTGACCCCGAGTGGGTGCGTAAAGCCGAGGCGGGCTTGGCGAAGGAGATCAATACCTGCATCGCCTGTAACCAGGCCTGCTTGGATCACACCTTTATGGGCAAGCTGACTTCCTGCTTGGTCAACCCCCGTGCCTGCCACGAAACCGAGATCACCCTGGCGCCTGCGCAAACACCTAAGCGGGTAGCGGTGGTAGGCGGCGGCCCAGCGGGGCTTGCCACAGCAGTAGCGGCGGCCAGTCGTGGGCATGCCGTGGTGCTCTTTGAGCGGCGCAGCGAGTTGGGTGGGCAGTTTAACTACGCTCGCAAAATCCCCGGTAAAGAAGAGTTTAACGAAACTCTGCGCTACTTCCGCGTCATGCTCGAAAAGCACGCGGTGGACGTGCGCTTAAACACCGAAGCCACTGTAGGCGCCCTGGCAGATTTTGACGAAATCGTGATTGCCACGGGGGTGGTGCCCCGTGAACTGGCGTTACCTGGGGCCGACCACCCCAGCGTGCTGAGCTATGCAGACGCCATTGAGCAGCCTGAACGAGTAGGCAAGCGCGTGGCGGTGATTGGGGCAGGCGGCATTGGTTTTGATGTTTCGGAGCTGCTTTCCCACGAGGGGCACCCCACCATGGAGGTGGCCGCATGGTGCGATGAGTGGGGCGTGGATTTAGCAGTGGGCGAACGGGGCGGCTTAAAAGCGCCGCAGCCGCCACGTTCACCGCGCAGCATTGTGATGCTGCAGCGAAAAAGCTCTAAGCCAGGCAAAAACCTGGGTAAAACCACGGGTTGGGTGCATCGTGCCTCGTTAAAGCAGCGTGGCGTAGAAACACTGGCCGGCTGCGAGTATGTGCGCATCGACGATGCGGGCTTACACATCCGCCGCGAAGGGCAAGAGCAGGTGGTCGAGGTGGACACCATTGTGGTGTGCGCAGGCCAAGAGTCGGTACGCGACTTGATTTCGCCGCTGGCCCAAGCGGGTAGCCGCGTGCATGTGATTGGCGGCGCAGATGAAGCGGCCGAATTGGATGCCAAGCGCGCTATTGATCAAGGCACCCGGCTGGCGGCCTCGCTGTAACTCGCGTGGGGGCGTGACGTTCACGCTAAAATGGCGATAGACTGATGGATCACCCTAACTACTAAGCCACGTTAGGGATTTAAGGCGCGGGTGGCACCCAGCCTGCGCCGCACGACCGTCAGACAAAAGGATTATCGTCATGCTCTCGGAGTGTACCCCACGATTTTTAGCCAGTGACAACACCTCCGGTATCTGCCCGGAGGCGATGCAGTACTTACTCGAAGCCAATCAGGCCGATGATTTAGCCTACGGCAACGACCGCTGGACCGCCCGCGCCGCCGACCGTTTTCGTGAAATGTTCGACTACGATTGTGACGTATTTTTCGTGTTCAACGGCACTGCAGCCAACTCACTGGCGCTCTCCGCGATGGGGCGCAGCTACCACAGCGTGATTTGCCATGAGCTGGCGCATATTGAAACCGATGAGTGCGGTGGGCCGGAGTTCTTCTCCAACGGTGCCAAGCTGCTGACCTCGCCGGGAGCGAACGGCAAACTCACGCCGCAAGGGATTGAAGCGCTAGTGACCAAGCGCAGCGATATCCACTACCCGAAACCGAAGGTGGTATCGCTCACCCAAGCCACCGAAGTCGGCACCGTTTACTCCCGCGAAGAGCTGCTGGCCATTCGCGCCATGGCAGATAAGCATGACCTTCGGCTGCACATGGACGGTGCACGCTTTGCCAATGCTTGTGCCAGCTTGAACGCCTCACCCGCAGAGTTGACCTGGCAAGTGGGCGTCGATGCACTGTGTTTCTCGGGCACCAAAAACGGTCTGGCGTTTGGCGAAGCCATCCTGTTCTTCAACCGCGAGCTGGCGGAGGATTTTTCCTACCGCTGCAAGCAGGCGGGCCAGCTCGCCTCCAAGATGCGCTACGTCTCGGCGCCCTGGCTGGGCCTGCTGGAAAGCGGCGCCTGGTTGACCAATGCCGAGCACGCCAACGCCATGGCCCGATACTTGTCGGAAGGGTTGCAGGCGCTGCCTGGCGTCTCGCTGATGTTCCCCACCGAAGCCAACAGTGTGTTCGTTGAATTACCTCCTCACGCTATCGAAGCGTTGAAAGCCAAAGGATGGACCTTCTACACCTTTATTGGTGCAGGCGGGGCACGGTTTGTCTGCGCCTGGAACACTACCGTTGAATTGTTGGACCAGCTGTTGGCAGATGTGAAAGCGGTGCTTGACGTTCGTGCTTGAACAATACCGCCGCTAAAAACTGCTCTGACGTTAAGCTCTCAAGCGCCGCCTTCTCAGGCGGCGCGTTGCGTTGTGGAGTTGCCACAACATTTCACGCAACTAAACCCCTGTTGCTGTGCTCATATCGTTAACAGCGCTGCGTTGAAGGTTTAGTCATCACATTTTGCTAATGCTGACTACGCTGATAGAGCGACACTTCGCACGGCAGGCGGCCTGGGAATTTGGGTCAGGCGATGGCTGCCGGGGATGGGCCACAGGAGAGTTCCATGAGCATCTTTGATCACGTTCAAGACCGTTTTGCCCGCGTTCAGCAAGAGGACATGAGCCTGGAGGAGTATCTGGCGCTGTGCCGCCGTGATCCCAAGGTGTATGCCAGCGCCGCCGAGCGCATGCTGGAAGCCATAGGCGAGCCTGAAGTGATCGACACGGCGAAAGACCCGCGTCTGTCACGTATCTTTTCCAACAAGGTGATTCGCCGTTACCCTGCGTTTGCCGAATTTCATGGCATGGAAGAGGCCATCGAGCAGATCGTGGCCTACTTCCGCCACGCGGCCCAGGGCCTGGAAGAGCGCAAGCAGATCCTCTATCTGCTGGGGCCGGTGGGCGGCGGCAAATCGTCGCTGGCCGAGCGTCTGAAACTGCTCATGGAACGTATCCCGTTTTACGCCATCAAGGGCTCGCCAGTGTACGAATCCCCGCTGGGGCTGTTTTCACCGGAAGAGGACGGCAAGCTGCTGGAGCAGGAGTACGGTATTGCCAGCCGCTACTTGCGCAGCGTCATGTCACCTTGGGCCGCCAAGCGTTTGAAGGAGTACGGTGGGGATATCTCCCAATTCCGCGTGGTGCGGCTCTATCCGTCGCGCTTGAACCAGATCGCCATCTCCAAGACCGAACCCGGTGACGAGAACAACCAGGATATCTCCTCGCTGGTGGGCAAGGTGGATATCCGCCAGCTGGAGCTCTACTCTCAGGACGACCCGGATGCCTACAGCTTCTCGGGCGGGCTGTGCCGCGCCAACCAAGGCCTGATGGAGTTCGTGGAGATGTTCAAGGCACCCATCAAAGTGCTGCATCCGCTGCTGACCGCCACCCAGGAGGGGAACTACAACCCCACCGAAGGCATGGGCGCGATCCCCTTCGATGGCGTCATTCTGGCCCACTCCAACGAATCCGAATGGCAAGCCTTCCGCAACAACCGCAATAACGAGGCGTTCCTCGACCGTGTGTACATCGTCAAGGTGCCTTACTGCCTGCGCGTCTCCGAAGAGATCAAGATCTACCAGAAACTGCTCGAAGACTCGTCCCTGAGCGCCGCGCCTTGCGCCCCGGATACGCTGCGCATGCTGGCCCAGTTCTCCGTGCTGTCCCGGCTGAAAGTGCCTGAAAACTCCAGTATCTACTCCAAGATGCGGGTCTATGACGGCGACAACCTCAAGGATACCGACCCCCGCGCCAAGTCCATTCAGGAGTACCGCGACGCAGCGGGCGTCGATGAAGGCATGCAGGGGCTGTCGACCCGCTTTGCGTTCAAGATTCTGTCGAAGGTGTTCAACTTCGACAGCCAGGAAGTGGCAGCTAACCCGGTCCATCTGCTGTACGTGCTGGAGCAGGCGCTGGAGCGGGAGCAGCTGCCGTCGGAGGTGTTCGAGCGCTATCTGGGCTTCATCAAAGAGTTTCTGGCCCCGCGCTATGTGGACTTTATCGGCAAGGAGATTCAAACCGCTTATCTCGAGTCCTACAGCGAGTACGGTCAGAACATTTTCGACCGCTATGTGACCTATGCCGACTTCTGGATTCAGGATCAGGAGTACCGCGACCCCGAAACCGGCGAGCTGCTCAACCGCCAATCGCTGAACGAAGAGCTTGAGAAGATCGAGAAGCCAGCAGGCATCTCCAACCCGAAAGACTTCCGTCATGAAGTGGTCAACTTCGTGCTGCGGGCGCGGGCGCAGAACAACGGCATGAACCCCAGCTGGCAGTCCTATGAGAAGCTCAAGGGCGTCATCGAGCACAAGATGTTTGCCAATACCGAGGAGCTTTTGCCGGTCATCTCGTTCAACGCCAAGGCATCCAGGTCCGATCAGAAGAAACACGAGGATTTCGTGGCGCGCATGGTGGACCGCGGCTATACCGAAAAGCAGGTGCGTTTGCTTTCCGAGTGGTATCTGCGCGTTCGCAAGTCCCAGTAACCAGCCGGTTGCAGGGGTGACCCTCACGATGGGCGGGCGCGGATGTTCAGCGCTCCCGCCTGAGGTATCAAGGAGGTCGAATGACCTACTTCATTGATCGCAGACCTAACGCCAAGCACAAGAGCGCGGTCAATCGGCAGCGCTTTCTGGAGCGTTACCGCAAGCACATCAAGCGTTCGGTCGAGGAAGCCGTGAACCGTCGCTCCATCACCGACATGGAGCGCGGCGAGAAAATCTCGATTCCTGCCCGAGACATCTCCGAGCCGGTGTTCCAGCACGGCAGCGGCGGCGCCCGCACCATCGTTTCTCCCGGCAACAAGGAGTTTCTGCAAGGGGACAAGATTCGTCGCCCCGGTGGGCAGGGCGGCGGTGGCGGCGCGGGAGAAGGCGGGGCGTCCAACCAGGGGGAGGGCAACGACGAGTTTGCCTTCACCCTCAGCCGCGAGGAGTTTCTGGAATTCGTCTTCGACGGCCTGGAGCTGCCACACTTGCAGCGCAAGCCCTTGAAGTCGCTGGAAGAGATCAAGATGGTGCGGGCCGGGCTGGCCCGTGACGGCGTGCCTTCGCGCATCAGCATTACCCGCTCCATGCGCGAAGCCTACGCCCGCCGCATTGCCATGCGCGCCCCCATCAAACGGGCCTTGAAAGAGGCTGAAGAGGCGCTGGCGGCGGAAGAGCGCAAGGACCCCGTGCTGCGCAACCCGGCCCGAGTGGCGGAGCTCAAGGCCGAGGTGGAGCGGCTGGAGAAGCGCATCGAGGCGATTCCGTTCATCGATACCTACGACCTGCGCTATCACCAACTCGCCGCCCAGCCACAACCCTCGAGCCAGGCAGTGATGTTTTGCGTGATGGACGTTTCCGGCTCGATGACCCAGAACCACAAGGATATCGCCAAGCGGTTTTTCCTGCTGCTCTACCTGTTTCTGGAGAAGCACTACGAAAAGGTCGAGCTGGTGTTCGTGCGCCACCATACTGCCGCTCGGGAGGTCAACGAGGAGGAGTTCTTCTACTCCCGCGAAACCGGCGGAACCATCGTCTCCAGCGCGCTGACGCTGGTGAACAAGATCATCGAAAAGCGCTACCCGGCGGGCCAGTGGAATCTATACGTGGCCCAGGCCTCCGACGGCGACAACTGGGACGATGACTCCAATATCTGCCGCGACCTGCTGGTCAAGCAGCTGATGCCGCAGCTGCAGTATTACGCCTACGTGGAGATCACTCCCCATGATCATCAGTCGCTGTGGCATGAGTATGAAACCGTGGCTGCCCAGTTTCCCGAGCGTTTTGCCATGCGCCAGATCGTCAATGCCGGGGATATCTATCCCGTCTTCCGTGAGTTGTTCAAGCGCCGCTTGAGCCAGGAGCGCTAGCGCGCGTTAAGGAGTGGGCCATGAGTGTCGACCGCAACCCCATCGCGACGGGTTCCGACTGGAACTTCGGGATTCTGGAGCGCTTTGACGAAGAGCTGGCGCGGCTGGCTGACGAGTATCGGCTGGATACCTATCCCAATCAGATAGAAGTGATCACCACCGAGCAGATGATGGATGCCTACGCCAGCGTGGGGATGCCGGTGGGCTACCATCATTGGTCGTTTGGCAAGCAGTTTCTGGCCGTGGAACAGGCCTACAAGCGGGGCCAGATGGGCCTGGCCTACGAATTGGTGATCAACTCCAACCCCTGTATCGCTTACCTGATGGAGGAGAACACGTTGATGATGCAGGTGCTGGTGATTGCCCACGCCTGCTACGGCCATAACTCCTTCTTCAAGGGCAACTACCTATTCCGTACCTGGACCGATGCGGAATCCATCGTCGATTACCTCGTGTTCGCCCGAAAATACATCGCCCAGTGCGAAGAGCGACACGGCTCCCACGCCGTGGAGCAACTGCTGGACGCTTGCCACGCCCTGCAAAACTACGGGGTCGACCGTTACAAGCGGCCTTCGCCCATGTCGGCCGAGGAGGAGGCCAAGCGCCAGGAGGAGCGAGAGGCCTATCTGCAAACCCAGGTCAACATGCTCTGGCGTACCATTCCCGAGCCGCCGACGGGTGCCGTACCGCTACCCGGGGCGCTGCACAGCGACGATGACCCGCTAGGGCTGCATAGTGGCGGGCGCTACCCCTCGGAGCCCCAGGAGAACCTGCTCTACTTCATCGAGAAGAACGCGCCGCTGCTGGCCCCCTGGCAGCGTGAAATCGTGCGTATCGTGCGTAAGTTGGCCCAGTACTTTTACCCACAGCGGCAAACCCAGGTCATGAACGAGGGGTGGGCGTGCTTCTGGCACTACACCCTGATGAATCGGCTCTATGACGAGGGCAAGGTGGACGAAGGGCTGATGCTGGAGTTTCTGCAGTCCCACGCGGCGGTCATCAATCAGCCGGGGTTCGATAGCCCTTGCTACAGCGGCCTGAACCCCTATGCGTTGGGCTTTGCGATGTTCATGGATATCAAGCGTATCTGCGAAGACCCCACTGCCGAAGATCGCGAATGGTTTCCGGACATTGCCGGCAGCCCCTGGCGGGAAACGCTGGAGTTCGCCATGCGTAACTTCAAGGACGAGTCGTTCATTCAGCAGTTTCTATCACCCAAGGTGATGCGTGACCTGAAGCTGTTCATGATCGTCGACGACGACCAGTCGGAAATGTTGGAAGTGGCGGCGATTCATGACGAACGGGGGTATCGGCGGGTGCGCGAAGCGCTATCGACCCAGTATGCGCTATCGGTACGCGAGCCCAACATTCAAGTGGTGGAGGCCGCCATTCGGGGGGATCGTTCCCTGATACTGCATCACGTTCAGGACCATCGTCGTCCGCTGGCCAGAAGCGTGTATCCGGTGATTCGTCACCTTCAGCAGCTGTGGGGGTTTCCGGTGCATCTGGTGTCGCTGGACGAGGGGCGGGTGACTCGCCGCTACCAGTGGCCGGTAGAAGAAGAGAACAAGGAAAACCATCCCTGAAAACAGTGACCCCGCGGCGAGTGCGGGGTCCAGGGTATCAGCCTTGTGCGGTCCAGGACTGGCACCAGCCGTCCGGCTCGACACTGTTTTCCGGGAACAGCTGGCAGCCTTCGGTGCCTTCCACGAAAAACATGCAGTTGGAGCACAGTTCACCCTCTTCGAAAGCCGGGTGGTCGCTGGCGTCGCTGGCATTTTCAACGTAGTTCAGTGCCTGGGCTGTCGGTGAGGACGGGTCCAGACGGGGCAGCTCCTGAGCAAAAGCAGTTTTCGACAGGATACCCGCACCAAACGGCAGGGCAGCAAGCCCCAGCACGCTGTTACGCATGAACTTACGACGGCTCTGATTAGCCATGGTGTCTCCTTATCGTCACGGTCTGACGGTGTGCTACGGTGATCGGGTGGTGGGCCACCTCTATAAAACTCCGACAGCGAAACGCTGCTGGAGATCTCTAGTACATGCTAGCGCAAGCGTAAAATTAGTGCGAATAACCTTATGAAAAGCGCGACAATTGGCCACGCTGGCCGGCAAGGCTTGGCCCCGGCGGGCAGGCTGCTATACTCGCTGCGTCGTGCAATATTCATCTTACCGCCACTCATTTGCGAGGACGCCATGCAAAGCGCAGTCATCCTGATCAATACCGAAAAAGGCCAGATCAAGGCCGTGGCCGAACGCCTGGCCGATGTGGAAGGTATCAGTGAGGTGTACTCCACCTGCGGCCGTTACGATCTGGTGGCCATTGCGCGCACCCGCGATTTCGAAAACCTGGCCGAGCTGGTGACCGAGCGGTTGAATGCCGTGGAAGGCATCAGCGATACCGAGACGCTGAACGCCATGCAGGTTCACTCACGCCATGACCTGGAAACCATGTTTTCCGTTGGTTGGTAACGCCCCGGCTTTGCAAAGCCAATGAAGCGAATGATGAAACGCCGCTGAGAGGGTGTTTACAAATGTCACGAGCGACGGCCAGGCAAGGCGAAATCAGCCGAAAAAGCGGAGTTTACGGGCTGTAAATGAGCATTTTGAGGTTGATTTCAACGCCGCATGGCCAAGCGCAGTAGTTTGAAAACACCCTCTGATAAGGCGTCTTGAAAGATAGCAGGGGAGTCCTCCGTTGGCTAAATCACTTTTGCGCTGGCGTCGTCAGGGGCGACGCTTGGGCATTGCCGTGCTGTTCGTGCTGGTCGGTACGGGCTTGTGGGAGTATCAAGGGCGCCAGCACCAGCAGGCTTATACCTGGATGGGCGTGCCCACTTGGGAAACATTGCACCCTACCAGCCTGCACCGTGTACTGCGTAACGATGGCTTTTTAGTGGGGTGGTCGGATGTACGGGTGGGGGCGTTGTGGGTCAGCTACCAGGTAGAGGCCGTGCCTGAGGATATGCGTATTGGGCCCAGGCCCAATTTCCAGCCAGACTGGCGCATGCTGTGGCCGGTGAGTACCGATAGCTATTCCGGCAGTGGCTACGACAGAGGACATCTGGCGCCCAACTACGCCATTGCTGCCGTGCATGGGCGCAGCGCGCAGGTGGACACGTTCTTGATGAGCAACATGCTTCCCCAGCGGCCGAATCTGAATCGCCAGCTCTGGCAGCGGCTCGAAGCCTCCGTCATGGATCACTTTGCGCCGCGTTTCGATCGCTTGCAGGTGATTACTGGGCCGGTCTACCCCGAGCGCTTCATGGATAACGTTTTCAACCGCGTGGGGTGGGTGGAAATACCCGAAGCCTTTTACAAGATCATCGTGGCACCCCATGATGAGGCGCCTCTGGCGCTGGCGTTCATCATGCCTCAAGACGTGCAGGGCAATGAGCCGCTGAACGACTACCTGGTGACCATTGATGAGATCGAAGCCCGCACCGGGCTGAATTTCTTCCCGAACCTCTCACCCCAGCTTGAAGCCGTGCTGGAAGGTGAGCTGCGCACCCAGGGGTGGGCGCTGGAGGAGGTATCTCGTCGCCCAGGTCGGTTCCAGTAGTAGTCCGGTACGCTGCATTTTGGCAGGCCAAGGCGTTGCCCTGGCCTGCTGCTTGAGCGCAGGCACGGCAATACTCGAACGGCATGGGCTCGATGCGTATGAGATAAACAGGCAGAGGAGAAGGCAGGTAGAAGAGAAATGGTGGGGAAGAAAAAGTATCAGAGCAAAAGGGAATCAGAGAATAAAAGCATACAGATGAGAGTGCGCCAAAAGAGGGCGACTAATGAGGGACAATACACAGATAGAAAGACATCAGAGGGGATAATACGAAAGCAAGAGCGATACGGGGGCATCGGTGGTGCCCAGGAGAGGACTTGAACCTCCACGTCCGTACGGACACTAGCACCTGAAGCTAGCGCGTCTACCAATTCCGCCACCTGGGCGTATCGACTCTTTCACTGCTTTACTGCTTTACTGCTTTCACTATACATTCAGCCATTACGTCGGTGTTCGCATGGTGCCCAGGAGAGGACTTGAACCTCCACGACCATACGGTCACTAGCACCTGAAGCTAGCGCGTCTACCAATTCCGCCACCTGGGCGAACACGAACGTACTGCCTTTCTTTCACTGCTTTACTTGCCGCCGCACCGTTCTGGTTCATGAAAGGGGATAACATGAAACAGATGGTGCCCAGAAGAGGACTTGAACCTCCACGACCATACGGTCACTAGCACCTGAAGCTAGCGCGTCTACCAATTCCGCCATCTGGGCAAGTGGCGCGTATGATACCGAGGCTGTGGCTAAATGCAAGCCCCTGGGTGTTTTTTTTAATGTAAAAAACCCGGGTTTGCAGCCCCAAGTGGTTGGGTGATTGAACGGGCGGCGCTATACTGCGCCCATGACCAAACAAAACATGACTTATTTCAACTCATCGTTAGTTGAACACGACGCCCTTCGAGGCGCACATGCCTTTCGCCCGCAGTGCACGCTGCCCGCGCTTTTTGTTCGCCTCCCGCAACCGTTATCAAGGATGTTGATCGCATGAAGTACTGGACGTTGAGTGATGATCCGCACGCCGAGCGCGAGGCGAAGAATTACGATAACCCGGCTCCTAGCCGTGAATACCTGTTGGCTGCCCTGGAAAGCTATGGCAAGCCGATTACCCATGAAAACATGAGCCGCATGCTGGGCATCGAAGACGAAGACCATCTGGAAGCGGTGCGTCGGCGTATGGCGGCCATGGAGCGCGACGGCCAAGTGCTGCGCGACCGTCGAGGCGCCTATGCACTGATCGACAAACTCGACCTGATCAAGGGCAAGGTGCTGGGCCATCGGGATGGGTTTGGCTTCGTGCTGCGTGATGATGGCAAGAAGCCAGACCTGCTGCTGCCGCCTCGTCAGATGCGTCGCGTCTTCCACGGAGACCATGTGCTGGTGCGCATCAGTGGGCGAGACCGTCGCGGCCGCGACGAAGCCACGATTGCCGAAGTGATTGCCCGCAATACCGAGACCATGGTGGGCGTATACCGCAGCAATACGCCGGAATTCGGGATTCTCATTCCCGAAAACCCGCGGATTACCCAGGAAGTGATCATCCCGCACACCGCCAGCGGTGGTGCCAAGGATGGTCAGGTGATCTCTGCCAGGATCGTCCAGCAGCCCGCCACGCGGGTTCAGCCGGTGGGTGAAGTGATCGAAGTGCTGGGGGAACGTATGGACCCCGGCATGGAAATCGATATCGCCATCCGCAGCTACGACATTCCCGCCGAGTTTCCGCCGGAGGTATTGGATCAGATCAGCGAAATCTCCGCTGAAGTGCTGGAAGCCGACAAGCAGCACCGCGTCGATCTGCGCGACCTTCCGCTGGTGACCATCGACGACGAGTCCGCCAAGGATTTCGACGATGCGGTGTGTGCCTGGAAGACCAAGTCCGGTAGCTGGAAGCTGATCGTCGCGATTGCCGACGTTTCTCATTATGTGCGCCCTGGTACCGCGCTGGATGACGAAGCGCGCACCCGCGGCAACTCGGTCTACTTCCCGGGGCAAGTGGTGCCCATGCTGCCCGAGCTGCTTTCCAACGGTCTTTGTTCATTGAATCCGCACGTCGACCGGCTGGTGATGGTGTGCGAAATGAACATTTCCAAGACCGGTGCCATCAGCCGCTACTCCTTCTATGAAGCCGTGATGAATTCCCATGCCCGACTCACCTATAACAAGGTGGCGGCCATGCTGGACGGCGAGAGTGAAGAAGGGGAGGCGCTGCGTCGGGAGCACGCCGAGCTGGTCAAGCCGCTCAAGAACCTGCATGAGCTGTACGGCCTGCTGCGCGCTGCCCGGGAGGAGCGTGGGGCGATCGACTTCGATACCACGGAAACGGCGATCATCTTCAATGAAGAGCGCAAGATCGAGAAGATCGTGCCGCGCAGCCGTAACGATGCCCACAAGCTGATCGAGGAGTGCATGCTGGCCGCCAACGTGGCGACGGCGCGTTTCCTCGACAAGCACGACCTGCCGGCGCTGTATCGTATCCACGAGCGTCCAACGCCTGAGCGGCTCGACAAGCTGCGCCTGTTCCTGAGTGAGCTGGGGCTTTCGTTGGGCGGTGGCGACGAGCCGACGCCTCAGGATTACCAGGCACTGCGGGAAGCGATTGCCGACCGCCCGGATGCCGACATCATCCAGACCGTGATGCTGCGCTCGATGAACCAGGCGGTCTATTCGCCGCAGAACGAGGGGCACTTCGGCCTTGCTTATCAGGCCTACGCCCATTTCACGTCGCCCATTCGGCGCTATCCTGACCTGCTGGTGCATCGGGCCATTCGCTCGGTGATTCGCGGGCCGCGTCAGACCGCCACCGTGGTGCGGGTAGAGGGTGCGCCGGTGGATCCGCCGAGCAAGTGGTGCCCCTACACCTTCGAGCAGATGCTGGAGCTGGGCGAACACTGCTCCATGACCGAGCGGCGGGCCGATGAAGCCACCCGTGACGTGGAGAGCTGGCTCAAGTGCGAATTCATGTCGGACAAGCTGGGCGAAACCTTTGAGGGCACCATCGCCTCGGTGACCCAGTTCGGGCTCTTCGTGCGTCTCGATGACTTCTTTGTGGAAGGGCTGGTGCACGTCACGTCACTGCCTTCCGACTACTACCACTATGAAGCCGAAAAGCATCGTCTCAAGGGTGAGCGCACCGGCACCACGTATCGCCTGGGCGATGGCCTGACCGTCCAGGTGGCGCGGGTGGACATGGATGATCGCAAGATCGACTTCGGTCTTGCCGATGACAAGCCGCGCCCGCAGCGTCAGCCGCGCAAGCGTCGTAGTGAAAGCTCTGGTGAAAAAGGCGCTGGAGCAGGAGCAAAGGCGACTGCCGGTGAGCAGCCCGCCCGTCGTGGCCCGCGCCGTACGCGCAGCGGGTCGCGTAAACCATCTTCGAAAAAGGGTTGAGCATGAAATCGGCGTCGTCTCGACGTAGCCCGCGCCCGGCTACACGCACTCCTGTCCGTACGCCTGATGGCCTGGATCACGTCTATGGAGTGCATGCCCTGGAGAGCCTGCTGGCACGGGGCAAGTCGCCCAAGGAGCTGTGGGTGCAGCAGGGCGCAGGTCAGCGTTTGCAAACGCTGGTGGCCGATGCCCGAGCCAGCGGTGCGGCGGTCAAGGAGCAGCCGCGTGACGTGCTCGATCAGTTGACCCAAGGGGCGGCGCATCAGGGGGTGGTTGCTTTCTGTGCCCCCTTGACGGCAGAAGGAGAGGAGTCTTTGTGGCTCAAGCTCCGCGCCTGGCCGTCGGATACGCCTCCTTTGCTGCTGGTGCTGGATGGCGTCACCGACGTGCATAACTTTGGCGCGTGCCTGCGCAGTGCCGATGCCTCGGGTGCCCATGGAGTGATTGTAGCCAAGGACAAGGCGGCGCCGCTCAACGCCACGGTCAGAAAAGTCGCCTGTGGTGCCGCAGAGGTGGTGCCGGTCTATCAGGTCACCAATCTG
Organism: Halomonas sp. KM007; assembly: GCF_050709225.1. Classification (NCBI taxonomy): domain Bacteria; kingdom Pseudomonadati; phylum Pseudomonadota; class Gammaproteobacteria; order Oceanospirillales; family Halomonadaceae; genus Halomonas; species Halomonas sp. KM007. The sequence goes on along the minus strand of NZ_CP136131.1, from coordinate 757,164 downwards.
GCGCGCACGCTGGCCAGGCTCAAGGAAGAGGGCGTGTGGATCACCGGCACCGCCGGTGAGGCACAGGTCAGCGTATTCGATATCGACTTCACCGGCCCGACCGCGCTGGTGATGGGTGCCGAAGGCAAGGGGTTGCGCCGGTTGACGCGGGAAGCGTGTGATCATCTGGCCAAGCTGCCCATGGCGGGGCAGGTATCTAGCCTGAATGTCTCGGTGGCTGCCGGAATCTGTCTGTTTGAAGCGGTGCGTCAGCGGCAGCTTGCAAGTTAGCCTCCGTCCCACTAGAATGCTTGCGCCCGTTTATACATAAGCGGGCGTTCGTATTGGTAACCCTCTACGACACTGGTTTTATCTGCTTGATGTTCTTTTCAGCCATACGTGGCTTGCCAAGGGCATTTCAGTCAACTCCTTGCTTCCCAGTCGCTGTCAGAGCATATGCTCCGGCACACTCAGGAAGCTGCCAAACCGCAAGGAGATTCCATGCGTCATTATGAAATCGTGTTCATGGTCCACCCGGATCAGAGCGAGCAAGTACCGGCAATGGTCGAGCGCTACACCAGCATCGTCACCGAAAGCAGCGGTACTGTGCATCGTCTGGAAGATTGGGGCCGTCGTCACCTGGCTTACCCGATCAACAAGATCCACAAAGCCCACTACGTGCTGATGAACGTTGAGTGCACCGGCGAGACTCTCGAAGAAATCGAGAACATCTTCCGCTTCAACGACGCCATCATCCGCAGCCTGGTTGTGCGCTGCAAGGAAGCCGTTACCGAAGCTTCTCCGATGATGAAGCCGGCAGAAGAAAAGCGTCCGCGTCGCGAAGAAAAGCCGCGCGCTGAAGCTGAAGAAACTGCCTGATTCTATCCACTGCACGTTTTAAGGAGCTAGTCCATGGCACGTTTTTTCCGTCGCCGCAAGTTTTGCCGCTTCACTGCTGAAGGCGTCAAGCAGATCGACTACAAAGATCTCGACACGCTGAAGGCTTACATCACGGAAACCGGCAAGATCGTTCCGAGCCGTATCACCGGCACCAAAGCACGCTATCAGCGTCAGCTGGCGACCGCTATCAAGCGTTCACGCTACCTGGCACTGCTGCCCTACTCCGATAGCCATCAGTAAGCGTTTAACGTGATGCTGGCACTGGCAAGATGGCTGATGCGCGGAACGCCCTATGCCGTAGGCGGAGCGGCCCTGGCATCGCTGGTGCCCTGGCTGTTTTGGCTAGGCGCCGCCATTGCCGCACTGGTGACCTTGCGCAAGGGGTTCGCTCCTGCGCTGCCGGTCATCATCGCCGCTGCTCTGCCTGCCGGTTTCTGGTGGGCACAAGGTGATGTGATACCACTGGCCAGCGTTCTGCTGGTCACGCTGATGTCCGTCATCCTGCGCGAGCGGATGCGCTGGAGCGAAGCCTTGATCGTGGGCACATTGGCTGCCGCGGTCATGGTTCAGCTGGGCATCTTCAGCCCGCCAGGGGGAACGCAGCTCATGCTGGAGCAGCTGCGGGAGAGCTCTGCGGAGATCGACCGCATGCTCACCGAGTTCGCCAATCAGGGCGTCGATACAACGGCCTTGGCTGCCATGGTCATCGGTGGTGTGACGGGCTTGGTCGTGTTGCTGGCCGCCATTATCTGCCTGGCGCTGGCCCGCAGCTGGCAAGCCGGGCTGTACAACCCCGGTGGCTTTCGCGAAGAGTTTCATGCGTTGCGCCTGAGCCCCCGTGAACTTGTCGTTCTGGTGGTGCTGGGAGTGGCAGGCATGGCGCTTGGTGCGCAGGCACTGGCGATGCTGTGCTGGATTCCGCTGCTGATCGCCGGTATTGCGTTAGTGCATGGGTTTATTGGAATAAAGGGGATGAACGGGCTGTGGCTGGTGGCATTTTATGTGCTGCTGATCACGACCTGGCCCACGATTCTCATTGTGCTGCTGTTGGGGCTGATCGATACATTTGCGAACGTTCGCGCACGCCTTGCCCGCAGCAACTGACAAGAGGTTTACGAGATGGAAGTCATTCTGCTCGACAAGATTGGTAAGCTGGGCGGCCTGGGTGACAAGGTCACTGTCAAGCCTGGTTATGGTCGTAACTACCTGGTGCCTTACGGCTTAGCCGTACCGGCCACCAAGGACAACATCGAAGCGTTCGAAGCGCAGCGTGCCGAGCTCGAAGCGCAAGCCGCTGAGCGTAAGGCAGAAGCCCAGGCGCGTGCCGAGCAACTCAACGACATCGAACTGTCGTTGGTGTCCAAGGCAGGCGACGAAGGCAAGCTGTTCGGCTCTATCGGTCCTCGTGACCTGGCCGACGCGATCTCCTCTGCTGGAATCGACGTCGCCAAGAGCGAAGTGCGTATGCCGCAAGGCCCGATTCGTCAAACTGGCGAATACGACATCGACCTCCACCTGCATGCAGAAGTGGACGCCGTTGTACGCGTGGTCGTTGTCGCCGAGTAATCATACTCGCCAACGCTGACGCCTCAAAGGGCGCGGGATCTCCCGCGCCCTTTGTCTTTTTAGGCCCTGTGGCTCTGTTGGCAAGGGGCGACACAGCAGGCTGATAAAGCCCTCCCTGTACGTGGGGGCCAGTGGTGTTATCCGAGCCGCACGGCTAAGATAAGCGCCGTTGGCTATCGGGTAATTGTTAAGGAGCTCGCAATGCAGGACCAGCCTTCTGCTGATCAGGAAACGGCAGCGTTAAAACTGCCACCGCATTCATTGGAAGCGGAGCAGTCGGTGTTAGGCGGGCTCATGCTGGACAACCAGGCGTGGGACAACGTCTCCGAGCGTCTGGTGGCCGACGATTTTTACCGCTATGAACACCGGCTGGTGTTCAATGTGATGACACATCTGGCCGAATCGGGCCAACCGCTGGACGTCGTGACCCTTTCCGAGGCGCTGGAAGCCCGTGACCAGCTGGATACGGTGGGCGGGCTGAGTTTCCTGGCCGAGCTGGCGCGTAACACGCCTTCGGCCAGCAACATACGCGCCTATGCCGATATCGTCCGTGAGCGTGCCACGCTGCGTAAGCTCATTCGGGCGGCCAACCAGATTGCCGAAGGGGCTTTTTCGCCTCAGGGCAGGCCCGCCGACGAGCTGCTCAACGAGGCCGAGCGGCTGGTGTTCCAGATTGCCGAAGAGCGGCCCAAGACCGGTGGCCCCATTGGCATGAGTGACCTGCTCACCAAGGCCGTGGATCGGATCGATGAGCTGTTCAACCTGAAAGGGGAAATGACCGGCCTTTCCACCGGCTTTCGTGATCTGGATGAGATGACCTCGGGCCTGCAGCCTTCCGATCTGGTCATCATTGCCGGGCGGCCCTCGATGGGCAAGACCACCTTCGCCATGAACCTGGTCGAGCATGCGGTCATTTCCAGTGACAAGCCGGTGATGGTGTTTTCCATGGAGATGCCCGCCGAATCGCTGATGCTGCGTGTGCTCTCGTCATTGGGGCGTATCGATCAGACCCGCGTGCGTTCGGGTCAGTTGGAAGACGAAGATTGGCCGCGGCTGACCTCGGCGGTGAACTTGCTGAAAGACAAGCAGCTGTTCATCGATGACACGGCAGCCTTGTCACCCAATGAGATGCGCTCACGGCTGCGCCGGGTGGTGCGTGAGCACGGCAATATCGCCTTGATCATGATCGACTATCTGCAGTTGATGCAGATTCCTGGCTTTAACGAAAACCGCACGGGCGAGATCTCGGAAATTTCGCGTTCGCTGAAAGGCCTGGCCAAGGAGTTCCAGTGTCCGGTGGTGGCGCTTTCCCAGCTGAACCGCTCGCTGGAGCAGCGCCCCAACAAGCGTCCGGTCATGTCGGATTTGCGTGAGTGTGTCACGGGAGACACGCGGGTGATGCTGGCAACCGGAGAGCGGTTGCCGATTGGTGATCTGGTCGGGCAAACGCCGGACGTCATATCGCTGGGTGAAGATGGCAAGCTGCGCCGCTCGACGACGGATTTGGTGTGGTCAGTGGGCACCAAGCCAGTATTCGAGGTTTGTTTGGCTAGTGGACGGCGTATACGTGCAACAGCCAAGCATCGATTGAAAGCGCTATGGGATTGGAAAACGGTGGCCGAGCTCAAGGTGGGGGATCGTATCGCCTTGGCCAGGCAGTTAGCGCAGCCTGAGCATCCGGTCGTGTGGGAGGAACATGCGCTTATCCTGCTGGCCCATTTGCTGGGTGACGGCAGCTATGTCAAAGGGCAGCCGCTGCGCTATACCACCGCTAGTGAAGCGAATAGCGACGTTGTGACGCGCTGCGCAGAGCAGTTTGGTTCGACGGTGACTCGCCATGCGGGACGCGGTAACTGGCATCAACTCGTCATTGCTGGCAATGGCAATCGCTGGCACGCCCAAGGAGTGGGCGCCTGGTTGAAATCGCTGGGTATCTTTGGGCAGCGCTCTGCAGAAAAGTATATTCCAGGTGAAATTTTCAGACTGTCCGATCAGCAGCTCGCGCTGTTCATACGTCATTTGTGGGCCACCGACGGCAGCATTACGACAGATAAAAATGGGCGCACACGCGTCTATTTCTCTACGGTTAGCCGTCGCCTTATCGATGATGTCAGCGCTCTGCTGTTACGTTTCGGTCTTGTGACCCGAATCCGCCATGTCGTGTCAGGAGAGGGGAGTGGTTGGTATACCGCTGACGTATCGGGAAGCGATCAACAGCAGCGCTTTGCACAGAAAATTGGGGCTTTTGGGCATCAGGTGGCGTCGTTAGCACCGCTGAAAGCGGCATCCGTCGTGGCGAACACCAATATCGATACCTTGCCCCAGGAGGTGTTCGAGCATGTCAAACAGGCCATGCTTGCTAAAGGCGTGAGTCATCGGAAAATGGCTGCAATGCGTGGCATATCTTATGGTGGCTCGTCCCATTTTAGCTTTGCTCCTTCCCGGGAAGCCCTTGGCAGCTATGCAGATGCGCTGGGCGATGTGGCTTTGACACAGATTGCCTCCAGCGATCTCTTTTGGGACCAAATCGTCGAGATACGCCCTTGCGGTGAAGAAGAGGTCTTCGATTTGACCGTCCCCGGTGACGCGTGCTGGCTAGCGGATGGCATCGTGAGCCATAACTCGGGCGCGATCGAGCAGGACGCAGACGTCATTGCCTTCGTGTATCGCGACGAAGTGTATAACCGCGATAACCCGGACAACCAGGGCCTGGCCGAGCTGATCATTGGTAAACAGCGTAATGGTCCCATCGGGACGGTACACATGGCCTTCATAGGCAAATACACGCGCTTCGAAGACCTGGCGCCGGATAGTTACGGTGAAGCCTTCGGCGATTGACTTGAGGCTGAGAGGGGAGCACGTATAATGCGCTCCCCGTTGGCTGAGTCGTCTGGGTAACCCTCACTGGAAGGGCGGGATGAGAAGCGTGGGTCAATCGCATTGGTAGATAGACAGGAGTAACGCATGGCAGGTGGTTTTAGGCGCGGTAACCGTAAGCGGCTTCCCAAGCTGGAAGGTCGGGGTGAGCTCCAGTCGTTAGAGCGTGAAGGTCCCTTCAAAGAGTGGTTGGGCATGCCCGATCTCTACCGCTACCACTTGGTAGTGGAAGGGGAGCAGTACAGCTACCAGACAGAAGATGCGGAATTACCTGTCACCATTGGCGACAAGGTCGTGTTCCGTTACAAGGAAACCAAAGGGGGCAACTGGATCGATCGCAACTCGCTTGGCAAGGCCATCGACCCCTCGGAATATCAGTAATACGACACACATCTTGACGTTTCGGTCAGGAACTCTTTTCTGTTATTGCCCTCTTAGGGGGATAGTGCCAAGGTAATACTATTGTCATGGGGCAAAGGCATGCTGTGCTCCATGGCGATGACCAATAACAGGAGGGAACCATGGAACTTAAAGAGCTTAAACAGTTCGTCGAACGTCATGACAATTTTGAAATCCGGGTAATCACGCATTCGGGCAGCCGTTTCTATCAGGTCGAGCTCGAAGACGTCGAGGGTGAGCGTCATATGCTGACCCAGCGTGGCAAGCCTATGCTGTTTCGAGCGCTGGACGATGTGTACCTCGAACTCAAGCGGGCCGGTATCCACCGGGCTTACCTCGTTCAGCACGTGCCTCAGGATGAAGTCATTGGTCGCGACGCCCACTACAGCACGCCGCTGACCTCGCGTATGCCGCTGGTATTCTGACGCCCAGGCATCACTGATTGTGCGAGCGTGACCCGCATTTTTCCCACCATTGGCCCAGCCGAATTCGGCGACGGGCAAAGAACCGATAGCCTGCATCCAATGAGCAGCAAAGGCTTGGACATGGGTTGGTCTACAGTTATACAAATTATGTTGATAGTATAACTTTATCCCACGTCCTTGCTGAAAAGTGATAAGATTTAGGCCATTGTGAATGATCGACAGCCCCCAGGAGTAAGTGAGATGGCCGACAGCGCTGTAAAGGATCAACCAGGTGAAGGGCGCTTGGCCCACGCGCCAAGCAGTCATCCTCCGGTTGCCCCCGCCAAGGTGGGCGTGGTGCTGGCCAATCTGGGGACTCCCGATGCGACTGACTACTGGTCCATGCGGCGCTATCTCAACGAATTCCTGTCGGATAAGCGGGTCGTGGACTATGCGGGTTGGAAATGGCAGCCGCTGCTGCAGCTCATCATTCTGACCAAGCGCCCCTTTACGTCGGGCCATGCCTACAAAAGCATCTGGAACACCGAAAAAGACGAGAGCCCGCTGCTGACCATTACCCGTGCACAGACGGAAAAGATGACCGCACGGCTGAAAGCGCTGTATGGCGACAGTGTCGAGGTCGATTTCTGCATGCGCTACGGCAACCCTTCCACGGAAAGCGTGCTGAATCGCATGAAAGAGAAGGGCTGCGAGCGCATCGTGTTCTTCCCGCTCTACCCGCAGTACGGCTCGCCCACCACGGCTACCGCCAACGATCAGGCGTTTCGCACGTTGATGAAGATGAAGTGGCAGCCCTACCTGCGCACGGTGCCGGCCTACTTTGAACACCCTGCGTACATCCAGGCGCTGGCCAACTCGGTGCAAGAGGCGTACGACGGCTTTGAAAGCCGTCCCACCAAGCTCGTGGCCAGCTACCACGGTGTGCCGGAACGCTATCTGATGGAAGGCGACCCCTACCATTGCCAGTGCCAGAAAACCACGCGCCTGCTGCGTGAGCGTCTGGGGTTGAGCAAGGAGGAGGTCGATACCGCCTTCCAGTCACAGTTTGGCCCGGAAAAGTGGGTAGGCCCGCAAACCGTGGATCATGTGGCCGAGCTGGCCAGGCAGGGCCACAAGCACATTGCCATTCTGTCACCTGCCTTCTCCTCCGACTGTGTGGAAACGCTCGAAGAGATCAAGGAGGAGATTCACGACAGTTTCATGGAGGCCGGTGGCGAGACGTTCAGCTATATTCCTTGCCTGAATGATCGCGATGACCATATCGATGCCCTGTTGGCCGTGGTCAACAATGAGCTGTTGGGCTGGTTGCCTGTGCCCGCTCAGTAAGATTTCTGCTCGCACTGACGCCGCTTTGGCCACTGGCCGAGCGGCTTTTTTATGCCAGCGAGGTGGCTGGAGTTTTTCGAAGGGCTGGTATAAGGTTTGTGCATATAAAAACACATTTATTCAACGTTTAAGCGGCACATGTCGTACCATGCGCCGCTCACGTGAATAGTTTGCGCTTATTTTAGGGAGAGAACGCCGGATGCAATTTGCCGTTTTAATAGGCTTCGTGCTGGCAGCTTCGTCACCGCTGCTCAACCTCTGGTGTAGGGAACGAACCAGTCTGGTGCTTGCGCTGTTTCCAGCGCTGATGGCCGCGTGGCTGATTGGCCAAGCGCCGGTGGTGCTGAGTGAAGGGCCGCAACTACTGGAGTGGGCGTGGGTGCCCTCGCTGGGGATCAGCCTGAGTTTTTTGCTGGATGGCCTGTCGCTGCTGTTTGGCCTGCTGATTTCCGTCATCGGTACTTGCGTACTGATCTATGCTGGCGGGTACTTGAAAGGCCATCCGGATATTGCCCGCTTCCATCTGGCGCTGGTGGCCTTCATGGCTTCCATGATGGGGCTGGTCATGGCCGATGGCCTGTTGACCCTGTTCGTGTTCTGGGAACTGACCAGTATCACCTCGTATCTGTTGATCGGCTTCAACCATAACGATATCGAGGCCAGAAAGTCGGCTCGCCAAGGCTTGTTCGTGACCGTTTCCGGTGGCCTTGCGCTGATGGCGGGACTGGTCCTGCTGGGTGTGGCCAGCGGCAGCTGGTCGCTGAGCGAGATTCTGCAGTCCGACGGCAACCTGCGCGAGCATGCGCTCTATACGCCCATGTTGATCTGCCTGCTGCTTGGGGCGTTCACCAAGTCGGCGCAGTTCCCGTTTCATTTCTGGCTGCCGAATGCCATGGCGGCGCCAACGCCTGTCTCGGCTTACCTGCACTCGGCCACCATGGTCAAGGCGGGTATCTACCTACTGGCGCGCCTGCAGCCCGAGCTGGGCGGTACCGGCATGTGGGTGGGCGTTCTCTCGGTGGTGGGTGCGACCACCATGCTGACGGGCGCCTTCCTGGCGATCCACCACACCAACATCAAGAAGCTGCTGGCCTACTCGACGATCATGGCGCTGGGCACCTTGACCATGCTGCTGGGCATTGGCTCCGACTATGCCATGACGGCGTTCGTCACCTTCCTGCTGGCGCACTCCATGTACAAAGGCGCACTCTTCATGGTAGCGGGTATTCTGGACCATGAAACGGGTACCAAGGATGTCACGGCCATGGGGGGCTTGCGAAGCGCCATGCCCGTGACGGCGACGATTGCATTCGTTGCGGCGTTGTCGTTGGCCGGGGTTCCACCGCTGTTCGGTTTCATTGGCAAAGAGCTGATGCTGGAGGCTGCCTTGGGCGCCGACAGCGTGCGTCTGATGCTGGTGCTGTTTGCGTTCTTCTCGGCCATTCTGACCATTGCCGTGGCGGCCATCATTGCGCTGCGCCCTTTCTTTGGCGCGCAGCATGCCACCCCCAAGGTTGCCCATGAAGCGCCGTTTAGCATGCTGTTGGGGCCTGCACTGCTGGCCTGCGGCTCGCTACTGCTGGGGCTGGCGCCCGCGCTGCTGGGGGTGGATGCACTGCTGACCGCTGCGGCCACTTCGGTAGTGGGCGATGCGCTGACGGTTACCCTGTCGCTGTGGCACGGTATCAACGTGGCGCTGATCATGTCGCTGGTGAGCATGGCGCTGGGCTTTTTGCTGTTCAAGCGTTGGGACGAGGTGCGCAGCCATTTGGCGCGATTGGCACCGGTCATGCGCTATGGGCCGGAAGCAGGCTATGAAGGCTTCATGAATGGCGTCGTACGCTTCTCCGAGTGGCAGACCCACATTCTGCAGAATGGCTACATGCGTAATTACATTCTGGTGATGCTGGTGGTGTTGATCGGCCTGGTCGGTAATTCGATTCTGCTGCGCCACTCGCCCCAGCTGGCGCTGACGCTGGACGTGCGTTTCCATGAAATCATCGTGGTCGGTACCATGGCCATGGGGGCAATTTTTGCCACCATCTCGCGCTCGCGCCTGGGAGCCGTGGTGTCGGTTGGCATCATGGGCTTCTCGATTGCGCTGATCTTCATTCTCTTCAGTGCCCCCGATCTCGGCATCACCCAGCTGCTGGTAGAGACCATGACGGTCATTCTGCTGGTGCTGGTGCTGTTCCGCTTGCCGCGTTACTCCAACCTCTCGACCAGCCTCGAGCGCGTGCGCGATGGGGTCGTGGCAGCTGCCATGGGGGTCATGATCTTCCTGTTGATCATGACGGCATGGAGCATCGACCAGTTCGAAACCATTTCCACGTACATGGTCGAGAACAGCGCGCCACTGGCCCATGGCCGTAACATCGTCAACGTGATTCTGGTGGACTACCGCGCCCTGGATACGCTGGGCGAAATGTTCGTGCTGGCGTTGGCCGCCATTGGTGTCATTGCCATGTTGAAACTGCGTCACGATGGCCCTCAGGGCAAATCAGTAGAGGCGGAGAAGAGCAGCGTCAAGGAGCCCTACGATGGTTAAGTCAGGTACGATCATTCTCAATACGGCGGCACGCTTTTTAATGCCGCTGCAATTGATGTTCTCTATTTTTCTGTTGCTGCGAGGCCATGACGAGCCCGGCGGTGGCTTCATTGCCGGGCTGGTGGCGGCTGGGGCGTTTGCGCTTTATCTGTTTGCTTTTGGTGCCAGCGCCACCCGAGAAGTGCTGCGCATGGTCGACCCCCGCGACCTGGTCGGTGCGGGCCTGCTGTTTGGCATGATATCGGTGGTGCCTGCCTGGTTCATGGGCGAACCTTTCTTGACCGCACAGTGGTGGACGATCCCAGGCATCGACTTCAAGGCCTCTACGCCGCTGATCTTCGATGTGGGCGTCTATCTGGCGGTGCTGGGTTCCGTGATGGGCATGGTCATGGCGTTAATGGAGGTGGACAAGGATGAGCCTTGAGCTGCATACCCCGGATAACATAGGAGGCTCCCCATGGAACCGCTAATGGCCCTGGCGATTGGTTTGCTGTACGCCACTGCCGTATTCATGATGCTGCGACGTTCGATCGTCAAGCTGGTGATCGGTTTGCTGCTGCTTTCCAACGGTGCCAACTTGTTGATTTTTACCACCGCAGGCATGACCCGTGGCGCACCCCCTCTGATTCCCGAGGGCATGCTGCAGCCATTGGGGCCCGTGGCTGACCCGCTGCCCCAGGCAGTGGTGCTGACCGCCATCGTCATCGCGTTTGGCGTGCTGGCGTTTGCCGTCGTACTGATTCGCCGCGCCTATGAAATCGTCAAGGCGGATGATTTGGACAAGATGAAGGATACCGACACGTGAGGCCTGAAGTCGCACTTCCCGTTTTGTTGCCTCTGCTTTCGGGGGCAATATCGCTGCTGTTCTGGCGGTCGCGGCCCATGCAGCGTTTTGTGGCCGTTGCCGGTAACGTTGTGCTGCTGGCGGTCAGTCTCTGGCTGTTTGTCGCGGTACTGAACGACGGCTATATCACCATGCAGATGGGCAACTGGCCCGCGCCATTCGGTATTACGCTGGTGGCGGACATGCTCAGTGCCGTGATGATCCTGCTGACCGGCATCATCGGTCTGGCCATGGGTATTTACTCATTGGCCACCACCGGGCGTGGTCATGAAAAATTCGGCTACTACCCGCTGATGCACCTGCTGCTGGCCGGTGTGGCCGGAGCCTTCCTGACCGGCGACATGTTCAACCTCTACGTGTGGTTCGAGGTGATGCTGGTGGCATCGTTCGCGCTGCTGATTCTGGGTGGCGAGCGTGCCCAGATGGAAGGAGCCATCAAGTATGTGACGCTGAACCTGTTGGCATCGGTGATCTTTCTGACCGCCGTCGGTCTACTGTATGGCACGGTCGGTTCGCTGAACATGGCCGATATCGCCCTGCGCATGGACGAAGCCGAACACAGTGGCATGGTGGAAGTGCTGGCCGTGATGTTCATGGTGGCCTTTGGTATCAAGGCAGCCGCGTTTCCGCTGTTTTTCTGGCTGCCCGCGTCCTATCACACGCCGCCCGTGGCGGTATCGGCGCTGTTTGCCGGGCTGCTGACGAAGGTCGGGGTGTACTCGCTGTTCCGCGTCTTCACACTGATCTTCGATCAGACCATGGGCTATCTCCAGGACATCATGTTGTGGGGGGCAGTCTTGACCATGGTGACCGGCGTGCTGGGGGCGGCGGCGCAGTATGAATTCCGCCGTATTCTCTCGTTTCACATCGTCAGCCAGATTGGCTACATGATTCTTGGTCTGGCGCTCTATACCCCGCTGGCCATCGCCGGTGGCGTGTTTGCGATCATGCACAACATCATCGTGAAAACGAACCTGTTCCTGATCAGTGGTATCACGCACCGCCTGCAGGGTACCTATCAGCTCAAGAAGATGGGCGGGCTTTATCGCGAGCGCCCCTGGCTTGCCGTCGCGTTCTTCATTTCGGCTTTCTCGTTGGCAGGCATACCGCCGCTGTCCGGTTTCTTCGCCAAGTTCGTACTGGTGCGAGCAGGCCTGGAAGCGGGCGCCTATGTAGCCACCGGGATTGCTTTGGCTGTGGGCTTGATGACCCTCTACTCCATGGTCAAGATCTGGAACGAAGTGTTCTGGAAAGCCTTGCCGGAAGAGAACAAGGTGCCTGCAACCCAAACGCCCACAGGCGATGATGGCCGTATGCTCAAACCGAGCCTGTGGATGATGTATCTGCCGGTGATCGTATTGGCCATGATGTCGCTGCTGGTAGGTATTTTCGCCGAGCCCATCATGCAGGTCATGAATCAGATAGGCGATCAATTGATGAACCCGGCAGGCTACATAGAAGCCGTGCTCGGCGAGTCAGCGAATGTCATCGATGCACTGCTGGAAGCGGCAGATGCGGGCGTGGATCAGGCGAGTGAAGTTCAGGAGGAAGCTCCATGACCGGTGCAATTTGGAACTTGTTACTCGGCCTGGCCTGGGTACTGTTGAGCGGTGATTTCTCGGGCTTGAACCTGCTGGTAGGCATGGTGTTTGGTTATATTGCGCTGGTATTGATCGAGCCTCAGGTCGAGGCGCTGAAGGGATACCCTTTACGAGTGCCGCGCATCATCGGCTTCATCGGTTTCTTCATGAAGGAGCTGGTGCAGGCCAATCTACGTGTCGCATTCGACATCCTGACGCCACCCTGGCACATGCAGCCAGGCGTCATTGCACTGCCGCTGGCGGCACGTACGGAGATGGAGATCACCATGGTGGCCAACCTGATTTCGCTGACGCCGGGTACCTTGAGTCTGGACGTCTCGGATGATCGCCGGGTGCTCTATATCCATGCCATGTTCCTGGACGATGAAGATGAGCTGAGACGCAGCCTCAAAGAGATGGAGCACCGAGCCCTGGAGTTATTTCGCTGATGGATACCGTGATTTTGATTAGCCAGGTCTTGATGGGCTGCGCCCTGATATTGACCTTTGTGCGCGTGGTGCGAGGCCCCAGCTTGCCGGACCGAGTGGTGGCGCTGGAGCTGTTTTCCACCACGGTAGTGGGGCTGGTGGGGGTATACGCCATTCAGTCAGGTGTATCGAGCTTTCTGGATGCCGCCATCGTCATCGCGCTGATGGGCTTCTTGGCCGCCATAGGATTCGCTCGCTTTCTGGAACGTGGGGGACCGCGTGATGATTGATTTTGTCAAAGGAACGCTGGTGTTGACCGGCGCCAGCTTCATGCTGCTGGCTTCCATCGGTTTGCTGCGCCTGCCCGACTTGTTGACCCGCATGCATGCTACTACCAAGGCTGCGGCACTGGGTGTGGTCCTGATCATGCTGGCGGCGGCCATGCACTTTGCCGAAGTAGGGGTGGTCGCACGTGCGTTCGCGATCATCGTCTTTATTTTGATCACAGCGCCCATTGCCGCTCACGTGATTGGCAGGGCGGGTTACTTCGTGGGCTCCCGTCTATGGAGCGGTACGGTGAAGGACGAGCTCAGGCCCAATTATGATCCGCTCACCCATGAATTGAAGAGTGGGCTGGAAACCGAGGAAAACGCCAAACGTCAACCTCGACCAACAGACCCTGATTGACAGCTAATCAACGAGTTAGCTAAAGGCCACCTTCGGGTGGCTTTTTTATGGCTGTGCCAACGGAGGGCTGTCTTTTACGCAATGCGTGTAGCGGCACACTATGCTCGTCAAACTATATACAATATATGTACTGTGTAAGATATAGTGTCCATGTATGAAAGCGTGGCGCGGTGATTGACGCGTAGCGAGTTGGACAGATGAGACGAAAACAAGACCTACCGGAAAAAGACTGCGTTCAATGCCAGCGCCCATTTACCTGGCGGAAAAAATGGGCGCGCTGTTGGGGGGAAGTGAGTTTTTGCAGCGAACGTTGCCGACGCGAAGCCAGACAGCACGCCGAGGAGGCGCGAGCATGAACAGCACGACTGATATTGTCTGGCTACAGGATAATCTCCGTGTAGCGGACAACCCTCTATTACATTTCACATCCGCCCCTGATCAACTGGTTTGCCTTTATGTACTGGACCGCGCATGGTTGCGCTCCAACATATCAGGCGAAGAGACTTGCCGCCTTGGCCCGGCGCGCCTGCGTTTCTTGTGGCAAAGCCTGATGGAACTGCGAGGCGAGCTGCTGCAATTGGGTAGCGATCTGCTGGTACGTATCGGTCACCCCGCCGAAGAGGTGGTGGCCATGGCCACGCGTCTCAATGCTCGACAAGTATTGGTTGCCGAGCACTCAGGCTGCGAAGAGCGTACCCACATCGATCAAGTGGCCGAGTCGCTGCCCGAACATTGCCCGCTGGTGCGTTCCGATAGCGGTTATCTGATTGACGCCTCGGCGCTGCCGTTTGCGCTGGAAGATTTGCCTGCCAGCTTTTCGGCGTTTCGTCGCCATGTGGAAAAGCATTGCGAAATCCCCGAGCCGCTGAGCATGCCAGTGACGCTGCCTGGGTGGCCAGATGACGCCCCCCGTGGCTTCCCGCCGCTCAAGGATGTGTGTCAGCAGAGCGCGGCCTGGCAGCCAGACAAGCGCCAAGGCTTTGTATTCGTAGGCGGTGAATCTGCCGCTGGAGACCGGCTGCAGCACTATCTGTGGCGGCAGAATGGCGCTGAGTCTTACAAGAAGACCCGCAATGGCTTGCTGGGCGCCAATTTTTCGACGCGGTTTTCGCCTTGGCTGGCCAGAGGCTGCCTCTCTGCTCGGCAAGTACATCGTGAGGTCAAGGCCTGGGAAGCCATCAACGGTAGCTGCGAGTCCAGCTACTGGATCGTGTTCGAGCTGTTGTGGCGTGACTATTTCCATCGTGCCGCGCAATTGGAAGGGGCCACGTTATTTGGTCGCGAGCAACTCCCCGTACCCAACGAGGCGTTCAATCGCTGGCGTGATGGCAAGACAGGGATCCCGTTCATCGATGCGGCGATGATCGAGCTCAAAGGGACCGGATGGATATCCAACCGCGCACGGCAGAACGTGGCCAGTTTTCTGGTCAAGGACCTGGGCGTTGATTGGCGTTTGGGCGCTGGCTGGTTCGAGCATTGCCTGGTCGATTACGACGTGGCCAGTAATTGGGGTAATTGGCGCTATATTGCCGGAGTAGGGCGAGACCCTCGGCAAGACCGCTATTTCAATGTGCTGAAGCAGGCGGGGCATTACGACCCGAAAGGTCTCTATGTCGCATACTGGCTGCCCGCCCTCGAGTCCTTGCCCTTTGGCCTCGAACGGCAACAGCCCTGGCGAGTCGCGCCTTCCAGGTTCGATGCGCCTTGTGTGCTGCCCAGTGAATGGCAGCGCTGGCTGATTTCTGCCGAAGAGTTCGAGGAGACCGATGAGTAAGGAAGCAGGGCGCGTCATGAACGAATGTCGATTGGCATGGGGCTCGGGGCTTGCCGGGCTGATCCCGTTCATTGCGGCGAGTGGCGCAGCATGGTGGGCGCCTACTGCCTGGCAGGTCACGGCGATTTACGGGTTTACTTACTACAGTGCGGTGATTCTGTCATTTCTGGGCGGCGTTCATTGGGGCTGTGCGCTGCAGGTCTCGCGGCCGGGTAACGGCAGGCGCCTGCTGCTGGCCATGGTGCCGAGCCTGATTGCCTGGCCTGCGCTGCTTTTCGATGTGGTGACGGGGCTATGGGTGCTGTTGGCAGGCTTTGTGCTCATTGGCCTTTACGATGTCAGCCGCGATGGCCGTGAAGGATTTCCTCGCTGGTACACAGGGTTACGCTGTGTGCTGACCGGTATCGTGGGGGCTGCCCACCTGGTGGTGCTTTGGCGGCTCATGGCCTGAGGCTGGCATCAGACCCGTTTCTGAGCCATTATCACAGCCACGCCAAGGACAGCCATGAGACGATGACATGTTATTGAAATCCCAAGCATCACCCGCTTTCGCGCCCTCCTTCAAGCCAGCCTTGATACTGGCAACGATGCTGGCTTTGGGGGGGCAATCTGCCCAAGCCAGCCCTCAACTGATGACCGAAGTCGATGCGCGAGCCGCCGAGCAAGTGCAGTATGCCAGCTTCAACCAGTGGCTGAGTGATTTCCGCCGTTACGCCGCCAATCAAGGGATCAGTGAAGCCACTCTGGCCAAAGCGCTGGACGGTGTGCGTTATCGCGAGCGCGTGATCGAGCTGGATCGTTATCAGCCTGAGTTCGTCAGGCCCATCTGGCAATACCTCGATAGCGCAGTGTCCAGTACGCGCATTGCCAATGGTCGTGAAAAGTATGCTCAGCATCGCGATACTGCTCAACAGATGCAGCAGCGCTATGGGGTGCCTGCCGAAATCATCGTTGCCATCTGGGGTGTCGAGAGTAATTACGGCAGCAACTTTGGTGACTTTTCGACGCTGGAGTCACTCGCCACTCTGGCCTACGACGGCCGTCGCCGTGATTTTGCCCGCGGAGAGCTTCTGGCAGCGCTGCGTATCATCGATCAGGGAGATATCGCCGCCGATGAGATGCGCGGCTCCTGGGCCGGGGCCATGGGGCATACTCAGTTCATCCCCAGCAGCTTCGAAGCCTATGCGGTGGACGGCGACAACGATGGACGGCGTGACATCTGGGGCAGTATTCCCGATGTCATGGCCTCGACGGCCAACTACCTGGCCCGCGCCGGTTGGCAAGCAGGCCAGCCCTGGGGGGCGGAAGTGGTGCTGCCTGATGCGTTCGACTACTCGCAAACCGAGCGTCTGAGCTCGGCCCAATGGGCCGCGCAGGGCGTACGAGCAGTGAATGGCGATTTGCCTGCTTTCGATAGCGCTGCCGTTATCGTGCCAGCAGGCGCCAGTGGCCCAGCATTCATCGTAGGCCCCAACTTCCGTGCCATTTTGCGCTACAACAATGCGACCAGCTATGCGTTGGCGGTGGCGACATTGGCCGATGCCATTGCCGGGCGTCAGGGCATTACTCAGTCCTGGCCCACTCATGAGGCACCTTTGACGCGCGACGATGTCAGAACGCTGCAACAGCGGTTGAACAACGCCGGTTATTCGGTGGGCGCCGCCGATGGCATCATGGGGCCCAATACCCAGGCCGGTGTGCGAGCCTTCCAGCGTGATCAAGGGCTGGTGCCAGATGGCTTTGCCACTCAATCACTGCTCGAGCGACTGCCATAATTCCACTACCCTTTTAATCCAACTATCAAGGATGCGTTGCGATGGTGAATAGACTGCGAAAGGCCATGGGCATGACGGCTCTGGCGAGTGTGCTGATGGCGAGTGTCAGCGTACAGGCTGAGGACAAGGTGTTCGGCTGGGTGGAGAACGCGTTCATCGAGCCTTGGGGCATTGGCGTCAAGGCCAAGCTGGACAGCGGTGCGCTGACCTCGTCGTTGGACGCCCGTGACATCGAGATTTTCGAGAAGGATGGCGAAGACTGGGTGCGCTTTCGCTTAAAGCTGGAGGATCAGGCCAGCGGTGAGACCTTTAGCGACGAAATCGAACGTCCGCTGTATCGTGAGCAAGCCGTGCGCGGCGCCGGTGGGCGCGATGAACGCCCCGTGGTGCTGATGGATGTGTGCATGGGCGACACCATCTATGAAGAGCAGTTCAGCCTGCGCGACCGCGAAGAGATGATTTACCCGCTGCTGCTGGGGCGTCGCACGATCAGCCATCTTGGGTTACTGGATGTGCGCAGAACGTTCCTGCAGACACCGGAGTGTGGGGAGAATGCCGAGTACGTTCCCCACGACCCCGAAGATGATCAAACCTGATCAATAGGGTGAGTCAGAACAGCCGTGCCAGCAGCGCCGTCACGGCGGTTTCTACTCTCAGGATGCGCGGGCCCAGGTGCATGCCCTTGCATCCTGCTGCCAGCAGTTGCTCGACTTCCCATTCGATAAAACCACCCTCTGGCCCCACGAAAAGTGCACAGGGCTCGTCGATGCCGCGTGGGCAGGCGTTGGGCATGCCGGGGTGAGCGACGAGCCCCCGTCGCTCGTGTAGTACGCCGTTCAGGTGATCTTCCAGAAAAGGGCGAAAGCCCTTGCACAGGGTGACCTGCGGGAGCTGCGTGTCGCGTGCCTGCTCCAACCCGAGCAGGAGATGCTGGTGCACCTTTTCCGGGCGTAGCTCCGGCGATTGCCAGTAGTTTTTCTCCACCCGCTGGGTGTGCAGTAGGGTAATCTGTTTCACGCCTAGCGCAGTGACATGTTCCAGCGTGCGGGCCAGCATGCGCGGGCGCGGCAAGGCCAGCACCAGATGCACCGGTAGCGGGGGCGGTGGAGGCGTTTCCAGCGGGCCCAGGTGGAAGGTGGCAACGCTGTCGCTCAGCTCGATCAGCTCGGCCTTGCCCATGTTGCCTCCCTGAACGCCCACGCTCAGTTGGTCCCCCGGCTGGGCGCGATGTACGTCGCGCAGATGCGTCAGGCGGCGGGTGTCGGTCAGGTGGGCTCGTTGGCCGTTCACCTCACTGGGGTCGAGCAAAATCAGGTTCATGATGGTCGTCTATTAGTCGTGGGCAGGCCGCGCATCGCGGCACTAATCCGTTAAGCTGGCTTGCATGG
This sequence comes from Halomonas sp. KM007, assembly GCF_050709225.1. NCBI lineage: Bacteria > Pseudomonadati > Pseudomonadota > Gammaproteobacteria > Oceanospirillales > Halomonadaceae > Halomonas > Halomonas sp. KM007. The sequence goes on along the minus strand of NZ_CP136131.1, from coordinate 738,668 downwards.
GCGTGTGTTGCAGGCACAATAGCAGCCATGGCGACAAAAGCCTTTATCGCGTTTAAGGAGATACGCTGTGCGCGTCATTCGTAAATATGCCAACCGCAGGTTGTACGACACACAACAAAGCCGCTACGTGACGCTGGAAGATTTGCGCCGTCTGATCATCGACGAAGAGCCTTTTCGTGTCGAAGATGCCAAAAGTGGCGAAGACCTCACGCGCACGATTCTACTGTCGATCATTATCGAACAGGAGCAGGCCGATAGTGAAGCGGAAGTGTTCTCCAACGACCTGCTGGCCCAGTTGATTCGCGTGTATGACATGTCGTCACCGCTGCCTCTGGCGCGCTATCTGGAACAGGGCACCCAGCTGATGCTGGAGCAGCAGAAGCGCCTCCAGAGCCAGTGGCAGCAGGCCATGCGGCATACGCCCATGGAGTTCATGCGTGAACTGGCCGAGGAGAACATGCGCTTTTGGCAGAACACGCTCAACCAGCCTTCCACCAAGGAAGACGACGACCCAACGGATGGCAAGCCTTAGCTTCACAACAGCGCTGGGTTTCAGACAGCGCTTGGCGCCCCGCTAGCGGCTGCGTTATGGCATAATGCGCCCATCGATGCTCTCCTGTTTTGAGAAGGATACCCATGAAAGTTTTGATGATCGGTGGCGGTGGCCGTGAACATGCCCTTGCCTGGAAGCTTGCCCAATCCCCCCAGGTCGAGCAGGTGTTCGTAGCGCCTGGTAATGCAGGTACAGCCACGGAGCCCAAGCTGAGCAATGTGGCCATAGCCGCAACCGACCTGCCGGCACTGGTGGCGTTTGCTCAGCAAGAGCAGATCGCCCTGACGGTCGTTGGCCCGGAAGCGCCGCTGGTGGAAGGGGTGGTCGATCAATTTCAGGCAGCGGGCCTGACCATCTTTGGCCCTACCCAGGGGGCTGCTCAGTTGGAAGGCTCCAAGTCCTTCACCAAGGACTTCCTGGCCCGCCACGCCATTCCCACCGCCGACTACCAGACCTTCACGGCGGTCGAGCCAGCGCTTGACTACCTGGCCCGCATGGGCGCGCCCATCGTCATCAAGGCCGATGGTCTGGCCGCCGGCAAGGGCGTGATCGTGGCCATGAGCGAAGCCGAAGCCGAAGCCGCCATTCGCGATATGCTGGAAGCCAACGCCTTTGGCGATGCCGGTGCCCGGGTCGTCATCGAAGAGTTTCTGGACGGCGAAGAAGCCAGCTTCATTGTCATGGTCGACGGTGAACATGTCGTCCCCATGGCCACCAGCCAGGATCACAAGCGTGCCTTCGATGGTGATACCGGTCCCAATACCGGCGGCATGGGGGCTTACTCACCGGCGCCTGTGGTCACGCCCGAGGTGGATGCCCGCATCATGGAGCAGGTGATCCTGCCTACCGTACGAGGCATGGCTGAAGAGGGCAATGCGTACACGGGCTTCCTGTATGCCGGTTTGATGATCGACGCTGCGGGCCAACCCAAAGTGATCGAATACAACTGCCGCTTTGGTGACCCGGAAACCCAGCCCATCATGATGCGTCTGGTGTCGGATCTGGCGGAGCTTTGTCTGGCGGGCGCCAAAGGCGAGCTGGCAGGCAAGCAGTGTGAATGGGACAGTCGTGCGGCGGTGGGCGTGGTCATGGCGGCGGGCGGTTATCCCGGCAGCTATCGCAAAGGCGATGTGATTCACGGTCTGACCGATGCCGAGCAGGCCCAGTGCAAGGTGTTCCACGCAGGCACTGCCCTGACCGATGAAGGCGAGATCGCCACGGCCGGTGGGCGCGTGCTGTGTGTCACGGCGCTGGGCGACAGCGTGTCGGCTGCTCAGCAGCAGGCCTATCAGGGGGTCAAGGCCATCCAGTGGGAAGGTGCCGAGTTCCGCCGTGACATCGCCTTCCGCGCCATTGCCCGGGAAGTGAATCACTAACGACCCCTTTCGTCACCCAAGCAGGAGAGCCGTCATGGAGCGCGTTGCTATCGAATTTCCCGCAGACGCGGTGATCCACCGCCATACCCTCTCGGTGCGGGTGACCGACATGAACTACGGCCGCCACCTGGGGCATGATGCCCTGGTGTCGCTGCTGCATGAAGCCAGGGCACAAGCACTGGGTAGCCTGCACTTGCCCGAGTGGGACATGGGCGGCTATCCCAGCGTCGTGGTGGACCTGGCGATACAGTATCAGCAGGAAGCGCGCTTCCCGGAGGTGCTGGTTATCGAGACGGCGGTGCCTGAACCTCAGGGCAAGGCATTGACCGTCTATCAGCGTGTCTTGAAGGAAGGCAGCGAGACCGTGGTCGCCACGGCCCGAATCAACAAGCTGCTGCTGGATCTGGGGGCTGGCAAGCCGGTGCCCATTCCTGACGCGGTGAAGCAGACACTCGCCGAGGCAAGGGGGGGGAGCTGATGTCCCGAGAGTACCCCATCATTGCCGTCACCGGCTCCTCCGGGGCAGGCACCACGACGGTGCGTCGCAGCTTCGAGCGCATGTTCCTGAGAGAAGACGTCCACGCGGCCATGGTGGATGGCGATGCCTTCCATCGCTATACCCGCGATGACCTCAAGCGCATCTTCCGCGAAGAGCCCGAGCGCAAGGATGAGCTTTCTCACTTTGCCGTCGAGGCCAACTTGCTGGATCGTCTGGAAAGCCTGTTCGTCGAGTACGGTGAACACGGCACTGGCACCTATCGGCACTACATCCATGCAGAGGACAAGCAGAAGATCGAAGCCGGTTATCGAGTGGGCACCTTTACCGAATGGCAGGCACTGCCCTGTGGTACCGACCTGCTGTTTTATGAAGGGCTGCACGGCGGGTTGGTGACTCAGGAGTATGACATAGCTCGGCACGTGGATTTGCTGGTGGGCGTTGCGCCGACCATGAACCTGGAGTGGATTCAGAAGATCGATCGTGACACCAAGCTGCGTGGCTACTCACAGGAAGCGGTCATCGACACCATTCTGGGGCGCATGGACGATTACGTGCGCTATATCCAGCCGCAGTTTTCGCGTACCCATATCAACTTTCAGCGCGTGCCTACCGTCGACACCTCCAACCCCTTCGAAGTGCAGGATATCCCGACCGATGCCGAGTCTTTCGTGGTAATTCGCTTTCGCGACCCCTCGACCGTGGATTTCCCCTGGCTGCTGGCCATGATCAAGGATGCGTTCATGACGCGGCCCCATACGCTGGTGGTGCCCGGTGCACGCATGTCGTTGGCGATGGAGTTGATCCTCGCCCCGTTGGTTCGCCACCTGCTGGCTCAGCGCCGTTTCCGATAGGCGCGCTTAGCTGGCTCTTTTGACAATAACGCGCCACACCAAGGAGGCTGCGATGGAGTGCCTGTTTTGTAAAATCATCAACCGCGAGATTCCTGCGGATATCGTTTTCGAAGACGAGCATGTACTTGCCTTTAACGATATTAGCCCTCAAGCGCCTACGCATCAGCTCATCATCCCTAAAAAGCACATTGCTACGCTCAATGACATTGCGCCTGACGATCTGCCGGTGATCGGCCGCTTGCAATATACCGCTGCCCAGTTGGCCAAACAGCAGGGGTTTGCCGAGGACGGCTATCGGGTGGTCATGAACTGTAACGAAATGGGCGGGCAGACGGTCTACCACATCCATATGCACTTAATGGGCGGGCGTCAGTTGACTTGGCCTGCAGGTTAAGTCTAACGCGGGAGGCTCGCTTTGGCGGGCGAAGGGCGCCGCCAGGCGCCCTGGCAAAGTCAGCCATCGCGAGCTGAAACTCCCTCCCACACCCGCCCTGCCGGGCACTGGTGGGAGGTCGCTTTAGCAGGCGAAAGGCGCCCGCAGTCAAGCGTCGATACGTTTGTACTTCATGCGCTTCGGCGTGTCGTTGCCGACTCGTTTCTTGTGATCTTCTTCGTATTCCGTGTAATTGCCATCGAAGAACACTACTTCCGAGTCGCCCTCGAAGGCCAGGATGTGCGTGGCGATACGATCCAGGAACCAACGGTCGTGGGAGATCACCATGGCGCAGCCGGGGAAGGCCAGTAGGGCTTCTTCCAGGGCGCGCAGTGTCTCGATGTCCAGGTCGTTGGAGGGTTCGTCCAGCAGCAATACGTTGGCACCCTGCTTGAGGGTTTGCGCCAGCTGCAGGCGCCCGCGCTCACCGCCCGACAGCTCATCCAGGCGCTTCTGCTGGTCGTTGCCCTTGAAGTTGAAGCGACCCACGTAGGCACGCGAAGAGACTTCGTAGCCGTTGATGTTGAGAATGTCCTGGCCGTCGGATACCGCTTCCCAGACCGTCTGCTTGTCGTCCAGCGCGTCGCGCAACTGCTCGACGTAGGCGATATCCACGGTTTCACCGATTACTACGTCGCCCGCATCCGGCTGCTCCTTGCCGGTGACCAGCTTGAACAGCGTCGATTTACCCGCGCCGTTACCGCCGACGATGCCGACAATGGCCCCTTGGGGAATGGTAAAGGAGAGGTCCTGATAGAGCAGCTTGTCATCGAAACGCTTGGTGACGTTGTGGAATTCGATGACCTTGTCACCCAGGCGCGGGCCAGGCGGAATGTAGATTTCGTTGGTTTCGTTACGCTTCTGGTAGTCGCCGGACTGCATCTCTTCAAAGCGATTGAGACGTGCCTTGCTTTTGGCTTGACGGCCTTTGGCGTTGCTGCGTACCCACTCCAGCTCTTGCTTGATGGCCTTCTGGCGCGAGGCTTCCTGCTTGGCTTCCTGGGTCAGGCGCTGCTCTTTCTGCTCCAGCCACTGCGAGTAGTTGCCCTCGAAGGGGATACCCTGGCCGCGGTCCAGTTCGAGAATCCAGCCCGCCACGTTGTCCAGGAAGTAACGGTCGTGAGTGATGGCCACGACGGTGCCGTTGTAGTCGTGCAGGAAGCGCTCCAGCCAGGCCACCGATTCCGCATCCAGGTGGTTGGTAGGCTCGTCCAGCAGCAGCATGTCCGGGCTGGACAGCAGCAGGCGACAGAGGGCAACACGGCGGCGCTCACCCCCGGAAAGGTTGCCTACCTTGGCGTCCCAGGGCGGCAGGCGCAGGGCTTCGGCGGCCACTTCCAGCTTACGCTCGATGTTATGGGCGTCGGCGGCTTCGATGATGTTTTCGAGCCGCGCCTGTTCGCTGGCGAGGGCATCGAAGTCTGCATCCGGTTCTGCGTAAGCCGCGTACACGGCATCCAGTTTCTGCTGAGCTTCCTTGAGGGCACCCAGCGCTTCCTCGACGGTATCCCGGACGTTTTTCTCGTCGTCCAACTGCGGCTCTTGGGGCAAGTAGCCCACGTTGATGCCGGGCATCGGACGAGCTTCACCTTCAAACTCTTTATCGACACCGGCCATGATGCGCAGCAGCGTGGATTTACCAGCGCCGTTCAAGCCCAGTACGCCAATCTTGGCCCCCGGGAAAAACGACAGCGAGATATCCTTGAGAATTTGCTTCTTGGGAGGCACGACTTTGCCAACCCGATTCATGGTGAATACGTATTGCGCCATGGAAATCCGTTAGGTTGTGGTAAAAGCGGGGCCAGCAGTGCTGGCTTGGTGTACAGATGATAGTGCCCAGCGCGGCTAAAGGCCAGCCGCACGGTACTGAGTCAGGTGAGCAGGATGAAACGAAAAAACGTACGGAAATGAAAAGTTCTACGCAGACTGGTTTGCATCTATTGGCCCCCACAGGCTGGCCTGGAGGCACTCACTGCTGTGGGAGGGGGTTGTTGTGGGAGGGAGCTTTAGCTCGCGACGATTCAGGCACCAGTGCCTGCCCAGACAGTCGCCCAATGAAATTGGCCTCCCACAAGCTGGCCTGGAGGCACTCACTGCTGTGGGAGGGAGCGTTCTGTTCGAACGACAGAGCATCTGCCCGTAAGGCGCTACTCTTCCTCATCCCAGTCGTCTTTGATGGCACGCTGCAGGCGTCGCTCTTCTAGCCATGCTTCCACCTGGCGCCGTGCGCGCAGGGTGTCGGCCTTGCTGGGTTTGCTCTTGGCGTATTGATCGTCGTTGACCGCGTCCAGGTTGTCGAAGTCGTCGGCGTCCAGCCCGTCGCTGGTGTAGGTCTCACGATTCAAGGGGTCACGGCTCATGGTATGCCCTCCAACCCAGGCCGGCGCACCGGCATCACAACGGCTCCCTTCCGCAGGGAGCGCCTAACGCTAAACAAGCGCCTAGGCGCTATATAACGCCAGTTGGGATGAAGTTCAAGCACAAACTTGCCTTGGCCGCCATTAAATCCCCAGAGCTACCAACAGCAGCATGGCCACAAACGCTATTCGGCCAGCGCCTGCTGTTCTTTCAGCGCTGCCAAAGCCAGCTGGGCTTCGACCCGTTCGGTGACGTCTTTCTGCACGCCGATGTAGTACATCAGGTTGTCGGCTTCATCATAAACCGGCGTAATCGATAGCTCGTTCCAGAACATCGTGCCGTCTTTACGATAGTTGCGCAGCACTTCGCGAGAGGGGCGGCCATCCTGCAGGGCATCACGAATCGACGCGAGGGCATCCTGGTCGCGGTCTTCGTTCTGCAGGAAACGACAATCTCGATAAAGGATTTCGTCTGCACTGTAGCCGGTCAGACGCTCGAAGCCTTTGTTGACGTAAATCAGAATGTTTTCGTCACCTTCCTGCTCTGCAACGACAATGCCATCTTCAGAAGCATCAACAATGCGTTCGAGTAACTCCGGGCTGATCAAGGGAGATCGTTTCATCAATGGATTCCTGTGCTTCTCGTCATTCTAGCCGTGTCGCTGTTCGTCAGCGCGAGGCTCGTTATAGGCAGGGTAGGCGATGCCACTTACCACTGATTACAGCTAGGATAGCAAAAAAACCACGTTACGCCGTGATTCCCGCCCATCATGGCGAGCGTTGCACGGGTTTGCAATCCTTGAAGATCACTCTGCTTCTGGAAGGCGCTGAGCGCTTACCATGGCCCCCAGTGCAGTGACCGCCAGCACCAGCAGCAGAGGGCTGCTGCCAAGCCTCTGTGCCAGCCCGCCAATCAGGCCACCCACTGCCAGCATGAGCACTCCTGTGAAAGTGTTGGATAGCGCCACATAGAGTGCTCGGTTGTCCTGACTGGCTATATCGACCAGGTAGGTTTTGCGGCCCAGGCGAACTCCATGGTGAATGATCATCAGCAGGGCATAAACGCAGGCGTAGGGCAGTACGCTGCGGGTCCACTCGCCCGGTAGCCAGGCAATGCCTGCGCCCAGGCAGCAACACAGAGCGGTACCGACGGCAGCATCACGCATGACGCGGCGGCTGGAGTGGTCCGCACGTTTACCCCATATGGGGCTGGCAATCATTGCTGACAACCCTGACACCACCACCATGATGCCTAGCCCGCCCAGCTCACTGCCGCTTTGCTGTTGACCCAGCAAGGCCAGATAGGGCAGAGCGAGTGCACTGGAGAGCAGCAGCGCCCTGGCCAGGTTGAAGTGCAGGAAGGTACGGTCCTCACGCATCAGGGTGAACCCGAGCTTGATGCTGTCCCAGGCATTTTGACCGCCTTCTACGGCGCCCGGCATTTCCTTGATGCGCGCGGCGCTGAACGCGTTGAGCAACCATCCCGCCGCCGCGACACATAGCAGCAGGGCCAGCGCCACGTTACCTGGGCGATCACCGAACCACAGCAACACACCGCCCGCCGCCAGCGTGGCGGCACCTGCTACGCTGCCACTCCAGCCCATGAGGGTCCCTCGCCGGCGCTTGGCGATGGTCTTGCCCAGTACGTCCTTGGTGGCGATCGACGAAAGCCCCCTCGCCAATGACAGCACCACCAGTACCGCCAACACCAGAAATCCGCCCACTGTTCCATTGCCCCAGAGCGCCAGTAGCGCGAGGCACAGTGCGGCCAAGGCTTGAAGCAGCGCTCCGGTGACCCAAACCCACTTGCGCTGAGGTTTCAAGCGAATGAAGCCTGCCACGAAAAGCTGAGGCAGCAGCGCACCAGCCTCGCGGATGGGCACCAGCATGCCCACCATCCACACTGGCGCACCAATAATGCCCATCAACCAGGGCAATACCAGCCGTGCACTGGAGAGTTCATCCGCCAGCTTGTTACCCAACGCCGCCCATAGATGATGGAAAAAGTTGCGCGGCTGCTCTTGGCAGGCGCCGTCAGGAATATCGGCGCACATGCGGCTGTCGTCATCGCCCGTCAGCCACTCATAGAGACGCGTTTGTGAAACATCTGGCTGGGCCATGGGGTTCCTTGGCAGTTGCTAATATAAGATGACAGAATGCTTGATCAATATCATAGCGTAATCGACATGATAGTTTAGCTTGCCTGGGAATCGACCGATAAGGAGTACGTCATGCCGCAGATCCGGATTCGCTACTGCACCCAGTGCCAATGGCTGCTGCGCAGCGGCTGGTACGCTCAAGAGTTGCTTTCTACCTTTGGTGAGCAGCTCGATCAGGTGGCGTTGGTGCCTTCCCATGGCGGCAGCTTCGAAATCTGGTGCGATGATACGCTGCTTTGGGAGCGTAAACGTGACGGCGGCTTTCCAGACATCAAGACCCTCAAGCAGCAGGTGCGTGATCATATCGACCCCGAGCGTGATCTTGGGCACATAGACCGATGAGCCAGGACAGAACAGCCATCCTGTATGGGCTGGGGGCCGTGGCGCTATGGTCAACGGTCGCGACTGCCTTCAAACTGGCGCTCTCCTGGATGAGCCCGATAGAGCTGATGTGGCTGGCGGCGCTGGTGTCGTGGCTGCTGATGGGGGGACTGGTGGCCGTTCAGGGGCATATGCGCCAGGCGCTCAGACATGGATGGCGTACGGCCCTGTGGGCGGGGCTAATGAACCCCGTCGCGTATTATCTGGTGTTGTTTGCAGCCTACGACCGCCTGCCAGGCCAGGAGGCCATGGCCCTGAACTACACTTGGGCATTGGCCATGGCATTTCTGGCGGTGCCTCTGCTGGGGCACCCGTTGACACGAAGAGACATGGTGGCCGGGCTGATCGCCTATGCCGGGGTGTGGGTCATTGCGACGCGTGGACAGGTTTTCAACGTCGCCTTCGAGGATGGTTTAGGCGTTACGCTGGCGCTTGCCTCTACACTGTTGTGGGCACTCTACTGGCTACTGAATGCGCGAGATGCCCGGCCGCCGTTAGTGGGGCAGTGGCAAAATTTTAGCGTTGGGATACCTGTTCTAACCGTTCTGTTACTTTTTGGCCCGGGGTTCCAGTGGCATGGCATGACCGCGCTGGCCTCCGGCGTATACGTAGGATTGTTCGAGATGGGCATTGCCTTCGTGCTTTGGCAGTTGGCGATCCACAAAATTTCTCGAACCGCCAAGGTATCTACGCTGATATTCCTCTCTCCACCGGTGTCACTCATGCTGCTTTATGTCGTGGTAGGCGAGCCGCTACTGGGCTCGACGCTGATTGGCCTGTTGCTGATATTGATGGGCCTGGCTTTCCAACAATGGCCCAGAAAAGCGCCTCTCGAGACGGATTGAATGTTTTTTTAGTACTTTATTGTAAGTTTTTGTGACTTTTATTTTTATGGCTTGCCACTGGCGCTCAGGCGTTTAATTTAAGCTAATAACAATTTGCTAAGGTGTTCTTGCTAGACAATGCTTAGCTGTCGGGTCCCGTGTGAATGACCATCCTCAGTCCATCGACCGAGTTCGGGGTACCTATCAGCAGCAGTTCGATATCGGACAGCGCACCCTGTTGGATGTGCTGGATAGCGAAAACGAGTTCTTCGAGGCCAGCCGGGCCTATGCCAATGCTGAGTTTGACCTGACGCTGGCGCAAGCCCGCACGTTGGCTGCCATGGGCCAACTGATGCAAACGCTGGAGGTCGCCCGTGACGACATCCCCAGCCTGGCAGAACTTGGCTACGAAGGCATGGCGCAGAATCCCGAGATGGCGTGCGGTACCGAAGGGCCACGCGGGACATGGACGCCATGAGCGTTGAGCAAATAGAGCTTAAGATTACTCGCTGGCATGCAAAAGCGCTATCCCTGCTGGTCACAACGTATCAACGTTTTGTTACCGAGCGGCCTGGTGCGATGCCTCTAGCATGGGCTCCAGTTCGGGCCAAACGTTGTCGAGAATGATAGGCTGTGCGTCTGCCGTGGGGTGGATGCCATCGCTTTGCATCAACTGGGTATTGAGCGCCACATCTTCCAGCAGAAAAGGCACCAGTGAAAGCGAGTACTCATCCGCCAGTGAGTGGAACACGCCGGTAAAGGCATCGCGATATGCCTGCCCGTAGTTGGGAGGAATATCGATGCCCAGCAGCAGCACCTCGGCGTCGGCCTGCTGGCTCTGTTCGATCATGCTGGCCAGATTGGCGCGCATCTGGGCCGGAGGCAGGCCCCGCAGGCCATCGTTGCCACCCAGCTCCAGCAGAACGATATCCGGCTGACGCTGTCGGAGAATGTCGGCGAATCGTTGCGCACCGCCAGAGGTGGTTTCACCGCTGATGCTGGCATTGACCACTTGGGCTTCGCCCTCCAGGCGCTCGGCGAGCAGCGCCACCCAGCCTTGCTCTTCCTCGATACCGTAGGCAGCGCTCAAGCTATCGCCCATCACCAGCAACGTGGGCAATGCGCGAGTATCCGAGGACGTGTCGTCGTCATCGGCGTACAAGGGGAGCACGCTCAAACAGGTCACCAGGGTGACGGCCGTCAGCATGAAGGCTCTTGAAAGTGCTGTTGGTGAGAAAGCTGTGTTTGCGAGTGTCGTGTGCATCGCCTGTCGTACAGGTACCATTCGTTGTCGAACCGTTATTAAAGGGAATCCACGCTTCATGTCCTGCTCCTCTGACCCTACTTCCAAAGTGCCCACCGATGCTGCCAATGCGCATGCGCCCATCACCGACACGCTAACGTCAGATAAGGTTCCCCCGGCCATGGCGCCCAACGTGGTGCTGCATGCCCATCAGTTGGCAAAACGCGTGGTCAGTGGCGAGCGTTCGCTGACCATACTGGACCACCTCGACCTTAGCGTGGCCGCCGGTGAAAGCGTTGCCATTCTAGGCAAGAGCGGGGCAGGCAAGTCAACCTTGCTGGGGCTTCTGGCGGGGCTGGACACGCCCAGCGATGGTGAGCTGACGCTGTTTGGTCACCCGCTGAGCCAGCTGGATGAGGATGGGCGTGCCGCGCTCAGGGCCGGACGAGTAGGTTTCGTGTTTCAAAACTTCCAGCTGCTGCCCACGCTCAGCGCCTTCGAAAATGTGCTGCTGCCGCTGGAGTTGTCGCCCCGGGCAGGGGAAACCGCTGCCGCCCAGCAGTGGCTGGAGCGTGTGGGGCTAGGGGAGCGCACCGCGCATCTGCCCAAGCAGCTCTCTGGGGGCGAGCAGCAGCGCGTGGCGATTGCCCGTGCCTTCGTCACCGACCCGGAACTGGTGTTCGCCGACGAACCCACCGGCAACCTCGACCCGGATACCGGCGCACAAATCATTGACCTGCTGTTCACGCTGAACCAGCAGGCGGGCACCACGCTGATTCTGGTGACTCACGACCACGCATTGGCGCGCCGTTGCGACCGCTGCCTGCGGCTCACCAATGGCCAATTGACGCCTTTCGTTCCCCCCCCCGGCCACCAGCGAGGAAGGCAATGAGTGACATCAACTGGCGGCTGGCCGCCCGTAGTTTAAAACGTGACTTGCGCGCGTCAGATGTCCGGGCGCTGTTCGTGGCCTTGATGTTGGCGGTGGCGGCATCCACCATGATCGCCTTCTTCCTGGACCGTCTGGAGCGTGGCCTGGAGCGCCAGGCCAGCCAGATACTGGGCGGCGACCTGGTGCTGGAACAGCGCGAGCCCTTCGATGAGAGCCTGCGTGCCGAACTCGAAGCGGCGGGCTTTATCCTGAGCGACCAGGTAGACCTGGTGTCGATGATTAGCCGCGGTGAGCGCTTTCAACCGGCCAGCCTCAAGGCCGTCGATGATATCTACCCGCATTATGGCGTCAACCTGGTCGACCTGGGCAACGGAGTCGAGCGGCTGGCCTCCGGGCCTGCCGCCGGTGAAGCCTGGGCCGACCCGCGTCTGGCGGAGCTGATCGAGATCCAGATTGGTGATCTGGTACAGGTAGGCCAAACCGAACTGACCGTCACCGGCATCATCGAGCGTGAAGCCGACCAGTCCGCAGGGTTTGGCAACTTCAACCCCCGGCTGATGCTCAATACCGCCGACCTTGGCGCCACCGGGCTGGTGCAGCCTGGCTCCCGGGTCGAGTTCGAACTGCTGGCCGCCGGGCCACCCGCTGCCCTGGAACAAGTCCAAGGCTTGCTGACACAGCTGCGCCGAAATGGTGTTGACGTTCGTGACGTGCGTGTCGACCGGCCGCAGTTGGGCAATGCACTGCAGCGCGCGGAGAGCTACCTGGGGCTGGCAGGGCTGGCGGCCGTGCTGTTGGCCGGGGTCGCAGTGGCCATGTCGACTCGTCGCTATGTCGAGCGCCATCTGGACACCGCCGCGCTGCTGCGCTGCTTCGGCGCTAGCCAGCAACAGCTGGTCATGCTGTTCAGTCTGCAGCTGGTGGGCCTGGCCTTGATGGCATCACTATTGGGTGCGGCCCTTGGGCTGGTAGGCCAGGCGCTGCTGCTGTGGTTGTTGAGCAGTTTCCTGCCCATGACGCTGCCTGCCCCCGGCATCATGCCGCTATGGCTGGGCATCTTCACCGCGCTGGCGGTACTGGTGGGTTTTGCTGGCCCCACATTGCTGCGCATCAAGCAGGTGAGCGCGCTGAAAGTGCTGCGCCGTGAGCTGGACCCGCTGCCGCCTGCCGCCTGGCTGGTGGTGGGCGTGGCCAGCCTGGTGTTTGGTGGCCTGCTGTGGCTCTACTCGGGCAGCTTCTCGCTGGCTCTGGCGCTGCTGTTGGGCGGTTCGCTATTGCTGGCACTTTTGTGGGGCGTCAGTGCCTTGCTGCTGAACGGCTTGTTGAAGGCAGTGCAGCGCCTCTCCGGTGCCAGTGAATGGGGCCAGGCCCTGCGTTTGGGAGGGCGGCAGTTGGCCCGCCGCAAGCAAGCCGGGCTAGGGCAACTGCTGGCCTTTTCGGTGACGTTTTTCGCCATGGCCATGATCGTGCTGGTACGTGGTGACCTGCTGACCACCTGGCAAGACCAGCTGCCGGACAACACCCCCAACTACTTTGCCATCAATATCCAGCCCAGCGAACGCGAGGCCTTCGAGCAGGCCGTGGCCCCGCGCGTCGAGACCCAAAGCACGCTCTACCCCATGGTACGCGGGCGCATCAGTGCCATCAACGGGCAAGCCCCCCGGGACGCCGTGCCACCCGATGCCCGTGGCGACAACTCCTTGCGCCGCGAGCTGAACCTCACCTGGCAAGCCACGCTGCCGGAAGGCAATCGCGTAGTGGCCGGGCAATGGTTTCGCACCCCCAGCGCGCCCCAAGGCTGGATGAGTGAAGTCGAAGCCACTGCCTCGGCGGTGGCCAGTACCGTGCCCATTTCGGTGGAAGAGGAGCTGGCAGCCCGCCTGGGGCTAGGCGTGGGCGATGAAATGACCTTCACCGTGGGGGGCGATACCATCACCACCCGCATCGACAGTTTGCGCAGCCTGAACTGGGATAGCTTCAACCCCAACTTCTTCGTGATCTTTCCGCCGGGCGTACTGGAGTCCTTTGGGCATAGCTTCATCACCGCCTTCCACTTGCCAGACGCGGAGCAGAGCCTGGTTCGCCAACTGGTCAGTGACTTCCCGGGCGTCTCGTTGCTCAACGTCGATGCCATCCTGGGCCAGGTACGTGACGTGCTCACCCAGGTAACGCGGGCCGTCGAACTGGTGCTGGCCCTGGTGCTGTTGGCAGGGGTGAGCGTGTTGTACGCCGCCCTCACGGCCAGCCGACCGGTACGCGCCCATGAAAGCGGCCTGCTGCGGGTGTTCGGGGCGGGTAATCGCATGATCTCCCGCGTGCAAGGGGCCGAGTACGCCCTGCTGGGCTTTGCCAGCGGGCTGCTGGGCACCGTGCTGGCCGAGTTGGTCACCGCTGCGCTCTACCTCTACTGGCTCGACCTCACCCCGCGCCCGCATTGGGGCCTATGGCTAGTGCTGCCCCTGGGCGGCGCGCTGCTGATCGGCATCATTGGTCATCTGCTCTCTTACCAACTGCGCCGCCAAGCCCCCGCCGCCAGCCTGGGGCTGTTGGGAGAAGCGTAGGCAATGAAGGAGTGGCTGCCCCGGCAGCCACTCAAGCCCACTTGAGGGAGGCCCATACATTGGCTTATAGCCAGAGCAGCCACCCAAGCTATCCTGTGGGAGGCCAATTTATTGGGCAACTGCATGAGCCGGTGCATTCTTCGCTTTTCACAAAGCAGGCTTCGTGTATGCTACGCGCCTCTTCATTGGAGTTCGCGGCATGTGGTCGTTCAACGTCTCCCATTTCTTACCTGTGCTTCCTCGTTTTCAACAGGGCATGCCGATCCTGGCAGGGCTTGTCGTCACCCTGTTGAGCGCTGGTGATGTTCATGCATCCGTGGCGGGGCTGGAGGCTGACCTGTAGGCCCAGTGGGGCCGTGGCGAGCAGCTCATCGAAATCGGCGAACTCCGTGAACAGGAGCAGCGCGTGATCGCCGAGCATATCGTGATCCGGCAGGCGCAAGGCGATGTGGTGACCATCGAGGCCTACCCCGTGCAGGGCGATTACGACCAACCCGAGAGCGTCTCGTTTCACGGTATTCGCGTCATCGAGCCTGACGTCAGTGACCCGGTCTTGACGCTGACCGAGCTGGCCCTCGATCGACCAGGAACGGCCGTCCCCGACTTCGCCAACTTCACGACCCCAGATGCACCGCTTCACGGTTTACAGCTGCGTGAGCTGTCTGTCTGGCTGGACGGCACCCTGGCCAAGCAGTGGACGGAAGAGTGGGGCAACGACGCGGCGCTGACGAGCTACCTCACCTTGCAAGCGTTGGTGCTGGAAGAGATGAGCGACGCTGCCCTTGGGCGCTTTGAGCTTCAGGGGCTGAAGGCCGAATTCAATGATCTGGCGTCCGGCTTTAGCGCTTCGCTGGGGCTGGATGAGCTGAGTATACGTGGGCTGGAAGGGCTCGATCGTCCAGGGCAGGAGCAGCTGGCGTGGGCCGAAGTGAACGGCTTCAGTCTGACCGGTGACCGCTGGAGTATGCTGCTGGAGCGTGCCTGGGCCAGCGGCAACCTCTACGTCAGCGATATGGGCTTTCAGGGGGCCGCGCTGGATATGGGGGCGTTGATTGGCCTGGCGCCACCGCAAGAGCGCCGGGATCTACAGGGGCTGGCAGGCCCGCAGGTCGCCAAGCTAATGGTGGCGCTGGTCGATATCATGGGGGGGCACGCCCAATCCTTGACCACGCACATCGCGCTGCCGGACCCCTTTACCCTCGAACAATTCATGATGGACCCGCTGGGCAGTAGCCAACGTTTACGCTTCACCTTTCAGCTCAAATAGCGCGGTTGTCCAGTTGGTCAGCCTGTAAAGGCTGCCGCCAACATGAAACATGCTCATGTAACACCTGATACGGATGCGATGAAAGTCGCGTCCGAGTGGGGTATCATGGCCCTCTCGCTTCTCCATGATGACCGTTTCGTTACGAGGTTCCCGCCGATGTTCAGCCGCGACATGACAATTGCCGGATTCGATGATGTGCTGTTTGATGCCATGCAGAAGGAAGTGGCACGCCAGGAAGCCCACATCGAACTGATTGCTTCCGAAAACTACGCCAGCCCGCGTGTCCTGGAAGCACAAGGCAGCCAGCTGACCAATAAATACGCTGAAGGCTACCCCGGCAAGCGCTACTACGGCGGCTGTGAGTTTGTCGATATCGCCGAGAACCTGGCCATCGATTACGCCAAGGAGCTGTTTGGCGCCACCTACGTCAATGTGCAGCCGCACTCCGGCTCTCAGGCAAACAGTGCCGTATTCCAGGCGCTGGTCAGCCCCGGCGATACCATCCTCGGCATGAGCCTGGACGCGGGCGGTCACCTGACCCACGGTGCCAAGCCCAACTTCTCTGGCAAGCACTACAATGCTATCCAGTACGGTCTCGATGAGCAGGGCCTGATCGATTACGCTCAAGTGGCTCAGCTGGCTCGTGAGCACCAGCCGAAAATGATCATTGCGGGCTTCTCGGCCTACTCCCAGATTGTCGATTGGGCCAAATTCCGCGAAATCGCCGACGAAGTAGGGGCTTACCTGCTGGTCGATATGGCCCACGTGTCGGGTCTGGTGGCCGCCGGTGTCTACCCCAGCCCGCTGCCCCACGCCCACGTGGTCACCTCCACCACCCACAAGACCCTGCGTGGCCCCCGTAGCGGCGTCATCCTCTCGGCGGAAAACAACCCCGAGATCGAGAAAAAGCTCCAGTCTGCCGTGTTCCCCGGCGGCCAGGGCGGCCCGCTGATGCACGTCATCGCGGCCAAGGCGATCTGCTTCAAGGAAGCCATGGCGCCCGAGTTCAAGACCTACCAGCAGCAGGTCGTCAAGAACGCACAGGCCATGGCAACCGTGTTCATCGAGCGTGGCTACGACATCGTCTCGGGCGGTACCGAAGACCACCTGTTCCTGCTTTCTCTGATCAAGCAGGGCGTGACCGGCAAAGATGCGGATGCTGCCCTGGGCCGTGCCCATATCACCGTCAACAAGAACGCCGTGCCCAACGACCCGCAAAGCCCGTTCGTCACCTCTGGCCTGCGCATCGGCACTCCGGCAGTGACCACCCGTGGTTTCGGTGAGCAAGAGTGTAGCCAACTGGCAGGCTGGATCTGCGATATCCTCGATGTGCTGGCCAGGGGGGAAGACACCAGCGGCATCGAAGCCCAGGTGTTGGATAAAGTGGCAGAGGTGTGTGGCCGCTTCCCGGTTTACAAGTAAGTGCTACTGCCTTCAGCAAGTAAAAACGCTAGCCTTGGGCTAGCGTTTTTTTTGGTAGGTCGCGTTTCCCAGGTCAATCGGCAGAGCGGTCCTGAGCATCACGTGCAGGCTCTGGTCTCACGACGCTGACGGTGCGCTGCTCCTTGGTCCATTTTCCCGCTTTTTTGTCGATATACTGAAAATGCTCGTTGGTGAAGCTGCCCTGGTTACAGGCATGCCGATAGGAGACAGTGGGCACGGCCTGTTGATCGAGTAGTTCGATGAACACCCCCGGCCCGGTCAGCTCGAAGACGTTGGTCAGGGAGCTGTCCTGAATGTTGTGCTGCACTCGTTCGATCAGCTTCAACAGGTTCGGATTGTCGGGGCGGCTGGCAATGAAATAGTTGCTGAGCTCGCCACGGCGGGTGGTGATGTAAAGCTCCTCATGCTTGCCTAGCGTGTTGGCCAAGGGCCAGATCGCGTGGGCATCGATATCCAGATACACGCCACCGTGTTGGTTGAGCACCAGCAGCCTCCAGAAATCGGCCTGGGCAGCACCGATTTGTAGGCGGTCATATTGCTGATTGATCTCTGGAGAGTAGTGAGCGGCAATGAACGCTTTTCTGGCCTCGGTAATCATGAAGCGGTATTCGAAGCGCGGGGCCATCAAGCGGTTGAACAGGTAGTTCAAGTAAACAGGGAGCGTGACCTTATTGGTGAAGTTGGTTTGCCAGATGATCCTGGGGATGGGCGTTGGCTCTTTGGGCTTCAGCCAGGGGGCCGCTTGTTCCGGTAGCGTAAAGCGTTTTTTGGGGAGCAGGGCATGAAAACCATAGCTCAACAGCTTGGTGATGTTGGCCGCTAGCTTGATGACTCTGCTGGTCGCCACGATATGCGGCTTGCGAGGTTTCGGTTGAGACGGCATCGGCTCTCTTTGCTCATTTCAATGAAAAGCCTAGGGAGTAAGCTCCTCAGGCTTTTCGACAATATTGAATGTTGCGGGGACGTTTACCCGATCATCACCAGCCGCCCTGGCCTTCCAGCAGGCTGCGGATGTTGTTATCGAGGGGGAGGCGGAAGTCTGCACTGCCCAGCACCATGGCATCACCCGCACGCACTACCCGTGCGCTCACATACAAGGAGTCCTGACCCTGAGCATAGGTCCCCATGAGAATGGAGCGAGCATTGTGCTGAGCGCTCAGGCGTTGCACTTGTCTGGAGAGAATCAATTCCCCCACGTTCTCTTCGATGAACATGCTATCGCGCATCTTGACTTCCCGCACCTGCATGCCTTGCTGAGAGAGAGCCGAAGCCATGATCTCCGAGCTTATACGCCCAAACGTGGAAGACTGGCTCAAGTTGTCGATGCTGACGAAGGTAGCCGCAATCATGGGGCTATAGCGGGTAAGATCTGGGTTGCTTGCCATCATTTGCTGAGCAGCTTGATGGGCAAGCTCGGAAAGGTCCGGTTTGGGCGCTTCCTGCTGGTTGTTATTGCCCAGGGAGGCGCAGCCGGCCAGCACCAACAGCGCAAGGCTCGCAGCAGCCATGTGAATCGAGCGTCGATAAGAAGCAGATAGCACCGTCATAAGCGTCAACAGCATAAGTTTACCAAGTGTCGGTGATGGAAATGACCGGCGTTGTGGGGGCCTGTGGCACTCTATGGGGTGCATACTGGCGCCGATCACCGGCATTAATGTAATAGATATTGGACGAAGAGTAGAGGATTTGATCCTGTTCAACGATCTGTGTGGTGACGATGATCTCTTCGTTGCTGGTGGGTGTCCAACTACCCCCGACAGAGTCGGCGAGGATGCCGGCCGGGATCAGTGCCAGCCCAGGCTCGCTCCAGTGGCGGATGGGAAAGCTGGCGACGGCAATGCCGGTTGCCAGCGCCGTGTAAGCACCAAAAGGCGGACGCGTGTAGCCTCGGTCACGATGTTGAACGACTTCCACATCGATCTGAACCGTTGCTCCGTTGGCACGGGGCTGGGTAGTGACGCTGCCACCGCGTGACACCAGCTCGCTGGTCAGCAGGGTTCTGAAGCCTCGTTCGAACTCTCCGCCACTGTAATAGCTGCCGTACTGCGCATGCTCGGGTGCCAGCACGTGCAGGTCCCGAAATCGCACGCGCTCGCTGGCCAGAATGCCCGCGGCTTCGTGGCGGGCAAGAACTTCCCAATGCTGGGCGGCCTGCATGCGTTGCTGTTCACTATAAGGATAAGTAGTGGCAATCGGCGCCTGGGATGTGTTGGCGTAAAAACAGCCGCTTAGCATCAAGCTGACCGCGCCAAGCCCGAGTGGGGCAAGAGAGCGGCGAGTGAGAGACAGCAAAGGACGAATGCGCACCGGGTAGTTCCTTATCGCTAGTAAACGGCTTTTTGACAGGGCTTTTTGATAGACTAGTTTGCCATGCTCATAGTAGATCGGCCACGAGGTTTAAAACTTGAATGAGTAATCCCCATGCTTGAGGACCACCGTAGCGGCCCCCGTCACGATTCGTTGTTGTCATCATACCCGGAAGACGATAGCAATAATGGCTGGATGATTAGTTATATCGACATCATGACGCTGCTGGTGGCGCTGTTCGTGATCATCATTGCGGCGGCCGGGGTGACCGGCACCGGTTGGAGCCCTGAAGCAGATAACACCGACGTCAGCGAAAGCAGTGTGCCTGCTCTTGAAGTGCCGCTGCCCGCATTGTTGGATGAGCGACGCCAAAAGCGCAACATCGCTTACCTGAATGAGCCCGGCACGCTTAGCCCGATGGCCATCAGTGCGGCTCTGGGGGTGGCGGGCCTGCCTTCGCCCGTCATGCCTGTCCTTCCGCTGACTGAAGTGCCTCCCTTGCTGGCTCGCGCGCCCATCGAAAGCGACACATCGCCCGTCGCGCCGCTGCTGGAGCGCTACTTGCCCGCCTTGCCTACGCCGCTGCTCGTCGATGAGACGCAGCGCCTGGGCCAGCCGTTGGCCAGTTACATGGTACTGCTGACCGACCGGCCGCCTGTCAACGTGCAACAGATCGACGATGAGGCCATTAGCAGCGCTTTGGCGCTGGATGAGCAGCTGCCCGAACGTGTCGAAACATCGCTTTATTTGCCGAACCTGGAAGGCGTCGAGGTCTCCAGGGTAGCGGAAGGCATCAGTCTGCGGGTGCAGGATCAGCTGCTGTTTCCCTCTGCCGCGGCGGGGTTGTCGGAAGGCGGCACATCGCTGGTAGGCAGCCTGCTGGAAACCATCCAGCGCTATGACGGCGAAGTATGGGTCGAAGGGCACTCGGACAGTCAACCGATCAATACCCCTGAGTTCTCGTCCAACTGGGCGCTCTCCAGCGCACGGGCCATTGCCATCGTTGAAGCACTAGAGGCCGCTGGGGTCGAGCCTGAACGGCTACGCGCCGTCGGGTTTGCCGATACCCGCCCGCTGGAGGATAACAGCAGCGCCGAAGGGCGCGCCCGCAATCGCCGTGTCGAAGTAGTGATTCACGTGGAGTAGGTACTCACACGCTGGCTTGGGGCGGCTCACTGTTGTAGGAGGAGGCTTCAGCCCGCGATGATTCCTGCACTCAGCTTGATATGGGTGGCTACTCAAGCAGTCGCCCAATAAATTGGCCTCCCACAGGATAGCCTGGGTGGCTGCTCTGGCTATAAGCCAATGAATGCTCCTCCCACTGTTCAAAAGCCCTGCTGTTAGTGGGAGCTTCATAATTCAGCGCTATTTCTGCGACTTCCGTGCCTCTTTGCAATGCTCTATTTTGGTGCATCATGGGTTGCCCTATTTTGGTGCTTGCTCTGGCATCGCTTCGATCGTGTTTTAATCTTTTGATTTTATTTAATTAAAGCATCTTGGCGTGCATTTTGCTTTGGTGGTTGTCTACCTTGGGTATTGATCTCAAAAGATGGCTACGTTGGGCTTTTGGGTGACCTGATTTCAGTTTGCAGAAGGTGCTGCCATGACCGAGTTCACGAGTCCTGAACTACTTGATCCCGCGTTACAGCCGCGTTTGGTGGTCACGGATCTCGACGGTTCCTTGCTGGACCACCATAGCTATGACTTTTCGCCTGCCGCTCCCTGGCTTGCTCGTCTCAAGCAGCTGGGTGTCCCGGTGATTCCCGTGACCAGCAAAACCCGGGCAGAACTACTGCCGCTGCGTGAAGCCCTGGGGCTGACAGCGACGCCCTTCATTGCTGAAAACGGTGCCGTGATTGGCCTGCCGCCAGGCTGGTGCCATGCCAGCCTTGATCGGCCAGGCAGCGGGCCAGACGGCGTGGTCATCAAGCACACGGGGGTCGATATCCGCTTTATCCGTGCGCGGTTGGCCATCTGGAAGCAGCGCCTCAACCTGCGGTTTACGCCCATGGGAGAGATGCAGGTGGCGGAAGTCATCGCCAGAACCGGCCTGGACGACCCTCGGGCCAAGGCGGCCAAACGGCGTGAGGGCAGCGAGCCGCTGATCTGGGAAGACGACGAGCGTGCCCTGGAGACCCTGCGCGAGGCGTTGGAGGGCGATGGTTTGACCATGACTCAGGGCGGGCGTTTTTGGCACGTCATGGCGCAGGCATCAGGCAAGGGGAGTGCGGTGACCTGGTTGATCCAGCGCTTTGCGGCGCTGCGCGGGCGTCAGCCGCTGGCGTTGGGGCTCGGCGATGGCCCCAACGACGTTTCCATGCTGGAAGCCGTGGACCAGGCCGTGGTGATCAAGGGCTGCCATGACCTGATAGTGGCACCGCACAACCGGGCGTTGTATCGCACCCAGGCAACCGGGCCAGCCGGATGGGCCGAGGGGGTGGCTCACTGGTGGGGGCGAGACGACCGCCGATTAGCGGCGGACTCCCACCAGCAAGCGGCCACGGCTTAACCCAATGAGGAAGTGCGCATGAGTGATTTTCATCAGAATGGCGTCATCACCGATTTTCATAACCTGACCCGTCGCCCCGTGGAAGAGCTCGAGCGGGAGCTGTGCCAATTTGCCAAGCGCCGCCCCATGGGGCTGATTCTACCGTCGTTGTTTTCCGAGCTGGAAGGGCCTGCACTCTCGGCCATTGTGGACGAGCTGGCCAAAGTGCCGTATCTCAACGAAATCGTGATTGGACTGGACCGGGCCGATCGCGAACAATTTCTTTATGCCCGCGAGTTTTTCTCACGCTTGCCGCAGCACACCCGCATTCTATGGAACGATGGGCCCCGGCTGCGTGAGTTGGATGCCGAGCTCGAACACCACGGGCTGGGGGCGTTGGAGCCTGGCAAGGGGCGCAACGTATGGTATTGCGCGGGCTATGTGCTGGCCTCCGGGCGCTCGACCGTGGTTGGGCTACACGACTGCGACATTCTTACCTATGACCGTAGCCTGCTGGCGCGCTTGATGTACCCGGTGGCGCACCCACGCTTCAACTACAGCTTCTGCAAGGGGTACTACCCGCGCATCGCCGAAGGCAAGCTGAATGGCCGGGTGTCTCGCTTGATGGTAACGCCGCTGCTGCGAGCGCTGAAGAGCGTGTGCGGTCCGTTACCGTATCTGGATTACCTGGACAGTTTCCGCTACCCGCTGTCGGGGGAGTTTGCCATGCGCAGCGATGTGCTGGAGGGGATCCGCATACCCGCCGATTGGGGGCTGGAAATTGGCGTGCTCTCGGAGCTACAGCGCAACTACTCGCATCGCCAGCTGTGCCAGGTAGATATTGCCGATGCCTACGACCACAAGCACCAGCCAGTGAGCGAAGAGGATGCCAGCGGTGGTTTGAACCGCATGAGCCTGGATATCGCCAAGGCGCTTTATCGCAAGCTGGCCACGCAAGGCGTCAGTTTTAGCAGCGAAGATTTCCGTACCTTGAAAGCCACCTATTATCGGTTGGCGCTGGACTTGATCGAGGCCTACGACCACGACGCTACCATGAATGGACTGAGTCTGGACCGCCACTGCGAAGAGCAGGCGGTAGAGCTGTTTGCCAGCAACCTGCTGGAAGCTGGCAACCTGTTTCTGGACAACCCGCGTGAGCGCCCGTTCATTCCTAGCTGGAACCGGGTGCAGGCCGCTGTACCTGACCTGCTGACCCGGATGCACGAAGCGGTCGCGCTGGATAACCAGGGGGATGTGTAGGCCATGACGGCCTAAGTTTGACGCCTAGAAATCGTCGCTGTGCGCCTGTGTGCTGGAAGGCGCCAGTGACAACGCCTGGGCTTGATGCCGTGACGCGTTGAGCTTGAAGTTGCTGACCATCTGACGCAGCTGGGTGCTCAAATGCGCCAATTGCTGGGTAGCGTGGTTGCTCTGCTGCACCAGTCCGGCATTTTGCTGAGTCATTTGATCCATCTGCGTTACGGCCTGGTTGACCTGCTCGATGCCGCTACTTTGTTCGATGGTAGCCGCAGAGATCTCCTGAACCAGCGTGCTGAGCTGTTGGATATCGCCTACCATGCCATTGATCACCTCGCCGGTGCTGCGCACTCGGCGGCTGCCTTCCACCACCTGGGCATCGGCATTTTCGATCAGCCCCTTGATCTCCTGAGCGGCAGACGCGGAGCGGCTGGCCAGTTGGCGCACCTCATTGGCCACCACGGCAAAACCGCGACCCTGTTCCCCGGCGCGGGCGGCTTCCACGGAGGCGTTCAGCGCCAGGATATTGGTCTGGAAGGCAATCGCATTGATCGTCTCGACGATGCTGCTCATGCGAGTGGCGCTTTCATTGATGGTGGCCATGGTGTCGATGACGGACGACATGGCGTCACTACCGCGTTGAGCGCTCTCAGCGGTTCGCGAGGCCAGGTTGCGGGCATGGTCGGCATGCTCAGCGTTCTGTTTTACCGTTGCGGTCAGCTGCTCCATGCTGGAGGCCGTTTCCGCCAGCGACGCAGCCTGCTCTTCGGTGCGCGTCGAGAGTTCTTCGTTGACCCCCACGATCTGCTCGACGCCATTATTGACCTGATCCGCGCCGTGATGGATATCGCTGATGGTGTCCGCCAGGGTTTCACGCATGCGGTTGATGTCGAACAGCAGGCT
This sequence comes from Halomonas sp. KM007, assembly GCF_050709225.1. Lineage (NCBI taxonomy): Bacteria > Pseudomonadati > Pseudomonadota > Gammaproteobacteria > Oceanospirillales > Halomonadaceae > Halomonas > Halomonas sp. KM007. The sequence goes on along the minus strand of NZ_CP136131.1, from coordinate 714,874 downwards.
GCTGTGGTCACTGCTTTTCAGCGTGGCGGCCTGGGTCAGGTCGCCGTCGGCAATATGACGCACTACGCTGGCGGCATAGCGTGGGTCACCGCCCAGCCGACCAGCCACATCCCTGATCACCCAGCCCATCAGCAGCGTCACGGGCAGACCAATGATCAGCAGAATGACCGCCGAACGCACCAGCCCTGCGACAAAGGCAGCATCGATATCGTCCACATAGACACCCGCCGCCATGGACCAGCCCCATTCGGGTAAGTGGGCCACATAGCTCACCTTGGGCGATTGCTCTTCCCCCGAGATGCGTCGCGAGTAGTAGTCCACGTGGCCACCGCCCGCCTGGGCCACGTCACGCAGTACGCTGTAAAGGCGCATACCGCTGGCGTCCTGGAAGTTGGTCATGTCTTCGCCACGGGGGCGATTGGGGTGTGACACGATGGCCAGCTGGTTGTCGAACGCAAACACGTACTCGCCGTCACCAAAGCGTACGCTGGCAAGGTTGTCGATGGCCCGCTGCTGCGCTTCATCGACGCTCAGTTCACCGCTGGCGGCACGGGCTTGCAGATCGGCGAGCTGACCGTGAACGCTGTTGACGATGTACTGGATGCTGTCGCGGCGTTCATTGGCGATGGTCTGGCGGTTTTCCCACGCCAGCCAGCCCACCAAAAGCAGCATGGCCACCCAGATGATGCCCAGCGTGCTCCAGAGTTTCTGTGTTGTGGTCAGGTTGTTCATGGCGTCCTTATATCAAACGAGTTCAGTGAGTAAACCTTCACTTTTATCGGCCATGGTGCATGCAACCTTAGTAGAAAGTCCTCATTTAACTAAATTTTACAATTGATAATTCTAAAAGGTAATAAACATATAAGATTTTGTGCGCTACACTTGTTGAAATGCCTAACGCATGCGGTCAACTGCTGGAGGTCCATCATGCAACGCCCCGTCGTCACGCCCTTTTTCGATGAGCCAACCAACACGTTCAGTTACGTGGTGAGAGACCCTGATGGTACCGCCTGTGCCATCATCGACCCCGTACTCGATTTTGATTACGCCGCTGGGCGAACCGATACCCGTTCAGCGGAGCAGATCATCGCGTTCGTGCGCCGTGAAGGGCTAAACGTGGCCTGGATACTGGAAACCCACGTTCATGCCGACCACCTTTCGGCGGCCCCCTATTTGCACGCCCAGTTGGGCGGCAAGACCGGCATTGGAGCGTACATCGTCGAGGTGCAGGAGATTTTCGGCAAGGCCTTCAATGCGGGCACCGAGTTTGCTCGGGACGGTAGCCAGTTCGACGCGCTGTTCCAGGAGGGCGATACCTTCATGATTGGAGCCCTGGAAGCCAGCGTGCTGCATACGCCTGGCCACACGCCCGCCTGTTTGACCTATGTGGTGGGGGATGCCGCATTTGTCGGCGATACGCTGTTCATGCCCGACTACGGCACCGCCCGCTGTGATTTTCCCGGTGGCGATGCCCGCACTCTCTATCGTTCGATTCAGAAAGTGCTGGCCCTGCCTGACACGACACGGCTGTTTTTGTGCCACGACTACAAGGCCCCAGGGCGTGACGTGTACCAGCACGAAACCAGCGTTGCCGAGCAGCGCCAGGCCAACGTTCATGTGCATGAGGGCATTAGTGAAGACGCCTTCGTGCGTATGCGCACCGAGCGAGATGCCACCCTGGGCATGCCTCGGCTGATCATCCCGTCGGTGCAGGTCAACATGCGGGCTGGGGAGCTGCCCCCCGAGGAAGACAACGGTCAGGTGTATCTCAAGGTGCCGCTCAATCGTTTCTGAATCTTTTCAACCCACGTAATACGAGGAGCAGACGGTGGACGTAATGGCAAGCCTGCAAGGGCTGGTGGGGGGCGTGTTGATTGGGCTCTCCGCCGTTTGGTTGATGGGGGCGCTGGGGCGTGTTGCCGGCATCAGCGGGATCATTGGAGGGCTGGTGCTTCAGCGGCCCAAGGGCGATAGCGCCTGGCGGGTGGCTTTTTTGGCGGGCCTGGTCAGCGGCCCGCTGCTGGTCATGGCGCTGGGCGGTGGCCTGGGCAATGTAGCTGGCAGCCCCGGTGAAGTGATTGGCGCGCCTGCCGGTGGCGTCTCGTTGATGCTGTTGGCGGGCCTGCTGGTGGGGCTGGGCACCGGGCTGGGCAGCGGCTGCACCAGCGGCCACGGCGTATGTGGTTTGGCGCGCTTGGCGCCGCGTTCCATGGCGGCCACGGGCATGTTTCTGGTGACCGCCATCGTCACGGTGTATGTGGTGCGTCATGTCATTGGGGGTGGCGTATGAGCCGGGCCGCGTTGAAAACGGCAGCGGGCTACGTGGCAGGGCTGCTGTTTGGGTTAGGGCTGGCTATTTCCGGCATGACCGACCCAGCGAGGGTGCTGGGGTTTCTGGACATCGCGGGCGCCTGGGACCCCACGCTGATGTTCGTGCTGGGGGGCGCGGTGTGCACCACGTTTGTCGGTTACCGACTGGTGTTTGCTCGGGGGCAGCCGCTGTTGGCCGGTGGCTTTCAACTGCCCACGCGCCAGGAGCTGGATGGCAAGCTCCTCGGCGGTGCGGCGCTGTTTGGAGTGGGTTGGGGGCTGTCCGGCTACTGCCCTGGGCCTGCCATTGCTTCTTTGGGCGGCGTCACGCTGCCGTTACTGGCCATGTTGGCGGCCATGGTGCTGGGCTGGTGGGGGGCTGCACGCCTGCCTCGCTAGCACCACCGAACCAACGCGGCATGTTGTCGCCCTTGCCCCTGTCGGCAGGGGCGTTTTTTTTGATCTGCGGCAAGGGTTTTCGACCGGCGCTTAACGCTCGGTTAATACGCTTTTGTCATGCTGCTTCCATAACAAGGAAACCGCTATGCACGTCCTATTGATTGAAGATGACCCGCTGGTGGCGTCGGGTATTCGCGCCGGACTGATGATGTATCACTTTGTGGTCGAGCACGTGACGTCGTTACAGGCAGCGCGGCAGGCCATGCAGAGTGTCGCCAGCGACGTGGTCATCCTCGACCGTGGGTTACCGGATGGCGATGGCTTGAACCTGCTGCAAGCCTGGCGTGACGAGGGGGTCACCACGCCGGTGCTGGTGCTCACGGCCAGAGATGCCGTGCGTGACCGGGTGGATGGGCTGCAAACCGGCGCTGACGACTACCTGATCAAACCCTTCGACCTGGATGAGCTGGTCGCGCGCCTGCATGCGCTGTTGCGGCGTGTGGCAGGACGCAGCCAGGGCTTAACCGTGCACGGCACCCTGACTCTGGACCCAGCTGCTCGAGAAGTGAGAGTGGCCGATCACCTGGTTGCCCTGTCGCGTCGTGAGCTGGTGCTGCTGGAAGCTTTCCTGCATGCGCCGCGCAGCGTGCTTTCCGCCGACCAGCTCAAGGATAGCCTGTATGGCTTGAGCGACGATGTCGAAAGCAACGCGCTCAATGTGCACATTCACCACCTGCGGCGCAAATTGGGCAGCGGCATCATCGAAACCGTGCGTGGGTTGGGGTATCGGTTGGGCAAGCCCGAGGCGGTCCAGGTGCCCGGCCAGCGGCCCAAGGGGCAACGATGAGCCTGCGCGCGCGGCTACTGTTGACGCTGGGCATCACGCTGGTGCTGCTCTGGGGCGTGGCTGCCGCGTGGCTGTTGAACGATTTGCAGGCGTCTTTCGTGCGCACCCTCGACCAGCGGCTGGCCCAGTCGGCGCGCATGGTGGCTGGGCTGGTTCATCAGCTGCCGCCAGAGGTGTGGGAGCAGAACATGACCGCCGCGCTTTCCATTCCACCCATTGAAGGGCTGGCCTGCCAGGTGCACTCGCCACGTGGAGAGATCATTGCACGGACCCACGCCAATATGGAGGCCGTGTTGGCTCCCGGTCAGCACGGCCATAGCTACCGTCAGGAAGGGGAGACCACCTGGCGTGTGTTCACCTACGAGCGAGGTGGGCTGATCATCACCACGGCAGACCGCATGGATGAGCGCAACCTGCTGCTGGGCGGCATCGTGCGGGTGGCTGTGGTGCCGTTCGTGGTGGCGCTGGTGGGTAGCCTGGTCGCCCTGTGGATTGGGGTATGGCGTGGGCTGGCGCCACTGTCCCGCTTGCGTGCCTCCCTGGCCAGCCGCCATCCGGAAGCGCTGGCGCCGGTGTCTACCTATGGTGTGCCCAAGGAGATCAAGCCGCTGATCGACACGCTCAATGGGCTGCTGGTGCGCGTTCAACAGACGCTGGTGCGCGAGCAGCGCTTCACCAACGATGCCGCCCATGAGCTGCGTACGCCGCTAACGGCTATCAAGACCCACCTTCAAGTGGCGCAGCGGGCAGAAGGCCCGCTGGCACGCGAAGCCTTGAGCCACGCCGAAGAAGGCGTGGTGCGGCTGGCCGATACGCTGGATCAGCTGCTCACCCTGGCCCGGGTGGAAGGGCGCATGCGTTTCGACGATGGCGAACCCTGCAGCGTCGGCCCGGTGGTCGAGCTGGCCATCACCGATAGCGTGGTCGACCCAGCACAGTGCCGCGTGCCTGAGGCATTACCCGATGTGCAACTGGCCATGCCTCGTGAGCTGGCGATTACCGCGTTGCGCAATCTGCTGGACAACGCCGTGCGCCATGGGCCTGCCAACGCGCTGATTCACCTGAGCGTGCAGCGTTGGGGTGGGCGGGTCACGTTCACCGTGGCCGACGAGGGGCCTGGGGTGGATGACGCCACGCTGAAACAGCTAACGCAACGATTCTGGCGTGCCAGCAAGCACCAGGGCAGTGGCCTGGGGCTGGCCATCGTGGCCGCCATCGCCGAGCGCTTTAGCGGCAGCGTTCACTTTGCCAATGCACCCACCGGAGGTTTTCTGGCCCACCTCACGGTGCCCGAAGTGCTACCGCCAAACGCGTCATCACCACCAACGCCGTTACTGCAAGACCCAACATAACAAGCAATGCCAAGGGGGAATAATGCCATACATCCAATCGACGCACGTCGGCCTGCTGGCGGGGGCCTGCCTGCTGGCAAGTGCTGCCATGGCCCAGGCGGGAGACCCGGAACGGGGGCAAACCGCCGCCGCCACCTGTGTTGCCTGCCACCAGGCAGACGGCAGCGGCATGAACATTCCGGGCGGCGAGTCCTGGCCGCGCCTGGCAGGGCTGGATGCCGACTATCTGGCCAAGCAACTGCATGACTTTCAGTCCGGTGAGCGGCAAAACGCCACCATGCTGACCTTTGCCAACATGCTCAATGACCAGCAAATCGCCGATGTGGCTGCCTATTACAGCCAGCTGCCCGCGACACCAGGCCAAGACGGCGACGTGGAAGACAGCCTGCTGGCGCGTGGCCAGCAGCTGGCCGAACGTGGCGACTGGAATGCCTACATCGTGTCGTGCCAAAGCTGCCATGGGCCCGGCGGCTACGGAGTGGGCAGCGACTTTCCCGGGATCGCCGGGCAGCATGCAGGCTATATCAGTGCCCAATTGCACGCATGGAAAAACGATACCCGTCATAACGATCCACAACATCTGATGGGCGCCGTGGCCAAGCGCATGAACGATGACGACATTGCCGCCGTCTCGGCCTGGTACGCCGCTCAACCCTCTCAACGCCAGCAGGAGGCTAGCCAATGATGACGCGTCCAACGACCTTGACGTTCACCTTGTCGGGCGGCCTGCTGGCCTCGGCAGCCGCGTTGGCGCTCTATGCAGGCGCGGTGTCGGCCCAGCAGCCGCGTGCCGATGACGCCTTGGACATGCTGGTCCACGAGCCGCCCACCATGGACGACCTGGAAGCCTCCGATCTGCACCCGGAGCTCAAGAAAGTCATTCGCTACGGCTACGACCTGTTCACGGATACCCAGCAGCTGCGCGGTGAGTACGTGTACAACGATATGAACTGCTCCAGCTGCCACCTGGGAGAAGGGCGTGTGCCGTTCAGCGCGCCGGTATGGGCGGCCGCCATCACGCTACCGGATTTTCGCGGCAAGAATCAGCACGTCAACAATCTGGAAGAGCGCATTGCCGGATGTTTTGCCTACTCCATGAACGGCACACCGCCGGCGTATGGCAGCGATGAAATGCTGGCGTTGAGCGCCTACCACCAGTGGCTGGCCACGGGGGCGCCCATGTACCCCGACAAGCCCATCTATGGGCGCGGCTTTCCAGCCCCCGAGCATGAAGAAGCGCCCAGCTATGCCCGAGGAGAAACGGCTTACCTGGAAAATTGCGCCCTGTGCCATCAGTCCGACGGCTCAGGCCACTACGAAAATGGGGAATACGTCTTCCCACCGCCCTGGGGCGATGGCTCCAACAACTGGGGGGCCGGCATTGTTCGGGTAGAAACCATGGCAGGCTTCATCTATCAGAATATGCCGCTGGGCCAGCCACGCTCGCTCACCGGCCAGCAAGCCTGGGACATCGCCTATTACATCAGTAGTCAGGAGCGCCCCCAGGACCCGCGCTATACCGGCGATATCGCCGAAACCGCCGAGCGCTTTGGCCCCACCTTCCACAACCGTTCGCTCTACGGCCACACCCGTGAGCATGACGGTCACGTCCTCGGCGACCACGACAACTACGGCGAAAACGGCAACATCCAACCTTGGAACGTCGGCGCCCCGCGTTTTCAGCACCTTTCGGAGGAGTAGCGGCTGTGTAATGGGCGGCGGCTGCCCGTAACGATGAGGCCGCCGCCACGTTCGTTGGCTCCATCGGCAACGCTGGCGCGTTGCTTCGCGGGAGCGCTCCGCTTACGCCGCGCTACGGGTATATCGCCAACATTGGGTATGGGGGCACGGATACCCCCGTAGCGCGGCGTAACGATTGAGCGAGAGCAACGAGCGAGTGAGGCACCCGCGGAGGCGGCGCCAGCCGCCTCGATGGCGCCACAGCACCCACAGCATCCTCGAATGACAACATGCCACCGCCACCCGGTGCCCTCATCGGCAACGCTCTCCGCGTTGCTTCGCGGGTGCGCTCCGCTTACACCGCGCTACGGTATGCGCCCACATCACCCCGATACGTCACCACGTCAAATCGCGGCACCCCCGTAGCGCGGCGTAACGATTGAGCGAGAGCAACGAGCGAGTGAGGCACCCGCGAAGGCGGCGCCAGCCGCCCTGATGGTGCCACAGCACCCACAGCATCCTCGAATGACAACATGCCACCGCCACCCCCGGTGCCCTCATCGGCAACGCTGGCGCGTTGCTTCGCGGGTGCGCTCCGCTTACGCCGCGCTACGGTATGTCGCCAACATTGGGTATGGGGGCACGGGCACGGATACCCCCGTAGCGCGGCGTAACGACTGAGCGAGAGCAACGAGCGAAAGAGGCACCCGCGAAGGCGGCGCCAGCCGCCCTGATGGTGCCACAGCACCCACAGCATCCTCGAATGACAACATGCCACCGCCACCCCGGTGCCCTCATCGGCAACGCTGCGCGTTGCTTCGCGGGTGCGCTCCGCTTACGCCGCGCTACGGTATGTCGCCAACATTGGGTATGGGGGCACGGGCACGGATACCCCCGTAGCGCGGCGTAACGACTGAGCGAGAGCAACGAGCGAAAGAGGCACCCGCGAAGGCGGCGCCAGCCGCCCTGATGGTGCCACAGCACCCACAGCATCCTCGAATGACAACATGCCACCGCCACCCTGGTGCCCTCATCGGCAACGCTTTCCGCGTTGCTTCGCGGGTGCGCTCCGCTTACACCGCGCTACGGTATGTCGCCAACATCACTCCCAATACGTCACCACGTCAAATCGCGGCACCTCTGTAGCGCGGCGTAACGACTGAGCGAGAGCAACGAGCGAAAGAGGCACCCGCGAAGGCGGCGCCAGCCGCCCTGATGGTGCCACAGCACCCACAGCATCCTCGAATGACAACATGCCACCGCCACTCCCGGTGCCCTCATCGGCAACGCTTTCCGCGTTGCTTCGCGGGTGCGCTCCGCTTACACCGCGCTACGGTATGTCGCCAACATTGGGTATGGGGGCACGGGCACGGATACCCCCGTAGCGCGGCGTAACGGCTGAGCGAGAGCAACGAGCGAAAGAGGCACCCGCGAAGGCGGCGCCAGCCGCCCTGATGGTGCCACAGCACCCACAGCATCCTCGAATGACAACATGCCACCGCCACCCGCGGTGCCCTCATCGGCAACGCTGGCGCGTTGCTTCGCGGGTGCGCTCCGCTTACACCGCGCTACGGTATGTCGCCAACATTGGGTATGGGGGCACGGGCACGGATACCCCCGTAGCGCGGCGTAACGACTGAGCGAGAGCAACGAGCGAAAGAGGCACCCGCGGAGGCGGCGCCAGCCGCCCTGATGGTGCCACAGCACCCACAGCATCCTCGAATGACAACATGCCACCGCCACCCCGGTGCCCTCATCGGCAACGCTGGCGCGTTGCTTCGCGGGTGCGCTCCGCTTACGCCGCGCTACGGTATGCGCCCACATCACCCCGATACGTCACCACGTCAAATCGCGGCACCCCCGTAGCGCGGCGTAACGATTGAGCGAGAGCAACGAGCGAGTGAGGCACCCGCGGAGGCGGCGCCAGCCGCCTCGATGGCGCCACAGCACCCACAGCATCCTCGAATGACAACATGCCACCGCCACCCCGGTGCCCTCATCGGCAACGCTCTCCGCGTTGCTTCGCGGGTGCGCTCCGCTTACACCGCGCTACGGGTACATCGCCAACATTGGGTATGGGGGCACGGGCACGGATACCCCTGTAGCGCGGCGTAACGATTGAGCGAGAGCAACGAGCGAAAGAGGCACCCGCGGAGGCGGCGCCAGCCGCCCCGATAGCGCCACGGTCATTACCCCAGCACGATATCGCTAAAAGCCACAGCCACCTTGGGCGTGGTGGCTAGTCTGGCCTCCATGCTTACGGTGCTTCGCTGCCCATCATGTCCAGAAGGCGGGCTTCGTTGGGCATGCCCTGGATGCGGTCGATGCGTAGCAGGCCTGTGTCGGTTTCGCGTTGGTAGGCGCTGGTGGGGGTGGCGTACAGTCCCAGCTCATCGAAAAGCTGGTTATTGGCATAGACCTGTTCTTCGATATCGCGAGGTTGCGCACTGGCGCTCAGGGATTCGCCGTCGCTATGGCGGTGCAGGGCCTCGGCGGGGTCGTCGGCACCGAGGAGGGTGGCGGCGAGGGCGGGGCTATTCGGCGCCAGAATGCCTACCATGATGTGGCGTAACTGAACTTCGCCTGCTTCCACCCAAGGGCGCGTCTGTTGCCATAGCTGGCGGCAGTAAGGGCAGTTGGCGTCGGTGAAGGTGTAAATCACGCGGGGGGCGTTCGGGTTGCCGTCCTGAATCCAGTGACTCTCTTCCAGCAGTTGCCAGGTTTCGGCTTCGAGCGGGACGCGCACATGTTCGTCCAGCTGCGCTTCGGTCAGGTCATTGCCCGCGCTGTCCATCAGTGTGCCGACAATGGCGTGTTCGCCGTCGGCGGTCAGGTAGATGGCCATGTCCTGGCCTTGCACGCTGGCACCATAGCCGCGCATGCCGCCGGGGGCCTCGAACTGCCCGTGAATGCTGATGCCCTGGTCGGCCAGGGCTTGCACCGGGGCGGGTAGAGCATCGGCCTGGCTGGTAATGGCAAAGCCGCTCAGCGCAGCCAGCAGGGTCAGACGGCCCGTCTGAATGGGAAACATCCGTTGCATCACTTTATCCTCAAATAGGCCGCACTCGCGGCAGCGGGTAACTCATGATCACGCTGTAGAAGGCTTAACGAATACGTGATAGCCCATCGTTCAGGGTGGCCCGGGAAAGCTCGCCAAAGTGGGTGCTGACCAATTGGCCCTGGGCGTCATAATAAAGCGTGGTGGGCATGGCATGGGCACCTGTCACTTGACCCAGCGCATTGCGCGGGTCTTGCCAGACGTTGTCGAGCTGAAAGCCATGTTCTGCCATGAAGCGGTTGATTTGTGGAAGACTCTCCCCCTGATTGACGAACACGAACGTCACGTCCTGCTCCTGCTGCTGAGCCGCTTCGAAGACCGGCATTTCGCGAATGCAGGGCGGGCACCAGCTGGCCCACAGGTTCACTACCATGGGTTGGCCCTGTTGCTGAGCCAGCTCCGGCAGGCTGATGGGGGTGTCTTCCAGGGTGCTGAGCGGGGTGGTGGGCAGCGGCCGGGTCTGCTGTTCGATGAGCAGGGTGCTGCCCAGCGTGACGCCCCACACCAGACCGCCGGTGAGCATGGCAGCGCCCAGCGGCGCGCGTTGGCGCGGCGAGCGCCACAGTGCCCAGACGCCATACCCCATCCCGGCCAACGCACCGGCCAGCAGGTCAAAGCCACCGTCACGAATATCCAGGCGCGCGAGCATGCCGTCGTATTCCCCCCAGTAACGCACGACGAACACCAGCCTGGCCGACAGCAGGGCGACCATCAGCAGAGTAAATAGGGTGTCGCTGACCGAAACCTGCTGGCGCCTGCCCAGCAGGGCGCCTACCAACAGGGCGAGTAAGAAGGCAAAACCGATGATCAACTGATGCAGGCTGAACCCCATGGGGCCAATGGCCAGGCTTTGTTGCAACATAAACGCTCACGTATCCACCGTAGAATTGGATGGACAGTGTCGCAGGACAGGATTATTAAAGGATTATCTTGTTCTGTCCTGAGACGTTATGTCGCATGGCGTCAGGCGTTAGCCACCAGCCAGAGCACGGCATAGGGAGGCAGGGATGCCGGCGGGTGAAGCGAAGACGAGGTATCCAGCGGCTGCCAGGCGTGCTGCTGCAGTCGCTGAGTCAATGCCTCGCCGCCTTGGTCGAGGGCTATGCGGCGGTCGGTGACGTTGAACAGGGCCAGCAAGCGTCGGCCATTGGCCAGCGGACCGCGCTCGATGGCCAGCAGCTCCGCGGGCGTGCTGATGACCTGCTGGGGAACGTTGGGATGAAAGCAGGGCTCCTGGCGGCGAAGGTCCAACAGCCGACGCAGGGCATGGAAGACATCGTGGGTCGGGGTAGAGGGGCTTTCCAGCAGCAGCTCCAGTTCGTCCAGCGGCCAGCGACGCCGGTTGATGGAGCGCAGCCGCCCGCTGCGCTCGACACCTTCGACATCGTTGAGCGTGCCGGTCAGGGTGTGCAGGTAGAGTGCAGGAATGCCTTGCAGGCTGAGCATGATGGCCTGACTGCACAGGAAGCGGGCAATCTGCCAAGGGTCGGGGCCGCGCCGGGTGCCGCGCATGGCCTCGAACCAGGTAATGTTGATTTCGTAGGGTGTGTCGCTGCCGTCCGGGTTGCTGCGCATGCTGACGAAGCCACCGAAGCGGTGCATCAGCTCCAGCAGGGCGTCCCGTTCGTGGTCCGGCAGCAGGCCCTCCAGCGGGCGTACCCCGATGCCGTCGTGGCTGGCGGTAAAGTTGAGGTAAGTACAGTGTTCAGGCAGTACCGGCAGGCTGGATAGCCAGCTTTGCAGTGTGCTGGCCTCCCCACGGGTGAGGGTGTGCAGCAGCAGCGGGGGCAGCGCGAACTGGTACACCATGTGCGCTTCGTCCGGCGGGCCTTCCGCCAGGCGTTCGAGGCCGAAATAGCTGATGTTTTCGGCATGGGGCACGTTGGTTTCGGTGATGATCAAGGTGCCGGGGGCGATCTCATCGACGATGGCGCGTAGCAGGCGTACCACGGTATGGGTTTCGGGCAGGTGAATACAGGCCGTGCCCAGCCGCTTCCATAGGAATGCCACGGCATCGAGGCGGATGATTCGCACTCCCTGCTGCAGGTAAAACAGCAGGATGCCGACGAATTCCAGCAGGACATCCGGGTTCTCGAAATTCAGGTCGATCTGGTCTTCCGAAAACGTGGCCCACAGGTGGCGGGTGCCCCGGCGGGTGGAGACAGGCACGAGCAGCGGACTGCTGCGTGGCCGCGTGACCTGGGAAACATCGGTATCTGGGTCCACCTCGATGAAGTAATCCCGCCCCGGCAGGCTGCCGGTCAGATAATCCACGAACCACAGCGATTCACGGGAAACATGGTTGAGCACCAGATCGCCCATCACGTCATAGTGGCTGGCCAGGTCACGAATATGCGACCAGTCCCCCAGTTCGGGGTTGACTTCTCGGTAATGGATGACCGAAAAACCGTCGTCGCTGCTCCAGGGGAAAAAGGGCAGGACATGTACCCCGCTGATCGTCTCCCCCAGGTGGCGCTGCAGAAAGTGGTTCAGTACGCCCAATGGGGGCGTGCCGTCTGCCACGATGGAGTCACCATAGCTGATGACCCACTGATCCTTTTCGCTCCATGTTGGTGCAATGCCGCTCTGCTCAGCAGATAAAGGCGCCGCTGGAAGCAGCGGTCGGAAGTGGGCCAGATGCTGTTCGAGGCGCCGCTGTACCTCTCCTGCGCGCTCGCCGTACAGGTGGGTCAAGTAACGCTGTAGCCTGAGCTCAAATGCCGTCATGGGTGCCTCCTTTCATTCAACCCTAGACAAACGCTGCAGCTTGTGTGCCAAATCGTTACAATACAGGAGAATAGTGTGCGAAATGACGTACAAGTCATGAGTACGTCTGCTTTTGCAGGCATGACAAGCGGTAATGAGACGGTTTACCCAACGATCCTTGGATGGATCTTAAAATAGCTTAAAAAACAAGAGATAGCAGGCAGCCCGTTGGCATGGCTGGTATCTACGGGGCTGACACGCTGAGCGCACTTGCAGGTGCGTACCGACAATAGGTTGACTGCCATGCATTGTCCTTTTTGTGGTGCAAACGATACACGAGTGACGGACTCACGCCTGGTGGCAGAAGGTGATCAGGTGCGTCGTCGCCGCCAGTGTGCAAGCTGCCATGAGCGCTTCACGACCTACGAAACGGCGGAGCTGATCATGCCCAGGGTGGTGAAGTCGGATGGCTCGCGGGAGACCTTCAGCGAGGCCAAGTTAAGGGCTGGCATGCTGCGGGCGTTGGAAAAGCGCCCGGTCAGCGCGGAAGCCATCGAAGCCGCCGTGGAGCGTATCCGCCAATCCCTGCGTGCCCGCGGTGACCGCGAGGTGAATGCCCGTGACGTGGGCGAGGCCGTCATGCAGGCGCTACGCAGCCTGGATCAGGTGGCGTATATTCGCTTTGCGTCGGTGTATCGCAAGTTTCAGGATCTGGACGAGTTTCGGGCTGAAATCGACCGGCTGTCTCAGGAACCTGCTCAAGAGCCTGGCGATGACGCTGCCAGTGGGCCCGCGTCGAAAGAGGCTGAAGGATGAGCCTGTTCTCTGTTGCAGACCACCGTTTCATGGCCCGCGCCCTGAAACTGGCCCGCCACGGCCTGTATACCACGGACCCCAATCCCCGCGTGGGGTGCGTCATCGTTCGCTATGATCGTTCGGCCGAGGGCCAGGTGGTGGGGGAAGGCTACCACCTGCGCGCCGGTGAGCCTCATGCCGAAGTGCATGCGTTGGCAGCCGCTGGGGAGCAGGCCCGGGGGGCCACGGCCTATGTGACGCTGGAGCCCTGTTCCCATACCGGGCGTACCGGCCCCTGTGCCGTGGCGCTGGCCAATGCAGGCGTAGGGCGCGTGGTGGTGGCCATGGAAGACCCCAATCCGCAAGTGAGTGGGCGGGGGATTGCCCACTTGAAGGCTGCCGGTATCGAAGTCCACGTGGGCCTGCTGGAACAGGATGCTCGGGCGCTCAATCCTGGGTTCGTGTCGCGCATGCAGTCACGGCGACCGTTCGTGCGCTTGAAAATGGCGATGAGCCTCGATGGTCGAACGGCCATGGGATCGGGGGAGTCTCAGTGGATCACCGGCCCGCAGGCGCGCACCCAGGTGCAGCGCCTGCGAGCACGCTCCAGCGCGATTCTCAGTGGCGTGGAGTCCATGATCATGGACGATGCGCGGTTGACGGTGCGTGCCGAACAGCTGGCGCTGCCCCAGGCCGATGAGATCGTGCTGCGCCAACCGCTGCGGGTCATTCTGGATTCTCGGTTGCGGCTGCCGCTGGCGGCGGCCTGCCTGCGCGAGCCGGGGCGCACGCTGATCATCACCACCGACCAGCACAGCCCCGACAAGCGTCAGCGACTGGAAGCGGCCGGTGCCGAGATCCAGGTCCTGCCCAGCGCCGCCGACGGGCGTGTCGAGCTTGCTGACATGCTGCGCTGGTTAGCCGATAATGAGCAGGTAAACGAGCTGTTGGTAGAGACCGGTGCGACGCTGGCCGGGGCGCTGCTGGATGCGCAGCTAGTCGATGAGTTGCAGCTGTTCGTCGCCCCCACGCTGCTGGGAGGCGACGCCCGCCCGCTGTTCGAGCTGCCGGGGATCACCCGAATGGCGGATCAAAAGCGCCTAGTGATCAAGGAGTCCCGCCAGGTAGGTCAGGACTGGCAGATTATCGCGACCCCCGTGATCGACTAGCGCAAGCGGCCATAGCAAGGTACCCTGACGCCCGAAATCGCATCCCATGCGACCACTTTTTTTTGGAGATTCCATGGCGCACTCCGCTTCTGAGGGCCTGTCCCCTATCGCCGAGCTGGTAGAAGACATTCGCCAGGGCAAAATGGTGATCCTCATGGACGATGAGGATCGCGAAAACGAAGGCGATATCATCATGGCGGCCGAACTGGTCAAGCCAGAGCATATCAACTTCATGGCGCGTTATGCCTGCGGTCTGATCTGCATGCCCATGACCCGGGAGCGCTGCGAGCAGCTCAACCTGCCGCTCATGGTGCGTGACAACGGGTCCGGTTTTGGCACCAAGTTCACGCTGTCCATCGAGGCGACCGAAGGCGTGACCACCGGCATCTCTGCCGCGGACCGTGCACGTACGGTGCAGGCCGCCGCCGCACCCAATGCCAAGCCCACGGATATCGTTCAGCCAGGTCATATCTTTCCGCTGATGGCCGAGCCGGGTGGCGTACTGCGCCGGGCAGGGCACACCGAAGCGGCCTGCGACCTGGCGGCGCTGGCAGGGCTCGACCCCAGCGGCGTGATCTGTGAAATCATGAACGACGATGGCAGCATGGCGCGCCGTCCCGAGCTGGAAGCCTTCGCCAAGGCCCATGGCATCAAGATCGGTACCATTGCCGATTTGATCCACTACCGGATCGTCAACGAACAGACCGTCGATGCCATCGAGACCAGCCGTGTGTCCACGGTGCATGGCGAGCTGGCGCTGCATGTGTTCCGTGACCGCATTCAGGGCGCTCACCACCTGGCGCTGGTGAAAGGCCAGCCCACCGCCGAGCAGCCCACCACGGTTCGTGTACACTTGGCCGATACGCTGCGCGACGTGCTGGGGCTGATGAAAGGCGAACAGTGCCGCTGGGATTCCCACCGCGCCCTGCGTGAAATCGCCGAAGCGCCCGCCGGTGTGTTCGTCCTGATCGATGACGGACGGCCGCATCAGGATCTCAAAGACCAGCTGGACATCTTCCTGGATCGGGTACGCCAACCGCGTACCAATGACTCGGACGGAGCCGGCAACTATTTAACCATTGGTACGGGTTCGCAAATTCTGCGCCATCTGGGCGTCGGCAAGATGCGGCTACTCAGCTCCCCGTGGAAATTCTCGGCGCTTTCCGGGTTCGATCTTGAAGTGGTCGAGCGCCTGGGGCCCAACGACACGGCGTATGAGCCAACTACTCAGCAGGAATAAATCGATGCAATCCCTTTCGCAAGTTGAAGGCACTTTTGTCGACGTAGATGGCCGTTATGTCATCGTGGTGGGGCGTTTCAACCACCATGTGGTCGATAGCCTGGTAGAAGGCGCAGTGGACAGCCTGACCCGCCACGGCGTCGATGCCGAGCAAATCCATATCGTGCACGTGCCGGGAGCCTGGGAACTGCCGTTGGCAGTCAAGCGCGTGCTTCGCGTCATGAAGCCGGATGCCGTCATCGCGCTGGGCGCGGTCATTCGTGGCGGCACGCCGCACTTCGAATACGTAGCGGGTGGCTGCAACACGGCCATCAATCACCTGCAGCTGGAGTTCGACACGCCGGTCGCCAACGGCGTGCTGACCGTGGAGTCCATCGAACAGGCCATCGAACGAGCGGGCACCAAAGCAGGCAATAAAGGCACCGAAGCCGCCATGGCCGCCATGGAAATGGTATCGCTGCTGCGTGCACTGCCCGCAGGAGATGACCAATGAGCGAGCGACGTGAGCGCAAGTCCTCTGCGGCACAGCAGGGACGCCACGCCGCAAGGGAGTTGGCGGTACAAGGGTTATATCAATGGCACATGACCGGCAAATCGATCTCGACCATCGAAGCCGAATTTCGTAGCCAGAAGGCGGACGACGACCTGGAAGACCACGAGAACTGGGTCAAGGTCATGGAAATCGCCGACAAAGCGCTGTTTCATGAGCTGCTGCACAACACGGTGCGCTTCAAAGCCGAGCTGGACCGTGACATTGCACCGCTGCTGGATCGTCGTCTGGAAGACCTGGACGCGGTAGAACTGGCCATTCTGCGCCTGGGCGCTTACGAGCTCTCGCGCCGCATGGAAGTGCCTTACCGCGTGGTCATTAACGAAGGCGTTGAGCTGGCAAAATCGTTTGGCGCCACCGACGGCCATAAGTACGTGAATGGCATTCTCGACAAGCTGGCCAACCGCTTGCGAAGTGCCGAAGTCAGCGCCCGCCGCTTGTAAGCGGGCGACCTGATCAAGCGTTTAAGGGGCCTTTGTGCTTGCCGAATTTGATTTGATTCGACGTTTCTTCATGTCGCCGCAGGAGGCGAAAGCGACGGATGGCGTTGCCCTGGGATGCGGCGATGACGCCACCTTACTGCTGCCCCAGTCGGGGCAGCAGCTCGTGGTCAGTGTGGATACCTCCGTGGTAGACGTGCACTTTCCCCATGATGCGCCTGCCCATGCGGTTGGCCATCGCGCCCTGGCCGTGGCGCTCAGCGACCTGGCGGCCATGGGGGCACGCTCCCGCTGGTGCTTGATGGCGCTGACCCTCGACCAGCGTGCGTTCCCCAGCAGTGCGGCTGCCGAGGCGTGGCTATCGGGCTATGCCGATGGCTTCCATGAGCTGTGCCGTCGGCATGAGACCACGCTGGCGGGGGGTGATGTCACCGCAGGAGCGCTGAGCATAGCCGTGACGGTGATGGGAGAAGTGCCCTCCGGTGAAGCATTGACCCGCTCCGGGGCTCGTGCCGGCGATGTGATTGCCGTCACGGGCGCTTTGGGCGGTGGTGCGGGCGGGCTAGCGCTGTGGCAACAGGGTGAAAGAGACATGCAGCACCCGTTGCTCCAGCGCTATCTGTTGCCCCAGCCTCGCCTGGCGGCGGGTGTTGCCTTGCGTGGCCTGGCCAGCGCGGCGCTGGATATCTCCGATGGCCTGCTGGCGGATCTCACGCATCTTTGTGAAGCTTCCCAGGTGGGGGCTGCGCTGGAAGCAGAGCAACTGCCGCTGGCGGAAGGGCTGGAAGCCTGTCTGGGCGCGCAAGTAGCCCAGCGGGCAGCCCTTTCCGGAGGCGACGACTACGAGCTGCTGGTCACGCTCCCCCCGTCGCACGTTTCCCTGGCCAGGCAACGGCTGGCAGAGCAGGGGATCGCGCTCAGCGTGATTGGCCAGTGCACCGATACGCCTGGCATCAGCGGCGTGGCGCCGTTGGCCGAGTCTGGCTGGCAGCACTTTCGTGGGGGTGTCCAATGAACCGTGCACCGGCCAGCGTCTGGCGACGCCCCACTCACTTCTTCGCCTTTGGCCTGGGGAGTGGCACCGTGCCCTGGGCGCCTGGCACCTTCGGCACGCTGGCGGCGATTCCCTTCTATTGGATGATGGCGGACCTGCCGCTGGTCTGGTATCTCAGTATCGTGTTCGTGGCCTTCATCGTCGGTGTCTGGCTATGCGATAAAACCTCCCATGACCTGGGGGTACACGACCACTCCGGCATCGTCTGGGACGAGTTCGTCGGTTACTGGATCACCATGGCCGCCGTGCCCTTTTCCTGGGAGGCGGCCATCTGGGGGTTCATCGTCTTTCGCATTTTCGATGTGTTCAAGCCCTGGCCCATTCGCTGGGCCGACCGCCGGGTCGCCGGGGGCTTTGGCATCATGATCGACGACGTCATGGCGGGCATCTACGCCTGGAGTACCATGCATTTGTGGTTCTGGCTCCACTAGTCGACGCTCGATAGCAGGCGCTGCGCTTTTTCAGGAGGCCATACAAGGAGATAGCATGCGCAAGGAACGTTTGATCGTGCCTATCCTCTCGGTGATTGCCGTGATCTGGATGGTCGCGCAGCTGCTATCGAGCATCCTGTTCGAACGGAGCCTGCGTCAGGCGCTGGATGACCTGGAAGCCAGAGGGGAGTGGCGGGTAGAGCGCCTGGATAGCCGTCAGGGCTGGTTGACCTCCCGTGGTCAGCTCGTGCTGTCGCCCTTGCTGGGCCGTCCCTGGCGGCTGGAGTTGACCTACCACGCCCGCCACGGCCTGCTCTCCACCGATGTGCAGGGCACGCTGTTGCCTCGCCTGGACAGCGTGCTGCAAAAGGCCGTGGGCGATGTATCTGCCCCCTCCGTGCCGCGCTGGCAGGGTCGCTATCAAACGCTGAGTGGTCGCACCGAGCTGCGTTTGGCGCTGGCGCCCTTCGTGATCCAGCAGAATGGTCGGGAACTGGATGTTCGGGGCGCTCGGGTTCGCCTGGAAGGCATGTTTGGCGATTGGCGCCTGCGGGGATTGTTCGACCAGTTGACGCTGACCGATGGCTTGTCTCAATTGACACTGGGGCCCACCACCCTGGAAAGCCGCTATACCTACATCGACGATGCCTACCATTTCACCCAGCGTGACCACCTGCGCATCGACCGCCTGTCGATGCACTACCCCGCCTACGATATCCAGATCACCCCTCTGGATCTCTACAGCCAGATGACCCTGGATGAAACCGAGCTGAGCATTCAGGGAGAGCTGGTGCTGGGCGAGGTGCTGGTGCCCAGCGAAGCGCCGGAGACACCGCTGCTGAGCGGCCGTGTCGCGGCCGAACTGTCGCGGCTGAACGGTGATGCCGTGCGACAGGTGATCCGTCGGCTGCGCCAGGAAGCTGCCTGGGGGGATGCCGCGCTGCCCATGGCCGAAGGGCTGCTGGCGCGGCTGGAACCTGATCTGCTGCAAGTATTGAGCGACTCTCCGCGGCTCGATGTGACCACCATCGAGCTCGATAGCCCGCTGCTCGGCCTGCAAGTTGCCGCAGACGGGGCGCTGTTTTTCGACGGTCGACAGCTGGATAGATTGCGCGTCGTCTCGCTGAACAAGCCCGAGGAGCAAGCGCGCTGGCGGGCACGTATCGACGGCGACTTCATCTGGCACGACGCCCCTACCGTAGCGGCCCTGTGGCTGGGGTTGCCCCTCGGTACCCGGGAGCTGCAATTCGACGTGGTGCGCGGCGTCTGGCGCGTCAATGGTCGTCCCATGCCGACACTGTGGCCGTAACGTTCCACCAATAAGTACGCTGTCAAATGGCGCTCAGGGTTGAAGTTTTCCCTGGCTGCCCACATCCCAGTAACCATACGAAGCGGCGACAGTGGCAGGCAAACCCCTTGCTGGCCACTGCTGCTGGTTACTGTGGATGGGGAGGGCGCATGAGCGACCAGGATTACGACCGCGATCACGAACACCTCGATTGGCTCGCCGCAGGCGAGCATTCGGACCGTCACGAAGAACACCACAACGAAAACGACCACCGCTCGGATGGTGAGCGCACCCATTCACTGGTGCCTGCCAGCGACATGCTGCCCGAGCGCATCTATCTGCTGCCAATTCACAACCGCCCGTTCTTTCCCGCCCAGGTACAGCCTCTGGTGATCAATCGTGAGCGCTGGGAAGAGACCATGCGCCGCGTTGGCAATACGCCACATCACACCATTGGAGTAGCGTTCGTCGGAGAACAAGGGGTGCACTCCCTGGATCATGACGGCTTCCCCGAGATCGGAACGGCCGTCAAGGTGCACAAGCTGAAAAACGAAGAGCAGCAGATTCAGTTCATTGCCCAGGGCCTGCAGCGTTTCAAGATTCAGCGCTGGCTCTCCAAGGAACCGCCCTATCTGGTGGAAGTGACCTACCCGAAAGAGCCGGTCAATGCCGAAGATGAAGAAACCCGGGCCTACGCCATGGCGATCATCAACGGCATCAAGGAACTGCTGCCCATCAACCCGCTGTATGGGGAGGAGCTGAAGCACTACCTCAATCGATTCAGCCCCCATCAGCCTGGGCCGCTCACCGATTTTGCCGCGGCTATCACCTCGGCCAAAGGCCCTGAATTGCAGGACGTGCTGGCCACACTGCCCGTGGCGGAGCGTATGCACAAGGTGCTGCCGCTGCTGCGCAAGGAGATCGACGTTGCCCAGCTGCAAAGCGAAATCAGCGAGCAGGTCAACGCGCAGATGCAGGAGCGCCAGCGTGAATTCTTCCTGCGTGAACAGTTGAAGGTGATACAGCGTGAGCTGGGCATCTCCAAGGGCGACCGCGAGAACGACGTGGATACGTTCAGGAACCGTCTGGAGTCTCTGGTGGTGCCGGAGCGTGTTCAGGCCCGCATCGACGAAGAGCTCAACAAGCTCAGCGTGCTGGAAACCGGCTCGCCGGAGTATGGCACCACGCGCAACTATCTGGACTGGCTGACATCGCTGCCCTGGGGCGTCACCAGCCAGGACAAGCTGGACCTTGGCCATGCCCGTGAGGTGCTGGACCGAGACCACGATGGCCTGAAAGACGTCAAGGAGCGCATCATCGAGTTCCTGGCCGAAGGCACGTTCAAAGGCGATGTGGGGGGCTCCATCGTGCTGCTGGTGGGGCCGCCGGGGGTGGGCAAGACCTCCATCGGCCGCTCCATTGCCGAGGCGCTGGGGCGTGAGTTCTATCGTTTCTCGGTGGGTGGCATGCGCGACGAAGCCGAGATCAAAGGCCACCGACGCACCTACATCGGTGCCATGCCCGGCAAGCTGGTGCAGGCGTTCAAGGAAGTGGAGGTTGAAAACCCGGTCATCATGCTCGATGAGATCGACAAGCTGGGCCAGTCCTTCCAGGGCGACCCCGCCTCGGCGCTGCTCGAAGTGCTGGACCCCGAGCAGAACGTGGATTTTCTGGACCACTATCTGGACGTACGCATGGACCTCTCCAAGGTGCTGTTCGTGTGTACGGCCAATACCCTGGACAGCATCCCCGGCCCGCTGCTGGACCGCATGGAGCAGATTCGCCTGTCCGGCTACATCGCCGAAGAGAAGCTGGAGATCGCCAAGCACCACCTGTGGCCCAAGCTTCTCAAGCGTGACAACCTGCCGAAAAAACGCATCAACCTGACCGATGCCGCCCTCAAGCAGGTCATCGACGGCTACGCCCGCGAAGCGGGGGTACGTCAGCTGGAAAAACAGCTGCACCGCATCGTGCGCAAGGCGGCGGTCAAGTTGCTTGAAGAGCAGGTGGAAACAGTCAAGATTTCGGTCAAGAACCTGGAAGAGTTCCTGGGCGCGCCGCTTTTCCGCAAGGAAAAAGTGCTCAAGGGTGAAGGGGTCGTGACCGGCCTGGCCTGGACCTCCATGGGGGGCGCCACGCTGCCCATCGAAGCGGGCAAGATCCACTCCCTGGACCGAGGCTTCAAGCTCACCGGCAAGTTGGGGGAGGTCATGAAGGAGTCGGCCAATATCGCCTACAGCTACACCTTGGGGCACTTGGCCGAGTTCGGTGCCGATGCCGACTTCTTCGATTCCGCGTTCGTGCATCTGCACGTACCCGAAGGGGCAACACCCAAGGATGGCCCATCGGCCGGGGTCACCATGACTACGGCGCTACTGTCACTGGCCAAGCACCAGGCCATCAATCGCCCGCTGGCCATGACCGGAGAGCTGACCCTGACCGGGCAGGTTCTGCCGGTGGGCGGGATACGCGAAAAAGTCATTGCTGCCCGGCGCAGTGACATCTTCGAAGTGATCCTGCCGGAAGCCAACCGTCGCGATTACGACGAGCTGCCGGAGTACCTGAAAGAAGGCATGACGGTTCACTTCGCCAGCCGTTACCGAGATGTGGCCAACGTGGTGTTCAAGTAACGTCGGGTAAGCCCTGGTAACCAGTAAAGGGCTTAGTAGGTTATCGGTCTCTCCTTTCGGCGCCGCTCTTTGAATAGCGGCGTTTTTTATATGGCTATCTGAGGATTAACGCGACTTAATACGTTGGATAATGAGAGAACTCAAAAAAATCGAATAACACCCCTGGGGGCCGCGATGCGTAACAACCAGCCTGTGACACAGCGCGAATACGTGCTGGACGAAGAAACCGTTCTGATTTCTCGCTCCGACCTGAAAGGCAACGTGACCTACGCCAACGCAGCCTTCGTGGAGGTCAGCGGTTACAGCCGTGAGGAGTTGATGGGGGCACCCCACAACATGATCCGACACCCGGACATGCCCGAGGCCGCCTACGCCGACTTCTGGAAAACCATCCAGGCAGGCGGCACCTGGCAGGGTACGGTCAAGAACCGTCGCAAGAACGGCGATCACTACTGGGTCAATGCCACCGTGGCACCGCTGCGCGATGGCGAGCGGATCGTGGGCTATACCTCGCTGCGCCGCAAGGCGTCTGCCAAGCGGATCGCCCGGGCCGAGCAGGTGTATGCCGAGATTCGTGCCAAGGGCAAATCGCGCCGCTATCGGTTGCACCAGGGGGCACTGATTCGGCGTGGCCTGGGTGGGCTTGTGGCGCGCTTTCAGTTCAGTAGTTTAAAGGCCAAGCTGACGGGGATGGTCATTACCGCGCTGTTGCTGCTGGGCATGGCGGGGGGGCTTGGCGTCTATGGGTTGATGGTGTCGGGGGAGCGGTTGGATACGCTGAACCGCTCGGGGCTCGAGGCGATTGCCAACCTGCAGCTCATGGAGCGCCAGGTAGGGCTCACCGTCGAACAGCTGGAGCCCGCGGTGCGCAACCCGCGCCGGGTAGACTTGGTGGCCCTTGAATCGCGGCTGCAAGAAGTCACTCAGTCGGTCCAGACCCTGTGGGATGAGTATGAGTCGGATAGCGCAGCCGCTCCTGACGTGCTGCAAGTGGTCGAGGCGTCGTTGAATGCCTGGATCACTGGCGTGACCAGCGCCATGACGGCGGTCAGTCAGGCCAACGGCTTTGCCGCGTTCGAAGCTTTCAATGATGCCGTGCAGCCCGCCACCGAGCAGTTGCGACAGTTGAGTGACCAGCTCGTCGATGCCGAGCGGGAAGGCGCCCATGCGCTGGTGGCTCTGGCGCATCAGGGCCGTCAGCAGATGCTGGTGGCGCAACTGGTGCTGATGGCCGTAGGGCTACTGGTGATGATCGGCTTGAGCGTGATGATCCTGCGCTCGGTGATGCGCAGCCTGGCGGGAGCGCGCTACATGACCTTCCAGATTGCCGCAGGCAACCTGGCCGCCCGTGAGCGTCGTCAAAGCAACGATGAGCTGGGAGAGCTGCTCTATTCACTGGACACCATGCGTTTCAGCCTTTCCAGTATCGTCAGCGAGGTCGAAAACCGAGTGGCGGTGGTGACGCCTGCGATTCAGCAGATCGCCGCCGAGAACGAGGAGCTGGCATCGCGTACCGAGCAACAGGCCTCCTCGCTGCAGCAAACGGCCTCCAGCATGGAAGAGATGACCTCTACCGTGCAGCAGAATACCGACAACGCGCGCCAGGCCACCGAGCTCGCGCAGCAGAACGCCCACAGCACTCAGGAAACCCGCCAGCAAATGGAGCAGTTGGTGGAGCGCATGCAGCGCATTGCCCAGCGCGCCGAGAAGATGACCGAGATGATCGGCGTGATTGATGGCATTGCCTTCCAGACCAATATCCTGGCGCTGAACGCCTCCGTCGAGGCCGCTCGGGCCGGGGAGCATGGTCGCGGCTTTGCCGTGGTGGCCAGCGAAGTGCGTACCTTGGCCAGCCGCAGTGCTGATGCTGCCCAGGAAATCCGCAAGATGATCGACAGCACCACTCAGGAAGTCAGCGGTGGGCGCAGCGCCGTGGAGCAGGCCGAAAGCGCCATCGAGAACGTCGTGCGTCAGGTCAATCAGGTGAGCGAACTGATGGCCTCGATCAGCACCGCTTCCAGCGAGCAGAGCAGTGGAATCGGCCAGATCAACTCGGCGATTGCGGAGATGGACAACGTCACACAGCAAAATGCCACCAAGGTTCAGTCCATTGCCGCCTCCGCAGACAACCTGACCCTGGAAGCCTTCGAACTGGCCAACGTGGTCGATGCTTTCCGTTTGGAGGGTGCCCAGGACGAGAGCGTAGCGGCGGCTCGGGAGAAGCTGGCGCGGGTCAAGAAAGCCGTGCCTCAGCAAGCAGCCGCGCCATCCCGTCACGCGCTTGGCCACCAGCAGGACGAGCCATGGGAGACCTTCTGATCGGTGCGTTTAATCAGCATTGACCAATGAAGCCTTGGACCTTGCCAACGTGATCGCGGCTTTCCGCCTGGAAGGGGCCGAGGAGGAGAGCAGCGAAATGGCGCGGATTCGCGTGGCGCGTGCTGGGCAGTCGGCCAGCTTGCCGTCACCCTCGGCCTCTTCGTCAGCGCCGTCGAAGCGTCCGCTGGTGAAGGCTCGTGCCGCGGAGGAGTGGGAGACGTTCTGAAGCGGGTGGGGTATTGGATGTCGTCTACGTCTAGTCTCAGCGGTTCGCTCATGCCACAATCGAAGACCGCTGGATTCACCCGCCCGCCACCTCGTATGTGGCGGGCCATGATAAAGACGTAGAGGACACCATGCCCCAGTATCGCTCCCGTACCACTACCGCTGGCCGCAACATGGCAGGCGCTCGTGCCCTTTGGCGTGCCACCGGCATGAAGGATGACGACTTTCACAAACCGATCATCGCGGTAGCCAACTCGTTCACCCAGTTCGTGCCCGGCCATGTGCACCTGAAAGACATGGGGCAACTGGTTGCCCGCGAAATCGAAAAAGCGGGTGGTGTTGCCAAAGAGTTCAATACCATCGCCGTGGATGACGGTATCGCCATGGGCCACGACGGCATGCTCTACTCGCTGCCCAGCCGCGATATCATTGCCGACAGCGTCGAGTACATGTGCAACGCTCACTGTGCCGATGCGCTGGTGTGCATTTCCAACTGCGACAAGATCACCCCCGGAATGCTGATGGCCGCCATGCGGCTCAACATTCCCGTCATTTTCGTCTCCGGCGGCCCCATGGAAGCCGGCAAGACCAAGCTTCTGGATCACGGCCTGGATCTGGTCGATGCCATGGTCATGGCCGCAGACGATAGCGTCGACGACGAAACCCTGGCAGAAGTCGAGCGCAGCGCATGTCCCACCTGTGGCAGCTGCTCGGGGATGTTCACCGCCAACTCCATGAACTGTCTGATGGAGGCGCTGGGCCTGGCACTTCCCGGTAACGGCACCGTGCTGGCGACCCATGCCGATCGCCGTCGCCTGTTCGAAACGGCGGGCCATCGTATCGTCGAGCTGGCCAAGCGTTATTACGAAGGCGAAGAGGCACACCTGCTGCCCCGCGCCATTGGCAACAAGGCCGCCTTCAAGAATGCCATGACCCTGGACATTGCCATGGGCGGTTCCACCAATACCATTCTGCACCTGCTGGCGGCGGCTCAAGAGGCAGAAGTCGACTTCACCATGGCGGATATCGACCGCCTTTCCCGTGAAGTGCCGCAGCTGTGCAAAGTGGCGCCCAATACTCAGAAATACCATATCGAAGACGTGCACCGCGCGGGTGGCATCATGGCCATTCTGGGCGAGCTGGACCGGGCGGGGGTGCTGGATACCTCGGTGCCCACCGTGTACGGCGACAGCCTGAAAGCCGCGCTGGACGAGTGGGATATCATGCGCTCGCCCAGTTCAGAAGTGGTCGAGTTCTTCAAGGCCGGCCCGGGGGGCATTCCGACCCAAACCGCGTTCTCCCAGAGCGCCCGTTGGCCAAGCCTGGATGGCGACCGTGCCACCGGCTGTATCCGCGACCTGGAGCACGCCTTCTCCCGTGAGGGTGGCCTTGCCGTGCTCTACGGCAACATCGCCCTGGATGGATGTGTGGTCAAGACCGCTGGTGTAGACGACTCCATCCTGGTATTCGAGGGCAAGGCTCACGTGGTGGAGTCCCAGGATCAGGCAGTGGCCAACGTGCTGGATGGCAAAGTCAAAGAGGGCGACGTGGTGGTCATCCGCTACGAAGGCCCCAAAGGTGGCCCCGGTATGCAAGAGATGCTGTACCCCACCTCCTACCTGAAATCCAAAGGGCTGGGCAAGGCGTGCGCGCTGCTGACCGACGGCCGTTTTTCCGGGGGCACCTCGGGCCTGTCGATTGGTCACGTATCACCTGAGGCCGCCGCCGGGGGCGCCATCGGGCTGGTCGAACAGGGCGATACCATTCTGATCGACATCCCCAACCGCACCATCAACGTGCAGCTGAGCGATGCCGAGCTGGCCAAGCGCCGCGAGGCCATGGAGTCGCGTGGCAAGGACGCCTGGAAGCCCGTCGAGCAGCGCCCGCGCAAAGTCACGCCTGCTCTCAAGGCCTATGCCCTGCTGGCCACCTCCGCCGACAAGGGCGCGGTACGCGACCTCTCCAAACTGGATTGATCGGCGTATCTCACAGCCCGCGAAAGCGGGCTGTTTTTTTTGTGGTATATCACCCAACACCTATCGAGGAGCGTCATGAAGGCGACGATCAATGTGGGCCTGGTCGGCTATGGCTTTGCGAGTAAAACGTTTCATGCGCCGCTGATTCAGGCGGTACCGGGGTTGGAGCTGGTGGCGGTGTCTTCCAGCGATGCCAGCAAGGTGACTGCCGACTTGCCCCAGGTGGCGGTCGAGCGCGAGGCTCTGGCGCTGTGTCAACGCAAGGATCTGGATCTGATCGTTATCCCAACGCCCAATGATACTCACTTTCCCCTGGCCAAGGCCGCGCTGGCGGCAGGCAAGCATGTGGTGGTCGACAAACCCTTCTCCGTCACGCTGTCGGAGGCCAGGCAGCTCAAGGCCCTGGCGGCGGATAAAGAGTGCCTGCTCTCGGTATTTCACAATCGCCGTTGGGACAGCGACTTCTTGACCGTCAAGGCACTGCTGGCCGAAGGCACGCTGGGGCGAGTGACGGGCTTCGAATCCCGCTTCGATCGTTTTCGTCCGGAGGTGCGCGACCGCTGGCGCGAAAAAGCCGCGCCCGGGGGCGGCATCTGGTACGACCTGGGGCCTCACCTGCTGGACCAGGCCTGCGAGCTGTTTGGCATGCCCCACGCCATCCTGCTGGAGATCGGCGCGCGCCGAGACGCCGCCCATGCCGACGATGACTTCCTGGCCTTGCTGGAGTACGACGACTGCCGTGTCAGCCTGAGTGCAGGCACCCTGGTGGCCGAACCCACTCCCCGCTACCGCCTGCATGGCACGCTGGGCAGCTATGTGAAGATGGGGCTCGACCCACAGGAAGCGCGCTTGAAAGCAGGCGAGACCCCCACCCCGCACTGGGGGCAGGACATTCCCGGCACGCTCACCCTACGCAAAGGGCAAGGCGAAGATGCCCCGCTGGTCAGTCACGAACACCCCACGCTACCCGGCGACTACCTCGCCTATTACCAGGGCGTTGCCGACGCCATCCGCCAACAAGCCCCCCTCCCAGTCTCCGTCGAGGACGCCCTGCGCAGCATGACCTTGCTCGAAGCCGGCCTCGACAGCCACCGCCAACGCCGCTGGATAGCGTTGAAGCACCACTCATAAAGCCGACCGTGTATTGAATGCCTGCCTGAATGTGGAGCGGCAGGGTGGTTTCGTGGCCTCATCGGGGCGGCTGGCCGCCGCCCTTCGCGGGTGCCTCATTTGCTCGTGCCTCGCAAGATTCGTTACGCCGCGCTACGGGGTGTTGCCGGAATTTGGAGGGTCGGGGTACCCGTAGCGCGGCGTAAGCGGAGCGCACCCGCGAAGCAGCGCGAGGAGCGCTGCCTATGGGGGCTCGGGGGTGGGCGGTGGCGCGGTTGGTTGTGGTGGCATGATCGGGGCGGCTGGTGCCGCCCTCCGCGGGTACCTCTTTGCTCGTGCCTCGCAAGATTCGTTACGCCGCGCTACGGGAGGCTGTATGTGCTTGGGGGCGGTATAACCGTAGCGCGGCGTAAGCGGAGCGCACCCGCGAAGCAGCGCGAGGAGCGCTGCTGATGGGGGCTCGGGGGTGGGCGGTGGCACGGTGGGGGATGGTGGCGTGATCGGGGCGGCTGGCCGCCGCCCTTCGCGGGTGCCTCATTTGCTCGTGCCTCGCAAGATTCGTTACGCCGCGCTACGGGAGGCTGTATGTGCTTGGGGGCGGTATAACCGTAGCGCGGCGTAAGCGGAGCGCACCCGCGAAGCAGCGCGAAGAGCGCTGCCGATGGGGGCTCGGGGGTGGGCGGTGGCGCGGTTAGTTGTGGTGGCTCCATCGGGGCGGCTGGTGCCGCCTTCGCGGGTGCCTCATTTGCTCGTGCCTCGCAAGATTCGTTACGCCGCGCTACGGGAGGTTGCCGAAATTTGGAGGGGCGGGTTACCCGTAGCGCGGCGTAAGCGGAGCGCACCCGCGAAGCAGCGCGGAGAGCGCTGCCGATGGGGGCTCGGGGGTGGGCGGTGGCACGGTGGGGGATGGTGGCGTGATCGGGGCGGCTGGCCGCCGCCCTTCGCGGGTGCCTCTTTCGCTCGTTGCTCTCGCTCAATCGTTACGCCGCGCTACGGGGGGTTGCCGGAATTTGGAGGGTCGGGGTACCCGTAGCGCGGCGTAAGCGGAGCGCACCTGCGAAGCAGCGCGAGGAGCGCTGCCGATGATGGCGCAGGGGGGTAATACGGCACTAGAGCAAATCAATGCTGTTGCTGCGCTGCTCTTCGCGTAATCGGTCGCGTGCGATGTAGAGGGCGGCGATGGCGCGTGCTTCGTGGAAGTCTTCTCGAAGCAGCAGTGCGGGGAGCTCTTCGATGGCGTGAGTTTCCACGATCAGCGGTTCGGGCTCGTCGCCGGGCAGGCGTTTGGGGTAGAGGTCGGTGGCGATCAGTACCTGCATGCGGTGTCGCATGTAATTGGGGGCCAGCGAGAGTTCCACCAGCGGCTCGATGCGGTGGGCGCCAAAGCCGCACTCTTCCATGAGTTCACGGTTGGCGGCGGCCACGACATCCTCGCCGGGGTCCACCAAGCCTTTGGGCAGGGTGAGTACGTAGTCCTCGAAACCGGCCGCGTACTCGCGAATCAGCAAGACGTGTTCCGGGTCCGGCATGGCGATGATCATCACGGCGCCACGGTCGGCGCCGGTGAGGCGCTCGAACTGGCGCTCCTCGCCGTTCGAAAAGCGCAGGTCCAGCGCCTCGATCTGAAACAAGCGGCTTTGGGCCACGGGGTGACGAGCCAGAATCGTGGGCTTGCGCGGGTAGCGCTCAGTGACGTCGCTGGTGGTGGAATCGTCGCGGTCCATCATGCCTCCGTGGCTGCAAAAAACGGGTTACGCTACAATAGCACGCTTACTCTCAAAGACTGGAGTGGCCATGATTGATTGGCGCGAGATCGACACGGTGCTGTTGGACATGGATGGCACGCTGCTGGACCTCCACTTCGACAGCCACTTCTGGCTGGAGCATCTGCCACGCCGCTACGTCGAGCTGCACCAACTGGATCAAGCCAGTCAGGAAGCGCTGAAGAGCCGCATCATCGGTGAGCAGGGCACTCTGAACTGGTACAGCCTGGCCTATTGGAGCCGCGAGCTGAACGTCGATATTGTGGCCCTCAAGCGTGAAGTACAGCACCTGATTGGGTTACGTGGCGATGCACTGGATTTCCTTGGTTGGCTCAAGCAGGCCCATCCTCGTGTGGTGCTGGCCACCAACGCCGACCGCGCCAGTCTTGCACTGAAATTACCGCTCACCGGGTTGGAAAACTACCTGGATGCCATCATCTCCTCGGAAGACGTTGGCGCTGCCAAGGAGGAGCAGGCCTTCTGGTTCGCGCTGCAGGAGCGAG
Source organism: Halomonas sp. KM007 (assembly GCF_050709225.1). Classification (NCBI taxonomy): domain Bacteria; kingdom Pseudomonadati; phylum Pseudomonadota; class Gammaproteobacteria; order Oceanospirillales; family Halomonadaceae; genus Halomonas; species Halomonas sp. KM007. The sequence continues at coordinate 685,029 of NZ_CP136131.1, read as the reverse complement.
AACCCTTCGACCCCGCACGCACCCTGTTCATCGACGACAACGCTCGGGTGCTTGAAAGCGCCAGAGAGTTCGGGATCAAGTACTTGCTAGGTATCAAACAGCCCGATAGCCAGCGGCCCGAAAAAGAGCTGCAGGAGTTCGTGGCCCTGGACCGATTTGCCCAACTGTTGCCATGAGTGCGGCCTGGGCATCGGCCACTGAGTGATCCGCCAGTGGCGGCCTTCAGGGGCAGCCAATAGATGAGGAGAGTGCCAATGAGCGACAGCGTTCGCCTGGACAAGTGGCTATGGGCTGCACGGTTTTTCAAGACCCGCGCCCTGGCCAAGAAAGCGATAGAAGGCGGCAAGGTTCACTATAACGGTGAGCGTGCCAAGACCAGCAAGAACGTCGAGCTGGGGGCGCTGATTCGCGTGCCCCAGGGCTGGGACATTTACGAGGTGGAAGTCACGGCGCTTTCAGACCAGCGCAGGGGCGCTCCCGAAGCGCGCACCCTGTATGCCGAAACCGAGGCCAGCGCCCAGCGTCGTGCCAAGGAAACCGAGGCGCGTCGGCTCACCAACGAAGCGATGCAGCACCCCCTCAAGCGCCCCGATAAGAAGCAGCGCCGCGATATACACCGATTTCAACGCCAGCAGGGCGAGTAGCGTCGCTGACGCCTGCCTTGTCGACGTTCCCCTTTCTCTCTTCATGGTTTCACTATGTCTGATCAGATCCAGCGTTTCCTGTTTGACCAAACCAACGTGCGTGGCGAAATCGTCACGCTGAGCACCGCCTATCAGGACGTGCTCGATCGTCATGCCTACCCACCGGCGGTCAATGCCCTGCTGGGCGAGCTGCTGGCAGCGGTGGCCCTGCTGACCGATACGGTCAAGCTGGACGGTACGCTCAGCATCGAAGTGCGCGGCCAGGGCGCGCTGGCGCTGCTGATGGCAGAGTCCAATCCGGGCGGTGAGCTGCGCGCCATTGCACGTATCGCCGAAGAGGCCGCGCTGCCCAGCGAGCAGGCCAGCTTCCGTGAGCTGGTCGGTGACGGCCAGATCATGATCACCTTGGACCCCAACGAGGGGCACCGCTACCAGGGCATCGTGGCACTGGATCACGATACGCTGAGTGGCTGCCTGGAAGCCTATTTCGGCCAGTCCGAACAGCTACCTACCCGGCTGTGGCTGGCCGCCGATGGTCAGCGAGCGGGTGGGCTGCTGCTGCAGCGCTTGCCGGATGCCTCGCAAAACCAGGACGTGGATGCCTGGGAGCGCAGCGTGCACCTTGCCGAAACGATCAAGAACGAAGAGCTGCTGGGGCTGGAGCAGCGTGAGGTACTGTATCGGCTCTATCACGAAGAGACCGTCAGGGTCTTCGAACCCAAGGCGCTGCGCTTTGGCTGCACCTGTTCACGGGAGCGTATGAGCCATGCGCTGTACACCCTGGGCAAGGAAGAGTTGATGGATATTCTCCAGGAGCAGGGCGCCATCGACACCCAATGCCACTTTTGCCACACGAAATATCACTACACCGCCGCAGATATTGAAATTTTGTTGGAAGACCCGGGCGCACCACCGCCAGTCATTCACTGATTGTGTAGTCGGCTCCTGATGGGGTGGGCTTTCAGGCGGCCTGGCGCCACCCCAGAGGAGACAATGCGCTCGGCGCGCCCAGCAAACGGTTGTTTGAAAATATACTGCGCTGCAACACAAAATGTAGTGTCATTGTAGTAGTTTAACTACAAGATATTTGCGAGAAGCCCCCGTTTCCCGGGGGCTTTCTTTTTGCCATAATGCGCCGGACTTCAGCGCGCCCAGCCCGTTTGCGAGTGGTTGGGATGACTTTTAAAGGCGTCGTACGACGCCCGGTAAACGAGATAAACGGCCGCAAGGCCCAGGAATCGACATGACCACGACTCAAGCCGCTCCTCAAGCCCACGTCAATCTCAGCAGCGCCGAACTGATCGAGCGCGCCGTGGCCCGTGGTGAAGGTCGCCTCTCGGCGAACGGAGCCCTGGTAGTCAACACCGGCGCACGCACCGGGCGTTCACCGAAAGACCGTTTTATCGTCGATGAGCCCTCCACCCGTGACAGCATCGATTGGGGCAGCGTCAACCGCCCGTTCGACGCCGAGAAGTTCTCGGCGCTGTGGGCGCGTGTCGAAGACTACCTGGAAAGCCGTGAGCGCTTCGTGGCCGAGCTGCACGTGGGCAGCGACAACACCCACTACCTGCCGGTACGTGTCACCACGGAAACGGCCTGGCAAAACCTCTTTGGCCGCACCATGTTCGTGCGCCCGCTGGCCTACAACCAGGCCGCCAAGGAAGAGTGGACCATCCTCAACGCTGCAGGCTTCGAGTGCGACCCGAACCGTGATGGCACCAACTCCGACGGCTGCGTGATCATCAACTTTGCCGAGCGCAAGGTGCTGATCGCCGGCATGCGTTACGCCGGTGAAATGAAGAAAGCCATGTTCTCGGTGCAGAACTACCTGCTGCCCGCCGCCGACGTACTGCCGATGCACTGTTCTGCCAACGTGGGTGAAGATGGCGAAACCTGCCTGTTCTTCGGCCTCTCCGGCACCGGCAAGACCACGCTCTCCGCGGATCAGGCGCGCTTCTTGATTGGTGACGACGAGCACGCCTGGGGCGACGGCATCGTCTTCAACATGGAAGGCGGCTGCTACGCCAAGTGCATCGACCTTTCCGAGAAGAACGAACCGGTCATCTGGAACGCCATCAAGTTTGGCACCGTGCTGGAAAACGTCGTGCTGGATGACCGCCGCGAGCCGGACTACGCCGACGACAGCCTGACCCAGAACTCCCGTGCCGCCTACCCGCTGGAGCACGTCGAGAAGCGCGTGGCCGAAAACCTGGCGGGTGAGCCCAACGCCATCGTATTCCTGACCTGCGACATGTCGGGCGTTCTGCCGCCGGTGTCCATCCTGTCCAAGGAAGCCGCAGCCTACCACTTCCTGTCGGGCTACACCGCCAAGGTCGGCTCCACGGAAATGGGCTCTTCCGAAGGTCTGGCGGCAACGTTCTCTACCTGCTTCGGCGCACCGTTCTTCCCGCGTCCGGCCCGTGAATACGCCGACCTGCTGATCAAGCGTGTCGAAAAGAAAGACGCCCAGGTGTACCTGGTGAATACGGGCTGGACCGGTGGTGCCTACGGTGAAGGCGGCTCGCGCTTCTCGATCCCCACCACGCGCGCCATCATCAGCGCGATTCAGTCAGGTATCCTGCGTGATGTCGAGACCAAGCACATCGACGGCCTGAACCTGCAAGTGCCGCTGGCCGTGCCGGGCGTGGACTCCAGCCTGCTGGACCCCCGCGACACCTGGGCCGACCGCGACGCCTACGACCGTCACCTGCAAGACCTGGCCACCAAGTTCGTTGACAACTTCAAGAAGTTCGAAGGCGTCAACGAAGCGATCATCAAAGCTGGCCCGCAACTGACCTGATACTCGCTGTTTCATCGCTTCAAGGGAGGGTGCCTGGCACCCTCCCTTTTTTATTTTCCGCGGCGCTTCGTTAAATCATCGTTTATCAAATTTGGTTAATGCACCAATAGTGGGCAAAAAAATTGCGACTTTAGTCGAGTTGCGGCCGGTTTTTTGCCCATACCGAACCGGCATAGGGTATGCAGAAAAACGCCGTCACAGTTAAATACCGTCATGCGCTGGCCAGCATAACGACAGTCTCATTACGGTAACGGTACGACGCCATGCCCTACGTTCATGACACCCTTGCGCGGCTAGCCAAGAGTAGCCCTGCTCAAACCGAGTTCTATCAAGCCACCGAGGAAGTGCTCGAGTGCTTGCGCCCCCTGTTCGAGCGTTCGCCGCATTATCACCAGCACAGTATCATCGAGCGTATGATCGAGCCTGAACGGCAGATCATGTTCCGCGTCAGCTGGCTGGATGACAAGGGTCGGGTACAGGTCAACAAAGGGTATCGAGTGCAGTTCAACTCGGCCCTGGGGCCTTATAAAGGGGGGCTGCGGTTTCATCCCAGCGTGACCGCAGGCACCATCAAGTTTCTGGGGTTCGAGCAAATCTTCAAGAACGCGCTGACCGGCCTGGCGATTGGCGGCGGCAAGGGCGGCGCGGACTTCGACCCCAAGGGCAAGTCGGACAACGAAATCATGCGCTTCTGCCAGTCGTTCATGACCGAGCTGTACCGCCACGTGGGGCCCCATAGCGATGTGCCCGCCGGCGATATCGGCGTGGGCGCCCGCGAGATTGGCTATCTGTTTGGCCAGTACAAGCGGCTGACAGGGCGTTACGAAGGGGTGCTGACCGGTAAAGGGCTGAATTGGGGCGGCTCGCTCGGGCGCAAGGAGGCCACCGGCTACGGCGCGGTCTACTTTGCCCAGAACATGCTGGCCGCCCAGGGGGAGAGTCTGGCAGGCAAGACTTGCCTGGTGTCCGGCGCGGGCAACGTTGCCATCTATACCATCGAAAAGCTGCTGGAACTCGGTGCACTACCGGTGACCTGCAGTGATTCCAAGGGCATGATTCATGACCCTCGTGGCATCGACCTGGGGCTGCTCAAGCGTCTGAAGGAAGTGGAGCGTGTTTCCCTGGAGGCTTACCTTCACGAGCATCCTGAGGCACACTATGTGGCGGCACGGGATTACCCCGCCGATGGCCATGCCGTATGGCGGCTACCGGCGCAGGTAGCGTTTCCATGTGCCACTCAGAACGAATTGACCGAACAGGATGCCCAGGCGCTCATCGCCAACGGGGTGAGCTGTATCAGTGAAGGGGCCAACATGCCCTCTACCAAGGCGGCAGTGGAGCGCTTTATTGCCGCCAGGCTCGCCTACGGCCCCGGCAAGGCCGCCAACGCCGGTGGCGTGGCCACGAGCCAGCTGGAAATGGCCCAGAACAGCAGCATGGAGCAGTGGTCGCTAGAGAAGGTCGATGACAAGCTCAAGCGCATCATGGCCGATATCTATCAGCAGTGTGCTGACACGGCAGAAGAGTTCGGCGAACCCGGTAACCTGGTGCTCGGTGCCAACATCGCAGGCTTCCGCAAGGTCGCCGATGCCATGATCGAGCAGGGCGTTACCTGATCATGTCAGTGGCCTGGTCGATTGAGTTACCGGGTCACTTTAAATAAGCTATCCTGCATGTAGCGGATATCCACAGTCCTTTCCCTTTGGGGAAGGGCTGTTTTTTATGGTCGGTATCATCAAGGAGAGAGACCATGGGGCAGCGTCCTCCAATCATCATCAACCGTCTCGATGCAGAGCGTCTGCAGCGACTGATCGATCAAGCACCGGAAAAGGATCAGATGGTGGCGGAATTGCTCGAAGAAGAGCTGCTGCGCGGTGAGGTGCTCGACCCGCAGGACATTCCCGATAACGTCGTGAGCATGAATAGCCAGATCCGCTTCACCGACCTGACCCGTGGGCGGCAAATGATCCGCACGCTGGTCTATCCCCATGCGCTGGCCAGCGTGGAAGATGGTATTTCCGTCATGGCGCCGATCGGGGCTGCGCTGATTGGCTTGAAGGTGGGCGATGTCATCGAATGGCCGCTACCCAATGCCACTGAAGTGAAGTTGCGAGTGGATGCCATCTTCTGGCAGCCCGAGCGGGAGAAGCAATTCCACCGCTAAGGCGGTCTCGGGCGCGCAAGCCATGCCAGCACAGGTGCTTTGTGGTACCGTGTCGGCACCTCGAAGGCTGCATGAGCTGGTTGCACGTTATGGATGTCAAACAACGGATTATTGCGCGCCTGGCGTCAGAGCTGGGCGTACGACCTGAACAAGTCCTGGCCACGGTGGAATTGCTGGATGGCGGCGCCACCGTGCCCTTCATCGCCCGCTACCGCAAGGAAGTGACCGGCGCGCTGGACGATACTCAACTGCGCCAGTTGGATGAGCGCCTGCGTTACCTGCGCGAACTGGAAGAGCGGCGCGAAGCCGTGCTGGCGGCCATCGATGAACAAGGCAAGCTGGACCCCGCGCTCAAGGCCACCATCGAGGCTGCCGACACCAAGCAGCGCCTGGAAGACCTCTACCTCCCGTTCAAGAAAAAGCGCCGCACCAAAGCCCAGATTGCCCGGGAAGCCGGTCTCGAACCTCTGGCGGATGCGCTGCTGGCCGACCCCACCCTCGACCCGGAAAACGAAGCAGCACGCTACCTGCGCCCGGCAGAAGGGGAAGTGCCCGCCATCGAAGATGCCAAGGCCGCCCTCGACGGTGCCAAGCAGGTTCTGATGGAGCGCTTTGCCGAAGACCCCGAGCTGATCGGCCAACTGCGTGAGCGGCTCTGGCAGGAAGGCGAGCTGAGCGCCCGGGTGCTGGAAGGCAAGCAGCAGGAAGGCGCCAAGTTTTCGGATTACTTCGAGCACGACGAAAAACTCGCCAAGGTGCCCTCGCACCGTGCGCTGGCCATGTTCCGTGGCCGCAACGAAGGGATTCTGGGGCTGGCCATTCGCTTGCCCGGTGAAGAAGACGCCCCGGTGCATCCTGCCCAGGTGGCCATTGCCCGTCAGGTCGGTATTCGCGATGAAGGGCGCCCGGCCGACAAGTGGCTGGGCGAAGTGGTGCGCTGGACCTGGCGTGTCAAACTCTACACCGCACTGGAAACCGAGCTGCTGGGCCGCCTGCGCGAACAGGCCGAGCAGACCGCCATCGATGTCTTTGCTGCCAACCTGAAAGACCTGCTGCTGGCGGCCCCGGCGGGGCAGAAAGTCACCCTGGCGCTGGACCCCGGCCTGCGTACCGGCTGCAAGGTAGCGGTCATCGATGCCACCGGTCAGTTCATCGACCAGGCCACCATTTACCCCCACGCTCCCCAGAACCGCTGGAACGAATCGCTGGAGGTGCTGGCGCGGCTGGTCAAGCAGCATCGCGTGCAGCTGATTGCCGTGGGCAACGGAACCGCCAGCCGTGAAACCGACAAGCTGGCCGGGGAACTGGTGAAGGCGCTGGCGCCCGCGCAGCCGCTGAGCAAGGTCATGGTGTCGGAGGCCGGGGCATCGGTGTACTCGGCGTCGGAATACGCGGCCCGTGAGCTGCCCGACCTCGACGTCACCATCCGGGGGGCAGTCTCGATTGCCCGCCGCCTGCAGGACCCGCTGGCCGAGCTGGTGAAGATCGAGCCCAAATCCATCGGGGTAGGCCAGTATCAGCACGACGTCTCTCAGGGGCAGCTCTCGCGCAGCCTGGAAGCCGTCATCGAAGATTGTGTTAACGCGGTGGGCGTGGACCTCAACACGGCCTCCAGCGCATTGCTCTCCCGAGTGGCTGGCTTGAGCGCCGCGATGGCCGAAAACATCGTCGCGCAGCGCAACCTGCAGGGTGCCTTCAAAAGCCGCAAGGAACTGCTCGGCGTCAGCCGTCTGGGGCCCAAGACGTTCGAACAGTGTGCCGGTTTCCTGCGCATCAGCAATGGCGACAACCCGCTGGATGCCAGCGCCGTCCACCCAGAGGCCTATACCCTGGTCGAGCGCATCGCCAAGCAGAGTGGGCGTGACCTCAAGGGCCTGATTGGCGACAGCGCCACCCTCAAGGCGCTGAAGCCCGCCGATTTCGCCGATGAGCGCTTCGGGGTGCCCACTGTCAGCGACATTCTCAAGGAGCTGGACAAGCCAGGCCGAGACCCGCGCCCGGAGTTCAAGGCGGCGGAGTTCCGCGAAGGCGTGGAAACGCTCAAGGACCTCACCCTGGGCATGGTGCTGGAAGGCACGGTGACCAACGTGACGCACTTCGGCGCGTTCGTGGATATCGGGGTTCATCAGGATGGCCTGGTGCATATCTCGGCCTTGTCGGAGCGGTTCATCGACGACCCGCGCAGCGTGGTCAAGGCGGGCGACATCGTCACCGTCAAAGTGATGAGCGTCGATATTCCCCGCAAGCGAGTCGGGCTTTCCATGCGTCTCAGCGATGAACCAGAGCAGCCTGAGCAAAACGGCAGCCGCGCCGCTCAGGAGCCGCGCAAGCCTGCGCGCAGCAGCCGTCAGGCGGGCCAGCGCCAGGGGCAGCAACAGGGCAATGCACCGGCGGCCATGGGTGCCTTGGGTGCCGCGTTGTTGAAGGCCAAGCGGGGCAAATAGTCGCGTGTCTTGAAAAACACAGGGTTGCCGCCATATCCTGCCCACTATTCCCTATCAGGTAGGATACAGCTCATGGTCACGCCCGCCGGTTTCCACAAGGCCTGCGTCATGCAGGCCTTATCAACAAGGAGTGTTCACCTTGTCTGAACCACTCACGGTGCCTACGTCGCTGACCGCTCAGGTCGAGCGCCTGCTCCCCAGCGCCCGTCTGGGTCGTTTGGGGCGGCTGCGTCGCGGGCTAGAAAAAGAGGGGCTGAGGGTCGATGCGCAGGGCCATATCGCACAGACCCCACACCCCCAGGCGCTGGGCTCCAAGCTGACCCACCCGCACATCACTACCGACTACTCCGAAGCGCTGCTGGAGTACATCACCCCGGTGTATTCGGAACCCAAGGAGGCTCTGGCCTTTCTGTCCGATCTGCATACCTTTACCTATCACCATCTCGATAACGAGTGGATCTGGCCTGGCAGCATGCCTTCCCGGCTCTCCGGTAACGACAGCGTGCCGATTGCCGACTACGGCAGCTCCAACGTGGGCACCATGAAGCACGTTTACCGCAAGGGGCTCGACGTGCGCTACGGGCGGATCATGCAAGCCATTGCCGGGGTGCACTACAACGTCTCGCTGCCTGAAGACATGTGGTACGCCCTGCGCGAGATGGAAAAAGCCACCCACGTACCGTTCAACGACTACCGTTCGACGCGCTACTTTGGCTTGATTCGTCACTTCCGCCGCCATAGCTGGCTGCTGCTCTATCTGTTTGGTGCGTCTCCCGCCGTGGACAAGAGCTTCCTGCCCAACGGGCAGGTGCCGGACAAGCTGCAGCCGCTCGGTGACGATACTTATATCGCCCCCTACGCTACCACGCTGCGCATGTCCGACCTGGGGTATCAGAACAAGGTCCAGTCGCAGCTGAAAATCTGCTTCAACTCGCTCTCCAACTACGTCAACACCCTGCGCCATGCGATTTCCACACCGTGGCCCGATTATGAAGCGCTGGGCGTTCGGCAAGGCGATGAGTGGCAGCAGCTCAATGCCAATATCCTGCAGATCGAGAACGAGTATTACAGCGATATTCGCCCCAAACGCGTGGCGCGGCACAACGAAACCCCGAGCCAGGCACTCGAAGCTCGTGGCGTCGAGTACATCGAAGTGCGCTGTCTGGACCTCAACCCCTTCGATCCGTTGGGCGTCACGGAAGTGCAGATGCGCTTCGTCGACACCTTCCTGATGTGGTGTCTGCTCAGTGACAGCCCCTGGATTTCCGATGAAGAGTGTGACCGCCTGGATGACAACCGTCGCCTGGTGGTGGAGCGTGGGCGTGACCCTGAGCTGCGTCTCGTGCGTCAGGGGGAATCGGTGACGCTCCCCGAGTGGGGCGAGCAGATCTTCGCGGAAATGGCCGAGGTCGCTCGGCTGCTGGACGCCGTGGAAGACGACGCCCCCCATGCGGCCGCCCTGGCGGCGCTACAGCCCCGTTTGCGCCAGCCCGAGCTGACGCCCTCTGCGCAACTGCTGGCGAAGCTGCAATCCGGCAACGGCTCGCTCAGCGAGACTCTGCTGGGCATGGCCCAGGAGCAGGCAGAGGCCTTGAAGAGCACCCCCATGCTGCGCTCACGGGAAGCGCTGCTGGCACAGCTCATCGACACCTCGCACCAGCAGCAGCGTGATATCGAAGCCGCGGATCACGAAAGCTTCAGCACCTTCCTGGAAACCTACTTCACCAAGGCGCGGGAATCGCGAGCGCTATCGGCCATTACACCTGAGGATGGGCAATGACCTCATCAGCTATTCGTCCGGTCGCGCTACTCGGCGTCGCCTTCTGTATCCTGATGATGGCCGTGGCGCTAGGACTGGAGCACATTGGCGGGCTGGAGCCTTGCCCGCTGTGCATCTTCCAGCGCGTCGCGGTCATCGCCGCCGGGCTGGTGTTGGCCGTGGCTGCCATCCACAACCCCCGCGGCCGTTTCGGCAAGGGGCTATATGGCGTGCTCAGCCTGGCGGCGGTGGGTACAGGGGCGTTTATCGCAGGCCGCCATGTCTGGCTACAGAGCCTGCCCGCCGATGAAGTGCCCAGCTGTGGCCCAGGGCTGGACTATATGATGGATATTCTGCCCATGCAGGACGTCGTGGCCATGGTGCTCACCGGCTCCGGCGAGTGCGCGGAAATCGACTTCATGCTGCTGGGGCTGTCGCTGCCTGGTTGGACGCTGGTCGGGTTCCTCATTCTCGCCCTGGTACCGTTACGTATGTTATGGCTGGCCGTGACAGGGCAGGGTACGTTAGCCAAGCGTTGATTATTCAAGGCACACTCGGCAGTATCAAGGAAATCGTGTCCGTCTGCATTGACAGGGCTAGAAGGAACAGCGAGTCTAGCCCTGATGAAGGCGGCTATCAGCAAGGAGAAGCCCCATGCTCGAAGATTGCAAAAATGCCCTGGAGCGCTGGGGGGGCGTACACAGCCTGATCGACCGCTGGCTGGATCAACGGCGCGCACTACTGGTCAGCTTCATTGAGCTCAAGGAAGCCTGTGATGCCGAGCTCGAAGCCGTCAGCAAGGCGCGCATCGACACCTTCAGCGAGCTGCTGATGGATTACATCAGCGCGGGTCACTTCGAGATTTACCCGCAGCTGGCCGAAGAGGCCAAGGCATTCAACGACGAAAGCGCTCTGCACATTGCGGCCCGATTGCTGGAACGGTTGGAGATGTCCACCGCCATGGTGCTGGAGTTCGACGAAGACTTCGCCAGCCCGGTACGCTGCCAGCAAAACCTGGCCAGGCTGCCCGCCTGGATCGACCGGCTCGCCAAAGGGCTCACCGAACGCTTCGCCCTGGAGGACCAGCTCATCGCACGCCTCCACGCAGCCCACAGCCCCCAGCAGATCAAATCTCACGCTTAATGCCGCGCCCCTGTAGCGCGGCGTAACGAAAGAGCGAGAGCAACGAGCGAAAGAGGCACCCGCGGAGGCGGCGCCAGCCGCCCTGATGACGCCACCGAACCCACCGCGCCCTCGAACCACAAAACGCCACCGCCACCCCCGGTGCCCTCATCGGCAACGCTCTCCGCGTTGCTTCGCGGGTGCGCTCCGCTTACGCCGCGCTACGGGTGTGGCGGCAACGATGCAAATGGGGTTGCCCGTAGCGGGGTGGGGCGGCGTTTCACCCGAGATCTTTCTCCCGCCGTAAGCGGCCGCCGATCACTAGCATGCAGGGGGTGAGCAGCAGGGTGAGGAAGGTGGCGAACGTCAATCCACCGGCGATGGCGCTGGACATTTGTGTCCACCACTGGGCGGAGGGGGCGTTGAACCCGAGCGCGGGGGTGAACAGGTTGACGTTGACTCCCAGCACCATGGGCATCAGCCCCAGCACGGTGGTGATGGCGGTCAGCAGGACGGGGCGCAGGCGCAGGCAGCCTGCTTCCAGGGCTGCCTGAGGAGGTGGCATGCCGTCGCGGCGCAGCTCGTTGTAGGTATCGATCAAGACGATATTGTTGTTGACCACGATGCCCGCCAGCGCGATCACCCCCATGCCTACCATGACGATGCCAAAGGCCTGGCCGGTGATCAGCAGGCCCATGAGTACGCCCGCCGTGGAGAACACGATGGCGGACAACACCAGCGCGGCCTGGTAATAGCTGTTGAACTGGGTCACCAGAATCAGCGCCATCAATCCTACGGCAATCAGGAAGGCACTGATCAGAAACTGCATCGACTCCTGCTGATCCTCCTGCTCGCCAGCCACATTGACCATCAGGCCATCCGGCAGTTGGTCTTGGCCAGCGGCCAGCAGGGCTCTCAGGCGCTCATCGGCCAGGTAGCCGGGCGCCAGATCCGCTTCCAGCGTAATCGCGCGGCGGCCATCGATGCGGTTCAATGTTCCCACCTTGGGCGCCGGGGCGATCTCCACGAAATGAGAAATCGGCACCTGCCCACGGGAGGTGTTGATGGTGAGCCGCTCCAACTGGTCCAGCGTGCGCCAGTGTTCCGGGAAGCGTACGCGAATATCGACCTCGTCACTCACCGTGGGCGGGCGGTAGCTGGCCACCTGCAGGCCGGTGGTGAGCAGTTGAACCGCGCTGCCAATGGTGGTGATGTCGGTGCCCATGCGGGCGGCGGCCTCACGATCCACGGTGATCTGCCACTCCACCCCTGGCAGGCTGCGGTTGTCCTGAATATCCACGAAGCCGCCCAGCTCGCGCATCAACCGAGTGAGCTGATCGACCCCCGCATCGGCAACGTCCGGGTCCGTGGCGCTGACTTCCAGCACGATGGGTTTGCCGCCGCCGGGGCCCATTTCCTGCTCGCGGAATTCCAGGGTGATCCCTGGAATATCCGCCGTGCGCTCGGCCATGTCCGCCAGAATGGTGCGCGCCGGACGGCGCTGATACCAGTCAATGAACTGGAACTGCAGCATGCCGACCACGTCGCTGCCCATCTGCTGGTCGGGCACTGCAAAAGAGCGTGCGTAGAGGGCCTCTACTTCGCTCAGGCCGCCCAGGCGCTGCTCCACGCGGCGCAAAATGGCGTCGGTTTCCTGCGCGGAAAAATCGCCCCGGGCGCGCACTAGCACCTGGGCGCTATCGGGTTCGACGTTGGGGAAGAAATCCACGCCGTGGTTGAACCGCGCATAGCCGGTATACAGCAGCGCGATCAGCAGCAGCGCGAAGGCCAGCACCCAGCCGGGGTAGCGCAGTAGGCGGCTCAGCAGGTGACGATAACCACGCCCCAGGGTAGTGCTTTCGTCCATGGGCCCAGTGCCTGCGCCGCTGGCGTGGGCGGTACGGGTAAACAGCCGCCCAAGCGTGGGCAGGAAGATGAGCGCCATGACCAGCGAGGCCAGCAGGCACAGAATCACTGTCGCGGGCAGGTACTTCATGAACTGACCGACGACGCCGGGCCAGAACAGCAGCGGTAGAAACACCGCCAATGTGGTTGCCGTGGAGGCAATCACCGGCCAGCTCATCCGCGACGCGGCGTTCAGCCACGCCTGATGGGCCGTTTGCCCCTCGTGCAGATGGCGGTCGGCAAGCTCGCTGACCACGATGGCACCGTCCACCAGCATGCCCGCCACCAGAATCAGCGCAAACAGCACCACGATGTTGAGAGTGAAGCCAAAGGCCCAGACCAGCAGAATGCCGGTCAGGAAAGCCCCCGGAATGGTCAGTCCGACCAGCAGTGCCATGCGCCAGCCCATCACGGCGACCACCACGATCAGCACCAGCACCACGGCGGTCAGCACGTTGTTGAGCAGCTCGGAGAGCATGTTCTGCACGGTGACCGACTCATCCATGATCGTGGTCACCCGCAACTGCTCGGGTAACAGCGTTTGCGCCTCCGCAAAGCGGTCCCGCACGGCGTCGATGGTGGCGATGATGTTGGCCCCGGCGCGTTTGGAGATTTCCAGCACCACGGCAGGCTGGCCGTCGATACGGGCAAAGCCTTCGGGCTCTTTGTATGTGGGATGAATCCAGGCCACGTCACCGAACGTGACCACTTGCTCGCCCTCTACTTTCACGGGCATATTCATCACGTCTTCCAGGGCGGCGATGATGCCGGGCACCTTCAGCGCCAGCCTGCCTGCGCCAGTATCCAGGCTGCCGGCGGCCACCAGCCGATTGTTGCGCGAAACCTGGTTGAACAAGGCATCGAAATCGACCCCGTAACTCTCCAGCACCAGCGGGTCCACAACGATTTCCAGCAGGTCTTCACGGTCACCGGCAATGTCCACCTCCAGCACGTCGGCAATGCCTTCGATTTCCTCCTTCAGGCGGCGGGCGATGGCAATGCGTTCGCGGGTGTCCAGCTCCCCTGAAAGGCCGATGCTCAAGACCGGGAACTCCGAGACGTTGACCTCCATGACCCTCGGCTCGTCGGCTTCGGTGGGCAGGCTGCTACGCGCAATGTCTACCCGTTCCCGCACGTCGGAAAGCGCCGTGTCCGGATCGAAGCCCGGGTCGAACTCCAGCGTGACGGCGCCATGCCCCTCGCTGGACTGCGCCGTGAACTTGCGCAGCCCGGCAATGCCCCGCAGCTCCTGTTCCATCGGGCGAATCAGCAGCCGTTCGCCATCTTCCGGGCTGACCCCCTCCAGCGAGAGCGAGACATAAATGATCGGGATGGTGACGTCCGGGTTGGCTTCCTTGGGGATCACCTGCCAGGCCGTGAGCCCAGCCAGCAGCAGCCCTACCAGTAGCAGCAGGGTAGTGCGCGTATGGGTCAGCGCGGCATTAATGAGTGATCGCATGACCACCTTCCTGGGCAGGCACGGGGGTGACTTCCTCGCCAGGGCTGACCAGGCCAGCCCCCAATGTAATCAGCGTGACCGGGTCGGGCAGGCCGCTGACATAGGCGCGCTGGGTGTCGGCACTGACCAGCTCCACGGCAGACTGCACCACGCGGTTTTCGGCATCCAGGTGCCGAATGGCCAGCTGGCCCCGCTCATCCAGGCTGAACAGCGCAGGCGAAAGCGTATGCACGGCGCGAGGGGGCAGGGTGATGGTCAGCTCGGCGCTACCGCCTGCCAGCCGCTGGCGCTCGGGGTTGTCGAGGATGACTTCCACATAGAACGTCCGCGTCGCTTCATCGGCACGGCGGCTGATATAGCTCACTTCGCCGGTCAGCTCACCGCCATTCAACAAGCGGGCCGTCACCGGCAGCCCTTCGCTCAAAGCGCCTACCTGCTGCTGGGACACCCAGGCTTCCCCTTTCAGGCGACGGTCATCGACCAGGCGCGCCCACTCTTCTCCGGGCTGCAGCAGGTCGCCGATTTCCACCTGTACCCGCCCCAGCACGCCATCGAACGGCGCGCTGGGGCGGGTATCGCGTAGCTGCTTCTCCAGTTGAGCCACCTGGGCCGCGCTGGCGCTGAGTGCGCTTTGCAAGCGCAGCAGCTCAGGCTGGGAGATCAGCTCGCGACGGCGCAGGTTCTGGGCCCCCGCGTACTCGGCCTGCGCCAGGGCCAGCTCATCGCGTGCCTGCTGCAGGCGCTCAGGCAGGGCATCGCTCTCCAGTACCAGCAGCGTCTCGCCCGGTTGAACGCGCTCGCCTTGGGTGATGGGGGCTTCCGCCACCAGGCCCGCCACGTTGGCGCGCAATACCGCCTCGCGAGCGGCCGCCAGCTGGCCTTGAACGACCACCTGAGGAATGTAGAGCGTGCTGGGCTGGGTCGAGACCTCCACCCGAGCCAAGGTCTCGCCGTTGCTCTCGCGGTTTTCTACAGGGGTGGACTGAAAACGCTGAAAGTCGCCCAGGGCAAGCCATACCACCAGGGCCAGCACCAGCAGGCTAGCCAGTGCATAAGAGGGGGGGATTCTTCGCATGAGGAGTCACTGTTCCAAATAAAGAGGGGCTCGCAACCCGTCACACCATAGCGCAAGTGCTGCCGCTCAGCGAGTACCAAGCCGCCGCGCGAATGGGTAGTAGTCTCAAGTCTGATTGAGTTTTTGGGCGTGTGGGCATAACATCGGAGCGCGAATCTTTACCAGGCGAACCTTCACTAGGCGAACCATCAAGGAGCAATGATGAAAGATCCAGTACGTATTGCGATTACCGGCGGTGCCGGCCAGATCAGCTACTCTCTTATTTTCCGCATTGCCGCTGGCGACATGCTGGGGCCGGATCAGCCCGTCATTCTCCAGCTTCTCGAAATTCCCCAAGCCATGGACGCGCTGAACGGCGTCGTGATGGAAGTGAACGACTGTGCGTTCCCGCTGGTGCAAGATATCGTCGCCACCGACGATCCCAACGTGGCGTTCAAGGATGCCGACTTCGCTCTGCTGGTAGGTGCTCGTCCGCGTGGCCCCGGCATGGAGCGTAAAGACCTGCTGGAAGCCAACGCCGCCATCTTCTCCGTACAAGGTAAAGCGCTGAACGACCACGCCAGCCGCGACGTGAAAGTGCTGGTCGTCGGCAACCCGGCCAACACCAACGCGCTGATCGCCTCCTGCAACGCGCCGGACCTGGACGCTGGCCAGTTCACCGCCATGACCCGTCTGGACCACAACCGCGCCCTGACGCAGCTGGCACAGAAGACCGGCAAGCACGTCACCGACGTCGAAAACATGATCATCTGGGGCAACCACAGTGCCACCCAGTACCCGGACCTGGCCCAGTGCAAGGTAGACGGCAAAGCCGCTTTCGATCTGGTCGAGCGCGACTGGTACGAGAACGACTTCATCCCGACCGTACAGCAGCGCGGTGCCGCCATCATCAAGGCGCGCGGCGCCTCGTCTGCCGCCTCTGCTGCGTCTTCCGCCATCGACCACATGCGTGATTGGGCGCTGGGCTGCGACGGTATCGTCAGCATGGCCATCCCCTCCGACGGCAGCTACGGCATCGCCGAAGGCATCATCTACTCCTACCCGGTGCGCTGCCAGGGTGGCAAGTACGAAATCGTACAAGGTTTCGAACTCGATGCGTTCAGCAAAGAGAAGATGCAGGCCACGGAAAAAGAACTGCGCGAAGAGCGCGCTGCCGTCGAGCACCTGCTCGGCTAAGTACGCCGTTTGGCACCCGCCAACCGCACCCACCCCGCAAGCCATGCTTGCGGGGTTTTTTTATGGGCATGGGATGCTGCAAAAGTATGTCCCTTCAATAGGGTCGTCGCGAGTCACCGAGCGACTCGAATTTTTGAGCAAAAGCGTGTCAAATGTAGAGGGTATAGAAAAAACATTGGAGTACCGGGTTGCTCATCAGCAGCGCTTGAGGAGAAGAGTATGCAGGCGATTGAATTCGAAACAGATATTCAAGACGGTATGGTTAAAATTCCAGACGAATACGCAGAGCTGAGAAACAGGCATGCCCGGATCGTGGTGCTGTACGAAAACAGCACAGCAGCGCCGAGCGAGCCCGAGGCGTCATCCGGTCTTGATTTCTCGTCTGTAAAAGCGCCCACGCTGACAGCGCAGGAAGGGCTCGAGTATCAACGGAGCATGCGGGATGAGTGGTGATTATCTGCTCGACACGAATGTTTTTATTAACGCGATCAAGCGACAGCTATGCCTCCCGCCTGCTCATTACGCTTATTCCGTGATCACTGAGCTCGAACTGTTGGGATTCCCGGGGCTACCCTTGCAAGAAGAGCAGGCTATTTCAGCTTTATTAGCCAATCTGACACGCGTCGAACTCAACCATCTAGTCAAAGAGGAGACGATCAATACACGTCGTCATGCGCTGATGAAATTACCTGACAGCATCATTTCTGCATCTGCCACGGTGACGCAAACAACATTGGTCACAGACGATGCCAAATTGGCAGCTAAGCACCCAGGCAACGCTATATCATTGAATATGCTCTTGAGTTCTTAAGAGTAGATGTTGTCACCGAGATTGAATGATTCAGGGTGGCCCAATCCAGGCGGCTCATCGCCGCCTTCGCGGGTGCCTCATTTGCTCGTTACCTCGCAAGATTCGTTACGCCGCGCTACGGGTGTCACGTACTTGAGGTGGGCTAATTTGTAGCGCGGCGTAAGCGGAGCGCACCCGCGAAGCACCCCGCCAGGGGTGCCGATGGTGGCATTAGGTTGGATGAATTACGGTGGTAATATCGAGGCGGCTGTCGCCATCTCACGAAATGCGTGACACTTACCTTAATCCCGCAGGCTCATAATCCGCCAGTTCCGTTCTGCAGCCACTTGGCGAAGAGTATCATCAGGGTCTACGGCAACGGGGTTGTCGACCACTTCCAGCAGCGGCAGGTCGTTATGGGAGTCGCTGTAGAACCACGCGTCATCGAGGGTGCAATCCTGGTCTTCCAGCCACGCTTCCAAACGGGCGACCTTGCCTTCCCGGAAGCTGGGCACCCCGGCCACACGTCCGGTGTAGCGGCCATCGACCATCTCGGGGTCGACGGCAATCAGGTCATCCACGCCCAGCCGCTCGGCAATCGGGCCGGTGATGAAGCGGTTGGTGGCCGTGATGATCAGCAGCGTATCGCCCTTGGTGCGGTGGCGGGCCAGCAGCTCTTCGGCCTTGGGCAGAATATGTGGCTCGATCTTGCTAATCATAAACTGTTGGTGCCAGGCAGCAAGCTGTTCCGGGCTGTTGTCAGCCAACGGTTTCAGCGCCAGCGCCAGAAACGCCATCATGTCCAGCGTACCGGCGTTGTAATCGGCCAGGAAGCGCTCATTGGCCTCGCGGTAGGCCACCGGGTCCACGGCTCCTTGCTCTACCAGGAACTCCCCCCAGGCATGATCGCTATCGATGGATAGCAGCGTATTATCCAGGTCGAAAATGGCCAGACTCACGGCGCTCCCCTTGATGGTTGATGTTGGTGAGATGTGCGCGACACAAAGCGCCGGATTATCGCAGAGTCGCCTGGCTTTCACCACTTGGCGTTATATTGTATTGATACGGTTGACTCCCTTGTGGAAAAATGGGGACAACTGAAAATTTATGAAGGTGATGTCCGTGATCGACGCTGACGGCTTTCGCCCCAATGTTGGCATCATTATTGCCAATAGCCAGGGGCAACTGCTTTGGGCGCGTCGTGTAGGACAAAATGCGTGGCAATTCCCCCAGGGAGGCATCAAGGCAAGCGAGACACCACAACAAGCACTTTTTCGTGAGCTTCACGAAGAAATCGGCCTGACCGCCGACGATGTTGATATTGTCGCCTGCACCCGGGGCTGGCTGCGCTACCGTCTGCCACGACGCATGATTCGTACCCACTCCAGGCCAGTCTGCATTGGCCAGAAACAGAAGTGGTTTTTATTGCAAATTCGCTGCCAGGAAAACCGGATCTGTATGACGGCGACACCCAAGCCGGAATTCGATGGTTGGCGATGGGTCAGCTACTGGTACCCGCTGGGTCAGGTGGTGCCGTTTAAACGAGAGGTTTATCGACGCGCGTTACGAGAGCTGTCTCCTCGCGTGCAGCGCTTGGCACAAGATAATGAAGGATGACGGGCGCGTCACTGCTGGAAGCCGGCAGTGGGCTATAGCCGGACACTTCCTCCGCGAGGCAAACAACAGTGAATAGTAAAACGTCGATGCTTGAGGTGCTACGACGCGTGATTCAGGAAGTGAATGGCGCGCGCAACCTCGATGCCGCGCTGTCCACCATGGTACGTCGTATCCGTAAAGCCATGCAGACGGATGTCTGCTCGTTCTACCTGTATGACAAAGAGCTGGAGTCGCTGGTGCTGATGGAAACCATCGGCCTGCGCACCCAGGCCGTGGGCCGTGTGGTGCTGCCGCTGGGCGAAGGCCTGGTGGGGCTGGTGGCCAAACGCAGCGAGCCGCTCAACCTGGAAGATGCCCAGTCGCACTCCCATTTCCGCTACTTTGAAGCGACCGGTGAAGAGCGTTATTCAAGCTTTCTTGGGGTGCCGATCATCCACCAGCGTCACATGCTGGGCGTGCTGGTGGTGCAGCAGGCGGAAAAGCGCCGCTACGATGACGAAGACGAAGCCTTTCTGGTCACCATGGCAGCCCAGTTGGCCGGCGTGCTGGCCCATGCCCTGGCCACGGGCCACCTGACCCGCCCTGCGCTGCCCGGCGGCCAAGCCATGTTCAAGGGCGTGGCCGCTTCGCCCGGGATGGCCATGGGCGAGGCCGTGGTCATTACTCCGCCCGCTGACCTCAACAGCGTGCCAGACCTGATTCCCAGCGATCAGGAGTACGAAATCGCCCGTCTCAAGGAAGCCATCGGCAAGACCCGCGACGAAATCCGCGCGGCGGCCGAGCGGCTGGTCAACCGTATCTCTTCCCAGGAGCTGGCGCTGTTCGATGTCTACCAGCAGATGCTGGGCGAGGCAGCGCTTTCGGAAGAGGTCGAAAAACGCATCCGTGAAGGGCAGTGGGCGCCGGGGGCGTTGGCCGATGTGGTGCGCCGTCACGTGCAATACCTGGAGCGGGTCGATGACGACTACCTGCGTGAACGGGCGGCGGATATTCGCGACCTGGGCCGCCGCGTGCTGGCGCATCTTCAGGAAGACACGCCCGCCACCCCGGAAACCTACCCGGACGACGCCATTCTGGTGGGCGATGAAATCAGCGTGGCGATGTTGGGCGAAGTGCCCCGCGACAAGCTCAAGGGGCTGGTCTCGGTGCGCGGCTCCAGCACCTCGCATGTGGCCATCGTCGCCCGTGCCATGGGTATCCCCACCGTGCTGGGCATGATGGATTTGCCGCTGCCCCGCCTGAACGGCGCGCCTGTGGTGCTGGATGGCCACCGTGGGCGGCTGTTCGTGCGGCCCATGGCGGAGCTCAAGGCTCGCTACGCTAGCCTGATTGCCGAAGAGAAAGTGCTCAGTGAGGTGTTGGCCCACGAGCAGGACCTGCCCAGCGAAACCCCGGATGGCCACGGCATCCCGCTGATGGTGAACACCGGCCTGGCGGTGGATGCGTCTGCCATGCTGAAAAGCCGGATTGGCGGGGTAGGGCTCTACCGCACCGAAGTGCCGTTCATGATCACCGAGCGCTTCCCCGGCGAGAAAGAGCAAATGCGCATGTACCGAGAGCAGTTGGCAGGCTTTGCGCCCCTACCGGTGGTCATGCGCACGCTGGATATCGGCGGCGACAAGGATTTGCCCTACTTCCCCATCGAAGAGGCCAACCCATTCCTGGGCTGGCGCGGCATGCGCGTCACTCTCGACCACCCCGAAGTCCTGATGGTGCAGCTGCGCGCCATGCTCAAGGCCTCTCAGGATCTGAACAACCTCCACGTTCTGTTCCCGATGATCACCAACGTCGAGGAAGTGGACGAAGCGATTCGCCTGCTCGACCGCGCCATCATCGAGCTGGGCGAAGAGGGCATCCAGGTGGCGCGGCCCAGCGTCGGGGTCATGATCGAAGTGCCCGCCACCATCTATCAGATGGATGCGCTGGCCAAGCGGGTGGATTTCTTCTCGGTGGGCAGTAACGATCTCACCCAGTACCTGCTGGCGGTAGACCGCAACAATGCGCGGGTATCCAGCTTGTACGATGCCCTGCACCCGGCACTGCTGGGTGCGCTGGTCGAGCTATCCCAGGATGCCAAGCGGCTGAACAAACCCATTTCGCTGTGTGGTGAACTGGCCGGGGACCCGGCAGGGGCGCTGCTGCTGATGGCCATGGGCTTCAATAGCCTCTCCATGAACGCTCCCAGCCTGCCCAAGGTGCGAGCAGCCATTCGGCGTGTCACCCTGGCTGATGCGCAAACGCTGCTCAGTGAAATCATGCAGCTGGATACGCCTTCCCAGGTGCATGCCCATCTCAACCAGCGCTTCGACGAGTGGCAGCTTTCCCACCTGCTTCCCCCCAGGGATTAATACCCCCTGCGGGCGGGCGTTGCCAAGGTGGTCTCACCCTGAAAACGGCCGAGCGGCCCAAAGCGCTGCTCGGTCAGGGTGATGTCTCCTTGCTCACTCAGTGACAGCCATGTCGTGGCCCGCGTGCCGTAGGCCTCCCCCAGAATGAACGCAGCAGAGAGCTGACGTTCCAGCGTCAGCCCCACCCCGGTATCGGGTAGCGCGGCATCCTCCGCAAGGCTGGCATCGTGAAGCGCCTGGCGAGTTGCTCGGCGCCAGAGCGTCGACTCATGCTGGCTCAGCGCGTGGCGCACCGCCTGGAGCTTGGGCCACGCAGTGTTCAGGCTGGCGTTGGATAACCCGTGAACCCCCTCGGCCACTTCGTTCAGCGTCACGCCGTTGCGCCCCCGGTGCAGGTGCCAGCAGTGGGTGGGCGTCGCCACCAGCAGGTTGAACCCGGCATAACGGGCTGCGCCGTGCTCGGCCATGTCCCTTAACCACTGGGCAGGGTCGCTACTGGTGAGTGCGTTGGCCACCAGTTCGCCCCGGCTGGGCGGGTGAGCGGGGGCCAACAACCGGGTGTCGCGCACGTTGGTCAATGCGGCTACCATTCCTTTCCGGTTGGCCGCCAGCCAGGTGCCCCCGGCCTCCAGGTCGCGGCCGCCCAGCAGCGGCTTGTCGTCCCAGCGGGCCAGTGGTGCCGTGGGGCGGGCATGAAATTCATCCCGATTACCGGCCAGACGCAGCGGGAAACGACTCCCTGGGCGCCATGAAAAGGTGATCAAACACATAAACGACCCCTGTTGGTCACGAAATCCGACTCCTTGCGGTGTGCTGCATGACAGCATCCAAGAGTGGACGTACACTTAGCAAAGCTAAAGCAATAAGGCGGTTCACCTGCCGCGACAGAGCCTCATATCAACGAGGAAGACGCACACTATGCAACGTGATCAGCGAGAGCACTTCTGGAACGCCATCATCTGGCCCGTTCTGTGGCCGCTGCTGTTAGTGCAAGCCGCACTCGTACTGCTCTGCCTGTTGATGGGAGTGGTGATCTGGGTGATGTCGCCAGGCCAGGCCTCCTGGTCGACCACGTTATGGCTTACCCTGGCCCTGCTGCTGGGCAGTTGCATGAATGTAGGCGCTTTCTTGATGTTAATCAAAGCCCGGGCCAGATATAAGGATGCCCGTTTCATGCAGTGCCTGGTCGAGCTGGAGTGCCGTGTCGCCTCCTTGGGGCAGAAGGTCGCTCCCAGCCAGCCATGGGCGGCGGAAGAAGACACCCATCAGCGCCCCCTCAAGCGCCTTACCCATGCCAACGATCGGCTGGCCACCATGCTGGAACAGTTGGAAAAAATACCCACGGCGACGCAAGAGAGCGCGGGCCGGGCCGACCAGGCGCTGCTCGAAGACCTGCATCACCAGCAGAAGCAGCTGAAGCACCTGATGGCAGGCAGGGAGCGGGCACGGGAAGAGTCGCGGCTGAAGTCAGGCTACCTGACCTTGATGCAGCGTGAAGCCGACAGCCTGTTCGAACACCTGGGCAGCATGATCAAGGACGACACTACCGAGGCATGTCGCCAGAACGTCACCCATGTGCGCGAGCGGCTGGCCGACATACGCTCGCTGCTGGCCAATTTCGTGCAGCAGAGCGTCAACGAAGCCACCACCTGCGACGTGCTGAAAACCGAAGGGTATCAGCCCCGTGTACTGGTCGTGGATGACGGCCCCGTTAACCTGATGCTGGCACGGCAAATGCTTGAATCTCAAGGGCTTCAGGTAGAAGGCGTCAGCAGTGGCGAGCAGGCGCTGGAGCGGCAACAGTCCACTTTTTACGATCTCGTGTTCATGGACATCTTCATGCCCACGCTGGATGGCCTGGAAACTACCCGCCGCTGGCGACAGTTCGAGCGGCATAACCCCGCCCATCGCAGTATCATCATTGCCCTCACCGCGAACGTGGACAACGCCGGGCGAGGCACCTGCGAAACGGCAGGCATGGATGATATCCTAGCCAAGCCCTATCAACCCGAAACGCTGCAGCGCATGCTCAAGAAATGGCTGCCTGACGCTTTGGAGAAGCCCGCACAATGACATTTGCCGCCATTTTGGCCAGTTATCTCGTACTCGGTGCCGCCGCAGGCACCATGGCAGGACTGTTTGGCGTAGGGGGCGGCATCATCATCGTACCGGTGCTGGTGTTCGCTTTTGGCCTGCAAGGCATCGCGCCAGAAATCACCATGCATCTGGCAGTGGGCACGTCGCTGGCCACCATCGTGGTCACCGGAGCCTCTTCGGCCCTTGGCCACGTGCGTCGCGGCAGCGTACACCGCCCCTGGTTCATGGCGCTGCTGCCGGGGCTCATGCTCGGCGCGATTGCCGGGGTCTTCATTGCAGGGAATCTCTCAGGCACCGTGCTGGGCACACTGTTCGGCGTGTTCGTGCTGCTGCTGGCCGCCAAGATGGTCATTGGCTTGAATCCCAAGCCGGGCAGCGTTGCGCCCGGTAAAGTGGCGATGTCGGTGGCCGGAGGCGTCGTGGGCGCCATTTCGGCACTGTTCGGTATTGGCGGCGGGGCCATGACGGTGCCCTGGCTGTCTCGCTCCGGTGCCACCATGACTCAGGCCGTGGGCACCTCCGCCGCCTGCGGCCTGCCCATTGCCGTCGTGGGTGCCATCACCTTCATCATCGTCGGCTGGGGCAACCCTCTGTTGCCGCCGTGGGCCACTGGCTTCGTCATGTGGCCCGCGTTTATCGGCATCGTCGTCACCAGCGTACCCTTTGCACGGCTAGGGGTGCGGCTGGCGCACGTGTTGCCTGCCCACGTGCTGCGCTATGGTTTTGCCCTGCTGCTTACAGTGGTGGGGCTGCGCTTCATCCTGGCGTAATCGCCACCCGGCACGCTGTCACTTCTTTTGTTCACATAGAGAAACGAAATGATCAATTACCCCACGATAGACCCCGTCGCGATTTCGCTCGGCCCCCTGCAAGTGCACTGGTACGGTTTGATGTACGTGGTCGGTTTCGTTGCTGCCTGGTGGCTGGGCTGCCGCCGTGCTGCGCGGATCGGGCTCACCAAGGATGATATCAGCGACCTGCTGTTCTACTGCGCCATCGGCGTCGTGGCCGGTGGGCGATTGGGCTATGCGCTGTTTTACGGCCTGGGGCAGTGGTCTGCCGACCCGCTGTGGATCTTCCGCGTCTGGGATGGTGGCATGAGCTTCCACGGCGGTTTGATCGGCGTGTTGCTGGCCGCCTGGTTCTTTGCCCGTCGCAAGCAGCTGGCCTTCTTCACCCTCACCGATTTCATCGCCCCGCTCGTGCCCATCGGCCTGGGGGCAGGGCGCATCGGCAACTTCATCAATCATGAGCTGCCCGGTCGCGTGACCTCGCTCCCCTGGGGTATGCCGTTTCCCGGCATGGGCCCAGAGCCTCGTCACCCCTCGGCACTCTACGAAGCCGTATTGGAAGGCGCCGTGCTGTTCGTCATCCTCTGGTGGGTCTCGGCCAAGCCTCGCGCGCGCGGGTTCGTCTCCGGCCTGTTTTTGCTGGGCTACGGCGTCTTCCGCTTCATGGTCGAATTCGTCCGCATGCCCGACGCCCACATCGGCTACCTCGCCTTTGGCTGGTTCACCATGGGCATGCTCCTCACCTTGCCCATGATTATTCTTGGCATCCTGTTCATGCTCTGGTCAAAAGGCAAGCCCATCGACGCCAAGGTATAGAAAGCAGTACACCCCGTAGCGCGGCGTAAGCGGAGCGCACCCGCGAAGCAACGCGGAAGCGTTGCCGGTGAGGGCACGGTGGGTGGCGGTGGCATTTTCCCGTTTGGTGGCGTAATCGGGGCGGCTGGCGCCGCCTTCGCGGGTGCCTCCATCGCTCGTTGCTCTCGCTCTGTCGTTACGCCGCGCTACGGGGGCATAGCTTGCGGTGGAAAACGTAGCGCGGCGTAAGCAGAGCGCTCCCGCGAAGCAACGCGGAAGCGTTGCCGATGAGGGCACGGTGGGTGGCGGTGGCGTTTTATTGTTCGATACCGTAATCGTGGTGCCCACATCGGGCGGCATATGCACATGCGGTTGCACGACATCGGCGTTGGCGATATCCCCGTAGCGCGGCGTAAGCATAGCGCACCCGCGAAGCAACGCGAGAGCGTTGCCGATGAGGGCACGATGGGCGGCGGTGGCGTTTTGCCGTTTGGAGGCGTGATCGGCATGCCCACATGGGGTGGCATGTGCACATGCGGTTGCACAACATCGACGTTGGCGATATCCCCGTAGCGCGGCGTAAGCGGAGCGCACCCGCGAAGCAACGCGAGAGCGTTGCCGATGAGGGCGCGGTGGGCGGCGGTGGCGTTTTATTGTTCGATACCGTAATCGTGGTGCCCACATCGGGCGGCATATGCACATGCGGTTGCACGACATCGGCGTTGGCGATATCCCCGTAGCGCGGCGTAAGCATAGCGCACCCGCGAAGCAACGCGGAAGCGTTGCCGGTGAGGGCACGGTGGGTGGCGGTGGCATTTTCCCGTTTGGAGGCGTGATCGGGGCGGCTGGCGCCGCCTTCGCGGGTGCCTCCATCGCTCGTTGCTCTCGCTCTGTCGTTACGCCGCGCTACGGGGGCATAGCTTGCGGTGGAAAACGTAGCGCGGCGTAAGCGGAGCGCACCCGCGAAGCAACGCGAGAGCGTTGCCGATGGGGGCACGGTGGGCGGCGGTGGCGTTTTCCCGTTTGGAGGCGTAATCGTGGTGCCCAAATGGGGCGGCATATGCGCATGCGGTTGCACGACATCGGCGTTGGCGATATCCCCGTAGCGCGGCGTAAGCGGAGCGCACCCGCGAAGCAACGCGAGAGCGTTGCCGATGAGGGCGCGGTGGGCGGCGGTGGCGTTTTCCCGTTTGGTGGCGTAATCGGGGCGGCTGGCGCCGCCTCCGCGGGTGCCTCCATCGCTCGTTGCTCTCGCTCTGTCGTTACGCCGCGCTACGGGGGCATAGCTTGCGGTGGAAAACGTAGCGCGGCGTAAGCAGAGCGCTCCCGCGAAGCAACGCGGAAGCGTTGCCGATGAGGGCACGATGGGCGGCGGTGGCGTTTTCCCGTTTGGAGGCGTGATCGGCATGCCCACATGGGGTGGCATGTGCACATGCGGTTGCACAACATCGACGTTGGCGATATCCCCGTAGCGCGGCGTAAGCAGAGCGCACCCGCGAAGCAACGCGAGAGCGTTGCCGATGAGGGCACGGTGGGTGGCGGTGGCGTTTTCCCGTTTGGTGGCGTAATCGGGGCGGCTGGCGCCGCTGTCTGGGCAGGCACTTGTGCCTGCATCATCGCGAGCCAAAGCTCCCTCCCACCACCCTTAACATAGACGTTGCCTTTAGGGGGGCCTAGAATACAGCCTCATATTCGCTGTTAATCTGGAAACCTTGTGACTGCTACAACGCCTTCGCTTACCACGTCGAACGAATTGCCTGCGCTTGAGCAGCCTTACCTGGACTTGATGCGCACTGTGCTCGAACAGGGCGTTGATCGCGGTGACCGTACCGGTACGGGTACGCGCTCGGTGTTTGGCCACCAGATGCGTTTCGATCTTTCTCGTGGGTTTCCGCTGCTGACCACCAAGAAGCTGCACCTGCGCTCGATCATTCATGAGCTGCTGTGGTTTCTGAAGGGCGATACCAACATCGGTTACCTGAAAGAGCACGGTGTGCGTATCTGGGACGAATGGGCCGATGAAGAGGGCAACCTGGGTCCCGTATATGGCTATCAATGGCGTAGCTGGCCGCACCCCAAGGGTGGCAGCGTGGATCAGATTGCCAATGTGCTGGAGCAGATTCGCCATAACCCGCAGTCGCGCCGTTTGATCGTCTCGGCCTGGAACCCAGGGCAGGTGGATGAAATGAAGCTGCCGCCGTGCCACTGCCTGTTCCAGTTCTACGTGGCGAACGGTCGCCTTTCCTGCCAGCTGTACCAGCGCAGTGCGGATATTTTCCTCGGTGTGCCGTTCAATATCGCCAGCTACGCGCTGCTGCTCAGCATGGTGGCGCAAGTGACCGGGCTGAAGCCGGGCGAGTTCATCCACACGCTGGGCGATGCCCATCTCTACAGCAATCACCTGGAGCAGGCGCAGGAGCAGCTGGCGCGTACGCCCATGGCGCCGCCAGCGCTGGTGCTCAACCCGGCGGTCACGGATCTGTTCGACTTCACCTTCGATGATATTCATATAGAAGGTTACCAATCGCACCCCCACATCAAGGCAAAGGTTGCCGTATGAGCCAATCTCTCCCGACTGACGAACTGCTGATGCCGGTGGCGATGATCGTCGCCATGGCGAAGAATCGTGTCATCGGCGTCGATGGCAAGCTGCCTTGGTACCTGCCGGAAGACCTGAAGTTCTTCAAACGCATGACCCAGGCCAAGCCGCTGGTCATGGGGCGCAAGACCTATGCATCCATCGGCAAGCCGTTGCCCAATCGGCTGAATATCGTGGTGACCCGAGACTCGGCTTTCACCGCCGAGGGAACGCGCATCTGCCACGATCTGCCATCAGCCTTGGCGCTGGCCGACCAGCATGCCACCATCGAAGCGGCCGAAGAGATCATGGTGATGGGAGGCGGTGAGATCTACCAGCAAGCCTTGCCCTTTGCCCAGCGGCTGTATATTACTGAAGTCGATATCGACGTCGAGGGCGACGCCACGTTTCCAGAATTCTCGGCAGACGAGTGGCGTGAAGTGCAGCGCGTACCCGGTCAGCCAGCGGAAGGGCAGCCACGTTATGATTTCGTGGTATATGAGCGTGTCAACGACTGAGCAAGGAAAGGAGGAGGTGATGGCTGCCAACGTACTGCAACTATTAGAACTACTCGAAACACGGCTCGACCAGAAGAACGACGAGCTGGAAGCACTGCGTGCCGAAAACAGCCGCCTGAAACAGCAGCTGGCGCGCTGGGAAGCAGCGCCACCCCAGGTAGCGCCACCCCCTGCCGTTGAACCTGCTGCCAAAGCGACTCAGCCGCCATCGCCCCACGCGTTGTTGAAACAGTGGTATCAGCGCTACCCCAATGCTTTCTTCAAAGGGCATACCAAACCGCTGAAGGTAGGAATCCACCACGACCTGGCCGAGCGTGAGCCCTGGTCGGGCAAGCTGGTGCGCCGTGCGCTGGCCAACTACGTCAATCTGCCGCGCTACATCAAATCCATGCGGGAAGGGGTAGAGCGGGTCGATCTGGAAGGCAATCCGGCAGGCAAAGTCGACAAGGAAGCGGCACAGCACGCCAGTGCGCGGCGCCACGAAAGCCAGGCGACCACAGCAACAGAAGCCGCGCCGACACCGCGTGCCAAACCTGCTCAACGAACGCCGCCGCCAAGGAAGGAAAAACGTCAGGAAGTGCCCCGGCAGGAAAAAATCGAGCAGGCAAAACCGCTTAGCCTTGAAGAGAAGCTGAAAGGTTTGCAGCAGAAATTCGAAGGCCGCTGAGACCGGTTTGGGTTGGCTGGGTTCCATAAAAAAACACAAATCATAAAAAAACACTGTTTTTTTCTATTGCGTTCCTTGGAATCCCAGTATAGAGTTTGACCTGCGAGCATTGGACTATAACAAGGCTTTGTTGAGGACATGTCGCATACCACCGGGAAAAACCGGCGGATGAGAAAAAGAGCATGGCCCGCAAGCCACTTACTGGCTTCTACGAAGGCCAGTAATAACGATCGAAACAGTAAGCTAGTTAAAGGAACCTACATCATGAAAAAGACACTTTTAGCGACTGCCATCGTTGGCGCCCTGGGTGCCTCCGCTGCCGCTCAAGCAGCCACTGTCTATGACCAGGACGGCACTCGTCTGGACATTTACGGTCGTATCGCCATGGGTATCGCCGGTGGCGGCCCCGAGTTCAACAATGCTGGCCAAGAAATCGACAACGGCGCTGAGTTCGTAGACGTGTTCTCTCGTCTGGGTCTGCGCATGAGCCAGCAGGTTACTTCTGACCTGAGCGCTTTCGGTCACTTGGAATGGCGTTTCCGCGCTGACGAGCGTCGCAGCGGCGAAGCTTTCCGTGAAACTCGTCAGAGCTACATCGGTCTGAAGAGCGAGCAGTACGGTACAGTTGTCGGCGGTAACTTCGACAGCTTCTACAGCCAGTTCGTTTCCAAGCCGTTCGACGTCTACATCGACCAAGGTCTTGAGTTTGCTGGTCACCCGACACAGTCTCGCGGCGACTCTATCGGTTACTACACGCCTGACCTGAGCGGTTTCACTGCATTCCTGCAGCTGAAGCACTACAGCGAGCGCGGCCTGCTGGAAGGTATCGAAACTACTGAGCAAGGCGAAGTTGTAGCCGCTCAGGGTGGTGTTCGTTACGCTGAAGGTCCTGTAACTGTTGCTCTGGGCTTCGTTGACGACGTAGTTCGTGGCGGCGGCAACGGCGAAATGCTGTACGGCGTAATGGGTTCTTACGACATCACTGATCAGTTCTCTGCACGTCTGGGCTACGAAGGCCGTGACAACAGCACTGAATTCGGCGGTGGCTTCGACTCCGTAGGTCTGGGTGGTACTTTCACCACTGGTCCTTGGGCGTTCAACGTTGACTACTACAACATCGAGCGTGACAACGACTCTAACAGCAACGCATGGTCTGCTGGCGCATACTACAAAGTATCCAGCAACTTCGACGTATTCGCTGAGCTGGCTGACGGCGATGCGCCGAGCGTCGATCGTGGCACCACTCTGGGCGACCTGACCGACAACGTATACTGGCTGACTGGCGCTCGTTACCACTTCTAAGCCTGGCTTTCGCCAACGCTTGAATGGATAACTGCCTAACAGCAGATAGAACCGGCCCTCAGGGGCCGGTTTTTTATTTGATGGCCTATGGTCAGTTAGTGAACAGGTTGGCCAATCGCTTGGCTGTCTGTGAGCCCATTCTGTCTGTGAGAACAGGCTGCCTGTGCTATTATCGGCTTCCTCAATGATTTGCCGCCCCAGGGCCATGAAAGGAAGTCTGTTTCAATGTTGGCAACGCACTCCCCCTCATCACACGCAGGCACTCAGCCCCCCCAGCTATTCACGGGCGTGGCCGTCTTTCTATTGGCCGCCATTGCACTGGTGGTGCCCAGCGGCTACTCGCTAGGGGCGTTGCTGCTGCTGCTGGCGGGGCTGGGGCTCATCGCCCTGCGCCGTGTGCCTACGTTGACACGTCAGGATGGCGCTATCATGGCCGTGCTGCTGGCCTACGCGGCCATTACCATGCTGGAAGCATGGCTGGATGGCCAAGGCAGCAAAGGCTTCGACAAGCCCAGCCGCTTCATTCTGGCCATTCCGGCGCTGTTCTGGGTGCTGCGCTACCCGCCCAATCTGGCCTTTCTATGGAGCGGTGCCGCTGTGGGCGCGCTCAGTGCAGGTACCTGGGCCGGATGGCAGAAGCTGTTCGAAGGGGTGGGTCGTGCCCAGGGCCATACCCACGTGATTCAGTTCGGTAACCTCAGCATGCTGCTGGGCGTGCTGTGCATGGCAGGCTTGGGGTGGGCCGTGGTGCAGCGCCAGCGTCAGGTGTGGGTCGCCCTGCTGTTGGCAGGGGCGTTGGGCGGCATATTGGGCTCGCTGTTTTCCGGTAGCCGGGGCGGTTGGGTCGGTTTTCCCATCGTACTGTTGGTGCTGTACCGCGCCTATGGCACCCAGCTTTCTGCTCGGCTGAAAGTGGCCGTGGTGGCGGTCATGATGGTGGGAGGGGGGGTGGTATATTCAGTGCCTCAGTCGGGGGTTCAGGATCGCGTGCAGCATGCCTTCAGTGACGTGGCATTGTACATTTCCGGTGAAAATCGCTCGACCTCTGTTGGGGCTCGGTTCGACATGTGGCGCGGTGCTGCGATCCTGATTCAGGAAAAACCGCTGACCGGATGGGGCAGTACTGGCTACGCCGAAGCTATGTACGCCTTTGGTGAAGAGGGCATCATTAGCAGTGCAGCAGCCCAACATGGCCACGCCCACAACGAATTCGTCGATGCCTTTGCTAAGCGCGGTATTCTGGGGTTGGTGATTCTGCTGGCGCTTTACCTGGTGCCCATGCGACTGTTTGCCCGCGACCTACAAGCCAGCGACCTCACCACCCGCGCCGTGGCGACAGCGGGGGTGCTGCTACCCGTTACGTTCCTGGATTTCGGACTCTCCCAGGTATTCCTAGGGCACAACAGTGGCGTCATGATGTATGCCTTCCTACTGGTGGTGCTGTGGGGCAGCTATGCAGCACGGCACTCAGCCGCCAGTGCTCAGGTGGGCAGTAAGCATTAGGTAACGTAATGTTTTAAGTATAGATTTTAAACGGCCTCCTGGAGGCCGTTTTTTGTTGAAATGGTCAACAGTTCTTGCGCTAAATAGATTTAATTGATTGTACAAGGCTTGTCGACGTAGAGCTGCTACTGTTAATCCCTTACAATAGCCGAGCATTTTTATATCTCAGGTTAACCTCTATTCATCCGCACAGCGTAGGGCAAGGGAATGCGCCCGTATCAATCCCTGGGCGGTAGCGTGCCTTTTTGATGGAATCCACTATGTTGAACACCCCAATTTACGTCTCGCGGCCAGCTCGCATGCTGTTGGCGGCGGTCAGCGTGGCCCTGGTCAGCGGCTGCGCCACCCAGTACCCCTCTGGCAGCGCCCAGCAAGCGCCTCAATACGTGCTTACCCAGGATGCCGCGTCGCTGCTGGAAGACGAAGCGCTCAATCGCTTCCTCACCCAATCGCCCGCCAGCGGTGTACACACCGCCGCCCGTACCCCCTGGGGCGACAACGTGGAAATCATCGCCGAAGCCCCGTACCTGGCCGCCAGCGGGCGCAAATGCCGCCAGCTCCAAGTGATGGAGCCCGACGGCAGCGTACGCGCAGCACTCGCCTGTGAAACCCCCAATGGCTGGGCACACCAGCGCCTGGTCACCCAAGCAGGAGGGCGCTGACATGCCGGCCACGATCACTTCCACCCCCACCCTGTTGGCTCCGCTGAAGCGCGTGCTGGCCACGGCCGGGCTGGTGTTTGCCACGCTGGCCACTGCGCCCGCCATGGCGCAATCCATCAGTCTCTCCAACGACATCCTTCCCCAGCAGGGCAGCCAGCAAGGCGGCCAGCAGGGGCAGCAAGAACAGGTGGACGACACCCCGCGCGCCGACTGGCGCAGCGGCACCTACGGCCCCATCGCCACGCCGCCCCAAAACCCCGATGCCTTGCCGCCCTTTGGTGCCAACCTGTTCACCGGGGGCTTTCGTGGCGCCATGGGAGACGGCCTGAACGCCGATTACCGCATCAAGCCCGGCGACCAGATCACCGTGCGCGCCTGGGGCGCGTTCGAGTTCGACCGCGTGCTGCCCGTGGATGCCCAGGGCAACATCTTCATTCCCGGTTCCGGCCCGCTCAACGTGGAAGGGCAGAACAGCCAACAGGTCGATGGCAGCGTACGCGGCGCCATTACCTCGGTGTACCCCGATAACGTCGAGGTCTACACCAACGTGCAAGGCGTTCAGCCCGTGGCCGTGTTCGTCACCGGCTACGTGGAAAATCCGGGCCGCTATGCAGGCACCCCCAACGATTCGCTGCTCTACTTCCTCGACCAGGCAGGTGGCATCGACCAGGACCTGGGTAGCTACCGCCAGATTCGCGTCATCCGTGACGACCGCACCGTAGCCACCGTCGACCTCTACGATTTTCTCATCAACGGCACCATCGCCCGCCCGCAGTTCCAGGATGGCGACACCATCGTGGTGGAAGAGCGTGGCCCCGCCATTGCCGTGGTGGGTGACGTACACCGCGAACACCGCTACGAACTGATCGGCAACCAGCTCAGCGGTGCCGAAATCATCAACCTGGCCCGGTTGAGAAGCGGCGTTTCACACGTGCTGCTGCGCGGCGATCGCGACGACGGCCCGATTGCCCAATACTTCCCCATCAACCTGTTTGCAGGCCAAACGGTACGCAGCGGTGACGAAGTGGTGTTCAGCGCCGACCAGCGCAGTGAAACCATCGTGGTGGAAATCGAAGGCAGCTACTATGGCCCCTCGCGGTTTGCGCTGCCCCGCAATGCGCGCCTCAGCGAACTGCTCGACGCCATTGCCGTCCCCGAAAACATGACCGCCGTGGAAAGCATCTCGCTACAGCGGGAAAGCGTGCGCCAGCAACAGGCGCAATCCTTGCAGGACAGCCTGCGCCGCCTGGAAACCACCTACCTGGGCGCTTCCTCGCGCACCGACCAGGAAGCCCAGATCCGCCTGCAAGAAGCCGAACTGATCGAACGCTTCATCGAACGCGCCCGTGAGCTCGAACCCAGCGGCCGCTTGGTGGTGGCCTCCAGCGACGGCATCACCGACATCCGCCTCCAGGATGGCGACGTGATCACCATTCCTGAAATCAGCGACTCGGTGCTCATCAGCGGTGAAATCCTCGTGCCCCAGGCCGCCGTCTTCCGCCCCGGCATGAGCGTCATCGACTACGTGGAAAGCGCCGGTGGCTTCACCGAACGCGCCGACCGCGACCAGATCCTGCTGGTACGCCAGAACGGCGCCGTCGAACACGCCCGCAACACCCCGCTGCGCCCCGGCGACGAAATCCTCGTCATGCCCAAGGCACCCACGCACAACCTGCAGCTCGCCTCGACCCTCACCCAGATCCTCTTCCAGATCGCCGTCACCACCCGCGTCGCCCTGGACCTGTGATGGGTGGTTGGTAAATAGTGAATGGTGAGTGGTGAATAGTTAATGGTGAGTGGTGAATGAACATTATGCACACCACTTTCCGCTTACTAATTTAAAAGAAGCACTATGACAAATAGTAATAGCGCCCCGAAAGGGGCGCGCACCCCTTGGCAAGTTACCCGCAGCGTGTGGTACGCCATGTTCATGCGGGAAGCTCTTTCCCGCACCATGGGCGACCGCATGGGCTGGTTCTGGATGATCTTCGAACCCTTTGCGCTTGTTGCCATTATGGTGGGTATTCGTAGCTTCGTTAGTGGCGATAACTTAATAGCGAATGCACCCTTTATACCCTGGATGATCGTTGGAATGATGGGGTTTTTTTTAGTACGCGAAGGCATGATGCGTGGTATGGGAGCCATTGATGCTAACAGTTCATTATTTGCTTATCGCCAAGTACAACCTATAGACCCAGTATTAGTGCGCAATTTTCTTGAAGGCGCTCTACGGAGTTTTATATTCCTTATCTTTATTGGTGGGGGGTTAATGCTGGGGCTTGATATGTACCCCGATAACGCCATTAGAGCGATGGCTGCTTGGCTGTCCCTTTGGTGTCTCGGTGTGGGTTTGGGTCTAGTGACATCAGTCTCAGCAACCCTGGTGCCTGAAGTCGGTAAAGTTGTTCGAATGCTATCTCTACCGTTAATGATTATCTCGGGGGCAATTTTTCCGCTTAATCAATTACCGCACTGGTTGCTTGAGTATTTAATGTTTAACCCCGTTCCGCATGCGCTTGAAAACTTGCGGCTTGGTTTTTTCGAAAATTACCAAGTGATCCATGGCACTAGCATGCTTTATTTTTGGTTGGTGACATTGACTCTAAATGCGCTAGGACTACTCATGCATCTACGTTTTGTTGATCGTTTAAAGGCCAAATAACCCATGCACGTATCGTTTACTCGTTTTATCAAGCAGTCACCGCACTGGGCATTGGCCTTAATCGCTATCCTGCTCGTTAGTTTTTATTGGTTTGTATGGGCAGAGGAGCGCTACGTCTCGCGCGCGACCGTGGTGTTAGAAAGCCCTCAGGTCGCCACGCCAGAATTTAGCCTGTCATCCTTAATGGGGGGCGGGTCAGGTAACACCGCTGACCTATTGCTATTGCGTGAGCACTTACTTTCGGTAGATATGCTGCGCCTACTAGACGAGCAGCTCGGTATTCGCCAGCACTACAGCGAACACGGTGATTTCTTTGCGAAGCTGCGCGACCCCAACGTTCCAATCGAAGACTTGCACGACTACTACCTGCGCCGGGTAGAGGTAGAGCTAGACGAGTACGCAGGGGTGTTGAACATTCGTGTGCAGGGCTACACCCCGGAATTCGCCCACGACATGGCATCGCTGCTGTTAGAGGCCGGCGAAAACCACATGAACGAAATGGGCCACCGCCTGGCCGACGAACAGGTACGCTTCCTGGAGCGCCAAATGGTGCGCCTGGAAGAGCGCTTCAATGACACCCGCGCCCAACTGCTCGAATTCCAGAACGAGCACGGCCTGGTATCACCCACCAGCACGGTGGAAAGCATCAACCAGGTCGTCGCCACCCTCGAAGCCGACCTGGCCCGCTTCCAGGCCCAGCGCAACGCCCTGGCCAGCTTCCAAAGCTCGCAATCCGCCGAATTACGCCAAGTAGAGCGCAGCATTGCAGCACTACGCGACCAAATCACCGAACAGCGCGACCGCCTGGCCCAAGCCACCGGCAACTCGCTCAACCGCATCTCGGCAGAATACGAAACCCTGGAACTGCAAGCCCAGTTCGCCCAGGAAACCTACTCCAGCGCCCTGGCCGCCCTGGAAAACACCCGCCTGGAAGCCGCCCGCCAGCTCAAACAAGTCAGCGTGCTGCAAAGCCCGCTCATGCCCGAATACCCCACAGAGCCCAACCGCCTCTACAACAGCACGGTATTCGCCATCATCACCATCTTCCTCGCCTTCATCCTCAGCATGCTCATGATGATTGTGAAGGATCATCGGGATTAGAGTTGTTGGTGAGTGGTGAGTGGTGAGTAGTGAGTAGTGAGTAGTGAATGGTGAATGGTGAATGGTGAATGGTGAAGGGTGTCGCCACCCCGTAGCGCGGCGTAACGCAAGAGCGAGGTCACGAGCGAAAGAGGCACCCGCGAAGGGCGGCCCTAGCCGCCCCGATGGAGCCACGGTGATGAATCAAACCTCGTTGGCATATTCGGCACCCCTAACGGGGTGCTTCGCGGGTGCGCTCCGCTTACACCGCGCTACGGATGCATCGCCAACGATACGCATGGGCACCAACCCCGTAGCGCGGCGTAACGAAAGAGCGAGAGCAACGAGCGAAAGAGGCACCCGCGAAGGGCGGCCCTAGCCGCCCCGATTGAGCCACGATGATCGAGCAAACCCCAGTGGCATATTCGGCACCCCTAACGGGGTGCTTCGCGGGTGCGCTCCGCTTACACCGCGCTACGGGGCGCCGCCAACGATACGCATGGGCACCAACCCCGTAGCGCGGCGTAACGAAAGAGCGAGAGCAACGAACGAAAGAGACACCCGCAGCGGCGGCCCGGCGCGAAGGGCGGCGTCGGCCGCCCTGATCGAGCCACGATATTTAATGAATCATTGCAATAGCCTGCTCTATTCGAAACTACTCGGTCTATAATGAATCTATGGTTTCACAAGCTGTACTGAGAAGGGGGAAATCATGAGTCAGAAATCAAACCACGAGAAGCTAGCGATGGTGCGCAAAGGTAAGAGAAAAGATCCAATGCAAGACACGCGCTCACTCATGCAGTTTGCGAGTGAATCCTCTCGCGCGGCCATCCAAAGAAATTTGGCGGCAGGTGTTTCTGTGGTCTATGAACGTGATGGCTATCTGGTTGAAGAGTCGCCCGATCATCAGGTCAAGCAGCTCAAAAAGTTAAAACAAGCCCAGCCGTTCAATCTTAGGGAGTATTTGTGCCAAGGTTAAGGCTTGTTGCTGGCCCAAATGGCTCGGGTAAAACAACCCTGACTCAATTTTTTCTTACCTGAATCCGTGAAGCCGGCGCCGACACTTTCCCTATCACCGCCAGCGAGCACTTTTTGATCATTCGCCCCGTGCAAGTTGGCTTTCGCAAGCCCGTTATTGCCAAAACCCACCGTGCTGATCGGTGCTGACGGCCCGTTTTGTCATGCCTTTCCACCCGCCAGGCACGACATATCTGGCGATCGCGTGTCGCTTGGAACTGCTTGTGGATAGAGTGTCGCCGATTGACGGTCAGCATGGCGTTCCTCGTGGATAACGCACTCGGCTCCGCAGCGTCTTGAGCACCGTCATGCGCCCGATATCCTGCCCGAAGTCGAGGATGATCTGCCGTGCCTTGTGAATCACGAGAGCCGCACGGTGCACCAGCTCTTGTAGCACGGTGCGCAGCCGGCGCCGCTTGGCGGGTGGCGAACCGGGCTCAGCTCGCCGGTCATGCCCAGCTGTCCCATCAGGCGCAGGATGTTGTAGGCCAACTGGGCGAGATGCAGGATCAGATCGTTGGTGGCGAACTTGCCGGACGGCAAGCGCTCCAGGTCGAGATCGGTCTTGATCTCGCTGTGAAACTGCTCATGGGTGGCATGCGCCTGGTAGCGTTTGATCACCGCCTCCGGCGCCTCGTCCAGGCTGGTCCACCAGCCTTCCAACTCATAGTCCGGTTCGAGCAGCAACTGGCCATCGCGATCGGCGGTGCGCTCTACCAGGCGCATCACGCGTTGGACGACGTATTCGGTCTTGTTGTCGTCGTGGATCGAGACGGTCTGCGACCACAGCGCCTGGCGCTTGCCAGGACGCAGCTCTTCCCAGTAGTCCGCCGCCACCGCCAGCCAGGTATCTCGATCAGCCGTGGCCGAGCCACGCGGGTTCCATTTGACGACATAGTCGAGCCGGCGCCCCTCGTCGGCAAAGACCTGGCGTTGCTGTTCGAGAAGCGCCAGGTGCGCCTGGCTGTCGAAGCCGCTGTCCTCGCGTAACAGGATCGGTTGCTTGGTCAAGCATTGGGCGCGAGGCAGTACCCGCTCCAGGAAGGCGTTGCTCTCCTTCATGGTGTGCTGCTTGCCAGGCCGCAGTTCCAGACCCAGGCACCACCCTTCGTTGCCCAGATAGGCGGCGATCGGGGTGTAGCCATCGACCTTCTGGTAGGTCCGCGAGACGCCTTCCTTCTTCGAGTTGCTGTTGTCCATGACGAAGGTGTCGATGTCCAGGCAGACGTGCGTCGTCTCGGCGGTGATCGGTGCTTCGATCAGTGACAGCAGGGTCGTGGACCAGGTGGCGGTGCGCGCCTGCAGGTCGTTGGCGGCAAGTTTTTCCAGCCGCTGTCGCAGTGTCGCCGCGCTCGGCACCTTCTGCAGGGTCAGCAGTTGTTGGAAGGGCTTGTCGCGGCGGAAGTTCTCGACAGCGTCATAGTCGCTCATGCCCAGACACAGCAGGCCCAGGTAGCTCTTGATCACGTCACTGGTGCGCATGCCCAGCGTGGTGGGGAAGCGGCTGTCGATGCTGTCGACGCCAGCGATCTCGAAGCATTGCCCGATGATGGACAGCCCGGCGTGGCTGGTGAGGGTGCGGCAACTGGCGCGGAACTTTATGTTGGGCATGGCACTGTCTGGGTGAATGGCGATAATGGCTATATTGCCATGCAGGTCAGTGGGTTAGAAGTGCTTCCGGGGGCCGGTCTCACGGATTCAGGTCTTAGTAAGAAAATACCATTAGGGCAATATTTAAATCCTGATGATATTGCGAAGCATATTGAGCTAAATGATGTTATTGAAAAAACCTCAACCGCAATGTCTGAGGGCAAGGCGTCCGTAAAGTCTTTTGCTAAAGAGTTTGAAACGTATTTTGCTGCGATATCTGCGCAAGCGAATTTAAGAAAATTGATTCACTTTGGTTTGTCGATTCAGTGCTTAAAAAATGGGACAGATCTAAAGTGAGATCTGCACGCCCCTCATAACGCACGTAGCAATAAATAGCCGCCAACACCCGTATTAGCGGCACCAGCCGCCCCGATTGAGCCAGGGTGATTAATCAAACCCCGTTGGCATATTCGGCACCCCTAGCGGGGTGCTTCGCGGGTGCGCTCTGTTTACACCGCGCTACGGGAACACCGCCAACGTTAAGAAGCTTGCAGAGATCTCGTATCGCGTCATAACGATCAATCGCGTCAATACCTCGAATGGCGGCACCAAACCCGTAGCGCGGCGTAACGAAAGAGCGAGAGCAACGAGCGAATGAGGCACCCGCGGGGGCGGCCCGGCGCGAAGGCGGCGCTAGCCGCCCCGACGGAGCTACAGCAAGGAAAAGCCATGGTGAACCGTACAAGCCACGATCAAAATTTCAAAAACCTGATTTTGGACTATCCTCGCGAAGCCCTCGCTTTCTTTGCATCAGAAGAGGCTGGAGATTTACTGCCTAGCGTCAAAGTCACTCCTATTCGCCAGGAGCAATTAAAAGAGCGCCTGGGTGACAGATTTCATGAGCTAGACGTACCGTTGCTGGTAGAGTGGCCAAATGGGCAACGCGAAGCGCTACTGTTCACGCTAGAAGAAGAAACGGATCCCGGCCGTTTCTCGATCCACAGGCTGGCGCACTACACACTGCACCTGAGTGAGCTATTCGATACAGAACGAGTGGTACCGGTGGTGATTTTTTTGAATTCTAATAAAAAAGTGGCAGAAAGCCTGCATATTCGAAGTGAACGCCATAGCTACCTACAGTTTCACTATTTACATACACATTTAAATAAATTGCCGGCCAATCAGTATTTTAGTAGTCAAAATATCGTGGCGCGCCTGAATTTACCGAATATGGCATGGGCAGAGAAAGATAAAATCGATGTATACGCCAATGCCATACAAGGTCTGTTTTCGCTGGAACCAAGCATTGAAAAGCAACTCAAATACATAGACTTTGTCGATATCTACAGCGATTTAAGCACAGATGAAAGACAAGCCTACCAAAGGCGCTATCCTCAGGAGGAAAGCAAAATGGCTGGTTTAGCAGAGCGTCTTCGTACGGAAGGTATTCAGCAAGGCATGCAGCAGGGCCGTCAGCATGAAGCACAAAACATGCTGCGAAAGCTGCTCATGCTGAAGTTTGGCGAGTTACCGTCATGGGCCGATACCCAAATTGAGGCGGCTTCCATAGAGCAGCTGGAAAACTGGATGGAAGGCATATTGAGTGCCAACACATTGGAAGCCCTGATCGAACCTATTCAGTAACCGCTAATATTCACGCCATCATCGGCACCCCTAACGGGGTGCTTCGCGGGTGCGCTCCGCTTACACCGCGCTACAGGTGAATCACCAACGATACGCATGGGCGATCACCCCGTAGCGCGGCGTAACGAAAGAGCGAGAGAAACGAACGAAAGAGACACCCGCAGCGGCGGCCCGGCGCGAAGGGCGGCGTCGGCCGCCCTGATTAAGCCACAGCAAGGAAAAGCCATGGCGAACCGTACAAGCCACGATCAAAATTTCAAGAACCTGATTTTGGACTATCCTCGCGAAGCCCTCGCTTTCTTTGCATCAGAAGAGGCTGGAGATTTACTGCCTAGCGTCAAAGTCACTCCTATTCGCCAGGAGCAATTAAAAGAGCGCCTGGGTGACAGATTTCATGAGCTAGACGTACCGTTGCTGGTAGAGTGGCCAAATGGGCAACGCGAAGCGCTACTGTTCACGCTAGAAGAAGAAACGGATCCCGGCCGTTTCTCGATCCACAGGCTGGCGCACTACACACTGCACCTGAGTGAGCTATTCGATACAGAACGAGTGGTACCGGTGGTGATTTTTTTGAATTCTAATAAAAAAGTGGCAGAAAGCCTGCATATTCGAAGTGAACGCCATAGCTACCTACAGTTTCACTATTTACATACACATTTAAATAAATTGCCGGCCAATCAGTATTTTAGTAGCCAAAATATCGTAGCACGGCTTAATTTACCGAATATGGAATGGGCAGAGAAAGATAAAATCGATGTATACGCCAATGCCATACAAGGCCTGTTTTCGCTGGAACCAAGCATTGAAAAGCAACTCAAATACATAGACTTTGTCGATATCTACAGCGATTTAAGCACAGATGAAAGAAAAGCCTACCAAAGGCGCTATCCTCAGGAGGAAAGCAAAATGGCTGGTTTAGCAGAGCGTCTTCGTACGGAAGGTATTCAGCAAGGTATTCAGCAAGGCATGCAGCAAGGCATGCAGCAAGGTATGCAACAGGGCATGCAACAGGGCATGCAACAGGGCCGTCAGCATGAAGCGCAAAACATGCTGCGAAAGCTGCTCATGCTGAAGTTTGGCGAGTTACCGTCATGGGCCGATACCCAAATTGAGACGGCTTCCATAGAGCAGCTGGAAAACTGGATGGAAGGCATATTGAGTGCCAACACATTGGAAGCCCTGATCGAACCTATTCAGTAACCGCTGACACTCACGCCATCATCGGCACCCCTCACGGGGTGCTTCGCGGGTGCGCTCTGCTTACACCGCGCTACGGGAACACCGCCAACGTTATGAGGCGTGGCACCAACCCCGTTTCGCGCCATAACGAGCAACCGCGTCAACACCTCGAATGGCGGCACCAACCCCGTAGCGCGGCGTAACGAAAGAGCGAGAGCAACGAGCGAAAGAGGCACCCGCGTTGGCGGCGCCAGCCGCCCCGATTGAGCCACGGTGATCGAGCAAACCCCAGTGGCATATTCGGCACCCCTAACGGGGTGCTTCGCGGGTGCGCTCCGCTTACACCGCGCTACGGATGCATCGCCAACGATACGCATGGGCGATCACCCCGTAGCGCGGCGTAACGAAAGAGCGAGAGCAACGAGCGAAAGAGGCACCCGCGAAGGGCGGCCCTAGCCGCCCCGATCAAGCCACAGTGATCGAGCAGGCCTCATCGGCACCCCTAACGGGGTGCTTCGCGGGTGCGCTCTGCTTACAGCGCGCTACGGGAACACCGCCAACGTTATGAGGCGTGGCACCAACCCCGTTTCGCGCCATAACGATCAATCGCGGCAACACCTCGAATGGCGGCACCAACCCCGTAGCGCGGCGTAACGAAAGAGCGAGAGCAACGAGCGAAAGAGGCACCCGCGTTGGCGGCGCCAGCCGCCCTGATCGAGCCACGGTAATTGAGCAAACCCCAGTGGCATATTCGGCACCCCTAACGGGGTGCTTCGCGGGTGCGCTCCGCTTACACCGCGCTACGAATACGTAGCATACTTAGAAGCGTGGCAAGAACCCCGTAGCGCGGCGTAACGAAAGAGCGAGAGCAACGAGCGAAAGAGGCACCCGCGAAGGCGGCGCCAGCCGCCCCGATCACGCCACCAAACGCCAAAATGCCATACCGGTAAGAGAAAGCACGAAAAGGAATTCAATGCTCAACATCACCCACCACGGCGGTGCCACAGGCGTCACTGGAAGCTGCCACCAGCTCACCCTCGATAGCGAACACTCACTGCTGATCGACTGCGGGCTATTCCAAGGCGAAGACGCAAAAGAAGATGCTTTCCAGCAGCTACAAATCGAATTCGATATCAGCACCGTCAAAGCGCTGGTCATCACCCACGTACATATCGATCACGTAGGCCGCTTGCCCTACCTGCTGGCGGCGGGTTTCAAAGGGCCCATCATCTGCTCTATCCCCTCGGCCAAACTGCTGCCGCTGGTGATCGAAGACGCCCTGAAAATCGGTTTCACCCGTAACACCCAGTTGATCGAGCGCTTCCAGCAGCAGTTGGCTTCCCAGCTCATCAGTGTGCCCTATGGAAAATGGCACAGCGTGTTTGAAAAAACCGAAGAAGGCGGCATCACCACCCGCGTGAAGCTCAAGCGGGCAGGGCACATACTGGGCTCCAGCTACGTGGAAGTAGCCCACCAGCACCCCAACGGCGAAAAGGAACGGGTCATCTTCAGCGGCGATCTAGGCGCTCCCTACGCACCGCTACTGCCCGCGCCCCAATCGCCCTATGGCTGTGAACAATTAGTACTCGAAAGTACCTACGGCGACCGCCAACATCCCGACCGCCGCCAGCGCCGCGCCACGCTGAAACAGGCCATCGAGCAAGCGCTCACCAACGGCGGTACCGTGATGGTGCCCGCTTTCAGCATTGGCCGAACCCAAGAGTTGCTCTACGAGCTGGAAGGCATCATTCATGAAGCCGAGCGCAACGCCAAACGCGGGCTGCCCAAAAGCCTATGGCAAACGCTGGAGATCATCGTCGATTCACCGCTGGCCGCCCGTTTTACCCAGGTATACCGCGAGCTGAAGCCCTACTGGGACGACGAAGCCCAACGCCGCCTGCGCAGTGGCCGTCACCCGCTCAACTTCGCCAATCTCTACACCGTAGACAGCCACGAAGCCCACGAGCGAACGGTCAGCTACCTGGCCAGCACAGGCCGCCCAGCGGTGGTCATCGCCGCCAGCGGCATGTGCGCAGGCGGGCGCATCATGAACTACCTCAAAGCCATGCTGGGTGATGAACGCCACCAGGTACTGTTCG
This sequence comes from Halomonas sp. KM007, assembly GCF_050709225.1. NCBI lineage: Bacteria > Pseudomonadati > Pseudomonadota > Gammaproteobacteria > Oceanospirillales > Halomonadaceae > Halomonas > Halomonas sp. KM007. The sequence continues at coordinate 641,542 of NZ_CP136131.1, read as the reverse complement.
TCGGCTACCAGGGCGCAGGCACACCAGGCCGCGCCATACAGCAATACGGCCCGCGTGGCGGCTGGGTCGAGATCGACAACCAGCGATACGATATCAAAGCAGGCGTCACCTCCATCAGCGGCTACTCCGCCCACGCCGACCAAAAAGGCCTGCTCAACTTCGTCAAACGCATGCGCCGCTGGCCCCGCACCATCCACCTGGTGCATGGCGAACAAACCGCCCGCAGCGCACTCAAACGTGAGCTGGAAGCGATGTACGCTCGGAAAGGGAAAGAAGTGAAGGTTCATAATGGCTAATCAACAGGCCAAGTATGTTACGGAGATCGATCAGCTGCACATTTTGAGACAATGCAATGGATAGAGTGTATGCATTTCCAAAAGAAACCAAGCATTTTCATTGTTTCACGAGTGATGAAGATATAAAGCAGCATGCTGCCTATAGAGATGCCAAGTCAGGAGATGCAGAAGCTGCTTTACAACTTGTGGGTGATTTGGCTCTTGAGTTTCTGTTCTCTCTTGAAAATGAATTTCCTGAAGGAAGTATTTTTGTATCGCCCTACGCTCAAGAGGCTTCAGGTGATAATGCTTTACCTCTGATCCTCTCGCTGATGTGCGCAGAGGTGCTAGATGGTGTTAGTGAAACAGATATCGTTCAAATGCAAAAAGTGTTTCATACCGGGGCTGACCCTATGGAAAGACTCATTGCAAGACCCTCATTCGAGGGAGCTGTTCAGCATGGTGGTCGTTATATATTAGTAGATGACGTCACTAGTATGGGTAGCACGTTAGCTGAGCTGGCTAATTATTTGTTAATGAATGGTGGATACGTTATTGGGACGGTTCTGTTAGTAAATGCAGGTCGTTCGAAGGAGTTTCGAGCCTTAAAAAAACATACTCAGCTATTGGAGGAGCGTTTCTCTGATGAAATCAAAAATATCTTCGGAATACACATCTCAGCCCTCACCGCCAACGAATCAAGTTATCTCGTCGGCTTCAGAACCGCTGACGAGATCCGAAATCGATGCATTAAGGCAGAAAAAGAGACAGTTAAGCGCTTATTATCAAAAAATTATCCATATGCGGCTGGCAGCTAAGTAATGACTAACGGCTCATCATTTCCCGATGCCTGTTACCTATATGGAACCACCACCCCGTTTCGCGGCGTAACGAAAGAGCGAGAGAAACGAGCGAAAGAGGCACCCGCGAAGGGCGGCGCCAGCCGCCCCGATTAAGCCACGGTGATCGAGCAAACCTCACTGGCCTCACCGGCACCCCTCACGGGGTGCTTCGCGGGTGCGCTCCGCTTACACCGCGCTACGGGGGCGCCGCCAACGATACGCATGGGCACCAACCCCGTAGCGCGGCATAACGATCATCGCGTCAACACCTCGAATGGCGGCACCAACCCCGTAGCGCGGCGTAACGAAAGAGCGAGAGCAACGAGCGAAAGAGGCACCCGCGTGGGCGGCGCCAGCCGCCCCGATCAAGCCACTACGCTCCATAACGCCTTACCGCCCAAAGCAAGCACGAAAAGGAATTCAATGCTCAACATCACCCACCACGGCGGAGCCAAAGGCGTCACTGGAAGCTGCCACCAGCTCACCCTCGATAGCGAACACTCACTGCTGATCGACTGCGGGCTATTCCAAGGCGAAGACGCAAAAGAAAACGCCTTCGATCAGCTACAAATCGAATTCGATATCAGCACCGTCAAAGCGCTGGTCATCACCCACGTACATATCGATCACGTAGGCCGCTTGCCCTACCTGCTGGCGGCGGGTTTCAAAGGGCCCATCATCTGCTCTATCCCCTCGGCCAAACTGCTGCCGCTGGTGATCGAAGACGCCCTGAAAATCGGTTTCACCCGTAACACCCAGTTGATCGAGCGCTTCCAGCAGCAGTTGGCTTCCCAGCTCATCAGTGTGCCCTATGGAAAATGGCACAGCGTGTTTGAAAAAACCGAAGAAGGCGGCATCACCACCCGCGTGAAGCTCAAGCGGGCAGGGCACATACTGGGCTCCAGCTACGTGGAAGTAGCCCACCAGCACCCCAACGGCGAAAAGGAACGGGTCATCTTCAGCGGCGATCTAGGCGCTCCCTACGCACCGCTACTGCCCGCGCCCCAATCGCCCTATGGCTGTGAACAATTAGTACTCGAAAGTACCTACGGCGACCGCCAACATCCCGACCGCCGCCAGCGCCGCGCCACGCTGAAACAGGCCATCGAGCAAGCGCTCACTAGCGGCGGCACGGTCATGGTGCCCGCCTTCAGCATTGGCCGAACCCAAGAGCTACTCTACGAGCTGGAAGGCATCATTTATGAGGCCGAGCGCAACGCCAAACGCGGGCTGCCCAAAAGCCTATGGCAAACGCTGGAGATCATCGTCGATTCGCCGCTTGCTGCCCGCTTCACCCAGGTATACCGCGAGCTGAAGCCCTACTGGGACGACGAAGCCCAACGCCGCCTGCGCAGTGGCCGTCACCCGCTCAACTTCGCCAATCTCTACACCGTAGACAGCCACGAAGCCCACGAGCGAACGGTCAGCTACCTGGCCAGCACAGGCCGCCCAGCGGTGGTGATCGCCGCCAGTGGCATGTGCGCAGGCGGGCGCATCATGAACTACCTCAAAGCCATGCTGGGCGATGAACGCCACCAGGTACTGTTCGTCGGCTACCAGGGCGCAGGCACCCCAGGCCGCGCCATACAGCAATACGGCCCGCGTGGCGGCTGGGTCGAGATCGACAACCAGCGATACGATATCAAAGCAGGCGTCACCTCCATCAGCGGCTACTCCGCCCACGCCGACCAGAAAGACCTGCTCAACTTCGTCAAACGCATGCGCCGCTGGCCCCACACCATCCACCTGGTGCACGGCGAACAAACCGCCCGCAGCGCACTCAAACGTGAGCTGGAAGCGATGTACGCCCGAAAAGGAAGCGTGGTGAGAGTGGTGAATAGTGAGTGGTGAGTAGTTTTTGGTGAACAGTGAACAGTGAACAGTGAACAGTGAACAGTGAACAGTGAGTGGTGAAGTGTGGTAGGGAGGGGAAATGAGGAAGCATCAGGAGTTGAGGGTCTGGCAGCAGACGATGGACCTTGTCGAACATGTATACACACTCACCAAAACCTTCCCAGATGATGAAAAATACGGCCTCACCAGCCAAATGCGTAGATGTGCTGTCTCAGTGCCGAGCAATATTGCAGAAGGGGCGGCAAGAGGAAGCACCCAAGAATTCATTCGCTTTTTGTATATATCTCAAGGTTCTTTAAGCGAACTGGAGACCCAATTGCTGATTGCTCAACGTCTCGAATATTTACAAGATATATCAGCCACTCTAGCAGCAATTAACCAAGCATCAGCCCAGCTAGGTGGACTCATTAAACATTTAAAGAATCGGTGAAATCAATGCACCCCATGAACGCCCAATTCACCACTCACCCCTTACCACTCACTATTCACCCCTTACCATTCACTAATACCAAATGATCGAGATAAAGAACCTCTACAAGCGCTACCACAACCACCACGGTAGCGACTGGGTGCTCAAAGACATCAACCTCACCATACCTACCGGGGTGAGCGTAGGTCTGATTGGCCGCAACGGTGCCGGTAAATCAACATTGCTGCGCCTTATTGCAGGAATGGATACACCAGAGCGTGGCGAGGTAATACGCCACAGCCGGGTCTCTTGGCCAGTAGGGCTAGCAGGCGGCATGCAAAACAATATGACAGGCCGCCAAAACGTCAAATTTGTAGCGCGAACACAAGGCTGTGGCCCCGAAGAAGTAAAACGGGTAATAGCGTTTGTGCAAGATTTTGCAGAGATCGGTGAAGCGTTCAATGAACCAGTACGTACGTATTCATCAGGTATGCGTTCAAGGCTCTCGTTTGGCCTCTCACTAGCGTTTGATTTCGATGTTTATATTTCAGATGAAGCTACGGCGGTAGGGGATCGAGCGTTTAAAGCAAAAGCGCAAAACCTATTTAAATCGAAAGTTGGGCAATCGTCGCTGATTATTGTTTCTCACTCTGAGGGGATTCTCAAAGAGCTATGTCAAGTAGGCGTTTATATCAAGGACGGGCAAGCGCTTTGGTTTGATAACATTAATGAAGCGATAGAGTCTTACCACAATGATGTGGATAAAAAATAAATTCATCGTTGCTATCTAAATTGCATAAATACCAAGGTATAGAGGAATGTGTCAGTGAATAGAATTGCCATTGTCGGCCATCCATCTTCGGATTACATGGACGTAGAAGCACTGCTAAAAAAATATGGTATGGCAGAGGCAGCTCCTTCCAGAAGGGAAGGCATGAGTATTCACAAAATTCAGGACTCGCTTTTTAAAGCTCACAGTGCCGTAAATGTTGAAGATGCTCAACAAGAGAGCGAGTTGGGGCAGTTGGAGCTTAGCAATGTATGGCAAGGGCTAGTCTTGGACTTATTGCTAGGAAACATTGAGCAAGAGGGCGTATGGGGCTGGGCTTCACCGGATACTCTGCGGTTACTAGATATGTGGTATAAGGTAGATGAGCAGACCTCTTTCTTACTGGTATACCAACACCCAGCCATAGCACTGAAAAATGCACTAGATCGCAAAGAGGACATTTCCCCAATCAAGGTGCTCAACAACTGGGCGGCCTATCATGGGGCCTTGTTAGCCTTTTACTTACGCCACCCTGAGCGCAGTTTCCTGGTCCACACCCAGCAGCTCCTTAGTCAGCCCCAGGACATACTCAAAGCGCTACCTGAGTTTTCAGCTAATCCCGCAAGTGCAATTGTAGCGCCTAAGGCAAGCCGGTTAGCGACTGCGCTCGAATCATTCGATGGCTGTGAACAAGCAAATGTCACACAGTTAGAAGCAGAGCCGTTAGCGCGTTTTCTCAGCGAAAAAGTGGTCGAACAGCACTCTGCGCTTTCCTTGTTTGAAGAGCTGCAAGCGAGCGCTACCTATCCAAGGGAATGTAATAGCACACTGACATATGAGGATGCTTGGCAGTATTTCAAGCAAAAGCGCACTGCGCTATTAAGTACAATCACAAGTTTGCAACAGGCGCTGGAGAGCGAAAGCAGCAAGAGTGCTGCTTTAAAACGCGAAAATGAAACGTCGACCAATAAGATTGCAAGCTTGCAGCAAGCGCTGGAGAGAGAAAGCACCAAAAGTGCTGCTTTAAAACGCGAAAATGAAACGTCCGCTAATAAGATCGCAAGCTTGCAGCAGGCGCTAGAGAGCGAAAGTGCCAAGAGTGCTGCTTTAAAACGCGAAAATGATGCGCTGAAAAAAACACCTCCAGCCCCCGCTGTTGATACTACTAAGCTACAGCAAGAAAACAGTATGCTGCTGGAGCAACTGCACGTAGTGCAGGAAGAGCTAGAAAAACTGCATAGCCAAAGGGGAGTGAACTCTGCAGCTGCCTCAATAGATGAGTCTTATTACGGCGCGGACCAACGCATTAAACGCCAGCTAACTTACCGGTTAGGGGCAGTAGTAGTGAATAGCCACAGCATAAAAGACTTTATCTGCCTCCCCCTGTCACTGAAACGCGAATATGCCGCATATCAAAAAGACATGAAGGCTCGCAAAGGGGAAAAACTACCGCCCATTTCCCAGTATGCGGATGCCCACAAAGCGGAGCAGGTGAAACGTCATCTCTCTTATCGCTTAGGGCAAGTGATTATGAACCACGCAGGTTCCCCTGTAGGGTGGGTGAAGCTACCAACGGCATTAAGCCGAGAAGCCAAAGCTTTTCGTAAAGAGCGCCAGAGTTGATCATCATTCAGTATCTTGCCAATAACACCAACACCATAGCGAGCATCTTATGACGGTTTTGACTCACTCCACTCAAGCTTCCTCTTCACAGCCTGCACTTGGCTTCCATGCGCTTTCGCTTGTGCAATGGCTAAGCGCGCTTCATGGTTTACAGTCACCGTCACAAATAACGCTGTTTGGGGCAGGCAGTGGCCACAATGAAGTGCTTGCCTGGGCAGCAGAGCAGTCCATTGAAAAGGTTAGCTTGGTCGAAGGTAGCCAGCAGGCGTTTCATCAGTTAAGCGTTAGATGGCAGGCTGCGCAGCCGCAATGGAAGCTGCACAATGTGGTGATGGATGCCGGGGTGGATAAAGCTGATACGTTTTATTTAGCCAGCAACTCCACAGAAAGCGGCTTGCTGGCACCTTTAACACTTACCCCTCTATGGCCGAACATCGCAGAAAAAGAGAGCCAGCCATGTGAACCTGTCAGCTTGACTGAGTGGGCAAGTACACACTGGCGAAGCCCAGGGCAGTGGCTCTTTATTAACTATTTTTGTGAAGCAAGCTTGTTAGTTAATCAGGTCGCTGAGTTTGATAAAGTAGACGTGCTTAGGTTGCGTGTAAGTACTGAAAAATCAGTACCCCAAGCTATAACTGCAGCTGCATGGCAGCCAGCTTTGAAGCAAGCAGGTTTTCGCATCATCAGCCGTGAAAGTGAGCGTCATCCGGGTATTGAGCGCTGGCTGTGTGTTAAGGTCCTTAACAGCGGATCCTCTGCCGTTAAAGCAGAGCTTGCTCAAACAAAAGCGGAGTTTGAGCAGGTGAAAGAGAAACTTGAAAATACTCATAATTGGTTCATGAACCATAAGAAGCAAGCGCTGGAGTATGAAAAGCAACTGGCTGTTACAGAAGACGAATTAAAAGCAACTAAAAATGAACTGGCGCAAACGCGGCAGCAAATGGAGCAAATAAAGTTGCTAAGAGAATCAGTCGATCAATTATCCCAGAAAATGTCGTTAGGGTTTACGATTCAAAGCGAGCAGCGTCAACAGTCAACAAACGCATTAGGAAAACATATTACCCAAATGCTTCAACCTTCCAAAGTGAAGACCGAAAATGAGGAAAAGGATAACCTATGAGCGCACAGCCTCTTGTGGTCAAGCAGGCCATGCAAGCATTTCGGCAAGGGAATTATGCCGCCGCCAAAGTGCTTTACCAAAAAGCTGCCAAACAGTACGGCGCACACTTATTTAAAGCCAATCTCTACCTGTGTGATAAATACGCTGGCAGCGGTTCAAAACAGCTAGCCGTGATGCCTGAAAGCATGACAGGTCAAGCGGATCAGGCACAGCGCCAACTCCAGGAAACTCAGCAACTTCTTGAGCACTACTACCAGCGCTGCCAAGAACTTGAGTACCAACGATTAGAGCGTTGATTAACAGCTAAGGTAACAGAATGAAAGTATTGACCGTATTTGGCACCCGCCCCGAAGCGATTAAAATGGCACCGCTGGCGCTCCAATTAGCCGCCGATGAGCGTTTTGACGCTAAAGTATGCGTAACGGCACAGCACCGAGAAATGTTGGATCAGGTGTTATCTCTATTCGAGCTAGTACCCGATTTTGACCTGAATATCATGAAACCGGGCCAAGACCTCAACGATGTCACCTGCGGGATTCTGCAAGGTCTCAAGGGTGTTTTTGAAGAGTTTAAGCCTGATATCGTGCTGGTGCATGGCGACACAGCGACCACCTTTGCCACCACCCTAGCGGCTTACTACCAGCAAATTCCTGTTGGTCACGTAGAAGCAGGTCTGCGTACCGGTAACCTATACTCGCCTTGGCCGGAAGAGGGGAACCGTAAACTCACTGGGGCATTGGCAAAACTGCACTTTGCACCTACCGAAACCTCTCAACAAAACCTGTTGAACGAAGGCATCGCACCAGCGGATATTCACGTAACAGGCAATACAGTGATCGACGCACTGTTGGATGTTGCCCACAAGCTGGATACGAACCAGGCATTGGCGCAAGAGCAGGCCGCACGCTTTCCCATGTTGCAGGCAGGCAAGCGCTTAATACTGGTTACCGGCCACCGCCGCGAAAGCTTTGGCGGCGGTTTCGAACGTATTTGCCAAGCACTGGCAGATACCGCAAAAGCGCACCCCGATACGCAGATTCTCTACCCGGTTCACTTAAACCCGAATGTACGCGAGCCAGTGAATCGGTTATTGGCAGGTATTGATAACGTCCACCTTATCGAACCTCAAGACTACCTGCCGTTCGTCTACTTGATGAATCGCGCCCACATCATTCTGACGGATTCCGGTGGTATTCAAGAAGAGGCGCCATCTTTAGGTAAGCCCGTGCTGGTAATGCGCGATACCACCGAGCGCCCAGAAGCGGTTGCCGCTGGTACCGTAAAGTTGGTGGGCACCGATGCCGCTACCATCACTGAAGAGCTGACCCACCTGCTAACAGATGAAGCAGCCTACAACGCCATGAGTTATGCCCATAACCCCTACGGCGATGGCACCGCCTGCGAACGTATTCGCAACGTGTTAAGTGAGTGGAAACAGCAGTAGCAATTATCAAATTCACCATTCACCATTCACCATTCACCATTCACCATCGACTATTCACGGATAAACACATGAAATTTGAAACCATCTCTATGATTGGCCTGGGCTACATTGGTCTGCCGACTGCAGCGGTATTTGCTTCACGGAAGAAGAAAGTGATTGGTGTTGATGTTAACCAGCACGCCGTAGATACCATTAACAAGGGCGATATTCATATTGTAGAGCCTGAGCTAGATATTGTGGTGAACGCTGCGGTGAAGCAGGGTTACCTGCGTGCAACCACCACCCCTGAACCCGCTGATGCCTTTTTGGTAGCCGTACCTACACCGTTCCATACGGATGAAAACGGCCAGAATCACAAAGCAGATTTAAGCTATATCGAAGCAGCAGCTAAATCCGTAGCGGCAGTGTTACAGCCGGGCAACTTGGTGGTTCTAGAATCCACCAGCCCCGTAGGTGCCACCGAGCAGATGGCAGAGTGGCTGGCAGAAGCACGGCCAGATCTAACCTTCCCACAAACCCACGGCGAAGCATCCGATATTCGTATTGCCCACTGCCCCGAGCGTGTTTTACCGGGCCATGTGATTCGCGAGCTGGTTGAGAACGACCGCGTGATTGGTGGTATGACCCCGAAATGTGCTGAAGCTGCCTGCGCGCTCTATCAAATCGTGGTGGAAGGTGAGTGTGTTGCTACCACTGCTCGCACTGCCGAGATGGCCAAGCTAACCGAAAATAGCTTTCGCGATGTCAATATTGCTTTCGCAAATGAGCTTTCCACCATCTGCCACGAGCTAGATATCAATGTGTGGGAACTGATTGCTTTAGCAAACCGTCACCCACGAGTGAATATCCTGACCCCCGGTGCGGGCGTAGGTGGTCACTGTATTGCTGTAGACCCTTGGTTCATCGTAGATGCCTGCCCAGAACAGGCCAAAATCATTCGCGCAGCGCGCGAAGTGAACGATGCCAAACCGCAGTGGGTGTTAGGCCGTGTGAAAGAAGCGCTGGAGTACTACCACCAGCAGCACCCGGATGCCAAGCGTAGCGATTTGACCGTGGCTTGCTTGGGGGTTGCCTTTAAACCGGATATTGATGATCTGCGTGAAAGCCCCGCCCTGGGGATTGCCAAAGAAATTGGCAAACTGGGCTGCAAACTACAAGTGGTCGAACCCAATATTGAAACACTGCCTAAAGGCCTGGAAGGCGATAACGTAACACTGGCGACCTTCGATGAAGCCATGGCACAAGCCGATGTGGTCTGTGTGTTAGTGAAGCACAAGCCGTTTATTGTTCATAAGAAGGCCGTGAGCGGTAAGGAAACCGTCATCGACGCTGTGGGTCTGCTAGGTTAAATATTCACCCATAACTGTCGCTAAACCAGGTGAGTGGTAACAGCAAGGCGTTTCGCAGCCCAAACCACCACTCACCACTCACCATTCACCATTTATCTCTCACGGAAACCCATGGACGAGCTTCTTCAACACGCCACACATCTAGCGAATCAAACCAGCCACGCACTTTCGATGCCTATTAAAGGGCGTGTGGCTTATGTGGTCAGTCATGGTCAAAGTTATGCGAGCAACGGCTATGCGATTCGCACACAAGGTGTGGCTAAAGCCCTTAACCAACATGGCTTTGAAACTCTATGTTTTGTTCGGCCGGGTAGACCGTGGGAGTTAAAGCAAAATAGCCAACCTACTCCTCCTGAAGTGACCCTGCAGGGGGTGCGTTATATTCATAGCCGCTGGCCTAATGATGTTGCGCCGACCAACGAGCGCGAGCACTTAGAAGCGAGCGTTCAGCAATTCATGACGCTTTTCAGCGTTTACCGCCCAGAGGTGGTGCTAGCTGCCTCTAATTGGATAGTAGGCTTACCCGCCTGGGTGGCGGCTAAGCGCCTAGGTTTGCCGTTTTATAATGAAGTACGTGGTTTCTGGGAGCTATCACGCGCCGCACACGATCCCGCTTTTGAAAGTAGCAAAACCTGCCAAATTGAAGCAGAGCGCGATACCTTTGTGGCAAAGCAGGGGTTAACCACTTTCACGTTAAATGCCCCTATGCAGGAAGAGCTGGTGAAGCGTGGCGTCAAGCGAGAAAGCATTCAGCTAGTACCCAATGGCGTTAGCGAGCTACCGAATATTGCCCCCGCCGACCCTGCGCTTAAGAAGCGCTTAGGAATTCAGGAAGGTGACAAGGTAGTGGGCTACATTGGTAGCCACAGTGTTTATGAAGGCTTGGATACCTTGATAGCAGCCTGTGAGGCATTGGTGCAGCAGGGGCAAAAAATCAAGCTGCTTTTAGTGGGGGATCATCAGCCGATTACTCAGGCGCACAAAGCCAACAAGGCAAACGTAAAGCAACCTTGGCTCATTCAGACGGGGCGAGTGCCTCACGAGGAAGTCGCCAACTATTATGCATTGATCGATTTAGTCGTCATCCCGCGTAAACCGCTTCGCGTTTGCGAGTTAGTACCTCCGATGAAAGCGGTAGAAGCACTTTCCCAGGGCAAACAGCTGTTAATGAGTGATTTGCCTGCGTTAAGAGCCGTCGTTCCTGCTCATGACAATGTGTCATATGTGGTGTTTGAAGGTGCTGAAAGTTTATCGAAAAGCATCAAAGAAAGTCTTGCTAAAAGCACTAAAACTGACCTTGGTGATTTAGAAAGCATCACACTGGTACATAGTGTAAAAAACATGGTGTCGATTTTTAAGGGTGGTGTGATCAGTCAGCATAAAACCCCTTCAAAAAGCATCAAAGCAACACAGGAAAAAACATCAGCAACTGCCAGTAGCTTCTCTGCGGCTAGTCAGCAGTTTTACAAGCATGGCCAGATCAGCGGTGTCATCCAATCAATCCGACTGCTTTGTGACACCGGTAGTAAGTTGGATAAACCACAACGTGATTTCTTAGGCTTTATCGAAGGGCTCGAGCGTTTAAAAGGTGGCTGGCCGCTTCCTCCTAAGCAGCCCAACCCTGGTTTAATGACACAGCGTTTTCACGCGCTCTACTGTTTGCACCAATCGGTGCCTCATGCTACGAATGGCTATTCGACACGTTCCCATGGAATCGCAGTAGGGCTTCAACAAGCTGGTTGGAAAATCCGCGCCACCACGCGCCCAGGCTTCCCTTGGGATGCGGGCGCAAAAGGCTTAACAAAGGGCTATCACGAAGCACAAGTAGATGGTGTGACGTATGCCGCAGTAGCTGGATGGGATTTAAGTAAAACGCCACTGGATTACTATTTAGCAGAAGCGGCAGACCACTACGTTCGTGAAGCACAAACCAGCAGTGCTGAAGTCATTATTGCCGCCTCCAACCATATAACGGCTTTGCCAGCGTTGATGGCAGCTCGCCGATTGGGTTTACCGTTCGTTTATGAAGTACGTGGCTTGTGGGAAGTCACCCAGGCGTCTACACAGCCGGAATGGGCGAATTCAGAACGCTTCTACCTCATGCGAGAGCTAGAGCAGCAGGCGGCTCGTGAAGCTGATTTGGTCATCACGCTGACGGATGAGCTGTCGACTGAGCTTGTTAGTTGGGGTGTTTCCAAAGAAAACGTTGTAGTTATTCCTAACGCGGTCAACGCTGATACCTTTACTCCCACAAAACCCGATAGCGCCATTGCTGAAGCGCTGAAGCTACCCCCTAATGTCCCAGTGATTGGTTATGCTGGCAGCGCTGTGGCTTATGAAGGATTAGAGCTGCTACTTGAGGCGATGGCTAAGCTTAAACATCAAAAAAAAGAATTTGTATTTGTGTTAGTGGGTGACGGTAAAGTGATCGACACCGTCAAGGCAAAAGCCAAGGCGCTAGGTATTGAAGAGCAGTGTCGATTTACTGGGCGAATTTCGTTTGAAGAAGTACCGCGTTACCTATCTTGTATGGATATTATGCCGGTTCCCAGGCTTTCATCGGCAGTCACGGAAATGGTCTCCGCTCTGAAGCCGCTAGAAGCCATGGCCATGGGTAAAGCGGTGGTTCTTTCGGATGTATCTCCACATCTCACCATGGCAGGTAATAATGAACGTGCTCTGCTATTCAAAAAAGACAGTGTGGACAGCCTGACCGAAACCCTCAGCACGCTTATTCAACAGCCTAAATTACGTGAAACACTGGGCGGTGCGGCGCGGCGCTGGATTGAGCAAGAGCGCACTTGGCAATATGTCACGCAAAACTATCACCATGCTCTACAGCGTTTGTGGCAAACACCAACGGCTAGCGTCCAACAGCAAGCGAAAACGTTAGATCAAATTACGCTAGGCTTGATTGCTGACCAGTTTACAACCGATACACTGGCCAGCGGAGTGAAAGTGGTCAAACTATCTCCTGAGAATTGGCGTCAGGAAATAGTCGATCAACCTATCGATGTAATGTTCGTAGAGTCAGCTTGGAAGGGCAACGACTGGGCTTGGCACCGCAAGGTGGGCTATTACAGTGATGAAGAGTTTGCTCCACTCAGTGCATTATTAGCGTACTGCCGTGAAAAAGGCATTCCTTCGCTATTCTGGAATAAAGAAGACCCTGTTCACTTTGATCGCTTCCGTAAAACGGCAGCGCTTTGTGATCATGTGTTCACCACAGATTCAAGAAGAATCATCCCTTATTTAGCAACCCCAGGGGCATTGACACAAAGTGTTAGCAGTTGCCCTTTCTACGCGTCACCGAAGATCCATAACTTGCTGCCCTCTAAGCGCTCCTGGCAGCACACTGCTGCCTACGGCGGTACGTACTATGGCAAGCGCTACCCAGAGCGCACAGAGTATATGGACAAGATCATGAGCGCAGCAGCCCCCTTAGGGCTGACTATCTATGACCGGCAGCACGATGACCCAGAGTCACCCTATAAATACCCAGGTGGGCTAGGTAGCTATGTGGCAGGCAGCCTAAGCTACGAGGAGATGATTGAGGCGTATAAGGCGCACCCTGTACAAATCAATGTTAACTCGGTGCTCGATTCTCCTACGATGTTCTCAAGACGAGTAACCGAAGCAGCGGCTTGCGGTGCGCCCATTATTTCAGGGCCTGCATTGGGCATGAACCGCTACCTGGAGGCAGCAGGGCATGTGGTACGGCAGGAAAGCGAAGCTGCTCAGGCGCTTGAAAATCTGATGCACCATGACGCGTACCGTTGGCGTGTAGCTTTGAAGGGCGCAAGAGCGGTAATGCGGGCGCACACGACTCAAACACGCCTTACCCAAATGTTACGCACAGCAGGAATGCGTGTTTTAGCTCCTGAGTTACACGAAATTCGCCTCTATAGCGAAACGATCACTCAGGTTGCTGCGCAAAGTATCGTGAACCAAACCGTGTTGCCAGCCAGAGTCGCCGCAACTACCTGGAGTGAAGATACAAAAGCGCAGCTGCAGGCAGTGGGTGTCGAATGCATAGACGCACATCAGGTAGAAATAAAGGCTAATGAGTATTGGCTATGTACCCATGTAGATGCGTTAGAAAATGCCGAACCAGAGGATATTGAAGATTTAGCGTGGACAACGGTCTACTCACCTTATGCACGAAGCGTGCTAGATAGAGCGGATGCACTAGCTCAAGGAGAGTGGGCAGGTGTCGCGTTCGTGAGTGATACGGTAGAAAGCGATTTTCAGCTTATTCGTGCCGATGAGTCACAAAGTATTGAGCAGCTCATTGCATCTAGTCGCCAACAAGAAACACTCGCATTACGAAAACCTCCGAAACAATTTGCTCAAGCACCGAACGTAGCACCTACGAAAACAATCGTTATTGCAGGTCATGACTTAAAATTCATTAAGCCCTTCTATCCTTATTTCACAAAGGCTGGCATGCGCTTGCTGCTGGACTTCTGGAATGGCCACAATCAGCATAATGAAACAGCTAGCAAGCGGTTAGTGCGCCAAGCGGATACTGTTTTCTGCGAGTGGATGATGGGGAATGCCATTTGGTATGGCAAGCATAAGCGAGAAGGCCAAAAACTCATCGGCCGCTTGCATGCCCAAGAATTAAGAAGCCCGCTTTTCGATAAAGTACCTTTCAACGCATTCGATACAGTCATCTTCGTTGGCCCGCATATGCTTAGGCAGGCGATTACTCGAAACCCTGTGCTAGAAAAGAACGGCGTTGTGATCTACAACGGTGTCGATGTCGAGGCACTTCAAGCCGTACCGCGTAAGCCAACCAATGGCAAAGTGTTAGGCATTGTCGGTATTGTGCCTCAGAGTAAACGCTTCGATCGTGCTCTCGATATTCTGAAAGAGCTACGCAAGGACGACAAAGGGTACACATTACGGGTGAAAGGTAAGCGCCCAGAAGATTACCCCTGGATGAAAAACCGACCAGAAGAAATGGCATGGTATGAATCACAATACCAACGTTTGGAGAGCGATCCTGACTTGAAGGGGGCAGTATATTTTGACCCACAGGGTAACGATATGCCGGAGTGGTATGCGGGTATCGATTATGTGCTATCCGTTAGTGATCATGAAAGTTTCCATTTGGCTGTTGCTGAGGGTGCAGCTGCAGGATGTAAACCTATAGTACTCCCTTGGGAAGGTGCGGATGAGATATATCCTTCTGATTGGCTGAGTCTAAATGTTAAGTCTGCTGCAGCTGCAATTAATGATCAACGATTTGAAGTAGCTGCAGGTTTACATCTGTCGAGTGATTTTGATATCCCCTTAATTGCTGAGATGATAAAGAAAATAATGGGTGGTTTTGATGTCTCTTGTAAATAAAAAAATCAATTTTAAAGAGTTTGGGTTGGATTTTAATTATTTTTTTCATATGAAAGGTGAGAGAAATCTGTTGGTTTTCATGCCCTCTGCGATGAGTAATCGTGAAGTTATACCCAAGTTTAGTCGTTGGTCATGGATGGAGGAGGTTAAAGGTTTTGATTCAATATGTGTCGCAGATCCTACGTTGCACCTTAGTGAAAGTATTTTGGGTGGTTGGTTGCAAGGCACTCAAGAAGTATGGGCTTTAGAGCGGATTGTTAGCCATATTTATCTTCTGTCCTTGGTTCATGATTACGATAAGATTATATTTCATGGGTCTTCACTAGGTGGGTTTGGAGCAATTCAAAGCGTAGTTCTAATGAATAATATGTTTAATATTAATGCGCTATTTCTGGCGGAGAATCCTCAAATTGACCTTGCGATATATCAATGGAAAAGACATAGAGATACTGTGGCTAAGGTGGTATACGGCAAGGATGTTATAGAAGATGTTGACTCGGAATATCTCCACAGACTTAATGTGTCGAAAACTATTGAAAAGTTGTGGGGACAAGATTTCTCGCCTAGGGGAGTTGTTGTGGCTAAAGAGTCTGATAGGCACCATTACAAAGAACATGTAATTCCTTTCTTGGGTTATTTAAAATCAAATTTCAGAGAGTGTATGGTGGATCTCCATTTGATTAGTGTGCATGAGGATGCTAGTGGCCATACGGCTTTAGATAAAGAAAGGTTTTTTAGGGAACTAAGCGAATTGGTTGAAGATGCATAAAGTAGCCTTCTAGTAATTAGTTTCAAAATAGCTTGTTTTGAGGTGTTTATGAATGCATTTTTGGAGTGTAAGATAAAAGATCTGCCGTGTGCAAAGCACTTTGTGTTTACTAGGTTTGGTATTGGAGTATTTGATCCTAAATGGTTGGAATACAGGATTAAGCTTTTTTCGGCTGTAACTCTGCCAAGCGTTGTGGCTCAAAAAAATATAGATTTTGTGTGGGTTGTTTTTGTTGATGTTGATATAGATAAGGAAAGTTTACAGTTTTTAGAGAGGTGCGTAGGTGGTTATAATTTTATATATATTGTAAAGGTTGATTTTTATGCCGATTATTTTGATATTTCTGAGTGTTTAGTTGGTCTCTCAATAGATAGGAATGGAAGCTGCCTTGTGTCAAAGATTGATGATGATGCATGGCATAAAGACACTTTTGCCGAGCTTTATAATGAGTTAGACGATTACTATAGTGTATATGTTTTTCCAACTGGTTATGATTTTCTTTGCCAGGAAAGAATAATTCTTAAAAAAAATAGGCCTTATATTACACATAACACACATTTTTGTTTTAAAAGAAAGGATAGTTTGCCGATTTTAAGAGCTGGTCATCACAGAGTTGCAGAGCTTTCTGAAAATTATAGTCTTCATGTCAAAGAGATATCAACCAATAAGAGCATGTGGCTTTACTCAAGACCTGAATCCGTGAAGCCGGCGCCGACACTTTCCCTATCACCGCCAGCGAGCACTTTTTGATCATTCGCCCCGTGCAAGTTGGCTTTCGCAAGCCCGTTATTGCCAAAACCCACCGTGCTGATCGGTGCTGACGGCCCGTTTTGTCATGCCTTTCCACCCGCCAGGCACGACATATCTGGCGATCGCGTGTCGCTTGGAACTGCTTGTGGATAGAGTGTCGCCGATTGACGGTCAGCATGGCGTTCCTCGTGGATAACGCACTCGGCTCCGCAGCGTCTTGAGCACCGTCATGCGCCCGATATCCTGCCCGAAGTCGAGGATGATCTGCCGTGCCTTGTGAATCACGAGAGCCGCACGGTGCACCAGCTCTTGTAGCACGGTGCGCAGCCGGCGCCGCTTGGCGGGTGGCGAACCGGGCTCAGCTCGCCGGTCATGCCCAGCTGTCCCATCAGGCGCAGGATGTTGTAGGCCAACTGGGCGAGATGCAGGATCAGATCGTTGGTGGCGAACTTGCCGGACGGCAAGCGCTCCAGGTCGAGATCGGTCTTGATCTCGCTGTGAAACTGCTCATGGGTGGCATGCGCCTGGTAGCGTTTGATCACCGCCTCCGGCGCCTCGTCCAGGCTGGTCCACCAGCCTTCCAACTCATAGTCCGGTTCGAGCAGCAACTGGCCATCGCGATCGGCGGTGCGCTCTACCAGGCGCATCACGCGTTGGACGACGTATTCGGTCTTGTTGTCGTCGTGGATCGAGACGGTCTGCGACCACAGCGCCTGGCGCTTGCCAGGACGCAGCTCTTCCCAGTAGTCCGCCGCCACCGCCAGCCAGGTATCTCGATCAGCCGTGGCCGAGCCACGCGGGTTCCATTTGACGACATAGTCGAGCCGGCGCCCCTCGTCGGCAAAGACCTGGCGTTGCTGTTCGAGAAGCGCCAGGTGCGCCTGGCTGTCGAAGCCGCTGTCCTCGCGTAACAGGATCGGTTGCTTGGTCAAGCATTGGGCGCGAGGCAGTACCCGCTCCAGGAAGGCGTTGCTCTCCTTCATGGTGTGCTGCTTGCCAGGCCGCAGTTCCAGACCCAGGCACCACCCTTCGTTGCCCAGATAGGCGGCGATCGGGGTGTAGCCATCGACCTTCTGGTAGGTCCGCGAGACGCCTTCCTTCTTCGAGTTGCTGTTGTCCATGACGAAGGTGTCGATGTCCAGGCAGACGTGCGTCGTCTCGGCGGTGATCGGTGCTTCGATCAGTGACAGCAGGGTCGTGGACCAGGTGGCGGTGCGCGCCTGCAGGTCGTTGGCGGCAAGTTTTTCCAGCCGCTGTCGCAGTGTCGCCGCGCTCGGCACCTTCTGCAGGGTCAGCAGTTGTTGGAAGGGCTTGTCGCGGCGGAAGTTCTCGACAGCGTCATAGTCGCTCATGCCCAGACACAGCAGGCCCAGGTAGCTCTTGATCACGTCACTGGTGCGCATGCCCAGCGTGGTGGGGAAGCGGCTGTCGATGCTGTCGACGCCAGCGATCTCGAAGCATTGCCCGATGATGGACAGCCCGGCGTGGCTGGTGAGGGTGCGGCAACTGGCGCGGAACTTTATGTTGGGCATGGCACTGTCTGGGTGAATGGCGATAATGGCTATATTGCCATGCAGGTCAGTGGGTTAGAAGTGCTTCCGGGGGCCGGTCTCACGGATTCAGGTCAAGACATAAGCAGTCTGATTCTCGCTTTTCGGCAGTGAAGAACTCTATCCTGAATCCGTGAAGCCGGCGCCGACACTTTCCCTATCACCGCCAGCGAGCACTTTTTGATCATTCGCCCCGTGCAAGTTGGCTTTCGCAAGCCCGTTATTGCCAAAACCCACCGTGCTGATCGGTGCTGACGGCCCGTTTTGTCATGCCTTTCCACCCGCCAGGCACGACATATCTGGCGATCGCGTGTCGCTTGGAACTGCTTGTGGATAGAGTGTCGCCGATTGACGGTCAGCATGGCGTTCCTCGTGGATAACGCACTCGGCTCCGCAGCGTCTTGAGCACCGTCATGCGCCCGATATCCTGCCCGAAGTCGAGGATGATCTGCCGTGCCTTGTGAATCACGAGAGCCGCACGGTGCACCAGCTCTTGTAGCACGGTGCGCAGCCGGCGCCGCTTGGCGGGTGGCGAACCGGGCTCAGCTCGCCGGTCATGCCCAGCTGTCCCATCAGGCGCAGGATGTTGTAGGCCAACTGGGCGAGATGCAGGATCAGATCGTTGGTGGCGAACTTGCCGGACGGCAAGCGCTCCAGGTCGAGATCGGTCTTGATCTCGCTGTGAAACTGCTCATGGGTGGCATGCGCCTGGTAGCGTTTGATCACCGCCTCCGGCGCCTCGTCCAGGCTGGTCCACCAG
This sequence comes from Halomonas sp. KM007, assembly GCF_050709225.1. Classification (NCBI taxonomy): domain Bacteria; kingdom Pseudomonadati; phylum Pseudomonadota; class Gammaproteobacteria; order Oceanospirillales; family Halomonadaceae; genus Halomonas; species Halomonas sp. KM007. The sequence goes on along the minus strand of NZ_CP136131.1, from coordinate 622,673 downwards.
CCTTCCAACTCATAGTCCGGTTCGAGCAGCAACTGGCCATCGCGATCGGCGGTGCGCTCTACCAGGCGCATCACGCGTTGGACGACGTATTCGGTCTTGTTGTCGTCGTGGATCGAGACGGTCTGCGACCACAGCGCCTGGCGCTTGCCAGGACGCAGCTCTTCCCAGTAGTCCGCCGCCACCGCCAGCCAGGTATCTCGATCAGCCGTGGCCGAGCCACGCGGGTTCCATTTGACGACATAGTCGAGCCGGCGCCCCTCGTCGGCAAAGACCTGGCGTTGCTGTTCGAGAAGCGCCAGGTGCGCCTGGCTGTCGAAGCCGCTGTCCTCGCGTAACAGGATCGGTTGCTTGGTCAAGCATTGGGCGCGAGGCAGTACCCGCTCCAGGAAGGCGTTGCTCTCCTTCATGGTGTGCTGCTTGCCAGGCCGCAGTTCCAGACCCAGGCACCACCCTTCGTTGCCCAGATAGGCGGCGATCGGGGTGTAGCCATCGACCTTCTGGTAGGTCCGCGAGACGCCTTCCTTCTTCGAGTTGCTGTTGTCCATGACGAAGGTGTCGATGTCCAGGCAGACGTGCGTCGTCTCGGCGGTGATCGGTGCTTCGATCAGTGACAGCAGGGTCGTGGACCAGGTGGCGGTGCGCGCCTGCAGGTCGTTGGCGGCAAGTTTTTCCAGCCGCTGTCGCAGTGTCGCCGCGCTCGGCACCTTCTGCAGGGTCAGCAGTTGTTGGAAGGGCTTGTCGCGGCGGAAGTTCTCGACAGCGTCATAGTCGCTCATGCCCAGACACAGCAGGCCCAGGTAGCTCTTGATCACGTCACTGGTGCGCATGCCCAGCGTGGTGGGGAAGCGGCTGTCGATGCTGTCGACGCCAGCGATCTCGAAGCATTGCCCGATGATGGACAGCCCGGCGTGGCTGGTGAGGGTGCGGCAACTGGCGCGGAACTTTATGTTGGGCATGGCACTGTCTGGGTGAATGGCGATAATGGCTATATTGCCATGCAGGTCAGTGGGTTAGAAGTGCTTCCGGGGGCCGGTCTCACGGATTCAGGTCTATATTAAATTCTTCTGCAAAAACTTATTTGACTAGTAAGGTGTATGACGATTTCTCATTTGATATGAGTTGCTATGATTTTTATAGGCAGTATGCATCTAAAGCTAGCCCAGCAGATAAAGGTAAAACTTGGGATATTAGTCAGGAGTTACAGGCTGAGGCAACTGCTTTAAAGAAAAAGCTTCGTGAGGTGAAGAAAAAAATAATTGAAAGCACAGCTAACGTTTTGTAAGGGGGGATGATTGTGAGTGGAAATAATGATAATTATATAGAATTCTCTGAAAAGATAATAAAAGAAATCAGGTTTTTTGGCAATAAAGTGATTAGAAGTCAAGTTGAGTTGGAGCTAAAAGCGTATGCTCAGTTTGAGGCTTTTTCTTGGCTACAACGCCGCCTAAAGATTAACAGTCAACTGCCACCATTAAGAGGATGGGCTACCTCACCCGATGTCCTTCTAAAGCTTCACACTCATGTCATGGCTAGCCTGCCCAAAGTGGTCGTTGAGTTTGGTAGTGGTTCCTCCACTTTAGTGACGGCTGATGCTCTTCGTCAGAATGGTTTTGGTCAACTGATTTCCATTGAACATAGCAGTCATTACGGCAAGCAGACGCTTGACACGTTAATTGCAGAAAATTTGCAACCTTGGGTAGATTTACGTGTTGGAGAACTGGAAGCTTGGAATAAGCATCACCTTTGCCCATCTGATGCGGAAAAGCCACCTTTCTGGTATCCCGAACGCTTATTGAAAGCTATAGAGGGTATCGACTTATTGCTTGTCGATGGCCCTCCAGGCGGCACTTGTGAGTTCGCTCGCTACCCTGCATTGCCTGCGCTTTTTGAAAGGTTAAATCCTGGAGCGCAGGTGTGGATGGATGACACCGTCCGTCAAGAAGAAAAAGATATCTGCCAGCGTTGGGCTGATGATTATGGGTTTAATTTGGAATACTACCCTCTTGAAAAGGGCCTCGGTATTCTGTCACGAGCTTAATTAGCACTTGGTGCATCTATGCAAATGCATATAGTTGTTTACTAAGAGCTGTTCTTTAAAAAATTCATTCTGAATTAACGGAAATACTATGTGCGGCATTGTTGGCGCGATTAGCGCAAAGGAAAGCACCGAATTTCTACTCGCAGGGCTGTCTACCCTGGAGTATCGCGGCTACGATTCGGCAGGCTTGGCGGTACTCAATAATGGGTTGCAGCGCGCCCGTGCCAAAGGGCGTGTGGCGGAGCTAGCCAGCAAAGTGGCGCAAGCGGGTATTAACGGGCATGTGGGTATCGCCCACACACGTTGGGCGACCCACGGCGTGCCCGCCGAGCGCAATGCCCACCCGCACATCTCCTCTAGTTTAGCGGTGGTGCATAACGGCATTATCGAGAACTACGAGTCTCTACGTGAGCGGCTTCAAGGCCTGGGGTATGTGTTCACCTCGGACACCGACACAGAAACCATTGCTCACCTGATTCAAGCCTGTTTTAAGGGCCAAATTGGCGAACCCGCTGAAAACCTCTTTTCCGCTGTGCAGTGCGCCGTTGCTCATTTGAAGGGTGCCTTTGCGTTAGCGGTAGTCAGTGAGGAAGAACCGGATTGCTTGGTGGTTGCCCGTGAAGGCTCCCCGTTAATGCTGGGCGTTGCAGAAGATGGCTACTATGCGGCATCCGATGCCTCTGCGCTGCTCTCTGTTACCAAGCGGATGATGTACCTGGAAAACGGCGATGTAGCTCGTTTGAGCCGCGATGCTGTGGTAGTGGTCGATGGTATTGGCCAGATGGTCGAGCGTGCCATTGTCACGTCTAGCTTGAACGCCAACGCGGTCGAGTTGGGCGATTACAACCACTACATGCAGAAGGAAATCTTCGAGCAGCCCCAGGCGCTGAGTAACACGCTGGAAATGATTAGCGGGGCAGGGCAGTTGCAGCCCGGCATTTTTGGTGCGGAAGCCGCAGAGATTTTCCAGCAGGTAGATTCGGTACTGATTCTAGCGTGTGGTACCTCTAGCTACGCAGGCATGACGGCGAAGTACTGGATCGAGCAGGTGGCGGGTATTCCTTGTAACTTAGAAATTGCCAGCGAGTACCGCTATCGCCATAGCGTGCCTAACCCAAAGCAGTTGGTCGTGGTGATTTCTCAGTCCGGTGAAACAGCGGATACCCTGGCGGCGCTGCACCATGCAAAGGCGCAGGGGCATACCTTCACCCTGGCGATCTGTAACGTTCCGGAATCTGCCATTGTACGTGAAACCGCGCTGCGCTTTATCACCCGCGCAGGCCCGGAAATTGGTGTGGCCTCTACCAAAGCGTTTACCACTCAGCTTAGTGCGCTGTTCTTACTCACGCTGCTGCTTGCCAAGGCGAATCAGCGCTTGAGCGATGACGACGAAAAAGCGTATTTAGACGAGCTTCGTCACTTGCCCATTGCCGTGGATAAAGTGCTGGCATTAGAGCCCAGCATCGAGGCGTGGTCACAGCATTTTGCCAATAAGCACCATGCGCTGTTTTTGGGCCGTGGTCGGCATTACCCCATTGCCTTAGAAGGCGCGCTGAAGCTCAAAGAGATCTCCTACATTCATGCGGAAGCCTACCCAGCGGGTGAGCTGAAGCATGGCCCGTTGGCACTGGTGGATTCCGACATGCCGGTAGTAGTGGTAGCGCCCAACGATGAAATGTTGGAAAAGCTGAAAGCCAACATGCAGGAAGTGAGCGCCCGTGGCGGCCAGCTTTATGTGTTCGCCGATGGTGGCAGTGCAGTGACGTCGTCTGACGGTGTGAACGTGCTGTTGATGCCTGAGCACTACGGGTTGCTTTCACCGGTGTTACACGTGGTAGCGCTTCAGTTGCTTTCTTACCATGTGGCGTTGGTGAAAGGCACCGATGTTGATAAGCCGCGTAATTTGGCGAAGAGTGTTACGGTGGAGTGAGGCGGTTTGGTGGGCTGCACCGGGGCGGCTAAGCGCCGCCCACTCGGGTGCCTCATTTGCTCGTGCCTCGCAAGATTCGTTACGCCGCGCTACAGGGGGCAGTGCATACACCTGTAGCGCGTGGTAAGCGGAGCGCACCCGCGAAGCACTCCGGTAGGAGTGCCGATGGTAGCGCGAAGGTGAAATGGCGCACGGTGGCTTCATCCAGGCGGCTGTTCGCCGCCCTCGCGGGTGCCTCCTTCGCTCGTTACTCTAGCTCTTTCGTTACGCCGCGCTACGGGGTCAGTGCATGCACTTGTAGCGCGTGGTAAGCGGAGCGCACCCGCGAAGCACTCCGGTAGGAGTGCCGATGGTAGCGCGAAGGTGAAATGGCGCACGGTGGCTTCATCCAGGCGGCTGTTCGCCGCCCTCGCGGGTGCCTCCTTCGCTCGTTACTCTAGCTCTTTCGTTACGCCGCGCTACGGGGTCAGTGCATGCACTTGTAGCGCGTGGTAAGCGGAGCGCACCCGCGAAGCACTCCGGTAGGAGTGCCGATGGTAGCGCGAAGGTGAAATGGCGCACGGTGGCTTCATCCAGGCGGCTGTTCGCCGCCCTCGCGGGTGCCTCCTTCGCTCGTTGCTCTCGCTCTTTCGTTACGCCGCGCTACGGGGTCAGTGCATGCACCTGTAGCGCGTGGTAAGCGGAACGCACCCGCGAAGCAATGTGTTGGCGGCGCCATTGGGGCGCGGGAGTTAACTTCTGATAAGATGACCACGCAGGGGCCTTAAGGCCCTTTTTTGTAGGCGAATGTTCAGGAGTGAACCGCCTGGGGCAGTGATTTTGCCGCATCGTTGTGCAGGGAGCGATATAACAAATAACACCTGAGTGGGGGCACCATGTCGGATGCACAGGAAACAATCGCGAGCCTGGAAGCACGTTTGCGAGCGCTGGTGGAACACTATGCGGTAGAGCGTGGTGAAATGGCCGAGCAGCTGAGCCAGTTGCTGGAAGAGAATGACCGCTTAAAGCGTCAGGTGAAGCAGCTGGAACACTCTGCGGGTGTACCGTTGGGGCAGTCGCAGGAATCTAACGGCCATGCGCTTACCTTTGATTTTTCATTACCTGATCAGCCCGTAAGCTAGTCAGGTAGGTAGTAATGCAGGAGTAAGGATGCAGGTGTTTAAGGCAGGAAAAGCACGGCTGCGCCAGTGGGTGGGGCAGCACGCGCTGGCCTTGGCGGCGGGTGGTTCATCATTCGCACAATCAGCGGCGGGGGTGTGGTCTTACTATCGCTTGGGAATGTACCAAACAGTGGTGAACCAGCCTGCCTTCCCAGATAACGTGAATGCTCAGTTCGCTAGAGCGGCCTCGTTAACGGCTCTGGGGGAAGCTCAGGAAGCCGAGGCAGTGGCGCGTTCACTGTTGAAAAGTGGCCAACTAGGCGCCCGTGTGCCTGCGTTCATTCAAGCCATCGCTGCCTTTTCGCCCCCCTTGGCGGAACGGCTCTGCCATGAAGCGGTGCTACCTGCTTCGTCTTTTCTACCCGTAGGCTTAGCCATGCGGTTGGGGGATTATCCCTTAGCTAAGCAGAGGCTACAGGCTTACCAGCAGGCGGCTAACACCCCCAATCCTGAAGCGTTGCTGGTGGAAAGTAACCTTACTGCCACCACGGCGCTTCAACAGTGCGACTTCATCAATCAATTTTTGGCCCGCCACGGGCTCGCCGCTGTTAGGCCCGTTGATGAGCACGCCCCGTTGGGCGTCATGAATCTTGCAGCGTTGGATAAGCCCGCCCACGCAGATAATGAGAGCGCGCCTGCCAGCCAAGGGCCGCTGGTCAGTGTGCTGATGACGACATACTGCTCGGGAGAGCGTGCCGTTCGTGCGATTGATTCGCTATTGGCTCAGCAGCACCGTCATCTTGAAATCATCGTGGTGGATGACGCTAGCCCTGATAACACCTTTGAGCAGCTCTTGGCGTGCGCTAAACAAGATGCGCGGGTTCGGTGTTATCAGTTGCCGAAAAACGCGGGCACGTACGTTGCTAAAACCTACGGCTACCAGCAGGCGCATGGCGAGTTCATTACCTGCCATGATTCCGATGATTGGTCGCACCCTGAAAAAATTAGCCGCCAACTGGCTCCCATGCTGAAACACCCGGCCATCATGGCGACCACGTCTCAGTGGGTTCGCTTAAGTGATGAAGGGAAGTTTTTTGTACGCCAGGCAGCACCGTTTACGCGCTTGAACCCGTCTTCGCCACTGTTTCGTCGTATGGTGATCGAGCGCATGGGCAGTTGGGATTTGGTGCGTACCGGGGCAGATAGTGAATTCTTGGCACGCATGAAGTTGTATTTTGGTAAGAGTGCCGTAAAACGCTTGATTGAGCCGCTTGCGTTTGGCGCGCACCGAGATGATTCATTGATGACCGCTAAAGATACCGGGCATCAAGAAAATGAGGTCTCCCCAGCACGGCTGGCCTACTGGGAAAGCTGGAGCGAGTGGCACCTTCAACAGTTACGCAACGGTGAGCCACTTTGCTTGGCACCGATAAGCGGTCAGCGGGCGTTTCCTGCACCCGATGCCATTGCGGTGCCTGATACGGATATCAACACATTGCTAGGTGAAGCGCGTTAAGGCGCTCGCCAGCCATTAACATAATACGTTTGGTGGGTTTGGAGAATGCGAAAGTATTTTGGTACCGATGGGGTTCGCGGGTTAGTGGGTGAATTCCCCATGACCCCCGATTTTGCCATGAAGCTGGGCTGGGCCGCCGGGCAGGTGCTGGGCGCAGAAGGCATTAAAGAGGTCATCATCGGTAAAGATACCCGTGCCAGTGGCTATATGCTGGAGTCGGCGTTAGAGGCAGGCTTTTCAGCGGCAGGCGTGAACGTGGCGTTGGTCGGGCCGCTTCCTACTCCGGCGGTGGCGTATTTAACCTCCACCTTCCGTGCGGATGCCGGGGTGGTGATCAGTGCCTCGCATAACCCGTTTCACGATAACGGCATCAAGATTTTTGGTCAGGGTGGTTTTAAACTGACTGATGCACAAGAGCAAGAGATCGAGCGTTTGCTGCACACCGCCATCGAAGGCGGCATGACGTGTGTGAGTTCGGAGCTGTTGGGTAAAGCCCGCCGAGTAGACGATGCCGCTGGGCGTTATATCGAATACTGCAAAGCGAACCTGCCCGGCCACTTGAGCTTGAGCGGCCTGAATGTAGTGGTAGATAGCGCCAACGGCGCTGCTTATAAAGTGGCCCCGGCCGTGTACCGAGAGCTGGGGGCCACGGTGGTGAGTATTCACGACCAGCCCAACGGCGTGAACATCAACGCGGGCTGCGGTGCCACCGCTATGGAAAGCCTACGGGCGGCCGTGCTTCAGCATGAAGCCGACCTGGGGATTGCGCTGGATGGCGATGCCGACCGCCTGATGATGGTGGATCACACCGGTACGGTGGTAGATGGTGATGAGCTGCTGTTCCTGCTGGCGAAAGATGCCAAGGCATCGGGTTATACCGGCGGTGTCGTCGGAACGCAAATGAGCAACCTGGGCCTGGAGCAAGCGCTAGTAGCCATGGATGTGCCCTTCAAGCGTGCCAAAGTAGGCGACCGCTACGTGATGGAGCAACTCAAGGCCACCGGCTGGCGCTTGGGCGGCGAGGGGTCTGGCCACTTATTGAGCCTAGACCACGCCTCTACAGGCGATGCCATTATTGCCTCACTACGCGTACTCACCTGCTTATTGCAGCAAGAGGCAACCCTGTTTGTGGCGAAGCAGGGCATGCACAAGCTACCGCAAACGTTGATTAACGTTCGCTACACTGCCGTAGAAGGCATCGACCCGCTAGAAAGCGAGCAGGTGAAAGCGGCGGTGGCTAACGTAGAAACGGAGCTTGGTGATAGTGGCCGTGTGCTGTTGCGTAAATCTGGCACCGAGCCGCTGATTCGTGTGATGGTTGAAGCAGTTGATGCCGAGCAGGCGACGTCTTGCGCGGAGGAAATCGCTGCGTCGTTGGCGTAATCCGGCCGTTCGTAGGTCAAGCCAGCCAGCCTTTCGGCTGGCTTTTTTGTGATTGCACATGTTTAACCTTTGTGGCGCTGAGGCGCGATACAACATGTGCGTATTGGTGCTGTGTTAGCCTTATCGATTTGTTTACTACTATCATCGTTGCGTAAGCACCGTGCGAGATAGAAATGATATCTAGCAAGGGAGAAGGAAATGGAAGCCATCGTAACGGCATTTTTTAATGAAACACCGGATGCCAGCATTGCTAGCGAGAGGGTAACCTTTGGAACGTCAGGCCACCGTGGCCGCGCCACCGAACGCACGTTTAACGAAGCGCACATTATCGCCATTACCCAGGCGGTGGTAGATTACCGCAAAGAGGAAGACTACCAAGGCCCGTTGTTCCTTGGAGTGGATACTCATGCGCTTTCACGCACTGCCTGGGAGTGTGCTTTGCGGGTGTTGGCGGCGAATAAAGTGCTGGTGATGATCGAAAAGGGCCATGGCTATACGGCCACGCCTTTGGTTAGCCACGCGATTTTGCAGCATAACGCTCAGCAGCGCCACGCAATGCACGCCGCGAAAGCCGATGGCTTGATTATTACGCCATCCCATAACCCGCCAGAAGATGGCGGTATTAAGTACAACCTCCACCACGGCGGCCCAGCAGATACCGAAGCGACCCAATGGATCGAGCTGCGTGCCAATGCGTACCTTCTTCGTCAGCTAAGCGATATCACGCTGGTGCCGCTGGAAGAAGCGCTTGCCCACGCCCAGGAGCATGACTACACCGCGCATTATGTAGCGCAGTTGGGTCACGTGGTGGATATGGCGGCGATTCAAAAAGCCAACTTAACGCTGGGTGTAGACCCCATGGGCGGCACGGCGCTGCCCGTGTGGCAGGCGGTTGGTGAGCATTTTGGCCTAAACCTGGAAGTTGTGAACACCACCATTGATGCCAGCTTCCGCTTTATGCCGCCCGATCACGACGGCAAGATCCGCATGGATTGCTCCAGCGCGGATGCCATGGCGAACCTGCTGAAGATTAAAGACCGCTTCGATATCGCCTTTGGCAACGACCCGGACGCCGACCGCCACGGCATTGTGGATGCCAACGGGTTGATGAACCCGAACCACTTCTTGGCGGTGTGTGTGGATTACCTGATCAGCCATCGCCCGCAGTGGAGCGATTCGCTGAAAATCGGTAAAACGCTGGTCTCTTCTTCGATGATCGATCGCGTTGTGGCTTCGCACAACCGTGAGCTGTTTGAAGTGCCGGTTGGCTTCAAGTGGTTCGTGGATGGCCTACACGAAGGCTGGCTCGCCTTCGGGGGCGAGGAGAGCGCTGGCGCAAGCCTGCTCACCCAAGCAGGCGAGGCGTGGTCCACCGATAAAGACGGCATCGCGCTGTGCTTGCTAGCCGCTGAGATTATGGCCGTTACCGGCAAAACGCCCAGCGAGTATTACCAAACCCTCACCGAACGCTTTGGCGAACCGTTCTATAAACGGGTCGATACCGCCTGCAGCGCAGAAGAGAAAGCCGCGTTCAAAAACCTCACCGCCGATAGCATCACCGACACGACCTTGGCAGGCGACCCCATCACTGCCGTATTGGTCAAAGCGCCGGGTAACCAAGCCGCCATTGGTGGTTTAAAAGTCACTACCGAAAACGGCTGGTTCGCCGCACGCCCCAGCGGCACGGAATCGCTCTACAAAGTGTACGCCGAAAGCTTCAAAGGCCCGCAGCATTTGGATGAGTTGATCGAAAGCGCCACCGCGCTTTTATCAGGCGTATTGAAAGGGTAAGGAATTCACGTAGCGCGGCGTAAGCAAATCAAAGTGGGCACTCCGCGCGTTTCGCCGTATTACGTGGCCCCACAATATGCAAGGCAGGCACCCGTAGCGCGGCGTAAGCGAAGCGCACCCGCGAAGCACTCCGCCAGGAGTGCCGATGGTGGCACCCAGGTATGATCATTCACGGCGGCTTCATCCAGGCGGCTACCCGCCGCCTTCGCGGGTGCCTCATTTGCTCGTTGCTCTCGCTTATTCGTTACGCCGCGCTACGGGGCAAGCACTCCGCTCTAATGGTTCGCGGCACTCTAGGCAGGCACCCGTAGCGCGGCGTAAGCGGAGCGCACCCGCGAAGCACTCCGCGAGGAGTGCCGATGGTGGCACCGAGATGTGACCATTCACGGAGGCTTCATCCAGGCGGCTACTCGCCGCCTTCGCGGGTGCCTCATTTGCTCGTTGCTCTCGCTTATTCGTTACGCCGCGCTACGGGGCAAGCACTCCGCTCTAATGGTTCGCGGCACTCTAGGCAGGCCCCGTAGCGCGGCGTAAGCGAAGCGCACCCGCGAAGCACTCCGCCAGGAGTGCCGATGGTGGCACCCAGGTATGATCATTCACGGCGGCTTCATCCAGGCGGCTACCCGCCGCCTTCGCGGGTGCCTCATTTGCTCGTTGCTCTCGCTCATTCGTTACGCCGCGCTACGGGGCAAGCACTCCGCTCTAATGGTTCGCAGCACTCTAGGTAGGCACTCGTAGCGCGGCGTAAGCGGAGCGCACCCGCGAAGCACTCCGCCAGGAGTGCCGGTCTTGGCACCCAGGTATGATCATTAACGGTGGCTTCATCCAGGCGGCTACTCGCCGCCTTCGCGGGTGCCTCATTTGCTCGTGCCTCGCAAGATTCGTTACGCCGCGCTACGGGGCAAGCACTCCGCTCTAATGGTTCGCAGCACTCTAGGCAGGCCCCGTAGCGCGGCGTAAGCGGAGCGCACCCGCGAAGCACTCCGCCAGGAGTGCCGATTTTGGCACCTAAGTATGATCATTAACGGTGGCTTCATCCAGGCGGCTACTCGCCGCCTTCGCGGGTGCCTCATTTGCTCGTGCCTCGCAAGATTCGTTACGCCGCGCTACATGGTGCCAAAATGGAGCATTATGTGTCCTGCGGCTGCACAATAAGCAAGGCAGGCCCCCGTAGCGCGGCGTAAGCGGAGCGCACCCGCGAAGCACTCCGCGAGGAGTGCCGATGGTGGCACCGAGATGTGACCATTCACGGAGGCTTCATCCAGGCGGCTACTCGCCGCCTTCGCGGGTGCCTCATTTGCTCGTGCCTCGCAAGATTCGTTACGCCGCGCTACGGGGGTATCCTTGCCCCATTCCCCATTCCCCATTCCCCATTCCCCATTCCCCATTCCCCCATACCCAATGTTGGTAAGCGCTCCACCAACCCCATCTTCTACAGCTGAGTAGCACGCGTCAGACTAGTGTCACCCGATTCCAAGGAGGACACCATGACCGACCTGACCTCGACACAGGCCTACTGGCTGGGCCATTTGTTCCATGCCTCATCCCGGCAGCTGGCGTTAAGTGAATATGCGGTGGAGCAAAGACTGGACCTGGCGGCTCTCATGACCTGGGAAAAGCGTCTGGCCGTGCAAGGTGTTGTTGTGCCACCGCGTCATCGCCCGGCGCGTTTTGTTGCGGTGGAGGTGGTGCGATGATCCGGCCGGATACCCGGCTGCGGGTCTATCTGTGCCGCGAGCCCGTCGACATGCGCAAGCAGATCGATGGACTGGCCCTGTTGGTTCAGGAGGCCATGGAGCTCAACCCCTTCGAGGAGGCGGTCTTCGTGTTCGGCAACCGCCAGCGCGACAAGGTGAAGCTGCTGTTCTGGGAGCGTAACGGATTCGTGGTCTGGTACAAGCGCCTGGAGCGGGAGCGCTTCTAGTGGCCGGACAGCCTGGAGAGCGACACTGTCACGCTCTCGGGCCAAGAGCTGAACTGGCTTCTGGATGGCTATGACCTCAGCGCCATGCGCCCCCATAAGGCCCTGGATTTTCAGTCGGTTGGCTGATTTTCTGCTGCTTTCAGCGGCGCCGCTTGGTAAAATGGCGGCATGATCTCACCGGCCTCGACATCTTCCATCAGCGTCTCCCAACTGCAGCGCCAAGTGCGTGCTCAGCAGGAGGAGATTGCGCGGCTTCATCGCCTGATGGAGAAGAAAGAGGCGGAGTGGGAAGCTGCCAAGGCCGCGCTGTTCGAGCAGTTCCGTCTGGCCATCGAGCGTCAGTTCGGCCCCTCCACCGAGAAGTACCGCGTCGAACAGGGTGATCTCCTCATCAACGAGGCCGAGGTGGCCGTGGATGAGGAGGAGGACGCGGCGACTGCCGATGACGCGAACGCTGAAGAAACCGCTGCTGAATCTCGCCAGCCGGCCAAGCGCCGCACTCGCGGCGGCCGCCTCGCCTTGCCGCCCGAACTGCCGCGCGTTGAGGTCGTGCACGAGCTGCCCGAAGACACCCGTCGCTGCGCCGAGGATGGCACCGAGCTCAAGGTCATCGGCGAGGAGATCAGCGAGGAACTGCATGTGGTGCCGGCACGGGTCGAGGTGATCCGCCATGTGCGTCGCAAATATGCCTGCCCGGCCTGCGAGGAAGGCGTACAGATCGCACCGCCACCGGCCAAGCTGCTGCCCAAGAGTAATGCCAGTGCCACCTTGCTGGCCTACATCGCCACCGCCAAGTACCAGGATGCCTTGCCGCTCTATCGGCAGAGCCAGATCTTTGCCCGCCACGGCATCGAGATCCCGCGTAACACTCTGGCGCGCTGGATGGTGCAAGCCGGTCAGCGTATGGCGCCACTCATCGAGGCGCTACGCCGACACCTTTTACAGGCGCCATTGATCCACATGGATGAGACCACCCTGCAGGTCAATGCTGAGCCGGAACGCAAGGCCAGTTCGACCTCCTACATGTGGCTACAACGCGGTGGTCCACCCGGCCAGCAGGTGGTGCTGTTTGATTATGACGCCAGCCGAGCCGGCCGGGTGCCCGTACGCCTGTTGGGTGACTATGCCGGTCGCCTGGTCACCGATGGCTACGAAGGCTATGCCGAGGTGGTGCGCAAGAACGGCATCACCCACGCGGGGTGCTGGGCGCATGCACGGCGCAAGTTCGTCGAGGCCCAGAAAGTGCAGCCCAAGGGCAAGACCGGCAAGGCCGACTGGGCACTCAACCAGATCCGCAAACTCTACGCTGTGGAAAGGCAGGCCAGGGCGTTGGCGCCCGAGGCGCGTCAGGCATTGCGTGATCAGAAGAGCCGCCCGCTGATCACCCAGCTGCGCACCTGGCTCGACAAGTCGCTGACGCAGGTGCTGCCGAAGAGCACGCTGGGCCGGGCGCTGCACTACCTGGAGGGCCAGTGGCAGCGACTGACCCGCTTCCTCGATGACGGGTTGATCCCGCTGGACAACAACCCGGCCGAAAACGCCATTCGCCCCTTCGTCGTTGGCCGCAAGAACTGGCTGTTCAGCCACACCCCGAGCGGTGCCCAGGCCAGCGCGGCAATCTACAGCCTGATCGAGACGGCCAGGGCCAACGGCCTCTCGCCCTACGAGTACCTGCAGTTCGTGTTCGAGACCCTGCCCGCCCTCAGCGACGATGACCTCGACACACTACTGCCCTGGCAGTGGAAAGAGACATTACCGGTCTAAACGATACCTGTATAGATGGGGTTATTGGACCGCTTACCAATGTTGGCGATGCACCCGTAGCGCGGCGTAAGCGGAGCGCACCCGCGAAGCACTCCGCGAGGAGTGCTGATGGAGGCACCCAGGCTCGCGCCGGTAGCTGCGTTCCTGCTATATTGATCGGCATGTCTATTGCATATCGTTTAGCGTGGTTTGTTAGTTGAAAGTTCACATTGGAAAGCACGCTTAGTAAAAGGACGTTAATGATGACTCAAGTACGCAAGGCGATTATTCCGGTGGCCGGTTTCGGTACGCGCCTGCTGCCGATCAGCAAGGCGATTCCTAAAGAGATGGTGCCGGTGGTCGACCGCCCCTTGATTCAGCACGTGGTGGAAGAGGCGCTGGCCGCAGGCATCAACGAGATCATTTTGGTCACGCGTGCTGGTAAGTCGGCGATTGAAGACCACTTCGATGCCCACTTCGAGCTTGAGCATTCGCTGGCCAGCAAGGGTAAGGATGCGCTGCTGGAGACGCTGTCGGCCATTTCTCCCAAGCAGTTGAAGGTGACCAGTGTTCGCCAGCCCAATGCCAAGGGCCTGGGGCATGCGATTTTTTGCGCGGCCCACCTGCTGGACCAGGGCGAGCCGTTCGCGGTGATCCTGCCGGACGTGCTGGTCAAGCCGCAGGTGGATAGTAGTGCTTGTGACTTAGGCAGCATGGTGGCGCGCTGGGAAGCCCACGACGCGTCGCAAATCATGGTGGAAGCCGTGCCCCAGGAAGAGGTGTACCGCTATGGCATCGTGGATTGCGATGAGCCTGCGGCAGGCGAAAGCGCCAACATGCGCGGCGTGGTGGAAAAGCCCAAACCGGAAGAAGCGCCTTCGCGCCTTTCCGTGATTGGCCGCTACGTGCTGCCTTACCGCATCATGGAGCTGCTGCGCGACCAGCCGCCCGGCGCGGGCAACGAAATCCAGCTCACCGATGCCATCGACCGCTTGATGCAGGAAGGGCAAACCGTGCAGGCGTACCGTATGCATGGCCGTACGTTCGACTGCGGGCATATCGAAGGCTGGCTGCAGGCCAATACCACGCTGGCCCGCGAAGCGGGTTACGACGTTTAACGGCCTGTTGCTGGCTGCGTGTTCGAAAACCGTCCCCCGTGGGCGGTTTTTGCATGTTTGGGAGGTGCCATGCGGGAATTACTGGAACAGGTGTTGGCCATTGCCAGGGCGGCGGACGACGCCATCATGGCGGTGTATGGCCGCGCCTTCGAAGTGACGGTCAAGCAGGATAACAGCCCACTGACCGAGGCGGACCGAGCGGCGCATGACGTCATTCGGCAAGGTTTGCAGGCGCTGCCGCAGGGGTATCCCATCCTTTCAGAAGAGGATGTGGAAGGCTTTTCAGGGGTGGGTGACGATGGCCGCTATTGGCTAGTGGACCCGCTGGATGGCACCAAGGAGTTCATCAAGCGCAACGGGGAGTTCACCGTGAACATCGCGCTGATCGAACACGGCGCGCCAGTTCTGGGCGTGGTGACCGCCCCGGTAACAGGCGTTGCTTACCTGGCGGCAGAGGAGGTAGGAGCTTACAAGATAGCGCCGGATGGCCAGCGCACCCGTTTGCAGGTGGCGGGCAGGCCCGCCGAGGGCGCCATGTGGCGCGTGCTGGGCAGCCGCTCTCATCACGACCCCGCACTCACCGATTGGCTGGCGGCATTGGGGCCTTATCAGATGCAGCCCATGGGCAGCTCGCTGAAAAGCTGCCTGATCGCCGAAGGCCAGGCCGACGTTTACCCCCGCTTCGGCCCCACCAGCCTCTGGGACACCGCCGCCGCCCACGCCATCGTCCACCAGGCCGGAGGGCGCATCGTCACCTTGGACGGCCAACCGCTGCACTACGCTACCCCCTCACAAACCCTGAACCCGCCTTTTGTGGTGTGGGGGGATCGGGGGTGATGTTGGGGTGTTTTGTCGTTCGGTGGCGTAATCAGGGCGGCTGGCGCCGCCCTCCGCGGGTGCCTCATTTGCTCGTGCCTCGCAAGATTCGTTACGCCGCGCTACGGGTGCCACCTTCGGAATGGTTATCCATGCCCGACGTTGGCGATGACCCTGTAGCGCGGTGTAAGCGAAGCGCACCCGCGAAGCAACGCGGGAGCGTTGCCGGTGAGGGCGCGATGGTTGGCGGTGGCGTGGTTGGTGATGGTGGCGTGATTAATCCATTTCCATACCCAACATCGGCGCGTTCGCGGCCATTCCCCATGCCCGATGTTGGCGATGACCCCGTAGCGCGGTGTAAGCGGAGCGCACCCGCGAAGCATCCCGTTAGGGATGCCGATGAGGCCACCGAGATTTGATCGGGCGCTGTGGCGTGATCAGGGCGGCTGGCGCCGCCTTCGCGGGTGCCTCTTTCGCTCGTTGCTCTCGCTCAGTCGTTACGCCGCGCTACGGTAGTGTCCGTGCCCGTGATTATTCCCCATGCCCGATGTTGGCGATGACCCCGTAGCGCGGTGTAAGCGGAGCGCACCCGCGAAGCAACGCGGGGAGCGTTGCCGATGAGGGCACATGGGCGGCGGTGGCACGGTGGGTTGTGGTGGCGTGATCGGGGCGGCTGGCGCCGCCTTCGCGGGTGCCTCATTTGCTCGTGCCTCGCAAGATTCGTTACGCCGCGCTACGGTGGTGTCCGTGCCCGTGACTATTCCCCATGCCCGACGTTGGCGATGACCCCGTAGCGCGGTGTAAGCGGAGCGCACCCGCGAAGCAACGCGGTGAGCGTTGCCGATGAGGGCATATGGGTGAGCGGTGGCGCGGTTGGTTTTTGTGGCGTAATCGGGGCGGCTGGCGCCGCCTTCGCGGGTGCCTCATTCGCTCGTTGCTCTCGCTCAATCGTTACGCCGCGCTACGGGGTATCCGTGCCCATTCCCCATGCCCGTGGGCATGTCCATGTCCCCATCCCCAATGTTGGCGATGTTCCCGTAGCGCGGTGTAAGCGGAGCGCACCCGCGAAGCAACGCGGGAGCGTTGCCGATGAGGGCGCGAGGGTGTTCATTCCCAGTTCATTTGGGCGATGTCGGGTGGGGTTTGGGCGCCCCATTGGGGGTCGTACCAGCCTTTGGTGACGCATTGGTGGAAGCTGGACCATTTCCATTCGCTGGGGGCGGTGGCCCAGCCGTGTTTGACGGGGTTGTAATGGATGTAGTCCATGTGGTTTTGCCAGTCTTGCTCATCGCGGATGGCGTGTTCCCAGAAGCCGCGTTGCCATGCGTTTTGGGAGCCGGGTGGGAGGATGAAATCTTGGGAGGCGTATTTTTTGACGTCTCGCCACCGTGAGGAGTAGTCGGCGTCGCCTTCGGGCAAGGTCCAGAGGCAGTGCAGGTGGTCGGGCATCAGGACGAAGGCATCCATGGTGAAGGGGCGTTCTTCTTTCACACGCCGGAAGGCCCGGCCCAGGGCGTTGATGTTGAGGTGGTCCGCCAGGAGCGGTTGGCGGCCGTAGGTTACCACGGTGAAGAAGTAGGTGCCGCCGGGGATGTGCGCGCGTCGGTAGGTGGCCAAGGGCTGCTTCCCTGCAGTGAATTTAGGGTAAGCGTACCTTGATTGGAATGGGAGTGCATCTTTCGTGCGGGGGTGGTTACCTGTGCCCGATGTTGGCGATGACCCTGTAGCGCGGTGTAAGCGGAGCGCACCCGCGAAGCATCCCGTTAGGGATGCCGATGAGGCCATATGGGTGTGCGGTGGCGCGGTGGGTGGTGGTGGCTCAATCAGGCGGCTGGCGCCGCCCTTCGCGGGTGCCTCTTTCGCTCGTTGCTCTCGCTCAATCGTTACGCCGCGCTACGGTGGTGTCCGTGCCCGTGATTATTCCCCATGCCCGACGTTGGCGATGACCCCGTAGCGCGGTGTAAGCGGAGCGCACCCGCGAAGCATCCCGTTAGGGATGCCGATGAGACCGCCGAGATTTGATCGAGCGCTGTGGCGAAATCGGGGCGGCTGGCGCCGCCCTTCGCGGGTGCCTCATTTGCTCGTACCTCGCAAGATTCGTTACGCCGCGCTACGGTGCTGCCACTCACCACTCACCACTCACCACTCACCACTCAACGCTTTTCCAGGCTTTCTACGGGGAGTTCGACGGGGTGGGGGCGTTGGAGGACGTTGAGGAGGACGATGGCGCGTTCTTCGCCTTTGCTGCGGGTGAAGATGGCTTCGAGGTCTTTGAAGGGGCCTTCGGTGATGGTGACTTTGTCGCCGGCGGTGAAGATGCTGTGGTTGCCTTCCTGGCGGTGGGGCTGGGCGCGAAGGGTTTCCACGAGGGCGTCGGGGACGGCGATGGGGGTGTTGCCGAAGGTGAGCAGGCGCAGGACGCCTCGGGTGGAGCGGATGGGGCGCCAGTTGCTGTTGACTTGGTCTAACTGAATGAATAGGTAGTAAGGGAACAGCGGCTCGGAAACGGTGGTGAGCTTGCCTTGCCGTTTGCGTTTGACGTCCAGCACGGGGTGGAACACCTCGTATCCTTGATTAGAGAGGTGTTCCGCCGCGCGAAAAGATTCGCTGCCTTTGCACTGAATGACGTACCAGTGGGCAGTGCTGGTCTCGATTGTTTCTACTACCATTGACTTTTTCCTATTGCCCAGTGGCTCCCTAGTTTAACGTGCCACCTTCTAGGCGGCTATCGCCGCCCTCGCGGGTGCCTCTTTCGCTCGTTGCTCTCGCTCTTTCGTTACGCCGCGCTACGGTGTTGGCATTCACCATTCACCATTCACCATTCACCATTCACCATTCACCATTCACCATTCACCATTCACCATTCACCATTCACCATTCACCATTCACCATTCACCATTCACCACTCACCACTCACCACTCACCACTCACCACCAATCACATCCCTTTCGCCATCAACTTTTCAAGCACGTCCAACGTTTCGTCGATGTGGGCTTGGGTGTGCTCGCAGGAGAGGAAGAAGCGTAGGCGGGCGCTTTTTTCGGGGACGGCGGGGTAGAGGATGGGTTGGACGTTGATGTCTTTTTCGAGCAGGGCGTTGGAGAGCCTGGCGGCCAGGGGTGAGCTGCCGACGATCACGGGGACGACGGCGGAGCCGATGCTGTGGCCGGTGTCCATGCCGCGTGCTTGCGCCTGTTCGAGGAAGTAACGGGAGATGGCCTGTAGCTGGGCGACTCGCTCGGGTTCCTGGGCCATGAGTTCCAGTACCTTGAGCGAGGGGGCGGCGACCTGGGCGGGCATGCCGACGCTGTAGAGGAAGCCGGGCGCAAAGTAGCGCAGGGTTTCGACCAGGGCCTTGTTACCGGCAATGTAGCCGCCGCAGCCGGAGAGCGTTTTGCTCATGGTGCCCATCCAGATGTCTACCTGGGTGGGGTCGATGGCAAAGTGTTCCCGCAGGCCCAGGCCTGTTTCGCCCATGACACCGAAAGAGTGGGCTTCGTCGACCATCAGCCAGGCCTGGTGGCGCTGTTTGATGGCGATGAAGCGAGGCAGGTCGGGGATGTCGCCGTCCATGCTGTAGAGCCCTTCGATCACCACCAGCACGCGTTCGAACTGGTGGCGGTGCTGGGTGAGCAGCGCGTCCAGGGCGTCGGGGTCGTTGTGGCTGAACGACATGCGCTTGGCCCCGGAGAGCTGGGCACCGACCAACGAGCTGTTGTGGATGTACTCGTCGTGGAGGATCAGATCCTTGGGGCCCAGCAGGTAGCCTAGCGTGGAGACGTTGGTGGCGTGACCGCTGACGAAGGCCACGGCATCTTCCACGGCATACGCCTTGGCGATGGCCTGTTCCAGCTCGCCGTGAATGGGGCGCTCGCCCGAGACCACGCGGCTGGCAGATACCGATGTGCCGTAGTGCTGGGCGGCCTCGCAGGCGGCCTGGATGACCCGCGGGTCGCCGGAGTAGCCCAGGTAGTTGTAGCTGGCGAAGTTGATGCAGGTGCGACCTTGCATGACGCTGGTGGCCCCGGCCAGGCCGTCGTGCACCTTGAAGAACGGCACCTGCAAGCCCAGCTGTTGCGCGCCCTGACGCATCATCGAGAGCTGTTGATAGCCTGGGTGGGCATCGAAGCGGGTGAAGCGTTCGGGCACGGAACGGGTTGCCCCTGCGCTGGTGGCAGGGGCAGTGGGCTGGCTGGCTCTTGCGGTAGGGCGCTTGCGCGCCTGTTCCAGTAGCTGGCGTTTTAGTTCTGAACGCTTGGCGGTCATGGTGTCTCGGTCGCTGGAGAGGATGCGGGCTCACTGGTAATGCCGTCCGCACCGTGGCGGGCGGCCAGAGAGGCTAACGCATCTTGTGGCGACTCTTCAACATCCTCATCGTGCTGGTGGAGCTTCTGGATCAGCACGCCGGCCAGCTTGTCGAGAGTGGAGGCTTCGCTGAGGACCATGACCGGCACTTGAACGCCCAGGCGGTTCTCGATGGCGGTCATCAGTTCCACGCCCATCAGCGAGTCGAAGCCCATGTCGTAGACCGAGCGATTCACGTCGATTTTTTCTTCATCGATCAGCAGAATGCTGGCCAGTTCGGCGCGCAGCAACTCGGTGATCGTGCTGTGCAGCTCTTCGGGCGAGAGATCTGCCAGCAGGGCGCTGATGTCGTCGTCGCTATCCAGGCTGCCGTCGTCATCGCTGGCGCGGGCAATTTCGTCGAAACGCGGGGTGTCGGAGGTGGGCAAAAAGCGCGCCAGTGCGCCCCATTCCAGCTCCAGCACACCCAGGCTTGGCCCGGGGGTCAGCAGCATTTGTTCCAGCACCTTCAGGGCGTCGTCGGAACGCAGCGCCGAGCCTCCCAAACGCTCTTGGAGGGCGTCGCGGGTGCGGGTGTTGCGGGCCAGGAAGCCGACGTCTTCGATGGCACCCCAACGCACGCAGGTGGCCGGAAGGCCCTGAGCGCGGCGGCGGGCAGCGAAGGCTTCGAGCCAGTGGTTGGCAGCCACGTAGTTGCCCTGGCCAGGGTTGCCGAACAGCGTGGTGGCCGATGAGTAGAGCACGAAGAAGTCCAGCGGGGCTTGCTGGGTCAGCGCTTCCAGGTGGCGTGCGCCGTCGATTTTCGGGGCCAGCACCTTGTGGATGCGTTCGGCGTCCAGGTTGCGGATCAGGCCGTCGTCGATCACCGTGGCGGCGTGGACGATGCCGTGCAGCGGGCTGAGCTCGGCCCTGGCGCGTTCCAGCACGTTGGCCAGGGCGTTGCGGTCGGTGATGTCGCAGGCGGCGGCCATGACCTTGATGCCCTGGGCGTCGAATTCACGGATGGCGGCCTGGGCTTCTTCACTGGCAGGACCGCTGCGGCTGAGCAGGATCAGTTCCCGTGCGCCTTTGCTGACCAGCCACTGAGCCGTCTTGAGGCCAAAGCCGCCCAGACCACCCGTGACCAGGTAGCTGGCATTGGCGGGCAGGGTGAGGCTGCCGCTGCCCAGCTGCTCCTGACGCGGTGCGGCGATGGGCTGTTCATAGGTGACCACGACCTTGCCGATCTGGCGAGCCTGCTGCATGTAGCGGAAGGCATCGATGACCTGGCTGTGGCTGAAGGCAGTGAACGGCAGCGGGCTGAGGGTGCCGTCGTTGAACAGCGCCATCATTTCACTGAACAGGGTTTGGGTGAGCGCGGGCTGCACTTTCATCAGCTGGTCGGAGTCGATGCCGAAGTAGCTGAGGTTGTTGCGGAACGGGCGCAGGCCAATGTGGGTGTTCTCGTAGAAGTCGCGCTTGCCCAGCTCCAGGAAGCGGCCGAACGGGCGCAGTGCGCGCAGGTTCTGGTTGATCGCTTCACCGGCCAGGGAGTTGAGCACGATATCGACGCCCTCGCCCTGGGTGTCTTCGAGGATTTCTTCGGCGAAGGTGAGCGAGCGGGAGTCATAGAGACGCGCTTCGCCCATCAGGCGCAGGAAGTCGCGTTTCTCTTCCGAGCCCACGGTGGCGTAGATGTCGGCGCCCATCCACTGGGCAATTTGCAGCGCGGCAATACCCACGCCCCCGGCGGCACCATGGATCAGCACCTTTTCACCGGGCTGCAGGCGTGCCAGGTGCTTCAGCGCGTAGTAGACCGTGAAGAAGGTGGTCGGAATGGTGGCGGCTGCGGCGTAGCTGACGCCTTCGGGCAGCGGGGCCACGGCGTGCTGGCTGGCGACCAGGCGGTCGCTGAAGCTGGCAGGGCCGAAGCCCACCACGCCCTGGCCGGGACTAAGATGGTTGACGTTGCTGCCGACGGCCACGATTTCCCCGGAGAACTCCAGGCCCAGCGTGGGGCCGGCAAAGCCGTTTTCGATGGCTTCATCGGAGAGCAGCCCGAGGGTGTACATGACGTCGCGGAAGTTCAGGCCGGTGGCCTTGACGCGCACTTCCACCTCGTCGGCACCCAGCTCGGGGAGCTGGCGTGGCCGCCACTGTAGCTGGCGCAACTGGCCGGGCAGGGCAAAGCCCAGCGTCATGGCTTGGCGCGGCGCTGCCTGGCTGGCCTTGTGCGGGTGCGGGGCGGGCAGGGTACGCAGGCGGGTGGCGTAGCGGGTGCCTGCCTGGGTAATGACCAGCTCGTTTTCCGCATCCGGGTGGGTCACGGAATCGGCGATACAGGCCAGGGCCTCGCTGCTGGGCTGCTCGGGCAGTTCCAGCAGGGTGACGCTGTGGCCTACGGCTTCGTTGGCCAGCGAGCGGCCAAAGCCCCAGAGCGCGGCGTCGTCGCCGTGCTGGTAACCCTGGGTGAGCAGCCACAGCGTGACACGGCTGCCCTGGGCTTCCAGGCCGCTGTGTTCGAGGGCCAGCGACCACTGCTGAGCCAGGTGGCAGCGCTGGGTCTGTGCGGCGGTGGTATCTTGGCCCAGGCCGCGCAGGTCCAGTACGTTCAGCGCGGCGGGGGGCGTTTCGTGCTGGCGCAGCTGCTCGGCCAGCAGGGCCGCAGGCTCGCCATCGCTGAGCAGGGTGACGTTGTCCAGCGCTGCCGCCAGCGCGTTGGCCAGGGCTTGCTGGGTGTCGTCGGCAATGACCAGGGTATGTGCCTGGGGCGCTTGCGCTACGCTGCCCGGCTGTTCGCTGGGGGCTTGCGCGTGCAGCAGGTAGGCGCCGTTCTCTTCCAGTTCCATGGGCGCGGTCACGCTGAGCCCTTGGGCGGAGAGCCACTCGATGAGGGTGGCTTGTTCCAGCGCGGCCTGGCCAATGCCGGGGGTGGCCAGCAGGTCGTCCAGCCAGCGGCTGGGATGAATGCCGACCACGATGAGCTGTGCGCCCGACGCCAACTGCGAAGGCAAGGCCTCGATGAGCTGGCGGGTGCGTTCGGGCTGGGTGACATCGGCGCTGATGAAGGCCAGCTGGGCTTTTTGTGCCTCTGCCAGCGTGGGCAGGGTCTCTTCCAGCGGCTGGACGTCGATCAGCGGGTAGCGTTCCTGGAGCTGTTCCGCTTGATGGCGCGCGGTGTCGCTGGTGGTCAGCGCACGGTAGCGGTAGCTGTCGGTGACCCTGGGCGAGTGATGGGCAAGGCGTTCCAGCAGGCGTTGGCCCAGCGCGGGGGCGCAGGGGCCTGCTTCCAACAGCGCCAGCCGCTGGCCTTCGGGCAGGGCGGCCAGGGCTGCTTCCATCAGGCTGCCCAGCTCGCTGGCCAGTACTTGCCAGCCGCTTTCGCCAATCAGGACGCGGTTGATGCCTGCCAGGTGTTCGTGGGTGACGCCCAGGCTTTCCAGGGTGTCGGTGCCACGCGCCAGGGCTTCCTTGTGCAGACCAAGCCTGCCCACCAGATGAATGGGGGCGAAGTAGTCCGGGTAGTCCTGGACCAGCAGCTGCCAGATGGTTTCCGGGGGCAGGGGCGCTGCGTCGTCGCTGGCGGCATCGTCGCCGGGTGCGGTGGCCTCGGCAGGCTGGCCCTGCTGGGCGAAGGCTTCGCTGAGGCTGTCCAGCAGCGGCGCGACTTCCTGGCCGTAACGCTGGCCGGTGCTGGCGCTGAAGGTATCGCTTAGCCCCATCAGGCGTGGCAGGGCTTCGCTGGGCATGGGCAGCGCGGCGGCGCGAAGCGGCGCAGGCGTGAGTTCGATATCCAGGTAGCTGAAGTGCTGGTGGTGTGCGCGGTTCAGGCGAATGGCCTTGAAGCGGGTCTGGCTGAGCACGGCCACGGCGCGGCCTTCGGCATCGTAGAGCTCGAAGTCGGCGGTGAAGGAGTGCGGCGCCCGTTTGCCCATGACGGCACGGGCCAGCACGGGAGTGCCTGCTTCGGCATTGACCTGAATACGGCCTACGCGCACGGGGACGAACGCAAGCTGCGAGGCAAGATCTGCCTGCTGAGCGAGCAGCGGAATGAACAGCTGGAAGGCGCTATCGAGAATGCCGGGATGCACGTGCAGCGTGTCGAGCTGGGCGGTGACGGCTTCCGAAAGGTGAATCTCGCCAATGACGCTGTCGCCCTCGATCCAGCCACGGGTAATGGCCTGGAAGGCGGGGCCGTAGTGCAGGCCGATGCGCTCGGCCATGGCCAGGTGCTGCTCCAGGGTGTAGTCGGCAGCGCGGCTGGGCAGTGCCGGGGCCTGGCGATTGAGCAGGAAGCCACGGCTTTCGCGCATCCGGCGTGCCACGGCATTGAGCTGCCACTCGCTTCCCGTGGCGGGCTCTCGGGAGTGGATGGCCAGACGTCCATCATCGGGGTCGAGGGTGAGACGCATGGTACGGCCATTGGGGCCGTCCAGCAGCAGCGGCGCGCGAATTTCCAGCTCTTCGATATCCAGCAGCGGGGTGTCTTTTTGCTGCATGGCGGCGGCCAGGGCCAGCTCGATGAAGCCCGCGCCGGGGAAGACGGCCCCTTCACCCACCACATGGTCGGCCAGCCAAGGCTGCCGCTTGGTGTCCAGCTGGCTTTCCCAGGTGTGCTCTTGCTGCGCTAATGGGTAACCCAGCAACGGGTGCTGGTAATAGCGTGATAGCAGGCCTTGGCCGTCGTTGGTGCCTTGAACCCATAGGTGAGTGCGCTGCCATGAGTAGCGGGGCAGCAGGACGCGCTGGCCCTCCACGGGGAAGAAGCGCTGGCTGTTGACGCTTAATCCGCTGAGTAGCAGCTGGCTGAGCGTGCGGTTCAAGCCCTCTAACCCTGGCTTGTGGCGCTCGATGGTGCCGAAGACCAAGCCGCTGCGCTCTTGCTGGCGCAGCGATTCGTTGAGATAGCGGCGTAAGATCGGGTGCGCCCCGACTTCGACGAAGACGTTGTAACCCTGCTCGATGAGGGCGGTCGCTGCGCTATCGAACAGTACCGGTTCACGGATGTTCAGCCACCAGTAGTGGGCATCCAGCGTCGTGCCTTCGGCCAAGGCTCCGGTGACGGTGGAGAAATACGGAATTCGAGTGGGCTGCGGCTGAATATCGGCCAGCGCTTCCATCACGCCTTCCTGGATGCTGTCCATGGCGGGGCTGTGGAAGGCGTAGTCCAGCGGCAGGCGCTTGGCAAAGGTGCCTTCGGCACTCAGCGCAGCTTCCAGCTCGCCGAGCTGGTCGCGATCGCCCGCCAGGGTAATGCCTTTGGGGCTATTGATACCGGCCAGGCTGATCTTGTCGAATTCGGGCTTGGCCAGCCAGGGGGCGATGTCGTCGGCACTCATGGCCACGGCGGTCATTTCGCCCTGGCCACGGGTCTTGCCCTGAAAGTCGCTGCGGTAGTAGATCACTTTCACCGCGTCTTCCAGGCTCAGGGCACCCGATGCCCAGGCAGCAGCGACTTCACCCACGCTGTGGCCGAACACGGCGGCGGGGGTAATGCCTTGCGCTTTTAGCCACTCGGTCAGCGCCACTTGCAGGGCAAATAGCGCCGGCTGGGCGATTTCGGTGCGTACGAAGCGGCTCTCTTCGCCGGCTTGCTGGTTCAGGCCTGCCAGCTCGGCGCGCAGTGAGAAGTTGCCGTGGCGCTGGAACAGCGCATCGACGCGGTCGATGGCGTCGCTGAAGGCTGGTGCGGTGTCGAGCAGGTCGTGGCCCATGGTGGCCCACTGGCAGCCGTTGCCGTCGTAGACGAACACCGGGCCCTTGGCGTCAGTGAGGCGCTCCAGAGTGGTGAGCTGACTGGTATTGCCCTCAGCAAACTGGCCAAGCGCGGCAGCGGCTTCTGCTGCGCTGCTGGCAAAGCAGAGCGCCCCGTGGCTGTGCTGCTCACGGTGGTGATAAAGCGTATGGGCTATATCGTAAAAATCCTGCCCGGATACCTGCAGGTGCTGGGCCAGCGCCAGTGCATTGTCGGTCAAGGCCGCTTCACTGCGGGCGCTAAGGCGAATGGGCAGCGGGGTAGCGGGTGTTTGGCGAGTCGCTGCCGCTTTTTCCGGTGCGCTCTCCAAAATGACGTGGGCATTGGCGCCACCAAAGCCAAACGAGTTGATGCCAATCACCAAACGGCCTGTGGGTTTCAGCGGCTGGGCTTTGGTGACCACGCTCAAGTTCCATTCGTCGAACTTGATGCGCGGATTCAGCTTGCGAATGCCGATGGTCGCGGGCACCTCGCGGTGCTGCAGGCTATAAAGCGCTTTGGCAAGCCCCGCCACGCCCGAGGCGGTTTCCAGGTGGCCGACATTACTTTTTACCGAACCAATCGGCAGCGGCGTTTTGCGATGCTGGCCGATGGCTTCGCCGATGGCACGGGTTTCGATGGGGTCGCCGACGGCGGTACCGGTGCCATGGGCTTCCAGGTAGTCGATCTCATCGGGGGAGATGCCCGCTTGCTCGTAGGCGCTGCGCATCAGGGCAACCTGAGCGCTGGGGTTGGGCACGGTCAGGCCGGATTTGTGGCCGTCGGTGTTGACCGCCGAGCCCGCGACCACCGCCAGGATGTTGTCGCCGTCGGCGATGGCCAGGTCGTAGTCCTTGAGCAGAAACAGGCCCGCGCCTTCCGAGCGCACGTAGCCATTGCCTGCTTCATCGAAGACCTGGCAGCGCCCGGTGGGCGACAGCATGCTGGCTTTGGAAAAGATGATGAAGCCATAGGGGTGCAAGTGCAGGCTGATACCGCCCGCCAGCGCCATCGTGGTTTCACCGCTACGGATGGATTGGCAAGCTTGGTGAAACGCCACCATCGAGGACGAGCACGCGGTATCCAGCGACATGCTGGGGCCGTGCAGGTCGAAAATGTACGACAGCCGGTTGGAGGCGATGCTGGACGTGTTGCCCGTGGCCGTGGAGGCGTCGATGGCCGCCATGTCGTCGGCCAGCCGATAGGAGTAATCCAGACTGGCCACGCCCACGAAGACGCCGCACTGGCTGCCACGCAGGGTGCTGGGCACGATGCCCGCGCTTTCCATGGCTTCCCAGGCCAGCTCCAGCAGCATGCGCTGCTGGGGGTCCATATTGGCTGCTTCCCTGGGGGAGATGCCGAAAAACTCTGCGTCGAACCCGCTGATATCGCCCAGGCTACCGGCGGCGAACGTCACGCTGGTGCCGGGGTGGCGCTTGTCGGGGTGCCAGAACGCATCGTGGCTCCAGCGGTCGGGCGCTACTTGGGTGACGAGGTCTTTTTCGGCTTGCAGGTCTTGCCAGAACGTTTCAGGGGTGGTGCCTGGGAAACGATGGGCGGCACCGATGATGGCCACGCGTTTAGTCATTCTTGCTCCTGAGGTTCTGGTTCTGCCTTGATCACATCGTTACTTATATCGTGTCCAAACACTTGTTTAAATAGCCGAAGGCCAAGTTCGTTGGCGGCTATGTCCTGCGGCGGCTGCTTGGCAGGCGTTTGGTCGGGCGGCGTTGATTGCGTCGACCATATCATGTAGGGCGTGCGGCCCGTAGGGGGCATGAAGTGCCCGTAGGCATCTGGCAGTATAGGCACATGGTCGCCATACCAGCCCAGTATGCCAGGCCTCACGCGCTCGTTTAGCGCGGTTTTAACGTTCGCCAACATTTGATCAGCTTCACCTAAGTGGTGCAAATAGACAGCGAGTTCACGCAGGTGGTCTGCAAGCGGCCAAGTCGCGTTGGGTAGGGTCGCCGCCAAGCGTGCCTGCGTAGGCGCCTCCAAATGCAGCGGGCCGTGATTTTCCATGGTGATCACGAACACGAATAGCGGCCTATTATCGTCATCTTTCAGCAGGCGTCCAACCTTTCGTGCGACGGCCTGGTCGCCGATGTATTGCCCGTGTTTGTCGCTACTGTCAAACGCGCTGATATCGATGAACGTATCGAAACCCAACTGCGGCATGACGTTATCGCGCATGTAGAAGGTAGCGGGGTAGGGGTGCACGCAAATAGTGCGGTATCCCTGCGCGCGAAAAGCGCTCGCCACGCTGGGTAGCGGGTAACGGCTTAGCGTGCGGTAGGGGTTGAACTGGCGGGCACCCCAGGCGCTGGGTGCCAACCCCGTGAGCACGGCGCATTCGGTGCGTACGGTATTGGCCCCCAGGCTTAAGACGCTCAGTTCGCCCTTTTCGACGGCCTCGGTAAAGGTGGCATCGAAATGTTGCAGTAGCGTCGACGCAACCTCTGGACACCATGGGCGCGGATCGAAAAAGGATTCGCTCTGGACCAGGACGACATTGGGTCGCTCGGCGCTATCTGGTGAAGCGACGGCACTGGGCTGGCTGGCAGCCGCGTAGGGGGATGCCAAAGGGTCAGGCGGTGACGAGCGCATCAATGCTACCCCATAGGCCCAAAGGCTGGCATATAGCCCCACGCGATGTAGATCCTCGACCGGTTGCAGGGACATGGCGCCGAGTGAGCGTAAACCAACGGCTACCAGCACCGCCCCAAGCCCGGCGAGCAGTCCGGTGCTTTGTAAAAAGAGCACGGTGCTCCATTGGCTAACCAGCGACGGCTCCACATAGAGAAAGCTGCCAATGGCGATGGCCCCCGCGCTGCTGGCCGCGATGGCGAGGCCAATGCCAAAAAACGGGACATAAAGCCGTGGGTGCAGGATGGCGTCCCAGAAGTACTCGAAGTCGTGGCAGATGAACGGTTCGTTGAGCGTTTTGGACTTGGTATTGCTCGACTGGACCACCACGAGCTGGAGTGACAGCACGAAGACCACGGCAAACCAGGGACGCTGGAGCAGCAGCGTGAAAAGCCCAAATAGCAGTAGCCAACTGCCGAGATGGATCACATTGGCTGCCATCGGGCGCTGCCAGAGGGGAGCAGGCCGTGGAGACAGCAGCGCTTCGAACGCTAGGCTGAACACTAGCCCGATGAAGAGCGGCAGGCTAAGCGATTGGAGCAGGTGGCCAAGCATCTTACCGGCCCCCTACATGATCGAAACCCAGTCGTTTGATGAGCCACTGCGACACGCCTGCTGGCAAGACGGCCAGCCACCAAGTGCCGAAGTTGAGCGGAAACGGGAAGCTGACTCGCGCACGGTTGGCGCGAATGCCACGAATGATCACTTTGGCGGCTCGTTCGGGTGGCCACTCAAAGGGCTTGGGGCCAGGCATGGCATTGCACATGGGGGAGGTGACGTAGCCGGGCATGACGACCGTTACCCCGATGCCGCAGGGGGCGAGCAAGCCGCGCAAGGCTTCGCCATACGCTTTGATGCCCGCTTTGCTGGCACTGTACGTGGGCGTGCTGGGTAGTCCATGCCAACCTGCCAGTGAGCTAATGAATACCAGTTGGCCGCTACCCCGTGCGCGCATGGCGGGCACCAGGTGGTGAGCCATGGCAATGGGGGTGGTGAGGTTGATGTCCAGCAAGGCTTGAACATCGGCCCAGGGCTCGAGTTCCCCCAACTGCTCAGGATGTGTGTTCTTGCCTGCGTTGGCGATCACGATATCCGGCAACTGCTCGGCACGGAGTGTGGTGAGCCACTGCGCTAGTGCCTCCTCATCAGTGAGGTTGATGGAGGAGAGCGTCACTTGCGCGCCTTTCTCTCGGCATGCGCTGGCCAACTGTTCCAGTGCTGAGGTGTTACGGCCATGGAGAATGAGATGCGTCTGCGGGGAGGCATACTCCTTGGCGAGTGCTCCGCCGATGGCCCCCGTGGCGCCGGTAATCAGCACGCGGCGTGTGTGTGGTGTCTTTGTCGAGTACGTTGCATCAACACTCACAGCAGCTTCTCCAGAGGGGATGGGCAGGCCTCTAATATGTGCGCAGCATTATTGACCGCAAGATCGATACTGGGCTGGCAGTAAAAACCGCCGTTTACCTGGGCGGTATGCATCACGGTATTGCGAAAATAGCCGAACAATTCGGCACTGGGCGGTGGTGGCTGGTGCCAAAACTCCTCCAGCGCGCCTTCGTAGGTAAGCCCTGCCAGATTATAAATGGGGTCGCTGAGCGCAAAGGTAGGGCAGTGTGATTCCAGTGAGACGATGCCCACGGTACTGTTCACCGTGACGGTGCCCACTGCATGCTTGATCAGCGCATTCAGATTGCCGGACTCGAGGTACACGATGCGCCCATCCAAGCCGTAAAAGTCTGAGAGACGTTGAATGATGGAGGGGTATTTCACGAGTCCCATATCGAGCGGGTGGTTCTTGATGCACAGCAAGGCATCGCTTGGTGCATGCTCGGCAAACGAGCCCATCACGTGGTCCATGACCTCTTCCATGTTGGCGTAGGGAGAGTGGTCACGAATTTGCGCATCGGTATTCAGCTGCAACGGCAGCATGAAGTAGGGCTTGCCGCTTCTGATCAATCGTTTAATCCGTGCTGCGTCGCGTTTTTTCCACTGTTTGAGCAGCGCGAAGCGCTTTAGGTAGCCCGCATACTCCACCGGTGCGGTAATGGGCGCGTGGTTGCGATAGCGCGGTGCGACCAGGGGGTTCGCCAGCCCGGCGACATGGTACGCCACATCGTGCATGGCGCGGATTTTAAACGATGAGCGAAAGCGTACCGGAGAAGGAAGCCCAGGTAACGCTTTGCCTGTTTCATAAAACCAGGTGGGATCGCGAGGCAGCAGCGAGTGGCCGTTGACTCCCTCACGTTCCAGCGTGATCCAAAAAGGCCGAAAGTAGCCTTCTTCGAACACATGGGTGCGAATGCCTGCGGCCGGGGCTTGGTCGACCGCTGGGCGGTGCACGGGACGCCGGTCGCCGAACAGGACTTGGTCGGTAATGCCGTAGCGTTGCCATAGAGAGGTGACGTAGGCGGGCAGCTCGCTCAGAGGGCCACGAAACAAGTGGCTATGGCTGTGCGTGCGTTGCCAATAGAGGAGGTCGCCCGCGTTGAAGTGTACTTTTACCACGCGGTGGCCGTCGTCGGTGAGGCGGCGGGCTAAGCGTTGGTAAAAGGGCGAGCAAACGCCTTGTAAGAATAAGAATGCGCGCTTCTGCTTCAACTCAATGGCTTCCAATCAACAAGTTACGATAGCAGCGATAAAGGCGCTGCTTCCATGTAAGTAGCGGTGTTTGTGCAGTAGATTGTTGTAACTTTGCCCGCTCCAATAGGCTGACGACGGTCTCGGCATTGCAAAGCTGACCAGAGGTGGGGTCGACGTAATTGGGGTACAGCAATAGCGTGCCAGCAACGAGGGCATCCAGGGTGAGCGTCCGGTTGCGCCTTGGGCAGCGCAGGGCGTCTTGCGTTAGCCCCCAACCCGCATAAAAAGGCAGGCCATAGGTCGTCACTTGACGATGACGCAACAGAGCTTCAAAACCGGTCAGCGAGCTCATTGTATGCACGGCATCCACGCGCTCTAGCAGAGCGGTGATGTCGACGTGGCTGGCGTCCAAATCATACAGACGTTTGGCATCAGTATCGAGTTTGCCTACTCGAGCCCCGCTGATCACATCAGGGTGTGCTTTGTAGATGATGAAAGCATTCGGCTGAGATTGGCGCACGGCTTTTAGCAGCGCGCTATTGGTGCGGATCTTCGGTGAGCCGGTGGCGATGGACGCATCGCTCTCGACTTGTCCCGGCACTAAAATGACCGTTCGATGATCGGGTAAGGCAATGTCTGCCGCCCCAGGCACGTTATATTTCGATAGCTTCAGGGTGACAAGGCGTTGGCGCAATTCGGCGGCCCTGGCCAGTAAGTCATCGCTAAATTCATGCTCGTTGAGTAGCGTTTCCAGGTCGCTTGGCTGACTGGGGTCGTAATAAATACCGTGGCGGTCTATCACCAGTGACAAGGGTTGAGTGAGGTCGACGCCCAGGCCCACCGAGCGGATAAAACCGTCTTCCATGCGCCAAAGATGAGGCAACAGTTCGCTGTGCTGCGTTTTGAAGGTGCCGTCGATACGGCTCGACCATACCAGCAGCCGTTGAGGCTCGACGGCTTGATGGGGGAGTCTCTTTTGATAACGAACGCGGGCAGCAGGGCCCAGAAAATCGCTGATAAAACGTCGCTTCCAAGAGGAGAAGCCGCAAGCGAGCCATGCGCCTCTCAACCGTTCTTGCTGACGCTTTTGGTCAGCGATGAGGTGTATCGTCTCTTCCAGCGTGGATGGCTGGCCCGTGTAGGGGTTAGCGTAACGGCAATAGCGAAGATAGGCCGCCGCGAATACTTCTGGTAATGTACGAGAACGCGTGCGCCGCGGGCAGGGGAGTTGGTCTTGGGTCAGGCCCCAGCCAGCATAGAAAGGGGTGCCAA
This sequence comes from Halomonas sp. KM007, assembly GCF_050709225.1. Lineage (NCBI taxonomy): Bacteria > Pseudomonadati > Pseudomonadota > Gammaproteobacteria > Oceanospirillales > Halomonadaceae > Halomonas > Halomonas sp. KM007. Next base: position 590,795 of record NZ_CP136131.1, on the reverse strand, counting down.
AGCAGTGGACACGTTTGCCCGCCATAAGCGCTTCGAAGCCAAGCTGGCTAGTCACCACATAGACGTCGTCGACTTGGTCGAACAGGGCCCAGGGGTTGATATCTTCGCTGATGACCTGGCAGCGCGGGTGTTGAAGAGCGCTGGTAAGGTGCCCTTGCTTTTTACCCGCAATCACATCGGGATGAATTTTGACCAGCACTTTGGCCTGGGGGTGATAGGCCAGTGCGTGCTCCAGCATGGCTGAAAAACTGGCGGCGCTCGCGCCACCATACTCGATGGATGCATCCCCCGCCGTTTGGTCGACCACTAACACGGTGGCGCCACTAGCGCTCAGAGGCTTGTCCGGCGCATGGTTATATTTCGATAAGCGATAACGCTTTAGTAAGGCGACGCAATGTTCGGCCCTGGATACTTCTTCCGACGAAAAGTCGGCGGTCGCTAGCCACTGCTCTAGGTCGCTGGGTCGTGAGGCGTCGTAATAAATGCCGCTGTAATCCACTACGAGACTATGCGGTTGGTAACCGGCACTACTAAGCCCTAAAGAGCGTAAAAAACCATCTTCCAGGGCGACGTAGGGAAGACGGCGCTTGTTGGCGTAGCGCCTTGCTCGGCGGCTGGTAGGTTTCAATCCCCACCCAATGACGGCGTCTGGTTGGGCACTGAGGGGACGAAGCGGAAGGACGTCGTCGAATTCTCTTAAAAATGCGGCGAGTGGTGTGATGCTGCCAATGCCTTTAGAGGTGTAACCCGCCGTACGTTTTGCCATGGAGTGTGCCGAAATGTTTTGTCGGGTGGTTTGCGAGATAGGCGGCGAACATACGTGAAATAAGCGTGGTTATCAATTCGCACGCGCTTGGCTTAGAAAATAGCTAAGTTGATTTGTCTCAACGCGCACATTTCAGTTGTTTTTGATAAGTTATTTCTTTCGAGCCATGATAGCGTCTGAACTCGCGAGCCCCACTCAAGGAAAGTTAACGAAATAGGGTTTTCTGGTGCGCCTAGCCCCCCTGATCCATCGACTGATTACGCTTCGTTCGCTAAAAAGCCGGCTGCTGCTGGGGCTTTCCTGTGCGCTGGCCATCTTGGCGGGGGCCGTGCTGGGCATGGCGTGGCAGGTCGGCAAAATTATGGTGCACGAGACCAATATCGCCCACCTGCGCTATGAAGCCGATTTGCTGGCCGATGAGATTACTCAGCAGGTGAATCAGCGCATTACTGCGTTGGAGCTGTTGAGCAGCGCCATGGGGTCCGCCAACGAAACGAGTTGGTTATCGTATGAGCTGCAGAAAAACGATGCCTTGCTCTCCTGGTTCGATGGACTGATTGTGAGTGACGAGTATGGTGAGATCGTGGCGGACTGGCCCAGTGTGGTGGGGCGAGTGGGACTCGATACGGCAGAACTCGAGTATTTCAAGATGGTACGCGGTACACGCCGCCCTTATGTGAGCGAGCCTTTTATTGGCCGTGCAAGCGGCGCACCCATGGTGCTGATGATCGTACCTCGGCTGGACGAGGAGCGTCGTTTTGCCGGGTTCGTAGCGGGGATGGTGAGCCTGGACCCTAGCGGCCTGTTCAAGCGATTGGCCACGATTCGTTTGGGTGACCACGGCTTTGCGGCGGTTTCCACGGCGTCAGGCAAGATTCTTTACCACCCTGATTACGAGCTGGTGAATGCAGAAATCAGTCACGCCCAGCGCAATGCCCTGCTGGACCTGGCCATGGACGGCTGGCAAGGGGAGGGGGTCAGCGAGCTGGCCGACGGGCGCTCCAGCCTGCGAGCATATGCGCAAGTGTGGCCAGCCAACTGGGTCGTTGGGCTCTATTTGCCCACCGAGCAGGCGCAGCTTCCGCTTTCGGGCTTCATCTCCAAGCTGTTTGGTATCTGGCTGGTGATTTCCCTGTTGATGATGCCGCTGCTGTGGTGGTTGCTGGCGCGTATTCTCAAGCCCCTGGAGCATCTCGAACGCCAGATTGGTGAAGTAGGGGCTGGGCGGCGCTCGCAGTTGGCCCTGGCCACGGGGATGCAGGAGCTACAGCAGGTCGCCAATACCTTCAATCGTGTGGAAGACGAGCGCCAGCAACTGGTGGGACATTTGCAGGAGCGTGAGGCGTTTCTCGATTCGGTGCTGAGCGCCACCCCCCAGGGCATGTTCGTGGCCAACTTCGGTGGCAAGATCACCTACATGAACCCTGCGCTTTTGCAGATGCTGAGCATTTCAGCCGATACTCCGATGGAGCAGTGGCTGACACAGATTCACGCGGATGAACGTGAGGGTGCGCGTGATATGTGGCTGCACAGCTTGAATAGCGGCAGTGATTTCGTGCGCCAGCTGCGTTTTCTGCGCAGCGACGGCGAAACGCTGTGGCTGGATATTCACGCCCGGGTGGTGATGTTGACCCAAGGCGGCCACTCCTTGGGGTTGGTCGGTGTGGTGAAGGACATTACCGAGCGGCGCCAGCAAGAGGCGTTGCAGCGCTGGGAAGCCGAACATGACCCCTTGACCGGGCTGTTGAACCGACGTGGCTTCGAGCGCCGCCTGGAAGAGGCCTTCGCCGATTTTCAGAAAACCAGTACGCCTTCGGCGCTGCTGCTGTTCGACCTGGATCACTTCAAGCCGATCAATGACGAAGGCGGCCATGCCTTGGGTGACGAGATGCTGCGCCGTATTGCTCAGGTGGTGGCCTGGGAGGTGCGCCGCAGCGACCACGTGGCCCGCCAGGGGGGCGATGAGTTTGGCGTGCTGTTGCCTAGCTGCACGCTGGGGCAAGCCAAGGTGATTGCCGATTCACTGCGCAAGGCGGTGAGCGAGGTGTCGGTGACCCATGAGGGCAAGAAATATACCGTTACCTTGAGTATTGGGGTGACCGTCTTCGATGAAAGCGATGACGCCGTGGAAGTCGTCCTGGCCCGTGCCGACGCCGCCAGCTACGACGTCAAGGGCCAGGGGCGCGACGGCGTCATGGTCAAGCTGACGAGGGAAAGCGACCCGATAACGCTGTTCGATTAACGCAGCGCAAACCCTTCTGCCTGCCAGGTTTCCAGCCAGCCTGGTAGCGCGTCGGCGGGCATCGGACGGGCAATGCCGTAACCTTGTGCCAGATGGCAGCCCATGGCCAGCAGGGCTTTGGCATGCTCCATGGTCTCGACCCCTTCGGCCAGCACCGGCCGTGAGAATTTTCTGGCCATGAAGATGATGCTTTCCACGATGGCCTTGTCATCCTCGCTTTCCAGCATATCGCGCACGAAGTCGCGGTCTACCTTGATCAACTGCACGGGCAGGCGACGGAAGTAGGCCAGCGAGGAGTAGCCGGTGCCGAAGTCGTCCAGGGCAATTTCGATGCCGAGCCGCTGGCACTCTTCCAGCACGTGCAGGGCGGCCTGCATGTCATCCAGCGTGGCCGATTCGAGTATCTCGATGGCGAGCAGCCGTGAGGGGACTTGCGGGTAGTACAGCAGCAGCTGTTCCAACTGTGGCAGAAAGCCGGGGTGCAGCAGGTGTTGCGGGCTGATGTTGACACTCACCTGCAGTTCGATGCCCATGGCCAGCCAGCTTTGCAGCTGCTTCAAGGCGGCTTCGATGACCCACTCGCCCAGATGAAACTCCAGCTCGCTGCCTTCCAGCAGGGGTAGAAACTCTGCCGGGTTGCGCAGCCCGTGTTGCGGGTGAATCCAGCGAATCAGCGCTTCCGCCCCGACCACGGTGTGCGATTTGAGATCGACCTGGGGTTGGTAGTAGAGACGAAACTCGTTATTGGCCAGGCCGTGCTGAATGGCGCTGCGCTCTTGCTGGCGCAGTTTGACCAGGTGTTCTTCATCGGTGCTGTAGCGGACGCACTGGGCGATCCCTTGGGTCTTGGCCTGGTACAGCGCCTGGTAGGCATGGCGAAACAGGGCGTCTGGGTCGACGTTGTCTTTGGGGTAGCTGGTCATGCCGAGACAGGCGGTGAGCTTCAGCTTTTGCCCGTTCACATGCAGCGGCTGCTGGATGGCGTGCTGGATGGTGGACGGGGTAAGGCGCTGGACTGGCCCGGCCAACACGAACTCATCGCCGCTGAGCCGCGCCGTGATGCCCTGGGCCTTGAAGGGGCTGACCAACGCTTCCAGCCGTTTGGCAATGCGCTTGAGTATTCTGTTGCCGGTGGCGTAGCCAAACAGGTCGTTGAGGCGTTTGAAATCGTCGATGTTGAGGATCGCAACGGCCAGCGGGGTGTCCTGACGTACCAGCGCTTCCAACTGCGTGCGGGCCAGCCGCTGGTTGGGTAGCCGCGTCAGCTCGTCGATATTGGCGGCTTTGTACAGCGCTTCTTCGTGCAGCTTGGTGTCGGTGATGTCCGACTGGATGGCAATGAAGCCGCCGCCGGTTTGCTCGTTGGCGGGCAGCGGGTTGCAGCTGATATGTACCCAGTACGGGGTGCCATCCTTGCGGTAGTTGAGCAGCTCTTCCTCGAAGTGCTGGCGGTGGCGCAGGGCATGGGCGATGCGCAGTACCGTGGCGCGGTCGGTGGCTTTGCCCTGCAGCAGTTGCCCCGGCTTCTTGCCGACCGCTTCTGCGAAGGTGTAGCCACTGAGCCGGGTAAAGCCATCGTTGATCCATTCGATGTTGCCGCGTGCATCGGTGATCACCACACCGTTGCTGGTATTCTTGGCCACCAGAGAGAGCCGTGCGATAGCCTGTTGGTCTTGCTGCTGCTGGCGGTGGTGGCGCAGAGTGTTGATGAACTGCCCGATACTGCCCAGCAGCGGGGCCAGGTACTCCACCAGGTCGGGATGATAGCCCCCGGGGCGATTGGCCAGGCCAATCATGGCGATGCAACGACCGTGGAAGTGAATCGGTGCCCCCAGAAACGCATCGAGCGGTGGATGCCCCGGTGGCAGGCCTCCGCGCCTGGGGTCGTGGGCGGGCTCATTGGCAATGACCACTTCTTCGTGGCGCATGACATGACCGAACAGGGTGTCTAGGTTGCTGAATACCATGCCGTTGGGGGCGTTCTGAGCGTAGAACTGTCGCGAGGGCTCGTCCCAACTGATGTCGGTGATGGCATGGGCCACCAGGTAGGGCGTCTTGTCGGGGTGGTAAAGCACTTCGCCGATGAAGCCGTATTCGCTGCCGGTGAGGGTGAGCAGGTCGTCGAGCAGCGGGTTCAGCGCCTTGGCATTGCCCTGTTCGTCGATGAAGCTGGCCTGCGCCCGCATGATGGCCTGCTCCAGTGCCTGCTGGCGCAGTAGCTGTGTTTCGACCTTCTTGCGGGGGGTGACATCGAGCATGGTGCCGATGAGCTGCACCACTTGGCCATCCACGGCCAAGGGGGTGCCGGTGATTCTGACCCAGAGCGGCTCGCCCGAGGGGGGCTGCATCTCGAAGATGTCGTTGAAGGGCGTTCCGTGGGCAATGGCGGTGTCGATGGCTTCGACGAGCCGGGCGCGGTCAGCCGAGGTGTACGCCTGCATGCGCGCTTCGAAGGTGTTGGCTTGCCGAGCATCGGTTTGATAGAGCGCATCGACCACATCGTTCCAGTGGGTGGTGCGGGTGGCGACATCCATCTCCCAGAGGCCGATGGCGGCATTGCCAATGGCCTGGTAGGCGCGCTGGCTCAGGTAGTGTTCGAACTGCAGCATGGTGCTGCTGGCCAGTTGTTGTAGCAACTCCCGCTGGATAGGGCTCAGTTGGCGGGGCTTTTGATCCATGACGCACAGCGTGCCGATGATGTTGCCATTATCGGCAACCAGCGGCATGCCTGCATAGAACACGACATGGGGCGCTTCACTGACCATGGGCAACTTATGGAGCCGCGCATCCAGGCGTGCATCCGATACTTCGAACAGCTTGGGTTCGAGGATGGCTTCCCCGCATAATGAGAGCTGACGCAATACCTTAGGGCTGTATTCGCCCACGCCACTTTTGACCCAGACGTGACTGGCATCCACCAGCGTGATCAAGGCCATGGGGGTTTCGCAGTAAGCAGCCGCTAGACGGGTGATGCGGTCAAACTCCTGGTCAGCCGAAAGATCCCCCAGTGTGTACCGCTTCAGGGTGAGAGGCCGCTGTGCTTCGTGTTCAGGGACGGCGGGCTGTACCATACGTAACGTATCCGTGATGCGCGTTTAGGGCTACTTTCCCTTATGCCGAGGTGCCTGTCTAGCCAGTCGACAAATCCTGTTCAACGGTAGAGTTTGACATCCTCCCCGCCCTCAGGACGGGGATTCCCACTTCTGGACGGCCATGCCCGACCGCAAGAATGTTCTTGGCCGCGTTCACATCGCGGTCGTGAGTGACACCACACTCACTGCAAGTCCACTCTCTTATTCTCAAGCCTGATCTACCCTTCGGACTACTGACGGAAATACAACCGCAGCTCGAACAGGCTTGGGTGGTGTACGACTCGTTGACCTCTTTAAAAACAATGCCTGCGCTATCGCATTTATATTCCAGCATTGTTTTCAGCATAGCCCAGCCAGCGTCCAGCACTGACTTGGCCATCTTGGTTTTGGCCAACGAGGATGATTTCACATTACCGACGTAGATTTCCCCCGCACGGTTCACCAATTGACGGCTGAACTTGTGCAAGGCGTCCTTGCGCCGATTGGCAATCTTGGCGTGAATGTTTTGGGTACGCTTTTTCTTTCCGGCGCGTTGTGCAACAGCCAGCTTATCTTCCATATCGAGGTAGAAACGACCGGCTTCCAGCCTTGTACCATCCGAGCAGGTGGCGGTATCTTTCAGACCAAGGTCGATACCGATCTTGTCTTGACCGGCTGGCGGGTCTACCTCAATTTCAACCACGACATTGAAGTACCAGCGCCCACGCGCATCCTCGTTGAAGGATGCAGAGCGGAGCTTGTACTGGCTCAGCCCGTAGCTGTCCCAGACTTTGAAGTAACTGCCGTTGTGGAATACTTGCCCGCTCTTCCATTTGGCCGCGCCGGTATTGACCGGAATCCAGCCGAGAGAACGACGAACGCCACGCGATTTGCGCCAGTTGAGACGAGCCTTCCTAAACTGCTTGCGGCGGGTGACATATTCGGCGGCGATGCACTGCAAGGTCTGGCTATGCAGACCAAGTTCCTTGCCCGCCCCTTTGGTATAGGGATGCAGGTCATACGCCGACAGAAACAGACCGCGCTCACGAATGGCACGAGATGAGAGTTCGTTCAGATAGTTCCAGCAAAAGTTCACACTGCGTGCCATGCGGTTAAGCTGGGCAATGTGCTTGTCTCTTACGCGAACTTTTAATGTCTTGGTCTGTTTCATGGCTTTGAGTATACTTGGCCTATGGACAAGATCAAGACTATCAGAACAGGAAGACACTGCGTTTTTGAAATGCACGCCCACTTGGTCTTCGTAACCAAATATCGTGGAAGAGTATTCAATGACGCACACCTTCAATCCCTTGAAACCCTGTTCAGGCAGGTGTGTCAGGATTTCGAGGCTGAGCTAAAGGAGTTCCATGGTGAAACGGATCATGTTCACTTACTGGTGAACTTTCCGCCCAAGGTGGCGGTTTCAAGGCTGGTGAACAGCCTGAAAGGGGTTTCGAGCAGGCGGATGAAGCTGCTGCACCCCGAATTGGTACAGACTTCATACAGGAAAAATGCGCTATGGAGTCCGAGCTACTTTGCGGGAAGCGTCGGCGGCGCGCCGCTGAGTGTCGTAAAGCAATATATTGAGCAGCAAACAAGACCGGAATAGGGGACGCTTCGCGTCCCACGCTATTCATCCTCGCACTAGAAGTACGAGGTTTTTCGCGTTAATTGATAAGACGTCGCTTATCCAACTGAGAGGGCTGCTGTGGATCTACTGGAACTGTTTACCCGCACGCTAGACGTGACGCTACCCGTGTTTGCCATGGTGTTCATCGGCATTGGCTTGAAACGCCTTGGCTGGATCGACAGTGCCTTTATCAGCACGGCCTCGACGCTGGTGTTCAAGGCGACGCTGCCGACGCTTATTTTTCTGAGTCTAGTCAAGGCCGACCTCAGTGTCGCGTTGGACATTCCGCTGCTGCTGTTCTTCGCCGTGGCCACCCTGGCGCAGTTCGCCCTGAGCTGGGGCTGGGCGCATCTACGTGTGCCCCAGGCTGACAGAGGGATATACGTGCAGGGGGCCTTTCGCGGCAACTGCGGCGTGGTGGGGCTGGCCTTGGCGGCGGGCATGTACGGCAACTACGGGCTTTCGGCGGGAAGCCTGCTGCTGGGCGTGGTGATCGTGATGTACAACGCGCTTTCCGTGGTGGCCCTGGCGGCGTACCAGCCCGGCCAATCCACCGATTGGCGCAGCCTGCTGGGGCATATCGTCAAGAATCCGCTGATTCTTTCCGTGTTCGCGGCGTTGCCGTTCACGGCGTTCTCGGTAGGGCTGCCGAGCTGGGTGATGACCTCGGGCAACTACTTTGCCTCGCTGACGCTGCCCCTGGCGCTGATCTGCATTGGCGCCACGCTTTCGGTGTCCAGCTTGCGTGAAGGTAGCCAAGTGGCCATGAGTGCCAGCCTGATGAAGATGGTCGCCTTGCCCGCCTTGTCGACGGTCGCGGCGTGGCTGTTGGGCTTTTCCGGCGCGCAACTGGGCCTGCTGTTCCTGTTCTTCGCCAGCCCCACCGCCGCCGCCAGCTTCGTGATGGTGAAGGCCATCAACGGCAACGTGGCCCTGGCCGCCAATATCATCGCCATCACCACCCTGATGGCCAGCATCACCGTGACCCTGGGCATTTTCGCCCTGCGCCTGGCGGGGTGGATTTAAAGCGCGACGGTTGGCCGAGGCAAGCCAACGCGCTATACTACGCGCCCCCTAAGTCCCTGTAGCTCAGTAGGATAGAGCAGCCGCCTCCTAAGCGGCAGGTCGCAGGTTCGACTCCTGCCAGGGACGCCATCTAAATTAGATAACCATATCTTTTCCTGCTTTGAAGTATTCCCGTTTTTGTCTTTTCTGGGTTTGCAACCACTCGATTCTGGGGGTGGGTCTAAAACGCCTCCCGCCAATACTGAATTGATGAATCAGAAACCACCCCCCGGTGGGTGCCAATCTCGATGACGGCTTGCTGAAAAGTGCGTGCGAGGTCTGGCTGATGACACAACGCCAGTGACCGAATGATACGCGTGATGCGTAAATGGTTATGGCCACCGGCTTTCAGCCAGACTTGCGTCGGTATCGCTAACGTTGGTTGAGCAACGATGCCGTTTCCATCCCGGGCGAGGCCAAAAAAATCAAGCATCACCGTTAGCGATTGCTGCTGGTGCTGGCGCATAACATCGCTATCTTGAAAGGCAGCTTGCACGGCGGGTGTTAAAAGGGGCGCAAAGCCGTTAAACCTGCCCGCCTCAGGGATAGGGAACAGCCACTGAATATAGTCGTGGGTGTGTTCTAGCCAAAAGGACGACAGCGCCCAAATATCCTCTAGACGCCGACCTTTATGGTCCAGCCCTTCGCCACTGTAAAAATCGATCAAGCGTGTATCGTTATCCATTAGGCAGTTCCCATGGTGAGTTCTGTCGTCGCGTATAACGCCGTCTCGCGCGCATGGCGATCTGTTAAACGCTGGGTAGCCATGTGGGAGCCGTAAGCAAAATAGAGCATGGTAACCCTCCTTTGTGTAGAAACGATAAGTCGTGGCTTTTTCCGCATGCGGAAAACATGTATGTCAGAACCTGGGAATAAAAGCTGTTCATGACGGTGCAGAGTGTTCGGTGGCGTAGTGTGCCAGCATCTGTTCTGCGTTGGTTTTGATCGTTTCTTGCCATACATCAGGTGCAAGGACCTTGATATTTGGCCCCATGCCCATCAGCCACCACAGAGTTTGTTGGTCATCCGGTACATGGGCGGTTAGCCGATACCAACTGTCAGTGCCCGGCAATGCTTCTATCGACTGTTTGTCTGACAGCGGCGTTTCCTGTAATAGCCACGCTACTGATCTGGTGATGTCAGCTTCCAGAACCACATCGCTTGGCCCCTGACGGTATCCAAATGCACCGCCCTGGATGTACTCATCGATGTCAAAATCGTGCTGCGCCTGCCAGGGCTGATGACTTAATGTTGCCAGCTTCACTCGGTGAAGGGCGAACTGGCGCAGGTCTCTGAACCCGTCCACATGAGCTAACAGATAGGTGGCGCTGTGGCGGCTCACAATGCCTTGAGGATGAAGCGTCAACGCTTTTTCAGAGTGACTGGTGCGTGATAGATAAATCACGTCAACGGCTTTCTGCTCAAGGAGCGCCTGCGAAATGGTCTGCCAGGTTGCCTCGTCAATCTCAGCGGGGATTAGCGCTTTGCCATTGGGAATGGCACGTACCTTGCGTGCCCACTGACTAAGCCCATTAGTGCTCATATCGTCCAGCAGTTTTCGCGCATCGGTAAAGTGGTGCGAGAGTTGGCCGACCACCACCGGAGGAAGCAACCCTTTCAAGTACTCTTCCGCCAGAACCAGCGTCAGCGCGCCAGGCACATCCAGCGCAGGTAGCTGGCACTGAAAGTCACGATCAAAATACCAGCGGTAAGGTTTCTGGCTATCGTCACAGCCAATCGGAAACTGCGTGGATAGCTTCTGGCTTAAATCCCGCTGCAGCGAACGTGTATCGATATTGAACCCGCGCTCTGCAAGCTTCTCTTTCAACACGGGGGTCGCGATACGCCCTGGTGCTCGAGGAATCAACTGCAACATGGTTAAGTAGCGAAAAAGCGTATCGCGGGGCTCAGACATAGTGACGCAAACCTTGGCTGAATGCATGAAAGCGTTGAGTTTAGCGCGCCTCACAAAACGTAGCGACTTGTTCTGGCAAAGCACCTGGCTCTTTAGCGATCAGGTGGGCACGTTGTCTCCAAAGCATAAGGGTGCTGTGCGAGACTTGGGTGTCAGGTAAGGCATGCCACAAGGCGGCGGGATGTATATCCATGGAGGCTTCAACTGAAAGATTAGGGTGCCCCTCCAGCCAGCGGTAAACACTCAATGCGTTACGCCCCACACACACGGGAAAGAGCACGGCATCCGCAGGTAAAGGAATCTGAAGTGCTAACAGCAGTGAATTCACTTCATGGTCGCAAGCAAGGTGCCAACGTTGATAGTCGGCTACGAGCGGTGCAATCAGATGGCCGGCCACGCAATGCCAAATGAGATGCGCCTGCAGGAACTGGCGAGAGGTATCAGATAACGTAGCGCTGTATTGGGGGCAAAAAAAACCCGCTTCGGCGGGTTTTTTTGATGCCAATTAAGTTGTTCACGATTCCTAGCCAAACTTAGCGAATTGCGTTGCGTTCACTTCTGGCTCAATCCAGCAGCGATTCCCCCGTGCGTGTTAACAGCGCTTTCAAGCTAGGCGACTCGAACCGGCGCTGAATGGTAATGGCGTAGAATTCTTCCCATACGCTGGGCAGCGCGCCGTAATCTTTTAGCGTGCCGTTGTGCAGCTCGTCACGTACTACCACGGGGGGCATAACGGCAATGTGCTGCGTGTCCCGCGCCAATAGGCGCATCATTGCCATGTCGTCGACTTCGGCGGCAATCTTGGGCGTTAGCCGGTAGTGGCTGCACAGCTGGTCGAAGGCGTGGCGAGTGGCGTTTTCAACCCCAGGCAGAATAAACGCGTGGCCGTTTAAGCCTTTGGGAAAAGCGGGGGGCGGCGAGAGGAGGGGCGCTGCAATTAAACTTACCGGCTGGCGCGCTAACCGCTGGGAGCGCCAGGGGTGTTCACTATCGCCACGCACCGGCTGGTTCGAGAGTACCACGTCTAGCTTGTGGGCCGAAAGCCGCCTTAGCAGGTCATCCAGACCACCGCTTTGCAGTATCAAATCTAGGTCGTCTCGGCCCAGCAGCGGCCGTACAAATCCTTCCTGAAAGTTGCGCGATAGCGTGGCCACTGCCCCGACGCGCACCACTTCGCGATGGGCGTGGCCGCCTTCAGCAAACAGCGCGCTCAGCTCTTCTCCTTGGGTGAAGATGGTTTCCGCGTAATCAAATGCCAGCCTGCCCGCTTCGGAAAGGTGCAGCTGCCGCCCTTCGCGAATAAACAGCGCTTGGCCCAGGCGCTCCTCTAACTGACGAATTTGCTGAGAAAGCGACGACTGTGATACGTGCAGCGCTTCGGCCGTACGGGTCAGGTGGCCTGATTTCGCCACTTGCCAAAAATAGTAAAGATGATGGTAGTTGAGCTTCATGGCAGAGGGACCTCAGGCTGCGTGTTGGCTATTCGTTCTGTTTTAAAGAACGATTTATCAAAAATAAACTATTTTTTATATGGTGACGAGCTGGGCATAGTCGATGGCATATGACTAAGGGGGAAAGGCTATGCCACATTTCATCAACATAACGGTGCTATCACTGCTAGCGCTGTGGTTACTGGTCCCGGTTTCGCTGTTAGTGATGGCGGGCGTCAGCGCACGGGCCAGCACGCCCGCATCGCTGAAGCGCGCTTGGCAAATAGGCCGCTGGTTAACGGCAAGCGCGCTGGTCGCGAGCCTAGCGGTGGGCGGGCTACTGGTGCTGGATGCGCTGGGTGTACCTACCGGCCTGCCCGAAGCCGCTCAGCCGCTGGGCTTGTATCCGGATGGTTTGGCCGTGTGGATGGCGCTACTCATCAGCCTGTTAGGCACGGTGCTGCTGCGTTTTGCAGAGAACTACCTAAAGGGCGACCGTGGCGAGCGTCGGTTTTTGCCCTGGTGTTTGGTGGTGCTGGCAAGCGTGATGCTGCTGGTCTTTACCCATCACTTGGTCGTGATGCTGATTGCCTGGGTGGGAGTGAGTGTGGCGCTGCACCACTTATTAACGCTCTACCCTGAGCGTGTGGAAGCCCAACGGGCGGCATGGCAAAAATTTGTGGTTAGCCGTATAGGCGATGCGGCGCTGATTGTAGCGGTAGTGCTTTTATATGCCCGTTTCGGTTCCTTTCAGCTACCTGAGCTGTTTGCGGCCGCTGCGGCGTCCTCTGGCGGCTGGCAGGTGGAGGCCGCCTCGGTGGCGCTGGCCATCGCGGCACTGTGCAAATGCGCCCAGGTGCCGATGCATGGCTGGTTGATCAAAGTGATGGAAGCGCCCACGCCGGTCTCCGCGCTGCTGCATGCGGGGGTGATTAACCTGGGGGGCTTTGTGTGGCTGCGTTTGTTCCCGGTGTTTGATGGCCTAACGCTGGGCCACTACCTGCTCATTGCGGTGGGTGGTTTTACCGCACTGGTCGCGGTGATGACGATGCTGACCCAAACCTCCGTCAAGCATGCTCTGGCGTGGTCTACCTGCGCGCAAATGGGCTTTATGCTGTTCGAAATTGGCGTAGGGGCGTACACCTTGGCGCTGGCTCACCTGTTGGCGCACTCGCTTTACAAAGCTCACTCCTTCTTGGCGTCTGGCCGTACCGTGAGGGCCTCGCGCTGTGAGCGCCTGCCGCTTGCGCCGCTGCGTCAGCGTCTTTCTCTTGCGTTGCCTGCGGCCGCTGTCGCGGCGATGGTACTGATGCTGTGGCCCTCGCTGGTTAGCTATAATCCGCTGCTGGGTGCACTGCTTAGCTTGGCGGTGGGCAGCACGCTGTTGGGCATGCCGGTGGGCACCGCCAAACCCAAGCGTTTAGCGCTGGTAGGAATGGCGCTTGCCCTGGTGCCGTTGTATGCCTTGCTACACAGCGTGCTGGCACCTGCACTGCCCAGCGCCTACACGCCCTTAACACTCACGGCAGGACTTTTAGGGGCACTGATGCTGGCAAGCCTAGTGTTGGCCGCTGGAGCCGTCACGCTGTTCCCTCAGGCTGCCTGGGTAGCCCGCTGGCGCGTTCACTTTAGCCAGGGGCTTTACCTGGCACTGCCGTTTCAGCGTGCGGTGGATGCGGTAGCCCCCATTCGTGCCTGGTCGCGTCCTTCATCGCTTGCCCCTGGTTTAAAAGGAGAGTGGTCATGAGTCAGCCTATTGCCGTAGACACATCCTCACACCATTCGTCAGTGCCGTCGCCAGAGCAGTATCGCGATGCGTTAAAGCGCGCGACCGACGCCATTGCCCCGGTGTGGCCGCTGGACCAGTGGATTGCGGTCAACCCCTGGTGGGGCCTGAAGCATCAGCCCATTGAGCAGGTGAGCCAAGCGCTCAGCCGCCGGGCCGGGCAGCCGATGACCATGCCTGCCGAGTTTTATCGTAACGCTTGGGAATCGGGTCGGATTACCCCGCAAGACCTACAGCAGGCGCTGCGCCATGGCGGCTACGCTTATAGCGAGCAGAGCCTAGTGAGCTACTTGGCAACACCGCCAAAGCCGGTAACGCCGCTACGCAGCGCCTGGGATTCCCTGGCAGGGCATGATGGGTTTGACCCGCTGGCGGAGAGCTGTGCGAGCTACTTCGATCACCATCAACAGCGCTGGGCAAGCCCTGCTGTGCCTTCGCTTTATCACTTCTGGAAAACGGCGGCACAGCACGATCTGCGCTGGCCTAAAGCGCAGCGCCAGGCGCTACAAACTCTGCCAGATGACCCCGCCGCAGCGGTTGCGCAAATAGCCGAGGATTGGGGGCTCACCCCAGAAGCGTTTGAGGCGCTAGCCCACACGCTGCTGCTACGGGTTAACGGATGGGCTTCCTGGTGCCAAGGCATTGGTTGGCATACTGCCCACCAGCAGGCAGAGGCGGGCATCACCCAGCTGGCTGCCATGGTACTGGCATGGGAGTGGATAGGCGTTGAGCAGCTCACCAGCATCCAACAGAGCGAGTGGTTTGCCCAGTGGCAAACCGCCGGTGCCGCCATTACTTCTCCGCATGAGGCGCTGTGGTGCTGGCAGCACGCCTATGAGTTGGGTTATCAGCGGACGCTAGCCATGACGTTAGCCACGCCGAGTGCCGAGTCTTCCTCCGCTCCCAAGGTACAGGCTGCGTTCTGTATCGACGTGCGCTCTGAGCGGTTCCGTCGCCATTTAGAGCAGGCCACCCCTACCGTTGCCACATTAGGCGTCGCGGGGTTCTTCGCTATGCCGGTGGCCGATGCGGCTACAGGGCCTGAGCGTGCCCAGCCCCGCGTGCCGGGGTTGTTAAAACCGATTTATCGGGTGGGCTCGTTGCAGCCGCAGCAGCGGGGCGTTCAGCGCTATCAAAAAGAGAGCCAGCGCCAAAGCGTGCGCCACGCGAAGTACGCGCCGCTTTCAACCTTTACCCTGGTGGAAACAACCGGCATTGCCTGGGGCTGGAAGCTGATTAAAGACAGCCTGCGTAAACAGGCAACCGTGCCCCAGTGCGAAGCGCCCGCCGGGCTTTTTCACACCTACGACGGCGAGCCAATTGCCCGCCATGAAAAAATAGCGCTGGCGAAAAACCTGCTAACGCTACTGGGAACCCCCACGGCGTCGCTGCTGGTGCTGGTGGGCCACGACTCCCAAAGCGAAAACAACCCGCATCACGCCGGACTGACCTGCGGGGCCTGCGGCGGGCAGGGCGGCGGCATGAATGCGCGAGTGGCCGCTGCGCTGCTGAACGACCCGGAAGTACAGCAGGCCGTACAACACGCAGGTATCACGTTGCCTAGCCCTTTTCACGTATTGGCCGCCACCCACTGCACGCTCACCGACCGCGTGCACGTCTATCGGGATGAGCAGATGCCCGAAGCGCTAGAAGACGCGCTGGCAGCATTTGAAAGCGGTGTACACGTGGCGGGTGAGGCTACTCGTCTAGAGCGGGCACCTGACCTGGGGGTGGATGACGCCGACCCTATTGAGCGCCTGAAAACCTTCGCGACGCGCGGTGCCGACTGGTCGCAACCACGGCCTGAGTGGGGGTTGGTAAATAACGCCGCGCTTATTTTAGCGCCACGGGCGCGTACCCAAGGGAAAGCGCTGGACGGGCGCGCGTTCTTACACGAATACCGCCCAGAGCAAGATCCGGAAGGCAAGGTGTTAGAAGGGCTGATGATGGCACCAATGCTGGTGGCCAGTTGGATCAACCTGCAGTACTACGCGTCTACCGTGGTGCCTGGGCTGTACGGCGCGGGCAATAAGCTGCTGCATTCAGTGGTGGGTGGCCATGTGGGCGTTATTGAAGGTAATTCGCCCCAACTGCGCATTGGCTTGCCGGAGCAGTCGCTGCGCGATGGTGAGAAGCTTCATCATGAGCCGCTGCGCTTAACCGTGGTGATCGACGCGCCCAGAGAGCGCATCGAAGCGATTATTGAACGCCAGCCGGTGGTGGCGGATTTAATCAACCACCGCTGGCTGTGGCTCACTCGTTTGGGAGAAGGTGGCCTAGAGCGCTGTTCGCCAGAAGGCTGGCAGCCGGTTGCCTTTTGAGGGGCGAGCTACTCAGCGCTGAGATCCTCATAGCCGGTCACCTCTAAATAGCCTACCCCGAGCGCTGCCTGTGTGGCGGTGTCGCGCACCGTCTTGAAACGTTAGAAGGCATGAAGACGTTTTGGGATTTTGATGGTCGCGTCACGGCCCCCTTGCATGGTTCGCAAGCGCCGATGAGTATTATAAGCGCAGTAGCAGCGCCTATTTTGTCTCGGCCATTCAGGTGCCTACGCTGATCGTGCACGCGGAAGATGATCCGTTTATCTACCCGCATAGCGTTCCCAAGGCAGCAGCCTTACCTTACTGTGTTGCCTTGGAACTCTATTGAGGTTTTCAAATGTCTGGGTTTTACGAACGTTTGAAGGAAGTCGCATCGCCACGTATTGGGCTTGGCTGTATGAACCTTTCTCACGGCTACGGGCAGTATGTGCCGGAAGAGGAAGGTATCAGAGCGCTGAACGACGCCTTTGAAATGGGCTACCGCCATTTCGATACCGCTACGCTGTACGGCGGCACGGCTAACGAACGCCTGTTAGGAAAAGCGCTAGCGTCTAAACGTCGTGAGCTGCTGCTAGCCAGTAAGTGCGGCATGGTCATGGACCCAGAGAGTGGCAAGCGGGTGATTGATGGGCGGCCTGAAACGCTGCGCCGCCAGTGTGAAGAGAGCTTGGCTCGCCTAGGTACCGATCATTTGGATCTCTACTATCTTCACCGCATGGATCGTCAAGTCCCCATTGAAGAGAGCGTGGGCGCGCTTGGACGATTGGTAGAGGAGGGTAAATTGCGTGCAGTGGGTTTATCAGAAATCTCTGCCGACACATTGCGTAAGGCGCACGCTGAGTACCCGGTGGCAGCCGTTCAGTCAGAGTACTCGCTGTGGACGCGTAATCCTGAGATAGCCCTTAGCCAAGCGTGTAAAGAGCTGGGTACCGCGCTGGTGGCCTTTAGCCCGCTAGGTCGCGGGTTCCTATCTGGCGCTATTCACGCCCATACCACCTATGTGGAAGGCGATATGCGCGCCGGGATGCCGCGCTTTAATGGCGATAATCTGACCCATAACCTGACGCTGCTGGCGCATTTTAATGCGATGTCGAACGATTTAGAGATGACGCCTGCCCAGCTGGCGCTTGCTTGGGTAAAGGCGCAGGGCGACCATGTCATTCCCATTCCTGGGTCGCGCTCCGTTAGCCATATGCAGGAAAACCTCTACGCCGAGCAGGTGGTATTAAGCGATGAGGATTTGGTACAACTCAATAAAATGATGCTGCCTGGAGAAATCGCCGGTGCTCGTTATAACGAAGCGCAGCAGGCAGATATTGATACAGAAGAGTTTGTATAAATAGGCAGCGAGTTTATTTGGCTGTCGTCGCAACCAATCGGAAATTGGCTGGAGAGCTTTTGGCCCAGGTCGCGTTGCAGTGAACGGATATCGACCAAAAAGCCATGTTCGGCCAGCTTTTCCTTGAGGGCCGGGGTCGATATCCAGCCAGGGTAGCGCGGTATCAGCTGAAGCATGGTGATATGACGAAAGAGCGTATCGCGTGCATCGGACATGACGGCCAACCCTGGCAAAAAGAAAGCGTTCGTTAGCGAACCGTTAGTTTATCGCGCCCCACAAAACTTAGCGACACTTTCGGGCAGCGTGCCTGTTTCTCGGGCGGCCATGTGCGCGCGCCGACGCCACAGGGCAAGAACACGTTGATCAGGCGCCGTGCCCGGCAGGTGGCTCCAAAGGGCGGCGGGATGCACGTCGATGGTGGACTCCAGCGATGTGTCGGGGTGTCCTTCCAGCCATTGGTATACGTCCAGGGCGCTGCGTCCTATGCAGACGGGGAAGAGGAGCGCGTTACAGGGCAGGGGGAAGTCCAGTGCCAGCAGCAGGGCGTTGACTTCATGGTCGCAGGCCAGGTGCCAGCGATGACGATGTGCTACCAGTGGGGCACTCAGGTGGCCGGCCATGCAGTGCCAGATGAGGTGTGCGTGTAAAAAACGTCGCGACTCGTTCGTCAAAGAAGCGCTATAGTCGGGAGAAAAATAGAGATGACGGCCATCGGTGCTGGCGGTATCGAACCGCTGGCTGATCAGTGGGCTAAGCGTCAGGCATTCGCTGAGCAGTGCCATCATTGGATGTGAGTCTGCCCATTCGAGACGGTCTTGCTCCCACTTTCGTTGCTCTTGTCGGGCCAGTTGCTGCTGTACTGCCGTTGGCGTCATAGGGTCCATTGCGCTGCCTCCTTTGTGTCGATGAAGGCAGCGTACTGGCAAGGTGCGACACTGCAGGTCGCACAGCTGACATTGCGTTGAGGAAAATGACATGAGATTACGTTATTGGCCTCTGTGGATAGCGGTAGGGATGACCGCACTGCTGGCGGGATGTGCCACGGCAGGGGGTGAGCAGGCGCCGAGCATGCAAGCGGCGGCGGCTGAACATTGTGAGGCACGGGGAGGCGAGCGTATCACCCGTGAAAGCCGTTTGGGTACGGGGCGTTATTGCCGCTTGCCAGATGGCCGGGTAGAGAATGAATGGCATCTTTACCGTACGGAACGGCTGGATAACTTCTAATCCTATTGGGTGGCTGATAGTGCACGTGGTCATGGCGATGCTTCTTTCTCGATGGCGTACCCTGGCGGGGTGGCCTGCTCTGTGTGCCCTGCTGGCACTTTCTGGGCTGGCTCACGGCTACCAGGGCCCTTCTCCATTGGGGGAGTGGGAGTACCGTTGGGGGGACTCGCCATTGGACAGCGAAGGGGAGCCACTCTGGTTATCGGAGCCGAGCCGCGATTGGCAGGCCATTGCCTTTCCGTCGAACCCGCCCGAGCGCGAGGGGCGGCAATATGTCTGGTTCAGGACCGTACTGCCTGAGGGAAACTGGCGTGATCCGGTGATCCACATCACCAGCATCAATCTGGTCGGGCAGGTGTTTTTAGGGGATGAGCTGATTTATGAGCACGGCGATATGCAGCAGCCGCGCTTCATTGGTTGGCCGTGGCATTTGATTCCGCTGCCCGACGATTTTGCGGGCCAGACCCTGTCAATACGCATCTATTCGGACTACACCAGCATTGGTTTATGGGGCGATGTTCGGGTCATGGACCGTCTGGGCGCCCTCAAGGCGATGTTGAAGGCGTCAGCAAAAGACCTGGCGGTCAGTGCGTTCAGCCTGTTGTTGGCAACGCTTGCGGGTATTTTTGCGCTGATGGGCCCTGACCGGCGAGGCTTTGGCGCCACGGCGCTGTTCGCCTGTGCTTCCGGATTGATGCTGTTGGCCGAAACGCCTGCCAGGCAGCTGATCGCCGATGCCCCCTTGGCTTGGGACACGCTGCGCGCCGCCAGTTATTTTACCTTGCCCATTGCCATGGGGCTGCTGTTGAGCCACTGGTTGGTGGGGTCGGCCAAGCGCTGGATGGCGCGTTTCTGGCAGCTTCATCTGGGGTATCTGGTGGTGACAATGGGGCTGGTGCAGTTCGGCTTCTTGAACCTGGCCTTGACCTTTCCCGTGTTTGACGTGCTGCTGTTGCTGACGTTGCCCTGCATGCTGCTGATCACCCTGGTGGCATGGCGCCGCTTGGCGTTGGAGCAACGTTTGCTGGTGTTCAGCTTTGTGATGTTCGCGCCTTTGCTGGTGCTCGATATGCTGGTGGCCCACCGGCTGGTGGCGCTGCGGCAAGTGCCTTTGAGCTTTGGGGCGCTGGGCTTTTCGATGGCCATCGTGGGGGTCTCGCTGTGGCATTACCGTTTCACGCAGCGGCAGCTGGCGCTGGCGAACCTGACGCTGGAGGCGCAGGTGAAGTCGCGCACGGCGGAGCTGGATCAACTGGTGGACCAGTTGAAGGGATTGTCGCTCCAGGACGCCTTGACCGGGCTGCCCAACCGGCGCCACTTCGATACGCTGCTGGATGAAGAGATGGAGCGCGCCGCCCAGAGTGGGCAGCCGCTTTGCCTGTTGATGATCGACATCGATCACTTCAAGAACGTCAACGACAGCTTTGGCCATGATGTGGGCGATGCGGTGTTGATCGAAGTCGCCAACCTGCTGACACGCTGCTTTCGCGGGAGCGATGTGGTGTGCCGCCTGGGTGGGGAGGAGTTCGTGGCGCTGCTGCCGGTGACCGACCTGGATGAAGCCGAACGACGGGCCAACGAGCTGTTGCAGACGCTGCGTACCCATGCCCTGTTCCATCACCAGCAACCGTTGGGCTACATCACGCTTTCGTGCGGTATTGCGGCGTATCCCGAGCATACCGACAGCCGACATTCGCTGATCAAGATGGCAGACCAGGCGCTTTATCAGGCGAAGCACCGTGGACGAGATCGCTGTGTGATCTGGCAGCAGACTGAAGCGGATCAATCGTTTATTGATGCTTTTTAAATGTTATGTGTCGGGTCCTGTGTGATTATTCGTGTAGCCGTGTAAGTACCTCCGGCAGCTCGCTGGCATGATGAATGCCGATCGCGCCTGCGGGGGTGGCCTCTTCTTCCGGGAAGTGGTTCAGGTGGATGACGTGCATGCCTGCCGCCAGGCCAGCCTGCACGCCTACGGCGGCATCGTCGATGACCACGCACTGTTGTGGGGCGTAGCTCATGGCGGCAGCGGCCTTCAAGTACAGCTGCGGATCGGGTTTCCAGACGTTCAGGGTATAGGCGCTGAACAGGTTGCCCGCAAAATGGTGTGTCAGCTGCGTGCACTCCAGGGCGCAGCGGATTTTGCGCTCGGGGCCGTTGGATACCACCGCCTTGGGGTGGTGGGCCAGTTGGGCCAACGCATCTGGCATGCCTTCTATGGCCAGTAGCTCGGCCTGCATGCGTGCTTCCATGCGCGCGCGCATGGCGGCTTCGAGCTGTATCAATCGGGTTTCTTCCAGCGCTTGAAAGCGCTCCTCCAGGGTATGCACGATGGTGTGAAAACGTACTCCGCGAAACTCCGCCATGTATTGCCGGGCCGTAAAGGGCAGCCCGTACTCTGGAAGAACGTCGCCCATCACGTCAGCGAGCAGCGTCTCGCTGTCGACCAGCGTGCCGTCACAATCGAACAACAAGCAGTAGGCGGCATGTTCCGCCGATTGGCCAGTCGTGCTCATTTCCATACTTCCTCGTTGACCAGGCTGATTGGGCGCTGACCTTGCAGGGCCATGCGGATATTGTCCACCGCGCGTTGTGCCATGGCGTCTCGGGTTTCATGGGTGGCTGAGC
The DNA here is from genome assembly GCF_050709225.1 of Halomonas sp. KM007. Classification (NCBI taxonomy): domain Bacteria; kingdom Pseudomonadati; phylum Pseudomonadota; class Gammaproteobacteria; order Oceanospirillales; family Halomonadaceae; genus Halomonas; species Halomonas sp. KM007. The sequence goes on along the minus strand of NZ_CP136131.1, from coordinate 569,378 downwards.
CTATATGCGGCAGTGCGACCACGTTGGTCATCTGCAGCAAGGCCGAGTCATGGGCCAAAGGCTCTTGCGCAAACACGTCCAGCCCGGCGGCCTTGATCACGCCCTGTTGCAGCGCTTCGATCAGGGCGGGTTCGTCGACCACCTTGCCGCGGGCAATGTTGACCAGAATGGCCGAGGGCTTCATGCGGGCAAGTTCGGCAGCACCGATGAGGTGTTCCGTGTCGGCGGTCAGAGGGACCGTCAGACACACGAAATCGGACTCGGCCAGCAGTGCGTTCAGCTCACGCCGCTGGGCGCCCAGCGCCTGTTCGAGGTCTGGCTTGGGGGACGCATTGGAGTAGAGGATGCGCATTCCAAAGCCCAGGGCGCCGCGCTTGGCCACTGCCTGGCCGATGCGACCAAACCCCACCATGCCTAAGGTTTTGCCGTACACGTCGCTGCCGAACAGCGCTGGGCCAAGGCTCTGTTGCCACTGATTCGCCTTGACCCAATTGGCCAGTTCCACCACTCGGCGTGCGGTGGCCATGATGAGCGCAAAGCCGGTATCTGCCGTCGTTTCTGTAAGCACATCCGGGGTGTTGCATACCAGGATGCCGCGCCGGGTCAGTTCATCGACGGGCAGATGGTCATAGCCGACGGAAATGGTGGCGATGACCTTGAGGGCAGGGGAGGCTTCCAGCAGCTCATCGGTGATGAGCAGTCTGGAGCCGATGATCCCTTGTGCCTCTCGCAGCGCTTCGCGCACGTTGGGCTGAGTCAGCTCCAGTGGGCTTTCCAGCTCGATGAGCTGGAAGTGCTCGTCCAGTTCGGCCAGTTGGGCAGGGCTGAGACGCCCTGAAACGATGATACGCGGTTTCATGTGCTCTCCAGTGATCATGACGGGGTGGGGGTGTCAGGGCTGCTCCAGCTGCATGAGCTGCTGGCGGGTCGGCAGGCCCTCCATGTCGCCAACCGCTTGCACCGCCTGAGCACCGATCAGGTTGCCGCGCTGCAGTGCCTTTAGGTGGGGCAGACCATCCAGCAGCGCACTGATCACACCGACGGCAAAGCCGTCACCGGCGCCGACCGTATCGACCACGGTGGCAACCGGCTGGCCGGGCACGCTAAAGCTTTCCAGCTGGCCGCCCAGCACTCCTCGATAATAACTGCCTTCTGGGCCCAGCTTGATGATGACCGCCTTGACGCCTCGTTCCAGGTAGAAGTCGGCGATGGCCTCGGGCGATGTTTGCCCAGTGAGCAGGCGGCCCTCGGACAAGCCCGGCAGCACCCAGTCGGCCAGGGCGGCCAAGGCGTTGAGGGTATCGCGCATCAGGGCATCACTGGGCCAAAGCGTTGGGCGAAGGTTGGGGTCGAAAGAGACGCTGGCGCCCGCCGCGCGCGCTTGCTGCATCATATGGCGGCTCAACTGCGCGGCGCTTTCGGAAAGCGCAGGCGTGATGCCGGTGGCATGCAGGTGGGTGAGGGCGGCCATATCGACGCTTTTGGCGTCTTCGATGCACAGATGGCTGGCAGCACTGCCTCGCCTGAAGTAAGTGACCTTGGGGTCTGCCCCGCGCTTGGCACGCTCCTTGAACAGCAGGCCGGTGGGGTGGCTGGGGTCGGTATGAATATGGCGGCTGTCTACCCCTTCTGCTTCCAGTGCCTGGCGAATGAACTGCCCGAAGCTGTCGCTACCTACGCGGCTCATCCAGGCCACGTCAAATCCCAGCCGGGCCAGGCCTATGGCGACGTTGTTGTCCGCCCCCGCCAGGCGCCGCTGAAAATGCTCCACGGTGGCCAGTTCGCCGGGAGTCTCTGCCACGAACATGGCCATGGCTTCGCCAAAGGTGAGAACGCTGGGGGAGGGTTTGGGGTGTGTCATCGGGGCCTCACGTGTTGTCTTGGGTTGTCGTGTTGGTTTGCAGGCCCTGGCGGTGAGTGCTGCCTCGGGCAATGAGAGTGGGCGCATGGCGGTACTGCACCGGTTGCTCTATCGCCTGGGGGGCAGTCAACCGTGTGATCTGGTTCAGCAGGCTGGTCACGGCGGCCTGGCCAATGGCGTTGGTGGGCTGGGCCAGCGTGGTGATGCCCGGAGGCACCAGGGCGCACCACTCAAGCTCGTCTATACCGATCAGGCCGACGGGCCCCAGAGAAATGGCCTGGTGCTGGAAATGGCGAACCATGGCCAGGGTGGCGTTGCCGTTGGCGCATAGTACGGCGCAAGGGGCCTGGCGATGGCGTTGAACGAAGCCGCGCAGCCGTGAGGCTGCCTGTGGGTTGTCGAGGGATGTCAAGGTTTCGCCCTGTATGCCCAGTGACGTCACGCGTTGTCGAAAGCGCTGCAGCCGCTCCTGGCGAGCGCTGGCCAACTGGGGGGGCTCGCTGACATACAGTACCGCGCGATACCCCCGCTGCATGAGGTGTTCCAGCGCCAGGTCGATGGCCAGTGCGTTATCGAGGCCGATGGTCTCGGCGTCCAGGTTGGCGACGTCGCGGTCGATGAGGGCCAGGGGGATACCGTTGTGCGCCCAGGCTTTCAAGGCGCGCTCTGGCTGCCCGGCCGCATTGACGATCAATCCCTCCACTCGGTAGGACGATAGCGAGGCCAGATGCCGCGTTTCCAGCTCGGGGTCGTTATCGGTATTGCACACGATCAGCGAGTAACCCTGTGCCCGTGCCGCTTGCTCTACTCCATGAACGATGGCCACGGAAAACGGGTTGCGTATGTCGGCGACCAGCATGCCCAGCAGTCTGGATCCGCTGCCTTTCAAGCCCCGTGCCATTTGGTTGGGGGAGTAGCCAAGGCTCTTGGCCGCTTGATCGATACGCGCCTGCAAGGCAGCAGACAGCCTGTCTCGCTCCGGGCCGAAGAAACGTGAAACGCTGGTTTTGGACGTACCTGCCAGCCGAGCGACTTCGATGAGCGTTGCGCGTGAGGAGAGCATGAGCACGACGACCTGATGCAAATGAGTGAATGGGAACGTTCCCATGATAAGGTTTCACCTTAATACCTTTATATCGCCAAGACAATATGCCCATATGGTCAAGGCACATGTGGGCAATGCCTGTGTGGCCAATGCCCGAGCAGCCTTTGCTACGCTGAAAGAAAACCGGGAGGGTGGCGATGCACGTGCACGAGTATCAACAGTACGACGCAACGGGGCTGGCAGCGCTGATTCGTGGCGGGCAGGTGAGCCGGGAAGAGGTGCTGGAGGCCGCGCTGGTGGCCATCGAGCAGGCTAACCCGGCGCTGCAGGCCGTGGTGCGCATGCGGGTTGAGCAGGCGCGTCGTGAAAGCCAGCAGGTAGAAAGTTCGGCCTGTTTTGCCGGTGTGCCCACCTTGAGCAAGGATTTGTTGATGGCCCTCAAAGGGGAGCCCTTGGCGTTCGGCAGTGCTGCGTTACGCGACTGGCGGCCTGCCGAGGACTCGCTGTTCATCCAGCGCTCGCGCAGGGCGGGGCTGGTGGTGGTGGGCCAAACGGCCACGCCGGAGCTTGGCTTGATGGGCATCACGGAGCCCAAGGCATTTGCCCACCCTGAAAACCCGTGGTGCGCAGGCTATTCGCCCGGTGGTTCCAGCGGTGGGGCGGCGGCCGCGGTGGCCGGGGGTATGGTGCCCTTGGCGTTGGCAGGCGATGGCGGCGGTTCCATTCGTATCCCTGCCAGCTATTGCGGGCTGTTCGGGTTCAAGCCTTCCAGGGGCCGCGTGCCGCTGGCGCCAGCCCATGGTGAGGTGTGGCAGGGAGCAGTCGTTGAGCATGCGATCACGCGGAGCGTGCGTGACAGTGCGGCCCTGCTGGAAGAGGTCAACGGCATGGCGCCTTCGGGCCCTTACCCGGTGCTTGCGGAACGCGGCTATGTGGAGGCGCTGTCGAAACCCTGCCCACCCTTGCGGGTGGCGATCTCTCTGGGGGAGCCTTTTGGGCGCAGTGTGGGTACACGGTTGAATCCAGAGGTGAAAACGGCCATCGAGAAAACCGCCCAGCGGCTGGAGGAGATGGGGCACACGGTAGCGTGGTGTGACCCGCCGGTCGACGGTGAGGCGCTTGCCGACAGTTACCTGACGCTCTACCTGGGTCACTTGGCGGCAGACCTGCGCTGGATCAGTCAGCAAACCGGCGTGCCGCTCGGCCGCCTGCCTCTGGAGCCTTCTACCCGCGCCATTGGCCGCTTGGGCGCCAAACTCTCTGCCTGGGAGTACGAGACGGCCAAGCGCTACTGGCACGTGGCCGCCGAGCAGATGAGCCAGTTTCATCAGCGTCATGATGTGCTGGTGCTGCCCGTGGCCGCAGACACCGCGCCTCGGTTGGGGGAGCTGTACCCGTCGGCCCTGCGCGAACGGCTGATGGCGCTGCTGGCGGTGCCGGGCCTGCCCGCGCTGGCCCTGAAGGCGGGGCTGTTGAAGCGCCTGGCCGTCGATGCCCTGAGCCGTACGCCCTTTACCCAGTTGGCCAACCTGACCGGCCAGCCTGCCATGTCGCTACCGATGCACGTGGCGCAAAGCGGCTTGCCCGTGGGGGTGCAGGTAATTGGACGGCTGGGGGAAGACCGCCAGTTGCTGCAGTTGGCCGCCGCCCTGGAGCAGCAGGAAAACTGGCAGGCGAGGCTGCCTCGGCAAGCGTTTACAGCTCAGGCAGGGTAAACTACGCCCCCGTCAATCGACGCCCGTGATTCTATCTAGAGCTTGCTGCATGCACCCATCCTACGAACTGACCGAGGCGGGCGACCGTTATTTCGATGGTCTGGCGGAGAAATTTTCCCGCTCGCTGTATCAGGCCCCGCGTGGAGAGCTGCGCTTGGCCATGCTGGATTACCTGCTGCCTCAGATGCTGAACCTGAACGCCCAGCCGGTACTGGATGTAGGCGGCGGCCTGGGTCAGCTGTCGGCCTGGCTGGCCGAGCGGGGGCATGCGGTGACCATGGCAGAGCCTTCCCAGGATATGTTGGTACACGCCCAGGCATGGCATGGCCAGCGGGTCAGCGAAGGTGCTTTCAATGCCGACGCGCTGCACTACATTACGGCACCGCTGCAAGCGTTGCCCGTTCAAGCCCCCGGGCCCTGGCCGCTGATCACTTGTCATGCGGTGCTGGAGTGGCTGGGCGACCCGGCCCAGGCGCTGGCTACCCTGGCCAGCCTGCTGGCCCCCGGTGGCCAGCTGAGCCTGATGGTGTTCAATCGCGATGCGCTGCGCTTCTCCAACGTGGTGAAGGGCAACTTGAACAAGGCGCTGGGCGACCAGTTGGCAGGCAAGGGGCGTCGCCAGCGCTTGACCCCCATTTCACCCATGACCCACGCGCAAGTTCTGGGCTGGGCCGACACCTGCGGCCTGGAGATGGTCGACGTGGCGGGCATTCGTATCTTTCAGGACTACCTGCGCCAGGCCCCTGCCAGCGCTGACGACCAGGCCACGCTCATGGCGCTGGAACGCCAGTACTGCCGCCAGGAGCCCCATTGGCGGCTGGGCCGCTATCTACTTTACACCTTCACCAAACCCGAGGCCGATGCATGAGCGCTCAACTGCCCGCCAGCCAACTTCTCGAACGTTACCATGGCCCTGCGGCTCAACTGCTGCCCATCGCTCCGCCTGCCGACGGCTGGCTGGTGGAGCGCTCTACCGCCATGATCAGTGGCGATGTGGCGCTGCGCCAGCAGTGGCAGGACGCTGGAAAGCTGGCCAGTAGCCCGCTGGCGCCCATGAATGCAGAGCCCGCTGGCCGCGTGGTGCTATTCTGGCCCAAGGCGCATGCCTTGGGCACGTGGTGGCTGCGCTGGCTGTGCCAATGGCTCCCCGAGAACACGCCTTTCGAGATCGTGGGGGAGCACCAGGGCGGGATCAAGCGTGTGCCGAAGCTGCTGGCAGCGCTGGGCATGGGGTGTGACAAGCTGGACAACGCACGCCGCTGTTCACTGTTTGCCAGCCGCACTGTGGCGCTGCCCGAGCAGCCAGATGAGTGGCAGCGCTTCGAAGCGCTGGGCATGACGCTGGTGAGCCACCCTGGTGTGTTTGGCCATGGCAAGGTCGACGAAGGAACCTTGCTACTACTTAAAACCCTGGAAGCGCACTTGCCCAGGCGCCCGCTGAGCGTGCTGGACATGGGCTGTGGTGACGGCATCATCAGCGCCTGGCTGGCCAGCCGTGGCCATACGGTGACAGCGGTGGACGTCAACGCCTTTGCCGTCGAGGCGTGTCGCCAGACCCTAGCAGCCAACCAGCTGACGGGCAGCGTGTGCGAAAGCGATGTCTACCGTGCGCTGGGCGATGCGCGTTTCGACCTGATCGTCAGCAATCCACCGTTTCACCAGGAGCGCGAGATCAGCTACGGACCGAGTGCGCGGCTCATCGACGAAGCGCGTCAGCACCTGACCCCCAAAGGCCAACTGGTGCTGGTGGCCAACGCCTTCCTGCCTTATCCCGAGCGGCTGGAGCGTGCGTTTGGAAGCTTCGAGACGCTGGCCGACAATCGGCGTTTCCGGGTGTATCGCGGGCAGTCGTGAAGGTGCCGCTGGCTCAAACGCTGGGTGAGGCACCGGCATAGCGAATGTCGGTAATGGTGTAGAACGCCTCGCCGTAGGGCGTGATCACCGTGATCTCGTCGTCCACTTCCTTGCCCAGCAGCGCCTTGGCCATGGGGGCATCGACACTGATCCAGTGCTTCCGAGTGTCGATTTCGTCATGGCCCACCAGGCGAATATGCAGGGCTTCCCCCGCGTCGTCTTCCAAGCTCACGAACGCGCCGAAAAACACTTTGTCGGTGTTGGCGGGCAGCCTGTCCACCACCTGTAGTTCGTCCAGCCGCTGGGTCAGATAGCGGATGCGGGCGATGACCCGGTTCAACTCTTTCTTGTTGTAGGTGTAGTCGGCGTTCTCACTGCGGTCCCCCAACGCAGCGGCTTCCCCCACCTTGGCCGACAGCTCAGGGCGCTTGACGCGGGAAAGGTGGTCGAGAATGCCCCGCAGGCGGGCCGCACCCTCGGCGGTAATCAGGTTGCTCTTGGGTGCCTGGCGCGGGTCTTTTGCCGGATCGCGCCAGCGCGTCATGTTGCGGCCTTTCATGGTGTCGTTACCTTCCCGGAAAAGTGCCTAGCTTACGCTACCAAGGTACAGGGCAACAAAGCGGTGATTCTCTGGCGAATCATTCAAACGTTCGTTACATTGTCAGTGTGGACGAGATATCGCCATGCTTTGGGCAGGTCTAATTCGATAGTGATAACTCAACAGTCATGACTCATTCCTCATGGCTCATTCCTCATTCCTCATTCTTCATAACAACAAGCAGGAGTTTTCCATGCGTGCAATTCCATTTTCTAGACTCTTCATGGCGGCGGCGTTGGGCGGTGCCCTGGTACTGTCGCCGCTGAGCGCGTCGGCCTTCGAAAGCGAGCTGTTCTCCTTGAAGAACCGCTGGGAGCATACGGTGACCGAGATGCCCGCCAACCAACGGGAGTCGACCCTGAGGGCATTGGCGGGCGAGGCAGAGCGACTGGCCCAGCAGAACCCCAACGAGGCCGAGGTGCTGGTATGGCAAGGCATCGTGCTGGCTTCCTATGCTCGAGAGCGGGGTGGGTTGGGGGCGCTGGGTACCGCCGGTGATGCGCGTACGGTGCTGGAACGCGCCGTCGAGATCGACCCCATGGGGGGCAATGGCTCTGCGTATGTGACCCTGGGGGCGCTGTATGACCGTGCCCCGGGGCGCCCGCTGGGGTTTGGCAATAGTGCCACTGCCGAGCGGATGTTCCAGCGGGCACTGGAAATTCGCCCGGACGGTATCGACGTGAACTACTACTATGCCGCTTTCCTGAAGGAAGAGGGCAACACCCAGGCGGCGCGGGAGCATGCTCAGCGAGCCGTGAACGGCACGGCGCGAGAGAGTCGCCAACGTTCCGACGAAGCCCTTCGCCGTGATGCCGAGGCGCTGCTGCGCGAGCTGTAATGGCCGTCAAATCACGCGGTTGATGATCCGATTGGCATTCCCGGTGGCCAGCATTGATAATGGTACGATCATGTTCACTGGGAGTGCCGCATGGGCCCCACACTCAATCGCGACGATGTGGAACTCATCACGCGTGACACCCTTTACAAGGGGTTTTTTCGCCTGGAAGCGCTAGAGCTGCGTCATCGACTTTTCGAGGGCGGCTGGAGCGCCACCATGCGCCGAGAAGTGCACAACCGCCACGATGCGGTGGGTGTGCTGTTGTATGACCCCGAGCGCGATGCGCTGATCCTCGTCGAGCAGTTTCGCGCCGGCGCCATCGACGACCCTCACTCCCCCTGGAAGTTGGAACTGGTGGCTGGCCTCGTCGACAAGGACGAGACCCTGGAAAACGTGGCGCGCCGTGAGGCCCAGGAGGAAGCCGGTTGCCAGGTGGGCCAACTGACCCGATTGCATACCTACTACCCAAGCCCTGGCGCCTGCAACGAGCGGGTCACGCTATTTTGCGGGCTGGTCGATAGCCAGGGCGTGGGAGGCGTGCATGGCGTCGAGGACGAGAATGAAGACATCCGTGTTCATGTCGTCTCTTTTCCCGCCGCCTGGGAACTCCTGGAGCAGGGCAGACTCGACAACGCCATGTGTTTGATCGGCATGCACTGGTTGGCCGGGCAGCGCGCATCGCTGCGGGCGGCTTCCCATCGCGCGGCCGTGTCAGCCGCCGAGGCCAACACCCGGTAAGGAGTCATCATGGCAAGAGCCGCCTACGTAACCGATTTGAAAACTCTGCAAGGGGAGTGCAGCGCCAACTATCTGCGCCTGGTGCGCCTGGTGGGTGACCTGCAGAGCGGCCAGCGGCGCGATATCGCCTTGTGCGGTGATAACCGGCACTTTGGCGACCTCAAGCTGGCCATTCTTCAGCAGGCCCCTTACACCACGCTGGTGGAGATCTCCCAGCGCGGCCCGCTGGATGCGGTCATTGAGGGGCCGCGCATGCGCGTGCACCTTTACCATGATGTGCGCATGGCGGAAGTCATCGACTTTCAGCGCGAGCGTCATTTCAGCGGACGCTATCGCTACCCCAATTCGCGCATGCATCAACCGGATGAAAAGCTGCAGTTGAACTGCTTTTTAGGAGAGTGGTTGGCCCATGGGCTGGCCCATGGTCATGTCGTCGATTTGCCGGAGCTACCCTGATGCGGTTGATACAGATTACCGATGCGCATCTGCACGCTGACAAGCAGGCACGCTCTCGGGCGGCCATTCCCTGGCAGCAGTTCGAAGCCGTGCTGGCCGCCGTGGTGGCCGAGCGCCCGGACGTGGTGGTGGTGAGTGGTGACGTCAGCCAGGACGAAACCAGCGCGTCTTACGTTCACGCCTGCGAGGCCTTGAACCGCCTGCCGTGCCCCTGGTTCTGGATACCGGGCAACCACGACCAGCCCGAGCTGATGGCCGCAGAACGCCCGATGCTGGATGAAGTCGACCTGGAACAGTGGCGCCTGTTGCTGCTGGATACCCATGTGCCGGGCAAGCCCCATGGCGAGCTGGGAGCGAGCAAACTCACCGCCCTGGCCGAACGGCTGGAGCAGGACGAGCGGCCGGTGGCCATCGTCATGCACCACCCGCCGGTGGATGTCGGGGCGGCCTGGATGGATGCGATTGGCTTGCAGGACCGCGATGCGTTCTGGCAGCTGTTGAGCGCTTACCCCCAGGTCAAGATCATTCTGTTTGGGCATGCCCATCAGGCCTTTGCCCAGCATCAGCCGCTGGCGGGCTCGGCGATAGGCACTTATGGTTGCCCCGCCACGTCAGACCAGTTTCTGCCCGGTGCGGAAACCTTTACGGTGGATGAAGCGTCGCGGCCGGGTTATCGCGTGGTGGAGCTGCACGGGGAGGAGTGGCAGACCTGGGTCGAGCGTATCGACCTCTGATGCTTTTCTGTTTAGTTGATAAAGATATAAAAAGATAGTTATTAATTCTTTTGGGTTATTATTGGCCTAGCGTTACCCTACCCACAAATGCCCACCTTGCGATTCATGCGCGCCGGGCGGCACACCATGTTTGCACAGGCTTCCTTGAAAAGCCGTCTCGATAAAAGCAAGCACCGTTTTGTGAGGGAGTAGGTAATGAACCAGTTTTCTGCGCCGTCGGCGACGCAACAGGTGCCCATCGCACCGGATGCCGCTCGATTGACCCACTTGAAGCAGCTCGAAGCCGAGTCGATCCATATCATCCGGGAAGTGGCAGCCGAGTTCAGCAACCCGGTGATGATGTACTCCATCGGCAAGGACTCCTCGGTGATGCTGCATCTGGCGCGGAAGGCCTTCTACCCCGGCACGCCGCCGTTCCCGCTGATGCATATCGATACCACCTGGAAGTTCCGCGAGATGATCGCTTTCCGCAATCGCATGGCGGAAGAGGCGGGCATGGAGCTGATCGTGCATACCAACGAAGAGGGTCGCGCCGCCAACATCAACCCCTTCGATCACGGCAGTGCCAAGTACACCGATATCATGAAGACTCAGGCCCTCAAGCAGGCCCTGAGCAAGCACGGTTTCGATGCTGCCTTTGGCGGCGCGCGGCGCGACGAGGAAGCCTCCCGTGCCAAGGAGCGCGTCTACTCCTTCCGCGACAAGTACCACCGTTGGGATCCCAAAAATCAGCGCCCTGAGCTTTGGAACGTCTATAACGCCAAGGTCAATAAAGGCGAATCGATTCGCGTCTTCCCGCTTTCCAACTGGACCGAGCTGGATATTTGGCAGTACATCTATCTGGAGTCGATTCCGATTGTGCCGCTGTACTACTCCGCCAAACGTCCCGTGGTTGAGCGCGACGGTATGCAGATCATGGTGGACGACGAGCGCCTGCCGCTGGCTGAGGGCGAAGTGCCGGAAGAGAAGTGGGTGCGTTTCAGAACCCTGGGCTGCTACCCGCTGACGGGGGCGGTGGAGTCCACTGCCGCCACGCTGCCGGAGATCATTCAGGAGATGCTGCTGACCAAGACCAGCGAGCGCAGTGGCCGCGCCATCGATCACGATCAGGCCGGTTCCATGGAGAAGAAAAAGCGTGAGGGGTATTTCTAATGGCGCACCAATCAACGTTGATTGCCGATAACATCGAGCAATACCTGCACGAGCACGAAAACAAGGATCTGCTGCGTTTCATCACTTGCGGCAGCGTCGACGACGGCAAGTCCACGCTCATCGGACGGCTGCTCCACGACTCCAAGATGATCTTCGAAGATCAGCTCGCCGCGATCACCAAGGCTTCCAAAACCAGTGGCACCACCGGTGATATGGTGGACCTCGCCCTGTTGGTAGACGGCCTGCAATCGGAGCGCGAGCAGGGCATCACCATCGACGTGGCGTACCGCTTTTTCTCCACCGACAAGCGCAAGTTCATCATTGCCGATACGCCGGGGCATGAGCAGTACACGCGCAACATGGCCACGGGCGCTTCCACTGCCAGCTTGGCGATCATCCTGATCGACGCGCGCTACGGTGTGCAGACCCAAACCCGTCGGCACAGCTTCATTGCCGACCTGCTGGGCATTCAGCATCTGGTCATCGCGGTCAACAAGATGGACCTGGTGGGCTTCTCGGAGGCACGCTTCAACGAGATCGTGGCAGAGTACCGCGCCTTTGCGGCCAACTTGCAGGCCCCGGACATTCGCTTCGTGCCGATGTCGGCGCTCAATGGCGACAACGTGGTCAACGCCAGCGAGCACACGCCCTGGTACTTTGCGGCGGGCAGTGAAGGCTACGAAGGCAAGACCCTGATCGAGCTGCTGGAAAAGGTCGAAGTCACCCGTGACCAGAACCTGAGCGACCTGCGCCTGCCGGTGCAGTACGTCAATCGCCCCAACCTGGACTTCCGAGGCTATTGCGGCACCCTGGCGGCCGGTGTGCTGCGCCCAGGGCAAGCGGTGAAGGCCCTGCCTTCCGGTAAAGCGTCCCGCGTGGCACGCGTGGTCACCTTTGATGGTGATTTAGACGCCGCCTACCCAGGGCAGGCGATTACCGTGACTCTGGAAGATGAGATTGATATCTCTCGTGGTGACTGGATTGTAAGCGCGGATGCTGACATCCCGATCTCGAACGTGTTCAGCGCCGACATCGTGTGGATGCACGAAGACGCCCTCACGCCTGGCAAGCTCTACGACATCAAGCTCGCCACACGTGATTTGGCAGGGCAGGTCAGCGCCATTGAGTACCAGATTGATGTCAATACGCTGGAAAAGCATGCCACCGATTCCCTTGGGCTCAATGCCATCGCCCGCTGTGAGGTTGAGTTGACCGCTTCTATTCCGGTCGATGATTATCGTACCAGCCCTGGCACCGGCAGCTTTATCGTGATTGACCGCCTCACCAATGTGACGGTAGGGGCTGGCATGATTCGCGGCGTTGCTAACGCCCGCGAGCAGGCTGCCGCCACTGATTGGGCCGCCTTCGAGCGTGATTTGAACGCGCTGGTGCGCAAGCACTTCCCCCATTGGGAAGCGAAGGATGTTCGCGAATTGCTAAGCCGCTGAGCTGACGTCGCGTGATCTAAATCATAGTCCTAAAATCATAGCCATAAACAAAGGCCTGCTGCACTTGGTGCAGCAGGCCTTGTTGCGTTTGCCTCAGTGGCGGTGTATGCCAACACCGCCACTGAGGCTCTTCTGCAAAGGACTACTTGGCGTTAGGGAAAAACAGCTGTTGGCCGCCTACCTCGAAGTCAGCAATCGCCTGCTGACCCTCCTCGGATACGAGCCACTGGTGCCACTGGGCGGCTAAATCGTGCTTCAAGTGCGGATGACGCTCTTCCGAGAGCAGCAGGCTGCCGTACTGGTTAAACAGCGCTTCGTCGCCCTCGAACAGCAGGGTCAGGTCCTGCGGGTTTTCAAAGGCCACCCAGGTGGCGCGGTCGGTGAAGCTGTAGGCGTTCATGCCTGCGGCGGTATTCAGGGTCGGCCCCATGCCGCTGCCCAGCTCACGGTACCAATCTCCTTGCGGTGTGACGCCCGCATCTTCCCAAAGGCGCAGCTCGGCGCGGTGAGTGCCGCTGTCGTCACCCCGTGAGGCGAAGGGCGACTCGCTGTCGGCGATCCGCGCGAAGGCGTCGCTGACGCTGTCACTGTCGGCGATGTTGGCGGGGTCATCGCTGGGTCCCACGATCACGAAGTCGTTGTACATCACATCCAGCCGCTCGGTGGCGTAGCCATCGGCAACGAACTGCTCTTCGCCTGCGGTATCGTGAACCAGCAGGCTATCGGCATCGCCACGACGAGCGATTTCGAAGGCCTGGCCAGTGCCGACGGCCACCACCCGCACATCGATCCCGGTCGCTTCTGTAAAGACCGGCAGGATGGCCCCAAACAGGCCCGAGTTCTCGGTAGAGGTGGTGGAAGCCAGGGTAATGTAGTCATCATTGGCCAGCAGCGAGGCGCTCCAGGCCAGTGCCGTGGTGCATAGGCTGGCGGTAACGAGGGTAGTGGTCTTGTTCACGGTCCTGCTCCTTTGGGTATTGTTCAAGCGTCGTGGTGGGGCTTGCTAGAGTAGGGCTTACCAGACCAGCTCGCCCCGTATGAACGCCCTGGCTTGCGCTGTTGCCGGGGTGTCAAAAAAGTCTTCTGCCGAGGTGTGTTCGATCAACTGACCGCTGTACATGAACAGCACGTCATCGGCCAGACGCCGTGCCTGGTGCAAATCGTGGGTGGTCATGACGATACGCGTGCCTGCCTGATGGAACTCATTGACCGCGTCTTCCACGGCCTTGATGGCCGCCGGGTCCAGGGCGGAAGTGGGTTCATCCAGAAACAGGATGGCAGGCTTGAGCAGCCAGGCCCGTGCCAGCGTGAGACGTTGTTGCTCGCCTCCGGAAAGCACCCGGGCGGGGCGTTTGGCCAGGCTGGTCAGGCCGAACTTTTCCAATGCCTGCAAGGCCAGCGCCTTGCGCTGGCGGCGAGGCACCCGATGCACGGCCAGGGCGTAGGTGAGGTTGTCCAGCGCCGAACGGCGCAGTAGCACCGGACGCTGAAAGACCATGGCCTGCACCGGTGGCTTGCCTTCCCAGGTCACCTGGCCACTGCTGGGGCGCAGCAGCCCATGCGCCAAGCGCATGAGCAGGCTTTTGCCAGCCCCGTTGGGGCCCATTACCAGCGTCCGGCGGCAGCCATGCAGCGCCAGTGTGGTCGGTGCCAGCAGCGTGTCGCCACGGTGGCAGAAGCTGACCTGCTGAAAATGCAGGCTGGGGACGGTGGAAGCCGCGGGGCTGAGGGGTGCGTTCATCCTAACCGCCGTTTTGCCGTTTCACTGACCCAGTGGGCCAGTGCATTGATCAAGGTGACCAGACTGAGCAGAATGATGCCCAGCCCCAAGGCCATCGCCAGGTTACCCTTGCTGGTTTCCAGCACGATGCTGGTGGTCATGACCCTGGTCACGCCGTCGATATTACCCCCCACGATCATTACTGCGCCCACTTCCGCACTGGCGCGGCCAAAGCCCGCCAGGATCACGGTCAGCAGGCCAAAGCGCGCATCCCACAGCAGCGTGGGCATCATGCGCAGTTGGCTGAGCCCCAGCGAACGCAGCTGTTCGGCGTACTCGCTGTGCAGAGCTTCCACCTGCTGGCGTGTCAGGGCAGCAATGATCGGAAAGACGAGAATCACCTGGGCAATGACCATGGCGGTGGGCGAGAACAGCAGCCCGAACTGACCCAATGGCCCCGCACGGGAAAGCAGGAGGTAGACGCACAGGCCCGCGACCACGGGAGGCAGCCCCATAAGGGCATTGAGCACCACGATCAGAGCGTTCCGCCCGGGGAACTGCCACAGTGCCAGCGCCGCCCCCAGAGGCAGTGCCAACAGGCTGGCCAGGGTGACCGCGATCAGCGACACCTGAAGCGATAGCGTCACGATGGCCACGAGCGCGGGGTCCATGCCCAGAATGAGCGCTATCGCGGTGCTGAATGGGTTATCCGACATGACGTTCCGTAGCCAGGGTTGCTGATAGGGACAGGTTCATTGTGTTGGTAGGGTGTCGTTGTAAGGTCATGATGTATTTGAAAAGTCACGATGCTGGTAGGAGCATCAGGTAGGGACATAGTGTACGTAAATTTCCCGGGATGCACGGTGCGCTGAAAAATATGCGCTACTATGCAGTCTCATGCAGGAGTTGAAGGTGGGCGGGTGAGAGAGTCTCTGAAAGAGTATTCAAAAGAGTACCTTACGACGGCGGAAGTGGCGGAGTATCTGCGGCTCAAGGAGCGCAAGGTGTATGACCTGGTGCGCCAGGGGCAGATCCCTTGTAGCCGTGCGACCGGGAAACTGTTGTTTCCTCGCCAGCACATCGACATGTGGGTGTTGAGCCACCTGGAAGGCGACCAGGCCCAACGGTTGCCGCCCCCTCAGGTGCTGGCCGGAAGCCTCGATCCGCTGCTGGAGTGGGCGATTCGTGAGAGTGGCTGCGACCTGGCATCGCTGTGCCATGGGAGTGGCGACGGCATTCGGCGCTTGCTCGAAGGCAAGGCCATGGTGGCGGGTATCCACTTGCGGGACCCTGACAGCGGCCGCTACAACGAACCGACCTTGCTGGGGTTGGGTGGGGTCAAGGATCTGGTGGTGCTGCACTGGGCCAAGCGCCGTCAGGGTCTGATAGTAGCGCCGGGCAACCCGCTGGGCCTGAAGACGATCAAGGATCTTGCCCGCCCAGACGTGGTGTGTGCTCATCGCCAGCCCGATGCCGGGGCTGCGCATTTGCTGCGAGGCTTGTTGACGCAAGCGTCCATCGCGTCTGACGCGCTGCGCTGGGCCGACCACATGGCGCTCAGCGAGGAGGATCTCGGCCTGGCCATTGCTCAGGGAGAGGCGGATGTCGGGGTGGGCATGGAGGCGGCGGCGCATCGCCAGCAGCTTCATTTCATTCCCTTGGTGGAGGAGTCGTTCGATCTGGTCCTGCATCGACGCAGCGCTTTCGAGCCCACCATGCAAGCGCTGATGGCCTTTGCCCGGCAGCCGCGCTTTCATCAGCGGGCCGAGGCGCTGAAAGGTTACGACATCAGCCAGCTGGGTCGCGTTTTATACAATGCTTGACGATGGTATAAGATGCGCCACACTGGTTAGGTGCTGTACACGACTACTCATCACGAAATGGAGAGCATGATGAATCAAGCGCTAAATAGTAAACGTGTTGCTATTCTGGCAAAGGATGCCTTCAACGCCAAGCTGCTGGAAGAGCTGCAGGAAGGGCGCCACTCGGGTCAGCACGCTTAATGGCGTGGTATCACCAGTGGGCAAGCTTTGCCAAAAGGCTTGCCCATGTCGTTGCCAAACCCATGAAAAAGGACCGTGGCCGGGGTGGCATGATGGTGCACCCTTATCGTGGCTACGGCTCTCAACAGGAAATTTTCGTCATGGGCCGCGTGTTTCGACAGGCGGCCCTTGGGCGTGCCATCCCGCGGCGCGGCATATTGCGTGACACGGCCGACGTGGCTCGGCGCATCTTTCGCCGTGGCCTGGCTGATGCCCAGGTAGAGATCCGTGTGGGCGAAAATCAGCTGACGCTGACCACCGACCGCGACGGTTATTTCGACGCCCATTTGCCCATCACTTCGACGCTGCCAGTGGACGTTTCCTGGCACCGTGCCGATATCGTCGTACGTGCCAGCGGTCAGCCCACGGTGCGCACCAGCGTGGAAGTCTACGTGCCGCCCCCCGAGGCCGACCTGCTGGTGATCAGTGATATCGACGACACCGTGATGTTCACCGGTGTGGCCGAAAAGCTGAAGATGCTCTATCGGCTGTTCGTGCGCAAACCCCATCGACGCACCGCGTTTCCCGGCGTGGCATCGCTGTACCAGGCGCTCTACCGTGGCCAGACCGAAAAGGCAGAGCGTCCCATTCTGTATGTGTCCCGTGGCCCCTGGGCCATCTATGAAATGCTCGAAGCCTTCTTTCAGCTCAACCGTATTCCGGTGGGGCCAATCCTGTTTCTGCGCGAATGGGGTATCTCCTGGCGCAAGCCCTGGCCGCGCCGGGCAGAAGCCCACAAGCGCGACCTGATCGACCGCATGCTGGCGCTCTATCAGGACATGCCCTGCATCCTGATCGGCGACAGTGGCCAGCACGACCCGGAAGTGTATACCGAGGTTGTCAAAGCCTACCCGGAGCGCATCAAGGCGATCTACATCCGACGGGTGGACAGTGACCCCAAACGCGAAGAGGCCATTCAACGCCTGCGTGAGCAGTTGGCGCACACCCAGTGCGAACTGGTGTTGGCCGCTGACAGCGTGCTGATGGCCGAACATGCCCACGGGCAGGGCGATATATCTGCCCGCGGGCTGCAGGCCGTCAAGCGTGATGTCGCCGCACATCACAACGACCCCGACTGACGCTGCGCCCCCACGCGTATCATGGTAAAACTAATGGCCCGCTTGCGGGTCATTTTACGTAGGCACTGGCCGTCGCGAGCAGCTTGCTTTGCCGCTGTCAGTGCCCCCACGGCTTGTCGAAGCCTCTCTGAATTACCTGTGAACGCAGCGGTGGAGTTATGTGGATTCTGGTCATTGCCATCATGCTGGCAATCTTCGTACTGCCCAACCTCTGGGCGAAATGGGTGCTGAAGCGTCACACCCGTGGCCGTGACGACTACCCGGGCACCGGGGCCGAACTGGCCGAGCACCTGTTGCGCCGCCTGGGTGTAGAAGGGGTCAAGGTAGAGCGTACCGAGCATGGCGACCACTACGACCCGGAAGCCCGCTGTGTGCGCTTGACGCCAGACCACTACGACGGCCGCTCGCTCACCGCCGTCACCGTGGCGGCTCACGAAGTGGGCCATGCCCTGCAGCACCATGAAGGCTATGCGCCGCTGCTGGCCCGCAGCCGCCTGGTGCAGCTGGCGCAAAGAGCAGAAAAGCTGGGGGCGGTGCTGATGATGCTGGCGCCTTTCCTGTTCCTGCTGACCCGCTTGCCCGGCGGCCTGGCGGCGGTGGTGGCCATGGCCGTGATCAGTTTTGGCACTGCGGCACTGGTGCATCTGGTCACGCTGCCGGTCGAGTTCGATGCCAGCTTCAACCGGGCCCTGCCGCTGCTGAAAGACTACGTGCCCCCCTACGACATGCCCGGTGCCCGCCACGTGCTGACCGCTTGCGCCTTCACCTACGTGGCCGCCTCCCTGGCCAGCGTCATGAACCTGGGGCGCTGGCTGGTGATTTTAAGGCGCTGATTTAAAAGTACTGGTTTAAAAGTGCTGGGCGTCCAACACTCACTATTCCGGCTTGTTTGCCAGAATCACCGCGCGGCGTGGGGCGGGGTAGCCTTCAATGGTGCGGGTGCGGTCATTTGGGTCGAGGAAGTCCGCCAGCGACTGATAGGTCATCCACTCGGTGGAACGCTGCTCATCGAGCGTCGTCATCGCTTCATCTACCACCCGTACATTGGTGAAGCCGCAGCGCTCCAGCCAGTGGCACAGGGCGCGGGATGAGGGCAGGAAGTAGACGTTGGGCATGGCGGCGTAGCGCTCGCCGGGCACGAACACGGTTTGCTCATCGCCTTCTACCACCAGGGTTTCCAGCACCAGCTCACCACCGGGGGCCAGCGCGCCTTTTAGCTGTTGCAGGTGCTCAAGGGGCGAAGGGCGGTGGTAGAGCACGCCCATGGAGAACACCGTGTCGAAGAAGCCCAGGTTTTCCGGCACGTCCTCGATACCCACGGGCAGGAAGTGCGTGCGGCCTTCATCGGCGTTGCCGACAAAGTGACGCACCGCCTGAAACTGCCAGTAAAAGCGTGGCGAAGGGTCAATCACCAACACGAAAGCCGCGCCTGCGCCTGCCATCCGCCAGGCGTGGTAGCCGCTGCCACCGCCCACATCCAGCACCTTGCGGTACTTCAATGGTGCAAGATGCGGAGCGACACGCTGCCATTTCCAGTCGGAGCGCCACTCGGTATTGATCTCGATACCACCCAGGTTGAATGGCCCTTTGCGCCACGGGGCCAGCTTGCGCAGCAGGTTGAAACACTGGCGCTGCTGGCTCTCGGTAAGTGCCAGCTCTACCGTCAGCGTGTCGCTGTTTAGATCCACACGGCGCTCTTCCGGCAGCGGTGGCAGTTTGGCCACTGCTTTTTCCCAGGCAGATAGATCGCCGTGGCGCTGGCGGTCCAGCCCGCTGGCCAGCTGCTCGGGGAGTTTGGCCAGCCACGGCGTCAGCGAGGCATCCTGGGCGGCTTGGTCCAGAAACGCTTGATACAGCACGCGGTGATCGTCGGGGAGTAGCGCCACCTTAACCCTCCTTGAAAGCGATCAGCGAGGTGAAGTTCAGGTACTGGAACCAGGTCATGGCGCGGGGAAAGCCCGCCAGCGACAAACGCTCGTGCAGTGCATCCAGCGTGTCAGGAATCAGCACGTTCTCAAGCGCGGTGCGCTTTTGACTGATCTCCATATCGCTGTAGCCGTTAGCACGCTTGAAGTCGTGATAGCGTTCGACCCGCCAAGCGTTATCACGCTCGTCGGCATCGACGGTCTTTTCCGAGAGAATCAGCACGCCGCCGGGCTCCAGGGCAGCGTACAGCCGCTTGAGCAGGGCATCACGGTCGGCGGGGGGCAGAAACTGCAGCGTGAAGTTGAGAATGATCATCCCCGACGGCGCGTACGCATAGGTGCGAATGTCGGCTTCTTCCACCTGCATGGAGTGCTCGGGGCACTCATCGAGAAAGGTCTGCTTGGCTCGGGCGGCCATGGCCGGGGAAAGGTCGATGCCGGTATAGCGGAACGCATCGGCGGGCAGCGCGCCTGCCAGGGCGAGTCCGGATGCGCCCAGCGAGCAGCCTAGATCATAAACATGGGCGCCGTGGCGCAAATGGCGCTGGGCGATCAGGCTCAACATGCCCAGGATCTGGCCATAGCCGGGCACCGAGCGGCGGATCATGTCGGGAAAGCAGGCGACGACCTGTTCGTCGAAAGAGAACCTTGCCACCT
The DNA here is from genome assembly GCF_050709225.1 of Halomonas sp. KM007. NCBI lineage: Bacteria > Pseudomonadati > Pseudomonadota > Gammaproteobacteria > Oceanospirillales > Halomonadaceae > Halomonas > Halomonas sp. KM007. The sequence continues at coordinate 549,516 of NZ_CP136131.1, read as the reverse complement.
TATCCAGGGGTGTTGAAAAGATAGCGTCGCGGTAAGATGCATCACTCATGGGCAAGCCAGGCTGGTTAATGAGGATCGCTAGTTTACGCGCCCTTGTTAATCCAGAACAGGCCCGTCGATCACAGATTCCTGCCTCACGGAACGACGCCACAGGAGAGGGCACATGGCTTCAGCAAAGGCAAATCCCGATACGCTACCCGCTTGGCAAACGCTTACCCAGCATGCCCAGGCGATTCGTCACATCCATCTGAAGAACCTGTTTGGTGACGACCCCGAGCGCTGGTCACACTTCACCCGTCAAGTAGCGGGACTGACGCTGGACCTCTCCAAACAGCGCTGGGATGACGACACCCTGGAGCATTTGCTGGGCCTGGCGGAAGAGGCGGGCGTGCCGGGGGCCATCGAAGCGCTGTTGAGCGGCAAGCGGGTCAACGTCAGCGAAAACCGCCCGGCGCTGCATACCGCCTTGCGCTTGCCCGCCGATGCTCAGCTGGAGGTGGAGGGTGAAGACATCGTCGGGGCCGTGCACGACAGCCTGGCGCAGATGGAGCGCCTGGTGCAGCGCCTGCACGCGGGCCAGTGGCGCGGTGCCACCGGCAAGCCGATTCGTCACGTGGTGAATCTGGGGGTAGGCGGTTCGGATTTGGGCCCGCTGATGGTGACCCACGCGCTGGCCGATTATCGCCCCAGCGACATTCACCCCGTCGAGGTGCACTTTGCCTCGACCATGGATGGCTCGCAGCTGGCCGACTACCTGACGCGTTTCAACCCGGAAACGACGCTGTTCGTGCTCTCTTCGAAGTCGTTCACCACCATCGATACGCTGTCCAACGCCAACACCGCCCGGGACTGGCTGCTGGGGCGGCTGTCCCGGCATGCAGAAGCTGGCGAAGCCCCTCAGGCGCACACCATCAGTGCCGAACTGGTCGTGCGTCAGCACTTCATTGGTGTCTCGGCAAGCCCGGAAAAAATGAGCGAGTGGGGCATCACCCCGGACCACCAGCTGATGTTCTGGGAGTGGGTGGGGGGGCGCTATTCACTCTGGGGCACCATCGGCCTGCCGATTGCCCTGGTGATCGGCATGGAGAACTTCCGTGCGCTGCTGTCGGGCGCGCACGCCATGGATACCCACTTCAAGACGGCGCCCATGGCCGACAACCTGCCCGTGCTGCTGGGCCTGGCGGGTATCTGGAACGTGAACTTTCTGGATATTCGTGCCCATTCGATTCTGCCCTATGACGGGCGTCTGGAATATTTTGCCGCCTATCTGGAACAGCTGGAAATGGAGTCCAACGGTAAATCCGTGACCCGCCAGGGCCAGGCGGTGAGTTACTCTACCTGCCCGGTGCTTTGGGGGCAGTTGGGTCCCAATGCTCAGCATGCGTTCTATCAGTTGCTGCACCAGGGCACCCAGCCGGTGGTCTGCGACTTCATTGCCCCGCTCAAACGCTACGACGAGATCGAAGACCCGGACACTCGCCGCCACCTGAAGGCCCAGCATCGGCTGGCGCTGGCCAACTGCTTCGCCCAGTCGCGGGTGCTGATGCTGGGGGACGATGCGCTGGAGGAGGACGGCCCGCGCCCCGAACACAAACGCTATCGCGGTAATCAGCCCTCGACCACGGTGCTGCTGGACAAACTCACGCCCGCCACCCTGGGGGCGCTGATTGCGCTCTACGAGCACAAGGTGTTCGTGCAGGCGGTGATCTGGGACATCAATCCTTTCGACCAGTGGGGTGTCGAGCTGGGCAAGCAGATTGCCACCGACACCCAGGCCATCATCGAAGGCGAAGGCGAGCTGGCGCGTTTGGACGCTTCCAGCCGTGGGCTGATCGAAGCGTTCTGGGCGGCGGAGCAGACGCCGCGCGGCTAAGGGATGCGTGGCGCCCGTTTTTCATGGCTGGATATACAGCTTTTTGCTTTTCCGCTATCCTGTGCCCTTTTGTCGGCGGCGCACGCCGCCGACAGTACGTATTTTTAGGAACTGACGTTACATGACCCAGTTTGATGCTTCTCAGTACGGCGCGAGTTCCATCGAGGTTCTCTCCGGGCTTGAGCCGGTGCGCAAGCGCCCTGGAATGTATACCGATACCTCGCGGCCCAATCACCTGGCGCAGGAGGTCATCGACAACAGTGTCGATGAAGCGCTGGCTGGGCATGCCACGGCCATCAGCGTCGTGCTGCACGGCGATGGCGCCATCGAAGTGCAGGATAACGGGCGCGGCATGCCCATCGACCTGCATCCCGAGCACGGCGTCTCAGGGGTCGAGCTGATTCTGACCAAGCTCCACGCGGGGGGCAAGTTCTCCTCGTCGAGCTATCGCTTTTCCGGCGGCTTGCACGGCGTGGGCGTGTCGGTGGTCAATGCGCTGTCGCGGCGGCTGGAGGTCGAGGTCACCCGTGACGGCGCGCGCCACGCCATTGCCTTCGAACACGGCGAAAAGGTCGAAGAGCTCAAGGAGATCGGCAAGGCCGCCAAACGTGCCACCGGAACGTTGGTGCGCTTCTGGCCGGACGAAAGCTACTTCGACAGCCCCAAACTTGCGCTCTCACGATTGAAGCACCTGCTGCGGGCCAAGGCGGTGCTGTGCCCGGGGCTGGCGGTCACGCTGGTGGAGCCGGACGGCACCAAAACCGAGTGGGCGTACGCCGATGGCCTGCGCGACTACCTGGCCGAAGCCACCGATGGCTACGAGGTGCTCCCCAGGGAGCCTTTCGTTGGCCACTTCAATGATGACGAGCATGGCGTGGACTGGGCGATTCAGTGGCTGCCGGAAGGCGGCGAAGCGCTGCTGGAGAGCTACGTCAACCTGATCCCCACGCCCCAGGGCGGCACCCATGTGAACGGTTTCCGGGCGGGGTTGCTGGATGCCCTGAGGGAGTTCTGCGAATTCCGCAACCTGCTGCCCAGGGGCATCAAACTCACCGCCGAAGACCTGTGGGAGCGCGCCTCCTTCGTGCTGTCGGTCAAGATGCTCGATCCTCAGTTTGCCGGGCAGACCAAGGAGCGGCTATCGTCGCGTACCATCGCCGGATTCGTGTCCGGCGTGGTGAAAGACGCGTTCTCGCTGTGGCTGAACCACCACGTGGAGCAGGCCGAGCAGTTGGCCGAGCTGGTGATCAGCGCTGCTCAGCAGCGTCAGCGGAAATCGAAGAAAGTGGCGCGCAAGAAGGTCACCTCGGGCCCCGCGCTGCCGGGCAAGCTGGCCGACTGTTCGGGCCAGGACCCGGCCCAGAGCGAGCTGTTCCTGGTGGAAGGGGACTCGGCCGGGGGCAGTGCCAAGCAGGCGCGCAACCGCGAAACCCAGGCCATCCTGCCGCTGCGCGGCAAGATTCTGAATACCTGGGAGGTCGAGACCCACGATATCTACGGCTCCCAGGAAGTCCACGACATCGCGGTGGCCATTGGCGCCGACCCCGGCAGTGCCGACCTGGAAAAGCTGCGCTACCACAAGATCTGCATCCTGGCCGATGCCGATTCGGATGGCCTGCACATCGCCACGCTGCTGTGTGCCCTGTTCGTGAGGCACTTCCCCGCCCTGGTGGATGCAGGCCATGTGTTCGTGGCCATGCCGCCGCTCTACCGGATCGACCTGGGCAAGGAAGTACACTACGCCCTGGACGAGAGCGAAAAGGCCGCCATTCTCAAGCAGCTGGCCAGCAAGCGCGGCACCCCCAACGTGCAGCGCTTCAAGGGGCTGGGCGAAATGAGCCCGCTACAGCTGCGTGAAACCACCATGGCCGTGGAGACCCGTCGGCTGGTTCAGCTCACGCTGAGCGAGGGGGACGGCACGCTGGAGATGATGGACATGCTGCTGGCGAAAAAACGTGCCAGCGACCGCAAGAAGTGGCTGGAAGATTACGGCAACCTCGCAGACATTGAGGTATAACCTCCGATGACCATGGATATTCAGGTAGCGGAGGGCGACGTCGAGCGTCTGTCCCTGCGCGACTACACCGAAAAAGCGTATCTCGACTACTCGATGTACGTCATTCTCGACCGCGCGTTGCCCAACATCGGTGACGGCATGAAGCCCGTCCAGCGGCGCATCATTTATGCCATGCGTGAACTGGCGCTGCACGCCAACGCCAAGTACAAGAAGTCGGCGCGTACCGTGGGCGACGTGCTGGGCAAGTTCCACCCCCACGGCGACAGCGCCTGCTACGAAGCCATGGTGCTGATGGCCCAGCCGTTCAGCTACCGCTACCCGCTGGTGGATGGTCAGGGCAACTGGGGTAGCCCGGACGACCCCAAATCCTTCGCGGCGATGCGCTATACCGAGGCCAAGCTTTCCAAATTTGCCGACGTACTGCTGAGTGAATTGGGCCAGGGCACCGTGGAGTGGGCGCCCAATTTCGATGGCACCATGCAGGAGCCGGTGGTACTGCCGGCTCGTCTGCCCCATGTGCTGCTCAATGGCGGCACCGGCATTGCCGTGGGCATGGCCACGGACATTCCGCCGCACAACGTATCGGAAGTGGTCGATGCCACCTGCCATCTGCTGCGCAACCCCAAGGCCACCACGGCCGAGCTGATGGCGTTCGTGCCCGCGCCGGACTTCCCCACCGATGCCGAGATCATCACCCCCAAAGCGGACCTGCAAAAGCTTTACGAAAGCGGCCGTGGCTCGGTGAAGCTGCGCGCTCGCTACGTGCGAGAAGAGGCCAACGTGGTGATCACCGCGCTGCCTTACCAGGTCAGCGGTGCCAAGGTGCTGGAGCAGATCGCCGCGCAGATGCAGGCGAAGAAGCTGCCCATGGTGGCCGACCTGCGCGACGAGTCGACCCATGAAGAGCCCACCCGGCTGGTGATCGAGCCGCGCTCCAGCCGAGTGGACGTGGAGTCGCTGATGGCCCATCTGTTCGCCACCACGGACCTAGAAAAGAACGTGCGGGTGAACATGAACGTGATTGGCCTGGACGGTCGGCCACGGGTCATGCCGCTGAATGACATGCTGGGCGAGTGGCTGCGCTTTCGTCGTGCCACGGTGCGCCGTCGCCTGGAGCATCGGCTGGGCAAGGTGGAAGATCGCCTGCACATTCTGGAAGGCCTGTTGACGGCTTACCTGAACATCGATGAAGTGATTCGTATCATCCGCGAAGAGGACGAGCCCAAACCTGCCCTGATGAGCGCTTTTGGCCTCTCCGAGCGGCAGGCCGAGGCGATTCTGGAGCTGCGCCTGCGCCACCTGGCCAAGCTGGAAGAGATGAAGATTCGCGGCGAGCAGGACGAGCTGGAGAAAGAGCGCAAGACCCTGCAAGGCCTGCTGGGCAGCGACGCCAAGCTCACCACGCTGATCGAGAAAGAGATTCGTGCGGCGGGCAAGGAGCACGGCGATGCGCGCCGTTCGCCGCTGGTCGAGCGCAGCGAAGCGAAAGCGCTCTCGGAAGTGGAGCTGCTGGGAGCCGACCCGATTACCGTGGTGCTGTCCGACAAGGGCTGGATCCGTGCGGCCAAGGGCCATGACATCGATCCTGAAGGGCTATCGTACAAGGCGGGCGACAGCTTCCGCCTGGCGGCCCGGGGCAAGACCAATCAGCCGCTGGTGCTGCTGGACGATACTGGCCGTGCCTACACGCTGCCAGCGCACAACCTGCCCAGCGCCCGAGGGCAGGGCGAGCCGGTCACCGGTCGGGTGAACGTGGCAGCGGGGGCGCAGATGGCGGGTCTCATGCTGGCGCCGCCCACGCGACGCTTTTTGCTGGCCAGCGATGGTGGCTATGGCTTCGTCGCGCCCCTGGAGGCGCTGACCGGCAAGAACAAGGCGGGCAAGGCGGTACTCAGCGTGCCGAAGGGCTGCAGCGTCATGGCCCCCGTGGAAGTGCCGGAAGGCGAATCGCTGTGGGTGGCGTCGGTTTCCAACGAAGGGCGGCTGCTGCTCTTCCCGCTGGACCAGTTGCCCGAGATGGCCAAGGGCAAGGGCAACAAGATGCTCGATATCCCCGGCCCCCGGGCGGCGCGGCGCGAAGAGTTCCTGCGTGATATCGCCATTGTGCCGGAAGGCGGTGAGCTGATCATTCATGCGGGCAAGCGCAAGCTGACGCTCAAGGCCGATGACCTTGCTTATTACCAGGGTGAACGTGGGCGTCGGGGCAGCAAGTTGCCGCGCGGTTTCCAAAAAGTTGAACGACTAGAAGCAGGGGAGTGACCGATGGCACGCGGTGATGAAGCAGTAGCCGATGTGGTGATGAGTGTACTGGCACCACGCTGGACACCCGACATGGAGCCGCCCCTGGCGGCACTGCTGGCGCAGTTCGGCCTGCAGGAGCAGCAGCGCACGCCGTTGGCCCAGGTGGCAGAAGGCGCGCCGCTGGATTGCCTGGAGCTGCATCTGGCTGGCGCTCCCGTCGAGTGGCGGGAGCTGCGTCAAGCAGCGCTGGCGCTGGGGGAAACGCTGGGGGCCGACGTGGTGGTGCAACCCGACCGGCGCCACCTGGGGGCTCCCAGGCTGGTCTGTTTCGATATGGATTCCACCCTGATCAAGGCCGAGGTGATCGATGAGCTGGCGCGCCGCCACGGGGTAGGTGACGAAGTGGCTGAAGTCACCGAGCGGGCGATGCGCGGCGAGCTGGACTTTCAGGCCAGCTTCCGGGAGCGGATGAGCAAGCTGGCGGGGCTGGATGAGTCGGTGTTGGCCAGCATTGCGGCCGAGCTGCCGCTGATGGACGGCGTCGAGCGGCTGATGGCCAATCTTCGCCACCAGGGAATCCGCACTGCCATCCTTTCTGGTGGCTTTACCTATTTTGCCCGTGGCCTGCAGGCGCGGCTTGGCTTCGATGAGATCCACGCCAATGAGCTGGTGATTCAGCAGGGCAAGGTCACAGGCGAAGTCCAGGAGCCCATCGTCGATGCCGAGCGCAAGGCGCTGCTGCTGGAGCAGATTGCCCAGCGTGAAGGTATCGACCTGGCGCAGACGGTGGCGGTAGGTGACGGGGCCAACGACCTGAAGATGTTGGCCAAGGCGGGAGTGGGCGTAGCGTTTCGCGCCAAGCCGCTGGTGCGTGCCGAGGCGCGTCAGGCGTTAGGCGTGGCGGGGCTGGATGGCGTGCTCTATCTGCTGGGCTATTCCCAGGCCGAGCTGATCGATCCTGTCTAGTTCGACCCTATCTTCGACCCTATCTTCGACCCTATCCAGTGACTGACGGGGCGGCGTTTGGCCGCCCTGTTCAGCTCGAAGGACTCTCGGTGCTGGGCGTCAGGCTACCGTACTCGGCCCGCAGGGCTTCCAGCCGTTCGGTTTCGGCCTCCGTCAGCGTAGGCGCGTGCCACAGCCGTTGGCCCTGGGCATCCTTCACGCCCTTCAGCGTGAGGGTGAGCTGGACATCCCGGGGTATCTGATCGTTGCCCCAGGGGCCAAAACGGTTGGGTGCCAGGCTCCAGGTGGCGCGTTCACCCGGCGCCAGGCCGCCGGAAATCACGTAGTAGAACGTCTCGTCTACCCAGGCAACGTCGCGGTTGGCGCTGCGCAGTACGCCGCGCAGCTGCAGCTCGGCAATGGCTGCATCAGAATCGTTGCTGACCTCTAGTTCAATGACCGGCTCCAGCGCTCCGAATGGGCTGGAAGCAAGATAGTAGCGCGCCCTGTCGATACTTACCCGCGCCAGCTGCTGCTGAGCGGCTTCGGCGTTGGCCTCTTTTTCTTCCAGGCGGCTCAAGGTGCGCAGGGCCTGGTCACGCTCTCGGGCACGGCGCTGGCGCAGCATCTCGTCGGCTCGCTCGATGACCTGGTCGCCGGTGAGCCCATGCATGTAGGCGTTGGCCGACTCGGCGATTTCAGCCGCGTTCATGCGCCCGGGCTGCAGCACGCTGATACCGCTGAAAGACGACATGGCGATGATCTTCAGCGCCTGGTCGAACTCGTCGCGTTTGTAGGTGGGCAGCGAATCGCGGACTTTCTCGATGGACACCACGGCTGCGGGCATCGAACTCGTATCAATTTTGGGGTCAGCACAGCCCGCTATCAGCAGGGCCGTCAGCGACAGTATCGATAGCCTTGTCAGGCGCCGCATAGTTGTACCTCGTTACAGGCCGAAAAACCGACAGGGAGCTTACCCGAAAGTGGTATCGACCACTAGCCGGAGCAGCAAAACTCCCCTGTATCCAGCAGGTGGAAGGCGGCTCTTTTTGGTATAAAGTGTGCCGATTCAACGTTTCCGAGAAGCCCCGTTCTATGAGTGCATCCTTTACTACCTGGCAGGCGCGCTTTGAAAAGCTGCGCAGCAACAAGCTGTTCGAGACCGTGGTGATCGCCATCATCGTGCTGTCTGCCCTGACCATCGGTGCTCGCACCTACGATGAGGTCAGTCAGTTCGAACAGTGGCTGATCTATCTGGACGTCGCCGTCACCATCTTCTTTCTGGTGGAACTGCTGATTCGCATGGCCGCCGAACGCAATCTGACCAACTTCTTCAAGAAGGGTTGGAACATCTTCGACTTCCTGATCGTCACGGCCAGCCTCATCCCCATGGACGACTCTGAGATGGTGCTGCTGGCACGCCTGCTGCGCATCTTCCGGGTGCTGCGTCTGGTGTCGATGATTCCCGAGCTGCGCCTGCTGCTGGTGGCGTTGATCAAGTCCATTCCACGGATGGGCTACGTGGCGCTGCTGATGTTCATCATCTTCTATATCTACGCGGCGGTGGGCAGCTTCATCTTCCATACCGTGGATGAGCAGCTGTGGGGCAACATTGCGCTGGCCATGCTGACGCTGTTCCAGGTGGCCACCTTCGAGAGCTGGGCCACGGCGGTGCTGTATCCCACCATGGAGCAGTACCCCTACGCCTGGATCTACTTTCTGACCTTCATCTTTTTGAATGCGTTCATTTTCCTGAATATGATGATCGGTATCGTGCTGGACGTGATGCAGAAAGAGAGCGCACAGATTGATTTAGAAAGCGGAGAAGGCGAAGCTGCAGAGATACAGGGCCTGCGTGACGACGTGCGCGCACTGCGCAGCCAGTTGGATCGCATGGAGTCCGCCCTGCAGGCGGCCGCTCAAGCAAAGCCTGGTCTAGCACCGCCTGGGCAAGCAAAGCCTGACCGCGACGAATAACAGGAGAGCCACGATGATGATGAAGGACCCTTCGAAAAAGTATCGCCCTTTCGTGGCGGTGGACCTGCCCGACCGTCAGTGGCCCGGCCAGCGTATCGACACGCCGCCCATCTGGTGCAGCGTCGACCTGCGCGATGGCAACCAGTCGCTGATCGACCCCATGGATCAGGAGCGCAAGCAGCGGTTGTTCGACATGCTGCTGAAGATCGGTTTCAAAGAGATCGAAGTGGGCTTTCCTTCTGCGTCGCAAACCGATTTCGATTTCGTGCGCTCGTTGATCGAGCAGGACAAGATTCCCGACGACGTCACCATCCAGGTGCTGACCCAGGCACGGCCGCATCTGATCGAGCGCACCTTCGAGGCGCTGAAGGGCGCCAAGCGCGCCATCGTGCACGTCTACAATGCCACCGACCCGATGTTTCGACGGGTGGTGTTCAATGTCGACAAGGCAGAGTGCGTGCAAATTGCCGTGGACGCCACGGCGCAGATACGTGACCTGATGGCCGCCAACCCGGAGACCCAGTGGACCTTCCAGTATTCGCCGGAACTGTTCACGACCACGGAAATGCCTTTTGCCGTGGAGATCGTCGAAGCCGTGATGGACACCTTCGGCCCCAGCGTGGACAACCGGATGATCGTCAACCTGCCGGCCACGGTCGAAGTGGCCACGCCCAACAATTACGCCGACCAGATCGAGTGGTTCTGCCGCCATGTGAAAAAGCGCGATACATTGATCGTCAGCGTGCACCCGCACAACGACCGCGGCACCGGCGTGGCGGCGGCGGAGTTGACGCTGATGGCGGGTGCCGACCGAATCGAGGGCACCCTGTTCGGTAACGGCGAGCGTACTGGCAACGTGGATATCGTCACGCTGGCCATGAACATGTACACCCAGGGCGTGCACCCCCAGCTCGATTTCTCCAATATCACGCCGATCATGCGCGAAGTGGAGTGCTGCAACCAGCTGCCGGTTCATCCGCGCCATCCTTACGTGGGCGACCTGGTGTTCACGGCGTTTTCCGGTTCGCATCAGGACGCCATCAAGAAGGGCATGGCCGAGCGTCGCGCCAACCCCGAAGCCCCCTGGGACGTGCCGTACCTGCCCATCGATCCCATGGATGTCGGGCGCAGCTACGAAGCCGTGATTCGCGTCAACAGCCAGTCGGGCAAGGGCGGCATCTCCTACCTGCTGGAGCAGGAGCACGGCATCGAGCTACCGCGCAGGCTCTCCATCGAATTCAGCCAGGTGGTGCAGGAAGTGGCGGACCGTACGGGTCGCGAGATCACTTCCCAGATGATCTACCAGGCCTTCCTGGAAGAGTACCTGGAGCAGCAGACACCGCTGGCGCTGGTCAACCACCGCCTGGCCTCCGAGCCGGATAGCCCCCGCGTCACCCTGGAAGCCGTCGTGGAGCAGCAGGGCGAACGCCATCTGCTGAGCGGTCAGGGCAACGGCCCGCTGGCGGCCTTCGTCAAAGCGCTACACGCCCAGGGTCACGACGTGGAGATCATCGACTACCACGAGCACTCCCGAGGCCAGGGCGCCGATGCGGAAGCCATTGCCTATGTCGAAGTCCGTATCGACGGCCAGGCCGTGTTTGGCGTCGGCAGCGACGAGAGCATCACCAGCGCCTCCATGAAAGGCGTGCTGAGTGCCATCAATCGTTATCATGCGGCTCGTTCCCAACAGTAAACGTTTAGGCGGCAACGTTGGAGTAAACACGGTTTACAAGATGCACTGACTTAGAGATCAGCATGGAGCAGGCGTACCTGCCCATGGAGGAAGTGCATCGCCAGCTACAGGATTGGGTAGGCTCATTAGGGTGTATATCCCTTTGACATATCCATTGCGTTGGCTAACATGAGCTCCATGTACGGTATCTCCCGATGGTCCTGGCACAGGAGTATGATCATGGAACAAGGCGCAGTCTTTCAGAGTAATCGAAGCCAGGCGGTTCGACTGCCCAAAGCGTTGGCTCTGCCCGAAGGTGTAAAGCGAGTCGACATCGTGGCCATTGGTCGTACCCGGGTTATATCGCCAGCCGGGGAGGCCTGGGATAGCTGGTTTGAGGGTGAAGGCGTGAGCGCTGACTTCATGTCGTCTCGTGAGCAGCCCCCCGAACAGGAACGAGACCTGTTTTGATGCTCAAGTTCATGCTCGATACCAATATCTGCATTTTCACGATTAAAAATCGTCCGCAAGAGGTTCGTGAGGCATTCAAACAGCATCATGGGCAGCTGTGCATCAGTACTGTCACACTGATGGAGTTGGTGTATGGTGCAGAAAAATCTGCTTTCCCTGAACGTAATTTAGCCACCATCGAAGGGTTTGCAGCCAGGCTGGACGTGTTGATGTACGACGAGGCAGCGGCATCGCATACAGGGCAGCTGCGCGCTGAACAAGCCAAGGTGGGCAAGCCCATAGGCCCTTACGATCAAATGATCGCCGGTCACGCGCGCTCACGAGGGCTGATACTGGTCACCAACAATATGCGCGAGTTCAAAGCAGTGCCGGGCTTGCGTGTAGAAGATTGGGTAGGCTCGGGGCAGTGACCTCTATGGCGGGAGACCACCTAGTGTCAAAGCGATTATTCCAGCATAGAACAGCAGGATAGCCGTCAATGTGCAGAGGATGGGTAACACGGGTTGGGTGGGTCTTCGTGCTGATTGCCTTGGCAGCTGCAATATTGACCTCGGCTGCCTCCCACGAGCCCTTCGAGCCACGGCTGGTGCGGCTGGAAGCCCATAAGGCACTGCCTGCATTGCCCCTTGAGCAAGAGTCTCCTGAGATCAACGCGCTGATGCTGCACTATGCTTCCGATCAGGCGCTGTGGATGAGCGCTTGGCTGGCTGTCATGCAGCATGGCGACCTCGCCCGGGAGGTACTGCTCGCGTACGGGCTCTCACCCCAGTGGCAAGACGTATTGGTGCGTTATGGTGCCGATGCGGTGCTGCCGGTCAGCTATTTTCATCATCACGACAGCGCCACGCTCCGTGCGCAGCACTGGCTGGGTGAGCGCTATCAGCAGCTGAGCCGATGGTGGAGCGATGAAGAGATGCCTGCCCCGGCGCAATGGTCGGCCCAGCAGCGCGGGCTGATGGGCATTGCGTTCCTCGATGCCGAGGGGCACGCACTGTTGAACCAGTTCGTCATCGACCGTGAAGGCCAGGTGAATTGGCTGCAAGGCGAGCGTGTCGTGACCGGGGTGGGCGACTTTTTCACCAGTGGGATTCGTCAACTGGAGAGCCAGTGGCGCAGTGGTGACGGCGTGCGTGCCAGCGATCTCGGGTGGGCAGGGGTGGACCTGCTGGTGATGGCCAGCACGGTCAAGGTGCTGCGAGCGGGAAGAGCCGCCCGGGCAGGCCGAGTCGGCGCGCTGGAGGCGCAGGGTGCCCGTGTGGGCGTCGCGGCCAGCACGGGGCGTTTCGCAGCGTTGCCTCGCATGGCGCGCGTGGCGGCAGTGGCGGGCACGGCCTACGTGGTGGTACGCCACCCCAGCCTGGTGAGCGCGCTAGGCGCCAATCTGGCCAACTGGCTTGGCTGGCCCACCTGGTTGGGGCAGTGGCTGCTGTGGTGCTTGGTCTTGCTGCCGGTGCTGATCATGGCTCGCTGGCTATATCGCTGGTTGATTTCCCCCTTGCTCTGGCTGCTACTGCCGGTGGCGCGCCTGTGCGCCAGGACGCTTGCACACGCGCCGAGGCAGCGTGGGTAGCGCCGCTCTGAGGTCATTGCTCAGAGCGGCGGGCGGTGTCAGGCGTGGCTGGCCAGCCACTTTCGCCAACTTCCGAATTCGGTAATGTCCCTGGCGGTACCGCTTTCGTTCAACGCCCCGGCAGTGCAGATGAATCCACACGCCCAGCGGCCGCTGGCCAGCTCCACCTGCCCCAGCCCCAGCGGCGCGGGAATCCCGGCCAGAAAGCTGCCCACGGTCTCGACGGGCAGCCGCCATACCTCTACGTCAATGGCCTGGCCCCCCGCATCGCGCAGCAGCGCCGGACGCGAAGGCGGCCCGCCTGCCAGCGCGAACAGCTTGTAGCAAGGAGCCGTCTGGCTCGCTTCGTGCAGCACGCCGCCGCGCTCCGTCAGTTGGTGGTTGAGGGGTAAGCCGCTCAGGTGAGCGCCGCACACCACGATCTCCATGTGGCCGTCCTGGGCGGTGGTTGCCAAATCAGCGAGTGGCGGATGTGCAATGCCGGTTGCCCCCAGTGGCAGCATCACGCGTGCCTCCAGCGCCCGCGCCAACGACAGCAGCATCAGGTCGGCAAACGCCGGGCCGAACAGGGTGACCCCGGCAGGCAGGCCGCTCTCGGGCAATGCCACAGGTACCGCCAGGGCGCTGTAATCGAGCAGGTTCATGAAGTTGGTCCAGGTCCCCAGCCGTGAGTTCACGCCAATCGGGTCAGCGGCGACATCTGCCTTGGTGGGGTGGGTCACCGTGGTGGGGCTGAGCATCACATCTACCTGGGCGATGAGCGCATCGGCCTGGCGCTTGAATTCGGCGAGCTGATAGCGCGCATCGAAGGCATCGACCGCCAGCGGGGTGGCCCCGCCTTGCGTGATCTGAAACGTCACCGGGTGAACGGCTTCGGGGTGGCTGGCCATCAGCTCACGAATCACGTGGTAGCGCTCGGCCACCCAGGGGCCTTCGTAAAGCAGGCGCGCCGCCGCCAGCAGTGGCGCGCAGTCCAGCTCGACCTTTTCACCGCCCAGCGCTTCAAGGTGGGCAATGGCCTGGTGCATGCCCTGGGTGTAGGCCGCATCCGTTTGCCATTGGGTTTCGGGCGGTACGCCAAAGCGGAACGCGGAAGGGGCCTTTCCATAGCGTCTGGCGTGCACGGCAAAATCGTGCTTTCGCGACCAGGCGCACTGATCATCATAGGCAGCGGTAATGCTGAGCACTTTCGCGGCATCGTCGGCGGTGAAGGTAAACAGGCTGATGGTGTCCAGCGTTGCGCAGGCGGGTACTACGCCGCGGGTGCTGAGCAGGCCAAGGCTTGGCTTGACCCCGTACAAGTTGTGAAAACAGGCCGGCACACGGCCTGAGCCCGCCGTATCGGTACCGAGAGCAAAGCTGACCATGCCTGCCGCCGTGACCACCGCCGAGCCACTGCTGGAGCCACCCGGCACCCGCGTCGGGTCGAAGGCATTGGCGGGCGTGCCGTAAACCTCCAGCGCCCGTTCACCGACCAGCCCCGTGGCAAACTGATCCAGGTTGGTTTTGCCCATGGGGATCGCCCCCGCATCGATCAACCGCTGCACGACGAAAGCGTGTTCGCTGGGCGTGTAGGCAAAAGCAGGACACCCCGCCGTGGTCGGAACGCCCGCCAGGTCGATATTGTCCTTGATCGCAAACGGAATGCCGTACAGGGGCAGGGTCTCCGGCGATTCGCCTTCCAGACGTTGGAGGTAGGGCGCTAATTGCTCACGCGTCAGCCGGGTGATCCAGGCAGGGTCATGGCCGTGTGTATCGGCCAGGGCGAGCAGGTGTTCTACCAGTCGTGCAGGTGTCAGGTTGCCCTGCCGATAGGCGCTGTGCAGGCTGGCGATATCCAGCGCTTGGGTGAGTGCCATGGTGGTCTCCTAATCTAGTGCTGAGCTAGTGGTTTTACCTAGCCGTTCTGGGTCGTGTCGAGCTTGAGTGGCGTGTCGTTCATTGGCGTGGCTGGGTGACCTATGCGCCAGGGGTGGGTCGAAAGACGAATCTGCCACCCTTGCCCATCGCGCTCCAGATAGTCCATGCACAGGCTGGCTCGCCAGCGCAGTGCGTCGTCGCTGGCCTTTTCCAGTGGCGTGTAAAGCGAGTCCTGGTGGCCTGATGCGGGGCGCGGAGTGATGGCCATGGCATGGTCACCGATCTGTAACCAGCGTAGCCGCCCTTGGGCGTCGGTGCGCACTAGCTCACGTTGGTCGGGGGTGCATTGGCGTTGCCAGTGTTCGACGTAGCGCCCGTGGGGGTGCTGCTCTTCGAGCAGGTGGTCATCGAGCCAGGCCAGGTGGCCGACGTCTTTCTCCAGGCTGGGGTTCAGGTCCTGCAGGCGGTGCCAGGTGCATACCGGCCCGTCGATCTGGGTGATGCCGACGAAACCGGTCAGGTGGGCGAGCCATTCGAGCTGCGCTCGACTGCACGCCCCCAGGTGCTCGATGCCTGCCAGCGCATCGTGACGGGCGGGAAGGCGCAGGTCGGCATGCCACTGAGCGCCCTGAAGCCAGACCACCTGGGTGCCGGTATCCGTGTACTGGTAGGGCGGCTGAGCGGGCTCGGCATAGAGCGTGCGCTTCCAGACGCCCCGAAACTCGGTTGGTGTGGCGGGGAGTGGTAAGGTCATGAGGCGGGCTTCCCGTCTTGGGCAGCCGAGTGCTTGCCGTGCTGGCCCAGGCTACCCACTTCCCGCGCACCTTCGGGAAGCGTAATCTCACCCTTTGCCAAACGCTCGCGCAGGTAGCGGAAGGTCTGGATCGTTTGGGCGTAGAGGTGATCGCCCGCTTTGAGCGGTGCGTAATGAGCTTTGCCGTGGCGCTCGACCAATTCAGGCAGCGGTGCCACTTCAGTATGGTAATCGCAGGCGAAAAACAGCGGGAAAGAGTAGCGCTCCTGTTTAACTTTGCGCACTCGGTGGGAGGTCGCCACAAATTCGCCGTTGCTCCAAATTTCCAGCATGTCGCCAATATTGACGACTAATGCATCCTCTTGATAGGGGACATCGATCCATTTGCCTGCACCATTCATTACCTCGAGCCCCGGTGCAGTGGGTAGCAGCAGCGTGAAGCACTCGTAGTCGGTATGGGCACCGATGCCTTGGGCATCTTCGGCATCAGGGTTATACGGATAGTGGATCAATCGCAGTTGGCTGGGCGGCTTGGTGACGTGGCGCAATAGCTGCTGCTCATCAAGACCCAATGCTCGGGCAAAGCCGCCCATGAGTGCCCGGCCTACTTGGTAGGCAGCCTCGTAGTAGGCGGCGACAGGCTCGCGGAAACCGTCAAGGTCGGGCCAGGGGTTGGGGCCGAGGAGTGGCGTACCTGCCAACACCTCTGGGTCGTCACTGGGCAGTTCAAAGGCAAGATCAAACGCCTCTTTCATGTCCGGCTTGTTAGGGTCTGGCGACTCTTCACCAGGAGGAACATAGCCTCGGTGGTGATGGTAGAGGCCGATGTAGCGCTCCATTTTGATGGCTTCAGGTTGGGCAAAGAAGCGTTTGGCTTGAGTAATCAAACCCTCGCGAAGCGGGAGGTCGATACCGTGTCCCACCATTTGAAAGAATCCCACGTCTCGTGCGGCGCGACCAAGGTTATCCGCAACCGCTTGGCGTGCAGCGGCATCACCATGGAGTAAACCGCTAATGTCGATAACGGGGATTGCTTGAAAGTCAGCTAAGCGCTGGTCGGCGGTGATCTGGCTCATGCGCTTACCTCCTGTTCACTGGTGAGCAC
This sequence comes from Halomonas sp. KM007, assembly GCF_050709225.1. Lineage (NCBI taxonomy): Bacteria > Pseudomonadati > Pseudomonadota > Gammaproteobacteria > Oceanospirillales > Halomonadaceae > Halomonas > Halomonas sp. KM007. Next base: position 533,031 of record NZ_CP136131.1, on the reverse strand, counting down.
CACAAGTGGTTGCCCCGGCGCAATGGAAGCGCCCTCAGAAAGGGGTAAGCGAGCAACACGGCCAGCGCAGTGGACGGTGATCTCAACTTCCATTTTCATCGACTCCACCAATGCCACTGGCTGGCCAGCCGTTACCAGATCACCCTCTTCCACCAGCAATTTCCACAGACTGCCGGTGACGGGGCTTTCGATGCCTATTTCGTGATCATCCAACGCGGTGACTTCGGTGGCTTCCGGGGCCTGATCTTCAAAGGTGAACTGGCCATTGGCACGCCAGGCGGCCATTTCGGCCTGGAAGGCGGCTTCACGTTTTGAGCGGAAGGTCTCAATTGCCGAGGCATGTTTGTCGATGTCGGCCTGGTAGTCCGCCAAGCGAAAGCGAGTCGTTTCAATGGACAACTCGTAACGACCATGGGGGAAGTCGCGGCGAATTTGCACCAGCGCCTCGTGGCTGACCTCATGAAAACGCAGTTGATCAAAAAAGCGCAGCAGCCAGGGGTTCTCGAAGTGGGCCGTGGTGCGATAGCGGTTCCACATCTGCAGGGTGCGCCCCACGAACTGGTAGCCGCCAGGGCCTTCCATGCCATAGACGCACAGGTAGGCGCCGCCGATACCCACCGAGTTTTCGGCGGTCCAGGTGCGGGCCGGGTTGTATTTGGTGGTAACCAGCCGCTGGCGCGGGTCGAGGGGCGTGGCGACCGGTGCGCCGAGGTAGACGTCCCCTAGCCCCATGACGAGATAGCGGGCGTTGAAGACGATGTCGCGCACCTGCTGCTCGCTTTCCAGCGCATTGATGCGGCGTATGAAGTCCAGGTTGCTGGGGCACCAGGGGGCGTCGGGTCGCACGCTGCGCTGGTACTTGTCCACCGCTTCCTGACAGGCGGGGTCGTCCCAGGAGAGCGGCAGGTGCACCACGCGGGACTCCACTTCCAGCGACTCGACATCCACCAGCGCCTGTTCGGCCTGGCGCAGGTGGGCGAGCAGCTGGTCGAGGCTTAGCTCGCGGGGCTCGTAGTGGAGCTGCAGGGAGCGAATGCCCGGCGTCAGCTCGCGCAGCCCCACCACTGGGTGCTCGCGTAGCCACAGCATCCAGGCGTGGACCCGAAAGCGCAGCGCGATATCCAGCTCCATGGGGCCGAATTCGATCAGCAGGAAGTCGTCACCTGCGCGGCGGTAGACGATGCGCTCGCCTGCCTGAGCAGCATCGACCTCACGGAGCAGCGGCGAGCCGCGCTCGGCCTCACAAACGGGCGCGGGCTGGGCGGACAGCTGCTGCAACTGCGTCAACTGATGCGCTTCCAGGGCGCGGGCATCCTCCAGGCGGATCGGCACGAAGCGCACCTTGTCGCCTGCCGTCAGTTGGCCCAGCTTCCAGCGTTCGGCGCGCACGACCGTGGCCGGGCAGACGAAGCCGCCTAGAGAGGGGCCGTCGGGGCCCAGGATGACCGGCATGTCGCCGGTGAAGTCGATGGTGCCGAAGGCGTAGGCGTTGTCATGAATATTGGAGGGGTGAAGCCCCGCCTCGCCGCCATCGGCGCGTGCCCAGGTAGGCCGAGGGCCGATGAGCCTGACGCCGGTGCGGCTGGAGTTGTAGTGGACTTCCCATTCATGGTCGAAAAAGCGCTCGATATCCTCGTCGGTAAAGAAGTCCGGGGCGCCGTGGGGGCCGTAGAGAACCGCAATGCGGGTCACCTCCGGGCCGCCAAAGGTGGGGATCAGCGCTGGGTCCAGCGCCTTGATGGGCGCAGCCGACAGCGTGGGAAGGTCCAGCATGTCGCCACTGCGCAGGGCGCGACCACCGTGGCCACCAAACTGGCCCAGCGTGAAGGTGCTGCGTGAGCCCAGGTAGCGGGGGCAGTCGATGCCGCCCCGCACCAGCAGGTACGCGCGGGCGCCCACGGCGGCCTTGCCCAGGGTCAGGGTGGCGCCGGCTGGCACGTCGATGACCTGCCAGCCGGAGATGGCGGTACCGTCGAGGATGGCAGGCAGCTCGGCGCCCGCCAGCACGATCTGGGTGGCGCGATGAAAGCGCAGCGTGGGGCCATTCAGGGTGATTTCGAGCCCGGCGGCCTCGTCGGGGTTGTCCAGCAGCCGATTGCCCAAGCGAAACGACCAGTCGTCGAAGGGACCGGATGGGGGAACACCCACGTCCCAGTGGCCTTGACGCCCCGGGTAATCCTGCACGGTGGTCAGCGTGCCTGGGCTGAGCACTTCCATGGCGGGAGGGGTCCATGCCAGCTGGGTGAGCCAGTGCGTGTCGATCTGGGCGGCGTCGAAGCGGGCGTCCCTCAGCACATGGGCCAGCCAGCGGCGATTGGTGGCAATGCCATACACCGAGGCGTCTTCCAGGGCCGTGGCCAGCCGGGCAATGGCCTGTTGGCGAGTGTCGGCATGGACCATCACTTTGGCCAGCATGGGGTCGAACAAGGGGGTGACTTCCAGGCCTGCTTCGAGGGCGTGGTCGATACGCAGGCCCTGGGCCTCGGGGAAGGTGACTTCGGTCAGCAGCCCCGCGCTGGGGCGGAAATCGTGCGCCGGGTCTTCGGCATACAGCCTGGCCTGCACGGCATGGCCACGGGGCTGCAGGCCCTCTGCCAGGCTCGCCAGCGGGGGGAGTGCCTGGCTACCGAGACGTACCATCCACTCGACGATATCGACCCCGTAGACCAGTTCGGTCACGCCGTGCTCGACCTGCAGACGGGTATTGACCTCCAGAAAGTAGAACGCTTCGCGTTCGGCATCGTAGATGAATTCGACGGTGCCCGCACTGCGGTAGTTGACCGCCTGGCCCAGCTGCACCGCCGTGGCGTGCAGGGAGCGCCGCACGGCATCAGGCAGGTTGGGAGCAGGGCACTCCTCGAGAACTTTCTGATGGCGCCGCTGGGTGGAGCAGTCCCGCTCGCCAAGGGCAATCACCTGCCCTTGGCCATCGCCGAACAGCTGCACTTCCAGATGGCGAGCACGGGCGATGTAGGCTTCGAGAAAGACGCCGCCATCGCCGAAGTTGCGCTCGCCCAGACCTTTCACCGAATCAAAAGCGCGTGCCAGCTCTGCCTGGGAGTGGCAGACCTGCATGCCGATGCCGCCACCGCCAGCGGTGGACTTGAGCATGACCGGGTAGCCGATACGCTCGGCGTGAGCCTTGGCGTCTTCCAGCGAGGCCAGCAGCGGTGAGCCGGGGACCAGCGGCACACCGGCCTGTTCGGCCAGCGCGCGGGCTTCGTGCTTCAAGCCAAACTGGCGGATCTGCTCGGCAGTCGGGCCCAGGAAGACCAGCCCGGCCGTGTCGCAGGCGCTGATGAAGCGGGTGTTTTCCGACAGGAAGCCGTAGCCGGGATGAACCGCCTGGGCGCCGCTTTGCTGCGCAATGGCGATGAGCTTGTCGATGTTCAGATAGGTCTCGCTGGCGCCGCCTTCACCCAGCGAATAGGCTTCGTCGGCCTGGTGCACGTAGGGCGCATCGCGGTCGGCGTCGGCGTATACCACGACGCTCTGGATGCCGAGGGCGTTCAGCGTTCGCAGGATACGCGCGGCAATGGCCCCGCGATTGGCAATCAATACCTTGGACAATAACGGTGTCGTGGACATGGTGGTGCCTGCAAAGAAGGGCGGGCCGTCCCGCAGATGAATCAGCCCCTTGGGGTCGTCCCCAGGAGGAAAAGTGACCTCACTCCCAGACCAGCAGCTCGATGGGCGTCGGGTTGTAGCCGTTACAGGGGTTGTTGAGCTGAGGGCAGTTGGAGACCAGCACGATGACATCCATGTTGGCTTCCATCTCGACGTACTTGCCGGGGGCCGAAATACCGTCGGCAAAGGTCAGCCCGCCGTCGGCCGTCACCGGCACGTTCATGAAAAAGTTGATGTTGTGGGTGATGTCGCGTTTGGTCAGCCCGAACTCGGGATGGCGGGCAATGGCCTGCATCCAGTTGTCGCGGCAGGAGTGCATATGGCGCTTTTCGAGATCGTAACGCACGGTATTGCTTTCGCTGGCGCAGGCGCCGCCCAGGGTGTCGTGGCGGCCACAGGTATCGGCGGTGATGGTCAGCATGGTGCGGCCTTCACTGGAGATCAGCTTGGAGCCTGCGGTGAGATAGACCGCTCCCTGTTCGCGAACGGTATCCATGGCGCTGTAGCGCTCGGCGATGTCGTCGGCGCTGAAGAACAGCGTGTCAGCCGCTTGATTGCCTTCCAGGTCTAAAATCCGCAAGGTTTGGCCCTGCTTCACGGTGCCAATATAGTGATCGCCCGCATTAACGGTAGTGCGGCTAATCGCGTTTTCGGGGCGTAAGGTACTCTCGATAATCATGGTTTTCCCCTTAAAGGCCGAGGTGGTATAGGCGGTTATTGGCAAAGCCACGGGCGTTTTCTGGCCGTGAGCGGTAGCAAGGATCGTCCTCTGTCGGTGGCTCAGCCGTACCTAACGCGATATCGACGCCACGGCGCGGGTAGTCAGTGGCAGGGTCCAGCGGGTGAGGGCAGGTATGCAACAATACGAGGGTATCCATTTCGAAGCGCAGCGTGACGCTGTTGCCCGGCTGGCAGTGGTTGCTGACATAGTGCAGCTTGCCTTCGTCATCGCTCTCGACGCGAGAGAACAGGTTGAGATTGGCAGCCATGTCTCGGCGGCCAAGCCCATACTTGGCGAGTTCGACCAGGAAGGCGTCGAAGCCGGTGCGTGTCCAGTCATTGTGGGCCTGCTGGTAGCTCACCGGCTGCCAGCCCTTGGCCAGAAGGTGGTGGGGCATCAGGTTGCCGCCCACGCTATCGTGCCAGCCCAGGGTGTCGTGGGTGATCGACGCAAAGATGCGGCCCATGTCGGAATAGAGGCAGTGGCCCTGGGTGAGTTTGAAGGTGTGCTGGCACTTCAGGGTGTCCGGGAGGTTGAGGCGCTCCAGCAGGTTTTCCGGGTTGTAGCAGAGCAGCCCTACGTTGCTGTTGGCCTGCTGGGCTGACAGGGTCAGCGTGGTGCCGCGGCGCAGGCGCAGGGACCAGTGATGGCCGCCGGGCAGGTGCGTGGTGTAGTCCGCGAGGGTTGTCATGACAGCGTCTCCTGTACGTGGGTGGTCAGGCCGCGTTCCGCCAGCGTGTCACTCAATGCCTGGGCGGAGTGTGCGCGATTGACCTGTTTGCCGATGGGCAGGTCGTAGGTGATGGTGGCGCCATAGGCCTCGGGGGCTTGGGGGTCGTGGCGAGTCTTGTCGAAGACCCACAGCCGCGTGCCGAGGGCGAAGGCTTCGGTGAGGTCGTGGGTGATCATGAAAATGGTCAGCGACTGCTCTTGCCAAAGCCGCGTGATCAGCGCGTGCATGTCCTGGCGAATGCCGGGGTCGAGCGCGCCGAACGGCTCGTCCAGCAGCAGTAACCGAGGTTTCATCATCAGCGCCTGGGCAATGGCGAGGCGTTGCTGCATGCCGCCGGAGAGCTCGTGGGGGTACTTGTGCAGCGCAGGGCCCAGGCCCACCTCCTCGATGCGCGCCGTGGCTACCTCGATGGCGCGCCGCCGGGATGCACCAAAGCGCTTGCCCAGCAGCGGGGCAGTACGCAGCTCTTCGGCGATCATGACGTTGCCCAGGACGGTCAGGTGGGGGAAGACCGAGTACTTTTGAAACACGACGCCTCGGTCAGGGCCGGGTTCGTCAGGAATGGGCTGGCCATCCAGCAGCAGGCTGCCTTTGGAGCGCTTTTCGGTGCCCAGCAGCATTTTCAGGAAGGTGGTCTTGCCACAACCTGACGCGCCCACCAGCGTCACGAACTCGCCTTCCTCGACGGAGAAGTTGAGGTTTTCCAGCACCACGTGCTGGCCATAATGCTTTTCCAACCGGTGGGCGGAGAGCAGGCTCATGATTTGTCTCCTTCATCGGCGTGATACCAGGGGAAGGCCAGCCGTGATACCCAGGCCAGCAGTTGATCCAGCACAAAGGCCAGCAGGGTGATCCAGGCCACGTAGGGCAGAATCACGTCCATGGAGAGGTAGCGGCGCACCAGAAAGATGCGATAGCCAAGGCCCTCCTGGGCGGCAATCGCTTCTGCTGCAATCAGGAACAGCCAGGCGCTGCCCAGCGCCAGCCGTGTGGCATTGAGCAGCCGAGGCGTCAATTGAGGCAACAGCACTCGCAGCAGCACTTGCCAGGAGCTGGCGCCCAGGGTCTGGGCCTTGATCAACTGTTCGTCTGGCAGGCGCAGGGCGTGGCCCTGCAAGTCACGAATCAGAAAGGGCGTCACGCCCATCACGATCAACGCGATCTTGGCCGCTTCCCCGGTGCCAAAGGCGATGAACAGGATCGGCAGAATGGCCATGGGCGGTATCAGCGACGTTACCGTGATCAGCGGCGAGAGCTTGGCGCGCAGCAGCGGAATGCCGCCACTCAAGATGCCCACCACCAGGCCGATCAGCGCGCTGATACCGACACCGATCAGCAGCCTTTCGAGGCTGGCGAAAGTGTCGGTCCACAATACGATCTGGCCGGTGCGCACGTTCTCGGCCGTGGCCAGGTGGTGAAAGGTCTGCGCCATGCTGCCAGGGGAAGGCAGCAGGCGGTCGTTGGGGTTGTCAGCCAGGCGAGCACTGGAGGCGCTCAGGTAGAGCATGCCCAGTACCAGAAACGGCACCAGTCCCAGCAGCCAGCGGCCGCCGCGCGAGGGCGACAGGTTAATCAAGCGCTTCATGGCAGGGTCCACCAGGTAAGTAAGGGGCAGAAGCGGCGAGCCGCCGCTTCATGGGGCGAATACCGTGGCCTCGTTACTGCGCGTCGAGGTACGCCTGAGTAAAGGAAGGATCGAAGCGCAGCTGCACGTTACTCTCGTCACCGAAGATACCGCTGGGCGTTTCGATGCCCACCACGCCCGCGCTGGGTGCCATGTCGCCCAACAGCCCGTGGGTAAAGCTGAAGTCGGCCACTCGCTCCATGGTGTCCAACAGCTCGGGGCTTTCCATCAGCGCCACGGCTTCGGCGGGGTCGGTATACAGGTAGGTTGCCTCTAGCTGGGCACGGTAACCCTCCAGATCGGTGCCGGCGGCATCGGCCATGATCGTCAGCGCGTGCTCGTCATTGGCCTCGACAAGCGCCATGACCTCGTACCAGGCGCCCACCAGGGCGTGACCCAGGGCGGGGTAGTCGGCCAGGGTTTGGGTGTGCACCACCATCATGTCGAGAATTTCACCGGGGATTTCCGCCGAGGTGTATACCACCTGGCTGTCCGGCATCTCGGCGATGGTGCTGAGCTGCGGATTCCATGCGGCTACGGCTTCGGTACTGCTGCTGGAAAACAGGCCGACGATATCGGCGTCGGAGGTATTGACCGTTTCGATGTCGCGCTCGGTCAGCCCAACGCTCTCCAGGGCGCGTGCCAGAAAGTAGTGAGACACGCTGAACTGCACCAGATTGACCCGGCGGCCTTCGATATCCGCCAGCTCACCGCCCCCTTTGAGCACGATGCCGTCATTGCCGTTGGAGTAGTCGTTGATGATCAGTGCGGTGGAGTCGACGCCGCTGGCGGCAGGAATGGTCAGAGCGTCCATGTTGGTCATGGCGCAGCCATCGACGTTGCCCGAGGTGAACTGGTTGATGGACTCGACGTAGTCGTTGACCTGTATCACGTCGATAGCGATGCCGTGCTGCTCGGCCCATTTGTCGACGATGCCTTCGACATCGGCATAGGCCCAAGGCATCCAGCCTGCATAAATGGACCAGCAGACGCTGAATTGATCACGCTCCTGGGCATGTACGAAAGAGGGAGCCAGCGAGGTGGCCAGCAGGGCGGCCGAGAGCGGAGCCAGCAGATATTTACCAGGGGTGCGGATGGAACGGGTCATGAGAGCCTCCAGCGGCTAAGTAAAAACTCAGGGGGCATCGGCGCATCACTGTGCCTTATCCTCCCGGGCTTTTATCCCGCCGTGTAACCTTGCGCTTGCAAGGTCGATCGCTCTCGGACCAGCCACAACCATCAGGGGCGTTTCGTTGATGGTGTCGGAACCCTAGCGATCTATTGGAAACTCGATTGTGCGGCTGCGATAGCGGCCAATACCCCGTGTGTAACACCATGAACACAGCAAGATATTGGCCGCTTGCTTAAAAATGACGGTGAATCATGCGTTTGGCGACGTTTCTGACGAACAGGGCATGCAGCGTCGCTTTTGTCTGCGCATTTTTTTGGTGCGTTATCATTGGGCTTGCACCACGCTGTATCGGTTGTCAGCGCTTACAGCGGCGTCTTGCTCATCCTGCCCGGTACTTCTCGCACCAGCCTGGGCATCAGGAAGCCGGGCAGGTGTTCGAGCAACTGCTGGACCAGCGCTTTGGCGCGTTCGTCGGTGACGTCGTAGTGGGCTGCGCCTTGTACGGGGTCGAAGGCGTGCAAGTAATAGGGCAGTATCCCCGCCTCGAACAGTCGTTCGGAGAGCGTGGCCAGGGTCGTGACGTCATCGTTGATGTCGCGCAGCAGGACGCTCTGATTGAGCAGCGTGACGCCCGCCTGTTTGAGGCGCGCGCAGGCTGCGACCACGGCCTGGTCGATCTCGTTGGCGTGGTTGATGTGCAGCACCATTACCTTTTGCAGCCGGGTGTTGCCAAGCCAGCCCAGCAGGTGGTCATCCACCCGGTCCGGGATGACCACCGGCAGGCGCGTATGCAGCCGCAGTCGCTGCAGGTGGGGAATCTCTTCCAGCTGCGCGACCAGCCAGCTCAATTGCCTGTCGTTGGCGGCCAGCGGGTCGCCGCCGGAGAGAATCACTTCCCGAATGGCGCTGTCCTGGCGGATATAGCCAAGGGCCTCCTGCCATTGGGCTCGCGAAGGCGCGTGCTCCTGGTAGGGGAAGTGGCGGCGAAAGCAGTAGCGGCAGTTGATGGCGCAGGCCGGGCTGGCGATCAACAGCACGCGGTTGGTGTATTTATGGATCAGGCCTTTGGCCGGGCGGTGATCGGCTTCTTCCAGTGGGTCAGTGACATAGCCAGGCGGCGACAGGGCTTCTTCGGCCAGCGGCAGGACCTGGCGCAGCAGCGGGTCGCCGGGGTCGTTGGGCGCGATGCGTGACAGATACGCCTCGGGCACGCAGATATCGAACAGGCGATGCCCCGCCTGGGCTTCTTGCTGCCACTGGGCGTCCAGGCCAAGGCGCTGACAGAGGGTTTGCGGGTCGCGAATGGCGCGGGATAGTTGCCGTTGCCAGGAGGCGGGCGCCTCGTCGGATATCGAGTGACCGGCAATGATGATGTTCTCCTGCAAAAAGCCCTCCTTCGGGTTATCATGCGCGCACTTGGCTACAAGGTTAACGACGGCGAAGCAGGGCTGCGCGCGTCACCGACTGAAACACACCATAGAACCATTGAGAGGCAGTATGGCGAACTATTCTACCAATGAATTCAAAGCGGGTTTGAAAGTAATGCTCGATGGCGATCCTTGTTCGATCGTCGAGAACGAGCTGGTCAAGCCTGGCAAGGGTCAAGCGTTCAACCGCGTCAAGCTGCGCAACCTGATGACTGGCCGTGTCGGTGAGCGCACCTTCAAGTCTGGCGACTCGCTGGAAGGCGCTGACGTCATGGATCTGGAGATGGAGTACCTCTACACCGACGGTGACATGTGGCACTTCATGAAGACCGACGGCTCTTTCGAGCAGTACGCGGTAGAGAAAAAAGCACTGGGCGAGACCGAAAAGTGGCTCAAGGAGCAGGTGCCCTACACCCTGACGCTGTGGAACGACAAGGCGATCTCGGTCACGCCGCCCAACTTCATCGAGCTGGAAGTCGTCGAAACCGACCCCGGCCTGAAAGGCGATACTGCTCAGGGCGGCTCAAAGCCTGCTACGCTTTCCTCGGGTGCCGTGGTACGCGTACCGCTGTTCATCAACCAGGGCGAAGTGTTGAAGATCGACACCCGCTCCGGTGAGTACGTATCACGCGCTTGATCGGCGTCACTTGCAAGCGGTAAGCAAAGCCACGCACTCTGCGTGGCTTTATGTTGTCAGGGAGAAGGGAATGACGGCCAGTTGGCAGCCAACAGCATCCATGGAGACGCTACGTGAGCGTGCGCGCCTGCTTGCGGCAGTGCGCCATTTTTTCGTATCACGGGATGTCATGGAAGTAGAGACCCCCGTCCTCGGGCAAGGGGGCAGTACCGATGTCAACCTCGTGTCGCTGGCGACGCGGGCACGCACGGACAAGGGCCAGCGCAAGCTGTGGCTGCAAACCTCGCCGGAATTTCACATGAAGCGGCTGCTGGCGGCGGGAAGCGGACCTATCTTTCAGCTGGCTCGGAGCTTTCGTGATGGAGAGGTGGGGTCGCGGCACAATATCGAATTCACCATGCTGGAGTGGTATCAGCCGGGCTATTCGCTCGCCCAGCTGATCGAAGAGACCACGGCGCTGGTCGCCCATGTGATGCCCAATGCTCCTGGGCCAGTGGTGCACTACCGCTACCGTGAGCTGTTTCATACGCATCTGGAAGTGGACCCTTTCACCACGTCGCTGGACACCCTGCGGCTGGTGGCGGCCGAGCGGGGCAGCATGCCCGCCAAGGCGTTGGCCGAGGAGGGGCGTGATACGTGCCTCGATCTGCTCATGGGCATGGTCATCGAGCCGCGCCTGGGCCAGCAGGAGCTGAGCGTGGTGGTGGATTATCCGGCCAGCCAGGCGGCACTCGCGCAGCGCCATCAGGATAGCGATGGGGAGTGGGTGGCGTCGCGGTTCGAGCTCTATCTGAACGGGGTCGAGCTGGCGAACGGCTACCATGAGCTGACCGATGCCGATGAACAGCGCCAGCGGTTTGCCCGCGATAACGAGGAGCGTCGTCGGTTGGGGCTGAGCGAAGTGGACGTGGACGAGCGGCTGCTGGCCGCGCTGGCCCATGGAATGCCTGCTGCCTCCGGTGTCGCGCTGGGCATCGACCGGTTGATACAGCAGGCCTTGGGCAAGGGGAAGCTGGAGGAAGTACTGGCGTTTGCTACCCCTGCCTGTTGAGGTTGGTCGTGCCGGGCGCTGGCTATGACGCCTGCGGCGTTGCCAAGGATTGGCCCATGGCCACCTTGGCGCCCAGCTCATGCTCGGCAAAGGTGATCGGCTTGGCGAAGCAGGTGACCACCGTGGAGCCCAGCTTGAAGCGGCCCATCTCGGCGCCTTTTTCGATCACGATGGGCTGGCCGAAGACCATCCGCTGGGGCGTGCCCGCCAGCGGGGTCACCTGGCCTGCCCAGACGGTCTCGATGGCGGCCACGATCATGGCACCCACCAGCACCATGGCCATGGGGCCGTGCTCGGTATCGAAGATACAGACCAGACGCTCATTGCGCGCAAACAGGCCGGGCACGTAGTTGGCGGTGGCCTGATTGACGGAGAACAGCCGCCCCGGCACGTAGATCATTTCGCGCAGTGTACCGGTCACCGGCATGTGCACGCGATGGTAATCCCGTGGGGAGAGGTACACGGTGGCAAAGCTGCCTGCCATGAACTCCTGGGCCAGCGCATCGTCCCCCCCCAGCAGCGTATGCACCGAATAGCGATGCCCCTTGGCTTGCACGATGTCGCCTGCGCACAGGCGGCCAAACTGTGAAAGGGTGCCGTCGGCCGGGCTGAGGATGCCATCGCCCAGGGGGCGGGCATCGGGCTTCAGCGCTCGGGTGAAGAAGTCGTTGAACGTGGCGTAGGCGGTAGGGTCCGGTTCCAGTGCCTGGCTCATGTCCACGTCGAAGCGTTTGATGAACGCTTTGATGACGGCATTCTTGACCCGTGGTTGATCGCACGCGGCGACCTTGCCCGTCAGCCGGGAAAGCGCGTGATGGGGCAGTGGGTACTGCAGTAGCGAAAAGGCTTTTTGAGAAACGGTCACAGTGGTGTCTTTGTCTCGATGTCGGTTGAGTGTCGTTGGCGCATGGCAGTCATCAGCGTTCGATGGGGGTATCGTCGCGATTGCCCCATTCGCCCCAGGAGCCCGCGTAGCCACGAATGTTGAAGCCCAGGGCCTTGCCCACCAGCCAGGTAAAGCTGCTGCGGTGGTGGCTTTGGCAGTGGGTGGCGATCTCCATGTCCGGTGTCAGGCCCAATGCGCCCAGTTCGGTGATCAGTTCGGCGTAGTCGCGAATGCGCAGCGCGCGTTGACGATCCATGGCGTCTACCCAATCCATGTTCACCGCGCCGGGGATGTGGCCCAGGTGCTTGTTGTTGCCACGCTCACCGTCGTATTCGGCCTTCGAACGGGCATCCCAGATGGCGAACTGCTTGTCGTTCAGCTTGTCGAGAATCTCGTCGCGGCTGATGGCGGCCTGGGGATTGAGAATGTCGGCCTGATAGTCACTGGGCGTGGGGGCCGTGGGCTCGGTGCTCTCTTCGAGGCCCGCGTCGCGCCATGCATGAATGCCGCCATTCAGGTAGGAGTAGCGGGTATGGCCAATCAGCTCCAGCGTCCACAGCAGGCGAGCAGCCCAGCCGCCACCCTCGTCATCGTAGGCCACCACGTGGGTATCACGGGTCAGGCCCATGGCGCTGAACAGCTGCGAGAGAAACGCCACGGAGGGCACGTCGTTGGGGACCGGGCCCTCGCCGCGCATCAGATAGCGGTAGTCGAGGTAAATGGCGCCGGGCACGTGCCCCTGCCGGTAGCTGTCGCCATTCAGTGGCACATCGACGATCAAGAGCTGAGGGTCGCCCAGATGCTCGACGAGCTGTTCTGGTTCGACGATCAGTGGCAGCACGTTGGTTTCGGAAGAGTGGCTGTTGGTCATGGTCGGCTCCCTGTCCCTGCAATGAAAGTAATCTGAGCCATCGGCGTCAGCCGTCAGGCCTGGGTGTTCAGGCTATCCAGTATGCGTCGGTAGCTGGTAAAGCGCTCTGGGTGAATCTTGCCCGCCTCGACGGCATTCAGTAAAGCACAGCCGGGCTCATTGCGATGGCGGCAATCCCTGAAGCGGCATTGGCCCAGGTAGGGGTGAAACTCGATGAAGCCGTTGGTCACTTCCTGTTCATCGAGGTGCACCAGCCCGAATTCGCGGATGCCGGGGGAGTCGATCAGCTCGCCGTCGTGCACTTCGTCGCTGCGCATGGCGTAGAGCCTGGCGGTGGTGGTGGTGTGAGTACCCTTGCGCGAATCTTCCGAGAGGGCGCCGATGCGCAGGGTCTCGTCCGGCAGCAGCAGATCGATCAGCGAAGATTTGCCTACCCCGCTCTGGCCGACGAACACCGAGGTACGGCCCTCCAGCTGCTGACGCAGGGCGTTCAGGCCGTCAGGGTTGGCCGTGGTGGTACGCACCACCCGATAGCCCAGTTGGCGGTAACGCTCCAGCAGTTGGCCAAGTTCGCCACCCCCTTCCGGCAGCAGGTCGGTCTTGTTGAGCACCAGTACGGGCGTGATGCCGGTGGCCTCGGCGGCGACCAGGTAGCGGTCGATCAGGTTGGGGTGCGGCGCGGGCTCCACCGCAAAGACGATCAGCAGCTGGTCGATGTTGGCGGCCACCGGCTTGAGCTGCCCTCTGGCATCCGGGCGCTTGAGGATGGTGTCGCGCTCCTCTCGGGCCACCACGACGCCAGAGCCATCCTGACCCGCTCGCCAGATCACCCGGTCGCCGGTCACCAGCCCTTCCAGGTTGGCGCGCAGATGGCAGCGTACCGGGGTGCCGTCGGCATCGCGGACTTCCAGGGTGCGGCCGAAGTGGGCCATCACACGGCCTGGCTGTTCGGGACCATACTCCCCGGCGGAGAGTTTTTCGGCGTCCCGCGCGTCGCGTTTTTCCGCCCGCTGAGCGCGCTCGGCCTGGATTTTTTCGACGCGCCACTGCTGCTGACGGCTTAATTTACGTTTGCTCATGACCACCCGAAGATCGTTACAATGGCAGGCATTGTAACCACCTGAGCCACCCGCTGTCCCCTACGGGGTGCGGTGCAAGGCAATATAAGCGACACTTTTATGCACATCGCTCGTGTTGAAGCGACTTTGGCCAAGGAATGAGACGAATGAGTGAGCAAGCCGTCACCCCGCGCAGCGACCTGCTGGTATGGATCGATCTGGAGATGACCGGCCTGGAGCCGAACAAGGAGCGCATCATCGAAGTGGCCACGCTGATCACCGATGCGCATCTCAACGTGGTGGCCGAAGGGCCGGTGATTGCCGTCAAGCAGCCGGACAGCCTGCTGGCCGCCATGGATGAGTGGAATCAGAAAACTCACGGTGAGTCGGGGCTCGTGGCGCGGGTCAAGGCCAGCCAGGTGAGTACCGAAGAGGCCGAGCAGCAGACGCTGGCGTTTTTGAGCCGCTACGTGGTGCCCGGCTCATCGCCCATGTGTGGCAACAGCATCCATCAGGATCGCCGCTTTCTGGAGCGTGAGATGCCCGCCCTGTGGAGCTTCTTCCACTACCGCAACCTGGATGTGTCCAGCGTCAAGGAACTGGCCAAGCGCTGGAACCCGAGTGCGCTGGAAGGGTTCAAGAAGCGCAACGTGCATTTGGCGATGGACGACATCAAGGAGTCGATTGCCGAGCTTGCCCACTATCGCAGCACCTTCCTGCGCGTGGCGCCCGGCAGCGACAGCAGCATTGATCCGCGCTGACGCTTTTCAGCCTTGCGTCGCGATGCGCGCTGCGCGTTTCTGGTGCTGCTCTGCCAGTGCCCAGACCACGTGCTCGCGGACCAGCGCGCTGGGGTAGGCGCGGCGTGCCCACAGGGCGGCTTCGACGTCACTGCTCCAGGGCGCATTGCCCAGGCCCACCGCCAGGTTGCGTAGCCAACGCTCGTAGCCGATGCGGCGTATCGGGCTCCCGGCAGTCTTGTCAAGAAACTCCGCCTCGCTCCAGCCGAACAGAGTGACGAGCGAGGCGCGGTCGAGATCGTGACGCGGAGCAAAATCCTGCTCCTGGGTCGGGCGTGTGAAGCGGGTAAACGGGCAGACCAGCTGGCAGTCATCGCACCCATAGACACGGTTGCCCATGGCCCGGCGGTACTCCACGGGGATCGCGCCGTGCAGTTCGATGGTCAGGTAGGAGACGCATTTGCGCGAATCGACCACCTTGTCATCGACGATGGCGCCGGTGGGGCAGGCCGTGCGGCAGGCGCTGCAGCTGCCGCAGTGCTCTCGCTCGAAGGGCGGGTCCACGGGCAGGGGCAGGTCGGTATACAGCTCGCCGAGAAAGAACAGCGAGCCAGCCTGGGGGTTGAGCAGCATGGCGTTCTTGCCGAACCAGCCAAGCCCTGCCTTCTGGGCCAAGGCACGCTCCATGACCGGGGCCGAGTCGACGAAAGCGCGAAAGCCAAAGGCGCCCACCTCTTGCTCGATCTGCCGCGCCAGCTGGGCCAGCCGTTTGCGCATCAGTTTGTGGTAGTCGCGCCCCAGGGCATAGCGCGATACATAGGCACGCTGGGGCTGCCCCAGTACTTTGGTGGTGGCAACGTCGGCGGGCAGGTAGTCCATGCGCACGCTGATCACCCGCTGTGTGCCGGGTTCCAGCTCGGCTGGGCGGGTGCGCTTGGTGCCGTGCTTGGCCATGAAGCCCATGTCGCCGTGGTAGCCCTGTTCCAGCCAGCGCTCGAGATGGCGCTCGTGGACGGTAAGATCGGTATCGGTGATGCCGACCTGCTGAAAGCCCAGCTCGCGCCCCCAGCGCTTGATTCGCTCGGCGAGTTGCTGGAGTTGCTCGGCAGAGAGTGAAAAATCAGAGGAAGGTGGCATGGTTGATCAACGTTGGCGCGACAGGCGCGCTATGCTAACCCATTACGCTTTCATACGACATGCACGGTGCTGCCGTGTCACCACGACGGCAGCGCCCCGGCACATGGCAACCGCTAAGGAGAGACCGTGTCCACACTGAGTACCTCATCGCTACGCCCTTTGTACAAGGCGGCCCAGGTGCGTGAGCTGGATCGACGCACCATTGCCAGTGGCATCGACAGCTTCGCACTGATGCAGCGCGCGGCTTCCAGTGCCTGGCACAGTTTTCGCTCGCGCTGGCCCCAGGCCCGCAGCGTCACGGTGCTGTGTGGAAGCGGCAACAACGGGGGCGATGGCCACGTGCTGGCGGCTCTGGCCATGCAGGCAGGGCTCAAGGTTCAGCGGCTTTCGAGCAAACCCCTGGAAGCGCTCACGGGGGACGTTGCCAAGGCGGCGGGGCTGGCATCGGCCGCCGGGGTGGGATTCGACGAGTGGCGGCCCGCCACGACCCTGGTGGGGGAGGTGATTGTCGATGCCCTGCTGGGTACCGGGCTTGCCGGTGAGCCCCAAGGCAACATCCGACAGGCCATCGAGGCCATCAATGGTGCGCACCAGCCGGTACTGGCGCTGGACATTCCCTCGGGTCTGTCGGCGGATAGCGGGGCCGTGCTGGGCAGTGCGGTGGTGGCGGATGGCACCGTTACCTTCATTGGCGACAAGGTCGGGCTGCATACCGGCGACGCGCCAGCCTATACCGGCGAGATCGATTTTCGCCCGTTGGGCG
The DNA here is from genome assembly GCF_050709225.1 of Halomonas sp. KM007. NCBI lineage: Bacteria > Pseudomonadati > Pseudomonadota > Gammaproteobacteria > Oceanospirillales > Halomonadaceae > Halomonas > Halomonas sp. KM007. The sequence goes on along the minus strand of NZ_CP136131.1, from coordinate 516,624 downwards.
TAAAGGCTCAGGCCTTTTTCGATATTCCGCCCACGGCCTGGCGACTGGATGAAGCGCTGCTGGCCGACGCCTTTGCACCGCGTTCGCGGATCAGCCACAAGGGCAATCTGGGGCATGTGCTGGTCATGGGCGGCGCGCCCGGCTTTGGTGGAGCCGCCTTGCTGGCCGCCCAGGCCGCGGCGCGGCTAGGCGCGGGCAAGGTCACCCTGGCGACGGCCGAGGAGCACATTACCGCGAGTTTGGTACGCTGTCCGGAAGTCATGGCCCGAGCCGTGCGCGGCGGGGCGGAAGCCGCCGAACTGCCCGACACCGCCGATGTGGTGGTGATTGGCCCAGGTCTGGGGCAGGGCGCCTGGGGGCAGGCGCTGTTGCAAAGTGCACTGCAGGGGGCGACGCCGCTGGTGGTGGATGCCGATGCCCTGAACCTGCTGGCCAGCCGCTGGCCTGACGTGCGCCGCGATGACTGGATACTGACCCCGCATCCGGGGGAAGCCGCGCGACTGCTGGGGTGCACGGTGGCCGAGGTACAGGCGGATCGCCCCGAGGCGGCGCGGGCCTTGCAGCGTGCCCGTGGCGGCGTGGTGATCTTGAAAGGGGCAGGCAGCCTGATCGTCGGCCCCAGTGGGCTGGTGGTATGCCCATACGGGAATCCCGGCATGGCCAGCGGCGGCATGGGTGACGTGCTGAGCGGCATGCTGGGAGCCTTGGCAGGCCAGCATGATCGCCTGGAGTGGAGCGCCTGGCTGGGTGTCATGGTACACGGCCTGGCGGGCGATGCCGCCGCGAAAGCCAGCGGAGAGCGTGGCCTGTTGGCAAGTGATCTGGCATCCTATGCACGAGCGTTTATCAACCCGTGAAGGCAGCCCACATGCAGGTGCAATCAAGTGACGAAATGGCCCACGTTGCCTTTGGAGAAGCGCTGGGCAAGGCGCTGGAAGGTCGCGGGCGAGTGTATCTCGAAGGCGACCTGGGGGCAGGCAAGACGACGCTGACGCGAGGCATCTTGCGTGCCTATGGTTATCAGGGGGCGGTCAAAAGTCCCACGTATACCCTGGTAGAGCCCTACGAGCTAGGCGAGCAGCGGATTTATCACCTGGATCTTTACCGCCTTGCCGACCCGGAAGAGCTGGAGTTCATCGGCGGCCGAGAGGTGCTGTCCGACCAGGCCTTGTGCCTGGTGGAGTGGCCCAGCCAGGGCGCTGGCTGGCTGCCCGCGCCCGATCTGTGGATACGCTTGCAGGTGGCGTCACCCGGCCGCCTGCTGTCATTAAGTGCCGAGACGCCGCATGGAGTTGCGGTGTTGGCTCAGCTCGAAACGCTGGCGGCTGAACAGCAACAGGAGTGTGGTGTGGTTCAATGGACATGAGACAGTCATTGGCTGCCTGGGCAGGCAGGTTGGCCACCGGGTGCGCACTGCTCTTGATGAGTAGTGCATCGTTGCAGGCGGCGACCATCGAGAGCATGCGCCTGTGGGCGGCCCCCGATCATGCGCGGCTGGTGTTCGATTTGACCGCCGCCGCGCAGGCCAATGTGTTTACCCTGGACAATCCGGCGCGGCTGGTCATCGACCTCGACGACAGCCAGCTCGATACCGATGTCTCGACGCTGCCCCTGGAGGGCAGCGCGATTTCCGCCGTGCGTACGGGCTCCCGAGATGGTGGCGGCCTGCGCGTGGTGCTGGAGCTCAATCGCGATATTTCCCCGCGTCATTTTACTCTGCCGCCCAACGACCAGTACGGTCATCGGCTGGTGGTGGATCTGGAGTACCCCGGTGAAAGTGCCGTCGAAAACCCCATCGACCCCATCGAGGCGATGATCCGCGACCAGGAGATCATGGCGCAGCGTAGTGCCCAGGCCCAGCAGGCAGATGTGCCCAGTGCGGTGGCCGATGTGCCAGAAGCACCCACCCAGCCGGTCGAGGTTCAGCCTGCGCAGCCCCACCCGCGCCGCGACATCATCATCGCCATCGATGCCGGGCACGGAGGGGAAGACCCCGGCGCCATCGGGCCTGCCGGTACTCGGGAGAAGGACGTGGTGCTGGAGATAGCCCGTCGCCTGGCCGCCGATGTCAATCGAACCGAAGGCTTCAAGGCGGTGCTGATTCGTGACGGTGACTACTATCTTGGCCTGCGCCAGCGTACCCAGCTGGCCCGAGAGCAGAAAGCCGATTTCTTCGTCTCCATCCATGCGGATGCCTTCACCAGCCCCCGGCCGCAAGGCAGCTCGGTGTATGCGCTTTCCCAGCGGGGTGCCACCTCGGAAACCGCTCAGTGGCTGGCCGACAGCGAAAACCGCGCCGACCTGATAGGCGGTGTCGACGGCAGTCTGTCGCTGCGCGACAAGGACCAGGTGCTGCGTGGCGTACTGCTCGACTTGACCATGACCGCCACGCTCAACGACTCGCTCTCCATCGGTGGGCAGGTGCTGGAACAGTTGGGTCGGGTGAATCGCCTCCACAAGAGTCGCGTGGAGCAGGCCGGTTTCATGGTGCTCAAGTCGCCGGACATTCCGTCGCTGTTGATCGAGGTGGGCTTCATTTCCAATCCCGACGAAGAGCGACGGCTACGCGACCCGGTGCATCAGCAAGGCCTGTCGACGGCGATTTTCAGCGGCCTGCGCGAGCATTTTCAGAGCAACCCGCCACCGGCCAGCCTGCTGGCCTGGCAGCGCGACAATCAGCGCCGCCCCACGGGCAACGAATACCGTATCCAGTCTGGCGATACCCTGTCGGCTATCGCGATTCGCCATGGCGTGCCGGTGAACCAGCTCAAGCAGGCCAATGACCTGAACGGCGACGTGATTCGTGTGGGTCAGGTGCTGCGCATTCCCCGCTCTTGAAACGGATGACGAGCAGGCCGAGGCAACAGTGCTATGGAAACGAAGCAACGGAAACAGGTGAGGTGAAGGTTGGCTGAATTGACTTCTGCCGCTGGGCGGATACAGGTACTGGACCCCCGTCTGGCGAACCAGATTGCGGCCGGAGAAGTAGTCGAGCGGCCTTCGTCGGTGGCCAAGGAGTTGATCGAAAACGCCATCGATGCGGGCAGCCAGCGTATCGAGGTGGATATCGAGCAAGGCGGCGCCCGGTTGATCAAGATTCGCGACGACGGCATCGGTATCGGCGAGCAGGACCTGCCGCTGGCCCTGGCGCGTCATGCCACCAGCAAGATCACCAGCCTGGAAGATCTCGAAGGCGTCAGTTCGCTGGGGTTTCGCGGGGAGGCGCTGGCCTCCATCAGCTCGGTCTCCCGGCTGGAGCTGGTATCCAATGCTGAAGACGATCCCCGTCAAGGGTGGCGGGTGGTGGCGGAAGGGCGTGGCATGGAGGCCAGAGTGACGCCTGCGCCGCACCCGCGTGGCACCAGCGTGGCGGTGCGTGATTTGTTCTTCAATACGCCGGCCAGACGCAAGTTCCTGCGCACCGAGAAGACCGAGTTCGCCCATGTGGAAGAGGCGTTCCGCCGCCAGGCCTTGTCGCGTTACGATATTGGCTGGGTGCTGCGCCATAATCAGAAAGTGGTGCATCAACTGCCGCCCGGGGATACCGCCGCCGCGCGAGAACGGCGCATCGCTTCGCTGCTGGGCAAGAACTTCATCGAGCATGCCCGCTACATCGAGCGGGAAGCCGGGGGGCTAAGGCTCAGTGGCTGGGTGGGCCTGCCGACGCACTCGCGCTCCCAGGCGGACCAGCAGTACTTCTTCGTCAATGGGCGCGTCGTGCGCGACCGGCTGGTGGCCCACGCGGTGCGTCAGGCCTACCGAGACGTGCTCTACAACGGTCGGCATCCGGTCTTCGTGCTCTACCTGGAGCTGGACCCGGACGTGGTCGACGTCAACGTGCACCCCACCAAGCATGAAGTGCGCTTTCGCGATGGGCGCATGGTGCACGATTTTCTCTACTCCAGCCTGCATCACTGCCTGGCGGTGTCGCGGCCCAGTGAAGGTGCCGAGCCCGAGGTTGACCAAGCCCCGCAAGCCGAGTCGATTACGCCTGATGCCGAGCCGCCTGCGGCCCCGGCGCCACGCTGGCAGCAGCAGGGCATGGCGTTGGCGGAGAGTGAAGGCCGCCACCCAGGAGCCGAGCGGGTGCGGCGGTTCATGCAGGGCTATCAGGCGCTTCACCCCGACCATGAAGAGACGCTGCTGACGCCTCAGCCCAGCCCGCCAACGGCCACGATGCCTGAAGCCCATCAGGTGCGCGAGGCGCCGCCCGTCATGCCCCAGGAGGATGCCACGGCCGCGCCGCCGCTCGGGTTCGCGCTGGGTCAGCTGCATGGTGTTTATATTCTGGCTCAGAACGCCCAGGGGCTGGTGCTGGTGGATATGCATGCGGCCCATGAGCGCATCGTCTATGAGCGCATGAAGCAGCAGTGGTCTGCCGCGCAGGGTATCGATGCTCAGCCGCTGCTGGTGCCGGTGTCGCTGGCCGCCAGCCGCAGCGAAGTGGCGACAGCCGAAAGCGAGCGCGAGGCCATTGCGCAGCTAGGTATCGAGCTGGACGTGGCAGGGCCGGAAACGCTGCTGGTTCGCCAGTTGCCAGCCCTGCTGGCCCAGGCAGACCCCGAGGCACTGGTGCGCGAAATGCTGGAGGAGCTGTCGCGCTTTGGCCGCACTCATCAGGTAGAGGCGCGCATTCACGAGCTGCTCTCCACCATGGCTTGCCATGGCAGCGTGCGCGCCAATCGCCGCCTGACTCTGGATGAAATGAATGCGCTGCTGCGCGACATGGAGCGCACCGAGCGTAGCGACCAGTGTAACCATGGTCGCCCCACCTGGACGCAAATGAACATGAAGGCGCTCGATCGTCTGTTCTTGCGTGGCCAGTAGCCTTGAGACACCCCCTATGAACCTATTCCGTGAAGCAGGGCAGACCGATGGTTGACCAGCGCCCTTTGGCGATTTTCTTGATGGGACCTACCGCGGCAGGCAAGACCGATGCGGCCATTGCGCTGCACGAAACCCTGGGGCACGAACTGATCAGCGTCGATTCGGCCATGGTGTACCGTGGCATGGATATCGGCAGCGCCAAACCGAGTGCTGCGGAGCTGGCCCGCGCCCCCCATCGGCTGATCGACCTGCGGGACCCGGCAGACCCCTATTCCGCCGCTGATTTTCGTGAAGATGCGCTGCGTGAGATGCGGCAAATCAGCGCGGCAGGCAAAGTCCCCCTGTTGGTGGGCGGTACCATGCTCTACTTCAAACGCCTGGTGGAAGGGGTAGCCAATCTGCCCGCCGCAGACCCGCTCATTCGTGAGCGGCTGGCGGCCATGCAGGCAGAGCAAGGGCTGGCAGCACTGCATCGCGAACTGGCCAGCGTGGATCCGGTCTCGGCGGCGCGCATTCACCCCAACGACCCACAGCGGCTGATGCGTGCTCTGGAAGTGTTCCATGCCAGTGGCAGGCCGATGAGTGAACTGTGGGCTGAGCAGGAAGCGGAAACCTTTCCCTGGCGGGTGCTGTCGATAGCCTTGTCACCGCTCGATCGCTCGGTATTGCACCGGCGTATTGCCCAGCGATTTGACGCCATGCTGGATGAGGGCTTGATGGATGAGGTCGCCGCCCTCAAAAAGCGTAAAGATATTCATGCGGGCTTGCCCTCGATGAAAAGTGTTGGCTACCGTCAAGTATGGGAATATCTGGATGGTGAGTATGACTGGGACGAGCTGGTGTCCCGGGGAGTGATCGCTACGCGTCAACTGGCCAAGCGGCAGCTGACGTGGCTGCGTAGCTGGCCAGCACTGCGCTGGATAGATACGCAGCAGCCGGATACGCTGGATAAGCTGCTGAAATTCGTGCGTGAAAGCGGTGCTTAGCGTAAGATAGTGATTTCGTGACAAGTGTTTTAGAGTGAGTGTTTTAGAGTGGCCTTTGGCGCTCGAATCGACACTAGGCCTTTCGGGCAACAAGATTGCGGCGCAGCACCAGTAGGGCGCGCCATTTGATAACCAACCCCAACGACAGTTTAGGGAGAGCAACATGTCCAAAGGGCAGTCCCTTCAAGACCCGTACCTGAATATTTTGCGCAAGGAGCGCATTCCGGTCTCTATTTTCCTGGTAAACGGCATTAAGCTGCAGGGCCAGATTGAATCGTTTGACCAGTTTGTCATCTTGTTGCGCAATACCGTCAGTCAGATGGTTTATAAACACGCCATTTCCACCGTCGTGCCCTCGCGCAATGTGCGCCTGCCAGCACAGGATCCCTCAGCGGCTGACGCTGACATCTGAGACGGCTGGATGGCAAGAGAGTCCACGAGGTATTGATTGTTTTTTGAACGCCCTGAAGCCGGTGAAACGGCAGTCCTTGTTCACGTAGATTTCTATGATGAGCAGGCACGAGAAGACCCGGGTGAGTTCTTGGAGCTTGTGCGCTCTGCCGGTGCAGAGCCCGCGACGTTGCTCACAGCTAGCCGCCAGCGACCCGATTCCCGAACGTTCATCGGGAGCGGGAAGCTGGAGGAGCTGCGGGCGATGCTCGCAGCCCATGAAGCGGAACTGGTGATCTTCAACCACAGTTTAAGCCCTTCCCAGCAGCGTAACCTTGAGAAGGAACTCAAGTGTCGTGTCTTGGATCGCACCGGTCTGATTCTCGATATTTTTGCGCAGCGGGCGCGAACTCATGAGGGCAAGCTGCAAGTCGAGCTTGCCCAGCTCGAATACATGTCTACCCGTCTGATACGTGGGTGGACCCACCTTGAGCGGCAAAAAGGCGGCATTGGCCTGCGCGGTCCCGGCGAAACGCAGCTGGAGACCGATCGGCGATTGCTGCGTGCCCGTATCAAGTCCATCCACAAGCGTCTGGACAAGGTGCGCAGCCAGCGCGAGCAGAATCGCCGCGCCCGAGCCAGAGCCGAGATCCACAGCGTGTCGCTGGTGGGGTACACCAACGCTGGCAAGTCGACGCTATTCAACGCGCTGACCAGTGCTGAAGTCTATGCCGCCGATCAGCTGTTCGCGACGCTGGACCCGACGCTCAGACGGTTGGAAATAGAAGATGTCGGCCCCGTCGTGCTGGCCGATACCGTAGGCTTCATCCGTCACCTGCCGCACAAGCTGGTGGAGGCGTTCCAGGCGACCCTGCAAGAGGCTTCCGAAGCCACGTTGCTGGTCCACGTCATCGACGCCGCCGACCCGGATCGCGAATTGAACGTGGCGCAGGTGGACGAAGTGCTTAAGGAGATCGGCGCTGACGGCGTGCCGGTGCTCAAGGTCATGAACAAGATCGACAAGCTGGATAGCGCGCCGCGCATCGAGTACGACGGTCACGGCGTGCCGAGCGCGGTATGGCTATCTGCTCAGCAGGGGCAGGGTCTGGAGCTGCTGCACGAGGCGCTGTCAGAGCGTCTGGCCAATGACGTGATCGGCTTCTCGTTGACCCTGGCGCCAGAGCAGGGCAGGCTGCGCGCTGGCCTACACGAGCTGAATGCCGTACGCGAAGAGAGTTTCGACGAGCAGGGGCGTTCCGTACTGGACGTGCGCCTGCCGCGGCGTGATTTCAATCAGCTGATGGCCCAGCTGGGCGAGCGCGCCAATACCTATTTACCAGAAGCATTACGCGAATCTGACGAATGGTAGCCCTTCAAGTGCCGGCTCCCTTGCTGCCCATGGTGCAGTGTTGTGGAAGTGTGGTACAAGATTGATATAGCAATAATATCAAAAGCACTCGGCCTTGCCTGAGCGTAAGGTACGGTGCAGGTGAACACCTTAGTGGAGACGAAGTATGGCCTGGAATGAGCCCGGTGGTGGCAACCAGCACGACCCCTGGAGCAGCGGGGGGCGTCGTGGCAACAATAACGGCGGTGACCGTGGTGGTAATAACGGCGGCAACAACGGCGGAGGCAATGGTGGGAACGGTGGTAACAACCAGGGGCCTCCCGACCTTGATGAAGCGCTCAAGAAGTTTCAAGACAAGTTGAACGGCATGCTGGGCGGCGGCAAGAAGAGCGGTGGCGGTAGCGGCGGCAACAAGGGCGGCGGCAAGCCGCGCAACTCGTTTGCACTGCCCGGCTTGCTGCTGATCGTGGCGCTGGCCATTTGGGGTGCGTCCGGTTTCTATCTGGTCGATCAGTCCGAGCGTGGCGTCGTGCTGCGTTTTGGTGAGTTCCAGGGCATCGTTAGTCCCGGTCTGCAGTGGAATCCGCCGCTGATCGACGATGTGCGTATGGTGAACGTCACCCGCGTTCGCTCCGTTGCACAGACCCAGTCGATGCTGACTCGCGATGAAAACATCGTCGAAGTCGAAATCTCTGCCCAGTATCAGGTGGCCAATCCGCGTGATTTCGTACTGAATGTGCGCGATCCGGCACTCTCCATCGAGAATGCGCTGGACTCGGCTCTGCGTCACGTGGTGGGCGGCACCGACATGATCGACATCCTGACCTCGGGTCGTGAAATTCTCGGTAGCTCTGTGGCCAGCCGCCTGCAGACCTATCTGGATGCCTATGGTGCCGGTATTCGTCTGCAGACCATCAACATCGAGTCCACCTCGGCGCCCGCGCCAGTGATCGATGCTTTCGATGACGTTATCCGTGCCCGCGAAGATCGCCAGCGGACCATCAACGAAGGTATGGCTTATGCCAACGCGATCATCCCGGCTGCACAAGGTCAGGCTCAGCGCGTGGTAGAGCAGGGGCAGGGTTACCGTGAATCGGTCGTTGCCGAAGCACAGGGTCAGGCCAACCGCTTCAATGCGCTGTTGACCGAATACCAGAACTCACCGGAAGTGATGCGCGAGCGTATGTACCTGGATGCCATCGAAGAAGTCTTTGGGAACACGCCCAAGGTGCTGCTGGATATCAGCGACAATGCGCCCTTGATGTACCTGCCGCTGGATCAGATGCGCAGTGGAAGCAGCAGCGGTTCGAGCAGCTCCAGCAGCAACGACAGCAGCAGTAACAGCAGTGACGCTATCGACCCGCGCGTGCTCGATTCGCTGCGTACCAGTCAGGGTGGCGCTTCGTCATCATCCAGTAGTTCGTCCATTCGCAGGGAGGGTCGCTAAATGATTAATAACCGTTCCCTGCTGATCGTGGGTGGCCTGGCCGCAGTTGCCTGGCTGGCTAGCAACAGCCTGTACGTGGTGGATGAGACCGAGCGTGCCGTCAAGCTGCGCTTTGGTGAAGTCATCGAAGAGAACATTCAGCCTGGGCTTCACGTCAAGATTCCGATTGCCCAGACCGTGCGCAAGTTCGATGTGCGTCTGTTGACCCTCGATACCGATACCAGCCGTTATCTGACCCTCGAGCAGAAAGCGGTCATCGTCGACTCCTACGTCAAGTGGCAGGTGGTCAACCCCACCCGTTACTACGAGGCCACTGCGGGTGACGAGATGATGGCGGTGCGCCTGATTCAGCCCCGTGTCGACGAAAGCCTGCGTAATGAGTTCGGTCGTCTCAATCTTCAGGAAATCATTGCCGAGCGCCGTGATGACCTGATGACCGGACCCACCGGCGAACTCGACGAGCTGATGCGTGAAGAGTTGGGCGTGGCGATTCGTGATATTCGTATCAAGCGGATCGACCTGCCGGAAGACGTATCCGCTGCCGTCTTCGAGCGGATGCGCTCAGAACGTGAGCGTGAAGCGCGCGAGTGGCGTGCCCAGGGTCAGGAAGAGGCCGAGCGTATTCGCGCCAACGCCGACCGCCGCCGTCAGGTTCTGTTGGCGCAAGCCAACGAGCGTTCCGAGACCCTGCGTGGTGAAGGGGATGCCGAAGCCGCCGCGATCTTCTCCCAGGCTTACAGCCAGGATCAGGAATTCTTCGCCTTCTGGCGTAGCCTGAACGCCTATCGCCAGAGCTTCTCCGGCGACGGCAACCTGCTGGTACTGGAGCCAGACAGCGACTTCTTCCGCTACCTGCGCAGCGCCATGCCGGACAGCGACGAGTAAGCGAAGGATGCTGGTTTCCCGCTGGGCGATGCGCCCGGCGGGGTTCAACTGGGCTCCAAACGTGGTAGACTTTATCAACCGGGCGTCGCCCGGTTTTTTTGTGGCCCCATGTTACGTGCGTTATCAGGCCGGGCAGGTCAAGATGCCCACCTGGTGCCGTCGGCCGGGCCTTCATCGTCTTGCAGGATTGTTCACATGACCATCGCTGACCGCTGGCTACTGCCCGACGGCATGGATGAGGTGCTGCCGCCTCAGGCAAGCCGCATGGAAGAGCTGCGCCGTGCGCTACTCGATCTTTATCACGCCTGGGGCTATGACCAGGTAATGCCGCCACCGGTAGAGTTTCTCGACTCGCTGCTGACCGGTACCGGTACCGACCTCGACCTCCAAACCTTCAAGCTGACCGACCAGTTGACGGGGCGCATGATGGGCGCCTCGGCAGACGTCACGCCCCAGGTAGCGCGAATGGATGCGCACTCGCTGAAACGTCAGGGGCCGGTACGCCTGTGCTACTGCACCAACGTGCTGCGTGCCAAGGCCGACCAGCATCAGGGGGGACGCAGCCCCGTGCAGGTGGGTGTCGAGCTGTTTGGTCATGCGGGGCTCGAAGCCGACAGCGAAATCATTCACCTGGCGCTTGCCAGCCTGCATGCCGCCGGTGCCAGTGAGATCCACCTGGCGCTGGGGCATATCGGCATCTATCGCAGCCTGGTCGAAGCCGCTGCGCTCAGCGAAGAGCAGGAGCGTGCGCTGTTCGAGGCGCTGGCGCTCAAGTCGCCTGGGCAGTTGGCCGAGCAAGTGGGGGCCAGCGTCAAGGACCCGGTATTGGCGGAGATGCTGATGGCGCTTGGCGAACTGCACGGCAACGCCGAGGTGCTGAGCGAAGCGCGTGAGCGGTTTGCGGGCGCACCGGCGCCGGTCAATGCCGCGCTGGATCAGCTGGAAGCGTTGTACAAAGGGGTGTTGGCGCGTTTCGACGTGGCCTTGTACTTCGACCTGGCCGAGCTGCGTGGCTATCAGTACCACACCGGCATGATGTTTGCGGCTTACGTTCCCGGTTATGGCTACGCATTGGCCAAAGGGGGGCGCTATGATGATACTGGGCGTGCCTTTGGGCGTGCCCGCCCGGCGACGGGCTTCTCGATGGATCTGAAACAGCTGGCCTCCCTGGCGCCAGCATCTCCTGACCGCAAAGCGGTGTGGGCGCCAGCCCAGGAGGATGAGTCGCTCAATGCTGCCATCGTGGCACTGCGCGAGCAGGGTGAACGCGTTATTCAAGCGCTGCCTGGGCAGCGTACTGGGCCGGCGGAGCACAACTGTGACCGCCGTCTTGAGTTTATCGACGGCCGTTGGCAGACAGCGGCCCTGACACAAGAGACGAGTGCATAATGGGTAAGAATGTCGTAGTCCTGGGGACTCAGTGGGGCGATGAAGGCAAAGGCAAGATCGTCGATCTGTTGACCGAATCCGCTTCTGCCGTGGTTCGCTTTCAAGGTGGCCACAATGCTGGCCACACGCTGGTCATCGATGGTGAGAAAACCGTTCTTCACCTGATTCCGTCCGGCGTGCTGCGTCCGGGCAAGACCTGCGTCATCGGCAATGGCGTCGTGCTCTCTCCGGAAGCCTTGATCAAGGAGATTCGCGAGCTGGAAGCCAAGGGCGTACCGGTGCGTGAGCGTCTGCGCCTGTCGCCAGCCTGTCCGCTGATCCTGCCGTACCACGTGCGCCTGGATCAGGCGCGAGAAAAGGCCCGTGGCGTGGCCAAGATCGGCACTACCGGTCGTGGCATCGGCCCGGCTTATGAAGACAAGGTTGCCCGTCGTGGCCTGCGCCTGGGCGATATGCTGCATCGCGAGCGTTTTGCCTCCAAGCTGGGTGAAGTCCTCGATTACCACAACTTCGTACTGGTGAATTACCACGGCGAACCGGCGGTGGATTTCCAGGAAGTGCTCGACAGCGCCATGCAGATGGCCGAAGAGCTGCGCCCCATGGTCAGCGATACCGTCAGCATGGTCCACGACCTGCGCAAGGCCGGTGAGAACATTCTGTTCGAAGGGGCTCAAGGCTCGCTGCTGGATATCGACCACGGTACCTACCCCTACGTGACCAGCTCCAACACCACGGCCGGTGGTACCGCCACCGGCTCTGGCGTGGGTCCGCTGTACCTGGATTACGTGCTGGGTATCACCAAGGCGTACACCACGCGTGTAGGCTCTGGCCCGTTCCCCACCGAGCTGTTCGACGACCACGGCCGCCACCTGGCCGAGCGCGGCCATGAGTTCGGTGCTACCACCGGGCGTCCGCGTCGCTGTGGCTGGTTCGACGCCGTGGCCCTGCGCCACGCCGTGCAGATCAACTCGGTCTCGGGTATCTGCTTGACCAAGCTGGACGTGCTCGATGGCCTGGAGAACATTCGCGTCTGTGTCGGCTATCGCAGCAAGGACGGTGAAGTGCTCGACAATCCGGTGGACTCAGAGGGCTACGAAGCCGTCGAGCCGGTCTATCACGACCTGCCGGGCTGGAAAGAGTCGACTCTGGGAGCGAAGAAGGTCGAAGATCTTCCCGCCAACGCCCGTGCCTACATCAGCTACCTGGAAGAGCAGGTAGGCACCAGCATCGACATCATCTCTACCGGCCCTGACCGCGTGGAAACCATCGTGCTGCGCAATCCCTTCGACAGCTAATACCTGCCGATGCCAGCCAAACGGGGCGACGGTGACGTCGCCCCGTTTTGTTTGCAGCCCTGGCGCGGACTCAAAAGTCGATGCCGCGCCGCGCCTGCAGTCCGTTATTGAAGGCGTGACGCACCTCCTGCATTTCCGTCACCGTGTCGGCCATGGCCACCAGCTCGCGATGGGCGTTGCGCCCCGTGATGATGACGGTTTGCTCCCTCGGTCGATTGGCCAAGGCCTGTTTGACCGTGGCGATGTCGAGATAGCCGAACTTGAGCATGTAGGTGATTTCATCGAGCACCACCAGGTAGGTGTCGGGGTCGCTCAGCATGGCCTCGGCCTGCTGCCATACGGCCTGGCAGGCAGCGGTGTCGGCCTCGCGGTTTTGGGTATCCCAGGTGAAGCCGGTGGCCATGATGGCAACGCTCAAGTGCGGGTCTTCTTCCAGGCGATTGCGCTCGCCACACTCCCATAGCCCCTTGATGAACTGCACGACGCCGACTTTATAGCCGTAGCCCAGCGCCCGGGTCACGGTGCCCCAGGCAGCCGTGGTCTTGCCTTTGCCGTTGCCCGTATTGACCAGCAGCAGGCCACGCTGCTCGGTGGCCTTGGCGATTTTCTCGTCCACGTGGGTCTTGAGTTTTTCCATGGCTGCCTTGTGACGCGTCTCGCGATCGCTCATCGAATCTCCTCGTGATGGGGTGTCGTGCTCTGTCGAATTTACGCTGGGTAAAAACTTCGGGTAACAGAATTGGCCGCTGAGTGCCTTGCTGCTCTAGAATAGGAGGCTATGTCTCGATAGGAAACAGGTCATGCCATCTTTTGATATTGTGTCAGAGTTCGATCAACACGAAGCCGCCAATGCGGTGGATCAGGCGAACCGCGAAGTGCAGTCGCGCTTTGATTTTAAAGGCGTGGATGCCAGTTTTGCACTGGAAGGCGACAAGGTACAGCTGGAAGCCGAAGTCGACTTCCAGCTCAAACAGATGCTCGATGTGATGCGCAGTCGGCTGATCGCACGGGGTATCGATGCGCGCTGCATGGACATCAAGGACCCGGTGCTTTCCGGAGTGAAAGCTCGCCAGGAAGTAGTGCTCAAGCAGGGGCTCGACCAGGCCGAAGCCAAGGACGTCGTCAAGCGTATCAAGGCCAGCAAACTCAAGGTGCAGGCCCAGATACAGGGCGAAAAGGTGCGCGTGACGGGCAAGAAGCGCGACGACCTACAAAGCGTGATGGCCCTGCTGCGAGGCGAAGAGGGGCCCGACCTGCCGCTTCAGTTCGATAATTTCCGCGACTGATCACAACCGCATAGCCGCGTCGTGCAGCCGAAGGCTGCCACGGCGCGTTCACTTTATTGCCCACAGGAGTCACGAATCATGTCTGATCCGCAGCCGGTCTATTTAAGCGACTACCAGCCGCCCGACTATCAGGTCACCCATACCGAGCTGACGTTTGATCTTGACCCCACTGCGACCCGTGTCAAGGCACGTTTGACCATTGAGCGCCATGCCCAGGCCGCGCCGCAGGCGCCGCTAGTGCTCAATGGCGAGCATTTGACCCTGCGCTCGCTCGAGCTCGACGGTCGCCCGCTGGCAGAGAGCGAGTACCAGTTGAGCGATACCCAGCTCACCATTGGTGAGGTGCCCGAGGCGTTCGTGCTGGAGAGTGAGGTCGAGATTTCACCCAGCACCAACACCGCTCTGGAAGGACTCTATCAATCCAACGGCATGTACTGTACCCAGTGCGAGGCCGAGGGGTTTCGGCGTATCACCTTTTATCCTGACCGCCCCGACGTCATGGCCACTTACAGAGTCACCGTGGTGGGCGATGCCGAAAGCGAGCCGGTGCTGCTGGCCAACGGCAATCCCGTCGAGCGTGGCGAGCTGCCTGGCGGGCGTCACTTCGTCACCTGGGAAGACCCGCATCCCAAACCCTGCTACCTGTTTGCCCTGGTGGCAGGCAATCTGCACAAGGTCGAGGATCACTTCACGACCCTGAGCGGTCGTCGCGTGACCCTTCAGCTGTGGGTAGAGCAGGAAAACCTGAACAAGACCGATCACGCCATGGCATCGCTGAAGCGCTCCATGGCCTGGGATGAGCAGACCTACGGGCGTGAGTATGACCTGGACCTGTTCATGATCGTGGCGGTGAACGATTTCAACATGGGGGCCATGGAGAACAAGGGGCTGAACATCTTCAATTCGGCAGCCGTGTTGACCCACCCGGATACCGCCACCGATGCGGCTTTCCAGAACGTGGAAGGCATCGTGGCCCACGAATACTTCCACAACTGGTCGGGCAACCGGGTCACCTGTCGGGACTGGTTTCAGCTGTCGCTGAAAGAGGGCTTCACGGTCTTCCGGGACCAGTGCTTCTCGGCGGACGTCAACTCGGCGCCGGTCAAGCGTATTCAGGACGTGTCGTTTTTCCGTACGGCGCAGTTTGCTGAAGATGCAGGCCCCACGGCTCACCCCGTACGCCCAGACCACTATATCGAAATCACCAATTTCTACACCCTGACCATTTACGAAAAGGGTGCTGAAATCGTACGGATGCTGCGCAACCTGCTGGGCTGGGAGGCGTTCCGTCGCGGTGCCGACCGCTACTTCGAGCGCTTCGACGGTCAGGCGGTGACTATCGAAGACTTCGTCGGCTGCATGGCCGAAGTATCGGGGCTGGATCTGGAGCAGTTCATGCGCTGGTACGCTCAGGCGGGCACCCCCGAGATAGACGCCAACGGCGAATACGACTATGCCAATGCCGTGTACCGCCTGACGCTGCGCCAGCGTACCCCGGCGACGCCCGGCCAGCCGGTGAAGCAGCCGCTGCACATCCCCGTGCGTATGGGGTTGGTCGGCACCAAGTCGGGCCATGACCTGACCCTGATGCTGAACGGCGAGTCGCTGGGCAAGGATGCCGTGGTGCACTTGACCGACGATGAGCAGACGTTTGTGTTCACCGACGTTCCTGAAGCGCCAGTACCCTCGCTGCTGCGCGATTTCTCGGCCCCGGTGAAGCTGCACTTCCCCTATTCACGGGAAGAGCTGGCGTTCTTGCTGACCCACGACAGCGATGGCTTCAATCGCTGGGATGCCGGTCAGCGGCTGGCCATGCTGGCGCTGGACGATCTGATCGCCGCTCATCGCAATGGGGTCGAAAAAGTCATGGACGGTCGCGTGGTGGAGGCCTTCAGAACCCTGTTGACGGGCCCCATGCAGGACAAGGCCGTGCTGGCCGAGATGCTCACGCTGCCCACCGAGGCCTACATTGCCGAGCTGCAGCCGATCGTCGATGTGGATGCCATCCATGCGGCGCGAGAATTCGTTCGCCAGTCGTTGGCGCTGGCCCTACGCGAGGAGTTCCTGGCGGTCTACCAGGATAATCTCAGTGATGCGGCCTATGCACCTTCGGCTGAACAAATTGCCCAGCGCAGCCTCAAAAACGTGGCGCTCTCCTATCTGATGTCGATCGAGGATGACGAAGCCGTGGCGCTGTGCGAAGCGCAGTTCACGGCGGGACACAACATGACCGATGTTCGGCACGCCCTGACGCTGCTGGCGCACAGCGACCGTGACGACCTGGCGGCACCTGCCCTGAAAACGTTTGGCGAAAAGTGGGCCCACGACCCGCTGGTCATGGACCAGTGGTTTACCATCCAGGTTACCCGGCCTCAGGCGGATGTGCTGGAGCGGGTACGCTACTTGATGCAGCACCCGGCCTTCTCGATCAAGAACCCCAACAAGGTGCGTGCGCTGGTGGGGGCATTTACTCAGAACCGAGTGAACTTCCATCGCCTGGACGGGCAGGGCTATGTTTTACTGGCCGATGTGGTGATCGAGTTGAATCGACTCAACCCGGAAATTGCTGCACGGCTGATCACGCCGTTGACCCGCTGGCAGCGCTTTGACGAGGCTCGCCAGCAGCTGATGCGCCAGGAACTGATGCGCATTCGCCAGGAGCCGCTTTCGGCGAACGTCTACGAGGTGGTCGAAAAAGCATTGGCTTAAGATCGTTCTTGCGGTTTAACCAGGGAAAGGAAACGCGCCAGTGACAGATCCGAACAAGCACTATCTACTGATCATCAACGGAAAATCAGCGGGCGACCCTGAGCTGCGCGAGGCGGTAGCCGCCCAGCGCAAGGCAGGCGTTGCCATCACGGTACGTGCCACCTGGGAAGGGGGCGATGCCGCCGACTTTGCGGCCGACGCAGAGGCTTTGGGGGCGACCCACGTGGTGGCCTGTGGCGGCGATGGCACAGTCAACGAGGTGGTCAATGGATTGATGCGCCTACCCCATGACCACCGCCCCCCGCTGGGTATCGTGCCGTTGGGCAGTGCCAATGATTTCGCCACGTCGGTAGGGCTGCCCCTGGAGCCTGGGCCTGCGCTGCAAGCGGCTATCTCGCTCGCAGCGGCGCCCATCGACGTGATTCGCATGACGGCGGAAGCCAACGGCGAGCAGTCGGTCAGCTACTACGTCAACATGACCACCGGTGGCTTTGGGGCCGAAATTACCTCTTCGACCCCCAAGACCCTCAAGCGCATGCTGGGTGGGGGTGCCTACTCGCTAATGGGCGCGCTCAAGGCGTGGCGGCACCGCAGTTATCACGGCACGCTGCATTGGGCCGACAGCGAACAGGCCGCTTCGCTGCTGCTGCTGGCGCTGGGCAACGGGCGTCAATCAGGGGGCGGTCAGGTGCTGGCACCCAGGGCCCGGTTGGACGATGGGCGGCTGGATGTCCTGCTGGTCAAGGATTTCCGTTCGGTGCTGGAACTGCCTGCCTTGTTAGGCGAGCTGCAGCATTTTCCGCCGGACGGCCGCTACGTGCGCTACTTCACGGCCAGCCAATTGACCGTGACTACCAGACCGGAGGATGACCCCTGGCCGCTGACCCTGGATGGCGAAGCGAAGCGCTACGAGCGCTTTACGGCAGAGGTAGTGCCGTTGGCGCTCAAGGTGCTGCTACCCGAAGGGTGTGCGCTGTTGTCGGCCAATGAACGCCACTAGACTGTCATAATTGAGTCATTGAATACGATGTTTTAAGGAGCTATACGCAATGGTGAATCGACTCTGGATGCCTGTTTTGGCCAGCATGGCGCTGTTACTCAGTGCCTGTGGCGACAGCCAGGAAGAAGCCAACGTTTCCCCGGAAGAGACCCCTGCCACGCTGACTGAGGAGGAGGGGGCTGCCACCACGGAGGCGGCGCAGGACGACGGGGAGGACGAGGTGCCGGACCCGCAGGAGGTCGAGGACGATATTGAAGCGCGTCAGGCCGCGGAGCAGTTGGAAGCCGCCGAAGCGATGCGCGAGGGCGATGAGCAAGAACCCGGCGTGCCGGAAGCCAGCGAGCTGCAGGCCGGTGAAGAGACGCTGGGGGCCGACCCCGACGACGCTCTGGACGAGGCCAGTGCCATGCCGGGGGAAACCACGCGTTCTGACGTAGACGACATGATCGCCGAAACCGAGCGCCGCTTCGAAGAGGCCCAGCGCCAGCTCGAAGAGCAGTTTCAGGAAGTGGAGCAGCAGCGCCCTGAGCTGGAACCCATGGAGAGCGATCGCTTGTCGGGCGACTGGGAAACGGATAGCGCCATCACGAATGGTGCCCGTCTGGACGATGGCCTGGAAGCCACTGACGTGGACGCCCTGATCGAGGACACCGAGCGCCGTTTCGAGGAAGCCCAGCGACGCCTGGAAGAGCAGTTCGAAGAGCTGGAGCGGGAACGGCTGGAAAACTCAGGGGCGCGCAACGGGACGACGTCCCCCTGATCGCATGACCTCTTGAAACGCTAGAGTCATGCGAGAGCGAAAAAAAGAAGGCCCGCCAGAGCGGGCCTTCTACATTGGCCTGGGTCATACCGGGCGAATGTTGGATGCCTGAAGGCCTTTTTTACCCTGAGTCACTTCGAAGCTGACTTTTTGACCATCCTGCAGGGTCTTGAAGCCTTCCGCCTGAATTTCGGAGAAGTGGGCAAAGAGATCGTCACCGCCGTCATCGGGAGAGATGAAGCCGTAACCTTTCGTATCGTTGAACCACTTGACAGTACCAGTTGCCATCATTCATGTCCTTAACGTGCTTGATGATTAGACGGGCATTCACGGTGTTTGCCCGCGAAATTCACTTTAGAAGCAAATAGCCGGGTCGTCCAGTGGCCCCGAAAACCTTCCCGTCAACGTCTTTTGCGAGCCTGATACGCATGCCTTTTACCTTGATCGACGCGCAGTTCATCCCGTTTCTGGTGGCTATCACGCTGCTCTCTGTCAGCCCCGGGGTGGATACCCTGCTGGTGATCCGCAATACGGCACGCGGTGGCCTGCGCGACGGTATTGCCACCAGCGTGGCCATCTGCTGCGGCCTCTTCGTGCACGCAACGGTGTCGGCGCTGGGCATTTCGCTGATTCTTCTGCAATCGGCTTGGGCATTCAATGCGCTCAAGTTGGCCGGGGCGGCCTATCTGATCTGGCTGGGGGTTTCCAGTTTGATGGCCGCCCGTAGAGGAACGCCGCTGCCCGTCAAAGGCGTCATGCAGAACGCTGCGCCTGTCCCGCTCTGGCAGCCCATCAAGGAAGGGTTGCTGTCGAACGTGCTGAACCCCAAGACCGTGGTGTTTTACATGGCCTTCCTGCCGCAGTTCATCGCGCCCACCGACCCCGCCCTGCTGAAGTCGCTGTGGCTGGCAAGCATTCACTTCGTGATTGCCAATGTGTGGCAGATCAGCGTGGTATTGATGGTCGGGGGCGCCAGCAAATGGCTGGCCAGCGCGCGCTTTGCACAAACCCTGAATGCGGCCACGGGGGCGGTGTTGGTCATGTTCGGGCTGCGGCTGGCGCTGGAGCAGCGCCCGGTGTGACCGGGCGCGGGAGGGAAGCGGAGACAGGCTTAGCGTTGAACCAGCGCGCGGTCGTAGCGAACGCTCTGCTCGCTGTCGTTCAATAGCGAGACGCCTTCGCTGCTACCGCCGTTGGCCAGGCTCTCGAAGATGACTCGATAGCTCAGCACGGCCTGCACGTAATCGCGGGTTTCGCGGAAGGGGATGCTCTCCACGAACAGGTCGAACGACTCCATGCTGTTACTGCTTAGCCACTGGTCTACGCGACCAGGGCCGGCATTGTAAGCTGCCGTCGCGGCGAGGCGGTTGCCACGGTAACGGTCGAGCTTGTCACGCAGATAGGTACTGCCCAGGCGAATGTTCAGTTCGGGGTCGAGTACGCCGTAAGGCCCGGGGTCGCTGAGTCCCAGTTGGCGACTGACCTGCGTGGCGGTGCCGGGCATCAGCTGCATCAGGCCGCGTGCGCCAGCCGGTGACAGCGCCACGGGGTTGTAGGCGCTCTCCCGACGGGTGATCGCCATCAGCAGGAAGGGGTCTACCCCGGTCATGCGGCCCCAATGCAGAAAACTGTCCCGGTAGGCGGGTGGGAAGCGCCACTCCAGGGCATCCCACATCTCACCGGCAATCGTGGTTTGTACCAGCCGGGCATGCCACTGCTGCTGGGCAGCGTAGTCGGCGAGGGCGCGAGCCTGGTAAGGCGACGCTTCGCGAACGGCATGCAGCCACTCGCTGTTGGCCAGGCCCTCTTCACCAATGCGCAACAGCGCTTGCGTGCGCTGTACGGCGGGCAGTCGCGCGATATCCTCGCGGGTGGCTTCGTCGAAGTGGTGGCGCTCGTGGTTGAGTCGGTACGGCTGGCCGATTTTTTCAGCGGCGGCAAAGCCATAGAAGCTACGGTCCAGAGCGGCCTGCTGGTAGCGCGCCTGAGCAGCTTCCTGATTACCCAGCTGTTCGTTGGCGCGTCCCAGCCAGTACTGCCAGCGGCTGCTCTCCTGCTGGCTGGCGGGCATCTCTGCAATCCAGTGAATGACGTCGGTCCATTGGCGCTCCGCCAGGGCGCGGCGCACCCGAAGCTCCAGCACCCGTTCGCTCTGCAAGGAAGGCAGCACGCTGTCTACCCAGCTCAGCGTGCCGGGCACGTCGCGCACCAGGGCGTAGAAGGCCAGCTCCTCCTCGATGACCTGCTGGTCGCTGGGCGCCAGCGTCAGGCGCGGGGCGATCTGTTGCCAGGCGGCAAAGGCACGGGGCGTGTCTTCGCGGGTATAGCGCTGCATGGCCGCCTGATAGAACGCTGCCGTGGCGGCGCATTCAGGCCCCAGGCAAGTGGGGGCCGTGGTCAGGCTGTTGAGGCTTGTGTTGGCCCGCTCCGCCGTATCGATGGCCGTTTGCCACTGGCCGCTGAGCAATCCTCCCAGGTAAGTGCTCAAGCGCTGCTCGCCTGCTTGCCAGGCCAGCATCTTGCGCTCCCAGATGGCGGTGGCATCGATGGTGCCATCCGCGCGCAGGCGGCTGAACAGGGCGTTGCAGGCGTCCGGCTGTGAGCTGCCCACGCGCCACAGCGCCAGGCCCGCCGTGCGTGCCTGTTCGGGGGCGCGGTCGAGGAGTGCCGTGTAGTAGTAGCACTGCCGTGCCGTACCGGCGGGTTCGCCATCGGCGACGGCCAGCAGGTCGCTGAAACGGCCCGCATAGCCGTAGTTGGCAATGGCCTGGCCGCGCAGCCACTCACCCAGGGGGGAGTCACCGTGCTGCTCGATGAACTGCAGTACCTGGCTGACAGAGACGTTGGGCAACTGCTGGCGTAGCCGGTGATACTCCACATAGCCGCTGAGGATATGCCCGTCGATGGCGCTCTGGTCGATTTGTTGCCACTGCTGCTGGCGGGCGGCGTTCAATGCATCGCGCATGGCCTCGTCCGAGGCGGCCCAGGACGCAGATGGCAGGCCGATCAGTGCCGCGGCACACAGCGTGCGAAGGGTAGAACGAAATGGCGTTGCCTGCATGGCACTCCCTCTTTAACTGGAACTGGCTGATATGACGGTCGAGTAGGTGATGGCCACCGTCGCGTGGCCGTCGCGATCATGAACTATTTGGCCAAATGACGTTCTGACCATTGTACCCTGAGAGGATTCCCTGACGATGGCACGATTATCTAGCTGGTGGTTGTTTCGTCGCTTGAAAGGTCGGGCCTGGGCCATCAAACGAGTAGCCCGTGCGCTCACGCTTTTCCTGCCCATGACCCGCGACGTACTGCGTGGCAGCTTCAGGCCGGTGCCTTGGGCCGCCTTCGGTACCATGGCTCTGGCACTGGCCTATCTGGTCATGCCCTTTGATCTCATCCCTGATTTCCTGGTCATCATTGGCCTGGTCGACGATGTGCTGATCGTCGGTTGGCTGTTGAACCGTGTGGATCGCCACCTGGCCGAATATCGCGCCTGGAAGGCCGAGAACGAAGCAGCGTCGACGGCTGCCTGATCGGCGCGGCTGGTTGGCTAGCGCTTGAAATCCCATCACTTATCCCCATATTGCCTTCATCCTGTTTGACGCCTCTGCTTGGCTGGCAGAGGCGACACGCCACACGAAATAGATGAGGGCTAAGCGCATGACCACGGCGAACCACGAAGAAACCCTTGGCTTTCAAACCGAAGTCAAGCAGCTTCTGAACCTGATGATCCACTCCCTGTACTCCAACCGGGAGATATTCCTGCGTGAGCTGATTTCCAACGCAGCGGATGCCTGCGACAAGCTGCGCTATGCAGCCCTGGACAACGACGCCCTGTACGAAGGTGACAGCGAGCTGCGCATCGAAATCGAGCACGACCGTGATGCCAACACCATTACCTTGCGTGACAACGGTATCGGCATGAATCGCGAAGATGTCATCGCCAACCTGGGGACCATCGCCCGTTCAGGCACCGCCGAGTTTCTCAAGCAGCTTTCCGGTGAACAGCAGAAGGATGCCAAGCTGATCGGTCAGTTCGGTGTCGGTTTCTATTCTGGCTTCATTGTGGCAGACGAAGTCGCCGTGCGCACTCGCAAGGCGGGCACCGCCGCGTCGGAAGGCGTCGAGTGGCGCTCGCGGGGCGAAGGTGAGTTCACCGTGGCCGATATCGAGCGCGAGGTGCACGGCACCGAGATCACTCTGCACCTGAAAGAAGATGCCAAGGAGTTTGCCGACGACTACCGCCTGCAAAGCCTGGTGCGCAAGTACTCCGATCACATCGAAGTGCCGGTGCGCATGCCCAAGGTCGAGACCGCCCGTGACGACGAGGGCAACGAGATCGAAGGCAGTGAAGTCACCACCTGGGAAACCGTCAACGAAGCCACGGCGCTGTGGGCACGTCCCAAGAGCGATGTGTCGGACGACGAATACAAGGCGTTCTACAAGCACGTGGCACATGACTTCAGCGACCCGCTGACCTGGAGTCACAACAAGGTCGAGGGCAAGCTGGAGTACACCAGCCTGCTCTACGTGCCGGGCCGTGCACCGTTCGACATGTTCGACCGTGACGGTTCCCGAGGCGTCAAGCTGTACGTTCAGCGGGTATTCATCATGGATGACGCCGAACAGTTCCTGCCGCTCTACCTGCGTTTCATCAAGGGCGTGCTGGACACCCGCGATTTGTCGCTGAACGTCTCTCGTGAGCTGCTGCAGCAGGACCCCAAGGTCGACAAGATCAAGGGCGCCTTGACCAAGCGTGCCCTGGACATGCTCAAGAAGCTTTCCAAGGATAGCGAACAGTACCAGACGTTCTGGAACACCTTTGGCAGCGTGCTGAAAGAAGGGCCGGGTGAAGACTTCGCCAACCGCGAGAAAATCGCCGGTCTGCTGCGCTTTGCTTCCACGCATACCGACACGTCCACCCAGGAGCATTCTCTGGCCGAATACGTCGAGCGCATGAAGGAAGGTCAGAAGAAGATCTACTACGTGGTGGCCGACAGCTTCAATGCCGCGAAGAACAGCCCTCACCTGGAGATCTTCCGCAAGAAAGGTATCGAGGTGCTGCTACTCTCCGATCGTATCGATGAGTGGCTGATGAGCCACCTGACCGAGTTCGATGGCAAGTCTTTCGCCGACGTGGCCAAAGGCGAGCTGGACCTGGGCGATGTCGAAGACGAAGCCGAAAAGCAGGCTCAAGAAGAGACCGCCAAGGCAAAAGAGGCGTTGGTCAAGCGCGTTCAGGAAGCGCTGGGCGAGCACGTGCAGTCGGTGAAGGTCACTCACCGCCTGACCGACTCGCCTGCCTGTGTGGTGCTGCCGGAGCATGAGATGGGCTATCAGATGCGACGCATCATGGAGGCCGCGGGGCAGAAACTGCCCGAAGTGAAGCCCATTCTCGAGCTCAACCCCGATCATGCGCTGGTGGCGAGGCTCGAAGGCAGCGAAGGCGAGCTGTTTGCCCAGCTGGCGCATATTCTGCTCGATCAGGCGATCATTGCCGAAGGTGGCCACCTGGACGACCCGGCGGCTTACGTGAAGCGGCTGAACAGCGTGCTGACCGCGTGATGTCCATTCGTTGAGGGATGCGGCCCGCCTGGCCTGCCAGGCGGGCCGTTTGTTTTTCGGCCTGTTTTGAACGGCGAAGGCGGCCGTTGGTGATAAAGTAGGTGATCACTATGAATGCTAAACGATCAGGATGTCATCATGGCGGATGAGCAACAGATTAAGGTCGCCGTGCTGGGCGGGGGGAGTTTTGGTACCGCCTTGGCCAGCATTGCGGCAGACAACGGTGCCCAGGTGCGCCAGTGGATGCGTGACGAAGCGCTGGTGGCGCAGATCAATCAGGAGCACCGTAATGGCCGCTACCTGCCCGATTATCCGATCAACCCTGCCGTCGAGGCGTCCACTGACCTGGAAGCCGTCCTGGTCGGGGCGGAGCTGGTGCTGATCGCCATTCCCTCCAAGGCGTTTCGCAGCGTGGTGCAGGCGGCCAAGCCGTGGCTGACCGCCCAGCAGATTCTCGTCAGCACCACCAAGGGGATCGAGCAGGAGAGTTTTCTGCTGATGAGCCAGGTGCTGGAGCAGGAGACCGGCTTTAGCCATATTGGCGTGATCGCGGGCCCGAACCTGGCCTCCGAGATTGCCGATAAACAGCTGACCGCGACCGTGATTGCCAGCGCCGATGCCCTGACGCGTACCCGGGTGCAGCAGGTGCTGGGGTGTCGCTATTTCCGCGTTTACGCCAGTAATGACCGGCACGGCGTCGAACTGGGCGGGGCACTCAAGAATATCTATGCCATCGCCGCAGGCATGGCAGCGGCACTGGGCATGGGTGAAAACACCCGCAGCATGCTGATGACCCGTGCACTGGCGGAGATGAGCCGGTTTGCCGTGGCCCAGGGGGCCAATCCGATGACGTTTCTGGGGTTGGCGGGAGTAGGTGACTTGATCGTGACCTGCTCCTCGAATCTGTCGCGTAACTATCGGGTGGGGTATGCGCTGGGCGAGGGGCGTGACCTGGAGGCTGCGGTAGAAGCGTTGGGGCAGGTCGCGGAAGGGGTCAATACCGTCAAGCTGGTGTGCGCCAAGGCTGAGGAGTTGGGCGTTTACATGCCGCTGGCGGAAGGGCTGAAGCGGGTGCTGTTCGATGGCGTGCCCGCCCAGGAAATGGCGCGCACGCTGATGCTGGGCGAGCAAAGCAGCGACGTCGAGTTCATTCTGCCCCGTGAGGCCGTGCAGCAGGCGCATCGGGAACAGACATCGCCCCCTCGGGTAGCTGTCAGCAAAGGAGATGTTCATGAGTGACCAGGGAAATCAGGCGCTGCGCCATGTTGGCGCGAGCCCACTGCTGATCATGCGGCATGGTGAAGCCGCTCCCGGCTTTCCAGACCCGGTGCGTGCGCTGACTCGCCGCGGCGAACAGGAGGCGGGCGCCATGGCGCGCTGGCTGGCCGCGCGTGTCAGTGAGGGGGAGCTTGCCACCCCCGTGCTGTATGCCAGCCCCTATGTGCGCGCACAGCAAACCGCTGAGCATATTCGTGATGCCCTGGGCATTCCCTTGAATACATTAGCGTTCATCACGCCAGACGATTCCGCCAGTGACGTGGCCGAGTGGCTGATGGCACAACAGCCCCAAGGGCCCATCATGCTGGTCAGCCATATGCCGCTGGTGGGCGAGTTGGCAGGGTTGTTGATCGAAGGCTCGCCGAGCCAAGGGCTGGGTTTCCCCACGGCGGCCATTGCCGAGCTGGAGGCCGACGTCTGGGCAGCAGGGTGCGCTCAGCTGCAGCGCTTCACCCAGCCCAGCCAGCTGTAGCGGCTGGTTGTAGAGGTTAGTTGTAGAAAGTAGCTGTAGAGAGTAGCTGTTGAGAGTAGCTGTTGAAAATAGCTGAGCGAGTCCCCCTCCACGCAAAGCGGCTGCCGAAGCAGCCGCTCATGGTGATGCACTGGCACTGGGGGCGCGTTACAGCAGAGCGTCCAGCTTGGTCTTGAGCAGGTCGTTCACCTGCTGGGGGTTGGCGGTGCCGCGAGAGGCCTTCATGACCTGGCCCACGAAGTAGCCGATCATCTTGCCGCGCTTCTCGGGCTCCGAATCGCGGTACTGAGCGACCTGGGCCGGGCTCTCGGCGATGACCTGATCGATCATGCCTTCGATGGCGCCAGTATCGGTCACCTGCTTCAGCCCTTTGGCATCGATGATGGCATCGGCGCTCTCCCCCTGGCCATTCCACAGCGCCTGGAAGACCTGCTTGGCGGCCTTGCCGTTGATGGTGCCATCGAGCACGCGGCGTACCACTTCGCCCAGCTGCTGGGCCGAGACGGGGCTGTTCTGAATGCTCAGGTTTTCCCGGTTCAATGCACCGGACAGCTCGCCCTGAACCCAGTTGGCCGCCTGTTTGGCATCGCCGCACACTCGGTGGACTTCCTCGAAGAACTCCGCCATTTCGCGGCTGGCCGAGAGTACGCTGGCATCGTAAGCCGATAGCCCCAGCGCGTCCTGGAAACGAGCGCGCTTGTCGGCTGGCAGTTCCGGCAACTGGCTGCGCAGATGCTCCAGGTACGCTTCATCGAGGACCACGGGCAGCAGGTCGGGGCAGGGGAAGTAGCGGTAATCGTTGGCTTCTTCCTTGGTGCGCATGCTGCGGGTCTCATCGCGCTCAGGGTCGTACAGGCGGGTTTCCTGCACCACGCTGCCGCCATCTTCGATCAGCTCGATCTGACGCTCGACTTCGAAGGCGATGGCGCGCTCCACGAAGCGGAACGAGTTGACGTTCTTGATTTCTGCGCGCGTGCCGAACGCTTCCTGGCCTTTGGGGCGCACCGAGACGTTGACATCACAGCGCATCGAGCCTTCGGCCATGTTGCCGTCGGAAATGCCCAGGTAGGTCACGATGGAGTGGATGGCCTTCAGATAGGCCGCTGCTTCCTTGGCGTTGCGCATGTCCGGTTCGGAGACGATCTCCAGCAGCGGGGTGCCTGCGCGGTTCAGGTCGATGCCGGTCATGCCGTGGAAGTCTTCATGCAGCGACTTGCCTGCATCTTCTTCCAGGTGAGCATGGTGGATGCGGATGCGCTTGGTGGTGTCGTCGTCTAGGGTGATTTCCACCTCGCCAGCGCCCACGATGGGGTGATACATCTGGCTGGTCTGGTAGCCCTTGGGCAAGTCGGGGTAGAAGTAGTTCTTGCGGTCGAAGACCGATACTTCCGGGATCTCGGCGTGGACGGCCAGGCCGAACTGAACGGCCATGGCGACCGCCTGTTCGTTCAAGACGGGCAGCACGCCAGGTAGGCCCAGATCAACGGCGCAGGCCTGGGTGTTCGGCTCGGCGCCAAACGCCGTCGAGGCGCCGGAAAATATCTTGGAACGCGTTGCGAGCTGAACGTGGACCTCGAGCCCAATCACGGTTTCCCATTGCATCAGGCGTTCTCCTCGGCAAAGGCAGGCAGTTTGAGATGCCAGTCGGTGGCTTGCTGGAACTGGTGAGCGACGTTGAGCAGCTGCGCTTCGGCAAAGTGCGTGCCGAGAATTTGCAGGCCCACCGGGCGGCCGCCCGCAAATCCGGCCGGAACGCTGATGCCGGGAATGCCCGCCAGGTTCACGGCAATGGTGTAGATATCCTGCAGGTACATCGACACCGGGTCTTTCTTCGCGCCCAGGTCGAAGGCGGGCGTGGGCGATGCGGGGCCCATCAGTACATCGACATCTTCGAAGGCGTCGAGGAAGTCCTGACGAATCAGGCGACGCACCTTCTGGGCCTTGGTGTAATAAGCGTCGAAGAAGCCTTCCGACAGGGTGTGGGTGCCAATCAGGATACGCCGCTTGACCTCTTCACCAAACCCTTCGGCCCGCGAGCGGGTGTAAAGGTCAATCAGGTCGGCAGGCGCCTTGCAGCGGTGACCGAAGCGCACGCCGTCGAAGCGCGACAGGTTGGAGGAAGCTTCAGCGGGGGCAATCACGTAGTAGGCCGGGATGGCGTAGTGCGTGTGCGGCAGGCTGACCTGCCGCACCGTGGCGCCCAGCGACTCGTAAACCTTGACGGCATCACGCACGGCTTGCTCGACTTCCGGGTCGAGGCCGTCGCCAAAATACTCCTTGGGCAGGCCGATTTTCAGGCCTGACAGCGGCGCGTTGAGGGTTTCGGTGTAGTCAGGTACGCCACGGGCGACGCTGGTGGAGTCGCGCAGGTCGTGCCCGGCAATCACGTTGAGCAGCAGGGCACAATCTTCAGCCGTGCGTGCCATCGGGCCTGCCTGGTCGAGGCTGGAGGCGTAGGCAATCA
The DNA here is from genome assembly GCF_050709225.1 of Halomonas sp. KM007. Classification (NCBI taxonomy): domain Bacteria; kingdom Pseudomonadati; phylum Pseudomonadota; class Gammaproteobacteria; order Oceanospirillales; family Halomonadaceae; genus Halomonas; species Halomonas sp. KM007. The sequence goes on along the minus strand of NZ_CP136131.1, from coordinate 488,523 downwards.
TGCCGTAACGGGAGACGCGCCCATAGGTGGGCTTCAATCCGGTGATGCCGCAGAACGCGGCCGGCTGACGAATGGAGCCGCCGGTGTCGGTGCCCATGGCCGCAGGTACTAGCCCTGCCGCTACCGCCGCCGCGCTACCGCCGGAGCTGCCGCCGGGGACTGCCGTCAGGTCCCAGGGGTTCTTGACCGCGCCATAGTGGCTGTTTTCGTTGGACGAGCCCATGGCGAACTCGTCCATATTGGTCTTGCCGAGACTGATGGTGCCAGCGGCCGCCAGCTTTTCCACCACGGTGGCATCGTAAGGCGCGATGAAATTATCGAGCATTTTGGAGCCGCAGGTGGTCTTGACGCCCTGGGTGCAGAAAATGTCTTTCAGCGCCAAGGGGATGCCAGCCAGCTTGCTCGCCTTGCCTGCCGCTCGTGCCTGGTCGGCGGCTTCGGCCTGGTTCAGCGCCTGCTCGGCGGTCACCGTGATGAAGCTGTTGAGCTTGCCATCGGCTTTTTCGATGCGCTGCAAAAAGTGGGAGGTCAGCTCTCGGCTGGAGAGTTCACCGCTATCCAGGGCGGCGGCGAGCTGCGTTACGGTTTTATCGTGCATGACCCGGAAGCTCCGTTCGGGGGCGAATGAAATAAGCAGAAACGAGCGGGGTGCGGCGGTTATTCAACCACGCGAGGCACCAGATACAGGCCGTTTTCCACTGCCGGAGCACAGCGCTGGAAAGCGTCGCGCTGATTGGTTTCGGTGACTTCGTCGGCGCGCAGGCGCTGCGTGGCATCCAGCGGGTGGGCCAGTGGCGCCACGCCTTCGGTATCCACGCTCTGGAGCTGGTCGACCATGTCCAGAATGCGGCTGAGATCGTCGACAAAGCCACTGGCTTGGTCATCGCTGACGGCGAGTCGGGCCAGATGTGCGGCCCGGCGCACATGAGATTCTTCAAGCGCCATGATCGAGGTTTCCTCGCAAACGTGATGGAACATATTCCGCTTTGAGCGGTATACATACGGTCATCTTAAATTCGTCTTGTGGAGCAGACGTGGAAAATAGCCGCAAAAGGTACCACATATTGCCCCCCTCGGGCACTATTGGGCACGACTCGTGCTTGCTGCCAAGGGGTTGCGGTGATACCGTTTGCATCCGCACAGGGTTCCCGGTCTGCACTAGGTAACAACATCCATGTTCAAACGTTTGAGGGGGCTGTTTTCCAGCGATCTGTCGATCGACTTGGGTACGGCCAACACACTGATTTATGTACGCGGTCGTGGCATCGTGCTCGATGAACCGTCCGTAGTCGCCATCCGCCAATCCGGTAGCATGCGCAGCGTGGCTTCGGTCGGCGCCGACGCGAAGCGTATGCTCGGTCGCACGCCTGGCAATATCACGGCCATTCGACCCATGAAGGACGGCGTCATTGCCGACTTTACCGTTACCGAGCAGATGCTCCAGCACTTCATTCGCAAGGTGCATCAGAGCACGTTTCTGACGCCCAGCCCGCGTGTCCTGGTCTGCGTGCCCTGCATGTCGACTCAGGTAGAGCGCCGTGCCATCCGCGAGTCCGCCGAAGGGGCGGGTGCCCGCGAAGTCTTCCTGATCGAAGAGCCCATGGCTGCGGCCATCGGCGCAGGCTTGCCGGTAGAAGAAGCGCAGGGGTCGATGGTGGTGGACATTGGTGGCGGTACCACCGAGATCGCCATCATCTCGCTCAACGGGGTGGTCTATTCCGAATCGATCCGCGTAGGCGGTGACCGTTTTGACGAGGCGATCACCGCGTACGTGCGCCGCCATTACGGTAGCCTGATCGGCGAAGCCACGGCCGAGCGCATCAAGGAAGAGATCGGGTGTGCCTACCCGGGTGGCGAGCTGCGCGAGATCGACGTGCGCGGCCGTAACCTGGCGGAGGGCATCCCGCGCAGCTTCACGCTCAACTCCCACGAGATTCTCGAGGCGCTCCAGGAAACGCTGGGTTCTATCGTATCTGCCGTCAAGAGCGCGCTGGAACAGTCGCCCCCCGAGCTTGCCTCGGACATCGCCGAACGCGGCCTGGTGCTGACCGGCGGTGGCGCGCTGCTGCGTGACCTCGACAAGCTGATCGCCGAAGAGACGGGCCTGCCGGTCATCGTGGCCGAAGATCCGCTGACCTGCGTGGCGCGTGGCGGTGGCAAGGCGCTGGAGATGATTGACCAGCATACCTTTGAGTTACTGTCGAGCGATTGATCGCAGCGGTTTGACGCGGGGGATTGCCTATTAAACCGCTGTTTTCACACGGACCGTTACCCGGTTACCGGCTTTTCTTCTGTGTGCTGGCGGCAAGCGTGCTGATGTTTGTCGACCAGCGTTTCACGCGCATGGAAGATATTCGCGCCCAGATGACCATGGTCGTTGCCCCTATTCAGTGGGTGGTGAGCGTGCCCAGCGACGTCTTGAACTGGGGGGCGCTGGCGCTCTCTGACCAGCAAGCGCTGGTGGATGAGAATCGCCGCCTGCGTGAGCAGATACTGACGCTGTCCCATCGTGGGCAGCGGCTCGCCAACCTGACCGCCGAAAACGCCGAGCTGCGCACGCTGCTCAAGGCGGGCGAGCGTCGTGAGATTCCCTACATCACGGCTGAATTGCTGTCGCTGGACAACGACCCCTTTACCCATCAAATGGTCGTCGACCGAGGGCATCGTAACGGCGCCTATGTCGGACAGCCAGTGATCGATGCGTCTGGGTTGGTCGGTCAGGTGACCGCTGTGTCTGCCTACTCCAGCCGCGTGCTGCTGCTGGTGGATGCAAGTCATGCCTTGCCGGTTCAGGTCAATCGAAACGGCCTGCGTTTCATCGTGCAGGGCACCGGCCGTTATGGCAGCGTCAGCGTGTTGCACGTACCGGATACTGCCGACATTCGCGAAGGAGACTTGTTGACCACCTCCGGGTTGGCGGGTCGCTTTCCTCCTGGGTATCCCGTGGCCCGTGTCACCGAGGTGTACCATGACCCCGGCCAACCGTTTGCACGTGTCATGGCCGAGCCAGCCGCCCAGCTGCAACGCTCACGGCATTTCCTGATGCTCTTTCCACCACCCCGCGAAGAGTTCGACGCGTCTGACTGGGACGAGTCCATGGATATCTCGGCTCAGGCCGTGCATGCCGCTCAGCGTCTGGCTGAGTCTCATTCACAGGAGGCGCCTTGATGGCTAGGGCTCCCGTTGTGCCGCTGTTCGCCGTTTGGCTGAGCCTGCTGCTGGCGCTGTGCTTGCAGGTCATGCCGGTGGCGGATGGCTGGCAGGTGTTTCGCCCCGAATGGGTGGGCCTCATGCTCATCTACTGGAGCATGCGCTCACCGGACCGAGTCGGGGTCTTTCACGGCTTCGTGGTGGGCCTGCTGCTAGACCTGATCGAAGGGACCGCGCTGGGCCAACACGCGCTCATCTTGTCGCTGTTGGCGTTTCTGGCTGCCATGGTCTATCCACGTTTTCGCGCTTACTCGCTGGTGCAGCAGGCCGTGCTGGTGCTGGTGCTGCTGGGGCTGGTGCAGCTGGTCGAGCAGTGGTTGCGTACCTTGACCGGCGAGTTTTCGATCCACCTCTCTTTCTTGATTCCCTCGCTGATGAGTGCGCTGTTGTGGCCTTGGCTGGCCACCATGCTGGTGGCTCTGGAGCGGCGCATGATGAGCAGTGGAACATGAGCGAAGTGATTTCCGGCGCATCCTCCCCGCCGGTGCTCTGCCTGGCGTCTGCGTCGCCGCGTCGCAAGGCGCTGCTGGCGTCGATTGGCGTGCCTGTCAGCGTGCTGCCCAGCGATATCGATGAAACGCCGCTGGCCGATGAGTCGGCCTTGGCGTATGTGGAGCGACTGGCCATCGCCAAGGCCAGCGCGGCCATGGCCCGAACGCACTTGCCGGTGCTCGGGTCGGATACGGCAGTCGTGGTGGCGGGGGATATTCTTGGCAAGCCCCGAGACCAGCAACATGCCGCCGAGATGTTGAAACGGCTCTCGGGGGGCACGCATCAAGTACTGACCGCGGTGGCAGTGAGTGGGCCGCTGGGTATACTCTCATGTTGTGTCACGACTCATGTCACCATGCGCTCATTGAGCCGCGAGGAAATCGCCTGCTACTGGCAGACTGGTGAGCCTGTGGACAAAGCCGGTGGCTATGCCATACAAGGGCTTGCTTCGGTGTTCGTCGAAGAAATTCAGGGCAGTCACTCTGCCGTCGTGGGGCTGCCGCTATTTGAAACCACGCGCTTGCTTGTCCAGCAGGGAGTGCCCGTTTGGGCGGGCCGATATCCAACGTAGCGATTGGGCCCGCACTGGTACCTGGCGACGACCGCTGCGCTGGCAAGGAACCGGATATTCAATAAGGAATTGTGCATGAGCGGTGAAGTCCTTATCAATTTGACGCCCATGGAGACCCGCGTCGCGCTGGTGGAAAATGGCGTGTTGCAGGAGGCGCTCATCGAGCGTTCTCGTCGCCGTGGGATCGTGGGTAATATCTACAAAGGCAAAGTGGTTCGCGTACTGCCTGGCATGCAGGCTGCCTTTGTCGATATTGGCCTTGAACGCGCCGCTTTCATTCATGCCCATGAAGTGATGCCGCCCGGCACCCCTAGCGATGAGCAGCAGACCATCGGGCAGTTGCTGCACGAAGGCCAGGCCCTGGTCGTGCAGGTCACCAAGGACCCTATCGGCACGAAAGGGGCGCGGCTGACTACCCATCTCTCGATTCCTTCGCGTTACCTGGTCTACATGCCGGACTCGCCTCACCATGGCGTTTCCCAGCGCATCGAAGACGAACGCGAGCGTGAGCGGCTGAAAGCGCTGCTGGACAAGAGCATCGCAGAACAGACCATCGACGTGACGGGTGGCTTCATCGTGCGTACGGCGGCAGAAGGCGTGGGCGATGAAGAGCTGGCCAGCGACATGTATTTTCTGCTGCGTATCTGGCGCAAGGTCAGCGAGCGCAAGATCACCGCTTCCCCGCCTAGCGTGATCTACGACGACTTGCCGCTGTTCATGCGCACCCTGCGTGACGTCATGCGCGATGATATCGAAAAAGTACGCATCGACTCCCGGGAAAACTTCGTCAAGCTGGTCGAATTTGCCGAAGAGTTCATGCCCGACGCGGTGGACCGTATCGAGTACTACCCGGGCGAGCGGCCGATTTTTGACCTCTACAGCGTCGAAGACGAGATTCAGAAAGCCTTGGGGCGCAAGGTGCAGCTCAAATCCGGTGGCTATCTGGTCATCGACCCTACCGAAGCCATGACGACCATCGACGTCAACACCGGTGGGTACGTCGGTCATCGCAATCTGGAAGAGACCATTTTCAAGACCAACCTGGAAGCCGCGACGGCCATTGCCCGTCAGTTACGGCTGCGCAACCTGGGCGGTATCATCATTATCGACTTCATCGACATGGTGGATGTCGAGCATCAGCGTCAGGTGCTTCGCGTATTGGAAAAGGCGCTGGAGCGTGACCATGCAAAAACCAAATGTACCGGGGTAACCGAGTTGGGGCTGGTGCAGCTGACTCGCAAGCGCACGCGGGAAAGTCTCGAACAAACCCTGTGCGAGGCCTGTCCCACCTGCGCCGGCCGCGGTACCTTGAAGACCCCTGAAACCATCTGCTACGAAATCTTCCGCGAAATCCTGCGTGAAGAGCGTGCCTACAGCGCAGAAACCTACATGGTGCTGGCCTCTCAGCCGGTGGTGGATCGTTTGTTGGATGAAGAGTCGGCGGCCGTGGCTGACCTGGAAACCTTCATCAACAAGACCATTCGCTTTCAGGTCGAGCAGCACTACTCCCAAGAGCAGTACGATATCGTACTCATGTGATGGCTGCGTCAAGCTCCTTACTCCGCCTCTCGCTTCGCGTCGTACTGGTGACGCTGGCAGTACTGCTGGGCCTGCTGGCGTTACTGCTGGTGACGCTGCGCGTGGCCCTAAGCCAGAGCGAGGCACTCGCGCCACGTATCGAAGCCGTGCTGGAAGCCAGAATCGGTGCACCGGTGAGTATCGGGCAAGTATCGCTCTCGTTGGCGCGCAATGATCTGCGTTTCCTGCTCGAAGACCTGCGTATCGATACCCCTCAAGGCGACCCGCTGGCTGCCGTCGAGCGCGTGCATTTACGCCTGGATGGTTTGGCGAGCCTGCGCCATTGGGCACCCATTTTCAGCGATGCCCGCATGGCGGGCCTCGAGTTCCACCTCTATCAAACCCCTGGAACCACCTGGGGATGGCCGGCGCCCGCCAGGCTTCCCTTGGGCATGGCCCCGCAGCCGGATATCGATCTGGCGTTGATCGACGCCTGGGCTGGGTTGTTGCTCCGGCAGCGTCTGTGGGTAGACAACAGCCGCGTGCTGCTGCATGGGCGTGAGCAGACGGTGCTGTTGCATGCACCGTCGCTGGTGCTGGATGGCGACGAGCGTCGGACGCGGCTCTCTGGCGAGCTGAATGTCGTGGAAGACCCCGACCAGGAAGCCGCGGCACTGCCTGCCATCACCATGGCCGCCGAGATGCAGCCAGGTGCGCGTGGCTTGAGTGATTTTTCGGCCGCGCTGCAGATGAATATGCAGCTGGATCATCTGGTGGTGCTGGCAGCGCTGTTTCGACCCGAGCAGATGCCCTATCTGGAGCAGGCGGGCGGTCAGGTGCAGTTATGGGGACGCTGGCGAGAAGGGCGCCTTGAGGATGCCCGACTTGCGGTCGATATGCCCGAGCTGACCCTGCGCCGGGATGTGGAGTATGCCGTGCTGCGCAACATTCAGGCCTCCGGGCAGTGGCAGCGCAACGGGGAGGGCGGTGAAGCCTGGCTGAGCGGCAACGCAGAAAGCGTCGAGTGGGCACAGCCAGAGGGCATCAGTGACGGTCCTGCCCTACCTTACCACTGGTATCTGGCCCACGAGCCCGGCCATTGGGAACTGCGCACCAGCGCCTTCGAACTGGCCTCGCTAGCCGCCTGGCGCGAGTACGCCCTGTTACCCGAGTCGCTGACGCGGGTGCTGCAAACCCTGGCCCCCAGAGGGCAAGTGCAGGGGCTGCGGCTAGGGCAGCGTGAAGGGCGCTGGGGGGTCGATGCCGCGCTGACCAACGTGGCGGTCGACCCGTGGCAGCAGGCTCCCGGTGGTGGCCCGCTGGATGCCTGGGTGCAGGCGCGTGACCTGCGTGGCCGGGTGACCTTCAGCAGTGCGGGCAACAGCGAACTCTATTTTCCCCAGCTGTTCGAAACGCCCATGCAGCTGGGGCATGCCGAGGGGGTGGTGGAGTGGGTCTACGATGGCCCACGTACCATGATCAGCGGGCGTGAGCTGCAAGTCGATTGGGATGGTGCGCGTATTGCGGGCGGCTTCGGCCTGATCACGGGGCAGCAGCGTGGTCAGTTTGGGCTCGACCTCGCCTTCGAGAATGTCGATGCCGTAGAGCGCCCGCTAGGCCAATGGCTACCGCTTGGCGCCTTCGAGCCGGCGCTGCGGGAATGGTTGCAAAACGACATCGGTGGCCGAGTGCCGCAGGGGGCGCTCAGGATGAGTCTGCCGTTTGGAGAACCCGGTAGTGCACCGCCATTTTCCGCCACGCTGGCGCTGCTGGTGCGCGAGGGGTACTTGCCGATTGCCAATGGTTGGCCTCTGCTGGAAGACGTCGATGGTCGCCTGATATGGCAAGGTGGAGAGCTGAAGGCACAAGTGACGAGTGCACAGAGCCAGGGTGTCCAGCTATCCGAGGGGGCCGTCCAGTTGGATGAGGACAACGTGCTGCGACTGTCGGGACAGTTGCACAGTGATGGCGCCTCTCTGCTGCGCTTTCTCAAGGCCACACCAGAGGCGGGCGGGTTACCGCTCGACGAGCTCAGTGCCGAAGGCGTGGTAGAAGGCTCCTTGGCGGCGGTCGTGCCTTTGGAACATCCAGAAGGACTGTCGCTGGATATCAACGTGGTGCCTTCTCTGGAGGTCGTGCGCTACCAACCGCTACCCTTGTCACTGCGTCAGGTCGAAGGCGAGGTGAACTGGCAGCAGTCGGGCGAGCAGCGTGCGCTGCTGGGTAACCTGCAGGGGCGTTGGCAAGGTGGGGGAATCCGGGCCGACTTTGATGAAGATCGGCAGCGGGTGCAGCTCAGCGGCGATGTGGACAGCGCAGCGCTCTGGGCATTGTCAGGCATGCCGGACACGGCGCGCGAAGTACTGCGTGGGCGAACGACCTGGGAAGGCCAGGTGAACTGGGAAGACACCCCGACCTTGAGTTTGCAAAGCCAGCTGGTTGGGCTGACCAGTCAGCTGCCCGAGCCGTTCGATAAACGCGCCGAGCAGCCCTGGCCGTTACGGGTGCGCGCTGATTTTTCCAGTGCCAGAGGAGAGGTGCGGATAGCTGATCTGCTGGCCATGCGTCTGGCGCTCAGAGAGCCAGAAGGTGTGATGGGCGAGGTCGCGCTGGGCAGCGTGGCACCGCTGGTGGAATGGCCCCAGCAGCCAGGCTGGAAAATCGATGCATCGCTAAACACCATTGATCCCTTGGCCTGGCAGCAGGCCTTGTCGCCGCTGTTCGACAATGGGGCGGGTGGTCCGCCGACGTCCGGGGCGTTGCCGACCCTCGAAGCCGTGCTGAGAACCTCCTGCTTGCGTTATCGCGACGAGTGTCTGGGCGCCATGACGGCTTCCGGTAGCGCCGAGACGGACCGGGCACAGCTGCAAATCAACGGTGAGCTGCTCTCCGGTCGTGTGCACTATCAGCCACGGGAGTCGCGCCCACTGGATGTGGTAGTGAGCTATCTGGCCGCTGACCGTTTGCTTGATTTGCCCAGCGAAGAGGCCGCGAGCGAGGCGTCGTCGAGAGAGGTGCCCACGCCGGGCTCCTGGGTCGACGAGATCACTACCGAATACGCCGCCCCAGCCGCTATCCCCGATTGGCTGGCATCCGTACCCAATGGACGGCTGCGACTGGCCGAGCTCAGTGTGGGTGACGGGCTTTATGGCCCCCTGACCGCTTATTGGCAGACCAGCGCTCAGGGGCTTTCCATTGCGCCGGTGGGGCTGACGTTGGGGCAGCTCTCGGCGCGTGGCGAGCTGCACTGGGAAGGTAATCCGGTGACCAGCCGCACCCGCGCTGACCTGACGATCCAGGGGGGAGATCTAGGCACTGCCCTGGAGCGTCTGGGGCAGCCCGTTGCCATGCGCAGCCGCACCACCAACGTGGCCGCCGAGCTTGCCTGGGCGGGGGCACCCTGGCAGTTTGCGCTGGCCCGCGCAGGTGGAGAGCTGAGCACGGATATTCGTGACGGGCGCTTCGTGATGCTCGACTCGGCACCTGCTCGGCTGGTGGGGCTGCTCAACTTCGATAACATTCTGCGCAGACTGCGCTTTGATTTTTCGGATGTGACCGGGCAGGGAACGGCGTTCGATCGGGTGCATGGCACGGCAGACGTGGCCCAAGGGCAGCTGTTGCTGCGTGGCCCCCTACAAATTGATGCCCCTGCCACGACCTTTACGCTGACAGGAAATGTTAATCTCTTGCAGCGCGAACTCGATCAGCGTCTTGGCGTCACACTGCCAGTGAGCCAAAGTCTGCCTATCGCTGCAATCGCGGTGGGTGCTCCCATCGTCGGTGGGGCGCTCTTTATTGCCGACCAGCTCTTTGGTGACGCACTGGCCCAGGCCACCACCATTCATTATCGCGTGCGAGGTCCCTGGACCTCGCCGCAGGTTACTTTAGAAGGCCCTCAATGACCGCACACACAAGCGATATAGAGTCTGCAATTTCCATTTTGCTAACGCCGGGTGGTCTCGATCTGGAAGCCCTGGATACGGGCCTTGGCTACGCCATGGGGGCAGGCATCGATTATGCTGACCTTTACTTTCAGCGCACCTGGCAGGAGGGGTGGGTGCTGGAAGACGGTGAGGTCAAGGAAGCGAGTTACAACATCGATGGCGGGGTCGGTGTGCGGGCGCTGGCCGGCGAAAAAACCGGCTTTGCCTACTCCAACCAGATTACTGCCGATGCTCTGATGGATACCGGACGCACCGCGTCGGGCATCGTGCGCAGTGGCAAGCAGTTGCCTGGCCAGCGTGTCGTGCCGGTAAGCGCAGCGGCGCGCTATGCAGGTATCGACCCGCTGGCAGGGCTGAGCGCCGAGGAGAAGGTGGCCATGCTGAAGCAGGCCGACCGCGTCGCGCGCGCTGCCGACCCCAGCATCAGCCAGGTCAGTGCCTCGCTGTCCGGCACCTACGAAGTCGTGCTGGTGCGCGCTAGCGACGGTACCCTGGCGGCGGACGTGCGACCGCTGGTACGTTTCAATGTCAGCGTGATCGCGGCCAAGAATGGCCGTCGGGAGCGGGGTAGCGCCGGTGGCGGTGGGCGCTACTCCATGGCTCGCCTGCGCGATGAGGGGGTGGCCGAGCGCTATGCCCAGGAGGCCGTGCGTCAGGCGCTGGTCAACCTGGAAGCGGTGGATGCACCCGCTGGACAGATGCCCGTGGTGCTTGGCGCTGGATGGCCTGGCATCCTCTTGCACGAGGCGGTCGGGCACGGCCTGGAGGGTGACTTCAATCGCAAGGGCAGCTCGGCTTTCGCCGGGCGAATGGGCCAGCGCGTGGCGGCCAAGGGCGTCACCGTGGTAGACGATGCCACGGTCATGGATAGCCGCGGGGCGCTCAGCGTCGATGACGAGGGCACGCCGGGCCAGTACACCCCTCTGATCGAGGATGGCATTCTCACCGGCTACATGCAGGACAAGCTGAACGCGCGATTGATGAACATGGCGCCAACCGGGAACGCGCGGCGTGAGTCCTTTGCCCACCTGCCGATGCCGCGTATGACCAACACGGTGATGCTGGCCGGGCAAGATGCGCCGGAAGACATCATCAAGAGCGTCAAGCGCGGCCTTTACGCGGTCAGCTTCGGTGGCGGGCAGGTAGATATCACGTCGGGCAAGTTCGTGTTTTCAGCCAGCGAAGCCTACCTGATCGAAGATGGCCGCATCACCTCGCCAGTCAAGGGCGCCACGCTGATCGGCAATGGCCCTGAGGCGATGGGACGAGTGTCCATGATTGGCCATGACCTGGCCATGGATACCGGGATTGGGGTATGCGGCAAGGAGGGCCAGGGCGTGCCGGTAGGCGTTGGGCAGCCCACCCTCAAGCTGGACGAGCTGACCGTCGGTGGCACGCAATCCGGCTAGTCAGACAGCGCAGCTCGTCATCGTTGGTGTGGGGGGGTCAGAGCGCCAGCGTATCGCGCAAGTGCTTGAACAGCTTGCGCGCGCTGGTCGGCGGTTTGCCCTGCTCACGCTCCTTGCGGGCGTTACGCACCAGCTGACGCAGGGTCTGGCGGTCGGCATCGGGGTAGTCGGCAAGGAACAGGTCGACGGCGTCGTCACCCTCGTCGACCAGCCGATCACGCCATTTTTCCAGACGATGGAAGGCATGGTCGCGCTGCTCTTTCTCTTGCTCGATGGCATCGAATACCCCCTGGATGGCGGCTAGATCCTCCTTGCGGATCAACTTGCCTACGTACTGCATGTGGCGGCGGCGGCCTTCATGGGAGCGGATGCGCGAGGTTTCCTCGATGGCCCGCAGCATGTCGTCAGACAGCGGAAAACGCGCTCGTTCGGCGGGTTTCATGGCAATCAAGGTTTCGCCAAGCGCCTGAAGAGCATGCATTTCACGCTTGAGCTGGGATTTACTGGGACGCTCTTCCTGCTCGTCAATATCGAGGGGCTCGGGGCGTTGCTTAGGCATACAGACACTCACTGATTTGGATTCGTCGGCAGCATTATATCAGGCTGCGACCATAACATTGATTCGCCAATGCAATTGAGGCGAAAAGGAGACCACATGGCACAGGCATTTGATGCAGCAGCGCAGCAGGCGCTACTGGCGCAGCGGGCGGAAGAAGCCCTTGGCCTGGCGAAAACGCTGGGCGCCGATGCCGCTGAAGTAGGCGCCAGTGTCGACCAGGGGGTGGGCGTCAGCGTACGACTCGGCGAGGTCGAGACCGTCGAGCTTTCCCGTGACCAGGGAATCGCCATTACGGTCTACGTTGGCCAGCGCAAGGGGAGCGCCTCTTCCACGGATGCCAGCAGCGCCTCGCTGCGCGCCACGGTGGAAAAGGCCCTGGCAATTGCGCGCTATACCGGCGAAGACCCTGCTGCCGGATTGGCAGACGCTGCGCTGATGGCGACCCGGTTGCCGGATCTCAAGGTGCACCACCCGTGGGCGCTCTCGACCGAGCAGGCCATCGAGCTGGCGCTGCGCTGTGAACAGGCGGGGCGCAGCGTGGACGGTATTCACCAGTCCGAAGGTGCCTCGTTGTCCAGTGGCGAGGGCGTGCGGGTCTACGCCAATAGCCATGGCTTTCTAGGTACCCAAAAGGGCAGCAGCCATTCGCTGTCCTGCATGCTGATCGCCCAGGATGACAAGGGTATGCAGCGCGACTATGACTACACGTCGGCGCGCAATCCCGTACAGCTGCGTGACCCGGAGGACGTCGGGCGCGAAGCGGCCGCACGCACCCTGCGGCGGCTGGGTGCGCGCAAGCCGCCCACCGGTACGTTTCCCGTGCTGTTCGACCCAACCCTGGCCGCAGGCCTGGTAGGCCACCTGATGGGCGCCTTGGCGGGCGGGGCGTTATATCGTGAAGCATCGTTCTTGTGTGATCGTCTGGGTAGCCCGCTTTTCCCGGAGTGGATGGGGCTGGAGGAGCGCCCCATGGAAGTCGGCGCCACGGCCAGCTCACCCTTCGACGCCGAGGGTGTGCAGACCCGGGATAACCGTTTCATCGAGCAGGGCAGGATCGCCAGCTACATGCTGTCTGCCTACAGCGCGCGTCGCCTGGGTATGCAGTCGACGGGGAACGCTGGCGGAGCGCGTAACCTGCGTCTGTTGGCCCCGCGGACACCGCGTCACGAGCTGTTGCAGCAGATGGGGCGGGGTATTTGGGTCACCGAGCTGATGGGGCAGGGGGTCAATGGCGTAACGGGGGACTACTCTCGCGGTGCGGCCGGTTTCTGGGTCGAGAATGGCGAGGTACAGTACCCCATCGAAGAGTTCACCATTGCCAGCAATCTCAACACCATGTTCGCTGGCCTGATGGGGATTGGCGATGATACCGATACGCGTGGCAGCATTCATACCGGCAGCTGGCTGGTGGATGCCATGACGGTGGCGGGCAGCTAACGAGGGTTACTGATCCTCGTCGAAACGTGCGTCGAACAGGGCCTGAATGGCATCCAGGGCCTGGTCGGCGTCTTCACCTTCTGCGGTGATGGTGAGTGACGTGCCGCAGGGGGCCGCCAGCATCAGCAGCGACATGATGTTGGCCGCATCGGCCTTTTGCTGCTGTTTGTACACGTGGATGCGGGCTGAAAACTGCTGGCCGCACTTGACCAGTTTGGTGGCGGCGCGGGCATGAAGGCCGCGTTGGTTGGTCAGCGTTAAGGTTCTTTCAGGCACTCTGATTCCTTTTTGCCGAGTGATATCAGGGCGACTTCGTGTCGCTGGGAGGGGTGGAAGAAGCGGCATCGACGGTAGCGGGTAATTCGCTCAGCGTGTACTGCAAGCCCAATTCCCGGTGTCTGAGCTGAATAGCGCCAGTGCGCTTGACCAGCGATTGCGCCAGTTGCTCGACCATGTAGACAGAGCGATGCTGTCCGCCGGTACAGCCAATGGCCACGGTCATATAGCTGCGCTGACTGCTTTGGTAAGCAGGTAGCCATTTCTCCAGCCAGGCATGAATATCGTCACGCATGTCATCGACGATGGGGTAGCCTCTCAAGAAGGCCTTGATATTGGCGTCGCGTCCGGTGAACTGCCGCAAGCTGGGGTCCCAGTAGGGGTTGGGCAGGCAGCGCACGTCGAACACGATATCGGCATCCATGGGTACGCCCCGTTTGTAGCCGAAAGATTCGAACGTCAGGGTCAACTGGTCACGCCGCTGATGAGCAACCTGATCGGTGATGCGGCGGCGTAGGTCGTGTACCGAAAGACGCGACGTGTCGATCAGCAGGTCAGCCAGGTCCCGAATCTCGAGCAGGGTTTCTTCTTCTTTGTTGATGGCCTCTTCCAGGGTCATGTCGCTATCCCGGGTCAGCGGGTGGCGCCGACGGGTGGCCGAGTAGCGCTCCAGCAGAATGCGCGCGTCCGTGGTCAGGTAGATGACCTGAAAACGGATCTGACGCTGGCGTAGTTCTTCCAGCAGAGCAGGCAACTGTTCCAGTGCAGTAGGCAAGTTGCGCGCATCGATGCTGACGGCCAAATGAGTACGTCCGCCCTGTTGACGCAGTTCATCGACCAGCGAGCCCAGCAGCATGGCAGGCAGGTTGTCGATGGCGTAATAGCCAAGATCTTCCAGCGCCTGTAGGGCGATGGACTTACCGGACCCTGAACGGCCGCTAATGATCACCAGCTGCATAGCGCATCTCTCTTGGCTTGAGAAGGAATAGAGGGTTACCGTCGGCCTTGCTGCCCGGCAAAGGCTGCGCTAGGCAGCCTGCTCGCGAATCTTGTCGGTCAACAGCGTCAGCAGTTCACGCTGGCTGCTGACATTGCGCAATTGCTGGCGTGTGGCTGCGTCGTTCATGATCGTGGCGACCTGACCCAATAGCGCCAAATGCGTATCATCGGCTTCTTCGGGTACCAGCAGCACGAACACCAGATCGACGGGGTCACCATCGATGGCATCGAAGTCGACGGGTTCGGCCAGCTTGAGAAACCCAGCAATCGGCGTGCTGCAGTGAGGACTGCGTGCGTGGGGAATGGCCACGCCATTGCCGATGCCGGTACTGCCCAGCCGTTCACGGCCAATCAATCGACTGAAGACTTCCTGGCTATCCAGGCTGGGCGTGTTTTGAGCGATAAAGGTGCTGAAAAACTCCAGCACCCTTTTTTTGCTGCCCCCGGGCACGTCGTACAGCACGCGCTCCGGGGGGAGAATGGTTTCCAACATCATCGGGTTAACGCACGCCAGCGCCTTGGGCGCGGGCTTGTGCTTTTTCCTTGTGTTTTACGAGCTGACGGTCGATTTTGTCCGCCAGGGCGTCAATGGCTGCGTACATGTCGTTGTCCAGCGCTTCGGCATGAAGGTCGGCTCCTGCTGCGTGCAGGGTGCAGGCGGCTTGCTGGCGCTCCTTTTCAACAGATAAGGTGACCTGGACGGTCGTGATGTTGTCGTAGTGACGTTCAACGCGTTCCAGCTTTTCGTTTACGTAGTCACGCAAGGCGTCAGTCAGTTCAACGTGATGACCAGTGATGTTTACTTGCATTGACGTGCTCCTTATCCATCGGACTGTACTTCGATTGTAACCCTTTTTGGGCCATTGCAAAGCCCTCGTCGAGAGTTTGTTGGGCGAGAGCGTTTAACTAGCGTAAACGACGGCGCTCACTCGACGAAGGTATACCCATCGACTCACGGTACTTGGCCACGGTGCGGCGGGCCACGGTGATGCCGCCCGCTTCCAGCAGGGTGACCAGACGGCTGTCGGAGAGTGGCTTGCCCGGAGGCTCGTCCTGAATCAGTTTCTTGATGCGTGCTCGAATGGCCGTGCTGGAATGGCTGTCGCCACCTTCCTGGCCGCTGACTTGGCTGGAGAAGAAGTACTTGAGCTCGAACACCCCGCGCGGGGTATGAATGTATTTCTGGGTAGTGACCCGCGAGATGGTCGACTCATGCATCTCCACCGCTTCGGCGATATCGGCCAGAATCAGCGGTTTCATGGCCTCTTCACCCTGCTCGAGGAAGCCTATCTGGCGGGCAATGATCTCGCGCCCCACGCGCAGCAGCGTGTCGTTGCGGCTCGACAGGCTCTTGATCAGCCAGCGAGCCTCCTGGAGGTGCTCTTTCAAAAACTGGTTGTCCTGGCTCTTGTCGGCGCGCTTGATCAGGCTGGCGTAGTCGGGCTGGATACGTAGCCGAGGCAGCGCTTCCGGGTTGAGTTCCAGATGCCAGCCCTCGTGATCGTGACGTACCACCAGGTCCGGCGTCACATAGCTGTCGTCGGTGACGCCGTAGGCGCTTCCGGGGCGAGGGTCAAGGCTGCGGATTAAACGAATGACATCGTCCAGCTGCTCGTCATCGAGGCTCAGGCGTCGTTTCAGCAGGCGCATGTCGTCCTTGCCCAGCGCTTCGAGAAACTGGCGTACCAGACGCTTGGCGGGCATCAACAGCGGAGTGTCTTCGGGTAGCGCGGCCAGCTGCAGCATCAGGCACTCGCGCAGGTCACGGGCGAACACGCCAGTAGGCTCGAACTGCTGCAGGCGCAGCAAGGTGTTTTCGACCTCGCGTTGGCTCAGGCCATCGTGGCCCTGCGCCTTGAGCCCCTCGCGGATGTCGTTGAGCGGCTGGGTCAGATAGCCGTTGGCATCCAGCGCATCGATGAGGCTCTCGGCAATGGCTTGCTCACGCGCAGAGAAGTCGGTCATGGCCAGTTGCCAGAGCAAGTGCCCGTGAAGGCTCTGCCCGGCCGCCTGGCGCTCGAAGTCCGGGCCTTCGCTACTGCCGCCCGCGCTGCCCATGTCCTGGTAGGTGTCGGACCAGTCGCTGTCCACGGAGAGCTCGTTGGGAATGCTGTCTGCCCACTCGGCTTCCTGAGGCTCGCTGACCGCCTGTTCGCCAAACTCATCCTCCTGTTCGAGCATGGGGTTGGCATCCAGCGCCTGCTGAATTTCTTGACGAAGGTCCAGCGTCGATAGCTGAAGCAGCGCAATGGCCTGCTGCAGCTGAGGTGTCATGGTCAGCTGTGTGCCGATGCGCAGTTGAAGAGAAGCTTTCATGACCATCTGAGAACCACTCGTTAATCAGAAAGCTCCACCCTAGAGCGACTCTCCGTTTGGTGCAAGTGCAATAAGCATGCCACTAAATAAAATGTCTTCGTGGGCCATTATTTAAAGGCGGAAGTCGGCGCCCAGGTAGACGTCGCGCACCTTCTGGTTATTGAGAATTTCCTGGGGGTTTCCACTGGCTATGATGTGTCCGTCGCCAACAATATAGGCAATATCGCAGATATCCAGGGTTTCACGCACGTTGTGGTCGGTAATCAGCACGCCAATATGGCGCTTCTTGAGCGCGCGTATGATCGACTTGATATCGCCCACGGAAATGGGGTCGACGCCAGCAAAAGGTTCGTCCAGTAGAATGAAGGCGGGCTCGGTGGCCAGCGAGCGGGCAATTTCCACCCGTCGCCGCTCGCCGCCCGACAGGCTCATGCCCAGGTTGTCGCGAATATGGGTGATGTGGAAGTCTTCCAGCAGGGATTCGAGCTTCGCTTCTCGGCTATTGCGGTCCAGCTCCCGGCGCGTTTCCAGAATGGCCATGATGTTGTCGGCCACCGACAGCTTGCGAAAGATCGATGCTTCCTGGGGCAGGTAGCCGATACCCGCCAGCGCGCGTTCATGCATGGGCGCCCGGGTCAGGTCGAGATCGTCGATGCCCACCTTGCCAGCATCGGATTTCACCAGGCCGACGATCATGTAGAACGAGGTGGTCTTGCCCGCGCCGTTAGGGCCCAGCAGGCCCACCACGCTGCCCTGGGCAATTTCCAGATTGATATCCTTGACCACGCGGCGGCGTTTGTAGCTCTTGGCCAGATGCTGTGCATGGAGTGTCTTGACCGCTGCGGTGTCGGGGGTCATCGCTGTCACGGGGCGTCCTCTCGCTATTGTTCGGGCTGCAGGGTCATGCGGATGCGCTGTGGCGAACTGCCGCTGACATCAGAGCGCGCTTGCACCACCCCGCGGTCGATGAAGTATTCGAGCCGTCCCCCCTGGAAACGATCCCCTTGCTGGGTCAGTTCGGCTTGGTCGATGAGCTCGACGCGGCGTTCGGACACGTGGTAGACGATGCGGCGCGCCCAGCCTTCCATGGGCGTCGTCTGGTCTTCCAGTTGATTGCGCAGGTAGGCACGCTCGCCCGTGGCGACGGCCCGGGAGAGTTCGCCGGCCTGGTTGCGGTGAATTTCGACACGCTCTCCCCGCAGCTGCATTTCACCCTGACGAATATCGACATTGCCAGAGTAAACCGCCGTGCCCGCGCGCTGGTCCAAGTCCAGGCGGTCGGCCTCTACTTCGATAGGGGCTTGTTGTTGAGCAGTAGCAGGCAGCGCGCCTACGACTACCATGGGAACGGCAAGGGCGAGCAGTGCCGTACGAAGCAGGGCGTTCATGGCGACTCCTGAGAAGAGTGGGGGGCGGGCGGATGCACGCCGCGCACGTTATTGATCAAGCTGACACGACTATCGTCCAGCCAGACATCCATACGGGATGCCTCGATACGTTGGGGCGGCTGCTGCAGCACTACGGGGGTATCGCTCCAGGCATGACGTGCCAGGCCATCATAATGCAGCAGGTCGGTATCCAGCTGCCAGCCTTCGTCTGGTGCCAATAGCCGTGCCGATCCGGCCAGCGTCAGCGCCTGGGTGTCCGTGTTCAGGGTACCGGTATCGGCAACCGCCAACCACTCACGCTGTTCACTATCGAACAGCGTGGCGCGCGGTGACGTGACGTTGGTCATCGCCGCTTGCGGGGTATGTACCAGTCGCGGCGCGACCAGCGACTGTTGCAGAGTGCCATCTTCACCAAACAGAGTGATCTCGGCATTCTCCAGCACGTGTCCGGGCTCCTGAGCCTGAGCCTCAGGATCTACCTCGCGCTGCTGGGGCGCGCGGGGGTCCAGCCAAACCAGCAGTCCCCCCAGGGTGATGACCAGCCCCGTCAGCCAGACGCGCTTTTTCACCCTGATGCCCATTCAGGTGGAGCCGTGTAGGTAAGTGTCGAGCACGGCGTCCCAGTGCCCCTGGCTGGTCAGCAGCGTGTCGCAAATTTCGCGAACGGCGCCATGTCCGCCCAGACGGTCGGTAATCCAGTCGGCGTGGGTATGCATGTAGTCCGGTGCGTTGGGGACGGTGATGCCGATGCCCGAGCGTTTGATCGGCGCCAGGTCCGGGAGGTCATCGCCGCAGAAGGCGACCTGCTCCAGGGTGATACCGAGCCGCTGGCAGAGCCCACGCAGGGTGGCGAGCTTGTCTTCACAGCCTTGATGAACATGGCTGATGCCCAGCGCTGCGGCGCGCTGGCTCACCATGGGCGAGTCACGGCCGGTAATCAGCGCGACATGGATGCCGACGCGCTTGAGCAGCTTCAAGCCGTGGCCATCCTGGGTATGAAAGGCCTTGATTTCGACGCCGTCGGCCTGGAAGTAAAGGCGACCATCGGTCAGTACGCCGTCTACGTCCAGGGCCAGCAGTTTTACACGGCGTATACGATCTAAAAGTGCGTCAGGTAGGGCCATAGAGCCTCCGTATCATCCATCATTGGATCATGGGTTAGATAACGCCGCTTGCCAGCAGGTCATGCATGTGCAGCGCGCCAATCGGGCGCTGCTGTTCATCGACCACGGCCAGCGCCGTGATACGACTATCTTCCATTATACGCACGGCTTCGGCTGCCAGGACGTCGGGGCCGATGCGTTTGCCGGGCCGCGTCATGACGTCGTCTACCTTGACGTCACGCAGGTCGTGAAACTGGTCCAGCGTGCGGCGCAGGTCGCCGTCGGTATAGACCCCGGCCAGCCGACCCTCATTGTCGATGACACAGGTAAAGCCGAGCCCCTGGCGCGTAATTTCCAGCAGAGCATCGCGCAGCGGGCTGCCCAGCGCCACCCGAGGCAGCCGCGCGCCGTCGTGCATCAGGTCGCGTACCCTTAGCAGCAGGCGTTTGCCCAGGCTGCCGCCGGGGTGTGACAGGGCGAAGTCTTCGGCTGTGAAGCCACGTGCTTCCAGCAGTGCGACGGCCAGCGCGTCACCCAGCGCAAGCGCTGCCGTCGTCGAGCTGGTGGGGGCCAGATCCAGTGGGCAGGCTTCTCGCTCGACGCCGCTGTCCAGGTGGGCCTCGGCATGGCGTGCCAGGGTGGAGTCCGGGCGCCCCGTCATGCTGATCAAGGGGGTTCCCAGGCGTTTGAGCAGCGGTAGCAGGGCGGTGACTTCGGCGGTTTCACCTGAGTTCGACAGGGCCAGCACCACATCGCCCCGGGTAATCATGCCGAGGTCGCCGTGGCTGGCTTCACCGGGGTGAACGAAGAACGCGGGCGTGCCGGTACTGGCCAGGGTGGCTGCCAGCTTGCCGGCGATATGGCCGGATTTGCCCATGCCGGTCACCACCACACGACCCTTGCAAGCCAGGATCAGCTGGCAGGCGCGGTCGAAGCTCTCGTCCAGCTTGGCTTGCAGGCCGCCAATCGCGGCTTGCTCTATCTGCAGTGTCCGCAGTGCGCTTTCACGCAGTGAGCTGGGTGGGGTGGGGGGCTGGGGCATGGTCGGTCTCGTTCTCGTCATCACGGTTGATAGCCTTCAAGAATAACATCTTGCGGCGGCTTTTAGCCAAACCACTGGCAGGCCGTGGCCAGCAGGCAAGGTGCGCGTGGCTGTTCCTGTGGGTAGCGTTAGGATACGATGTTCGATAATATTTCGAAAACACTGTTTTTTAAACCGCCGGGGTGGGCCTGAAAGGCCTGCACTGGCGAGCAAGCGAGGGGTGTGATGCCCATGACGGATATGCCCTTTATCCAGGTGGAAGATGTGTACTTTTCCCGCGGCGACCACGATATCTTTCGTGGCGTGAGCATGAGCATTCCGCGTGGCAAAGTCACTGCTATCATGGGGCCCAGCGGAACCGGCAAGACCACCCTGTTGAAATTGATCGGTGGGCAGCTGGTGCCTGATCGGGGGCGCGTGCTGATTGATGGGCAGGATGTGCATCGGCTGTCTCGCAAGGCGCTGTTTGCGCTGCGCAAACGAATGGGCATGCTGTTTCAGAGTGGCGCGCTGTTTTCCGATCTGGATGTCTTCGAGAACGTGGCTTTTCCACTACGCGTGCATACCGACCTGCCCGATACCATGATTCGTGACCTGGTGTTGATGAAGCTGCAGGCCGTGGGCCTGCGCGGCGCGCGGCACCTGTCGCCCGCCGAGCTTTCGGGGGGCATGGCCCGCCGGGTGGCGCTGGCGCGGGCCGTGGCGCTGGACCCGGAGCTGATTCTCTATGATGAGCCCTTTGTGGGCCAGGACCCTATTTCCATGGGCGTACTGGTGCAGCTTATCAAGCGCTTGAACCAGGCCATGTCGCTGACCTCTGTAGTGGTTTCCCATGACATCAAGGAGACCTTGAGCATTGCCGACTACCTCTACCTGATCGCCGATGGCCAGGTGGTGGCGCATGGCACGCCGGCGTCGCTGGATGTCAACGAGGACCCCAGAGTCAGTCAGTTCATGCATGGTGAGCCGGACGGCCCTGTGCCGTTTCACTATCCTGGCAACACCCTTTACCGAGACATTCTCGGTCACGATCCAGCAAGCGGGGCAGGGTAAATGCAGTCAAGACTCTTACAGTGGGTAGCGCCCATCACGCGATTGGGGCGCAAGGGATGCGAGATGGTCGAAGCGCTGGGGCGCGCGGCCGTTTTTCTGGCGCAGTCGGCGGTGGGCGTGCCCTCCCGTGAAGGGTGGGCTCTGTGGCTTCGTCAAATGCATTTTGTCGGCGTGCTTTCTCTGGCTATCGTGCTGGTGTCCGGGCTGTTCATCGGCATGGTGCTGGCGCTTCAGGGCTACACCATTCTGGTGGACTTTGGTGCCGAGCAGGCGTTGGGGCAGATGGTGGCGCTGTCGTTGCTGCGGGAGCTGGCGCCGGTGGTGGCAGCGCTGCTTTTTGCAGGGCGGGCTGGTTCGGCGTTGACCGCCGAAATTGGTTTGATGAAGGCCACCGAACAGTTGACCAGCATGGAAATGATTGGCGTCGACCCGCTGCGTCGCGTAGTGGCCCCGAGGCTTTGGGCCGGGTTCGTGGCGCTGCCGATTCTCACCGTGGGATTCAGTGTGGTGGGTATCTGGGGCGGCTATCTGGTGGGCGTCGAGTGGCTGGGCGTTTTCGAAGGCTCTTACTGGAGCAACATGCAGTCCAGCGTCTCGTTCATCAACGATGTCGGTAACGGCATGATCAAGAGCCTGGTGTTTGCCCTGGTGGTGACCTGGATCGCCGTGTTCCAGGGCTATGATCTGATTCCCACGTCCGAAGGCATTTCTCGGGCGACCACTCGTACGGTGGTGTACTCATCGCTGGCGGTGCTGGGGCTGGATTTCGTTTTAACCGCCGTCATGTTCGGCGGCCTTCAATAGCTGGGGTGGTGTCATGAAGCGCAGTAAAACCATGGAGTTTGGCGTTGGCCTGTTCATGTTGGCGGGGATCATCGGCCTGGTCTTTCTGGGGCTGAGAGTCAGCGGTTTGACGCTTTCGGGCGCGTCTGACACGTTCCGTCTGGAAGCCAACTTCTCCAATATCGGCGGCCTCAAGCCGCGTGCCCGCGTCACCATGGCGGGCGTGACCGTTGGACGTGTCGAGGCCATCGAGCTGGACCGAGAGTGGTACGACGCACGCGTGGTACTGAGCCTGAACAGTGACCTGGAAGGCCAGCTTTCCCAGGATACCACGGCGGCCATTCTGACGGCGGGGCTGCTGGGCGAGCAGTACATTGGTCTGAGTGTGGGCGGCGCCCCGGAGGTGCTACAGGATGGTGACACGATTCGCGATACGCAATCCGCGCTGGTGTTGGAAGAACTTATTCAGCAGTTCGTGTCCAATATGGTCAGCAACTAAGCGTCAATGGTGATGGTGCCAGATTATAGAGGTGTAACGATGCAGAAAATGACAGTGATTTTTTCCCGGTGGGTTGCCCTTGCCATGCTGTTGATGGCCTTGCCTGCCTTGGCCAAGGCGCAATCTCAATCGCCCGAACAGATGATTCGCAACAACATCGACGAATTCATGGCGCAAATCGAAGGGCGTGAAGACTATTACGCCAATAACCTCGATGAGCTGAAGGCACTGGTCAACGATAGCCTGGATGATATTGCCGATTTCCGTTACATCGGCGCCAGCGTCATGGGCAGTTACTTCCGCAACGCTACGCCAGAGCAGCGCAGCCGCTTTGCGGATGTCTTCCGCCAGACGCTGATCGATACCTACACGCGTGGTCTGGTGACCTTCGACTACGATGAGCTGCGTGTGTTGAGTCAGCAGCGTGCCCAGCGTCACGAAGATCAAGCCAGCGTCGATATGGAAGTGGTGGCCAACAACGGCCAGGTCTACCCGGTCACCTACAGCCTGCGGCTGGCCAATGGTGAGTGGCGTGTGGTCAACGTGATCGTCAATGGCATCAACCTGGGTCTCACGTTCCGCAATCAGTTCGATCAGGCCATGCGTGAAAACAATCGCGATTACGATGCGGTCATTCGTGGCTGGTCGCCGGACATCGGCGTCGAAGAGCTGGAGCAAGGGGGCGATGCGTGAGCACGCTGCTCGACCGCCCGAATGTCTCGCTGGCCGAGCAACCGGATGGGTTGGTGGTGTCCGGTGACTTGAGCATGAACGCCGCCGCCGATGTGGCGGCGGCGGGGGTAAGCTGGCTGCGAACCACCCGTTCCACGTCGGTTCAGTTCGACTTCAGCGGTGTCGATGTTGCCAGTAGCGCTGCCTTGAGCGTGATGTTCGAGTGGCTGCGAGCGAGCCAGGCCAGGCAGTTGCCGGTGAGCGCGATCGTGCTATCGCCGCCGCTCCAGCGTCTGGCGACGCTGGCAGAGCTGGAGCCCTTGATAGCTCAGCACAGCCCCGTGCAGTAATCCTTCTCCATAAAGCAGCCTGCGGGCTGCTATCTTCTCTTTGGCATGCCGCCAGCATCGCCAAGCGTGATGCTTTTCTTTATCATGTGGCTTTTCCGCACATTCTTTTCGACCCCAAAGGAGTTTCCTGGCTTATGCAACCCAACGAGGTCAAAGCACTGCTTGAATCCCGCATCGATGGGTGTGAGTTTCACATCCAGGGAGAAGGCTGCAATTTTCAGGTTATTGCGGTTGGCGAAGCCTTTGAAGGTCTTTCACCCGTAAAGCGCCAGCAACTGGTCTACGCCGCGCTGAGTGATGAAATCGCGTCCGGTGCCCTCCACGCTATCAGCATCAAAACGTTTACCCCGACGCAGTGGCAAACTGCATCGCAAAGCGCTGAGTAACGGCCTGCCCATGGATAAGCTGATTATTACCGGCAACGGTTGCGTTGACGGAGAAGTGTGGGCCAGTGGCGCCAAGAACGCGGCGCTGCCCATTCTGTGTGCCAGCCTGTTGGCCGATGGCCCCGTCGTGATCGGCAATTTGCCGCACTTGCAGGATATCACCACGACGCTGGAGCTGTTGGGCCGGATGGGCGTCGAGCCCGTCATGGGCGAGAAGCTGAGCATTCAGTTGGATGGCTCTCAAGTGACCCAGTGCCATGCGCCTTACGAGCTGGTCAAGAAAATGCGCGCCTCGATCCTGGTGCTGGGCCCGTTGTTGGCGCACTTCGGCAAGGCCGACGTCTCGCTGCCTGGCGGGTGTGCGATTGGTTCGCGCCCGGTGGATCTGCATCTGCGTGGTCTGGAGGCCATGGGTGCCGAAATCCACGTGGAAGCGGGCTATATTCGTGCGCGCGTAGATGGACGCCTCAAGGGTGCCACGATCTTCTTCGATACGGTGACCGTGACAGGCACCGAGAACCTGCTGATGGCCGCGACCCTGGCCGATGGCCGTACCATTCTTGAAAATGCTGCTCGTGAGCCCGAGGTCGTGGACCTTGCCGAGTGCCTGATCAGGATGGGCGCGAAGATCAAGGGGCATGGCACCGATACCATCATCATCGATGGGGTGCCTTCCCTGCACGGCTGTGAACACGATGTGATGCCGGACCGTATCGAAACCGGAACGTTTCTGGTGGCGGCTGCCATGACCGGTGGGCGTGTCAAGGTCAAGCACACTCGCGCCGATATCCTCGAAGCGGTGTTGGCCAAGCTGGAAGAGGCCGGTGCCGAGATCACCAGTGGTGATGACTGGATCGCGCTGGATATGCACGGCAAGCGCCCCAAGGCCGTCAACATCCGCACGGCGCCGTATCCGGCATTTCCCACCGACATGCAGGCGCAGTTCGTGGCCATGAACGCGGTGGCAGAAGGGCACTCGCGTGTCGTGGAAACGATCTTCGAGAACCGCTTCATGCATGTGCAGGAGCTCAATCGCATGGGCGCCAATATCGTGCTGGAAGGTAACGCTGCGCTCATCCAGGGCGTCGACAAGCTGTCCGGTGCACCGGTCATGGCGACGGACCTGCGTGCCTCGGCGTCTCTGGTGATTGCGGCCATGATGGCCGAAGGCGAGACGCTGGTGGATCGTATTTATCATATCGATCGCGGTTATGAGTGTATCGAGGAAAAACTTCAGCTGCTGGGGGCGAAGATTCGTCGCATTCCTGGCTAAGCCATGTGACCAACCATTGGCCTTACATCATGAGTAAGCAATTGATCCTGGCCCTTTCGAAAGGGCGTATTCTGGACGAAACGCTGCCGCTGTTGGCAGATGCGGGCATAACGCCCGCAGAAGATTTGAGCAAGAGTCGCAAGCTGCTGTTCGATACCAACCTGCCGGATGTGAAGCTGGTCATCATTCGCGCCACCGATGTGCCTACCTATGTGCAGTTAGGAGCTGCCGATGTGGGCGTGGCGGGCAAGGATGTGCTGCTGGAGCACGGTGCCGATGGGCTGTACGAGCCGCTGGATCTGGACATTGCTCGCTGCAAGCTGATGACGGCAGGCGTGACCGGGCAACCACCGGCACGAGCTCGTCGCCGGGTGGCGACCAAGTTCGTCAACGTGGCGCGCCGCTACTACGCCGAGCAGGGCATTCAGGCAGAGGTGATCAAGCTGTACGGCGCCATGGAGCTGGCGCCGTTGATGAACCTCGCCGATGAAATCGTCGATATCGTCGATACCGGCAATACGCTGCGTGCCAATGGCATGGAGCCAAGGGAATTGATTGCCCATATCAGTACCCGTCTGGTGGTCAACAAGGCGGCCATGACCATGAAGCATGATCGTATCAAGCCGCTGTTGGCGCGTTTGGAAAGTGCCGTAAAGCAACGTCAATTGCAGCCTGCCGAATGACACGAGGTTTGCCATGAGTGAGACAACCACTGCCACCATTGCTCGGCTCTCTACCACTGGGCCGGGCTTTCATCGTCAGCTGGATACGCTGCTGGACTGGGAGGGCGTGTCCGATAGCGCCGTGCAGGCCCGTGTCGATGAAATAGTGGCGGACGTCAAACAGCGCGGTGATCAGGCCGTCATCGATGCCACCAACCGCTTCGATCGGCTGGCCGTCGATTCCATGGAGCAATTGCGCCTGTCGCCCGAGCAGTTGAAAACGGCGTATGAGGGGCTGCCGTCGGAACAGCGTGAAGCGCTGGCCGTTGCAGCGGAGCGCATTCGTCGCTACCACGAGCGGCAGAAGCCGGAGTCCTGGCAGTATCAAGAGGCCGATGGCACGGTGCTGGGGCAAAAGGTGACGCCACTGGACCGCGCTGGTATCTATGTGCCGGGCGGCAAGGCGGCCTATCCTTCTTCGGTGCTGATGAATGCGATACCCGCCCACGTGGCTGGCGTGCGTGAGATCGTCATGGTGGTGCCGACCCCTGACGGCGTGCTGAACGATCTGGTGCTGGCGGCGGCACACTTGGCCGGTGTCGATCATGTCTTCACCATCGGTGGGGCGCAGGCCGTTGCAGCATTGGCTTATGGCACCCAGAGCGTACCCCGTGTCGACAAGATCGTGGGCCCTGGCAACATTTACGTGGCCACCGCCAAGCGTGCGGTATTCGGGCAGGTAGGCATCGACATGATTGCCGGGCCGTCAGAAATCATGGTGGTCTCCGATGGACAGACCGACCCTGATTGGTTGGCCATGGATCTATTCTCCCAGGCCGAGCATGATGAAGATGCCCAGGCGATTCTGGTCAGTTGGGACGCCGAGCACCTGGATGCCGTCGCGGCTTCCATCGAACGACTGCTGCCTACGCTGGAGCGCGAGGAGATTGCGCGTGCTTCGCTCAAGCGCCGGGGGGCGCTGATTCTCTGTCAGCACCCGGCTGACGCCGTCGAGATGATCAATCGCATAGCGCCGGAGCACCTGGAGCTCTCCGTGGCCGAGCCCGAGGTGTGGCTAGAGGAGATCCGCCATGCAGGCGCCATCTTCATGGGGCGTCATACGTCGGAGGCCTTGGGCGACTACTGCGCGGGTCCCAATCACGTGCTGCCGACGTCCGGCACGGCGCGTTTCTCGTCACCGCTGGGGGTTTATGACTTCCAGAAGCGCTCTTCGATCATTCACTGCTCTCCTGAAGGAGCGTCCGAACTGGGCAAAGTGGCGTCGATCCTCGCCCGAGGCGAATACCTGACGGCGCATGCACGCTCAGCCGAGTATCGTATTCGCAGCAAGTGAGGTATGGGTCGAGCGGCTTCAGGAGCCGCTCTGCCGATCTTCGGACGTCGCATTGGTGGGCACGGGGCGCTCGCCCACTTCCAGGGTGACTTCCATGCGCTCACCGCTGCGCACGATGGTCAGGGGAAGCTTGGTGCCCGGTGGGATAGAGGCAATCTCGCTCATGGTGGCACGAGCGTCCATGATGACCTGGTCGTCGATGGAAAGCAGCACATCGCCGGGCTGCAGCCCTGCCTCTGCTGCTGGCCCACCGCTGACCACGCCAGCCACGATGACGCCTTGGGGAGTGCGTAACCCAAACGAGGCGGCCAGTTCCCGCGATAACGCCTGAGCCTCGATGCCTAGCCAGCCGCGAATCACCCGGCCGCGGGTGACCAGTTCGTCGAGGATGCTGTGGGCAAGGTTGGCCGGAATGGCGAAACCGATGCCCTGTGAGCCTCCCGAGCGTGAAAAGATCGCCGTATTGATGCCCACCAGTGCGCCGTCAGGATTGACCAGCGCTCCGCCCGAGTTGCCCGGGTTGATGGCCGCGTCGGTTTGAATGAAATCTTCGTAGGCATTCAGCCCCAGGTGGCTGCGCCCCGTGGCGCTGATGATCCCCATGGTCACTGTCTGGCCAACCCCAAAGGGGTTGCCTATTGCCAGTGCCACATCGCCCACGGCCACCTCTTTCGAATCGGCCAGCTCGATCACGGGCAGGTTGTCCAGTTGAATGCGCAACACTGCCAGATCGCTTTCCGGGTCGGTGCCAATCACTTGGGCCAGGGTTTCTCGGCCATCGCGCAGCGCCACTTGTATCTGGTCGGCCCCGCTGATCACGTGGTGGTTGGTGAGCACGTAACCATCGTCGCTGACAATGACGCCAGAGCCCAGGCTGGAGAGCATGCGTTGATGGGTCGTCGCATCGTCGCCGCTGAAGAACTGCTGGAAGAATGGATCGGACATCAGCGGGTGCTGGTCCCGTGACACGATGCGCGACGAATAGATGTTGACCACCGCTGGCGCGGCCTGATTGACAGCGTTGGCGTAGCTGGCCGGACCCTGGCTGCGAGAGAGCGGTGCTGCCTGACGGATATCTGGGGCAGGGCGGTTGGCCGTTGGTTGGTTGCCAGTCGCGACCAGTGCGGGCTGTGGCTCGACGGTGGTGGGCGTCGCCTGACGAAACGGGTTGGGAATCTGCTGGGGGAAGGCCAGCAGAATGACTGCGGCCAGCAGAAGGCCCGTGGTAATGGGCCAGAGATAGGGCAGCACAAAGCGGTGCATGCAAGCATTCCTCAGCGGATGGCGGTCTTCAGCAGGTCGCGAGGTTCGCGATAACGTGCAGCGAGTTTACAATAGACGATATGGTAACACTTTACGCTGCGCTTCCCCACGGGGCAGCGGCAACTATTAAGGAGTCCGCGTGAACCATCGTGATCAACTCGTCGCTGCTTGTGACCACCAGCTCCGCGCTGGCCAATTCAAGGATTACACTATCAATGGCCTGCAAGTCGAAGGGCGGGAGGAAGTGCGGCGGGTCATGACCGGCGTGACGGCGTGCCAGGCGCTGCTCGATGAGGCGGTGGCCTGGCAGGCAGATATGGTGCTGGTTCATCACGGCTATTTCTGGAAGAACGAGCCAGTGGCGATTACCGGGATGAAGCAGAAGCGCATCAAGACGCTGATGGCCCACGATATGAGTTTGCTGGCGTATCACTTGCCTCTGGATGCCCATGCGGAGTTGGGCAATAACGCCGAATTGGCGCGGCGCCTGGGATGGAAGGTAGAGGGATGTCTGGACGGCGAGCTGGGCGAAGGATTGCTGTGGTCGGGGCGATTGGTGACACCTCAACCTCTGGCCGCGTTGGCGGAGCAGTTGAGCCATACCCTACAGCGTCAGGCGCTGGTCGTCGAGGCGCCGCTGGCGGGGCCAGTGGAGCGAATTGCCTGGTGTACCGGTGGGGCGCAGGACATGATCACGGCTGCCCACGAAGCAGGTGCTCAAGTATTCGTGTCAGGAGAGATTTCCGAGCGTACCACGCACCTGGCGCGCGAGCTGGGTATTCACTACATAGCGGCTGGGCACCATGCCACCGAGCGTTATGGGGTGCAGGCGCTGGGTGATTGGCTGTCTAGCCAGTTCGATGTCGAGCATCGTTTCGTGGATATCGACAACCCGGCCTGACTCGGAGAAAAGTGCACGCTGCCAGGGCGCTCAAAGGCGCCCTGGCGTGCGTAGATCAGTAGCGTGGGGGTTGCGCAAGCGTATCGCTGTCCGATTTCTGATGCTCTTTCAATCCGAACCCTTCGGAGAGCGTGCCGTTCTTGCCAGCGGCGTAATCGCGGGGCATGGCAAGGTCGGCATCGTTTTCTGCCGTGGCCGCTGCTTTATGATGGGAGGCCTTGACGCTGGTGAGCTGCCATTGAGCCGCCTCGTCGGCGATCTGCGCTTCGATCTGATTTGTCTCTTGGCGGATGCTGTCAAGGCGTTGCTGAATGCCGGTCAGGCTGCTGCCCATGGCTTTTTTCAGTTCCGCAATCTTGTGCTCGCGCTCCAGCAGCGTTTGCTTCAGCGCAGCCGTGTCTCTCTCGCTCTTGCTGAACAGGCGATAGCAGGCAAGGCCAATGAGAAAGCCAACGATGAGACCTACAACGGCAAAGGTGATTGGCGAGCTTGCTTCCACGGTATTCTCCCTAATAATGATGCGCGCCATGTCATCGATGGCATGGCGTCGCCGATCGCACAGCTGCATGGACGGACCCATTATAGGCGCGTCACGGCTGGTCGGGTCAATCCGCTCATGCGCTTAGCGTTCAACCCGCGTATAATTAGGCTCTTTTTATCGGTCAGGCCAGTGCTCGGCGTGCGTGCCATTGTGCGCCGAAGCAGGCGCTTGACTACGCGCTGCGGGAGCATCTTCATGTCATCAGTATCTGCACGCCAGGCGTCTGAACACCCCCGTCGCCTGACGCCACTGGAGCGTTACCAACAGGATTTGACGCGCAGTGACTTTCAATACGACCCGGCTCAGGAGCAGGCGGTCAAGCATCTTCAGCGCCTTTACGATGATCTGTTGTCGGCTTCCACGACCGTACCCAAGGCTGTGGTCGCAAGCAAAGGGTTGAAGGCGAAGATGGCAGGCCTGCTGGGCAAGCGCAGTGAGCCGGGCAAGCCCCCGGTGCCCCAGGTGAAGGGTCTCTACTTTTGGGGTGGGGTCGGGCGCGGCAAGACCTACCTGGTGGATACGTTTTATGACGCCTTGCCCTTTCCCGAAAAAATGCGCACGCACTTTCATCGGTTCATGCAGCGGGTGCATAACGAGTTGAGGCACTACAAGGGTGAGAAAAACCCGCTGACGCTGATTGCCGGCAAGTTTGCAACCGAGGCTCGGGTCATCTGTTTCGACGAGTTTTTCGTCAAGGACATCACGGATGCCATGATTCTGGCCAATCTCATGGAGGCGCTGTTCGAGCGTGGTGTCGTGCTGGTGGCGACCTCCAATATCATCCCTGATGAGCTCTACAAGGATGGCCTGCAGCGCGCTCGGTTCCTGTCTGCCATCGAGCTGGTCAATCGCCACTGTGACGTCGTGAATGTGGACTCGGGGATCGATTATCGGTTGCGGGCGCTGGAGCGTGCGGAAATTTTCCATGCGCCGCTGGATGAGGCTGCTGACAAGGAGCTGGCGCGCAGCTTCAAGGAGATTGCCGGCCAGGCAGGAGAAGAGGGCGCGCCGCTGGAAATCAACCGCCGTGTGCTGAAAACGCGTCGACTGCATGAGGATGTCGTCTGGTTCGAATTTGCCGAACTGTGTGACGGGCCGCGTAGCCAGAACGACTATATCGAGCTTGCTCGAGAGTTTCATACCGTGCTGGTGGCCAATGTGCCGCGCATGGATGCCAAGCGCGACGATCAAGCGCGCCGCTTCATCAATATGGTGGACGAGTTTTATGATCGGGGCGTCAAGCTCTTGATGTCGGCAGAAGTGCCCGTCGAGTCGCTTTACAGTGACGGCAAGCTGACCTTCGAATTTCAGCGGACGCTGTCTCGCTTGCAGGAGATGCAGTCGCGGGAGTATCTGGCGCTGCCGCATAAACCCTGAGCGCCTCTGTAGCCTGGGTGCGATGCCAAGGGCGTGCGAGAAAAGTGAAGATGGCACTTAACTTGTCCGCTCACTTACTGTAGAATGCCGCCTCGCTGTACGTTGCAGTCTTTTTCTGGCTGCAACCAAAAAGAATAGGGATGGTGCTTCGCTATCAAGTGGCGCAAGTTACCCAACACACTTAATCTGGTGATTTCATCCATGAAGACGTTCAGTGCTAAGCCGCAGTCCGTCCAGCGCGACTGGTATGTTGTCGACGCTACGGACAAAACGCTCGGTCGTCTGGCAACCGAGATTGCTCGCCGCCTGCGTGGCAAGCATAAGCCCGAATTTACCCCTCACGTTGATACCGGCGACTACATCGTTGTCATCAATGCCGAGAAAGTCCAGGTGACCGGTAACAAGGCGAAGGCCAAGACCTACTATCGCCACACTGGTTACCCGGGCGGTCTCCGCTCCATGACCTTCGACAAGATGCTGGACCACGCTCCCGAGCGCATCATCGAGTCTGCTGTCAAGGGCATGCTGCCGAAAGGCCCGCTGGGTCGCGCCATGTATTCCAAGTTGAAAGTGTACGCAGGTGCCGAGCATCCGCATGCTGCCCAGCAGCCGCTTGAACTGAACATCTGAGGACATCTTCGCCATGACACAGCAGTATTACGGTACCGGGCGCCGCAAGACTTCCACCGCTCGTGTGTTCCTGAAGCCGGGCTCCGGCAAAATCACTGTCAACAACCGTGAACTCGACGAGTACTTCGGTCGCGTTACCGGCCGCATGGTTGTTCGTCAGCCCCTCGAGCTGACCGAGACCCTGAACCAGTTCGACGTGTATGTGACCGTCGAAGGTGGTGGTGGTTCTTCACAGGCTGGTGCTATCCGTCACGGCATCACGCGTGCCCTGATGAACTACAACGAAGACCTGCGCCCGACCCTGCGCGCTGCTGGCTACGTCACCCGTGACGCACGTCAGGTAGAGCGTAAGAAAGTCGGCCTGCGCAAGGCGCGTCGTCGTCCGCAGTTCTCCAAGCGTTAATTTTACGCTATGCGGCAAAAACGCCCAGGTCCAAGACCTGGGCGTTTTTTATTGGAATATCAAAAAACTATAGTACCTGTACCACCATGGTCCGGGGCGGTTGTTCTTGTGCAGAGCGCTTTGTTTTTTTAACATAGGGCGTATTTGATATTCGTCGCCGCAAGACGCCTTTGCGGCGAAACGGGTAAGCTGATGGGAGAAACCAGAAATGGCAGATAACGGCGTAAACAAAGGCCGGCGCCGTTTCCTCGTGGGCGCCACCTCCGTTGTGGGGGCGGTGGGCGCTGTCGGGGTTGCGGTCCCCTTTGTGGCATCCTGGCAGCCTAGTGCCAGTGCGTTGGCGGCCGGTGCGCCGGTTCGAGCTAACTTTTCCAAGCTCGAACCGGGGCAGCGTGTCACCATCGAGTGGCGTGGGCGGCCGGTATGGATCATCAACCGTACGCCTGAGATGGTCGAGCGTACAGAGAGCCTGGATCCGTCTCGCTTGCGGGATCCAGAGTCCACGGAGCAGCAGCAGCCTGCCTACATCACTGGCCCGTTGCGCTCTGTGCGCCCCGAGGTCGGTGTCATAGTTGGCGTGTGCACCCACCTGGGTTGCTCTCCGTTGTACCGTCCCGAGCCTGAGGCCGCAGTCACAGACAACTGGCCGGGCGGTTTCTTCTGTCCTTGCCATGGCTCGTACTTCGATCTCGCCGGACGCGTCTTCAATAACGTACCTGCACCCTCCAACCTTGAAGTGCCGCCCTATCGTTTCGAGGGTGAGGACATCATCGTTGGTGAAGACGAGGAGGCCGCGTAATGGGTAATCCTAATCGAGTCAAGGCTGAACGCGGCATCATGCGCTGGGTGGACGACCGCTTCCCCGCAACGCAAATGATGCAAGACCACCTCACCAAGTACTACGCTCCGAAGAACTTCAACTTCCTCTACATCTTTGGTGTATTGGCGTTGCTGGTGCTGGTCAACCAGATTCTGACCGGTGTCTGGCTGACCATGAG
This sequence comes from Halomonas sp. KM007, assembly GCF_050709225.1. Taxonomy (NCBI): domain Bacteria; kingdom Pseudomonadati; phylum Pseudomonadota; class Gammaproteobacteria; order Oceanospirillales; family Halomonadaceae; genus Halomonas; species Halomonas sp. KM007. The sequence continues at coordinate 455,114 of NZ_CP136131.1, read as the reverse complement.
CTACAACCCCACGTCGGAAGGCGCTTTCCGCTCTGTGGAATACATCATGCGTGACGTCGAGTACGGCTGGATCATCCGCTATATGCACTCGACAGGCGCCTCTGCCTTCTTTGTCGTCATTTACATGCATATGTTCCGTGCATTGATGTACGGATCATACAAGGCCCCGCGCGAGCTGGTCTGGATCTTCGGCATGGCCATCTATCTGCTGCTGATGGCAGAGGCCTTCATGGGTTATCTGTTGCCCTGGGGTCAGATGTCCTACTGGGGTGCTCAGGTCATCATCTCGCTGTTCGCGACCATCCCTGGTATCGGCCCGGATCTGGCGCAGTGGATTCGTGGTGACTTCCTGATTTCTGGAATCACGCTGAACCGCTTCTTTGCCCTGCACGTGGTGGCGCTGCCTATCGTGATCCTGGCACTGGTGGTGCTGCATATCATTGCACTGCACGAAGTCGGCTCCAATAACCCAGATGGCATCGAGATCAAGGAAAAGAAAGACGAAACCGGCAAACCGCTGGACGGCATTCCTTTCCATCCGTACTACACCGTGAAGGATCTGGTGGGTGTGGCGGTCTTCCTGTTCGTTTTTGCGGTGGTGCTGTTCTACTTCCCGGAAGGGGGTGGTTACTTCATCGAGCGTCCCAACTTCGAGCCTGCCAACCCGATGGTAACGCCTGATCACATTGCGCCGGTGTGGTACTTCACGCCGTTCTATGCCATCTTGCGGGCCATTACCTTCGACTTCCTGGGATTGCGTGCCGAGTTCCTGGGCGTGCTGGCCATGGGTGGCGCTATCGCCATTCTGTTCGTACTGCCCTGGTTGGATCGTAGTCCGGTCAAGTCCATGCGTTACAAAGGCTGGTTGTCGCGTATTGCGCTCATCATCTTTGCGATCAGCTTTGTGATCCTGGGTGTTCTGGGTGCCATTCCGGCGACTCCGCTGCGTACGCTGGTTGCCCAGATCTGTACGGTGCTCTACTTCGCCTTCTTCATTCTGATGCCGGTGTATACCAGTATCGAGAAGACTAAACCCGTTCCTGAAAGGGTGACTGGCTAATGAAAAAGCAACTGTTCGCACTGCTGTTCGCGCTGCTGCCTTTTATGGCGGTCGCAGCGCCAGGGCCCGATGTGCCTTACTCCATGACGCCGGATCTGCGTGATCAGGAGTCTCTGCAGCGTGGTATGCAGCTCTACGTCAACTACTGCATGGGATGTCACTCGCTGGAGCATCAGCGCTTCTCCCGTGCAGCAAATGATCTGGGCATGCCGCAGGACCTGGTCGAAGAGAACCTGATTTTCTCTTCATCGCTGGGTTACAACGACCTGATGCACATCGCCATGCTGCCGGAAGATGGTGAAAGCTGGTTCGGCGCTGCGCCGCCTGATCTGACGCTGCATGGTCGTCTGCGTGGTCCCGATTGGATCTACTCCTACCTGCTGAGCTTCTACCGTGACCCGAGCCGTCCACTGGGCGTCAATAACGCGGTATTTGATCTGGTAGCCATGCCCAACGTGCTGGAGCCGCTGCAGGGTGTTCAGGAGATGGTCTGCTCGGAAACCGACCAGCCGATAGCAGGGCAGTCGCCCGACCCGCTGTCTGGCAAGTACCAGTCTTGTGAAGTGCTGCAAGTCACTCAGCCGGGTTCCATGGAGCCTGCCGAGTTCGAGGAAGCCGTCTATGACCTGACCAACTTCCTGGCCTACGTCGGTGAGCCTTCCAAGCTGCAGGCTCAGGCACTGGCGCCCAAGGTGCTGATCTTCATCTTTATCTTTGGTGTGATCGCCTACCTGCTCAAGCGTGAGTACTGGCGGGATGTTCACTAAGCATTAGCCTATGCTTGGTGGGCGGGGCGCACGGCGAAAGCCGTGCGCCCTTTGTTTGTTTATGTGCCCCCAGGGGCTTTGCGTCGCTTTACCATAAAAGGCGGCGGGCGTGTTACTATCGTCTATTGTTTTGATGCGAGGATGCTTTCATGGGTGTTGTGGCCAAGCGGTCGTCAATGATCTTTTACTCAGGTAATGATGATCATTTCAGTCATCGTGTACGCATTGTTCTGGCTGAAAAGGGAGTGGCGGTCGATATCGTCGATGTTGCTGAGGAACAGCCACCTGAAGAGTTAGCGGACCTCAACCCGTACAACAGTGTTCCCACGCTGCTGGATCGTGATCTGGTGCTCTATGAGTCCAAGGTCATGATGGAGTATCTGGATGAGCGCTTTCCTCATCCGCCGCTGTTGCCCGTCTACCCAGTGGCACGTGCTCAAAGTCGGCTGTGGATGCACCGTATCGAACGCGAATGGTGCCCGATGCTCGAGCTGATCCGCACGGGTGGCAAGAAAGAGGCAGACAAGGCGCGTAAAGAGCTGCGCGAAAGCCTGATCGGCATTTCGCCCATCTTTGAAGATATGCCGTATTTCATGAGCGAAGAGTTTACGCTGGTGGATTGCTGTCTGGCGCCCATCCTTTGGCGTCTGCCCGAGCTCAATATCGAGCTGCCGGAGAAGCAGGTGAAGCCGCTGCTGAACTACATGTCGCGCGTATTCGAGCGTGAAGCGTTCAAGGCCTCCTTGAACGAGCGTGAAAAAGAGATGCGCGCCTGAATTCATATGGCCCCTAGCCTGATGGGCAGGGGCCTCACTTGTCAGGAGGAGGGAGACTTATGAAGTCGAGCCGTCCCTATCTCGCCCGAGCCTTGTACGAATGGCTTTTGGATAACGACCTAACGCCTTACCTGGTGGTGGATGCCACGCAGCCGGGCGTAGAAGTGCCGCGCCAGTTCGTTCAGAACGGACAGATCGTACTCAATGCCGCGCCAACGGCAGTGCGTGATTTGTTCATGGAGAACCAGGCAATTGGTTTCAGTGCTCGCTTTGGGGGTCAGCCCATGCAGGTGATGATCCCCATCCCTGCGTTGATCGCTATCTACGCTCGTGAAAACGGGGCAGGCATGGTCTTTGGCCATGAGCCGGAACTGGATGCCGACGAGCTTGAGGGAGGTGAGGAATCCTCAGCTGATGAAGCTGCACGACCCGAGCTGACCTTGACGGAAGCACCTTCCAAAGAGGCATCGGATGCATCGACTGCGTCTGAAAAGCCCAAGAAGAAACCGGCTCTCAGAGTGGTCAAGTAGCCGGGCTTATAGCCTGGTCATGGCTAAATGGCCATGACTAAAAAAGCCTCGCCAGTCATGCTGGCGAGGCTTTTTGTTGCCAGGACGAAGCTCAGTTCAGGTAATCGAAGACCTTGACGATGCGCTGAATGCCGGCCACGCCGGACACCGCATTGACGATTCGGTCGGCTTCCTCACGAGTGACCATGCCCATCAGGTACACGGTGGCATTCTCAGTGGTGACTTTCAGCTTGGAAGAGTCGATCTGGTTATTGGTGGCAAGGTGGCTGATGACATTGGTGGTCAACCAGGTGTCGGCCAGACGTTGGCTGGCGGGCAGGTTGGCTGCAATGGTCAGTTCGTTGTGCAGCTGATTGACGCCGCGCAAATTGGAGGCCACGTTGCCTGCCATGGTTTTCAGTTCATCGCTAGGTACCTGGCCGACCAGCAGCAAGGTGCCGTTGTAGCTATGGGCACGAATCCGCGCGTCGCCCAGCCGAGCATCGGAGCGTGACAGAGAGCGCTCCACTTCGCGTTCGATGGTGGCATCGACGGCCTGGACATCGCTGCTGCGCTGGCCGTAGTTGGAGGGGTTGGAGCCGCTGTTGTTGGCACAGCCGCTGAGCAGAACCGCGCCGCACAGCGTAGCGACCAGGAGGGAGCGAGAAGAAAAACGTAGGGCCATTGAGATGACTCCTTTATCGATATAATTCGTTGACCTGAGCGCGCTGTCAGGCAGCGCCGCCAAACAGCTGTTCGTCAATTAAATCACACAGACAGTGAATGACCAGTAGATGGACTTCCTGTATGCGGGCCGTCGAGGTGGCGGGCACGCGTATTTCACAGTCATCCTGGCCAAGCAGCGACGCCATGTTGCCACCGTCACGCCCTGTGAGAGCCACCACTGTCATGTCGCGATCATGGGCGGCCTGGATGGCTTGCACGATATTGGCGGAGTTGCCGCTGGTCGAGATGGCCAGCAGGACATCGCCTGGTTGACCCAGCGCACGAATCTGTTTGGAAAATACTTCGTTGTAGCTGTAGTCGTTGGCGATGGAGGTAAGCGTCGACGTGTCGGTGGTCAATGCCAGCGCAGGCAGGCTGGGGCGCTCGCGCTCGAAGCGGTTGAGCAGTTCCGAAGAGAAGTGCTGGCTGTCGCCTGCGCTGCCGCCATTGCCGCAGGCCAGGATCTTGCCTTCATTGACCAGGCACTGAACCATCATTTGGCTGGCCACTTCGATAAACGGTGGTAGCACCTCGCTGGCATAGGTTTTGGTGTCAATGCTGGCATTGAAGTGGTTGAGAATGCGAGATTGAAAGTCCATCAGGGCTTCCCGGTTATAGAGTGTTAATAAGCGTCAAAAGCCGCTTGTTCCCATTCGAACGTCAGCTCGGGTGGCATGCCTGTGATCGCTAGAATATCAAAGCGGCAGGGGCAGTCGAGGCCATGCCTTGCAATATAAAGCGTGGCAGCCTTTACCAGGCGGCGACGTTTCTGTGCCGTCACGGTCTCCAGTGGATGCCCGTGCTCCGTGGTGGCGCGGTGTTTGACCTCGATGAACACCAGAATATCCCGATCATACATGATCAGGTCCAGTTCGCCGCCCTTCACGTGGTGGTTGCTGGCCACCAGCCGAAGGCCTTTCTCCTGCAGCCATTGAGCGGCGGTTCGCTCAATGGCTGCTCCTCGGTAGCGTGCGCTTTGCGGGCTACGGCGCATTGCCCAAGAGGCCAGGGGTCAGGATGGGCGCGGGCGTGCCGTTCTGGAATTTTGCCCACGGGAGTTCACGGTGGATGCGGCCGTCGCTGGCCAATGACATGCGACCGGTGCTGCCGTTCAGGCCGTTGATGTCAGCCAGATCCGACATGCGTTTGGCCAGCTCGTAGGCATCGACGCCCATGGCCATGAGACGGAACATGGAGGCGTCGGACTCGTCGCGCAGCTGTTGGTAGGTGGTGTAGAAGGGCAGGGCTTCTTCTCCGCCGACGGCTGCGTCAGGAATCTGCCAGGGGATGTCCATGAACATGACGTCGTTGAGGTCCTGATCCAGGCGCGTTTGCCGGCGGCCTTCATGCAGGTGCGAGGTGGCGTAGATCGGCAGGTCAGGGGCGTAGTAGTAATCCATGGTGGGCGGTACCTGGCGTGCATAGTCAGGTAGGGCGAGTAGGAACAGGGCGTCGATGTTGCCCAGGCGAGCCCGTTCGCCGCTGACATTCAGCGCTGTTTGTACCGCATTGGACACCGGGCTGCTCGGGTTGTAGCGCACGGCGTTGGTGACTTCGCCGCCCAGACGCTGGTACTCGTTCCAGAAGGCTTCGCCTACTCGGCGGCCCCAGTCATTATCCGGCACCATGACGGCTACCTGGCGGTGCCCGTCCTGATAAGCACGGCGAGCTGCCTGGCGCGCTTCGTCTTCCGCTGACAGGCCATACTGCAGCAGGCGCTGGGCCTGGTTACTGGAGTTGTGCCCATAGTTGAGCGCCAGCGTAGGAAGTGGAACGCTGTCGCGCTCCTCCAGCTGGGTCACCTGCTCCTTGTCGAGTGGGCCGATCAATAGCTGTGCGTTCATTTGTTCGGCACGGCTGTAGATTTCATCCAGAGAGTGCTGGGAGGCGTCGATGAAGGTCAGCTGTACGCCATCATTGCTGATTTCATTGTGGCGGCGCATGGCCGTGGTCAGCGTGCTGGCCACGCTGTTCAGGGGGCCGGATTCCGGCAGGGCTACGGCGATGCGTCGCACGTCGGTGCCTTTCAGCTCCGGCAGCGCGACCTGTACCTCGTCAGGGCGTTGGTCCAGCGCTTCCTGGGCCCATTGACGGCGCTCTGCCAACGTTTGCTGCTGATTGGCTTGCATGGGCAGCTCATCATTCAGCACTTGCGTGGCGCGCAGGACCGCTTGCGGGTCGTTCATGCCGCGGGCCAGTTCCGAAAACAGCATGGCCCAGCGCAAGCGATCGGTATCGCCCAGTTGGGCTTCATCAATGCTGCTGGCGGCCTCGAAAGCGCTCTCTCGCTGACCCTGGCGGGCCAGGATGTTGGCCGCTTCCAGGCGCGTTTGGGCCGCCTGTTCGGGAGCCTGCTGTTCAGCCTGGCTGAGCAGTCGTCCTGCGTCCTGGTCGGGGGCTCGGTCAACGACGCTGGGAGGCTGCATGGCACACCCGGTGATGAGAAGTGCCATGAAGGCAGTGGCCAACAGGCCACGAAGTGACTGTTTCATGTATCCTTCCTTAGTTTCCATTTGCGCTGTCGCGGCCTATGAGCAGGTTGATCTCACGTTGAGTAAGCATAGCGCACCGTCAGGGCAAGCTATTAATAAATCGGGAGTCACGATGACACACCAACCTCCGGGCACATTGTACGTGGTTGCTACGCCAATTGGGAATTTGGACGATCTGTCGCCTCGCGCCGCTCGGATACTTGCCAGTGTGGCACGCATCGCCGCTGAGGATACGCGGCATAGCGGACGTTTGTTGGCCCATCTGGGGGTCAATACGCCCATGATATCACTGCATGAGCATAACGAGGCGCAGCGTGTGGATAGCCTGGATCGTTATCTCATGGCGGGGGAGGACATCGCTCTGATCAGTGATGCCGGCACGCCGCTGATCTGTGATCCGGGATTCGTGCTGGTGCGCGAACTGCGTGCGCGTGGCCGTCATGTGGTGCCCTTGCCCGGTCCTTGTGCCTTGATCGCGGCGCTGTCGGCGGCTGGCCTGCCCACGGATCGCTTCACTTTTGGCGGTTTCTTGCCTGCCAGGTCCAGTGGCAGGCGCCAGGCGCTGGAGCGGTGGGTGGCCCGGGAGGAGACGCTGGTGTTTTACGAGTCGCCTCATCGTATCCTGGCGACGTTGGAGGCGCTGGCAGAGCAGATGCCCGAGCGCAGCGTGGTGCTGGCCAGGGAGCTGACCAAGACTTTCGAGACGTTTTTGCAGGGAACCCCTGCGCAGCTGCTGGAACAGATGGAACAGGATGCCAATCAGGCGCGTGGTGAGTTCGTGATCGTCATTGCCGGAGCGGCGCCCGTCGAGCAGGGTGATGAGCAGTCCGTGGAGGCAGATGCTCTGCTGGCGGCGCTATTGGCCGAAGGGGTCGGGGTCAAGCAGGGAGCGGCGGTGGCGGCGCGATTGATGGGGGGGCGCAAGCAGCAGTGGTATGCCAGATTGCAGGCAATCAAAGGCGAGCATTGAGGCCAGGGCGGGGCGCTGGTATGCTTGCCGCCGGAGTTGGCCAGACAGTCGCCGCTAATATGCTCGCAAGAGCCGTTGGGGGAGGAAAGTCCGGGCTCCACAGGGCAGGGTGCCAGGTAACGCCTGGGCGGCGAGAGCCGACGGAAAGTGCAGCAGAGAGTAGACCGCCTAAGTTTCTGACATCAACCTCAGGAACCGGTAAGGGTGAAAGGGTGCGGTAAGAGCGCACCGCGCGCCTGGCAACAGTGCGTGGCATGGTAAACCCCACTCGGAGCAAGACCAAATAGGGACCCAATGGCGTGGCCCGCGCTGGGTCCGGGTAGGTTGCTTGAGCGCTGTGGTGACGCAGCGCCTAGAGGAATGACTGTCCACGACAGAACCCGGCTTATCGGCCGACTCCCCATTTCCATGAAAGGCGTGCAGGGCACGCCTTCCCAAATTTTGTGCGAGAGTAACATGCCTTCTGCCGACGCCGATCAGGTCGCTTCCCGTTTTTGTCATACCAGCGTGTTATTGGACGGGGCCGTCGATGCGTTGATCCATGATCCCGACGGTGTCTATCTGGACGGCACGTTCGGCCGCGGGGGCCACTCGCGTCTCATCCTGTCGCGGTTGAGTGAACAGGGCCGCTTGTTGGCCATGGACCGCGACCCACAGGCCATTGCCGCCGCTGCGGAAATCACCGACTCGCGTTTTGAGATCACTCGGCGTGAATTTGCGCGGTTGGCGGAATTCGCCCAAGAGCAGGGCGTCCATGGTCGGTTGTCGGGCATCCTGCTGGATATCGGCGTGTCGTCGCCGCAGTTGGACGATCCCGAGCGTGGTTTCAGCTTCATGCGCAATGGCCCGTTGGACATGCGCATGGACCCCACGCAAGGCGAGAGTGCAGCAAGCTTTCTGGCCCGTGCCAGCGAATCCGAGATAGCCAGCGTCTTCAAGACCTATGGCGAAGAGCGCTACGCCAGGCGGTTGGCCAATGCCGTGGTCAAGCGGCGCGTCGAGCAACCTTTCACGCACACCGTGGATCTGGCCGACGTCCTCAAGGCAGCCCATCCCGCCTGGGAAAAGGGCAAGCACCCGGCGACCAAGGCGTTTCAGGGGCTGCGTATTTACCTCAACGGCGAGCTGGAACAGCTGGATGGCGCTTTGGAAGCGGCCCTGGAGGCCTTGGCGCCGGGTGGGCATCTGGTGGTCATCAGCTTTCATTCGCTGGAAGACCGTCGCGTCAAGCGCTTCATTCGCCACCATGTCCGCGGAGATACCCATCTGCCACGTGGCGTTCCCATCCGTGATGATCAGTTGAAGCGCCGCCTCGAGGCCTTGGGCAAGGGGAGCCGTCCCAGCGACGAAGAGGTGGATGCCAATCCCCGGGCCCGCAGTGCCGTCATGCGTGCCGCCCGTAAGCGAGCGTGACCATGAGCCTTGATCGCTTCGAACGATGGCTGTCCACGTTGCAGGCCGAGTGGCCATTTCAAGTGCGTCTGCGCCTCTGGCCGCTGCTGTTGGTCGCCCTGTTTGCCTTATGTCTGCTGACGGCGTTGTCGGTGGTGATGACCACCCACATGACTCGGGTACAGTTTGCCGAGCTGCAGCGTCTGGAGCAGGAGAAGAATCAGCTGCAAACCGAATGGGGGCAGCTGTTATTGGAAGAGGGTGCCTGGTCGACACCGGCACGCATCGAGCAAATCGCCACGGAACGGCTAGAAATGCGTATTCCAGACGTCAACGATGTTGAGGTTATTCGTCCATGAGACGCGAAGGTCGGGGAGGGAAGTCCCGTCAATATCCCATTGCACCGCCCTTGGCTGGCGGTCGTTTCTTTTTCATCTTGCTGGTGGTAGGGCTGGCCTCTGCCATTCTGATCGGTCGTATCACGCTGCTCCAGGTCATCGACCGACCCTTTTTGCAAAGCCAAGGGGACGCGCGCACCCTGCGTCATGAGGCCATTCCGGCACATCGCGGCATGATCACCGACCGCAATGGTGAGCCATTGGCCATCTCGACGCCTGTGGTTACCCTGTGGGCCAACCCGCAAGAGTTGCCTGGCGACGCCATTCAGCGAGTCATGCTGGCCCAGGCCCTGGGGATGTCGCTGGATGATTTCGATGCCCGGGTCGCGCGCTTTGCCAGTCGAGAATTCATGTATCTGCGTCGCCATATGACCCCGGAAGCTGCGCAGCGAGTGCTGGATCTGCGCACCCCCGGGGTGTATCCGCAGCGGGAGTACAAGCGCTATTACCCGGCAGGGGAAGTGGTGGCCCAACTGCTGGGCGTCACCAACGTCGATGACGTGGGGCAGGAGGGGTTGGAGCTTGCTTATCAACCTTATCTGGCTGGTCACCCCGGCCAGCGGCGCGTCATCAAGGATCGGCGGGGGCGTCTGGTGCGTGAACTGGGAGTGATCCGTGATGCCCAGCCGGGGGGCGAGCTGACGCTTTCCATCGATCAGCGCATTCAGTACATGGCCTATCGTGAACTGCGCGCCGCCGTTGCCGAGCACGAGGCGGACGGCGGCGTGCTGGTCATGATGGATGCACGCACTGGCGAGGTGCTGGCCATGGCCAACCTGCCCTCCTACAACCCCAACAACCGTGCAGGGCTCGATCCTCGAGGGCTGCGCAATCAGGCCCTGGTGGATGTCTTCGAACCCGGGTCGGTCATGAAGCCGCTGGCCATGGCGGCGATTCTCGAAAGCGGCGTATTTGACCGCGATGTGGTCGTCGATACGTCGCCGGGCTGGATGCGCATCGACCAGTTCACCATTCGTGATATCCGTAATTACGGGCAGTTGGATCTGGCGGGTATTCTGGAAAAATCTTCCAACATCGGTATGTCGCGGTTGGCGCTTCAGCTCAGCGATACGGCGATCTGGGAAAAGTACAATCAGTTGGGCTTCGGGCAGGGGCCGGGCACCGGTTTTCCTGGCGAGTCCACGGGTAGTCTCCCGGCGCCGGTGCGGTGGTCGCGCAGTGAGCGTGCGGCGCTCTCCTATGGCTATGGCTTATCGACTTCTGCGCTGCAGATTGCCAGTGCTTACACGGCATTGGCCAACGGCGGCGAGCGCCTGCCGCCCTCGCTATTGAGGTTGTCCGAACCTCCCCCTGGTATTCCGGCTATTTCGCCCAGCGTTGCAGATGATCTTCTGGACGTGCTGGAAACGTCCGTGGGAGCCTACTCTGGTGGGCGTCGTGCGCGGGTCGAGGGCTACCGGGTAGGTGGCAAGACCGGTACGGTACGCAAGAGCGGTCAGCAGGGTTACGCCACGGATGCTTACCGCAGCGTCTTTGCTGGCATTGCCCCTATCTCTGATCCGCGCATCGTCACGGTGGTGATGATCGATAACCCCCAGGCGGGGCAGTTTTATGGCGGGGCAGTGGCGGCCCCCGTATTTTCCAGCGTCACCGGCAACGCACTACGTCTGCTGGATGTGCCGCCCGATCATGACGTTGAATAGCTTTCAAGGAGTAGGCATGACTGTGAGCCTCGACCAGTTTCGGGCCGCCCTGAAGGCGGTGTGGCCGGGTGCCGACTTGCCCGAGCTGCCACCGCTGCCCGTGTCGCTCGATCTGGTGACCGATTCGCGCAAGGTGGCAGAAGGGAGTGTCTTCGTGGCGGTGCCCGGTAGCCAAGGGGATGGCCGTGAGTATATCGACCAGGCGCTGGAGGGCGGTGCCTCGCTGGTGCTGGCGCATACGCGGCAGGCCGAGCTGACGCTGCAGGGCAAGGTGCTTTCACTACCTCATCTGGCACGGCGGCTGGGTGAGCTGGGCCGCTCACTTTATCAAGTGCCTGACGACCTGGAAGTGATTGCGGTCACGGGAACCAACGGCAAGAGTTCGGTCACGCACTATGTGGCGGTATTGAGCGAACTACTGGGCATCCCGGCTGGAGTGATAGGTACCCTGGGCGTTGGACGCCCGGGGCAGCTAATGGATACCGGGCTGACCACGCCTGGGCCGCTGGCGTTGCAGGCTACTCTGGGGCAGTTAGGGCGCCAAGGTGTCCAGCGCGTGGCGCTGGAGGCTTCCTCCCACGCGCTGGACCAGCACCGTCTGGAGTCAGTGAACGTGACGGTCGGCGTGTTCACCAATCTGACCCGAGATCATCTGGACTATCACGGCAGCATGGCGGCCTATGCTGCCGCCAAGGCCAAGCTGTTTCGTCGTTCCGAGCTGACCTTGGCAGTGGTCAACGGTGACGATCCTCTGGCTCGGCTGATGCTGGCGGGGTGTGAGCCCCACGTGCGCGTGCTGGCCACGGGTAGCGATGAGGCGGTAACGCTGCGTATTCTCGATTGGCATCCGTTGGAAACCGGTCAACAGGCTCTGGTTGCCACGCCCGAAGGCGAAAAAGCACTTGAGTTGCCGTTGATGGGGCGTTTTAACCTGGATAACGTGCTGCTGGCCATTAGCGTGTTGTACGGGCTGGGCGAGTCGCTGGACGCGCTGTTCGAGGCGGCGACCAAGTTAAGCCCGGTGCCGGGTCGTATGACGCGCTTTGGCGGTGGCGAAGCGCCTTGTGTGGTGGTGGACTATGCCCACACCCCTGACGCGCTACAAAATGCGCTGGAAGCCCTGCGCGACCATTTGGGGGGGCAGGGAAAACTGTGGTGCCTGTTTGGCTGTGGTGGTGAGCGCGATACCGGCAAGCGTTCGGAAATGGCCAAAGTGGCCGAACGTCTGGCTGACTGTGTGGTGGTGACCGATGACAACCCCCGCCGTGAATCTGCCGCCCAGATTCGTCAGCAAATTTTGGCGGGTTTTCACGAGCCGCAGCGGGTGAAAGAGATTGGTGATCGGCGTCAGGCCATCCTGCATGCCGTGGCTCAGGCAGGTCCTCAGGATGTGGTGCTGGTGGCTGGCAAGGGCCATGAAGCATATCAGGAAATCGAGGGCGTTCGACACGCCTACCAGGATGATGAGCAGGTGCAGCAGGCCATTCGGGCGCGAGGTGGCTGCTGATGTGGACCCTTGGCGGAGTGGCTGCGGCGATGGGTATTCCGTTGGCAGACGATGCGACTGACGTGTCGATCAGCCAGGTAGTGACGGACACTCGCCAGATCGTGCCGGGTTGCCTGTTCATTGCCTTGAAAGGCCCACGCTTCGATGGCCACGATTTCGTCGAGCAAGCCCGAGAGCAGGGCGCCGTAGCGGCACTGGTGGAGCACCCCGTGGATAGCCCGCTGCCGCAATTGTGCTGCCCGGATACTCGGCTGGGATTAGGGCTGTTGGCGGGCGCATGGCGGCGACGCTTTACGCTGCCGCTGGTGGCGGTCACGGGGAATAGCGGAAAAACCACGGTCAAGGAGATGGTGTCTGCCCTGTTGGCGCCACTCGGTGAGGTGTTGGCGACCATCGGCAACCTCAATAACGATATTGGGGCGCCGCTGACGCTGTTGCGTCTTGGGCCGCAGCACCAGGCGGGTGTCATCGAACTGGGGGCCAATCATTTGGGTGAAATCGCCTGGACGGCCGGGTTGGCGGCCCCCAGGGTGGTCATCATCACCAACGTGACGGGCGCTCATGTAGGTGAGTTTGGTGGCATGGGGCAGATTGCCCAGGCCAAGAGCGAAATTTTGTCCGGGCTCGATCAGGATGGCGTGGCCATCATCAATGCCGATGATCGCTACTTTCCTTTCTGGGCGGCCTGTGCGGCCCCCCGCCGAGTGGTCAGCTACGGGGTGCAGGGCAATGCGGACGTAAACGCTTCGGCTCTTTCCTGCGACTCACAGGGGCGTTATGCTTTCACGCTCGTTGTCGACGGTGAGCCGTTGGGGCGCGTAGCGCTACCTCTGATCGGCAAGCATAATGTCAGTAACGCCCTGGCTGCCGCCGCTGCCGCACTGGCGTTGAATGTCCCCGCTCCGCAGGTCGTGGCTGGGCTGAATCGGTTGTCGGCATTGCAGGGCCGCATGAACGTGGTGCCCGGTATTCGTGGCACGACGCTGTTGGACGACACTTACAACGCCAACCCTGGCGCGGTCAAGGCAGCTCTGGATGCCCTGGCGAGCTTTCCTGCCCCTCGCTGGTGCGCCCTGGGCGCGATGGGGGAGCTGGGGGATGAGTCCGACCGGCTACATGCTGACGTGGGCGCTTATGCTGCGTCGCTGGGGCTGGACATGCTGTTGACGGTTGGCGAGGCAGCCAGGGCTGCCTCGGATGCCTTTGGTCGCGGGCTGCACTTCGACGACCACGAGACGCTAGTGCGTCATGTTATTAATTCTCTGCCACCCGACGCCACGCTGCTGGCGAAAGGATCGCGCAGTGCCGGCATGGAAAGAGTCATTGCTGCGCTGCGTGCGGATGACACAAGGTAAGCGCCGTTCATGTTACTTCATTTGGCGAATTTTCTAGCTCAATTTCAATCTGCGTTTCAGGTGTTCAATTATTTGACGCTACGCGTCATTCTCGCCGCGCTCACCGCGCTGATGCTGTGCCTTTGGCTGGGGCCCTGGGTGATACGCCGACTGGTTGAAGGGCAGATTGGCCAGGCCGTTCGCGACGACGGCCCACAGTCGCATCTTTCCAAGGCAGGTACGCCGACCATGGGCGGCGCCATGATCCTGCTGGCGATTGCGATCAGCACCTTGCTGTGGGGTGACCTGACCAACTATTACGTCTGGATCGTGCTGCTGGTGACGCTGGGCTTTGGCGCCATCGGGTGGGTCGACGATTATCGCAAAGTGGTCGAAAAGAATCCCCGCGGGCTGCCAGCACGTTGGAAATATTTCTGGCAGTCGGTGGTCGGCCTAGGAGCCGCCATCATTCTGTACGCCACGGCCACCACGCCCGCCGAAACCAGCCTGCTCATTCCGCTGTTCAAGGACGTTGCGCTGCCGTTGGGCTTGTTCTACATCGTGTTGAGCTATTTTGTGATTGTCGGTAGCTCCAATGCCGTCAACCTGACCGATGGCCTGGATGGTCTGGCCATCATGCCCACCGTGCTGGTAGCCATGGGGCTGGCGGTGTTTGCCTATGCCAGCGGCAATGCCGTATTTGCCAACTACCTGCATATTCCCTTCATTCAGGGAACCGGCGAGCTGGCCATTTTCTGTGCCACGATTGCCGGTGCTGGCCTGGGCTTTCTGTGGTTCAACACCTATCCCGCCCAGGTGTTCATGGGCGATGTGGGTGCGCTGGCGTTAGGGGCCGCCCTGGGCGTGGTGGCGGTCATCGTGCGCCAGGAGATCGTGCTGTTCATCATGGGCGGTATTTTCGTGCTGGAAACCGTATCGGTCATTCTGCAGGTCGGCTCCTACAAGCTGACGGGGCGCCGTATCTTCCGCATGGCTCCGCTGCATCACCATTACGAACTCAAGGGATGGCCTGAGCCGCGCGTGATCGTGCGTTTCTGGATCATCACCGTTGTCCTCGTTCTGCTGGGACTGGCCACACTGAAAGTGCGTTAGTCATTGGGTAGTCGTGTCAGGGTAGTCGTGTCACGGTGGCCAAGGCCGCTCTAGCCCGGGCCAAGGAGTCGTTCATGGTGAAGGTACCTCAGGGTGTTACCGTTGTTGTTGGACTGGGCATTTCCGGTCAGGCGATCTGTCGCCATTTGGACCGCCATGGAGTGCCTTTCATGGTGGCCGATACCCGCGAGATGCCGCCTGGACTCGCCGCGTTCCAGCAGCGTTATCCGGCGATTGATTGCCACTGTGGGCCGCTGAATGAGCTGGATTTCAGCGATGCGTACGAGGTGGTGGTCAGTCCGGGGGTCGACCCGCATTTGGCAGGCCTCGACGGGCTGTTGGAGCGAGTCAACCCTGCCACCGGCGAGCCGATGCTGGTGGGTGAAACGGCACTGTTCAGGCGTCTGGTGCGTGCCCCGGTGGCGGCGATTACGGGCTCCAATGCCAAGTCCACGGTGACCACGCTATTAGGTGCAATGGCCAAGGCCTCGGGGGTGAATGCCGCCGTGGGGGGCAATCTGGGCACGGCGGCTCTGGATCTGTTGGCCGACCATCCCGGTGCCGAGCTCTTCATCCTCGAACTCTCCAGCTTTCAACTGGAAACGACGCCTCGCCTCGGAGCGGCGTCGGCTGCGTTTCTCAATTTATGCGATGATCATCTGGACCGTCATGGCGATTTGGCGGGTTACCGTCAGGCCAAGCAGCGCATTTTCATGGGCGCCGAGCACGCGGTGGTCAACGCCGATGACCCCATGACCTGGCCTCTGGATGCCCTCGACCGTGTCGAGCGTTTTGGTGTGGGTGTTCCGGCCGGTAGTGACTGGGGGCTGGCCGATATCGATGGACGCCGCTATTTGATGCACGGCGAGACGCCGTGGCTGGCGGTGGATGAGCTGGCCATTACTGGTCAGCACAATCAGTTGAACGCGCTGGCAGCGTTGGCCATGGGCCGGGCGCTGGGGTTTGATCGTCAGGCCATGTGTGAGGTGTTGACCACGTTCAAGGGGCTGCCGCACCGTAGCGAAACCGTTGCTGAGGTGAACGGGGTTCGCTGGGTCAACGACTCCAAAGGGACCAACGTGGGTGCGACCCTGGCCGCCATCAATGGTATTGGCGTCGCGCTCACTGGCAAGATCATTCTGTTGGCGGGAGGCGTGGGTAAGGGAGCCGACTTTACGCCGCTGGCCGGGCCGTTGGCGGACCATGGAAAAGCCGCGCTGCTCTACGGCGCAGACGCCGAGCGTCTCGACAACGTGCTTGGCCCTTGCCTTCACACTCAGCGTGTCGAAACGCTGACACAGGCGATGGAAGCCGCATGGCAGCTGGCCGAGCGAGGGGATTGTGTGTTGCTCTCGCCAGCGTGTGCCAGCCTGGACCAATTCGCCAACTACCAGGCGCGGGGCGACCTGTTTCGCGACTGGATCGAGCAGAAACAGCGTGAGAGTGCCCCATGAGCGACGAAACCATGAGTAGGATGCAGCGACTGCGTGAAGCGCTGGCGACCCGCCACCTGCCTTGCGATGTCTGGCTGATTGTCGCGGCGGTCGCGCTGGCGGGGCTGGGCTGGGTCATGGTCAGCTCCGCGTCGATAGGGCTACTGGAAAATAGCTATCACTATGCCCGCCAGCACGGCATCTTTCTGGTGCTGGCCATCATGGCATGCCTGTTCATGGTGTGTGTGCCGCTGGAGCTGTGGCGTCAGAACGCGGCATTGCTGCTGCTGTTCAGCATCTTCATGCTGGTCGTGGTGCTGGTCGTGGGTCAAGAGGTCAACGGCAGCAAGCGCTGGATTGCCCTGCCGGGGCCGCTTCCCAGCCTGCAAGTCTCGGAATTCGGCAAGCTGGGGCTGATCTTTTACATGGCAGCGTTCATGTCGCGCTTCACTTACGAATTGCGCCAGCGTGCTTTTACCATGTGGCGCCCCTTGGCGGTACTGACCATTCCTGCCTTCCTGCTGTTTCTTGCCCCGGATTTCGGCGGCATGGTGGTGTATGCCGTCTGTGTGATCGGCATGCTGATGATGAGTGGCGCTTCGCTGACGCTGTTGCTGGGCAGTGGGGGGGTACTGGGGTTTGGTGCCGTGATGATGGTCGTCATGGAGCCGTATCGACTGGCGCGCTGGACCAGCTTCCTGGACCCGTGGGCCGACCAGTTCGCCACCGGGTATCAGCTGACGCAGGCATTGATCGCGTTTGGGCGTGGTCATGTGACCGGCACCGGATTGGGCAACAGCGTGCAGAAGCTGCACTATCTCCCTGAAGCCCATACGGACTTCATTTTTGCGGTGGTGGCCGAAGAACTGGGCATGATTGGAGCGATTGCCGTGGTGCTGCTGTTCACCCTGTTCATCGTGCGGGCCATGTGGGTGGGCCGGCGAGCAGAGTTGGCCGGGCATCTGTTTGGTGCCTACGTGAGTTACGGAATCGGCTTTATCGTGGCGGCTCAGGCGTTTATCAATATGGCGGTGAGCGCTGGCTTGCTGCCGACCAAAGGGCTGACCCTGCCGCTGATCAGCTACGGGGGGTCCAGTCTGCTGGTCACTGGCATGATGGTGGGGCTGTTGCTCCGGGTGGATGCAGAAACTCGGCATCGCCCGCGCCGATTGTCGACGCCTTACCGTGCTCGCCGAGAGCCGCGGTTGACGTAATTATTCAAGGAGCTGTTTGTGGCGATACATGCGGGTCGACGGGTATTGGTCATGGCGGGAGGAACGGGAGGCCACGTCATTCCGGCGCTCTCGCTGGCGCGTGCCCTCCAGGCCCAGGGAGTAGCCGTGGAGTGGTTGGGTAGCCCACGGGGAATTGAAAACCGCCTGGTGCCCGAGGCGGGCATTCTGCTGCATACCATTGCGATCAGTGGCTTGCGCGGCAATGGCGCTGCTGGCTGGCTCAAGGCACCGCTCAACCTGTCGCGCGCGGTGCTCCGGGCACGTGGTGTCATCAAGCGTTTCCAGCCGGATGTGGTGGTAGGGCTGGGTGGATTCGCCAGCGGGCCTGGCGGTCTGGCGGCCCGGCTATCGGGTATTCCGCTGGTCATTCATGAACAGAATGCCGTGGCAGGGCTGACCAACAAGGTGTTGTCGCGATTGGCGACGCGGACGTATGCCGCGTTCGAAAATGCGTTTGGCACGCGTGCCGAGGTGATCGGCAACCCGGTGCGTGATGATATCGCCGTGCTGGGCGAGCAGCCCCGCCAGGTGGCCGACATGCAGGGCAGGCCGCTGCGCCTGTTGGTGGTAGGCGGCTCCCTGGGCGCGGTAGCGTTGAACGAGCGCCTGCCTGTGGCCTTGGCTGCGCTGCCGCCGGAGCGACGTCCCGAGGTGCGTCACCAGGCTGGCAAGGAGCGCGATATCGCCACGGCAGAGGCCTATGCTCAACAGGCGGTAGTCGCCGAGGTTTCGCCGTTCATCGATGATATGGCCGCTGCTTATGCCTGGGCAGATCTGGTCGTTTGCCGAGCCGGTGCGCTGACGATTGCCGAACTGGCGGCGGCGGCCAAGCCCGCGTTGCTGGTGCCGTTTCCTTTTGCCGTCGATGACCATCAACGGGTCAATGCCGACGTGCTGGTCCAGGCGGGGGCGGCCCTATGTGTCGTTCAGTCCGAGCTGACGCCTGATTATTTAAGTAATCTTTTGGAACAATTACTCCACCCAGAGACCCTGGCAGAGATGGCCGTCAAGGCACGTCAAGCCGCGTCTTTGAACGCGACCGAGCGCCTGGTCGAAGGCTGTCTCTCGCTGGTGAAGCAAGGAGAAACTGCGTGACCGAGTCAGTCAATCATACGTCGCCGCAGCTGAGTGGCCCGAGCGGCCCGGGTATGCGCCGTATCCAGCGGCTTCATTTCGTCGGTATTGGCGGTGCCGGAATGTGCGGCATTGCCGAGGTGCTCGCCAATCAGGGGTACCAGGTCAGCGGTAGTGACATGAAAGCGTCCACTGTCGTGGAGCGCTTGCGTCAATGCGGCGTCGATGTATTCATTGGGCATGCCAAGGAAAACGTGGAAGGCGCGGATGTGGTCGTCGTCTCCAGTGCCATCGATGAAGCCAACCCTGAAATTCGCTGGGCACATGACCACCGCGTGCCGGTGGTGCGGCGTGCGGAAATGCTCGCCGAGCTGATGCGCTTTCGTCACGGCATTGCCGTGGCCGGTACTCACGGCAAGACCACCACGACCAGCCTGACGGCTACCCTGTTGGCAGAGGGCGGCCTGGACCCAACTTTCGTGATCGGTGGCAAACTCACCAGCGCAGGCGCCAATGCTCGCCTGGGGGAGGGCGACTATCTGGTGGCCGAGGCCGACGAATCCGATGCGTCGTTTCTTCACCTTCAGCCCATGGTGTCGATCGTCACCAATATCGATGCTGACCACATGGCCACTTATGGGGGGGACTTCGAGCGTTTGAAAAATACCTTCATCGAGTTCTTGCACAATCTGCCTTTCTACGGCTTGGCGGTGCTGTGTATCGATGATCCCCACGTGCGCGGGCTGTGCGAGCGTATCAAGCGCCAGTTCGTGACCTACGGCTTCGATGAAGATGCCGATTACCGCATCGTGGATTTTAGTCAGCAGGCCGGGGAAGTCTCCTTCACGGCATTGCGGCCCGGTGGTGCGCCTCCGTTGGCCATTCGACTGGCCATGCCTGGCCGTCATAATGCCTTGAACGCCATGGCGGCCATCGTGGTGGCGACCGACGCCGGGGTCAGTGATGACGCCATTCAGCGCGGTCTCATGGGGTTTGCGGGCGTAGGGCGGCGCTTTCAGGTCCATGGCCACTATCCGGCACCGGTCGGCGAAGGCGAGATCATGCTGGTCGACGATTACGGTCACCATCCGCGTGAAGTGGACATGGTCATTCAGGCGGTGCGTGCCGGCTGGCCCGAGCGCCGGCTGGTGATGCTCTACCAGCCCCACCGTTACAGCCGTACCCGCGATCTCTACGAAGACTTCGTACGCGTACTGTCTCAGGTGGATACGCTGGTGCTGCTCGACGTTTACAGCGCTGGCGAGGCGGTGCTGCCGGGTGCTGAAGGCAAGACCCTGGCAGGCTCCATCCGTCAACGTGGCGATGTCGATCCGCTGTTCGTGGAGCACAAGCACGAGCTGCCTGCCCTGCTCAACAACGTGCTGCGTCCAGGCGATATTCTGATTACCCAGGGCGCGGGCGATGTGGGTGGCATTTCACTGCGCCTTGCCCAAGCCAAGCTGGTCATGAAAGAGGTGGTGCTATGACATCAGGGAAAACGCAGCAGGCTGGCCTGGAGCGTGTCGTTGTGGTCTACGGCGGCATGTCGGCCGAGCGGGAGGTGTCGCTCAAGAGTGGTGCCGCCGTGTTGAGCGCCTTGCAGCGTCAAGGCGTGAATGCGCAGGGTTATGATCTCAAAGAGGGTGGGCTGGCGGGCCTCGAGCGCCTCGATCCCACCGTGGTGTTCATCGCACTGCATGGGCGTGGCGGTGAAGATGGTGCGCTGCAGGGCGCATTGGAGCTGCTCGGTTTGCCTTACACCGGCAGTGGCGTACTGGCTTCGGCGCTGGGAATGGACAAGCAGCGTACCAAGCAGGTGTGGCAAGCCGTCGGCCTGCCCACGCCGGAGTGCATCATGCTGAATGCCGCTTCGGACTGGGAGGCAGTAGTAGCCCAGCTAGGACTACCCATGATGGTCAAGCCGGTCCACGAAGGCTCGACTCTGGGGATCAGTATCGTCCGCAGCCACGATGAGCTGAAAGCGGCCTATGCCCAGGCCGCCACTTTCGATGCCAGGGTCATGGCAGAGCGCTTCATCACGGGGGACGAGTACACCGTCGGCCTGCTGGGCGATGACGTGTTGCCTGCCATCCGTGTCGAGGTGCCGGGTGGGTTTTATGATTATGAAGCCAAGTATCTGACCAACACCACCCAGTACCATTTGCCCTGTGGCTTGTCGCCGCAAGACGAGCAGGCGTTGGCCGCGCTGTGCAAAGAGGCCTTCCTGGCCGTAGGCGGAGAGGGCTGGGGGCGTATCGATGTGATGCGTGATGCCGCGGGCGATTTCTGGCTGATCGAAGTGAATACCGTGCCCGGCATGACCGACCATAGCCTCGTGCCTCAGGCGGCGGCCCACGCCGGTATCGATTTCGACCAGCTGGTGATGCGTATTTTGACCACTGCACTGGCGCGCGATTCGTGACGGGGCATGGCATGAGTTCCTTATGAAGAAGCGCAATGCGTGGCTCGGTATCGTTCTACTGGCATTGCTGCTGGGGGCGGGGAGCCGAGCGCTATGGCTTTGGTTGGATCGCCCTATCGAGCGCGTCTCCATTCGAGGCGAGTGGGAATACGTGAGCGCCGACTATTTGCGTTCACAGCTGGCCCCGCTGGTTCACGACATTACCTGGTTATCGGCGGACTTGGGCGAGCTGCGCCGCAATGCGCTGGAGATTGGTTGGCTGGATGAAGTGCGAATCTCCAGAGAGTGGCCCAATGCGCTGGTCTTCGAATTGATAGAACAGACGCCGGTAGCCCGCTGGAATGACGGCTTCCTGCTTAACCCGCGAGGCGAACCCTTCTCCTATGCGCCTCTTGCCGCGCCCCCTGGGTTGCCCGATCTGGCGGGCCCTCAGGAAAGCAGTGCGGAAGTGCTGGCCTATTATCAGCGCTTGACGCCGCACTTTGCCGGGCTGTCGTTGACGCTGGCTCAGCTCCGCCTGGAGCCTCGTGGTGCCTGGCGACTTCAACTTGATCAAGGCACCTGGGTAATGTTGGGGCGTCGTCACCATGGCGAACGACTTGCCCGGCTGTCGGCCTCCTGGCAGCGTGAGCTGGGTAGCCTGGGCGAGCATATTCGCTATATCGACTTGCGCTATCCCAATGGTGTGGCGGTGGCGTGGCACGGTGAAACCGAGGTTCCGGAGGAGGAGGGCGAGTCACTATAAGGCGCAATGTGCAAAAAATCGGGTAAATGGGCAGGTCGGCCCGCTAAAAAACCCTTTTATGGGGTTTAAAATGCTTTCCAAGCCAATTATCGTTGGTTTGGGCTAGTCGTATTGTGGCTATTGTTTCTATACTATGTCCCAGGCGATGCTGTGGGTCAGTTTTTATTATTCGGTCAGCGGTTAGCGGCGTCACACAGTTTTAGTCAGGTTATTTATTTTATCTTTGGGTTTCGCCTGCTTTTGCTTAAGCATTAAAAGCGATCCCCGTTCTTATAAAACGACGACAAGGAGATTTACCGACTCATGGCAGGCTCACCCAACGCATCCAATATGGTTGTCGGGCTGGACATTGGAACGTCCAAGGTCGTCGCGATAGTCGGTCAACCCACCGATGATGGTGGGATTGAAATCGCCGGTATCGGTTCTCACCCTTCTCGTGGCATGAAGCGGGGAGTGGTCATCAATATCGAATCCACGGTTCAGTCGATTCAGCGTGCAGTAGAAGAAGCAGAGCTGATGGCGGGTTGCGACATCCATTCCGTCTATGTCGGTGTGGCAGGCAGCCATATCAGCTCCATGAATTCCGACGGCGTGGTGGCCATCAAGGAGCGCGAAGTCACTCCTTACGATATCGAACGGGTCATCGATTCCGCGCGGGCACGGGCCATTTCCGAAGGGCAGCGAGTGCTGCATGTATTGCCCCAGGAGTTTTCCATCGACGCCCAAGGGGGCATCCGAGAACCGTTGGGCATGTCCGGGGTTCGTCTGGAAGCTCAGGTGCATCTGGTCACGGCTGCCTTGAATGCCGTGCAGAACATCGAAAAGTGCGTGCGGCGGTGCGGTCTGGATGTGGATGCTATTATTCTGGAACAGCTGGCATCCAGCATGGCGGTACTGACCGAAGACGAGCGCGAGCTCGGTGTCTGTATGGTCGATATCGGTGGGGGAACCACTGACATGGCCATCTTCAGCGAAGGTGCCATACGCCATACGGCGGTCATACCGATCGCGGGTGATCAGGTCACCAACGATATCGCCATGGCGTTGCGCACGCCCACTCAGCACGCAGAAGAAATCAAGGTAAAATACGCTTGCGCGCTGACGCAGCTGGCCGCCAGCGATGAAATGATCAAAGTACCCAGCGTGGGCGATCGCGCGGCACGAGATCTGTCGCGCCAAGCGTTGGCAGAAGTCGTGGAGCCTCGCTATGAAGAGCTCTTCACGCTGGTCAGAGACGAATTACGCCGCAGTGGCTATGAGGATATGGTGGCGGCGGGAGTGGTGCTTACCGGCGGCACTTCACGCATGGAAGGTGTCAGCGAATTGGCCGAAGAAATTTTTCACATGCCGGTTCGTATTGCCTGCCCACAAAATGTCAGAGGCTTGGCAGATGTGGTTCGCAATCCTATCTATGCGACGGGCGTTGGTTTGCTGCACTATGCACTGCAGGAAACGCGTCATGGGCAAGGCCTAGAAAGCCACGGGGGAAGCGCTGCGGGACACAAAGGACGCAGTGAATTTGCCCGACGTGATATCAAGGATGGCCATTCGGCGCTGGCAAGAATCAAAGGCTGGTTCAAAGGAAATTTCTGATAGGGCCGCGACGCGGTTCAGGAGACGGGGCTTATGTTCGAATTGGTAGATAACGCACCCTCGAGCAGTGCGGTCATTAAAGTAGTCGGTGTTGGCGGTGGCGGCGGCAATGCTGTCAACCACATGGTCGAGAGCAACATCGAAGGCGTCGAATTCATTTGCGCCAACACCGATGCACAGGCGCTCAAGCGGGTGTCGGCAAAAACGGTGCTTCAGTTGGGGGGGGAAATCACCAAGGGGCTGGGCGCAGGCGCCAACCCTGAGGTGGGTCGTCAGGCCGCGATGGAAGATCGTGATCGTATTGCCGAGCTGCTCAGTGGCGCCGACATGGTCTTCATCACTGCCGGTATGGGCGGTGGCACGGGGACAGGAGGCGCTCCAGTGGTTGCCCAGGTCGCCAAAGAGCTGGGCATCCTGACGGTTGCCGTGGTCACCCGTCCCTTCCCGTTCGAAGGGCCAAAGCGCATGCGAGCGGCCGAGGAGGGCATGAAAGAGCTTTCCGAGCATGTCGATTCGTTGATCACCATCCCCAACGAAAAGCTGCTGTCGGTGCTGGGCAAGAACGCGACCCTGCTGACGGCATTCAGCGCTGCCAACGACGTGCTGCTGGGGGCGGTGCAAGGCATTGCCGAGCTGATCACCAGCCCGGGCATCATCAACGTCGACTTTGCCGACGTGCGTACTGTCATGTCCGAAATGGGCATGGCGATGATGGGTACTGGCGGCGCCACTGGTGAGAACCGTGCCCGTGAAGCTGCAGAGAAAGCCATCCGCAGCCCGCTGCTGGAAGATATCGACCTGCACGGTGCCCGCGGCATTCTGGTCAACATCACGGCTGGCCCCGACCTATCCATTGGCGAGTTCAATGACGTCGGTGCCACGGTGCAGGAGTTCGCCTCTCAGGAAGCCACCATCGTCGTGGGTACTTCCATCGATATGGAGATGTCCGACGAGCTGCGCGTGACCGTTGTGGCGGCTGGCCTGGATGGCAGCAAGGCCAAGGCCGTGTCTCGCGAACCGGCACGCCGCTCCGCTGCAGATGCCGGTGGTTCCGACTACCGTAAATTGCAGCAGCCCACCGTCATGCGGCAACAGGCTACCGCGCGTGCCGAAGCGCCGGAAGCAGCAGCCAAGCCACGCCCTGAAAAACGTCGTTCGGCCGATGCCGATGACTATCTGGATATCCCCGCGTTCCTGCGCCGCCAGGCAGATTGATCTGCGCTATCAGGTTTATTGAGGCAGCAAACGAGAGTTTTATTGGTAAAACGCTCGTTTGCTGTTAAAGTGAACACTGTTTGATAACTTTTCTCCCCCTGCGGCTGGGTAGCGACTCGTTACACGCCGCCGATATTAGAGCTTGACCACTGCCCATGATCAGACAACGCACACTACAAAACGTCATCCGCGCCACTGGAGTGGGTCTGCACTCTGGCAAGAAAGTCCATCTGGCTTTGCGCCCGGCACCGGCCAACACGGGTATTGTGTTTGTCAGAACCGATCTGGACCCAGTGGTTCACGTTCCTGCCCGCGCCGAGCTGGTGGAAGACACTACCTTGTGCACGGCACTTTCCCATGAAGGCGTCAAGGTAGCCACCGTCGAGCACCTCATGTCTGCCTTTGCGGGCTTGGGTATCGACAATGCCTACGTGGATATCAGTGCCGCGGAAGTGCCGATCATGGATGGTAGCGCCAGCCCGTTCGTTTTCCTCATCCAGTCTGCAGGTATTCTCGAACAGGACGCGGCCAAGAAATTCATTCGCATCAAGCGTCGTGTGGCGGTCAGTGATGGTGACAAGGAAGCCGTATTCCTGCCCCATCAAGGCTTCAAGGTGTCATTTGCCATCGACTTCGACCATCCTGTCTTCGAGCAGCAGAAGCAGACGGCATTGATCGATTTTTCCACGACCTCGTTTGTCAAGGAAGTCTCTCGGGCCAGAACCTTTGGCTTCATGCGTGACCTGGAATACCTGCGCTCGAACAATCTGGCGCTGGGTGGCAGTCTCGACAACGCCATCGTGGTGGATGATTACCGTATCGTGAATGAAGGTGGTCTGCGCTACGAGGACGAATTCGTGAAGCACAAGGTGCTCGACGCCATCGGCGATCTGTATCAGCTTGGCTACAGCCTGATTGGCGAGTTCCGTGGCGTGAAATCCGGCCATGCCCTCAACAATCGTCTGTGCCGTGAGCTGATGGCGCAGCCCGATGCCTACGAAATCGTGACCTTCGAAGAAGAGAAGGCCGTTGCGCCTATCTCCTATGCGGCACCCGCCATGGCGTAACGTGGTTTTTGAAGCGCGCAGGTTGAAATCGGGGGAATGCCCCCCACTAATAATAAAGCACCGCCATGCGGTGCTTTATTGCGTTTGGCCTGGCAGTCAGGTGCATGACGTGCTCCGCAGGCGGCTCATGAAGAGCGCTGGGCATGCGAAGCAAGGCGCTCCAGGGCCTGCTTCAGCTTGGGGTGTTCGGTGTCTTCGGCGCACTCCATGAGGGTCGTGCCAGCGCTGGTAGAGAGAGTGCGCGCATAGCGTGCCGGTGGTGTCACGGTGCGCACGGGGCGTACTTTCAGCGTAAAGCCAGTGACCCCTGCAAAGCCGGGGAGTTGCTGCAGGAGGCTCAAAAGGCGCGGTTGCTCGTAGCGCAACCAGGTCAACCAGCTGGCCTGGCTGCTGATCAGGGTCAGTCGTCCATTGCTGAAGCCGCCGACGAACACATGCGCACGCATCTCTTCGGGCAAGTGGGCCCGAAGATGGGTCTGGGCTTGATCGATCAGGCGCGACTGACGCATCAGGTGGCCTGCGCCAGCGGACGCGTTCAGCAATTGGGTAATGGGCTGTGCGCGGGAACGCTTAACCTTTATACTCATTTACCTGATTCCTGGGGTGTTGCGGATAGTATCGTGCTGACGAGTGCGCGCAGCACCCATGTTTTTCGTCTATCGACAGAGCCTAACACGCTCAGGAGCCACGCCACAGCATGCCATCAACGCTCGATACATTATCTGCTCTGCCTCGGCGACATCGTCGCCATGGGCTGGCGCGTTGGTGGCTTGCGGGCCTGCTGGTGAGCTGTCTGCTGCCCGCCAGTTTACACCCTTCCGATCTGCGCAGCAGCGACCGGAGCGTGTGTATCTGCTTTTGGGTGCCCGCCATGCTGCGTGCCCAGTCGCAGTGGATCGCCAAAAAGCGCCGCGCGCTAAGGCGCTGGGTAGCACGCCAGCAGCGTCAACTTCCTGTTCTGAAAAGCTTTCTCTCTTTCTTTTCCGTCATGCTCCGCCAGACGATCGCTCTGGATATATGCTCTCCTCGGGGGCCGCCAGCCCGTTGACCTGCCGCTAGCGGTACGTTCATTTACCCGACGTTAATTGACCCTATGAAAGAGTGCGCCTGAAGAGGTCGCTCCTGTTGATGTGGATATTTCATGATTAATTCCTTGTTACGCAAAGTCGTTGGCTCCAAGAACGACCGTGAAGTCAAACGCATGCTCAAGAGCGTGCAGAGTGTCAACGTACTGGAAGAGACCCTGGTCGGCTTGAGCGATGGCGAGCTGCAGGCCAAGACGGCCGAGCTGCGCCAGCGTCTGGAGGCTGGGGAAAGCCTGGATAAACTGCTGCCTGAGGCCTTTGCGGTAGTGCGCGAAGCCGGCAAGCGAGTCATGGGCATGCGTCACTTCGATGTGCAGATGGTCGGTGGCATGACGCTGCACCGCGGCCGTATCGCCGAAATGAAAACCGGCGAGGGCAAGACCCTGGTGGGCACGCTGGCGGTATACCTGAATGCCTTGACGGGCAAAGGGGTACACGTGGTCACGGTGAACGACTATCTGGCTCGCCGTGATGCCGAGTGGATGCGCCCGCTGTATGAGTTCCTGGGGCTGTCGATAGGGGTGATTTTTGCTGGCCAGACCGGTGAAGAGAAGCGCCACGCCTACCAATGTGACATCACCTACGGCACCAACAACGAGTTTGGCTTCGACTACCTGCGCGACAACATGGCGTTCTCGCTGGAGGACAAGGTGCAGCGCGGTTTGCACTATGCCATTGTCGACGAAGTGGACTCCATCCTGATCGACGAAGCACGTACGCCGCTGATCATTTCCGGTGCGGTGGACGAGAACACCGAGCTGTACACCATCGTCAACCGTCTGGCCCAGCAGCTGGAGCAGGCGGAAGTATCCGAAGACGAAGACGCTCCTGTCGAAGGCGACTTCGTGCTGGACGAGAAGCAGAAGCAGGTCGAGCTCACCGAGCAAGGCCATAACAAGGTCGAGGAGTTGATGCGCGCCGAAGGCTTGCTGGGCGAAGGCGATTCGCTCTATGCGGCGCAAAACCTCAACCTGTTGCAGCACATGCACTCGGCGCTGCGGGCGCGGCACCTCTATCATCTTGACGTCGACTACATCGTCGCCGACGGGCAAGTGGTCATCGTCGATGAGCACACTGGGCGCACCATGCCTGGCCGCCGCTGGTCGGAAGGCCTGCACCAGGCGGTCGAGGCCAAAGAGGGCGTGACCGTTCAGCGTGAAAGCCAGACCCTGGCATCGACCACCTTCCAGAATTACTTCCGCCTTTATGAAAAACTGGCGGGCATGACCGGCACTGCAGATACCGAGGCCTTCGAGTTTCGTCAGATCTACGGCCTCGACGTCATCGTCATTCCCACCAACCGGCCTCTGGCACGCAAGGATCTCAACGACCTCGTCTATCTCAGTGCCGAAGAGAAGTACGAAGCGATCATCAAGGACGTCTCTGCCGAGACCGCGGCGGGTCGACCGGTGCTGGTCGGTACGGCTTCCATCGAGACCTCCGAATATCTGGCACGCCTGATGCGTGACGCGGGCCTCAAATTCAGCGTGCTCAATGCCAAGCAGCACCAGAGCGAAGCCGAAATCATTGCCCAGGCCGGGCGCCCCGGCGCCATCACCATTGCCACCAACATGGCCGGTCGTGGTACCGATATCATGCTGGGCGGCAACTGGGAGGCTGATGCCGCCAAGCTGCAGAACCCGACCCAGGCCCAGCTCGATGCCCTGAAAGCCGAATGGCAGGAGCGTCATGATGCGGTACTGGCAGCTGGCGGGCTGCACGTGATCGGTTCCGAACGCCACGAATCGCGTCGTATCGACAATCAGCTGCGTGGCCGTGCGGGCCGTCAGGGCGACCCTGGCTCCACGCGCTTCTTCCTCTCGCTGGAAGACAGCCTGATGCGACTGTTCGGCTCGGACCGAGTGAAGCGTTTGATGCAGGCGCTGGGTCTGGAGCGTGGCGAAGCCATCGAGCACAAGATGGTGTCCAACGCCGTCGAGCGTGCCCAGAAGAAAGTCGAGGGGCGCAACTTCGATATTCGTAAGCAGCTGCTCGAGTACGATGACGTCGCCAACGACCAGCGCCGCGTCATTTACGAGCAGCGTAACGAAATTCTCGCCTCTGACGACGTATCGAGCGCCGTGCTGGGCATTCGTGAGGAGGTGATGGAAGAGGCCATCAGCACCTACGTGCCGCCGCAGAGCTTGGCCGAGCAGTGGGATCTGCATGGCCTGGAGTCGCATCTGAAAACCGAGTTCAATCTGGATGCACCGGTGGTTCAGTGGGCGGAAGAGGATGAGCGCTTCAGTGAAGAGAAGCTGCGCGAGCGCCTGCAGACCATGCATCGTGAAGCTTACGAAGCCAAGATTGCCTCGGCGGGCGCGGCGTTGATTCGTCGCTTCGAGAAGCAGGTCATGCTGCAGGTGCTGGATACGCGCTGGAAAGAGCATCTGCAATCCATGGACCACCTGCGTCGCGGTATCCATCTGCGTGGCTACGCCCAGAAGAACCCCAAGCAGGAGTACAAGCGCGAGTCCTTCGAACTGTTCCAGCATCTGCTGACCAACATCAAGGCCGATGTCACCCGCATCCTGAGTCATGTCCAGGTGCGCCAACCAGAAGAAGTGGATGCGCTGGAGCAGAAGCGCCGCGAAGAGCTGGCGCGTGAGAAGGCCACGGCGGCCAGCCGCCACGATGCGCCCAGCGAAGATGGTGAGGCAGCCGCGCCTGGTGCCGATGGGCGCCCGCTGCGCCGTGAGGGGCCGAAAGTCGGCCGTAACGATCCGTGTATTTGTGGTTCCGGCAAGAAATACAAGCAGTGCTGCGGCAAACTAAGCTGATTATCGTTAGCGCACGTTAAGGAGAGAAACATGGCGGTGGGTAACCTTCCCTTTCCGGAGTTGCCACCCCTTGAAGGGGTGCGTCTGGGCACTGCAATGGCGGGCATCAAGAAGCCGGGCCGCCGCGATATGGTGGTGATCGAGCTACCCGAAAGCGCCAGTGTGGCGGGCGTGTTTACCCGCAATGCGTTCTGCGCAGCGCCGGTCACCGTGGCCAAGGAGCACATGGCGCAGTGCCAGGCGGCGGGGAAGGCCCCTCGCTATTGGCTGATCAATACCGGTAATGCCAATGCGGGTACCGGCGATTCAGGGATGCAGGATGCTCGTGAGAGCTGCGAGGCACTGGCCGCGCAGGCAGGCGTTTCGGCGCAACAGGTGCTGCCGTTTTCGACCGGTGTGATCGGTGAGCCGCTGCCCATGGCGCGGCTGTTGGCGGGTCTGTCGCCAGCGCTGGATACCCTGGCGGCGAGTAGTCAGGCTTGGCAACACGCCGGTGAAGGTATACTGACCACCGACACCCGCGCCAAAGGGGCAACGGTGACGCTAGCGCTGGGGGACCAGCAGGTCACCATCAACGGCATTACCAAAGGGTCGGGCATGATCAAGCCCAACATGGCCACCATGCTGGGGTTCGTGGTCACCGATGCGGCCATCGAGCAAACGCTGTTGGCAACCCTGCTGCGTGAGACCGTCGACCGGTCGTTCAACTGCATCACGGTGGATAGCGACACCTCCACCAACGACGCCTGCATGCTGGCGGCCACGGGTACCGGCGTTCGCATCGAAAGCGATGAGCAGGTGGCGATTTTCCGCAACGGCCTGCAGCGCGTGATGACCGAGCTTGCACAGGCCATCATTCGTGATGGCGAAGGAGCGACCAAGTTCGTCACTTTGCAGGTCGATGAGGCGCGTACCCGCCAGGAGGCACTGGATGTCGCCTTCACCGTCGCCCACTCACCGCTGGTGAAAACCGCGCTGTATGCCTCGGATGCCAACTGGGGGCGTATTCTGGCCGCAGTGGGCCGTGCGCCAGTTGAGGCCTTCGACGTCAGCCGAGTGGTCATCGACCTCGGGGACGTGCGCCTGGTGGAGCAGGGCGGTCGCGCCAGCAGCTATACCGAGGCCGCTGGCAGTGCGGTCATGGCGCAGGAGGAGATCACCATTCGGATCACGCTGGGTCGTGGTGAGGAGGGGGCTACCGTGTGGACCTCCGACCTTTCCCATGACTATGTGTCCATCAATGCGGATTACCGCAGCTAGGCTGTGGCATCGTGCTCAACAAAGCCAGATAGCGCCGTACCTGTCCCGTGCGGCGCGCACAGAGTGGATTAGACGTAATGAGTGTAATGGTAAAACGACGGGTTCATGTCGCGGCAGCGGCCATCATCAGCGCTGATCAGAAGCACGTGCTGATCGCGCGTCGGCCGTCCAATGTCGATCATGGCGGCCTGTGGGAGTTTCCTGGCGGCAAGCTGGCGCCCTATGAAACGGGCCTGGAAGGTCTGAAGCGTGAGCTGCATGAAGAGCTGGGGGTAGAGATCGTGCGCGCCCAGCCTCTGATTCGTGTGCACCACGAGTACCCGGACAAGCACATTCTGCTGGACGTGTGGCAAGTGCATGAGTTTGCCGGTGAACCTTTCGGGCGTGAAGGTCAGGCCGTGCGCTGGGTACCCATGGACGAGCTGGTGAACTACCCGTTCCCCGCCGCCAATCTGCCCATCCTGCGCGCAGTGATGCTGCCTACCGAATACCTCATTACCGGTGAAGAGGCCGATGATGAGCGGTTTGCGGCACTGCTGGAGCGTGCCCTGCGTGAGGATAGTGTTCGGCTGGTGCAGCTGCGGGCCAAGTCGCTGGATAAAGCGGCCTACCTGACGCGGGCAGAGCGTGCGTTGGCGCTGTGCCGCCAGTACGGCGCCAAGCTGCTGCTCAATGCCGAGCCGGAAGTGCTGGAGCAGGTGGATGCCGACGGTATTCATCTCACCAGTGCCCGTTTGATGTCGCTGGACCGCCGCCCCATTGCCGAAAACAAGTGGCTCTCTGCCTCGACCCATGACCAGACGCAGCTGTCTCAAGCCGCCGTGCTGGGCTGCGATTTCGTGACGCTGTCACCCCTGCGGACCACGCCCTCCCACCCGGAAGTGGCCCCCATGGGGTGGCACGACTTCCAGCAGTTGGTCGAGCGGGCGGGCATGCCGGTGTTCGCGCTGGGTGGCATGACGCGCTTCGATGCCAACCATGCCCGGGCCGTGGGGGCTCAGGGGATCGCGTCGATCCGCGATTTCTGGAAGTGAGCCCGTGACGTCCGGCCCTGCTTGCTGGCAGGCGACGGGCGACATGGCGTGAAGAAGGGACGCCTCGTGATGCAAATGAAAACGCCTGCTCGGGTTACCCGGGCAGGCGTTTTTTTATGATGGCGGTGGTTGAAAGAACGCTTGGCTCAATCCCGGTAGCGGCGCGTCAGGTCACCGTAGGCATCGATACGGCGGTCGCGCAGATAAGGCCAGATGCGTCGCGTGTTTTCACTGCGCGCCATGTCCAGGGTCACCACCAACTGCTCGCGCTGCTCGCCAGCGTGGGCCAGCAGTTCCCCCTGGGGGCCGCAGATGAAGCTGCCTCCCCAGAATTCGATACCCTCGCCGACGCCCGAATGGTCGACTTCGAAGCCCACCCGGTTGGCGACCAGTACCGGCAGGCCATTGGCGACGCCGTGGGCACGCTGAATCAGCGTCCAGGCTTCCTTCTGGCGAGCTTTTTCGGCAGGGTCGTCGCTGGGGTCCCAGCCAATCGCCGTGGGGTAGAGCAGCAGCTCCGCGCCCGCCAGCGCCATGAGTCGTGCGGCTTCCGGATACCACTGATCCCAACACACCAGGATGCCCAGGCGTCCCACCGAGGTGTCGATGGGGGTGAAACCATCGCCACGGGCGGCATCGGCATCGCCGGGGGTGAAGTAGAATTTCTCGTAGAAGCCGGGATCGTCGGGAATGTGCATCTTGCGATACTGGCCCACGCGACCCTGGGCGCGGTCATACACCACGGCGGTATTGTGGTAGAGGCCTGCGGCGCGCTTCTCGAACAGCGAGCCCACCAGCACGATATCCAGCTCTTTTGCCAGGTCGGCCAGGCGCTGCCCGGTGGGGCCATCCAGCGGCTCGGCCAGATCGAACAGCGCCGGGTCTTCGTATTGGCAGAAGTAGTGGGTAGCATGCAGCTCCTGCAGCAGTACCAGCTGGGCACCCTGGCGGGCTGCTTCGCGAATACCGGCTTCGCTCTCTGCCAGGCTGCGTGCCTTGTCAGGCCAGGCAGCCTGTTGAATGACCGCAACGTTCAGCGTGTGTGACATGCCGTTCTCCTCAAGACGTTCACTTCAAGGCGTTAGTTTGAAGACATTATCTTCAAGACATTATCTTCAAGACATGGAAACAATCGGGGCGAGTGTGCCTTTGGGTAGCTGCATGGTCAGGCAGTGCAGGCTGCCGTGCTGGCGAATCACGCTGACGCACTCGATCGGGATCAGTGTGTGCTCCGGAAACGCCGTGGCCAGGGCTTGCAGGGCAACCACGTCGGCGGGGTCACCATAGGTGGGCACCAGCACCGCTTCGTTGATGATCAGGAAGTTGGCGTAGGTAGCCGGCAGCCGGTGGCCATCCTCCGGATCGAAGCAGGCCTGTGGCCAGGGCAGGGCGATCAGGCGGTAGGGCTCGCCATTGCGCTGGCGGAATGCCCTGAGCTCCTGCTCCATGGCCTGCAGTGCCGGATAATGCGGATCTGTTGGATCGTCGCAGCGCACGTAGGCAATGGTGGTGGGGTCGCAAAAGCGTGCCAGCGTGTCCACATGGCTGTCGGTGTCGTCGCCTTCCAGGTGGCCATGAGCCAGCCACAGAAAGCGGTCCACGCCGAAATCTTCTGCCAGCCGGGCTTCCACGTCGGCGCGGCTGAGGGTCGGGTTGCGGTTGGGGTTCAGCAGGCAGGCTTCGGTCGTCAACAGCGTGCCTTCGCCGTCGGTCTCGATGCCGCCCCCTTCCAGTACCATGGCCCGAGAGGCGACGGGGCAGGCCCATACTCCAGCGTCCGCCAGCCATTGGGTGAGCTGGTTGTCGTGCTCGGCAGGGAATTTTCCGCCCCAGCCGGTAAAGGTATAGTCCAGCAGCAGGGGCTGATCCTCTTCGTCCAGCACCGTGATGGGGCCGTGATCGCGCGCCCAGGTATCATCGGTGGGTGCGACAATCAGCTGCAGCTGCGCGTCGGGGATGCCATAAGCGCTGAACGTGGCGAGCAGGCGTTGCCGAGTCGCCTCATCCGGCACGCTGATGATGACGCGTTGATAGCGTGCGGTGGCCAACACAATGCGCTCAAGGGTTGCTTCGATCCGCGATAGCATGGGCGCCCAGTCGCCGTCTGGGCGGGGCCAGGTCAACTGTAGGCCATCCTGTGGATGCCATTCGGGGAGCAAGCGATACGTCTTGATAGCCAATGTCACGGGTACTCGTGTCGAGGTAAGAGAGCTCGCCCAGCGGGCAAGAGGAACGGGCGCAATTTAGGGGGTTGCCACGCAACTTGCAAGCGTTACCGTGTGCCAGGGAACAGCCGCTGCTTTCGCTACTCTAAGGCTGCGTTTGTACATGCAGCCATGCTGAAAAAACCGTACCATGGACGCTCATTATTAAGGAATGAAGCCATGCTTGATCGTTTGCCTTTCCTGGTGGGGCTGCGCTATGTGCGCGCTAAACGCCGCAACCATTTTATTTCGTTCATTTCGCTGACCTCGATGCTTGGGTTGATGCTCGGCGTGGCGGTGTTGATTCTGGTGTTGTCGGTCATGAATGGCTTCGATCATGAGCTGCGCACGCGTATCCTCGGCATGGTGCCGCACACCAAGATCGAAGCGCAGGAGGGTCTGGTCGAATGGGAGGCGCTGGCCAACCGGCTGACGCAGCGCGACCGGGTGATTGGCGCGGCGCCCTACGTCGAGCAGCAGGGTATGTTCTCGTCGGGTGGGCGTAATCAGGGGGCCATGGTGAACGGCATCCACCCTGACTGGGAAGGCCAGGTGTCGATCATTGGCCAGCACATGCGGGAAGGTGAGCTGGCCGATCTGGTGCCCGGCGAGTGGAATGTGGTGCTGGGCTCCATGCTGGCCAGGCGTCTTGGCGTCGGGGTGGGTGACCGCGTCACGCTGCTGGTGCCCGAAGCGTCGATTACGCCCGCTGGGGTCTTTCCCCGGCTGAAGCGTTTTACGGTTAGTGGAATCTTCAGCGTGGGCGCGGATCTGGATGCCAATCTGGCCTATGCCAACATCGAAGACATGCAGACCCTGGCGCGCATGGGCGACGCCGTAGGCGGGCTGCGACTCGAGCTGGATGATCTGTTCGTGGCCGGGAGCGAAACCCAGGCCATCGTCAGGGAGCTGGGCTCGGGTTATCGTGGCACCGACTGGACGTTCTCCCACGGCAACCTGTTCCAGGCCATCCAGATGGAGAAGCGCATGATTGCACTGCTGCTGACGGTGATCATTGCGGTGGCGGCGTTCAACATTGTGTCCACCCTGGTTATGGTGGTGACCGACAAGCGTGCCGACATTGCCATCTTGCGCACCATCGGTGCCACACCACGCTCGATCATGGGTATTTTCATCGTCCAGGGGTTGGCCATCGGCTTGATCGGCATTGCCGTCGGGGTAGCGGTCGGCATTGCGCTGGCGCTGACCATTTCCGACATCATCGCCTGGTTCGAGAGTGCTTTCGGCATCCAGTTCCTCGATGCTGGGGTCTACTTCATCAGCGACTTGCCCTCGCGCTTGCAGTGGAGCGATGTGCGGGACATCGTGCTGGCCGCCTTCGGCCTGACGTTCCTCTCGACACTTTACCCTGCCTGGCGAGCAGCTCGGGTTCAACCGGCTGACGTACTGCGCTATGAATAAGGATGCTCTGATGACTTCGACGATTACTCAACCACCCGCCGTCATGCTGGAATGCCGTGGCCTGACACGGGTGTATAGCGAAGGGCCGCAGGATTTGACGGTGCTGGACCAGCTGGATCTGCAGGTACATGCCGGGGAGCGCGTGGCCATCGTGGGCAGCTCCGGTTCCGGCAAGACTACGCTGTTGAACCTGCTGGGGGGGCTGGATCGCCCCAGTGAGGGCAGCGTGGTGATCGCCGGCGAGCCGCTGTCGGACCTCAACGAAGCCGCACTTGGCAAGTTTCGCAATCGCTATATCGGTTTCGTTTACCAGTTCCACCACCTGCTGGCCGAGTTCACTGCCTTGGAGAATGCCGCGCTGCCGCTGATCATTCGCGGCCAGGCGAAAAAGGTCGCCGAACAGCGCGCCTTGCAACTGCTCGACCGGGTGGGCATGAAGGCGCGTGCCGACCACAAGCCTGGTGAGCTTTCGGGCGGCGAGCGCCAGCGTGTGGCCATTGCCAGGGCGCTGGTGACCGACCCGAGCCTGGTGTTGATGGATGAGCCCACTGGGAATCTCGATCAGACCACCGCCAGCACCATTCTGGACTTGATGGATGAGCTGGCCAAGGAGAGCGCCTGCGCCTTCGTGATCGTGACCCACGATGTGAGCCTGGCGGCTCATCAGGATAGGGTCATGAAGCTGGATGGTGGGCGGCTCGTCGAGCAGCTCCAGAGTTAATCGCTCAGGGGTTAATCGTCGAACTGCGATTCGATGCAGGCTCTGCGCCGTCGCCTTTTCAGGCGGCGGCGTTTCCAGTTATGGGAGACGTGCCAGCGCCAGATGAGCCGAATTGCGACGTTGGAGATGATGGCCAGCACGATGGCACTGATCAGGGAACCCAGCAGGAGGGGCGGCAGGATGTCGTGCATCTGCTCGGCTATCCAGCGGGTCGAAATGCGAGAAGGCGCCTCTCGCACCGGAGCGCCCAGCAAAAAAGTACCGATCCGATAATTGATATAAAAGATCAACGGCATGGTCAGCGGATTGGTGACCCACACCAGACCCACCGACAGGGCCAGATTGCAGCGAGCCAGCCGTGCCCCCAGCGCGGCCACGACCATTTGAAAAGGAATGGGCAGCATGGCACAAAAAAGCCCGACACTGAATGCGTTGGCAACGCTGCGTCGAGTGAGTAGCCACAAACCTGGGTCGGCAATCAACGGCGCCATGAAACGTAGCGATCGTTGGCGTCGGATGGTGTCCGGTTTAGGCATGTAGCGCTGCAGGAAACGGCGCGGCATGTCAGGTACTCTTGCTATTGGTGCAAGCTATTATCCACATAGCGCAGGGCTTAGGCTACGTTACTGAGGCGAAGGGTTTCGGCCAGGGAGGTGGAATGGGGCGAGGGAGTGCGGTGCCAGCGGCCTTGGCTGCGCTGTTGGGCGGTGCGCTGGCAGGTTGGCTGGGGGCCGAGCGGGACGCCAACCTGGCGCTGGCACTGCTGATGGTGGCTGCCGTGATCGTGGCGACGATGCGCCCACGCTGGTGGATATGGCTGGCGCTGGTGGCACTGATGGTGCTGACCCTTCAGCTGGAGTGGGGCAAGCGACTGCCCGACGGCTTGAGCGGCCAGGACCTGACGCTGGAGGCCCGCGTGCTCCACGTGCAAAGAGAGGACGGCGGCAGCCAACGTTTGAGGCTGGCGGTAGAAGCGTGCCGCTCGCCGGAGTCCCTGCTGCCCTGTGATCGGCTGAAGCAAGTGCGGGTCAGCGCCTACTCGGCTTTTCCCTCGTCTGCCACCCAGTCCAGTGCGGTTTACGCCGTTGGCGAGCGCTGGCAGCTGACCGTTCGGCTACGCCCACCCAGAGGCTTTGCCAACCCCAACAGCTTTGACTATGCCCAGTGGCTGTGGCGTGAAGGTATTCATGCCACTGGCTATGTACGCAACGACCCTGCGCCCGAACGTTTGTCGGAGGCGCCTTTCCAACTACGTCAGCAGGCGGTGGACTACCTGGAGAGTACTGCGCCAGAGGCGCGTACCCAGCGCTGGCTGGCCGCGCTGACGCTGGGCGATAGCGACCAGCTGACGCAGCAGGACTGGGCGCTGTTGAATGCCACCGGCACCACGCACCTGGTGGTGATTTCCGGTTTGCACGTTGGCCTGGTGGCGTCCTTTGCGCTGCTGTTGGCCCGCTTGGCAGCACGGCTGATGACTCCCGGTGACTGGCGCCTGCGCGTCTGGCCCTGGTGGGTGGCGGGGGCGGCTGCCGTGGGCTATGCACTGCTGGCAGGGCTGGCACCTCCTGCCATGCGCGCCATGATCATGACCCTGCTGGGGCTATGGGTGTTGAGCGGGCGCCATGCGCCAGGCCCCTGGCAGGCCTGGTGGCTGGCCCTCGCCGTTATCGTGGTGGCCGACCCGCTCTCTCTATGGCGGCCCGGCTTGTGGCTGTCGTTCGTGGCGGTGGGCTGGCTGATCGTGATCTGGCAGGGGCGCCCTCGCCCTCGGGGTATCAAAGGCTGGTGCTGGGCGCTGCTGCGTTCCCAGCTGTTGCTGGCCCCGCTGATGGCGGCGGCGGTGCTGTTGGCATTTGGCCGAGTGGCGCCCGCGGCTCCGCTGGTCAATCTGTTGGCCGTACCTTGGGTCAGCTCGATCATGGTGCCTTCGGCGCTGCTGGGGTGGCTGCTCGCGCCGCTGCCGGGCATTGGGCTGGCAGCCTGGTGGGTGTTCGCACAGGCGCTGGCGCTGTTCCATTATCTACTGGAGGCCTCGCTGGCCCTGGCACCGCTGTGGCAGCCACCGCACGAGCACGTTTACCCGTTGGCACTGGCCTGGCTGCTGCTGGCGCTTGGCTGGGGATTGCCCGCCACGCCCAGCGGGGTGCGTATACTGGTTACGCTATTGGCGCTGAGCGCTCCCTGGTGGCCAAGTGAACGCGTCGAAGAGCGTCGGCTGGTCGTCACCGTGCACGATGTGGGGCAGGGCCAGCTGGTCGAGCTGCGCAGCGCCGGTTATCGGATGCTTTACGATACGGGGCCGCGTTTTCGCAGCGGTTTCATGCCCTTGCAAACGCTCTGGCCGCCTGGTCAGGCCTTCGACCTGGTGGTGGTCAGCCATGCCGATACCGACCACGCAGGCGGCGTCGAAGCGTTGCGGGACGAACATCAGGTGGCGGGCTGGCGTGCTCCGCTGGACGAGCCGCTGATCGTTGCCAGCACGCCCTGTGAGCAGGGCCAGCAGTGGCAGCAGGAGGGGATCATCTATCGTTTCCTCTGGCCCCCGGCAGGACATCAGCAGCTCTCTTCCAATGACCGCTCCTGCGTGCTGGAAGTCCTGGTGGGAGAGCATCGGCTGCTGATCACCGGTGATGTGGGGCGTCAGGTGGAACGCCACTTGCTGCCCTTGTTGGCCGGTGACGCCACGGTGCTGGTGGCGGGCCATCACGGCAGTCACACCAGCTCCGGTGTGCAGTTCGTCCGTGAAGCGATGCCTCGGCATGCCATCTTCAGTGCCGGACGTGATAATGCCTTCCAGCACCCGGCCGATGAGGTGGTACGGCGCTTCCGCCGCCAGCACAGCTGCCTGTGGAGTACCGCCCATGATGGCGCGGTGCGTATCCGCCTGGAACCGGGGGTGCCCGTGCAGATAGATACCCAGCGGCGTGTCCCCGGTGGCCAGAAGCGGTGTTGAAGCGGGCCACCATAGGGTAGAATCGCCCCCACTGCACACTACTGCCGGGAGCGCGTGTGACTGATTCAGGTTGGGTACTCTATAAACGCTTGTTGAGTTATGTGAAGCCACACTGGCGTGCTTTTTCGCTGGCCGTGGTCGGGTTTCTGATTTACGCCGCGTCCAGCACTGCGCTGGCCGAGATGATGAAGCGCCTCATCGATGGCATTCAGAATCCCGATGCCGCGTTTCGGCTTTTCCTGCCCTTGTTCGTCGTGCTGATGTTCGCAGCCCGAGGGTTGGGCACTTTCCTCAGTACTTACTTCATGGCCTACGTAGGGCGCTATATGATTCATACGCTGCGCTGTAACGTATTCGATCACATGCTGCATCTGCCGGGGCGCTTCTTCGATCACCACTCCAGCGGGCATCTGGTGTCCCGGGTGACCTACCATGTCGAGCAGGTTGCCGGGGCAGCGACCAACGCGGTGACCATCATTCTCCGTGAAGGACTCTTCGTGGTGGGCCTGATTGGCTACCTGTTCTGGACCAACTGGATGCTCACTCTGCTGTTCATGGGCGTGACGCCGTTGATTGCCGGTGTGGTGAGTTACGTCAGCAAGCGCTTTCGACGCATCTCCAAGCGCATTCAGCACTCCATGGGCGATGTGACGCACGTGGCTTCGGAAGCTCTCTCGGGGTATCGCGTGGTGCGCACCCATGGTGCCGAAGCCTATGAAAAGCAGCGCTTCGAACGTGTCAGCGAAGAGAATCGTCGGCAAAGCATGAAAGAAGCCATGACCCGAGCGGTCAGCTCGCCGGTGATTCTGATGCTGGTGGCCATTTCCATGGCCCTGCTGGTATGGCTGGCCATGGCCCCTCGTCTGATGGCCAACATGACGCCCGGTGAGTTCGTTGCCTTCATTACTGCCGCTGCGCTGATGATCAAGCCGGTACGTCAGCTCACTGAAGTGAACAGTGAGATTCAGAAGGGCATTGCTGCTGCTGCCGAGCTGTTCGGTCTCATGGACCTGACCCCGGAGCGCGATGAGGGCGACGTGGTGCCGAGCCGTTTGGCTGGCGAGGTGGTCATCGACCATGTCAGCTTCCGCTACGCCGACGACCAGCCCAACGTGCTGCACGATATTCAGCTGCGCGTCGCTCCCGGCGAATTGGTCGCTATCGTAGGGCGCTCGGGAAGCGGCAAGTCTACCCTGGTGAGCCTGTTGCCGCGCTTCTATCGACCCACCGAAGGCCAGATCCTGATCGATGGCATCGATGCCGACCGCTACGCGCTGGGGCCGCTGCGGCAGCAGATAGCGCTGGTTTCCCAGCAGGTCACCCTGTTCAATGCCACCATCGCCGACAATATCGCGTATGGCGTGGAAAATCCGGACATGGCCGCCGTGAAAGCTGCCGCAGAAGCCGCCTACGCCAGTGAGTTCATCGAGAAACTGCCGGAAGGCTATCTCACCGTGGTAGGCGAAAATGGGGTCATGCTCTCGGGCGGGCAGCGCCAGCGGTTGGCGATTGCCCGAGCCATCTTCAAGGATGCGCCGATTCTGATTCTGGACGAGGCTACGTCGGCGCTGGATACCGAATCCGAACGCTATATCCAGAAAGCCCTGGAGCGGGTCTGTGAGGGGCGCACCACGCTGGTGATCGCCCACCGCCTGTCGACCATCGAGCGTGCCGACCGCATTCTGGTCATGGACCAGGGGCGTATCGTGGAGCAGGGCACCCATCAGGCGCTGCTGGAAAAGTCAGGTGCTTATGCGGCCCTGCACCAGCTTCAGTTTCAGGAGCACGAGTGAGCCTGGCGAAGCGCTGGCTCGACGCCGCCTACGGCGGAAGCCCGTGGCTGGCGCCGCTGTTTCCGTTAGGCAATTTATACCGTTATCTTATGCGTCGTCGAGCGCGTGAATACCGACGGGGGCGTAAGCCCGTCTGGCGGGCGGAGGTGCCGGTGATCGTGGTGGGCAATATCACCCTGGGCGGCACCGGCAAGTCACCGCTGGTGGCCTGGTTGGGGCGCTGGCTGGTCGCGCAGGGCTACTCGCCAGGCATCGTGACCCGGGGGTATGGCGGCACCGCACCCCATTATCCGCTTCACGTCACGCCCACCACGGACCCCGCGCATAGCGGTGACGAACCGCTCATGCTGGTTCAGCAGACCGGACTGCCCGTCATCGCAGACCCGCAGCGGGTTCGGGGCGCCCGAGCGCTGGTCGAGATGGGCTGCGATGTCGTGATCAGCGATGACGGCTTGCAACACCTGGCACTGGGGCGCGATATTGAACTGGTGGTGGTCGATGGCAGCCGTGGGCTGGGCAACCAGCGCTGCCTGCCTGCAGGACCGCTGCGCGAAGGCGTTGCTCGCTTGCAACAAGTGGATGCGGTGATCGTCAATGGCACGCTGACGGCTCCCTTGCCGGTGCCTTCGGTGGCCATGCAACTGGTACCTCAAGGCTGGCGCAAGCTGGCCAGTGGCCAGCACTACCCGCTGGCTCCCTTGCCCTTTACGCTGCCAGCACATGCGCTGGCGGGGATCGGCAACCCGCAGCGCTTTTTCAAGACCCTCGAAACGCTGGGGGTCCATGGGGAACAGCACCCCTTGGCGGATCATCACGCTTTCGATGAGCGAACCTTCAAGCCCATGGCCTTCGGGCCGGTGGTCATGACGGCCAAGGATGCGGTCAAATGCCGTGAGCTGGCCCCGGCGGACAGCTGGGTGCTGGAGGTGGAAGCACGGCTTCCAGAAGAGTTTGAAGATTGGCTGGCTTCCAGGCTGGCAGAACTGACACAAAGGGGAAGCACCGATGGATAAGGAACTGTTGGCAATGCTGGTTTGCCCGCTCTGCAACGGCAAGCTGAAGTATCAGCGCGACGCACAGGAGCTGTGCTGCCACTATGATGGTCTGGCCTATCCCATCCGAGACGGGATTCCGGTGATGCTGCCTGAAGAAGCGCGGCAGATGGACGCCGATGAGAAACTGGCCACTTCACCTGGCCGTACCGGGGAGGTGTGATGGGCTCTGCGGCGCAATTCATCGCGGTCGTCCCGGCACGGTTCGGCTCTTCACGGCTGCCTGGCAAGCCGCTTCTGGATATCGCCGGTGAGCCCATGGTGGCCCACGTATGGCGCCGTGCCTGCGAGAGCCAGGCGCAGCGAGTCATCGTGGCCACTGACGACGAGCGTATCCGTGACGCCATGCAGGCCTACGGCGCGGAAGTGGTCATGACTCGGGCCGACCATCCCTCCGGCACGGACCGGCTGGCCGAAGTGGCCGAACAGCTCTCACTGGCGGGTGACACGCTGGTCGTCAACGTGCAGGGTGATGAGCCATTGATTCCTCCCGTGTTGATCGACCAGGTAGCCCAGCGGCTGGCAGACGATCCTGAGGCGGCCATGGCCACTTTGGCCGAGCCCATCGGCGATGTGGATACGCTATTCAACCCCAATGTGGTCAAGGTGGTGCGTTCACTGCAAGGGCGCGCGCTCTATTTTTCCCGAGCGCCGATCCCTTGGGACAGAGAGCAGTTCAAGACTCAGCCCGATTTGCTCACCACCGATGCCTGGCTGCGCCATATTGGCATCTACGCTTATCGTGCCAGCTTTCTGGCCACCTACCGTGATCTGACGGCGTCCAGCCTGGAGCAGTTGGAACAGCTCGAGCAGCTGCGTGTATTGCAGCACGGTCATGCCATTCAGGTGGCGCTGGCCGCGGCGGCGAACCCGGCGGGGGTCGATACCCCTGAGGACCTGACACGGGTACGCGCCTTGTTGACCTCATCGGAGGATCGTTCATGAAGCGCGTGCTGTTCGTCTGTTTAGGCAATATTTGCCGCTCGCCCACGGCGGAAGGCGTTTTTCAGCAGGCCGTGGTGCGAGCAGGGCTGGATGGCCGCGTCACCATCGACTCCTGCGGAGTAGGTGACTGGCACGTGGGGAAAGCCCCAGACCCCCGCTCCCAGGCGGCGGCGCGTCAACGAGGTATCGAGATTGGCCATCTTCGCGCTCGCCAATTGAAAGTCAGTGACTTCCACGAGTTCGACTACGTGCTGGGCATGGATCGCGAAAACCTCGCCGCCATGCGTGCTCTGCAACCGGCCAATAGTCAGGCCCAAGTAGGGCTGCTGCTCGATTACGCCGGGCTGCCGCAGAGCGATGTGCCTGACCCCTATTACGGTGGCGACGACGGGTTCGAGCAAGTGCTGGACTTGATCGAGCGTGCATCGCAGGGTCTGCTCGATGAGTTGCAGCGTGAACGCTAGCGCTGTCTCCCGTCCTGACGTCCTGATGGCATCCTGGGATCTGACCCAGGCCAATACGCTGCGCTTGCCCTGTGTGGCCGAACAGTACGCGGCGCCGACCACGCTGGCGGCGTTGCAGGACGTGTTGCATCAGGCACGGCAGCAGCGGAGGCCGATGACGTTGCTCGGGGGGGGCAGTAACGTCCTGTTGCCGAGCCAGTTGTCAGGAGTGGTCATTCGTCCTTCGCTCCAGCAGTGGTGGTTGGAGCGGCGTGGCCGGGAGGTGTTGGCCTACGTAGGGGCGGGAGTGAATTGGCACGCACTGGTGATGGCGCTGGCGGCGCGTGGCCTGTGGGGCTGTGAGAATCTGGCGCTGATCCCCGGTGACTGTGGGGCCGCTCCGGTGCAGAACATAGGTGCCTATGGTGTCGAACTGGCCGACGTGCTGGCGGCGGTGCAGGTGGTCGAACTGGCCACTGGGGAAGTGCGCTGGCTGGATGCCGAGGCGTGTCAGTTTGGTTATCGAGACAGTCTCTTCAAACGTGAGTTGGCAGGCAAGGTGGTCATTACGCAGCTCGTCTTGCGGCTCTCGGAAACGCCCAATCCTCAATTGGGGTATGGCGACCTGGCCGCACGGGTGTCTGCCGCGCCTGACCCGCTGGAGGTGGCGCGTGCGGTCTGCGCCATTCGCCAGCAGAAACTGCCGGACCCCGCCGTGCTGGCCAATGCCGGCAGCTTCTTCAAGAACCCGCTCGTGAGCAGTGACCATGCCCAGCGGCTATTGAACGACTATCCTGGTATGCCGCATTTTCCCCAGCCCGATGGGCAGGTGAAACTGGCGGCCGGATGGCTGATCGATCAGTGTGGCCTGAAAGGGCACCGCCAGGGGGCGTTTGGCGTGCACCAGCACCAGGCGCTGGTGCTGGTGCACTTTGGTGGCGGTAACCGTGCAGAGCTGCTGGCGTTTGCGGATGTCGTTGCAGATGCGGTCGCTGAACGTTTTGGCGTCAGGCTGGAAGCGGAGCCACGAGTGATCTCTTCACGCTAGCGCATAAAAAACCCCGCCGAAGCGGGGTTTTTTTACGGCTGTCAGCATTACTCGGGGGAGTTTTGCTGGGCCTGCTGCTTGCGCTG
Organism: Halomonas sp. KM007; assembly: GCF_050709225.1. Classification (NCBI taxonomy): domain Bacteria; kingdom Pseudomonadati; phylum Pseudomonadota; class Gammaproteobacteria; order Oceanospirillales; family Halomonadaceae; genus Halomonas; species Halomonas sp. KM007. Next base: position 410,796 of record NZ_CP136131.1, on the reverse strand, counting down.
TTCACGCGGGTCATTATGAGCCCGGCGGCGGCGACGACGTGGCTTGGAGGCCTCTTCGTCAGCGGCAGGCTCGCCACTGGTGTTGGCGTCGGCCGCTGCTTGAGAGGCTTCGGGGGCTTTCTCTGCTGCTGCGTTTTGTGCAGCAGGCGTCGAACGCTCCTGAGTCGCTTCCGTGGGCGCTTGCTCCTCGGCCGTGGCGGGCTTTTCCTCAGTGGTGACGGAAGATTGCGCTTCAGTGGCTGCTGAGGTGTCTTCTGCTGCTACTGCGGAAGACGCTTTTGAAGGCTCTTCCTCAACGGCTGCTGAGACTTTTTCTTCAACCACCGCCGAAGATTTCTCTTCAACCACCGCCGAAGGCTCTTTCTCTACTACCGCTGAAGGCTCTTCAGTAGTGGCGGAAGATTGGCCCTCATCGGCAGAAGGTGCTTCTGCCACGGTCGTTGAGGGCTTGTCTTCAGAAACCGCTGAGGGCTTTTCTGCGAACGCCGCTGAGGGCTCTTTCTCTACCGCCGCTGGAGGCTCTTGAGCCGTCGCCGAGGTTGGTTGTTCCTCGCGTGGCGCTTTCGGCTCTTCTGTGGCCGCAGCGGGCTGCTCATGGGTGGCCGCCGGTGTCTGAGGCTCCATGGCGGATGCGGCGGGGGTGCCGTTGTCGTTTCCAGACGCGTTGGCTTCCTTGGCCGCTTCGTCGCGAATGGCAGGTTGACGGCGCTGGCGCGTTGACTTGCGTGCTTTGTCGGCATTGCTGGCGCGAGCGGTGGCCGTGGTGTCCTCTGCCGCGGCCTCTTCGGTGGCCTCCTGACGTGTGTCAGTGTGCGCTTCTGCCGCTTCGCCTGGCGATTGAGCCGCGGGCTCTTGCGTGGCTGTCTCTTGGGCAGCGGTTGCTTGAGTCGCCGTTTCTGACGCTGACGCGGCTTTCTTTGCAGGCGTTTCAGCGTCTGCCGCCGCTGGGGCAGGGGCTTCCTCGGGTGCCTGCTGGGCTTCTGCCTGGAGCTTCAACTGCTCGGCTTCAGCCTGTGGGCTCAGTGCCTGCTTGCGTGAACGCTGGCGCGGGTTGTTGCGCGTGCGCTTCGGTTTGCCGTCATCCTTTTGCGGCTCGTCCTGCTGAACGGCCTCCGAGCGGCTATCGTCGTGCTTGGGTTTGTTGTCGCGGGGTTTCTCGCGACGCTGTTCCGGCTGCGGTGCGCTGCTGGCAGCATCGTTCTGCGACGACTCCTTGGCAGTCTCTTTCTGACGCGGGTTGCGGGGCGTGCTTTCCTGAGCCCGGCCATCTTCCTGCTGCGGATGACGGCGACGGTTGCGTGTGCGGCTAGGGCCGCTGCGCTTGTCGTTGGCGTCGTCGTTGCGGGCAGCAGGTGCCTTGGCGGTCTCGTTGCGCTGGTCGCGTGAGGCGCTGTTTTCCTGACGCTCGGGTGCTGAACGCTCCTGGGGCTGGCGCTCCTGAGACTGGCGCTCTTGCGCAGGCTTCTGGCGACGCTCATTGCGCGGCGGGCGGCTTGGGGCTGCCGGCTGCTCGGGCTTGCGGTTCGTCGAGCTGGCTTCCTGGGAGGCCGTCGTGCTGGTCTCATCGCCACCCAGCAGTTTGGCAAAACCGCGAATGAAGCGGCCCAGTACGCTGGGCTGTTCCACGGGCGCCACGGCTGCGGCTGGTTTGGCGGGCGCTTCTTCGGTTTGCAGCGACTCGGGGGCCGGAGCGTTGTGAGCGATGCTCTTGACCGCGGCTTCTGCCCGCTGAGCCGGAGCCGCGAAGCTGGGAGGCGGCTCTTTGCCAATCTCGGTGTCCGTGGAAAGCTCGAAGCTCGACAGGGTGTGGCTGTCGTCTTCGTCCAGGTGGTCATCGCGCAGGCGCTGAACGTCGTAGTGCGGGGTGTCCATGTCCGGGCTGGGCAGAATGACCACGCGTACGCCCTGGCGTGACTCGATATCCGCCAGCACGCTGCGCTTTTCGTTGAGCAGATAAGTGGCGACCGGCACGGGCAGGATGGCGCGGATCTGGGCGCTGCGCTCTTTCATGGCCTCTTCTTCGATCAGGCGCATGATAGAGAGCGACAGCGAGCGCACATCGCGGATGGTGCCCTGGCCGTTACAGCGCGGGCAGACCACGCCGCTGGTTTCACCCAGCGAGGGGCGCAGACGTTGGCGCGACATTTCCATCAGGCCGAAGCGCGAAATGCGGCCGATCTGTACGCGGGCGCGATCCAGCTTGAGCGCATCACGCATGCGGTTTTCGACTTCACGCTGGTTGCGGGCAGGGCCCATGTCGATGAAATCGATGACCACTAGCCCACCGATGTCGCGCAGGCGGAGCTGGCGAGCAATCTCGTCGGCGGCTTCGGTGTTGGTCTGCAGGGCGGTCTCTTCGATATCGCTGCCGCGGGTGGCGCGGGCCGAGTTGATGTCGATGGAGACCAGCGCTTCGGTGTGATCGATGACGATGGAGCCGCCGGAGGGCAGCTTCACTTCCCGCTGGTAGGCCGTTTCGATTTGAGATTCGATCTGGAAGCGCGAGAACAGCGGCACTTCATCGGCATACAGCTTGATCTTTTGCTGGTAGGAAGGCATCACCTGGCGGATGAACGCCAGCGCCTCGGCGTGGATGTCGGGGCTGTCGATCAACACCTCGCCAATGTCCTGGCGCAGGTAGTCGCGCATGGCGCGGATGATGACATTGGATTCGCGGTAGATCAAAAAAGGCGCAGGGCGCTTGGCGGACTCGGTGGTGATCGATTCCCACACCTGTACCAGGTAGTCCAGGTCCCACTGCAGCTCCTCGGAGCTGCGGCCAATGCCGGCGGTACGCACGATCAGGCCCATCTTGTCGGGTACCGTCAGCTGGCCCATGGCATCCTTGAGCTGGCTGCGGTCATCGCCTTCGATACGGCGCGATATGCCACCGGCACGAGGGTTGTTGGGCATCAGTACCAAAAAGCGTCCGGCCAGGCTGATGAAGGTGGTCAGGGCAGCGCCCTTGTTGCCACGCTCTTCCTTGTCTACCTGGACGATGACTTCCTGGCCCTCTTTCAATACTTCCTTGATGTTGGGGCGGCCCGAAACATCCTTGATGAAGTATTCGCGAGAGATCTCTTTCAGCGGCAGAAAGCCGTGGCGCTCGGCGCCAAAGTCGACGAAGGCGGCTTCGAGGGAGGGCTCTACCCGGGTGATTTTGCCCCGGTAGATGTTGGCTTTCTTCTGTTCGCGTGCGCCGGACTCGATATCCAGATCGTAAAGGCGCTGTCCGTCTACCAGGGCGACCCGCAGCTCTTCGGGCTGGGTCGCATTAATAAGCATCCGTTTCATGTGGTCTCACGTAGCATGTCGTGCCGTCAAACGAGGAGTCGTCGACGAACCGCTGTGTGCTGCGTGCTTGTGCTCGGCGCATGGCTATGCTGACGCATCAAGCCGGGAAGGCATCGTAGCCGACCCGGCCAAATAGGGCGTTGAGTACGTGGCGGAGGCAGAACGTGTTTCGGTGGCTGTCACGTCCATCCGGCTCTGCTGACACCGCCTACACCTGGCATTCATCGATTCGTCAACGCCGGCTGTCGGCACAGCGTTGATCTTTGCGCCCCGGCATGACAGCGCCTTGTGACGAATAAGGTAACTGCCTGGTAGGGGCGTAACGTTTTTTTGCCAGTCGTGGCTGGCGATATTCTTTTCCCTCTGCCGCGGTCAGGCGACAGAGTTGCTGCATTTCATTACGTAGGAAGCAGGCAATGCGTACACTGCCGAAGGCTCCGTTGCTCTGACCTGCATGTTGGTCGGGCAGGTGCCTAGGCTGACGTGACGGACAATTCGCTAGACGACAATTTGCCATGCAAGGCGGCTTATTGCGTTTCAGATCAGCAAGTCACGTTGGCCGATGAGCGTCTTGGAATATAACAGTAAAGAGAAGCGCCAGCAATTGACGCAATGGGGTAAGGTCTACGCTAGAATGCCGCTTTTCAATCAAGGTCACTGGCCATCATGTGGCGTGGATGACACTAGGAGTGCACGGTAATGTCCGAAGGGCGTGAAGTACAGTGGGTGGAAATCGCCCCGGAGCAGGCGGGTCAACGAATCGACAATTTTCTCATGACTCGATTGAAGGGCGCTCCACGGGCGCTGATCTACCGTATCGTGCGCAAGGGTGAAGTTCGAGTGAACAAGAAACGCGTGAAAGTGGACTATCGCCTGCAGGGGGGAGACCTCGTCCGCGTACCACCTCTGCGCCTGGCACCCAAGGAGGCGGTCAAGGAGGTCAGCGATAACCTGCGCGACGTGTTGGTGGGTAGTGTCATCATGGAAGGGCCGGACTGGATGGTGTTGAACAAGCCTTCTGGCTTGGCGGTGCATGGTGGGAGTGGCGTCAAGATCGGTCTGATCGAGGCATTGCGTCAGGTGCGTGACGACTTGAGCTTTCTCGAGCTGGTCCATCGTCTGGATCGTGACACCTCAGGATGCCTGCTGTTGGCCAAGTCGCGTGAGGCGCTGGTGACCCTCAACGAGGCGCTCAAGAAGCACGGTATGGACAAGCGCTACCTGGCGTTGGTGGCAGGGCGCTGGCCTGCCAGAAAGACCTATGAAAGTGCTCGGCTGGACCGTTTCGATGCTGGAAATGGCGAGCGCCGTGTACGGGTGGATCCCAACGGCAAGGTGTCGCGTACTCACTTTTCCGTTGTGGAAACCTTCGAGAAAGTGACGCTCATCGAGGCCGAGCCGGTGACTGGGCGTACCCATCAGATTCGTGTGCACGCTGCTCACGCGGGGCACGCTTTGCTGGGCGATGACAAATACGCGACGCGTGAAAGCGAACTGCTCTCCAGGCAGCTGGGTTTGGGGCGCTTGTTCCTGCATGCGCGCTCATTGACCTTTCCCGAGCCTGGTAACGGTCGTCCGGTGACGGTCAAGGCGCCACTGCCTGAAGCGCTGGAAGAGACGCTGGCACGTGCGCGTCAGCCGAGCAAGTAGGGGGGAGCCTGATGCGTTACGAGCTGATCATCTTCGACTGGGATGGGACGCTGATGAATTCGGTGCCCAAGATCGTGTCGTGCATGCATGCCGCTGCGGCGGATGTACGCTGGCCGCCCCTGGAAGACAGCGCCATCGAAAACATCATTGGTCTTGGCCTGCCTGAAGCCATTGCAACGCTGTGTCCGGGCATCTCTCCGGAGCAGGCAGAGTGCTTGCGCCAGCGCTACTCGCATCACTTTGTGAGTGGCGACACGACGCCCATGCCTTTTTTCAACGGTGTCGAGGAGCAGTTGGCCAGGCTGCGCCAGCGTCCCCGGCAGCGGCTGGCCGTGGCCACGGGCAAGAGTCGTCGCGGCCTGGATCGTGTCTTTCGAGAAACCGATAGCGGCCAGTGGTTCGATGCCAGTCGTACCGCAGACGAAACCCGCTCCAAACCCCATCCGCAGATGCTGCTGGAGCTGCTCGCCGAGCTTAATACGCCGGTAGAGCGTGCGGTGATGGTGGGGGATACCGAATACGACCTGGAAATGGCACGCGCCATCGGCATGGATCGGGTCGGTGTGACCTATGGGGTGCACTCTCCCGAGCGGCTGGCGGCGTGCCAGCCTGTCTGGATGACGGATGACATTCCCACGCTGTTTGAATGGTTGCATGGCTGACGCTGGGTGATAGCGGGGCTGAGTTCTATATGGCTACTCTGTATAGCCACTTGTACCTGGCCACTTTTAATCCTGGATCAGGGAAACAGACAGCATGAGGGGAAATCAAAATCATGAGGGAAATAGTATGAGCGACGATCAGTCCCGCGATAGAGAGCAAGGCAGCCCCTCCCGCGAAGAGCCGTCGGTCAGCGAGCAGGATCCTTGGACGCAGGGGCCGCAAGTCGACGCGACCGCGTCGAAAGCATCGGCCGCAGGTGAGCCGAGCGACGATGCCGAAACGCTGCGCGAACGTCAGCGTCTGGCCCAGCTGGAAATGATGGACCGCTGGATTGGTGGCGTCTTGACCGAGCAGCGTCGGGCGCGGCGGTGGAAGCTGTTTTTCCGTTTCGTCGTATTGATGCTGGTGCTGGTGTCGATCACCACGACGCTTTACCGCGTGTTCGTCGCAGAGCCGGCCTCAAGCGTGCCGGAGCAGCAGCATCTGGCGTTGGTCGAGGTGCAGGGCGTCATTGCCAGTGATGCGCCCGCCAATGCCGAACGCATCATTCGCGGCTTGAATCGTGCCTGGGAGAGCGAGAGCGCGGCGGCAGTCGTGCTGCATATCGACAGCCCCGGCGGGAGCCCGGTGCAATCCCAGCGCATCCATGCGGAAATCATGCGGCTGCGTGACCTGGGAGACAAACCCATCCTGGCGGTCATCGAAGACGTGGGGGCCAGCGGTGCCTACTATATCGCGTCGGCGGCGGATGAGATCATTGCCTCTCCCGCCAGCCTGGTGGGTTCCATAGGCGTCATCTACGCAGGCTTTGGTTTCCAGGAGGCGATCGGTCGGCTGGGCGTGGAGCGGCGTGTCATGACCGCTGGTGAGAACAAGGCGTTTCTTGATCCGTTCCAGCCGCTCGATGAGGAGGTGGTTCAGTTCTGGCAAACGGTGCTGGCGCAGACCCATGAGCAGTTCATGGCAGACGTCCGGGCCGGGAGAGGCGAGCGATTGAGTGGCGATCCTGAGATTTTTTCCGGGCTGGTATGGAGCGGTGAGCAGGCGCTGGCGCTGGGGCTGGTGGATGAGCTGGCCAGTCTCGAGCAAGTGGCGCGAGCGCGTATCGGAGAAGCCGAGTGGGAGAATTACACGCCTCGGCTGGACCCCTTCGAGCGCCTGACGCGTCGTTTCACCCAGGCGGCAGCGGAAGTGCTGGGGGTGGAAAGCGCCCGCTCGCCGCTGCGCTTCCAGGCCCCCTAGTGGTAAGCCTCCAGATCGTGACTATGCTGCACCGAGCGGGTCCAGGCCTGCCTGGCGCAGCATGTCGCAAAGAGCGATCAACGGCAGGCCGATGAGCGCATTGGGGTCGCGTCCTTCCAGGCGCTCGAACAGCGTGATGCCGAGTCCTTCCATGCGAAAGCTGCCCGCACTGTCCAGCGGTTGCTCCAGGGCGACATAGCGTTCGATTTCGGCATCGCGCAGGTGGCGAAACACGACATCGAACGTCTCGATATGCACCAGGTGGCGCTGCTGGCGGGTATCCAGTAGTGCCAGGCCTGTCAGGAAGCTGACGCGCTGGCCTGAAAAGCGTTTCAGGTTGGCGCAGGCGCGCTCGGCGGTATGAGGCTTGCCCAGCATGTCGCCTTCGAACAGCGCAATTTGATCCGACCCGATGATGCAGTGTGCCGGAAACGATTCGGCGACGGCGTGTGCCTTGCTCAGCGATAGTCGATGCACCAGGGCTTCTGGTGTTTCATGGGGCAGCGGTGTCTCATCGATATCCGGCGATTGGCACTGATAGGGTAGCTGTAATCGGTCGAGCAGGGCTTGTCGCGAGCGTGAGCTGGAGGCCAGTACCAGCGTGGCATTGGGGGCGAGGGGCACGATACTCTCCTGTGAAGGGCAAGATTTGGGTGATCGAAAAGAAAAAACGCATCGCGGACAGTGTAGCGAAAAGCCTTGGCGCATGCCTGCAGAGGCTGTCTGCGAACAGAAACTGTCAAGAAATATGCCGCTGGCTTTGACACCGGCGGGGCGAGTGCCTATCATTGCGCGCCTATGTTGACCTCACAACTCCCCAGCCGGGTTGAGCCTTATAAGCTTGCAGCCCGCCGCGAACGACTCGAAGGCCTGGTAGCGTTGAACAAGCTGCCTCGTCTGGCTGAAGAAGCCGGTGACCAAACGGGTGACTGCCACGTCACTCTTGAGTTTGGTGTCGATGCCCAAGGTCGTCGCGAAATTCGTGGTTCCCTGAAAGCGACCTTGGCGCTGCCTTGTCGTCGTTGTCTGGTGCCGCTGAGCCAAGACGTGTCGAGTGAATTCCTTCTGGGAATGATTTCAGACGAAGCGTTGGCTGCCGAGCTGCCTGCCAGTCATGAGCCTGTGCTGGTGGAAAACGAACAGCTGGACTTGCTGACGGTAATCGAGGATGAGTTGATCCTCAGCTTGCCGCAGGTGGTCTATCACGATGAGACCGAATGCCATGTCTCGGCGGAGCAGCTGGTCAGCAAGACCGAAGGCGCAGCGGACGAGTCCGCTCCTGCCAAAAACCCTTTCGCGGTGCTCAATGCTTTGAAAAGCAGTGGCGCTTTGAAAGGCAAAAAGTAAGCATCACTTACCCTACATACCTTGGAGTAAACACCCATGGCAGTTCAACAGAACCGTAAAACTCGTTCCAAGCGCGGTATGCGTCGTAGCCACGATGCGCTGAGCGCCCCGACCCTGTCTCAGGACAAGGAAACCGGCACGACTCACCTGCGTCACCACGTTTCTCCGGACGGTTTCTACCGTGGTCGCAAGGTGGTTGAGGTTTAAGCCTCTCTCGACCTTTCGCGCGGCCAGTCAGCGTGAGTGCAGTGCGCCTGGCGATTGATGTCATGGGGGGTGACCAAGGCCCCCGTGCCATTGTCGAAGGCTCTGCAAGAGCAGTGGTGGAAAATCCTGTTCTCGAACTTGCTCTGTTTGGCCCGCATCAGCGCATTGTCGCTGAGCTTTCGCGCTTGCCGCAGCCCTTGGCTGCGGCAGTGTCACGTTTGGCGGTCATCGACGCGCCTGATAGCGTGGCGCCCGACGCTACCGCCGCCTGGGCGTTGCGCCGCGGCCAGCACACCAGCATGGCCTCCATGCTGCGCCATGTGTCGGCTGGGCACGCCGTTGCGGGGGTCAGCGCAGGCAATACCGGAGCGCTGGTGGCGCTTGCAAGGCGTGAGCTGGGCATGCTTGCGGGGTTTTCCAGGCCAGCGATCAGCACCGCCATTCCTGCACGATCAGGGGGGCGTTGCTATCTGCTTGATCTGGGTGCCAACGTCGATTCCCCCGCAGAACGGTTGGTAGATTTTGCCGTCATGGGGGCGGCCATGGCGCAATGCATGGACGGTATCGAACGTCCGCGCGTGGCGTTATTGAACGTTGGCTCGGAAGCCACCAAGGGCAGTGCCACGGTGCGTGAAGCAGATGCCTTGATCCGCCGTTATGCAGACCCCGGTTTCGACTATTGCGGCTATGCTGAGGGGGGTGATGTCTTCCAGGGCGAGCTGGACGTGGTCGTGTGTGATGGCTTTGTCGGCAATGTGATGCTCAAGGCAAGTGAAGGTTTGACTCGTATGCTGGTCGAGCGTGTTCAGATGGCGTTTGAATCGCGCCTCACTGGGCGGCTGGCAAGTCTACTGGCCAAGCCTGTACTCAAGCGCCTCAAGCAAGAGCTGGATCCGGTGCGCTATAACGGAGCCAGCCTGCTTGGGTTGAAGCATATCGTGGTGAAAAGTCATGGCGGAGCCCAGGCAGACGGCTTTTATTATGCCATTTTGCGAGCGCTGCACGAGGTAGAGCAGGATTTGCCCACTCAGTTGGCAAAACGCTTTCGCTGATGCCGCCGTGATCGGATGACAATAAACGATATACGATTTTGCGGGTTATTGGAGGCAGCAGGAGATGCCGACACCCGTTGTCAAACGGGGACAATAGCTACGCCTATCGCTCAATTGAGCAAATGCCTACAAGAGCAAAGGTGAACGACATGTCTCAACCCCTTGCCCTCATTTTTCCCGGGCAGGGCTCTCAGCAGCTTGGAATGCTGCGAGAGCTGGCCGAGCGCTACAGCGTAGTGGGAACGACCTTTGAGGAAGCGTCAGATGCGTTGGGCTACGATTTGTGGAAAGTAGTCCAGGAAGGACCTGAAGATGCATTGAACGCGACCGCGTGCACCCAGCCGGCGCTGCTGACCTCCAGCGTGGCCATCTGGCGTGTATGGCAGGAGTTGGAAGGACCGCGCCCCAACATGATGGCAGGCCACAGCCTGGGCGAGTACAGTGCCATGGTGTGTGCCGGTGTCATGGGGTTTGCCGAGGGTGTGCAGCTGGTACGCCTGCGCGGTGAAGCCATGCAGCAGGCGGTGCCCGCTGGTCAGGGGGGGATGGCGGCCATCCTCGGGCTGGATGATCAGGCGGTAGAAGACGCCTGTGCGCAAGCAGCCCAGGGCGACGTGGTCGCTGCGGTCAACTACAATTCGCCTGGCCAGGTGGTCATCGCGGGCAGCAAGGCAGCCGTAGAGCGTGCTATCGTTGCCTGCCAGGAGGCGGGTGCCAAGCGTGCTCTGTCCCTGCCGGTCTCTGTGCCTTCGCACTGTGCTCTGATGAAGCCTGCGGCCGAGCAGTTGGCCGAGGCCATGCAGAACATGGAGCTGCGTGCCCCTCGCTACACGGTGGTTCAGAATGTAGATGCCCAGGCGCATGCCGATATCGATACCCTGCGCACGCGCCTGATCGAGCAGCTTTACCAGCCGGTGCGCTGGTCTGCTTGCGTCGAGGCGATGACCGAGCAAGGGGCGAGCGTGTTTATCGAGTGTGGCCCAGGCAAGGTGCTGACTGGTTTGAACAAGCGTATCGTGCGCAGTGCCAAGGGGTTGGCGGTGAATGACCCGGATAGCCTGGATGCCGCGCTGGAGCTCGCTCGCGAAGCGTTGGCAAACGGTGCGTGACCAGCGGTTGTTTTCTGCTACCTTTGCTAGTTTGGTGAAAGGATAAACGAAATGACGCAAGAAAAACGAGTGGCGCTGGTAACCGGTGCCAGCCGAGGCATCGGGCGAGCCATTGCGCATGAGCTAGGCCGCCAAGGGCGCATCGTGGTAGGTACTGCCACCAGTGAGTCGGGTGCCGAGAAGATCGATGCCGATCTCAAGGCCAATGGTATCGAAGGTGCAGGCCTGTGTCTGAACGTGACCGATCAGGCCAGCATCGATGAGGTGTTGAAGAGTATTGCCGAAGGCTTTGGTGCGCCGACCATTCTGGTCAACAATGCCGGTATCACTCGTGATAACCTGCTCATGCGCATGAAGGAAGAGGAGTGGGACTCCGTCATGGATACCAACCTCAAGTCCGTCTATCGTGTCAGTAAGGCTTGCTTGCGTGGCATGACCAAGGCTCGTTTTGGCCGTATCGTGTCGATTAGCTCGGTGGTGGCGACCATGGGTAACCTGGGTCAGACCAACTACGCGGCCGCCAAGGCAGGCATGGAAGGGTTCAGTCGTGCACTGGCCCGTGAAGTTGCCTCGCGTGCGATCACGGTCAATGCTGTGGCACCGGGTTTCATCGCCACCGACATGACCGAAGCGCTGCCGGAAGCGCAGCACGAGATGCTGCTCAAGCAGATTCCGCTCGCTCGCTTGGGTGGGCCGGAAGAGATCGCCGCCGCAGTGGGGTTCCTGACCAGTGATGCTGCAGGTTACATCACGGGTGAAACCCTGCATGTCAATGGCGGTATGAATATGCGTTGATGGCCTTGAGACTGGCGGTTGCGTCAGCTTGAGGGCGTCTATAAACTACCCCGCAGCTTTTGGCTTGCGGTTTCCAAATAGCTGGTTATCTCTAACGGCTAATGTGAACGACTGGAGTACGTTGATGAGTACTATTGAAGAGCGCGTTAAAAAAGTTGTGGCTGAGCGCCTGAACGTAAAAGAAGAAGATATCCAGAATAGCTCTTCTTTCACAGAAGACCTGGGTGCTGACTCTCTGGACACCGTTGAACTGGTGATGGCGCTTGAAGAGGAATTCGACACCGAGATCCCCGACGAAGAAGCCGAGAAGATCACCACGGTTCAGGAAGCCATCGACTACGTAAACGCCCACCAGTAAGGGCTCGGTCGACGCTGTGAACCAGGGTGGCAGGCTGCCACCCATGTTAAAAAAGCCGTCCTGATGTGGGGCGGCTTTTTTGCTTTGCAGTCACAATGAATATACCGTGCAATCTCCGTTATACTAGTCACCAATTTTGTGCTGCAAAATGACCCGGACGGGTCGTGTCACCATGGATGCCTGGAGGAAAACTGATGGCGCGGAGAAGGGTAGTGGTAACCGGGTTAGGCCTGGTGACCCCAGTGGGCAACAACGTGGCTGAATCGTGGGCGAATATCGTCGCCGGTAAAAGTGGAATCGCAGCCATCGAGCATTTCGATACCAGCGGTTTCAACACGCGGTTTGGCGGTTCGGTCAAGGACTTCGATATCAGCCCTTATCTGAATCCGAAAGATGCCCGCAAGATGGATCTATTCATTCAGTACGGCATGGCAGCCGGAGCCCAGGCCATTAAGGATTCTGGCATCGAGTGCACCGAAGAGAATGCCGAGCGGATTGGTGTGGCGGTAGGCTCGGGCATTGGCGGCCTGCCGATGATCGAGCAGAACCACAGTGCGCTGCTCAAGGGAGGCGCTCGTCGCGTGTCGCCGTTCTTCGTGCCCGGCTCTATCATCAATATGATTTCCGGCAACATGGCCATTCAGCACGGCTTCCGAGGTCCCAATATCGCGATTACCACGGCCTGCACGTCGGGTACTCACAATATCGGCTACAGTGCGCGTACCATCGCCTATGGCGATGCCGACGTGATGGTGTGTGGCGGGGCAGAAATGGCCACTACGCCCTTGGGCCTGGGGGGCTTCTCGGCGGCCCGCGCCTTGTCTACTCGCAATGACGACCCGCAAGCGGCCAGCCGCCCCTGGGATCGGGATCGCGATGGTTTCGTGCTGTCCGACGGGGCGGGCATACTGGTGCTGGAAGAGTACGAGCACGCCAAGGCGCGCGGCGCACGCATCTATGCGGAGCTGGCAGGCTTTGGCATGAGCGATGATGCCTATCACATGACCGCCCCGCCGGAAGATGGTCGAGGCGCTGCGCTCTCCATGAGCAACGCCATCAAGGACGCGGGTATCGACCCCTCCGAGGTGGACTATATCAATGCCCATGGTACCTCGACGGCCGCAGGCGACCTGGCCGAAAGCCGTGCCGTCGAGAAGGTGTTGGGCAGTGCTGCGCAAGACGTGGCGGTCAGCTCGACCAAATCCATGATTGGCCACTTGCTGGGTGCGGCCGGTGCGGTCGAGGCGGTGTTCAGTATTCTGGCGATTCGTGATCAGGTGGCACCGCCCACCATCAACCTGGATAACCCCCAGGAGGGCTGTCGTCTCGACTACGTGCCCCACACCGCCCGCGACATGCGCATCGATATCACGCTCTCCAACTCCTTCGGGTTTGGTGGCACCAATGGTTCGCTGCTGTTCAAGCGGGTATAGCGCGTCATGACCATGCCTTGGGTGCCGTTCGATGACCGAGGGCTGGCGTATGGGGATGGCCTGTTCGAAACGGTACTGCTGCGTGAAGGGCAGCCCGTGCTGTGGTCATACCATCAGGCAAGATTGGCCTTGGGGTGCCAGCGGCTTGGTATTCCGATGCCTGCGGATTCAGCGCTTGCCGATACGTGGAAAACCCCCGCAGAGGCACCTCTGGAGGTGCTCAAGGTCATCGTGACCCGGGGCAGTGGAGGGCGCGGCTACGCGCTTCCCGATCAAATAGCGCCGAGGCTACTGAGTCGCAGAACGCCTTTTGCTGCCAGCCCCGAGCGCTGGCAGCCGGGGGTGCGCGTGCGCTTATGCCAACTGCGGCTGGGTCACCAGCCGCAGTTGGCGGGCATCAAGCACTTGAACCGCCTCGAAAACGTGCTTGCCCGCCGGGAGTGGCAGGCAAGTACCATTGCTGAAGGGCTGCTACTCGATCACCGCGATCACGTCATCGAAGCGACCAGCATGAACCTGTTCTGGCAATCGGGTCAGGCGTTGTTGACGCCCTTCGTCGATGGCTGCGGCGTCGCAGGAACGCTGCGGGCTGCGCTACTGGAGCTGGGGCATGTCAGGGAGAGCAAGCTGCCTGTGAGCGCGCTCTCCAGCGTCGAGCGCCTTTGGGTGGGCAACTCTGTGCAAGGTGTGTGGCCCGTGTATCGGTTGGATGACCCGCAGGGCAGCATCTTGCGTACCTGGCCGGAGGTGCAAGGCCCCGACCCGTTACAGCAGGTGGCCCATCCGTTATTGGGCTATCCAGCCTGAATAGCCAACAACGACTTTAAAATCACTGAGGTGACATCGTGAAACGGTTTCTTATCGCCGTGGGGCTGATCATTGCACTAGGCGTTGCCGCAGTGGCCGGTGGTTATGCCTATTGGCAGCATCGTCTGGCGGCGCCCATTGCGCTGGATGAGCCTGCGCTTTACCAGGTGCCTGCCGGTGCCGGCTTCAATCAGGTGATTCGCCAGTTGGAAGCGGAAGGCATTATCCAGGCGCGCTGGCCCTTCCAACTGCTGGCGCGGCTGGAGTCCGAGCAAGTGCCGCGCCTACGGGTAGGCGAATATCAGCTGGTGCCGGGCATGAGCGGTATGGAGTTGGTGGCACTGCTGGGCAGCAACAACGTGGTGACGTACTCGTTGACTATCCCGGAAGGGTGGACCTTCCGCCAGATGCGCGCTTTGCTGGACAGTGCCCCGAAGCTGGAAAATCGCACTGCCGAGATGAGCGATGACGAGGTCATGGCCTTATTGGGGCGTGAAGGCACGTTTCCTGAGGGTTGGTTCTTTCCGGATACCTACCGCTACCACCTGGGCATGAGTGATGTGGATATTCTGCGCCAGTCGCTGAGCCGCATGGAGCGAATCCTGGAAGAGGTCTGGGAGCAGCGTGATGACGACCTGACCATCGATACCCCTTACGAGGCGTTGATCATGGCGTCGTTGATCGAACGCGAAACCGGTGCGCCGGAAGAGCGTCGTGAAATCGCCGGGGTGTTCAAGCGGCGCATGGAGCGGGGCATGCGGCTGCAGACCGACCCGACCATCATCTATGGCATGGGCGAGCGTTATCAGGGGCGCATTACTCGCGCCGACATCCGCGAGGCAACCCCCTACAATACTTACGTGATCGATGGCCTTCCGCCCACGCCCATCGCCATGCCGGGGCGCGCCTCGCTGGAGGCGGCGGTGAATCCGTTGCCGGGTGAAACGCTCTACTTCGTTTCCCGTGGCGATGGTACGCACCACTTTTCGCGCACCCTGCGCGAGCACAACAATGCGGTGAATCGCTATATTCGCAACCGCTGACACACAGATCATGGCGAGCATTATCATGGCGTATCTATTCCGTAAGGGGCAGCAATGAGCAAGCGTGGTCGCTTCATCACCCTGGAGGGCGGTGAGGGCGTCGGAAAATCTACCAACGTGGCGTTCGTGGAGGCCTGGCTGAAAGAGCAGGGGCTCGACGTAGTGCAAACCCGTGAGCCCGGTGGCACGCCGCGTGCCGAAGCCATTCGCGAGCTGCTGCTGGATCCTGCACCTCAGGAGCCGCTGAGCGTAGACGCTGAGCTACTGCTGGTCTTCGCGGCCCGAGCACAGCATCTGGCCGAAAAAATCGTGCCGGCTCTGGAGCGCGGGGCCTGGGTGGTATGTGACCGCTTCACCGATGCTACTTTTGCGTATCAGGGTGGCGGGCGTGGCATCGATCCGGCGCGCATTGCTCAGTTGGAGTGCTTCGTTCAGCAAGGGCTTTCGCCGGATTTGACGCTGCTGCTGGACATGCCCGTCGAGGCTGCCCGCCAACGTCTGGAAGGGCGGTTGCGTGATCTCAATACCCAGCGCGACCGTTTCGAACAGGAGCAGGCCTCATTTTTCAGCGCCGTGCGTGAGGCCTACCTGGCGCGGGCCCAGGCGGCACCGCAGCGCTTTGCCGTGGTCGATGCGGCACAGCCTCTCGAAGGCGTGCAGGCGGCCATTGCGTGCGCACTGGAAACACGGATGGCGCAATGGTCGTGAATGAGATCTTGCCGTGGCACCAGGCGACGTGGCGGCAGCTGGTGCGCCTGTCCGACAGCGGTCGCATGCCCCATGCGCTGCTGCTCAGCGGCGCCCATGGGGTGGGAAAGCAGCAGCTTGCCGAAGCGCTGATCGCACGCACGCTGTGCGCGCAGCCCGGTGACCAGGCGTGTGGTCATTGCCATGCCTGCCACATGCTGGCGTCAGGCTATCACCCCGACCTGCTGAGGGTGTCGCCGGAGGAGGGCAAGCGTCAAATTCGCATAGACCCCATTCGCGAGGTCAACCGTTTCGTGTCACAAACGGCCCAGCAGGGTGGCTACCGAGTTATCGTCGTGTCACCGGCGGAGGCCATGAACATCGCGGCGGCCAATGCGCTGCTCAAGAGCCTCGAGGAGCCAGGTGAAAAGACGCTGTTCATTCTGCTCTCCGATGTACCCTCTCGCACGCTGCCCACCATCCGTTCGCGCTGCCAGCAGTGGGCGCTACCCAGCGTGGCATTCGACGAGTGCCGTGGCTGGCTGACCCAGCAGTTGGGCGGTGACGAGGCGCACTTCTGGTGGCAAGTTTCAGGCGGACTGCCCTTGCTGGCGGTAGAGCTGGCGGCGCCGGAGGAGCGGGCGCTACGCCATCAGATTCATGACTGCTTCGAGCAGCTGGTCAGAGGTGCCGAGCCGGTGGCGGAGGCGGCGCGGTTGGATCGCCAGGCGATCGATTCGATCTTGTGGTACGGTATCGCCTGGCTTGAAGACTTGATCCGGCTGGGGTTGTCGGGCGAGCAAAGTGCTTTGCATAACCCCGATCTTGCGCCGTTGTATCGGCAAGCCGTCAAGAATGGTCGCGTGCAGGATTGGTTTCGGCTGCTCGATTACGCCCGCGAGCAACGTCGGCTATTGGCTGTGGGGGCCAACCCCAATCCGCAACTGGTGCTGGAGGCCTGGCTGGTGCGCTGGTCGGCCCTGCTGCGCTCATGACAACGTGTTACTGACGAGGTGGTGATGGTTGCTCAAAAAGCACTCTCCTTGACCATACCGGATGTGCCCACGCTGCTCGCTGCCTATATGCCTTTTCTGGATCGCGGCGGGATCTTCGTCCCCACGTCTTCGCTCTATCGTCTCGGGCAGCCGGTGGTATTGCTGTTGACGCTGCCGGGAGAGACCGAACGCCTTTCTGTCAGCGGTCAGGTCATCTGGATTTCGCCCGAAGGTGTCAGCGGCCGGCGGATGCCGGGCATCGGGGTGCACTTCAGCCAACAGGATTATCCCGTTCGCGACCGGATCGAGACTTTGCTGGCCGGTCAGTTGGACAAGGCGCCGCCTTCGTTCACGTTGTAACATCGTCGTCACGCCACTCATCCCCTGCGAGATTTTCATGTTCGTTGATTCACACTGTCATCTGGACCGCCTATCCGAGCTTACTCACGGCGGCGACGTTGCTGCCACGCTGGCAGCAGCGCGTGCTGCTCACGTGCATCAGTTTCTGGCCATCTCGACCTCACTGGAAGCGTTGCCTGGTCTGGCCGCCATCGCCAGAGAATATGAGGACGTGGTGATATCGGCAGGGCTGCATCCACTGCACCAGGCTCCGGTAGAGCCCAGCGTGGAGCAGATCGTGGAGGCCGCCCAGCAGTACGACGTGGTGGCCATCGGGGAAACCGGGCTGGATTACCACTATCAGGAGAGCGTGCCTCAGGCCGCTCAGCACGAACGCTTCAAGCGTCACCTGATGGCTGCTGCCGAGCTGGAGCTGCCGGTCATCGTGCATACGCGAGAGGCCAAGAAGGACACCTTGGCCCTGCTGCGTGAATATGCCGATCCTCACGTCGGTGGGGTACTGCACTGCTTCACCGAAGATCTGGACATGGCCCGAGAGGCGGTTCGGCTCGGCTTCTACATTTCGCTGTCGGGAATCATCACGTTTCGTAATGCCGCGCCATTGCGAGAGTTGGCTCGACAACTGCCCCTCGACAGGCTGCTGATTGAAACCGATAGTCCCTATCTGGCCCCCGTGCCTCATCGCGGTAAGCCCAATGAGCCTGCCTGGGTCGTCGAAGTCGCCGAGTGCATTGCTCAGCAGCGCGGTATCACCACCGACGAGGTCGCCATGCAGACCACCGCCAATTTCTACCATCTGTTTCGTGGTGCCGTTCCCGATGCACCGCCTCATGTCAAAGAAGCGCTGGCCCAGTCGGGTCTGTTGGTATAGCGCTCGGCGCAGTTCAGGAGAAGGGCGATGACGCTGGATCGGCTACTGCAGCAACGGGGTGACGCGGCAGATATTCCCCCGCTGGATACCTGGCACCCTGCGCTGTCTGGCGACATGGATATCGTGATTCATCCAGACGGCACCTGGCAGCACGAGGGGCAGCCGTTTGCGCGTCCGGCGGTGGCGAAGCTGCTGGCAAGCCTGCTACGCCTGGACGATGAGGGGTACTGCCTGGTGACACCTGCAGAGCGCTGGCGCGTTCAAGTAGTGGATCGTCCTCTGCTGATCGTGGAAGCGGATTTCTACGATGATGCCTGGTGGTTCAAGACTCAGTTCGACGATGTGGTGCGGCTGGACCACCAGCACCCGCTGACGCTGACCGCCACCCCCGACGGAGAGCTGGCCCCCGAGTGTGCGGTGCGCTTTGGCCTGGCCGCGCGCCTGCATCGCAACGTGTTCTATCGGCTGGTCGAGCAGGCCCAGATACACGAGCTGGCCGGTGGCCGCAGCGAATGCCGCCTCTACAGTGCGGGTGAATGGCATCGGTTGGGCATTTGGGATAACGGCGTGGCGGGTGAGGTATCGTGAAACTGACCGCCGAACAGCAGGCCGTCGTTCGTCATGGTGCCGGGCATGCGCGGGTGGCGGCGGTAGCAGGAGCCGGTAAAACGACCACCATGGCCGCACGCGTGCTGCACCTGTTGGCGCAGGGAGTCTCCCCACGTCGGATGCTGGTGCTGATGTTCAACCGCTCGGCCAAGGATGATTTTCAACGCCGCCTTGCCAAAATGGCACCGCAGGGGCAAGCCCTGCCGGATGTGCGTACCTTCCATTCGCTCGGGCATCGGCTCACGCAAAGTTTGTGTCGTTGGGGGGCGTTGGCGCCGCGGCGACTGCTCTCTGCCGAGTGGCAGATGGAGCGTCTGCTGCGCCATGCAAGCCTCAATGTGCTGGACGATGCCGAGCAACGCGATGCCGCCCTGGAAGGGGACCGCCTGGAAGCGCTGGCCCATTTTTGTGCTCTGGTCAAAGCAGAAATGTTGCCTGCTGCCACGCTGTATGAGCAACTGAGCTACGAGCCTGACACCGATTACTTTCCGGCGGCCTTCGGCGAGGCCGAGCGCCTGCTGGAAGCCGAAGGCGTCATGACTTACGCGGACTTGCTCTACCGCCCGCTGCAAGCGCTGGAGGCCGAGCCTGTTTTGCGTCAGCGGGTCGAAGGGTTCCTCGACCACGTCATCGTGGATGAATACCAGGATATCAATACCGTTCAGCAGCGGCTGTTGGCCGTGCTGGCAGGCCCTGATGCCAGCGTCATGGCAGTAGGAGATGCCAATCAGTGCATCTATGAATGGCGGGGTGCCAGGCCGGACACCATGCTGGAAAACTTTACCGCCACGTTCGGCACCGCCACGGATTACCCGCTCTCCACGACCTTTCGCCATGGACACGCGCTGGCGCTGACGGCCAACCACGCCATCATGGCGAACCAGCGCCGCCCCGACCAGCTATGCCTGGCGGCTGCCCAGAATCCGAAGACTCAGGTCCGCGTGGGGCAGGGCAGCCGCCTGTTGCTGGATGCCTTGATGGACTGGCAGGCCCAGGGGCGGGCATTGAGTGATGCCAGCCTGCTGGTGCGCAGCTGGGCGCTTTCGGTGCCTTTTCAGCTGGCGCTGCTGCAGGCCGGGGTGCCTTTTCGGCTGCTGCGTGAGGATCGCTTCGTGTTTCGCCTGCCGCTGGTACAGGCACTGGCAGGCTATTTGAAGCTGTCGCGGCGGGCCGAGTTGCTGCACGATCCCGAGCATCTGCTGCTGTTGCTGTCCCAGCCCGCGCCGTTCGTGGCCCGTGAGCGCCTGCAGCGCCTGGCGTCTCAGCTGGCGGCCACCCAGCGCTGGCCAGAGCGAGATGACGCCGTGCTGTCCGCGCTCAAACCCTTGCAGCGGCGCACGCTGAAAAAACGCTGGGAGCTGCTGTGCGAGCTGCCGCGTTTGGCTGGCTGGCCGCCAGCCCGGCTGCTGCATCACGTGGTGGATACCATCGATGCCGAGAAAACCCTCAAGCGCGCGGCTGCTCGGCGCGATAAAGGCGAGGAAGACGTGCGTCTGCTGGACGTGTTGATCGAACAGGCGGAGAGCGTCCAGGATCCTGATGCCTTCATCGAGCTGCTGGAGCGCCCAGTGGAAAATCAGGCTCAGGGCGTGTTGATTACCACGGTGCATGGTGCCAAAGGTCTGGAGTGGCCGCTGGTGGCGGTGGCCGGCGTCAATGAAGAGGACTTTCCCCACTACAGCCGTGACAACCCGCTCAGCGATGAGCGTCTGGAAGAGGAGCGGCGACTGTTTTACGTGGCCATCACCCGCGCCAAAGAGCAGCTATTGGTGCTGCACGACGGTGGCGCTCATCGCCCCAGCCGGTTCATTGGTGAAAGCGCCTGGCAGGATGCCGTGCGTATTGCTGAATGCCTGCATGATGAGGGCGGTAGCGCCGAGGCGCTGGAGGTATCGTCGCCTAGCCTGGTGAGACGCTACCTCGACCGGTTGGGGCGCAGTGATATCGTTCTGGCCGCCGCGCAGCTCAAGGAAACCCCTGCGGATTATCAAGTGACCATGTCGTTCTACCCGGGCCAGCGTCTGCGACATGCCGTGTTTGGGGAAGGGGAGGTGGCGGCCGTGGAGGGCAACCCGTCGGACCCCGTCATCGACGTGAGGTTCGTGCAAGCGGGGCGCCGACGGCTGATCGCACGACGTGCGCCCATCGAACATATTGAGACACCGGTGTCGCCAGTCTGACCAGCGCCACCGGTGTTGGGTAGGCTTACATGTTCGGATAGTTCGGGCCGCCACCGCCTTCGGGGGCTACCCAGGTGATGTTCTGGGCCGGGTCCTTGATATCGCAGGTCTTGCAGTGTACGCAGTTCTGGAAGTTAATCTGGAAGCGTGGCTTGCCCTGATCATCCTCAACCACCTCATACACCCCTGCCGGGCAGTAGCGCTGAGCGGGTTCAGCATACTTGGGCAGGTTGTCACGAATCGGCAGCTCTGGGTCTGCGAGGCGCAGGTGGCAGGGCTGATCCTCTTCATGGTTCGTATTGGACAAGAACACCGAGGTGGATTTATCAAACGACAGTTTGCCATCTGGTTTCGGGTAGTTGATCTTCTCGAACTCAGCGGCTGGCTTTAACGCGCCGTGGTCGGTAGTGGTGTCATGAATGTTAGGTAGTTTATTGCCCAACAGCTGGTTCACGAAGTTATAGGCGCCGCCGCCAACCGTGCCATATTTGTGAATGGCAGGGCCGAAGCTCGCACTCTCTTTCAACTCCTGGTAAGCCCAGCTGGCCTCCCACAAGCGTTCGAAGCTGGCCAGCGTCTGGCCACCCTCGTCGCCGCCCTTGATGGCCTCGAAGACGCTTTCTGCCGCCACCATGCCTGATTTCATGGCAGTGTGCAGCCCCTTGATCTTGGCAAAGTTCAGCGTGCCCGCGTCACAACCAATCAGCAGGCCACCGGGGAAGGTCATCTTGGGCAGGCAGTTGAAGCCTCCCTTGGCAATCGCGCGCGCGCCATAAGCCACCCGCTTGCCGCCTTCCAGATATTGGCTGAGCACCGGGTGATGCTTCATGCGCTGGAATTCGTCGAAGGGCGAGAGCCACGGGTTCTGGTAGCCAAGATCCATGATCAGCCCCACCACGACCTGCTGGTTTTCGGCGTGATAGAGAAACCAGCCGCCGTGGGTCTTGCTGTCCAGCGGCCAGCCGGAGCCGTGAACTACCAGGCCGGGTTCGTGCTTCTCGGCGGGTACATCCCACAGCTCTTTCAGCCCGATGCCGTAGTGTTGGGGGTCTCGGCCAGCATCCAGCGAGAACTGCTTGATCAGACGTTTGCCTAGATGGCCTCTGGCACCCTCGGCAAAGAGCGTGTACTTGGCGCGCAGCTCCATGCCGGGCATATGGCCATCCTTGGGGGTGCCATCGGCACCGATGCCCATGTCACCAATCAGGATGCCGCGCACCACGTCATTCTCGATGATCACTTCCTGGGCGGCGAAGCCCGGAAATATCTCGACGCCCAGCGATTCCGCCTGCTCACCTAGCCAGCGGCACAGGTTGCCTGCGCTGATCACGTAGCGAGTCAGTTCACCCCCGGTGTTGTGCATGCTCTTGGGTACCAGCGCATTGGGGATTTTCTGCGCCTTTTCGGCATCCTTCAGCAAATAGACATCGTCGCGCGTGGCGGGCGTATTCAGGGGAGCGCCGCGCGCTTCCCAGTCGGGAAACAGCTCCGCCAGGGCACGGGGTTCGAATACCGCGCCAGACAGAATATGCGCTCCCACTTCAGACCCTTTCTCGACCACGCAAACGGTCAGCTCTTGCTCCGCTTCGTTGGCCTGCTGCATCAAACGGCAGGCGGCGGCCAAGCCAGAGGGGCCTGCGCCCACGATGACCACGTCAAAATCCATTACATCGCGTTCAACGGTTTCCACCTGGTTTCTCCTTATTCTCATAAGCGCCACCCACCGATGCTAGCGATTGAGCACTAGCTTATGAAAAGATGGCCTTAATTTAAAACGGTCGTTTGCTTCTGGTTGTCTCCCATGATAGGCATAATACCTGTGTCAGGTAACCCCTACGATGGCAAAAGCGCACTTTACGGTAAAAGCCGCCAGCGACTACGACCAAGGCCGCAGTGATTAGGTGTTGTTGCATAAAGGTAGGCTGTGGCAAATTGATAGGGTTTTTCATTTACTAGCCTATCAAACGCTTGCATGAATTTTTTTACGCTGCCATCCGAGCAGCGTCTGTTCAGGTCAACGGCTGTCATCCAGGCCAAGCGAGGAACCTATGAAAGTATTGGTCGCGGTAAAACGCGTCATCGACTACAACGTCAAGATCCGCGTCAAGGCGGATCATTCCGATGTGGATCTGACCAACGTCAAGATGGCCATGAACCCCTTCTGCGAAATCGCCGTGGAAGAGGCCGTGCGCCTGAAAGAGAAGGGCGTGGCCACCGAGGTCGTGGCCGTGACCGTGGGCCCCAAGGCCGCCCAGGAGCAGCTGCGCACCGCGCTGGCGCTGGGGGCCGACCGCGCTATCCACATTGAAACCGACGAGCGCGCCGAATCGCTGGCGGTGGCCAAACTGCTGGCCAAGGTGGTGGATGAGGAGCAGCCTGGTCTGGTGATTCTTGGCAAGCAGGCCATCGACACCGACAACAACCAGACCGGCCAGATGCTGGCGGCGCTGACCAATCTGCCCCAAGGCACTTTCGCCTCGGAAGTCGCCATCGATGGCGACAAGGTGAACGTCACTCGTGAAATCGACGGCGGCCTGCAAACCGTCGCCCTCACGCTGCCCGCCATCGTCACCACCGACCTGCGCCTCAACGAGCCGCGCTACGCCAAGCTGCCGGACATCATGAAGGCCAAGAAAAAGCCGCTGGACGTCAAGACCCCCGCCGACTACGGCGTTGAAGTGGCCTCCAAGGTCACGCTGCTCAAAGTAGAATCCCCGGCGGAGCGTAAAGGCGGTATCAAAGTCGCCTCGGTGGACGAGCTGATCGACAAACTGAAAAACGAAGCCAAGGTGCTTTAAAAGGAGCTGATCTCATGAGCATTCTGGTACTTGCCGACCTGCATGAAGGTCAGTTGGCCAGCGCCACCGCCCACGTCGTGGCAGCCGCCCAGGCGATCGGTGGCGATATCGATGTACTGGTCGCCGGTGAAGGCGTCCAGGCCGCCGCCGAAGCCGCCGCGACACTCGACGGCGTGAGCAAGGTGCGCGTGGCAGACAACGCCGTCTACGCCCATCAGCTTGCCGAGCCCATGGGCGCGCTGCTGGTTGAGCTGGCGGGCGATTACACCCACGTGCTGACCAGCGCCTCCACCACCGGCAAGAACGTGCTGCCCCGCTGGCCGCGCTGAAAGACGTCAGCCAACTGTCGGAAGTGATTGGCGTCGAGAGCGCCGACACCTTTCTGCGCCCGATCTACGCCGGTAACGCCATCGCCACGGTGAAAAGCGACGACCCGCTGAAAGTCATCACCGTGCGCACCACCGCCTTCGATGCGGTAGGCAGCGGCGGTAGCGCCAGCGTGGAAGCCGTGGACGTGGTCGTCGACAACGCCCAGTCCAGCTTTGTGAAGCAGGAGCTGGCACAAAGCGACCGCCCGGAACTCGGCGGTGCCAAGGTCGTGATCTCCGGCGGCCGCGGTATGGGCAATGGCGAGAACTTCAAACTGCTGGACGGCATTGCCGACAAGCTGGGCGCGGCCATCGGTGCGTCTCGTGCGGCGGTGGATGCCGGCTTCGTACCCAACGACATGCAGGTCGGCCAGACCGGCAAGATCGTCGCCCCCGAGCTCTACATTGCGGTGGGTATTTCAGGCGCGATTCAGCACTTGGCGGGTATGAAAGACTCCAAGGTGATCGTCGCGATCAACAAGGACGAAGAGGCCCCGATCTTCCAGGTAGCCGACTACGGCCTGGTGGGGGATCTGTTCGAGATCCTGCCGGAGCTGGAGAGCAAGCTGTAAGCAGGAACGCCGTTTTACCAAAAGCCGACGTCGCAAGAGGTCGGCTTTTTTAATGGCGATGAATTCGATAAACTGAAAATAGTTGACTAAAGTACTGGGATAAAGAAGTCGTCGCGCTGGCAGAAAAATTGCGGGGGCGGCAGTTGAAAAGGGTGAAGCAAGACCGCACCTTAGGTAGTGAACGTTATAGAAGCCACTCAAGGAGAAGATAGCATGGCCCATACCCTTCCTGAATTACCGTACGCTTACGATGCACTCGAGCCGCACATCGATGCGATGACGATGGAGATCCACCACTCTCGTCACCACAACACCTACGTGACCAACCTGAACGGTGCCCTGGAAGGCACTGGTCTGGAAGATATGCCGGTAGAAGAGCTGGTTGCCAATCTGGATCGCGTGCCGGAAGAGAAGCGTCAGGCCGTGATCAACAACGGTGGTGGTCACGCCAACCACTCCATGTTCTGGCAGATGATGTCTCCCAATGGTGGCGGTCAGCCCCAGGGTGATGTTGCCAAGGCCATCGACGCCGAGCTGGGTGGCCTCGATGCGTTCAAGGACGCTTTCAAGAAAGCGGCGCTGGGCCGTTTTGGCAGCGGCTGGGCGTGGCTATCTGTCACACCCGAGAAGAAGCTGGTCGTCGAGAACACGCTCAACCAGGATAGCCCTCTGATGCATGGCAACACGCCGCTGCTGGGTCTGGATGTATGGGAGCACGCGTACTACCTCAAGTTCCAGAACAAGCGCCCCGACTATGTTGACGCATTCTTCAGCGTCGTGAACTGGGAAGACGTCGAGCGTCGCTACCAAGCTGCCAAGGCCTGATAATGGTCGAAAATTGCGCCTGAGCGCGTGATTTTGCAGCCAAAGCCGCCCCCTTTCAGGGGGCGGCTTTTTTTGTTTCTGGGTATAGCGCTGGGTATGGCTTGTCAATAACCTGTGGATGAAAAAATACCATATATGCTTGAATTGATTTTCTGGTGGTCTATATATAGTATGCGTGGAGAATTTCAGAGGGGTGGCGCCATTGCCATGCGTTACCCGAAAAGTGTCGCTATGAAAAGGAAAATAGCCATGGAAATCCAAATTTATAGCAAGCCTGCCTGCGTACAGTGCACCGCTACCTATCGTGCGCTGGACAAGCAGGGTTTGGAGTACACCGTGATCGACATTACGGAAGAGTCAGGCGCGCAGCAGCAGGTCGAAGCTCTGGGCTATCGTCAGTTGCCGGTCGTCGTGGTAGGTGAGGATCACTGGTCCGGCTTCCGCCCTGACCGTATCCAGGCGCTGGCGTAGCTCCGCTGCCATGCACACGGCCACGGTGGAAACCAGACAGGCGGGTACGCTGGTCTATTTTTCCACCAAGTCAGGCAATACCCACCGGTTTATCGAAAGGCTTGGCTTGAGTGCCCAGCGGCTGCCATTGAATCGTGAAGAGCCCACTCCACGCGTCACGCAGCCTTACATATTGGTGACGCCTACCTACGGCGGTGGCCATGCACAAGGCGCCGTACCGGGGCAGGTGATTCGCTTCTTGAACGATGAGCACAATCGGCACCTCATTCGAGGTGTCATTGCCTCGGGTAATACGAATTTTGGTGAAGCTTACGGGTTGGCAGGGCGCATCATCGCGCAAAAGTGCCAGGTACCGTTGCTTTATCGCTTTG
The DNA here is from genome assembly GCF_050709225.1 of Halomonas sp. KM007. Classification (NCBI taxonomy): domain Bacteria; kingdom Pseudomonadati; phylum Pseudomonadota; class Gammaproteobacteria; order Oceanospirillales; family Halomonadaceae; genus Halomonas; species Halomonas sp. KM007. The sequence goes on along the minus strand of NZ_CP136131.1, from coordinate 384,689 downwards.
AACTGTTTGGCACCGATGACGATGTCGCCAAGGTCCGCAAAGGAGTAGAAGAGTTTTGGAAACGTCAAGCTCAGTCTCTAACAACGTAGCGTCCACCAGCGCCGCTACCAAGAAGTCGGCAGAAGCGAAACGTCCTGCTGCGGGTACCACCGAAGCGCGTACGCTGGATTATCATGCGCTCAACGCGATGCTCAATCTGTACGGTGCCAACGGTGAACTGCAGTTGGACAAGGACCGCGAAGCAGCGCGTCAGTACTTCCTTCAGCACGTCAACCAGAACACGGTTTTCTTCCACTCGCTGGAAGAGAAGCTGGACTACCTGGTGGAAGAGGGCTATTACGAGGCCAACGTACTCGATCAGTACAGCTTCGAATTCATCAAGTCGCTGTTCGAGCAGGCGTATGCCTACAAGTTTCGCTTCCCCAGCTTCCTGGGTGCCTTCAAGTACTACACCAGCTATACGCTGAAGACCTTCGATGGCAAGCGTTACCTGGAGCGCTACGAAGATCGCGTGTGCATGGTTGCGCTGACGCTGGCTCGTGGGGATGAAGCGCTGGCCAAGTCGCTGGTGGATGAAGTGATCAGTGGTCGCTTCCAGCCAGCCACGCCGACTTTCCTGAACTGCGGCAAACAGCAGCGCGGTGAGCTGGTGTCATGCTTCCTGCTGCGTATCGAAGACAACATGGAGTCGATCGGTCGGTCGATCAACTCGGCGCTGCAGCTCTCCAAGCGTGGTGGGGGGGTGGCGTTCCTGCTGACCAACATCCGTGAGTCTGGCGCGCCGATCAAGCGTATCGAAAACCAGTCGTCGGGCATCATCCCCATCATGAAACTGCTGGAAGATGCGTTCTCTTACGCCAACCAGCTGGGGGCTCGTCAGGGTGCCGGGGCTGTGTACCTGAATGCTCACCACCCTGACATTCTGCGTTTCCTCGACACCAAGCGTGAAAATGCCGACGAAAAGATCCGCATCAAGACGCTTTCGCTGGGCGTGACCATTCCGGACATCACGTTCGAACTGGCCAAGCGCAACGACGACATGTACCTGTTCTCTCCCTACGATGTAGAACGGGTCTACGGGGTGCCGTTTGGCGATATCAGCGTCACCGAGAAGTACCATGAAATGGTGGCGGATGCGCGCATTCGCAAGCAGAAGATCAATGCTCGCGCCTTCTTCCAGACGCTGGCTGAGCTGCAGTTCGAGTCCGGTTACCCGTACATCATGTTCGAAGATACGGTCAATCGCGCCAACCCGATTGCCGGTCGCATCAACATGAGCAACCTCTGCTCCGAGATTCTGCAGGTCAACACGCCGACCGAGTATGACGACGACCTGGGATACCGCGACATCGGTCAGGACATCTCCTGCAACCTGGGCTCGATGAACATTGCCAAGGTCATGGATTCGGGCGATATCGGCACCAGCGTCGAGATCGCCATTCGCGGCCTGACTGCCGTGTCCGAAATGAGCAACCTGAGCAGCGTGCCCTCGATTGCCGAAGGGAATGCCAAGTCGCGTGCGATTGGTCTGGGGCAGATGAACCTGCACGGTTTCCTGGCGCGTGAGCACATCTATTACGGCTCGGAAGAGGGGTTGGATTTCACCAACCTGTACTTCTACTGCGTCGCGTTCCATGCCATTCGTGCCTCGAACCAGCTGGCCATCGAGCATGGCGCCACCTTCGCCGGTTTCGAAGACTCCACCTACGCGTCGGGCACGTTCTTCGACAAGTACACCGACCAGGCCTGGCTGCCGCGTACCGAAAAAGTACGCCAGCTGTTCGAACGCAGTGGTATTGCGCTGCCGACCCAGGAAGATTGGCAGGCCCTGAAGGCCTCGGTCATGGCGCACGGCCTGTACAACCGCAACCTGCAGGCAGTGCCGCCCACGGGCTCGATTTCCTATATCAACAACTCCACCTCCAGTATTCATCCGGTGGCGGCGAGAATCGAGATTCGTAAAGAAGGCAAGCTGGGGCGGGTCTATTATCCGGCGCCGTTCTTGAATGAAGAAAACTTCGATTATTTTCAGGATGCCTATGAAATTGGCCCCGAGAAAATCATCGATACTTATGCAGAAGCGTCGAAGCATGTGGATCAGGGGTTGTCACTGACACTGTTCTTCCCTGATACCGCTACCACTCGGGATATCAACAAGGCGCAGATCTATGCATGGCGGAAGGGCATCAAGACCCTTTACTACATTCGCTTGCGCCAAAGCGCGCTGGAAGGCACCGAGGTAGAAGGCTGTGTCTCCTGCACGCTGTAACGATATCCCCACTGGCATGTGATGACGTTTAGAAGAGAGCGCTGATGACAACGATGCAACGCCTGTCGCGGGTTAATGCGATCAACTGGAACCGTCTGCAGGACGATAAAGATCTGGAGGTGTGGAACCGCCTGACCAGCAACTTCTGGCTGCCGGAAAAAGTGCCGCTGTCCAACGACATTCAGTCGTGGAACACGCTGACTCAGCAGGAAAAGCAGCTGACCATCCGGGTCTTCACCGGCCTGACGCTGCTCGATACCATCCAGAGCAGCGTGGGTGCGCCGGTGCTGATGGAAGATGCGCGTACGCCCCACGAAGAAGCGGTGTATACCAACATTGCCTTCATGGAATCGGTGCATGCGCGCTCCTACAGCTCGATTTTCTCGACGCTGTGCGCGACCCGGGACGTGGACGATGCGTTCCGCTGGAGTGAGGAGAACCCGTCGCTCCAGCTGAAGTCCGAGCTGATCCTCAAGCGCTATCGCTCCGATGACCCGTTGATGCGCAAAGTGGCCAGCGTTTTCCTGGAGTCGTTCCTGTTCTACTCTGGCTTCTATCTGCCCATGTACTGGTCCAGCCATGCCAAGCTGACCAATACCGCTGACCTGATTCGTCTGATCATTCGTGACGAAGCGGTGCACGGTTACTACGTGGGCTACAAGTTCCAGCAGGCGCTGGCGGAGGCCACCCCGGAACGTCAGCAGGAAGTGAAGGATTATGCCTACGAGCTGCTGCTGGAGCTGTACGACAACGAAGTGCGCTACACCGAGTCGCTCTATGATGCGGTGGGCTTGACCGAAGACGTGAAGAAGTTCCTGCACTACAACGCCAACAAGGCGTTGATGAACCTCGGTTTCGAGCCGCTGTTCCCCAGCAGCGTCACGGACGTCGACCCGACGATCATGGCGGCGCTGTCCCCCAGCGCAGACGAGAACCACGACTTCTTCTCGGGGTCCGGCTCGTCCTACGTCATCGGCAAGGCGGTCGCTACCGAAGACGACGACTGGTCGTTCTGATCGGTCCATTAGTGTGCCACTCAGCGGGAGCCTCAGGGCTCCCGTTTTTTTATGGACGATGAAAAGATTTCGTTATTGAATGTTAATGATAAATATTGTCATTTCTTCTATTGATGGTAGGCTATGCACGCTAACGATTTAAACGCAAATCGTTCTTATATTTGGTGAGCCTTGGCGAGCTGGTGCAGATGGCGCGCTGAGCAGTGATGGAGAGACGACGTGCTGAAAAGGCCCTTCTTTGCCTTGAGCGGATATTGGCTTGCTGGAATGCTGGCCAGTACATCGCTGATGGCGAGCGATGAAACGATGGATCAGGCGGCCCAGAGTGTCGAGGCCCAGCAAGTGCAATCTGAGCTGCAGCAGCAAATCGACAGGGCCGACGAAGCAACTCGAGAACAGTTGGAAGAACTGCGCCAACTGGAGCAGGAGACGCGGCAGATGAGCGCTTCCAATGCTGCCCTGAGCAGTCGCCTGGCCAGTGAGGCGGAGCGCCAGCAGCGGTTGGCCCAGGCGTTGGATACGCTGAGCGATACACGTGCTGCGCTGCCGGTCATCGAGCAGGATATGGCCGAACAGCTCACCCGATGGATCGAGTCGGATCTGCCTTTCCTGCGTGGCGAGCGTTTGGCACGGGTAGAAGGGGTAGAGGTATCCTCCCAGGAGAGCGCCGAACGGATTGCCGAGCTGCTCGAAGCCTGGCGTGCAGAGCTGGCATACGGCCGCCAGGTAGATAGCTGGCGGGGGCGTTTGCAACGCGACGGCGGGGCTCCTCGGGAAGTCGATTATCTGCGTATTGGGCGTATTGGCCTCTATTACCTGACGCCGGATGGCCGTGAGGGCGGCGTATGGGACCAGCAGCGCGGCGAATGGCTGGCGCTGGAAGAGCGTGCACGCCGAGAAGTGCGTAATGGCCTGCGTATTGCCGATGATCAGCGTACGCCTGAACTGCTGCAATTGCCGCTATCGATCACCGCCACAGGAGCGCCGTAATGAAACTATTCAGCTATCGGCGCGGCGTGCACAAGATGGCCTGCCTGCTGCTGGCCATGAGCGTTTGGGCGAGCGCCCCGGCCATCGCCCAAAGCAGTGATGTCACGACGCTACGTGATGCCCGCGAAGCAGCAGAGGCGCGAGACCAGGCGCGGCTGCAGTCGTTTCTGGAAGATCAGGACGCCCTGGCCGCGGCCCTGGAGGAAGCGCGCGCCGCGCACGCAGCCGCCGAGCAGGAGCAAGCTGCCCTGCAGGCGCAACAGCAAGAGCAGACCGAACAGGCCGAGGCTCTGGCTCAGCGTCAGGATGAGCAGGGGGAGGCCCTTGCGGCACTGTTGGCCGATCTGACACGGCACAGCGAGGAGTTGCGTAACGAATTGGGGGGTGAAAGCTGGCTGACGTTGACGCCCAACGCATTGCCCCCGCGCCTCAACGACGTCGAAGTGCTGGAGCGTGAGCACCTGGAGAGCGTGGTAGACCGGCTGGCAGCCTTGACCATGAACACCGGGCAGGCCGAGCGTCTCGAGCTGCCCGTGGCAGACGGTGCTGGCGAGGTTGCGCCTCGTCAGGTGGTCCGTTTGGGGGATTTTGCCGCTTTCACGGAGTCGGCACTGCTCCGCAAAGGGCAGGATGACCAGAGCCTGGCCGAGCTGCCGCGTACGCCGTCGGAAATCCGCCGCCTGCTCGCCGCCTACCACCAAGGTGAGAGCCGTGAATTTGCCATCGACCCTACCCAGGGCAGCGTACTGCAGGCGTTGGCACAGCAGCCCAGTCTCTGGGAGCGTTTCCAGCAGGGGGGGTATGTCGGCTATGTGGTCGTGGTGCTGGGGGGTATCGGTCTGTTGGTGGCGCTGGCGCAATACCTCTATCTGCTGCTGGTGAGCGCACGGGTGCGTCGTCAACGCCGTCAGTTGGAACAGCCGCGAGCCGACAATCCGCTGGGCCGAGTGCTGCAGCGATTCAAGGACATGGACAAGCATCAAACGCCCGAAGCCCTCGAAGCCCGCCTGGATGAAGCGGTGCTGGCAGAGCTGCCGCGTATCGAGCGAGGCCAGCCCATCGTCAAACTGTTGGCCGCCATTGCGCCGCTGCTGGGCCTGTTGGGTACGGTGACGGGCATGATCGTCACCTTTCAGGCCATTACCGTGTTCGGTACCGGTGACCCGCAGCTCATGGCCGGGGGGATCAGTCAGGCGCTGGTGACGACGGTGTTGGGGCTGGTGACGGCGGTGCCGCTGCTGTTTGCACAAACGGCACTGTCCAGCCGAAGCCGGTTCATTACGCAAGTGATCGAAGGGGAGGCCAGTGCCACCCTGGCCGATCACCTGGAAGCGCAGTCTGCCCATCCCGGGCAAGCGGTGAACTGATATGCCGACGTTGCCCCTTTGGCTGGAGCCGGTGGAGCGGCTGTTGGACGCCGGTGGCGCGGTGCTGGTGGTGCTGGCGCTGGTGGCCGTGCTGGTGTTCGCCATGGCCATCGAACGCTGGTGGTACTACCGCATCAGCTGGCGACGTGCGCGGCGTCAGCTGGTGCACCGCTGGGCAGCACGTAGCGACCACCGCAGCTGGAGCGCACGGACGCTGCGCGATGTGTGGAGTGCGGCCCTGGTGGCCAAGCTGCGTCGGCCGCTGCCCTGGATCAAATTGCTGGTGGCGTTGTGCCCGCTGTTGGGTCTGCTGGGCACGGTCACCGGCATGATCACCGTGTTCGACAGCCTTTCCATGAGTGACACCCATCAGGCCAGAGCCATGGCCGATGGCGTGGCCCGAGCCACGCTACCCACATTGACAGGCATGGCCATTGCCGTGGTGGGCATGCTGTTTATCAGCCGTTTGGAGCACGTGATTCGCCGCGAAGACCAGCGTCTGCATGACCGCCTGGCACGTGCCCTGGAGGAAAATGATGCGTAGACGCCGTTCCATAGAGGCCGTCGAAGAGAGCAATGAAGTCAACCTGACCCCGATGCTGGATGTGGTCTTCATCATGCTGATCTTCTTTATCGTGACGACCAGCTTTATCAAGGAGAGTGGCGTAGAGATCGAGCGCCCGGAAGCGGCCGCCGCCACACAGCGTCCGGACGCCCAGGTGCTGATCGCGATTACGCCGGAAGGAGCCGTCTGGGTGGATGGTCGTCCGGTCGATGCCCATCGCATCGGTCAGGAAGTGGCCGGCATGCTCAGTGGCGATGGCTCGGTGGTCATCCAGGCCGATAGAGCGTCCACCACTGGGCTGCTGATCGAAGTGATGGATCGCCTGCAGCAGGCAGGTGTAGAGCAAGTGGCGGTGGCGGCTAGTCGGAGTGCGCCATGATACGCCACGGGTTCTCGCTGCTGGCTGGTGCTGCGCTGGCGATGGGGCTGTTCTGGATGCTGGCGCTGCTGGTGGCACCGCCGGAGCGCAGCGTCGACGAACCAGTCATGTCCATGGCCATGACCATGGTGGAAGCGCCTGAGCAGGCTGCCGAGCCGGAAACGCCGCCGCCAGAGCCTGCCCAGGCGGCTCCTGCAGCTCCCCCTCCTGCACCAGCGCCTGCCCCTGCGCCGGTCGCGACGAGTCAGATTGTGCTGCCCGATCTGGCTTTGCCGGATGCACCGGTAGAGCCGCTGGAGTTGGAGAGTGAACTGCCGGAGCTGACCGAGGCAAGGCCAGAGCCGACGCCACAGCCACGTCCGGAGCCGCAGCCTGCGCCAGAACCCACGCCGGAGCCTGCCGCAGAGCCTGCGTCGCGCTCCGAGCCATCCACGGCACTCGCGACGGCCGAGCGTGAAGCGGCGCCTGCGGCAGAGCCCGCACCTTCCAATGAGCCGATGAGTGTCGGGCAGGTGGCGCCCACGAGTCGCGTCAATCCCACGTACCCCACCCGCGCCCAGCGGCGTGGCATGGAGGGCTTTGTCGAGGTGGAGTTCGTCATTCGGCGTGATGGCAGCGTCGATGGCGGGACGATTCGCGTCCTCAACGCACAGCCGCGCCGGGTGTTCGAGCAGGCGGCGGAGGAGGCCATTGCACGCTGGCAATTCGAGCCTAGTCAACAGCTGCGCCGTGCCACTCAGCGCATCGAATTTCAGTTGCGGTAAGCCCGTCGAGGGAGCGTTATGCAGCGTTTATTGGCAATTGCAGTGCTCTATGTGTGGAGCACGATGGCGGTGGCGGATGTGCCACTGAGTGAAGATATCATTCTCGACCTGAACGGGTTGCAGAGCCAGTTGGCGGAGCTTTCCGGTGCTGGTGCAGAGAATGAGTCGTTGGGCACCATTCTGAACCGTGCGCGCTCCCAGGCCGCCAGGTTGGCCTCGGGCAATCGAGCCGATCAGTGGGCCAGCGCGCTATACCATCAGTTGGCGGCCAGTGCGCTGGTGCGTCAAGAGGCGCCCGAGGCGGCAGCGGATGAGCTGGCCAGTGCCCGCCAGCGTACCAGCGTGCCGAACAGCCAACGGCTGCGCTGGTTGCGTGACGAAGCCTCCCTGCGCCGTGCGGCAGGTCAGCGCTCTCAGGCCATCGAGCTCTACGCGCAGTGGCTCGGCGAGTCGGCGGGTCATGAGCGCTACCTTGAGTCGGTTTGGGCGTTGGTGCGCCTATTGGCAGAAGAGGAGCGCTGGGAAGAGGCCCTCGAATGGCTCACCCCCCAGCTGGAGCCGGGTAGAGAACTGAGTGATGCCCAGCAGGCGCTGGTCAACGTCGTGTTGCGCCATGCAGGCGAAGGCGAGCAGGCACTGGCCTGGCTGCTGGAGAGCCTGAGCGAGCGCAGCAGCGCCGAGGAGTGGCGTCAGGCGGCTGGATTGGCGCAGCAGGCGGGGCTGCTGGGCGCTGCCGCCGGCGTCTGGGAAGCGGCCTGGCAGATGGGCAAGTTCACTGCACCCGAGGATCGTTTGACCCTGATTCGGCTGCACCTGGCAGGGGGCACGCCAGCGCGTGCCGGTGAGCATCTGGAGGCAGCGCTGGAAGCAGGGGAGCTGCCTGATGATGAAGAGACGCTGCGCCTGCGAGCCACGGCCTGGCAGCAGGCCCGGCATGTCGAGCATGCCCTGAACGCTTGGCAGGCGCTGGCTGAAACCACTCGGGCGGCTGACGATTGGCGCCAGTATGGTCAGTTGGCCTACGCGTGGGGCAATGAGTCGCTGGCGAAAGAGGCGCTCTTGCGAGCGGCGGAGCTGGGCGACGAACAGGCCGAGCAGTGGCTTGGCTATTTCGATTGAGGGGGCTCAGGGGCTGAGCCGTGCCGCCCGAGTGGGCGGCAGCCAAGGGGCGGTCAGTCTGCCAGGGTCAGGGAAAAGTCGCTCCAGGTGGGCGCGTGATCCGAAGGTCGCTCCATGGCACGCAGGGGATAGTCGATACCTGCATCGGTGACTCGCTGTGCCAAGGGAGGCGAGACAAGGATGTAGTCGATGCGCAGCCCGCGCTTGGGTTCCTGGTCAAAGCCCTTCGAGCGGTAGTCGAACCAGCTGAACCATTCGCTGTTGTCGGGGTGGCAGAGCCGATAGCTGTCGCTGAGCCCCCACGCCTTGATGCCTGCCAGCCACTCCCGCTCGATGGGTTGAAAGCTGGCCTTGCCATCACGCAGCCAGCGCTTTCGGTTGGCTTCCCCAATGCCGATGTCCTGGTCTTCGGGTGAAATGTTGAAGTCACCCATGACGGCCAGATGCTCTTCCGAGGAGTGCTGCGTGGCCAGCAGATTGGCCAACTGCTGGTAAAAGCGCTCCTTGTGCGGAAATTTGGTGGGGTGGTCGACGTTCTCGCCCTGGGGGAAATAGCCGTTCCACACGGTGACCGGCTGGCCGTCGGTGGTCAGCAGGCGCACGCCGATCATGCGTCGCTGGGCATCTTCCTCATCATCAGGAAATCCGTAGAAAACCTGCTGAGGTTTCTGTCGGCAGAGCAAGGCCACACCGTAGTGGCCCTTTTGGCCATAATGAAAGGTGTGGTACCCCATGGCTTCCACGTCGGCCAAGGGAAACTCGCTATCCTGCACCTTGATTTCCTGCAGGCCGATCACATCAGGGCGATGGGTGTCGATGAGCGCTTGAAGCTGATGCAGCCTTGCCCGGATACCGTTGATATTGAAAGACACCAGACGCATCAGGAGGGCTCTCCCGAAGAGGAGTCGCTCCCCTTGTCGGGGTGGATGGCAATGTTCTGGCCACTTTGCTGGCGTGCCAGCTTGCGCACTGCCTGCAGTTTGCGCTGTTGCTGTTTCTTGGCCACGAAACGGCGTGATGAGGTCACCTGATCCGGGTTTTCATGGCGCCACTTTTTGTAATCCTTGCGGCGACCGGTGCGGATCGTCACCTTGTCTGCCAGTGAACGAGTCTTTTTTTTACGCGTCATCGTCGCGCTCCTTGGGTTAATTTATGCCTCATTCTAACAGGCAAGAGCGCTCCTTCGACAGCAGAGCGCGCTCTTATCGCCAAGCCCTGCTACAATGCGCGATTCGTGATGCCTAACCTCCACAGCAATGGACAGATACACAGCCTATGAGCGAGTCGGAACAGATCACAGCATCGGACCAGAACCGCAAGCCTAAACGCCGTCGTCGCAAGCCGCGTCGTCGTCAGTCGAACTGGGATCTTCGTCAGTTTCAGGTGCCCGCCGTTGCCGGCAAGTGGCGCTTCCATGACTTTGATCTGCCGCTGCCCTTGATGCGCGCTATTCATGCCCAAGGCTATGAATACTGCACTCCCATTCAGGCAGAGGCGCTACGCCACACGCTGTTGGGTGGCGACATTGTGGGCAAGGCCCAGACGGGTACTGGCAAGACCGCTGCCTTCCTGATTTCAGTGCTGGCCTACTTCCTGGAAGAGCCCGCGCCGGACGGTCAGAAGCCGGGGGCTCCCCGTGCGCTGATCATCGCCCCCACCCGCGAACTGGCGCTGCAGATCGAAAAAGACGCCAAGGCGCTCGCCCGCTTCACGTCGCTGAACGTGGCCAGCGTGGTCGGTGGCATGGATTACCAGAAACAGCGTGAGAGCCTCGGCAAGAAGCTCGATATTTTGGTGGCCACGCCTGGCCGTCTGCTCGACTTCCATCAGAAGCGCGATATCGACCTGTCCGAAACCGAAGTGCTGGTGCTCGATGAAGCGGATCGCATGCTTTCCATGGGGTTCATCCCGGATGTGAAGCGCATCATCCGCTATACCCCCAAGAAAGAGGAGCGTCAGACGTTCCTGTTTTCGGCCACCTTCACCGACGACATTCTCAATCTGGCCAGCCAGTGGACGCAGGAACCGGCCCATGTCGAGATCGAAGTCACGGTAGAGAATCAGGCCGATATCGACCAGCGCGTATACCTGGTGTCGGATGACGACAAGCAGCGCCTGTTGGTCAAGCTGCTGGAGCAGGAGAGCTTCGAACGGGTCATGGTGTTCGGCAACCGTCGGGATCTGGTACGCAAACTCGATGACCTGCTGAAAAAGGCAGGCGTGAGTGCCGCCATGCTGTCGGGTGACGTGCCCCAGAATCAGCGGATCAAGACGCTGGAAAGCTTCCGCGAAGGCGAGATCCAGGTGCTGGTGGCCACCGATGTGGCCGGTCGTGGCATCCATATCGAAGACGTCAGCCACGTGATCAACTACACCCTGCCGGAAGACCCGGAAGACTACGTGCACCGTATTGGCCGCACCGGTCGTGCCGGTGCCAAAGGGGTATCGATCAGCTTCGTGGGTGAAGAAGACGCCTTCTCGCTGCCGGAAATCGAGCGCTACATCAACGGCAAGCTGCCCTGCGAGCATCCGCCGGAAGGCATGCTGTAACGCACATGCTGGATAACGCGCTCAAGGCCGATATTCAGCAAGCGTACCGTAACGTGGTGGAGCAGTTAGCGCTGACCCCACGCTACGGTCAGCGGCTGATGATTGCCGAGATTGCCCGCACCCTGGGCGATATTCAGTGCGACAGCGATGGCAAGCGCACCAGCGACAGCCACGTCTGTGTGCTGGAAGCCGGTACCGGCACGGGCAAGACGCTGGCGTATCTGATTGCAGGCTTGCCCATTGCCAAGGCGAAGGGCAAGCGGCTGATCGTGTCCACGGCCACGGTGGCTCTGCAAGAGCAGGTGTTGCATCAGGACCTGCCCTCGCTGGCTGAGCACAGTGGCATCGCCTTTCGCTACGCGCTGGCCAAAGGGCGCGGGCGCTATGTGTGCGTGGCGCGGCTGGACCAGGCCCTTGAGGGCAGTGAGTCGAACCCGACCATGTCGCTGTTCGAGCACTCCCTGCAAAGCGATAGCAGCGACTATCAGGTGCTTGCCAGCGACCTTGCCGATGCCTATGGCAAAGGCGAGTGGCAGGGTGACCGTGATACCTGGCCTGACACCATCGATGATGCCCACTGGCGTCAGCTCACCGTCGATCACCGCCAGTGTACCGGGCGCCGCTGCGGCCATTTCGGTGCTTGCGCCTTCTTCCGCTCGCGCCGTGAGCTGGAAGATGCCGATGTCATCGTGGCCAACCACGATCTGGTACTGGCGGACCTGGCCCTGGGGGGCGGCGCCATTCTGCCGGACCCTGCCGACTGTATCTTCATCTTCGACGAAGGCCATCACCTGCCGGACAAGGCGCTGTCGCACTTTGCCCACCGCTTCGCGGTGCATGGCTGTCTGCGCTGGCTCAAGACCCTGCGCAGCAGCTTGACCGATCTTCACCAGGGGCTGGCGGTTCAGCCCATCGTGGCCCGGCTGCTGGCCAGCCTGCCTGAAGTGCTGCATGGCTTGGAGCCTGCCCTGGGGGACGTGTTCAGCCTAGGGCACCAGCTGGCCGGGCGCGAGCAGGGGCTGGCGGATGAAGAGCCCAGCCACCAGCAGCGTTTCGAGAAGGGCGAGGTGCCGGAAGCGCTGCGCGAGCAGGCGCGGCAGCTGCTGGTGATGTTTGCCACGCTATCGCGCAGCCTGGAAAGCATTGCCGATATTCTGCGTGAGAGCCTGGACCCGGACAAGCAGACGGGGCTGGACCGCGATCAGGCCGAAGCCTGGCTACCGCTGGTGGCGCTGCTGCATGGTCGCGCCCTGGAAGCCCACGCGCTCTGGCAGGCGTTCAGCGAGCAGGACCCGCCCAATGCGCCGCCCTGGGCGCGCTGGATCACGTTGAGTCGTGTGGCCGGGGAGCCCGAAATCGAGTTCTCCGCCAGCCCTGTCTCGGCGGCGCACACGCTGGCCAAGCATTTGTGGGGGCGCTGCCATGGTGCGGTGGTCACCTCCGCCACCTTGACGGCACTGGGGCGCTTCGAACGTATTCAGGAGCGCGCTGGCCTGGCCAGTCGCTATCGGTACCAGGCGCTGCCCAGCCCCTTCGATTATGCCAACGCGGTGCTGCGCGTGCCTGCGGAAGCCACGGACCCCAGCGACCGAGAGGCCCATGAGCGTGCCATCGTGCGCTGTGTCTCCCAGTTGGGGGAGGATGAAGCGGTGCTGGTGCTGTTTTCGTCCCGGGCCCAGCTCAGGGCGGTGGAAAAAGTGCTGCCAGCGGCCTTGAAAGAGCGCCTGTTGGCGCAGGATGCGCTGCCCAAGCGGGAGTTGATCGAACGGCATCGTGCTGCGGTCGATAGCGGCAAGGGGAGCATCATCTTCGGCTTGGCCAGCTTTGCAGAGGGCATCGACCTGCCTGGGGATTACCTGACTCATGTAGTCATCACTCGGTTACCCTTTGCGGTGCCCGATGACCCGGTGGGTGCCACGTTGGCCGAGTGGATCGAAAGCCAGGGCGGCAACTCTTTCATGCGTATCAGCGTGCCCGATGCTTCCATCAAGCTGGTGCAGGCCTGTGGTCGGTTGATCCGCAAGGAGAATGACCGGGGCGTGATCACGTTGCTGGACCGCCGCGTGATCACGCGGCGCTACGGTCAGGCGCTGCTGGATGCTTTGCCGCCCTTCAGGCGTGACATTCAGGCCTGAACTCGGCAGCGGGTGATGCTCATGAAAAACGCCCCGCCAGAGGGATCTGGCGGGGCGTCGACAGGTTGGCTTCAGGCAATACGTTTGGCCAGCACCGGAGCAAGCTTTTCGTTCATGCGCGTAAAGGTTTCGACGGTCGTGTCCCAGTCGATACAAGCGTCGGTGATCGAGACGCCGTACTGCAGTTGACTCAGGTCGGCGGGCACTTTCTGGGCACCCCAGCCAATGTTGGACTCGACCATCAGGCCGATGATGGAGCGGTTGCCTTCCAGAATCTGGTTGGTCACGTTTTCCAGTACCAAGGGCTGCAGGGCCGGGTCCTTGTTGGAGTTGGCGTGGGAGCAGTCGATCATGATGTTGGCCGACAGCTTGGCCTTGCTCAGCTCTTTTTCGGCCAGCGCGACGCTGACGCTGTCGTAGTTGGGCTTGCCGTTGCCGCCACGTAGTACCACGTGGCCATAAGCGTTGCCCCGGGTACGGATGATGGCGACTTGGCCGGCCTGGTTGATGCCCAGGAAGTTATGCGGGTTGGCGACCGACTGCAGGGCATTGATGGCGACATCCAGGCTGCCGTCGGTGCCGTTCTTGAAGCCGACCGGGCAGGAGAGGCCTGAGGCCATCTCGCGATGGGTTTGTGATTCGGTGGTACGGGCGCCAATGGCTGACCAGCTGATGCAGTCCTGCAGGTACTGTGGCGAGATCGGGTCCAGCGCTTCCGTGGCCAGGGGCAAGCCCATTTCGGCCAGGTCGACCAGCAGTTTACGGGCGATGTGCAGGCCTTCGTCGATTTCGAACGAGTCGTTCAGGTGGGGGTCGTTGATCAGTCCTTTCCAGCCCACGGTGGTGCGCGGCTTTTCGAAATAGACGCGCATCACGATGTACAGGCTATCGCTCACCTTGTCGGCCAGCGCGCGCAGGCGGCGGGCGTAATCCAGTGCGGCATCCACGTCGTGGATGGAGCAGGGGCCCACGACCACCAGCAGGCGCGGGTCGTTGCCATCCAGGATGTTCTGAATGACGCGACGGCCTTCCACAACGGAGCGCTCGGCGGCTTCGGTGAGGGGAATGGCCGACTTCAGAGCGTCGGGGGTGGTGAGAACATCCTGAGCGAGGACGTTGAGATTGCTAACCTGTTGATCAGACATCTTGCTACCTGTACATGCGCGATGGGCGAAAAGTGGTTACTACTATGGCGCGTCACGGTGGTAAAAATCAATTGTTACGGAACTTTGCATTAAGGAAAAATGTCAGCCACAGGGTTTCAAGAAAGGGGGTAAGCGCTTTAAGCGCTTGATGCGCTGCTAAGAACGCGTAACATTGGATGACATTGGCGTTATGCCACCAAACGCCCTCCAGAACAGGTGAGCCACCAGGCCTCATGGGCCTCGAGCTCTCCATGACGATTAACCAATGCCCAAGGGACACTATGCTGCTTGCTGTGAAGGCCCGATCAACAGGGCGACAAGAATATGAAGCGGCCGGTGTGACACCGGCGCGGAAGGAGCGTGTGAATGGGCACTCGTGAAACGGACCAGCAGTTGGTTGAGCGTGCCCAGAAAGGCGATACACGCGCTTTCGATCTTTTGGTTAAGAAGTATCAGCACAAGATCATTGGCTTGATAGGACGCTACGTGCACGACCACGCCGAAGTGCAGGATGTGGCGCAGGAAGCCTTCATCAAGGCGTACCGTGCGTTGGGCAAGTTTCGTGCAGAAAGTGCTTTCTATACCTGGATGTACCGGATCGCCATCAATACGGCGAAGAACCACCTGGTATCCAGAGGGCGTCGTCCACCCGGCAGTGACCTGGATATCGTCGATGCCGAAATCGTCGATCAAAGCGGCCGCTTGGCCGACTCCGAGTCTCCCGAAGCTTCCATCGCGCGGGACCAGTTGGAAGCCGCTGTGTTCGAAGCCATCGAGCGCTTGCCGGATGACCTGCGCACGGCCATTACCCTGCGTGAGCTGGATGGGTTGGCCTACGAGGACATCGCGCAAATCATGCAGTGCCCGGTGGGTACGGTGCGTTCGCGTATTTTTCGTGCCAGGGAGGCGGTAGACGAGCATATCCGCCCGCTGGTCACCACGGCGCGCAACAGCCGTGAAGAGCCCTGAGCGTTGGGCCGCTGCCTGCGCATGGACACAAACATTTACGTTTTTACTTTTTTTGTGAACTGTCTGGCGAGTCAGGCGTCATAAGGGCTGCTAGCGTTATTGAGTTGAGCTGCCGAGCAGCCCAATCATGTTGCCTGCCAACTTGGCAATGGCGTTGTGCAGACGGTGATAGATAACCTGAGTCTTGGCCTGTGAGGTTTTGCGGCTAAAACACGCACTAGCCGTGTTGTCGTGAAGCTTCTTCCAACACAGTGTGAGGGTGTGAAGTATGAGTCAAAACACACGGGAGTCACTTTCCGCATTGATGGACGGTGAAAGTGATGAGCTGGAACTTCGCCGAGTGTTGAAATCACTACCTGACGACGCCGACGCGGCAGAGACTTGGCGCCGCTATCATCTGGCGCGCAGCATGATGCAGCGTGAGCGCGAAGTAGATGTCAGCGTCGACCTTTCGGCAGGCATCATGGCTCGACTGCATGACGAGCCGGTACCGATCACCGAGCCGGTCACGGCGGCGAATCATCGTACGGGTGGCATCTCGTTTGCCCGCGGTACTGGCGTGGCAGCGGCCGTATCACTGATGGTGATTACGGGCGTACAGTTCTTCAATAGCGGTACAGGGTCGAGCGGCCAGCCTGATGGCAACATTGCCGTTCAGCCCGGCGCTGGAGTGGGTGCGCAGGTACAACCGGTCAGTTTGTCTGGTGCCCAGACGGGAGCCTTGGCAGCCTCCGATATGCCGATGTTCGAGCCCACGCCGTTCCGGATCAATGGGCAGGCAGGCAATAGCGGCTTGATGAACGTCAGCGAAGCCGGTTTCGCGGCTCCGTCTGCGCCGCAAAGCGTCATGGCTCAGCAGCCAACGTCCATCGATATCGATCAACTGCGCCTGTTGCAGTCCTATCTGGAGCAGCACGCTCAAGGCGCCGCCAGTGGCGGTGGTGACAGCTGGATGCCGCTGATGCGTTCCTCGGTCACTGAGCCGTTGGGCCAACGTTGATGGCGGACAGGGTAGTCTGAGCATTATGGCGATGGACAAGTGCCGACAGTGGGGAATTCAGGCCGTCGCGTCTGCTGGGCTGGTAAGCCTATTCTCCTTCTCCATGCCGGTCATCGCAGAGCAGTCCGCTTTCAGCTGCGATGACCTCACTTCATTGACCGAGCCTGCCAGTGCTCAAGAGTGGCTGGTGCTCAGCAAACAGGCCGGTCATTGCTACGATTTCCAGGCCAGAGCCGTCTCCATCGATGCCTTGGGAGTGCGCACTCTGGCGCTTTCGCATCGTATCCGAGATGGCATTCGACAACAGGTCGTTCAACACCTGGATGGCCCTTCTGTCAGTGTTGAGCGTCAGTCGGCCGTGGGCTATCGCGCCCGCTTCATTCCTGAAGATCGAGAGACCGGCAGCGCAGCGGAAGCCTGGGCGGCTCACGTGGCCCATTATTACGAGATCGAGCTGCTCAACGATGATCGCGTGGCGGGCCGCGAAGCCGTGCAGCTCAAGTTCGTGCCTCAGGATGGTGAGCGCTATCAGCATGAGTGGTGGCTGGACAGAGAGACGGGGCTGCTGCTCAAGCATGTCATGCGCGATAGTCAATCGCGGGCGCTGGAAACGTTTCAGATCACACAACTACAGTCACCGGTGCTTTATGAGGGCGTGATTGCAAATCCTGCTTCGCCGGAGGAGCCTGTAGTGAATTGGCAGGCGGAGTGGCTGCCGGATGGTTTCGTTTCTCAGCCGGTCGAAACGAGTTCGTTGTCGAGTCAGCGTGTCTACAGCGACGGCTTGGCTTCGGTCAGCTTGTTTGCAGCGCCTGTGGAGCAGCAGGCGCTCTCGGAAGGTAGCCATCAGTTAGGCGTTTCTACGGCCACGGTATCGGTCGTGGAGGTCGATGATCAGCGTTGGCAGCTGGTAGGCGTTGGTGAGCTGCCAGCTGCTGTCATGCGCCGTATCGTTCAGTCCATCGTGATTCAGCCCTGATGTCATTGGCCGAGCCCACACCCTGTTCTGCGCTCTATCGCACTGGCCGAGTAACAGGGTATGTCGAAGGGCGATTGGTGGTGGATGTATCGGTGGCCAGTGAATGTGATGCCTGCGCCAAGGGGCGGGGTTGTGGCATGGGCCTGCTGGCGCGCCGCCAGCACCAGCGTGTCGAGGTGCGGCCTGAGTGTCTGGAAAGCCAATTGTCAGAGCGTTACCCTTTGGGCAGTGCGGTGACGCTGACGTTGGAACGGCAAGCCGTTGGCTATCTGGCGCTCTTGGTCTATGCCGCGCCTATGCTGCTGGCGCTGGTCGTGTCGGGGGCGATTGCCAGGGTGGCAGAGAGCCAATGGATCAGCGCGGGTGCCTTTTTTGGTACCTTGGCGTGCGCCTTGGTGGCGCTTAGATTTCTCATGCGCGGTGGGATGGAACGCTTCCGTCCGCGTTTGGTCAGTTAGTTGTCCTGTAGCTCGCTAAGAGTTGCACTTCCATGGTGTCGTCCCTGCTTGACTAGGAGCTGTTTCATGAAGCGCTTGGTTCTCCCCTCAACGTTATGGTTATGCCTGGTTGCGCTGTTCATGGTGGGTCAAAGTGCCCAGGCGCAAACCTTGCCCGATTTCACGGTGCTGGTAGAAGAAGCGGCGCCGGGCGTCGTCAACATTTCTACCACGCGCACGGTGCAGCGCAGCAGCTCGCCGTCGGCACAAGGGTTTGGTGGTCAGGAAATTCCCGAAATCTTCCGCCACTTTTTTGGTGACAGTTTTCCAGCGCCGCCCAGTGGTGGTCAGGGGCGTAGCCAGGAACGACAGTCATTGGGCTCTGGCTTCATCATCAGTGAAGATGGCTACGTGATGACCAACGCCCACGTCGTGCAGGGTGCCGATGAAATTCTGGTGCGCCTCAACGACCGTCGCGAACTGCCCGCCGAGCTGATCGGCAGCGATGTGCAGACCGACGTTGCCTTGCTCAAGATCGATGCCAGCGACCTGCCCGTGCTCACGTTGGGGAATTCCGATGAGCTCAAGGTAGGGGAGTGGGTGGCGGCCATTGGCTCGCCTTTCGGCTTCGACCATTCGGTCACTGCGGGTATCGTCAGTGCCATCAACCGTACGCTGCCACAGGACGCTTACGTCCCCTTCATCCAGACCGACGTGGCCATCAATCCGGGTAACTCCGGTGGTCCACTGTTCAATCTGGAAGGTGAAGTCGTCGGTATCAATTCGCAGATCTTCACCCGTAGCGGTGGTTTCATGGGGCTGTCGTTCGCTATTCCGATCAACGTCGCCATGGACGTTGCCAGCCAACTTCGTGAAGATGGCCAGGTGAACCGTGGTTGGCTGGGCGTGATGATTCAGCCGGTGTCTCGTGATTTGGCCGAGTCGTTTGGCATGGACGAAGCCATTGGCGCGCTGATTGCCGACCTGGACCCCGAAGGTCCCGCCTCGCAGGGTGGCCTGCAGGCTGGGGATGTGATTCTGGAAGTCAATGGCGAAGAGGTCGATCGCTCCAGCACGTTGCCGCGCCTCATCGGGCGTGTTGCCCCTGGCAGCGATGTGGAGCTGACCCTGATGCGTGATGGTGAGCAGGTGACTGAAACCATCGAACTGGGTAGCTGGCCGGATGCTCAAGGCGTCGAGCAAGCTTCCAGCAGCAACAGTCAGATGCGACTAGGTGTCGCTGTGGTCGAAGTGGATGAAGCCACTCGCGAACGGCTCAATATCACAGGGGGTGTTGAAGTTCGTCAGGTAGAGCCAGACAGCGTTGCCGCTCAGGCCGGGCTTCGCCCGGGAGATATTCTGGTTAGCCTGGATCACCGCAGCGTTGCCTCTGCCGATGAGCTGGTGCGCATCGTCGAAAGCTTGCCCACCGACCGCGCTATTCCGCTGCGCCTGTATCGTGATGGGCGCTCGCTGTTCGTGGCGTTGCGTCTGGAATAACCACACCTTTCGTTCCTTCCAGTCCGGCGGTTCTCGCCGGACTGCTGTTCCTATCCCCCGCATATCGCTACAATAGCGCTTATCTTTTGACGAACTTTGGCAATGCAGTGGTGCGGTGTTCACGTTACGCCTTGTTGGCGCTGTCCCCAACACCATCGCTTGCGTACCAATAAGGCAGAACACACTCGATGTCTCATGACGTTTCCGGCGGAAAGCTCAAGCATATTCGCAATTTCTCCATCATCGCTCACATCGACCACGGTAAATCGACGCTTTCCGATCGTTTGATTCAGACTTGTGGTGGCTTGTCCGAGCGTGAACTGAAGGAGCAGGTGCTCGACTCCATGGATATCGAGCGCGAGCGCGGCATTACCATCAAGGCGCAGTCGGTCACGCTGGACTACACCGCGGCCGATGGTCAGGTCTATCAGCTCAACTTCATCGATACGCCAGGGCATGTGGACTTCTCCTACGAAGTATCCCGCTCGCTGTACGCCTGTGAAGGGGCGCTGCTGGTAGTGGACGCCGCTCAGGGCGTCGAAGCTCAGTCGGTGGCCAACTGCTATACCGCCATCGAGCAGGGCCTGGAAGTCCTTCCGGTGCTCAACAAGATCGACCTGCCCCAGGCCGACCCGGACCGCGTTTCTCAGGAAGTGGAAGAAATCATCGGCTTGGATGCCACCGATGCCTGCCAGGTGTCGGCCAAGAGCGGTATTGGTATCGACGCACTGCTGGAGCGCCTGGTGCGTGACATTCCGCCCCCCAAAGGGGACCCGGACGCGCCCTTGCAGGCGCTGATCATCGATTCCTGGTTCGACAACTATCTCGGCGTCGTTTCGCTGGTGCGGCTGTTCGACGGTACGCTGCGCAAGGGTGACAAGATTCGCATCAAATCGACCGGGCGGGATTGGAACGCCACCGAAGTAGGCATCTTCACACCGCTGCGTAAAGAGACCAATATTCTGCGCGCGGGTGAGGTCGGTTTCGTGGTTGCCGGGATCAAGGAAATTCATGGTGCCCCGGTCGGTGATACCATCACCCACACCAAAACCCCCGATGTCGAACGCCTGCCGGGCTTCCAGAAGGTCAAGCCGCAGGTATACGCCGGTATGTTCCCGGTCAGCGCCGATGACTATGAAGACTTCCGCGATGCGCTGGAGAAATTGGCGCTGAACGATGCGTCGCTGGAGTACGAGCCGGAAAACTCGGATGCCCTGGGCTTCGGTTTCCGCGTGGGTTTCCTCGGCACCCTGCACATGGAAATCATCCAGGAGCGCCTGGAGCGCGAATACGACCTGGATCTGCTCACGACTGCACCCACGGTGGTGTATGAGCTGGGCATGAAAAATGGCGACATCAAATACGTCTCCAACCCCTCCAAACTGCCGGACATGGCCGACGTCGACGAGATGCGCGAGCCCATCGTGCGGGCCAGTATTCTGGTGCCCCAGGAGTACGTGGGCAACGTGATTGCCGAGTGCGAGCAGCGCCGTGGTACCCAGCTGGACATGCAGTTTCTGGGCAACCAGATTCAGCTCACTTATGAGCTGCCGATGTCGGAAGTGGTCATGGACTTCTTCGATCGCCTGAAGTCGATTTCTCGCGGTTACGCGTCGCTGGAGTATAACTTCGAGCGTTTTGAAGCCGCCAAGCTGGTGCGTCTGGACGTCTTGATCAATGGCGACAAGGTAGACGCGCTGGCGGTCATCATCCATCGGGATCATGCCCACACCCGCGGCCGTCTGCTGGTGGAGAAGATGAAAGAGCTGATTCCGCGGCAGATGTTCGACGTGGCCATCCAGGCTGCCATTGGCGGGCAGGTGGTTGCTCGTTCTACGGTGAAGGCTCTACGTAAAAACGTCACGGCTAAGTGTTACGGCGGCGACGTCAGCCGTAAGAAAAAACTGCTGGAAAAACAGAAAGCCGGTAAAAAACGGATGAAACAGGTGGGGCGTGTCGAAATTCCCCAGGATGCCTTCCTTGCTGTGCTCAAGGTCAACGACTAGGGACTCGACCTCACATGGATTTTTCATTATTACTGGTACTTGCCGTCGTACTCTCCGGGGCCATCTTTCTGCTGGATGTGCTGGTGCTGCGGCCCAAGCGCCGTGAGCGGGTGGCCACTGCCGAAGCCGCCACGGTAGACGGGCTGGACGATGCCAGCCGGGAAAAGCTTCTCAAGGAGCCCTGGCCGGTCGACTACTCTCGCTCTTTCTTTCCCGTGTTGCTGGTCGTACTGGTGGTGCGTAGCTTCATCGTCGAACCGTTCCAGATTCCCTCGGGTTCCATGAAGCCGACGCTGGAAGTAGGTGACTTCATCCTGGTGAACAAGTTTGCCTATGGCCTGCGCCTGCCCGTGGTGCACCACCGCTTTCTGGAAGTGGACGACCCGGAGCGTGGTGATGTCATGGTGTTTCGCTTCCCTGACGAGCCCTCGGTCAATTTCATCAAGCGCGTAGTGGGCCTGCCCGGCGACCGTGTTCGGTATGAAGGCAAGCAGCTCTATGTGAACGGCGAAGCAGTCAGCAAGGTGCTGGTCGAAGAAGGCCCGGCCTTGTCTCCCCAGCAGCTGTTGCTCGAAGAGCAGCTGGGTGAAGTGAGCCATTTCATTTATAACAATCCGCGTGATCCTGGCCCGCAAATGCGTGAGGTCGTGGTGCCGGAAGGGCACTATTTCACCATGGGCGATAACCGTGATCACTCCAACGATAGCCGCTACTGGGGCTTTGTTCCGGAAGAAAACATCGTCGGGCGCGCCTTTGCAGTCTGGATGCACTGGGATGGTGGTTTGCCCAGCTTCAGCAGCGTGCGTCGCATCGAATGAAGCACCTGTTAAACAACAAGGTCAGCGTGGTTATTTTGTATAACGTCAATGACGTAGGAGCACCGTGAGCAATTCCTTAACCGCTTTTTGCCGACGAATCGGCCATACCTTTGGCGACCCAACGCTACTGGAACTGGCCATGACCCATCGCAGCTATGGTGGTCGCAACAATGAGCGCCTGGAATTTCTGGGTGACTCTATCGTCAACTTTGTCATCGCCGAAGCGCTGTTTCAGCGCTTCCCCCAGGCGCGAGAAGGTCAGCTTTCCCGCCTGCGCGCGCGTCTGGTCAAGGGGCAGACCTTGGCCGAGCTGGCCCGTGAAATGTCGTTTGGCGAGTGCCTGCGACTTGGCTCGGGAGAGATGAAAAGCGGCGGTCACCGCCGTGAATCCATCCTGGCCGATGCCGTCGAGGCCGTGATCGGGGCCATCTACCTGGATGCAGGTATGGACGCCGTGCGTGACCGTGTACTGGCCTGGTATGCGGAGAGGCTGGAAAACATCTCTCTTCAGGATACTCAGAAGGACCCCAAAACGCGCTTGCAAGAGTTTCTCCAGTCACGCCAGGCCGCGTTGCCTCGCTACGAAGTGGTCTCGGTCAAGGGCGAGGCGCATGCCCAGACGTTTACCGTGGAGTGCTACATCGATCTGTTGAGCGAGCATACCACTGGTAAAGGTCCTAGCCGCCGACATGCAGAACAACAGGCGGCGGAAGAAGCCCTGTCCTATCTTGAACAACCCCCTGGAGACAAATCATGAGCCAAACCTGCGGATTCGTGGCCATCGTTGGCCGTCCCAACGTAGGCAAATCAACCCTCATGAACCGGATTCTGGGGCAAAAGATCTCGATTACCTCTCGGCGGCCGCAAACAACCCGCCATCAGGTGATGGGTATCAAGACCGTCGATGAGACGCAGTTCATCTACGTGGACACCCCGGGCATGCACATCATGTCCAAGGATCGCAACAAGGCGATCAACCGATTCATGAACCAGGCAGCCACCCAGGCGCTGCGTGACGTGGATTGTGTCGTCTTCATCATCGATCGTACGCGCTGGACCGAGGAAGACCAGGCGGTGCTCAAGCGTCTGGAGCATGTCACGGCGCCGGTGATTCTGGCAGTGAACAAGGTCGACCGCCTGCAGGACAAGGCCGACCTGCTGCCCTGGTTGGCGGAGGTGGGGGCACGGCGTGAATTTGCTGCCGTCATCCCCATTTCAGCGAAGCACGGCACGCAGGTCGAAGCGCTGGAAGAAGAGGTGGCCAAACACCTGCCAGAAAGTATTCACTTCTTCCCTGAAGACCAGATCACCGACAAAAGTCTGCGCTTCATGGCCGCCGAGCTGGTGCGCGAAAAGGTCATGCGTCAGCTGGGCGACGAGCTGCCCTATCAGATGACCGTCGAGATCGAGGAGTTTCGCGAGACCGAGCGGGTGACCCATATCAGCGCGTTGATTTTGGTGGAGCGCCAGGGCCAGAAAGTGATTCTGATCGGTGAAAACGGCGATCGGATCAAGAGTATCGGCCGAGAGGCGCGGCTGGACATGGAGCGTGCCTTGGGCACCAAGGTCATGCTCAACCTGTGGGTCAAGGTCAAGCGAGGCTGGTCGGACGATGAGCGTGCCTTGAAGAGCCTGGGTTACGACCTGGATTGAGCGCGGCCATGACCCCCGAGCCTGCCTTTCTGTTGCACCGCAAGGCGTATCGGGAAACCAGCGCGCTGGTCGACCTGCTGACGCTCAACCACGGGCGCATCCGTGCGGTGGCTCAGGGCGGGCAGCGCCCCGGTTCGAAATCGCGCCAGCGTTTGCAACCCTTTACACCGCTGTTCATCGCTTGGCGCGGAGAGCGTGAGCTGAAGCGGCTGACCTTGATGGAGTCCCGGGGACAGACCGCGCTGCTGGCGGGTGAAGGGCTGTTGTGTGGCCTTTATGCCAATGAAATTGCCACCCGCTTGCTGCCGCTGGAACTGGCATCCGCGAATGTGTTTGCCTTTTACAGTGCGCTGCTGGAGGCGCTTCCGGTGCCCGCCGCGCGCGGGTTGGCGCTGAGACGCTATGAGTGGGCGCTACTGGAAGCCCTGGAAGCCACACCGCGCTTCTGCACGCCTCAAGGTGCCTCTCTGGACCCTCACGGGCGCTACCGATTCGAGGCGGCCAGTCGTGCATTCTTGCCCGCCGTGCGGGGGATCGACGGCCGCGCCTTGCGCTATATCGAGCAGGGTGACTGGGAATCAGAGAGCCTGGCCAGCGCCTTGAAAGCGCTCATGCGAGCAGCGCTGGCGCCCCACCTGGGGGCAGTGGCACTACGCTCGCGAGAGCTGATGATGGATTTGGCCCGTCGCCGTCAGCGCTAGGCGGGCCTCTCTCATACAAGCAATTCTCAGAGAAGTAATACTCAGACAAGCAATGATGGCCTCTGTGTGCCATCCAATGGAGAGTCACGATGCATCCTCCTCGTATTCTACTGGGTGTCAACATCGATCACGTCGCCACCCTGCGCCAAGCACGGGGCACCCGTTACCCGGACCCCGTTCAGGCAGCGCTGTTGGCCGAAGAGGCCGGTGCCGATGGCATCACGGTTCACCTGCGTGAAGACCGCCGTCATATCCAGCCCCGCGACGTACGCCTGCTGGCCGAGATGCTCAACACGCGCATGAACCTCGAAATGGCCGTGACCGAAGAGATGCTGGTCCTGGCCGAAGAAGTGCGGCCTGCCCACGTTTGCCTGGTGCCGGAAAAGCGCGAAGAGCTGACCACGGAAGGTGGCCTGGACGTGGTGGGTGGGTTCGAACAGATTGCCGCTGCCTGCCAGCGTCTGGCAGCCGCGGGCTGTGACGTATCGCTGTTCATCGATCCCGATGAGTCCCAGATCGACGCGGCCAAGCGCGCTGGAGCGCCCACCATCGAACTGCACACCGGTGCCTATGCCGAAGCTCGGCCGGGCAGCGAAACGGCCAACGCCGAGTATGACCGCCTGAGCTCGGCAGCGGTCCATGCCGTCTCGCTTGGGCTGGTGGTCAATGCCGGGCACGGGCTGCACTACCACAACGTGGAAGCCATTGCTGCCTTACCCGGTGTCAACGAGCTGAACATCGGTCACGCGATCATTGCGCGCGCCCTTTTTGTGGGCCTGAAAGAGGCCATTCAGGAAATGAAGCGGCTGATAATTGCTGGCCAGGAGGCGGGCCTGATGGCCGCGTTGGATGCCCATGAGCACGAGCACGCGCATGACGAGCATGATGGTCATCACGGCTGCTGCGGGCATTGAATGATCGTTGGCATCGGTTCTGATATTGCTCGCGTTGCTCGGTTTAGCCAGGCCCTGGAGCGCCACGGCGAGCGTTTTGCCGAACGCATTCTGGGCCAGCAAGAGCAGCAGGTATGGCGGGCCAAAGGCTGCCCGGTGGCTTATCTGGCCAAGCGCTTCGCGGCCAAGGAAGCCTTCGTGAAAGCCTTGGGCCTTGGCTTGCGCCAGGGCATGCAGTGGGGAGACATCCAGGTGCTTAACGACGCGCTGGGCAAGCCCGGATTACACCTGCATGGTGAGGCCCAGCGGCTCTTCGCAGCCAGCGGCGCCGCCACGGCGCACATTACCCTCAGTGACGAAGCCGAGTATGCTGTGGCATTCGTGGTGCTGGAGCGCTGATCGCCCCAATCACATGCCGTTTCTCCTTGTTTACTCCAGTAAGCCATCGCGGTATTGGGCAAGTCGCGTCATGGCGGCGTAAAGCTCTTCCAGCAGCGTATCGACATGGCGTAGCCCGCTGGTGCGTAGCCGAGTTTCCAGGGTTTCCACCAGCAGGGCCAACTCGGGTGCACCGCAGTAGCGGCTGGCCCCGTTCAGCCCGTGCACCCAGTCCAGCAGTTCGTTCAGTTCGTCTGCCTGGAAAGCCTCGCGCATTTGTCGTTCGTGCTCTTCCAGGCTGTCGATCAGCCTGACCAACTGCTGCTTGGCCAATGATGTCTTGCCGCCTGCCAAGCGCGTCCCCAGGGTGAGATCCACGGCAGGCAGGGCGCTGGGCAATGCCAAGGGTTCTGCCAAGGGTTCTGGTGTGGCCGGTGGGGTATCTGCCTCAGTAGAAGTTGGCGTGATGTCTTGATGCCCCGGGTCGGGCGTAATACCCAGAAACCGCTGCATGAGCTGCTGCAACTGTACGTCATTGATGGGTTTGATCAACACATCGTCCAGCCCTTCACTCAGCCACTGCTGGCGTTCGTTATTCAGTACGTGGGCGGTGACCGCGATGATGGGGCAGCGTGCCCAGCTGCCGTTGACGCGACGCAGCGCTTTGGTGGTTTCGATGCCGTTCATGTCGGGCATGCGAATATCCATCAGTACCATGTCGGCGGTATGCTGGCGCGCGAACTCCAATGCTTCTCTGCCGCTGGCAGCCAAGACGATGCGCAGCGTGCTGCTCTCCAGCATGGCCTTGAGCAGCTCACGGTTGGCAGTGTTGTCGTCAACGATCAGCAGCGTCAAAGGGGCGCCTTGGGCAGGCTTGTTGGCAAGCTCCAGGGGTTTTGGCTCCTGACCCGCTGGCAGTACCGTGGGCTGCAGCAAGCGTCGTACCATCGTGACCAGTTGGGCGCGGGTGAAGGGCTTGCAGAGCAGGTCACCGCCATGGGGAAGGTCCCAGTGGGGCAGTTCAAAGCTGGTGGTGTTGGCCAGAATGATGACTGGGCAGGGGGTCTGGGCAATGATGTTCTGCCAATAGCCCTTACGTTCGCCGCCAAAATCATCGTGTTCGAGGCTGACCATCAGCAGTGCCTCATTGTTTAAGATCGATGAACGATACAGGGCGAGCGCCCCAGCGTTCCAGCAAGTGTTCCAGCACGTTTCGAGTGGGCAAGTGAGGTTCGTGCAAGCGCACGATCGGATTGTCCAGCACGAGTTCTGGAGGGCGCTCGTCTGCCTGATGGGCGAGCAGGGGGAGCGTAAACGAAAAAGTCGACCCTCTGCCCAACTCGCTTTCGACTCCAATCTCGCCGCCCATGCGTTGAATCAGCTGGCGGCAGATCGACAGGCCCAGACCGCTGCCTCCAAACTGTCGGGAGTGGCTGGGCTCTGCCTGAGAGAAGGCGCTGAACAGCTGCTGCTGGTGTTCGTCGCTCAATCCAATACCGGTATCACTGACGCTGATGTGCAGGACGACGTGCTGACCCTCCTGGTTGTCCAGCATGACGCGCACGATCACATCGCCCTCATTGGTGAATTTGAGGGCATTGCCCAGCAGGTTGTTCAGCACCTGATGGATGCGTAGCGGGTCACCGCATAGCGGGGTCGGCACGTCGTCATACACCATGGCGACCAGGTTGAGCTGCTTGCGCTGCGCTTCTGGGGCATGCAAGCCAATCACTTCATCGACCAGCGCCACGATATCCACGTCCACTTCTTCCAGTGTCAGGCGGTCTGCTTCTAGTTTCGAGAAATCCAGCACGTCGTTGACCAGCATCAGCAGGTTGTCACAGGCCCGGCGTACATGGTCCAGCCACTCCTTTTGGCGGTTGTCGAGCGACGATCGGCCCAGCAGCCGACAGAAACCGATGATGCCATTGAGCGGTGTACGTATCTCATGGCTCATGTTGGCCAGAAATTCAGACTTCACGGCGTTGGCTCGCAGCGCGCTGCGGTGTGCCAGATCAAGCTTGATGTTCTGCTCTTCGATGGTCTCCATGGATTCCTGGAGTTCACTGGTGGCTTGCTCGATCTGGCTCTGCATGTTGCGCCGGGCGTGCTGGAAATACTCCGCCAGCCGATTGATATGCTGGGCCAGTTGGCGCAGCTCGATGGGGTTGGCAGGAGTGATCTGCAGGCGGTCATCGCCTCTCGACAGTCGGTAAAGTGCCTGGCTGGCTTCTTCGATGGGGCGGGTGACATAGCGGCTGATGGCAAAGGCGATCAGAAACAGCAACAGGCCCAACAGCATGCCGCCCAGGCTGAGGCTGGCAATCAGCTTGTAGCGCTCCAGCACCAGCGTGCGGATATCCATCTCGGCTTCCAGCCAGCCATTGTTCGTGCGTCCACGACCGCTCAGTGACTCGCTGGTCAGCGGTACCTGAACGCGCCACAGATCGTCTTCCATGGCGATGGTCGTCGTTTCCGGGGCGTGCAGCCGAGCCGGGGGTGGCAGCGAGGTACCCATCACCAGCAGGCGATTGCCTTGTTCATCGAAGAGGGTGACGGCTCGTAGGTGGCGCTGCTCGAGCAGTTTTCCCGCGAGACTCTCCAGGCGTTGCGAGTCGCCATCGGCCATGGCCTGGCCCAGGCTGGGAGCCAACAGCTCGCCAGTACCGACCAGCCTTTCCTCGAGTACCGCACGGCCTGTGGCGTCGGCGTGAAAGACGAACAGAAACGCCATCATGGCATACACCAACAGTGGAAAACCCAGCAGGGCAAACAGCAGGCGCGTGTTTAAAGACATGAAAGAAGCTCATCGAATCCAGAAGGTTGCCTGTCCAGGCATGGGCAGCACCGATATAATGCAGCATAACGGTTACGATAAGGAATGTGTGATGAATTATCCCACGCTTGAAGATGTGGTCGGCAACACACCGCTGGTACGTCTGAAAAGAATCACGGCAGGCCGCAACAATACGCTGCTGGCCAAGCTGGAGGGCAACAACCCGGCAGGCTCGGTCAAGGACCGCCCAGCGCTGTCGATGCTCAGCGAAGCAGAAGCCCGTGGTGACATTCGTCCCGGTGATACGCTGATCGAGGCGACCTCGGGCAATACCGGCATTGCGCTGGCCATGGCGGCCGCCATCAAGGGTTACAAGATGGTGCTGGTCATGCCTGAAAATGCTTCCGCCGAGCGCAAGCAAGCCATGGCGGCCTATGGCGCCAGGCTCATCTCAGCGAGCAAGGAGGGGGGCATGGAAGAGGCACGCGATATCGCCGACGCCATGATTGCCCGAGGCGAGGGCAAGCCGCTCAACCAGTTTGCCAACCCGGACAACCCGCTGGCGCATTATCGCACCACCGGCCCGGAGGTGTGGCGGCAAACCGACGGTGAGATCACACACTTCGTCAGCTCCATGGGTACTACGGGCACCATCATGGGCGTGTCACGGTATCTCAAGGAGCAGAACCCGGCGGTGCAGATCGTCGGGCTGCAGCCGGCCGATGGCGCCAGTATTCCCGGCATTCGCCGCTGGCCCCAGGAGTACCTGCCCGCCATCTTCGAAGCGCCGAGAGTCGATGTCACGCTGGACATCGCCCAGCAGGAAGCCGAAGAGCACATGCGTCGCCTGGCCCGGGAAGAGGGTATTCTGGCAGGGGTTTCATCCGGCGGCAGCCTGGCAGGTGCGCTGCGCATCGCCGAACAAACCGAAAACGCGGTCATCGTGTTCGTCGTCTGTGACCGTGGTGATCGCTATCTCTCCACGGGCTTGTTCGCCCCGGAGGTATGAATGGCCATGTTGGGTAAGCGGCGGCCTCCACGCCCCGTCTCGGGCCATTCGGGCCTGGCACGCACGCCAAGTGGGCGAGCCGCAAAAGAGCAGACTGGCGAGCTCTCCGGTGCGCCGCTGGTCGTCGAGCGGCTGGCCCATGATGGCCGAGGGGTGGCTCACAACGCTGCCGGGAAGACCGTATTCATCGACCGGGTGCTGCCCGGCGAGGAAGTGGAGGTCGCGGTCCATGTGACCCGCAAACGCTTCGATGAGGCGCATGTCAAAGCTCTGTTGACTCCCTCGCCCCTGCGCGTGACGCCGCCCTGTGCCCACTTTGGCCAGTGCGGAGGGTGCGATTTGCAGCATATGGCACTCGACACCCAGCGCCACCACAAACGTGAGGTAGTCGCTGAGCTGCTGGCACGGCAGGGCCTGGCCCATGATGCCATCGGCTTGCTCCACGGGCAGACCACGGCGTATCGCCGTCGGGCGAGGCTGGGTGTCAAGGTGGATAGCCAGGGCAAGGTGCACCTGGGGTTTCGCGCCGCCAGCACGCATCGGCTGGTAGATATCGACACCTGTCCAGTGCTGGTGCCTGCCTTGCAGGCGCTCATTGCCCCTCTGCGAGCGCTGTTGGCGAGCCTGGAAGCCCCGCGCTCGGTCGGCCACCTCGAACTGCTGGCGACCCCGGATGCGACGGTCGTGCTGGTGCGTCAGTTGAAGGCACAGCCTGACGATGAGCTGCGCTGGCAGCGTTTCGCTGAGCAGCACCAGGTACATGTCGGTGCCTGGCTGGGGCGCGAAGCGCCCCAGCTGCACTGGTATGGTGCGCCACCTTTGCTGAGAGAGCGCTTTGACATGCAGGCGCTGGGCATCGACGCCAGTACATTGCCATCCAACCTGTCGCTTGACTTTGCGCCGGGAGATTTTTTGCAGGTCAATGCCGAGGTGAACCAGCAGATGGTGGCACAAGTGGTAGGCTGGTTGGTGCCCAAGCCCGGCATGGTGCTGCTGGATCTGTTTGCCGGTATCGGCAATTTCAGCCTGCCGTTGGCCGCTGCAGGCGCTCGCGTTCATGCGGTCGAAGGGAGCCAAGGCATGGTCGAACGGCTGCGCGACAATGCCCATAACGCCCGCGATGCCGATGCAGTCCTGGCGGTCAGCGCAGAACAAGCGGATCTCAGCAATGCCGAGTCCGTGGCCAAGGTGCTGCGGCAGCACCCTGTGGATGCGCTGGTGCTGGATCCGCCGCGTAGCGGTGCCGAGGCGGTGTGTCAGGCGCTGGGCCGCCATCGCCTTGCCCGGGTCGCGTATGTCTCCTGCGACCCGGCAACCCTGGCTCGCGATGCGGCACATCTTGTGCATGCAGGGTATGCTATCAAGCACGTTGTCGTGGCCGACATGTTCGTACATACGGCGCACATGGAAACGCTGATGCTGTTTGAATATACGGGCTAGCGTGCCATTTGCAGCAAGCCGCCACCCAAAAGGATGAGTCATTGTCATGGTGAAAGTGCGTGAAGACCAGCCGCTGACAGAAAGCGGAAAGGTGGACATACAACAATGGTTAACGCGCCTTCAGGAAGATGTGCGCCTGCGTGAGCCCGAGCGCCTGCTTCAGGCCTGCGAGCTGGCCGACCAGTTGGAGCGAGAAGCTCCCCGCACCCATCGTGTGTGGCTGTCGCCAGGTTCCAGTTTTCGCATGGGCCTGGAAATGGCCGATATTCTGGCCGATCTCAAGCTCGATCAAGCCACGCTGGAAGCTGCGGTGCTGTATCGCGCCGTGCGCGAAGGGTTGCTGAGCCTCGACGCGGTGACCAAGCGCTTTGGCGATGAAGTGGCGAAGCTGATCGATGGCGTACTGCAGATGGCCGCCATCAGCTACCCCTTGGCGCCCAACCATGGCATGAGCCAGCATAACCAGCAGGAAAACCTGCGCAAAATGCTGGTCAATATGGTGGGAGATGTACGGGTCGCGTTGATCAAGATTGCCGAGCGCACCTGCGCGCTGCGTCAGGTCAAGGACGCCCCCCGGGAAAAATGCCTGCAGGTGGCCAGGGAAGTGGCCGATATCTACGCGCCGCTGGCCCACCGCCTGGGCATTGGCCAGATCAAGTGGGAGCTGGAAGATCTTTCGTTCCGCTACCTGCATGAGGACGAGTACAAGGCGATTGCCAAGCTACTGGCAGAGAAGCGCCTGGACCGCGACCGCTATATTCACGATGTGGTCGAAACCCTCAAGACCCTCATGGAAGCCCAGCATATCCATCGTTACGATGTCAGTGGCCGGGCAAAGCATATCTACTCCATCTGGCGCAAGATGAAGCGCAAGCGGATCGATTTTTCCCAGGTCCACGACGTGCGCGCCGTGCGCATTCTGGTACCCGAAGTCACTGACTGCTACACCGTGCTGGGTATCGTCCACTCCCGCTGGCACCACGTGCCCAACGAGTTCGACGACTACATCGCCAACCCCAAGAAAAACGGTTATCAGTCGCTGCACACGGCGGTCATGGGGCCGGAAAACAAGGTGCTGGAAATTCAGATCCGCACCTTCGGTATGCACGACGAGGCCGAGCTTGGGGTGTGTGCCCACTGGCGCTACAAGGGCCACGATACCAATGCCAAGAGTCGCAGCTACGAAGAAAAGATCGCCTGGCTGCGGCAGGTGCTGGAGTGGCAGGACGAAGTGGGCGGCTTTGGCGACCTGCGTGAAGGCCTCTCCAGCGATGTCGCCCCTGACCGCATCTACGTCTTTACCCCGGATGGGCACGTTATCGACCTGCCGCGTATTGCCACGCCGATCGATTTTGCTTACCGGGTGCACACCGAAATTGGCCATCGCTGCCGAGGTGCCAAGGTTAACGGTCGCATCGTCCCGCTGAACTACAAGCTGAAAACCGGCCAGCAAATCGAGATTCTCACTGCCACCAAAGGCGGCCCCAGCCGCGACTGGCTCAACCCCAGCCTGGGCTACGTACGCACCTCGCGGGCGCGGGCCAAGATCCAGGCGTGGTTCAAGTATCAGGCCCGGGACCAGAACCTGAACGAAGGGCGCACGCTGTTTGAGCGTGAAATGCGCCGCCTGGATGTGGAAGGGCTCGACCTGCCAAAACTGGCCAAGGCGGTCAATTACCAGAACGCTGACGACATGTACGCCGCGCTGGGCGCCGGTGACCTGCGGATAGGCCAGGTACTGCATCAGGCGCAGCAGCTGTTTGGCGAGACCGATGACCAGGAGCAGTTGGACCGACTGCTGGCCAAGCCTCGCCGCCAGCCCAGCAAGGCCACCAAAAGCGACATTACCGTGCTGGGCGTGGGCAACTTGAAGACCAGCATGGCCAACTGCTGCCGACCGGTGCCCGGCGAGCCGATTGTCGGCTTCATCACGCAAGGTCGTGGGGTCACCGTGCACCGTCAGGACTGCACCAATATTCTCCAATTGCGCATGGAGGAGCCTCAGCGCATTATCGAAGTGGAATGGGGCGAGCGCGCCCATACCCGCTATCCGGTGACCATCGAGATTCAGGCCTGGGACCGTTCGGGTTTGCTGCGCGATGTCACGGGCCTGCTGGGCAATGAAAAGGTCAATGTACTGGCGGTCAACACGCTGACCGATACCGACGAGGGCATTGCCCGCCTGCGCATCACCCTGGAGGTGGATGGCCTGGAGTCCCTGGGACGGCTGTTCTCGCGTATTCAGCAGTTGCCCAACGTGACCGAGGTGCGCCGCCTGCGTAACGCCGACCCCGAAAAAAGTGCCCGTAAAGGAGGGGCCTGATGCGCTACCGCCTGGAAGACCTGTTGACGCTGATGGCCGTGCTGCGTGACCCGCAGCAGGGCTGCCCGTGGGACGTCAAGCAGCACTGGGACACCATCGTGCCGCATACCCTGGAAGAAGCCTACGAAGTTGCCGATGCCATCGAGCGGCGTGCTTTCGATGAGCTGCCCGGAGAGCTGGGGGACCTGCTGTTTCAAGTGGTCTATTACGCCCAGTTCGCCGTCGAGGAGCAGCGCTTCGATTTCCACGATATCGTCCACACGTTGACGGAAAAGATGCTGCGTCGCCATCCGCATGTGTTTCCAGAGGGGACGCTGGCGTCTCGCCGCCCGCCTGGCATGAGCGCAGACGCCGTCAAAACCCAGCAGGTCAACAGCCGCTGGGAAGCGCTCAAGGCCGAAGAGCGCGCGCAGCGCAGCGTCGAAGAGGTATCGGTGCTCGACGATGTACCGCGTAACCTGCCTGCGCTGAGCAGGGCGACCAAACTCTCCAAGCGGGCCGCCCGAGTGGGTTTCGACTGGCCCGATGCCCGCGGCGTACTGGACAAGATTCGTGAAGAGCTGGTAGAGGTCGAAGAGGCGCTGGCCGTCGGCGACCGCCAGCATGCGCAGGAAGAAGTGGGTGACCTGCTGTTTGCGGTCACTAACCTGGCGCGTACTCTGGGGGCCAACCCGGAGCAGTGCCTGCGCCAGACCAACAGCAAATTCGAGCGCCGCTTTCGCCATGTCGAAGGCGCACTTGCCAGGGCCGAGCGACCGCTGGGTCAGGCGACCCTGGAAGAAATGGAATACCACTGGCAAGCCGCGAAAGCCCAGGAACAATGCTAATAACTCACCATATCAACGCGACCCCGCAAGGAGGCCCCGCCAATGAGCCATGATCTACACGAGTCGCTGCGCGATAATGTCCGTATTCTGGGTGACAGTCTTGGGCGTACCATCGCCGATGATCTGGGCCAGTCGTTCGTCGACAAGATTGAAACCATTCGTGCCCATGCCAAGCGGGGTCGCCAGGGCGACACCCTTCAACAGCGGCAGTTGATCGAGTATCTGCGTCAGCTACCCGAGCGGGACCTGCTCCCGGTGACCCGCGCATTCAACCAGTTCTTGAATTTGGCCAATATCGCCGAGCAGCACTACCGGGCACGGTTCCGTCGGGTGGAGGATTACAAACCAGGCACCCAGCCGGTACTGGGCGAGCTGCTCAGTCGCGCCCAGCAGGCGGGCAACTCCCCGCGCAAGCTGGTCGAAACCCTGGCCAACATGCGCGTGGAGCTAGTGCTCACTGCCCACCCCACCGAAGTCATTCGCCGCACCCTGATTCAGAAGTATGACGCCATCGACGAGTGCCTGATCGCCATTGAAAGCTCCGAGGATTACCCTGAGCGTGGCGCCCGCGCTCAGGGGCGGCTGGAAGAGCTGATCAGCCAGGCCTGGCACACCGACGAGATTCGTCACGAACGTCCCACTCCGGTGGATGAGGCCAAGTGGGGCTTTGCGGTCATCGAGAACTCCCTGTGGCAGGCGGTGCCCGATTTTCACCGCGACCTGGATAGCCTGTTGCTGGAAACGGTAGGCGAGCGCCTGCCGCTGGATGCGGCGCCCATTCGCTACGCCTCGTGGATGGGGGGTGATCGCGACGGCAACCCCAATGTCACGGCGAAGGTGACCCAGGAAGTGCTGCTGCTGGGCCGTTGGATGGCCGCCGATCTCTACCTGCGGGATCTGGAGCAGCTCAAGACCGAGCTTTCCATGTGGAAGGCCAACAGCGCCTTGAAGGCCGAAGTGGGCGATGTCGCCGAGCCTTACCGGGAGCTGCTCAAGCGGCTGCTGACTAAAATGGAAGCCACCCGCGACTGGGCGAAAGCGCAGTTGGATGGCCACAACTACGACGGCGGGCCGATCATTGAAACCCGCGACCAAATCTACGCGCCGCTGCTGGCCTGCTACCGCTCGCTGTGCGATGTGGGGCTGGACACCATCGCCAACGGCGCGCTGCTGGATACCCTGCGCCGCGTAGCTGTGTTCGGCGTTACGCTGACCAAGCTCGACCTTCGCCAGGAAGCCAGCCGCCACGCCCAGGTCATGGAAGAACTCACCAGCTCGCTGGGGCTAGGTCATTATCAGGAGTGGAGCGAAACCCAGCGTCAGGAGTTTTTGCTTTCCGAGCTGGCCTCGCGCCGTCCATTGATCCCGCGCCGCTGGGAGTGTTCCGCCGAATCACGAGAAGTGCTGGATACGTTCAAGGTGATTGCCCAGGAGCATGCCGAAGCGCTGGGCACCTATATCATCTCCATGGCAGGCGAGCCTTCCGATGTACTGACCGTGGCGCTGCTCATGAAAGAGGTGGGCGGCCAGGTGACGCTGCCCATCGCGCCGCTGTTCGAGACGCTCAACGACCTGGACCACGCCGGTGCTGTCATCGATCAGCTGCTGTCGCTGCCGGGTTACCGAGCGCTCACTCAGGACCGTCAGGAAGTCATGATCGGTTACTC
This sequence comes from Halomonas sp. KM007, assembly GCF_050709225.1. NCBI lineage: Bacteria > Pseudomonadati > Pseudomonadota > Gammaproteobacteria > Oceanospirillales > Halomonadaceae > Halomonas > Halomonas sp. KM007. The sequence continues at coordinate 349,014 of NZ_CP136131.1, read as the reverse complement.
CGACTCTGCCAAGGATGCCGGGCAGCTGGCGGCGGCCTGGGCGCAGTACCGCGCCCAGGAAGCCCTGGTCAACGTGTGCGAGAAGCACGGCGTGGATCTGACGCTGTTCCACGGCCGCGGCGGCACCGTGGGCCGCGGGGGCGGCCCGGCCCATGCGGCGATTCTCTCTCAGCCGCCAGGGTCGGTGAACGGCAGCCTGCGGGTAACCGAGCAGGGAGAGATGATTCGCTTCAAGTTCGGCCAGCCGGACATTGCGCTGCGCTCCATGGAGATCTACGCCTGCGCGGTGCTGGAAGCCACGCTGCTCCCGCCGCCTGCACCACAACCGCACTGGCGCGAAGAGATGGACCAGCTGGCCAAGGTTGCCCACGCGGCTTATGTGGGCGTGGTGCGTGAAGACCCGAATTTCGTCCCCTATTTCCGCGCGGTGACGCCCGAGGGCGCGCTGGGCAGGCTGCCCTTGGGTTCGCGGCCCGCCAAGCGTCGCCAGGATGGCGGCGTGGAAACGCTGCGGGCGATTCCCTGGATCTTTGCCTGGACGCAGATTCGCCTGATGCTGCCCGCCTGGTTGGGCAGCGGTGAGGCCTTTGCCCGACGCCTGGAGGAGCCGGGCGGCCTGGAAGTGCTGCAAGAGATGCGCACGCAGTGGCCATTCTTTGGCACCTATCTGGACATGCTGGAGATGTTGCTGGCCAAGGCCGATGTGGCCATTGCGGCTTATTACGAGCATCGCCTGGTCGACGAGCCTGCGCTGAAGGCGTTGGGCAAGCAGCTGCGAGAACGCTTTGCGCGGCTGGAGCTGGTGGTGCTGGACATTCTTCAGCAGGAGCGGCTGCTGGAGAATACGCCGCTGATCCGTCAGGCCATCGATGTTCGCAACCCTTACATCGACCCGCTCCACGGCCTGCAAGCCGAGCTGCTGCAGCGTAACCGGGATGCTGACGGCGCCATCAGCGCCGATCTCTCACGGGCGCTGATGGTCACCATGGCAGGCATCGCTGCCGGGCTGCGCAATACCGGCTAGTCGCACCGTGGGCCAGCGCCGTCACTCCTCGGGTGGCGGCGCTTTTGTTTATGTTGGGCTGCTGTTTTCGTTGAGCTTTTATCGCCGCACTCCAGGGGAGGTGCACCATGCACGCAGATGCTCAGGCCGTGATGGTCTTCTGGTTTCAAACCTTAGAGCCCGCTCAATGGTTCAAGAAAGACGCGAATATGGATCGACAGATTGGCGAGCGCTTTGGCCCACTGCTGGAGCGAGCAGCAGCCTGCGAGCTGTTTGAATGGCGCGGGACGGCCCATGGGCGGCTGGCGGAGATCCTCGTGTTGGACCAGTTTTCCCGCAATATTCACCGTGACGACGCACAGGCCTTTGCCAATGATGCATTGGCACTGGCGCTGGCCCAGGAAGCGGTGGCCAGCGGCGCAGACCAGTCGCTCTCCACCGTGGAGCGCAGCTTTTTATACATGCCCTACATGCACAGCGAGTCGCTTGCCATTCATGCCGTGGCCATGCAGCTGTTTGACCAGCCGGGCCTGGAAAACAACCTCGACTTTGAAAAGCGCCATCGTGTGATTATCGAACGCTTTGGGCGCTACCCGCATCGCAATGAGGTGCTGGGCAGGCCCTCCACACCTGAAGAAGTCGCCTTCCTCCAGCAGCCGGGCTCCTCTTTTTAACCCAATGGGATGACGTAGCGCTTTATGCCGTTAAGAACCTCTACCCGTATCAACAAGTACATCAGTGAAAGCGGCCTGTGCTCCCGCCGCGAAGCCGACCGCTTCGTGGAGCAGGGCAATGTCTATATCAACGGTCGCCGGGCCACCACGGGGGATCAGGTGGTGGCGGGAGATCGGGTCAAGGTGAACGGCCAGGAGATCGAACCGCAGGAAGAGAAAGACCTGGTATTGATCGCGCTGAACAAGCCGGTGGGCATCGTCAGCACCACGGAGTCTGCCGAAAAGGACAATATCGTCGAGTTCGTCAAGCACGGCACGCGTATCTTTCCCATCGGACGGCTGGACAAGGACTCCCAGGGCCTGATCTTTCTTACCAACAATGGCGATCTGGTCAACAAGATTCTGCGCGCCAACAATCATCACGAGAAAGAGTACGTGGTGACGGTGGATAAACCGATCACCGATGAGTTCATTGCCGGTATGCAGGGCGGGGTGCCCATTCTAGGCCAGGTGACCAAAAAGTGTCGCGTGGTCAAGGAGTCTACTTTCGTCTTCAATATTACGCTGGTGCAGGGGCTGAATCGTCAAATTCGCCGTATGTGCGAATACTTCGGTTACGAAGTGACGCAACTGGTGCGTACACGCATCATGAACGTCTCCTTGAAAGGCCTGGCGCTGGGAGACTGGCGCGATCTGACGCCCCGTGAGATCGAGACCATCATTGCCCTGACCGAAACCTCGCAAGCCGCACCGGAGAAGAAAAAAAGCGACAGGCCTGACTACAGCGGCAACAGACATGGCGCTAAAGGTAAACCACCGGCAGCGAAAAAGGCCTCACCAGGTGCCCGTTCGGGTGGCAAGAGCCGTCAGGACTCCAAGGGGAAAGTAGTCGCGTCGGGTAAGCCAGGCGCCAAAGCAAAGCCAACGGGAAAACCGGCTGCCAAAGGCAAGGGCAGGCCCGGCAGTAAACCCGGTGGCAAGCCGGGCGCGGGCAAGAGTGCCATCAAGGGTGGTCGACCTGGCGGGGGCAGAACAGCCGCCGGTAAGCCGTCTTCCCGGCGCAAATAGTCAGCCAGGGCCCATCATGAACTCATGGATGCTTTTCGGGCTGGCGCTCTATGCAGCGGCCAGCGTCGTGACCTATGCCACCTATGCATGGGACAAGCGGGCGGCGATCAAGAAGCGCCGGCGGGTGAGCGAAAAAACGCTGCACTGGCTGGCGCTGTTGGGGGGTTGGCCGGGGGCGTGGTGCGCGCAGCAGCAGCTGCGCCACAAGACCCAAAAAACCGCTTTTCGGCGAGTTTTCTGGGTCACGGTGGTGCTCAACCTGGCCTGTCTGGCGGCTGTTCTGGCGCTTACGCAACCTTGGCCGAGTTGAACAGGAAGTTGGCGATCAGTTCCTTGCCGCCTTCGGTGGCAAACGACTCCGGGTGAAACTGAATGCCGTGGATGGGGTAGTCGCGGTGCTTCACGCCCATCAGCTCGAACTCGCCTGCGGCCTGCCAGGCGCTGCGCTCGGCAAAATGCTCGGCGGTCAGCGCGCCGACCGTGGCGGTCACTTCCAGGCACTCGGGTAGGGTGGTGGCGTCGGCAATCAAGGAGTGGTAGCGCATCACTTCCAATTGGTCGGGGACGCCCTGGAACACCGAGCGGTCATCGTGGTGAATGGGGCTGATCTTGCCATGCATGGGCAGCGGTGCCTTGACGACCTTGCCACCAAAGACATGCACGATTCCCTGCATGCCCAGGCACACTCCCAGCAGTGGCGTCGTCTTGCCGAGTTTTTCGATGACCTCGGCACACACCCCGAAGTAGCGCGGGTCGTCCGGCGAGCCCGGCCCCGGCGAAATGATGATGCGGTCCGGGGCCATGGCCTCGATGGCCTTGAAGTCGATCTGGTTGTTCCGCTTCACCACGATCTCGAAATGCGGCAGCTCCCCGCGATTCTTTTCGGCAGTGAGAATTTCACCGATGAACTGGTAGAGGTTGTAGGTGAACGAGTCGTAGTTGTCGATGATCAGCACCTTCATGCGGGGCTCTCCGTTTCCGTGCTCATAAAGGGGGCTAGCGCCTTGCGGGTACCGGCAAACTTGCGACGAATCTCCTCGTACTCATCCTCGGCATTGCTGTCGTAGACGTTGCCGCCGCAGGTTTGCACGTAGGCGCGTTCACCGTTGACGAACACCGTACGAATCGGAATGGCGAAGGTGCAGTCGCCATTGAAGGAAAACTGGCCCACTGCGCCGCCATAGGGGCCGCGACCGTCGGTTTCCAGGTCGTCGATGATCTTCATGGCCTCGATCTTGGGAGCGCCGGTCAGCGTTCCGGCAGGGAAGTTGCTGGCCAGCGCGGTGAACATGTCTTCGCTCTCGGCAATAATGCCGACGATCTCGCTGGAGATGTGCTGTACGTGGCTGAACCGCTTGATGTCCATCAGGCTGCGTACCTTCACCGTTCCAAACTGGGCCACGCGGCCGATGTCGTTGCGGTGCAGGTCCACGATCATGTTGTGCTCGGCGATCTCCTTCGGGTCGTTGAGCAGTGCGCGGGCCAGCTGCGTGTCTTCCTGGGGGGTCTGGCCACGGAGCGTGGTGCCCGCCAGCGGGAAGGTTTCCATTTCGCCCTGGCGCAAGCGAAACAGCAGTTCGGGGCTGGCGCCGATCAGCTTCTGTTCACCGAATTTGACGTAATACATCTGCGGTGACGGGTTGATGGTGCGCAGCTGGTCATAGAGCGCCAGGGTATCGCCCTGGATGCGAAAGCGCTTCTTGAATCCCACTTCACACTGGAACACCTTGCCGTCGATGATGTCCTGCTTCACTTTGGCCACGGCTTCGGCATGCTGGGCCTTGCTCATGGTGTCGCCCAGCGCGGTAATGCTGAGCGCCCCGGCAGGCTCGTCTGCTGCTTCGATCAGTGTCTGCAGAAAATCATAGCGGCTGTTGTCGTAGTAGAAGTAGGTGACTTCCCCAGTCATCTTGTCAAGGATCAAGCCATCCTTGTAAAGCCCGAAGCGGAACGTATCGAAGTCGTCGCTGGCTTTCAGCGTCAGCGAAGGCTCGAAGTACTGCATGGCGTCGTAGCCCAGATAGCCGCTGAGGCCGCCGGCGTACTTGCGGGAAATGATGTTCTGCGGAATCAGGCTGCGCAGCAGCTCGTAGGGGTTCTCGCTGGTGTACTGCTCGGCCTGACCGTCGCGGTTTTCGATGGTCAGCGTGTGGCCATTGGCGTACAGCGTATATTCGGGATCGAAGCCAATGATCGAGTGGCGTGCCATATGGCTATCTTCGCCCAGCGACTCCAGCATGTAGCAGGTGTCGAAGCGGCGCTCGATTTTCTGAAACAGGGCGAAAAAGTCGCAGTCTGCCGCCAGCGTCACGTAGTGCGGTTTACGGGGCAGTGTAAACGGCGTTGGGCCAGTGGTGTTGACCTGAGTGTGAGTGCTCATAAAGGGTCGTTCCGTGATGAAGATGACTGGTTCAGTGCGCGAGAGCCCCTGGATACCGTGGCAATACCGACCCCGAGGGTGTCGGCAATCTTGCGGTGGGGCACCCCTTCGTTGAGCAGCTTGAAAATCTGCAGGCGCTTGCTGATTTCCTGGTACTCCGCTGGGGTCAGCAGGCTGGCCAGCGCAGCGTCCATGGCCTCGGGGGTCTCGATGGCCACCAGATGGCGTACCAGCTCAGTCTGATAGTGTGACGGAGAGAGGGGCATGAGTGAGTCACCAGCGGTCGATGTAATCCGTGTTAATGTACTAGTACGCTAGTACATTAACACGGATAAACGCCGAGTCAAGAGACATCTCGGCTGGCAGCATCGAAAACTGGGATTAAAACGGCAGGTGTAGCGAAGCGCTAAGCATATTGAGGTGGCTGAGCGTGGGTGCATCGATACGCTCGTACTCGAAACGGCTGATCAACCGGTTGATGGTCATGGTGGCGCCGAAGCCTTGCAGTAGCGCCGTGCCGCCATCATCGGCCTGGGGCTGGTACGCTTCACCACGCCACTCGGTGAAGCCGGACTTGGCATAAATGCTGACGGCGCCCATGCGCACGCCTGCCACCAGGGCGCCACCCAGGCTCAGGGTGTCCATGAGCAGCGGGTTCATCTGGGAAGTAATGGGGACTTCTTCACTTTCGCGATAGGCGATCTCGGCACCGATATCCAGCCGGGGCAGCCGTTCGGGGCTGAATCCCGCGGTCAGCCGAAAGCCGGTGGTGTTGGTGTCCAGGCTGCTCAGGTCGCTGCCTTCCAGCACTACGCCGTTATCCAGCCGAATCCACTCACCATCGGGGGCCGCATAGGCAAGCAGTGCTGTATCGTCATTTGCCAGGGCGGTGGCGAAGGGCGCGGCGCTCACCAGCGTCAGGAACAGGGTGCTTGCCAGGCGGTTCATTGGCGTTCCTCTTGTCCTTGATCGTGACCTTGTCGTTATGCGTGATTGTCGCCATTTATCGAGCCAACCGTTACAGGTTAGCAACGGGCGCTGATTTCCACCACGTTAATTGCCTGTTGAGCGAGATTTTCCAGCAGGTGCTTGCCCATGGTCAGGAAGCGCTCGCCAAATACCCACTGGGGCGAGACGACCGCAGGCTGGGCGGTCTGCTCCTTTTGGCGTTGACGCTGGCGCCAGGCCAGGGCGGTCTGGCTCCAATCCTCGTGGTGTTGCAAGGTGAAGCCTTGCCGTTGCAGCAGGGTAGTCAGTGCTTCCAGACTGAGCAGGTGCGAATGTTCGGGCCCTTCCGCCCAGGGCACGGGATAGCGCAGCGCCGCCTGGTTCGGGCCGCCCACCACTTCGTGCATCACCAGCTGCCCGCTGGGGCGCAGCACTCGGCGGCACTGGGCCAGCACGCTTTCCGGGTCAGGCATGTTCATCAGGCTGTGCTGAAACACCACCGCATCGAAGCTCGCGTCGTTAAACGGCAGAGCGCTGGCATTTCCCGTCACCCAGCGCAATTTGCCGCCCATGGGAGTGGGGGTGAGTTGGCTGATGGCCCGGTTGAGCGCGCTGAAGCGGTGGGTGATATCCAGCCCGGTCATGTGCAGACCCATCGCCGCGCCCTGGCGCATCAGCCCGCCCAGCCCGGCACCGATGTCCAGTACCTCGCTTTGCGGCTCGATCAGGGCCAACAGCCTGGCCGAGGCGGCCAGGCCACCGATATGCAGTTGGTCCAGTGGCGCGAGCTGGTGCAGCGTCGGACCCTCAGGATAATGGCTGCGCAACTGCTGGAGAATCTCCTGGTCGCGCAGCCCCTGATCGTAGTGTTTCGCCAGGGGCTTTGCCATGGCGGCTACTTCTGCTCGTCCAGGCCCAGCTCTTCTATCGAGATTTCGCGCATCTTGAACTTCTGGATCTTGCCGGTGACGGTCATGGGAAACGCATCCACGAACTTGAAGTAGCGGGGGATCTTGAAGTGGGTGATTTTGCCTTTGCAGTATTCGCGCAGGTCTTCCCCGGTAATCTCGCCCGCCGTGCTGCTGAGCTTCACCCAGGCAATCAGCTCTTCGCCGTACTTTTTATCTGGCACGCCGGTGACCTGTACTTCGGAAATCGCCGGGTGAGCGTACAAGAACTCTTCGATCTCTTTCGGGTAGACGTTTTCGCCGCCGCGAATCACCATGTCTTTGATGCGACCGACGATCTGGATGTAGCCCTGATCATCCATGGTGGCCAAGTCGCCGGTGTGCATCCAGCCCACTTCGTCGATGGCCTCAGCAGTGGCTTTGTCGTTGTTCCAGTACTTGAGCATCACGCTATAGCCACGGGTGCACAACTCGCCGATTTCACCACGGGGCAGAATGCCGCCATTGCCGGGGTCGACGATCTTGCTTTCCAGGTGGGGCTGGGTGCGGCCCACGGTGGAAACGCGCTTGTCGATGGTGTCGTTCGCGCCGGTTTGCGTGGAGACCGGGCTGGTTTCGGTCATGCCGTAGGCGATTTGCACGCCCTTCATGTTCATCTTGTTGATGACCTGCTTCATGATCTCTGCCGGGCAAATGGAGCCCGCCATAATGCCGGTGCGCAGCGTCGAAAAATCGGTGCTGGCGAAGTCAGGGTGCTCAAGTTCGGCAATAAACATAGTGGGCACGCCGTAGAGCGCGGTGGCTTGCTGCTCATGAACGGCTTTCAGCACTTTGCCGGGGTCGAAGCCTTCGTCCGGGTAGATCATGGCGGCCCCATGGGTCATGCAGCCCAGGTTGCCCATCACCATGCCGAAGCAGTGGTAGAGCGGCACGGGGATCACCAGCCGGTCGGCGCTGGTAAAGCCCATGCTTTCTGCCACGAAAAAGCCGTTGTTGAGAATGTTGTGGTGGGAGAGCGTGGCCCCCTTGGGAAACCCCGTGGTGCCGGAGGTGTATTGAATGTTGATCGGGTCGTCGAACTGCAGGGTGGCCTGCAGGTCGTCCACTTCGGTCTGGCTGACGGTGTCGGCCTGACCAATGAAGTCGGCCCAGCGCCACATGCCGCTGTGCTTGTCGGCGCTTAAATTAATCACGCACTCAAGCTCGGGCAGCTTCTGTGATTTTAGTTGACCTTCCGCGCAGCTGTTGAGTTCTGGCGCCAGCTCGAACAGCATCGCCGTGTAGTCGGAGCTTTTGAATTGGTTGGCGGTGACTAAAAAGCGCGCGCCGGACTGATTCAGCGCGTACTCCAGCTCGTGGGTTCGGTAAGACGGGTTGATGTTCACGAGAATCGCGCCAATTTTGGCGGTGGCAAACTGGGTCAGCGTCCACTCGCTGCAGTTGGGTGCCCAAATGCCCACGCGGTCGCCTTTTTGTACACCAATCGCGAGCAGGGCGCGGGCGCAGCGGTTCACTTCCTGCTGAAGTTCCCGGTAGCTCCAGTGAATATTCTGGTGTAGCGCTATCAGCGCATCGTTATCCGGGTACTGGGCGGCAATTTGGTCGAACTTGTCGCCAATGGTCATGCCCAACAACGGCTTTTCTGCGGTACTGCTGGTGTAGCTAGGCAAGGTTGCAGGTGATGCCATGGTGAGTCTCCGATGTCTTTTTCTTATCTGAACGGGAAGTGACGCATTTTTAATTATTAGGTTGTTTGGGGTGGCGTTATGCTTTGCTGCTTTTGGCACACCCTTTGGCGAGTGCCACTTTGGCACTGGGTTTACGGCCAAGCTGCTGAGTGATCCAGTAGCCGGTATCGATCACTGCCTGCAGGTCGATGCCGGTATCGATACCCAGCCCTTCCAATAAATAGAGCACGTCTTCGGTGGCCACGTTGCCCGATGCGCCCTTAGCGTAGGGGCAGCCACCCAGGCCTGCCGTGGCGGCATCAATCACGCTCACGCCTTCTTCCAGTACGGCGTACAGGTTGGCGATGGCCATGCCGTAAGTGTCATGGAAGTGCGCGGCCAGCCGTTCGATGGGCACGTGTTGGGCGGTGGCTTCGACCATGCGTTTGGCGGCCAGCGGCGTGCCGGTACCGATGGTGTCCCCGAGGGAAATCTCGTAACAGCCCATGTCGTAGAGTGCTTTCGCCACCTCGGCAACTTTCTGCGGGGCGATGTCCCCTTCGTAGGGGCACCCCAGCACGCAAGAGACGTAGCCACGCACCCGCACGCCTGCCTCGTTGGCCCGTGCGAGCACTGGCTCAAAGCGTGCCAGCGACTCGTTGATCGAGCAGTTGATGTTCTTCTGCGAGAACGCTTCCGAGGCGGCGCCAAACACGGCGACCTCCTCGACGCCCACGTTCAGAGCGCCTTCCAGCCCCTTCAGGTTCGGCGTGAGGGCGGAATACACCACGCCGGGCTGGCGCTTGAGGCCGCGCATCACCTCGGCGGCATCGCCCATCTGCGGTACCCACTTGGGAGAAACGAAGCTGGCGGCTTCGATATGCCGCAGGCCGGCCGCTGCCAGGCGCTCGATCAGCGCGATTTTGGTGGCAGTGGGCACCAGGGTGCCCGGTTCGTTCTGCAGCCCGTCGCGAGGGGCCATTTCAAATAGCTTGATAGACGTAGGCAGTGCCATGGAGAAGCTCCTATTCGCTGGGGGCAAAGTCGAGCAGCACGTCACCCTGGCTGACCGTGTCGCCTGCCTGGAAGTGGAACGTGGCCACGCTGCCGTGGGTCGGTGCCGTCATGGTGTGCTCCATTTTCATGGCTTCCATGACCATCAAGGGCATGCCTTTTTCTACCGTGGTGCCGAGTTCGACCAGCAGCGCCACGACGGTGCCGTGCATGGGGGCGGTGAGGGTCGCCTCGGTTTCCTGATGGCCGTGGTTGATGGCGTCGATACGCTGCCAGAGCAGGCGGGTTTCGCCGCTGGGTTCGGCCATCACGACGACATTGCCATCCCGGTAGGCCTGCAGGCGACGACGATGGCCGTCGAGGGTCACCGCCACTGCATCGCCTGCCAGCGGTTGCAGGCTGGCGCTGAGCGTGTGCTCGCCGATGGTCAGCTGCCACTGGGCGTCCAGGTTCTTGCGTTTGCCCTCCACCACGACCAGGCTGCCACTCTCCGAGCCTTGTGCCGCGCTGGGGTCGCACAGCGTGATGCGGATGGTGTGCGGGGCATTGAGCCGGAAGCCGTCGTGGCGGTCCCAAGGGGAGTCGCTTTCGCACTCCTGGGCTAATTGATGCAAACCAATCAGCGCGGCGCTGGCATAGTCTTCTGTAGAAAACTGACGCGGAGCAAACAGGGTCGCTTCGTTGCGCTCGATAAAGCGGGTATCCAGCTCGACGTTCTTAAAGCCAGGGTGATTGGCTAAGCGCTGTAAGAAGGCGCGGTTGGTGACCACGCCCTGCACATCCAGCGCCGCCAGCGCCCGGTTGAGAGTGGCTAGCGCAGCGTCGCGGTCAACCCCATGCACAATCAGCTTGGCGAGCATCGGGTCGTAGTGCATCGACACGGTATCGCCGCTCTCCACGCCGCTATCCAATCGCACTTGATCAGCGCCTAGTCCTGCGCCTTCCAAGTCCAGCGCGAAGCGGGTGAGCAGGCCAGTGGCGGGCAAGAAGTCCTGCTCCGGGTCTTCGGCGTAAATGCGTGCTTCAAAGCTGTGGCCGGTAATGGTCAGCTCGTCCTGGCGGCAGGGCAGCGGCTCGCCCATGGCGACTCTCAATTGCCACTCCACCAGATCCTGGCCGGTGATCATCTCGGTGACGGGGTGCTCCACCTGCAGGCGGGTGTTCATCTCCATGAAATAGAAAGCGCCGTCCTGACCTGGTGAAGAGTCCAGCAGAAACTCCACCGTGCCCGCGCCCACGTAGCCGATCTCCTTGGCAGCGCGTACGGCGGCGTCGCCCATGGCGGTGCGCAGTTCGGGCGTCATGCCAGGGGCGGGGGCTTCTTCGATGACTTTCTGGTGGCGACGCTGCACGCTGCAGTCGCGCTCGAAGAGGTACACGCCTTGGCCGTAGCGGTCACAAAAGACCTGCACCTCTACATGGCGGGGCTGCACCAGATACTTTTCGATCAGCATGCGGTCGTCGCCAAAGGCGGCTTTTGATTCCCGGCGGCAGCCGTCCAGCGCCGCCTTGAAGCCTTCACCGCTTTCGACCACGCGCATGCCCTTGCCGCCGCCGCCTGCGCTGGCTTTCAGCATCACCGGGTAGCCAATCTTGTCGGCTTCGGCGCGCAGCAGGGCGTCATCCTGGTCGTCGCCATGATAGCCCGGTACCAGCGGCACCCCCGCGTTGGCCATGCGTGCCTTGGCCGCCGATTTGTCGCCCATGGCGGCAATGGCGGAAGCGGGCGGGCCAACGAAGGTAATACCGGCCTGTTCCAGCGCTTTGACGAAGGTGCCGTTTTCGGACAGAAAGCCGTAACCGGGGTGAATGGCGCCGGTGCCGGTGCGTTGGGCGGCGTCGATCACTGCCTCGATGTTCAGGTAGCTTTCCCGGGCGGCCGCCGGGCCAAGACGCACGGCCTCGTCGGCTTCCCGCACATGGCGGGCGGTGGCATCGGCATCCGAGTAGACCGCCACGGTTTTCAGCCCCAGACGGCGGGCGGTGCGCATCACGCGGCAGGCAATTTCACCCCGGTTGGCTACCAGTAGGGTATCGAAGGGGGTCGGGGTAGGCGTCATGAGCGTGGCTCCGCAGCGTGTTTGTGTTCTTCAGGAGATGTCCAGGCGGGGCGGCGCTTGTCGAAAAAGCTGGCGAGGCCCTCTTGGCCCTCGTCGCTCACTCGCAGCTGGGCGATGACCTGGCAGGTGTGCTCGCGGGTGGCATCCGAGTCCGGGGCCTGGGCCACGCTGGCCAGCAGGGCTTTGGTTGCCCGCTGCGCCTGAGGAGAGCCCTTGGCCAGGGTGCCGATCATGGTATCGATGGCGTGATCCAGCGCATCGTGTGCGACTATCTGGTGGGCGAGCCCCAGCTGCAGCGCGGTAGGGGCATCCATGATTTCGGCGCTCAGCGCGTAGCGGCGCATCTGCCGTTGGCCAAGGGCGCGCTGGACGTAAGGGCTGATCACGGCCGGTGACAGGCCGATATTGACCTCCGACAGGCAAAACCGAGCCTTCTCGGAAGCGATGACGATGTCGCAGCAGGCGGCAAGCCCGACCGCGCCACCGAACGCGGCGCCCTGAACGCGGCACAGGGTGGGGCAGGGCAGCGTGTCGAGCCCGTGCATCAGCGCCGACAGCTTGCGGGAGTCGGCGAGGTTGTCTTCCAGGTCGTAATCGACCATGCGCTTCATCCAGTTCAGGTCAGCGCCTGCGGAGAAGCTTTTGCCTTCAGAGCCGAGCACCATCACCCGTACGTCCCCTGAGCTTGCCAAGTCGTGCAGCTTTTCCAGGTGCACGTTTAGCTCGGCAATCAGGCTATCGTCAAAGGCGTTATGCACCTCTGGGCGGTTTAAGGTTAGGCGAGCGATACCCGCCTCGATGACTAATGTTGAGTAAGCCATGATGTTCGCCCCTTACATCCGGAACACGCCGAAGCGCGTCTGTTTGATTTCTGCGTTCATGGCGGCGGCCAACGAGAGACCCAGCACGTCGCGGGTTTGCAGCGGGTCAATGACTCCGTCATCCCACAGGCGCGCGCTGGCGTAGTAGGGGTGGCCCTGGTGCTCGTACTGGTCGCGGGTGGGCTGTTTGAAGGCCTCTTCGTCTGCCTTGCTCCATTCCCGGCCTTCTCGTTCGTACTGCTCGCGCTTCACCTGGGAAAGTACGCCTGCTGCCTGCTCGCCGCCCATCACGGAAATACGCGCATTGGGCCACATGAACAGCAGATTGGGGTCGTAAGCGCGCCCACACATACCGTAGTTACCCGCGCCGAAGCTGCCGCCAATCAGCACGGTGTATTTCGGCACGTTGGCGCAGGCCACGGCGGTGACGAGTTTAGCGCCGTGCTTGGCAATGCCCTCGTGCTCGTACTTGGAGCCCACCATGAAGCCGGTGATGTTCTGCAGGAAGACCAGCGGAATCTTGCGCTGGGCACACAGTTCGATGAAGTGCGCGCCTTTCACGGCGCTTTCCGAAAACAGCACGCCGTTGTTGGCGACGATACCCACCGGGTAGCCGTGGATATGCGCAAAGCCGGTCACCAGGGTGTCGCCGTAGTAGCGCTTGAACTCATCGAAATCAGAGCCATCGACGATACGGCCGATCACTTCGCGCACGTCGTAAGGTTTTTTCAGATCGGTGCCGACGATGCCGTACAGCTCTGCGGGGTCGAGTCTTGGCGGCCTGGGGGGGTGCATGGCGAGCTGGCCACGCTTTTGCCAGTTGAGCCGGGACACGCAGGCCCGTGCCAGTTGCAGCGCATGGGCGTCGTTTTCGGCGTAGTGGTCGGCTACACCGCTCACTTTGGCGTGAACATCCGCACCGCCCAAGTCCTCGGCGCTGATGCTCTCGCCCGTGGCGGCTTTCACCAGCGGCGGGCCGCCCAGGAAAATCGTTCCCTGCTCTTTGACGATGATCGACTCATCCGCCATGGCAGGTACATACGCACCGCCAGCGGTACAGGAACCCATAACCACAGCAATTTGCGGGATGCCTTCAGCGGACATCGTGGCTTGGTTGTAGAAAATACGCCCGAAGTGGTCGCGGTCGGGGAAGACCTCGTCCTGGCGGGGCAGGAAAGCCCCGCCAGAATCCACCAGGTAGATGCACGGCAGGCGGTGCTTGCGGGCAATTTCCTGGGCACGCAGGTGCTTTTTCACCGTTAGCGGAAAATAGGTGCCGCCTTTTACCGTGGCATCGTTGGCCACGATCACGCACTCCACCCCCGATACCCGACCAATCCCGGTGACCACCCCGGCGGCGGGCACGTCGCTGTCGTAAACGTGATGGGCTGCCAGCGCAGAAAATTCCAGAAACGGCGAGCCTTCATCGATCAAGTGGTCGATACGGTCACGTACGAACAGCTTGCCACGGCTTTCGTGGCGGGTGCGGGCGTTGGCGCCGCCGCCCTGGGCGATGGCCGCGGTCAGCTCACGCAGCTTGTTCACTTCCCCCAGCATGGCGGCCTCGTTGGCCTGAAAAACATCGCTGCGCGGGTTGATCTGTGTCGAGAGTGTACTCATGGCGCAAACCTTCCTGAGTCGATTAATGGCTTTCGGTGAAGAGTTCGCGACCAATCAGCATGCGGCGAATTTCGCTGGTACCGGCGCCAATTTCGTAGAGCTTCGCATCGCGCAGCAGGCGGCCGGTGGGGTATTCGTTGATGTAGCCATTGCCGCCCAGTAGCTGGATGGCATCCAGCGCGACCTGGGTGGCCTTTTCAGCACAATACAGAATCACCCCGGCGGCATCCTTGCGCGAGGTCTGGCCCCGGTCGCAGGCGCTGGCCACGGCATACAGGTAAGCGCGGCAAGCATTCAGCGTGGTGTACATGTCGGCCACTTTGCCCTGTACCAGCTGGAACTCGCCGATGGATTGGTTGAACTGCTTGCGCTCGTGGATATAGGGAATGACCACGTCCATGGCGGCCTGCATGATGCCGATGGGGCCGGCGGCCAGCACGGTGCGCTCGTAATCCAGCCCGCTCATCAATACCCGCACGCCCTTGCCTACCTCGCCCAGCACGTTCTCGGCGGGCACGCGGCAGTCCTGAAACACCAGCTCGCAGGTGTTGGAGCCGCGCATGCCCAGCTTGTCGAGCTTCTGGGCGGTGGTGAAGCCGGGCATGCCTTTCTCGATGATGAATGCGGTGATGCCCTTGGAACCTGCCTCCGGGTCGGTCTTGGCGTAGACCACCAGCACGTCGGCATCGGGGCCGTTGGTGATCCACATCTTGTTGCCGTTGAGCACGTAGTGGTCGCCATCTTCCTTGGCGCGCAGCTGCATCGACACTACATCGGAACCGGCACCTGGCTCCGACATGGCCAGCGCGCCCACGTGCTCACCGCTGATCAGTTTGGGCAGGTATTTGGCTTTCTGCTCGGCGGAGGCGTTGATCTTCAATTGGTTGACGCACAGGTTGGAGTGCGCGCCATAAGAGAGGGCCACCGACGCACTGGCACGGGAGATCTCTTCCATGGCAATGCAGTGCGCCAGATAGCCCATGCCGCTACCGCCATCCTCTTCCGGGACGGTAATGCCCAGTAGCCCCATGTCACCAAACTTCTGCCACAGGTCATTGGGGAACTCGTTGTTACGGTCGATCTCGGCGGCTCTGGGCGCTATTTCGCTGGCGGCAAACGCATTGACCTGTTCGCGCAGCATGTTCAGCTCGTCATCGAGGCCAAAATTCAGTTCTGTGTAGTGGGAAAACATGCTCAATCACCTTGTCATCGTTGCTTGTTGATTGTTAATGGACCGTGTCTGCTGGCGGTATTCGAGCGGCTTATTTGGAAGTGGCCGGGTGCTTCTCGTTCAACTCTTCCAGCGCCTGGCGGCAGCGGATTTCGGCACTCTCCAGCTCCAGTTGCACCATGGTGATGTCTTTCATCTGCTGCTCCAGCGCGGCCTTGCGTTCGCCGATCTTGCTGAGCATCAGGTGCAACTGCTTTTCACTGCCGCTGCGCGTTTCGTCCCACAGCTCGAACAGTTCGCGAATCTCGGCCAGTGAAAAGCCCAGCCGTTTGCCGCGTAGGGTCAGCTTCAGGCGTACGCGGTCCTTGCTGCTGTAAATGCGTGTTTGCCCACGGCGAGAAGGGTGCAGCAGCTCCTGGTCTTCATAAAAACGGATGCTGC
Source organism: Halomonas sp. KM007 (assembly GCF_050709225.1). Classification (NCBI taxonomy): domain Bacteria; kingdom Pseudomonadati; phylum Pseudomonadota; class Gammaproteobacteria; order Oceanospirillales; family Halomonadaceae; genus Halomonas; species Halomonas sp. KM007. Next base: position 333,239 of record NZ_CP136131.1, on the reverse strand, counting down.
GAGTGGTGACATCGAACTCGCTGGCCAACTCGCTGATCGTGTAGGTTTTGCTCATGGTCGTTATTCTCGTCGATAGGGGGATGTCCCTATGGAACACTGACCATGAGGCTAAAACAAGTTTACGTTAACGTAAAGTAGTGAGTGGCTATCGTTGGCAAGCGTTTAAAATTTGCAAGCTGTTGAAATTTAGCGATTTCAGCGTTTTAAAGCGCTGCGCTATCGTGGTGCGTAGACCAAAGTTGTAATTGTAATACCCGGTGCTGGGTTGCTAGTTTGCACCTACAGCTTACGTTCAGGTAAGGATGCGTTGTCGGTTACTCCGTCGCGCTTCCCACCCTACAAGAACAACAAGAGGCGTCCTACCTCATGCGTGCAGATGAAGTGACCCAGAGGCCAGTGCTCGAAACGCGAGGGCTGACCAAAGAGTTTCGCGGCTTTACGGCCGTGGATAACGTCAACCTACAGGTGCAGGAAGGGCATATCCACGCCCTGATCGGCCCCAATGGTGCCGGCAAAACCACGGTGTTCAACCTGCTCACCAAGTTCCTGCCTCCAACGCGCGGTGAAATTCTCTACCGTGGCCAGCCGATTACCAGCAAGAAATCCAATGAAATTGCCCAGCTGGGCCTGGTGCGCTCGTTTCAGATTTCGGCAGTGTTTGCGCACATGACGGCGCTGGAAAACGTGCGTGTTGCGCTGCAGCGCCAGTTGGGCACGTCGTTTCATTTCTGGAAGTCCGAAAAAACGCTGGATCACCTCAATGATCGTGCCCTGGCCTTGTTGGATGAAGTGGGGCTGCGTGAGTATGCCGATACATTGACGGTCGAAATGCCCTATGGCCGCAAGCGCGCCCTGGAGGTGGCGACCACTCTGGCGCTGGACCCCAGCATGATGCTGCTGGACGAGCCTACCCAGGGCATGGGTGCCGAAGACGTGGACCGCATCGTGGCGTTGATCAAGCGCGTTTCCCAGGGGCGTACCGTGCTGATGGTGGAGCATAACCTGAGCGTGGTCAGCCGCTTGTGTGACCGCATTACGGTATTGGCCCGAGGCGCGGTATTGGCGGAAGGCGACTACGGCAGCGTTTCCCGCAACCCGCTGGTACGTGAAGCCTATATGGGCAGCGAAGCTGCCAGTGAGGAGGCCGCCGTATGAAGACTGCAGAAGCCCTCGAACATCCGGTCGCAGAGACTCAAAGCCTGGAAATGCTCCGTGTGCAGGACCTGCACGCCTTCTATGGCGAGTCGCATATCCTTCATGGGGTCAATTTCAACGTCAAGCGGGGCGAGCTGGTGACGCTACTGGGTCGCAACGGTGCAGGGCGTAGTACCACGCTAAAGGCCATCATGAACATGGTGGGGCGCCGCACCGGCTCCATCGTCATCAATGGCAGCGAAACCCTGCGCATGAAGCCTCACCATATTCCTCGTCTGGGTATTGGCTATTGCCCTGAAGAGCGCGGCATCTTTGCCAGCCTGGACGTGCACGAAAACCTGCTGCTGCCGCCCACGGTGCGCTCCGGTGGAATGAGTCTGGATGAGATCTATGCCATGTTCCCCAATCTGTACGAGCGGCGCAAGAGTCAAGGAACTCGGCTCTCTGGCGGTGAACAGCAGATGCTGGCCATGGCGCGCATTCTGCGCACCGGTGCGCGGTTGCTGCTGCTCGACGAGATTACCGAAGGCTTGGCCCCGGTCATCGTGCAGAAGCTGGGCGAAGTGCTGGTGCAGCTGAAAGAGCGGGGCATGACCATCGTACTGGTCGAGCAGAACTTCCGTTTTGCCGCGCCGCTGGCCGACCGCCATTTCGTCATGGATCACGGCCAGATCGTCGAAGAGATCACGGCGGCGCAGCTGCCTTCGCGCCGCGAGCACTTGAACAGCATGCTGGGGGTATAGACACCGCACACAACGCATCCTTTGATTGCACTGCTCACGCTTCACTCAACCACAATCACAACCATTGAACGTCCGCATCACCACAGCGTCCGCATCACAACAACAAAGGCCCCAAGGGCCAGGAGACGAGCATGATCTTTACCAAGAAAACGCTGGCCGCCAGCATTGCCGTGGCTGCCACTGCCAGCATGATGGCGTCTGCCGCCCAAGCCGAGATCAGCGACGGCGAAGTGCGCATTGGCTATCTGGCCGATATGTCGGGCACCTACCGAGATCTGGCGGGCCCGGGCGGTCAAACGGCCATGGAAATGGCCGTGGCCGACTTCGGCGGTAGCGTCAACGGTGCCCCCATCGTGATTTTCAGCGCCGACGACCGCAATAGTGCGGACGTTGGCGCCAACACCGTGCGCGAGTGGATCGACCAGCGCAACGTGGACATGGTGGGCGGTCTGGTGGCTTCGTCGGTGACCATTGCGGTCACCAAGGTGCTGGAAGAGAACAACGGCCTGGGCATCGTGTCCGGGTCGGCAGCCTCCAGTATCACCAACGAGCACTGTACCCCCAACCATATTCATTGGGTCTACGACACTTATCCCCTGGCCAACGGTACCGCCAAGGCGGTCGTCGAGCAGGGCGGCGATACCTGGTTCATGCTGACCGCTGACTACGCTTTTGGTCATGCTCTGGAAGGCGACGTGACCCGAGTGGTGGCCGTCAATGGCGGTGAAGTAGTGGGCGGTGTCCGCCATCCGTTCCCCACCAGCGACTTCTCCTCCTACATTCTTCAGGCCCAGGGCTCCGGTGCCAAGATCGTGGGCCTGGCGAACGCCGGGGCAGACACCGTGAATGCCATCGCCACAGCAAGCCAGTTCGGCCTGACCCAAAGCGGCCAGCAACTGGCGGGCCTGTTGATCTTCCTCAACGACGTGCACGCGCTGGGCCTGGAAGCCACCCAAGGGCTGCTGCTGACCACTGGCTGGTACTGGGACATGGACGACGAGTCGCGTGAGTGGGCCGAGCGTTACTACGATCAAGTGGGTCGCATGCCGACCATGGTTCAGGCCGGTATCTACTCCAGCACCATGCATTACCTCAAGGCCGTAGAAGCTGCTGGTACCGATGACCCGGAGACCGTTCGTGCGCAAATGGCCGAGATGCCGGTAGAGGACTTCTTTGCCCGCAATGGCCGTATTCGTGAAGATGGCCGCATGGTTCACGACATGTACCTGGCCCAGGTGAAAACGCCGGAAGAGTCGACCGGTGAGTGGGACTTGTACAATATCCTCAGCACCATTCCCACCGAAGAAGCCTACCGCCCGCTCTCTGAAAGCCAGTGCTCGCTGGTGAACAACTGATCGGCACATCACGCTGAACAGCACCAGGCGGGCAGCCCCGCCTGGTGACAAGGAGAATCACACCATGACGATGATATTCGGCGTGCCACTGGCCGTCTTCATGGGCCAGCTAACGCTTGGGCTTGTGAATGGAGCCTTTTATGCGCTGCTTAGCTTGGGCCTAGCGGTTATCTTCGGGCTACTGAAGATCGTCAACTTTGCCCATGGGGCGCAGTACATGCTGGGCGCCTTCGCGGCGCTGCTGGGCTTTCGCTATCTGGGTATCAACTACTGGCTGGCCCTGGTGCTGGTGCCCGTAGTGGTGGGTGGTTTCGGCATGCTGATGGAGCGTTTTCTGCTGCGTCGCATTGCCCACCTGGACCACCTGTACGGATTGCTGCTGACGTTCGGGTTGGCGCTGATTTTTGAAGGCACTCTGGTGAACTTCTTCGGGGTTTCCGGGGCGCGTTACGCCACCCCGGAGATTCTGCAGGGTGGTCTCAACCTGGGCTTCATGTTCTTGCCCACCTATCGGGCCTGGGTGCTGGTGGCGGCATTGACCATGTGCTTGTTCACCTGGTTCATGATCGAGCGTACGCGGCTGGGCGCCTATCTGCGGGCCGGCACCGAAAACTCTCAATTGATGCAGGCGTTTGGCGTCAACGTTCCGTTGTTGATCACCTTGACCTACGGGTTCGGCGTGGGCCTGGCGGCCTTTGCCGGAGTGCTGGCAGCACCGCTTTACCCCGTTTCACCCACCATGGGTTCCAGCCTGCTGATCGTGGTGTTTGCGGTGGTGGTCATCGGCGGTATGGGCTCGATTCTGGGCGCTATCGTAACGGGATTGGGCATGGGAGTCATCGAAGGATTGACCAAGGTGTATTACCCCGAAGCCTCCAATACGGTCATTTTCCTGGTCATGATCCTGGTGCTCATGTTACGCCCCGCTGGGCTGTTCGGTAAGGAGGCTTAATCATGGCAACGTCGCATACTTCATCAGCCGTCGCGCTGCCTTCCGCCGTGCAGGAGCGTCAGCGTCGGGCCAGGCTGCGTCGCAACATGTTCTACCTTGCACTCATCGTCGTCGGGCTGGTGGCGCCTTTCGTCGCTTACCCCGTGTTCTTGATGAAAATTCTCTGCTTTGCCCTGTTTGCCTGCGCTTTCAACCTGCTGCTGGGGTATGCCGGGCTGCTGTCGTTTGGCCATGCGGCCTTTCTGGCAACGGGCGGTTACGTGACCGGGTATCTGCTGGCCAGCTACCCGGGGCTGACCCCGGAGCTGGGCATACTGGCAGGCACGCTGACCGCTACCCTGTTGGGGGCAGGTTTCGGGCTGCTGGCCATTCGCCGCCAGGGGATCTACTTCGCCATGGTCACGTTGGCGCTGGCTCAGCTGGTGTTCTTCGTGTTCGTGCAGGCCCCCTTTACAGGGGGAGAGGATGGCCTGCATGGGGTGCCGCGAGGGCACCTGTTCGGGTTCATCAGCCTGCGCAACAACCTGAGCATGTACTACTTCGTGTTTGCCGTGTTCCTGCTGGGCTTTGCTCTGATTCAGCGCACCGTGCACTCCCCTTATGGGCAGGTGCTCAAAGCCATCCGTGAGAACGAGCCCCGTGCAATCTCGTTGGGCTACAACGTCGATGCCTACAAGCTGCTGGCATTCGTCCTGTCGGCAGCGCTGGCCGGGCTGGCCGGGGCGACCAAGACCGTGGTGTTCCAGCTGGCGTCGCTTACCGATGCTCACTGGCACATGTCCGGCGAGGTGATTCTGATGACCCTGCTGGGCGGTGTGGGTACGCTGCTCGGGCCGGTAATGGGGGCGGGTCTGGTGGTCAGCCTGCAGCATATTCTGGCCCAATCGCCGCTGGGCAACTGGGTAAGCGTCATCCTGGGCATCATTTTCGTGGTGTGTGTGCTTAGCTTTCGCAGTGGTATCGTGGGCGAGCTGGCCAAGATATACCGCAAGAACTTCAAGTAGCGCCCGGGAAGAGCCGAGAAACTGCGTCTGTCTGTGGATTTGGGTGCCCTTGCGGCACCCTTTTTTATGGGTGAGACGGCAGCTGGCTTGAGGGGGCTTGGGTAGGGTGGCGTTTCTACGCCAAAGGTCGTGGGGGATTCGGTTGCGCAAATCCGCCTAAAAATATAAGTTAACGTAAACGTCAACGTGACCGATAACGATAATATTCGGCGAGGCTTCTGACTGAGTTCAGGGGCTCGCCGCAGCGGAGACCGCCATGAATTTTGAGCTGAGTGAAGACCAGGTTGCCTTTGCCGATATGGCGCGTGGGTTTGCCCAGAACGAGCTGGAGCCCCATGCCGCTAAATGGGATGCCGAGGCTTTTTTCCCGGTGGACGTGATTCGCAAGGCAGGCGAGTTGGGGTTCTGCTCCCTGTATGCCCCGGAGCGCGTGGGCGGGCTGGGGCTTTCGCGGCTGGATGCCAGCATCATTTTCGAGCAGCTCTCCATGGGCTGTACCTCCACTACGGCATACCTCACCATCCACAACATGGTGACCTGGATGCTGGCGGATTTCGGCACGCCAGAAGCCGTGGAGCAGTGGGGCGAGCGATTGGCGACCGGTGAGCTGCTGGGCTCCTACTGCCTGACCGAGCCCAACGCGGGCTCCGACGCCGCATCGCTCAAGACCACCGCCCGGCGCGACGGTGAGCATTACGTGCTGAATGGCAGCAAGATGTTCATTTCCGGGGCAGGCAGTACCGATTTCCTGGTGGTAATGGCCCGTACCGGCGGCGAAGGGGCGGGCGGCGTGTCTGCCTTTGCCGTGGATGCCCAGAGTGACGGGATCAGCTACGGCCGCAAAGAAGACAAGATGGGTTGGAATAGCCAGCCCACCCGGATGATTACCTTCGAAGACGTGCGTGTGCCTGCCAGCCACCTGCTGGGTAAGGAAGGCGACGGCTTCAAGATCGCCATGAAGGGGTTGGACGGTGGACGCATCAATATTGCCACCTGCTCGATCGGCACCGCCCAGCAAGCGCTCAACAAAGCCCGTGAATACCTGCTGGAGCGCAAGCAGTTCGGCAAGCGACTGGCCGATTTCCAGGCCCTGCAGTTCCGTTTGGCCGACATGGTGACCGAGCTGGTGGCTGCCCGCCAACTGGTGCGCATGGCCGCGGCCAAGCTGGACGCTGGCCACCCGGATGCCACGGCCTACTGCGCCATGGCCAAGCGGTTTGCCACGGATGTAGGGTTCAAGGTGTGCGATGAAGCCTTGCAGCTTTACGGTGGCAATGGCTACATCAAGGAGTACCCCATGGAGCGCTACGTGCGTGATACCCGCGTACACCGCATTCTGGAAGGCACCAATGAGATCATGCGGCTGATCATATCCCGCCGTGTGCTGGCCGATGGCGCCGCCGAACTGTAGCCCCGGCGCCCGAGCAGATAAGGATGAGGCAATGAGTTGCGTACTGTTTGAAGAGCACACGACCCAGGACGGCCATGTGATCGGCGAGATCACGCTCAACGCCGAGCGTTCGCTGAATGCGCTGACCCTGGAGATGATCGACGCGCTGCTGCCCCGCTTGACCCAGTGGCAGGAGGATGAGCGTGTGGTGGCCATTCTGCTGGACAGCGCAGGCGAAAAAGCCTTCTGTGCAGGGGGCGACGTGGTCAATCTCTACAAGGCCATCACCGGCGATGGTGAGCCGGACTTCCCCGAGCGTTTCTTCGAGCGTGAATATCGGCTCGACTACCTGATGCACACCTTCGCCAAGCCGATCATCTGCTGGGGGCATGGCATCGTGATGGGCGGTGGCATGGGGCTGCTCAGTGCCAGCAGCCACCGTATCGTCACTGAAACGTCGCGGCTGGCCATGCCGGAAGTGACCATTGGCCTATATCCCGATGTGGGGGCCAGCTGGTTTCTCAATCGCCTGCCCAATGGCACCGGGCGTTTTCTGGCCATGACCGGAGGCCAGATCAATGCCCCCGATGCGCTGCATCTGGGTCTGGCAGATCGAGCAATTGCCAGCCACCACCGTGAGGCGTTGGCCCAGGCGCTGCTGGAAGCCCGCTGGGGAGAGGGGGAGCAAACCGATGCCCATGGCGTGGTCAACCGCGTGTTGCGCGAGTTGGAGCAGGCTTCTCAGGCGGCGTTTGCCGAGCTGGAAGCGCCTGTCTACAAGGCGTCTTCACTGATACGCGAGCTGATGGACCACGATACCGTCGAGCAGCAGGTGGCGGCGGTGCTGGGAGTCGACAGCGACGACCAGTGGTTCAGTAAAGCCCAGCGCACTCTGGCCCATGGCAGCCCGGTCTCTTTGCGGCTGATCGATGAGCAGCTCAAGCGCGCCCGGCACATGTCGCTGGCTGAAGTGTTCCAGTTCGAGCTGGCGCTTTCCGTGCAGTGCTGCCGCCATGAGGAGTTCCCCGAAGGCGTGCGTGCACTACTGGTCGACAAGGATGGCCAGCCGCGCTGGCGTTTCCCGGACGTGGCCGCGGTGCCGCCCAGCTTCATGGAGGAGTTGCTGACATCCCCCTGGGAGACCAGCCCTCTGGCGGATCTTCAATAACGCGCGCTGTCTCTTTCGAGAGCGCTATTCAATCGACTGCTGACCAATCTCAACAAGGATAACAACATGACCAGCGTAGCCTTCATCGGCCTGGGTAATATGGGCGGCCCCATGGCAGCCAATCTCGTGAAAGCCGGTTTTCAAGTGCGGGCCTTCGACCTGGCCGCCGAGGCCTTGGAAACCGCCCGTGCCCAAGGCTGTGACACCGCCGCCACCGCCCAGGCCGCGGCGGCCGATGCCGATTTCGTGATCTCCATGTTGCCGGCGGGCAAACATGTGCGGGGGCTGTACATGGAGGGCGACGCGCCGCTGTTCGACGTCATCAAGGCGGGCGCCCTGGTGATCGATTGCTCGACCATCGACGCCGACACCGCGCGTCACGTCGCCGCCGCTGGCGCTGAAAAGGGCATCGGCTTCGTGGATGCGCCAGTCTCCGGTGGCGTGGGCGGTGCCCAGGCGGGCACGCTGACCTTCATTGTGGGCGGTTCGGGTGCCCAGTTCACTCAGGCGCAGCCCGTGTTGCAGGCCATGGGCAAGAACATCTTCCACGCCGGAGACCACGGGGCAGGGCAGGTGGCCAAGGTATGCAACAACATGCTGCTCTCGATCCTCATGGCAGGCACCTGTGAAGCCATCAACATGGGCGTCAAGAACGGCCTGGACCCCGCCGTGCTGTCGGAAATCATGAAGCAGAGTTCCGGCGGCAACTGGGCGCTCAACGTCTACAACCCCTACCCGGGAGTCATGGAAAACGCTCCCGCCTCCAAAGGTTATCAGGGCGGCTTCCAGGTGGACCTGATGATCAAGGACCTGGGCCTGGCCATGGATGTCAGCCAGCAAAGCGCCTCTGCCATTCCCATGGGCTCGGCTGCCCGAGCGCTGTTCACCTTGCACAAGGCGGGTGGCAACGGCAAACTCGATTTCTCCAGCCTGCTCAAGCTGTATCAGGATAAAAGCGAGGAGTGAGTGGTAAAGAGTGAGGGGTGAGTCGTAAAAAGTGAGTCGTGAGTGTGGGCATATGGGTGGGGTGGGAGGCAGCTTTAGCTCGCGACCGGTTGGCTAAGTCCTTGACTAAGCCCCTTGACCCGTAAGTGTGCCATTCACCACTCACACCCACCCAAGGCATACTCAACAACCGATTGAGCCAAACACAAGGACTGCCATGATTACACTTTGGGGCCGCAACAACTCCACCAACGTCAAGAAAGTGCTCTGGGCACTGGAAGAGCTGCAACTGCCGTACGAGCAAATCATGGCAGGCCTGCAACACGGGGTAAACGATACGCCGGAATACCTCGCCATGAACCCCAGTGGCCTGGTACCCCTGCTCAAGGATGACGTCACTCAAAGCCTGCTGTGGGAGTCCAACACCATTCTTCGCTACCTGGCGGCGCAGTACGGCCCCAATCCGTTATGGATCGAGGCACCCGCCCAGCGGGCACGCATGGAAAAGTGGATGGACTGGTCGACCAGCCTGCTCACGCCTGCCCATCGCACCATTCTGATGGGCTATGTACGCACTCCACCCGAGCAGCGCGACAGTCAGGTACTCGATCCCGCCATCGCCACTTGTGAAAAACTTTTCGCTCAACTGGACACCACGTTGAGCCAGCAGCCCTGGTTCTCCGGCGAAGACTTCGGCCTGGCTGATATCGCCATCGCCCCGTTCACCTACAACCTCTTCAACAGCGGCCTCTCCTGGTCATCCTACCCCCATCTACAGCGCTGGACAGAGCAGCTCGCCGAACGCCCCGCGTACCGTAAGGTCGTGATGATTCCTGTGACGTGAAGGAAGGGGGGCGCAACTGCCGGGGCCGCTGTCGCAATGCTCAATCAATCTATTGGCCGTTGGTACAGCACTCACATTGGGTGCGTTTGTGGGAGGACGCTTTAGCGCGCGACGATCAAACCACCCAAACCCAATTAAAACCCCGCCTCCAGCAACACCAGCTCCTGATCCAACCCCTTCAACACCTCACACCCCAGCCCATGCCGCTCCGCGCTCTCAATCAACGGCCCCAAAATAGCGCCGCGTTCGGTAAGCCGCTTCGCCTCCACATCCTGCAACATCGAAGCCTTGTTATTTGCGGTGTTTTCTACCACCTGCCACACCAACGCCAGCCAAGCGGCTTTCCCTTCACCACCGTTTGGCGGTGCAATACCTTCTTTTTCTAGAATCGTCGCCACTTCCTCTACCACAGCTATCACACGCCCTGAGTAGGCATCGCTGCGCAGCGCTCCATTACGTACGCCATGCAGCGCTACCAACGGGTTGATTGCTGCGTTTACCGCTAATTTCTGCCATAGGCGGCTGCGAATATCACCTACCGCCGTGGCGGTAAATCCGGCGTTACTCAGCAGTGCAGCCAGGGTGGTCGCTAATGCTGTGTGCTGATTGTCCAAATCCCCGACAAACGTAGGCCCGCGACCAGCGTGGACGACACTATCATCGCCGGTTACATAAGCGCCTTGCGTGGTCGTCGCGCACAGTACCGGGCCGTGCCATGTTTGGCTGATGCGCGGCTGGGCATAAAAACCGTTTTGCCATAGCACCAGGGGAGTCGAGGAGGGCAGTACGCAGGCGACACTCGCCAGCGCCGCCTCGGCAACCATCGCTTTGGTGGTGATGTGCACGAAAGCTGGCGGTGCCGCCGCACCAGCCGCCAATCGTTCAGCAGTGAACGAAGGCAAGTGTTGCACACGTGTTTCGCCTTCCGGCGTGGTCAGTATTTGCTGCCCAGGCAGTGGGCGGCGGCCAATGACGGCCACCTCAGCAAGCGGTGCCAGTGAATGTGCCAACAAGCGGCCAATGGCCCCGGGGCCAAGAATCCAGTGGGTGGTCATGGTACAAGCCGTCATCGAGGGTGTGCGTCAAGCTTATCGTGTTGAGAGTCAGGTAGCTCGCATAGTGGATGGACGAACGCTGGAAACGTGGAAACCTCGTCTAACCTTATGCGCGGCAAGCAGTGTATCGTAAGCCCAAACCGCAGGCGCAGTAGGGGAGCCTGCATCGTGATTTCGTGAGCCATTTTGGCCGATACATGCACGTATCGGCCCACAATAATATGGCCGCGATACTGAAGGGAGTGGCGGAGTTGGCATTAAAACAACAATATCGCGTACATGAATGGACGGGGCAATTCTGCGACGCCATGCTGGAGCAGGATTATCGTCGCACCATGATGGAGGGGGCACGGCATACGTTTAGCCTCGCTGTCAGTGTGGCGGCGCTGGTATTCGCCATGTTCGCTATTTCTGATTACTTTTTGTTGGGACCCGGTGAGCGGTTCCAAAGAATAATGGCCATGCGTGCGGTGGTGGTCGGGAGCTGTTTGTGGGTGGCATTTTTTGTGAGGCATTGGGGTGGGAATGTCTACCGCCACTGGCTGCATGCGCTGCCATTATGGGTGCTGGCCACTGGCGTCATCCTGATCGTTCCGCTGCGCCCTGAAAGCCTGCCTACTCAAATCACGGCGGTGGTGGTCGCTACCATGGCGTTTTTTCTGTTGATCCCTAATCTGCTCACCGTGGCGCTGCCCGCTAGCCTGTTCTTGAATATTGGATTTCTTTTGGCGGCACTGCAATTTACGGGTATCGATGCCATTGTTGCATTGCGTATTGCGCTGCTATTGATCATGGGCGTCGTGGTGGGGTTCTGCGCCCTGTTGCGCCTGGAGAGCCTACAGCGCAAGCAGTATGCCCTGCTTTGTGAAGAGCGTGGTCAGAACCAGCTACTGCATCAGGAAATAGCTCGCCGAAAAGCATTGGAAGAACAGTTGCGCCACGTGGCCGAGCACGATGCGCTGACGCTACTCAATAACCGTGCGCACTTCATGATGCTGGCCAACAAATCGTTGCAGCGCTGTGGCGTCGAGAAAGCGCCTTTTAGCTTGTTCATGATCGATGTGGACCATTTCAAGCGCATCAACGATACCTGGGGACATCTCTATGGTGACTGGGTGCTGACGCGTATTGCCGAGGTATGCGAGCAGTTGCTGTGGCCGGGTGATGTCATCGGCCGCTTTGGTGGGGAAGAGTTCATCGTCGCTTTGCCCAATACGACTGCCAGCGATGCGCAGCAGGTAGCCGAACGCTTGAAGCAGCGGGTAGCGGAACTGGCCAGTACGGGCGACATGGCATCGCTGCGCCCGAGCGTGACTATTGGTGTAGCCACTGCCCAGGATGGCCATAGTGAACTTGACGACCTGATCCAGCGCGCCGATGAGTTGTTATATGTGGGCAAGCGAGCAGGGCGTGATCGGGTAGTGGTATGTACGGATGGCTGAGGTGATAAGGTAAAATATATTTGATGCTTAAACAACGTCGAGGCGGTGAGTGGCTTGTTGAACTTAAAATGTCATATTAAAAGCATAGGATGGCTCTAGTAATATTGTCTGATGGTCAAGTTTTTGGCTGATTAGATTTCCTAAGTTTTGGTGAGTGATAATAAATGAGCAATTTAATAGTTGAGAGTCTTCATGAAGCGCAACTAGGGCTAACTGCGCTATTAGAAAATGCTGTTGCCCTATCTTCCATTGAGCAGGCTGCCTGCTTGCTGGTAAAAACGTTGAAAGAAAGTGGGCAGGTGTTTAGTTGTGGCAATGGGGGCTCAATGTGTGATGCCATGCACTTTGCCGAAGAGCTTTCAGGGCGTTATCGGCTTGACCGCCGTGCTCTTGCTGCTAGCAGTATTAGCGATGTTGCCCATATTAGCTGCGTTGGAAATGATTATGGCTATGAGTATATTTTTTCACGTTACCTGGAAGGCCATGCCAAAGCAGGGGATTGTCTGTTGGCAATAAGCACCAGTGGGACCAGTCAAAATGTCATAAAGGCCGCCCGTTATGCGAAAGAAAATGGCGTAAATGTGATTGCGTTGTGCGGTAAAGAAGGCTCCCCTTTGGAACGTGTTTCGGATGTGACTATTTGTACACCTGCAGGTTCATATGCGGATAGAGTGCAAGAACTGCACATTAAAGTTATTCATATATTGATAGAGCAGGTGGAGCGAGAGCTTTTTCCAGAGAATTATCTGTAAAGCCGTATTTCAGTTACATAAGTTGTTATGAACAAGCCAGCAATGCTGAATTCGAAGATTCGTTTAGAATACAGGCGAATGGCCTAACGTGCGCTAGCGTGTTTGTAGAAAATGGAAGGTGTTCCAAGCGCTCACCGTCTGCAACTGGATGTTACTTCAGGTATGCATATGCTGTGCGTTGCGGCATCGAATTAATACGGGAGATGTCTTGCAGGGTCTGTAACGACGCGAACCCCTGAAAGGCGCTGAATCGGCGTTTCTTTTTGAAACGAATCTGGCATCATTGATAATTATTCTTATGTTGATGTTGGCAACATATTCTATCGAGAGGGCTAGGCATGGCGTTGAGTACAAAGGGATGGGTCGCGACGGCAGCAGGCGTAGTGGTGGTTGGCGCTGGTGGGTATGTCGCAGCTCAGGCGATGGTGGGCAATCAGGTGGAGCAGGCGCTGGTCGATAGCTTCGCTGAGCTGGATCGGTCGGTCTCCTACGAGGTGCATGATGTGCAGATCGACAAGGGCCTCTTCGATACCCGAGCCACGGCCACGATCGCCATGCGCGGGTTCGAAGACGCCACGGCGGACGTCAACCTGTTCGTCAAGCACGGGGCGCTGAGCGCCGATATTACCGGCGATATCGTGCCCAATCAGGCGCTGGTGCAGGGCATCATCGATATCGACCTCAAGGCAACACGTTCCGCCATCGCAGGGCAACTGAGCGCCGCCGAGCTGGATGGCGTGGCGCTGGACGTACTGATCGACCAGCTGGTGGTGGCGCTCGATCGAGGTGCCGACGGGCATTGGCACCTGGATACCCGGGCTCAGGAGATCACCTACCATGGCGACAATGAAACCGTGCGCATGGCGACGCCACGGCTGATCCTGAACACTCGTCATCACGAAGGCGAACCCGTGCTGTTGCAGAGTCTCGACATACCGCGCACGGAAATATTCGTGGAAGGCGTGCGGGTCTACCTGGAGGGTATGGAGTCGGAGAGCGAGTCACGAGGGGAGACCATCGTCCACCAGAGCGGCCATTTCCGGATTGCCGAGATGGGCGTGGACGATACGTCCTTTGGTAGCCTGGCCTTCGAGGTGAGTGCCGACAACTGGGACCTGGAGGCGCTGCAAGCCTTTCAGGAAGCCTATGCGCCGCTCATGGCCATGCACCTGGACGCCGAAGAACGCGGCGTACCGGTGGGCGCCGAGCAAGAGCGTTTGCTGATGGCCGAGGCTCTGGAAAGCAGCTACGCCATGCTGGTTGCCAGCCCCACCATGGCCATCGACCCCCTGCAGGCCCATATCGTACTGCCCGACCTGGGCATCGACTTCAAGCCTCGCTTCACCACACACATGGCCTTCGACGGTCAGGACCTCGCCAAAGGAGCGCTCTACGGAGCCTTCTGGCCGGTTGGGCAGCCGTTACCCGAGGGCCTGATGAGCGAAGAGCAGATGATGAGCCCCTTCGAGGCTCAGGAGTATCTCAGCCGTCGCCTGAGCCTGGCGTTGACCGTAACCACACCTCCCGATCTGGTATTGGGCTTTATTCCGATGCCGTTTGCCGCCATGCTGGATAGCGAGGCGGAAGAGCAGGAAGTGCTTTGGCAAGAAGGAAGCCTGATGATCAATGGTCAGCCGATCATGTAATGGGGCACACCCGCTCTCCATGAATCTGGGTCTACGGAAGGAAATATCATGATGCTGACTGTGGTTATCGTGCTGGTGGTGGTGGCTCTGATCGCCGTCTATATGGTGTCGGTGTACAACCGACTGGTGTCGCTGCGCAACCGCTTTCAAAACAGCTTTGCGCAAATCGAGGTGCAGCTGAAGCGGCGTCACGACTTGATTCCCAACCTGGTGGAAACCGCCAAGGGCTACCTCAATCATGAGCGGGAAACGCTACAGGCGGTGATCGAAGCGCGTAACACCGCCGCCGCTGGCCTGAAAGCCGCCGCGGCCAACCCCGGCAGTGCCGAGGCCATTGCGCAGCTGGGAGGTGCAGAGGGCGCGTTGACTCAGGCCATGGGGCGGCTGAACGTGGTCATGGAGGCCTACCCGGACCTGAAAGCTTCGCAGAACATGCAGCAGCTGTCGGAAGAGCTGACCAGCACCGAAAACAAGGTGGCGTTTGCCCGTCAGGCGTTCAACGACGCGGTGATGCACTACAACACCTATCGCCAGAGTTTCCCGCCGATTGCCGTGGCGGGCATGCTGGGGCATGGGCAGGATGCCACGCTGCTGACCTTCGAAGACAGCGCCCAACTGCAAACGGCGCCGAGCGTCTCGTTCTAGACGTGATGCCCAGGCCCGGGTGACCACAGGGAGGCCAATGCCATGGATTTCTTTACCGCACAAGACCACGCCAGGCGCAATACGGGGCGTTGGGTGGTGCTGTTGCTCCTCGCCATCGTCTCGTTGATCGGCGTGACCACGCTAGTGGTGGCCATTGCGCTGTACATGATGGGCGCCAGCGGCAGTCAGGCTCAGTCGGTCGAGCAGGGGGTGTTGACCATGCTCTCCTGGGAGCTGCTGGTGGCGGTGGCTGTCGGCGTGCTGGCGCTGGTGGGGTTCGGGGGGCTGTACAAGCAGCGCCAGCTGCGTCGAGGCGGCCGTGTGGTGGCGGAAGCGCTGGGCGGCCGTCTGATCAACCTCGACACGCGCGATCACGACGAGCGGCGGATCCTGAATGTAGTCGAGGAGATGGCCATTGCCTCCGGGACGCCGGTGCCTGCGGTATACGTGCTGGAAGAGGAGGGGATCAACGCCTTTGCGGCCGGTTATCAGCCTGCCGATGCGGTGGTGGGCATTACCCGAGGTGCCATTCGGCAGCTCACCCGCGATGAGCTGCAGGGGGTGGTCGCCCATGAGTTCAGCCATATTCTGCACGGCGATATGCGTCTGAACATCCGGCTGGTAAGCCTGCTGCATGGCGTGCTGCTGATTGGTCTGGCAGGCGGCATGATGTTGCGCAGCTTGCGCTTTCGAAGAGTCAGCAACAACAAGCGCGACAACTCGGCGGCGATAGTGCTGGGCCTTGGGTTGGCGCTCACGTTGATCGGCTACGCGGGCACTTTCTTTGGCGGGCTGATCAAATCGGCGGTGAGCCGTCAGCGGGAGTATCTGGCCGATGCGGCAGCCGTGCAGTACACCCGCAACCCACAGGGGATAGGCGGCGCGCTGGTGAAAGTGGGTGCCCATGCCAAGGGCTCGCACCTCTTGGCGCCCCAGGCTGCCGAATTCAGCCACCTGTTTTTCAGTCAAGGAGTGTCGTCGGGGCTAAGCCAGCTCATGGCGACGCATCCGCCGCTCAAGTCGCGCATTCAGCGCGTTCTGCCCGACTGGCACGGTCGTTTCGAAGCCTTGCAGCCAGCGCCTTCGGAGCAAGAGCCCGACACCCCTGGTGCCGAGGCAGACAAACGCCCCCAGAACCACCGGATGGGCGGGATGCCCACGTCTCCCGAGGCGCTGTTCAGTATGGCGGCCATGCAGGTGGCGCTGGGGGCCATGGGGCAGCCCGATCCACGCCACTTGCAAAAGGCCCGCGACGTGATCGATGCCTTGCCCGCCACCCTGGTAGAGGCCGCCCATGACCCCTACAGTGCCAGGGCGCTGATCTACGCCATGCTGCTGAGCAACGATGATGCCGAACGCACACAGCAGTTGGCGGCGCTGGAGGCCGTGGCGCTGCCGGATGTGTTCGCCGCGCTGCACGCCCTGAAGGAGCAGGTGGCTCGGCTCGACGTACAGCTACGCCTGCCGCTGATCGAACTTGCCCTGCCTGCGCTCACCTCGCTTTCTACACAGCAGGCCCAGCACTTCAGGCTCTGCCTGGAGCGTTTGATCCATAGCGACGGCAAGGTCAGTCTGTTCGAGTGGACGCTCTACCAGCTGCTGCTGAGCCATCTGAGCGAGCGTCACGGCGGCGCCGAAACCCTGACGCTGGAACAGACCCAGGCCGAATGTCAGCGCCTGTTGGGCGTGTTGGCTGAGGCGGGAGTGGCGCCAGGGCAGGCGGGTGACGAGGCCGTGGCTGCCGCGCTGCGGGCTGCCCAGGCCTCGCTGCCCTTTACGTTGTCTTCCCTGCAAGACGCCGATGACATGCAGGCGCTCAGCCTGGCCGTAGAGCGCTTGCGCCGCTTGAAACCGCTGCATAAAGCCCGCTTGCTGAACGCCATGACCCGCTGTGTAGAACACAGCGGCGTGATTCGCGCCGCCGAGGCAGAGCTGTTCCGCGCGGTGGCCGATATGCTCGGCTGCCCAGTGCCGCCGCTGTTGGAAGAGCCCGACAGCGATACTCACTCCATGGGGTGAACGCCCATGCCCTCATCGCTCCTGCTGTTACTGGCCGATGCCGTGCTGCTGTTGCATGTGCTGTTCGTGGCCTTCGTGGTGCTGGGGCTACTGGCTATCTACCTGGGCGGCCTGCTGGGCTGGCACTGGGTACGCCACCGCTGGTTTCGGCTTGTTCATCTAGGCGCCATTGGTTATGTGGTCGTGCAAGCGTGGCTAGGAGCCGTCTGCCCGCTCACCACCCTGGAAATGGCGCTGCGTGCCGAAGCCGGTTCAGCCACTTACGCCGGTTCCTTCATTCAACACTGGCTCCAGCGGCTGCTCTACTACACGGCACCGGAGTGGGTGTTCGTGGCGGTATATACTCTGTTCGGTAGCCTGGTGCTGGCCAGCTGGTGGGTGGTGCGGCCCGTTGCCCGCCAGCGGGGCTGAGGTTTGCAGGGGCCTGCCCTAGCCCGTAATGCGTTGCAATCGTGCTGGCGGGGAACGCGAGGTGCGTTAGGCTGAGGGGTACGTACGCCGTTTCGCCAAAGGGCCTGCCAGGGCAGGCGTCTGCTGGAGAAAGGGCGATCATGCAGAGTGCCAAGCGTAAAGAGGTGCAGGATGACCAAACGACCAAATGGACAGGGTGACGCTTCGATAGCCACCGTTTCGTGCAAGACCGAGCTGCTGCTGGCGGCGTTGGAGCGGGGCGGCAGCTGCCTGGAAACAGGGCGCTACTTGATCAGCTATCGAGACGGCCAAGTGGAAGAGGGCATCAAGGCGCTGCAAGCCCTTAACTTCCGTATTGCCGACGCGCGCGATTTCAGCGAGCAAGCGGTCAGCCTGGACGAAACCGGTGACGCCGAGGCGCTGGTATTTCCAGAGCTGGCCGTAGCCCTGGTGGGGGGCGATGCCTTGCAGCACCATGGCATGGACGTACTGGACAAGCTCGCGGTGAATAGCCCCATCGAGATCATCGAGCCCGAATATTTTGCCTTTTTGGAAAACTCGGAGTACTTGCGCGGTTTTCTGCGTGCCGCGACCACCATTGCCCGTGACATGGGGGTGGAGCTGGAGATGGAAAATGCCGTCGAAAAGCCAGAACAAGAGGGCCGCACCACCACCTGGGGGGTTGGCCCGTTGCCGAGTACCCGCCAGCCAATGGAGTGGGGCAGGTATCAAGGTCGCCGTGCTGGATACCGGGATGGACCTTGGCCACCCGGAGTTTGCGGGCCGTGAATTTGTCTCGCGCAGCTTTGTCGGCGAGCCGGTGCAGGACCTCAATGGGCATGGTACACACTGTATTGGAACCGCCTGCGGCCCGACGTCTCCCTGCGGTGATACCCCCCGTTACGGGGTTGCCTTCGATGCCCAGGTACTGGTGGGTAAAGTGTTGACCAACTCGGGCAGCAGTACGGGCGCAGGCGTGTTGGCAGGTTTGAACTGGGCGATTGCCAATCGCTGTGAAGTGATCTCCATGTCACTGGGCAGCCAGAGCCCGGTACAGGCCGCCTACACCCATGCCGGTGCGGCAGCGCTACGCAACGACTGCCTGGTGATGGCAGCGGCGGGCAATTCAACCCTGCCCACCGGCGCCCCGGCGAACTCGCCCACGGTGATGTCGGTGGCTTCCCTGGACCCCAACCTGTCGGTGTCCAGCTTCTCCAATCATGGCAAGATCGAGCTGGCTGCCCCCGGGCGCGACGTGTTGTCTGCCTGGCCTCGGCCGACCTGTCACAAGGCCATCAGCGGTACCAGCATGGCGACTCCGCACGTGGCGGGGTGTGCGGCCCTTTGGGCCCAGTCGGATGCTTCATTGCGAGGCCGAAAACTGTGGGATCAGTTAATAGCCTCTGCCCGGCCTTTGCCGCTATCGCAAGAGCAGGTAGGCGCGGGGCTGGTACAAGCCCCTTAGGCGGCGTGGTGCGCTGGCGGTCTTCTCCGGCCGTCCAGCGCATGCCCATCAACACGTGTGGCATTGATTTTCGGGAGATACCTTCAATGGCAACGGTAACGCTTTGGCTGATCACGATCTCCAGCGATCAGCCCATCCATGACATCGCCACGCGTCTCAGCGCCGAAGGGCTTACCGTCCGCGAGGTGCTGGAGGAGATCGGCTGTATTACCGGCGCCGCCGATGACGCTACCGTACAGCGGCTCAAGCGCGTGCAAGGCGTGGTAGACATCGCCCCGGATACGCCGATGGATGTGGGGCCACCAGGTACGGATGAGACGTGGTGATCATGGCTTTTTGCGAGCTCATCAATCGAATGTTGCCGATTTAGTCAGTCCGCCTTGAGCGCACTCGCTTCCCCGCCGTGCTACTGCGGCTCCCCGTACTTTTCTTGCTGCCCGTCTTGCTGCCGGTACTCTTGCGCCGTGCGTAGCTCTTTTTGCTGGTTCCGCTGCGTTTGGCGGGGCCTGCGGCTTCGCCTTGGGCGGTTTGCAGGCTGTGGCGCAGTTTGCTGGCATCGCTTTGGCGCAGCAGGGTGTGCAAGTCTTCCAGCAGGGCGTGTTGGAAGGCGTTGGGGTCGTCCTGGCGTTCGGAGATCGCGCGCAGGCGCTGCTCCCAGAGAGCGGTGCGTTCGGGAGTGCTGACGGCGCTGGGCAGGGCGGCGATGAGGGCGACGCCAAGCTGTGAGGCGCGCAGGGCTTTTTGCTGGCGTACCAGGTAGCCGCGCTGCACCAGGGTTTCGATGATGCCGGCTCGGGTGGCTTCGGTGCCCAGGCCGTCGGTGTCGCGCAGGGTGCGGCGCACTTCCGGGTCGTCCACGTAGCGGCCAATGTTCATCATTGCCTTGATCAGGCTGGCGTCGGTGAAGGGTTCTGGCGGTCGGGTCTCTTTCTCTTCCACACCTGCACCGAGGGCCTGACAGGCCTCGCCTTGGGTCAGTGGTGGTAGCGGCGGGGCCTCTTCTCGGGTGGTGAACAGCGGTTTCCAGCCGGGGTCGAGAATGCTCTGTCCCCGCGCGCGGAAGGCTTCGTTCAACAGGGTGAACTCGGCTTTGACCTCGAAGGTGCGCAGCGGGCGATAGAACTGTGCCATGACGTTGCGCACGATCAGTCGAAACACATGCCCTTCGGTGGCGGAAAGCTGGCTGAAATCGGCGGGCTTGCCGGTGGGGGCCAGGGCGTGGTGCGCCCCTACCTGTTTGTCATTCCAAGCTTTTGAACGCAGGGTAAAGTCGGCTCCCTGGAGCCACCCGCGCAGGGTGTCGTCGTGCTGGCAGGCGCTGGTCAGGGTTTGTCTGGCCAGCGGCAAATGCTCCTCGGGCAGGTAGCGGCAGTCGGAGCGGGGGTAGGTAATCAGCTTGTGCTGCTCATACAACCGCTGGCAAATATCCAGCACCATCTGTGCAGAGAGGCCATGACGACGGGCGGCATCTACTTGCAGCGCAGAGAGCGAGTAGGGCAGCGGCGAGGCCTGGCGCTTCTCCTGCTGGTCTAATGTGGTGAGCGTGCCGCGTGCGCCGGGCAGTTGAGCGGCCAAGGCATCGGCGGGGGTGCGGTCAATCAAGCGCCCTTGTTCATCCAGGGGCTGGTGCTCTTTGGGTGCCCACCAGGCGCGCAGCTGGCCCTGGGCCACCTGAAGGTCCACCCACAGCGGGTAAAAGGGGTGGGGCACAAAATCACGAATGGCGTTGTCGCGCCGCACGATGAGCCCGAGTACCGGGGTTTGCACACGGCCCACGGAAAGCACGCCGTCGTGGCCTGCCTGGCGGCCGGTGAGGGTCCAGGCGCGGGTCAGGTTGATGCCGTACAGCCAGTCGGCGCGAGCGCGTGCCTGGGCCGCTTCGAACAGCGGCTGGAACTCGCTGTTCGGCCGCAGGCTGGCCAGGGCGCGGCTGACGGCGGGTCGGTTGAGGTCACTGACCAGCAGCCGCTGTACCGGGCCACGATATTTCAGGTGTTCGATCACTTCCTGTACCAGCAGTTGGCCTTCGCGGTCCGGGTCGCCCGCGTGCACCACGCTGGTGGCTTGCTTGATCAGTTTGCGAATCACCGCCAGCTGGCCACGTGCCTTGGGGCGCGGAGCCAGCTGCCACTGCCGGGGCACGATGGGCAGCCTGTCCAACCGCCACTGCTTGTCGGCCGGGTCGTAGGCCTCCGGTGGGGCTTGCTCCAGCAGGTGGCCCAGGCACCAGGTCACGATGGTATCGCCGCATACAATCGCTCCGTCCTGGCGTTGGCCGCCGGGCAGGGCATCGGCAATGGCCCGCGCCAGGCTGGGTTTCTCGGCGATAATCAAGCGCATGGGGTGTGATCCTGGAGGCAGTGAAGAACGAAAGGGCATGGTAGCAGAAGTGGCCAACGGGTTAGAGTCCTGATACATGAAAATGTATACAGGTGTCGCGGACATGCGACGATGATTTTTTGCGTATAGTTTTTGTATAAAATTAGCTGATTGAGTAAGCTGGCTCAAAAGCATCCGAAAAGGCGATCTCCATGCGCGAACGCGGCAGAACACGACGTTTACTGGGGCTGGGTGCCCGCACCGGCGGTGCCCTGCTGAAGACTCGGCTGGGCGGCCAGGCAGATTGGCAGGCACTGGGCGAAGCGCTGTTCGAGGGGCTTTCCGAGTTGAAAGGCCCGGCCATGAAGCTGGCGCAGATCATGTCGCAGTGGGACGATTTGTTGCCGCCAGAGCTGGCCAACGAGCTGGCGCGCCTGCAGCGTCAGGCAGAGCCGATGCCGTGGCCCAAAATTCGCGAGGCGTTGGTGTTGCAGTACGGCGATATCGACAAGCACTTTCAAAGCATCGAAGAACGCCCGTTCGCCAGCGCCTCCATGGGCCAGGTGCACAAGGCCGTGACCCATGACGGTGAAACCGTGGTGCTCAAGGTGCAGTACCCCGGGCTTGCCGAGGTGCTGGAAAGCGACCTGAAGCAGGTCAAGCGGATCATGGCCCTGGGCCGCTGGTTCAAGGTGCCCCAGGCACGGCTGGATGCGCTGTTCGAGGAGTTGGCGGCAGGCCTGCGTGACGAGCTGGATTATCACGCCGAGGCCCAGGCGCTGGCGCGCTATCGCGAGCGCTACCTGAGCAACCCGGCGCTGGTGATCCCCGAGCCGTTGTTCGAGCTTTCCGGGCAGCATGTGCTGGCCATGCGCTACGTGGGCGGAACGCCGCTGCGTGAGCTGGAGAGCGTCGACGATGCTACCCGCCAGCAGATAGCCGTGGCGCTGGCCGACTGGATCACCGAAGAGCTGTTCACCTACCGCGAGCTGCATGCCGACCCCCACGCAGGCAACTTTGCCTGCGACGAGCAGGGCAGGCTGGTGATTTATGATCTGGGCGCCGTGATCCCGGTGCCGGAAGCGCGCCTGAAAGCCATGATGCAGCTTCTGGATGCCACCCTGGCACAGGACCCCATGGCCATGGACGATGCGCTGATGAAGATGGGCGGACGCCAGGGGCAGGGCGCTCCGCTGGCGCTCTACAAGGAGTCGGCAGAGTGCATCACGCCGCTGTTTGCGCCCGGCCAGCAGGACTTCAGCGATGTGCGTGTACACCGCCGACTGCGTGAGCTGACGCCCAAGGTATGGGCAGCCATGGACCGGCTGCAACCGCCAGCGGATACGTTGCTGCTTTCCCGAGCCCTGAACGGCCATTACTGGAATCTGGTAAGGCTGAAGGCGCGCCTCGACATGCATGAGCGCACGCAGCCACTGTTGGCCTGGGCGCGCACGCCCTGAGGGGGCATTCTCCCTGAGCGATTGTCGCTGCGGCAGCGTGGTCAGCCATGCTAGACTACGGCGCTTTGAAAACGCGTATTGAAGACAGTGGAGACGGCAATGCTGGCGGTATGGGTCGATCAACTGCTGGGATTTGCCTCTGGGGCACTCTCGGCCATCAGGCAGCAGGAGCACTACCCGGATTTCATGACCTGGGTGCGTGCCGAAGGCGCTGCATCCTTCAACGATAACGTGGCGACTGCGCAGGCGCTGGCGCCCATTTTATGGTCGCAGACGCCGCTGGAGCGGCTGAATTTCGCCAGCGAGCCGCTGGCCACCCCCGGGCGCAACGAGCCCTGCTGGTGTGATTCGGGCCGCAAGTACAAGCAGTGCTGCTACCGGGTCAGCTTCCCTACCGACATTCCCGAGCAGATGATGTGGATGCTCTCGCTGCGCGAGTGGAAAGGCGCCACCCTCAAGGCTGCCCTGGAGAGCCAGCAGGCACCGCCCCAGGCGCTGCTGGAAGCCGGGCTGATCGCGGCAGAAAGTGGCCAGACCGGCCGCGCCATGCAGATACTGGAGTCGCTGTTCGATGGCAGCGACTGGTCGCGGCTGCCCGAACAGGCCGAGCCCGCCTTCGAAATTCTGCTCGATATCTACCAGGAGCGCGGGTTCACCCGCAAACGCGCCGACCTGCTGGACGAAGTGATGGAGCGGGGGCCGCTGTTCTTGCGCGGCGTGGCCCTCGAGCGGCTATGCCTCATGCACCTGGATAACGACGATCTCGACAGCGCTCGCGGGGCCTTTGTCAAAGCCCAGCAGGCGCTGCCCGACTCGCCGACGCTGGCCTATATCGAAGCCATGC
This sequence comes from Halomonas sp. KM007, assembly GCF_050709225.1. Classification (NCBI taxonomy): domain Bacteria; kingdom Pseudomonadati; phylum Pseudomonadota; class Gammaproteobacteria; order Oceanospirillales; family Halomonadaceae; genus Halomonas; species Halomonas sp. KM007. Next base: position 309,625 of record NZ_CP136131.1, on the reverse strand, counting down.
TGCTGCTCCACGAAGGCCATGAGCAAGAGGCCAAGGAACGAGCCGATTTCTGGTATCGTCGCCTGGCACGCCAGGGCGGGCTGGATGACGAGCAGCTCGATTTTCTCGCCGCCCTGGCCGATAACCCTGGGGCCACCCTGGCCGACCAGCTATTGAGCGCCGAAGAGGACATGGCCACGCCGCTGGTGGCCCTGCAGGCGCTGCTGGCTGCGCTGCCCACCGCGCCGCTGTTGACCCTTACCCGTGACGATGAGCGGGGTCGTTTGCTGTACACCACCACCGCCCGTGAAGAGACGCTGTTTGCCGCCTGGCATGAGCAGTTCCAGGTGCTGGTGGACGAAGAGGTGGCGCTGGGTTTTCGGGAAGACCCCTGGGTCAACGCCATCGACTGGATGTCCGAGCTGTGCGCCCACCCCGAGTGGCTGGATGCCCCTCAGGTCGTGCAGGATTTGACGCTGGCGCTGACCAGCCGCTTTGGCAGCCTGCCGTGGATGGCACCCAGCCTGCTGGAGCCTCTGGCGCTGCGCCTCTCGCGCTGGCTGGAGCAGGCTCGGGCCGCTGGTGAAGGCAGCCTGTGCTGGGACGATGCTGACAATGCCATGCTGCTGCGCACCGGCTTGGCGCTGGTAGTGGGCATGGAGCGGGGCGCGCGCCAGCACTCTCGTGAGCTGGCCGAAGAGCTGCTGGCCATCGACCAGGAGGATAGCCTTGGGCTGCGTGAACTGGTGCTGGACCAGTTGCTGCGCGATGACCGCAACGAGGAGGCTCTGGCGTTGACCAACGAGCCGCAAAAGGACGACGGCTCGCTGGTGCTGGGACTCTTGATGGGACGCACACTGGCGCTTTATCGCCTGGGCCAACAGGAAGCCGCAGAAGCGGCGCTGGCCGATGTGATGGCCCACAGCCGCTATGCGCTGGAATTGATCTGCGCGGAAAACCCGCGCCCCTCCATGCCCCATCCGGATGGCCAGGTAGACCCAGGCTCCCGTGCGGAAGCCTGGCAGTACCGCACCCTGATGCGTGACCAGTGGCGCACCACGCCAGGCGCACTGGCCTGGCTGGAGCGCCACCGCTAGCGGGAAGCGATATTGGGCGTGGGCACCAGCTGCTTGTCGCGGCTGATCCAGATGGCCAGCAGGATGGCGGGCAGGCCCAGCAGGGTGGCAACCACGAAGAAGGTGGCGTAGCCCTGCGCCGTGACCACCAGACCGCCAAAGCCGCTCAGGAATTTGCCTGGCAGCGTCATCAAGGATGAGAACAGCGCATACTGGGTGGCGGTATAGGCCCGTGAGGTGAGGCTGGAAAGAAACGCAATGAACACTGCGCTGGCCAGGCCATTGGCCAAGTTGTCACCAATAATGGTGATGACCAGCATCGGCACCTGGTTACCGATCAACGCCAGCACGGCAAACAGCAGGTTGGTCAGCGTGGCGGCCGCCGCGCCGAGAATCAGCACTGGGCCAATGCCGTAGCGGGCCACCAGTAACCCTCCCAGCAAACCACCGGTAATGCTCATGGCGATGCCGAAAATGTTGGTGACGCTGGCGATGGTGCCCAGTGAGAACCCGAGGTCGATGTACAGCGGGTTGGCCATGGAGCCCATGGCCAAATCACTGATCCGAAACATGCCAATGAACACCAGAATACCCAGTGCCTTCACCCCGTAGCGGCGAAAGAAATCGGTGAACGGACAGACGATGGCCCCAATCGCCCAGGCGGTGATGCGCCGAAACGTTCTGGGTTGGCCGCGGCTGGCGCGGAGGAAGGCGCGCACCCTGGGCTCATGGATCAGCTGCACGCTCAGTGATGCGCGCAGGGGCTCTGGGCGAATCAATACCGTCAGCACCCCGATCCCCACCAGCGCCGCCATGCTCAGGTAGGCGGCGCTCCAGGAAAAGGCCGACGCCACGTAAAGCGCGCCGGCCCCCGCCGCGATGAGTCCCCCGCGATAGCCAATGATATAGGTCGAGGCCATGGCCGCCTGAAGGTCGTCGTTGGCCGATTCGATCCGGTAAGCATCGATAGCGATGTCCTGAGTGGCCGAGCCAAACGCCACCAGCAGCGCAAAGGCCGCTACCCAGCCCAGGTTGTTTACTGGGTCGAGCCCGGCCAGCCCCACCAGCCCTGCGGCAATCATCCCCTGTGCCAGCAGCATCCAGCCTCTACGCTGCCCGAAGGTGCGGGTCAATAGCGGCAGGGCCAGCCGGTCGACCACCGGCGCCCAGAAGAACTTGATGGAGTAGAGCATGCCGATCCAGGCGAAGAAGCCAATGGCGGCGACTTCCACGCCATCGCTGCGTAGCCACGCCGAGAGAGTCGAAAATACCAGCAAAAAGGGCAGGCCAGCGGAAAAACCAAGAAACAGCATGGTGATGACCGGCGCCTTGAGATAAATGGCAAGTGCCGCCAGCCAGCTACGCTGGGGGGTAGGGGTGGGCATGGGGTGTTTCGCTCCAAAAGAAAACCAGGCCGCAAGGCCCGCTAAAAACCGGTCGGTGGTAAACTGGGCCCGACATCCTATCAAGCCGACAGCTTACCGGAGAGGAGTTTTCCATGTCGATTACCGCCCATCAGGTCGTCACTTTGCATTATGTCCTCAGCGACGTGCTCAGCGATGGCAGTACCCGTGTGCTGGACGACTCCCGCGCGCGTGAACAGCCCCTGGAGTACCTGCATGGCCACGATAATATTCTGCCTGGCCTGGAGCGTGACCTGGAAGGGCGCTCTGCTGGCGATGAGCTGCGGGTCACCTTGACCCCGGCAGACGCTTATGGCGTTCGCAATGAAGCGCTGGTGCAAGAGGTGAGCCGAGCATCGTTTGGCAGCGCGGAGCTTGCACCGGGCAGCCGTTTTCAAACCGAAGGCGAGGCCGGTCCGCAGATCGTCACCGTACTGAGTGTCGAGGGCGATAGCGTGACCGTGGATACCAATCACCCGCTGGCCGGACACACGCTGCGCTACCACGTGACGCTGCTGGACGTGCGCGAGGCGACCCGCGCCGAATTGGCCAAAGGCCATCCGCTGCCGCCGGGTACCGAGCACAGCAAGGTCGAAGACCGCAAAGTGCTCTAAAACTGACCTATATCAAGTTCGCGACGCCCCATAGTGCGGTGGTTTTCAAAGGTTGACCCAGGTCAGTTTTCCCCTGCTCGAAACCCGTACGATGGCCTCATACATCACGGCGGGAGGGGAACATCATGTACTGGGACGATGCAGTCATTTTCGGCTTGGTAACTGTCGCATTGGTGATCGCGTTTATGGTGGGCTGGGTTGGCTTCGTGGTGCGTGATCATCTACGCAAGGATGAACGCAAGAAGCCTTGATCCAGCAGGCTGTAGCAGTCGTCAGGGGAGGGGGTTTACATGGTAAGTGTAAACTTCCTTTTGTTTACCACTGGGCTTACTTTTTTTATGCCTGTGGTAAATTAGTTGACAGCCGTTGAAGGGTTTTGGCCTGATGCTCTGGTAAAGTGTCCTTCATTGAACGCATCCCCTTACCAGGAACCGATCGGCCATGAACACTGTGCTGCCACGTACTGCTGTAACGCCTCTCACTCCCTTGAAATGCTTCCACACGATGGTGTTTGGACTGCTCTTGGCCCTGTGTGCTCCGGCTCTGGCTCAGGCACAGGCGTTGAACCTGATCAATGGGGATACCACCCAGAAAATCGCCATCAGTGACTTGCGTGAGCAGCCCAATACCACCTTTACCGTTTATGACCCCTATCAGGGGCGTGATGTGGAAATGCGTGGGATCCCATTCCGTGAGTTTCTGGTGGAGCACTTTGGTGCGGTGCCTCCGCAGCTGCATTTCACGGCCTGGGACGATTACGAAGTGAGCCTGGGGGGCTGGGACAATCCGGTCTGGTATCTGGTCACCGTGGAAGATGGTGAGCCGCTGACGCTGCGCTCCCGGGGCCCGGTGCGTCTGGTGGAGCGTGAATACTCTGGCCGTGATACCGAAAACCTGCGTGAGTTTAACGACTGGGTCTGGATGATTCGCAGCATCGAGGTGCAGTGGTGAGTGCAGCGCCACCAGGAGATCCCAAACGTCGCCCTCGCTACATAACGTGGCTCTCCTTGAGCTTGATGAGTTTCATGGGCTTGATGGTATTGATCGTCTATGAGTCTCGTTGGGTCTACCCGGAAATCCAGGCCTACTTCAGTCAAACCGGCAGCCTGACCGGGCAGCAGCTGGCGACTCGGGCGAGAGGCTACGTGCAGAGCGCCCAAGAGTCGCTGCTGGTGGCGACGTCTCCGCTGGACATCAGCGAGGCCAACCATGCGCTGGATCTCGCCTATGGGCTTTTCGATGTCAGTGTATACCGTCAGAACTACTCCTGTACCCTGCCCAGCTTGGCACTGGTCGACGAGATGACCGAACGCCTGGAACAACAGCAGATCGAACCCATCGATGCGGCTCATGCGCTGTTCATCGTCGTGGACTGTTTGACGCGCATTGAAATGCACCAGCTGGATCTGCGCGGTAGCGTCATCAATGACTTTTCCGAAAGCACCCGACGCCACAACCAGGTATTGACCTACTCCAGTCTGCTGATCTTCGTGCTGGGCCTGGTGTTTTGGGCGATGCATGAGCGGCAGCTGCGTCAGACGGAACACGCCACTGCCGAAAAGCTGGACTGGATGGCCCGCGCCATGCGCGACCCGCTCACGGGGGTCGGAAATCGCAGTGCACTGCATCAGGACGTGGTGAGTCGCGAGGGTGAGTCGCTGGGACTGATCCTGATCGACATCGATTTTTTCAAGCAGTACAACGATGCGCTGGGGCATCCTCAGGGCGACCGACTGTTGCGCCAACTGGCAAGCATGATCGAGCAGGCGCTGGGGCTGACGGCCCAGCTTTATCGATTGGGAGGCGATGAGTTTGCGGCGTTGCTACCGTGCCCTTCCAATAGCGTACTGGCACAGCAGTGCGAAGCGCTTCAGGCGGCGCTCGATGCGGCCGAGTACCCGCATCCCGCTCACCCGGATAAAAAGCGCGTGACGCTTAGCGTTGGCGCCACGCGTTTCATTGCCATGGCAACGGCCTTTGCCGGTGCCTACGAAGCGGCGGATAAAGCCCTGTACCAGGTCAAGACCGCCGGACGTGATGGCTGGCAGATGACTGCAGGCGCATGACGTCGGCATACATGGGGGCCAGGCGGCCCAGCATGTCGTTACGTGCGGCTAGCGGTATCCCTTCCTCCATCATGGCCTCGTTCAAACACTCTACTACTCGGTTGAAGTGAGCATCGGTGATGCCCATGGTCTGGTGAGCACGGTCCATGGGCGGGCCTTCGAGGCTCGAATGATCGCTTGGATTGGTGTCCACCAATGCTGGGCAAGATCAACCCTGAAAGGTAAAAAAGAGTAAACAATGGGGAAGTCGGTATGGGTATCTGGTGTCGGTGGGTCGCCTTGGCTAGAGTAATTTGAGAAACAGTGTTCGTTAACTTGAAGATCATCTTGACGAGGAGAACCACCATGTCCCATGAAACCGAAGAGGTGTTGCAGAAGCGCCGCTCGCGCCGCCAGGTACTGGCCAGCCTTGGGCTGGGTGCCGCAGCGCTTTATGTCGCCCCTACGTTCCTGTCGATGGGACAGGCAGAAGCGCGTGGTCGCCGCTCACGTCACAGCTACTCGCGGCCCAGCTACTCGCGGCCCAGCTATTCACGCCCTCGGCACAAGCATCATGCCCATCGTGATGAGCGTTACTACCGTCCCTATGATCGTCGCCGGGCTGGCTATTCACGCCCGCATCGATCCCGCTGGGAGCGTGATGGCGTCATCGAAATCCGCCTTAGTCGCGTGCTGCCCAGGTGGTAACCGGTCATGGCCATCCCTAATGAGCACGACTACCATCTGACCAGTATTGGCCCCTGCCTGCGCCTGGTAGAGGCGGAGGAGCTCTTGCCCGTGTTGCAGCAGGCGATGCCAGGCTGGCCCATCGAACGCTGCTCGGCGTTGCCGGAAATCCCCGAAATCTGCGTTTGGCAGCACCCCGACGGCTACTGGCAGGAAGCTCCCGCGCTGCCCCAAGGTGTCTTGTTGGACACTGATGTCGGCACTGCCTGTAGCGTCGTCGCCGATTTGGCCGGGGCGTTCCTGCATCGCCACCCTGAGCTGGTGGGCTTGCACTGTGGCTCGGTGGAGCTCAACGGGCAGCTGGTGATTTTTCCCGATGCCCACCGTGCTGGAAAAAGTACCTTGACCTCGGCATTTGCTGCCGCAGGCTGCCGTGTATTCGGGGATGATGTGCTGGCGCTCACTCCTGACGGTGAAGGCATCGCGCTTGGCGTGGCGCCGCGTTTGCGGTTACCGGTCCCGGAGGCCTTGTCGGTAGATTTTCAGCACTTCGTGGCCTGCCATCTTGGTCCTTTCGACGACCGTTACGGTTATCTGAACTTGTCGAGTTCCCAACTGGCAGCCCATGGCGACCGCTCCCCGCTGGGGGCCGTGCTGCTCATCGACCGAGACTCCACGTTGACGGCCCCCCAACTGACACGCCTGCAGCCCGGCGATGGCCTGTGGCAGTTGTTGCAACAGAACTTTGCCGAGCACGAGTCGGATCAGGCGCTGATGGATCGCTTCCTGCCGCTACTGCAGCGGCTACCGTGCTTTCTGCTGCGATACTCGGATGCTTATGAGGCAGCCCTGTGGCTGGCACAGTGCTGGGAGGGTCAGCCGTTCTCTGCAGATCGGCAGCAGGGGCAATCGGTGGCAAGTGCTGAACGGGCGGAGGTACCGGCGCTGCCCTTGGACGACGCCCGCTACTGGCACACCAGCCCGGCGGCCTTCGAGTGGTCGCTGGGCGATGAGCTGTTCGTGATTGGCCAGAACGGGGGTGATATTCATCGAATGAACGCGACCAGCCGCGCAGTATGGGCTCTATTGCAGCATGAGCCGATGAACCTGCAGGAATTGAGTGAGACGCTCGTGGCGTTCTTCGAAGGGGCGTCGCTGCTGCAGGTAACGCGTGACGTGGCACAGTTGCTGGCCAATCTGGCTAAGGCGGGCTTGCTGCACAGCGTTGAAGCAGAGGTTGACAGGGTGACTGAGTGACCGGCTAACGCCAATGGTCGCGCCAGGCCTTCAATACCCGCTCGGGGTACCAGGTTTGCCCGAGGCTGCCGTTGTAGCGAGCCAGAGCGCGGGTGAAGTCACCCCGCTCAACGGCAAGGTAGTGAGCCAGAATGGTGCTGCCGTAGCGCAGATTTCGGTTGGGTTCGGTCAGGTCGTCCATGGGCAGGCCCAGCTCGGCGACCCAGAAGGGCATGATCTGCATCAGCCCAACGGCCCCCGCCGAAGAAACGGCATCTGCCTTGAAGGCGCTCTCTACCTGAATCAGCGCCAGCACGAGGTCGGGGGGCAGGCCGGCCAGATGGGCCTCCTGATACACCCGCGTCAGCAAGGCCATCCGCATGTCTGGGTCATTCATGAAACGCGACAGTGGCGCATCCTGACGGGTGCGCCACTGTTGAAGTTTCCACTGGTGATAGGGCGTTTGCAGCGCGGCTGCATCGAGGGTCGAACGCAGCGGGGGCTCCGCTGCGTTTACCGTGAGGGCGCTGCTGAGTCCCAGCACTGCGAGCCCCAGCATCAGGGCTCGCACCAGGCCGTACCGCATGAGGGGCCGATCAGCCCTGTGCCAGGCCCGCTTTGTCACGCAGGAACTCGACGATCGTGTCGGCGGGTACCATGGTGGCGTCGCTGTCGCGGCGGCCCCTGTACTCCAGCTCGCCGTTGTCCAGACCACGGTCGCCGATCACCAGGCGGTGCGGCACGCCCATCAGTTCCAGGTCGGCGAACTTGACGCCGGGACGAGTGTCGCGGTCATCCAGCAGCACGTCCAGACCTGCCGCCGTGAGTGCCTGGTAGAGGCGCTCAGACTCTTCACGCACCCGCTGAGACTTGTGGGCGTTCATGGGCACCAGCGCTACCTGGAAAGGCGCGATGGCGTTGGGCCAGATGATGCCTGCATCGTCGTGGTTCTGCTCGATGGCAGCGGCAACCACACGGGTCACGCCAATGCCGTAGCAGCCCATGAACGGGTGGCTGGTCTTGCCGTTGTCGCCCAGTACGCTGGCATTCATGGCCTGGGAGTACTTCTGGCCCAGCTGGAACACATGACCCACTTCGATACCGCGTTTGATCAGCAGGGTGCCTTGACCATCCGGCGAGGGGTCGCCCTCTACCACGCTGCGCAGGTCGGCGACCTGGGGCAGGGGGGCGTCGCGCTCCCAGTTGATACCGAAGTAGTGCTTGCCATCGACGTTGGCGCCCGCGCCGAAGTCGCTCATCAGCGCCACGCTGCGGTCGATGATGATCGGCATGTCAAGGCCCACGGGGCCCAGGGAGCCCGGGCCGGCTCCTACTGCTGCACGAATCTCTTCTTCGCTGGCCATGGTCAGGGGTGCCTTGACCTGCGGCAGGTTCTCTGCCTTGACCTCGTTCAGCGCGTGATCGCCACGCACCAGCAGAGCAATCAGGCCACCTTCTGCGGCGTGGACCATCAGCGTCTTGAGGGTCTTTTCGATAGGCAGGTTGAACTGTTCGACCAGGGCGGCAATGGTCTTGGCATCGGGGGTGTCGACCAGACGCATCTCTTCGCTGGGCGCGCTGCGCTCTACCTGACTGCCCAACGGGGCGGGCAGGGCTTCGGCTTTTTCGATGTTGGCGGCGTAGTCGGAAGCGTTGGAGAAGACGATATCGTCTTCGCCGGAGTCGGCCAGCACATGGAACTCATGAGAGCCGGTGCCACCGATGGAGCCGTTATCGGCAATCACCGGGCGGAAGTCGAGCCCCAGGCGCGTGAAGATGCGCGTGTAGGCATCGTACATGGCCTGATAGGTCTCTTTCATCGACGCTTCATCGAGATGGAAAGAGTAGGCATCCTTCATGATGAACTCACGCGAGCGCATCACGCCGAAACGGGGGCGAATTTCATCGCGGAACTTGGTCTGAATCTGGTAGAAGTTCACCGGCAGCTGCTTGTAGCTGGAAATTTCCCGGCGCACCAGGTCCGTGATGACCTCTTCATGGGTGGGGCCCACGCAGTAGTCGCGGTCGTGGCGGTCCGTCAGGCGCAGCAGCTCGGGGCCGTACTGCTCCCAGCGGCCCGACTCCTGCCACAGGTCGGCGGGCTGTACGGCGGGCATCAGTACTTCCTGGGCTCCGGCGCGGTTCATCTCTTCACGCACGATGGCTTCGACCTTGCGCAGCGTGCGCAGGCCCAGCGGCAGCCAGGTATACAGGCCCGAGGTCAGACGGCGAATCATACCGGCGCGCAGCATTAACTGGTGGCTGATGACTTCAGCGTCGGCCGGGGTTTCTTTCAAGGTGGCGATCAATAGTTGGCTGGCGCGCATGGGCGTGAGCATTCCTTGGGTTGTCGATGGTGCTGAGTATGAGAAGCGCGTTGCGCTTAATCCAGCGTTGAAAGCGGCATTGTACGGCCAAGCGGGGAAGGCGGCAAAATCCTGTGTAGACGTCAGGGCGTGTGCTTAGCACGAAATATGCTAAACTCGACCCGTTTTGTAACGCGATAGCCTGCGCCTATAACAAGCGTGTCACTTCATATGATGGCTATCGTTACATTGAAAATTCCGAGGGAACCTCCATGCAGCAAGCAGTGCGCCGTTGGTTGACGGGGGCGGTCGTTGGTGTCTCCATTGTGGCATTGAGTGGGTGCGGTACGCTTTTCTATCCGGAACGCAAAGGCCAGCTGAGCGGTGATGTCGACCCCGTGGTCGCCATTGCCAATAGCGTTGGCCTGCTGTTCTTCATCGTGCCGGGCGTGATCGCCTACGCAGTGGACTTCTCCAACGGCACTATCTACCTGCCCAGCGAGAACAGTGCGTCCGTGGATATTCATCATCTCGACGATGCCATGGACGTGGCCTCGCTGGAGAAGTTGCTGTCCGACAAGGCCGGTCAGCCGGTAACGCTGGAGAACGAGCTGCTGGTCATCGAAGAGATGAGCAGTCTGGATGAAGCGCTGGCCATGGTGCGCATGTCCGGCGTGTTCGATGAAGAGCGCCTGGCCAACATGGAACCAGCGGTGATGTAACCACCGTACACCGCTGGCCGATAGACGCCCTGCCATCCACGATGGCGAGGCGTTTTTTTAGCGATCCTTCTGGTGCGCGCGGGCGTTGAATGTGCCGATCTTGAGTACCACAAGCCCCGCCACCAGGCCCCAGAAAGCCCCGCCCAGTCCCAGTAGCGTCACGCCGGAACCGGTGAGCAGGAAGGTCACGATGGCGGCATCGCGCTGTTCGCTCTTCTCGAAAGCGCCCGCCAGGCCCGTGCCCAGCGTGCTCAGCAGGGCAATGCCCGCCAGTGCCATCACCAGAACGCTAGGCAAGGCGCTGAACACCCCGGTTACGGTGGCTCCGAAGATGCCCATGGCGATATAGAAGACCCCGGCAGCCACCCCGGCGGTGTAGCGCCGCTTAGGGTTGGGGTGGGCGTCTGGGCCCAGGCATACCGCCGCACTGATGGCCGCCATGTTGAGCGCATAGCCGCCAAACGGCGCCAGCAGCAGGGTAGCGCCACCGGTCCAGGTGATCAGCGGTGAGCTGTTGGGGCGATAGCCTGCGGCCCGTAAGACGGCCACGGCGGGCAGGTTCTGGGTCGCCATGGTGATGACGAACAGCGGAATGCCGATGCTGATCAGCGTCATCGGGTTGAATACCGGGGCGGTAAAGACCGGCAGCGTAGGCGCCAGCGGGATCGGCTGGGTCGAGATCTGGCCTTGCCACAGGGCCAGCCCCACGCCCACCAGCAGGACTCCCGGCACCGCCAGTGAGGGCCAGCAGCGCCGCCCCGCAACCCAGGCGGCCAGCATGGCCAGCGGCAGCAGCCACTGGCTTTCCATGACGTTGAACAGCTCCAGCCCGAAACGCAGCAGAATGCCCGCCAGCAGGGCCGAGGCGATGGCGCCGGGAATATGGCGCATCAAACGCTCGAACAGCCCGGTGACACCGCACAGCGTGATCAACAGCGCCGAAAACAGAAACGCGCCGATGGCTTCTTCGATGGGAATTCCCGGCAGGCTGGTGGCCAGAAAGGCGGCTCCCGGCGTCGACCAGGCGGTCAGCAGCGGCATGCGGTAACGCAGCGAAAGCCCCAGCGAGGTGATGCCCATGCCGATGCCCAGCGCCCATAGCCAGGAGCTGATCTGGGCCGTGGAGGCGCCCGCAGCGGCGGCCGCCTGGAAAATGATCGCAGCGGAGCTGGTATAGCCGATGATGACGGCGACGAAACCGGCAATCAGCGTAGACAGGCTCATGTCCCGCCATAGATGAGGCGAGTCAGATGATGAAGAGGGCAGCGTCGTTGGCGTGTCCATGGGTGGCTCCCACGTGGTTATGTTGAGCGTGCGCTATAACGCACGGATGGTCACGCTAACATTGTGCGTTATGACGCACAACTATTTTCTGGCATGATAGTCATCCGACCAACCCCGCTATCTGAATCCGACCGTCAGGAGAGTCGCATGGCTTTAACGCCGCATACCATTGCCGAGCATATTTCAGGAACGGTGAAGCAGCTGCGCAAGGAGCGGGGCTGGAGCCTCGATCGCGCGGCCAGTGAAACCGGGGTCAGCAAGGCGATGCTGGGGCAGATCGAACGTGGGGAGTCGAGCCCCACGGTGGCCACCTTGTGGAAGATCGCCAGCGGGTTTCGGGTGTCGTTTTCTACCCTGTTCGACAGTGACAAGCCCGCGCTGGGCGAGCTGCATCGGGATGGGTGGGAGTCGGTGTGGGGGGATGACAGCGCGGGCATGCAGGCGCGCCTGCTGTTCCCCTACGACCCCCTGCTGGGGTTCGAGATGTTCCTGATCGAGTTGGCCCCGGGGGCCATGAGCGAATCCACGGCCCATGCCAGCGGCGTGGTGGAGCACATCGTGGTGGTGGAAGGCGAGATGGAGCTGCGCATCGACGAGCGCTGGCAAACCCTGGGTGTTGGCGAGGGGCTGCGCTTTTTCGCGGACCGGCCCCACGCCATGCGCAACAACGGTACGTCGCGGTTACGCTTTCACGATGTGATTCACTACCTGCCGGGGGCGGCCTCGGGGGCTTGAGCGCGTAGCCAATTCAGCTCTTCGGCCCAGATCTCGGGCTCGATGGTTTCGAGAATCATGGGAATACCATCGATGCGCGCATCCTGCATGATCGTGGTGAAGGCCGCCAGACCAATGTTGCCTTGCCCCAGGCTGTGGTGCCGATCCACACGGCTGGCGAAGGCGCTTTTGGCATCGTTGAGGTGCATGCCGCACAGATATTCGAACCCCACCACGCTGCCCAGTTCGTCCAGCGTGGCGCGGGTCGCTTCGGCGCTGCGCAGGTCGTAGCCTGCGGCAAAGGCGTGGCAGGTGTCGATGCAAACGCCGACCCGGCGCTTGTCGTCCACCTGCTCGATGATGCTGGCCAGATGTTCGAAGCGCCAGCCCAGGTTGGTGCCCTGGCCTGCGGTGTTTTCGATGACCGCGGTCACGCCCTGAGTGGCATCCAGAGCCAGGTTGATGGATTCGGCAATGCGCGACAGGCAGTCGGCTTCGCTGATCTTGTTCAAATGGCTGCCGGGGTGGAAGTTCAGCAGCGTCAGGCCCAACTGCTCGCAGCGCTGCATCTCATCGATGAAGGCGGCCCGCGACTTGTCGAGGCCCTCCGCCTCAGGGTGCCCCAGATTGATCAGGTAGCTGTCGTGGGGCAGGATCTGCGCTGGCGCGAAGCCATGGATGCGGCACGCCCGCTTGAAGGCTGCGATGGCCTCGTCAGTGAGCGGTTTGCCCTGCCACTGACGCTGGTTTTTGGTAAACAGGGCAAACGCCGTCGCCCCGATCTCCACCGCGCGCTGCACGGCCTGATCAGCGCCACCGGCCGCGCTGACATGGGCACCAAGATACTTCATTGTCATCCTTCTTTTCGGTTGTCGAGATAGCGCTGGAAAGCAGCTGGTTCGTCGGTAATGGCACTGTTGATGCCCCAGGCCCAGCGGCTTTGAAACGCACTGGGATCGTTGGCGGTATAACACAGGATCTGATAGCCATCCCGGCGCATGGCAGCGGCCTGGGTGCGCTTCAGCCGGGGCCAGTGGGGGTGAATGCTGAACGCCTGGATGGCGGCACATTGGGCGCGCCACTGCTTGGGCAAACTGCCGTAAAGCGCGCCCAGGGCGAGAGCTTCTCGGGGCGCATGCCGACGGCTGTGGGCCAGTGCGGCCCTGTCAAAAGAGGAGACGATGCAGCGCTCGGCAGGTAGCGCTGCCAGCAGCATGGGCAGCACCGCATCGACCAGGGCAATGGGGTCGCGCCCCTTGTTGACCTTGATTTCCAGATTGACGCCCATTTCCAGCTCATTCAGCAGCGCCAGCATGGCCTCCAGGCTGGCCATGCGTTCCCCCGCAAAGCGGTCGCCGAACCAGCTGCCCACATCCAGCGCCTGGGCCTGGCGCCAGGTCATGTTGGCCAGCTCGCCGCGCCCGTCCGAACAGCGGCTCACATCGCTGTCGTGCCAGATCACAGGCGTGCCATCCCCCAGCAGTTGAACATCCAGCTCAACCCAGCGAGCCCCCGCCTGATGAGCGGCGCGCACGGCGGTGAGGGTGTTTTCGGGGGCGGCCGCAGAGTAGCCGCGGTGGGCGATCAGTGTGGGTACTTCAATGGCAGGGTGGGTCATGGACGATCCGTCTTGTGGTGACCAGGCGTGTTATAAAATGGCCCTTAGTCTAGCATGTACCCGTGACAGGCGTGTGTCGGCCAGAGGGTTGGACGACTTGATTTCAGCGCCCCGACACGGTTGGATAGCGAACCCGTGCCGTCCCCGTCATGTGTTTTCATCAAACGGGGCTCAATGCGATCATTCACGGCAAACGATAATTCATAACAAGCGATACCCCATCGCCAATCACAGGAGTTTTTTGATGTCCAAGCGTATTCAATTTTCCACTACCGGTGGCTCCGACGTACTCGAGTGGGCCGAGGTCGAGCCTGTCGCACCGGCTGCCGGTGAAGTCCGTATCGCCAACAAGGCCGTTGGCCTGAACTTCATCGATATCTATTTCCGCACAGGCTTGTACCCGGCCCCCAGCATGCCTTCTGGCCTGGGCACCGAGGGCGCAGGCATCGTCGATGCGGTGGGTGAGGGCGTCACGCATCTCAAGGTAGGTGACCGCGTGGCGTATGCCCAGGGTCCGCTGGGCGCCTACGCCGAGCTGCACACGCTGCCCGCGGCCAAGGTGGTCAAGCTGCCGGATTTCATCGACTTCGAAACGGCGGCGGCCAGTATGCTGAAAGGCTTGACGGTGCAGTACCTGCTGCGTCAAACCCAGCCGCTCAAGGGCGGCGAGACCATTTTGTTCCACGCGGCGGCCGGGGGCGTAGGCTCGATTGCCTGCCAGTGGGCCAAGGCGCTGGGCGTGAAGCTGATCGGCACCGTCAGCTCTCAGGAGAAGGCTGACCTGGCCATGGCCAATGGCGCCTGGGCCACCATCAACTACACCGAAGAGAACGTCGTCGAGCGGGTGCGCGAGCTGACCAACGGTGAAATGTGTGATGTGGTGTACGACTCCGTGGGCAAGGACACCTGGGAGATGTCGCTGGATTGTCTCAAGCCGCGCTCGCTGATGGTCAGCTTTGGTAACGCGTCTGGCCCGGTGGATGGCGTCAATATCGGTATCCTGAATCAAAAGGGAGCGCTGTTCGTCACGCGTCCCAGCCTGAACGGCTATGCGGATACCCGCGAGCGGCTGGAAATGATGTGCGAAGAGTTCTTCGCCATGATCGAAAGCGGCAAGATTCGCATCGATGTCGCCAACCGCTATCCCTTACAGGAAGCAGGCAAGGCCCAGGATGCGCTGCAGAGCCGCAAGACGACCGGCTCGACCATTCTGCTGCCCTGAGTCGCTCGCCTGAGCCGGGGGCTAGTCCACGTCGACATAGGCCCCCAGCTGGCGCATGCGCCGCTCGAAGCTGGCCACGTTATCCACCAGCTGGTCGGGGCCGACGGCCACGCACTCGGCCAGAATCGCTTCGCTGAGCGTGATGGCCGAGAGCAGCGACGGAAAGAAGTGAGGCGTGGCGTTGGCGACGGTGAACGTCACGCTGGCGCCAGGCACCAGCGGTGAGCGCAGGGTGTCGGTGATCACGATGGCCTGCACGCCGTTGGCGCGGGCAATCTCCAGCGCTTTGACCGTTTCGGCGCAGTAAGGCTCGAAGCCGAAAGCCACCACCACGTCCTGTTCGTCGAAGGGCGCCAGCTCCGTCAGGAGCCCGCCCTCCTGTCCGCGAATCAGCGTCACGTCGGGCATGGCGATACGCCCCACGTAGGCAAAGTGGTAGGCGCAAGCAAAGGTATCGCGAAAGCCGATCACGGCCACCCGGCGAGCCGCCAGTATGCGCTCGGCGGCGTCTTTTACCCGCGCTTGGTTATCCGCCGTGAAGAGCCTGCCAATGTTGTCGAAAGCGGCATCACCCACCTCCACGAACAGCGCCTCTTGCGGGTTGCGCACCTGCTGCTTGAGCCGACTGGCACGGCCGCTCAGCTCGACCGGTGCGGCCTGCACCGCCGATTGAAAAACCTCCCGAAACGACTCGTAACTCTCGAAGCCCAGCCGCTTGGCCAGCCGGACCAGAGTGGAAGGCGTCACCGACGCGGACTGGGCCGTTTTACGCACTGACTGAAACGCCATTTCCGTCGGGTGTTCCAGCACATAGCTGGCCGCCCGTTTGAGCTGTGGGCTGAGCGTGGCGTAGTGCTCGGCCAGCTGCCGGTGGACGCTTTCCAGGTCGGGCGCAGGGCGGGTGGCGTGGTCAGGCATGGGGCTCTCTTTGATGAAGTTTAAAACGTTTGTGCCAATGATAAATGTTTTTGTCACGAATGTATTGATTATCCCCCAGCAGTGTCCTATCGTTCGGCAGTACGTTTGTTTCTCTTTTTCTATTTAAAGGAACAATCGTTCCCTTATTTGTTTTTTCCGAACGAGGTTACCAACAGCATCATGTCTGCCGACGCGCCCGCGCTGCCCACCTATGAAACGCTCCTGATCTCTCTGGATGAACACGTGCTGACCCTGCGGTTCAACCGACCCCACCGGCTGAACGCGGTGATTGAAACCCTTTATGAAGAGCTGCTCGACGCCCTGCGCTTTGCCCAGCACGCAGCGCAGGTAAGAGCGGTGATCCTGACCGGAGAGGGGCGCGCCTTTTGTGTCGGCGCGGATATGAAAGCCCATGGCGGCGCCCAGCGCTCGCTGTTTCAGCGGCGGGCTTATCTGCAGTTGGGCAATGATGCCTGTGAAGCCATCGACCAGCTGGGCAAGCCGGTGGTGGCGGCGGTGAATGGCTATGCCTTGGGGGCGGGGGCAGAAATGGCCGTGGCCTGTGATTTCATCGTCATGGCCGAGGATGCCCAGATCGGCTTCCCCGAAACCAGTATTGGCACCTGTGTCGGGGGCGGTGTTTCGAAGCGCCTGCCCCAGTGGGTGGGCCTGGGCCAGGCGCGCCGCCTGCTGTATCTGGGCGACCGCATCGATGGCGTGGAGGCCACTCGGATCGGTCTGGCACTGGCCAACCATCCGGGAGCCGAGCTGATGGCTCAGGCCCAGGCGCTGGCTACTCGGCTGGCCGGGCAGGCGCCGGTCTCCATGGCGATGCTCAAGCCGCTGCTCAATCGCGCCAGCGAAACCAGCATGGAAAGCCAGCTTCAGCAGGAGCTGGACGCCGTGTTTACCTGCTCGATCACCGATGATTGGCAAGAAGGGGTCGATGCCTTTGCCGCACGACGTGCCCCGCGTTTTCAGGGCAAATGAGCCGGCTGCCACCTTGCCATCCTTTTATCGTCCGTTTTGCCCTACAGGTCACGTCATGCACCGCTTCAATGAATCACCCGGCTCCCGCAGCCCGCTGCACACACTGCTTTCCCCAACGGGTATCGCTATCGTCGGTGCCTCTGCCGACCCGACCAAGCGCGGCTACAAAGCCCTGCTGGGGTTGATCAAGGGCGGCTATGAGGGGGCGATCTACCCCATCAACCCCAAGGCGGAGCAGATCCTCGACATTCCGGCCTGGCCCTCACTGGCGGACATGCCGGGTACGCCGGAGCTGGCTCTGCTGTGTACCCCGGCTGCCAGCGTACCGGCGCTGATTGCCGAGTGTGGCCGTCAGGGGATCAAGGGCGCGGTAGTGCTGGCCAGCGGGTTCGGCGAAACCGGGGCGGCAGGGGCTGCCCTGGAGGAAGCGATGATGGCGGCGGCCGAGGCGCATGGGGTGCGCATCATCGGCCCCAACACCTCCGGTCTGTTCAACCTGCATCAGCGCATCAACCTGCTGGACCTGGCCAATGTCAGGGCAGGCGACATCGGTATCGTCTCGCAATCGGGCAATATGCTGCTGGCGCTGGCCCTGGAAGCACAGCATAACGGCCAGGTAGGATTCAGTAGCTATATTGGCCCCGGTAACCAAAGCGACATTGGTTTCAACGACTACCTGCGCTATCTCGGTGAGGACCCGCATACCCGAGTGGCGACCCTGTACGTGGAAGGGTTTCGGGATGGACGGCGCTTTCTGGACGTGGCCCGCCAGGTCACGGCGCACAAGCCGGTGGTGGTGTACAAATCCGGCGCCACCGAGCAGGGGCAAAAAGCGGCCAGCTCGCACACCGGCGCCCTGGCAGGCAGCTACCAAATGACGGTAGACCTGCTGCGTCAGGTGGGTGTCAGCGTGGTGCAGTACTCCGACGAGATCCTGCCTGTTGCTGAAGGCCTGGGGCAGTTGCAGCAGGCGCCCGGCAAGCGGGTCGCGGTGATTTCCGACGGCGGCGGCCAGGCCACCATCGCCGCCGATCGGCTCGCCGAAGCCGGGCTGAGCCTGGCGACGCTGGCACCGTCCACGCGTCACGCTCTGGAAGAGGTGCTGCTTCCCCAAGCGGCGCTGGACAACCCTGTGGATGTGGCGGGCTCCTCGGATGCCTGCCCGTCGCTGCTGGCTCGCTGTGTCGAAATCGTGATGGCCGACCCCGGCGTCGACAGCGTCTTCCTGGTGGGCATGTTTGGTGGCTACAGCCTGCGGTTTTCCGAGTCGCTGGCCGACGACGAGCTGCAGGGGGCAAAGCAACTGCTGGCGTTGGCCCAGGGCAGCGAAAAGCCGTTGGTGGTGTACAGCCTGTACGCGCCCATCAAGCCGCCTGCGCTACGCCACCTGCATGAATCAGGGCTGCCGGTGTATGCCTCCATCGAACACGCGGTCAGGGTGTTGGCGGCGCTGGGCGAGCGAGGCGAGTACCTGACGCAGGTTCGGCGCCTGGAGACGCCCTGGCAGCCCACGGCCAAGGGAGTCGCGCTGCTCGCCGGGGCCCGAGCAGAAGGGCGCGACCTGTTCGAGTTCGAAGCCAAGGCACTGTTGGCCGAACACGGCATTGCCGTGCCACCCCAGTGGTGGGTAAGCCAGGCCGATGAGCTGACATCGGTCATCGAACAGGCAGGCCAGCAGCCCTTGGCCATGAAGGTGGTGTCGCGGGACATTCTGCACAAATCCGATGCGGGCGGCGTCAAGCTCCACCTGAGCGGGGCAGAGGCGCTGCGCGAGGCGTTCCAGGCCATCCAGCACAATGCCCATGCCTACGACCCCCGGGCCCGCTTCGAAGGCGTGCTGGTGAGCCCCATGGCCCAGCCAGGGGTCGAAGTGATCATCGGCATGTTCCGTGACCCGGTATTCGGGCCGGTGGTGATGTTTGGCCTGGGCGGCATTTTCGTGGAGGTGCTGGAAGACGTTGCCTTCCGGGCTCTGCCGCTGAGCGAGCGGGATGCCTACGCCATGGTGGAACAGATCAAGGCGCAGAAAGTCCTCGACGGCGTGCGCGGCGCTGCCGGTGTGGACAAACCGGCCCTGGTGGCTCTGCTGATGCAGGTCTCGCGGCTGGTGGAGGCCTACCCCGAAATTCAGGAACTCGACTTGAACCCCGTGCTGGCCTATCCGCAGGGGCACCCTACCGGGTATGCCATCGTGGATGCCCGCATTATCGTGGAGCGCGACCAATGATGATGACGTTGCCCAGCTTGACCGATGCCACCCTGACGCTGCACGAGCGGGTCGCCACGCTGACCTTGAACCGCCATGACGTGCGCAACGCCTTGACCGGCACGGCACTGGTGGATGACATCCTGGCCACGGCTCGTTGGGTCAATGCTTGCCCAGAGGTATCGGTGCTGGTCATCACAGGAGCAGGCAGCGCCTTCTGTGCAGGCGGCAATGTCAAGGACATGGCCAACCGCAGCGGCGACTTCGCTGGCGACGTGGCAGAAGTCGCCGAGCGTTATCGTCAGGGTATTCAGCGCATGCCGCTGGCGCTTGCCCAGGTGGAAGTGCCGATCATTGCCGCCGTGAATGGTGCGGCCATCGGTGCCGGGTTCGACCTGGCCAATATGGCGGATTTACGTATTGCTTCCCGCAAGGCGAGCTTCGGCGAGACGTTTCTCAATCTGGGCATCATCCCCGGCGATGGCGGTGCCTGGTTCCTGCAGCGCCAGATCGGCTATCAGCGTGCTTTCGAACTGACCCTGTCAGGCCGCGTGATCGATGCCGACGAGGCGCTTGCCTACGGCGTCGTGCTAGAAGTGGTCGAGCCTGAACAGCTCATGGAGGCTACCATGGTCCATGCAGCGCGTCTGGCCAGCCAGCCCCCCAAGGCCACACGCCTGACCAAGCGGCTGATGAAAATGGCACCGGACATGGAGCTGAAAGCCTTTCTGGACGTTTGCGCCGTGTTCCAAGGGCTGTGCCATAACGAGCCAGAGCACCTGGAGGCCGTCGAACGCCTGCTGGCGCGCCTGCATCGCCCAGCCTGACGCTGAACCTGCACCTCCCCCTGGTACGCCTCTAACGCTCGGTTTTGCCGAGCGTTTTGCGGTTCTCTGCGCAGTGAATGACGGTTATCCAGAGGCTGTACGGCATGACTGCGATCGTCTAATGTAATGAGAAGATGGCGGAGGGAGTCGCGCCGCTGTAACGCTCAGGGAGATGGCACTCTATGTCCATGGAAAGTTTGGGGCTTGCGCCCAGCACGTTGGTCTTTGTGGTTCTTGGACTCACCCTGGCGGCGTTTGTCTGGGGGCGCTTTCGCTATGACCTGGTGGCCTTGGCGGCCTTGCTGGGCTCGGTCATGCTGGGGCTGGTACCCGCAGACGATGCGTTCATGGGCTTTGGCCACCCGGCGGTGATCACCGTTGCCGCCGTGCTGGTGCTGAGCCGTGGTTTCGAACGCTCGGGGGTGGTGGACGTCATTGCCAATCAGGTGCTCAAGGTCGGGGAGCGCCTGATGCTGCAGCTGCTGGTGCTGGTGGGCACGGTGGTGCTGTTGTCGGGGGTCATGAACAATGTCGGGGCATTGGCACTGCTGTTGCCGGTGGCCATGCGGCTGGCGCGAGAACACGATACGTCGCCCTCGCTGCTGTTGATGCCGCTGGCGTTTGGCTCGCTGCTGGGCGGCCTGACCACCCTGATCGGTACTCCGCCGAACATCATCATCTCGGCGTATCGTGGCAATATCACGGGCGAAAATTTCGGCATGTTCAGCTTTACGCCCGTGGGTGCTGCGGTGGCGTTGGCGGGTCTGGCCTTCATTGTGCTGGTGGGCTGGCGATTCACCCCCAAACGCAATGCCCAGTCGGCGGGTGATGACATGTTCGACACCGCCAATTACCTGGTCGAACTCAAGGTCAGCGAGGCCTCCAAAGCCAACGGACTGACGCTGCAACAGCTGCGCGACGAGCTGGAAGAGACCATTCCCGTGCTGGCGGTGGTGCGCGACGATGACCGGCGGGCAGGCTACCGTTTCCACGGCGTACTGCGCGAGGGCGATATCCTGCTGCTGGAGGCAGGCCCCGATGAATTGAGGCTGCTGGAAGACAAGGTGGGCCTGAGCGTCATTGCCGAGCCTGACGACGCCGAAGAAGACGAAAGCGACGAGCAAGCGGCGAAGGAGCGCCAGCCCGTCGATACCGAAGGGCTGCAGTTGATCGAGGCGGTGGTGCGCAACGACTCGATGATGGTCAATCGCAGCGTGCGCCAACTGCGCCTGCATCATCAGTTTGGCCTGCATCTGGTGGCGGTGGCCCGTGACGGCGCCCGACTCAAGCAGCGGCTGCGTGACATTCGCTTTCAAACCGGCGACGTCCTGCTGCTGCAGGGCAGTGAAAACGAGATCGCCGACAGCCTGGCCACGCTGGGCTGCCTGCCGCTGGCCAACCGCGAGCTGAACCTGGGCCAGCCGCGCAAACTGCTGCTCTCGATCGGTATTTTCGTGCTGGCCATTATCGCCATGCTGCTTGATCTGCTGCCCGCTGCGGTGGCCATGAGCACGGCGGCGCTGGTGTCGCTGTTGATCGGCGTGCTGCCGCTGCGAGAGGGGTATCAGGCCATCGACGGGCCGGTGATCGTGCTGCTGGCGGCCATGCTGCCCGTGGGTGAAGCGCTGGAAACCAGCGGCGGGGCAGCGATCATTGCCAACGCGCTGCTGACCTTTGGCCTGGAGTGGCCGGTGATCGTCTCCCTGGCGGGACTTTTTCTGCTCTCCATGCTGCTGTCGAACGTGGTCAATAATGCCGCTGCCGCGCTGCTGATGGCGCCCATTGCCGCCAGCCTGGCCAATGGATTCGACGTTTCCCTGGACCCCTTCCTGATGGTGGTGGCCGTCAGCGCCTCTTGTGCCTTCCTCACGCCTATCGGTCATCAGTCCAACACCCTGGTGCTGGGGCCAGGGGGCTACCGCTTTGGTGATTACTGGAAGCTGGGGTTGCCGCTCTCGCTGGTGGTGATGTGCGTGACGATACCGATGATTCTGTGGGTCTGGCCACTATAAGCAATACCTCATCGGCTTTTGGCTATGTTCGCGTGATCGATTATCGAAAATTTTGCTAATCTATTACGCACATGGATCAATCAATAACGAACAGGCCGGGCTTATGAACCAGCAGTATCGCCAGGATGCCATTGTCGAGCTGGTGCGCCAGCATGGTTACATGAGCATCGAGCAACTGACCGAACATTTTGCGGTAACGCCCCAGACCATCCGGCGTGATCTGAATACCCTGGCCAATGATGGGCGCGTCCGGCGCGTGCATGGCGGTGTAGGGGTCGAGTCGAGCACGGTGAACACCGCCTACAGCACGCGCAAGACGCTGCACCTGGAAGAGAAAGAGCGGATTGCCCGCTGCATGGCCCAGCATATTCCTCACCATGCTTCCCTGTTCATCAATATCGGTACCAGCAACGAGATGATTGCCCAGGCGCTGCTGGAGCATCAGGGGCTGGAAATCATCACCAACAACCTGAACGTGGCTGCCATCCTGCAGCACAAGGAAGACTTCACGGTGATCATCGCCGGGGGGCAGGTGCGTTCGCGGGATGGCGGCATCATCGGTGAAGCCACCATCGACTTCATCAATCAGTTCAAGGTGGATTACGGCATCATCGGTATCAGTGGTATCGATGAAGATGGCTCGCTGCTGGAGTTCGACTACCAGGAAGTGCGCGTGGCCCAGGCCATTATCGCCAACTCTCGTCGGGTGTATCTCGCTGCCGACTACTCGAAGTTTCACCGTAACCCGGTGGTGCGTCAGGGCAATCTGTCGCAACTGGATGCGCTGTTCACCGACCGTCGGCCGCCGGAGTCGATTACCCGTCTGCTTACCCAGCACGATGTGGCGCTGCACATCGCCTGACCCAGCGGGAAAGGCGTCGCCACCTTGGCAAGTTTCATACTTGAGCATTGCGAGCCGCTGGCGTAGCCTTGGAGCATAATAAAACGAAACAAAACCGACAAAATCGAAAGAACCCTACAACAAAGTGAACACGATATGTCCTCCTTCATTCTTGCCATCGATCAAGGTACCACCAGCTCTCGTGCCATTCTCTTCGACCGCCAGGGCCAGGTAGCGGCCGTTGCCCAGCAGGAGTTTCCCCAGCACTTTCCCAAGGACGGTTGGATCGAGCACGACCCGGAGGATATCTGGGACTCCGTAGTGGAGACTTGCCGAGAGGTGCTGGCCAAGGCCCAGGTCAGTGCCGAACAGATAGACGGTGTCGGCATCACCAACCAGCGAGAAACCACGGTGGTATGGGATCGCGCCACGGGCAAGCCACTCTATAACGCCATTGTCTGGCAGGATCGGCGCACCTCCGAACGCTGTCAGGCGCTGCGGGACGAGGGCCATACCGAGGCGGTGCAGGCCAAAACCGGCCTGCTGATCGACCCCTATTTCTCTGCCACCAAGCTGGCCTGGATACTCGATCGGGTCGAGGGCGCCCGCGAACGGGCGGCCAAGGGTGAGCTGGCCTTCGGTACCATCGACAGTTTCCTGATCTGGCGCTTGACCGAAGGCCAACAGCACGTCACCGATGCCACCAACGCCTCGCGTACGGCGCTGTTCAATATTCATGAGCAGCGTTGGGACGATGAGCTGCTGGCGCTGTTCGACGTGCCCGCCAACATGCTGCCAGACGTGAAAGACTCCAGCGACGACTTTGGCACGATGGCAGCCCACTGGCTGGGAGCTGCCTTGCCCATCGCCGGGGTTGCGGGTGACCAGCAGGCAGCTCTGGTCGGGCAAGCCTGCTTCAAACCCGGCATGGGCAAAAGCACTTACGGCACGGGCTGTTTCATGATCGTGAATACCGGCGATACGCCGTCGGTTTCCCGCAACCGCCTGCTGACCACCGTGGGTTACCGGATCAACGGCAAGCCCACCTACGCCATGGAGGGCAGTATCTTCGTGGCCGGGGCGACCGTGCAGTGGCTGCGTGACGGACTGAACCTGTTTGCCGACGCCTCGGAAACCGAAGCCTTGGCCCAGAAAACCCGTAGCGGGCACAGCGTGTACCTGGTGCCTGCCTTTACCGGGCTGGGTGCCCCCCATTGGGACCCCAAGGCCCGCGGCGCCATTTTTGGCCTGACTCGGGATACCGGGATCGCCGAAATCGTCGCGGCCGGGCTGCAGGCGGTGTGTTACCAGACTCGAGACCTTCAGCTCTGCATGAACGATGACATGGATGCCGCGCCAGGCAACCTGCGTGTCGATGGCGGCATGGTGAAAAATAGCTGGGTGATGCAGTTTCTGGCCGACATGCTCAACGTGCAGGTGGATCGACCGACGATTCTGGAAACCACGGCGCTGGGGGCGGCGTATCTGGCCGGACTGCGGCTGGGGTGGTACGACACCCTGGAAGAGATCGAACAGCTGTGGCGCTGCGAGAAGAGCTTCACGCCCAGCATGGAGGAGGCGACTCGCGAACAGCTTTATCAGGGCTGGTTGGATGCCGTTTCCCGCGTGCGCTCCACGTAGTCTCTATATCACGCCTATTTGCTGCCTGGATTCAAGCAATAAACGCTGCCCAAACAAGGGTGGCGTTTTTTTATTATGTTTTTTCAGTATTCAGGTTTTTGTTAGCACTCTTACTTGTTTTTCAAGTTTCATTTAAAACAGTCGTTTAACTGCGCTTGTGAAAGTAACCATCAGCACTTTCATGGTTTTGACGTTTCTGTAGTCAAGCTACAACCGCGCCTGCTGCCAAGGGTGCATTGTGAGTATTGCCCCCGTGAACCATAGTGAAGTCATGGATCAGGGCGGTGTCTTGTTATCCCGATACGCCGCAGGGTTCCTTGCTACACACCGAGGCGCTGACGTTTTACCAAAGCGCCAAAGGCGAAGGTCTTGTAACGCTTGTGACCGTTTCGCAGTTACCGAACTGGGCACTTACCCGGCCCAGCATGAGTAGCAATGTCATCATTCTTCATTAATAAGATGGCTGCTTGATTACCACACTTCGTGAACAGTAACAGGCAGCGGCTGAGCATACCATGAGGGACTTACCATGAACTGCATCGAATTGAGCCAACAAGCTGACCGTATCGCTAGCGCTTTCAGTAAACAGGATCTGGCCAAACTGGTCCTGGCGCTAAAAGGCAATCGCGAGTCGCTGCAACACGCGGTCGAGGTTATCGACACCATCGACAGCCGACTGGGGTGTACCCTGGAAGAGGCCTGGGATGAAGTGCTGGCCGGCGACTCTCAACTGGCGGTGGTACACGACGAGTAGGTCGTCACTCGCTTGCTGAACTGATTGGCCCCCTGCCAGTGATGGCAGGGGGCTTTTTATTGGGCGTGCACCGCAAGCGGGGTTTTTACGCCAGGCTGGCGGGTTCGCTGGGGGGGCGAGAAGTATCGCGGTTTTCCGCAAAGTAGGTGGCCAGGCGTGCCTCGGCCTCTTCACCGAACAGCACGCGGCAGGCTTCTTGCAACCCGCTGGAGTGGCGTAGCTGCTCGTGATGAACCACCATCGACACCTTGGCACGCCGACGCAGAAAATCTTCCAGCTGGGTGATCATTTCATGGTCTCGGGCATGCTCGATTTCACAGCGGATGTACTCGGTGCCTTCGATGAGAATATCGGCCTCCGAAGGGTCCTGGCGGATTTTTTCCAGCATCGGGATGGCCTGTTCGGCATAGCGTCGCCACAGCCGAGAGGAGAGCGGCTCGGAGGAGGTGGCGGCCGTCATGGCGTCCAGATTCATGCGCTTGGCCTGGTCCATGAACTGCTGCTTGACCGGCTCGGGTGGCTCACCGTACCAGTGAAAGCTGGGGTCGGGCAGGGTAACGCCCAGTTTCATGACTTCATCGGAAATTTCATCGCCCACGTTCAGGCAGTCGGTCAGCTTGCCGCCAAAGATGCTGATATGCGCGCTTTCCGGGTTGGTATCGATGACGTGCTTGCGTGACAGCTGCAGAAAGTCTCGGTCGCTGCCTTGTTCGGCCTTGATGGCCAGCGGCCGCACGCCGCAGCGGGTGGAGATGATGTCATCCTGGGTCAGCGGTTTGTCCAGTGTCAGCCTTTTGTTGATGTTTTCCAGCACGAAGGCGATGTCGTCTGCCGTGACATCGACCTCAGGGTTTTCCATGTGCGTATCGGTGGTGCCGATACAGGTACGATTGCCCATGGGGATCACGAAGAACAGACGGCCATCATCGGCAAAGAAGGCCAGAACGCGCTTGGTCGCCGTGAGCTGGGGCACGATGAGGTGAATGCCCTTGGAGTACAAGTGCTGATGGGTGGTCTTCTGGCCCGTCAGGGCATTGTGCTGGTCGACCCACGGCCCGGCGGCGTTGATCAACACTTTGGAACGAATATTGAAGGTCGTGCCGTCCATGACGTTGCGGGCGCGGGTGACCCAGTGTTCGCCATCGCGTTCGGCGCCCAGCGACTCGACGTAATTGGCGGCGACGGCACCGTAGTTCAACGCATGGCGCACGAAGTTGAAGACGAAGCGGGCATCGTTGTCGTGCAGGTAGGCATCGGAATATTCGAACCCGCCCACGGCCTCCTTGATATCGATGATGGGCTCTTCCTGCTTGAGTTTCTTGGGAGACAGCAGGCGGGGCAGGCGTGTAAAGCCATTGCCCATCAGCCAGTACAGCCAGGTACCCGCCCACAGATAGCGGGGCGAGTGCCGAAAACCTTGGGTGATGGTGGTCAAAAAGCGAATTTCTTCCACCGTCGAAGGATAGCTCTTGATCAGGTGGTTACGGCTCTTGCAGAGCTTGCGCACCAGGGCAAAGTCCTTGCTTTCCATATATTTGATTCCCCCCCAAACCAGGTTGGAGGAGTGCATGCTGGTACTGCCAGCGAAGTCACCACGGTCAATCAGGGCCACTTTGGCGCCTTTGCCTGCCAGCGCCGCAGCGCTGGCTGCACCATTGATGCCACCACCAATGATCAGTGCGTCAAAGTCATCGGTGTGCAATTTCTCTACATTACGGTTACGCAGTTTCATGGCGGATCCACTTATCAAGAAAAAGCCCCAGGTTGGCACGCGGTCGTCATTGACTCCGAAACGATGGGCGGGCTTGCGCCCGCCCAAGGGCTCAGCGAGTGCCTGCGGCCATCCAGGCTTCCATCATTTCGTCGTAGGGCACGGTGGTACCCTGCGGCATTTCATCGTCGAGTTTTGGTTTGGGCGCGCCGTCCTGATCCAGCCAGTATTGGGGGTCACGCTCTTCGTTGAGTACCGGGGCATAGCTGTCGAATACATTGGCCCGAGCCAGGCGATTCATGGTGTTGTCCATGTCGGCCGCCAGCTTGTCCAGACCTTCCTGGGGCGTGACTTCACCGCTCATGACCGGTGCCAGGTTTTGCCACCACAGCGGTGCCATGCGCGGATAGTCAGGCACGTTGGTGCCGGTCGGCGTCCAGTTGGACTCGTTGGGACTGCGGTAGAACTCCACCAGGCCGCCGAGTTTGGGGGCCATTTCGGTCATCTGGTCCGAGAAGATGTCGGATTCACGAATGGGTGTGAGGCCGTGCATCAGTTTTTCCAGCGAGGTGGTCTTGGCCACGGTGAACTGGGCGAACAGCCAGGCCGCCGTACGACGGTCTTCGGGCGTGGAGTCGAAGAAGGTCCAGGCACCTACGTCCTGATAACCCACTTTCATGCCTTCTTCCCAATACGGGCCCGTGGGCGAGGGTGCCATGCGCCACAGCGGGTTGCCTTCGTCATCGGTCACGGCCACGGAGGGGTCGGTCATGTCGGCAGTGAAGGCGGTATACCAGAAGATTTGCTGGGCAATGTGACCCTGCGCAGGCACCGGCCCGGCTTCACCGAACGTCATGCCCTGGGCTTCGGCGGGGGCAAAGTCACGCAGCCAATCCACGGCTTTCTGCATGGCAAATACCGACGCCGGTGAGTTGGTGGCACCACCGCGGCTGACGCTGGCGCCCACCGGCTGGCTCTCCTCGTTCACGCGGATGCCCCAGTCGTCGACGGGATTGCCAAACGGCACCCCTGGGCTGCCCATGCCGGCCATCGAGAGCCAGGAGTCGTGGAAGCGCCAGCCCAACGACGGGTCGCGGCGACCATAATCCATGTGGCCATACACTTTGGTGCCATCGATCTCGCCCACGTGGACGGTAAAGAACTCGGCGATATCCTCGTAGGCCGTCCAGTTGGTGGGAACGCCCAGGTCGTAACCGTAGATTTCACGGAACTGTTCCTGCAGGTCTTCACGCTGGAACCAGTCATAGCGGAACCAGTAAAGGTTGGCGAACTGTTGGGTCGGCAGTTGGTAGACGCTGCCATCAGGCCCGGTGCCGTACTGCAGGCCGATGAAGTCGTCCAGGTCCAGCGTAGGCAGGGTGTAGTCTGCCCATTCGTTGGCCATGGCCTCGGTCAGGTTGATGGTGGTGCCGTAACGGATATGCGTGCCGATGGAATCGGTATCGTTGACGAAACCGTCATAGATGCTGTTGCCGGACTGCATCTGGTTCTGCATGGTGTCCACCACATCACCTTCGCCGATGATGTTGTGGGTGATGTTGATACCGGTCAGCTCGCTGAACGCCGGGGCCAGCACTTCGCTTTCGTAGACGTGGGTCGTCAGACCCTCGGCGACGGTCTGAATATTCATGCCTCGGAACGGCTCGGCAGCCTTGGCGAACCACAGCAGCTCCTCTATCTGCTCCTCGCGGCTCAGGGTAGAGTTCTGGAAGTGCTCATCGACCAGCCGTTCGGCAATGGCGCGTGCTTCCTGGTCGTCGGCCATGAGGGCCCCCGAGGCCAGCAGCAGGCTGGCAGCGAGGGTAGTGAGTTTGAAGTTGTTATTACGCATGTTGACCTCGTTTTGTTGTGCTCTTCCCTGATAACGTGAGCATCCTTGGTACCGCGGTAGTACGCCGAGACCGCCCAGTAGGCGCTCAGCCCCAGCGCATCAACACCAGCAGCCAAACCGCTGATAGTGCCAGTGCAATCCAGATCGAGAGCGTGGTGAAGCCAATCACGCCCAGGTGAATGAACGCTGCCGACAGCAGGCCGATGAACAGCCGGTCGCCCCGCGTGGTGCTGATGGGGAGAAAGCCCTTGCGTTCGATGGTGGGCGAGAGAATCTCCCACAGAGTCATCCCCGCCAGCATGGCAGCGATCGATGAAAAGAAAATGGCAGTAGGGGTGGTCCATACCATCCAGGACATGGCCGTTGCTCCTTCAGGTGCGACCCAGGGCAAAGCCCTTGGCGATATGTTTACGGACGAAATAGACCACCAGGATGCCCGGCACGATGGTCAGCACGCCGGCCGCGGCCAGGGTGCCCCAATCGATGCCCGATGCGGTGGACGTACGAGTCATGATCATGCCGATTGGCTGAGCATCCGTGGCGGTCAGGGTGCGGGCCAGCAGCAGCTCTACCCAGGAGAACATGAACAGGAAAAACAGCGTCACGCCGATGCCCGAACGAATCATCGGCAGGAAAATGGTCACGAAGAAGCGCGGAAAACTGTAGCCATCGATGTAGGCCGTTTCGTCGATCTCCTTGGGGACGCTGCTCATGAAGCCTTCCAGAATCCAGATGGCCAGCGGGATGTTGAACAGACAGTGGGCCAGCGCGACGGCAATGTGGGTGTCGAACAGGCCTACCGAGTAGTAGAGCTGAAAGTAGGGCAGCAAAAACACCGCGGGTGGTGCCATCAGATTGGTGAGCAGCCAGAAGAACAGGTGCTTGTCACCGATGAAACGATAGCGGCTGAACGCGTAGGCGGCCGGTAGTGCCACGCAGATGGTGATCAGCATGTTCAGCGACACATAGGCCATCGAATTGACGTAGCCCATGTACCAGCTGGGATTGTTGAAAATCCGCAGGTAGTTATCGAACGTCAGATTCTGTGGCCACAGGGTCATCGAGCCGAGGATTTCGCTGTTGGTCTGCAGCGACATGTTGATCAGCCAGTAGATGGGCAGGATCATCAGGAACAGATACAGGCCCAGCAGCAGGCGCGAGCGCCAGCGGCTGCGAGCGTTGCGACGACGGCGCTGTGCCGGGGTGGTGCGGCTGAAGATGGTATTGAATTTCTCGCCCTGCTGGGCATTGTCCAGACGGTACATGTCATGCCCCCCCTTGGGTGTTCTTGTCTTTTTGCATGTGCATGATGGTGGTGTAGAACACCCAGCTCACCAGCAGGATCACCAGGAAGTAGATGATCGAAAAGGCCGCCGAGGGTCCAAGGTCCTGCTGGCCAATGGCCATGGTGGCCAGCGACTGGCTCAGGAAGGTGGTCGAGCTGCCTGGGCCACCGCCGGTCAGCACGAAGGGTTCGGCATAGATCATGAACGAATGCATGAAGCGCAGCAGCACCGCGATGACCAGCACGTTGGTCAATTTGGGCAGCTGGATATAACGGAAGATGGCCCATTTGGAAGCGCGGTCGATACGGGCCGCCTGATAGTAGGCTTCCGGGATCGAGCGCAGGCCGCTGTAGCAGAGCATGGCCACCAGCGGTGTCCAGTGCCACACATCCATCAGAATGATGGTGGCCCAGGCATCACTGGCGTTGCGGGTAATGTTGTAGTTCAAGCCCAGCTCACGCAGGCCCCAGCCCATCAGGCCGATGTCGCCCCGGGTGAAGATCTGCCAGATGCTGCCCACCACGTTCCATGGGATCAGCAGCGGTAGCGTGATCAGTATCAGTACCGCCGACGCCTGCCAGCCGCGCTTGGGCATGATCAGCGCAATCCCGATGCCCAAGGGCACCTGAATGGCCAGGATGGTCAGCGAGAACAGAATCTGGCGCACGAAAGCTGCCCGCAGCGTCGAGTCGTTGAGGATGCTTTCAAACCATTCGGTGCCGGTAAAGAAGCGCGCATTGGGGCCCAGCACGTCCTGCACAGAATAGTTGACCACGGTCATCAGCGGGATGATGGCGGAAAACGCCACCAGCACCAGCATCGGCAACACCAGCAGCCAGGCACGGTTGTTATAGACTTTATTGTTCATGGCCGATCTCCACCCGGTATTCGTCTACGTACAGGCCCATATGTGCTTGAGGTAATAGCGCGTGCGCCTTGTCACCTGTCACGGCATGACCTTCGGGCAGCCGTGCCTTGAAGTGCTCGCCGTTGAGGGTAAAACTCAGCAGGGAGTAGGTGCCCAGGTCCTGAATGTTCAGCACGTCGATGGGCAGCGAGTTCTCGACCGGAGTGTTGCTGACACTGATGAACTCCGGCCGAATGCCCAATTTGACATTGCTGGAAGGGGCGGCTGCAATCTGCGCGCGAAGCGCGGGGCTCACCGGCATGACCTGCTCGCCAAACAGCACCTGATCGTTGTGGTGAGTCACCGACATGAAGTTCATGCCGGGGCTGCCGATGAAGTAGCCCACGAACGTATGGGCGGGCGTTTCGAACAGCTCCCGGGGCGTACCGAATTGGACCACCTGGCCGTCGTACATCACGGCGATCTTGTCGGCGAAGGTGGACGCCTCCAGCTGATCGTGGGTGACGTAGATCATGGTGATGTTGAAGCGCTCGTGGATTTCCTTGAGCTTGCGGCGCAGTTTCCACTTCAGCTGCGGGTCGATGACCGTGAGCGGTTCATCGAACAGAATCGCAGAGACGTCATCGCGTACCAGCCCGCGGCCCATGGAAACTTTCTGCTTTTCGTCGGCGGTGAGGTTTTTGGCCTTGCGGGACAGCAGCGGCGTCAGATCGAGAATATCGGCGACTTCTCGCACCTTGGGGGCTACCCGATATTCGGGGGTGTTCATGTTGCGTAGTGGAAAGGCCAGGTTGTCGTACACCGTCATGGTGTCGTAGATCACCGGGAACTGAAACACCTGGGCAATGTTGCGCTCTTCAGGAGGCAGCTCATTGACCCGTTGACCATCGAACAGCACGGCACCTTCGGAAGGTTCCAGCAGCCCGGAAATGATGTTCAGCAGGGTGGACTTGCCGCAGCCGGAAGGGCCAAGCAGGGCGTAGGCGCCCCCCTGGTGCCACACGTGATCCATCTGGCGTATGGCGTAATCCTCAGGGCCGGAAGGTTGTTTCGTATAGCTATGGGCGAGCCCCTGTAGCGTGATTTCAGCCATGGGTCACACCTCCCTGGGCCGATGCGGGAACGTGCACCGTATTGCCTTGCTTGTCGAAGGCATACAGCTGGTGGGTCGGGAAAAAGACCTGGATGGCGTCGTTGACATTGAACTCGTGAATGCCCGCCAGGTGCAGCACCAGAGGGAAGCGCTCGTGGTGAACGTGCAGGAAGGTTTCCGAACCGCTGATTTCGGCCACGTCCACACGAACGTCCAGCGCCAGATCGTTGGCCGAGCGCCGCTCCAGGGTAATGTGCGACGCGCGCACGCCGAAGTCGTAGTCGCCGGCGGGCAGCCGTTGCAGGTCTGGGTCGCAGGGAAAGTGCAGGGATTGATCGAAGGTGATATCGGCGCTGGTCAGCTTCCCGGGCACGATGTTGATGGGTGGCTCCGAGAACATCTCGGCAGTGTGACGGCCATTGGGCTGCCGATAGACCCGTTCGGTGGGGCCATACTGCAACAGGCGCCCTTCGTGCAGCACGGCGGTGTTGCCGCCCAGGGCCAGCGCTTCGTTGGGCTCGGTGGTGGCGTACACGGCAATGCAGTTGCGCGCCTTGAACAGCTCGCGCAGTTCGTCGCGCAGCTCTTCACGCAGCTTGTAGTCGAGGTTGACGAGTGGCTCGTCGAACAGGATCAGGTCGGCATCCTTGACCAGCGCACGGCCCATGGCGGTGCGCTGCTGCTGTCCCCCGGAAAGCTCCTGGGGGTAGCGCTCCAGCAAATGCTCGATATGTAACATTTCCGCAATGCTTTCGACCCGCCGTTTGATCTCCTGGGAGGGTGTCTTGGCCAGCTTCAGCGGTGAGGCGATGTTGTCGCGCACCGTCAGGCTGGGGTAGTTGATGAACTGTTGGTACACCATGGAAACGTTGCGCTTGCGTACCGAAACGCCGGTGACATCCTTGCCATCCATGTAAATGCGCCCGCGGGTGGGTTGTTCCAGGCCGGCCATCAAGCGCATCAGCGTGGTCTTGCCTGCCAGGGTCCTGCCCAGCAGCACGTTGAAAGAGCCCGGTTCCAGTGCCAGATCGATCCCCGTGATATGAGGGTCACCGCCGACGACGTGGTCGATGTTTTGCAGATGTAAGGACATGCCGATCTCGTTAGCGTCGTTGTTATGAATATTGCTATGGATATTGCTATGGATATTGCTATGCGTGTTGTTATAGCTGTTGTCATGAACAGATAGTGCGAAAACGTGTGTGTCTATCGCGCGGGCAGATCGGTCGAGCAGCTTGTTCTCTGTTTTTCTACTGTTCTAGGCCACCGACCAAGGCGATATTTTCATTAACGAAAGGCTAGTTGATCATTTTCGAACGTGCAACGCTTTTTTGGGTGCTCATATATTCGCTTTTAGGCGTAGAGAGCCCATCACAATACATGAGCTGTGGGTGTGGGAAGGGAGAGGAGGGGGAACAGAAGTTGGGGTAGTGCCGAAGGACAGCAAAATGGCGCTGTACGTTTCGTTTTTGAACTCTGGAAGGCAATAAACGAAAAAACCGGCCTGTGTCAGGCCGGTTTCATTCACGTTCAAGCGTCGTTTACTTGATGCTGGTTTCTGCTTGCGGCGTGGCCTTGGCAGGCGCCGCGTTGTGGTCGATCAGCGTCGCCTTGTCGTTGGCAAAGGCATCATAGGCGAAGTCATCCACGGTGAGCATTTCGAGCACTTCGGCCTCGAAGGTGCGCATGAACGTGGCGTCGTCCTCGTTGATCAGCCCTTTCTCCAGCGCGGCTTCCACGCGTGCTTCCGGGTGGAGCGCCGTTTGCGGCAGCTCGCCCTTGGCATAGGCCTTGTTCACCGTGCGGTAGATGTCCTCGGCGCGCTCGTACTCTTGCAGCAGGGCATTGTAGCGGGCCAGCGGATTGCGCTCGGCGCCGTCATCCTTGTCCCAGGTGTTGCTCAGCAGCTTGCTGCGCAGGGCACTCTGGGTGGAGACGCGATGAGCGATGTCGCGGGCCAGGTCGTCATGGGGCTTGTTCCAGCGGCGGCCCGTCGGCATGACGACCACTTTCAGCACCTTGCCCAGGGCGCGGTTGGGCAGGTTGTCGAAGATCTCGACAAACGCCTGTTCAGCGCGGTTGAGCAGGAACTGTAGGCTGTAGTGCAGCAACGCTTCTTCGCCTTCTACCTTGTTGCCGGTGTGCCACTGCTTGAGCACCATGGACGCCAGATAGAGGTTGGAGAGAATGTCGCCCAGTCGTGCCGAGAGCATTTCGCGCTTCTTCAGCGTGGAGCCCAGGCTGGCCATGGCAGCGTCGGCGCAGAGGCCAAAGCCGGCCGACAGGCGCGCGATGTCCTGCGCATAGCCAACGGCCGGACCGCTGAACGGCACGCTGGGCTTGCCGAGGCCGAAGCCCAGCGTGAAGGCGCGGGCCGCGTTGCCGAAAATCAGGCCCGCATGACCAAAGAACGCGTTGTCGAATGCTTTCGCGTCGTTGGCATCCTTGGCGGCCAGCTCCTCCAGCACGTAGGGGTGGCAGCGGATGGCGCCCTGACCAAAGATCATCAGGTTGCGGGTCATGATGTTGGCCCCTTCCACGGTGATCGCGACGGGGTTGGCGCTATAGCCGATGCCCAGGTAGTTGCGTGGGCCGAGGGTCACGGCCTTGCCGCCGTGAACGTCCATGGCATCGCTGAGCAGCACGCGCTGGAACTCGGTCAGCTGGCTTTTCAGAATGGCCGAGGGGACGGCGGGCTTTTCGCCGTGGTCGATCAGGTTGGCGGTCTGGTATACCGTGGCGGCAGAGATGTAGGCCAGCGAGGCCATGCGAGCCAGCGGCTCCTGTACGCCTTCCATTTCGGCAACCGGCACGTTGAACTGACGACGTACCCGTGTAAAGCCGCCGCTCCAGCCAAGCGCATAGCGGGCGGTACCAGTGGCGCCCGAAGGCAGCGTGATGCAGCGGCCAATCGACAGGCACTCCACCAGCATCCGCCAACCCTGACCGATCATGTCCGGGCCGCCGATGATGGTGTCCAGCGGTACGAACACGTCTTTACCCTTGATCGGGCCATTCATGAAGGGGCTGCCGATGGGGTGGTGGCGGCGGCCAATCTCCATGCCCTGCGTGTCACGCGGGATCAAGGCCAGCGTAATGCCACGGTCTTCTTCGTCGCCCAGCAGCTTTTCCGGGTCGAACAGGCGGAATGCCAGGCCCACCACAGTGGCAATCGGCGCCAGGGTGATCCAGCGTTTCTCGAAATTGAGGCGCACCCCGACCACTTCCTGGCCATCGATGACCTGCTTGCAGACCACGCCGGTATCCGGCAGCGAGGTGGCGTCGGAGCCCGCGCGGGGGCCGGTCAGGCCAAAGCAGGGGATTTCACGGCCATCGGCCAGGCGCGGCAGGTAGTGATCCTTCTGTGCCTGGGTGCCGTACTTGAGCAGCAGCTCACCGGGGCCCAAGGAGTTGGGGACACCGACGGTCACCATCAGCGTTTCGTTGGCGGAAAGCTTCTGCAGTACCATGGATTGCGCCTTGGCAGAGAAGCCCAGACCACCATACTCCTTCGGGATGATCATGCCGAAGAAGCCTTCCTTCTTCAGGTAATCCCACAGTTCCTGGGGCAGGTCGGCACGCTCCTTGGCGATGTCCCAGGCGTTGCACATGCCAGCCGCCTTGGCGCACTGCACATCCAGAAAGGCCTGCTCTTCTTCGCTCAGCCCGTCATCCTTGAAATCCAGCAGCGACTGCCACTGGGGCTTGCCGGAAAACAGCTCTCCATCCCAGGAGACGCTGCCCGCTTCCAGCGCGGTGCGCTCGGTGGCAGACACCTTGGGGGCCACTTTCTTGAAGGTGGCAAAGATGCGTGGGGTCAACCAGAGGCGACGCAGGGCGGGCAAGCCGGCCACGGCCACGGCCAAAGCGCCGATCAGCAGCAGGGTGCCCGTTACGGGGGCGCCCAGCACGATGCCGACCAGGCCCAGTACGCCCAGCAGGGCCAGGGCAGGAGGTGCGCCTGCCTCGCGGCGCATCACCACCAGCAGGCCAGCCACGGCCAGCACGATGAGTAGTAGGGTGAGCATGGGGTTCTCCATAGATGGATGGTCTTGAAGGTATTTAAACGTATGTTTGAATATTCGCAGAATCGCTTGGCACTGTGCAAGCGTTTCGGCCTTATACGTTCGCTCTATACCCTTCACTGTAGCTCAGTTGCGGCATAAAAAAACGCCATGGCGAATACCATGGCGCGGGTTGCTGGATCAGCGTGTACAGGTTGGCTCAGGCCTGCGGGGCGGGCGTTCCTTTATCGACCGCTCCTTTGGCAGGTGCCCCATTGGCAATGTAGTAATCGACCTGGGCGCGGGGCAGGGGCTCGCGACCGCGAATGCGATCAGCGATCTTTTCGGCCAGCATGAGGGTGGGTGCATTCAGGTTACCGGTAGGAATCACCGGGAACAGTGAAGCATCCACTACTCGTAGCCCTTCCAGGCCGTGCACGCGGCCCTGGGCATCGGTGACGGCCATGGCGTCTTCGCCCATCCGGCAGCTACCGCAGGGGTGGTAGGCGGTTTCGGCGTGCTGCTTGACGAAGCTGTCCAGCTCGGCATCGCTTTGTACCTCGGGGCCGGGGGCAATTTCACGCCCACGGTAGGCGTCGAAGGCGGGCTGGGCGATGATGTCGCGGGTCAGGCGTATGGCATCACGGAACTCCTGCCAGTCCTTCTCCTTGGCCATGTAGTTGAACAGGATGCTGGGCGCGGCGTGGGGGTCTTTGGAAGTCAGCCGGATGCGGCCACGGCTCTCGGAGCGCATGGAACCGACGTGGGCCTGGAAGCCGTGGGCCTCTACCGCGCTTTTGCCGTTGTAGCTGATGGCGATGGGCAGGAAATGGTATTGCAGGTTGGGCCACTCCTCCCCGTCGTTGGAGCGGATGAACCCGCAGGATTCGAACTGGTTGCTGGCCCCAATGCCGGTTCCCTTGAACAGCCACTCGGCACCAATCTTCGGCTGGTTGTACCATTTCAGCGCCGGGTAGAGGGAGATGGGCTCCTTGCACTCGTACTGAATGTACATCTCCAGATGATCCTGGAGGTTTTCGCCGACGCCGGGCAGTTCATGTACCACGGGGATGCCCAGCTCTTTCAGCCACTCCGGGTTGCCCACCCCTGAACGCTGCAGAATCTGCGGCGAGGCAATGGCACCGCCACACAGCAGCACTTCACGACGTGCTCGGGCCTGCGTTGGTTGGCCCTTCCGTTCGTAGCGGACGCCCACGGCACGCTTGCCCTCGAACTCGATCACGTCCGTGACGGCATGGGTTTCGATGGTCAGGTTGCTACGCTGTTTGGCGGTATCCAGGTAGCCACGGGCCGTGGACGCGCGCCGCCCCTTGGGCGTGACGAAGCGGTCCATGGGGCCAAACCCTTCCTGCTGATAGCCGTTGACGTCTTCGGTTTCCGGGTAGCCCGCTTGCTTGGCCGCTTCGATGAAGGTTCGGTACAGCGGGTTGTTATCCGCCTTGGGCGTGGTGATGCTTACCGGGCCACCGCTGCCATGATACTCATTGGCACCGATGTCACGGTTTTCGCACTTCTTGAAGTAGGGCAGGCAGCTCAGGTAATCCCACTCTTCGAGCCCGGGCTGCTTGGCCCAGTGGTCGTAATCGAGGGCATTGCCGCGAATGTAGCACATGCCGTTGATCAAGGAAGACCCGCCCAGCCCCTTGCCTCGGCCGCACTCCATGCGGCGGTTGTCCATATGCGGTTCTGGGTCGGTTTCGAACGCCCAGTTGTAGCGTTTACCCTGTAGTGGAAACGCCAGTGCGGCGGGCATCTGGGTGCGAAAATCGAAGCGGTAGTCCGGGCCGCCTGCTTCCAGCAGCAGCACGCTGACATCGCTGTCTTCGGTCAGGCGCGTGGCCAGCACGTTGCCTGCTGAGCCAGCGCCAATGACGATATAATCAAATTCACGTACTTGCGACATTCGTTTACCTTGGCAAAGACGACATGAAGAGCATCAAACGGTGGCGGTGGGCGCCTTAAAACACCGATTCAAACGGGCCCATCTCGATCTGTACGGACTTGGTCTGGGTGTAGTGATTGAGCGTCTCGACGCCGTTCTCGCGACCAATGCCCGACTCCTTGTAACCGCCTACCGGCATCTCCGACGGCGACTCACCCCAGGTGTTGATCCAGCAGATGCCGGCTTCCAGCTGGTGAATCACTCGGTGGGCGCGGTTGAGGCTCTCGGTGAACACCCCGGCGGCCAGCCCGTACAGGGTGTCGTTGGCGCGGCGAACCACCTCGTCTTCATCATCGAAGGCAAGCACTGACATGACCGGGCCGAAAATCTCCTCTTTCACGATCCGCATGTCGTCGGTGCAGTCGGTGAACACCGTGGGGGCCGCCCATGCGCCGTTGGCCCATGGGCCGCTATTCCACTGTTCGCCACCGGCCAGTACGCGGGCTCCTTGCTCTTTGCCCAGGGCGATGTAGGAGAGCACTTTTTCCTGATGCTCGAAGCTGACCAGCGGGCCAAAGTTGACGCTTGGGTCCATGGGGTCACCGGCCTTGATGCGCGCCACGCGCTCGACCAGCTTGGCTTCGAAGGCTTCCTTGACGCTGCGCTCGACGAAGACACGGGTACCGTTGGTGCAGATTTGGCCACTCGAATAGAAGTTGGCCATCATGGCGGCATCGGCGGCGCGGTCCAGGTCGGCATCGGCAAACACGATCAGCGGCGATTTGCCGCCCAGCTCCATGGTCACGTCCTTGAGCGTGGAACCACCGGCGGCGGCCATGACTTTCTTGCCGGTGCCCACTTCGCCAGTGAAGGATACCTTGGCAATGCCGGGGTGCTCGGTGAGCATGGCACCGACTTTTCCGTCGCCTTGAACGACGTTGAAGACGCCGTCTGGCAGGCCTGCCTCGGTGAAGATTTCGGCGAGTTTCATCACCGTCAGCGGCGTGACCTCGCTGGGCTTGAAGACCACGGCGTTACCCGCCGCCAGCGCAGGCGCGGCTTTCCAGCAGGCAATCTGAATGGGGTAGTTCCAGGCGCCGATGGCACCGATCACACCCAGCGGTTCCCGGCGGGTATAAACGAACGAGCTTTCGCGCAGCGGTATCTGGCTGCCCTCGATGGCGGGGGCCAGGCCTGCGTAATACTCCAGCGCATCGGCGCCGGTGACGATATCGACGCTGGCAGTTTCGCTGATGGGCTTGCCGGTGTTGCGGGTTTCCAGCTCGGCGAGCTCGTCGTTGCGTTCGCGTAGCAGTGCCACTGCGCGCAGCAGAATGCGTGAGCGTTCCATACCGGTCATGGCCGCCCAGACCCGCTGGCCTTGCTGTGCGGTGCGCACGGCCTCGTCGAGATCGCCCTGGCTTGCCTGGCCAACGGTGGCGAGCAGCGAGCCATCGTAGGGGTTGGTGACGGTGAAGGTGTCACCTGACGTCGCCGCGACCGTGCGGCCATTGATATATAGAGGAAGTACGTCCTGATGGGCCATGGGGTTCTCCTTAATATGATGCGTCAGCGGTGGTGTGCTTCAGGCAGCCGTGGTGGGCCAGCAGTTGATCCAGATAGGCGTGAGCCAGTTGCCGTGCTTCCAGCGCATCGAGCCCTTCCGGCGCCAGGGCGCCGCGTAGCCAAAGACCATCGATCATGGCAGCCAGCCCGCGCGCGGCGTTGCGCGCATCGCGATGCGGCATGACGCGCCGGAACTGGTGGCACAGGTTGGCATATAGCCGACGGTCGTTGACGTGCTGTAGACGCTGCAGCACGGGCTTGTGCATGCTGCTGGCCCAGAAGGCTAACCACGTTTTGGCGGCGGGTCCGGTGACCTGGGTGCGATCAAAGTTGCCTTCAATAATGGCGCCAATGTGCGCACGCGGTGAATCGTCTTCTAACGCATGGCGCCGCGCGGCGACGGCATCGCTTAAGTCCGTCAAAATTTGTCGCATCGTGGCTTCGAGCAGGCCATCTTTACCGCCAAAGTAGTGGCTGATAATGCCTGCGGAAACCCCCGCGTGACGGGCGATGCGCATCACCGTCGCTTCGGCAAGGCCAACCTCATCAATGGCCGCCATGGTGGCCTTGATTAACTGCTGGCGGCGTATTGGTTCCATTCCCACCTTAGGCACAGCTATCTCCTAATGACGTTGAATGCCCATTGACTCCTAACCTTGAAAAGCAGGAGTAGGCATGGTTACCTGAGTATGATGGCATTTTTTTATTGAACGTTCAATCAATAAAAGTGTGCCTGATCGCTTCTCACCTCTGCATCAGTACGGTTTGCAGAGCGTGTGTCAATAAAACAGATCATGAGAGAAGAGCTTTATGAAACAAGTAACAACGCGTCGTTTGGGTACTTTATTTGTCACCGCTTTTTTACCCGTCGCGGCTTTTGCTAATGAATGCAGTAGCGTTCGTTTTGCTGAGGTGGGTTGGACTGATATTACGGCGACCACAGCGCTGGCCAGCGAAGTACTCGAAGCGCTTGGCTACGAGTTGCGTGTAGATACCGTCTCGGTTCCCATCGCTTACGCAGGTATGCGTAATAACGATTTTGATGTGTTTTTGGGTAACTGGATGCCGTCGATGGCCTCTATCAGTGACCCCTATATTGAGCGTGGAGAAGTGGAGCGCTTAGTCGCCAACCTTGAAGACGCTAAATATACCTTGGCGGTGCCTCAGTATGTGTATGACGCTGGCGTGACTTCTGTTAACGATTTAGCCGAGCACGCAGAGCAGTTTGAGCAACGCATTCACGGCATTGAAGCAGGTAATGACGGTAACGAACTCATCCAGCAGATGATTGATGATGACGCCTATGGGCTAGGTGACTGGCAAGTAATCGACTCCAGCGAGGCGGGCATGCTGGCCGAGTTGAGCGCTCGGGTTCCCAATGAAAAGTGGATGGTTTTCCTGGGTTGGGAGCCGCACCCCATGAACACCAATTTCGAGATGGCGTACCTGTCTGATGCAGACGACTACTTTGGCCCGAATCTCGGAGGCGCGACGGTCTATACTAATACTCGCACTGGTTTCGTCGAGTCCTGCCCAAACGTCGGTGAGTTGCTGAGCAACATGACGTTCACGCTGGAGATGGAAAACCAGCTGATGAGCGCCATCATGGACGAGGGGGTCGAGCCTCGCGAAGCGGCGCGTGACTACCTGAGTGCACATCCCGATGTATTGGAGGCGTGGTTGGAAGGCGTGACGACGCGTGATGGCGGCGATGCACTACCTGCCGTACAATCGGCGTTGTAAGCGCGTGCGTTGAGCGCATGAAAAGGCAGGC
The DNA here is from genome assembly GCF_050709225.1 of Halomonas sp. KM007. NCBI lineage: Bacteria > Pseudomonadati > Pseudomonadota > Gammaproteobacteria > Oceanospirillales > Halomonadaceae > Halomonas > Halomonas sp. KM007. The sequence continues at coordinate 268,473 of NZ_CP136131.1, read as the reverse complement.
CATTTCGGCTTGCCTTTTGCCGCTAATATAGGCATACTCTGCACCCGCTGATGTCGGAAAGGCTACGTAGCTCAGTTGGTTAGAGCACATCACTCATAATGATGGGGTCCCCTGTTCAAATCAGGGCGTAGCCACCAATCAGCAATCAGTATGCATTCAAACGCATACGATCATGGTGGCCCCTTAGGTCCTCCCGCAACGCTAAACTGCGAACCCCGCCAGGCCCGGAAGGGAGCAACGGTAGTGGTGGCTGCGTGTGCCGGGATGTGGCTTTTGGGGCCGCCTCCATTTCTAGCCTTTCCTGCGCGACGTCACATAGTCTAATTAATTTCTATCGATGAGTCGGCCGTAAGGTTGGCTGCAATCATATCGTTGCACCTCAATGATTTATGAGATCTTCAATGCCCCTGACCGTGGGCATCCACTTTTCTGTTGACCGATGTCGAGGTCGGGGAAAAGTAACTGGTGTTTTCTATTTAAGTTAAGTTGTAGCAGCCCTAGGGTTAATGGTGAGTTGAAAATGTGGGAACTTCGGGTGCCCCGCTAGGGAGAGAGGGCGACTACTTAATCTGCTGTTCGGTGAAGCGCTGCATGATGGTGAGCGTCTTATCGCTGACGTGATGCTCCATCCCTTCGGCATCAATTCTTGCCGTGCTGTCATCTACGCCGAGCGCCCGTAAAAAGTGCAATACAATGTCGTGGCGGGCGCGGGACGTTTCCGCCATTTTCTGACCCTCTTCGGTCAAAAAAAGCGAGCGATAGGGCTTGCTGGTCACTAATCCTAGTTCATTCAAGCGACGAATCATTTTCGATACGGTTGCTTGGCTTACTGCCATACGATTGGCGATATCGGCGGCGCGTGCCTCGCCACGATGCCGAATTAAATCGCCAATTAGCTCGACATAATCTTCGATTAACTCGGTTTCATGAGCGTTGCGCACGGTTTCATACTGCTGAGCGTGCTGTTCCACTGGCGGTAGGGCGTCACCGCTTTTCTCACATGAGGCAGGAGCGCGCCGCGGGTCGTGATCACTCATTGGCAATATTTATCAAGGTTAGTGGCATCGTTGATTGGTGATGGTAGCGCATTTTGGCGGATAATTGTTAGCCAAGGCTAAACTATTTGCACTTGGCTTTTTCTTTGAGCTACAGTGATATCATATGTGAGTTTACACGGGAGCAGTTGGCGATGGCGAAATCTTACGGATGGATGTTGATGGGGGCTTCCCTGGCCTTCGGTGCGAGCACGTCTTCGGCGTATGCCAACGAGCTGTTGCAACCGCCTATCAACGTGGCCGTCACTTTTTCGGTGCTGGGCGATCTGGTGCAGCGGGTAGCGGGTGACGATGCCGAAGTGACCGTGCTGACGCCCATCAACGCTGAAGTGCATGAGTGGGAGCTGACGCCGGATAATTTTGCGGCCCTCGAAAATGCCGATATGGTCTTCTACAACGGTTACCAGCTGGAGCAGTGGATGCGCCAGGTGGAAGCCACGGTATCGCAGGGCGTACCCGTGCTAGCGGTGGCCGAGGCATCCGGCTATCCCACTCAATCGATTGCGATTGGTGAAATGGAAGGAGACATTGACCCGCATCTGTGGATGGACCCGCGGGCCGCCAGCGCCTACGTGCAGGCCATTGCCAACGCCCTGGAAGAGCGCTTGCCGCAGCAGGCCGAAGAGATTCACCAGCGTGCCAGCGCGCTGGAAGACGAGCTGCATGCGTTGTATGTCGAGCTGCAGGAGACCCTGGAGGCGATTCCCGAGGAACGGCGCGTGCTGCTGTCCAGCGAGGCGGCGTTCCTCTACTTTGCCGATGCATTTCACTTCAAGCACGATGGCATCTGGGGCACCAATGCCGAAACCGAAGGCTCTCCACGCCAGCTGATGCGTATTATCGATTTGATCAATGAGCGTCAGCCCGCCGCACTGTTCTGGGAAAGCACCATTTCTGACCGCCATGTGACCAGCATCGCCCGTGATACGGGGCTGCCGGTGGCAGGGCCACTTTACGTGGACTCGCTCAGCGAGCCGGATGGTGTGGCGGGTGACTACTTTGCCATGCAGCGCCACAATGCCGAACTGCTGCGCCGTTATCTGGGTGTCGAGTAGGTCATCATGAACAGTGCTTCGTCACTACCTCCGGCGGCCATTGAGGTGTCGGGGGTCTATGCCGCCTATCAACGCCAGCCGGTGCTCGAAAACATTCAGCTGAGATTGCCGGCGGGGCGTTGGACGGCCATTGTGGGTCCGAATGGGGCTGGCAAGTCGACGCTGTTTCATGTGCTGACCGGCAGCATGAAGCCGCTGCGTGGCCAGGTGATGGCGTTCGGAGAGCCCATTCAGCGGCGCCGCAAAGCTGGCGGTATCGCCTATATGGCGCAACGTGAAGCGATCGAGTGGGACTTTCCCATCTCGGTGTGGGACACGGTGATGACGGCGCGCTACGGCCACATGCGCCATGACCCTCTATGGCGGCGTCTGCTGCCTGGGCGTTGGCAGGCCCCTGTTCACCGTGACGTCGTGGGCAAGGCGCTACAGGACGTGAATATGCTGGACATGGCCGAGCGTCCCATTGGGGCGCTGTCGGGCGGCCAGAAGAAACGTGTGCTGTTGGCCAGGGCGCTGGCCCAGCAGGCCAGTATTCTGTTGTTGGACGAACCGCTGGCGGGCGTCGACCCGCCCAGCGAGCAGCTGATTCTCGATGTGCTCAAGCGGGAGCGAGAAGCGGGCAGGACCATTGTCATGGTGACCCATGACATGCCGGGAGCGCGCCGCTATGTGGACCATGTGGTGCTGATCAACCGCTTCATCCGCGGGGCGGGGTCCCCGGATGAAATGCTCAGCGACCGCAGGCTGGCCGAGCTGGCGGTGAGTGCCCAGCCAGCGCCAGATTCCTTTACCTTGCAACAGACCAGTGCTCCTGCTTTGATGCCTCAATAACGGTCAATTTCATCATGTTAGATACACTGGATAGCATGGCCAGCGCGCTGATCGCTGGCCTGCTGGCGGCGCTGATGGTGCCCATCAATCTGTTACCCGACGCCATCTCCGATGCGTTTCAGTACGCCTTCATGCAGCGTGCGCTGCTGACCTCGATGCTGGTGGGCGCCATCTGCGGTCTGCTCTCCTGCTACGTGGTGCTCAAGCGCTGGTCGCTGCTGGGGGATGCGATTTCCCACGCGGTCTTGCCCGGCGTGGCGATTGCCTACCTGTTAGGGATGCCGTTTTTCATCGGGGCTTTCGTGACGGGGGCGCTGACATCGTTGGGTATCGGTGCCATCGAGCGCCATACGCGTATCAAGTCGGATGCGGCCATGGGCATCATGTTTACCGGCGCTTTTGCGCTGGGCATCGTGCTGATCAGCAAGATGGCTTCCAGCACGCACCTGATGCATATCCTGTTCGGTAACGTGCTGGGCGTACAGCAGTCGGCGCTGATGCTCACGCTGGCCGCCAGCGTCGTGGCGCTGCTGGTGATATGGCTCGCCTTCAGGCCGCTGATGCTCTATGCCTTCGACCCCACGCAGGCCCAGGCGCTGGGGTTCAATACCAGCGTCATTCATTACGGCCTGATTCTGCTGCTGACCCTGACCATCGTGGCAAGCCTGGAAACCGTAGGCATCATTCTGGTCGTTGCGATGCTGATCACCCCTGGCGCCACCGCACATCTGCTGACAGACCGCTTTAAAACGATGCTGTTGATTTCCACCGGTGTCGGTGTGGGCTCGGCGGTGCTGGGGCTATGGCTCTCTTATGCCTTCGATGTGGCCTCGGGAGGTACCATCGTCCTGGTCGCCACCAGCTGCTTCTTCCTGGCGCTGCTGTTTTCGCCCCAGCATGGCGTGCTGATGCGGCGCTGGCGGCATCGCCAACTAGGACGTTAAGAGGATGCCCACCCGGTCACGATACAAGAGTAATCCACTATGCCAAGGACCTGGTGTTGTTGATTAGTGACCGGGGCTAGCGAAAGGCCAAATTGACCAAATAGCCGAGCACAGTTACGTATGCTCATTTCGGGGCGGACGCTGATGACCGGCTTGGTCATGATTTCGTATAGGCTGACGCGTTCTGTCGAGCGACTCGCCGCCAGTACCTTTTTGGCAATGTCCGTTGCGAGCACTATTCCATGCTCATCGGTTGCGTCACGTGGTTGTATGATCAAGACGTTAACGTTGTGTTTGCGCATCACGTCGATGCCTTCTGCAACTGTCAACAGGCCATCGACCAGCCTGTATTGTGAGTGCATGATCGTTTCTGCCGTTGGCATGGCACTTAGATGCTCTAACATGCTCATTCCCTGTCTGCTGGCTGACCAAGCACCTCGGTCAGTGATTTGATTTGATGCTGTACGCCCACGGCATCTTCAACGTCTATCTGAAACGCGATGCCAGTGCCTGGTGTCTCATCGAACTGACCTACCTCCGCGATGGACTCCAGAATGAGTCGGCTAATATGCTCTTCGGTCAGGAACAGGAGCACGTCCCGCTGAGCGGTAATTTCCATGCCAAAGATGCCGCGTGCTTTTTTGAGTCCTTCGCCCCTGGCATTATTGATGACGGTCGCTCCCGTTGCGCCCGCATCACGAGCCGCCTTGAGGACATCATCGGTCAAGTCGTCTTCAACCAGTGCTACGATGAGTTTAAAGCGCATTACGTTTTCCTTCGTTGGTTAACCTTACGCTGAGTCTGCGGTCTCTCCATTGAGCGATTTGGGCATAGCCCATCACCGTGATGATGGGAAACAGGCAGGCCAGCGCAATCATCCCAAAGCCATCCATGAGTGCGCTTCGCCCTGGAATAGAGGAAGCCAGACCAAGCCCGAGGGCGGCGATAATAGGAACTGTTATCGTAGAAGTCGTCACGCCGCCGGAATCAAACGCGAGCGGAATGATGCTTTTTGGCGAGCGCAACGTTTGCAAGATCACCAACGTGTAGGCACCCAATACAAACCACTGTAGTGGCCAGCCCATGACAATACGCCAGGCCCCTAGCGTGATGCCGAAGGCCATGCCAAGTGCGACGGCGAGGCGCAATGTAAACGGTCGAATGGTGCCGCCGGATATTTCTCCAGCTTTGATAGACACTGCAATCAGCGAGGGTTCAGCGATGGTGGTGCTGGCGCCAATGGTAAAGGCAAAGATGTATACCCAGTAATAGTCGCTCCAGTGGCGCTGGGCGCCATCGGCTAGCCCGGGGAGAAAGTCAGCATTGGTCAGCTGGCCGGCCATGAGCTCTCCCATCGGAAACAGCGCTTGTTCCAGACCCACTAGAAAAAGTGATAATCCTACCCAAACCATGACAAAACCCACGATGACTTGCGGCAGGCGTTTCACACGTTTGCGGATGACAAGATATTGAAAACCAAAAATAATCGCGGCGATAGGAAAGATATCGAGTAGCGTACTCCAGAGCGTAATAAGCAAATTCATGGGTTGATCCCCTTGACCAAATCGAGTCCAAAAATGCCAAAGAGCAACACAAAAATAATCGGCATGACGGAGGCGAAGGCAATCAACCCAAAACCATCCAGCATAGGATTACGGCCCTTGATACTCGAGGCGAGACCGACTCCCAGGGCCGTTACCAGCGGCACAGTAATCGTCGATGTTGTGACGCCCCCAGAGTCGTATGCAATACCGACGAGTTCGCTGGGTGCAAAAAGGGTCAGCAGCATGACCAGCGCGTAGCCGCCAATAATCATCAAATGCAGCGGCCAGCCCTTGAAGATGCGCAATACGCCAAGCATGACGGCGGTGCCTACCGAGCAGGCAACGACCATTCTTAGCGTGAAAGCAAACGAGGCTTGTGACTCACCGGTGTTGGCAATCAGGCCCCCTGCAGCAACCACCTCGCCTGCACGAGCAGCCACTGCAATCAATGCTGGTTCAGCCACGGTGGAGCCAAACCCCAGAGCAAATGCGAACAGCAGTAGCCAGGCGATCGAGCCCTTGGCGACAAAGGCTCGAGCGAGGTTTTCTCCTAAAGGAAAAAGGCCAAGCTCCAGCCCTTTGATGAATAGTGTCAGGCCTACCACTACAAACAACAAGCCTATGATCAAGTCCAGGAAAGCCAGGCTTGCGGGTAGCGGCTGACCGATCACGACCAGCTGAAAAAAGGCCATGACGACCACGACGGGCAGCAAATCCCGGAGGCTGTCTTTAAATTGATGAAGCAGTGAAGTGACGATATTCATGAAGTCTGGGGAGGTCCGTAAACATCAGGGCAATGACTTGATATTAATCAAATGATCGTGATACAGGCCTGATATGGCGCAAGCTTTGGGTCGAAAATACCGTTCAACACAAACGACTGCCCATCAACAGCAGGCCCGCATCCAGCGACTGCCACCCCCACCAGGCAAGGGCAGTTCCCCCGGAGATGGCCAGCGCCCCCAGCAGCGCTAGCGAAAGAGTCTGTGGTGTCATGGTGTCACCTGCGTGGGAGTGGTGCGTGCCAGCGGTTTTTCGCTGATGAACCAGTGCAAGGCGGCGGCCACCACGGAGAGCACGATGGCGATTTGCCAGACGGTATCGTAGTGACCGGTCATGTCATAAAGGTAGCCGCCTAGCCAGACGCCCATGAACGACCCCAACTGGTGGAACAGAAACACGATGCCGCCCAGCATGGAGAGGTGTTTGACGCCAAACACCGACGCCACGATGCCGTTGGTCAGCGGCACGGTCGAGAGCCACAGCAAGCCCATGGCGACACCAAACGCGTAAGCACTATAAGCGCTCAGTGGCGCGACCAGAAACGCGGTGATGACCACGCCTCGGATCAGGTATAGCCAGCTGAGCAAGCGCGGCTTGGACCAGATTCCTCCCATCCAGCCTGCCGTATAGGTGCCCACGATGTTGAACAGCCCCACCAGGGCCAGAACGGTGGTACCCACTTGCACGGCAAGCCCGTTATCGAACAGGTAGCCCGGCAAGTGCACGGCAATGAACACCACCTGAAACCCGCACACGAAAAAGCCCAGGCAGAGCAGCCAGAAGCCTTTTTGCCCGGCGGCTTCGTTGAGCGCGTCGCGCAGGCTCAGGTCGCCCAGCGCATGGGGGCGTGGGCGATCCTTGAGCATGGCGCCCAGCGGAATCATCACGGCGGCAATCATGCCCATGGCCAGCAGGGCCGCCGACCAGCCCAGCCACTCGATCAGCCCCAGCGTGCCCGGCAGCATGGCGAACTGGCCAAACGAGCCCGCCGCACTGACGATCCCCATGGCCATGCTGCGCTTTTCGGCGGGTACCGCTCGGCCAACAGCGCCCAGGATCACCGAGAAGGTCGTGCCAGAGAGGCCGATCCCGATCAGCAGGCCAGCGCTCAGGGTCATGCCCAACGCGCTGGTGGAAAGACTCATGAAACACAGCCCCAGTACGTAGAGCACGCCCCCGGCCACGATGATTCTGGCCGCGCCGAAGCGGTCTGCCAGCGCGCCGGTGAAAGGCTGTGCCAGGCCCCACATCAAATTCTGAATGGCCAGCGCCAGGGCAAAGACCCCGCGCCCCCAGCCAAGCTCACTGCTCATGGGTTCGAGGAACAACCCGAAACCGTGGCGCAGCCCCATCGCCGTAGAGATGATGAGGCTGGCCAGAAGGATCAGCAGCAGGGAGGAGTGTCGTGTAAGGGCCATGACGGGTCTCGTTGTTGTTCGCTGGTTAACACGTTAACCAACTATCGCATGGCTTACGCGGCTTTAGAAGCTTCCAAACAGCGTGCCCAGCGTAATCACGCTGATCAACGCAAAAATCGGCAGCACGATAGTGACCATGGCCACATTGGCATAGGACTGGCGGTGCGTCAGCCCGCAAATGGCCAGCAGCGTGATCACTGCCCCCGAGTGGGGAAGCGTGTCCATGCCACCCGCGGCCAGGGTCGCGACACGGTGCATCAGTTCGGGATTGATGCCCGCCTGCTGTGCCATGGCCAGGTATTCATCACCGAGGGTTTGCAAGGCAATCGACAAGCCGCCCGATGAGGAGCCGGTAATGCCTGCCAGCACGCTCATGGCCAAGGCTTCGGAAATCAGCGGGTTGCCGGAAACGTTGAGCACGGCATCACGGATGATCATGAAGCCTGCCAGGCTGGCAATCACTGCCCCATAGCCCACTTCGGAGGCGGTATTGAAAATCGGCAGCAGCGAGCCAAAGCAGCCCTGGTTGATGGTGTTTTTCAGATCCTTCCAATGGTTCCAGCGGGTAATGATCAGCCATGCCGAGGCGCTCAGCAGCGAGATCAGGATCGCCCACAGGCCAGTCTGGCGGCTGGGGGTGATGTTCTCGAAGGCGTCGCTGATATAGCTCAGATCCATGGCGGGGAAAACGCCATAGGTAAACAGCGCGTTCAGGCCGATGACCATGAGCAGGGGAATCAAGGCTACTGCCAAGGGGAGCGTGGGGGCGGGCGTGTCGCCCTGCTGGGGGTCGACTTCACGCTCGGTGTGCGTGCCGTAGCCTTCGCCGTTGGCGGCTGCCTTGCGAACCCTGGACTGCAGATAGTAGGTGCCCAAGCCTAGCATGATAAGCCCGGCAATGATGCCCAATCCGGGAGCCGCAAAGCTGTTGGTGCCAAAGTAAGGAATGGGAATGGCATTCTGAATGGCTGGGGTGCCCGGCAGAGCCGTCATGGTGAAGGTAAAGGAACCCAGCGCGATGGACGCAGGTATGAGCCGCTTGGGCACATTGGCCTGACGGAAGAGCTCACGGCTGATGGGATAGATAGCAAAGGCTACTACGAACAGTGACACGCCACCGTAGGTCAATACGGCACAGGCCATGACCACGGTCAGCACCACATGATGCGTGCCCAGCCGCTTGACGATACCGTTGGAAATGGACTGCGCGGCACCGGAGTCGGCCATCAGTTGGCCAAACAGGGCGCCTAGAAGGAACAGCGGAAAGAACTGAATGACGTAGTTACCCAGGGCCCGCATGAAAGTGTCGGTGTAAATGGGCAGCAGCAGGCCGCCATCACCGGAAAGCAGTACTGCCAGCGACGCCATGAGCGGTGCCAACAGCAGCACTGATATGCCTCTGTAAGCCAGGAACATCAGCAGTATCAGGGAAATGAGAATGGCGAAAATGCCCATGCAGGCTCCTAAGACATTGTTAAATTAGCAGTGTCGGTCATCGATGAAGGTCGCGATACTAGGAGGATTGTTGCATAGCAACAAGAGTGCTGTGACTAAAGTCTTAGCCGCTGTGTCAGCGTACTCGGGGATCAGATAAGCCTGATGAAGGGCGCGCTATCTGCTAAAATCCGCCGCCTGGTTTTAAAGGCATGGTTTAAAAACCTGGTTTTAAGGGCTTGGTTTCAAGAACTTGGTTTTAAGAACCTGGTGAAGACTTCGTATCAAAGACCTTCCATTAGCTCTGGATATTTCCATGAATGCAGTCATTCTTGCAGTGCTCGTGATGGTGACGCTGTCACTTCTTCGTGTATCGGTCGTGTTTGCTCTGGTGGTGGGGGCCCTGGTAGGGGGGCTGGCGGGTGGACTGTCGCTGGATGACACGCTCAGCGCTTTCAATGATGGTGTGGGAGGCGGTGCCCAGGTGGCGTTGGCCTACGCCACGCTAGGGGCCTTTGCGGTCGCTATTTCTCGCTCTGGCCTGCCGGACTTGCTGGCCACGCGGTTGATCAAGCTGCTGGGTAAAGAGGCGACGGCAGCGCATCAGGCGCGGGTGAAAATGCTGCTGCTGGGCGCCGTGCTGCTGGTGGCGATTTCTTCTCAAAACGCCATCCCGGTGCATATTGCGTTCATTCCCGTCCTGATTCCGCCGCTGCTGGTAGTCATGAACCGCTTGCAGCTGGACCGCCGCGCGGTTGCCTGTGCGCTGACCTTTGGTCTGACAGCACCCTATATGCTTTTGCCAGTGGGCTTCGGGGCCATCTTCCTGAACGACATATTGTTGGCCAATCTGAACAGCGCAGGCGCGGCGGCGGGACTCGACATCACTCGGAGCATGGTGCCCATGGCCATGGCCATCCCCGTGGGCGGAATGGCCATCGGGCTGGTCGTCGCCCTGCTGTTCAGCTATCGCGGTCAGCGCCACTACGCCGCCAAGCCGCTGGCCGCACCTGCGGGTGAGCAGGCGCATACGCCTGCCGAGCCTCATATGCTGGGGTTGGTCATGTCGGGGGTCGCCATCGTGGCTGCGCTGGGTCTGCAGCTGTATACCGGTTCCATGATCGTGGGCGGCCTGGTGGGCATTGGCCTGCTGTCATTGGGGGGGATTTTCAAATGGCGTGAGGCCGATGATCTGTTCACCAGCGGCATGCGCATGATGGCACTCATCGGTTTCATCATGATTTCAGCGGCAGGATTTGCCGAAGTGATGAAAGCCACGGGGGATATCGAGGCCCTGGTGGCGGGCGCCTTCGAGCTGTTTGGTGATAATCGCGGCCTGGCTGCGCTGGTCATGCTGCTGGTGGGGCTGTTCATCACGCTGGGCATCGGTTCATCGTTTTCTACCATTCCGATCATTGCCGCCATTTTCGTCCCGCTGGCCATTCAATTCGGGTTTTCGCCCATGGCCACCGTGGCCTTGGTGGGCACCGCGGCGGCATTGGGCGATGCTGGCTCACCGGCATCGGACTCCACTTTGGGGCCCACTGCCGGCCTGAACGTGGACGGCCAGCATGACCATATGTGGGATAGCGTCGTGCCGACCTTCCTTCACTATAACCTTCCGCTGATTGCGTTTGGTTGGCTGGCGGCCATGTCGCTTTGATCTGCGCATCATCCGAAAAAGGCTGCCAAATGGCGGCCTTTTTTTGTCTGGCGGTTGGCGTACGCGGCTTACTGTTTGGGCAGGTGTGCCTCGAAGGCGCTCAGTAGCCCGCGGAGTAGCGATAATTCCTTGCGGCTTGGCTGGGCACGTGAGAACAGTGCCTGCAACTGCTCTTCGGTGCGTGCGTGAGGCTGGGTCAAAAAACCGCTCTCGTGCATGAGCCGACCCAGGTGTTCCTGGAAGTAGCCAAACTGTTCGCGACTGGGCGGCGCCGCTTCCAGGGGCCGTTGATAGACGAAATCACTGTCGTCGCGCCGTCGCCAGGCGCGATGCACTTCATAGGCAAGAATCTGCACGGCTTGCGAGAGATTCAAAATGCCGTAATCCGGATTGGCCGGTATGCTGACCTGGTGGGTGCAGCAGCGGATCTCGTCATTGGTCAGGCCAGAGCGCTCGCGGCCAAACACCAACGCCACGGGAGCTTGATGGGCATTGACGATGACCTGACGTGCCATGTCGTCCGGCTCGTCGAAGTGGGGGAGCGGCATGCTGCGTAATCGGGCACTGGCCCCGACCACTTGAACGCAGTCCTGCAGGGCGTCTTCCAGGGTGCTGACGCAGCGCGCGTTGTCCAGCACATCGGTAGCGCCCGCCGCCAGTCGAGTGGCCTCTTCGTCAGGAAAAGCGCGTGGGTTGACCAGCACCAGCTGGGTCAGGCCCATGGTTTTCATGGCGCGGGCGGTGGCGCCAATATTGCCGGGATGAAAGGTGTGTACCAGCACGATACGAATATTGGAAAGCACGGGACGTCGAACCTGAAAGCTGCCAAGAAGAAAGGGGATGGTAACACGCAAAGAACCCCGCCGAAGCGGGGTTCTGAAGGACGTATTACGTCAGAGCGAGGTGGGGCTTACATCATGCCGCCCATGCCACCCATTCCGCCCATGCCACCCATGTCCGGGGCAGCGTCTTTCTCTTCCGGGTCGTCGGCGATCATGCACTCGGTGGTGATCATCAGGCCCGCGACGGAACCGGCAGACTGCAGCGCAGTACGGGTCACTTTCGCAGGGTCGAGTACACCCATTTCGAACAGGTCGCCGTATTCGCCGGTCTGTGCGTTGTAGCCGAAGTTGCCTTCGCCATCTTTCACACGGTTGATGACCACCGCAGACTCTTCACCGGCGTTGGTGACGATCTGACGCAGCGGCGCCTGCATGGCACGCAGGGCCATGTTGATGCCGTGGTTCTGGTCTTCGTTGTCACCGGTCAGGCCTTGTACCTTGGCCATAACGCGTACCAGCGCCGTGCCGCCACCAGGTACCACGCCTTCTTCGACGGCAGCGCGAGTAGAGTGCAGCGCGTCTTCGACACGTGCTTTCTTCTCTTTCATTTCGACTTCGGTGGCTGCGCCTACGCGGATAACGGCAACGCCGCCTGCCAGCTTGGCAACGCGCTCTTGCAGCTTCTCTTTGTCGTAGTCGGAGGAGGTGTCTTCGATTTGCGCGCGGATCTGATTGACGCGTGCTTCGATGTCACCTTCTGCACCAGCACCGTCGATGATGGTGGTGTTCTCTTTGGTCATGGTGATGCGCTTGGCAGTACCCAGGTGATCCAGGTTTGCCTGCTCGAGGGTCAGACCGACTTCCTCGGAGATGACCGTGCCGTTGGTCAGGATGGCGATATCCTGCAGCATGGCCTTGCGACGATCACCAAAGCCGGGTGCCTTGGCAGCCGCTACCTTGACGATGCCGCGCATGTTGTTGACTACCAGCGTGGCAAGCGCTTCGCCTTCGATGTCTTCGGCGATGATGGCCAGCGGCTTGCCTTGCTTGGCAACACCTTCCAGCACCGGCAGCAGCTCGCGGATGTTGGAGATTTTCTTGTCGACCAGCAGGATGTAGGGGTCTTCCAGCTCGACCGCCATGGTGTCCTGATTGGTGACGAAGTAGGGAGAGAGGTAGCCACGGTCGAACTGCATGCCTTCGACGACTTCCAGCTCGTCTTCGAAGCCGCGACCTTCGTCAACGGTGATGACGCCTTCTTTACCTACTTTCTCCATCGCTTCGGCAATGATCTCGCCAATGCGCTTGTCGCCGTTGGCAGAGATGGTGCCTACTTGAGCGATGGATTTGGTGTCGGTGCAGGGCACGGACATGGCCTGAATTTCCTTGACGGCAGCGGTGACCGCCTGGTCGATGCCGCGCTTCAGGTCCATCGGGTTCATGCCAGCCGTCACGCCTTTCAGGCCTTCTGCCACGATGGCTTGTGCCAGTACGGTAGCGGTAGTGGTACCGTCGCCTGCGGCATCAGATGTCTTGGAAGCGACTTCCTTGACCATCTGAGCGCCCATGTTCTCGAACTTGTCTTTCAGTTCGATCTCTTTGGCGACGGAAACACCGTCTTTGGTGACGGTCGGGGCGCCGAAGGACTTGTCCAGTACCACGTTGCGGCCTTTCGGGCCCAGCGTGACCTTGACGGCGTTTGCCAGGATATCTACACCACGCGCCATGCGCTTACGAGCGTCATCAGAGAACTTAACTTGCTTAGCAGCCATGTTCGTTACTTCCTAAATTGAAATTGAACGATGAACGTAAATGGGTAGCCGAGGCGTCTTAGCCTTCAACGACCGCCAGGATATCGGCTTCACTCATGATCAGAACTTCTTCGCCGTCGATCTTCTGCTTCTCGACGCCGTAGCCGTCCTTGAAAATCACCGTGTCACCCACTTTGACATCCAGCGGGCGAACGTCGCCGCTTTCAAGAATGCGGCCATTACCAACTGCCAGGATTTCGCCACGCGTGGGCTTTTCCTGTGCATTGCCCGGAAGCACGATGCCGCCAGCGGTTTTCTGCTCTTCTTCCACGCGACGGATCACAACGCGATCGTGCAAAGGACGGATATTCATGCTCACGTTCTCCTGAGTAGTGTCAAAGCCCCTTGGGGCCATTAGCTTGAAGGAATTTCCGTGGGCAGCACCCGCGGAAAGCGAAGGCCTGTTGCCTTCATGTCAATGGCAATGCCATAAGGCATTACCGAAGTTGTGTGCTGACTCAAAAGTGGGGGCTGGTCACTGCCTTTCAAGGGGGCGCTATAAAAAAAATTGCGGATTATCAGTGCGCCTGGCCCGCTTCTGCTCACTGCCTGCGAGAAGACTCATCCTTGCTGATGAAGTCTCCTTCCAGCGGCCCTTCCGAGGAGGATGAGCCAGGCTCGTGCTGATGGGGTGGCTCACGCTCTGGGGCTGGGCCTTGACGTGTGGTCAGCGAGGCCTTGACGCCTAGCCAGGCCATCAGTTTCAACAGTAGCTGCCGCGCGCTGGGCAGCAGGCACGCAATGCCCAGTACATCCGAGAGAAAGCCGGGCGCCAACAGCAGGGCGCCACCGAAAATCAGGGCTGCACCTGTGAGCACTTCCTGGGAAGGGATTTCTCCCATCTGCATACGTTGGCGAGCACGCGCCAGGGTGGAGACTCCTTCCTTGCGAATCAAGTGCAGCCCGATAAACCCCGTGCCTAGCACCAGTGCCAGTGTCGCCAGAAGCCCGATCCGGCTTCCCACGGTAAAAAGAAGCACAAAGTCCAGTAGCGTGAACAGGGAAATAAAGAGAAGAATGGGCATGACCGACTCCAGTACAGACGTAATGAGTCAATATGGTGTCAGAATTATAAAAAACAATCTGCATTGTCTGCAGTGAGCGCAAGCGTTGGCCGAGTCGATTTTTTGCTGACGGCTATCTATGCTGCAATGCACAACCCCTGGTTTCGAAAAGGAGAGACGCATGCAGTTGAATGAGCAAGTGGTGGCGATTACCGGAGGCGCCCGCGGGTTGGGGTTTGCCATGGCAAAACATCTGGGCGCACAAGGGGCGCGTCTTGCCCTTCTCGACATGAGCGGTGAAGCGTTGGACGAGGCCGTCTCAAGCTTGGCGGCGGCCGGTATCGAAGCGCAGACGTTCGTGACCAATGTGGCAGATGAAGCCTCGGTGCAGCAGTCTTTTGCCGACATTGCCAAGCGCATGGGCGCGGTGAGTGGCTGTGTCAACAACGCCGGTATTACCGATGACAGCCTGCTGGTGAAAGCCAAAGAGGGAGTGGTGGAAAAGCGCATGTCGCTGTCTTCCTGGCAGCGAGTGCTGGATGTCAACCTGACAGGCGTTTTCTTGTGTGGCCGAGAAGCGGTCACCCAGATGATCGAGGCCGGTCAGCCGGGTGTTATCGTCAATATTTCGAGTATTTCACGTGCGGGCAACATGGGGCAGAGCAACTATGCGGCTGCCAAGGCGGGCGTACACGCGCTGACGGTGACCTGGGGCAAGGAGCTGGCCCGCTATGGTATTCGCACCGGTACCGTGGCGCCGGGGTTTATCGAAACCGATATGACGGCCTCCATGCGACCCGACATGCTGGAACGTATTGCCAACAGCGTGCCGTTGAAGCAGCTGGGGCAGCCCGAACATATCGCACGCAGCGTCGCGTTCATTTTCGAAAATGACTACTTCACGGCTCGGATCATCGAGTGCGATGGGGGGTTGAGGCTGTAAAAATCGCGACTTTGGGGCTTTGACTGGCGTGGTCAGCGCCCCAAGGGCTCCAGGAACATCTAGAAGTGAAAATAGTTGCGATGTATTTCACGCTGAAAATACATCTCGAGGCGCAGTGTCATGGCCCAGCGAGGGTCGTAACTGTCTTCTCGCTGGAAGTGCAGTTCCGGTATGACATCGCCAAACAGAATGCCCTTGTGAATGTCTCTACGGTAACGCGTCTGCAGATAGTAGTTGGTCATGCGCGGATTGGAGGCGCTTTCGCCAATTGCCAGAGCAGAATAGCGTAGTGCGCTGCGACGGTTAAGGCGCTGGTTTAATTGGGCAACTTCGCTGAATTCCAGCGTATCTTCCTCTTCCCGCCACTGCAGCGTGCTGATGAAACGCAGGTGGAGATCGTCTGCCAGGGGGCGGCCAATGTCCCAGGAGGTACGTGCTGAGTAGCCTTCATTATTGAACCAGGAAACGCGGTTGTAGGACTCAAGCTGCCAAGGCCCGTCGCCTATATCCCATAGCCGTTCACTGGTGAATCGCACGTAGGGATCCAGTGGCATGCGCAGCCTAATACCTGCACCCACCCGGTTGCTCCAGTTTTCGCGTTTGTCACGGCGTTCCAGCCAATCAAACCCAAAGGTGGAGGTGCTGCGATCACGCTGGTCGTTATACAGACGGCCTGATCCCTGGTCTGCCAGAGTGCCTTGAGACTCTTCAGGATCACTCTCGATAATCAGTCGCAGGCGATCTTCCGTGGTCGGCAGGTCAATCCGGTAGCGCAGGCTGATGTCGCCACTGGTGCCGTTACCCTCCATCCAGTCCAGCTCTTGCCCCAGTCGTAAGTAAGAGTCGTTGTGCGCCGTAGCCGAGTCGTCGCCACCAAAAAAGGCATCGATGTTGCGAGAGGTGTTATCTACCCAGTCTCCAATGCGGGCACGAAAGGGTTCGACCCGCTCCTCGGCCCACTCGGGCAAATCGCTGTCCGTTTCATCAGCAAGCAGACAAGTGGGCGTAAGCATCACGCTCAAGCATATGGTGGCAACGGTGAATCTCATCATTGGCTTCCCTGTTCATTATCGATTGAGTGCCTCATTGCGCTTTGTGCAGCTCAATCTCTTTTGCCCACTCTACAACGCGTTGACGGTCACGGCGACTGTTCATGCGCTGCGTATCCAGGTGAGTCGGCACCAGCTGGCGTGTTGGCTCTGCCTGGAGCGAGAGGTGGAAGCGTCTGGCAGCCCCTACCGGCATGTCTTCCGAGCCATAAATGGCGATGACGCGTATCTCCAGCGTCAGCGTCTGCTCGCGCAGTAATGCGTCATCCAGTTTCCAGTAGCGTGCCAGTTGCTGAACGATCGAGCCAAACGTTTGAATATGCAGGTAGTCGCCGGAGGGCAGGGGGCCTTGATGGTTGCGGTAGCAAGCTTCGTTTTCCTCGCCACTTTGCTGCTGATACTCGACGATATCCAAAGGGTAGGCGCCTTCAGGGGTATGAAGCACTGCCACGAGGTGCTGGATATAAATCGCTTCGCTGCTCATGTTGCTGATCAGGCAAAGCGCGTCAGTGCCTACTCCCTTGCCACGATTGACGATGATGCGGGGTCGTCGTTGGCGAACGTAGCCGTTGTAGAGCAGCTGCGCATAGAAAAGCCAGACGAACAGAGTGCACACGCTGGCCACGGCAGAGATGGCCTGGGCGTGGTCATTGAGCCATTGCATGGGGCGAGATCCTTCTCAAGTGCAATTATGGGACAACGGAAAAGATAACCTGAGACGTGCTGTGTTCCATTCACCAGCATAGAGGCTAAAAACAAAAAAATTCGGTTAGCATAATGCTACCGAATTTTTGATCTTGCGCTGGTGGCAAAGAGTGCCACACGGCAAGTTGTGATTGGTGCGGATGGGGAGACTCGAACTCCCACACCTTACGGCACTAGAACCTAAATCTAGCGTGTCTACCAATTCCACCACATCCGCAGAAGACGCTGCGTATACTACCAATAAACGTATGAATGTCAATGCAATCATCCTGTTTTAAACCAGTTGGCAGAGGAGGTGGCTATGCGAATGGCTCAGTACGTGAATCAGTACGTGAACCAGTGGTTGTCGCGCCAATTGCCGGGCTACTGTGCGTTTTGCCTATCGGCGGATTGCGGTGAGCAGGGGTGGTGCGCGCAGTGCTTTCGGGAGCTGCCCTGGAACACGTCGGCATGCCCGCAATGTGCCGAACCCTTGCTCGCTGGTGGGGGTGGACGCTGTGGCCACTGCCTGGTAGTGGCCCCTGCCTTTACGCATACAACGGCGGCACTACGCTACCAGGAGGGTGTGGCGGAACTGGTGCATGACTTCAAGTTTCATGGTTCCGCGCGAGCGGGAATGCTGCTGGTCGAGCTGATGCTCTCGACGCCTCCAGTGCAACTAGGGGGCGCGTTGCTGCCGGTGCCCATGCATCCTTCCAAGGCGCGCGAGCGAGGCTTCAACCAGGCCCAGTGGCTGGCCAGGCAATTGGGCAAGCGGCTACGCCTACCGGTGCTGGGGGCTGAGTGTCACAAGCGGCTGCCCTCGCAACGGTCACTGAATCGAGCCGAGCGTCAACGTAATCTCACGGGAGCCTACCGCGTGGCGGGGCCACTGCCAGAATGGGTCATCATCATCGATGACGTGGTCACGACGGGTGCCACGGGGCATGCGCTGGCGTTGGCGGCTCTGGCGGCGGGTGCCACGCGTGTGGACGTGTGGGCGGCGTCTCGCACGCCGCTGGAGAAGAGTTGATATACTGGCTGGCCCAATGAAAGGAGTGATCCATGGCGCACCCGTTTAACAGCCTGTCGCCCGACCTGGTGATGTCGGCCATCGAGTCGGTGGGTATCTGGCCCGCAGGCGAGCCCTTTGCCTTGAACAGTTATGAAAATCGCGTGCTGATGTTTCGCGATGAAGAGGGCGAGCGCTGGGTGGTCAAGTTTTATCGCCCCGAACGTTGGGTGGATGCCGCGATTCAGGAAGAGCATGACTTCCTGAGGGAGCTGGCGCTGGCCGGTGTCCCCGTGATCGCGCCATGGTGCTCAGCTGATGGCGTTTCATTGCATCACTACCAAACTTTCCGCTTTTCGCTTTTCCCCCAATGTGCAGGCCAGGCGCCAGAGCTCGATAACCCGGCACACCTGTTTGCCTTGGGAAATGTCTTGGGGCGCTTGCATGACGTTGCCGCTCGCCAGCGGTTTCAGCATCGGGAGAGTTTGTCGCTCACAGATGGCGTTACCGATGCCGCGCAGCGAGTCCTGGCAAGCCCGCATTTGGATAAGTACCAGTCCCGGGCATACCAGACCGTGGTGGAAAAGTTGATGGAGCAGTTGGCGCGCGTGTCGCTAAGCCCCGACGCCTATCTGCGGGCTCATGGTGACTGCCATCTGGGTAATATTTTGGGGCGGGATGATGACTTTACGCTGGTGGATTTCGATGATTGTCTGATGGCGCCCGCCATCCAGGATGTCTGGATGCTGCTGCCTGTAAACGACCCTGAGCTTTGGCGTGGGCAGTTGGATGAGTTGATCGAAGGGTATGAAGAGGTGAGGGCATTCCCCGAGCATGAGTTGGTGTTGATCGAACCATTGCGCGCCTATCGCTTGATTCGTCACGCGGCCTGGCTGGTATCTCGCTGGGATGATCCGGCTTTTCCTGCTGCTTTTCCCTGGGTGGCAGAACGGGGGTACTGGGATCAGCACATTCGTCTGCTCGAACAGCAGAGCCTGCAGCTGGAATCGCCTGTATGGCTTGCTGGCGGCAATCGTTGAGCTGGCCTGGCACCGCCAGGCCAGCCTGTTCACGCCGTTGCTGGTGTCAGATTATTGATTGCCTGTGGGCGCCTGGTCAGGGTCGGGGCGCTCGCTGGGGATAGGGTTGGCGACGCCATCCGCGTTGGCCTGCCTGCGCGTTGCATTGATTTCGGCGGAGGGGTTGTCCTGCGCATCGATACTGACGTTTTCATCCAGGGTCAGTAGAAAGGCCTCGCCTGGGGAGAGTTCACAGTTACCCGACGGGCACTCTATCCCGTATTGCCCATCCATCGCGTAGGCGCTGGCGGCAAACGTTCCCGAATAGATGGCGCTTTCACTGCCTTCGGTCTCGATGCAAGTAGCATCTTGCGTGGTGATACGTATCCGCTCGCCGCTCAGTTGGGCAGTAGCCACCATCAGGCAATACTCTGGCAGCTCGTGCGAGCTACCGTCGACTTGGGCAGGGTGCAGCAGAATATCATTGTGACGAGCATGCTGGCTGTCAAAACGCAGAGTCTCGATCACTTCTACACCCAGGTTGGCACCACTGGGCAGCGTCAGTTTGGGTTCTGCCGCTTGCAAAGGGCTGATGAATGCTGTGCCAAGCAAGGCCGTTAGCCAGTAGGCTGATGATTTAAATGACATAATGAGATCTCGATATAGTGCACCCGCCTGCCTGGCAGGAAATTGTGCCTTCATCATAGCACAGCACCGATAGGCACGAAGGGGGGAGCGTGTCACTCTGCCACAGCCACTTCATGTGCGTTAGAATACGTAACTGTATCGCTCTCGTTGTACATAAATTATTTTAGAGTATATTCCTTGTATAAGTTAGGGCTTTCGGCTTGCAAGACGATAAAGCGCCACCCAGCACAGGGTGAGCCAACAATGAAGTGGTATGGCCGAGATTGACGTCACCATGCCGCACAAGACACATCAGTGTTCATGTCATGCCAGTTTCTTGCATGGCAGGTTGCACAAGGCGATCCAGTAAAAGCGAACACGTACCGAATATGAGGCCTACCATGACCGACGATATCGCCCAACATTACCGTCAAATTATCACCGCCCTGGGAGAGAACCCTGATCGCGAGGGGCTCCGCGATACACCCAAGCGCGCCGCAAAGGCCATGCAGTTCTTGACCGCAGGTTACAAACAGTCGCTGGAAGAGCTGGTCAATGGGGCCGTCTTCGAATCGCAAACCGACGAAATGGTGCTGGTCAAGAATATCGAGCTCTACTCCATGTGTGAGCACCATCTGCTGCCCTTCATTGGCAAGTGTCATATTGCCTACCTGCCCAGCGGCAAAGTTCTGGGCTTGTCCAAATTTGCGCGTATCGTCGACATGTATGCACGTCGCATGCAGATTCAGGAGAATCTGACCCGTGAAATTGCCGAGGCAGTGCAGCAGGTCACGCAAGCCAAAGGGGTGGCCGTCGTGATCGAGGCGCGCCATCTGTGCATGATGATGCGTGGCGTGGAGAAGCAGAACTCCAGCATGACGTCGTCGGTCATGTTGGGAGGCTTCCGTACCAACCAGGCAACGCGCCAAGAGTTTCTGACGCTGATCAGTTAAGGCCGACACGCACTCAGTTAAGGTACGATACGTACAAGGATTCCTGACGAGAACTTGGTCAAGACTGCCATTTCGTCTTAGCATGAAGAGGTCAATGAGCCTGAAAGGCCATCCTCTGGTCAGGAGTTTGTCATGGAAGCGCTGAGAGAAACACAGCTTTACTGCCCATTTGCCTATATCGACGGCAGTTGGGTAGCCGCCGACAGTGGCGAGCAAATCAAGGTGGTGAACCCCGCCACGGGTGAGCTCGTAGGGGATATGCCCAAGCTGGGCAAGGCAGAAACCGAGCGTGCCATCGATGCTGCGTACGCTGCACTGCCTGCCTGGCGCGGCATGACGGCGCAAGAGCGTGCCGACGTGTTGATGAAATGGCACGATCTGATGATGGAGCATCAGCAGGATCTCGCCATGCTGATGACCTATGAGCAGGGCAAGCCGATCAAGGAAGCCGCCGGCGAGATTGCCTATGCGGCCAGTTTTCTACGCTGGTTTGCGGAAGAGGCACGTCGAGTCTACGGCGAAACCATTCCTGCAGCCAAAGCCAATCAGCGTATCGTGGTGACCAAGCAGCCCGTGGGCGTTGTCGGTGCCATTACGCCGTGGAATTTTCCGGCGGCCATGATCACGCGTAAAGCAGGCGCCGCCTTGGCGGCGGGCTGTACCATCGTCGTGAAGCCTGCCAGCCAGACCCCGTTCTCGGCAACCGCCTTGGCGCTGTTGGCAGAACGGGCGGGCGTGCCGCGCGGTGTGTTCAACGTCGTGCCTGGGCGTGCGGCGGATATTGCCGAGGCGCTCACTCACTCTTCCAAGGTGCGCAAGATCACCTTTACAGGCTCGACCGAGGTGGGCAGCCAGTTGATGGCTCAAGCCGCTGAGCACGTTCAGAAGATTTCCCTGGAATTAGGTGGCAACGCGCCCTTTATCGTGTTTGAAGACGCCGACCTGGACGCTGCCGTCGAAGGCGCCATGGCCGCCAAGTTCCGTAATGCGGGGCAGACGTGTGTCTGTACCAACCGCTTTCTGGTGCAGTCCAGCGTCATCAATGCGTTCTGCGAGAAGCTGGCCGTGGCCATGAACAGCGAGCTGAAAGTCGGTGACGGGACGCGAGAAGGGGTCAATATTGGCCCGCTGATCGATGAAAATGGCGTCAAAAAAGTCAGTGAGCATGTTCAGGACGCCATCGACAAGGGCGCCGAGCTGTTGTTGGGGGGCCACCCACATCCATTGGGGGGGAATTTCTTCACGCCCACGTTGGTCAGCTTTGCCAACGACAGCATGAAAGTGGCCCAGGAAGAGACGTTCGGCCCCTTGGCAGCGGTGTTCCCCTTCGATGAAGAGGAGACGGCGGTCGAAATGGCCAACGATACGCAGTATGGTCTGGCCGCGTATTTTTATTCGCGTGATCTGGCCAGGGTATGGCGCGTGGCCGAAGCACTCGAGTATGGCATGGTGGGGATCAATACTGGGCTGATTTCAAACGCTGCAGCGCCCTTTGGTGGCGTCAAGGCATCCGGCCTGGGGCGTGAAGGGGGGCATCAGGGGCTGGAGGAGTACCTGGAAACCAAGTACCTGTGCATCGATCTGGGGTGACCCTCAAAAAACCCCCTGCGAAGTGCTTCGCAGGGGGTTTTTAAAGGCTTAGTGGCGGAAGTGGCGCATGCCGGTGAAGACCATGGCAATGCCCGCTTCGTTGGCCGCATCGATGACTTCCTGGTCACGCATTGACCCACCAGGCTGAATCACCGCAGTGATGCCAGCCGCAGCGGCGGCATCGATGCCATCGCGGAACGGGAAAAAGGCATCCGACGCCATGACGGAGCCAGGAACCGTGAGCCCTTCATCGGCAGCCTTGATACCCGCAATTTTTGCGGAGTAGACGCGGCTCATCTGACCCGCCCCCACGCCAATCGTCTGCCCAGCCTTGGCATACACGATCGCGTTGGACTTGACGAACTTGGCCACGCGCCAGGCAAACGCCAGATCACGCAACTCTTGCTCGGTGGGCGCACGCTCGCTGACCACCGTCAGCTCCGCTTCAGTGACCATACCCTCGTCGCGCTCCTGGACCAACAGCCCGCCATTGACGCGCTTGAAGTCGTAGGCAGCCTGCGGTTGGCCTGGCCAATGTGCGCTGACATCCAGCAGGCGCACGTTCTGTTTTTCAGCCACGATAGCGGCCGCTTCATCGCTTACCCCGGGGGCAATGATGACTTCCACGAACTGACGATCAACGATGGCGCGGGCGGTGGCGGCATCCAGAGCGACGTTGAAGGCGATAATACCGCCAAAGGCGCTGGTAGGATCGGTGGCAAACGCTTTGTCGTACGCTTCCAGGGCGTTGGCGCCCACCGCTACTCCGCAGGGGTTGGCGTGCTTGACGATGACGCAGGCGGTGTCATCGAAAGCCTTGACGCACTCGAAGGCAGCATCGGTATCGGCCACGTTGTTGAAAGAGAGCGGCTTGCCTTGAAGCATGCGAGCGGTAGACACGCTGGGCTCGCTGGCCTCGGGGTCGACGTAGAAAGCTGCCTGCTGGTGCGGGTTTTCACCGTAGCGCATGTCCTGCTTCTTGTGCAGTTGCAGGTTGAACGTGCGCGAGAAGGTGGTTTCTTCGCTGGCCACTTTGCGGCCCAGGTAGTCGGCAATGGCGCCGTCATAACCCGCCGTGTGTTCGAATGCCTTGACGGCCAGGTCGAAACGCGTCGACTGAGTCACCTGGCCGCCATGCTCGGCCAGCTCGTTCAACACGCGGGAGTAGTCGTCCGCGTTGACGACGATAGTGGTGTAGGCATGGTTCTTGGCGCAGGCGCGCACCATGGTAGGGCCACCAATATCGATGTTCTCGATGGCGTCTTCCAGCGTGCAATCCGGTTTGGCGATGGTGGCCGCGAACGGGTAGAGGTTCACCACGACCATGTCGATGGGGCTGATATCGTTATCGGCCATCACGGCGTCGTCCTGACCGCGACGGGCCAGAATGCCACCATGGATTTTGGGGTGCAGGGTCTTGACCCGGCCGTCCATGATTTCTGGAAAACCGGTATGTTCGGAGACTTCGGTCACGGGGACGTCGTTCTCTTGCAACAGTCGGTAGGTGCCGCCGGTCGAGAGCAGTTCGACGCCATGTTTCACGAGGCCCTGTGCGAACTCGACAATGCCGGTTTTATCGGAGACGCTCAGCAGGGCGCGGCGGACGGGGGTAGCGGTGCTATCAGCCATGGGAGTGCTCATGTATCAGGTCTAGGGTTGGAACAGCCAGGTTTAAAAACGGCAACGCCCCTTAAGGGGCGTCACGATCAATCAGTCCATACAGCTTGAGTTTCTTGCGCAGCGTGCCGCGGTTCAGGCCCAGCACGTCGGCGGCACGGGTCTGGTTGCCGTCGGTGTGCTCCAGCACGCAGGCCAGTAATGGCGCCTCCACTTCGGCCATCACCATGGCATACAGGTCCGATGCCTGACCTCCATCAAGGTGCTCGAAGTAGCGACGCATGGCCGTTTCGACAGCTTCCCGCAGCGGTTGAGGCTGGGCCGTGGTCGCCGGGTCCGCCAGGGTGCCCGCCAGTGGCGATGAACTTTCGCTTGAGAGCAGGTCGCGTTCAGTCATGCGGCATGGGTTCCTTTGGCTAGCAAATGCTGGGAGGCGCTATGGGTCATGGCGTCATCAATCCATTGAAACTGCGCATCGGGTGATGCGAGCGCATTGAACTGCTGCTTCAAGCTGCGCTGCTCGGTATGGGTGAAGCGCGTGTCTTCATCGAGATACCAGCCCACATGTTTGCGTGCAATGCGTACGCCCATGGTGTCGCCGTAGAACGCGTGCAGGGCGTGCAGGTGCTCGGTCAACACTTGGCGGCGCTCTGCCAGCTCAGGGGCGGGCAAGTGCTCGCCATGGGACAGGTAGTGAGTGATCTGCTGGAAGATCCACGGGTTGCCCTGGGCACCACGACCAATCATGACCGCATCGGCACCGGTATGGCGCAGCACGCGGGCCGCCTTCTCTGGCGAAGTGATGTCGCCATTGGCAATGACGGGAATGGTGAGTCGTGACTTGATCTCGGCGATGGTGTCGTATTCGGCTTCGCCCGTGTAGCGCTGCTGGCGGTGGCGTCCATGGACTGCCAGTGCCTGTATGCCTGCCGACTCAGCCAGTTGGGCAATCCGCAGGCCATTGTTGGAGTCGGCGCACCAGCCCGTGCGAATCTTGAGCGTCACGGGAATATCGACGGCACTGACCACCGCATCGAGAATCTCGGCCACCAGGGCTTCATCGCGCAGCAGCGCTGAGCCAGCGGCCTTGTTGCACACTTTTTTGGCGGGGCAGCCCATGTTGATGTCGATGATCTGCGCGCCCAGTTCGGCATTCAGGCGGGCTGCTTCGGCCAGCATCTGCGCATCGCCACCGGCAATTTGTACTACCCGGGGCGCGGGTTCGCCTTGATGATCCATACGCAGCTGCGATTTGCGCGTGTGCCAGAGCGAAGGATCAGACGTGACCATTTCACCCACCACCCAGCCCGCCCCCAGGCGCCGACACAGCTGCCGGAAAGGGCGATCGGTGACACCTGCCATGGGCGCAAGTATCACGGGGTTGGGCAGTTGATAAGGCCCAATCGCAGGGGGCTGGATAGTCATCATGGTCATGGCGGTGCACTTTGATAGGCATGAAAACGACGAATAGCGCGTTTCAAGGGAGCGTATGATACGCCTACTCGCCGCAGTAATGAAGGAAAGCGCAGCAAATTATGCGGGTCTCCAGCCGGTCAAGCGTACCCAGCCTTCACGCAGGGTTGGCTCTTCCATGATAAGTCCTTGGGCTTCATATGCTTCCAGCACGTCGTTGGCCTGCTTGGCAAGAATGCCCGAAAGCGCAATGTGGCCTCCGGGTGCCACGTGGCTGGCAATCATGCCCGACAGTTCGACCAGCGGGCCAGCCAGAATGTTGGCCGTCACGATAGGGTAGGTCTGGTCATCGGCCAGTTGCTCGGGGTAGTAAAGTGACAAGGCCTGTTCGGCAATACCGTTGCGCTCCGCATTGTCGCGACTAGCTTGCAGCGCCTGCGGATCGATGTCGGTTCCGTCGGCGCTGGACGCCCCCAGTTTCAGGGCAGCAATGGCCAGAATGCCTGAGCCGCAGCCCACGTCCAGCACGCGCTGGTTGGTCAGAACGCCTTGCACGGCCAGGTGGTCGAGCCATTCCAGACAGAGTGCGGTGGTGGGGTGCGTGCCGGTACCAAAGGCCAGGCCAGGGTCCAGGATCAGGTTGACCGCCTCTGCTTCGGGGGGCTCCAGCCAGCTGGGCACGATCCACAGCCGCTGGCCCATGCGCAGGGGAGTGAAGTCATCCATCCATTCCCGCTCCCAGTCCCGGTCGGCCAGCAGCTCGTACTCGATGGTGGGGCAGGGTTCGCCGGGCATGTGTTCTGCCCAGGCGGCTTCGATACGCTCCAGCATTTCGCTGATGCCATCGAGGTCATCATACAGTCCCGTCAATACGGTATCTTGCCAGAGTGGCGTGGTGCCTCGTTCCGGTTCGAAGACAGGGTCGTCGTGGGCATCCTGGAGGCCGATGGCCGTAGCACCCTCGTCCAGCAGCAGCTCTTCAAGAAGCTCGGCCTGCTCAGGAGCAACGTGCGCTTTTAATTGCAGCCAGGGCATGAGAAGTCTCCACGGGGTCAGTGAATGGTCATGAAACGCTCACGGGGTGGCAATCGCCACCCCGCGTAGACAACCTGGCGTTACTCCGATGAGGAGACGTCAGGTTTGCAAGCATCAGGTCACTACCTAGCTGCTCAGCTTCTTTTCCAGGTAATGGATGTTGACGCCACCCTGGCGGAAGTAGCTGTCTCGAACCAGGTCTTTCTGCAGGTCGATATTGGTCTTGATGCCTTCCACCAGCAGTTCGTCCAGCGCATTGCGCATGCGGGTCAGCGCGATGTCGCGATCGGCGCCCCATGTGATCAGCTTGCCGATCAGCGAATCGTAATGCGGTGGAACGGTGTAGCCCGTGTAAAGATGCGAGTCCATGCGAACGCCCAGGCCGCCGGGAGCGTGGAACAGCGTCACTTTGCCGGGAGACGGCATGAACGTACGTGCGTCTTCGGCATTGATACGGCATTCGAAGGCGTGCCCATTGAGCTGAACATCTTCCTGGCGAATCGACAGGGGCATCTTAAACGGCGATGCGCAGCTGCTCCTTGACGATATCCACGCCGGTGACCATCTCGGTCACGGGATGCTCCACCTGAACCCGAGTGTTCATCTCGATGAAGAAGAACTCACCCTCTTCGTAAAGGAACTCGAAGGTGCCGGCGCCACGATAGTTGATCTCGATACAGGCCTGACGGCAGGCTTCCAGAACCTTGGCGCGTGCCTCGGGGTCGAGGCCGGGCGCTGGGGCCTCTTCGAGCACCTTTTGGTGGCGGCGCTGCAGGGAGCAGTCCCTGTCGAACAGGTGAATCGCGTTACCTTGGCCATCGGCAAGTACTTGCACTTCGACATGGCGAGGCTTCTCGAGAAACTTCTCCATATAGACCGTGCCGTCACCAAAAGCAGCATGCGCTTCGGTGCGGGTCACGGTAATGGCAGACAGCAGGTGCCCTTCGGTATGCACCACGCGCATGCCACGCCCGCCGCCGCCCGCTGCGGCCTTGATGATCACCGGGTAGCCAATGCGGCGCGCAGTGGCCATGTTGGTGGCATCGTCATCGCCCAGAGGGCCATCCGAACCAGGAACGGTCGGGACGCCTGCTGCCTTCATGGCCTCGATGGCGCTGACCTTGTCGCCCATCAGGCGAATGGTCTCTGCACGGGGGCCAATAAAGGTGAAGCCTGAGCGTTCTACCTGCTCGGCGAAGTTGGCGTTCTCGGAAAGGAAGCCATAGCCCGGGTGAATCGCGCTCGAATCCGTCACCTCGGCGGCGCTGATCAAGGCTGGGATGTTCAAGTAGGATTGCGCGGAAGCAGCAGGGCCGATGCAGACGGCTTCGTCTGCCAGGCGAACGTGCATCAGCTCGCGGTCGGCTTTGGAGTGAACCGCTACGGTCTTGATGCCTAGCTCTTTACACGCTCGCAAGATGCGTAGGGCTATCTCGCCGCGGTTCGCGATAAGTAC
The DNA here is from genome assembly GCF_050709225.1 of Halomonas sp. KM007. Lineage (NCBI taxonomy): Bacteria > Pseudomonadati > Pseudomonadota > Gammaproteobacteria > Oceanospirillales > Halomonadaceae > Halomonas > Halomonas sp. KM007. The sequence continues at coordinate 240,751 of NZ_CP136131.1, read as the reverse complement.
CTTGTCCAGCATGGGAGAGTCCACCCGTATCGTAATGAAAGATTAAGCGAGGACGATCATGGGCTGATCGAATTCCACCGGCTCGCCATCTTCCACCAGAATGGCTTCGACCACGCCATCACGGTCGGCTTCGATCTGGTTCATCATTTTCATGGCTTCGACGATGCACACGGTGTCGCCTTGCTTCACGGTGTCGCCAACTTCAACGAAGGCCTTGGCGCCTGGGGCCGGACTGCGGTAGAAAGTGCCGACCATGGGGGAGTTGACGGCTTCACCGCGATAGCTGGCACCTTGGGGTTCCGCTTCGGCGCTGGGGGCGCTGGGGGCGCTTGGCGCGGCAGCCTGTGGCGCGTATGCGGGCTGGGCGTATTGCGGCATTGGCTGTGGCTGCCAGCTGACTCCATTCGGATGGCGGCTGATACGAACCGATTCTTCGCCTTCCTGAATTTCGATTTCGCTGATGTTGGACTCTTCCAGCAGCTCGATCAGCTTTTTGACCTTACGAATATCCATCTATATAGCCCCAAACGTTAATCAATAAAACACAACGCAGCAGGTCGAACCTGCCTGCTTGCGTGCGGCGCAGTAAACCTGATTTTAAAACGAGGAGAACGCTGCACGATGGCGAACGTTACCCTTGTGTAAACGCTAAAAGATGAGCTTTTTAGCAAATATGGCTGCGGAGTTTGCCGAAAAAGTAGCGCACTGTCCAGTGATCGCCTCAGCCGTGACGAATTTTGCGACTTAAACGACCGTTTGACGACGTTGGCGACATAGCCTTAAAAAAATGGCCAGCGCACCGTACTGCGCTGGCCATGTCATTCAGACTAGTGCAAGGCTAACCTTGCTGCCACCGCTTGAGTGAATCGAGGTGCTGTGCCAATGCTTGTGCCGTGACTTCGCCTTGTATACGTGCGTCGCGCACTTCTTCGCCTTGGTGAAAGAACAGCAGGCTGGGCGGTCCAAACAGATCGAAGTGATTCAGTAACGCCCTGCTGTCTGCGTTGGTATTGGTAACATCGACCGCGACGCGTTGAAAATCGTTCAATTGCGCGGCCACCTGCGGGTTGGGATAGACGTCTCGTTCCATCAACTTGCAGGATATGCACCAATCGGCAGTGAAGTGCACGAATACCGGCTGGTCGGATTGAGCGGCTTGTGCCAGTTGGGATTGTAGTTCGCTCAGCGTACTGACCGTTTCAAAGGCCAGTGGCGTTTCGGCTGACGAGGTCGAGCTGCTGCCTAGCATCAATGGGCGTAGCGGATTGGTGCCGCCCTGAGCCGCTCCCAGCACCAGGGCTATCCCCCAGGCCAGCAGCATCAGGCCCAGGGTCTGGCGCGCCTTGGCCCAGCCCGAGGTGTGCTGGAGTGTCAAGGCGCCCAGCGTCAGGGCAGTACCGATGGCCAGGGCTGCCCAGAGCAGCAGGGCAAGAGAGGGGGCAACGAGACGTTCGATCATCCAGATGGCGACCCCCAGCATCAGCAGGCCAAACGCGACCTTGACGCCGTTCATCCAGGCGCCCGAACGCGGTAGCAGCGTCGTGCCAAAGGTGCCTACCAGCAGGAGCGGCACGCCCATGCCCAGGCCTAGTGCAAAGAGAGCTGCGCCCCCCACCATGGCATCACCGGTGGATGATATGAACACCAGGGCGCCCGCCAGTGGCGCGGTGACGCACGGTGAAACCACCAGCACCGAAAGGGCTCCCGCCAGGGCCAGGCCTGCCGGGCCGCTGCGTTGGGCACGCGCCTGCCAGGCGTCGACGGTATTGGCGACTCGAGGAGAAACGCGCAGATCGAAAGCGCCGAACATGGCCAAGGCAAACAGAGTGAACAGCAGTGCAAACGTGATGAGCACCGGCGCCGACTGAAGGTGTGCCTGCAGGTTCAAGCCTGCGCCGAACAGGCCCATCAATACGCCCACCAGCGCATAGGTGCTGGCCATGCCCAGCACGTAGCTGGCTGACAGTACGAAAGCCCGGGGCCTGGTCGGGTTTTGCCCTACCACGATGGAGGAAAGAATAGGAATCATGGGCAGGACGCAGGGCGTAAAGGTCAAGCCGATTCCTGCCACAAAGAACAGCCCGAGCATCAAGGGCAGGCTGGCCTCGCTCATCAGGTTGCGAAAACGGCTGTCCTCGCTTTGCGGGGCAGCAAAGCCGGAGGGTTGAGCGATGGAAGATTGCGCATCGTCTGAACGCGCGGTATTGACGGGGTCAGCAGCCCCTTGGCGTTCACTCCATTGTGCGAACTGGGCAGGTGGCGACGCTTGCGGAGCCTCCAGAGTGACCCGTTCGGGCGGGTAGCAAAGTCCGGCATCGGCGCATCCCTGGAAGGTCAGCTCGATGTTGGCCGGACCCGCGTGGGGGGCAGAAAAGGGTACTTCGAACACCAGGGTGTCGCGAAAGATATACACGTCACCCATGAACTCATCGTTGGTGAACGTTCCTTCGGCGATGATGGGGGCTTCCAGGCTGAGATCTTCCTGCAGGCTGGTGACCGCGAGCTGGTGTCGATAAAGATAATATTCGTCGGCAATGTCGATGCCGATATAGAGCGTCTCTTCGTCATGCCAGGCGGTAGGTTGAAACGCCTCCATGACAGGCAGAAAATCGCTTTGATTGCTGGACGAAAACCATTGGCCTTGCGCCAGCAACGGCAAGCAGGCAAGCAGGCAAAAAAGAGAGAAGCGTTTGAGCAGTAACACGAGGTTTCCTTACGCAGCGGTGTCTAGTCAACAATAGCATGCAGGATAGCGTACCCGTTCGCCTGGGCGTAGCGGCTGCGGTGACGTGACGCGCTACTTCATGTTCGCTTAACCCAGTATGCAAAAGGCCGCCCGAAGGCGGCCTTGGACGAATCATGGCAGAACGTTTGCCACTTGAACGTCGACTCAGGACTTCTTGTAAGCCGCCACCGATTTTTCAATGGCCTTGCGAGCGGCTTCAACCCCTTCCCACGACTCGACCTTGACCCACTTGCCTTTCTCCAGGTCCTTGTAGTTCTCGAAGAAGTGGGCAATCTGCTGGCGCAGCAGTTCCGGCAGGTCGGTGACTTCCTGAACGTCGTCATAGAGCGAGGAGAGCTTGGCGTGAGGAACACATACCAGCTTGGCATCTTCACCTGCCTCGTCGGTCATGTTCAGGATGCCTACCGGACGGGCGCGGATGACGCTGCCGGGGGCGACCGGGTAGGGAGTCACCACGAGTGCATCGAGGGGGTCGCCATCATCTGCCAAGGTGTGCGGAATGAAACCGTAGTTGGCCGGGTAGAACATCGGAGTGGCCATGAAACGGTCAACCAACAGTGCGCCCATGTCCTTGTCGATTTCATACTTGATAGGCGCGTGGTTGGCAGGAATTTCGATCGCCACATAGATATCGTTGGGCAGATCCTTTCCAGCGGGGATGTTATCGAAGTTCATCTTGAGTTCCTTGGCTTGGCTTATCTATTGCGATTGAGGCAGATGTCACACAATTGATGCATTGCATTAATAGGGCAGAATTATACGAACATGACTGCCAGATTACCAATGCGACATAGGTGTTTGACGTTGACCAAGGCAGCGGGCGGGGTGCTCTTTGATGGCCGACGCGACGTTTGGTGGGCATCGTTTCGGCGTCTCAGCGTGTATCATGTCGCCGAGTGATCGTGGCAAGGACCTTTATGTCCAGGAGGATGAGTTGGCGCACGCCCAGTTGCTAATCAGTTATGGTCAGGCTTTCGTTGCCCCGCAGCGCCGTCAGCATCGCAGCTCCATGTCGGTACGCCTGCCGGATGCGCCCGTATTGAAGGCGAAGGGCGGCTGTGCCGTCATCAGTGACTCGCTGTCGCGCAATACCATGGCCAAGCAGGCAGGCGATCTGAGCGTTCGTGGATTCCTGGCCGATTATTACTCGACCCCCGAGCACTGGGATACCAAGACCTCTGCCACGCGGGTCTTGAGAGCGCTCAACAGCTGGTGTTACAGCCAGAGCCAGCACGTCAAGGAAGGCGGTTTTGTATCATCGATGTCTGCGCTGGTGTTTCTGGGCCGCGAGGGGCATCTGTTTCATATGGGCGATACGCTGGTTTTTCGCCTGCGAGGGGCCGAGTTCGAACAGTTGACCCGTGACCATGTGACCGACGTGGGAGGCTATCGCTATCCCTCACGGGCCTTGGGCATGGATGGCAGCCTGGATATCGATTACACCCACCTGCCGCTCAAACAGGGTGATTTTTTCGTCTTTACCACCCAAGCCGTGCGCGGCACGCTCATGCCGTCTGACTATGTGCGCTTGATTCGTGAAGATGCCAGCGATCTCGATGCGGCCTGTGAGCGCCTGGCCAGCGAGGCCAAGCAGCGCGCCCAGGAGCGAGGTTATGGGGGAGGGCAGTTCTGTTTCCAGATTCTGCGTGTCGATGAGCTGCCGGAAGAACCCAGTGATACGCCCAGTATGCTGTATGGGGACTTGCCCATCCCCCCGGAACTGGCGGTAGGCGAGCGGCTGGATGGCCTCGAAATACAGGCGGTGCTGTCGCGAAACGCGCAGTCCAGGGTCTACCGCGTACGCGATGTGCACAGCGACCGTATCATGGTCATGAAGGCGCCAAGCCCGGAGCTTTCGCTGCGCAATGCCTATCTGGAACACTTCCTGCTGCAGCAGTGGGTAGTGGAGCGGGTCAACTCCCCCTTCGTGGTCAAGGTCATGGAGCTGTCGCGTCCTCGCCGCTATCTCTACTATCTCATGCAGAACGTGGAAGGCGAGACGCTGCGTGAGTGGGCGCAGCGCCACCCTCAAGCCAGCTTGAACCAGCGTCTGGACATTGCCAACCAGCTGGGCAAGGCGGTACAGGCGCTGCACCACCGAGATATCATTCATCAGCAAATCAACCCGGATAACGTACTGATCGACCAGCACGGTAAAGTCGTGCTGACCGACTTCAGCGCCTGCCACATGCGCGAGGTGGATGGCCATCGCCAATCCGGCGACCTGCTGCGGCAGGTGGGGCTTTGCGAGCATACGGCGCCTGAGTATGCGCTGGGCGACACCATTGGCCGCCGCAGCGATCAGTATTCGCTGGCTTCTACCGTTTACTGGTTACTGACCGGCGAGCTGCCGTACCTGTTGACGCCTAACCGCCTGCGCAGCCATACCGATCTTGAAGAGCTGGCCTATCGCAGCGCGCGTACCACCAACCCTGAGATTACCCCGGAGCTGGATGAGGCGCTGCGTCGAGCCCTGGACCCCCAGCGAGCGCTGCGTTTTCGTCGCATGTCGGAGTTTCTCTACGCACTGCGTGTGCCCTTGGGGCGTTTGCCGGTGCGCGAAGAGTCGCGCCCAGAAGCTCGGCGGTTCTGGCAGGGGGTAGCGGGTATTTTGCTGCTGCTGTTGGTGCTCTCCTGGCTGTTGCGCTAGATCAAAACGCAGAAGGGATGGCCTGGGCCATCCCTTCTAGCGCGACTGCGGGCCGTTCAGGCCGTATTACAGCGTGAACTTGGGCAGTTTCTGCGCCACTTTCGCCAGCTTCAGCTTGGCGACTTTGGGCAGGCCATTTTCGAAGGGCGGGAAGTCTTCGCCTTGAATCAGCGGGGACAGGTAGTCGCGGCACTGCTGAGTGATGTCGAAGCCACTTTCGCTGATGAAGTCACGTGGCATGAACTTTTCCTGGTTGGCAATTTGCGCCAGGGGAGCAGAGATCACGTCCCATTGGTATGGGGTCTGAGAGATACGACGAATCGCGGGCATCATGGAGTTTTTGCCTGCCAGTGCCAGCGTCACGGCTTCGCGGCCCACGGCATAGGCCTGCTCCACATCGGTTTTGGAGGCCAGGTGGCGCGCCGCCCGCTGCAGATAGTCGGCCACGGCCCAGTGGTACTTGTAACCCAGGTCCTGCTTGATCATGCCCGCCAAGGTGGGCGCTACGCCGCCTAGTTGGCGATGGCCAAAGGCGTCGGTATTGCCTGCATCGGCCAGGAAAGTGCCGTCTTCGTAGCGCGCTCCTTCGGATACCACGATGACGCAGTAGCCGTACTTCTTGACGCTCTCATCGACCCTGGCCATGACCGCTTTGCGGTTGAATGCCACCTCGGGGAAGATGATCAGGTGAGGCGGTTCACCTTCGCCTTCCCCTGCCAGGCCACCCGCCGCCGCAATCCAGCCTGCATGACGCCCCATGACTTCGAGCACGAATACTTTGGTAGAAGTGGCGCACATCGAGGCGATGTCCAGAGACGCTTCGCGGGTAGAAGTGGCAATGTACTTGGCCACGCTACCAAAGCCTGGGCTGTTGTCGGTGATGGGCAAATCGTTGTCGACGGTTTTCGGTACGTGAATCGCGGTCAGCGGGTAGCCCATTTTTTCGGATAGCTGAGACACCTTGAGACACGTGTCGGCGCTATCACCTCCGCCGTTGTAGAAGAAGTAGCGGATGTCGTGGGCCTTGAAGACCTCGATCAAGCGCTCGTACTGGGTGCGATGAGTATCGATATCCTTGAGCTTGTAGCGACATGAGCCAAAAGCACCGCCCGGCGTATGGCGCAGGGCAGCAATGGCGTCGTCGCTCTCCTGGCTGACGTCGATCAGGTCTTCGGTCAGGGCGCCGATAATGCCGTTATGGCCGGCATACACCTTGCCGATCTGGTCGGGGGCTTGCCGACACGCTTCGATCACGCCGCAGGCGCTGGCATTGATGACGGCGGTAACGCCACCGGACTGGGCGTAAAAGGCATTGTGCAGGGCCATGGAACGTTTCATCTCCTGAACGAGTATCGTGTGACTAGCTAAATGAGCTTTCGGGTTTATCAATAAATGCTGCGGAGTTTAGCCTAAAGCCGTTGCCACTGCATTACACGCAGGGCAAGGCTGCTGGAGCTACTCCTCGCCTGCGTCCATGGCTTGCTCTTTCAAAGCCAGCCGCCAGCCGCCCAGATCCTTGTAGCGATTGACCATGGCGCAGAACAGTTCGGCGGTGCGCTCGGTATCATAACGGGCGGAGTGAGCCGATTTGTTGTCGAATTCGATACCCGCCGCCCGGCAGGCGCGTGCCAGCACGGTCTGGCCGTAAACGAAACCTGCCAGGGTCGCCGTATCGAAGCTCGAGAACGGGTGAAACGGATTGCGCTTGACACCGCACCGATTGGCGGCTGCGTTCAGAAACCCTTGATCGAAAGCCGCGTTGTGGCCGACCAGGATGGCGCGAGAGCAGCCATGCGCCTTGATGGACTTGCGGATGGGGCGAAAGATTTCTCCCAGCGCCTCGGACTCGCTCAAGGCGACCTGGCGGCGCAGCGGGTCATCCAGGTTGATACCTGTGAAATCGAGAGCCGATTGCTCCACATTGGCCCCTTCGAAGGGGTGAATGTGGTACGCATAGGTGGCGTCGGGCAGTAGATTGCCTTCCGGGTCCATGGTGAGCGTCACAGCGGCAATTTCCAGTACGGCATCCGTCTGGGCATTGAACCCACCCGTTTCCAGGTCAATGACCACCGGCAGGTAACTGCGAAAACGCTGGGCCATCAGATCGCGGGCAATTGCCTCGCTCATGCAGCTCTCCTTAGTAAAGCGAGTAATCGAACACAGTGGCGGTCATGAGGAGTCGCCACGAATGTGCTGATTCTAGCAGCTTTGGGCCCGAGGCGTCGTTGACGGTATTCGCTGGGCATCGAGAGCGCTATACTGGACGCCAGGTGTAATGGATAGCGCCTGAGCGTGCTGTCGATTCTGGTGAACTGTGTTCTTATTCAAGAGGAGCAAAGAATGTCCGATGTCAAAAAGGTTGTGCTGGCATATTCAGGCGGCCTGGACACATCCGTTATCGTCAAGTGGTTGCAAGAGACCTACAACTGCGAGGTAGTGACCTTCACTGCCGACATCGGTCAAGGTGAGGAAGTCGAGCCCGCGCGTGCCAAGGCCCAGGCGCTGGGCGTCAAGGAAATCTACATCGAAGACCTGCGTGAAGAGTTCGTGCGCGATTACGTCTTCCCCATGTTCCGTGCCAACACCATCTACGAAGGCGAGTACCTGCTGGGTACCTCCATTGCTCGCCCGCTGATTGCCAAGCGGTTGATCGAAATCGCCAACGAAACCGGCGCCGACGCCATTTCCCACGGTGCGACCGGCAAGGGCAACGATCAGGTGCGTTTCGAGCTGGGCGGCTATGCGCTCAAGCCGGGCGTCAAGGTCATCGCGCCCTGGCGCGAGTGGGACCTCACTTCCCGCGAGAAGCTGATGGCCTACTGCGAAGAGCACAATATCCCGGTGGATTTCTCCAACAAGAAGAAGAAATCTCCGTACTCCATGGATGCCAACCTGCTGCACATTTCCTACGAAGGCGGCATTCTGGAAGATCCGTGGGCCGAAGCCGAAGAAGACATGTGGCGCTGGAGCGTTTCACCGGAAGCCGCCCCTGAACAGCCCACCTACGTCGAGCTGACCTTCGAGCAAGGCGATATCGTGGCCATCGACGGCGAGACGTTGAAGCCCCATGAAGTCCTTGAAAAACTCAACAAGCTGGGCGGCGACAACGGTATCGGCCGTCTGGATATCGTCGAAAACCGCTATGTGGGCATGAAGTCTCGCGGCTGCTACGAAACTCCCGGAGGCACGATCATGCTGCGTGCCCACCGTGCCATCGAGTCGCTGACGCTGGACCGTGAAGAAGCACACCTGAAAGATCAGCTGATGCCCAAGTACGCCGAAGTGATCTACAACGGCTACTGGTGGAGCCCCGAGCGTCGCATGCTGCAGGCGGCCATTGACGAAACGCAGAAAAACGTTTCAGGCGTCGTGCGCATGAAGCTCTACAAGGGCAATGCCACGGTGGTGGGTCGCAAATCCGAGCAGTCGCTGTTCGACGAGTCCATTGCCACGTTCGAAGACGATGCCGGTGCCTACAATCAGAAAGATGCCGAAGGCTTCATCAAGCTGAACGCACTGCGCCTGCGCATTGCGGCCGGCAAAGGTCGCCAGCAAAGCTAGTCTCTTGCCTTGTGACCAACCCGGTGGGTTGGTCACTCTTTCCTGGAGTGGTCATGTTTAAAAAACTACTTGCGGGCCTGTTTGGGTCAAGCGATGAGCGTGGAGGCATGTCGGGCACCAAGGCGGCTGAGCCTGTCGCCTACAAAGAGTACCTGATCATTTCCCAGCCGGATGACCAGAGTGGCCAGTACCGTGTCAGCGGTGTGATTCGTAAAGCCGTTGCGGGTGATAGCGTTCAAGAGCACCGTTTCGAGCGTTCTGACATGCTGCCAGGGCGTGAGGCGTGTGATGCGCTGATGGTCAGCAAGGCGCAGCGCTTCATCGATGAGGTGGGGGACGCGATGTTCGAACCGGACCCCCGTCGTGAAAGCGGCACCCCTAGCTAAGCTGTGAATCCATCAAGGCACGCGCTTCAGCGGCCGCTTTCAGCATGAACTCTGCGGGCACGCTCGTCAGGACGGCGCCCTGCTCACAGGCCGCTATATCCACCAGCAGCTGCCCCAGTGCGCCGGCATAGCTTGCCAGCGCCTTGTGTATGCTCTGGCTCAGGGGCAGCTCCTGCAACATGGCCTCCAGTTCAATCCCCAGAATGACCGGCATGCGCGAAAACAGCCCGACGATAAAGGCTTCTTCTGCGTCCAGCCCACGCTGCTCCGCCAAGGCCTCACAGGCAAAGGCGCGCGTCAGCCCATTGATCAGGTTGACCTTGCTGGCCGGATTGTTGCCCGCCAGCATGACGATCGATACCAGGGTGCGCAGCTCCTTCAACCCGATGATGTGAACACAATCCAGTAGCTGCATCTGATTGGCGCGCGACGTGCTGTGGCGCTGGGTTCTGGTGGTCTGAATTTGTGGGCGTTGGTAAAAGTAGCCCTGGAACAGGCTGAAGCCCAGCGCTTTGCACTGCTCGAATTCATCATGGGTTTCGACCCGCTCCGCCAGCAAGGTGTAGCCTTGACGATGGAGAGACGTAATCATGTCGATGGGCAATCCCACCGAGATATCGAATTTGACAAAAGAGAGGCGTTACTTGAAGGTTAGGGTGGGTAACTCGATCGACATCCGAGTGCCACCCAAGGGCGAGGCCTCTGCCCACAATTTCCCCCCGAGATGCTGAACGATGGCACGGCTGATGGGTAATCCCAGCCCACTGCCTTTGGGTCGCTGTGGGCTGGAGTGTCCGTTGCGCTGCAACTGATAGAACTTTTCGAAAACATGCTCCCTTTCTTCTTCGGGAATGCCTGGCCCATTATCGTCCACGCTCAGACGAAAATGATCTTCGTAGGCTTCTACGCTTAGCATTATCTCGGGATGGGTGTGGTGCGCGAACTTGCGCGCGTTTTCCAGTAGATTGATGATCACCTGTTCCAGCCTGTCGGGGTCGGCTTCTACCATGGCAGTCTCGGGTTGCACCACCAATTCAAAGGTCAGGGCTTCTTCCTGGTGCAAGCGGGCCAGTGCGTCGCTGCTTTGTCGGGCTAATACCACCAGATCGACGGGTTGGGGTGACATGGTGAAACGACCACTTTCCAAGCGTGCCAAGTCGAGTATTTCCTCAATCAGCCGGGAGAGTCGCTCACTTTCCTGCACCATGATGGTCAGGAACTGATGGCGCTTGTCATCGCTGATGTCCGGAGTGTCGCGCAATATTTCGGCAAACGAGCGAATCGACGTCAGGGGGGTTCGTAACTCATGGCTGACCATGGCCACGAACTCATCTTTCATCCGGTCCAGCTCGCGCAGCCGCTCATTGGCACTGCGCAGTTCCTTGCCCACCCGGGCCAGCTCCTGGGATTTCTGCTCAAGGCGCCGGTTGTACTCCAGCGTCTGTGACGTGGTATCCAGAATGCTCAGCACCGAGGCGACGTCCAGCGCTTCACCGCGCAGCACCGAATTGATCAACACGCTGGCGGAGGCACTGCCCAGCGAGCCTGCCAGCGCCTGCTCGGCCCGCGTGATCAGCGCGCTGGAAGCAGGCTGTGTTTTATTCAGCGGCCCATGTTGGGTAAACACGCGCTCAGTGGCCGTACTGCCCAGGTAACGGATGAGCAGGGCGTGTAGGGCGCCTTCGGTGGTTTCGCCTCGCCACAGAGAGGTCGTGTGCAGGTCCGGATGCATGGCGCCGGTGAAGAGCGCTGCCTGGGTCTGCTCCAGCGGCGTGGGCCGGGTAAACAGCGACACACCCACCAGCAGTCCCACATTGCACAGCATGCTCCAGAACAGTGAGTGGGTATAAATATCCCAGCCGGTCAGGCCCAGCAGGGCATAGGGCGACAGCCACGCTAGCCCCCAGGGGCCCTGGGTGATCAGCGCGCTATCCAGCCATCCCGATTGAGCAAAGCCCGGCAGCAGCAGGGTGTAGAACCAGACAATAAAACCTGCTATCAGAGCTGCGGCTGCCCCTTGGTGGGTGGCGCCGCGCCAGTAAAGGCCAATCAGCAGCGCGGGGGCAAATTGAGCGACGCCCGCAAACGAGACCAGTCCAATGGTGACCAGGCTGTAAGTGTCGCCAATCAGCGCGTGGTAGAGATACCCCATCAGCAGAATCACGACGATGGCGATTCGGCGTATCCCCAGCAGCCAATCGGCCAGCTTGCCGTGGCTGCCGATATAGAGCCCTTTGACCTTGAGCAACAGCGGCATGACCAGTTGGTTGCTTACCATGGTAGAGAGCGCGATGGTTTCCACGATCACCATCCCCGTAGCCGCGGACAGCCCACCGATGAACACCAGCAAGGGCAGGCCCTCGAGACCCGCGGAGAGAGGCAGCGTCAGCACGAAGCTGTCCGGGTCTCCGGCATCCAGCAGCAGCCCCGCCAGGGCAATGGGAATCACGAACAGGTTGATCAGCAGCATGTAGAGCGGAAACAGCCAGCTGGCGCGAATCAGGTGCTGCTCATCGACGTTCTCGACGACCAGTACCTGGAACTGACGTGGCAGGGTCAAAAAAGCCAGAAACGCGAGCAGCAGCATGCCCACCCAGCCGGTGGCCCCGCCGGGTACGCTCTCCAGGCGCATGGCGTTGGCCAGCTCCGGCATGGCCGCGGCCTGCGCGAACAGGGCAGCAGGCCCCTCGAACAGCACGAAGGTGACGAAGATGCCTACCGCCAGAAACGCCACCAGCTTGACCAGCGACTCGACCGCAATGGCCGCGACCATGCCCTCATGGCGCTCGCTGGCATCCAGATGTCGAGTGCCGAACAGAATGATGAACACGGCCAGTACCATGGCGATCCAGAACGAACGATCACTCCAGAACCGCTCGGTGGCCAGGGTCGCGTCGGCACTCAACGGGTAATTCATCAGCACTGCATGGCTGACCGTGATCGCCTTGAGCTGCAGCGCGATATAAGGCGTGATGGTAATCAAGGCCATAAGGGCCACCAGAGCACCCAGCAGAGAACTCTTGCCATAACGAGCACTGATAAAGTCGGCAATCGAGGTGATCCGCTGCTGAGCCGCAATGCGCACCATCTTGCGCAGCGTGAAAGGCGCCAGCAGCATGGCCAGCGTTGGCCCCAGATAGATGAGCAAGAAGCTAGGGCCAAACTGCGCGGCCCGGCCCACGCTGCCGTAAAAGGTCCAGGCGGTACAGTAGACCGCAATGGAGAGCGCATACACCGTGGGCGAGCCAATCAGCGAGCGCCCCTGTTCGGCGCGGCGGTCTCCCCAGGCGGCCACCATGAACAGCAGCGCCAAGTAGCTGAAGGCAGCCCCAATCACCACCAGGTCGGTACGCATGCTCATCGTCGTCCGGGCGTTTCCACCAGCCAGGCGGTCATGCCGATCAGCGCGCCCCAGACCACGAACAGGTAGAGCGGCAGCCAACCCAATGAGGAGGGCAAACGGTCCATGATCAGCAGGGCGGGCGGACAAAACAGTAGCAAGGCCAGTATGATCAAGGCGATCAATCTTTCCTGACGTCGGGAGAGCGGGCGGGAGGTTTTCATGAGGCGCTGGCATCCTCACGGTCGAAGGCATTGGCCTGGAGGGCTAGCAGTTCCTCGAGGGTATCGATGCCTCTTGCCTCCAGTCGGGGCAGCAGCGCCAACCACAGCTCCGCCGTGACGCGGGCATCGCCCAGCGCCGTATGCCGCGTGCCGGGGGGGAAGTGCAGATCGTAGCGCTTGGCAAGGGTATCCAGGTCGTGACCATCCAGCGCTTCGTCCAGTGCTCTGGATATCAACAGCGTATCGAGCACCGGCATGTCAAAGCGAACGCCATGGCCGCTGATGGCCAGCATGTCGAAGGCGGCGTTGTGGGCCAGCAAGACGGCATTGTCCACATAGGCGCTGAACAAGGTCAGCACGCTGTCCAGTGTGGCAGCACCTGCCACATCGGCATCGGTAATGCCGTGGATGACCGTACTGGCCGCCGGTATGGGGCGTTGGGGGTCGACGTAATGGTTGAAAGCGTCACTGGCCAACAGCCGCCCATTGACGATACGGCACGCCCCCAGGCTGATCACCGTGTCGCCTCGACGCAGCTCCAGGCCGGTGGTTTCCGTGTCGAAGGAGACGATATCCAGGTTGCGCAGCCGACGACTGGCCAGCGCATCATCCGGGGCGGGCAACTGGGCAATGCCGAAGTCGTGGAATTCGGGCCGTGGCGGGGCGGGTTCACGGGGAGCGTCGGTACGCTCCAGGGTAGGTAGCGGCATGCGCAAACGCGCGTGGCGCTTGTCGCTGTCGGCAACGCTCCAGATATCGGCGGCGTGCTGGCGCAAGATGTCGGCCACCGATGGCCCCAGCGGCAGCGCCGTCAGCCGCTCTTCACGCCAGCGTACCAGCTCGCTCTCGGGCACGGGAGCACCTTGCCAGATCAGGTCGACGTAAACGCGTTTCTGATGATGGCTCAGCTCGCCCTCGAAGCCGCCGCTGGGCAAGTGGCTGTGTAAATAGCGCACCAGGGAGTCGAACAGCTCGATCAGGGCGGGAGCATCGCCCTTGAACCAGGCAGGCATGCCAATGGGGGTAATTAGCCGATGGGCAGGGTCCAGTCGCTCATCCAGGGATTGCCAGAAGTCATTGGACCACATGGGCCGCAAGCGCTCGCCGTGGTACTGCATGTCCTCGAGAAGCGTGGCCATTCTGGCGACCTGCTGGTTCAGGCCATGGCTCTCTTCCTGAATGACCTGCTCCAGGCGTTCTCGGAGTGCAGGGTCCTGGGGCAGGGTGGCCAGTTGCCGCATGACGTCCGCTGCACTGCCCAGGCTGGCAGAGTGCTGGCGTAGCGATGGCAGCAGACTACCCAGGTCGGCGCGCACGCCCATCTCGTTGTTCCAAGCCGTGGTGGCATCGCTGCACGTGACAAGGGTTTCTTTTTCGCTGCCGGGCACGCGTCGAATCACCACTTTCAGCCAGCGCTGTTCGCAGGGGGCCAGCAGTTCCCTGGGAGAGCCATCGTCCGGCAACTGGGCCAGGGCATGTTCAAGGCCAACGGTGGGCAGCAGCGTGTCGAGGCGTTTGCCAAGCCCCAGCCCCGTGTGCCCGGCAAAAAAATCCTCGGCGGCCTGGTTGAACAGCATGACCCGGCGGTGGCGGTCGCAGAGCAGCAGCGGCGTTTCCAGCACCTGCAGCAGGGTTTCCAGCTCCTGACGTATGCGGGTGGCGCTACGCGCACCCTCTGCATGAGCGGTGGCCAACCGCCCTCGGTCGGCGCGCCAGCTCTGGCTGAGGCGCCGCAAATCGGGGCCGAGCCCCTTCAGCCAGCCTTCGGGGGTGTTCTCGTCCTGGGCGTCCGGATTGGCTACCCAGCGTGCCAACTGGGCCTGAAGGTGGCGCAGCGGGGTGAACAGCATTCGTTCGAGCAGCAGCCCGACCAGAAAAATCGTCATGCCGCCAGAGAAGCTGCCCAACCACAGCGCGGCGCGGGCAATTCCCGACAGGCCCAGCTGAGCATCGAGCCAGGCGGCAAAAATAGCCCCGCCAAGCAGACTGATGCCGCTCAACAGCAGCCATACGCCCATGAGGCGCTGGCGTTTGGGTAACCCTTTGCCGGTCATGGCGTTCGCTCACCCAACAGGGATTTGACCTTTTCCACCAGTTGCTGAGTGGAAAAGGGTTTGGTCACGTAGTCGTCTGCTCCCAGCGCCAGGCCTTTCTCACGCTCTACTTCGCGGCCGTGGGCGGTCAACATGATGACTGGCAGCCGCTGGGTCGTTGCTTGTTGTTCACGCTGGCGCAGCTGCTCGAGCACTTCGAAGCCGCTGATGCCGGGCAGGCTGATATCCAATAACAGCAGGTCGGGGGAGGCATCTTCCAGACGTAAAAGTGCGCTTTCTCCATCCTCGGCAGTCACGACTTCGAGTCCGGCATGGGACATCAAGAACTCCAGAGACAGGACAATATTGGGTTCATCGTCGACCACTAAGACTTTGGCCATGGAGGGCTCCTGATCACGCAACGTTATTATTGGTTCTTGAAGAAGTTTAGGTAGCCAAGCCGAGCCCGCCAAGACGACCTTCGATGAGTATTGCCATGACGTCTACAACTTTCGCAGTGGTTTAAAGCCATAAAAGGGCTTTTTCATGGACTTGCCAGACGTCTCATACCACTATGAAAACGCTCGAAGTGAGCAAGCGAGTAAGCCCAACAATAAAGCATCACCATTAAAGGAGCTGCGCTTATGAGTGCTATTTTCTTGCTGGTGGTGGGTCTTGGTGCAATGGCATTGGGGTACTTTATTTACTCCAAGTTCGTTGCTCAAAAGATCTACCAACTAGATCCTGACTTTAAAACCCCTGCCCATGAGTTCGAAGATGGCGTCGATTATGTGCCTACCAATCGGTTCGTGCTGTGGGGGCACCACTTTACCTCGGTGGCGGGTGCCGCACCCATCGTCGGGCCGGCCATCGCGGTGATCTGGGGCTGGGCACCGGCCTTCATGTGGGTGGTGTTCGGCACGATATTCTTTGCCGGGATTCATGATTTCGGCGCCATCTGGGCCAGTGTGCGCAACAAGGCAAAATCGGTGGGGGCGCTCACTGGAGATGTCGTTGGCAAGCGTGCCCGCAGTATCTTCATGATCGTCATCTTTCTGGTGCTGCTCATGGTCAACGCGGTGTTCGCGGTGGTCATTGCCGGTCTCATGATGAATTTCTCCAGCGCGGTCGTGCCGGTGTGGGGAGCCATCCTCGTGGCACTGATCATCGGCCAGTTGATCTACCGCCGGGTCATGAGCTTGCCCGTTGTATCGGTACTGGGGGTCATTGCGCTCTATGCCCTGATCTTCATTGGCCCTTCGGTGCCGATCCAGATGCCCTCGGAAGTGGCGGGTATGTCCGGTAACGCGGTGTGGATCCTGATCCTGTTTGCCTACGCCGCCATCGCCTCGTTGCTGCCCGTCTGGATGCTGCTGCAACCCCGTGACTATATCAATGGTCTGCAGCTGTTCATCGGTCTGCTGGTGCTGTACGGCGCCCTGGTGTTGCTGAACCCGACTCTGGTAGCACCGGCGTTCAACAGCGATGTGCCTGCGGGTACGCCATCGCTCATTCCTTTGTTGTTCGTGACCATTGCCTGTGGGGCAATCTCTGGCTTCCATGGGTTGGTGTCTTCGGGGACCACTTCCAAACAGCTCAACAAGGAGACCGACGCGCGGTTCGTGGGCTATTTCGGCGCGGTAGGCGAAGGCATGTTGGCCTTGGCGGCGATTCTGGCAGCCACGGCAGGCTTTGCAACGCTGGGTGACTGGCAGGCCATGTACAGTGCCTTTGGCCAGGGGGGCGTCAACGCCTTCGTGGAGGGCGGAGCCTACATCATCCATAACGGCCTGGGGCTGCCTGAAGTGACGGCGGCGACGCTGCTGACGGTCATGGCGGCGCTGTTTGCCGGGACTACCATGGATACCGGGCTGCGGTTGCAGCGCTATATTTTCCAGGAGTGGGGCGATATCTATCAGCAGCCGTGGATGAAGAAACCTGCCATTGCCACCGGCCTGGCCGTGGGTAGCTGCCTGTTGCTGGCGTTTGGCGCCGGTGGGGCCGACGGCTCGGGTGGGCTGATCATCTGGCCGTTGTTTGGGACCACCAACCAGTTGCTGGCAGGCCTGACATTGCTGGTGATCACCGTGATGCTGGTGCGCCTGAAGCGGCCCATGTGGTACACCCTGGCACCGCTGTGCTTCCTGCTGGTGATGACGATCCTGGCGCTGCTGCTGCAGCTGCGCACCTTCTGGAATCAGGGCAACATGTTCCTGCTGGTACTGGACATCGTCGTCCTGATTGCGGCCATCATGGTGGCCATGGAGTGTGCGGCCGCGCTGAAGCGCTCGCGTTCCGAAGTCGCCGAGCAGCAGCCTTAGCCGCTGCACAACCCTGGAGAAACCCCATGAGCGATGATCTGCATTCCGGGTCGTCGCGTCGAGAAACGCTCAGGGCCTGGCTCGACCAGGCCCGCTTCTTTACCGAAGAGGTGTACAGCGCCCGCTACCGGGGCGCCATCGCCAGAGCGCGACGCGATGAAGACGACCTGTTCATGCTGCTGGTGTTTGCCGAAATGATGGGCCTGCAGAATCCTGCTGCTTATTACACGCTTGAGCTGCAGCCATTGCTGCTCGAACGCTTCCATGACTGGCATCGACGCATGGGCATGGAGCACTCCCCACTGGATCACTTCCGCTGCTGTTGAGGCATTTGCCCAGCGGTAGCCCGCACATCAGGACAGACCATGCACGCTGTATTGAATCGACGCCTGCTATGGATAGGTGGCAAAGGGGGCGTTGGCAAGACCACCGTGGCGGCCTCATTGGCCGTGCTGGCCGCCAGCCGAGGCAAACGGGTGCTGGTGGTCTCCACCGACCCGGCCCATAGCCTGGGCGATGTGTTCGACAGGCAGTTGGGCGATACGCCTCGCCGCCTGTTGCCCAACCTGGATGCCATGGAGATCGACCCCGACCGTGAAGTGGAAGCACACCTTGCCCGCGTCGTGGCCCAGATGCGGCGTTATGCAGCGCCAGAAATGATGCAGGAGCTGGAGCGGCAGATGCGCCTGACACGTCAGTCTCCCGGCACTCAGGAGGCCGCCTTGCTGGAGCGGTTGGCTCGTCTGATGGTGGACGATGAGGCCCCCTATGACGTGATCATTTTCGATACGGCGCCCACGGGGCATACCCTAAGGCTGCTGACCCTGCCCGAGGCCATGGCCGCGTGGACCGACGGGCTGCTGGCCCATAACCGCAAATCCGCCGAGTTGGGCAAGGTGCTGGAGCATCTGACCCCCAAGCGAGGCAGGGACGTGGCCACGCCCTTTGACGACCCCACCCAGGACCCGCTGGAAGACCTGGATGAACGCACCCGCGACGTGGCCAGCACGCTGATCGAGCGCCGCCGCCTGTTTCACCAGGCACGACGACGTATCGAGGATAAAAGCGCCTGCAGCTTCTTGTTCGTCATGACCCCCGAGCGGCTGCCGATCCTGGAAACCGATCGTGCGGTGAAAGCGCTGGAGGAAGTGCGTATCCCGGTGGCGGGGGTGCTCATCAATCGGGTGATTCCCGCAGACGCCGACGGCGAGTTCCTGGCAGCCAGGCGGCAGCAGGAGGCCACTTATCTGGCGCGCATCGAACAACATTTTCGCCACCTGCCGCGCCCCGTGCTACCTTGGCTGCCGACAGATGTACAAGGTATTGAGGTGCTGGAGCAGTTGGCTGCCCAGCTTGAACAGCAAGGATTTTGATGCGGGTATTACTGCTCTCCGCCTACGAGGCGGTCAGCCATCGTTACTGGGCAAACAGTTTGATGGCTGAACTGACGGATGTGGAATGGACATTGCTGAGCTTGCCACCGCGCCATTTTGCCTGGCGCATACGCGGTAATCCGCTGAGCTGGTGGTTGAAGGAACACGCTACCCTCAGCCAGCGCTTCGATGTGGTGCTGGCCACCTCCATGGTGGACATGGCCACGCTGGTGGGACTGTTTCCGCACCTGGGCCAGGCCCGCAAGATCGTCTATTTCCACGAGAACCAGTTTGCCTACCCTGAGTCCAGCGAGCAGGTGCCCCAGGTCGAAGCCAAAATGGTCAATCTCTATGCGGCCTTGGCGGCGGATACCCTGGTATTCAACACCGCCTATAACCGCGACTCCTTTTTTAGTGGCGTCAGGCAATTTCTGAAAAAAATGCCCGAGAACCTGCCGGCCGCCGCGCCGCTGGAGCGGCTGAGGCGTTCGGCAAAAGTGTTGCCGGTGCCCTTGCAGCCGCTGGCGCAGGGGCCCGACGTTGCACCGCCACGCCGCATCGTCTGGAACCACCGTTGGGAGTACGACAAGAACCCTGAGGACTTCTTTGCGGTGTTGTTCAGGCTGAGTGAGGAGGGCGTGCCTTTCGAACTTGCCGTCATGGGCCAACGGTTTCGCGACGAGCCCGCCATCTTTGCCGAGGCGCAGGTGCGGCTGGCGCAGCATCTCGTCTGTTGGGGGCCTCAGCCAGAGGAGCAGTATCAGGCGCTGTTGAACGGCGGTGGTATCGTCGTGTCGACCACCTGGCATGAGTTTCAGGGGCTGGCCATCATGGAGGCTGCCCAGCGTGGCGCGTGGCCGCTGGTGCCGGACAGACTCTGCTTTCCGGAACTCTATCCTGACGCCTACCGTTACGATGGGACACGGGAGGGGCTCTATCAGCGCCTTGCCGCGTGGCTACAAGGCACGATGACCGCCCCTGAGCGGCTGGATACGTCGCCCTGGGAGTGGCCCCAGTGGCGTGAGGCGTATCGTCAGTTGCTGGGCTGAAGCAGGTCAAGACGCCTGGTAGGCCAGTGCACCACGGCCGTGTGAGGTCGCATCTTGCTGGCCAGCTCAGGATGACGCTGGCCGATCACCTGTGCGGCAAAGCGCGACAGGAACTGCGATTTCAGCTCTGCCCGCGCGCGATCGACGCCGCTGTGTTGATAAGGGGTCGAGGCCAGCAGCATGAAACCGTCGTCTGGAATGCGGCCATGGCGCATGTTGGCGGCGATGATATCCGCCGCCGTGCCAATGGGTTCTGCCAGGTCGGGCCCGTAGGGGCCGATAATCAGTGCGGTATTGGGCAGGTGAAGAAAATCGAAACCTCGGCCAATGCAAATGACCCACTCGCGGTGTTCGATATCCAGCGCCCGGGCGGTGCCATACAGGCTAGTGACATGGGCCAGGTTACCTTCCAGTAGCGGTAGCAGGTCACGGCGTATGTCGTCAGGCATATCCGGGCAGACGGTAGCTAGGCGGATGGCCAGGGCCTCTGCCGGTTGGCCTACCCAGTCGCGAATGTCCAGGACCGCTCCTGCCTTGCCATGAATCACCAGCGCGTCGCTATCCGTTTCAAAGCCACACACCAGCGGGTACACCTGCTGGTGGTCTTTGCCAAACAGTCTGCCCGCCTGCTCGGCAATGCCGTATGCGTGAGCCCGGGCGGCCGCCGTATCGCAGCCGAAGCCTGCACAGCCCCGCTGAGGCTGTCCGGCGGAGTAGTGATAAGTAATGCACATCAAGGTGCCGCGCCCCTGCTGCGCTGCCGCCAGCACTGAATCGGTGAGCAGCTCACCCAGGTAAGGCCAGCCCAGGTCGAAAATACCCCCCAGGTTGCGAAACGGCGTGATGATGCCCAGCGGGGTGCGAGTGGCATGGGGAAGGTGGATACGGCCATCCATGCACTTCATCACCAGCAGTGAGGTAGGGTGCTGCGCCATATAGCGCTGCCGTGCCAGCCACGCGTCAGGACTGCAGAAGTGCTCTGCGTGCTGGCGGGAGAGAGCCAGTAGCGCGTCGATTCGCTCGTGGATAGGGCGCTGGTGAAGCCGTAGGGCAGAGCGACTGCTGGTACTTGAGATGGTACTTGAGATGGTACTGTGATCAGTGCTGGGCATGGGCAGCTCCCTGGGGCGGCCCAAACGTTCAGGCCAGCTCGGTTTTGTCTTTATAGTCGCAGAGATCCTCGATAATACAGCTACCGCAGCGTGGCTTGCGAGCGATACAGGTATAGCGGCCATGCAGGATCAGCCAGTGATGGGCGTCCTGCTTGAAAGCCTTGGGCACATGGCGCAACAGCTTCTGCTCCACTTCGACCACGTCCTTGCCCTTGGCGATGCCCGTCCGGTTGGAGACTCGGAAGATATGCGTGTCCACGGCGATGGTGGGCTGCCCAAAGGCGGTATTGAGAATGACGTTGGCGGTCTTGCGCCCGACACCCGGCAAGGCTTCCAGCGCCTGGCGGGTTTGCGGCACGTCGCTACCATGCTGGTTCACCAGAATATGGCAGGTCTTCATCAGGTTTTCAGCCTTGGTGTTGAACAGGCCGATGGTCTTGATGTACTCCTTGAGTCCCTCGATGCCCAGCGCGATGATTGCTTCGGGGGTGTTGGCCACCGGAAACAGTCGGTCGGTGGCTTTGTTGACGCCCACGTCGGTGGCCTGTGCCGAGAGCAGTACCGCAGCCAGCAGCTCGAAGGGGGTGCTCCAGTTCAGCTCGGTGGTGGGGTGCGGATTTTCCGCCTGCAGGCGGGCAAAAATCTCCTGCCGTTTCTGGGCATTCATGAACGTTTCTCCAGACTATTTGATGATGCCAGTGACCCGGACGCGGCGTTCGCTGCGCTCGTGGGTGGGGGAGGGCTGTGCCTTGCGCTGGCGCTGGTCGAGGACATTCTTGAGCGCGATCAGCAGGCCCGCAACGAAAAAGGCCCCTGGCGGCAACATGAAAAACAGAAACTGATAGTCGTCCATCACCGTTATCTGCCACTCGGCGGCCCTGGGGCCCAGCAGCAGATGCATGTTATGGAACAGCGTCCCTTGGCCCAGCAGCTCTCTGATCGCTCCCAGCAAGACCAGCACCCAGCCGAACCCGAGCCCCATCATGAACCCGTCCAGCGCCGCAGGAAGTACCGGCTGGCGCGAGGCAAACGCATCGGCACGTCCCAGGATGGCGCAGTTGGTCACGATCAATGGGATGAAAATGCCCAGAATTTGATAGAGCGAATAGGCAAAGGCAGCCATCAACAGCTCGGCGCAGGTCACGAAGGCGGCAATGATCATCACGAAGGCGGGTAGCCGCACCGCGCTGGGCACCTGATGGCGAATCAACGAGATGGTCGTACTCGCCCCGACCATGACCAGCAGGGTGGCCAGCGCCAGCCCTAGTGCGTTGACCACGCTGGCGCTCACGGCCAGCAGCGGGCAGAGCCCCAGTAGTTGCACCAGGGCCGGGTTGTTGCGCCAGAGCCCGTCCTGGGTCAGCTGTTGCCATGGGGTCATGTCTCGGGCTCCTCGATGGTGATGGGCAAACGGACCTCATGGGCATAGCGCAGGGCATCGTGAACAGCATTGATGACCGCGCTTGGGGTGATGGTGGCCCCGGTGAAGCCATCGAACGCGCCGCCCTGTTGTCGCACCGCCCAGCTTTCTGGGGGCAGACTGTGGCGTGTCAAGCCATCGAAGCGAGTGATCCAGTCGCTGCGCTGGCGTTCGATGGCATCGCCTAGCCCTGGCGTTTCCTGGTGCCGAGTGACCCGAACGCCGCTGATACGGCCCTCATGGTCAATCCCCACCAGCAGGTGAATGGCTCCGCTGTAGCCCTGGTGGGTGATGACCGGCAGGACGACGGCAGCCTCGTCTGCATGGTGAACATACCAGCCGTGTGTGGGCGCGCGGTGGCCCAGCCGCCCGGGCTCAGGCAGCTCGAAGGTGTCTTCCAGCAGCGATGCCTGTGAGTCCGTGACCAGCGAAGCTGGCAGCACTGCCTGCAGCTGGCGATATTGATAGGCCAGCTGGTGCTGCTCGATACGCTCGGCGGTCAGCGCCCGAGTCAATGCCACGCTGCCTGCCGTTACCAGCGCAAAGGTGCCCAGCGCCAGCGCCCCACGCCACATGGCTTGATGGAGCGTCATGGGCGCTTCGCCTGGGGTCGGTGCCCTGTGGGACGATGCCCTGTAGGAACAGGAGCGCTGTAAAGATCCAGCAGCGGCACGCACAGGTTCATCAGCAGTACGGCAAAAGCGACGGCATCCGGATAGCCGCCGAAGGTGCGGATGATCATGACCAACACCCCAATGCCGATGCCGAACAACAGCTTGCCGCGCTGACTGGTCGCCGCCGATACCGGGTCCGTGGCAATGAAGAAGGCACCAAACAGGGCAGCCCCCATGGTCAGATGAAATAGCGGAGAGGCGTAGTGGTCGCTGTCCAGGCCGTAGAGCAGTGCCGCTATCAGTGCCATGCTACCCAGCATGGCAACCGGAATATGCCAACTGATCACTCGTTTGAACAACAGCAGCAACCCGCCTGCCAGCCACGCCAGCGCGATCATGCGCCAGGCCTGTACCGTGTCTTCCAGCGCAGCCGCCGCCCAGAACTCATCTGCCCCTGTCAGTCCTTTATGCTTGAAGGCATCCAATGGCGTGGCGCCACTCAGCGCGTCCAGCTCGGCAGCGGAGAAGGTGCCGCTGACCTGGGCCCAGAGTGTCGCCATCGACCCTGCCTGGTGCGGCACTGGCCACAGTGTCATATAAGTTGGAAACGAGACCAGCAGCAGGGCGTAACCCACCATGGCCGGATTGAACGGGTTGTGCCCCAGCCCTCCATACAGCTGCTTGGCGACCACCACCGCGGCGATGGCCCCTACCGCCAGCAGCCACCAGGGGCTACCGGGGGGCAGCGAGGCGCCCAGCAGAACGCCCGTCAGCAGGGCACTGCCGTCGGTCAAGGTAGCAACCACGCGGCGACGGCGCAGGGCGAGTATGGCGGCCTCCGCCAGCATGGCAACGCCGGCGGCCACTGCCACGTTGGTCAGCACCCCCAGCCCAAAATAGAAGGTCATGGCCAGTAGCCCTGGCAGGGTCGCCAGGATGACCCAGCGCATGATCGATGCCGAGGAAGGGGCAAGGCCCAGCGTCGAGGCTTGGAGCATGCTCATGGTGTCGTTTGCTCCCGTTCGCGGGCTCTGGCATCGGCCAGTCGGGCATCCGCGGCGAGCAGGTTTTCCTGGGCAGTGGCCAGCTGCATCTCCAAATCCTCCTGGGATTGTTGAGGGTCTTCTGCCACGGCGCGAGCCAGCGCTTTCTCGGCTTTTTTGACCGCCGCCCTGGCCGCGGTCTGTGCGATGCGCAAGCTGCGCAGGTCAACGGCTGGCAGCTCTGCGGCGCGGGGCTCGGCACCCGATGACGACGGCTGACGCTGCTGGGCAAGCCGCGCCTGGCGGCGAGCCTGCTTCTCCGCCTCTTCCCGGGCCAGCCTGGCCTGGCGGAACTCGAAGCGGTGGCGAGCGTGCTCTGCCTTGGCGGTTTCGATACGCTTCAAGCGGATCCGCTGTTTGGCCGTGCGGTATTCCGCCACCAGCGGGATATGGCTGGGGCATACGAAACTGCAGGCGCCGCATTCGATGCAGTCGAACAGGTGCTGTTTTTCCAGAGCCGCGTCATGGCCACTTTGCGCGTGCCAATGCAGCTGCTGGGGCAGCAGCTGCACCGGGCAGACGGTTTCGCAGGCACCGCAGCGAATACAGGGGGAAGCGTCTGGCGCCGGGGGCAGTTCCTGGCGGGTGGCGGCAATCAGGCAGTTGGTGGTTTTGATGACCGGAACGTCCAGCGATGCCAGCGCTCTCCCCATCATGGGCCCACCCACCACCACTTGATGCAGGGCATCCGGCGCCAGCCCCGCCTGCTGAAGCAGACCCTCTATCGGGGTGCCCAGACGTACCCAGTAGTTGCCTGGCCGTTCGATGGCCTCGCCTGTCAGGGTGACGATGCGCTCGACCAACGGTGTGCCCTCACAGATGGCCTGCTGTGCCGCCAGCAGCGTCCCCGGGTTGTGACACAGAACGCCCACATCCGCTGGCAGGCCGCCGCTGGGCACGTCTCTGCCCAGCAGCTTTTTGATCAGCTGTCGCTCGCCCCCGCTGGGGTAGCGGGTTTCGATCACCTCGAGCGTCACCGGAATCGGTGATGGCACCTGGGGCAGCGCCGCCTGCAGGGCTTGGCATGCCTCGGGCTTGTTATCCTCGATACCCACGACGATACGCGACGCGTCACACAGGGTGGCCAAAATTGCCGCGCCTTCCAGCACCTGGGCGGCATAGTGGCGCAGCGTCATGTCGTCGGCGGTGATGTAGGGCTCGCACTCGGCAGCATTGACCACCAGCGTATCGATGGGTTGTTGCAGGCTGACCTGTGCTTTGACGTGAGTCGGAAAGCCAGCCCCGCCCAGCCCTGCCAGGCCGCTGTCGTCCAAGCGTGACACCAGCGCTGAAGGCTCCGCCCGCCGCCAGTCAAGCGGCGCCAGCCGCTGCCACGCATCGTCGCCATCGCCTACGATCGTCACCGACTGAGGGCTGACCTCACGCACGGTGCCGCTCAGGCTGGCATGCACATTGGCCGATACCAGCCCACCTTTACGGGCCACCACAGTGCCCACCTTAACGCGCTCGCCTGCGGCCACGCAGGGCAGGGCGGGCTTGCCGACATGTTGATCGAGGGGCAACACCACTCGAGCAGGCAGTGGGGCCACCCTCAGCGGCGCGGTGAGTGAGCGCTGCTTGCGCTCGGGCGGATAAATGCCGCCGGGAAAATCATGACGGGACATGAGCACTCCCTGGCGTTGCGCGGTCGCTGATAATGGGCTCCCACTGACTCAACGGCTTGCGTCGTGGCAGCATGTCGATGCAGTCCACCGGGCAAGGGGCGACGCATAAATCGCAGCCGGTACATTCGTCTTCGATGACCGTGTGCATCTGTTTGGCCGCGCCGATGATGGCATCCACCGGGCAGGCCTGAATGCATTTGGTGCAGCCAATGCACTCGGCTTCGCGGATGAAGGCCACGCGATCTTCGCTGGGGGCTTCGCCATCCAGGGGCGCTGGCTCGCGACCCAGCAGCTCGGCCAGGGCCACTACCGTGGCGTCACCGCCTGGCGGGCACTTGTTGATGGCATCGCCCTGGTTGATCGCTTCGGCGTAAGGGCGGCAGCCGGGGTAGCCGCACTGGCCACACTGGGTTTGTGGCAGTAGCGCATTGATTTGCTCCACCAGGGGATTTTCATCCCCCTTGAAGCGCGCGCTGGCCAAACCCAGCAGCGCCCCGAACAGCAGGCCCAGAGTGGTCAATGCGCCAACGGCGCTGGCGACCCCCCACCATGACAATGATTCGCCCATTACGATGCCCCCTGCACCAGGCCGGAAAAGCCCAGAAACGCCAGCGACATCAGGCTGGCGGTCACCATGGCAATGGCGGCGCCCTGGAACGGTTTCGGTATGTCGGCACCGGCCAGCCGCTCACGCATGGCGGCGAACAGCACCAGCACCAGCGAGAAACCTACTGCCGCGCCCAGGCCATAGAGGGTGGTGTGGAAAAAGCTCAGTTCGCGGTTGAGCGACAATAGCGCCACCCCGAGCACGGCGCAGTTGGTGGTGATCAGGGGCAGGAAAATACCCAGCACTTGATGCAGCAACGGGCTCAGCTGGCGCACCATGATCTCGGTGAACTGTACGACGGCAGCAATGACCACGATAAAACTGATCGTTCGCAGGTAGGTAATGTCCAGCGGTACCAGCAGGCCGTGGTACACCACGTAGCTGGCCGCCGAGGCCAGGGTAAGCACGAAGGTGGTGGCCAGAGACATGCCCATGGCCGACTCCAGCTTGTTGGAGACACCCATGAAAGGGCATAAGCCAAGAAACTGGACCAGCACGAAATTATTGACCAGCGCGGTGCTGATCAGGATGACAAACAGTTCGTTCATGGCGGCGTATTGTGCGTGGAACTGGCGTCGCTGGCTAGCGGAGATGCAAATCGAACGGCGCGGTGCCGGCCTTGCGCCTTGGCCAAGTACAGCGCCTGGTCGGCGGTGCTCATGACGGCGCTTGGCTGAGCCGTCTGGCTATCCTGCAGCGAGCCCACGCCCACGCTGATGGTGACTCAGCGCCCCCAGTGCCAGCATGGCGCACAGCAATACGCTGCCCAGCAGGGCAAGAAAGCGAAAACGCAATGACAAAGGCCAGCGTTGAACCATGGGTGCACTCAGTCCTGTTGTCGCGATGAAGGTAGCGTCGTGAAGCCCTTCACTCTCCTTGACTTTCATTTTCCTCAAACAGCAAGGGGCAGGCGGTTGGCCATGCCCCTTGCTGGCGTCTGCTGCGCGACTGATCAGGCCAGGCTCAGGTGACTCGCTGACCGGGCTCCGCGCCAGAGTCGGGAGACAGAAGATAGATGCCATCGTTATTAGCGGAAGCCAACACCATACCTTCTGACAGGCCGAAGCGCATTTTTCTCGGAGCCAGGTTGGCGACCATGACGGTCAGTCGTCCTTCCAGCGCTTCTGGAGAATAGGCCGAGCGAATGCCGGAAAAGACGTTGCGGGTCTCGCCGCCCAGGTCGAGGGTCAGCTGCAGCAGCTTGTCTGCGCCTTCCACGTACTGTGCCTTGGCGATACGCGCAATCCGCAGGTCGACTTTGGCGAAATCGTCGAAGCTGATCTCTGCGGCGATGGGATCCTCGGCCAGCGGGCCTTTGGGCGTATTCTTGAGTTTCTGCTCTTCCACCAGATCCTCCTTGGAAGCATCGATCATGGCGTCGATCCTGTCTCGCTCTACCCGGGTCATCAGCGGTTTGAATTTGTTGATGGCGTGGTTCACCAGTACGCTCTGGCGGCTTTCCCAATCGAGGGTATCCAGCGCCAGAAACTCGCGGGCTTGCTCCGCCATGCTCGGCACCACCGGCGCCAGATAGACCATCAGCTGGCGGAACAGGTTGATGCTCACCGAGCAGATTTCCAGCACTTCCTGTTCGCGTCCGTCCTGCTTGGCGAGTGCCCAGGGCTCTTTTTCAGCGATATAGGCATTGGCTTCATCGGCCAATTCCATAATCTTGCGAATGGCGCGGCTAAACTCACGCGCTTCAAAGTCGGCGGCGATATCCTCACCGGCCGAGATGAAGCGGGCAACCATGGCCGGTTCAGCGCAATGTTCGGAGAGCGTTCCGCCGCCGAGCTTTTTGACGAAGCCTGCACAGCGGCTGGCGATGTTCACGACCTTGCCGACCAGATCCGAGTTCACGCGCGCGGCAAAGTCATCGAGGTTCAGGTCAAGGTCGTCGACCTTGGAGGTCAGCTTGGCGGCAAAGTAGTAGCGCAGATACTCGGGGTTGAGGTGTTCGGCATAGGTGGCAGCCTTGATGAAGGTGCCACGGGACTTGGACATCTTGGCACCATCCACGGTCAGGAAGCCGTGACAGTTGACCGCCGTGGGCGTACGGAACTCTGCCCCATGGAGCATGGCCGGCCAGAACAGGGCGTGGAAGTAGACGATATCCTTGCCGATGAAATGGTAGACCTCCGCGTTGGAGTTCGGCTGCCAGAAGCTGTCGAAGTCGATGCCCTGGCGGTCACACAGGTTCTTGAAGCTGGCCAGGTAGCCGATGGGGGCATCCAGCCAGACATAGAAATATTTGCCGGGCGCATCCGGGATCTCAAAGCCGAAATAGGGCGCGTCCCGAGAAATGTCCCACTCATTGAAGCCGGATTCGAACCACTCCATCAGCTTGTTGCGAATCTGGGGCTGAACGTGACCGTCGTTGATCCACTGTTGCAAGAACTCGGCGAAGTCCGGCAGCTTGAAGAAGTAGTGGGTCGAGCTACGCACCTCGGGCGTGGCGCCGGAAATGGCGGACACCGGATTGATCAGATCAGCGGGGGTATAAGTAGCGCCGCACTTCTCGCAGTTATCCCCGTACTGATCGTCAGCATGGCATTTGGGGCAGGTGCCCTTGATAAAGCGATCCGCCAGGAACAGGCCTTTCTGGGGATCGTACATCTGCTCGATGTCGCGGGTCGCAATATGGCCCTTGTCGCGCAGACGCTTGTAGATCAGTTCGCTGTAGTGACGATTCTCTTCGGAGTGGGTGGAGTGATAGTTGTCAAAGCCTACGCCAAAGCGAGCAAAGTCTTGCTGATGGTCCTGAGAGACTCTTTCGATCAGCGCTTCCGGGGAGATGCCTTCCTGCTCGGCTCGCAACATGATGGCCGTACCATGGGCGTCGTCGGCGCATACGTAGTAGCACTGCTGGCCACGGCTTTTCTGAAAACGTACCCAGATGTCGGTCTGGATGTACTCAAGCAGATGACCCAGGTGGATGGCACCGTTGGCATAGGGCAGTGCGCTGGTCACCAGAATGTTGCGTGGAGCAGTGTTGGACATGGTGAAGGTTGATTCCGTCTAGGCAAAAAAAATAAATGGAGTGAGATAAACGTGTGTCGCCACCTGGCATGCAGCCAGCGACAACTAGTACAGCGCCTGCTCTTCCTGAACCACTTCGCGCAGCAGTTCCAAAAACAGCTTGTCGGCATCGGAGTGCTCGGCAGGGTCTTCAGGGATGTGCACGCTGGTGGTGTCGGAAATTTCATTGGCAATGCGCGCCATGATGGCGGGGCTGCTACCTTCCGACAGCTGCTGACGGGCGATGGTCAGCGACTGCTCGAGAATTTTGGGATCCTGAAGAAGCTTGCGAATGAATCCACGCAGTTCGTTGATAATACGAGTTTTTTGGATTTCTGATGCGGACATGGGAATCTCCTTAAGACCACGCCAGGGCAGGTGCCCTGGCGAGACCAATGAATGCCTTGACCATAGCACTTTTTTGCATGTTGAGCATGCAAAGTCACATGACCTGCCTAACACGACCGATGAGCAACCGGATTACAGGCTCAGCCTGCCAGCCTTGTGCTTGACGGGGTTGGCATACTGCTCCAGCCAATAGGGTCGCAGTGCTTCCGGAACCTCGGCAAGCCGCGCCTTGAAGCGTTCGCGGTCCTGGCGGGTGATCGACTTGCGGGCCACCAGCTCGGGTGCTTCGCCCAGCGCTTCCAGGGCCAGGTAGTGGCTCGGGAACAGCCGATAGCCACCGATGACCTGACGGTCGATCTCGGCGGCGACTTCATCAGGGGTCTCCATGTCCGAGCCTACCGGGCTGCCAAAGCGCAGCTGAACGCGACCTTTGGAGCCGGTGATGCCGGAGACGATGGAGCGGATGTCTTCGAATTCGCTTTTGGCATAGCGGCCGTGGGTTGCGATGTCGTGCAGTTCCTGAGCTTTTTGCACGTCACAAGGGTCGTATTCATAGCTGATGGATACAGGCACCAGCTTGAGTTCCGCTACTGCTTCACCAAAGACGATGTCGCGCTCGGCAAGCCGTTTGGCCATGATCAACATCTTGATGATGGCGGGGTCGGTACGGTCGATGCCGTTCTTGGCGCGACCTTCCCGCTGGGCCATCCAGATGGAGTGGTTGTCGTCGGTGATCGAGTGGCGAATGTAGCCGGACAGCTGCTGGTAGGCGGCCAGCATGGCACGTTTTCCCCTGGCGCTGCGCGGCACGATGAAACTCTTGTTCAGGCGCATCAAGTCCGTGACGTAGGGCTTCTTCAGCAGGTTGTCGCCAATCGCGATACGCACGGTGTCACGACCCGCCTGGTAGAGCGCATAGTTGACGAATGCTGGGTCCAGCGAAATGTCGCGGTGGTTGCCGATAAAGAGATAAGCACTGTGCTCGTCGAGCTTGTCCAGGCCTGAAACGTCAAAGGCAGTGGTGGTGGTGCGTATCATCCGTTCCATGTAACGGGCAATGCGCATCTGAAATTCATGCACACTGGTTACGCCCTTGACCTCACGACGCACCGCATGACCGGCCAGCGCCCTGGCCAGGGGTGGAGCCCATTTGGCCATGCGTGGCAGGCGAAAGCGGGTCAAAGCGTCCAGCAGCTCAGTGTCGCGAGAGAGCCGGGCAATAACTTCAGGAACCTCATGATCCATATAGGGCCGAATGTCGGCCCAGGGGTCACTCGTGTCGTCAGCGTGAGGAGCGTTATTGTGTTGAGTCATGCGATCCGTAACGTGTCAGCAAGTAAATGAACGATTCACCGAGAAGGTAGGGGGTTGCCCATCATTAGGTGCCAGATAGCGCACTCGGTTCCCGCTGGGCTTCGCCGCCCAGCCACGCCATGAGACGGCGAATGTCCTCGGACAGCGACTGAGCCATCAAGATGAAATCGGTTTCCAGGCGTGCCAGAGCGTCGTCTCCATCATCGGCATGGTCGGCCTCTTCGATCAATGCATCGCCGAAACGCAGAGATTTCAGAGCAAGGTCATCGTGAAGCACGAAGCTCAGGCGGCCCTCTATCTGCATGGCCAGCTTGCTCGCCTGACGGCCGCTTTCGAGCAGCTGCTGTATTTCGTCGCTATCCAGATCCACCTGTCGGGCGCGCAGTACGCCATCATCGCCTTTCGCCTTCAGCTCGACCTGGTCGCCCAGTTGCAGGTCGGCGGGGCGGCTGGCGGGGTCGCCCAGCCAGGTCGTCATGGCGCGTATTGGAAGCGTCTGGCTGCTGAGTGGCGTTGCCTTGAGGCTGCCCAGCGTTTCCCGCAGCAGGTCCAGCACGTCTTCGGCGCGGGTGCGCGAGCTGGCATTGATGCCGATCAGCTGGTGCTGGGTGTCCCACCAGAGGTCGATTTTCTGGCTGCGCACGAACGCGCGGGGCATCAGCTCTTCAGTGACTTGCTCCTTGAGAGCGGTCTTTTCCTTGCGCGTCACCTTGCGTCCTTCGCTGGCTTCGATGTCGGCGACTTTCTCATCGACTTCTTCCTTGACCACCGAGGCAGGCAACAGACGTTCCTGGCGCAGTGCCGACAGCAGCCGATGTCCCTGGATCTCGTGCAGGCGCTGCCCGCCGCCCAGACGGCCTGCGGGCGCGGTCCAGCCTAGTCGGCGAGCATCCGCACTGCCCAATGGCTTGGCGGCGTGTTCATCCAGCGCGTTGGCCAGGGTGTGGCTGTCGAGCTCGGGCGCGCCGTGCAGGCGATATAGATGCAGGTGCTTGAACCACATGTCACCAATCCTGTTTAAAAGGTGGCACATTATGTCGAAAGCAGCTCTTTCCTGCCAGCACTCTGGCGTTCCGTCATGTTGTTGCGCTAGTTTTAAACTTGTGTTTGATTTGTGTGGAGGCACGCTGTCTGTCGCCGGCAGGTGCCTGCACCTGCTGATCACTGTCATCAATAAAAGAGGTTGCCATGTCTGAAGCGATTTCCAGCGTTACCATGCGGGTGCGAGGCTACCACCTGGACGGCTACGGCCACGTCAACAATGCGCGCTACCTGGAGTTCATGGAGGAGGGGCGTTGGGCATTTTTCGATGAGCACCCGCAATTGATGAAGCAGCTGCATCAGGCGAAGCGGGCGTTCGTCGTGGTGAATCTGAATATCGATTACCGTGCGGCAGCCTTGCAGGGAGATGACTTGACGGTTCAGACCGGCATCATCGACGTGAATGAGCGCAGCGCGCTTTGTCATCACCGCATCGTGCGTCAGGATGGCAGCGTGGTCGCCCAGGCGGATCTGACCTTCGTGCTGCTGGACATGCAGCAAAATCGCGCGGCGACCATCGAGGGTGACGTGCGTGAAGCGCTTATGGGGCTACAGGTCGGCAAAGAGGCCTTTTTGGCTTAAATAGCAATGGAGGTGTCACCGACTGCCCTTGATGCGTATGCAGTGGTATGATGTGAGCGACTCTGCGCGCCGCCTTGATGGTTAGCTAAAGGCGGCATTTTCAAGCGCTTTCAACTCTCGCAGTGCCAATGCAGTGCAAAGGATCTGACTTTCATGGGTGACATCGCCAGAGAAATCTTGCCCGTCAATATTGAAGACGAGCTCAAGCAGTCGTACCTCGACTATGCGATGAGTGTCATTATTGGTCGTGCGCTCCCCGATGTGCGCGACGGCCTCAAGCCGGTTCATCGCCGTGTGCTGTTTGCCATGCATGAGCTGGGGAATGACTGGAACAAACCGTACAAGAAGTCGGCGCGTGTCGTCGGCGATGTCATCGGTAAGTACCACCCCCACGGTGACAGTGCGGTGTATGACACCATCGTTCGCATGGCGCAGCACTTCTCCATGCGCCACGTGCTGGTCGATGGTCAGGGTAACTTTGGTTCCATCGATGGCGATAACGCGGCTGCCATGCGGTATACCGAGGTGCGCATGGCGCGTCTGGCCCACGAGCTGCTGGCGGATCTCGAAAAAGATACCGTCGATTGGGTCGATAACTACGACGGCACCGAACGTATCCCCGAGGTGCTGCCCACCAAAGTGCCGAACCTGCTGATCAACGGCTCATCGGGCATTGCCGTGGGCATGGCCACCAACATTCCTCCCCATAACATGCGGGAAGTGATCGATGGTTGCCTGGCGCTGATCGACGACTATACCTTGACCGTTGATGACCTCATGCAGTACATCCCCGGGCCTGATTTCCCCACCGGCGGCATCATCAATGGTCGTGCCGGCATTCTGGATGCCTACCGCACCGGGCGTGGACGCATCTACGTGCGCGCTTGTCACACCATCGAACACGATGACAAGACCGGGCGTGATCACATCATCGTCACCGAGCTGCCTTATCAGGTGAACAAGGCACGGTTGATCGAAAAGATCGCCGAGCTAGTCAAAGAGAAAAAGATCGAGGGCATTGCCGAACTGCGCGACGAGTCCGACAAGGATGGCTTGCGTGTGGTGATCGAAGTCAAGCGCGGTGAGTCTGGCGAGGTCGTGGTCAATAACCTGTTTGCCCAGACCCAGCTTCAGAACGTCTTCGGTATCAACATGGTGGCGCTGGAAAATGGCCAGCCGCGCACGCTCAATCTGAAAGAGATGCTCGAGGCGTTCATCCGTCATCGTCGGGAAGTCGTCACGCGGCGTACTCTGTTCGAACTCAAGAAAGCGCGTGAGCGCGGTCATCTGCTGGAAGGCCTGGCCGTCGCCATCTCGAACATCGATGAAGTCATCGAGCTGATCAAGGCATCGCCCAATGCCGCCGAAGCCCGCGAGAAGCTGCTGGACAAGGTATGGCAGCCGGGCCAGGTGACGGCCATGCTGGAGCGTGCCGGTGCCACCTCCTGCAAGCCCGAAGACCTGGATGAAGGGTTTGGACTGAACCCCTCGGCCACCGAGTATCGCCTTTCGCCTGCACAGGCTCAGGCGATTCTGGAACTGCGTCTGCATCGCTTGACCGGCCTCGAAACCGAAAAGCTGCTGGATGAGTACCTGTCGATTCTCGAAAAGATTGCCGAGTTCACAGAAATTCTTGCCTCTGCCGACCGCCTCATGGAAGTGATTCGGGAAGAGCTGCATGCGGTGCGCGACCAGTTTGGCGATGACCGTCGCACGGAAATTCAGGCCAGCCACCTGGACCTGTCCATCGAAGACCTGATTGCCGAAGAAGACATGGTGGTCACGGTGTCACGTTCGGGCTACGCCAAGACGCAGCCGCTTTCGGACTATCAGGCTCAGCGTCGGGGTGGTCGCGGTAAGTCCGCCACGGCCATGAAGGACGAGGACGTCATCGAGCATCTGCTGGTTGCCTCGACCCATGACACGGTGCTGCTGTTCTCCAATCGTGGCAAGGTGTATTGGCTGAAGGTGTATGAGATGCCCAACGCCAGCCGTGGTTCCCGCGGCAAGCCGTTGGTGAACATGCTGCCGCTGGAAGAGGGCGAGTCGGTCAACGCCATCCTGCCTGTGCGTGATTACGACCCCGAGCACTACATTTTCTTCGCCACCGCCAACGGTACCGTCAAGCGCACCAGTCTCGAGCAGTTCTCTCGCCCGCGCAGCGTGGGCTTGATTGCCATCGATCTGGAAGAGGGCGACCGCCTGGTGGGGGCTGCGATTACTTCGGGCAGCGACCACGTCATGCTGCTCTCCTCCAATGGCAAGGCGATTCGTTTCGAGGAAGGCAACGTGCGCGCCATGGGCCGTACCGCTCGCGGTGTGCGCGGCATGCGCCTGCTGGACGACGCGGAAGTGATCAGCCTGATCATTCCCAAGAGCCAGCAAATCGATGCCGAAGCGGACGCCGATGCCGAGCAGGAAGCCCCGGCAGATGCCGCCGAGCTGGCGCAGAGCGATGGTCAGATCTACATCCTCACCGCCAGTGTGAAGGGCTATGGCAAGCGCACGCGCCTGGAAGAGTTCCCGCTGCGTGGTCGCGGTGGGCAGGGCGTGATTGCCATGCAGACCAGCGAACGCAACGGCGCCCTGGTGGCGGCCATGCAAGTGTATGACAGCGATGAAATGATGCTGATCACCGACCGTGGCACGCTGGTGCGCACGCGGGTGGAAGAAGTGTCGATCACGTCGCGTAATACCCAGGGCGTGATGCTGATTCGCCTGGGCAAAGAAGAGCAGCTGGTGAAAACCGTGCGTGTCGATGAGCCCGAAGATACGGGAGCGCCCGAGGCGGTCGAGCCAGACGAACAAGACAATGGCGCACAGGAACCGGGAACCGATGACA
This sequence comes from Halomonas sp. KM007, assembly GCF_050709225.1. Taxonomy (NCBI): domain Bacteria; kingdom Pseudomonadati; phylum Pseudomonadota; class Gammaproteobacteria; order Oceanospirillales; family Halomonadaceae; genus Halomonas; species Halomonas sp. KM007. The sequence continues at coordinate 205,502 of NZ_CP136131.1, read as the reverse complement.
CGTCATTATAATTTTTGCGCAGGGCCCGCAGCCCTGCCTGTTGCCGTACTGGAGCGCGCTCGCAGTGAGCTGCTCGACTATCAGGGGCGCGGTTTGTCGGTGATGGAAATGAGTCATCGCAGCGATGAGTTCATTGCCATTGCCGAGCAGGCAGAAGCCGATCTGCGGTCTCTGCTGGGCATCCCTGATCAGTACAAGGTGCTGTTTCTGCAGGGCGGTGCCAGCATGCAGTTTGCCATGCTTCCCATGAACCTGCTGGGTGGGGGTGGTAGTGCCAACTTCATCCAGACGGGCATTTGGGGCAAGAAGGCGCTGAGCGAAGCCAAGCGGCTCGGTTTTGCCTGCCATGTGGCGGGCAGCAGCGAGTCCAATGGACATCTGGCGGTGCCTGACGAAGCTTCCCTGTCGCTCAGCAGCGACGCGGCCTACCTGCATTACACCTCCAATGAAACCATTGGCGGGCTGGAGTTCGACTACGTGCCAGACGTCACCCGTGCCGATGGCAGCGACGTGCCCCTGGTCTGCGACATGTCCTCCAATATCTTGTCGGGGCCTGTCGATGTCAGCGACTTCGGGGTGATTTATGCCGGGGCGCAGAAGAACATCGGTCCGGCGGGATTGACCATCGTGATCGTCCGCGATGATCTGTTGGGCAAGGCGCCTGCAAGCGTCCCTTCGCTGTTCGACTACCAGATGCTGGCTGACGCAGGGTCGATGGTGAATACCCCGCCTACCTATGCCTGGTACCTCTCGGGCCTGGTGTTTCAGTGGTTGAAAAACGACATTGGCGGGCTGGACGCCATGGACCGCATGAACCAGCGCAAGGCGCAAAAACTTTACGCGGCCATCGATGGCAGTGAGTTCTACAGCAATCCTATCGCCACAGCCAATCGGTCGCGCATGAACGTGCCGTTCGTGCTGGCGGATGACCGGCTGGAAGGTGCCTTCCTCAAGGAGGCCGACGAGGCCGGGTTGCTGAATCTCAAGGGTCACCGCAGCGTCGGCGGCATGCGTGCCAGCTTGTATAACGCGGTGCCGGAAGATGCGGTGGATGCGTTAATTGCCTTCATGGCAGATTTCGAACAACGAAGAGGCTAACCCCCATGTCCGATACGCCGATCAATCTCGACGACTTGCGTCAACGTATCGACCAGCTGGATGGCGATATTCTGCGTTTGATCAGTGAGCGGGCCAACTGTGCCCAGCAGGTGGCTCATGTCAAGCTGGCTCAGGACAAGGATGCGGTGTTCTACCGTCCGGAGCGCGAAGCCCAGGTGCTGCGTCGTATCATGGCGTTGAACAAGGGGCCTTTGGACTCAGAAGAAATGGCGCGGCTGTTTCGCGAAATCATGTCTGCCTGCCTGGCGCTGGAGCAGCCGGTCAAGGTTGCCTACCTGGGGCCTGAAGGCACCTTCACCCAGCAGGCCGCGTTGAAGCATTTCGGTGAAAGCGCCGTCAGCCTGCCGATGGCAGCCATCGATGAAGTATTCCGGGAAGTGGAGGCGGGGGCCGTCAACTATGGCGTCGTTCCGGTCGAGAACTCCACCGAAGGGGTGGTCAATCACACCCTCGACACGTTCATGGACTCTTCCATCAGGATTTGTGGTGAAGTGGTGTTGCGCATTCACCACCATCTCTTGATCAGTGAAACTACGCGTCAAGAGAAGGTGTCACGCATCTATTCGCACCCTCAGTCGTTCGGTCAGTGCCGCAAGTGGCTGGATGCTCACTACCCTCATGCCGAGCGGGTGCCGGTCTCTTCCAACGCTGAAGCCGCCAAGCTGGTGAAAACCGAGTGGCACAGCGCCGCAATTGCCGGCGACATGGCCGCCAAGCTGTATGGCCTCGAGCGCATTGCCGACAAAATCGAAGACCGACCGGATAACTCCACGCGCTTCCTGATCATTGGCAATCAGGACGTGCCCATGTCGGGCGAAGACAAGACCTCCATCGTCGTGGCAATGCGTAACCAGCCCGGTGCGCTGCACGATTTGCTGGAGCCCTTCCATCGCCACAAGATCGATCTGACGCGTATCGAAACGCGGCCCTCGCGCACCGGTGTGTGGAACTACGTCTTCTTCATCGACTTCAAGGGCCACCGTGACGAGCCCCAGGTGGCTGCGGTGCTGGAAGAAGTTCGCCTGCGCGCCTCTGAACTGCGGGTGCTGGGTTCCTACCCTCAGGGTGTGCTGTGACGGTTCCACCTTCTCTTGCACCTCGGGTGGCGTGTGTCGAGCCGCGCATTCTGATTGTCGGCCTTGGCCTGATCGGCGGCTCTTTGGCCGCCGCCTTGCGTGCCTCGGGCTACGCTGGCCAGATCATCGCCTGCGACCCCAATGAGCAGGAAGTGGCATTGGGCATCGAGCTGGGGCTGGTGGATGCCGGCGGTGTCGAGCTCGCCAACTGCTTGAAAGACGTTTCCATGGTCGTGCTGGCGGTGCCGGTGCTGGCCATGGAAAGCGTGATGAGCACGCTGTCGCGTTCTCTCGATCAGGCGGCTCCCGATGTCGTTATGACCGACGTAGGCAGTACCAAGGCCACCATACGTGACTGCGCCGAGCGCGTATTCGGCCGTGTCATGCCCAATATCGTGCTGGGTCATCCTATTGCGGGCTCCGAGAAAAGCGGTGTGGCAGCCGCCAATCCATCGCTGTACGTCAATCACAAGGTGATCTTGACGCCGGAGCCGGATGTCGACCCGGTAGCGCTGGCGCGAGTAGAAACCCTGTGGAGAGCCTGCGGCGCCGACGTGCTGCAAATGAGCGTCGAGCGCCATGATCAGGTGCTGGCGCGCACCAGTCACTTGCCCCACTTGCTGGCGTTTTCACTGGTGGACACGCTGGCGCGGCAGGACGAGCGGCTGGATATCTTCCGCTATGCTGCGGGCGGGTTTCGTGATTTTACCCGTATTGCAGGCAGTGACCCGGTCATGTGGCGCGACATTTTCGTGGCCAATCGTGACGCCGTGCTCTCTTCTCTGGATGATTTCGAAGCGGGGCTCAAGCGGCTGCGTCACGCGGTGGAAAGTGCCGACAGCGATGCGATGATTGCCACCTTCGACCGAGCCAGTCATGCTCGCCACTATTTTGATACGTTATTGAATAAAACCAGTTATCAGGCGGAATATCATATGCAACCACACGGTCAAGTGACTTATCGCGTGCAGCCAGGCGGCCAGGCGCAGGGGCGTTTGCGGGTGCCGGGCGATAAATCCATGTCTCACCGCTCGATCATGCTTGGCGCGTTGGCCGAAGGAGTGACCGAGGTCAAAGGCTTCCTGGAGGGCGAAGATAGTCTGGCCACCTTGCAGGCCTTTCGTGAAATGGGAGTGGCCATCGAAGGCCCGCACCAGGGGCGTGTGACCATTCATGGGGTTGGTATGCACGGCCTCAAGGCGCCGGCAGGCCCGCTGTATGTAGGTAACTCTGGCACCGCCATGCGCCTGTTTGCCGGGCTGCTGGCGGGTCAGGCGTTCGATAGCGAATTGACCGGTGATGAGTCACTCACCAAGCGCCCCATGGGGCGTGTGGCAGACCCGCTGCGCCTGATGGGAGCGACCATCGACACGGCAGAGGGTGGCCGTCCGCCATTGAAAATTCATGGCGGCGCTGCGCTGAAAGGCATTCATTATGATATGCCCATGGCCAGTGCTCAGGTGAAGTCGTGCCTGCTGCTGGCAGGGCTCTACGCCGAGGGAGAGACCCGCGTGCGCGAGCCAGCGCCGACCCGCGATCATACCGAGCGGATGCTCAACGGGTTTGGCTATGCCGTTTCTCGCGAGGGCGACACCTGCTGGCTGCAGGGCGGCGGTCAATTGACGGCGGGGCCGATTGACGTACCCTCCGATATCTCTTCGGCTACCTTCTTCCTGGTCGCCGCGGCCATTACCCCTGGTTCCGATATCACGCTGGAGCACGTGGGTATCAACCCGACGCGTATCGGTGTCATCAATATTCTGACCCTGATGGGCGCTGACCTGACGCTTGAAAACCAGCGCGAGGTAGGCGGTGAGCCCGTGGCCGACATCCGTATTCGCCATGCGCCGCTGAAGGGTATCGATATTCCTGTCGATCAAGTGCCGCTCGCCATCGATGAGTTCCCGGCGCTGTTCATTGCGGCGGCCAATGCACAAGGCACCACGCGGCTGCGCGGAGCTGAAGAGCTGCGCGTCAAAGAGTCGGATCGTATTCAGGCCATGGCAGATGGTTTGGCGACTCTGGGGGTCGAGCATACGGTCGTGGAAGACGGCATCGACATCATCGGTAATGGTGACGAGAGCGTGCCGAGTTACGGCGGTGGCCGCATCGATAGCCTCGGGGATCACCGCATTGCCATGGCGTTTGCGATTGCCTCCCTGCGCGCGGGTGCCGAGATCGTCATCGACGATTGCGCCAACGTGGCGACATCCTTCCCTGACTTCGTTGCGCTGGCTCAGCGTATCGGGATGCGTGTCGATGTGGAGGGCCCCCATGGCCGCTAACGTACCTGTGCTGACGATCGATGGCCCTGGCGGTGCCGGTAAAGGCACGATCAGCAGTCTGGTGGCTGAGCGACTGGGCTGGCATCTGCTGGACAGCGGTGCGCTCTATCGGTTGACGGCCCAGGCGGCCGTCAAGCATCACGTGGCGCTGGATGACGAAGCGGCGCTGGCCGATATTGCGGCAACCCTGGACGTTGCTTTCCCCGTGGAAGAGGGTCAGCCACGTACGCTGCTGGAAGGCGAAGACGTCAGTCGGCTCATTCGTACCGAGCAAGCGGGTGAGTGTGCTTCCCAAGTGGCCGCATTGCCGCAGGTGCGCGCTGCGCTACTTCAGCGGCAACGGGATTTCTGTCAATTCCCCGGCCTGGTGGCAGATGGGCGCGATATGGGCACGGTGGTGTTTCCAGAGGCGCCGCTGAAGATTTTTTTGACCGCCAGTGCGGAGGAAAGGGCGCGTAGACGGCATCTGCAGTTGCAGGAATCGGGGGTGGATGCTAGTCTGTCGAGTCTTTTGAAGGAGATTCAGGCACGCGATGCACGCGACACGCAGCGCAGTGTGGCTCCGCTCAAGCCGGCAGATGATGCCATTACGCTTGACACCACGCGCCTGAGTATACCGGAAGTGGTTGATCAACTGACCGAGCTGCTTGCCCAACGGGGCATGTTTGACGGCGCTTGATTCTCCCTTGCGGCGTTTTTGGAAAGGTGTCACGACGTGGCAGGGCGACAGTAATACCTTAGTGAGCCCGGTCAGGTCCAACCAGCGCTAACGCCTCCAGAAGCTGAATGACATTAGGCCCGTACTCGCTGGTGGTACGGAGAAGGCAGTTATGCCTCAACAACGTTGATCACGTAGGAAAACCATGAGCGAAAGCTTTGCTGAACTGTTTGAACAGTCCCTTAACGACATCAACATGGAGCCGGGCGCCATCGTTGCGGCTCAAGTTGTCGACATCGACGGTGACTGGGTTACCGTCAACGCTGGTCTGAAATCCGAAGGTCAGATCCCTGCGGCACAATTCCGTGACGAAAATGGTGAGCTGACCATCGCGATCGGTGACGATGTGCACGTTGCGCTGGAAGCCGTGGAAGATGGCTTCGGCGAAACTCGCCTGTCCCGTGAAAAAGCCAAGCGCGCAGAAGCTTGGAAGATTCTGGAAGCGGCCTTCGAGAAAGACGAAATCATCAAAGGCGTGATCAACGGTAAAGTCAAAGGCGGCTTCACTGTCGACGTCGACTCCATCCGTGCCTTCCTGCCGGGCTCTCTGGTTGACGTTCGTCCGGTTCGCGACACTGCGCACCTGGAAAACAAAGAGCTGGACTTCAAAGTCATCAAGCTGGATCCGAAGCGTAACAACGTCGTTGTTTCGCGTCGCGCCGTGCTTGAAGCCGAAAACAGCGCCGAGCGTGAAGCACTGCTGGCGACGCTGCAAGAAGGTCAGCAAATCAAGGGTATCGTCAAGAACCTGACCGACTACGGTGCTTTCGTAGATCTGGGCGGTGTCGATGGCCTGCTGCACATCACCGACATGGCGTGGAAGCGTATCAAGCATCCGTCTGAAATCGTTGCCGTTGGCGACGAGATCAACGTCAAAGTGCTGAAGTTCGACCGTGAGCGCAACCGCGTTTCTCTGGGTCTGAAGCAGCTGGGTGAAGACCCGTGGGTCAACATCAAAGAGCGCTACCCGGAAGGCATGAAAGTGCAGGCAGTGGTCACTAACCTGACCGATTACGGCTGCTTCGCCGAGCTGGAAGAAGGCGTCGAAGGTCTGGTTCACGTGTCTGAAATGGACTGGACCAACAAGAACATCCATCCGTCTAAAGTCGTTCAAGTGGGCGACGATGTTGACGTCATGGTGCTCGATATCGACGAAGAGCGTCGTCGTATCTCCCTGGGTATCAAGCAGTGCACTGCTAACCCGTGGGAAACCTTCAACGCCGAGTACAACAAGGGCGATCGCGTTTCTGGTACCATCAAGTCCATCACGGACTTCGGTATCTTCATCGGCCTGGAAGGCGGTATCGACGGTCTGGTTCACCTGTCCGACATCTCCTGGACAGAAACCGGCGAAGAAGCGGTTCGCAACTTCAAGAAAGGCGACGAGGCAGAAGCCGTTATCCTGTCTATCGACCCCGAGCGCGAGCGCATCTCTCTGGGTATCAAGCAGATGGATTCCGATCCGGTTGCCGAATACCTGTCCGTCAATGACAAGGGCAGCATCGTGACGGGTCGCGTCGTGGAAGTTGACGCCAAAGAAGCTCACATCGAGCTGGCTACCGACGTCATCGCGATTCTGAAAGCCTCTGAAATCAGTGCTGACCGCGTTGAAGACGCGCGTAACGTGCTGAGCGAAGGCGACAGCGTCGAAGCGCGTATCGTCAGCGTTGACCGCAAGAGCCGTCAGATTGCTCTGTCCGTGAAAGCCAAAGAGCAGGATGACACGCGTCAGAACATGAAGAAACTGCGTGAGCAAGAGCCGGAAGCTGCCGGTGGTCCGACCACGATTGGTGATCTGATCAAGCAGCAAATGGGTCAAGACTAATTTAGTCCTGTCTCGAAAAACGCCGCCCTTGGGGCGGCGTTTTTGTTTCTGTGGTTTTAAAATACGTTGTGATTAAGCATTGCAGGCGTTGCTATAAAAGGGGTTTGCAATTGTCATGGCGCCTTTAAATAGCGCAAGAGTGTATAAAATTGTTTAGTAAAGGCGCTAAAATCAACTAGACTATTGTCAATCAGCGGATTTAAGGCAATAATGTGTCCGCATCCTGAAATAGTCGGTGTTGAGTTTCCCGGCTCAGTGCCAAGGTAGTTATCTTCATTCTAAAAGGACCTCCTATGTCTCTGTTAAATGATTACATCCAAAAAGAACAGCAGCTTAAGCAGCTTCAGGAAGAACTGCAGCGCTTGGAAAACGACCAGCGTCTGAAAAGTGAGCTCGAGTTTAAAGCCAAGCTGGAAGCGTTAATGACCGAGTTCGGCAAGCGCCCTGGTGATGTCATCGCTCTGCTGGACCCCGCTGCTGACCAGCGTGGCGCTCCCAAGGCACCGGCTGCTGCTACTCGCCGCAAGCGCCGCCTGAAGATCTACAAGAACCCGAACACGGGTGAAGTGATCGAAACTCGCGGTGGTAATCACAAAGGCCTGCGCAGCTGGAAAGACGAGCACGGCGATGATACCGTCGAGTCTTGGCTCGTTCGTCTGGAAGATTAAGTTTCTCGACCGGCATTTCTTCCCAGAAGTGCCGGTTTTGTTTTAGCGGTATCGCAGTGTTGCCATCGAGGCCAGGTAATGCTCTCCATAACTTCCCGGCCTCTTTCGTGCATCGTCGTACAGTGACTATGTAAGGCGTTGCAAGGGTACCTTGAGTTCCAGGTGCTCCTTGCGCCACAGCACATGAGGTGCGCCCCCGCTAATGTGATAAAGGCTCTGGTGATAGTGCAGTTGACACAGTGTCGCCGTCAACGCATCAGCGAGCTCGCTAAAATCATCAAATAGCGTTACCGCATAGTGTTGTGAGGGAATATCGATACGTCGATATTCTACGGGTAAGGCTACGCTATCGGTGCCCGTCTGGTTTTCGAGATGCAGCCCGATATCGGTGCGTAATTTATACTGCTTTGTCGTACTGTTGAGCGCAGAGATCTTGTCTGCCAGCAGGTCGGGGAGAGCCACAGCGGGCGTAGAGCCGCCGAGCTGAGCTTCCAGGCAGGAGAGATGGTTGGAGTGGCGCTTGCGGTTGCCCAAGCCGCTAATGGCGTGTGCCGCTTTGTAGATACGCATATAGACGGCTTGACGAGGGCTGCCTTGCTTTATATCCGTGGTAAATGACTTTGCCGGGGGTATCAGGTGATGCATATCGTTGACAGCTTGGCGATAATGCCTGGGAGACAGCTGGTAGCGTCGTTGAAAAGCGCGTGAAAAGGAAGAATGATTCACATAGCCGCACTGCGCGGCGATATGCGCTATATTTTGCTGGGTCAACGACAGCAGCACTGCTGCACGCTCCAGTCTCCGTTGCTCTCGGTACGCTCGGGGCGACATGCTGAAGCATTGGCGGAATTGACGCCGCACCTGTGATGCTGAATATCCCAAGTGACTGGCAAGATCTTCGATACTCAGTGGTTGATCAAGCGAGTCTTGCAGCCAGATCTCAGCTCGCGACATTGCATTGAACACTATCTGGCCTCCTATGCGTGGTTCAAACAGGTAGCTTGTGACTGACCTGTCAGTGCACTCTCCCGGTGCGTATGGGTACTCATGACCTGGTAGGCCATCTCTGGTGGCAGTATGTGCCAGGGCATGGAGATAGACAGAGTGGCTGTTCCTTGCCGACGATGACGTAAAAGGTATTAGCTTAAATCACCTGTTCGGTTAATCATTGTTACCGATGGTGAGGTCTTCGCGCTGCTGTCTTTATGCTTCCAAGCGGTAGCAAAGGCAAGTTTGCACTTCAAGAATACGCGTTTGTGCACAGTTTTTGATTAAAATGGCCTGTTCTCAGGTTTGTCGACCATTTTTCGTAAGGTGTAGATGAAACATCAATGAAATATCACAAGGTTTCTAAACAGCTGGATGAGCGTGAGAAGCTGCGCAAGTTTCGTGAGCTGGATGACGCCTTTGCCCAAGCACTGCGTCAGTTGGAAGATCCTGATAGTGACTTTGATATTCCAACAGGGCCCCCTGTACGCTCTTTAGCGGCGCTTGAGGCTGATGATCAGGCTGAGCGGCAGAAGGAACAAGATCTGCTGTTCAGCCAGCGCTTCAAGGCCTTGCTGAAGGAGTATGATTTATCAGAGGGTGGAGTAAGCGAACTGATACAGACGCTATTGGCCTACGGACTATGGGAGGTGGATCGCATGCCCGCCCAAAGTGGCAGTGGGCACTAACGGTAGCGATATACCCGCAAGCTGGGTAGAAATACGTCACTCTCCAGCTTTTCATCCCGACGCTTTGCCCGCGTACGCTGCGCGGGCGGCTCTAGGGGCGGCATTTTAATATGTGGCAAGCGATTTTCAGGGGCGGGAACAATAAGCGGCATGGCAATATTTAATGCGCGCCGGGTATGGCCGTCCTCTAGTGGTTCTGTAAAAAACAGGTTGCCGCGCATGAGCGGGGCTTGGTTTTGTACCTGTGCTAGCGGTTCGCTGCCTGGTATTCCCGCTAGTCTACGTAGCTGAATGCGGATATGTGGCGAGTCGGTATCTAACTGCAAGAGTTTTTGCTCTGCTTCTTGTACGGTAATTTTTTTTATTGAGCGGCCACTGCTATACCAAGCAAAGCGAACGCGCGATACCGGTGCCGGGGCAATAGGAAGGTGCCGCCAACACTGCTTAAGGTGCAAGCGCGCCAAGCCACCCTGACGCAGCACGTTATCCACGTCTGGGTGGCGTTGAGGCAAGCGGTGTTTGGCTTGGCTGAGTGTATTTGGCTGTGCCTGTTTAATATGCTGAAGCAGGTCGCTAATGTGTGCTTTAGCGCGGTTAACCGCCGTAAACTTTTCAAGTAATTCATCATCTGCTGCGATAAGCGCAATGTAGTTACGCGTCTCGCGCCCATCTTGGCCCTGTTGATGCCACATATCGAGCAGGGCTTGGCGTAGCCAAGACCTACCCCCAGGGTAGGACTGAAAGTGCCATGTGGCTGATTGCTGCTGCTCATAATAAGTGGCTGCATGATCTATAGCTGCCATCAAGTCATCGAAACGGGCATCCAGCTCATGCAGCAAGTGGTAAACGGGCAAGGCATTATCGTTCATGGTAGAACACTCATGGGCTAAGAGAGCGGGGCGTCTCTATCCGCTTGGGCAAGCAGCGTGTCCAAATCGGCTTCATCCATCGCGGATTCGCCCGAAATGCGGTGAGACTCTTCCGCCCAAGCGCCTAGGTCAAGCAGCTGGCATCGTTTGCTGCAAAAAGGGCGGTAGGCGCTCTCTGGGCTCCAGACGACTGGCTTGCTGCATTGAGGGCAAGCGACCTCTAGCGGTGCATCGTTAGCGGGTGTTGGCATAGAACTCTCCTTGAGCTAGAGGTATTTATTTCGGTAGTGCTGATCAAGCTGCGTTACCTGTTGCATCATCGAAGCATGGTCTCCGCTGTTATCAATAACATCATTGGCCTTAGTAAGGCGCTCTTCACGGGGAAGCTGGGCGGCGAGAATAGCATGCACTTGAGCCTCGCTCACGTCGTCTCGCGCACGTGTCCGCGAAAGCTGCAGCTCAACGGGCACATCGACTACAACGGTGCGATCCACCAGTTTGTCTTGGCCTGACTCAAATAACAACGGCGATACCAGCAGCACATAAGGTGATTGGCGCTGTAAGCGCTCTAGATGTACGAGAATGCGTTCGCGCACGCGAGGATGGGTCACCGACTCCAGCCATTTGCGCTCGGCAGGGTTGTCAAACACAATGCTGCGCAAAGCTGCACGGTTTAATGTGCCATCAGCGTGTAGTACATCATTTCCGAAGTGTTCGCTGATAGCCGCTAGCGCCGGTTCGCCAGGCATGACGACTTCCCTGGCCACATCGTCGGCGTCTACCCAGCCGATTCCCAGCGAACCAAACGCCCGAGCAACGGTAGACTTACCGGAACCGATACCGCCTGTTAACCCAACAATCATGGCTGTTCCCTAAATAGTGGCGCTGCTCATCGTCATGGGCATAGATAATAGCTGGCCACAGTAAGATGGACGAAATGACCAATGCTAATATAGCAGTGACGTATAGAGCGCCATCAGCTCATCGCCCGCTAATAAGCAAACCCAACCCGCCAGGGCTAGAAAAGGGCCAAAAGGCAGCGGCTGGCCGCGCAAATGAGGGGAGCTTGCTTGCGCCGCCAGGCCAACAAGGGCACCAATGCCTGCTGAAACGATCAACAGTAATGGCAGCATGGGCCAACCGACCCAGGCGCCTAACGCCGCTAGCAGCTTAAAATCGCCAAACCCCATACCCTCTTTGCCCGTTAATAGCTTAAACAGCCAGTAAAAGCTCCAGAGGATTAAGTAGCCAGCCATGGCACCGATTACCGCGCTGGGCAACATAATGGGCTGAAAGAGCAGCTGATAGAGCAAGCCCGCCCAGAGCAAGGGCAGGGTTAACATATCCGGCAGCAAATACGTACGAAAATCGATAACCGCCAGCGCCAAAAGTGTTAAGCAGGCCGCATAAATAAACAGTGCGCTTGCTGTTGTGCCATAAAGCGCCACAACGGCCACCGCTAATAGCCCGCCCATCAGTTCAACCAGTGGGTACTGTGCACTAATGGGAGATTGGCAGTTTGCGCACTTACCGCGCCGTTTTAACCAGCCAAGCAGCGGTAAGTTATCATGCCACGCAATCGGATGCTCGCAGCGCGGGCACATCGAACCAGGGGTTGCGAGATTAAAGCGGGGCGCTGTTTCTACCGGAAACTCCAGCGAAGCTAGGGCTTCATTGCGCCAGCGCCTCATCAGCATGACCGGTAGGCGAGTAATCACCACATTTAAAAAGCTGCCAAAACAAAGCCCGAGTAGAAGAGCAGGCGCCCACTCGAGCGGTGAAGGGAGATACATAAATATCCTTTTTAATTGCCTGAAAATAGGAGAGGCCACCGAGGGCAGCGCATGTAGAAAACGGCTATAACGCAGAGCCTAAATTGAAAATTGGCAAGTACATGGACACGACAACACCGCCGACTAATAAGCCCAGCACAACGATAATAACGGGTTCCATTAACGATGTGAGTGCATCCACTTTGTTATCAACTTCCTCTTCGTAATAATCTGCCACTCGATTCAGCATGGCATCTAAAGAGCCTGCCTCCTCACCGATACTGACCATTTGAACCGCCAGGGCTGGAAAACGATTTGTCATGCGCATCGCAAAATGTAATTGCTGCCCCGTCGCCACGTCTTGGCGAGTTTGCACCACGGCGTGTTCGTAAACCTTATTGCCGGTTGCTCCGGCGGCTGTGTCTAACCCTTCTACCAGTGGGACACCGGAAGAAAATGTGGTGGCCAATGTGCGAGAAAAACGCGCAACCGCAGATTTATGCATGATGTCGCCGATAATCGGTAATCGAAGTAGTAATGCATGCATGCGGTAAGCGATATTTGGTGAACGCTGGATGCCTTGTTTAAGCAAGAATATGGCCGCTACCAGCGCGCCAAATGCTGTTAGCCAGTACTGTTGGGCAAGCTTCGATAGATTTACCGTCATTTGCGTAAGCGCAGGTAGTTCCGCCCCGAAGCTTTGAAACATGCTTTCAAATTCAGGGACCACTTTCACCAGAAGCAGCATGGTAACCGCTATGCCAATCGCCATGACCGCAGTGGGATACCACAGCGCCTTTTTAACACGTGCTTTCAGGGATTCTACTTTCTCTTTATAGGTTGCAACGCGATCCAGCATTTGATCTAGGGAGCCTGCTTGTTCACCAGCATCTACCAAGTTAACAAACAGGCGATCAAAATGTTTTGGGTGTTGGCGAAGTGCATCCGAGAAGCTAGAGCCAGAAGACACATCGCTCATCATTTGCTGTATCAGGGCCACCATGGCCGGTTTTTTTAGGCTTTCAGCGACTACTTGAAGCGCTTGTAAAAGTGGGATGCCTGCTCGAATCATGGTGGCCATTTGGCGCGCAAACACCATGATGTCGTTAGGGTTGATGCGGCCGTTGCCGCCAATGCTGCCTTTTTTACTGATACGCCGAATATCAATATTTTGTTTGGCGAGTTCGGCGGTGACTTCCGCTTTGCTACGGCCGATCATTTCGCCGCTTAACGTTCTGTTTTGGGGGCCTTTGCCTATCCACTTCCAGCGCGATAACTTGATGGCGGGAGTTTGGCGCCTACGAGCACGTTTAGCCATGCCTTACTCCTTACTTACGCGGTTAATCTCTTCAAGGCTGGTGATACCTTGCATGACTTTTAATAGGCCGCTGCGATGGAGACTGGGATAGCCCTCCCTGCGGGCCTGCTGGTCAATTTCTAGCGAATTAGCATCGCGCATGATGAGCTGACGCATCGATTCTGTAATGGGAACAACTTCATAGATACCAATCCGTCCTTTGTAACCTTGGGTGCAGTGTTTACAACCCACGGCTTTATATAGGGTGGCTTGGTTAATCTCCTCATTGTTTAGCCCCTCTTTTTGAAGCGCCTTGCGCGGTATTTCAATGGGTTCTTTGCAATGGTGGCAAAGTTTACGCGCTAAGCGCTGTGCAATAATTAAACTAACGGCACTTGCAATGTTGAAGGACGAAACGCCCATATTGGCTAATCGTGTGAGTGTTTCGGCTGCCGAGTTAGTATGCACCGTAGAGAGCACCAAGTGGCCGGTTTGGGCAGCTTTTACCGCAATGTCCGCTGTTTCCAGGTCGCGTATTTCTCCCACCATCACAACGTCCGGGTCCTGGCGAAGGAAGGCGCGCAGGGCGCTGGCAAAGTCGAGGCCGATCTTGGGTAGAATGTTTACCTGGTTAATGCCATCTACTTTAATTTCTACGGGGTCTTCAGCCGTACAAATATTGCGCTCTACTTTATTAAGGATATTAATCCCCGTATAAAGCGAAACGGTTTTACCGCTGCCGGTCGGCCCCGTCACCAAAATCATGCCTTGGGGCTGTTTAAGCGTATGTTCATACAGAGCGCGCTGCTCATCGGTGAAACCTAACTGCTCAATGCCTAGCTGAGCCGCCGTAGGGTCTAAAATCCGCAGCACCAGCTTTTCACCGTATACCGTAGGTAGCGAGTTAACCCGAAAATCGAGAGAGCGCGTTCGCGAGAGCTTGAGTTTTATCGCGCCATCCTGGGGTAGACGGCGCTCCGAAATATCCAGCCGGGCCATAATTTTAAGGCGAGCCGCAATACGATGGCGCATGGCAAAGGGCGGTCTAGCAACTTCAATCAGCATGCCATCAACGCGAAAACGGACGCGGTAGAGCGTTTCGTAAGGCTCGAAATGAATATCAGAGGCCCCTTGGCGAATGGCGTCTAATAAAATCTTATTAACAAACTTAACGATGGGCGCATCTTCGCTACTCTGCGACGCTTCCTCAAGAGGAACTTCGTTGCCGTCACTGTTTTGCACAATGTTTAACGAACTCACCGCGTCGTCAATGCCATCTAGCTCATCCAACATGCCGCGTTCGTTCTGGGCGAGATAGTTATTAAGTGCAACGGTGATTTGATCCACCGGGGCAAGCACACCTTCTATGCTTAATCCTGTGGCAAACTGGAGCTCATCTAGCTGGGTAAGCGTTGCTGGATAAGGCACCGCGACGGTTAGGCGGTGGCCATGACGGGCCAGGGGCAGCACATTAAGATTTTGTAATACTTTAACGGGGTAGTCGGCGGCGGGTGGCAGCGTAGTAAGGCGCAGCGCCTCCAGGTCGATAACCGGAAGACCATACTCCCATCCCGCTGCTACGGTAGCTGCAACAGGGTCGGCCAGCCCGCTTTCAATAACGTGTTGAAGCAGCGAAATTTCGAGATCAGAGGCCGTCGACTGTGCGGTGGCCGCTTGTGCATCGCTTAACACACCGTGTTTAACCAACCGCTGGGCAATGCCGCGCAAGCCGCCGTGAGCTGTCGCGTGGCTAAGTGTCGATTCAAAAGAGGGTTTAGACATGCACGACCTGTGGTAGCAAAGTGGTCAGAATGCGCATACTTGTACCATACTAAGGGTACTGGCGGCACCACGCTTTTCTAAGCGCACGCGTTCGTACAAATGAACGAAGTAGTGGGCCAAATGTAGTTGAAAAAACACTGTGCGTAAGCTAATGTAACTAATGTACATGAATTTTGCTTGGCAATACCTGCCAAGCAAAATCTCCTTGGAGATTTTTAGATGCAAACAACTGCAAAAAATGTGTTTCGCAACCTCAAGCAGGGCGGTTTCACGCTGATTGAGCTGATGATCGTCGTCGCGATCATCGGCGTATTGGCATCCATCGCCGTGCCGCAGTATCAGAACTACACCGCCCGCGCGCAGGCAAGTGAAGGGCTTTCCGTAACGGCAGGTATGCGTGCCGATATCGCTGAGCAATATTCACTTTCTGGTAGCATGCCAGTAACAGGTGATGTTGATGAAATAGGGGGGGCTTCTGAAGCTGCTGGACGATATGTGCAGTCGGTTTCTTACACCTTTGCTGATCCTACCGGAACCATTGCTGTTACTTTCACTGATGATAGCTCCCTGAATGGCGGAATAATGAACCTTACGACTGATAATCCTCAGGATGGTTGGGTATGTTCAGCTGGAACTGATATGGACGATAACCAGCTACCAGCCGGCTGTAAAGACTAATATTAACTAATAAAGAAATTGTAAAAGGGGCTGTTTTGACAGCCCCTTTCTTTGGGAGGAAAGTGGTATCCTGAATCCGTGAAGCCGGCGCCGACACTTTCCCTATCACCGCCAGCGAGCACTTTTTGATCATTCGCCCCGTGCAAGTTGGCTTTCGCAAGCCCGTTATTGCCAAAACCCACCGTGCTGATCGGTGCTGACGGCCCGTTTTGTCATGCCTTTCCACCCGCCAGGCACGACATATCTGGCGATCGCGTGTCGCTTGGAACTGCTTGTGGATAGAGTGTCGCCGATTGACGGTCAGCATGGCGTTCCTCGTGGATAACGCACTCGGCTCCGCAGCGTCTTGAGCACCGTCATGCGCCCGATATCCTGCCCGAAGTCGAGGATGATCTGCCGTGCCTTGTGAATCACGAGAGCCGCACGGTGCACCAGCTCTTGTAGCACGGTGCGCAGCCGGCGCCGCTTGGCGGGTGGCGAACCGGGCTCAGCTCGCCGGTCATGCCCAGCTGTCCCATCAGGCGCAGGATGTTGTAGGCCAACTGGGCGAGATGCAGGATCAGATCGTTGGTGGCGAACTTGCCGGACGGCAAGCGCTCCAGGTCGAGATCGGTCTTGATCTCGCTGTGAAACTGCTCATGGGTGGCATGCGCCTGGTAGCGTTTGATCACCGCCTCCGGCGCCTCGTCCAGGCTGGTCCACCAGCCTTCCAACTCATAGTCCGGTTCGAGCAGCAACTGGCCATCGCGATCGGCGGTGCGCTCTACCAGGCGCATCACGCGTTGGACGACGTATTCGGTCTTGTTGTCGTCGTGGATCGAGACGGTCTGCGACCACAGCGCCTGGCGCTTGCCAGGACGCAGCTCTTCCCAGTAGTCCGCCGCCACCGCCAGCCAGGTATCTCGATCAGCCGTGGCCGAGCCACGCGGGTTCCATTTGACGACATAGTCGAGCCGGCGCCCCTCGTCGGCAAAGACCTGGCGTTGCTGTTCGAGAAGCGCCAGGTGCGCCTGGCTGTCGAAGCCGCTGTCCTCGCGTAACAGGATCGGTTGCTTGGTCAAGCATTGGGCGCGAGGCAGTACCCGCTCCAGGAAGGCGTTGCTCTCCTTCATGGTGTGCTGCTTGCCAGGCCGCAGTTCCAGACCCAGGCACCACCCTTCGTTGCCCAGATAGGCGGCGATCGGGGTGTAGCCATCGACCTTCTGGTAGGTCCGCGAGACGCCTTCCTTCTTCGAGTTGCTGTTGTCCATGACGAAGGTGTCGATGTCCAGGCAGACGTGCGTCGTCTCGGCGGTGATCGGTGCTTCGATCAGTGACAGCAGGGTCGTGGACCAGGTGGCGGTGCGCGCCTGCAGGTCGTTGGCGGCAAGTTTTTCCAGCCGCTGTCGCAGTGTCGCCGCGCTCGGCACCTTCTGCAGGGTCAGCAGTTGTTGGAAGGGCTTGTCGCGGCGGAAGTTCTCGACAGCGTCATAGTCGCTCATGCCCAGACACAGCAGGCCCAGGTAGCTCTTGATCACGTCACTGGTGCGCATGCCCAGCGTGGTGGGGAAGCGGCTGTCGATGCTGTCGACGCCAGCGATCTCGAAGCATTGCCCGATGATGGACAGCCCGGCGTGGCTGGTGAGGGTGCGGCAACTGGCGCGGAACTTTATGTTGGGCATGGCACTGTCTGGGTGAATGGCGATAATGGCTATATTGCCATGCAGGTCAGTGGGTTAGAAGTGCTTCCGGGGGCCGGTCTCACGGATTCAGGTCAAGACATAAGCAGTCTGATTCTCGCTTTTCGGCAGTGAAGAACTCTATCCTGAATCCGTGAAGCCGGCGCCGACACTTTCCCTATCACCGCCAGCGAGCACTTTTTGATCATTCGCCCCGTGCAAGTTGGCTTTCGCAAGCCCGTTATTGCCAAAACCCACCGTGCTGATCGGTGCTGACGGCCCGTTTTGTCATGCCTTTCCACCCGCCAGGCACGACATATCTGGCGATCGCGTGTCGCTTGGAACTGCTTGTGGATAGAGTGTCGCCGATTGACGGTCAGCATGGCGTTCCTCGTGGATAACGCACTCGGCTCCGCAGCGTCTTGAGCACCGTCATGCGCCCGATATCCTGCCCGAAGTCGAGGATGATCTGCCGTGCCTTGTGAATCACGAGAGCCGCACGGTGCACCAGCTCTTGTAGCACGGTGCGCAGCCGGCGCCGCTTGGCCGGGGCGAACCGGGCTCAGCTCGCCGGTCATGCCCAGCTGTCCCATCAGGCGCAGGATGTTGTAGGCCAACTGGGCGAGATGCAGGATCAGATCGTTGGTGGCGAACTTGCCGGACGGCAAGCGCTCCAGGTCGAGATCGGTCTTGATCTCGCTGTGAAACTGCTCATGGGTGGCATGCGCCTGGTAGCGTTTGATCACCGCCTCCGGCGCCTCGTCCAGGCTGGTCCACCAGCCTTCCAACTCATAGTCCGGTTCGAGCAGCAACTGGCCATCGCGATCGGCGGTGCGCTCTACCAGGCGCATCACGCGTTGGACGACGTATTCGGTCTTGTTGTCGTCGTGGATCGAGACGGTCTGCGACCACAGCGCCTGGCGCTTGCCAGGACGCAGCTCTTCCCAGTAGTCCGCCGCCACCGCCAGCCAGGTATCTCGATCAGCCGTGGCCGAGCCACGCGGGTTCCATTTGACGACATAGTCGAGCCGGCGCCCCTCGTCGGCAAAGACCTGGCGTTGCTGTTCGAGAAGCGCCAGGTGCGCCTGGCTGTCGAAGCCGCTGTCCTCGCGTAACAGGATCGGTTGCTTGGTCAAGCATTGGGCGCGAGGCAGTACCCGCTCCAGGAAGGCGTTGCTCTCCTTCATGGTGTGCTGCTTGCCAGGCCGCAGTTCCAGACCCAGGCACCACCCTTCGTTGCCCAGATAGGCGGCGATCGGGGTGTAGCCATCGACCTTCTGGTAGGTCCGCGAGACGCCTTCCTTCTTCGAGTTGCTGTTGTCCATGACGAAGGTGTCGATGTCCAGGCAGACGTGCGTCGTCTCGGCGGTGATCGGTGCTTCGATCAGTGACAGCAGGGTCGTGGACCAGGTGGCGGTGCGCGCCTGCAGGTCGTTGGCGGCAAGTTTTTCCAGCCGCTGTCGCAGTGTCGCCGCGCTCGGCACCTTCTGCAGGGTCAGCAGTTGTTGGAAGGGCTTGTCGCGGCGGAAGTTCTCGACAGCGTCATAGTCGCTCATGCCCAGACACAGCAGGCCCAGGTAGCTCTTGATCACGTCACTGGTGCGCATGCCCAGCGTGGTGGGGAAGCGGCTGTCGATGCTGTCGACGCCAGCGATCTCGAAGCATTGCCCGATGATGGACAGCCCGGCGTGGCTGGTGAGGGTGCGGCAACTGGCGCGGAACTTTATGTTGGGCATGGCACTGTCTGGGTGAATGGCGATAATGGCTATATTGCCATGCAGGTCAGTGGGTTAGAAGTGCTTCCGGGGGCCGGTCTCACGGATTCAGGTGGTATGAAAGGAACTCAACGCGGTTTCACCTTAATTGAGCTAATGATTGTGGTGGCTATTATTGGCGTTTTGGCCTCTATTGCTATTCCGCAATATCAAAACTACACCGCGCGTGCGCAAGTATCAGAAGCCTTCAATTTAGCCTCCGCTTACAAAACCGCCATAAGTGAATACTATTCGGTGAGAGGTCAGTTCCCTGAGAGTAATGAAGATATAGGTATGCCAACTGATGACAGTCGAAGTGGCAATAGTGGTGAAACTAGTGATGACCGCTATGTTGGCTACATCGGTGTTTGGCCGGCCGCTGGTGATTATACTGCACGCGTTGTGATGGAGATGAGCGATAACGCGAATAGCGCGATAGCCGGAAAATGGGTTGTGATGGAGTCTCAGTTCTCTGACGGAGCAATTCAGTGGAGTTGCCGGACGACCACAGGAGCAGGTAATGCCATGGATGAAAAATACCTACCTGGCTCGTGCCGCGATCAAAAAGATTAATGCCACATGCGTAAAATAAATCAGTTGGGTTAGTGGTCCTGTATGTCAGCAAAACAAAATGGTATTAATGAGAAGTATCCCCCCGGAAGCTGTCGGGATAGCTTCTCAACTGATTTTTGACCTTCATCATTTCCTGCGTATTGTTGTTCTAAACTAAAGCTCCCTGACCATAGTGGAGCTTTTTTTATGAGCCGTTTACTACATCAACTCTTGATCGGCGCTAGCGCGCTTATGCTAAGCAGTAACGCGTTGGCCCAACCCGCCCATGCGCCAGCCCACGGCGCCCGGGATAACGCTTCCCAGGCAGAGCGCCACCGAGGCGGTGACAGCGGCCATCGTGAAAGTGGCGCCCGTCGCTCTCATAGCGATGGTTATGTGGATTTGCCGCGCATTAACGAGCGCGAACTGTTGCGCTTGCTGCGCCGCCACGATGCCCCCCGTGCGGAACCACTGCCCCCTGGCATTCAGCGCAATTTAGAACGGGGCAAGCCCTTGCCGCCCGGCATTGCTAAGCGCTTTGATGGCCCCATTGCCCGTGAGCTGCCCCGTTACCCGGGATACGAGTGGGAGCGTGTTGGCGCTGATGTGGTGTTAATTGAAGCCGCCACCCGTGTGGTGGTCGATGTGTTGGTGGATGCTTTGCGCTAAGCCGTTCCCATGTGTTGGGGCGTTATGGTAATGCCATGGATCAACGCTTATGCTGAGAAATAACAAACACCCCACTGAGGAGCGAACATGGCGGTTTATACCCTGGAAGCGCGGCTGGCACTGGCCATAGAGATTGCCGAAGAGGCTGGGCAGATGATTCGTAATGCCCGAGAGCAGCAAGGGTTTAGCCAGCGGCTGAAAGGAGGGATCGAGCTAGTTACTGATGTGGACGTTGCCGTCGACACGCTCATTAGCCAGCGCCTGGAGGAGTACTTCCCAGAAGAAGCAAGGTTAAGCGAGGAGCTAAGCCCGGAGCATGCGCTGCATACCCCCACCGAGCAGCTCTGGGTTGTGGATCCGATTGATGGCACCGTTAATTTTGCCCAGGGCCTGCGCCATGTGGCGGTGTCAATCGGCTGGATGGAGCAGGGGGTGGGTAAAGTAGGCGTGATACATGCGCCGTTTTTAGGTGAAACCTTTAGCGCGGCAGAGGGGCTAGGCGCATTCTGCAACCAGCAGCCGATTCAGCCTAGCGGCGCTGAGACGCTTGAAAGCACGCTGGTAGGTACCGGCTTTCCCTATCAAAAAGAGCAGCGTAAAAAACTTCTGCCACGCTTAGAAGCGGTACTCACCGGCTGTCAGGATGTTCGCCGTAATGGTTCAGCGGCACTGGATTTGTGTGATGTGGCCTGCGGTCGTTTAGATGCCTACTACGAAAGCGTATCGCCCTGGGATTTTGTGGCGGGTTGGGTCATTGCTCGTGAAGCAGGCGCGCGGGTGGGGCATTTAAGCGAGGTGCCTGACGGTGTACCGGCAGACCTCTACCCGGAGCAGTTGCTAGTGACTACCCCCAAGGTTTACGACGCCATGGCGTCCTTATTAAAAGCAGCCGACCACGCGTAGCGGCAAGCGATTGAAAAGAAAGCGCAAAAAGTGCTTTTCATTTGGCGTATAAAACGCTAGTATACGCACCGTCCTGAGGCAAACGTTAGCTACACCAGCATTGCCTATTAAGACATCGGAGTGTGGCGCAGCTTGGTAGCGCGTTGCAATGGGGTTGCAAAGGTCGCAGGTTCGAATCCTGTCACTCCGACCAATATCGAAAAAGCCGCTGCATTCATTGCAGCGGCTTTTTTCGTTGGCTCATGTTGGTGTCTCTTGATATACGTCAAGTTTTGAACGGTGGAAATCATTCTGTGCAGCCGGGTACGGTATGCTCTTGGGCAGGTGGAAGGTCTACTCAAGCGCATCGATCAGGAGGCAGGGATGAGTCGCACAGGCAAGCAGGCTGCAACGCCCGAGGCATGGCATGGGCTATCGGTAGACGAAGCGTTGGCGCAACAGTCGGCGACCCGTGAAGGCTTGAGCCGCGAAGAAGCAGCGGCGCGTTTGGCTCAGTATGGAGAAAACCGCCTGGAGCAGGCCCAAGGGCGCCCCTGGTACAAGCGGTTGCTGGCGCAGTTTGCCAATATCCTGATGCTGATTCTGGTGGTCGCGGCGGTGGCCAGCTTTCTGCTGGGCCACGTGATTGATGCGGCCGCCATCGTGGGCGTGGTGCTGATCATTGCCTTGATCGGCTTTTTCCAGGAAGGCAAGGCCGAGCAGGCGCTGGACAGTATTCGCAACATGCTGTCTCCCCAGGCAAACGTGCTGCGCGATGGCCAGCGTACCACGGTGCCTGCCGAGGCGCTGGTGCCGGGGGATATCGTGCTGTTCGAGAGCGGGGATCGCGTGCCTGCGGATGTTCGGTTGCTGGAAGTACGGCGCTTGAAAACCGATGAGGCTGCCCTGACCGGTGAGTCGGTGCCCGTCGATAAGCAGCCCGCGCCGCTGGCCCACGATACCGAGCTGGCCGAGCGTTCGAACATGGCGTTTGCCAGCACGCTGGTCGTGCAGGGGAATGCCCGTGGCTTGGTGGTGGCGACCGGAGGGCGCTCGGAAATTGGCAAGATTTCCGAATTGCTGCGCAGTGTCGAGCAGATCAAGACGCCATTGCTACAGCAGTTGGATAGAGCTGGCCGAGTGCTGGCGGTGTTTATCCTGCTGGCCGCTGGGATCACGGCGCTGCTGGGTACCTGGCTGCATCAGCAGCCCTTGGGCGAGATGTTCATGGCGGCCGTAGGCCTGGCGGTAGCGGCCATTCCCGAAGGCCTGCCTGCGATTGTAACCATTGGCCTGGCGCTGGGCGTTCAGCGCATGGCCAGGCGGCGGGCCATCATCCGGCGGCTGCCCGCCGTGGAAACGCTGGGTTCGATTTCCACCATTTTCTCCGACAAGACCGGCACGCTGACCCGTAATGAGATGACAGCCCAGGCCATCTGGCTGCAGGATGCCCGTTTCACGCTCGAGGGTATCGGCTTTGCCCCGCACGGCAAGCTATGCCGGGAAGGAGCGGCCGCCGAGGAGCAGTGCAATGGACGGGCCCATGAGCCTGCCTTGCAGCGTTGCCTGTTGGCCAGCGTGCTGTGCAACGATGCCGAGTTGCACCAGGAAGATGAACGCTATCGAATCTTTGGCGACCCCACCGAAGGGGCGCTGGTGGTGGCTGCCGAGAAAGCGGGGCTCGACCACCTGGCGTTGCGCCAGCAGTACCCGCGTCTCGATGCGATTCCTTTTGAGTCAGAGCACAAGTACATGGCCACGCTGCATGACCTTGAGGGTGGGCGGCGGCTGCTGGTCAAGGGTGCGCCGGATCGCATTATCGAAATGAGCAGCCATGTGATCACCGATGAAGGCGAAGCCCCGCTGGTGGCCAGCGAGTGGGAGGCGCATATCGAAGCGCTGTCATCGAGAGGCTTGCGGGTGCTGGCGATTGCCGAGAAGGCAATGGAAGAAGACGCTGAGCTCGACCACCCTCATGTGCAGTCGGGGTTGCGCCTGCTGGGGTTGATAGGGCTGTTGGACCCGCCCCGTGAAGAGGCCATCGAGGCGGTGAAACGCTGCCAGCGCGCCGGTATTCGCCCGGTGATGATCACCGGAGACCATGCTGCCACCGCCCTGGCCATTGCCCGGCAGTTGGGATTTCAGCACACCGAGCGGGCCTTGACCGGGCGTGAAATGGAGGCCATGACCGATGAGCAGCTCGAAGCGATCATTCTGGAAGTAGATGTGTTTGCTCGGGCGTCGCCAGAACACAAGCTGCGGCTGGTCAAGGCCATGCAGGCGCGTGGAGGCGTGTGCGCCATGACGGGTGATGGGGTCAACGATGGCCCGGCGCTCAAGCGGGCAGATGTGGGTGTCGCCATGGGCATTCAAGGAACGGAAGCGGCCAAGGATGCCTCGCAAATGGTGCTGGCCGACGACAACTTCGCCACCATCGTCCACGCCATCGAAGAGGGGCGTAAGGTTTACGACAACATCCGCAAGACGATTACCTTCATTTTGCCCACCAACGGTGCTCAGGGGCTGGCCATCATGCTGGCCGTGCTGGCGGGCACGATCCTGCCGGTGACTCCGCTGCAGGCGCTGTGGGTGAACATGGTGGTGGCCATTACGCTGGGCCTGGCGCTGGCATTCGAATCCGGTGAGCAGGACCTGATGCAGCGGCCGCCCCGGAACCCCAAAGCGCCGCTGCTGGATCTCTTTCTGCTTTGGCGGGTGGTGTTCGTATCGCTACTGCTGCTGATGGGCGTATTCGGTATGTTCAACTGGATTCTGGGGCAGGGGGGTAGCGAAGCGCTGGCTCGCACGGGCGCGGTCAACATGCTGGTGGCGGGCAGTGCCGCTTACCTGATCAACAGCCGCTATTTGCTCAACAGCACGCTGACCTGGGAAGGCGTGTTTGGCAGTCGACCGGTATGGCTTGCCATCGGGTTGGTCCTGCTGCTGCAACTGGGGTTTACCTATGTACCCTTCATGCAGTTCGTGCTGGTCAGCGAGGGGCTTTCTGCTCACCACTGGCTTGCCATCCTGGCGGGAAGCGTGGCCGTGTATGGTGTGGTCGAGGTGGAGAAAAGCATCTTGCGCCGGAGGAGGTGAGTGCCACCGCCTGCCATGGGCAGGCAGCGGCAACGTCAGAGCGTTAAGAGGTGTTCAGTCACTCTGGGCTTTATGGTCGGCAAGGGCCGCTGTCACGGCTTCTTGCCACTGTCCTTCGGTAATGCCCCAGTGGTCGGCCTGGTCCTTGTCAGGACTGCCCGCCGCCGCCGCGTTCAGTTCTTCCGGGGAATAACTTTCATAACAGTGTTTGGCAAAGGCTTTGGCTTTGCCATCGCTCAACTGGTTGATCATTTCCATGGGTCGCTCCTTTCCTTGGTGCTGAAGTCAGAGATAAAGAGTCAAGAAGTATACATGACATGAATGCCGAGTACGGTTCGGCAACGATCACGCACCAGTATAGACTAGGCCATCAATGCATCCACGACGATCTTGATGGCAATCGTGGCCAACAGGCACATGATGAGCCTGTCGAACCAGCGATGCGGCAGGCGTTTGCCCAGCCTGGCGCCCAGGGGCATGGCTGCCAGAATGACCAGCAGGGCAGCCAGGCTGTACAACGAGCGCTCCCAGGTGAGAATCCCGGCGCTGAGCAGGGCCGGGATCTGTACCAGCGTGATCGCCACGAAGAACACCGAAATCGAGCCGATGAACACCGGGCGCTCCAGGCGCATCGCGTTAAGAAAGGTCACCGACGCCGGGGCGGACATGCCCGCCGCACCTTGCAGCACGCCTGCCACCAGCCCCACCGGCAACACGATGCGCTGCGCCAGTGGGAAAGGCAGCGTAAAGCTGCGGTTGGCCAGCTTGATGGCCAGGTAGAGCACGATGGCAGTCGCCACGCCCAGCGACAGCAGCGTGGGCGACAGTACCACCAGCCCCCAGGTGCCGATCACGATGCCCAGCCCACCGGAGAGGCCGAACCAGAGCAGAAAGCGATGCGGCAGCAGATGGTGGCGGTACTGCCAGACCTGCAGGGCATTGCTGAACAGGTTCGGGGCCACCAGCACGGCAATGGCCAGCTTGACGTCGTACAGCATGGTCAGCACGGGAATGACGATGACCGGTACGCCAGAGCCGATGGCGCCCTTGATGATTCCCGCGGCCATCAGCGTCAGAAAGGCAACGATCATGCGGCGTTACTCAGATGACTTGAGTACATGGGCTTGCTTGAGCACATGGGATTACTTGAGCACATAGCAGGGCGTGTAGGGCTGTCCGTCCAGTTTCATGCGGCCCTGGGCCACGAAAGAGCCGAGCAGGTCGTCCAGCCGCTGCATCAGCTCGGGCTCTGCGGTCAGTTCGAAAGGCCCGTGGGCCTCGATGGCCCGAATGCCCGGCTCTTTCACGTTACCTGCCACGATGCCCGAAAAAGCGCGGCGCAGGTTGGCTGCCAGCTCGTGGGTGGGCTGCTGGCGGTGCAGCGCCAGGCTGCGCATGGCTTCGTGGGTAGGCTCGAAGGGTGCCTGGAACTCGCGGGCAATGGTCAGGCGCCAGTTGTAGTAGAACGCATCCTGGTGCTGGCGGCGGAACTCGCTGACCTGGTGGATGCCATCGCGCATCTTGCGCGCCACGGCCGCCGGGTCCCCGGTGATGATGGTGTAGAAGCGGCGGATCTCTTCACCCAGGGTGTAGACCAGAAACTCGTCGATCTTCTCGAAGTAGGCGGCGGAGCTGGCGGGGCCGGTGAAGATCAGCGGGAAGGGAATGTCCTGGTTGCCGGGGTGCAATAGAATGCCCAGCAGGTAAAGGATCTCTTCGGCGGTACCCACGCCACCGGGGAACACGATGATGCCATGGCCCAGGCGCACGAAGGCTTCCAGGCGCTTTTCGATGTCCGGCATCACCACCAGCTCATTGACGATCGGGTTGGGAGCTTCAGCAGCGATGATGCCAGGCTCGGAAATGCCCAGGTAGCGGCCTTCCTTGCGGCGCTGCTTGGCATGCGCGACGTTGGCACCTTTCATGGGGCCTTTCATGGCCCCCGGGCCGCAGCCGGTGCAAATGTCCAGATCGCGAAGACCCAGGTGATAGCCGACGTCCTTGGTGTATTCGTACTCTTCACGGGAGATCGAGTGGCCGCCCCAGCACACTACCAGGCTCGGGTCGCGGCCCGGCTTCAGCGTGCCCGCCTTGCGCAGAATGTGAAACACGGCATTGGTGGTGCCTTCGCCCGTGCTGAGATCGAAGCGATTATGATGCTGGATCTCGTTATAGACGTAGACGATGTCGCGGATGATTGACGACAGGTGCTCACGAATGCCGCGTATCATGCGTCCGTCAACGAAGGCTTCCGCTGGCGCGTTGGTGAGCTTCAGGCGTATGCCGCGATCCTGCTGCAGCACTTCGATGTCGAAATCCTTGTAGGCTTCGAGAAGGGCCAGGCTGTCATCGGTAGGGCTGCCGCAGTTGAGCACGGCGAGGGCGCAGCGGCGCAACAAGTCATGCAACCCGCTTTTCGAGGTGCTCTTGAGGCGATTGACCTCATGCTGAGACAGTACTTCCAGGCTGCCTTCGGGAGAAATGATGCTGGAAATGGTGGCGCGGGGTGCTGAAGGTTGCGTCATTGTATGGACTATCCCTGAGTATGATCATGACCAATCGGCATACTAGCATGCTGCTCCCTGGCGTTCAGCTGCCTTGCCCTGCTACGGGCATCCGTGCCCGAGGCGGTCGTTTTTTATGCTAGGCTAGAGGCTTGGCGCCGGTAGGCATCCATTCCAGGCGCCCTGATGATCCTCACTGTGACAGTGACCGTTAATGATGAAGTTGCCGGGAACCCATGTTCAACGCTCAATACTTTCGTACCTTTATCACACTGGTGGAAACGGGCAGTTTCACGCGCACCGCGCGACGCCTGGAGATGACGCAGCCGGGCGTCAGCCAGCACGTCAGAAAGCTGGAAACCTATCTGGATAAAGCGCTGATCGAGCGTCACGGGCGCAGTTTTACGCTGACCGAGTCTGGTCGTCGCGCTTACGACTATGCGTTGAAGCTGTTCGCCGAACATGAGCAGTTCAGGCATGGTCTGGACGATGATTCGCTGGATAGCGGCGAGTGCCGCATTGCCTCTCCTGGCAGCGTCGGGCTGATGTTCTACCCCTACATCCTGGGGCAGCAGCAGATGCACCCCAGCCTGACCGTCAACTACAGCTTTGCCTTCAATCATGAAATCGTCAATGACCTGTTGGAAGGGCGTTACGATATCGGCATCGTCACCGAGCAGCTCAACCATACCGAGCTTGTCTGCACCGTCTGGCACAAGGAGCCCTTGTGCCTGGTGGTACCCGCCGACTTCGCGGGTAGTACCCTGGCCGAACTGATGGGATTGGGCTTTATCAATTACTACGATGGCATCAATCACGCCAACGCGCTGCTACGGGCCAATTTCCCCGACGAGTTCCGCTCCATGACGCATTTTCGCCACCAGGGGTTTACCAACGAAGTCAGCATGGTGCTGGACGCCGTGGCCCGGGGGCTCGGCTTTACCGTCGTGTCACGGCTGGTATTGGAAACTTCTCCCTGGCAGCGCCAGGTGAAGCCGCTGGCACTGCCGCAGGTCATTCACGAAGTGCTCTATCTGCTGCGGCGCAAGGGTTCCGTGTTGCCCAAGCGTTACGAGAAGCTGCTCAAGGGCTTCCATGACCAGCGGCTACAAGAAACGACGCCTCTGGAACCCTGAACAGGGCCCCAGAGGCGTGTGAGGGGGGCTTGCCTAGCGGCGGTATTCGTCAATGCTGGGGCACGAGCACACCAGTTGGCGATCACCAAAGACGTTATCCACTCGGTTGACCGACGGCCAGTACTTGGCGGCGGCGACGGCTTCACTGGGGAAAGCCCCTAGCTGGCGGTCATAGGGGCGCTGCCAGTCGCTGTCCATGACGTCGGCCTGGGTATGCGGCGCATTGACCAGCGGGTTGTTGTCCAGCGGCCACTCTCCATTCTCGACGCGCGCGATCTCTTCACGAATGGCAATCATCGCGTCGCAGAAGCGGTCGATCTCGTAGAGTGATTCGGACTCGGTAGGCTCGATCATCAGCGTGCCGGGTACCGGGAACGACATGGTCGGCGCATGGAAGCCATAGTCCATCAGTCGCTTGGCGATATCTTCTTCACTGATACCCGAGGCGCTCTTGAGCGGGCGGATGTCGATGATGCACTCGTGGGCCACATAGCCGTTCTGACCGCGATAGAGAATCGGGTAGGACGGCGCCAGCCGTTTGGCGATGTAGTTGGCGTTGAGAATGGCGATCTCCGTTGCCTCGCGCAGCCCCCGCGCCCCCATCATTTTGATGTACGCCCAGGAGATGGGCAGGATCGAGGCGCTGCCAAAGGCGGCAGCAGATACTGCGCCACCGGGCTGTACGCCATCGATGGGCGTGACCACGTGGTTGGAAACGTAAGGAGCCAGATGCGCCTTGACGCCAATGGGGCCCATGCCCGGACCGCCACCCCCGTGAGGAATGCAGAAGGTCTTGTGCAGGTTGAGGTGCGATACATCCCCGCCGAAGTCGCCTGGGCGTGTCAGCCCCACCTGGGCGTTCATGTTGGCGCCGTCCACGTAGACCTGACCGCCGTGCTGGTGAATCACCTCGCACACCTGACGAACGTGGGACTCGAATACGCCGTGGGTAGATGGGTAGGTGATCATCACCGCCGAGAGCCGCTCGCTGTACTGCTCGGCCTTGTGGGTCAGGTCGGTCAGGTCGATGTTGCCGTTGGCGTCGCACTCGACCACCACCACCTCCATGCTCAGCATGGCGGCAGATGCCGGGTTGGTGCCGTGGGCAGAGCTGGGAATCAGGCACACATCCCGGTGTCCTTCCCCTTGGGCGGCCTGGTAGCGGCGAATGGCCAGCAGGCCGGCATATTCGCCCTGAGCGCCAGAGTTGGGTTGCATGGAGATATGATCATAGCCGGTCACTTCCACCAGGAAAGCGGCCAGCTCGTCGATCATCTGATGATAGCCCGCCACCTGGTCGCGAGGCGCGAAGGGGTGCAGGTGCGCGAAGGCAGGCCAAGAGACCGGAAGCATCTCGCTGGTGGCGTTGAGCTTCATGGTGCATGAGCCCAGCGGAATCATGGCATGGGCCAGTGAGAGGTCCTTGTTCTCCAGGCGTTTCAGGTAGCGCAGCATTTCGGTTTCGCTGCGGTAGCGCGTGAACGTTGGATGGCTCAGGAAGTCGCTTTCCCGCTGGTACTCTGCCGGAATGCCTGTCAGCTTGCCTTCCACCACTTGCTCGTCGAGGGCGGCGACGGAAAGACCGTGCTCATCGCCGAGCAGGACATCGAACAGGGTCGCGACGTCATGGGCCGTCGTGGTTTCGTCGAGGCTGATGCCGACATCGCCATTGGCGAAGTAGTGCAGGTTGATGTCATGGGTCATGGCGCGGCCATGGATCTTGCCAGCATCGACCTGGGTAAGGCGCAGCGTATCGAACCAGCTGTCGTTGGCCAGCTGCACGCCCGCCTGTTGCAGGCCGGTGGCCAGCAGGGTGGTCAGGCGGTGAACGCGGCCAGCAATTTTGCGCAGCCCCTCGGCACCGTGATAAGTGGCATAGAAACCGGCAATGTTGGCCAGCAGCGCCTGGGCGGTACAAATGTTGGAAGTGGCCTTCTCGCGACGAATGTGCTGTTCGCGGGTCTGCATGGCCATGCGCAGCGCGGTCTTGCCACGACTGTCTTTTGAAACGCCGATGATGCGGCCCGGAATGGAGCGCTTGAGCTTGTCGGAGGTGGCAAAAAACGCTGCATGTGGGCCACCGAAGCCCATGGGTACGCCAAAGCGCTGCGAGCTGCCCACCACGATGTCGGCACCAAAGATACCGGGCTCTTTCAGCAGTACCAAGCTCAGTAGATCCGTGGCGACACAGGTCATGATGCCGTTCTGTTGGGCCTTGGCGAGCAGCGGGGCGAGGTCGGTGATGTTGCCGCTGGCGGACGGGTACTGAACCAGCGCGCCGAACACCTCCTCGTCTGCCAGTTGCTCCGCCGGTGCAATCTTCAGTTCGAAGCCAAAGAATTCTGCGCGGGTCTTGATGACGTCCAGGGTTTGCGGGAAGACGTCTTCAGCCACGAAAAAGGTGTTGGATTTGCTCTTCTTATTGCCGCGCTTGCACAGTGCCATGGCCTCGGCGGCGGCGGTGGCCTCATCGAGCAGGGAGGCGTTGGCAAGCTCCATCCCGGTGAGATCCATGACCACCTGCTGGAAATTCAGCAGACCTTCCAGGCGCCCCTGAGAAATCTCGGGCTGGTAAGGCGTGTAGGCGGTGTACCAGCCGGGGTTTTCCAGCACGTTGCGCTGAATCACGGCGGGCATGTGGGTATTGTAATAACCTTGGCCAATGTAGCTTTTGGCCACGCGGTTCTGGCGTGCCAGCTGGCTCAGGTAATCCAGGGCTTCTGCTTCACTACGGGGGGCGTCCAGTGCCAGTTCGCGGCCCAAGCGAATATCGCTTGGCACGGTCTGCTCGATCAGATCTTCCATACGCTGCAAATCGAGCGCTTTTAGCATGGTGGCGACATTGTCGGGGCTAGGCCCGTTATGGCGTTTGATAAAAGCATCGTGGTCGGCCAGTTCGGCCAAACGGCGTGTTTCAAAAGGCATGGGAAGGTTCCGAACGTGATGAGTAAACCGTGGGGGCTCAGAGCAGCCTGTTCTGCGTGGCTGTGGTGCCGCTCGTACAACCCGTGGGAGGTTGTGCGGCCGCGTGATGCATCAGGGTGTTAACGTGAACGCCTGCACGGAGGCAGGCGTTCGGGTGAAGCAGAATCAATCGTCGGTGCTGAGCGACGCCTGGTAGGCATCAGCATCCAGCAGGCCTTCCAGGGCCTGACCGTCAACGCGTACCTTCATGATCCAGCCGCCTTCGTAAGGGGCTTCATTGACCGTTTCAGGCGCATCTTCCAGCGCTTCATTGACCTCGATCACTTCGCCATCCACCGGCGAGTAGAGATCAGAAGCAGCCTTGACCGATTCGATCACGCCAAACTCTTTGCCCTTGCTGAGGCTCTGACCGACCTCCGGCAGCTCGACGAAGACCACATCGCCGAGCGCTTGTTGGGCGTGGTCGGTAATGCCGACGGTAACGG
Source organism: Halomonas sp. KM007 (assembly GCF_050709225.1). Taxonomy (NCBI): domain Bacteria; kingdom Pseudomonadati; phylum Pseudomonadota; class Gammaproteobacteria; order Oceanospirillales; family Halomonadaceae; genus Halomonas; species Halomonas sp. KM007. The sequence continues at coordinate 174,076 of NZ_CP136131.1, read as the reverse complement.
TACCGTCCTGATGATCCAGTACCCATTCGTGGCTGGCAGCGTAGCGCAAATTAGCTGGAAGATTGCTCATGAAGGTTCCCTTGTTAAACAGTGGAGTGAACGACAGCATACTAGCGTTTGTCGTTCAGCTTGGCGACTGTTGGGCACGGGCTGTCTGGCGTGCCATGAGCGTATGGTACCTTGTTTCCGATTGGAAACAAGTTTCTCTTGAGTGTCAAAATGAGAAAAAAACGCATGTCATTCACGGCATGGCAAGGCAGGCTGGTTTTCCAAAAAAAGAGGCTTTCTCTGCCTTTTGGCGACATGACCATGGATGTACACCAGTAAAATGGTATAAAACATGCCAATCTTGCGTTTTTCCAGCGTGCAGTCAGCGCTATGGTAGGCATGCGTGAGGGTGTTCTTCCGTGAGCGTCATGGGTGGGAGAGCGACAGGACCTTTATAATAAATTTACTAATCCTTCGGTTAAGGAGAGTCGTGTGGAAATGTTGACGAGCCTATTGGGCGCAATTAACGGCGTGGTGTGGGGGCCGTTGATGCTGGTGTTGCTGCTGGGGGTGGGTATCTACCTGCAAATTGGCTTGAAACTGATGCCGATACGCAAGCTCGGCATGGGTTTCAAGCTAATGTGGCAAGGCCGCGATGTAAAACCTGCCGACAAGAGCGCTTCGAAAGCCAGCGATGAAGGCGAGATTTCGCCTTTCAATGCGCTGATGACAGCGCTCTCTGCCACCATTGGCACCGGTAACATTGCCGGTGTCGCGACGGCCATCGCGCTGGGTGGCCCAGGTGCGGTTTTCTGGATGTGGATTACTGCATTAGTGGGCATGGCGACGAAATTCGCCGAGGCGGTTCTGGCGGTGCGTTACCGTGAAACCGACAGCACCGGTCACCACATTGGTGGGCCGATGTTCTATATCAAGAACGGCCTGGGCAAGAAGTGGCTATGGCTGGGCGGCCTGTTTTCATTCTTTGGTGCCGTGGCTGCCTTTGGCATTGGTAATACCGTGCAGTCCAACTCGGTGGCGGATGCCATGGATGCCACCTTTGGCGTTCCCCATTGGCTGACGGGGGTGATCATCATGGTACTGGCCGGGGCGGTGATTCTTGGTGGTATCAAGCGTATTGCCAAGGTGGCAGGCAAGCTGGTGCCGATCATGGGGATTGCCTATGTCGCCGCCGGGCTGCTGGTACTGATCGTCAATGCCGGACAAATTGGCGAGGCTTTTGGGCTGATTTTCTACTATGCTTTCAACCCGATTGCCGCTGCCGGTGGCTTTGCCGGTGCTGCCGTCATGGCGGCCATTCGTTTTGGCGTGGCGCGGGGCATCTTCTCCAACGAAGCGGGCCTCGGTAGTGCGCCCATCGCCCATGCGGCGGCACAGACCCGCAACCCGGTTCGTCAGGGCTTGATCGCCATGCTGGGTACGTTCATCGACACGATCATCGTCTGTACCATCACCGCGCTGGTCATTCTGACTTCTACGGTATGGATCGATGGCGAAGCAGGGGCCTCTCTGACCGCGCTCTCCTTCGATGCGGCCTTGCCGGGCTTTGGTAATCAGATCGTGGCCGTGGCGCTGGCCATCTTTGCCTTTACCACCATTCTGGGCTGGTCGTTCTACGGCGAGAAGTGCTGCCAGTTCCTGTTTGGCACGCGCTCCATCATGCTGTACCGCGTGCTGTTCGTCTTGGCCATCCCGCTGGGTGCCATCGCGCAGCTGGGCTTCATCTGGCTGATGGCCGATACCTTCAACGCGATGATGGCCATTCCCAACCTGATTGCGCTGGCGCTGCTGTCGCCGGTTGTGTTTAAACTCACTCGGGATTATTTTGCGGGTAAGGACATCCTGCCGGGTGAAGCCCTGGATCACGATAAATAAGCGCCTTTCACAGGCGGGAAGATAAGATCCATCAGAGCCGGGAAGCCTTTAAGGCTTCCCGTTTCTCTTTTGACCATTGAGGAAACCCATGACCGAACTTAAACGTACGCCGCTGCATTCACTGCACACCCAGCTAGGCGCGAAAATGGTGCCCTTTGCGGGCTACGAGATGCCCGTACAGTACCCGTTGGGGGTGAAAAAGGAGCACGAGCATACGCGCCAGCAGTGCGGCCTGTTTGACGTATCGCACATGGGGCAGATTCTGGTGTCCGGCGACGGTGTGGCAGACGCGCTGGAGACGTTGATTCCCGCCGATCTGGTGGGGCTGAAGGTCGGCCAGCAGCGCTATGGCCTGTTTACCGGGACCGAGGGCGGAATCATCGATGACCTGATGGTGGTGAATGCCGGAGATCACTTCTATCTGGTGGTCAATGCGGCCTGCAAGGATCAGGATATTGCTCATCTACGCACCAACCTGGGTTCTACTCACCAGATCGATGTGCTGGATCGAGGTTTGCTGGCGCTGCAAGGGCCCCAGGCGCGTGATGTCATGCAGCGCCTGTGCCCCGCGGCCTGCGACATGACGTTCATGCAACATGGTCGTTTCAGCCTGGCCGGTCACGAGGTGTGGATCAGCCGCAGCGGTTATACCGGAGAGGATGGCTTCGAGATTTCCGTGGCCGCAGAGGCGAGCCAGGCGTTGGCCGAAGCGCTACTCGCCGAACCGGAAGTGGGGGCGATTGGCCTGGGGGCACGGGATTCCCTGCGCCTTGAGGCGGGACTGTGCCTTTACGGTCACGACATGGACATGACCACCACGCCGGTAGAGGCCAGTTTGATCTGGGCCATCGGCAAGCCGCGCCGGCATGGGGGAGAGCGCTCGGCAGGCTTCCCGGGGGCGGATATCATTCTGCATCAGGTGGATGCCAAGGATCATTCCCGCAAGCGGGTCGGTCTGGTGGGGGAAGGGCGTGCCCCTGTGCGTGAGGGCGTCACGCTGGTGGATGAGTCAGGCCAGGAGATCGGTCAGGTAACCTCCGGCGGGTTTGGCCCCAGCGTCGGCAAGCCCGTGGCCATGGGCTACGTGGAACGGCAATGGGAAGCGCCGGGCACGACGGTGTTTGCGCTGGTTCGGGGTAAATCGCTGCCCATGACAGTCACGCCAATGCCTTTCGTGGAACCAGGCTACTATCGAGGGTGAGGTACTTCTGTGCAAGCCCCCAAAAGCGGGGGCTTGCTCGATACCTTCTATCTCGATACCTTCTATCTCGATACCTTCTATCTCAACACCTGTCGCGGGTCGATGGGCTTGCCGCCCTGGCGCAGGTCGAAGAGCAGATCATAGCGCTGCGTCGAGGCGCTTTGGCCAACTTCGCACAGGGCATCGCCAGTGCTGACCTGCTGGCCGACGTTGACCAGCAGCCGCTCGCAAAGCGCATATACGCTTTGCAGGTTGTCTGCATGATGTACGATCACCACCTCACCCAACTGGCGCATGCCATCGGCAAAGCGCACTTCTCCAGGCGCCACGGCCTTGGCCTTGGCACCAGCCTGGGTGGCCAGCAACATCGGTTGCAGCGTGCCACGGCTATCGGCACCAAAGCGCCGCACGACTCGGTAATCTTCCAGCGGCCATGGCCAACGGCGTGCCGAGGCGGGCAGGCTGGCGCTGGGCGTTGCCGCAGGCGTCGCGGGTGCTGCCGATGAGCCGCTCGACCCGCCACTGCTGGCTGCAACGGCTCTGCCACTGCCGCTCAACGGTACGCTGATGATCTGGCCCACCCGCAATGCGGTAGCGGGGGTGCCGGGGTTGGCGCTTTGGATCCTTCCTGTGGTCGTGCCGAAATGGCGTGCAATGCCAGAATAGGTATCACCAGCGCGTACCTGATAGCGGTAAGGTCCGCCTGAGGGCGCGCGCTCCTGCTGGGTGGGTATCAACAGCCGTTGGCCGACGTTCAGGCGTCGCGCATCGACGCCCGGATTGAAGCGCTCCAAGCGTTCGATGGGAACATTGGCGCGAGCGGCCAACTGCCCCAAGGTGTCTCCGCGGCCCACTTCGATCCAGCCACCGCTCAACGTGCTGGCGCTGCTGCTTGCCGGGGCGCGTTGGCTGGTTGCGGGGGTCGAGCTGGCACAGCCCGCCAGCAGGCTGACGACCAGGCAAGCGCTCAACCAGTGCCCTAGTCGTGGTCGCTGAGAGTGTCCAGCAACGCGTCTTTTTCCTGCCACAGTGAATTGATCCATGCGTGGAAGCGTTCCTTGTGCTGCGAATCTTCGTGGTAGTTGGCATTTTGCATCCACTCCGGGATATCAATCTGCCTGGCTTCGAGGGTAATCGGGGCTTCTTTTCCACACAGAAAGCCCATGAACGTCGGGGTTGGATTGGTATAGCTGATGGTGACATCAAGGATACCATCCAATTGGTTACCCAGCAGGCTAAGTACTTGCCCGACGCCGCCTGCCTTGGGACGCAACAAGTGACGATAAGGGCTCTGCTGTGCATCACGCTTGAGCGGCGTGAAGCGAGTGCCTTCCACAAAATTGAAAATCGAAATGGGGGCGTGCCGTGCACGGCGGCAAATTCGCTCGGTGGATTCTCTGTCGATCGTGGCCAGCTTTGGGTTTCTGGTAATCTGCTCGCGGGTAAAACGTCGCATGAAAGGAAATTCCAGCGCCCAGAAAGCCAGCCCCACAATCGGAATCCAGATCAGTTGATGCTTGAGAAAAAAACGCGGCATCGGGATGCGACGATGGAGCGCCATGAACAGAATGAAAATATCGGTCCAACTGCGGTGATTGGAAATGACTAGCCACCACTGCTCGGGCGTGAGGTTGTCGGGCACCTGAATGGACACCTGCGGCTTCAACCATAGGCGCATCCACCATAGGTTGACGCCTATCCAGTTCAAGGCCACCGCGCACAGCCCTTTCAGCAACCACTCCTTGGCCTTTCGGCCAGGTGCCATTACTTTGAGCAGCGTCAGAATAATCAGGGGCACACCCCAAACCAGTGTGTTCAGCGTCAGCAGCAAGATGCTGACACCCCCTTTGATAATTGGCATACCGCGGTCCTTGATCTACTGATACTACGCACAAAGCGATACTACGCACAAAGCAACTGCCAAGGCCCCTGATGTGGAAGGCGTGCCAAGACGACTCTACGCATGTGAAGACAAATGCTAATGGAACAAGCGCGAGCTGCCCAGCATAACTTTGCCATGAAGGGCGTTGTCAGTGCCGCGTCAGCCTGGGAGTTTTAACGTTTTCGATGAGGACGTTACGCAGCGCATGAGCCGCGACGGAGAGCTCCTGATGGGTCAAGATGCCCACTCGACAGGCAATGCGGGGCTCGGTCAGTGGCAGGCAGTGGGCACCTAGCTCGTCCATTTGTTGAATACACATGGAGGGCACGGCGCTGACGCCCAGACCCGCAGCGACCATGCGCCCCACGGTCGACAGCTGATGGCTTTCGAAGGCGACGGGCAGTTCGATACCTTGAATAGCTAATTCCTGTTCCAGCAGGCGCCGTACCATGGAAGGGCGTTGTAGGGTGATCACGTCGTGGCGCAGCAGCTCTTGCCAATCCAGGCTTTGCCGATGGGCCAACGGGGAGTCGAGGGGGACGACGGCCACGAACTGATCTTCGAAGAGTGGCGTAAAGCTCAAGCTGCCAGCGCCTTCGGGGGCGAACGCAATGCCCAGCTCGACTTGCCTGGAGCGCACCATGTCCATGACTTCTTCATTGATGACATCGTGCACGGTGACGTTGATCTTGGGATAGCGCTGACGGAACTTGACCAGCGCGCCGGGCAGCAAGTTGCAGGCAAACGACGGCATGGCGGCCACGCTCAGCCGTCCCAGCTGCAGGGTAAAGCGTTGCCGCAAGCGTTCTTCGGTGTTGTCCCACTGGGCCAGCAGGTGCTTGGCCAGCGGAAACAGCGACTCCCCCTCGGGTGTGAGACGAACGCTACGCGTGCTGCGAATCAGCAGCTTGCCGCCCAGCGAGTCTTCGAGCCCTTTGATGGCCAGGCTGAGCGCGGGTTGGGAAAGATGCAGGCGTTCGCATGCCTGAGTAAAGCTGAGTGTTTGGGCCACGGCCAGAAAGGCCCTGAGCTGCTTGACGGTCATGAGAACTCTTTATAAGTTATTAAAATAAATTGATAAGAAAAACAAACTTAACAAATATATCACCAGACACAACACTGACTCTATCGAAGCAACTGCATCCAGCGCGCAGCTTTTGTGCCAGACTGGTCAGCAACCACGTAACCAACAATATCTGATAACGTTTTACCAACCACGTGAGGCAGCACAATGGCAGGATTCGACAAGCGTGTATCTTCCTATGAAGAAGCAATGGAAGGCCTGGAAAGCGGCATGACCGTGATTGCAGGTGGCTTTGGCCTGTGTGGCATTCCCGAGAACCTGATTGCCGAAATCAAACGCCGTGCGGTCAATGACCTGACCGTGGTGTCCAACAACTGTGGTGTCGATGGCTTTGGGCTGGGTATCCTCCTCGAAGACCGTCAGATCAGCAAGATCATCGCGTCCTATGTAGGCGAAAACGCATTGTTCGAGCAACAGATGCTGAACAATGAAATCGAAGTGGTGCTGACACCGCAAGGTACGCTGGCAGAGAAGATGCGCGCAGGCGGAGCGGGCATCCCGGCGTTCTTTACAGCCACCGGGTACGGTACGCCGATCGGTGAAGGCAAGGAAGTGCGTGAGTTCGACGGTCGTCACTATATCCTCGAAGAGGCTATCAAAGGTGACTTCGCCATCGTCAAAGGGTGGAAAGCCGATCGTTACGGCAACGTCATGTACCGCCACACCGCCCAGAACTTCAACCCCATGGCCGCTACTGCCGGCAAGATCACCGTGGTAGAAGTAGAGGAGATCGTTGAGCCAGGCGAACTGGAGCCCAGTCAGATCCATACGCCGGGTATTTATGTGGATCGCATCATTCAGGGCACGTTCGAGAAACGTATCGAGCAGCGCACCGTGCGCAGCTAATCAACGACAAGAGGTGGCACCATGGCTTTGACACGCGAACAAATGGCACAGCGAGTGGCTCGTGAACTCCAGGACGGGTTCTATGTGAATCTGGGAATCGGCATTCCCACGCTGGTGGCCAACTATATCCCCGACGGCATGGATGTCATGCTGCAGTCGGAAAACGGCTTGCTGGGCATGGGGCGCTTTCCTACCGAGGAAGAAGTCGACCCTGACATGATCAATGCGGGCAAGCAGACCGTGACAGCACGACCTGGCGCGGCCATTTTCTCTTCAGCCGAATCCTTTGCGATGATCCGTGGCGGGCACGTGGATTTGACCGTGCTCGGCGCTTTCGAGGTAGACCAGGAAGGCAATATCGCGTCCTGGATGATTCCGGGAAAGCTCATCAAAGGCATGGGCGGTGCCATGGACCTGGTGGCGGGTGCCGATAACATCATCTGTACCATGACCCACGCTTCCAAGCATGGTGAGTCCAAACTGCTGGAAAAATGCTCGCTGCCGTTGACCGGGGCTGGCTGCATCAATCGAGTGCTGACTGACCTGGCTTACCTTGAAATCAAGGACGGAGCGTTCATTCTCAAGGAGCGTGCGCCTGGCGTCAGCGTCGAGGAGATCGTCGAAAAAACGGCTGGCAAGCTGATCGTTCCCGATCATGTGCCTGAAATGACCTTCGACGCATGACATGGGTGGCGTGGGTCAGTGAGACTCACGCCATTTCGCAGCGGGCATGGAAGGGCAGCAGGATTTCCGCCAGCCGCTTGTGGTCGTCTTCCACATGGCGCTGTGTCAGCGACAGCCCTCCGAGGCAAAGGCGGTGTTCGTCCCCATCGCTGAACACGATTTTTTGTGGCATGGCGGGGTAGAAACGATGATTCAGCAGGCTGGAGACCGAGAAAACCCCGTTTTGCTGGCTATCGAGGGCGTACAGGCCGACATGCTCCAACTGCAGGCCCAGCGAGTCCAGCGAGGCATTCAGCGTGGCGCAATCGAACCCGGCGTGGTGAAGCCGTGGCCCCATTACCGCCAGCCAGGCGGCCAGTGGATGGGCGGTATGCAGCTGTTGGTAGAGCGTCCAGCTGGGCATGGGCCATGGGCGGCCGCGAGACAGCAGATTGTGGCCCTTGCAGTCGGTTGGATGGCTCTGCCGTATCAAGGCGGTGAGTGCTTCTCTGGGAGCTTTGGAGAGCGTGCCCACCTGGAGTTCGGCGAGCACTAGCCAACTGCTGTCATCGTTAGGTGCCAGCAAATGAATCAGGAGCCCTTTGTCTGCCATGGCATAGTGGCCAACGGAACGATAGCCCATCCGTGCCAAGGGTATGCTGAGGGCATTGATGGCAAAAGGCCCGTGGTTGATCGTCACCAGCGTCAGGTATTCGGCGCTGGCGCTGATGGGCCATAGTCGGAGCGCCCCGATATCCGGATGATTATGGATATAGTCCAGCCAAAGCTGTTGTAAAAACTCCTCGCGCTGCATCGCCATTCCTCGCCGCCTGCTGACCTGAGTGAATCGAACACGATCATCGAACGCTCAGTATAGGCAAGCGAGTAGACGCTGTTTCAACGCGGATTAACGGAGGTTTTAACGCCCGAAGCGGCGAGGCCGGGCTAAGAAGCCAGCAGCTGCTTGTCGCGGACGAACTGGTCGAACTCGGTGTAACCGCCGATGTGCTGTTGGTCGATGAAGACCTGCGGGACGGTATGAATGGGTTTGCCAGCCGTTTTGGCGATATCTTCCTTGGTGACGCCTTCGGATGGCATGTCGACGTAGCGATAGCCTTCGATCTTGCCGTTGCTCTCCAGGTGTTCGGCAAGATGTTTGGCGCGTACGCAAAAAGGGCAGGACATACGCCCAAAAATAACCACGAACATGGTAATGACTCCGTTGAATAAGGTATGACTTGTGCAGTAGCGCCCATTTTGGCGTAGCCCGGCGTGTTTCGCCAATAGCAGCACACTACGCTATCCATAAAGCCCTACAATGGACGTCACGCGATCCGTGCATTTACAGGAGCATTCTCATGCAAGTCTTGCAGGCCCACGACTATGGCTATCTGGCCGAGTTGGCGACCAGCTACCGAGACGCATCGTTATCGGCGCTGAAAAAGGAGGCCCATTACAACCCGCGATTGAGTGTGGATGCGCTGTGCTTTCAATACAGCGACCTGCGGATCAGCGGCGCCAGCACGCTGGTAGGCGCGCTGATCACCCCGTGTGCATTATGGATGCTGGTGGTGCCCGAACAGGCAATGCTGCCGGCCCCTCTGGAAGAGTCTCACGTGGTCTCCTTGCCATCGGGCCGTTATCGCATGACGCTCGAGCGCTTGCCGAATGGTATCGAGTTCTATCAGCGCTGCATTCTGGATGACCTGAGTGAGCTTGAGAGTCTGCAAGAGGCGTCTCGGCTTGCCCAGCGTATGATGGAGCAGTTGATGTCATCTGCCACTCTCTGAATTTACTTGGCAGAAGGCAGAAGCCCGAGACAGCACCTATAGTTTTAAGTGTTTATATCTTCATTTCAGACACATCGATAAAAGGAAGCCTGCATGTCAGCAGATAAAGCGTCAACGCCCCGTGTTGCAGTCGTCACCGGTACCAGCAGTGGTATCGGTGCCGCCGTGGTCAAGCATTTTTGCGAGCAGGGCCACCAGGTCTTGGCAGTGGATTTCAACGAGGCGGGTCAGGAGGTGGCCGACCAGGCCGGAGCGGCGTTCTACAAGGCCGATTTGACCGACCCGGACGCCTGCCGTGGTGCCATTGCCGACGCCGTGAAGCGCTTTGGTGGCGTGGATATCCTGGTGAACAATGCTGGCATCCAGCACGTCGCGGCCATCGAGTCGTTCCCCGAAGAGAAGTGGCGGCAAATCATCGACCTGATGTTGACCGCGCCTTTCCTGCTGACTCAGGCCGCCTGGCCGCACATGCGTCAGAGGGGGTGGGGGCGGGTCATCAATATCGCTTCTATCCATGCGCAGGTGGCGTCTCCTGGCAAGGCGGCCTACATCAGTGCCAAACATGGCATGATCGGTCTGACCAAGACGGCGGCCCTAGAAGGGGGCGAGCAGGGCATCACGGCCAATGCCATTTGCCCGGCCTACGTCAAGACGCCGCTGGTCGACAATCAGATTGCCGACCAGGCAAAGCTCAATAACATGGATGAGCAGGAAGTGATCGAGAAGATCATGTTGAAAAACGCGGCGGTGAAACGCCTGATCGAGCCTTCCGAAGTGGCCCAGCTAGTCGCTTATCTGGCGTCGGATGCCGCTGGCGCGGTGACCGGTGCCAGCTGGAACATCGACCTGGGCTGGACTGCCCACTAACGGCGTACCGGGCGCTTCTGCAGCTTGCGCTGAAGCGTCCGGCGATGCATGCCAAGGGCTCTTGCCGTAGCCGAAATGTTGCCATCGTGCTCCTGTAGCACTTTCTGGATGTGCTCCCAGGTAATGCGGTTGATCGAGGGTGGGTTGTCGGCCAGCTCCACGTTGGGGTCGGCCTCCGGGTGTTCGAAAGCCGCCATGACGTCATCGGCGTCGGCGGGTTTGCACAGGTAGTTGATGGCTCCCAGCTTGATGGCTTCGACGGCGGTGGCAATGCTGGAGTACCCGGTCAGTACAACGATACGGCAACCCGGCACGGTATTGAGCAGCTCAGGCAGCAATTTGAGCCCCGAGCTGTGCTCGAGCTTCAAATCCAGCGTGGCCATGGTGGGCAGGAACTGCGCGGCGGTCGCCATGGCCTGGTCGGCGTCATGGGCTACCATCACGTCGAAACCACGGCGCGTCAGCGCGCGGCTCAGTACGTGACAGAACATTTCATCATCATCCACGATCAACAGGCGCTGGTCTTGGTTCTGCATGGCATCCTCGATGGTCTGACTTGGCACTGATGGCAGGCTAGCCCGGTGCGGAGCAGCGTGGCAGCGTCACTTCCGTCAGTGTTCCCCCTTCCGGGTGATTATACAGGCTTACACCACCACCAAACCGATTGATCGTGGCGTGAGTCAGGAAAAGCCCGATGCCCATCCCCTTGCTCTTGGTCGATACGAAGGTATCACCCAGCTGGTCGGCTATCGACATCGCAATGCCGGGGCCATGGTCGCGGATATCGATCACGACGCTCTCGTCCTGCCAATCCAGGCGAATGGCGATGTGCTCGGGGTTGGCATCGGCGGCGTTGTTGAGCAGGTTGGTGAGGGCCTGGTCGAGGGTGGCATCTACCGCAATCCATGGTCGTCCCCGCCGCTCGGCCACGTCGAAATGGTGGTTGACGTCAGGACGGATCACCAGCCAGCGTTGGACCACGCCTGCCAGCCATACTTCGGCGTCGAGGATCTCCGGCTCGGCCATGCGCCGCCGGTCGGCGTTGTTGACCAGATGCTGCAGCCGCGATTTGCAGATGTCCACCTGCTGGCGCAGAAGCGCGATGTCATCGGCAAGCGCCGACTCCTGGGCTGTGTCAGCCTGCATCTCTTTCAGCAGCACGGCCATGGTCGACAGCGGAGTACCCAGCTCATGGGCCGTGCCGGCGGCCTGGGTGGCCACTGCCAGCACCTGCTCGTTGCGCAGTGCGGCTTCCCGGGTGCGCGATAGCGCTTTGTCTCGGCTGCGTAGGGCATGAGCCATCTTGTAGATAAAAAAGGTCACGAGCCCTGCCGACAGGCCAAAGTTGAGCCACATGCCCAGTACATGCAGGCTTAAAGGGCCGTCACTGCTGATATGCCCCAGCTGCGGTATGGGGTGGTAGAAAAACATCAGGAAGGTGTAGCCGCCCATGGCACAGGCGGCAATGATCCAGGCGTGTCGCCACGGCAGTGTGGCAGCGGCAATGGTCACCGGCACCAGGTAGTAGGTGATGAAAGGGTTGGTAGACCCCCCGGAAAAATAGAACAGCAGCGTCAGCCCGGTGATATCTGCCAGCAGGTGGGCCAGATACTCGATATGGGTGACCGCTCTGGGGCGGCCCAGCCGCCACCAGGTGGCAATGTTCAGCATGCCCATGGCGATGACTACGCTGACCACCGCTGTGACCGGCAGATTGAACGCCAGCAGTTCGATGCCGACGATGATCGCCATCAGAAAGCCCGTCCAGGTGATCCCCCGGACGATGGTCAGCCGGACCAGGTTGCGGTTGGGCGTGGAGAGCGGCAGGGGCAGAGCGGTAGCCATGGACGATTACTTGTTCGATGTCTTGACGCTATGAATCACGAACTTGATGAATAGCGTCATGACGAAGGTTAGCCAACCCGCCGTTGCCAGCAGGTTGAACAGCAGTATTTTGGGTGGTAGCCAGGCAGTGCCCAGCAGCGTTTCCAGCAGGATATGGAAAAACATGGCCAGCAACAGGGGCAGGGCCAATGTGTGCATCCACATGTCGGTGCGCCGCTTGCGAATGTGGTAGCGCATCAGCAGATAGCGCAGCGGTCGGTGTGCCCAACTGAACAGCAGCAGTGCGCCTACCACGAACAACATGGCCAGCGTAGGCTCGGTACTCTGCTGATACATGGAAATGGAGATCGACCAGGCAAGGCCTAGCCACACCAACCCCTCTATGCTGGCAATGACATCCGCATAGCGTCGTACGTTCTGCATAAACAACAGCATCCTTGATCTTACAACGTGGCGTCATGATACGACACTTGGCTAGGCCTGTGGGGGTCGTGTGCAGATTTATCCCACGGGGCGATTGGGTATACTGTGCAGCCGTGACACCCCTCTTTCACTTTCAAGACAGGACTTGCCGTGGACGCTATCACGATCACTCGCCCCGACGATTGGCACCTTCACCTTCGCGACGACGAGGCGCTGAATGCGGTGGTAGGCCATACCGCAGCCCAGATGGGGCGGGCCATCATCATGCCCAACCTCAAGCCGCCGGTGACGACGACCGAGCAGGCCATGGCCTATCGTGAACGTATCCTGGCGGCCTTGCCGGAAGGCAGCGCGTTCGAGCCGCTGATGGTGCTGTACCTCACCGACACGACGCCCGCAGAAGAGATCGAGCGAGCTGTTGCCAGCGGTGTGGTCAAAGCGGTCAAGCTCTATCCGGCGGGGGCAACGACCAACTCGGCTTCCGGCGTCACCGATGTCGCTCATTGCGACGCAGCCATTGCCACCATGGCGCGGCTGGGAATGCCGCTGCTGGTGCATGGCGAAGTGACCGACCACGACATCGACATCTTCGACCGTGAAGCCGTGTTCATCGAGCGCGTCATGAAACCTCTGTTGGCTCGTCACCCGACGTTGAAGGTCGTGTTCGAACACATCACGACGCAGCAAGCCGCTGAATTCGTCGCTGACGCGTCGGACAATGTCGCAGCGACCATCACCGCTCACCACCTGTTGTTCAATCGTAACCAGATGCTGGCCGGTGGTATTCGTCCTCACTACTACTGCCTGCCAATCCTGAAGCGTGAGCAGCACCGTCAGGCGCTGTTGAAAGCGGCCACCAGCGGCAGTGCGAAATTCTTTCTGGGAACCGACAGCGCTCCTCACGCCAAGGGCGACAAGGAATCAAGCTGCGGCTGCGCCGGCGCCTATACGGCACCTGCCGCTATCGAGCTTTACGCGATGGCGTTCGAGTCGGTTGGGGCACTGGACAAGCTGGAGGCATTCGCCAGCCTGAACGGGCCGCGTTTTTATGGGCTGGCGCCCAATGCCGATACGGTTACTCTGGTGCGCCGGGAGTGGCAGCTGCCGGAAAGCTACCCTTATGCTGCAGGGCAGACCATCGTGCCTTTGCAGGCGGGTGAAACCCTGGCGTGGCAAATGGAGGGGTAAGAGGTGAACCCCCATCGCCTGGCGGCGATGGGGTTTTCAGGGTCATTCGCTGGCCAGCTTCGACAGCATCTGATTGACCATGCGTGAAGAGTGGTCGGCGGCCACTTCCAGGAACTGCTCGAAGGAGAGGTGGTTGTCACCGCTGCCCGGGATATCGGACAGAGCGCGAATCACCACGAAGGGGCAGCCATACAGATGACAGGTCTGGGCAATGGCGGCACCTTCCATCTCGACCGCCAGCATGGTGGGGAACTGGGCGCGGGTCTTGGCTACCCGCTCCGGGTCGGCCATGAACGAATCGCCGGTGGCGACCATGCCTTCTTTCACTGTCACTTCGCCCAGGGCGGCAATGGCGCTGCGTGCCACGCTGCGCAGGTGTTCACTGGCCTGGTAGGCCTCGGGCATGCCGGGCACCTGTCCCAAGGCATAGCCAAAGACCGTGGCATCCACGTCATGGTGGCGCACTTCATCCGAAATGATCACATCACCAATGGCCAAGTCCGTGGCAAAACCGCCTGCAGACCCAGTGTTGATGATGGCCTCTGGCTGGTAGCGCTCCAGCAGAATGGCGGTACCGACGGCGGCGTTCACCTTGCCGATGCCGGATTGGAGAATGACGACTTCCAGCCCATGTAATGTGCCGGTGTGAAATACGAAGCCTGCGTGCTCGGCACGCTCAGCATCCGCCAGTTGGCTTGCCAGGATGTTCACTTCTTGCGCCATGGCGCCGATGATACCAATACGTTGCACCGTGATGTTCTCCGCAGGTCAATGAGGCAGGGAGCTGCCAGTGTCTAGAGCGTGTCCGGGTTCAGCGCTGCTGGTCGTGGCGTTCAGCGGCTTCCAGCGTGTTTTCGAGCAGAGTGGCCACCGTCATGGGGCCAACGCCGCCAGGCACGGGAGTGATGTGGCTGGCGCGCTCGGCTGCCGCGCTAAAGTCCACGTCGCCGACCAGGCTGCCATCCTCTTGGCGGTTGATGCCCACATCGATGACCACCGCGCCGGGTTTGATCCACTCACCCTTCACGATGCCGGGTTTGCCCACGGCGACGACCACCAGGTCTGCACGGCTGACGTGACTTGCCAGGTCGCGTGTGAAGCGGTGGCAGACCGTTGTCGTACAGCCTGCCAGCATCAGCTCCAGGGCCATGGGGCGGCCCACGATGTTTGATGCGCCAACGATCGTGGCGTCCATGCCGCGCACGGCAATGCCGCTTTGTGCCAGCATGGTCATGATGCCTTTGGGCGTGCAGGGGCGCAGGGAGGGCAGCCGCTGCGCCAAGCGTCCCAGGTTGTAGGGGTGGAAACCATCCACGTCCTTGTCGGGACGGATGCGCTCCAGGATGGGCCTGGCATCGAGGTGTGCCGGTAGCGGTAGCTGTACCAGAATGCCATCGACGCTGGGGTCGGCGTTGAGTTCGTCTACCAAGGCTTCCAGGGCAGATTGCGTAGTATCGGCGGGCAGGGCATGTTGAAACGAAAGAATGCCTGCCTGCTCACAGGCGCGGTGCTTGTTGTTGACATAGACATGTGAGGCAGGGTCCTCGCCGACCACGACCACGGCTAGTCCGGGTGCACGCACACCTTCCTGCTGACGCGCCTGGATTCGGGCGGCAACGCGTTGACGGACATGCGCGGCGATGGCTTTGCCATCGATGAGTTGGGCGGTCATGTAGTGAGATCCCTATTGAAGATGGAGAAGCTAATAAAGGATACGGCTCGGTAACCGAGCAATTCGGCTGCGCAATTTTCGCATGGCAGGGCGGTCAGGCAAAGCATCTATCGAATCAAACACTTTATGTGTTGACATTAGAATCAGAAATAGTAATATATGCCTCGCTTGAGACGGGACACGCAGCAGCGGTCAAGGCAAATATCGGGATGTAGCGCAGTCTGGTAGCGCGCCTGCTTTGGGAGCAGGATGTCGGGGGTTCGAATCCCTCCATCCCGACCATTTACTTGAAGCCGATTACTTGAAGTCAAAAGTAACACTGCCTTCCAAGCTTTGGTTGTGGTCAAGTGCTCATCGGTATCTCTGGATACATTATGTGCGCCTATAGCTCAACCGGATAGAGCAACGGCCTTCTAAGCCGTAGGTTGCGGGTTCGAGTCCTGCTGGGCGTGCCATCAAGAAGACGGTCTCGTTTTTTCCAGTCGGTATTATCAAGCATCTGTTTTGTCATGGTGGATGTAGCTCAGTGGTAGAGCCCCGGATTGTGGCTCCGGTGGTCGTGGGTTCGATCCCCATCATCCACCCCATCGACAAGACGTTCTGCAGTACCCAGGTTGTGGTGGATGTAGCTCAGTGGTAGAGCCCCGGATTGTGGCTCCGGTGGTCGTGGGTTCGATCCCCATCATCCACCCCATTAACCTGATTGTCTCTCCCTCGAAGTTCTACTCTCATATCAACTCTTTTATGTCTTTTGCCAATTCTCTATGGTCAAGCTGTACGTGATCATCTTGGCATGACTTTGATGTTGTTCCCTTCTGCACGTGTTATTTCCGTTGGCTTGCCCAGCAGATACCCTTGTGCATAGTCGATGCCCAGTGTGCGCAATTTATCCAGGGTCTCTTGCGTCTCCACGAATTCAGCGACCGTTTCGATATGCAGCGCTTTGCCTACCGCATGAATCGCTTCGACCATTGCGCAGTCGATGGGGTCGTGGTGCAGGTTGCGGATGAAGCGGCCATCGATCTTGAGATAGTCGACCGATAGCTGTTTGAGGTAGCCAAACGACGAGAGTCCCGTACCGAAATCATCCAGAGCGAATTGGCAGCCCAACGATTTCAGTGTCTGAATCAGCTCGCTGACTTTCGAGAGCTGGGCGATGGCGGCGCTTTCGGTAATTTCGAAACACAAGCTGCCTTCAGGCAGCTTGGCGGCACGTACCTGCCGAATCAAGTCGTTGCAGAAATCGCTATCGGATAACGAATCGCCCGACAGGTTGATGCCCCAGTGGCCAATGGCGTCGGGCTCCGCGCTGCGATAGCGGTCGCTCAGCCAGGCGAGCGTGTTGCGAATGACCCAGCGGTCGATACGTGGCATGAAGTGATAGCGTTGTGCCGCGGGTAAGAAGCTTCCGGGGGCAATCAACTGGCCATGCTCTTCCAGGCGTATCAAGATCTCCTGATAGCCTTTGTTTCGCGTGCATACCGGGTGAACCGGTTGCGCGAACAGACGGAAAGTGTCGTTATCCAGTGCATTTTGCAAGCGCTGTACCCACTGCAGCTCTCCGTGCCTCTCCAGCAGCAGGCGGTCGTCGGGCTGGTAGCAGTGAATCCGGTTGCGGCCTGCCTCCTTGGCGCTATAGCAGGCGGCATCGGCTGCGTGGAGTGTTTCCGCCAGACGCCGAGGTTGCGTCGGAGTAATGGCAACGAGCCCGATACTGACACCGATGCCGAAGGTGTGCTCTTGCCAGGCAAAGCGAAACTGCTCGATGTCGCTGCGCAGCGCTTCGCAAATCAATTTGGCTTTTTCCAGGGGGCAGTCGGGCAGCAGCAGCGCAAACTCGTCGCCTCCCAGGCGTGCCACGGTATCGCTGTTGCGGACATGCGCTTTCAGCTTGCGAGCCACTTGCCGGAGCAGTTCGTCACCCGCCTGATGACCACAGGTATCATTGACGATCTTGAATTGGTCGAGATCCAGGTAGCATAGGGCATGGTCGCTTTCCGTCTGTGTCAGCAGCTTGGCAAGGAGGGCCTCGAAGGCGCGTCGATTGACAAGCTCGGTCAGGTTGTCGTGGGAAGCTTGATAGCTGAGTTGTTCGGAGAGCTTGCGCGTCAGGCTGACATCCTGAAAGACCACGACGGCACCCAGAGTAATGCCGCTGCGCGAGCGAATAGGCGAGGCGCTGTGCTGGATGGGGTAGCGCTTTCCATTGCGGTTCAGCAGCATGCCGGGGTCGGTGTATTGCAGTGGGCGGTGCTGGGTCAGGACATGACGAGCCGGATTGTTGATTGGTTCGTCGCTATGTTCGTCACGCAGCTGATAGATACGGTGAATCGGTTTGTTCAAGGCTTCGCTGGCGTCCCAGCCGGTCAAGCGCTGCGCTTCGCTGTTCATGAAGGTAATGTTGCCACTGGCATCGCAGGTGATCACCCCGTCGCCAATGGAGGCGAGCGTGGTGCGAGCAAGGTCGCGCTCTCGATTCAGCTGCTCTTGCAGCAGTTTTCGCTCGGTGATGTCCCGCACCATGCCTGAACGTTCCGAGTGTGACCCCGCAGCCCCCTCGCTGACCTGGATTTCGAGATAGCGCACTTGCTGGTCTTCGGTACGTCGCTTGATTTCCAGACGTGTGCCGGGGGTCAATGGCCGATGAGGAAGCAGCGTGGTGATGGGTTGCCCGACGAGCTGCTGTGCCTGAACGCCGAACAGTGCTTCAGCGCCGGGGTTGAGGCTGGTGAGCGTGCCATCTGCCTGCCAGGTCAAGACGCCGTCACGCAAATTACGCAGCATGACCCGGGTATGGCCCACGGCGCGCTCAAGCGCGGCGGATACTCGATTGTAGCTGGCAGCGATTTCCCCTACCTCGGTAAACGGGTCGGCATCGATGCGCTGGCGCATGTCCCCCTGGCGCTCATGCTGGCGCATGTGTTCCAGAAGTTGATGCAGTTCGTTCCGGGCACCGTGTTCTGCCAGGTTGAGCCCCATTTTCTCTGCCTCCGGTGAAACCCGCAGAGGCATGATGTGCTTGCTCGCTTGCAGCAGGAGCCAGGCGACGCCAAAGCTCCATGCGCCGCACACGATCACGCCCATGAGCTGAACATTAAACTGCTCCCAGCGGCTCAAAGAGGTTCCCAGCGCCTCCAGGTTAGCCACCCAGGGCAGTGCCAGCGTGCCCCAGATGCCGGTGACCAGGTGGGCGGGAATGGCGCCTACGGCATCATCGATACGTTTTTTGAGCAGCCACTCACTGGCCGCCACCATCAGCACGCCGCTAATGCTGCCCAGCATGAAGGCCGCGTGTAGCGACAGGGCATGAGCGCCTGCCGTGACTGCGACAAGGCCGGCAATGGCACCGTTGATGGCATACATCACATCGGCATAGCGGCGAATGCGCCAGCCCATCAGCATGGACGACAGAATGCCGCCTGTCGCGCCCAGCAGGGTGTTGGCGATAATGCCAGGAATGGCACTGGTCAATGCCAGGGTACTGCCACCATTGAAGCCAAACCAGCCCAGAATCATGAACAGTGCGCCCAGCATGGCCAGCGGCAGGTTGCCCGCTGGAAAAGGGTTGGCGTTAACGCCGTCGCGAAAGCGCCCGGTGCGGGGGCCAATCACCAGAACGGCGGCCAGGGCCACCCAGCCGCCCACGCTATGCACTACCGTGGCTCCGGCAAAGTCGACGAACCCACGAGCGGCCAGCCAGCCGGGCGTGCCACCGAGTAAGCCCCCCCACGCCCAGTGGCCAAACACTGGGTAGATCAATAGTGCTATCCAGAAGGCTGTCCATAGGTAGCCCAGGAAAGGCATGCGTTCAGCCACTGCGCCCGCCACGATAGTGGCTGCGGTGGCGCAGAACATGGCTTGAAAGATGAACACGGTCATCAGCCAGGAGTTGCTGGTCTCCATCTCCCAGCCGAATAACGACAGCCCTAACCAACCCCCTTGGGAAACACCGAACATCATGCCAAAGCCAATCAGCCAGAAAACCGTCACCGAAACCGCAAAGTCGGCCAGGTTTTTCATGGCGACGTTAATGGCATTCTTGGTGCGGGTAGTGCCTGCCTCCAGGCACAGGAATCCCGCTTGCATGACGAACACCATGGCGGCGGCCCACAGCACCCATAAGGTATCGAGAAGCCTCATCTCCAGAATCATTGCCATGTGCGGGTCCTTGTTGATGCTTTTGTCGCTGCCTGGTGCAGGGTTTGCACTGCATTGGTGCTTCGGGGGTGGGTAAATGCGTCACTGTCGGGTGACGAGAGCAGGAATCCCCGTCGGCGTGACGAACGCTTTCAGCACTGCTAATGTGAATCAAGCAAATGTCATGCCGTGGCTAGTGAACTCCTCCTTATTTTGGTTTTTTACGTGATTAAAAACTGAAATATAGGTAAAAAACGGTATTTATGACTGTGCAATTGCTCTTTGAATGGTGATATTTTTCAATTCACTGAAGTGCTGCCGGGGAGAGTGCTGGTAGCACCATCATCTTTCGGAAAGGAGTGCATCAAAATGGCGCGTCAAACAGTGGTTTTAGGGGCAGGGATGGTCGGCGTCAGTGTCGCCTGGCAACTGCAAAAGCGCGGTTTTCAGGTCACCTTGATCGATCGCCGCCAGCCTGGTCGTGAAACCTCGTTCGGTAACGCGGGCATTATCCAGCGTGAGGCGGTACGGCCATATCCGTTTCCTCGCGATATGAAAACCATTTTGAGCGTGCTGCCTAACCGTCGTGTCGATATTCGCTACCGGCCCACCGGCATGATCAAGGCGGCCTCTCCGCTGCTCAGTTATTGGCACCACTCGTCGTCGCGGCTCTACAAGAAGATCGTCCCGGAGTACGCCTCGCTGATCCAGCTGTGTCTCGACGCCCACGCGCCGATGATCGAAGCGGCAGGTGCCGATGCGTTGGTACGTCGCGAGGGCTGGCTGGAGATCTATCGAACCCCCGAGAAGCTGGCCAAGCGTGTCAAGGAAGCAGAGGAAGCCCGCGATCTCTATGGTGTGCAGTTTGCGGTGCTCGACCGCCAGGGGGTTGCCGAAAAAGAGCCCCAACTGGGAGAGCAGATCATCGGGGCCATCCATTGGCTGGACCCCTGGACCGTTGCTGATCCCGGTGGTCTGGTAGCGGCCTACGCCGAGTCGTTCGTGGCTTTGGGTGGCCAGCTGGTACAAGCGGACATCACCGACGTCAGCCAGCAGGGGGCGCAGTGGCAGGTGAGCACCGCCACCGACACTTTCACGGCAGATGACGTAGTGATGGCGCTAGGGCCCTGGGCGGGAGAGTGGATGAAGCCGCTGGGCTACCACTTCCCGACATTCGTCAAGCGTGGCTACCATATGCACTACGCCACACAGCCCGATACCAAGCTGCATTACTGGCTGATGGATGCGGAAGTCGGTTATCTTCTGGCCCCCATGAATGCAGGCGTGCGGCTGACCACGGGAGCGGAGCTGGATCGTCTGGAATCGCCTGCCGACGAAGAGCAGCTAGGGGCGGCAGAGAGCGTGGCGCGAACCATTTTTCCGCTGGCCGATCGCAAGGACGAACGTGCCTGGAAGGGCGCGCGTCCTTGCCTGCCGGACATGAAGCCGGTAATTGGCCCTGCACCACGCCATCCTGGCCTGTGGCTGGCGTTCGGGCATGGTCACCAGGGCTTTACGCTGGGGCCTGCTACCGGCCAGCTGCTGGCCGACATGATGGAAAATAAACCGACAGCCATCGATATGGCACCGTTCCGCGCGGACCGCTTCTAGATGTCAGGTCGCTTTCCGGTTTGCTTGGCGTCTGGAAGGGATGTTTGCTAGGCTGTAGATGAAATTCCGCCAGATGGAGGTTCCGCAATGGATGTCGCGGTCAGTAATACGGTCAGCACTGCGCTTTACATGAACCAGGCGCAAACGGTCGAGCAGGCGCAGATGCAAATGTTCAGAGATGCGCTGGAGCAGCAAGCCGATCAGGTCACGGAAGTATTGGCTTCGGCCGATGCGGCAGCGCAGCCTGAGCTTGCTCAGGAAGGTAGCGTCGGTACGCAGATCAACACCTTCGCCTGAAGCTCTCGCTTTTTGATCCCCAAACGCCGACCTTGTCGGCGTTTTTTGCTTTGGTATGCCGCAGGCAGGGAGTTGCGTTACCATAGGCGCACCCCGTCACTTGTCTGGCGCTTATTTGGTTATTACGCAGTCCCCCTATTTAGAGAACTCCATGTCTGACGCTCAATTAGCGCGCGAAGCAGAGCTACGCCGCACCTTTGCCATTATTTCCCACCCTGACGCCGGTAAAACGACCATCACCGAAAAAATGCTGCTGTTCGGAAACGCCATTCAGATGGCCGGTTCGGTGAAAAGCAAGCGCAATGATCGCCATGCGACATCCGATTGGATGAAGATGGAGCAGGAGCGGGGCATTTCAGTGACGACGTCGGTCATGCAGTTCCCCTACGGCGGGCGAATCGTCAACCTGCTGGACACTCCAGGACACGAGGACTTCTCGGAAGACACGTACCGCACCCTGACCGCCGTCGACTCCGCACTGATGGTCATCGATGGGGCCAAGGGTGTCGAAGATCGCACCATCAAATTGATGGAAGTGTGTCGACTGCGTACCACGCCCATCCTCACCTTCGTGAACAAGATGGACCGCGATATTCGTGACCCCATCGAAGTCATGGATGAAGTGGAGACGGTGCTCAACATCCAGTGCGCCCCGATGACCTGGCCCATTGGCATGGGGCGGCACTTCAAGGGTGTCTATCATCTCTACAACGACGTGATTCACCTCTATACCCAGGGGCAGGGCAGCCGTATCCCTGACGACAAGCGTATCGAAGGGTTGGACAACCCGGAGGTGGATGCCTTTCTGGGCGAAGAGCAGGCCGAAGAGCTGCGCATGGAAGTCGATCTGGTGCGCGGCGCTTCCCATGAGTTCGACCTGGAAGCCTATCGTCGTGGCGAGCTGACCCCGGTCTATTTCGGTACCGCCATGGGTAACTTCGGCGTGCGTGAAATGCTGGACGGCTTCGTCGAGTACGCGCCATCGCCGCAGCCCCGCGAGACCGATACTCGAGAAGTCACGGCCAAGGACGATCGCTTTACCGGTTTCGTTTTCAAGATCCAGGCCAACATGGACCCGAACCACCGTGACCGCATTGCCTTTCTGCGGGTGTGTTCCGGCAAGTACGAAAAGAACATGAAGATGCGCCATGTGCGCATTGGCAAGGACGTCAAGATTGCCGATGCGCTGACCTTCATGGCCTCGGACCGCTCCCACGTGGAGGAGGCCTGGCCCGGCGATATCATCGGCTTGCACAACCACGGCACCATTCAGATTGGTGACACCTTTACCGTGGGTGAAGACATGCGCTTCATGGGCATCCCGCACTTTGCGCCGGAGCTGTTCAAGCGCGTGCGCCTGAAAGACCCGCTGAAGATGAAAGCACTTCAGAAAGGCCTGCAGCAGCTATCGGAGGAAGGGGCTACTCAGGTCTTCATGCCAGTGGATAACAATGACCTGATTCTTGGCGCAGTAGGTACGCTGCAGTTCGACGTCGTTGCACACCGCTTGAAGGAAGAGTACAAGGTCGACTGTCTCTACGAAGGCGTCAATGTGCAGACGGCTCGCTGGGTCTATTGTGACGATGCGAAGATGCTGGAAGAGTTCAAGCGCAAGGCAAGTGCCAACCTGGCAATCGACGGCGGTGGCTACCTGACCTATATCGCCCCGACCCGGGTCAATCTGCAAATGACCCAGGAGCGCTGGCCGGATATCCGTTTCCAGCCGACCCGAGAGCACTAACTTCAAGACTCGCCTCAAGACGCCTACCCAAACGAGAGCGCTTGCCATGCTCATTGACGCCCACTGCCACCTGGATGCCGCGGAGTTCGATGAAGACCGAAAGGCCGTCATCGCCGCAGCCAGGGCCGTGGGCGTCAAGGGTTTCATCGTGCCTGCCACGGTTCGCCAGCGCTGGCAGCAGGTGCTGGCGCTGGGCGAGAGCGAAGGGGTCAGCATCTGCCTCGGACTTCACCCCTATTTCATTGCCCAGCATCACGCCGATGACCTGGCGGCGCTGGAGGCGCTGGTCAAGCAGCAGCTGGCCTGCCCGGAAACCGCCCTGGTGGCGATTGGCGAGTGTGGTATCGATGGCCGCTTCAGCGAGAGTCTCTCGCAGCAGTGGGAATATTTCGATGCCCAGCTCGGTATCGCGAGCCGTTGTCAGCTTCCCCCCGTCGTGCACTGTGTGAAGGCCAACGATGACGTGGCCAAGCGGCTTCATCAATGGGCACTGGCGAGGCCCGGCATGATCCATGCCTTTGCCGGTTCCTACCAGCAGGCCGCAAGGCTTCTGGATGCGGGGTTTGTACTGGGGCTGGGAGGCGCCGTCACCTACGCTCGTGCTCAACGCCTGCATCGTGTGGTGGCCTCATTGCCGGATGACGGGTTCGTGCTGGAAACCGATAGCCCTGATATGCCGCTGAGTGGCTTCCAAGGGCAGCGCAATGAACCTTCGCGCGTGAAGCACGTCGCTGAGCAGGTGGCTAAGCTGCGTCAGCAATCGCTGGAACACGTCGCAGCGCTGAGCAGTGCCAACGCTGCGCGCATTTTTGGCCTGTGAGTGCCGTCTCGCTGGCGTTAGCTCAATTGAGCCGCTAGTGCCTCAGGGTCCAGGCGCTCAATGGGGTAAGGCAGCGCGTGCAGGCTCACTGGCTGCGCTTGCCAGTAGACGGAGATCTGTTCCTCCGCCACTTTGGTATTCATGACCGCCAGCAACTCTATCTGCTGCTCGTCACTGAACGCGCTGTTGACGACTTCACCCAAGGCTTTCCCTTCCTGATCCACCAGGCTGTCGCCTATCTGGGGTAATGCGCTGGCGCTCACGTGCGCATACACCAGGCGTTTTTTGACCTGGCCGCGAAAGTGCGCCCGAGCGACAACTTCTTGCCCGGTATAGCAGCCCTTTTTGAAGCTGATGCCGCCCAGTGCTTCCCAGTTGAGCATTTGTGGCAGGAAGTGATCCTGCTGTGCCGCCGTCAACCAGGCGAGGCCGCTACGGATATCCGCCAGCTGCCAGGCTTGCTGTTGCGCCTCTTGCGAAACATGCTCTGGGGGTGTGGTTTCCAGCATCAGCAGCCAGCGGGCAGTACCCGGCATGCGCAGGGCGGTGCCCGAAGGGCTGGTATGGTGGGCATAGGCTTGATCGGGCAACGTCACGCCTGCCTGCTCCAGTAGCGTGGCGTCGGGGGCGCTGCTGCCCACGAATGTCACGGACGTGGCAATCGTCAGCTCGGTCTTGTAGAAAGCAGCAAATTTTTTGAGGTGGTTGGCCAGAGACTCGGCCAGCGAGGCGTCGAGAATCAGGCGATAGTGCTGTGGCGCCAGGCGCAGCAGTTGGGCGTTGGCCAGCATGCGCCCCTTGGGAGTGCAAAAGCAGGTCAGGGGGGCGAAATGTCCATTGGCGAGGCCGACTTGGGCGCTGGTTTGACCCTGGAGAAATTTTTCGGCATCAGGGCCCGTGACGTCCAGCGCTGCCAGGTGCGTCAAATAAACGGTACCGGTGAAAGGGTGAGTCTCGGCGGTGGCCATGGTCTCTCCTGAAGATGAATGCTGCGCGGCATGGAGTGAAAGACGCGGCGCGGCGATAGGTTACGCTAGGTGCGGGCAGTGGGCTGCAATTGCAAGCGCACTTGCGCGTGCTAAACTTCAATTCCGCGTATCGGTCTTGCACAAGAATTTTGCGTCGTATCGCCGATCGATCCCGCTAGCATATACTTAACAAGACTCATTAACACATAAAAAGGCAACGCATGGCAGTGCAATCACTCAGTTTTCAAGGGGTTTCCAACGCTGATCAGGTCAACAAGATCACCACGGCATTGATGATGCTGGATGGGGTGGACAGCGCCGAAGTAGGGCGTCATGGCGCCGAAGTGGAAGGGCGTGCCAAGCGCGACGCGCTGATCCAGGCGGTCGAACGGCTCAAGCTACCCATCAAGGTGTCGTGAATGCATCCGCCTATCGTGGTGATCAGTGAGCGCAACCGGGCGTTTCGTCAGCGTATCGAGGTCAATGGCCTGGAAGACCTCTACGCAGACGTACCCGCAGTGGTGGGTGGCGATGAAAGTGCGCCGGACCCTCACGACTATTTCGATATCGCTTTGGGAACCTGCAAGGCCATTACCGTACAAATGTATGCCAAGCGCAAGCAGTGGCCGTTGGAAGGCATTACGGTCACGGTGCAGCGAGACGACCAGGATGAAAAGAAGGGCGTTTACCGGCTGGCCGTTCAGCTCGAACTGCACGGTATCAGCGACCCTGAGCAGAAAGCCAAGCTGGAAGAGATCAGCCACCGATGCCCCATTCAGCGGTTGATGACCCAGGCCACCATCGAGATCACCACTCGCACCGAGTGGCCATCCCAGGAGCCATGATGAGCAAGGAATTTCGTCTGCAGTCAAAATTCAAGCCTGCGGGCGACCAGCCCACCGCGATCCGCAGCCTGGTAAGCGGCCTGGAGTCGGGCCTTGCCCACCAGACGCTGCTGGGCGTTACCGGCTCCGGCAAGACCTTCACCATGGCCAACGTGGTGCAGCAGCTACAGCGGCCGACCATCGTCATGGCGCCCAACAAGACGCTGGCGGCCCAGCTGTATGGCGAATTCAAGTCGTTCTTTCCCGACAACGCCGTCGAATATTTCGTCTCCTACTACGACTACTATCAGCCGGAAGCATACGTGCCTTCCTCGGACACGTTCATTGAAAAAGATGCCTCGATCAATGATCACATCGAGCAGATGCGGCTGTCCGCCACCAAGGCGCTGCTGGAAAGGCGTGATGCCTTGATCGTCGTGTCGGTATCGGCGATCTATGGTCTGGGTGACCCGGATCAATACCTGAAAATGCGCCTGCACTTTACCCGCGGCGAGCTGATCGATCAGCGTGCCTTCCTGCGCCGATTGGCGGAGCTGCAGTACACGCGCAACGACATGGATTTTCGTCGCGGCACCTACCGTGTGCGTGGTGATGTAATCGATATCTTTCCGGCGGACGCCGACGAAGAGGCCGTACGGGTCGAGCTCTTCGACGACGAGATCGATTCCATCCGCCTGTTTGACCCGCTGACAGGGGATATACGTGGCCAGGTGCCGCGCATGACGATCTACCCGAAGTCGCACTATGTCACCCCCAGGGAAACCATCCTGGAGGCCATCGATGCCATCAAGGGGGAGCTGAAAGAGCGGCTCGAGTGGCTGAGAAAGCATGAGCGGCTGGTGGAAGCCCAGCGCCTGGAACAGCGCACTCTCTACGACATCGAAATGATGCTGGAGCTGGGTTACTGCAACGGCATCGAAAACTACTCGCGCTACTTGTCTGGCCGTGCTCCTGGCGAGCCGCCGCCGACATTTTTCGATTACCTGCCCGACGATGCGCTGCTCTTCATCGATGAGTCCCACGTCAGCGTGCCCCAGGTGGGTGGCATGTACAAAGGTGACCGCTCCCGCAAGGAAACGCTGGTGGAGTACGGCTTCCGCCTGCCTTCCGCGCTGGACAACCGGCCGATGAAGTTCGAAGAGTGGGAGTCGATTTCGCCACAGACCATCTTCGTCTCGGCCACCCCGGGGCCTTATGAAGCAGAGCATGCCGGTCAGGTGGTCGAGCAGGTGGTGCGCCCCACGGGGCTGCTCGATCCGCAAATCGAAGTGCGCCCTGCCAGCACCCAGGTCGACGATCTGCTGTCCGAAATCGGCTTGCGCACTGCAGTGGGCGAGCGCGTGCTGGTAACTACGCTGACCAAGCGTATGGCCGAGGATTTGACCGACTATCTCGATGAACACGATATTCGGGTGCGATATCTGCACTCCGATATCGATACTGTCGAGCGGGTGGAAATCATCCGCGATCTACGGCTGGGCAAGTTCGATGTGCTGGTGGGGATCAACCTGCTGCGTGAAGGGCTGGATATTCCGGAAGTATCGCTGGTCGCCATTCTGGATGCAGACAAGGAAGGTTTCCTGCGTGCCGAACGTTCGCTGATCCAGACCATTGGCCGCGCGGCGCGTAATGCCAACGGCAAAGCGATTCTCTACGGTGATCGGATTACCGACTCGATGCGTAAGGCCATCGATGAAACCGAGCGCCGCCGCGCCAAGCAGATGGCCCATAACGAAGAGCATGGCATCACGCCGACCACCGTGACGCGTTCGGTGGCCGACATTCTCGAAGCCGCCCAAACGCCCGGCAAGAAGAGCACCCGCCGACGTGGCAACGAGCGCAAGGTGGCCGAGCCTGAGGGTAGCTATGACGTGGCGTCCATGAGTCGCCAAGACCTGCTGGCGGCCATCAGCAAGTTGGAAGACGCCATGTTCGAGGCCGCCCAGAACCTGGAGTTCGAAGAGGCGGCGCGGTTGCGTGATCAGGTGCACCGCATGAAAGAACAGCAGCTGGCGCTGGGGTAGGCGATGCCTGAAGGTCCTGAAATCCGGCGAGCCGCGGATCGTATCGAGAAGCAGCTTGGTTATACCGTTATCTTGTCTGTTGATGATTCGTCAGACCAAAGCCTTACGCTCAGAGCAGTAGCGTGGGCCTGTATTGGCTGCCGTGGCTGTTTCAATACGGTATACTTCCCGCACACTTAGACGACCGAGAAGGTCGCGCTCAGCACGATAACCGAGGAGCTGTTCATCCATGACCGTGATTCGCCAGGACGACGTGATTCAAAGCGTTGCCGATGCTCTGCAGTACATCTCTTACTATCATCCCAAGGATTTCATCGATGCCATGGCAGCCGCTTATGAGCGCGAAGAGAATCCGGCGGCCAAGGATGCCATTGCTCAGATCCTGATCAACTCACGGATGTGCGCCACGGGCCATCGCCCCATCTGCCAGGACACCGGTATCGTGACGGTATTCGTGCATGTCGGCATGAACGTGACCTGGGAAGCGGACCTCAGCCTGGATGACATGATCAACGAAGGCGTGCGCCGGGCCTATCAATTGCCCGATAACGTTCTGCGTGCGTCGGTTCTGGCCGACCCGGATGGCAAACGCCAAAACACCAAGGACAATACGCCCGCCATCATCCATCACAAGATCGTGCCTGGCGACAAGGTCGATATTCACGTGGCAGCGAAGGGCGGCGGTAGCGAGGCAAAATCGAAGTTTGCCATGCTCAACCCTTCCGACAGCGTGGTGGATTGGGTCATGGAACAGTTGCCCAAGATGGGCGCTGGCTGGTGCCCGCCCGGCATGCTCGGTATCGGGATTGGTGGAACCGCCGAAAAGGCCATGGAAATCGCCAAGGAAGCGCTCCTCGATCCTATCGACATCCAAGACCTTCAGGCACGTGGCCCCAGCAACCGGGCAGAAGAGCTGCGTCTGGAGCTGTTCGACAAGATCAACAAGAGTGGTATCGGTGCCCAGGGGCTGGGCGGCTTGACCACGGTGCTGGATATCAAGGTCAAGGATTATCCCACCCATGCGGCCAACAAGCCGGTGGCCATCATTCCCAACTGTGCGGCGACGCGTCATGCACACTTCACTCTGGATGGTTCCGGTGCCGTCTCGTTGCCAGCTCCCAAGCTGGAAGATTGGCCGGAAATCACGCGTGAAGCGGGTGATAACGTCAAGCGCGTGAATCTCGATACGGTCACTCCCGAAGAGGTCAGCACCTGGCAGCCAGGCGACACGCTGCTGCTCAACGGTAAACTGCTGACCGGTCGCGATGCGGCGCACAAGCGTATGGTCGACATGATCTCCAAAGGTGAGCCGCTGCCGGTAGACATGAAAGGTCGCTTCATCTACTACGTCGGGCCAGTAGACCCGGTAGGTGATGAAGTCGTGGGGCCTGCAGGGCCAACGACCGCCACTCGTATGGACAAGTTCACCCGTACCATGCTGGAAGAGACCGGGCTGCTGGGGATGGTAGGCAAGGCCGAGCGTGGCCAGGCGGCCATCGACGCGATTCGCGACAACCAGGCCGTCTATCTGATGGCGGTCGGGGGCTCTGCCTATCTGGTGGCCCAGGCCATCAAGAAGTCTCGTGTAGTAGGCTTCGAGGATCTTGGAATGGAAGCCATCTATGAGTTCGAGGTGGAAGACATGCCGGTCACGGTCGCCGTCGATAGCCAGGGCACGTCGGTGCACCAGACGGGGCCTGCCAAGTGGAAAGAAATCATTGCCCAAAAGGCCTGATGGCCGATTGGCAACCTGTGTGACCAGATGAGTGATCGGAAGCCCCGTCCCAGGCGGGGCTTCTCCGCATGGTCGCTATAGAAAAACAGCAAGATGTCCTGATGATGACGAGGAAGCGTTAATGGCCTCATGGCTGCTAGGCACGGCGATCATGATGATCCACGTTCTGGGGATGGTCTCGGCAGTAATGGCGTTGATGTCCAGTCGGACATCCCAGGGTGCCGTCGCGTGGATCATTTCACTGCTGACCTTTCCCTATATCGCTTTACCCGCCTACTGGTTTTTTGGACGCCCCCGCTTCTATGGCTATGTGACCGCACGCGGTGCAAGAGATACGGTGCTGCGCAGAGTCTTGGTGCGCTATCGTCACAACATCAAGCCCCACGTGGTCGAGTCCACCAATACCGATATCAAGGCCGTTGAGCAGCTGGCGATGATGCCGCTGACCCGAGGCAATCACCCGCAGCTGCTGATCGATGGGCAAGCAACGTTCGACAGCTTGTTCGAAGGCATCGCGCAGGCTCGGCACTATCTGTTGCTGCAGTTCTTCATCGTGCGGGATGATGCGCTGGGACGTGAGTTGCAGCAGCATCTCGTAGGCGCGGCCCAGCGCGGTGTGCGTGTCTATTTTCTCTACGATGAAATTGGCAGCCGCAAGCTGCGAGACGGTTATTTCAAAGAGCTGAAACAGGCAGGTGTCGAAGTGACCCCGTTTCGATCGTCGCGTGGCATCAAACACCGCTTCCAGCTCAACTTCCGCAACCACCGCAAGATTGCCGTGGTGGATGGGGAGCAGGGGTGGGTAGGCGGCTTCAATGTCGGCACAGAGTATCTGGGGCAGAGCAAGAAGCATGGCCCTTGGCGCGATACTCATCTGTTACTGCACGGTCCTAGCGTTCTCGGCCTCCAGGAAGCGTTCTGGGAGGATTGGCACTGGGCCACAGGGGAAGTGATTACGCTGAACTGGCACGCGGCACCCGCCGCGGGGCATGACCAACAAGTGGTCATCGTGCCGTCGGGGCCTGCGGACAAGCAGGACACGGCAGGGCTGCTGGTGCAGCAGCTGATTCACAGTGCCAACGAACGTTTCTGGGTCACCAGCCCGTATTTCGTGCCGGACCAGGGCGTTCAGGATTCATTGAGACTGGCGGCCATGCGCGGTGTAGATGTGCGTGTGATGATCCCGGAGCGGCCGGATCACTTGCTGGTTTTCCTGTCGGCGTTCTCGTTCTTGCCCGACATGCTCAAGGCAGGTGTGAAAATATACCGTTATCAGCCTGGCTTTTTACACCAAAAAGTCATGCTTATCGACAACAGCTCGTCTGCCGTCGGTACGGTCAATCTGGATAATCGCTCGTTCAGATTGAATTTCGAGATTACCGCCTTCATACCCAGCGCTGATTTTACCCGACAGGTGGCCGAGATGCTGGAAGCCGATTTCGCCCAGTGTCGACGCGTTACCCTCGATGAAGTCAGCCAGCGGCCAATGTGGAAAAAAGTCGTATCCCGCGCCGCGTACCTGATGTCACCCGTCCAGTAGCCGCTGGGCCAGCCGCGATCACAAAGAACCAATAAACAAAGGGAGTGTTGGGTGAATCTTGAAACAAAATGGTTAGAAGATTTTGTGGCACTGGCCAACACGCGCAGTTTTTCTGCGTCTGCCAGGCAGCGCCATGTGACCCAACCTGCCTTTAGTCGTCGCATCAGGGCGCTGGAACAAGCGGTGGGAGTCACCTTGGTGGACCGCTCGACGACACCCATAGGGCTCACCTCGGAAGGCCAGCTTTTTTTGGTCACTGCGCGCAACCTGGTAGAGCAACTCAATGAATCACTCAGCCATTTGCGTGGCCTCTCGATTGCCAACGAGGCGCTGGATATCGTGGCCGCGCACTCCTTGGCGTTGAGTTTTTATCCGCCCTGGATCTCGCGGCTGCAGAAGGGTTTGGGCGAACTGCCGACGCGGTTGGTGGCCATGAATGTGGGCGAGGCGATTCACGTTCTGCGGGAAGGCAACTGTGACCTCATGTTGGCTTACTATGACCCGTTTGCCACCATGCAGCTGGACGCCGAAGTGTTCCCGTCTTTTTCGATTGGCAAGGTCAAGATGTTGCCCGTGTCGCTCCCTGATGAGCAGGGCAAGCCGCTGTTCTCGCTGCTGCGTGATCAGTCGATTCCCTACCTGGCCTACACACAGGGTGCTTTCCTGGGGCGTAGCGTGCGCATGCTGCTGAAGAACGATCCGCTACGCATGAAGCTGCGCACGGTGTACGAAACGGCCATGGCCGAGGGCCTGAAGGGCATGGTGTTGCAAGGAGTCGGCGTGGCCTGGATTCCCGATTTCTGCATCCGTGAAGAGCTGAAGAGCGGTCGGCTGGTTCGGGCAGGAGATGAGGGGTGGGATATTCCTCTGGAAATCCGTTTGTATCGTTGCTCGCTGGTGCACAAGCCCGGGGTAGAGCGCCTATGGCGGCAAATGATGAAGCTGCCGCGCGATTTTCTGCAGGGCTAAACGCCGCCCAGGTTGGCCGGTAGCCCTAGAAAGTTTTGAATGATGAAGAAGTGGTCTTCAAACAGACTTTCCGGCTCCAGGTCGGCCAACGCCACCCAGCGGGCATGCTCGCCGCCTTTGACCGGCTTCAGGCGAGGTAGCTGCTGGTCGGGGGTCAGCGCAAAATAGAAAGCTTCGGCGAGCGTTCGCCCTCGCCAACTGCGGTGTGGCTCATCGAACAGACGCTGGCCGCGTAGCGAGCCCTTCAGCACCGGTTCCGGCACTTTGAGCCGCAAGCGTTCGCGCAGCTCGCGCAGGCAGGCATCCAGCAAGCGTTCGTGAGGGTTGATGAAGCCGCCGGGCAGCGCGAACAGCCCCTTGCCAGGGGCGGCAGTGCGCTTCACCAGCAATACATGGCCAGATTGCACCACCACGGCATTTACCGTCACGAAGATGGGCGGGTAAGGGGCTTTTGCCCAGGCCTGGCGATACTGGTCCAGCAAATGCTGCTCCTCCAGCAACTGATGATAAGCATCACCCTTGCAGAACTGTCCTACGCTTCTGACCACCCCCGGGGGAAGATCATGATAAGCGCCAGTGCTCAGATAGTCGCCGGTGGCGTCCGGGGAGCGAAACAGCCGTTCTCGAATCTGGCTGGCTGAAATGCCTTCCACCAGCGGAACGCTGACCGATTCCCACTGAGGAAACAGCGAAAGATAGTAGCTCGATTGGCCACGGCTGGCTCCGATCAGTCCGATACGTGGCAGACGAGCCTTGGCGGGGGTAGCCAGGTCACGCACCTTGCGTTGCACATCCCGCACCCAGACATCGTCATTGTAAAGGGCATCCAGCAGGGGCGTGATTTCCAGGCGGCGGTTCTCGGCTTCGTCGAATCCCGAGCGGATCATGGCTTGGCGTTCATTGAAGTGCCAGGGATTGCGTAACGAACGCGCTTGCCATGAAGAGCCGACCATGACGATGACCTGACGCGCCTGTTTGAGCGCTTCGCGGATGATGGCCAAATGCCCCAGATGTGGCGGCTGAAAACGACCAATGAAGACTAGGCAGTCAAACTCATGGTTCGAAGGGGGGAGGGCAGCATCCGGTGTCATGGGGTGTCCTTGCGCGCTGGTCAGTTGGCCATCAGGCGTGGCCATTATGGTCAGTGAGTCACTTCTGTGCAATGCATCAAACCCTGCGCTCAACGGTTTCATTCGGTATGCTTACCTATTGATAGTGATAGTGGCGTTATAAAAAAGGACGCTGGGAATGGTTTTAAAGGGAATAACTATGCTGAAGCGCACGCTCGTTTTCTGGTGGAACGTGGTACAAGATGCAATCTCTCTATGGCTGGAGCGCAATGCCTTCAGCTACGCTGGTTCGCTGGCGTTCTATACGCTTTTTTCGCTGGCTCCGACGATCATCATTGCCGTCACCGTGATCGGGGTGGTGCTGGGGGAAGATGCTGCTCAAGGGCAAATCGTGGCACAGCTTCAAGGCACGTTAGGGGCCGAGGCTGCCCAGGCGGTGGAACAGGCGGTTGCCACCACGGTCTTTGCTCAGATGCAGTTTTCACTCAATACCATCTGGGGCGTCACGGCCAAGCCTACCAGCAACAGCGCCTTCATTTTCATCAAGACGCGCCTGCTGTCGCTGACCGTCGTGCTTTCGATTGGCTTCATTCTGCTCGTCTCTCTGGTGCTGGGCGTTTTCCTGCGCAGCATGCTGCACGCCACCAGTGACCTGCTGCCCATCGCGACCATCGTCACTACCACTGCCGAGTCGCTCATTTCGCTGGCCATGGTGACCTTGCTGTTTGCCACTATCTTCAAAGTGCTGCCCGATGTGGTATTGCGTTGGCAGGACGTGCTGATCGGCGCGCTGGTGACGGCGATTCTGTTCACGATAGGCCGCAGCCTGATCGCCATCTATCTGGCCTATACGGCCACCGCATCTACCTATGGTGCCGCGGGCTCGGTAGTGATGATCCTGCTGTGGGTCTACTACAGTTCCTTGATACTGTTGTTCGGTGCATCGTTTACCCGTTCGCTGCTGCTGCGCCGAGGGCGCCCTCTGGTGCCCCGCAACAGTGCGGTATTAGTACGCCAAGAATTGCTTTGATGAACAGGAGGTTGCCATTGTCGCAGTGCTGTCTGCGTGGAATGGTGCCTGGGAAGGTTCAAGGGGCCAGGGTGACCCACGTATCAATGGAACCCCTGGCCCTACATCACGCTTCTGGTCATTTTGCGACGTTTTGACGTATTGCCGCCTCAGGCGGACTGCTCTGCCTGCCAGTCAGTGATGTTTTTCGCCGACAGCAAGACGATGTTCTGACGCGCTTCGGGGGTGATCCAGGCGTTATGCGGCGTGACGATCAAATTGAGCGGCTCTCCTGTTGCCAAGGCATCCAGCAACGCATGCCCCTGGCGGGGGGGCTCGGCGGGCAGCACGTCAACGGCCAGCCCGCCCAGCGCTCCTTTGCGCAGCGCCTCCAGAGCGGCCTCTTCGTCGATGATGCCGCCGCGCGCGCAGTTGACCAGCAGCAGTGAAGGCTTGGCCTTGGCCAAACGCGCTTGATTGATCAAATGTCGTGTGTCGTCGTTCAGGGGACAGTGCAGGCTGATGACATCGGCGTTGGGCAGCAGGTCGTCCAGAGCCGGGCGCTTATCGGCGGCTTCGTTGCCAGGACGCGCGGCGAAGGTTACTTGCATGCCGAAGGCCTCGGCCAGACGAGCGACTTCCGAGCCCAGTTCGCCACTGCCTACCATGACCAGTTGCTTGCCAGCCAGCTGCAGCGTCGGGTGGTTCTGAAGGCAGAAGAAATCACTTTTCTGCCAAGCTCCTGCGGCGATATCTGCCTGATAGCGCGGCAGGCGATTGGCCAGCGACAGCATCAGCATTAGAGTGTGCTGAGAGACACTGGCCGTGCCGTAGGCGGAGACGTTCTTGACGACGATGCCATGAGCTTTGGCTGCGTCAAGATCGATATTGTTCAATCCCGTGGCCAGGACGCAGATCAGCCGTAGCGAAGGCAACTGCGACAACGTGTCGGCGTCCAGTGTGACCTTGTTGACGATGGCAATATCCGCGTTTTTCAGGCGCTCGCGGGCCTGCTCTGGGGTGCTTTGTTGATAGGTTTCCAGGTGATCGACGGCCTCACGAATCGGCGTCAGGTCGATATGGGGGCCCAGGCTTTCTGCATCCAGCATTACCGCATGAGGCATGTTGTTTTCTCCATTGGCTGCCAAGTGGCGCTTGGCCTTGCCCGGCAGGGGGCACAAAAGGGTATAATGTTCGCGCTATCAACCGCAGTCTTGGAATTTATCCCAGCAGGCCACATATTGTCAGCTCGGCGGCCTAGTCGTTCGCCACTTTTCTGTAAATATCAGTCTGTTGACGTTGTGCTTTTCAGGAGCCCTCAACATGCCTATCTATGAGTACGAGTGCAAGGCCTGCGGCCATCGCATGGAAAAACTACAGAAGGTCAGCGCTGATCCGCTGACTCAATGCCCCGCTTGCCAGCAGGATGACCTCGAACGGCTGGTGTCTGCGGCAGGCTTTCGTCTGGCCGGTGGCGGCTGGTACGAAACCGATTTCAAAACCGGTAGCAAAAAGAACCTTGCTGCTGGCGGTGGCTCGGCTGGCTCTTCGTCCAGCGACACCAGCACGCCATCCCCCAGCAAAGGCGCCGCGGCTTAGCCGCGGCGGTCAGCCGAGGTAGTTGGCGACCCCTTACATAGTCACGCAACAGAACAGGAAGAGACATGCGCAGCCATTATTGCGGCCAGCTGAACGAAACATTGGTGGATCAAACGGTCACCGTCTGCGGTTGGGTACATCGCCGTCGTGATCACGGTGGGGTTATCTTTCTCGACATGCGCGACCGCGATGGGATTGCGCAATTCGTCGTCGACCCCGATACCGCCGAGGCGTTTGCTAATGCCGACCGTGCGCGCAGTGAATATGTTCTGCGTATTACAGGGCGTGTTCGCCTGCGTCCCGAAGGCACTCAGAACCCCAACATGCCGACTGGCATGATCGAAGTGCTGGCCAAGGAAGTCGAGGTGCTCAACACTGCCCTCACGCCGCCTTTCCAGCTGGACGAGCATGGCAAGGTGGGTGAAGAGGTGCGCTTGAAGCATCGTTACATCGACCTGCGCCGGCCGGACATGATCGAGAAGCTGCGCCTGCGTTCACGTATTTCGCACAGCGTTCGTGCGTTTCTCGAAGGCCAGGGGTTTCTGGACATCGAAACGCCCATCCTGACCCGCGCGACACCCGAAGGTGCCCGCGACTACCTGGTGCCGAGCCGCACCCATGCGGGTAGCTTTTTTGCACTGCCGCAGTCGCCGCAGCTGTTCAAGCAGCTGCTGATGGTGGCGGGCTTTGACCGCTACTACCAGATTGCCAAGTGCTTCCGTGACGAAGACCTGCGTGCCGACCGTCAGCCAGAGTTTACCCAGATCGATATCGAGGCCTCGTTCGTCGAGGAAAACGATATCATGGGCATCACCGAAGCCATGATCCGCCAGCTGTTCCAGGAAGTGCTGGATGTCGAGCTGCCGGAGTTCCCGCGCATGACTTGGCAGGAAGCCATGGATCGCTTCGGCTCCGACAAACCGGACCTGCGCATTCCGTTGGAGCTGACGGATGTCGATGACCTGATGCAGCAGGTGGATTTCAAGGTGTTCTCTGGTCCTGCCAGCGCAGAAGATGGCCGTGTAGCTGCCTTGCGTGTGCCGGGTGGAGCGAAGCTGTCGCGCAAAGAGATCGACGAATACACCAAATTCGTCGGTATCTACGGCGCCAAGGGCCTGGCCTGGATCAAAGTCAACGAGCGCGCCAAAGGGCTGGAAGGCCTGCAGTCGCCCATCGTCAAGTTCATGGAGAACGTCGTCGAGGAACTGCTCGATCGCGTGGGTGCAGAAGATGGCGACATCATCTTCTTCGGTGCCGACAAAACGCGCATCGTCAACGAAGCCATCGGCGCACTGCGTGTCAAGCTGGGCGCTGATCTGGCCATGTATACCCAGCCCTGGGCGCCGCTCTGGGTGGTCGATTTCCCGATGTTCGAAGCCGATGATCAAGGCCGCCTGAGCCCGCTGCACCATCCCTTCACGGCGCCTTCCTGCACGCCGGAAGAGCTCAAGGCCAACCCGGCCGCCGCACTATCGCGTGCTTACGACATGGTATTGAACGGTACCGAGCTGGGCGGTGGTTCCATTCGTATCCACGATCAGTCCATGCAAAGCACCGTGTTCGACATTCTCGGGATTGGCCAGGAGGAAGCGCAGGAGAAATTCGGCTTCCTGCTGGATGCCTTGCAGTACGGTGCACCGCCCCATGGTGGTTTGGCTTTCGGTCTGGATCGCCTGGT
Source organism: Halomonas sp. KM007 (assembly GCF_050709225.1). Classification (NCBI taxonomy): domain Bacteria; kingdom Pseudomonadati; phylum Pseudomonadota; class Gammaproteobacteria; order Oceanospirillales; family Halomonadaceae; genus Halomonas; species Halomonas sp. KM007. The sequence goes on along the minus strand of NZ_CP136131.1, from coordinate 136,688 downwards.
CATGCTGATGGTCGGTGCCAAAACCATCCGTGAAGTGATCGCCTTCCCGAAAACGCAAAGCGCTGGCTGCTTGATGACCGACGCCCCCGGCGAAGTCAGCCCCGAGCAGCTCAAGGAGCTGAGCATTCGACTGCGCCAAAAGGCCAAGGCAGAGACCACAGGCGAGTAAACGCTCTGTCGTCTGCCAGAGGTAGCCAACACCGACGCTCTGCGTCGGTGTTTTGTTATGTGTCACCTTATCTGCCATCGCGTTACCAGGAGTCAGTACATGGAAGGACATCAGTCCGTGGCAGTCGTTCGGATCATGGGTATCGACCCTGGGTCACGGATTACCGGCTACGGCGTCATTGACCTGATCGGCATGAAGCCTCGCTATGTGGCCAGCGGCTGTATACGTACCTCTGATGGGGTGCTGGAGCAGCGTTTGGCGCAGATCTATGCCGGGCTCGGGGAAGTGATCGGCCTGTATCGACCTGAAGCAGTCGCGGTAGAGCGTGTGTTCATGGCCAAGAATGCCGACTCGGCGCTAAAGCTGGGCCAAGCCCGAGGCGCCGCGCTGGTATGCCTGGCCAACCATGGGCTGAGTATTTCCGAGTATGCGGCTCGGCATATCAAGCAGGCCGTCACAGGGCATGGGGGTGCCGAGAAAACACAGGTACAGCACATGGTGACGACGCTGTTGCAGTTGACCGCCACGCCTCAAGCCGATGCGGCCGACGCGCTGGCCATTGCCTTGACCCACGCGTTCGCCGGAAGTGGTCGAGTGCCCCCCGCGGCCAAGCAGGGCAAACGGCGCTCTACGGGGCGTTGGCGGTTATAGTCGTTACTGGTCATCTGTACAGAGTCGCTTTATAGTGGCTTACCGTTTTCACTACCCGCGAGCACCCCTATGATTGGTCGGTTAACTGGTTTATTGATCGAGAAGCATCCCCCCTGGATCGTGGTGGATGTCCAAGGCGTTGGCTACGAACTGGAAGCCTCCATGAACACGCTGGTGGCGCTGCCTGCGCCAGGTGAAAACGTCTCGTTATATACGCACTTGACCATTCGCGACGATGCCCATTTGCTGTATGGCTTCGGCCGTGAGCATGAGCGTGCGCTGTTTCGCGCCTTGATCAAGGTCAGTGGTGTAGGCCCCAAACTGGCGCTGGCGATTCTTTCGGGGATGGATGAGGACGCCTTCATGCGCTGCGTGCGTGACGATGACAGCAAGGCATTGACCCGTTTGCCTGGGGTGGGCAAAAAGACGGCCGAACGGCTGATCATCGACATGCGTGATCGCTTTCCCGACTGGGAGCAGAGCCACGCCCCGTTGGCCCTGGAGGCCACCAGTGGCCGTCCAGCCCCGCGCGACAGTTTGGCCGATGCAGAGGCAGCGCTGGTCAGCCTCGGCTACAAGCTGACCGAAGCTGCTAAAATGCTGGCCGATGTAGATCCTAATCAATCCACCGAAGCGTTGGTCAAGGCGGCGCTGACTCAGCGCATGAGTGGCTGAGCGCAACGCAAACCCCACTTGATACACCGCGTGCCGGACCTTGTGTCTCTCCGGCGTTGATCAGATCCAGTAGAAGAGTTGCCATGCTAGAACATGACCGATTGATCGCCGCTGAACCGGAGCATGGGGAAGTGCGCATCGATCACGCCATTCGGCCCAAGCGCCTTCGGGACTACATTGGCCAGCCCCGAGTCCGTGAGCAGCTGGAAATCTTTATTGGCGCGGCCAGATTGCGGGAAGAGAGCCTCGACCACACGCTGGTGTTTGGCCCACCAGGCCTTGGCAAGACCACGCTGGCCAATATCATCGCCACCGAAATGGGGGTCGGCCTGAAGTCGACTTCCGGGCCGGTGCTCGAGCGGGCCGGGGATCTGGCTGCGATGCTGACCAACCTGGAGCCGGGTGACGTTCTGTTCATCGATGAGATACATCGCCTATCCCCCGTGGTGGAAGAAGTCCTCTATCCCGCCATGGAAGATTTTCAGCTCGACATCATGATTGGTGAAGGGCCTGCGGCGCGCTCCATCAAGCTCGACCTGCCGCGCTTTACGCTGGTGGGAGCGACCACGCGAGCAGGGCTGCTGACCTCGCCGCTGCGCGATCGCTTCGGTATCGTCCAGCGTCTGGAGTTCTACAACCTCGAAGAGCTGACGGAAATCGTCGCTCGTTCGGCACGCCTGCTAGGCGTGGAAACCAGTCGAGAAGGTGCGGTGGAGGTTGCCCGTCGCTCGCGGGGGACGCCTCGCATCGCCAATCGCCTGCTGCGCCGCGTCCGTGACTATGCCGAGATCAAGGGCAACGGGGTGGTCGATGTGACCCTTGCCGATGCCGCCTTGAACATGCTCAACGTCGACCATCATGGCCTGGACCATATGGATCGCCGCCTGCTGCTGGCCATGATCGACAAGTTCGACGGTGGGCCTGTCGGGGTCGATTCGCTGTCGGCGGCGATTGGCGAGGAGCGCGATACCATCGAGGACGTGATCGAGCCTTACCTGATTCAGCAGGGCCTGATGATGCGTACGCCACGTGGTCGGGTGGTGACGCGCCAGGCGTGGCAACATTTCGAGCGTATAGTGCCCGACAGTGCCATGAATGCAGAAGGGGAGCGGCGGCCATGACCGATGGTTTTGCGATGCCAGTGCGCGTTTACATAGAAGATACTGACGCGGGCGGTATTGTCTACTACGTTAACTATCTGAAGTTTATGGAACGCGCCCGCAGTGAATGGTTGAGAGAATTGGGGCTGAATCAGCAAACGCTGCTAGACGAAGGGACGCAGCTAGTGGTATACCGCATTGCCTGCCGCTATGCCAAGCCAGCACGTCTCGACGATGCGCTGACCGTAACGGCCACCATGGCCAATCAAGGCCGTTGTCGAATGACATTCGAGCAGCAGGTGTGGCGAGACAAGGAACTCTTGTGCTCCGCCACAGTCGAGATAGCCTGTTTGAGCGCTGATACCTTACGGCCCAAAGCGTGGCCTGCATCGCTCGATCTTTCTGTGTCGGCTCACTAGCCGACCCTCAGTGTGATCTCGTGCTAGCTAAACCCGGTGAAATGACCACCGCTACCCATGTCGCCATGTCGACGCCAATAGATTGAAGAGGGCAACTGTGAACGATAACACCATGTCCATACCCCACTTGATAATGAGTGCCAGCACCGTCGTGCAGCTCGTCATGTTACTGCTGGTGGTGGGGTCGATCCTCTCTTGGGTGGTGATTTTCCAGCGCAGCATGGCATTGCGTCGTGCCAAGCAGGAGTACAATCAATTCGAAGAGTCATTCTGGTCGGGTGTCGACCTCAATGAGCTGTACCGCGAAATTCCTGCCGATGACCCACGCCACGGCGCGGAGCATATCTTCCAGTCCGGCTTTCGCGAGTTCAACCGTCTGATGCCCAAGACGCGTAACGTCGACACGATCCTCGAAGGCGTTCAGCGCAGCATGCGCGTTGCCTGGTCGCGGGAAGAGGATCGCCTTACCCAACACCTGATTTTTCTGGCCACCGTGGCATCGGTCAGCCCTTACGTCGGCCTGTTTGGTACTGTGTGGGGCATCATGGGCTCCTTCCAGTCGCTTTCCATGACCCAGCAAGCCACTTTGGCCACCGTGGCGCCCTGGATTGCTGAAGCCCTGATCGCCACCGCCATGGGCCTTCTGGCAGCGATTCCTGCTGTTATCTTCTATAATCGCCTTTCCAACGAAGCCTCTCGCCTGTTGGGCAAGTACGAAAATTTTGCTGAAGAATTCCATGCGATCCTGCATCGCAACTTGCAAGGTCGTGACGGCAAGCCCGATGCCCGCTAAAGGAGTTCGTCATGCAAGGTTCGTTTAATCGCGGCGGCAAGAAAAAGCCCATGGGGGAGATCAATGTCGTCCCCTTCATCGATGTCATGCTGGTGCTGCTGGTCATTTTCATGATCACGGCGCCCATGTTGACGCAAGGCGTACAGGTGGATTTGCCGCAGGTCACTTCGGAACCTATCGAGACTCAAGAAGACAGTGATCCGATCATCATTTCGGTGGATCGTGACGGTGGCTACTTCATCACCTTGGGTGAAGACACCAGCAATGTCTCTTTGGAGCAGATTTCCGAACGCGTCATTGCCATTCTCCAACGGCGACCTGGCACCCCTGTCATGGTCAGGGGCGACCGTAGCGTGCCTTATGGCCAGGTCGTCATGTTGATGAGCACCCTGCAACGCTCTGGTGTGGCGAACGTTGGGCTGCTCTCAGAGCCGCCGCAAGATGGCTAAGGGCGAGTCACCGATGGCAGTGAAACCACCACGCGACCCCCAGGATGTCGGCTACACATTGCCGACGGTTCTGGCGATTGGCGTGCATCTCGTCGTGATTGCGTTCACGCTGATTCGGCTACCCAGCACGCCTGCAGAGCCCGACTCCTCATCGATCGTGCAGGCCACTTTTGTCAGCACGGAAACCTTTACCGATCAGGCGCAGCAGGTCACCGAGCAGCAGGCCGCGCTGAACAGTGCGACCGAGCCGGCCGAGAGCGAGCCAGCACCTGAAGCACCTAGCCCCGCAGAGCAGGCAGCTGAAGCAGAGGCTGCCGCGGCGGCACAGCGCGAGGCAGAAGCCGCAGCCCGTGCAGAGCAGCAAGCCCGTGAGCTGGCCGAAGCCCAGGCTGAGGCCGAAGCAGAAGCCCAGCGGCGTGAGCAGGAAGCTCAGCGGGCAGCAGAAGAGCAGGCTGCTGAGCAGCGCGCCCGGGAAGAAGCAGAAGCCCAACGCCAAGCCGAGGCGGAAGCCCAGCGGGAAGCCGAAGCAGAAGCCCAGCGCCAGCGGGAAGCCGAAGCAGAAGCCCAGCGCCAACGGGAAGCCGAAGCAGAAGCCCAACGCCAGCGGGAAGCCGAAGCAGAAGCCCAGCGCCAGCGGGAAGCCGAAGCAGAAGCCCAACGCCAGCGGGAGGCTGAAGCAGAAGCCCAGCGTCAGCGGGAAGCCGAAGCCCAGCGTCAGCGTGAGGCTGAGGAGAGACGTGCTGCCGAAGCGGCAGAAGCGGCCATGCAGCGCCAGTTGGCGGGTGAAGCCGAAGCGGCTGCCAATGCTCAGCAGGCCCAGCAGGCGGCAAACAGCTTTATCAACATCGTGCGGCGAGCCGTTGAGCAGGCCTGGGTCATTCCGCCGGGAGCAAGCAACTCGATGAGTGCTACCATACAGGTAAGGCTTGGACCATCGGGCGAACTGCTTGCCACATCGGTGGTCACTTCAAGTGGCGACAGTGCCTTTGACCGGTCGGCAATGCAGGCGGTCGAACATGCAGCACCGTTTGGCGAGTTACGCGACTTGCCAGCGGATCAGCAGCGCAATTTACGTCAATTTAATCTGCGATTTACCCCGGGGGATGTTCGCTGATGCAAACGTTGAGCAAAGTGTGGCTTTTTTGCGTACTGCTGTTGATCAGCAGTGTGGCAAGCGCAAACCTGACCATTGAAATAACCCGTGGCAGTGACCGTGCGCTGCCCATTGGCGTGGTCCCGTTCGAGGGAGGCGAAGACTTCCCGGAAGACGTGGCTCAGATCATCCAGGACAACCTCGAGCGCAGCGGCTTCTTTTCACCGCTGGATAGAGGCGCCATGTTCGAGCGCCCCAGCCAGGCCAGCGACGTTCAGTTCGGCACCTGGCGTTCCTTGGATGTCCGCTATCTGGTAGTAGGCCGAGCGCGCCAATCGGGCAGTGGCTATGAGCTGCAGTTCGACCTGATGGATATCAGTGGTCAGCGTCCTATCCTGAGTGAAACCGTCACCGCCAACAGTAATGATCTGCGTGGTGCGGCGCACTATATCAGCGATGAGATCTTCGAAGCGATCACGGATATTCGTGGCGCATTCTCCACGCGCATTGCCTATGTGACTGCGCAAGGCGTGGGCGACAACATGCAGTTCGGCCTCTACGTGGCCGATGCCGATGGCCGCAGAAGCCAGCAAGTGCTGACCTCTGACCAGCCCATCATGTCGCCAGCATGGTCACCGGATGGACGTAAACTGGCGTATGTGTCTTTCGAGTCTGGCCAGGCCGCCATCTACATTCAGGACGTGGCCACCGGCCAGCGTGTGCAGGCGACGTCGTTCGACGGCATCAATGGCGCGCCTACCTGGTCGCCCGATGGCCGTCGCATTGCCATGTCGCTGTCAAAGGATGGTCAGCCTGAAATCTACATTCTGGATGTGGCCAACCGCTCCGTTGAGCGTGTCACTCAAAGCAACAGTATCGATACCGAGCCCGCATGGTCACCCGATGGCCGCAGTCTGATTTTCACTTCTGACCGCAGCGGTGGGCCGCAGATTTATCAATATTCGCTGGGTAGTGGCGAAACTAATCGCATTACGTTCACAGGTAACTATAATGCCCGTGCCCGCTTCTCTCCCGACGGTGAAGAGATCTTCTTCATCCATCGTTCAAGCCGGGGTTATCAGGTTGCCAAGCAGGATCTTGGGGGTGGTCGCTTAGTGGTCTTGAGCGAATCGACAAGAGATGAATCTCCTAGTGTTGCACCGAACGGTACCATGGTAATCTTCGCTACCCAGCAGGGTAGTGCGGGTGTGCTCAGTGCCGTTTCAGCCGATGGCCGTTCATCGTTCAGGCTGCCAGCAGCACAAGGCGAAGTGCGTGACCCTGCATGGTCACCTTTTTTAAATTAACGAATGAACAGCACTAAACTCTGTTTTCAGGCAAGGAGTCTGATTATGCAACTTAAGCCGTTGGCTCGCTCATTGGCAGTAGCGTTATCTATCGTAGTTATCGCTGGCTGTTCCAGCACCGGCGGATCCCAGGACGGGGACGCCTACGGCAGCCAGTCTGGCAGCAGCGTAGGGTCTGGCACGTCGGGCGCAGGTGCGGGTGGTCAGTATGGTTCCACCACTGGCTCGGGTGCTGGTCAGCAAGCCGACTCGCGTATTCCCGAAGTGCGTACCATCTACTTCGATTTTGACCGCGATACCATCAAGAGCGAGTACGAGTCGGTCGTCATGGCCCACGCTCGCTACCTGCGTGCCAACCCGAACGCGCGCGTCGTTCTGCATGGTCATACCGACGAGCGCGGTACGCGTGAATACAACATGGCCCTCGGCGAGCGTCGTGCCGGAGCCGTGCAGCGCTTCCTGAACATTCAGGGCGTTTCTCCTTCACAGATGAGCGTTGTCAGTTACGGTGAAGAGCGTCCGGCGGTAAGCGGTCAGAGCGAAAGCGCTTACTCTCAGAACCGTCGTGTAGTCTTCAACTACTGATAGCGTTGGCGTGCCTGTTATCAGGCATGCCAATGGCCCTTCGGAGCTATCAATGAATCACAGTCTCAAACGCTATTTTGAGAGGCTGTGCGGTGCGGGAGCCTTGGTGCTCCCGCTGTCCGTATTGCCCTTATCCCTGCTCTCTGCTTCAGCCGTTGCCCAACAGCCGCTGGTGCAAGACCTCTCTTCCGGTTCCTCGGGTTTCTACCAGCAGACGCAGCGTCAGGAGGCGTCGGGTGGCAATCTGGTGCTGTTCAATCAGGTGCAAGAGCACCAGCAGGAAATCCAGCAGTTGCGAGGCCAGATCGAAGAGCTGCGCCACCAGTTGGAACAGCTGCGTAGGCAGTCTCAGCAGCAGTATCTGGATATCGAAGACCGCCTGATGAGTAGCGGCCCCAGTCAGATCGAGCAGTCCACGCCTCAGGTCGAACCGGAAATTGCCGAGCAGGTGGCCCAGGCCCCATCGGCCCGTAATGTCAGTGACGACGCTCAGGCCGATTACCAGGCTGCTTTTGCTCATGTGCAGGCGCGCCAGTTCGGCGATGCCATTGCGGCTTTCGAATCGTTCGTGGCCGACCACCCGGACAGCAGCCTGACTGCCAATGGCCATTACTGGCTGGGCGAACTGTACGCGGCAGAAGGTGAGTTGGACGCGGCAGATCAGGCCTTTACACGTGTCATCGAGCAATACAGTGGCAGCTCCAAAGTGCCTGATGCGCTTTACAAGCTGGGACTGGTCAAGGCGCGTAAAGGGGAAGCGGCACGCAGTCGTGAGCTGTTGGAGCAAGTGCGTGACGACTACCCGCAAAGCAGCGCTGCTGGCCTTGCCAATGATTTTCTCCGTCAATCAGCCGGTTAATCGGCTTTCTTGGATCAAGGAATCCTCATGAACTGCAAAATCGACTATCAACCAGCGCTTGGCTTGCTTGAAAACCGCGTCGTGTTGGTAACCGGTGCGGGCGATGGCATAGGGCGTGTTGCAGCGCTTGAGTATGCCAAACATGGGGCAACCGTGATTTTGCTTGGTCGTACCATTGCCAAGCTGGAGCGCGTTTACGATGAAATCGAAGCTCAAGGCGGTCCTCAGCCAGCCATTTTCCCGTTGAACTTCGAAGGCGCTACGTTAAAAGACTTCCACGACATGGCCGAGACGTTGAACAACGAGTTCGGTCGGCTGGATGGTTTGTTGCACAATGCAGGGCTGTTGGGCCGTATCACCCCCTTCGACCAGTACAATCCCGAGCTGTGGGAACAGGTCATGCAGGTGAACATCAACGGCCCCATCTGGATGACGCAGGCGCTGTTGCCGCTGCTGCAGGCGTCTGATGACGCGTCGGTGATCTTTACCTCCTCTAGCGTCGGTCGTAAAGGTCGTGCTTATTGGGGCGCCTACTCAGTCTCCAAGTTTGCCACCGAAGGGTTCATGGAAGTGCTGGCAGACGAGCTCGAAAATCAGCCGCATGTGCGGGTGAACACGCTCAATCCTGGTGCCACGCGAACCCAGATGCGGCGTTCGGCCTATCCTGGCGAAGACCCGCTGACGCTGCGCACGCCAGAAGAGATCATGCCCACCTACCTATGGCTGATGGGCCCGGACAGCCAAGGGGTCAGCGGCCAGAAGTACGATGCCCAGCCGCCGCGTAGTTGATTTGCCTGAAGGGATGCAGCAAGTGCGCCACCGGCCCCATGGGCCGATGAGCATGTCACTGGGAGTGGTGGTCGTCTAACGCGGCCACCAGCTCCTCGCACGTCGCAAACCAAACATCGGCAGGCCACTGCTGGTAGTCGTCCTCTTCGCTGATGTAGCCATAGCCCACCGCTACGGCCAGCATGCCAGCCGCTCGCGCTGCCTGCATGTCCCTGACATGATCGCCTATGTACCAACAACGCTCGGGTGCTACGCCCAACCGCTTGGCAGCTTCCCATAGAGGCTCGGGGGCGGGTTTCTTGACGCTCAAGTCATCGGCACACAGCAGTGCCCCAGGTGTGAGTTCCAAGGCATCCAATAACGGAACGGTATAGCGCCGTGGCTTGTTGGTGACGATTCCCCAAGGGCGAGCGTGTTCTTGCCAGGCATGCAGCCACACGTCCAGTGGAGAAAACAGGCGGCTGTGTACGGCGACTTTCTGCTCGTAGGCATCGAGTAGAAAGTCACGCGCCTGCTCATGCTCGTCACTGCCGCTGTCAAGACCCAGAGCCAGCGTGACCAGAGCACTGCCACCATTGGAGACCTGCCCGCGAATCTGTTCGAAGGGCAGGGCCGTGAGGCCATGATGGGCTCTCAAGGCATTGGTGGCGGCGGCCAGATCCGGCGCTGTGTCCACCAGCGTGCCATCCAGGTCGAAGATCACGGCGTGGGGGGCAGTAGGGCGCATCTATTCGCTCACCTTGCGACAGTGCATCATGTAGTTGACCGATACGTCATGGGCCACCAGGCGGTAGTGTCGTGTCAGCGGGTTATAGGTCAAACCGCTCTGCTCACGCACTTCCAGCGAGGCGCTACGCGCCCAGTGGGCCATTTCGGAGGGGCGAATGAATTTTGCATAGTCGTGGGTGCCACGGGGAAGTAGCTTGAGCAGGTATTCGGCACCGACGATAGCGAAGGCGTAGGACTTGGGCGTACGGTTCAGCGTAGAAAAGAAAACGTGGCCGCCTGGCCGTACCAGTCGACTGCAGGCACGGATGATAGAAGCCGGGTCTGGCACGTGCTCCAGCATCTCCATGCAGGTGACCACATCGAACGTGTCAGGCTGCTGGGCAGCCAGTGCTTCGACACTGATGTGCTGGTAGTCGATAGCCACACCACTCTCTTCAGCGTGCAGTCTGGCCACTCCCAGCGGTGCTTCGCCCATGTCGATACCGGTCACGCGTGCGCCACGGTGCGCCATGGCTTCGCTCAAGATGCCGCCCCCGCAACCTACATCCAGCACTTGTTTGCCTGCCAGGCCAGCGCGAGCATCAATGAAATCCAGCCGCAAAGGGTTGATGTCGTGCAGTGGCTTGAACTCACTGTGAGGGTCCCACCAGCGGCTGGCAAGTGCTTCAAATTTGGCAACTTCTGCCGCATCAACGTTGCCCTGTAGGCGGTCAGTGGTGCTATCCTGAAGAGTCGATGACATGGTATGGCTCCCTGAGCAAGTCGGCAATAAAGCGGAGAGGGCAATGCCTTGCCCATCACCCTTCTATCGTTGAGTATGGGAGTATTCTAACCACTCTCGGAGCGGAACGCATGAAAAGGAGCGAGGCATGATGCCCAACCCCCTATTTTATCGACGGTTGTTTGCCATGGAGAGCCTTTGAATGCGGGTATTACTGCACGGTAGCGAGCTGAGTGCCGCCACGGCGGCTGCCGCCCTCGCCTGGGTAGGTCATCAGGTGGACTGGCTGTTGCACGAAGACATGCCCTGGTCATCGTTGGCTCAGGTCGACTGGCTGCGCCGTGAGCCTTCGCTCATGGCGCAGCTGGAACAGGCTTTGGCGTCGGGGCAACTGCGCGTCATCGAAACACTCGACTCGTCTCACGCGCCCGATGTGGTCTGGCTGGCTCTGTCACCTAGCCAACGTGATTCTGCGCGCCATCTGCTCAACAGTTCCACGTTTGCGGATTATCAAGGCGGCGTGCTGATCAATAACTCGACTTTCCCTGTGGGTGAAACCGAGCGCCTTCATGCGTTGATGGGCCATCAGCATAGCCGTGTGGCGCTGCCTGACACGTTGGAAGAAGGCCGGGCATGGTCCGCTTTCACTCGGCCGGTGCGTTGGCTACTGGGCTGTGATGATGCTCACGGTGAGCAGGTCACGCGTGAGTTGTTGCGGGCCTTCAATCGCCGCACCGAAGTGTTTCAGCGTATGCCCTGTCGAGCGGCTGAACTGACCAAGCTGGCCATCAATGGTATGTTGGCCACGCGTATCAGCTACATGAATGAAGTTGCTGGCTTGGCGGATACCTTGGGTGTGGACGTGGAGCATGTGCGCCAGGGGATGGGGGCGGATAGCCGAATCGGTTTCGAATATCTCTATCCCGGCTGTGGTTTTGGTGGCCCCAATTTCTCCCGTGATCTGATGGGCCTGGCCGATGTTCAATCGGCGCATGGCCGTTACTCTGCTTTGCTGGAGCAGGTCATGGATATCAACGAGCAAAAGAAAGAGACCTTGTTCAGAAAATTGTGGGCGTTTTTCGATGGTAACCTGGCGGGCAAGACGATTGCCGTGTGGGGGGCTGCCTTCAAGCCGGGAACGGCACGAATCGACCACGCCCCTGTGCTGACACTGCTGGAAGCCCTTTGGGCGCAGGGCGTAACGGTCAAGGTGCATGACCCGGCAGCGCTGCCGGCCCTGCATGAAGCCGTCGGCCAGCGCGATGACTTGATTACCGTCCAAGGCGACCCTTACCTGGCGTGCCAAGGGGCAGATGCCTTGATGCTGGTGACGGAATGGAAGACCTACTGGAACCCGGATTGGCATCGCCTGGCGACGCTGCTGGGCGAAAAACTGGTACTGGATGGCCGCAATATTTATGACCCTGCTTTTGTTGCCAGCTGTGGCCTACACTACCGGGGAATTGGACGTCGCGCCGACCCGATGTTGCCCTAAGGAAAAATCATGTCTGACGCCACCTCATCACCTCGTATCGTGCCGGATGTCGACCAGAGCTTCACTGCGCAGCACTTGCGGCATCGCAAAGGCCCCAGGCTCTGGCCGTTATGGTGTTTCCTGATGTTGCTCGTCGTGGCCTTGGCTGGGGCATCGGTGCTGTTGTGGTACGAGCGTGAAGAGCTCCTGCGACAAGTCAACCGGGTGAGTGGCGAGGTCTCCAATCTTCATGCAAGATTGGACTCGGGTGACACCGATACCCAGGATGAGATAGCCTTTGTACAGGCTCAAATGGCCACACTGTTCCAGGAGCAGGAGCAACTTGCCATTGCGCTCTCCACCACGCGTGAAGAGTTGTATGGCCTGCTCACTGACCATGAGGCCAGTGCCTCCAGTGATGCGCTGAACTCCGTCGCTCAGCAGTTCGAGCGTCTGGAGGAGCAAGCTGCCATGCGAGACAACCAACTGGCAGCGATTCGTGCCTCGCTGAATGCGCTGGAGCAGGTAGGGACTTCCGGTAGACAAAATCTGCTTGAAGAGGTGTCTTATCTGGAACAGTCCTTCGGCCAACGACTCGAGCAGCTGGAGCAGCAACTGGCCAGCGAGCAGGCTGTCTTGGCCGAGCAGCAGCAGTGGCGTGATACCATGGAGCAACAGCTTGCCCAGCTCTCTGAAGCGCTGGAGGATGACACCACCGCCACGTTTGCAAGCCAGTCCGAGCTGGCGTCACTGGAAGCCGAGTGGTCGCAGCGGTTGGCGACCCTCGAAAGCGATGTGCGACAGGTGCGGCAAGCCCAACTGGCCTTTAGCGCACAAATGGAGATGCTGCGTAACTAGCACGCCACACGCCGATAATTTGGGGTTAGGGATAAAGACGCATGGGAAGACAACGGCAATGGCCTGGCATGGTGCGCATGGCTTGTGCACTACCGTTATTGGCGGCTTCGGTGTCGGTATGGGGGCTGGAAGCCAACATCAGCGGTGTCGATCAGCAAGTGCGTAACAATATCGATGCCTATCTGGAAAACATCGACGCCGAGCAGTACACCGATGTGCGCTTGGAAGGTGAAATTCGCCAGCGCACTCAGGAAGCCATGCGGGTATATGGCTATTACCAGCCCGAGGTGCGTGTCTCTCTCGAAGAGACTCCGATTGCCGTTCGTATCGAGCCTGGGCCACGGGTGAAGATAGACGTACTCGAGATCAACGTCACTGGCGATGCGGCGGATGACCCCCCCTTCCAGGAAGCGCTAGACGACTTCCCGCTCAAAGTGGGAGACCCTTTGCGTCACGCACCCTGGGATCGACTGCGCAACCAGTTTTCCGGGCTGGCCATCGAGCGTGGCTATTTCGACTGGGGGTTTTCGGACCGCCGTATGGAAGTACGTCCCTACCTGGAAAGTGCCAGACTCTACATGGGGTTCGATAGCGGGCCTCGCTACCAGTTCGGCAACACGCTGATTACCGGTAGTCACATCGACCCTGAACGCCTGCGACAGATGCAGACATTCGACGAAGGCGACCCTTACCTGGCGGAGTCCCTGGCCCTCTACAACCAGCGCCTGGCCGAAACCGGCTGGTTCAGCTCGGTGTCGGTGCGACCACGCCTTGAAACCGCTCGGGAACTGATCATTGCGCCGCCAACGGGAGGCTCCCCCTGGTGGAGCGAAGCCGTGGCCTCACAGCCTGTTCGGCCGCGTATCAGCGGTGCGGCACTGGCCAGCGCGCTGAGTCTTCATAGCCGCGACGATACGCGCCTTCCTGTTGATGTCAACGTGCAACCCGCCGACCGCCATCAGTACGAGGTGGGGATAGGGTTTGCCACCGATGTAGGCCCCAGGCTGCGCTTTGGCTGGCGTCAGCCGTGGATCAATCCGTTGGGCCACAGTCTGGAACACAATCTCTACCTCTCAGCGCCGGAACAGCGCTTCACCGGGGTGTATAACATCCCGCTAGAAGACCCGATCCGCGATAACTATCGCCTCCAGTACGGCGTGCGCAATATCGATGACAGCGATACCCGCTCACTGCAGGGTACGGTCGAGGTAGCGCGTCGCTGGGAGTTCGAGAACCGCTGGGTGCAAACGCTTTACTTCAGAACCACCTATGAGGACTTTACCCAAGGGGGCCAGGCCGACCAGGTATGGCTTTTCTATCCCGGCATTCAATGGTCGCGCACACGGACTCGCCCCCAGCGCTTTCCCCTCTGGGGGGATCGCCAGCAGCTGTCACTGGAATACTCCGACAGTGCCTGGGGCTCCGATGCCGACTTTGCCCGTCTGACGGGAGACACCGAATGGATTCGTATGCTGGGCAGCGACAACCGCTTCGTGGCTCGCCTGAGCATCGGGGCTATCGAAACCGATGACTTCGACAAGCTGCCCCCATCGCTGCGCTTTTTTGCCGGTGGGGATCGCAGCGTGCGCGGTTACTCCTACGAAAGCCTATCGCCCCGTAATGAGCAGGGTCGTTTGCGCGGCGGTCAGCAGATACTGACGTCCACCCTGGAATATCAGCGCCGTGTGACAGGCGACTGGTGGGGCGCTACCTTCATCGACAGCGGTGATGCATTCGATAACTGGGGCCCCGAAGAGCTGAAAACCGGGGCAGGGGTAGGTGTGCGCTGGGTATCGCCGGTGGGCCCAATACGTTTTGATGTTGCGCACCCGTTCGACAACGACGATGACTACCGAGTGCACTTTTCGATCGGACCAGAATTCTAGGAGAGCTCTTTGGCCAAGGTTGATGTAACGACACCCCCAAACCGCGAGATGCTCTCTAGTCGGCGTCGCCTATGGCTGACGCTATGGAGTCTGCTGCGTTTAATGATTCTGTTGCCCCTTTGGGTGCTGGGCCTGGCCGCCCTGTTGCTGGGTGTGGCGCTGTCCCCCTGGGGCACGGCACAGCTGTTCTCACAAGGGGAACAGCGCGGCTGGTTCAGCTATGAACAGCAGGAAGGGGCGCTGCTGGAGAGCTTTCGGCTTCAGGGCTTTCACTTGGCCATGGGGGGCACGCAGGTGACCCTGGATGAGGTAGAGCTTGCCTGGGCCGACGATTGTCTGCTGTCAGGTAGGCTGTGCCTGGAAAGATTGCACCTCTCGGGCGCCGATATCCGCCTGTCTGCCAGCGATGCACCTGAAGAGCCCGACAGCGAATCCACGCCCCTTTCGCGTATTCACCTGCCATTCCCTATCGAGCTGCGTGATATCGATCTCAGTGACGTTCAACTGCACCTGGCCGATGGCACCCATGTGGCCTGGGAACGCTTTACCACCTCCCTCTCTGGCGCACAGCAGCAGCTCATCATCGAGCCGACGCGCCTTGAACGCCTTGCCGTTTATCTGCCGCTTTCACCGGGTGGGCAGCTCACAGAGGATATCGACACGCCGCTCACCGCCGTCGGTATCGATAGTGCCATCCAAGTGAATCAGCCCCACGACGAGGAGCCAATAGCGGGTTCCCCGGCACCGCGTGAACGGCTGTCGCTGCCTGCCATCGAGCTACCCATCGATGTGGCGATCACGTCGCTGTTGGTCACCGATGTCAGCGTGGCCGGTGCGTTCACCTATGACGTGGAGCGAGTACTGCTGGCCGGACATGCTGAGCGTGACAACGTGGTGCTTTCTGCGCTTGAAGTGGATACCCAAGATGCCACGGCACGATTGATGGCGGAGGTAACGCTGGCAGACGATTACCCGTTGGAGGCCGAGTTGCAAAGCGTACTCCTGTTGCCGGAACTCTTCCCGGCCTTGAGCGGAGAAACGCTGACGCTAAGGCTTTCTGGCTCGCTGGCGGACCTGTCGGCGGAGCTGGATGTGTCTGGGCAGATCAACGCGACCCTGGCGGCCGAGGCAGATGTCCTCGCGCCTGATGTGCCCTTTACCGCGCGTTTGCAAAGCGAACGCGTCGAGTGGCCGTTGGAAAGCATGGAGCGTGATGCAGATAACACCTACGTGGCGCAGGCGTTGGATTTGACCATCAACGGCAACTTGGATGCCTACGACGTCAGACTGCTGGTCGATACCCAGGCACCTCAAGTGCCGGGTACCTCCATCGACTTGACCGGCGAGGGTGACATGACTTCCTTTCGCTGGGCGCCTTTGAATCTGCGTATCGAAGAGAGCCGCTTGACCAGCGAGGGCCAAGTGAACTGGGCCGACGCACTGCGCATCGATGCCAATGTGCAATTGAGTAACCTGGATCCCTCGCTATTCGTCGATCAGCTGGAAGGCAACCTGAATGGGCGCATTACTGCCAGTGTTCAGCAGCAGGGAGAGCGTTGGGACATCGCTCTCCCTGAGCTGGCCATCGACGGTGAGCTGCAAGAGTATCCGCTGACGCTGACGGCCGCGCTGGAGGCCAATAGCGATCTGGAAGTCGATATCGAACGACTGCTGTTCACCCAGGGTAACAACCGCTTGACGGCTTCCGGCCAAGTGAGTGAACAAGCCATGTCGCTGCAGGCGGATATTGCGCTCACCGAACTGCAAACGCTGCATCCGGAGCTGGCAGGGCGCCTCAATGGTGATCTGCGTGCCACCGGTAGCTTCAGCGCACCCGCGCTGGTCGCAAGGCTGACCGGCAACCAGCTGAGATTTGTAGAGAATCGTATCGACAACCTGGGTCTGGCAGCCAATGTACAAGGGATAGATGATCCCTCCTTGCGTATCGAACTCGATGCTCAAAACGTCAATGCTGGTGGTCAGGCCTTATCCAATCTGGCCATCAATCTGAACGGGCGCTTGTCCCAGCACACCCTGAACGTCACTGTCGACGGTGCGCCAGGCAACGTGCTCAGCGCCGCATCGCTCGCCCTGAGCGGGCGCTTCAATCAGGCCGCCGAGCAGTATCAAGCCCGGCTGATGCCGCTGGAGCTGGACAGTGAGGCGGGCAGTATTCGCCTCGAAGCGCCGCTGGATATCGGCTACAACCTGGCCAATGGCCAGGCGCGGCTGTCGCCATTCTGCTTGCGGCGGCTGGAAGGTGGCCTGATCTGCTCGGATGACCCCATGACAGCGTCGGCAGAGCAAGGGCAGGCCAGCCTCCGGCTCAGCGAAGTTCCCATGGAAATGCTCGAGCCTTTCCTGCCCGAAGAGTGGAGCTTCGAAGGTGCCACGACCGCTGAGCTGGCGGCCAGCTGGCGTCAGGGTGGCGCGCGCTGGCAAGCCAACGTGCAGGTACTCAGTGAGCTGGCGATCACCGCCATCAACGATTACGGCCAGCCGGTGGCCCTGCCGGTGTTGAGTCTGGATACCCAAATCGAGGCCAATCAATCACAGGCCGATGCCAACCTGCTGCTCTCGCTGTCCGAAGCCGGAGAAATAACCCTCGATCTTTCCGTCAACGACCCCTTGGATCAAGGAGCCTTGGCAGGCGAACTGCGTGCCAACAATGTCTCCCTGGAACCCTATCGTCCGATGATGCTGGGTATGGACCGCCTCGAGGGGGCGTTGAACGGCAGCGTCCAAATTGGCGGTAGCACACAGCAGCCCGACCTGCAGGGGCAGCTCGCCTTGCGTGGCCTGCGAGTACATGGCCCGGACATCCCGGTGGGTGTTCAGGACGGTGAATTCGGCATCACCTTCGATGGCGAGCAGGGGGATATCGACGGCTTCGTAGCCGCCGAAAGAGGCCGGTTGAACATCAGCGGCGAAGCTTACTGGCCAGCCAGCGATGCCTGGCGGATCGGGATAGATCTCAATGCCACTCAGGAGCCCCTGCTGGTGGTACTGCCCCAGTTCGGCCGCCTGGAAGCCGCACCAGACATTCGTGTACGCATTACTCCAGAGCGTTTGCAGGTCAGGGGCAATGTCGACCTGCCCTGGGCGCGGCTGGAAATAGGCGATTTGCCCTCGTCGGCCACCTCGCCCAGCCCCGATGAGATCATCATTACCGAGCGTGATGATCGAGAAGCCGAACAGGCGCGCCAGCGCGCCATCGAGGCGGGTGAAGATCCCAGCGCCGCACAGGAATTGGCGGCCACGGGCATGGCCATCGATGTCCTGATTACCTTGACCCTGGGTCGCGACATGCAGATTTCCGCCTACGGCCTCGAGTCTGGTTTAGGGGGTAGCCTGGAAATACGCCAGGAGAGCGGGGTGCTGCAGCTGTTTGGTGACGTAAACTTGGTGGATGGCCGCTTCCAGGCCTTTGGGCAGGACTTGCTGATTCGGCGTGGACAACTGCTGTTTAGCGGTCCGCCTGGCTTGCCAGTGCTGGATTTCGAAGCGATTCGTAATCCGGACATTACCGAAGACGAAGTCATTGCCGGGCTGCGGGTCTCGGGCAACGCCGAAGAGCCGAACGTCATGATCTTTTCCGAACCCTCCATGGACGAGACCCGCGCGCTTTCGTATCTGTTACGTGGTCGTGCCCCTGACGCTTCGGGTGGCGGCATCGATAGTGCCCTGACCACGGCACTGATCGGCATGTCATTGGGTCGTACCGGAGGGGCCGTCGGCTCGCTGGGACAAGCCTTCGGGATCGATGACCTGACGCTGGATACCACTGGTGCGGGCGATGAAAGCCAAGTGGCGGTGAGTGGCCAGCTGACCGATGACTTGCGCATCAGTTACGGGGTAGGCATTTTCTCACCCATCGCTGAGCTGACGCTGCGCTACACCCTGTGGCGGAACTTGTACCTCCAGGCGGTGTCTGGTGCGAATCAAGCGGTTGACCTGATTTACACCTTTACCCGCTCGGGCGATCCTTACGTCTATCCGCAGCAATAGGAGAACATCGATGTCGTTTTTTACATCTCGCCAGACGGCACCCGAAGGCCGCAGCACGCCTATCGAGACCAGTGAGGTGCATACCGTGACGGGGGCGTCGCTGCATCCGCCATTTCCGGCTGGCTGCGAGGAAATCGTGCTGGGGATGGGCTGCTTCTGGGGCGTGGAGCGCCTTTTCTGGCGTCAGCCCGGTGTGGTCGTCACAGCTGCCGGTTATGCGGGCGGTACCACTCCCAACCCTACTTATCAGGAGACCTGTACCGGGCTTACCGGGCACACGGAAGTCGTGCGGGTCGTTTATGATCCGAGTGTGATTGGTCTGGAAAAGCTGCTGCAGATTTTCTGGGAAGAGCACGACCCTACTCAGGGAGACCGTCAGGGCAACGATATCGGCAGCCAGTACCGTTCAGCGATCTTCACCACCACGGCGCAGCAGTTGGCGCGTGCCCAGCAGAGTGCCGCTGAGTTTCAACAAGCGCTGGAAGCGGCGGGCAAAGGGCGTATCACCACGGAAATCAAACCGCTGGACACGTTCTACTATGCCGAGGCGTACCACCAGCAGTACCTCGATAAAAATCCCGGTGGCTATTGCGGGTTGAAGGGCACGGGCGTGACCTGTGCGATTGGCTAACAACGATGACCGTTTGAACAGGATAACAACGATGTGGCGACGTGGACGTGACTATCCATGGCTGATTAACATGGCGGGGTGTGCGCTGTTGACGCTGGGGTCGACGACTCAGGCCAGCACGCCGGACATGCCGACAACGGTAGAAGATACGCCGTTTGCCAGTGAACGAGAAGCCGTGATATGGCGCCAGGATGAGTTGAAAGACCTGGAGCGGTTGCTGCGCCAGCTGCGTTTTGACCTGGTCAATAATCGTGATGCTCGTGGGGCCGAACCTCGCCTGGAGGAGCTGCAGCAGAAAGCCACGCAAGCGCACTTCCTGCCTGCCTTCATCGAAGGCACCCATGGGCGTGGTTCCGATGCTCGGCCGGAAATATGGCAGGAGTGGGAAGACTTCTCGGCGGGTTTCGTTGACCTGGAAGAAAAAGTAGCCGACCTGGTGGAGGCCGCACAGCAGGAGGATTACCGTGCCGCTACGCGGGCCTTTTCGGACGTGAGTCTCAGCTGCCGGAGCTGCCACCGCGCTTATCGCTACAACTAGCGCGATGGCCTATGCTCAATCGCCCGACTGAACGCGGTCGATGCGGTAGAGGGTTTCGACCTGTTCGAGCCCGCTTATGGTGCAATCGAGGTCTTTCACCCGGCCATCGTCCAGGCCATATACCCAACCATGCACCGAGATCTCCTGGCCACGCTGCCAGGCGCGCTGGAGGATCTTGGTGCGACACAGGCTGTTCACTTGCGCCTGTACGTTGAGTTCACACATTCGATCGATTTGCGCGTCGATAGGCAGGGCTTCCAGCGTTGGGCGGTGCTGGTTGTACTGCTCACGCACCGAGTGCAGCCAGTAGTCTACGACGCCGCACTCGCCTCCGGTGACGGCGGCCTTGATGCCCCCGCAGCCGTAGTGGCCAACGATCATGATATGACTGACCTTGAGGACGTCGACGGCATACTGCACCACCGACAGGGCGTTCATGTCGGTATGGTGCAAAAGATTCGCGACGTTGCGGTGAACGAACACTTCGCCAGGCGGCAACGCGATGATCTGATTGGCCGGTACGCGGCTATCGGAGCAGCCAATCCACAAGTAGTCTGGCTTTTGTTGGCTCGAGAGGCGCTTGAAATAATCAGGGTCTTCCTGACACATCCGCTCGGCCCAGGCGCGGTTGTTTTCCAGCAGCGTGGCAATTTTATCGGACAATTGAGTCTCCCAGGAGCACGAGTTCCATCGTAGAAGCAGCATGCCGATGCTGCCGAGGGCGTACAGAGTAACGAGTTTTATGCGTCTCGTCAGTTCCAGATCAATCGGGGGTTGCCTATCAAGTGCGGCAGCTTCAAGCAAGGAGTAGAAGCAACCATGTCAGAAACGATGTCAGACACCGGGTCAGCCAAAACGGCGCATGATTACGATTTACTGGTGATTGGGGCGGGATCGGGGGGGGTGCGTGCCGCGCGCATGGCCGCCGCGACGGGCGCTCGGGTAGCGGTAGCTGAGGATCGTTACCTGGGTGGCACCTGCGTCAACGTGGGCTGTGTGCCCAAGAAGCTTTACTCCTACGCTGCGCATTTTCACGATAGCTTTGACGATGCGGCAGGTTTTGGCTGGCAAATGAGTGCGCCACCGACCTTTGACTGGGCCACCTTGCGCGACAACAAGACCAGCGAAATCAAGCGTCTCAATGGCATTTACCAGCGTATGCTGGAAGGTGCGGGCGTCACGCTGCTCAATGGCCGTGCACGGTTGGCAGGGCCGCACCAGGTTGTGTTGACCCAAGAGGGTCAGGAAACCACTTACAGTGCCGAGAAGATCCTGCTGGCGACGGGCGGTTGGCCATGGGTGCCCGAGTTTCCGGGCAGCGAACTGGCGCTCACCTCCAATCAGGTGTTTGATCTCGAACGCTTCCCTGAGCGTTTCCTGGTGCTGGGGGGCGGCTATATCGCGGTGGAGTTTGCCAGCATCTTCAATGGGCTGGGGAGCGACACCCACCTCATTTATCGCGGTGAGATGTTCCTGAAAGGGTTCGATCAGGAAGTCCGGGAGTTCACCCGCGCGGAAATGGCCAAGAAAGGCGTCAATCTTCATTTTGGTGTCAACATCGCTCGTATCGATGCGCTGGAGTGTGGCGCGCTCCGAGTGGAGCTGACCAACAGAGACGTATTGGAAGTCGATGCCGTGCTGGCAGCGACGGGTCGAAAGTCCAATACGGCAGGACTGGGACTCGAGGCGCTGCAGATCGAGCTTGATGCAGACGGCAAAGTACCGGTAGACGCTCGATTCCAGACCCGTGTGCCCTCCGTTCTAGCGCTGGGAGATTTGACCGCGGGCCCAGAACTGACGCCTGTCGCGCTGGCAGAAGCCATGCAGCTGGTCGACATCCACTTCCATCAGCGGCCCCCGCGGCCACTGGATTACCACACGATACCGACCGCTGTTTTCTGTCATCCCAATATCGGCACGGTAGGGCTCTCCGAAGAAGCCGCCAGAGAGCAGTTCGACGGCATTCGAGTCTATCGCACCGATTTCAAGCCCATGAAGCACACGCTTTCGGGGAGCGATGAGCGTGTGTTGATGAAGTTGATCGTCGACGATGCGACTGACGTCGTGGTGGGGGCTCATATGGTAGGTGAAGAGGCGGGGGAGCTGATCCAGGGTGTTGCCATTGCCGTGCGCGCAGGGCTGACCAAGGAAGACTTCGATCGTACCGTGGGCATTCACCCCACGGCGGCAGAAGAGTTCGTCACGCTAAGGACTCCCTCACGCTACTGAGCGTCGGCTTGGCCAGGGGCATTAGTGTCAAAAAAAGAGGCGAGCGGAAGCTTGCCTCTTTTTTTGTCTCGCGCATACGCGTGGGTGTTCTAGACTCAGTGAATCGTGATCGTGCAGGCCAGTCCTGTGAGCGGCAGGGCCACTTTGATAATCCTGGATTATGGAAAACCTTCGGATAAATAATATGATTTTTGAATTGCTCATAATCAGCTGTTATAATGAAGCTCAAATTCGCTACAGCGAAGCATAACCATGAGTACGCCTATCAAGCCTTTTACACCCTCAGCAGAGCTCGCCAGACCCACCGTGGCCGATGCCGTCGTGGGCCATGCCGAAGCGCCGCTGTTCATTCGCAAGCCCAATGCCGATGACGGTTGGGGCATCTACGAGCTGGTCAAGGCGTGCCCGCCGCTGGATGTCAATTCCGCATATGCCTATCTTTTGCTGGCAACCCAGTTTCGAGATACCTGTGCGGTGGCCACCAACGAAGAGGGTGAGATCGTCGGCTTCGTCTCAGGTTATGTGAAAGACAATGCCCCTGATACCTACTTCCTGTGGCAAGTTGCCGTAGGCGAGAAAGCGCGTGGTACAGGGCTTGCACGGCGGCTGGTAGAGGCGATCATGTCGCGTCCTGAACTGGATGACGTGCACCACCTCGAAACCACCATCACCCCTGACAATCAGGCATCCTGGGGGCTCTTTCGCCGCTTGGCTGCCCGCTGGCAGGCCCCGTTGAACAGCCGTGAATACTTTTCGACCGAGCAGCTCGGTGGAGAGCACGATCCGGAAAACCTGGTAAGAATCGGCCCGTTTCAAACTGGCAGTCTCTGACAGCTTTCAAGGTTAACGGTTTTCCCGCTTGTGTTGCCCCGGCTGCCACTTTTTGCCGATCAGGCCAACCAGACCCGACTGATAAGGAGGTCGCTTATGCAGACCCAGACGCTCGAACGCATGGAATCCAATGTTCGTACCTATTCACGTTCTTTTCCTGTCGTCTTCAAAAAGGCCCAGAACGCACGCCTGACCGATGAGAATGGGCGTGAGTACATCGATTTTCTTGCCGGTGCCGGAACGCTCAACTACGGTCATAACAACCCGCACTTGAAGCAGGCAATGATCGACTATCTGGCTACGGATGGCGTCGTACATGGCCTGGACATGTGGACCAGCGCCAAGCGTGACTACCTCGAAACGCTGGAAAACGTGATCCTCAAGCCACGTGGTCTGGACTACAAGGTGCATCTGCCTGGGCCTACCGGCACCAACGCAGTGGAAGCGGCCATTCGCCTGGCCCGTGTTGCTAAAGGTCGCCATAACATTGTGACCTTCACCAACGGCTTCCACGGTGTCACCATGGGCGCACTGGCCACCACCGGTAATCGCAAGTTCCGCGAAGCCACCGGCGGTATTCCCACTCAGGGCGCCAGCTTCCTGCCGTTCGATGGCTACATGGGCGAGCACGCCGATACGCTGGATTACTTCGAGAAGCTGCTCAACGACAAGTCGGGTGGTCTCGATGTTCCGGCCGGCGTCATCGTCGAGACCGTGCAGGGGGAGGGCGGTATCAACGTGGCGGGCCTGGAGTGGCTCAAGCGCCTGGAACAGATTTGCCGTGCCCACGACATTCTTCTCATCGTGGACGACATTCAGGCAGGCTGTGGCCGTACCGGCAAATTCTTCAGCTTCGAGCATGCAGGCATCACGCCAGACATCGTGACCAACTCCAAGTCGCTGTCAGGTTTTGGCTTGCCGTTCGCCCACGTATTGATGCGCCCGGAGCTCGACAAGTGGAAGCCAGGCCAATACAACGGTACGTTCCGTGGTTTCAATCTCGCCATGGTGACTGCCACGGCGGCGCTGAAAAAATACTGGTCCAACGATACCTTCGAACGCGACGTTCAGCGTAAAGCACGTATCGTCGAAGAACGTTTCAAGGCCTTGGCAGCGCTGCTCAGCGAGAACGGCATGCCTGCTACAGAGCGCGGTCGTGGCCTGATGCGTGGTATCGATGTGGTCTCGGGTGAGATTGCCGACAAGATCACCAGCACGGCTTTCGAGGAGGGTCTGATCATCGAAACCAGTGGCCAGGATGGCGAAGTGGTCAAATGTCTGTGCCCGCTGACCATTCCAGATGCCGACCTGCTCGAAGCGCTGGATATTCTGGAAGCGTCGGTCAAGAAAGTCATCAACGCTTAATGGAACGGCAGCCGCCTTGGCTGCCACGTTATGGAGTACGCCCATGATCGTTCGTAATATCGAAGAAGCTCGCAAGACCGACCGTCTCGTCACGGCCGAAAACGGCAACTGGGATAGCACGCGCCTGGTATTGGCCAATGACGGCGGCAATTTCTCGTTCCATATCACGCGCATCTTTGAAGGGACCGAGACTCATATTCACTACAAGCACCACTACGAATCCGTCTACTGCATCGAAGGCGAAGGCGAAGTGGAAACCCTGGCAGATGGCAAGATCTGGCCCATCAAGCCAGGTGACATCTACATCCTCGACCAGCACGATGAGCACTTGCTGCGTGCCCACAAGACCATGCACTTGGCCTGTGTGTTCACGCCGCCGATTACCGGCAACGAAGTGCACCGTGAAGATGGATCCTACGCACCCGCTGACGACTGATCGTCGGACGTAGGTGTTTGCGGCCTGGCCTGGTGCCAGGCCGCTTTGCGTCAGTCGTCGGTTGGCGCCACTTGCAGTTCTGCCTATGAGCGTTCATCCACGTCTTTTCAGACACATAAGTTCGCATAATATATATTATGTTAAATAGTGTGCCACAAACACCTTGCGAGCCCATGAAAAGCCGCCGTGACGTTGGACAAGCAGATACCCTTCTCCTTATCATTCGTGCTCTTATTGTTTAAGGATATCCCTCGTTATGCGCTCAGGTGTTTTATGGCTAATGGCCGGTTTGTCGATGTCGCTTGCAGGCTGTGCAGTGACGCAGCCCGAATCGAATGAGCCCCCGCCACTAAGCGAGGCGTCGTTCAACACGCGTATCCTTGAACTCGAATCCAGCTTGCAGCAACAGTGTCAGGCTTCTTCGGCGCTCAATGAACAGCAGCTTGCCCAGCAGCGCACGCTGACCGCCGACGTGCGCGAAGTGGGAAGCCTCCTGCGCCTGCTGCGTGACGATGTCGCCAATCTCGAAGCTCGTGGTGAGGAGCCCGTGATCATTCGTGAAGAGTGTCCGACAGAAGCCGTCGAAGACGGCAAGACGCTGCTTGGGCGCAGCGAATGGGTCGGCTTTCCCGGCATCGGTACGTACCTCAAGGCCCGAGTGGATTCTGGCGCCAATACTTCCTCGCTGTCCGCCTCGGACATCACGCGCTTTGAGCGTGACGGTGAAAACTGGGTGCGCTTCAAGCTGGCACTCAATGAAGACGATGTGGTCGTAGATCGCGTTCGGGACGAGTGGATCGAGGCGCCCATCCAGCGTCGTGTCAGAATCGTGCAAGCTTCTGGCGAAGAGTCGCGTCCGGTGATCTCGCTGCTGATGACTCTGGGGCCGATCCGCGAGAACGTCGAGTTCACCCTGAACGACCGTACCCATCTGGATTTTCCGGTGCTGCTGGGTCGCCGCTTCATGATGGACATTGCCACCATCGACGTGGCGGAAACCTACCTTCATGAACGCCCCGAATTTCCAGGCGGTGAACCTTCTGAGCAGGCGGCTGACGATGAAGCGGCCGATCAAGACGATACCGAAGAGTAATATCACTCCCCTGCCGCTTTACGCTGAAAGGAATCATCATGTCCCGGTTACCATTTTATTTTATCGTTGGGTTGCTGCTGTTGGCAGGTATTGCCACCAGTGTGCATAGGCATCTGCAGTTCGAAATACCCTGGTTTCCGGGTGAACAGCGGCAGGTATGGGAAATCGAAGCCGTCATCAATTTCAATGCGCAGAACGGGCCGGTGCAGGTAGACTTCGCGCTGCCTTCTCATCAGGCGGGTTACCGCGTATTGACTGAAAATACTGCGTCTTCCGGCTATGGATTGGCGTACCAGGCCGATGAGATGGGTCGTCAGGCGCAGTGGACCATTCGTGACGCGGCCGGTAGTCAGCAGCTTTACTACTCCGTGCAGATGCTGGTATCCCCCGACGCTCGCTCTCCCATTCAAACGCCACCAGGGATCCCCAGCATTACCCCTTGGGAAAGCCCCTATGACACGGCCGCCAGCCAGCTCATCGAGCGTGCCTGGGCGCGTAGCGCCAACAACGCGACCTTTGCCCGCGAGCTCATCCTCGACATTACTGGCGAACGCCAGGGGGAAAATGCCCGTCTATTGCTGACCCAGATGCAGCCCTCTGCGCTGATCGTGCGCCTGCTCAACCAGGCGGGCGTTCAGGCCCGTGAAGTGAGTGGCCTGCTGCTCGAGGATGGACGGCGTCGCCAGAACCTGAGTAGCTGGATCCAGGTATTCGACCAGGCCGCCGAAGAGTGGGCGTTGTTCAATCCTGCCACCGGCGAGCGCGGTCGCCCTGAGAACCTGCTGCTCTGGGAAACCGGCGGGCGTGCCGTGCTCGAAGTACAGGGCGGTACCAACTCGCGAGTATCGTTCTCCATGCTGACCCACAATCAGCCTGCATCAGCGGCGGTTCGCAACCACTACTCCGATGATACGCTGCTCAACTTCTCGATTCACAGCCTGCCCCTGGAAGAGCAAGCGCTGTTCCAGACGATTCTGCTGATCCCGATTGGCGCGCTGGTGGTGGTCTTCTTGCGCGTGCTGGTGGGCGTGAAAACGTCGGGCACCTTCATGCCCGTACTGATTGCCCTGGCCTTTATCCAGACCACCCTGTTGACCGGTCTGATCGGTTTCCTGCTGATCGTCAGCGTTGGTCTGATCATCCGCAACTACCTTTCCTACCTCAACCTGCTGCTGGTGGCGAGGGTGTCGGCGGTGATCATCACGGTCATCGCGATCATCTCCATCTTTACGGTACTCGCCTACCGCATGGGCCTGAGTGCGGGCCTGACGGTGACCTTCTTCCCGATGATCATTCTTGCCTGGACCATCGAACGCATGTCGATCCTCTGGGAAGAGGAAGGCCCCAAGCAAGTACTGATCCAGGGCGGCGGCAGCCTGCTCACGGCGGTGCTGGCTTACCTGGCCATGAACAACCCCTGGGTGCGCCACATCACCTTCAACTTCCTTGGCGTACAGCTGATCCTGATGGCGTTCATTCTGCTGCTGGGCAACTACACCGGCTATCGCCTGCTGGAACTGCGTCGCTTCAAACCCATCACCGATGACGAGAAGCCCTCATGAGTTGGTTCGAAAACTGGACCTGGCCGACCAGGCTGAGGGATAAAGGCATCATTGGCATGAATCGGCGCAATATTCGTTATATCGGCCGATATAACGCGCGCCATCTTTATCCGCTGGTGGATGACAAGCTCAAGACCAAGCTGCTGGCCGAGCAGTACGGCATTACCACGCCCAAACTGATCGGTACCGTGACCACGCAATTCGGCGTCAAGCACATGAGCGAGATGCTGGTAGGTCACCATGGTTTCGTCATCAAGCCCGCCAAAGGCAGCGGCGGCAAGGGAATCCTGGTGATCGAGCGGGTCGAGGATGGCCTGTTCTTCAAGCCCAGCGGTGCTTCCTTGACCATGGAAGATATCGAGCGACATGTCTCGAACCTACTTTCGGGGCTCTATTCGTTGGGGGGCTCCCCTGACGTCGCGGTCATCGAAACGCTGATCAACTTCGACGAGAGCCTGCTGGAGTATACCTACGAAGGCGTGCCGGACATTCGCGTCATCGTGTTCAAGGGGTATCCGGTCATGGCCATGATGCGCCTGTCCACGGCGGCCTCGGATGGCAAGGCCAACCTCCACCAGGGAGCAGTGGGTGTAGGGCTGAACATCGCCACGGGAGCCGCGCTGCGCGGTGTGCAGTTCGACCGCCCCTGCTTCAGCCACCCGGACACCGGGCATGATCTGGCTAGCCTGGTGGTACCTCAGTGGGAAACGCTGCTGCACCTCGCAGCGGGCTGCTATGAAATGACCGGGCTGGGGTACCTCGGCACCGATATGGTGCTGGATCGGGAGCATGGCCCCATGCTTCTGGAGCTGAACGCGCGCCCTGGCCTGGCCATCCAGATGACCAATGGCGAAGGCCTGCGCCGCCGCCTGGACTTGATCGAACGGCAGCCAGATAACGTTCCCGTTGCCAAGCGGGTTGCGTTTGCCCAGCATCACTTTGCGCGGCGAAGCGAGCTGGTGGAAACGCCTGACACCTCTTCGGCAAGCGCGTAGACTAGGCCCATGATGTTCAACGAGCTGTCCAATGACTGAAGCCAACACGTTACTGCAACAAGCCGAGTCTCAGTGCCACACTCGCGGTGTACGCTTTACCCCTATCCGCCGCCGGGTGCTGGAGTTGATCGCCGAAAATGGTGGCGGCCTGAAAGCCTACGACCTGCTGGATCAGCTCTCCACGGAGCATGCCGCCGCACGGCCACCGACGGTGTATCGGGCGCTGGAGTTCCTGATCGACCAGGGGCTGGTGCATCGCATCGAGTCGCAGAACGCTTACGTTGCCTGCGCCTGCCCGGAGCACGTCCACGGCTTTCAGCTGTTGATTTGCCGTCAGTGTGGTTATGTGGAAGAGCTTCATCTGGACGAAATCAGCGACCAGCTGGCTGCGCTGGCCAAGCGCCAGGGCTTTCATGTAGAGCGCCAGACCATCGAGCTTCAGGGCTTGTGCCAGGCGTGCCGACCTGCGAGTAACGCGTGATGTCCATAGTCAACCAGTACGACGGCGATCTGTTCAAGTCGCTGGAGTCCGCCTCCCCTTCAGACACGCTGCCCGATGTGGCGACCATCCTGGCCTCGGTGCGCTTCAATTCGGATGGCCTGCTGCCTGCCATAGCACAGCAGCACGACAGCGGCGAAGTGCTCATGATGGCCTGGATGAACCGGGAAGCGCTGGAAGAAACGCTCACTACCCAACGAGTATGCTACTACTCTCGCTCTCGTCAGGCGCTCTGGCGCAAGGGTGAGACGTCCGGCCAGCAGCAGCATCTGAAAAGCGCTGCGCTGGATTGCGATGGCGATACGCTGCTGCTGCAGGTAGACCAGACGGGGCCCGCGTGTCATACCGGCAGGCGCAGCTGTTTTTACGTGGCGGTGGATGCCCACAAGGCCGCCATCACCAGCGAGCCCTTGATCGACCCCGCCACGCTGTATGGCAAAAAAAGCCCTTGAAGGCACCCTCTTGAAAGCGCTGAAGGTGGTAAAGAACGCGTTGATCAAGGGAGTGTCACTATTGATGGTCGGCCTGGTTCGGCTTTATCAATATACGATCAGCCCGCTCTTGGGCCCCCGCTGTCGCTACTGGCCCAGCTGCTCGTCCTATGCCATCGAAGCCATCCAGGTGCATGGCCCTTTCAAAGGGGGCTGGATGGCGCTCAAGCGCATCCTGCGTTGCCACCCCGGCAGCGCGGGGGGCATGGACCCGGTGCCGGGCGGCCGCAGCGAGCAGCTTTGCAAGGAAGATGATGGCTGCTGCTCAGGCCCCTCCTCCAAACCTTCAGAGCATTAGCAAATTGCTTATCTAATGCTGTTTAGCCACCTGATAGATGCGCTCCAGCATGGCATGCAGGCCGTTGCTCCGGGTGGGTGACAGGTGCTTGTCCAATCCCAGATCTGCCAGAAAATGCGGCTCCGTCTGCTGGATTTCCTCTGCCGTGCGCTCGCTATAAATGCGCAGCAGCACCGCGATAAGCCCCGAGACGATGGCAGCGTCGGACTTGGCCTTGAAGATCAAGCGGCCGCCCTGCTCTTCATGGCACATCCACACGTTTGACTGGCAGCCTTGAATCTTGAATTCGTCGGTGATTTTGTCAGCGGGAAACGCCGGGAGCTGCTTCCCCATATCGATGATGTACTGGTAGCGATCCATCCAGTTATCGAACATTTCAAACTCTTCGACCAGCTCTTGTTGGGCGAGCTCGGCACCGGAAGTGGTCATGGTGGTTCCTTTTCAGGGTAAGTGCGTTGAAGGCCAACATTATAACGGTTCAAGGCTGTTCTAGGGGTGCTGTTTTCAAGCGATGCCGCTGCTGCTGCTCATGCCACTCATGGGCTTCGGTGTGCAGGTAGCGGCTGGTGGTATCCAGTCTTGAGTGGCGGGCGTTTTCTGCCAGGTAGCGCAGGCTGACACCCGCCTGGGCTTGATGGGTAATCGAAGTGTGGCGTAGCCAGTGGGGCGTAGCCATGCGTAGCGCATCGATATACTCCCTCTTGCCCCCTTCTGCTTCAAGGGCCATAGCAGCATCACCGAAGGCCTCCTTGATCAAACGATAGAGCTGGTTGTCGCTGATGCCGCGCTGCTTGTCCAGCGCGCGGATCAGCGGGCCATGTTCGCTAACACCGGGCAGGCCCGCTAAGCCCAGCGCCTGCCGCCACTGTTGCAGGCACGCCTGCATGTCCTCGGGCAGCGGTATGCGCGCTTGCTTGCCGCCCTTGCCAATCACATGCCACCACCAGCGCCCTTCACTGACCCGAAAATCGGCCATGGTGGCGTTGGCCATCTCATAGATACGCGGCGCCAATAGGTAGGCAAAGCCGAAAATGAAGCGATGCCGCGCATGCTCATAGCGGCCGCGTGCATCCGCGGGCATAGGCCGTGTATTCAGCCACGTCCATAGCCAGTCCCATAGCGGTCGCTCCAGGTAGCGTTCGATACGTTGGGTCTGATTATTGAGGCGGCGCGATTTGTCGCGCATCAGCACGAATGGGTTGTGGCCTACCCACCCTGCTTCCACTAGCCAGCCAAACAGCCCTTGCAGGATGACGAGGGTTTGACGTCGACTGGCCGGTGACAGCCCGCCGCGAAACGGTCGCCAAGCCGTATGGTGGCGTGGTTTGGAAGGTCCTACCCACATCTCCCTGGGCTGCGGGTTTTCCAGAAATGCCTCGAAGTCCCGCAACGTTTCACGGTTCACCTCCCTTAGCCCGCGCCCCTGACTGCCCAACCAGAGCAACAGCCGCTCCGCTTCACGGCGATAGCTCTTCAGGGTTTGCGGGCTGTCCTGGTACTCCGCCAGCCATTGCGCAACGGCCTGATAGTCGGTGTCGGCCGCCACATGGGGCGTTGCTGAATCGGTGGTTGTTAGCCTGCCCCCTATGTCGGAAAACACGTCGGCACTGCCCTTCCGCTCGGCCATCTCCAGCCCGTTGGCGAAGGTCGCAAGGTGCGTTGAGTCGTAGAGCGGCACAGGTGGCTGGGTCATGGTGGTAACTCGCGCTATCAGAGCGCTCAGCATCGCCTTTTTGACACATAAATTCAAGATAATATGGGTAATCTTGAATTTATAGGTTTTAAAATAAATAATATTACGTTTTATGTAATACGTAATAATTGAGTTGAGTCCGTTTTTACACGACAATGGCGCACAGCAAATATCCATCCTGAACACTTCAGGCGCGACTCACTTCAAGGATCAAACAGGCATGGCTCGGAACGGCATTCAGTACGGTGATGTGCAGCAGGCAATCGATACCTTGCTGTCACGTGGCGACACGCCAAGCGTGCAGCGCATACGCGATGTGCTGGGGACCGGCAGCTTCACCACCATCAGCGAACACTTCCGCACCTGGCGGGCGGCGCGTGAGCAGAATCGTGACGTGCCCCCACCCAAGGGCGTCCCGGAAGTGGTGGCCAATGTGGCCAGTGAACTATGGAGTGAAGCGCAGGAGCTGGCCAACGAGGCACTGTCGCACTATCGCGAAGAGGCCAACAGGCAAGTAGAAAGTGCTCAGCAGGACGCCGCCGAAGCACGCCAGCAGGCCGCCAATGCCGAGCAGCGAGAAAGCGCCCTGGCGGAGCACCTGCGCCACACCGAGCAGCGCCTGGAGCAGCTGCATCGTGAGTTGGCCGAGTGTCAGGCCCGCGAGCGGCACTGGCAGCAGCAGGCGCAGCAGGCCACAGAGCATGCCGAGCAGCATCTGGCAGACCTGCAAGAAGCCCAGCGGTTGCTGACGGCCACTCAACAAGAGTGTACTGCGCAGCTGGAGACTCGGCAGCAGGCATGGGAGGAGCGCCTCGCACAGGAGGAGCAGCGTAACGAAGCCGCCGAGGCGCGTTTGATGGCGCTACTGGACACTCTGCGCCAAGAGCGTGCCAACGAAGAGAAAGCGCTGCAGAAACGCCTGCAGCAGTGGGAAAAGCGTAGCCAAACACTGGAGCAGGAGTTGCGCAATAAAAGCGATACGGTCAGCCGTTTGCAGGTGGACAACGGCAAGCTCGAGCAGCAGCTGCAAACGCATCAGGGGCATCAGGAGACACTCAAAGCCGCACTGGAAACCGCTCAGCGTAATCTCGATCAGGCAAGGCAGGCGTTAGAGGTCGAGCAGCAGCAGTCGACAGCGCGTGAAGAGTGGCAGCAGCAGCTATGGCAGCGGATGGAAGCCATGCAGGCACAGCTGGCATCACTGCCGGAGGCCATGGCCCCTAAATCGCAGGAGTGAGCAGATACAACAACGCCCGGCAGCGTGGCTGCCGGGCGTTGTTCATGGAAAGTGCTAAATAACAGCGTTGCTGCCAAGCATGGCCGCCATTAACGATAGTAGGCGTTGCTGGTATCGGTGTGGTCGGTGACGTCACGAATACCCGCCAGCTCGGGGATGCGCTCCAGCAGCGTTTTTTCGACGCCATCCTTGAGGGTCAGGTCGACCGCGGCACAGCCTTGGCAACCGCCACCAAAGGCCAGGATGGCCATTTTATCTTCGGTCAGCTCGACCAGCTTGATCTCACCGCCGTGGGCCGCCAGCCCGGGATTGATCTCGCTGTACAGGATATAGTTGATGCGATCTTCCAGCGGGCTGTCCGCATTGACCTTGGGCATCTTGGCGTTGGGTGCCTTGATGGTCAGCTGCCCACCCATACGGTCGGCATTGAAGTCCACCACGGCCTCTTCAAGAAACGCCAGGCTGTTCTTGTCGAGAAACACGTTGATCTTGTCAAGCTCGAGCTTGACGTCGGTGGGCTCTTCTTCACCCGGGCGGCAGTATGCCAGGCAGGTTTCTGCATAAGGCGTGCCCGGTTGGGTAATGAAAATACGCACGGCAATGCCTTCGACGTTCTGCTTTTCCAGCAGCTCGGCGAGGTAGCCCTGTGCGCTATCAGTGATGTCAATGCCCGGCGCTTCGATAGTCGTGGTCATAAGGGATGTTATCCTCCCGTGGTAGTGGCGTTGCCACTTCACATGTCATTTGTGCCTATGGTAAGCAAAACCACGTTGCGACACAATCCCGACCGTTTTAGTCGGCTATTGGGCGAGCGGCATGGCTTACTTGCTGCCCTTGCGAGCACCCTTTGGTATGATAAGCCCGCTCACTCATGACGACGACAACAAGAATATCCTTTTCGACCGAGACGCTGGAGAACTTCCCCTGCCATGGCCGCTAGTGATTTGACTGCATCCCTTACCCAACGCCTGACCCAACGCATCCTGATTCTGGATGGCGGCATGGGTACCATGCTGCAGAATGCCCAGCTCAGTGAAGAGGATTTTCGTGGCGAGCGTTTTCACGACTGGCCTTCAGATCTCAAGGGCAACAACGACCTGCTGGCCCTGACCTGCCCCGACGTGGTGGCCCGTATCCACCGCGACTACCTGCTGGCAGGCGCCGATATTCTCGAAACCAACACCTTCAACAGCACACGACTTTCCCAGGCCGACTATGGCATGGAAGACTTGGTGCCCGAGCTGAACAGGGAGTCTGCCCGGCTGGCCAGAGAGGTGTGTGATGCCGTGGCCGCGGAAACCGACATCCCCCGCTACGTGGCAGGCGTGCTGGGGCCTACCTCGCGTACCGCATCGCTGTCGCCGGACGTCAACGACCCCGCCAAGCGCAACGTGACCTTCGACGAGCTGCGTGAGAATTATTACGAAGCCGCCAACGCGCTGATCGAGGGTGGTGCCGATCTGATCATGATCGAGACCATTTTCGACACGCTCAATGCCAAGGCCGCCATTTACGCCCTTGAAGAGCTTTACGAAGATCTGGGCCGTCGTTTGCCGATCATGATTTCGGGGACCATCACCGATGCGTCCGGGCGCACCCTGTCAGGGCAGACCACCGAAGCCTTCTGGAACTCCATTCGTCATGCCCAGCCCCTCTCGGTGGGCCTCAACTGTGCGCTGGGGGCCGAAGAGCTGCGCCCTTACCTGGAAGAGCTGGCCACCAAGGCCGATACCTTCGTGTCGGCACACCCCAATGCGGGCTTGCCGAACGAGTTCGGCGAGTACGACCAGACGCCAGAAGAGATGGCGGCCATCGTGGGCGAGTTTGCCCAGAGCGGTCTGGTCAACATCATTGGCGGCTGCTGTGGCTCGACGCCGGAACATATCCGCGCCATTGCCGAGGCCGTTCACAGCATGGCGCCCCGTCAGGTGCCCGAGCGCCGTCGTGCCTGCCGCCTGGCGGGCCTGGAGCCTTACAACATCGAGGCCGACTCGCTGTTCGTCAACGTGGGTGAGCGTACCAACGTGACCGGCTCGGCCCGCTTCAAACGCCTGATCGTCGAAGAGGACTTCACCACGGCGCTGGAAGTGGCGCTGGAGCAGGTCGAGAGTGGCGCGCAAATCATCGACATCAACATGGACGAAGGCATGTTGGAGTCGCAGGAAGCCATGGTGCGCTTCCTCAACCTGATTGCCGGGGAGCCTGACATTGCCCGGGTGCCCATCATGATCGACTCCTCCAAGTGGGACATCATCGAGGCGGGCTTGAAGTGCGTGCAAGGCAAGGCGGTGGTCAACTCCATCTCGCTCAAAGAGGGTGAAGCGGCGTTCCGCGAACAGGCCACCAAATGTCGTCGTTTTGGTGCGGCGATCGTCGTGATGGCCTTCGACGAAGAGGGCCAGGCCGATACCTTCGCCCGCAAGGTGGAAATCTGTGAACGCGCCTACCGCCTGCTGGTGGACGAGATAGGCTTCCCGGCGGAAGACATCATCTTCGACCCGAACATCTTCGCCATCGCCACCGGCATCGAGGAGCACAACAACTACGCCGTCGATTTCATCGAGGCCACCCAGTGGATCCGTGAGCACCTGCCCCATGCGATGATTTCAGGTGGCGTCTCCAACGTGTCGTTCTCGTTCCGTGGCAACAACCCGGTGCGGGAAGCCATCCACTCGGTGTTCCTCTACCACGCGATTCGCGCCGGGCTCACCATGGGCATCGTCAACGCCGGCCAGCTGGCGGTTTATGATGACCTGCCCGCCGAACTGCGTGACGCCGTCGAAGACGTGGTGCTCAACCGCCGTGATGATGGCACCGAGCGGTTGCTGGACATTGCCGACAAGTACAAGGGAGATGGCAGCGGCGCAGCCAAGAAGGAAGATCTGGAGTGGCGCAGCTGGCCGGTCAACAAGCGCATCGAGCATGCGCTGGTCAAAGGCGTGACGGCGTTCATCGAGGAAGATACCGAAGAGGCCCGCGCCCAGGCTGAACGCCCCATCGAGGTCATCGAAGGACCGCTGATGGATGGCATGAACGTGGTCGGCGACCTGTTTGGCGCGGGCAAGATGTTCCTGCCCCAGGTGGTCAAGTCGGCCCGCGTCATGAAGCAGGCGGTGGCCTATCTGATCCCGTTCATCGAAGCGGAGAAAAGCGCCGAGACCCAGGCCAAGGGCAAGATCGTGATGGCCACGGTCAAGGGCGATGTCCACGATATCGGCAAGAACATCGTCGGCGTGGTGCTGCAGTGTAACAACTACGAAGTGATCGACCTGGGCGTCATGGTGCCCACCGAGAAAATTCTCCAGGCCGCCATTGACCACAATGCCGATATCATCGGCCTATCGGGTCTGATCACGCCTTCGCTGGATGAGATGGTCCATGTGGCCAAAGAGATGCAGCGACGCGGCATGAACCTGCCGCTGCTGATCGGCGGTGCGACGACCTCCAAGGCGCATACCGCCGTCAAGATAGAGCCCCAGTACGACCACCCGGTCATCTACGTCACCGACGCCTCCCGCGCCGTGGGCGTGGCCGGCAAGCTGCTGGCGCCCAACCTCAAGGCGGCCTACGTCGCCGAGATTCGTGAAGAGTACGAAAAGGTCCGCGAGCGCAACGCCAAGCGTCGTCCCAAAGCCGCCGACCTGGACTACACCCAGGCTCGCAAGCGGCGCTTCCGCACCGACTGGGCTACGCATACCCCTGTGGCCCCCCGGCAGCCGGGTTTGATGACCTTCGACGATTACGACCTGAACGAGCTGGTGGAGCGCATCGACTGGACGCCCTTCTTCATGAGCTGGCAACTGGCCGGCAAATACCCGAAGATTCTCGACGACGAGATCGTGGGTGAAGCGGCGCGCAGCCTGTTTGCCGATGCGCAGGTGATGCTGCGCAAGCTGATCGATGAAAAACGCGTGCAGGCGCGGGGTGTGATTGGCCTGTGGCCTGCCAACAGCGTGGACGACGATGTCATCGAAGTCTATGCCGACGAATCCCGCACCCAGGTCGTCGAGCGTCTGCATCATATACGTCAACAGACCACCAAAGGCCGTGACGGCATCTGTTACAGCCTGGCTGATTTCATCGCCCCCAAGGAGAGCGGCAAGGCTGACTGGATCGGGGGCTTTGCGGTCACCACGGGCCATGGTGTGGATGAGCTTTCCAAAGCCTATGAAGCGGCGGGAGATGACTACAATGCCATCCTGGTACAGGCCCTGACCGATCGTTTGGCGGAGGCCTTTGCCGAGCGTATCCATGAGCGGGTACGCAAGGAGTTCTGGGGCTACGTGCCGGAAGAGACGCTGGACAACGAGGCCTTGATCGCCGAGAAGTACCAAGGCATCCGCCCTGCCCCCGGCTATCCTGCCTGCCCTGATCACACCGAAAAAGCCACGCTGTTCCGGCTGTTGGAAGCCGAAAAGAATACCGGGCTCGTGCTGACCGAGAATTTTGCCATGTGGCCAGCGGCAGCGGTGTCCGGATGGTACTTTGCCCATCCGCAGTCGAAGTACTTCTCCACCGGCAAGATTACCCGTGACCAGGTCGATGCGCTGGCGCAGCGCAAACAGATGTCGCTGGAAGAAATGGAGCGCTGGTTGGCGCCCGTGCTCTCCTACGATCTGAGCTGATGTCGCCGGTTCGTCGTCAGAGCAAGGTCATGCGCCTTGCTCTCCCGGTCATGCTGGGCATGCTGTCTCAGAGTGTGCTCAACCTGGTGGATGCCGCGCTGGTGGGCCACTTGGGGGAGGAGGCTCTGGCGGGCGTGGGGCTGGGTGGCTACGCCATGTTCATGATGACGGCACTGGTGTTCGGCCTCTCGTCAAGCGTGCAATCTCAGACCGCTCACGCTTTCGGAGAAGGCCGCACCGCGCCCACGGCCTTGCAGGCCGGGCTGCTCATCAGCCTGGGGATAGGGGTTCCCTTGACCGCCTTGGCGTGGTGGCAAGCCCCCTGGTGGATACAGCTGATCGCTCCCGCCGATGATGTCTCGCAGGTAGCCGTCGACTACTTTCGCTGGCGAGTGCTGTCGCTTGCGGTGATCGCCATGACCCTCTGCCTGAGGGGCTACTGGAACGGGCTTCAGCACACCCACCTGTATTTGCGTATTGTCGTGGCGGTGCATCTGGTCAACGTGCTGCTCAGCGCAGGGCTGATTTACGGGTTGGCAGGTTTGCCTGCGCTGGGCACCAACGGCGCGGCCATGGGCACCAGCCTTTCACTGCTGCTGGGCCTGCTGGCCTGGGCCTGGGTAACGCTGCGGGCGCGCATTACGTGGCAGCCCTTGCCGTTGGCGGCCCTACTGCAAACCGTCCGGCTGGCCTTCCCCCACTCCCTTCAACAGCTCTGGTTTGCCGCGGGCTATGTGGTGCTGTTCTGGCTGCTGGGGCGGTTGGGTACCTCCAGCGTGGCGGTAGGCCATGTGCTGGTGAACCTCTCTCTGCTGCTGATTCTGCCTGGCGTAGGTATTGGCGTGGCTGCCATGAGCCTGGTGGGCGAAGCCCTAGGGCGTGACGATCAGCGCGAGGCACATCGCTGGGGGCTGGACGCCCTTCGCGTCGCGGCCATGATGTTGAGTATACTGGCGCTCCCCATGCTGCTGTTTCCCGCGCAGATGCTGGGGATCTTTTTTACAGATCCGGCGCTGCTCGAACTTGGGACACTGCCGCTACGCATTACCGCTGTGATGATCGTGCTGGATGCGGCTGCCCTGGTGCTGGCCCAGGCGTTGATGGGAGCGGGCGCACAACGTACCGTGATGCTGTTGACGCTGGGCATGCAGTGGCTGGTATTTCTGCCCTTGGCCTGGTGGGTCGGCATTGTCATGGGCTACGGGCTGGTCGGCGTATGGCTGAGTCAGCTATGCTACCGGCTGCTCAATTCCGGCAGTTTTTTATGGGTATGGCAGCGGCGACGCTGGCTGGCCCACGGCCTCAAGGCGAATGCCTGAGCGCAAACGCATTAATAGCATTTAACGATAAAAAGATAATTATATATTCTTTTGTAGAATATGACGCCCGCGTTAAGGTGGCGGCACAATACCGTCCGTCCCGACGTGACCATTTCGCTTTTAGCAGGATCGTGCCACATGTACCGTTATGATATTCATGACCAGACGCTGGTCGATGAGCGCGTCGCTCAGTTCCGCGACCAGATGGAACGCTACCGCGCAGGGCGTTTGGGAGAAGAAGAGTTCCGCCCCCTGCGGTTGCAGAACGGGCTCTACATTCAAAAGCATGCCCCGATGCTGCGCATTGCCATTCCCTACGGCATGCTGGCGGGCTATCAGCTGCGCGCGCTGGCGGAGATCACCCGTCGCTACGACCGCGGCTATGGCCACTTCACCACGCGTCAGAACCTTCAACTGAACTGGCCCGCCCTGGAAGACGTGCCGGACATCCTGGCAGAACTGGCCAAGGTGCAGATGCACGCCATCCAGACCAGTGGCAACTGTATCCGTAATACCACCAGCGACCAGTTTGCGGGTATCGCCAACGATGAAGTTGAAGACCCGCGCCCTTGGTGCGAGCTGATTCGCCAATGGTCGACGCTGCACCCCGAATTCGCTTACCTGCCGCGTAAGTTCAAGATCGCCGTCACCGGCGCCGCTCAGGACCGTGCAGCCATTCAAGTGCATGATATTGGGCTGCGCCTGTGGCGCAACGATGAAGGTGAGCTGCGCATTTCGGTACTGGCAGGCGGTGGCCTGGGACGTACGCCGATGATTGGTGACGTGGTCCGCCATGACCTGCCCTGGCAGCACCTGCTGACCTACCTGGAAGCCTGCGTGCGGGTGTACAACCAGTTTGGCCGCCGCGACAACAAGTTCAAGGCGCGCATCAAGATCCTGGTCAAGGCGCTGGGTATCGAAGAGTTCCGTCGCCGCGTCGATGAAGAGTGGGCCCACCTGAAGGATGGCCCGCAAACGCTGAACCAGGCCGCCGTGGATGCCGCCAAGGTGCACTTCCCGGAGCCCGAGCGCCGCCCTGTCAGCGAGAGCGCCATCGAAGCCTACGAACAGCTGCGCGGTGAAAACCGCAGTTTTGCGCGTTTCGTCACCAACAACGTGACCGACCACAAAGTGCCGGGCTACAAGGCCGTGACGCTGTCGCTCAAGCGCCGTGAGCACGCGCCTGGCGACGTGACCGCCGACCAGATGGACGCCGTTGCCGACCTGGCAGACCGTTACAGCTTCGGTGAAGTACGTGTTACCCATGAGCAGAACCTGGTGCTCTCGGACGTGCCCGTCGACGAGATCGAAGCACTCTGGAACGAGCTGGACGCGCTGGGCATGGCCAACCCCACGGTAGGCACGCTCAACGACATCATCTGCTGCCCCGGCGGTGATTACTGTGGCCTTGCCAATGCGGTGTCGATCCCCATCGCCCAGGCGCTCCAGGAGCGTTTCGAGGACCTCGACTTCCTTTACGACCTGGGGCCGCTGGACCTGAACATCTCCGGCTGCATGAACGCTTGTGGTCACCACCACGTTGGCCATATCGGCATTCTGGGCGTCGACAAGAAAGGCGAAGAGTATTACCAGATCTCGATTGGCGGTAACGCCACCGATGATGCTTCGTTAGGCAAGATTCTCGGCCCCTCCTTCTTCCGCGAAGACGTGCCGGGTGTGGTCGAGAAAGTGCTGGAAGTGTACGTGGCCGAACGCCACGAAGACGAGCGCTTCCTGGATACCTACCGTCGCATTGGCCTGAAACCCTTCAAGGAGCGTGTTTATGCCCAGCAATGACACTCAAGCCGAAGCGCTGCCACAGACGCCGGTGCACGTGGATCACCTGATCGAAGAGGGTGAGTTGGCCGCAGAGAATGCCTGGTGCGTTTCCTACGATGCCGACGCGCTGCCCGAGCAGCGCCCTGCGTTCGTGCCGCTGGCGCTCTGGCAGGCAAACAAGGAAGATGCGGAACTGGCCCCTCTGTTGGCCAGTGATACCGAGCTGAATGCCAAGCTGGCCAGCACGCTCGATAAAGCACCTGCCGTTGCCGTCGATTTTCCTGCCTTTACCGATGGCCGTGGTTACACCATTGCCCGCCTGCTGCGGGAGCGTTACGGCTTCACGGGGGAAATTCGTGCAGTGGGTGACGTGCTGGTCGACCAGCTCGATTACATGCGCCGCTGCGGGTTTTCGACCATGGCCCTGCGGGATGATCAGCACCCCGAAGACGCCCTGCGTGCCCTCAACGCCTTCAGCGTTCGCTACCAGACGGACGTCGAAGAGCGTCAGGCGCTGTTCGAGAAGCGTTTGACCGCCAGCCACTAGGCGCGGCCATACGTTAAAAAACGCCGACCGGGGCAGCCCCTGTCGGCGTTTTTGCGTTCAGCCTCGCCGTTTCTGCTGGCGCTCTCGATTGTGGGCCTTGGCGCGATCGCTCTTGCGCAGCATCACCCAGGTGGCGCCCAACCCGCCCTCCGACGGTTGGGCGGAGACATACGCCTGCACTTCGTCGAACTGGGTCACCCACTTGGCGATATAAGAGCGTAATACGTTGGCTGGGCTATCCAGCTCGCGGCCACGGCCATGCACGATCAGCACCGAGCGCAAGTCGTGGGCATAGGCCTCCTGAATGAACGGAAACAGCATGCGCCGGCACTCCGCCAAAGGTCTGCGCAGCAGGTGAAGCTGAGCTTGAACGCTGTAACCGCCGTGCTTCAACTTATCGACCACGCCTTGCTGGGTCCCCTCGCGGCGAAACTCGATGGGGTCGAAAGGAGGCAGCAGATCGACAAAATCATCGGACAGAAAATTGCGCTCATCGAAGCGCTGAGCGGCGCTCTCACGTCTGGCCAGCTGCGCCTCGGAGGGCGTTTGCCGCCGAGGGCCTGTATCGGCACGGTTTCGCTTGGCCAGCGGCGTTACCTCGCCGACCAGCGAACGGAAATCCAACTCATCCCGAAGTGACTGACTCATATCAGGCTCCTTTCGTCAGCTATAGAGTGCCACGCTATCTTCTACTATCGTAGCAAACCCCACGATACTGCTTAAGACTTGTCTTGTGTCGTCACGCCGTTCAAGCTGAGAGATTTGCAACCTGAGGAGTCATGCCCATGGTTTGGGTCAAACGCGGGCTGTGGCTCATAGCGCTACTGCTGATCGGCATGGCCGGGTGGCTGTGGCTGACCATGCTGAGCCCCTGGTTTTATGAGCGCCCCGATACCGTGGCCGAGGTCGAGCCGCGCACGCATCAGGTGTTCGTCTACGGCACGCTGCGCTACTGGCCGGTGCGCTGGGTGGTCATGGGT
Source organism: Halomonas sp. KM007 (assembly GCF_050709225.1). Taxonomy (NCBI): domain Bacteria; kingdom Pseudomonadati; phylum Pseudomonadota; class Gammaproteobacteria; order Oceanospirillales; family Halomonadaceae; genus Halomonas; species Halomonas sp. KM007. The sequence goes on along the minus strand of NZ_CP136131.1, from coordinate 94,975 downwards.
GCGTCCGGCAATCCAAGCGAAGCACGGCTACCGGGCTTCGAACGCCGGGGCCTCGACCTGTCGCCCAACCCGGCGGCCCACGTGGAGGGGCTGCTGTTGACCGTGACGGCAGATCAGTTGGAAAGGCTGGATCGCTACGAACGGCTGGGGGTGCGCTATAACCGCATCAAACAGCCGCTGGCCAACGGGCAGCAGGCCTGGGTATATGTGCGCTTGCCAACCCTCGGGCAGCGTTGGCTTGCCCCTCCTGTCGACCTGGCCGCTCTGGTAACATACCCCACATCTTTGACGACGCCGCCAACCCCAGGCAGCGTCCTTGCCTACTTCAGGCCCCTTCAGGAGCGACCATGAGCAGCGATGCTACCCCTTATGTATTGATTCTCTACTACTCTCGCTCAGGCGCGACGGCAGAGATGGCACGACAGCTGGCCGCAGGCGTGGAAAGCGTGGCAGGTATCGAAGCGCGCCTGCGCACGGTGCCGCCAGTATCGACCACCTGCGAGGCCGTCGACCCCGAGATTCCGGAAGAAGGCGCGGTTTACGCCACGCTGGACGATGTACGCCACTGCAGCGCGCTGGCATTGGGCAGCCCGACCCGCTTTGGCAACATGGCCGCCCCTTTGAAGTACTTCCTGGACAGCACCAGCAACCTCTGGATGAATGGTGCACTGATCGATAAACCCGCCTGTGCCTTCACCTCGACCTCCAGCCTTCACGGTGGCCAGGAGAGCACGCTGCTGAGTATGCTGGTGCCCCTGCTGCACCATGGCATGGTGTACGCAGGCGTACCCTACAGCGAAACCGAGCTGCTGAGCACCCAAACCGGCGGAACCCCCTACGGGGCGAGCCACGTGGCTGGGGCTCGCAGTGACCGTCCGGTGGATGCCGACGAACGTGCGCTGTGCCAAGCACAAGGCAAGCGCATTGCCCGTCTGGCCCTGGCACTCGAAGCAATGCGCCGCAAGGAGGCATCATGAGACAGTGGCTGGATGGTTTGGAACAGCGCCATGGGCTGGATACGTTGACCCGTTACTCTCGCCAGCTGGTACTGGGGAGTTTCGCGCTACTGCTGCTGTTGGTCATCTATCGCGGTTTTTTCATTCAAGGGGACGACTTCAACTGGCGGCCGGTGGTGGCATTCATTCTGCCGCTGATACTGTTTCTGCCCTCGATCATTGGCCAGCGTGCGCGCGGCCATGCCTGGTTGGCCTTCGTCAGTCTGCTCTATTTCACCCAAGGGGTCATGCTGGCCACGCTGCCAGGGCAAGGTCTGCGCGGCGTGCTGGAAGCCATCGTGGCACTGGCGCTATTCACCGGCTGCATGGGCTACGCGCGTTTCCGTAGCCGTCAGCAGCACCTGAAAGGCTGATCTTACGCAAACCACAGCCAACCACTGACACCCGCCGCCACCAGCAGCGCACCAACGGCACACAGCCGTTGAGTAGTCGCCGAGTGAACGGCGGGTGCTTCATCCACAGGCGGCCGGGCAAAGCGTTTCACGCCGGTGACCATGGCCGCCATCAGCCCTTCCCCCTTGGCACCATGCAGCGCCACCCCCGCCACATGCACGCCGATCAATATCAACAGCAGATCACTGTTCAAGGCGTGTAGCCTGGCGAGATCGCGGCTCAGGTCACGTTCGACCCAGCCGTTCAGCGGCCCCTGAAAAAAGATGTCGTCACTCAGGAACAGGCCGCTGAGGGCTTGAAATCCCAGACTCAACAGCAGCAGCACGACCATCCAGCCGCCCAACGGGTTGTGGCTGGCATAGCGAGGCTCCTGGCGCTTCATCAGCGCACGGACATAGTCGGTGGTGCGCGTCGGTGAGTAGAGAAAGGTCGAGAAACGAGCGTAGCGGCTGCCCACCAGGCCCCACAGTACGCGGAAGACGACCAGCCCCAGAATCACGTAGCCCGCCTGCGCATGCACCTCGATGGGAAACAGAAACGGCGCTCCGTCGGTTTTGGTCGTGTAAAAGGCCAAGGCGACGGCGACCAGCAAGGCCAAGTGGCACAGGCGTATCAGCACATCCCACACTGCAATGCGTCTTGTCTGCTTCTGCATTCCCCGTTCCTCTGTCATGGCGCTGGCAAGGTGTCTCATTATCCACGTTGGTATCACAGTCACAAGCGTCGGCATCGGAGCGAGCCATGATCAATGCTTGAGCTTTACGCACAGACCAGCGAACATAACCTGCATACAACTGATGAAAGCAAGGGAGATCCGCTCATGACACGTAACATTGCCGATGTCAGGCGCGACTATGAAGGTGGACGTCTGGAAGAGGCTGCCGCCCCCAGCGACCCGTTTGTGCTGTTCGATGAGTGGTTCAGCCTTGCCCTGGAACAGGAAGGCCAGGATGGCAACGCCATGACCCTGGCCACGGTAGACAGCCAGGGACGCCCCCATGCTCGCGTGGTACTGCTCAAGGGCTTCGATGCCCAGGGCATGGTGTTTTTTACCAACTACCACAGCCACAAAGGCAGCGAGCTCAACAATGTGCCTTACGCGGCACTCACCTTCTGGTGGCCGTCGCTGTCACGGCAGGTGCGTATCGAAGGGCCTGTCCAGCAGGTTCCCGCGGCAGAGTCAGACGAGTATTTTGCCAGCCGACCTCGCGGCAGCCAGCTGGGCGCCTGGATCGCTACCCAGAGCGTGGTGATTCCTGACCGCAACTGGATCGAGGAGCGTCAGAAGCGTTTCGAGCAGGCGTATGAGGGCCAGACGATTCCACGCCCGATTCACTGGGGAGGTTATCGAGTCAATCCTGAAATGATCGAGTTCTGGCAAGGCCAGCCAAGCCGCCTGCACGACCGCCTGCGCTACGAGCGCCGCGACGGTGGCGAGTGGAGCCGCTTCCGCCTGGCGCCCTGACGTTGCTTTCCATGTAACCTTGCCTGAGGAGGCCGCTCCTCAGGCAGTACCCGCCCTTAATCCGGCAGGCTCTCCAGGCGGTGGCGCTGCCATTCGCTATCTGGCTCGTTGAGTCTCAGCACGGCATCGATTACCTGCTCTTCCATGTTATAGCGGCAGCGGAACCCCAGGTGCTTCATCAGCGCCCGCATGGGGTGGTTGTCCACCATGATCTTGCCGATCATTTCCAGGGTGCCAATGCTGGTGCAGTAATCGATCATTTTCTTCATCAGCAGGCTACCGATCCCCAGGCCCTGCAAATCATCGCGAATGATGATCGAGAACTCGGTGCGAATGTTGTCGGGATCGTTCCACACCCGCACCACCCCCAACATCTCCTTGCTGCCATCGTCGTGCTGATGTTCGGCAATGAAGGCCATCTGCCGATCATAATTGATATGCGAGAGAATCGAGAGGTCACGCTGTGTCAGGCTGGACTTGTTGTGAAAATAGCGAAAACGGATGCTCTCCTCCGACAGCTGCCGGTGAAAGGCGGTGATCAGCGGAGCATCTTCTGCGCGAATTGGCCGCACTTCCACCTGCCAACCGTTTTTCAGGGAGACCCATTCCCGCAGCTCTTCCGGGTACGGCATGATGGCGAACCGGGCGGGAGTGCCCAAATCCATGGCAAAATCCACCGCCAGCATGCCGTCACGGTTGAGCAACAGCGGGTTGAGCTCCAGGCCGCGCAGATCGGTCAGGTCGGAGGCCATCTGTGACAGCTTGACCAGCAGCTGGCAGAGCCGCTGGATGTCCCGCTCGGGGTCGGCAGAGTGTTCACGGATCAGCGAGGCAGCATGGGTGCGGCCAACCACATCCGAGGCCAAACTCATGTTCAGCGGTGGCAGCGCCACCTGCCTGTCCGCCAGCACGTTGACCTTGTAGCCCCCGATACCAAACACGATCAGCGGGCCGAACACCGGGTCTCGGGTGATGCCGGCACATATCTGCATGGAGTGCTTGCCCCGCTGCATGGGCTGAAGGCAGTACTCACGCACGCTGTGCTCGGGAAATTTCTCGCGGACCTTGTCTCCCAATTGGCGCACGCCATCGGCCACCTGCTGAGCGCTTTCGAGGTCCTGCAGCAGGCCTGCCGAAATCTTGTGGGGATGCTTTCGATAACGATAGGGCCGACAGTTGCCGTCGTGAATCACTTTCAACGCCTTGGGGCCCGGGAAGCGCTCTGCTACCTGCAAGGCTTCTTCCGGCGACTGAAGGTAGACACTTTCTGCCGTGGGGATGCCGTAGGCTTCCAGTACCCGGGCGGTTTCCGAGTGGGTCAGCGTTTGCCGCCCCTGCTCCTTAGCGTGTTTGATCAGGGCACGGCACTCGGCGCGAATCGCCGGACTGGTGGAAAACGGCAGGCTGGGCGGAATTTCATGCAGCAGCGCCTGCACCCGCTGATAGTCGACCATGTGCATGAAAGCCTTGACCGCTTTTTCCGGTGACGTATAGGTAGGAATCCCCGCCAGATTACAGACATGGCGGGCGTTGAGAGCTTCCTTGAGCCCCATCCAACTGGTCAGCAGGTTGCGCTTGAAGGATTTGCGGTGATCGATCAGCGCCTGGGCAGTGGTCACCGAAGGTGCAAGCCGAGTGGGGGCGTGAACCACCAGTACCGCATCGACATTGGGGTCTGCAGTGACGATTTGCAGCGCCTCGACGAAGCGCTCCGGTGTGGCGTTGCCCCCCAGGTCTACCGGGTTTTCCCCCGGCTTGCTCATGTCGACCTGGCTCTTGTGCAGAGCCGCCTGGGTGTCGGCGTCGAACTCGGCCAGCGTTCCTCCGGCACTGATCAGCTTGTCGATGGCCAGCATGGCAGGGCCCAGGCCGTTGGACACGATGGCCAGGCGGTCTCCCCGCAGTGGTTTCATGCGTGACAGCGTTTCCAGCGCATCCAGCATCTCGTCCGAATCATTCACCCGTACCACCCCCGCTCTGGCAAAGGCAGCGTCGAACACTACGTCACGGTTCGCGATTCCTGGCGTCGGCGGCATGCCGGAAATATCCGATTGCGGGGTTCGGCCACTCTTGATGGCCACCACCAGTCGATTGCGCGAGGCATCCCGCACGGAGGTCATGAAATGCTGGGCGTCGGTGACCCGTTCGAGGTGCAGCAGGATGGCCTGGGCCGGCGAGTACTGGTTCACGTAGTCGATCAAATCGGGCAGCAGCACATCGACGCTGTCACCCACGGTAATCAGATGGGAAAAGCCCACGTCCCGCCCCGCCGCCCAGTCGATCATCGCATTGGCCAGCATGCCGGACTGGCCCAGATACGCGACTCGCCCGGCCTTGATGGGTTGGCTGGCATAAGAGGCATTGAGTTTTTTACCTGGCACGATCAGGCCCATGCACTCCGGGCCCAGCACTCGGATGCCAGATTCCCGAGCGGCCTGCAGCATGCGTTGACGAATCGACCCCTTTTCGCCCTCCTCGCGGTCCAGATAGGCACCGCCTGACAGCACCAGCGCGGCCTTGGCGCCGAACTTGCCCAGCTTGCGGATCAAGCGAGGCACGCCCTCGATAGGCGAGCAGATGACACACAGATCAGGGACTTCCGGCAGCTCGTCGACATTTCTGACGCATTTGACCCCAAACACGCTGTCGTAGCCCCTCAGGTTCACCGCCCATAGCGCACCTTTGAAGCCCGCCTCCTGCACGTTGCCCAACACGAGCCCACCCAGCGATTCAGGCTTTTCAGACGCCCCAAACACGGCAATGGAGCGAGGCTCGAAAAAATGGTGCAGAAAGCGTGTGCTCACGAAGGCATCTCCTCTGACATGGGTCCCTACTGTGTACGACTTATTGACACTGTCGCGCAAGCCCCCGGGGCGATTAAGGTGGCTTTACCGTCACCGGAGCACTTGCATGATTACCGCCTACCTTACCCACCCCCATTGCGTATTGCACCACATGGGGCCGGAACATCCCGAAAGCCCTGAGCGATTGGAAGCCATTCGTGCACGCCTGTCGTTGAGCGGATTGCTGCAACAAACCATGCAGGGGGATGCCAAGGAAGCGGATGATGAAGCACTTGCGCGGGTGCACCCCCTGCGCCACCTGAAAGCGCTGGAAAAGTGCGTGCCCAATGAAGGTATCGTGACGCTGGACAGCGATACCATGATGAACCCGGAGAGCCTGAAAGCGGCCAGAGTGGCGGCCGGAGCGGTGATTCGTGGTGTCGATCAGGTTTACAAACGGCAGGCAGACAACGTGTTTTGTGCGGTCCGCCCCCCTGGGCACCATGCGGAAGCTGCCGACGCCATGGGCTTCTGCTTCTACAACAACGTGGCGGTGGGCGCTGCCCATGCCCGCGCAAAATATGGCGCTCGGCGTATCGCCATACTCGATTTCGATGTCCATCAGTGCAACGGCACCATCGATATTTTCAAGAATGACCCCGATGTGCTGGTCTGTACCAGCTTCCAGTACCCCTTCTATCCATGGCGTTACCTGCGTAGCGAGTGGCAGAACGTGGTCAACACCCCGCTGGAGGCCGGTACCAACAGCGCGGCGTTTCGCAGCGCCATCGAACGTCAGTGGCTACCGGCGCTGCATGCGTTCAAACCAGACCTGGTGATGCTCTCGGCGGGGTTCGATGCTCACCGCGAGGACCCCATGGGCGACCTATGCCTGGAGGACGAGGACTTTTACTGGGTGACGCACCTGGCCATGGAGATAGCGGCCCTGTATGCCGACAACCGAGTGGTGTCCGTGCTGGAAGGCGGCTATAACCTGACTTCATTGGCCAGTAGCAGTGAAGCACATCTCAAGGCCCTGTTGGGGTTACCTTTCACCGATACGCCCTAGGGCGCCACCGCGCCCCTTTTGCCTGTGGTACCATGCGGCTTTCGTTGACGTTCTCTCTCATTGACGCTCTCACTACGTGACCTTTATGACCGCGACTTCCGAAGAGCATGCCGCGCTGCGCATTGCCTCAGGGCGAAAACCTTTTGTCGAACCGCTGCGCCTGGGTGAGCGGTTGAAGCAGATTCGTCTGGCCAACCAGTGGACCCTGGAAGATGTGAGCCAACGTACCGGCATTGCCCGTTCGACGCTGTCCAAGATCGAAAATGATCAGGTTTCGCCTACGTTCGGGGTGGTTCAGAAGCTGATCAGCGGTTTGAATATCGACCTGCCGCAGCTGTTTACGCCGCCCAAGCGTGAGCGTTACACCATGGGGCGTCGCGATCTTACTCGCAAAGGCAAAGGGCAGCTGCACCCCACCCCCACCTACGAACACGAGCTACTGGGGCATCAGTTGGCTCAAAAGCGCATGATCCCGTTCAAGACCATCGTGCGCGCCCGCAGCTTTGACGAATATCATCAGTGGGTGCGTCACGACGGCGAAGAGTTTTTGATGGTATTGCACGGCGATATCATGCTGTACACCGAGTTTTATGCCCCGTTGGTACTGGCAGAGGGTGACAGCATCTATTTCGATAGCGACATGGGCCACGCGCTGGTGTCGACCAGCCAGGACGATGCCGTGGTGCTCTCGGTCTGTACGCGTGGAGATCTGGTATAGCGCCTGCCATGGTCAGCAGGCGCATGCTCATAGGCAGTTGGTGGGCTTGGGCAAGCCGGCAATCCGCGCAATACGTTTCGGCGGGCTGCCAGGAAAGAGCGTCATCAGATAGATCGAGCGCCCTTTTTCTGCCCCCAGCGCCTGCGTGGTGGCCTTGACCAACGGTCGCATGGCAGGTGCCATCTCGTAACGAGCGTAGAAGTCTCGTACCACGTGAATGATTTCCCAGTGTTCCGCTGTCAACGACATGCCTTCGTCGTTAGCCAGCCACTCCGCTACTTCTTCTGACCACTGTCCTTGCTCTACCAGATAGCCCTCAGGGTCGAGTTGGATTGTTTTAGCCGAATCAAGATAACGGTATAAATCTTCATTACTCATATCAATACCAGGTCAAGATCTGCAGGTGCTGCTCGGTCAAGCTGACAAACATTGGCATATCCGCCAACGGCTTGTCAGATACATATCCACTCAACCCGCGGGCTACCACATCGTCATGCAGCGCCAGCACCTCCACGCCTTCCATGCACCAGCCCTGCCAGGCATCGTGCAGCACGGCCTGAACGGCGTCTTCGATGAGCAGTACCGTGTCACCCGGGGAAACGACCGCCAGCATCTGGTGTGCGGCGCTGTGCTCAGGTGGTTTGTTGACTATATGCAGCATCGTATGTCGCCCATTAAAAGGTGAGTACCTGTTCATGACGTGCCAACAGCGCAGGCAGCTCCGCTGCTGGCAAGCACTTGACCCCTTCCCGCAGGTGATCGGGCGTCAGGCTCAGCTCGTCCAGCGCTTCTTGGGGCACCCACAGATCGTTGATGTCGTACATTTCCAGCATGTTCATCGTCGGCAGCGTCGCTTTCTGGCCCGGCGCACCAGCCCCCTGCTCCTTGAGCAGCGCAAACACCCCCTGCCCCATGAACAGCAGACCCACCTCTTCACCAAATGCCGCCGCCACAAGGGCCACATCCAGCCCTTCACGCAAGGCGTTGGACGCATGGGGCCCATGACGAATGATCACCAGACGTTGAGAAGTGCTCATCAATGGCTCCTAGGCAAAGGTGATCAGGCGATCACACTGCTGCTGTAACGTTAAAAGCTGGCCAAGCCCGGTCAGCGAGAACGGAGCCTCCAGGTTGGCCACGCTCTTGCCATGGCGTTTCGCCTCGGACTCATCGAGCAACCCCCGACGCAAGGCCGCAGCCACGCATACATCGAGCATCACGCCGTGGGTCTGGTGAAGGTCTATCCACGCCTCGCGCAGGTTGAGCTCATCCTGAGGCGGCGTCATCAACGACGACGCATTATGAACGCCGTCGCGGTAGAAGAACACACCGGCAACCCGATGACCACTCGCAATGACCTGATGGGCAAAGCGCAGCGCTGAATGAGGAGCGGCACTTGAATACGGAGCGCCCATCACTAACAGGCCATACTGCATGGCTCACCTCTCGTTTTAGCGAAGCCAAAAAAACAGACCCTACTGGGTAGGGTCTGTTGGTACTTGCATGATGCTCTCATTCAGTGAGCATCCCTGCTACATCAATCGTTGCTCATGATGCCCAGAATGGACAGCAGGCTGATGAACAGGTTGTAGATCGATACGTAGAGAGTGACGGTCGCCAGAATGTAGTTGGTCTCGCCAGCCCGGTGAACGATCTCACTGGTTTGGTACAGGATTGCCGCCGAAGCGAACAGCACAAAGCCAGCGGACACCATCAAGGAAAGCGCCGGAATGTTGAAGATCAGCCCGGCGACCATGGCCAGCACCAGCACGATCGCGCCAGCCAGCAGGAAGTTGCCCAGGAAGCTGAAGTCTTTCTTGGTCGTCAGCGCAACGGCCGACAGACCAATGAACGTCAGCCCCGTCATGGCCAGCGCGTTCATGATCAGCGCGCCACCGTTGGGCAGTGTCAGATAGGCCGAAATGATGGGGCCCAGCGTAAAGCCCATGAAACCGGTGAACGCGAAGGTTGCCAGCAGGCCCGCGGCTGAATTGGCAGTCTTGTGCACCAGGAACATCAGGCCGTAGGCGCCGATGAAGAACACGAAAATGTTCAGCTGCTGAATGCCCATGGCCACAGACACCCCTGCCATGACGGCAGAGAACAGTAGCGTCATTGCCAGCAGCGCGTAGGTGTTTCGCAGAACCTTGTTGGCACTGGCACCACTGACCGTGGTGGTCTGTGCTCTTGCCAGGTTGGAATCGTTAAAAGCCATTATCAGTGCTCCCTATATGGTCATACTCACAACGGACAAGAATGCCGTCCTCAGGTTCCAGACGCAAGTTTTTGTCTTTAAACGCAACGAGTGTCTTGCGCTGTCGCCTCGAGTGGCGATTCCACTATGCTGATATTTTCCAACGTACATTGGACACGACAATGCGCCACAAGATCCCAGTTATCATCTCTTCCGTGGGTTGTTTCGCCTTGGCGGCCACACGCTATGAGGTCGATGGTGTGGCCTTCAGCGTATTCGGCAGCGACCGCTATCACGAACGCGCCGACCAGCAGTCCTGGGCCACGTTTCAACAGTGGCTGGCAGAGATGCTTTAATCAGCACCCAAAAAACGACGGCCAACGAACAACCCTGACCCTTACACGGACGATTCGCTATCGCCCTCTTCGTTCCGATGCGGTGTCACCACGGTAGAAGCAGACTGGCGGGCATCCTGAGCGCTGTAGAGACGCGCATCGATCACGTTCAGTACCGCCAACTGGGCAAACAGTGCAGCGAAGCAGATAACCAGACCTTTCAACATGGCGGTATTCCTTAGGGGGCTAACAGCCTGTTAGCATAATTTGGATGTTAGCCAAATGCTGAAAGAATGCAACGGCACCGAAAAAACAAAATGCCCCAGGCGCGTCAGAACTCTTCGGTATCGATATCCGCCTGCTGTGCATCGCTGTAACGGCTGCCTGCTACCGTCTCTGAGCCCATCATCTGGCGGAGGCTGACCAATACATCCGCATCGAGGCGAAGGTTCTCTGCCGCCAGGTTCTCACGCATGTGCTGGGTAGAACAGCTGCCCGGTATCGGTACGACGTTCTCCCCCTGTGCACAGACCCAGGCCAGCGCCAACTGGGCAGGCGTCCACCCTTGGCGTGCGGCCAGCGCCTTGAAATCAGCCAGTGCTTGTACATTCTGCACCAGGTTATCGCCCGTGAAGCGTGGCATGTTGGCCCGCATGTCGCCCTGAGGGAACGTCGTATGCGTGTCCATCGTTCCCGTCAGGAAGCCTCTGCCCAGGGGGCTGAAGGCTACCAACGTCACTCCAAGCGCTTCACAGGCCTGCTTGAGGGCAATTTCGGGGTTGCGGGTCCACAGCGAATACTCGGACTGAACGGCCGCAATGGGATACTCGGCATGAGCCCTGCGTAACGTCGCTGCTGAAATCTCCGATAGCCCCACCGCGCCCAGCTTGCCCTCCTCTACCAGGCGCCCCAGCGCGCCCACGCTCTCTTCGATCGGCACCTGACGGTCAAGGCGATGCAAATAGTAGATATCGAGATGATCGGTTTTCAGACGCGCCAAGCTCTCTTCACACTGTCTGCGCAAGGTAGCGGGACGACCGTCGATCACCCGTTGGCCGCGCTCCATGTCCATGGCCATTCCGCCTTTACTGGCCAGCAGCAGCGCGTGACGTTTGTTGGCCAGGGCGCTCCCCAGCAGCCGCTCGTTGGCCGTACCGCCATACAGCGTGGCGGTATCGAAATGGCGATATCCCATCTCGAAGGCTTCTTCCAGGGCACGGATGGCCTCGGCGTCCGATACGCGTTGGCCATACCCATGGGACAGGTTCATGCAGCCCAGGCCAATGAGGGGTGACCCGACCTCGTTCAACCGCTTCAGAAATGCAGACATGAATAACCTCGACTTGCCTATTCAAGTGATCAGGACACGGCGCCGTGTACGGCTATTTGTGCAGCGAGCCAGTGTGGCACGCGGTGTTCGAGATAATAGCGTGGCCGCCATGGCGTGCCTTCGATAAATCCCACATGGCCCCCCTGTGCATGCAGCTCTAGCGTGACGCAAGACGCCCACTCACCGCTCGGCGGCACGCTATGAGGATAAACGAAAGGGTCATCCGACGAATGAATCACCAGCGTGGGTCTTGCGATGCGGCCAATGAAGTAAGCACTGCTACAACGCCGATAATACTCGGCCGCACTGGCAAACCCATGCAAAGGCGCCGTCACGCGACCATCGAAGTCCCAGAAGGTGCGCATTCCCTCCAGACTTTGCAAAGCGCTCAAACGCGCCAACTCTTCCGTGCGGCCCTGGGCTTCGAACGCGTGACTGTTGCCCTTCAGGCCCATACCCATCCAGGTCGATGAAATCCCCATCCTGCAGGGTCAGGCGTTCACGGTGGCGCGACAGGGCCGCACGGCGACGTAACAGCGGGCTATAAACAGTTTGAAGATGGCCATTGACCAGCCAGCGGGACGGCTGAAACACAGGCAGGGCTCCTGTTACACGCTCAAGTGGCCGATAAGCTTAACAAACTTTCGGCAACCGCTGCCGATATGCGCTAGGGTTAACGTACCCATCAAGACCAAGGAGAGGATAATGGAACGTTTTGCCGTCTACCGTGCAGTAAAAGAAGGTGCCGAAATCGACGACCAGCCCGAGTGGTGGGTGGTCGACACGAGGGATGAAAACGAACGCGACGGCAAGCTGGTTCGCCACCGGGGCGCCACCAAGCCCGAGGCCGACGATGTGGCCAATACCCTCAACGAGCAAACACACGACGAGCAGCCATAAGGCTACTCGTCAACATCGACCTTGCGCAGGTCTTCCACGGCCACGCCTTCCGGCAAATCGTCGGGCTGAGCAGCCAGCCACACGGGCGACAGGTCACTATCCTCTCGCCCATCGTCATGACGATGCCCCGGTATTCGATAGACCACCCGCTCTCGGCGATGATCCCAGGCAAACACTTTATCCATGGTGCGCTCCTGCGCAAGTGATACCTCGATCAAAACCCGCCTTGGCGGGTTTTGATGCGTCATGTCAGGCGCTTTCTCAAGGCCTTTCCCACAGCATGTCACCGGTGGGGCCATCCAGGCGCAGAACCTCGATACTCAGCTGCGCATCGTCGCTGATCGACGGATTCCCCCATGCTCCGGTGCTATCCGGGGCCAGGCTCCACTCCAGCGTTTCACCGGGCTCGATGCCCCCGGAAATGGTATAGAAGAAGGTTTCATCCACCCAAGGCGTCGACCGCCCCGGGCTTTGCAGTACGCCTCGAAAATGGGCCTGAGCCACCGGTTCGCCCGTGTTGTTGGTCACTCGCAATTCGATCACCGGCGTGCTGCCAGCCCCCCCTTCATCGCTTAACCGATACTCGGCACTTTCCACCACGAACCGGCTCAGCATTTCTTGAGCAATGGGCTCTTCCAGCTCATGGCCTTCCTTGTCTTTCTCGGGCAAGTCCCCTGCCAGGGCCAGCACTTGCGGCCCACTCAACCCGTGCAAGCTGCGCCGGGCCTCGGTCGCGAGGGCTTCCAGCTCGTCATCACGCAGCTCACTGAGCTGAACGATGGTCAACCCCTGCTGGGAACGGCGCATCAGCAGCGTATTCACGGCCTCGTCGAAGCGTTCAGCCTCGCTGTCATCCAGTGAAGCACGAATTTCATCGAGGGACCGGTCAAAGTATCGTGGGTTGGAAGCATCGATGGTCGGGTCTGCAAAAGTAACGCCCGCCATGGCCATCGTCATCGCTACCGCTAATATCCGTTTCATAGAGTCACCATCCTGTTGGTTGATATAACAACATAAGCTATCTGGTGGCGCTTTGGAAATAGCACTTCGTGGGCGTAGAGCGCTCCAACACCGCAATGATCTCGGTGATGAGTCAGGGTTGAGAGGATAGCTTCGTTGGGTGGGTTTTGGGCTTGGTCTTGTTAGAACCATTGGCCTATAATCGTACGGAAAACCCGTACACCAAGAGGTGGCTATGGATACCATCAGTGTCAACAAATTCAGAGATAATCTGAAAAGCGTCGTAGAGCAAGTGGTGAGCAGGCATGAGCCTCTCAAGGTAACGCGACGAGCCGGAGAAGCCTTTATTGTGATGAGCGCCGACGACTGGGAACAGGAACAGGAAACGCTTCACGTTCTCCAAAGCAAACATCTCATGCAGCAGATTGCCGACTCCCTTGAGACCCACACACGTGGCAAAGGCTATCAACCGACTGTCGAGCAGATGAATGAGATCACTGGTCTTTGAGGGCAACACCTGGGAAGCGTATGAGGCCATGCGCGAAAAGGACAAACGATTACACAAGGCCTTGTGCAAACTACTCAAGGAGATGCTGCGATCTGAGGATCCGTCTTCCGGCTTTGGCAAGCCTGAACCACTGAAACACAACCTCGCTGGGCTATGGTCTAAGCGCATATCGCAAAAGGATCGTTTGATCTATCGGTTCGACGAACGGTCCATTTATATTTTCGCTATTGGTGGTCACTACGATCAGTTTTGATGCCTGGCTTATGGGCCCCACGTCTTCGTCCAGCCCAGAAAGTGCAACCCAAAGGCAAGAGCGGCAAGGCAGACTGAAAGCTGAACCAGATCCGCAAGCTGTATGGCGTGGAAAAGCTGGCGAAGGCCCTGCACTATAGCGGTCGCTGTGTGGTCGGGCTCTCTGGGCTACGTGTTCTATCGGCAGGAGTTCATCACGGAAGGCGTATGGCGCTTGTCACCGGATGGTAAGCTGGCGTGCGTCCATCTTGAACGACGCCACCCACAATGCAGGTGCCAATGTTGCCAACATTGTGTCCACCAACATGAGCGCCCGTCACATGCTCTGGGTGCCCAGTCTCGACAATGCCGTCGCGCTTGATGATGTAGTGATAGCCAATATCGCGGAATCCGAGCTCAAGATGCCAGCGGCGGATTTCAGCCGCATCCACGCCCTGGCTTGCCCGTGTTGCCGAGCAATGGTGGGGCTTTACATTTGTTAGAGCTTTAGACAGGCGATTAACTCCTCTCTAAGCTCTTTTAATCTAGAAATAACGTCAAGCGCTGACTTTTGAATTGTCAAGCATTCCTCTTCAAAAGGCTTACTGCCTAACGAGCTTGCTTGAGATTTAATCCTAAAAAGAAGCACATGCAAAACATTTGCATTATAGAAAAGACTTTTACCATCATAAACCTTAAGCAAAACCTTGAGGCGATGCACTTCTTCAAGGTTGATACTTTGACCAAGCTTTCTAAGCTTATCTACTTTGCCTGGCTTCCAGCCTTCTGAAACTGCCACCATCGAGACCACGTGCGATAAAGGACCTGCCTGGCTCTCGATATCGAATACCAGCGCCAGAGCTTCCTCGAGTTTTTGCCGCTTGATTGCAGCATTCTGAGCCTTGAAGGTGTTCTTGTATGCTGACCTCCCACCATACAAGGCGCCCAAGAATGCCCCCAGCAGCGTAAAGAGGCCTGCTGCAATTAGGGCACTCCAATCAGTAGAAGTAGACTCCACCACAATCTGAACCGTCTTTGGCAAATACTCTGGCAGCAACGGCGGCACGCGCAGGGCCTCATAGCAAAACGCCCCGGCAATGCCGAGGCGTAAATGGGATAATGTATATATACTAGCTACTTCAGGCACAGCGATCAAGAACTCAGCACCATTCAATGTTCTGCCTCATTCATAACCCTGTTCAACATCGAACGTTGCGGGCATACCGACCTCTTTAAGCAGCATCCGACCGAGCTGAGAAATTTCCACACGATGAGAAAAGTCACCTGCCCTTGGATCAAAATCAGGTAGCTGACCTCTCTTAACGGTACCGTAATTTTTTCTCAATAGGCCCATGCGGAGCAGATGATTCGGACCGCTCTCATAGAGATGTTCCTGTTCAATATCCTCCATGCTTGAATTAATGTGAGTCGGATGAGGCCGCCTTACATCAGCGAAAGGATCATCATGACAGTGACCATACGCGCGACCGTGGGCATTGAGCAGTATCATCTCATCCTCGTCCAATTCGCCCAATATGGTTAACAAGCGCTTCCTGCGTACCAGATCAGCATCATCAAGCGAAAGGCCTCTAGCAACCGCCTCAACAATCATTTCAATACGTTCATTTGAAGTGGCTCTGGCTGCTTGATACCCCCCCTCCTCAATGAGATCAACCTTTTCCGGATCACGCAAAAGCGCTTCCTGAACGTCGGCCTCAAGTTGTTCAACTCTACTAGAAAGCGCACGAAGGTATTTGGCGATGCGGTCGGCTCGTTGCCCAGGAATAACATTGCCAATTACCTCAGCTAAAGGGCCTCCAACCAGTGGAATTAAACCTGCAGCCCCTTTTCCTAAAGAAACAAGCTTATCAATTAACTGGTCATCAAGAGTTTCTTGGTTTGTCTGAGACTCAGAATATTTCTTCATGCAAAAAATCTCCTTTGGGGCTCTGCTTTATTAAACCGCCCTAGGCACCAACTCTGCCACAGGAGCAGGCGCAAACACACTCCCAGCGATCCAGCGTATCAAGCAGCCGTCCCACACGCCCTTCCAGCAAGTGCGTCCGCTGGCGGCCCAGCGCCTGACGTCCAGCACCTCCCCATGCTCAAGCTTAATCTACGACGCTATGCGCCGAGGGGTGTGCAGAAACCTAAGGGGCATTACACAGGAGATAAAGGCCAACGATCTGGTCCGTGGCAAGCAAGGTCCTACCCTTTTCTGCAAGCGGGACGGCATGCCCTACAACAATGACAAGTTTCATAGCCGCTGGCAGTACGGAATGCGAATGAGCAAGGGTTCAAAAGTGCGTGCAGCACTGCCTGGGTCACGAACTTCCGCATCCACGACTTGAGGCACACGTGCGCCAGCTGGATGATCAGCGAAGGCGCGCCCCTCATGTACGTCAAAGAAGTGCTCGGGCACTCCACCGTGAAGATGACCAAGAAATAGGCGCACTTGGCGCCGCATCGGTCACGCGATGCAGTAAACCAGCTGGGCAAACGTATAAAAGGAGGCTCCCCGCCCGAGGTGGCTCAGGATTTACAGACACAATCAGGACACAGTGAAAGACCGGTGCATTTTATAGAGGGCTTACCAGGGAGGAAGCGCAGGGCTTAAAACGAAAAAAGCCCCTGACGAATCAGGAGCTTTTTCAAATAAGTGGCGGAGGGACAGGGACTATCCGATTCGTCGCTTAACCCGTTGAAATAATTGATATACGGTGGTTTTCTGCTATTTTGGGACAAATCCTTGGGACAAATTGGCGGGAACCACATGGCAGACAACCTGATTTTGAAGGGCTCGACTTGGCACGTTCGTTTAGAGATACCCGTGGACGTTCGCCATGCCTTTGGCAATCGTCGGAAGCTTACGAAATCATTGAAGACAGGAAACAAAGCGGAAGCACACATCAGAAAGCTACCTGTGCTGACAGAGTGGAAGGCACGGGTTCGCCAAGCAAGGCGAGGTGTTGAACATGACGATTTTGAGAATGAGTTGCATATTCATCACCAGGGAGGGCTGGGGCTCAAGAAAGTATATCAAGATATACTGATGAACCACGTTTATGGTTCTTCCGAGTTTACAAAAAAAATCGTCATAAGCAACAATCAACTATACAAAAAACACCTAGCCTATATTTTCGAGAATGATGCGGATGGACTGAAAAAATGGAACGATAAACTGGACGATATAGAGAACCGCTTTCCTGACGACACAAGAGCAAGTGCCGAGCTTGTGCTTGAGTTTCAGCAAATCAGCCAAGACATTGGCAACCTCATCAACCACTGGGGCTTTAAAGATAGGGGCTTCAGTGAGAAACAGGCTGACGAGTTAATTAACACGATAAAAAACCCAGAAGATTTTAAGCCAAAATCCCCCTTCACATCTCAACGGCTTGAAGCCTTCGCTAAGCACCAAGTGGAAATCAAAGGCTTGGCTCAAAAAACCGTTGACACTTTCACATCAAAACTGAAAGTGCTTAAAAATTACCTTGAAAGCGAAGGGCTTGAATTATCATTTGAAAGCTACCAGCAGTTTTTAGATAGCTTGAAGGTAAGCACAAAAACAAAGAAAAACCACATACATGCTGGCTCAAGCTTTCACAAATGGGCAAGCAAGTATGACTCGGACTATAAAAGCAGATATGACACAAGAGACAATCCCTTCCTTGGCCACGAGTTGCCTAATGACAAGAAGAAAGGCAAGAAAAAGGAAGAGAAGCGACTAGCTTTCAAGGCGGAAGAAGTTAAAAAGCTGTATGAGTTCGCTATATCGAAGCGAAAACATCAAGTCGCTTATGCTATCAAAATAGCGGGTTTAACGGGCTGTCGTATCGAAGAAGTATGTAGACTCAAGAAAAGCCATATTGTCGCTGAAAACGGCATTCAGAGCTTATATGTCGAGGAAGGCAAGACAGATGCGAGCATTAGAAAAATTCCGATTCATTCAAGCTTGAAACCGCTTGTTGAGCAGTTGTTGAAGAATGCCGACTCCGATGGCTATTTAATACATACATCGGGTGGGAATAAGTATGGCATCCGGTCGGACTCAATTAGCAAAGCATTTGGACGAATCAAACGAGAACTTGGCTTTGATGCTCGCTATGTATTTCACAGCATCAGAAAAACTGTCATCACGTCATTACAACACAATGATGTCAAGCCGTTAGTTATAGCATCAATCGTTGGGCATGAGACTGGAACAGTGACATTCGACATATACAGCGAGGGTGCTAGTGCAATACAGAAATACAATGCCATAAATAGCCTGCCAGCAATATGATTCACCTAAAGCCATGCCTTGGGTTAGATTAAAGCTGGAACTATCGTTACTTATAACCTAAAAACTATATTTCAATTTTAGGATATTACTGCTAAAATCTCTAAACAAGCCACAAGGAGAACATAATGAGACTAATAATGTTTATTGCACTGTTTTCAGTTAGCATTTTTTCAGGAAAGGCACAGGCCATAGAGCTCAACATTTCTTCATTTGAAGAAATGGATCGCCTCGTATCAGCAGAAAGCTCAACTCGCGAATACTTGTGGTGTGCTGTAGCTTCTAGCAAAATCGACATGATGGATATGCATAATTTATTTATGCGGAAAGTGGCTAGAGAGACTGAAAATCAGACTGCACTACTGATGGCTTACACCTACATGATGGGTTTCTTTGAGAGTGAAGTGCTAAACATTGAGCCAGAAGTTAATGAGGGCGAAGTAATAGGAATGCTATACAGCAATCATTGCATGAAGCATATACTCCCAAGCCGTGAAGGTGATTAAAATGCTAGTTTGGATAACCGAAACATTCGGCATGTTTTTTCAAGGTGCTAACTACTTACTTACGGCATTACTAAGAATAGCAATGGTGGTTGCTACAGTTGGCATATTAGCTGGTATTATATTCTCAATATTTAAACATCCGAAAAAGCACTTGAAAACAATTTCTGGAATTATCATTTTAGTAGGCGGTGGCTTTGGGGGGAATATTACTGCCTCTCATATCTTACCTGATGTCAATTGGGTTGTAGCCATATTTGTTTATGTGCTGATCTGGATTATAGCATACAAGCTTTCCAAGCCATTCTTTGTAGAAAAAGAAGAATCAGACCCCTCATCCAATAGCTGACAAAACTCAATCCAGCCTTAATATTAGACTTATGTTATAATGTAACTATTGAAAGGTGATTTTAAGCCAGCATATTGTTCCGGGCCCTTCGGTCCCTACACAAGCTGGTGAGGGGGCAAGCCCCCTTCAATCCCCCTTTGCTGATGACAACACGGAGATCCAAAATTATAAGGAGATAAAAATGGATATTGAGAAGCAAAATGAAAACAAAAACAGAACCACAATCGTAAAAGTTAGGGTCAACGATAGCGAGTTAAATAAGCTCCGTGAGCTTTCCGAAATGTATGGAAAGCCTATGGCTGGCATACTGCGAGAATCGACCCTAGGGGCTTCTAAAAAGCTATCTAAGGGCAATGGTCGATTCAAGGCAAACCAACCCCTTGTCAGAGCCATTAACAGGGTAGGAAACAATTTAAATCAGATTTCAAAAACAGTTAACACTGTCGCCAAGTCTGATGATTTTTTAGATGTGATGGCCGTTCATAGTGAAGTTAAAAAAATAAGAAAAGCAACCGAAGCCCTGATGCCTGGAAAGGAGGTGGACGATGTTAGTTAGTTTCCGTGGCACCAGCCGAAAACCACCTAAAAACCCCCTTAGAGCCGCGAAAGGTGCCACTGGCTACCTGCTTGGCAATAAAGACCATAAAGGGCAGGAGCGAGCTTTTAAGCCCGTTCTACTCAGTGGTTCACCGGAAGCCTTCGAACAGATCGTTGGATATGGCAATCAAGCAGGAAAATACACCAGCGGGGGGCTTTACTTTGAAGAAACAAGATCCGAACTAATAAGCAAGTTTGGCAGTGAAAGAGCAGTCAATGAAAAACTCCAAGAGATAATGGATGGTTTTGAAGAAACTCTTTTCCCAGGTCTCGACAAGGACCAGTATTGCGGGGTTTGGATACTTCACGAAGATAAAGAAAATATTGAATTAAACTTCTTATTCGCTAAGGAAGAACTACGAAGCGGGAAAGGATTAACACCTTATTTTCACAAGGCCGACTATTCAAGAGTTAATGCTTGGAAAGATATTGTTAATTTTGAGAATGGACTTTCAGACCCCAGCTCACCTGACAAAAAAAGGGATTTTATCCCAGAGTTTTTTAATGAGTATAAACCCATTGATTTTAACAGCAATGAAGCAAAAAGAAGAGATTTCAAAAAAGATTTAACGGAAGAAATAGAGATAATGGCTTCAAACGAGCAGTTTAGTGATAGAAATGACTTGGTTAAATATTTAGAAGAACAAAAAGGGCTGGAAGTTTCAAGACAAACCAAAACGGCTATATCAGTTATAAATCCGCTTACAAATAAGCCCGCAAGATTAAAAGGTGCTCTTTTTGAAGAAGAGGCAGATTATAAGAAGTTTTCAAATGATGATTATAGACAAGAGCTAATGGAAAAATACGAAAGTGAAAGGTATGAAAAAATTAAAGAACAAAAAGAAAAATATAAAGATCATATGGAGTATAAAAAAGAAAAGCTAACAAATAAATATAATAAGGAGATTGAAAATGGACCAATTTATGAAGGAAGCGATTTCAAACTTTATGGAAGAACAAAAGAAGAAGATGGAATCAATAGAGAAGAAGATGGAATCAACAGAGAAAGAAAACCAGTTGTTGAAAGAAAAGATGGAAGCCATAGAAGAGAAACAAGAGTGGGCCAGGAAGAAGAGAAAGAGAATATTCAATACAATGAGGAAAATTATCGAAGATCAAGAGAGGCTAGAAAAAAATATTTCAATAGACTTTGCGGAGAAGACGGAATCATTAGAAAAATTGTTGACGAGGTTAATAACAGAATAGCCAACAGATTAACCGCGAAAATGGAAAAGTTCCATAGGCAACCAAAAGCTAAGAAGAAAAGCCTAAAAAACGACCGGGGCTTTTCAATGTGAAAGGGGGCATTACTCGCCCCCTATATTAAGCATTTCTTCTTTCAATAACTCATTTTTACTTTCAAGAATGGCTTGCTTGTTATAATACACGAAGCCATCCCCTTCCACCTTTAACACAATACCGCCCTCAACAACCCTGGCGGTATCGCTTGGTTTTTCACTGAATAAATCGCAGAGCATATTTTCCATATCGCCCCCTATGCTGCTTTAAGCTTTGTTTCGAAGGGAATCCCTCTAAACTCTTCTTTAAGCTCTTTCATTAGCTTGTAGTGAGCTCCAGCTTTCCCCCTCCATAAAATAAATGGCGACACCCAGACTTTCTCTAGAGCATGTCCTGACTTCGAGAAGCTGATTAAATTAAGCTCCTTCAATTTTTTGAAAGCTCTTGATACTTCTGCATTGTCTAAACACAACTCATCTGCTATTGCCTTTTGTGTCTTTTTTACTTTATCCATATCAACTTTGTTGTCGTAGTCAATATGCTCGATGAAGTAATAAAGAACAGCATTGTCTGTATTGTTCAGCAACTTCCCTTTCAAGCTCTTTATTTCTTTTTCAATACTCGCAAGAGTGTTTGTATTCGAAACCATTTTTTTGTCTTCTCTGAGCTGTTTTATTCTTCTTCTGATTGCTGTTTCATATTTTCCTGAATCCGTGAAGCCGGCGCCGACACTTTCCCTATCACCGCCAGCGAGCACTTTTTGATCATTCGCCCCGTGCAAGTTGGCTTTCGCAAGCCCGTTATTGCCAAAACCCACCGTGCTGATCGGTGCTGACGGCCCGTTTTGTCATGCCTTTCCACCCGCCAGGCACGACATATCTGGCGATCGCGTGTCGCTTGGAACTGCTTGTGGATAGAGTGTCGCCGATTGACGGTCAGCATGGCGTTCCTCGTGGATAACGCACTCGGCTCCGCAGCGTCTTGAGCACCGTCATGCGCCCGATATCCTGCCCGAAGTCGAGGATGATCTGCCGTGCCTTGTGAATCACGAGAGCCGCACGGTGCACCAGCTCTTGTAGCACGGTGCGCAGCCGGCGCCGCTTGGCCGGGTGGCGAACCGGGCTCAGCTCGCCGGTCATGCCCAGCTGTCCCATCAGGCGCAGGATGTTGTAGGCCAACTGGGCGAGATGCAGGATCAGATCGTTGGTGGCGAACTTGCCGGACGGCAAGCGCTCCAGGTCGAGATCGGTCTTGATCTCGCTGTGAAACTGCTCATGGGTGGCATGCGCCTGGTAGCGTTTGATCACCGCCTCCGGCGCCTCGTCCAGGCTGGTCCACCAGCCTTCCAACTCATAGTCCGGTTCGAGCAGCAACTGGCCATCGCGATCGGCGGTGCGCTCTACCAGGCGCATCACGCGTTGGACGACGTATTCGGTCTTGTTGTCGTCGTGGATCGAGACGGTCTGCGACCACAGCGCCTGGCGCTTGCCAGGACGCAGCTCTTCCCAGTAGTCCGCCGCCACCGCCAGCCAGGTATCTCGATCAGCCGTGGCCGAGCCACGCGGGTTCCATTTGACGACATAGTCGAGCCGGCGCCCCTCGTCGGCAAAGACCTGGCGTTGCTGTTCGAGAAGCGCCAGGTGCGCCTGGCTGTCGAAGCCGCTGTCCTCGCGTAACAGGATCGGTTGCTTGGTCAAGCATTGGGCGCGAGGCAGTACCCGCTCCAGGAAGGCGTTGCTCTCCTTCATGGTGTGCTGCTTGCCAGGCCGCAGTTCCAGACCCAGGCACCACCCTTCGTTGCCCAGATAGGCGGCGATCGGGGTGTAGCCATCGACCTTCTGGTAGGTCCGCGAGACGCCTTCCTTCTTCGAGTTGCTGTTGTCCATGACGAAGGTGTCGATGTCCAGGCAGACGTGCGTCGTCTCGGCGGTGATCGGTGCTTCGATCAGTGACAGCAGGGTCGTGGACCAGGTGGCGGTGCGCGCCTGCAGGTCGTTGGCGGCAAGTTTTTCCAGCCGCTGTCGCAGTGTCGCCGCGCTCGGCACCTTCTGCAGGGTCAGCAGTTGTTGGAAGGGCTTGTCGCGGCGGAAGTTCTCGACAGCGTCATAGTCGCTCATGCCCAGACACAGCAGGCCCAGGTAGCTCTTGATCACGTCACTGGTGCGCATGCCCAGCGTGGTGGGGAAGCGGCTGTCGATGCTGTCGACGCCAGCGATCTCGAAGCATTGCCCGATGATGGACAGCCCGGCGTGGCTGGTGAGGGTGCGGCAACTGGCGCGGAACTTTATGTTGGGCATGGCACTGTCTGGGTGAATGGCGATAATGGCTATATTGCCATGCAGGTCAGTGGGTTAGAAGTGCTTCCGGGGGCCGGTCTCACGGATTCAGGATTTTCTTAGTCTCATGACATACCCCTCTTTATCGAAGCTAAAAAAAGCGAACTTTTGGAATCCAACTTTTGTTTTGAAGTCTTCTTTTTGATCTTTTTTGTTTTTTGTGTTATTATCATCCATAACTTATTCTCCTGATTAAGTGAAATCTCTAAAAAATCCAAGGCACTCTGACAAGTGCCTTTTAAGTTCAATGATTATATCATAGTTTGGATATTATCACAAAGACTTTGGATATTATCCAAACTCTATTTTCCACATTTCCAGCTCTTTTCCTTTAAAAATACATTTAATTTTTTTTTGCTTATAGAGTATTAGTCAGTGGGCTGGTGATTTTGTCAAAAACCAAGCATTTTTTTATTGAAAACGACACCAAGCCCGCTCTCGCGGGCATTTTTTTGTTTTCGACCCTACCGCCCTGCGGGCTCTCGTTCGCTTCGCTCACTCACCTCCCGCCCTTCGGTTGGGGTTATTGAGCAAGCAGGGATTGGCTTTCTCTATCGTTAGTCTTTCAGTCTCGTGGTAGTAGCGACCGACTAGAAGGCTCCAGAAGCTCGCCTGAGAGGTTTCGTGTGCTATGGCAAGGCCAAGGGCAGGGTTGGGCTAAAAAACGGCTTAGAACCGCTTTTTGGGGCGGGATGGTTTTGGGACAAAACGTTGGGACAAATCGGAAAAGAAAAAGCCCCGCAAACTGTTGATTTGCGGGGCTTTTTTGATAATGGCGGAGGGACAGGGATTCGAACCCTGGATAGGCTATTAACCTATGCCGGTTTTCAAGACCGGTGCATTCAACCGCTCTGCCATCCCTCCGGCTTATGGGTGCGTATAATAACAGCTTTCCCTTGGAAGTCAACGCCTTTTGAATCAATTAGTAGAGTCTTAAGCCTACCCGGGTAATGTCGCCGCCTTCCATCTCGCTGACCACCCAGTGAATGCCGTGCCAGTCCACGTCGTCCCCCACCACTGGGTGGCCGCCTACCCGCAGGGAGACGAACTCGGCCAAGGTCATCTCCTGCTCGCCGGGGCTCAGGGTCAGGCCGTAGGCCTGAGCAATGTCTTGCATCTGAGCGGTGCCGTCCAGGGTAAAGGTACCGAAGAACGCCCGCTCCTGCTTGAGCTTGGCATCGCCATTGAACAGGCGGTTGAGCGCGACCAGGTCTTCACTGCGACCAATCACGCAGATCACATCCCCCAGTTTCAGTCGGGTGCTGCCTTTGGGGTGGAGCATGACGTGGTTGCGGAACAACGCCGAGATCAAGGCGCCGGAGGGAAACCGCAGCAGCCGGATAGGCACATCGTCCAGGTCCTGGTTTTCCACCGTATAGACGAACATTTCAAAATCGTTTTCCGGCAGGATGCCCAACGGGCCGCGCCGATTGGGGGTGGTGCCCACAGGCACCTGCACCTTCAACCAGCGGGCCATCAGATTGAGCGAACCGCCCTGAATCAGCAACGACATCAGCACCACCGCGAAGGCAACGTTGAAGTAGAGCGAAGCATTTTCGACGCCGCCAATGACCGGGAAAATGGCCAGCACGATAGGCACGGCACCCCGCAAGCCAACCCAGGCAATAAAGAAGGTCTCGCGCCAGCGGAACTTGAAGAACGGCTTGATGGTGATCAGCACCGCCAGCGGGCGGGCAATAAAGATCAAGGCCAATGCCACCAGACTGGCCGGCAACGCGACTTCCCAGAGCTGGCTGGGCGCAACCAGCAGGCCCAGCACCAGAAACAGGCCGATCTGGCTTAACCAGGCCAGTCCGTCGTGCACCGGCAGAATGAAGTTGAGGTGCCTGCCCGGCTGATTGCCGATCATCAGCCCAGCCAGGTAAATGGCCAGGAAGCCACTGCCGCCCAGCACGCTGGTAAGGCCAAAGACACTGAACCCCAGGGCAAGCGCCAGCATGGAGTAGAGGCCAGGCGCCAGGTCCAGCCAGCGCAACAACTTGGCGCTGCCCCAGCCGCCCGCCACGCCCACCAGCAGGCCGATGCCGAACTGAGAAACGAAAAACAGCAGCGTCTCGCTGATGCCACCAATATCCCCCACCAGCATCTCGACCAGCATCAGCGTCAGGAAAATAGCCATCGGGTCGTTGGTGCCTGACTCGATCTCCAGCGTTGCCCCAACCCGCTCGTTCAGGTTCACTCCACGACCACTGAGCATCGAGAACACGGCCGCCGCATCGGTGGAGCCGACGATGGCCCCCACCAGCAGCCCCTGGATCAAGGTGAGATCGAAGACCCACATGGCAATCACGCCAACGATGGCGCTGGTGATGAACACCCCAAGCGTTGCCAGCGATAGGGCTGGACGAAACCCCACGCGAAACGTTTTAAGACGGGTACGCAACCCACCATCCAGCAGAATCATGGCCAGCGCTAGGTGGCCGATGGTGAAGGCCATGGAGTAGTCATCGAACTCGAGACCCAATAAGCCCTCCTCCCCGGCAAGCATACCCAACCCCAGGAAGATCAGCAGCAGCGGCACACCCATCATGGAAGACAAGCGGCTCGCCAGGATGCTGAGCGCCATGAGGGTACCGCCTACCAGAAAGAAGGTATAAATTGTGTCCATGAGTCTCCGTCTCTACATCAATGCCGTTCTATTATTGCATGCCCAGGCTGATTTTACTGGGCGAGTTGGCCAGATGGCCCCAGGGCTAGCCAGAGACTTCCCCAGACAGCTAAACTCCGCCGTCGTACCCTCTGGAGTTCAGGTTATGTTGAACGCATTATTGCGTGCCCGTTCCATACTTACCCTAGTCTTAGCGTTTTTTTTATTATTTTCAATTTCAGCCACTTACGCAAATGATACAGAAACACCCGACACTCGCTCCGCGCCCTTGCAGCTTGAAAGTGATCTGGTGCTGCCTGAAGGGCTGTGGCCAAGCACTCCCCCCCCCGAGGTAGAAGCGGCGCCCGTCGGAAGCGACAAGCCTGAGACATCTTCCCCGGAACAAGCATCCAGTGAAGACGATGCTCCCAGTATGGCGCTGGTACCACCGCCTCCTCTGGACCCACCGCCCATGAAGCGTCTCAGCCTGATGCTGGATTGGTACCTGAGCCCCCAGCATGCTCCCCTGGTCGTTGCCAAGGAGCGCGGGCTGTTTGCGCTGCAAGGCCTGGAGGTGGAACTACAGACGCCTGCAGACCCGACCATCGCCATCAAACTGTTGGCGGCTGGAGAAGTGGATCTGGCGCTGTCGCGCCAGCCGCTGCTACACCTGAATGTGCATGATGGTGCCCCCATCGTGCGGATTGCCACGCTGGTCGAAACCCCGTTGAATGCCGTGGTCGTGGCAGGCACCGCCACTTCGCCCGACCCCCTCCAGGGATTGGGCAGAGTCCATTATGGCTTTTCGACCCGCGAAGGGCGCGACCTGCTGGCGGAACCGCTGGTGCCCCTGTCGCTGCGGCAAATCGATGAATTTTCGCCCGCCGAAAACGTCCACTTCGATGCGGCCGGCGCCCTGCGCGAAGGGCGCGTCGACGCCATTGCCGACGGCTTTTATCTCACCCTGCCGGAAGAACTGGCTTCAGATGGTATCGTCACCCACACGGTGCGTTATCAAGCGCTCGACATTCCCCGTCATGATGGCCTGATTCTGCTGGCCAACAGCGATTCTGTCGCGCGGCGGGCAGCCACCTGGTCGCGTCTCGTGACGGCCCTGGAAGAGGCCAGCAACTGGATCGTCGACCACCCCGACGAGGCCTGGCAACTGATGATCAACACTCAGCCAGTGCTCGACAACTCGGTCAACCAGGGCGCCTGGGCAAATATCGTGCGCCGCCTGGCGCTGAGCCCGGCCGCCCTGGATGAGCGTCGTTACAGCGCCTTCGAACGTTACTTGCTGGCCTCCGGCACGATAGACGCCACGCTGCCTGCCTCGCGGCTGGCACTCAATCCGCATACCTTGGCCGAGCCATAAGCGCGCCCAGGCGGGAGCCGCATGAACGATACGCCACTGATTTTCATCGACATAGAAACCACCGGCACACGCGCTACCCGTGACCGCATCACGGAAATTGCCGCCTTGAAAATCAACGGCGGTCACGTCGTGGAGCGCTGGGTCAGCCTGATTCAGCCCACAACGGGAGTACCGGCCCATATCAGCCGACTGACAGGAGATGCACCGACCTGGCAGACGGCGTTGGCTGACGAGCAGCGTCACCGCAGCCTGCCCGCACACCTTCCCAGCGAGCAGCTGGCGGGCCTGCAGATCAGCGCCTGGCCGTGGCCGGGCCGTATCATTCTCCGCGAGCAGAGCCGCCCAACGGGCCCGGCGGCCTATCACTTGATCGATCACTGGTGCTATCTGGGCAGCGCCCCATCGCGGCAGGCTGCGATGGCGTTGAAAACACCTGCCGGGCAGTTCGATATGGATACCTACCGCATTCTCAACCGCTTCATCCGCGACGCCGATCAGCACGGGCTGTCGATCGAGCCGCTGGATTGAGTGGGCCAGCGTCAGGAGTGCGCCGCAATAAAAGCGTCGACCCCCTGTTGAAACGCTTCGGGCTGGTCGGCATGCAGCCAATGCCCAGCATTCTTCAGCGTCACCAGGCGGGCCCGTGGCAGCACTTCGCGTAGCCTGGGCAGCATCTCATCCGTCACGTAGTGAGAGTTGGCTCCACGCAGCACCAGCGCTGGCCCCTCATAGGCAGCCTCTCCTTCCGGCTCACCTATGATGTGCTCATAGCCACGCTGAATCTCGTCCAGCCCCACGCGAATGCTCATCCCCCCCTGCTCGTCTCGTACCAGGTTGGTGGCCAGGAACAGTCGCGTGGGACGCTCGCTGACATGCTCCGCCAATAGCGCATCGGCTTCTCGGCGGTTTGCAGGCTTGGCGTCTCTGACGCGATTCAGCGCCGCGAACACATCGTCATGACCATGCTGGTAGGCCACCGGAGCGATATCGGCCACCATCAGCGACAGGCAGCGCTCGGGGGCTTGCCGAGCCAGCGTCATGGCCACTTTTCCGCCCATGGAGTGGCCAAGAATATGCGCGTCCTCGATGGAGAGCTTGTTCATTACGGCCAGCACGTCATCACTCATGGCGGTGTAGCGCATGCCTTCGGCATGGGGCGAGCGGCCATGATTACGCAGATCCACCGCCACCACCCGGCGCTTGCGCTGCCACACCTTGAGATGCGAGCGCCAGTTGTCGGCACTTCCCAACAATCCATGAATGACGATCAGCGGCGCTTGCTGAGGTGCTTCCACCTCGGCGGGCAGATCGATCACGTGCAGGTCGACAGTGGCCTGTTCGGTCATGGGGGCTCCTTTGATGATTAAGCGGTGCGTGGTTCGACATCTGCCTGGCCGGTCCATACCACCAGCCTGCGCGTCAGCCACGCCAGCAATAAGCCGTACAGCGGCAGGAAGAACAGCAGGCTGATCGCAAGTTTGATGACGTAGTCCACCGTGGCAATTTCCACCCAGTGGGCGGCCATGAACGGATCGGGGCTGTTGTAAAAGGCGGTCGCAAAAAAGGCAAAGGTATCCGCCAGGTTACCCAGGATGGTGGAGCAGACCGGCGCTACCCACCAGGCCCATTGGCGCAGTCGGTCAAAGACCTGCACATCCAGCAATTGGCCCAGCACGTAGGCCAGGAAACTGGCCAAGGCAATCCGCGCCACGAACAGGTTCCACTCGCCCAGCGCTTCCAGGCCCGCGAAACTGCCACGGGGAAACACCACCGACACCACATAGGATACCAGCAGCGCGGGAAGCATGACCCGTAATACGATAGTGCGTGCAGGCCCTTTACCAAACAGGCGCACGGTCAGGTCGGTAGCCAGAAAGATGAACGGAAAGCTGAAGGCTCCCCAGGTGGTGTGAAAGCCGAACAGCGTAAAGGGAAGCTGCACCAGATAGTTACTGGCGGCAATGATAGCAATATGGAAAAGGACCATTACCGTCAGGCAACGGCGATGCTGAAGATCGGTGAGCGCAAACATGGAGCGAGACCTTTTTTTGGTGGCAAGAGGGGTTAGGGAACCCTCGTGAACAGCGTAATAACGCTACTGGGGCGCGCATTATACGCCTTCTCGCTGGTAATGAAAGCCGCCCAGGCTCTCCGGGCGGCCAACCTGATTTCAGTCCTGCTGCGGCTTCGCTTGCTCAGCGGCACCGATCTGACGCTGGCACATGGCTTCATGCACGTCATCGAGACTGGTAGGGTCATCGATGGTCGATGGAATACCGTAGGACTTGCCATCGGCGATATTGCGCAGCAGCTTGCGCAATATCTTGCCCGAACGGGTTTTCGGTAGCCGATTGACCACCAGCACCTGCTTGAAGCAGGCAATCGGGCCGATATGTTCACGCACCCGCTCGATGAGTTCGGCTTCCAGCGTCGCTTCGTCGCCCTGGAAGCCATCCTTGGGGATGACCAGTCCTATCGGGAGCTGCCCTTTTAACTCGTCATGAATGCCAATCACCGCGCATTCGGCCACCGCCGGGTGAGCACCCACCACTTCCTCCATTTCACCGGTAGAGAGGCGATGCCCCGCCACATTGATCACGTCATCGGTGCGCCCCATGATGAACAGGTAGCCCTCCTCATCGAAATAGCCACCATCTCCGGTCAGGTAAAAACCTGGGAAAGCCGCCATGTAGGCACTGTGGAAACGCTGCGGGTCCTGCCATACGCCGATCAAACAGCCTGGCGGCAGCGGCTGCTTGATCACCACGCTGCCCTGCTGCATGGCCTCGGCCTGCTCGCCGTCGCGATCCAGAATGCGTACGTCGAAGCCGGGCACGGGATACGTGGCCGAACCGGCCTTGGTGGGCACGGCTTCGATGCCGGGCAAGTTGGCGGCAATCGGCCAGCCGGTTTCGGTTTGCCACCAATGATCGATCACCGGTACGTCCAGCAGGTCATCCAGCCAATGGAACGTGGGTGGATCGAGCCGCTCCCCCGCCACATACAGATGTTTCAGGCTGCTGATATCGTATTGTGAGAGTAGCCTGGCATCCGGATCCTCTTTCTTGATGGCACGGAATGCCGTGGGCGCTGTAAAGAAGCTCTTGACGCGGTACTCCTCGATCAGCCGCCAGAACGCCCCGGCATCCGGCGTGCGCACGGGCTTGCCTTCGTATACCACCGTGGTGCAGCCACGTAGCAGCGGCGCGTAAACGATATAGGAGTGCCCGACGACCCACCCCACATCCGAAGCCGTGAACATCACATCGCCCGGCGCCAGGTCGTAAATGGCCTCCATGGAGTAGTGCAGCGCCACGGCGTAACCACCCGTATCGCGTACCACGCCCTTGGGCTTGCCCGTGGTGCCGGAGGTGTAGAGGATATACAGCGGATCGGTCGCCTTGACGGGCACACAGTCAGCGGCCTGGGCACTGGCTTCGAGCGTTGCCCAATCGTGATCCTCCGGCTGCAGCTCGGCCTGGTGGGCGTCGCGCTGGAACACCACGCACGCTTGGGGTTTGAAGCTACTCAGCTCGATGGCGCGCTCCACGATGGGCTTGTAAGGCAGCACCTTGTCGACCTCCACCCCGCAAGAAGCCGCAATGACTACCCTTGGCTCGGCATCTTCGATGCGTACCGCCAGCTCGTGGGGGGCAAAGCCGCCAAAGACCACGGAGTGCACCGCGCCCAGGCGGGCACAGGCGTACATGGCAATCAGCGCCTCTGGTACCATGGGCATGTAAATGACCACCCGGTCACCCTTGGTGACGCCCAATTGCGCCAGGCCTCCGGCTACCTTGGCGACCCGGTCGCGCAGCTGGCGGTAAGTGAGCGTCTGTTTGCCGCGGGTAACCGGCGAGTCCCAGAAAATGGCCGCCTGTTCGCCGCGGCCCTGCTCTACGTGTACATCGATGGCAGCGTGGCAGATATTGAGCACGCCATCACCAAACCAGCGGGCATGCCGCTGTTCG
Source organism: Halomonas sp. KM007 (assembly GCF_050709225.1). Classification (NCBI taxonomy): domain Bacteria; kingdom Pseudomonadati; phylum Pseudomonadota; class Gammaproteobacteria; order Oceanospirillales; family Halomonadaceae; genus Halomonas; species Halomonas sp. KM007. The sequence continues at coordinate 63,816 of NZ_CP136131.1, read as the reverse complement.
TCATAGCTGAGGATAGTACTGGGGGGCGTATACCAGGGCAGTTTGCGAGCCTGTGCGGCCCAGAACGCTTCTGGCTGTTCAACCGACTGCTGGTAGATGGAGTGGTAACGGTTCATGGCGGCCTTGTCATTGTTGTGAACTTGATTGTTGACACTCTACAAAGCAAAGCGCGCTTTCACCCTCATACTATGGGCTTAAATTCGACCAAAGCGAATATGGAAAAGAGAGATTGTCGACAAAAAATCGACGCTTACCATTGATAGAACGTTAATCGCGCATTTGGACAAAAAGCGCTAAATTAATGATCATTCAACAACCCAATCCTCGCGACGCGACGATGGCTACATAATCAATAACAACGCTGTCACTACAGTGTAGGCAAGGAGAGTTTCATGTCTGCTTCTACTAGCGCCGCTGCACGCCTTCTGGAACACAATGGGCTCGCCATCGAGGCTGGCACCCAGCTGCTCAAGGCTCTGGCCAATGAAAAACGGCTGCAAATTCTTTGCTTGCTGGCAGAGACGGAGCTCTCTGTCACGCAGATCAATCAACAGCTGTCGCTGAGCCAGTCTGCGCTTTCCCAGCACCTGGCCATTTTGCGCCGAGACAAGCTGGTCGATACGCGCCGTGAATCGCAAACCATCTATTACTCGCTCAACAGTGACAGCGCCAGGGCGATCATCAGTACCCTGGCACAGCACTATGCGGCCTGACGCTGTCAGGTCAACGACGCAACCAACCGGCTGACTCGACCACCCCCAGCGCTTTCACCAGCGCATTCTCGATGCCCGCCGACACCGCAAGGCCAAACCGGCGCCCCATGGTCTTCGGCGGTTCCAGCTTCACCCGGTATACCTGCGCATCGGCCATGCGCTCGACCAGGTAGGCTTCGCTGGTGCCCACGCTGTCTATCAGCTTGTGTTCCAGCGCTTCGCTGCCGTACCAGACCTCTCCCGTCGCCAGCTGCTCGATATCCATGTCGGGTCGGTGACTAGCCACAAAAGACTTGAACAAACGATGGGTATTCTCGAGGTCGTCGATGAACTTCTCGCGCCCTTCCTCGGTGTTTTCTCCCAGTATGGTCAAGGTGCGCTTGTACTTGCCAGCGGTGAGCAGCTCCACGTCGATATCGTTGCGTTTAAGTAAACGGTGGATGTTGGGCACCTGAGCCACGACCCCAATGGAGCCAATGACCGCAAATGGGGCCGCTTTGATGTGGTGAGCGGTACACGCCATCATATAGCCACCGCTGGCCGCGACTTTATCGATACACACCGTGGTGGTCAGCCCCGCTTCCCGCAGCCGGTCCAACTGAGCCGACGCCAGCCCATAGGCGTGCACCAATCCGCCCGCCGACTCCAGACGCACCACCACTTCGTCACTGGCGCTGGCCACATCGATCACCGCCGACACTTCCTGGGCAAAGGTTTCAGCCTGGGAGGCCTTGATATCGCCATGGAAATCCAGCACCCATAGTTTTTGAACAGCGTCAGAAGGACTCTTACCCTGCTTGGCCGCCTTTTGCCGCGCCTTCTCTTCCTGGCGGAAGGCCTTGATCAGCTTCTTGCGGGCGCCCTGCTCGGTCGTGTTGACCCGCAGCCGCCGGCCACGGGCTCGACGCTGGTCGTTCAGGGATTCTACCTGTAGCCTCAATCCCGATGACGGGGACTCCTTGCTTCGCATCACCAGCATCAGCAACGCTGCCGCTGCTGCCAGCACCAGCGTGGTTTGCAGCAGGAAGGTGCCCATTTCCACCAACCATTCCGCCATGACTCATCTCCTCAGGTATTTTTAAACGCTGGAAAGTATTAGTGTACGGGCTTTATCCGCAGATTGTGAGGAAGTGTCAACGAGGCTTGATTAAAACAACTGTTTGAAATACTCTCGTGAGATAACGTCAATCCGCATCAACTCGTTACGTGAGCATACCTTATGTCATCCAATACTCTTGAAAAACTGCAGTCCCGCTTCGACCCCGAAGCAGCCAAAGGCATGAACGAAGTTTTCCAGTTTCATTTTTCCGATGCTGGCAGCCACTATCTCTCGGTTCAGGACGGTAGCCTGGGAGTGCATGAAGGCGAACACGACGACCCTTCAGTGAGCTTGAGCCTGAGCACCGATACCCTCAAGGGCATCATGAGTGGCGACATCAACGGCATGACCGCGTTCATGACCGGCAAGCTCAAGGCGACCGGCAACGTCATGCTGGCCACCAAGCTGACCAGCCTGTTTCCGGCCAGGTAAGCCCTCAGCGCCAGCGGGCCAGGTGCGTTTCGATCAGGTCCCGTGAAATAGAGTAAGGCGGCGGCAGCGCAGGCAGCTGCCGCGGCGAAAACCAGGCAGCATCGCTGATTTCGACCCCGTCGATCATGATCCGCTGAGTGGTCGCTTCCGCAAAATAGCCCAGCATCAGCGAATGCGGGAAAGGCCATGCCTGGCTGTGGTGATAGCGCAGTTGATCCACATGCACCCCCACCTCTTCGAACACTTCCCGGTGCACCGCCTCCTCTGCTGATTCCCCCGGCTCGATGAACCCAGCCAGGGTAGAGTAGCGCCCGGGCGGAAAGCGCGGGCTGCGGGCCAGCAGCATGGCTTCCCCCCGGGTCACCAGCGTGATGATACAGGGTGAAATTCGCGGGTAGTTGCGATGCCCGCACGCATAGCAGTGCATGGCGAATTCGGCTTCCAGCTTGGAGGCTCGCTCACCGCAGCGGCTGCAAAAACGGTGGTTTTCCAGCCAGGCACCGACCTGCAAGGCCGTGGCCAGCAGGCTAAACCATGAGGCTGGCAGTTCTGATAGCCACTGGCGCCCCTCTATCCAGCCATCCCCCGGCGCACTTTCGACCTGCAAGGCCACGGGCTCATCATGCCAGTAGCACAGGGGCTGCATGTGCTCGTCCCAGGGCTGATGGGGCTGAAGCGGAGACAGCTCACCCACCAGCGGTGCCGGTGCTATATGGCTGCGCGCGACGCGAATCACTCGGCCTTCACGCGCATGGTGCGGAATTTCACGTCTAAGCATCGGCCGTACCACTCTCGCCGTTTGCCGACAGCCAACGCAGTTGATGCGCCTGACACTTTGCCTGATGAGCGGCCTGCTCTTCTGCGCTGGGGCGAATCACTCGTAGCTGACCTGGCGCCAACGACAGCCGCTGAACCGACAGCCCTTCGTTGGCCTGGCGCTCTTCGCGCTGGTCATTGCCACTCTCGGCATCCAGGGTCAACGCCGTTTGCCCACCGGTCATCGCCAGGTAGACATCGGCCAGAATTTCCGCATCCAGCAAGGCCCCGTGAAGCACTCGGTGGCCATTATCGATGTCGTACCGTTTGCAGAGTGCGTCCAGATTGTTGCGTTGGCCAGGGTGCATTTCGCGGGCCATGACCAGCGTATCCAGGATACGGCAGTGCTCCCTGACCGGCCCCAGTATCGGCGACTTGCGCCGCTTGTTGAGCATGTTCAGCTCGTGGTCGATGAAGCCCACGTCGAACGGCGCGTTGTGAATGACCAGCTCGGCCCCATCGATGAAGGCCCAAAAATCGTCGGCAATCTGAGCAAATACCGGCTCGTTGGCTACTTTGGCATTATCGATACCGTGGACGGCCACCACCTCGGCATCGATATGACGCTCGGGGTTGATGTATTGGTGGTAGGTGCGCCCGGTGAACCGCCGATTGACCATCTCGACGGCGCCGATCTCTACCAGACGGTGGCCATCCTTGGGGTCGATACCTGTCGTTTCAGTATCCAGAATTACCTGGCGCATGGGGTCTTGCTCCTCTGATGCTCATCGATGGCTTCGTTGGCTAGGGCGTCGGCGCGCTCGTTACCGGGGTGGCCACTATGCCCTTTGATCCAGTGCCACTCGACACGATGGCGCTGGGTCTCTTCGTGCAGGGATTTCCAGAGCTCGGCATTTTTCACCGGCTGCTTGGAGGCGGTTTTCCAGCCACGTTTCATCCAGTTGTGAATCCACTGGGTAATGCCTTGGCGAACGTACTGCGAATCGGTCCACAACGCCACATCACAGGGCTTGTTGAGCGTGCGCAGTGCCATGATGGCCGCCATCAATTCCATACGATTATTGGTGGTGTTCGCTTCGAAGCCTTTCAAGGTCTTCTCATGGGTACCGCTGACCAGCAGCACTCCCCATCCGCCGGGGCCAGGATTGCCACGACACGCCCCATCGGTATACACCGTGACACGGGGCAGCCCATTGGCTACTTGGTTACTCACGCTCACTATCCTTTTCTATACAACGTTTTCCAGCGGGTAGCCGGGCGGCTGCGCTGGTGCGTGTGGCACCGATCGATGACGAAACCGGCGTACGCAAACCGAACTTGACGCGTTGAATGGGAGCATGACGCTGCCGACGCTGCGCCTGAATCATGTAACTCTCACCCAGCGGCATGTTGTGGCGTCGGCCAAGCCGCTCCCAGCGTTCGCGACAAGTGGTGCTCATGGGGCCACGAAAACAGCAGTAGTCTACGCGCTCCACCTCGAAATCGACAAACGCGAGCCAGTCCCGCAAGCGGTTCACCGTGCGCCACTGGCCTTGCCAAGGATACTCGGCCTTGCGCCACCGGCGACTGAGCCCGTTGAGGCCCACTGGATTGAAGCCAAACAGCACCAGCACGCCGTTGTCTGCCGTGACCCGCGCGGCTTCCTGAAGCGTGTGGTGCGCATCCGGCAAATATTCGAGCCAATGATGAATCACCATGACGTCCAGACAGCGGTCCGGGAGTGCCAGCTGTTCCGGGGGGCAAATCAGGGTGGATTCACTATGGGCGGCCTCTCTGCTGGGCGCCCAGACCACTTGATGAACAATGCCGGACATGGTCATCAATGGCGGGGCCATGCCCATCTCAAGGCTATGCCCACCTTTTCTGCCTTCCACCACGGGACCAAGGCAAGCACGCTGCGCATCCCACAAAGCGCGCCCAGCGTCTGTCTGCCAGTAGGCTCGCGCCTCTGCAAGCGAGTGGGCAAGGCGCGGTGCATTGGGCGAATTTGACATGAACGGCACTTGCCTCCACAGTATTGGGCTTTTGAGGGGCGCGCTGCCACGCTACGCAGCGCACGGCAAATTTTTCAAGCAGGTCTGACAAACTCCGAGGGATCTCGCCCATGATGAGCGTGACACCGATACCCGCCTTAAGCGACAACTATATTTGGCTGATAAGACAGGATAACAGTCAAGGCGTCTGCGTGGTGGACCCCGGTGAAGCGCCCCCCGTGATCGATTTCCTCGAGCGGGAATCCCTGACCCTCGATACGATCCTGATCACCCATCACCATCATGACCACACCGGCGGGCTGGCGGAACTGAAAGCGCGCTACTCGCCCATGGTGATTGGCCCGCACAACCCGGATATTCAGGGTATCGACCAGCGCGTCGGCGAGGGCGACCAGGTAAGAGTACTGGGCCGCGCCTTCGAAGTGATGGAAACCCCAGGCCATACGCTCGATCATATCAGCTACTTTACGCCGGGTATCCCCGCCCTTCTTTTCTGTGGCGACACGTTGTTTCATGCCGGCTGTGGCCGCCTTTTCGAAGGCACACCAGAGCAGATGCTGACTTCATTGCGTCGTTTTGCGGAACTCCCCCAGGAAACGCTGGTCTTTGCAGCGCATGAATATACTCAGGCAAATCTGAGCTTTGCACGTGCTGCGGATCCTGAAAACGATGCTGTAACACGCGCACAACAGGAGTGTGAAAAGGCCCGGGCGCTAGGCAGGCCCACCTTACCCAGCACGATAGGACGCGAGCTGAGGATCAACCCCTATCTGCGTGTCGGTACCGAGAGTGTGCGCCAAGCCGCAGGCATGCAAGGGGCAAATGACGACGAACTCGCTACGTTCACCACTCTGCGTGAGTGGAAGAACCGTTTTTAAGAACGCTATCGAATAGAAACGAACACACTATGACTTATCGAACGCTTCGCCAGCGCTTGCTATTGAGCGCCGGCAGTACGGTTATTATGGGCCTTTTTTTGGCCGCCGCTGCGAATACTCAAGCCTCTGCCACGGATCCCCAATGGGGCTCCCACACCAGCAATACCGACTCCTCTGCGCTAGGTGAAGCCGAGGATGCCTTGACGGCCCGACCCACTGCGTTTCAGCACCACTTCTGGGAAGCCCTCGAACTGCAACCCCAGGATGCCTGGAGCATCCTGCGCTCGAGTTTTCAGTGGCAGGAGAAGCACCTGCCCGCCGATGCCCAGGCACGGGTAGACGAGTGGATTCAATTCTACAGCGCCAGCCCCCAGAATATCGCTTCGATCACCGAGCGTGCCACGCCCTGGCTTGCCTGGATTGCCCAACAGGTATCCGAACGAGGCCTGCCCGGTGAAATTGCCCTGATCCCCTTCGTTGAAAGCTCTTTCGACCCCAGCGCCCGCAGCCATATGGGTGCCGCCGGATTATGGCAGTTCATGCCCGGCACCGGTGATGCACTGGGCCTGGTTCGCAACGGTCAGTACGATGGCCGCCTGGACGTGGTGACCTCCACGGATGCAGCGCTCAACTACCTGGAAATGCAGGCCGACGAGTGGTACGAAGGCGACATCATGCTCTCCCTGGCGGCTTACAATGCCGGCGCTGGCACAGTCAATCGTGCTCGCCAGCAGGCTCAGAATCAGGGCATGGCGGGCCACTACTGGGATTTGGCGCTGCCCAACGAGACCATGCAGTACGTTCCCAAATTGAAAGCCATTGCCACCATCATCGACAATCCTGAACGTTACGGCGTCAGCTTGCCTGACATTCACGCGGAACCGGCCTTCGCCAAAGTACAGCTGGAGCAGCCCGTCAGCCTGGCACAAGCCTCTCGCTTACTGGATGTCAGCCAGTCGGCCCTGGCCGAGCTGAACCCGGGCCTGCTGAATGGCAGTATCGATCCCAACAGCGCACAAACGCTGCTGGTACCCGAGGAAGTGGACACCCAGGTGCTGGCACAGCTATCACAATCCAGCGGCAGCTACGTGGCAGCGGACTCCCCTTCGGTACACCGCGTTGAACGGGGCGACAATCTTTCCACAATTGCCGCACGCTATAATCTTGATCAGCAAGATTTAATCAGGTGGAATGGGCTGGATCGCCCGGAAGCCCTACAGCCCGGTCAGCTGCTCTCGTTATCGGGTGGCTAGGGCGGCCTGAACCCCGTGACCACCCCGGTTTTGCCACTACAGGACTTTACCAATGCCACGCGGTGAGTTGTTTTCAAAAGCAGTCCTACTGGTCAGTGGCCTATTGCTGAGTACCACTCTATGGGCTTCACCGCTAGGTGAGAGCGGTGTTCCCGTCCCCACGGTGCACGGGCTATCGCTTTACGATAGCCCTGAGCTGCCCGAAGACTTTGCCTACTTCCCCCACGTCAACCCGCAGGCTCCCAAGGGCGGCTCCATCACCCATACCGCGGTGGGCGGCAGTTTCGACTCCACCAACCCTTTCATCATTCGCGGCACTCCCGCCACCGGCATCTCACAAATTTACGACACGCTGATGGAGAGCAACCCCAACGAGCCGTTCAGCCTGTATGGCCTGCTGGCCCGTGGCGTGCGTCTGGACCCTGAGCGTGAGTGGATCGAGTTCGATCTGCACGAGCAGGCACGCTTTCAGGATGGGGAGCCGGTCACCGCTTACGACGTAGTCTTCACCTTTGACCTGCTGCGCGAACAGGGCAACCCTTTTTACGCCAGCTACTATGCTGGGGTAGAAAAGGTCACGGCGCTCAGCGAACATCAGGTACGTTTTGAATTCAACGACACTCAGTCTCGCGAGCTGCCTTTGATCGTCGCGCAGCTGCCGATCTTGCCGCGCCATTACTGGGAAGCCCGCGACTTTACCGCCCCCACCCTGGCGGCCCATCCGGGGTCTGGTCCCTACCGCATCAGCGAGGTCGACCCTGGCCGTCGCATCGTCTACCAGCGCGACGACAATTACTGGGGCAAGGACCTTCCCGTTAATGTCGGGCGCTATAACATCGACCGCATCACCTACGAGTATTATCGGGATCGTGATATCGCCTGGGAGGCTTTCAAGGCGGGCTTGACCGATTTTCGTATCGATGCCCGCGCTGCCACCTGGGCGATTGGCTACGACTTTCCGGCCTATCGCCAGGGGCAGGTCAAACGGATTACCGTGCCCGACGTCAATCCCTCGATGATGCAAGCCTTCGTGTTCAACCTGCGCCGCGAGAAATTCCAGGACCCACGGGTACGCGAGGCGCTGAGCCTCACCTTCGATTTCCCGTGGCTGAACACCAATATCTTTTACGATACGTACTACCGCACCGAGAGCTTCTTTCAAAACTCCGAGATGGAAGCCGTCGGCCTGCCTACCGAAGAAGAGCTGGCACTGCTCGAACCTTTCCGTGACGAGCTGCTGGCGTCGCATCGATCCGAGCGGCTGTTTACCGACCCGCTCCCCATCGAGCACCCCACCGAGCTGCGCGAACGGCTCAGGCGTGCACTGACGCTGTTGGAAAATGCCGGATACGTGGTGGAAGATGGCGTGTTGGTCAACGAGCAGACGGGGCGGCCGCTTAGCCTGGAAGTATTGATGTACGACTCCGGCATGGAACGGGTGGTACAGCCCATGCTGCGTAACATGGCGCGCCTGGGTATCCAGACCTCCATGCGCATCGTCGATATCAACCAGTACCTGAACCGCGTGCGCAGCTACGATTACGACATGGTCATCAGCCACTTCCCCCAATCCAACAACCCCGGCAACGAGCAGCGCGACTACTGGACCAGCGCGGCCGCCGAGTCGCCACAGAGCCGTAACCGCATGGCTCTGGCGCATCCGGCCGTGGACTCGCTGGTGGAACAGCTGATTCGTGCCGAGGATCGAGAAACCCTCGACACCATCACCCACGCGCTGGATCGTGTGCTGCGCTGGGGGTTCTATGTGATTCCGCACTACCACTCGGGGGAAACCCGGATTGCCGTGTGGGACAAGTTTGGTTATCCCGACCCGGCACCCGCCTACGCCATGGACCTGGATGCCTGGTGGGTCGACAGTGAGCGCGAAGCTGCGCTGGAGCGTCGCAACCGCCGCTGAACGCAGAACAAGACAACCGCTCAACTCTCATTTCATGGGGTGCACCTTGGCACGCTACACACTTCGTCGATTGCTACTGATGATTCCGACACTGCTCGGCATCATGCTGCTGAACTTCGTGATCGTTCAGGCAGCGCCGGGAGGGCCTATCGACCAGATGCTGGCCCGTTTCGAAGGGGCCGACGCCATGGCCAGCACGCGCCTGGACATGGGCGGTGCCGATATCCAGGTAAGCGATGACTCCCGTGGCGCGCGCGGTATCGACCCACGCTTCCTCGAACAGCTGGAGCAGCAGTTCGGGTTCGACAAACCCGCCCATGAGCGCTTTATCGGCATGATGCTGGACTATCTGACCTTCGATTTTGGCACCAGCTTCTTTCGCGACCGGCCGGTGATCGAGCTGATGATCGAGCGCTTGCCGGTTTCCATCTCGCTGGGCCTGTGGACCACCCTGCTGGTCTACCTGATTTCGATTCCGCTAGGCATTCGCAAGGCGCTGCGTCACGGCTCTCGATTCGACGTGTGGAGCTCAGGGCTCGTCATTGTCGGCTACGCCATCCCCGGCTTTCTGTTCGCCATCCTGCTGATCGTGCTGTTTGCGGGGGGCTCGTATCTGGACTGGTTCCCGCTGAGAGGCCTCACTTCCCCCGATTTTGCCGACCTCTCCACCTGGGGCAAGATCAAGGACTACTTCTGGCATATCACGCTACCGGTACTGGCCGCTGCCATAGGCAGTTTCGCCACGCTCACTATGCTGACCAAGAACAGCTTCCTGGATGAAATCCACAAGCAGTATGTGTTGACGGCGCGCGCCAAGGGCGCCGACGAGCAGCGTATCCTGTATGGCCACGTGTTTCGTAATGCCATGCTGATCATCATTGCCGGCTTACCCTCGGCGATGATCGGCATATTCTTTACCGGCGCGCTGCTCATCGAAGTGATTTTCTCGCTGGATGGCCTGGGGCTACTGGGTTTCGAGGCGGTCATGCAACGCGACTACCCGGTCATCTTCGGTACCCTGTTCCTGTATACCGTCATCGGGCTGGTGCTCAAGCTGATCTCCGACCTGACCTACGTGTGGGTCGACCCACGTATCGATTTCGCCTCCAGGGAGTCCTGATATGCACGCTATCTCCTCCCGCCTTTCCCCGATTACCCGGCGGCGCTGGGCGGCGTTCAAGGCCAACCGGCGGGCACGCGTCTCGCTGTGGCTGTTTGGCGTACTGTTCATCATCAGCCTGTTCGCGGAGCTGATCGCCAACGACAAACCCATCGTGATGCAGTTCGACGGCCAGTGGTACGTTCCCTTGTTGGTCGACTATCCGGAAACCGAGTTCGGCGGCTTTTTGCCCACCCGTACCGACTACCTCGATCCGTTCATCCAACAGCAGATCAGCGACCATGGCTGGGCGCTCTGGCCCATCATCCCGTTTTCGTATCAAACCCTCGACATGCAGATGAGCCGCCCCTCTCCGGCCCCACCCGATGGGCGCCACTGGCTGGGTACCGATGATCAAGGGCGCGATGTCATGGCCCGAGTGATTTACGGCTTTCGCCTCTCGGTGGCCTTCGCGCTGGTGTTGACCGCAGGCTCGCTGGTCATCGGGGTCATTGCCGGTGGCCTGCAGGGCTATTTCGGCGGCAAGGTGGATCTCATCGGCCAGCGTTTCACGGAAATATGGTCCGGGCTGCCGGTGCTGTTCCTGCTGATCATTCTGGCCAGCTTCGTGCAGCCGAGTTTCTGGTGGCTACTGGGCATCATGCTGCTGTTTTCCTGGCTGGGTCTGGTGGATATCGTGCGCGCCGAATTCCTGCGCGCCCGTAACCTGGAGTACGTGCGGGCTGCCAAGGCCATGGGGCTTCCTTCCCGACTCATCATGTGGCGCCATGTCCTGCCCAATGCCATGGTGGCGACGCTTACGTTCATTCCGTTCATCTTTACCGGCGCCATCGGCACCTTGACGGCACTCGACTTTCTGGGCTTCGGCTTGCCCCCAGGCGCCCCTTCGCTGGGTGAACTGGCGGCACAAGGCAAGAACAACCTGCATGCGCCCTGGCTCGGCATCACAGCCTTCATGACGCTGGCTATCATGCTGTCACTGCTGGTATTCATCGGCGAAGGTCTGCGGGATGCTTTCGACCCTCGCCACGTCAAGCAAGGCGCCAATGCTGCCGGGGAAGCCGCCCATGTCTGAACTTAGCTCTGCCCCTTTGCTGCACCTGAACGACTTCAGCGTGGCGTTCGATGGCCAGGTGGTGGTCGACAAACTGTCGCTGTCGCTGAATGCGGGGGAAACCCTGGCCATCGTCGGAGAGTCCGGCTCGGGCAAGTCGGTCTCCGCGCTGGGCGCCATTGGCTTGCTGCCCAGCAATGCCCAGGTCGTTGGCCAGCGCCTGCTGGAAGGCCGTGACGTGAGCCAGCTGCATGAGCGCGACTGGAACACGCTGCGGGGCAACCGCGTCGGGTTCATTTTTCAGGAGCCGATGACATCGCTCAACCCGCTGCATCGCATTGGCAAGCAGATAGGGGAAACCGTGCGCCTGCATCAGGGGTTGAGCGGACAAGCCGCCAGGCAGCGGGCGCGTACGCTGCTGGAGCAGGTCAAACTGCCCCGCCCCGACGAGCTGCTGGACGCCTGGCCTCACCAGCTCTCGGGAGGCCAGCGCCAGCGCGTCATGATCGCCATGGCCATCGCCAACAACCCCGCACTGTTGATTGCCGACGAACCCACCACGGCGCTGGACGTCACGGTACAGCAGGAAATTCTGGCATTGCTCAAGGAGCTACGCGATCACCACGGCATGGGGCTGCTGCTGATCAGCCACGACCTCAACCTGGTTCGGCGCCATGCCGATCGTGTCTGCGTGATGTATCGCGGCAAGGTAGAAGAAACCGGGCCTGTCGCACAGGTCTTCGCCAACCCGCAAAGCGACTACACCCGAGCACTCATCGCCGCCGAGCCGGAGGGCCGACCTGCAGCGCCGCTCAGCAGTGCTGCCCTGCTGAGCGCCCGCCAGCTGCGCGTCAGCTTCAAACGACCCAAGACGCGGCTGTTCCAGCGCCAGCCCCCAGCTTTCGAAGCGCTGAAAACCACCGATCTGCACATAGCGCCCGGTGAAACCCTGGGCATCGTGGGCGAGTCCGGGTCGGGCAAGACCACGCTGGCCTCGGCCATCATGCGGCTGGTGCCCAGCGAGGGAGATGTCAGCCTGGGCGATGCACGGCTGAGCGAGCTGACGGGAGATGCTCTGCGTCGCCAGCGCCATCGGCTGCAGATGGTGTTTCAGGACCCCTACGGCGCGCTTTCTCCGCGCATGCCCGTGTTCGACATCGTCAGCGAAGGGTTGCGCTTTCACTTTCCGCGCCTGAGCGACAGCGAGGTCCGCGAGCGCGTCCGCCAGACCCTTAAGGAAGTCGGCCTGCCCGAAAGCTGTGCCGACCGTTACCCCCACGAGTTTTCAGGCGGCCAACGACAGCGTATTGCCGTGGCCCGGGCCATCATACTGGAGCCCGAGCTGCTGGTCCTCGATGAACCCACCTCTGCCCTGGACCGCACCGTGCAAAAGCAGCTGGTCACGCTACTGCGAGAACTGCAGGCCAGACGGCAGCTCAGCTATCTGTTCATCAGCCACGACCTGGCCGTCGTCCGCGCCATGGCACACCGCATCATGGTGTTGAAAGATGGTGAGGTGGTCGAACAGGGGGATTGTCTTGACGTGCTGGCCAACCCTCGCCACCCGTATACCCAAGCGCTTTTGAGTGCGGCCCACCTTTCTTGAGCTGGCTGAGAATCTGATCACGAAGGACATTTCTGGCAAAAAACATTTCTGGCGGAGAGGCTCGACCCGAGTCTCTCCGCCAGCGCCTGAAAACATCCCAAGGTGTGTTCATATTTTCAGGCAAAGGCAAGATAACGGTATAAATATAGCCCGTTTAGAAGCTGTCGATCTCTTCCTGGGTCAGCGCCCGCCACTCGCCCGGAGCCAAATCATCGGGCAGCGCGAGGCTACCGATCGAGTGCCGATGAAGCGCCTCGACGTGGTTGCCCAAGGCAGCAAACATCCGCTTTACCTGATGGTAGCGGCCTTCGGTAATGGTCAGCTCTGCCTGCTGCGGGGTAATGAAACGCAGCGTGGCTGGCTGGGTGGGGGTCTCTTCACCTTCGAGCAGCAGGCCTTCAGCCACGCGCTCGACCGCCTGCTGAGCCGCCTCACCTTCCATGGGCTCGGCCAGTTCGGCGAGATACACCTTGGCACAGCGGTGGCGCGGCGATGTCACTCGGTGGGACCACTGCCCGTCATCGGTCAATAGCAGCAGTCCGGTGGTGTCCACATCCAGGCGCCCTACGGGCTGAAGGCGCTCTACCTTGGGCTCATCGATGATATCGATGACCCGCGGATACACCCCCCGGCGTGCAGTGCACTCCACGTCCTTGGGCTTGTGCAGCATGATATAGCGCAGCCCCACCAGCTCGAGGCGCTCGCCGTTCAGACACACCTCGTCCTGGGCCGTGTCGATATGGGTAGCGGCTTGCTTGATGGGCTCGCCATTCAGCGTCACTTCGCCATTTTTCAAGGCGCGCTTGGCGAGGCTGCGGGTCAGTGCAGAGGTTTCACTCAAAAAACGATCAAGGCGCATTATTGGCCCACTCCTGGCAGTAGCGAAAAGCGATCGGCATCTTGCCAGGCAGGAAATTTGTCACGAAAGGCATCCAGTTCCGTCTTGTCGAGCGTTCCGGTATCGATGAACGCGGTATGGACAGGATGGTCGATGAGCGGTTCACCCTTGAAATCGACCAGCATGGAATCGCCGCTATAGGCCAGCCCCTTGGCGTCTTCGCCCACACGATTGACGCCTATCACGTAGGCGAGGTTTTCCACCGCGCGTGCTTGCAGCAGCGTGCGCCACGGATGGCGACGAGGGGCGGGCCAGTTAGCCACGCACAGCACGGCATCATACTCGAAATGCTCGCCTTCTGCTGGCTGCTGGCGCATCCACACCGGAAACCGCAGGTCGTAGCAAACGCTGAGCTGCAGCTTGAATCCCTTGAGTTCGACGATCTGCCGCGCCGACCCCATACCGTATCGCTCATGCTCTCCCGCCATACGGAACAGGTGGCGCTTATCGTAGTAGCGCAGTTCGCCGTCGGGCGTTGCCCATACCATGCGGTTGTAGTACTGGCCATCATCCACGACGGCCACGCTGCCAGTCATCACGCAACCTCGAGCCTGCGCTTGCGCTTGCAGCCAGGCCACGCTCTGGCTCTCGGCCATGGGCTGGGCCATCTCGCGAGAGTTCATGGTAAAGCCGGTGGCGAACATTTCGGGCAGCACGATCAAGTCCGTGTCCCGGCTATCCAGGTCGCCCAGCAGTTTGGCCAAATGCGTGTGGTTGGCGAGGGGGTCTTCCCAGCGTAAATCGCACTGCACCAGGCTGGTTTTCAGTTGGCTCATGCCATGCCTCCTTTGCATCAATGTCTTGGCCGATTGTGTGCTAGATTAGCATTTTTAGTTAATGAGGCTGCTATGCTTCCCTCTGCACCCAGAGATCCTGAAGCGGTCAAGGGCGTCATGTTCGGTTTGACCGCCTATACCATGTGGGGTTGTTTTCCGCTGTTCTTTGCGCTGTTCGATGGAATAACGGCCTTTGAAATTCTGATCCACCGCATTTTGTGGTCATGCCTGTTCCTGGTCGGGCTGATCAGCGTCCTGCGCCGCTGGCCTCCGGTGGTGGCCGCGCTGGTCGAGCCCAGGCGCCTGGGCAGGGTGCTCGCCTGCGCGCTGCTGATTGCCTTCAACTGGGGCATCTACATCTATGCCGTGGAGAGCAAGCAGGTGCTGCAAGCCAGTCTGGGCTACTTTCTCACCCCGCTGGTCAACGTTGCGTTGGGCATGCTGGTACTCAGAGAAGTGATGGCCCGACTACAGCTGGTGGCGCTTGGTCTCGCCAGCCTGGCGATTGCCGTGCAATTCATCATGCTGGGGGAGTTGCCGTGGATCAGCCTGCTGCTGGCGCTGAGTTTCGGCAGCTATGGGCTCTTTCGCAAGCAGGTGCCATTGGATGGGCTGTCTGGCCTGTTCGTGGAAACACTGCTGCTCTTCCCGCTGGCCCTGTTGGCGCTGAGCTGGATGAGCTGGCAAGGCACGTCACACTTCCTGCACGACGCGCCCATGTCAGCGTTACTGGTAGTCAGCGGTATCCTCACGGCCCTGCCGCTGATGGCGTTTGCCGGGGCCGCACGCCGCTTGCGGCTGGCCACCTTGGGGTTCTTGATGTACATCAACCCCAGCATTCAGTTTTTGATTGCACTGACCGTGTTTGGAGAGCCGCTGGGCCTGATTCAGCTCGTCACGTTTCTGATGATCTGGACAGGCCTGTCGCTCTATTCATGGTCGTCCTGGCAATCACGTCCGCGCCAGGCGGCCGCTTGAGGGCAGCGTGGCAGGTGCCTGATCAACGGCTTGAAGCTGTGCGGCTTGCTCAGGCTGATAGCCCACACGGAAGCCACCCCAGTGCTTGCCGTGCACATGAATGGGAACCGACAGGTCGTGCATGATCTCGCCCGTGTCGCGCTTGTAGGTTTGCAGCAGCAGCGGCTGCTCATGGGCACCACAGCGACGACCGGTAGGGTCATCGAAAATGCGCTTGCTGCGGCAATATTTCAGGTCGTGTTGCGGGTCGCCAGTGGGTTCACGGCTCACCGCCGCGTTATGGGTGGGCACATAGCCATTACGGTCACAGGCAATGGCGTAGCTCAGGCCGTGACTTGCCAACAGCGGCTCCTGCAGGGCGGGCAGTTGCTGGTCGGTGAAGGCATCGAAGCCGGTATGATAAAGCGGCGGCTGGGTCCCGGGGATCACCGCATAATCCGGATGGAACAGCGCGGCCTCCGATAGCTCGCCTCGACTCAAGGCCTTTTCAAACAGCTTGCCAATCTGGTCGGCGGTTTGTCGAACCACCTTGAATACCTGCTGATGGCGCCCTTCAAGATGCTGCTGGGCCAGCTCTGCATCCACGCTTTCGGCAGCCTCCATCAAGGCGTGAGCTTGCTGGGCAAGGGCGTGCATGTGTCGGTTCCCTTCATCTACATCGTGCTCCAGCTGGTCGAGGCTGTCCGCCACGGTCTGGCTGTGGGCCCGCGTACTGTCCATGGCACCCGCCACGCTGGTGATTTCCTGCTGCACCTGGTCGAACTCCTGGGTAATGGTGGCCAGGCTGCTCCCTACCTGCTGCATCTCCTCAGCCCGGTCTCGCACCCGGGTCATCAGCCCGCCCATGGTACTCACGACACTCTGGCCGCTTTGGTGCATATCCTTGACCAGCCCATCGATACTCTGGGTGGCCGTGGACGTTTTCAACGCCAGGTCGCGCACCTCTCCCGCCACCACCGCAAAGCCTCGGCCATGCTCGCCGGCCCTGGCAGCTTCGATGGATGCGTTCAGTGACAACAAGTGGGTCTGTTCGGCCACCCCCTCGATCATGGAAGTCACGCTGCGCACCCGTTCGATCTTGTCGTTCAGTTCGGTAAGCATATCCAACGCCTGGCCGGAGCGTTCGGCCACATCAGTCATGTCCTGAATGATATCGGCCAGGGCATCATGGTTGTCATGACTCGCCCGCTGGGCACTTTCGGCCAGGGTCGCTACCTGTGTCGCGCTAGCGCTGACTTGCATGATGGCAGCGTTGATGGCGCTCATGCTGGAAGAGGCCTCACTGGCCATCTTTTCTTGTTTGGCAAGACGTTGGGCCATCAGGTCGGCGTAATGGGACACCTCCGCCGAGGCAATGGCAGTACTGCTGGCGCGATGCATCAGGCGATACGCCATGCCACGTAGCGCACCATAGTCCTGAATCGGCCTGATACTACGGGGCACCGATACCAAACGCTGATGATCGGCACGGTATACGTCGTACAGGGCGGCGGCCACCAGCGCGCCCCCCGCAACAAGGGTACTGGCGAGCCCAGCATACGCCCAGAAGCCTCCTCGCCAGGTCATCCCGACGGCAGCACTGATCAATAGCAGCGGTAACAGCCAGCGAAGCAGTCGCATAGTGAGTACTCTTTTATTGTTGAGATCGTCGAGCCATGGCGCAATACAGACCGCGCTTACCACTCAGTCAGCTTAACCCGTTACGCATTTGAAATAAGTAGCACTTTGGGGGGATAGCAGAAGGTAATATTTGGCCTTGAGGCAAGTGGGCCTGACATTTTTATAACTAAACAGGCTAAACTATGTTCCGTTTTGCAGGTCCCGTTTTCCCTGATATGGCCAACGCTGCGAGAAACTATGTTGAAGCGCTATTTGCCCATTCTTGCCTGGCTACCCCACTATCATCGGCGCCTGCTGGGGGCCGACCTCATGGCGGGCCTGATCGTGACGGTCATGGTCATTCCCCAGTCGCTGGCATACGCCCTGCTGGCCGGGCTGCCTGCCGTGGTAGGGCTTTACGCCAGTCTTCTTCCCCAACTGCTCTACACCCTGCTGGGCACCAGCCGAACCCTGGCGGTGGGGCCCGTGGCCATCATTGCGCTGATGACGGGAGCGGCACTCTCGTCGGTGGCCTCCCCCGGTAGCGCCGAATACCTGCAAGCCGCTCTGGTGCTGTCGCTGCTCTCGGGCATGATCCTGCTGATCATGGGCAGCCTGAAAATGGGTTTTTTCAGCAACTTCCTGAGCCACCCGGTCATCTCTGGCTTCCTGACGGCTTCCGGCATTCTGATTGCGGTCAGCCAGCTGGGCGGCCTGCTGGGAATTGCCAGCAGCGGCTTTACGCTCGTCGAACGGCTCATGACGCTGCTGCCCAACCTGCCTGACATCAATCCCTACACAGCGACCATTGGCGTGGGGACGCTGCTGTTTCTGGTGGCCCTGCGCCGCTACGGCAAACGCTCGTTGATCTGGCTAGGCGTGCCTGTATCCTTGGCTGACCTGCTGACCAAGGCAGGCCCGGTATTTGCCGTGCTGATCACGACGCTGGTCACCTGGCACTGGCAGCTGGCCTATCAGGGTGTGGCGGTGGTGGGTACGATTCCCAGCGGCTTGCCCGCGTTCAGCCTGCCCTGGGGGGATGCCTCGCTCTGGCGGGCACTGTTGATTCCTGCTCTATTGATCAGTCTGGTGGGGTTTGTGGAGTCGGTCTCCATGGGCCAGATGCTGGCCGCCAAACGCCGCCAGCGTATCTCACCCAATCAGGAGTTGATCGGCCTGGGCGCCGCCAATCTGGCGGCAGGCTTTACCAGTGGCATGCCGGTCACCGGCGGGCTCTCGCGCACCGTGATCAACTACGATGCCGGGGCACAGACCCCGGCCGCAGGGGCCTTTGCCGCCTTGGGCATTGGGTTGGTGACGCTGGCGTTTACCGGCTGGCTCTACTACCTGCCCATCGCCACCCTGGCGGCCACCATCACGGTCTCCATCCTGACGCTGGTGGACATTCCCATGCTGCGCCAGACCTGGCGCTACTCCCGCAGTGACTTTGCCGCCATGGCGGTCACGATTCTGCTGACTCTGGTCGAAGGCATCGAGGCCGGTATCATTGGGGGCGTCACACTCTCCATCGCACTTTTTCTCTATCGCACCAGCCGCCCCCACAGCGCGTTGGTTGGTCGGGTGCCCGACACCGAACATTTTCGCAATACCGAGCGCCATGATGTCGAAACCGCCCCGCATGCAGCGCTGCTGCGCATCGATGAGAGCCTCTACTTCGCCAACGCCCGCTACCTCGAAGATACCGTCTACAATCTGGTGGCCAGCCGACCCGAGCTGGAACATGTGGTACTGATCTGTTCGGCCGTCAATTTGATCGACGCCTCGGCCTTGGAAAGCCTGGATGCCATCAACGCACGGCTGAAGGATTCCGAAGTGAAGCTGCACCTTGCCGAGGTCAAGGGGCCGGTCATGGATCAATTGAAGAAGAGCGACTTCCTCGAAGAACTGTCTGGCCGCGTGTTTTTGAGCACCTATGCTGCCTGGCGTGAATTCTCCCCATAGCCTAGTCATTCAAGCCATTGAAAAACAACCGAAAAGCCGAGCCATTGCTCGGCTTTTTGCATTTAGCAATCGGCATTTTTGGGTACTTCATCAAACGGCGTTGACAGCCTCCACCGGCTTACCTACTATCACCTGACCACTTAGCAGAATCAAATACCGCATAGCAAAACACAATGTAGCAAAGCGTAACAACCTGATAGCGACCATCACAACCACAATAAAGGAGCATGAAAATGCATCCATTTGCTCACCGCCTACTCATCACCGCCCTGCCGCTTTCTCTACTGGGTGCGGCCGTCAGCCACGCCAGCGAAGTAGAACTGCCGCGCACCATGGCGTGGACGGCCTACGGCACCAACTCCAGCGGCTACGCCCAGGCCGTTGCCATCGGCAACATGCTGCAGAACCATTACGGCTCTTCGGTGCGCATCCTGCCCGGCGACAACGACGTTTCCCGCATGACGCCCCTGAAACAAGGGCGTGTCGACCTGTGCGCCTGCGGTATCGCCAGCTACTACGGCGCCGAAGGGGTCATGATGTTCGCTGATCGCGACTGGGGCCCACAGCCGCTGCGCGTGATCACCACGTCCACGGCGTCATTCGGCCTGTCATTGGCCGTGGCAGGCGACCTGGGCGTTGAAACCCCGGCGGACCTGGCTGGCAAGCGCATTGCCTACATTCGTGGTGACGATGCGCTGAACAAAGGCACCGAGGCATATCTGGCCTTTGGCGGGCTCACCTGGGACGACGTGGAGCGCGTCGACTACCCCGGCTACGCACGCTCTTTCGACGGCATTATTGCCGGTGATGTGGACGCCTCTTTTACTACCACCGTTACACCGCCCGCTCAGCAGCTCGCGAGCAGCCCACGGGGGGTTAGCTGGCCGGTGCTTGACCCTAACGATGAAGCTGGCTGGGAGCGCATGGCGGCGGTGGCACCCTATTTCCGCCCCCATGAAGTCACCGCCGGTGCAGGCGGTATTAGCGCCGACAACCCGGTACCCAGCGCCAGCTACCCGTACCCGATCATCGTCGCCAACCAGGATCTTGATGACAGTGTCGCTTACGGTTTAATCAAAGCGATGCAGGAAAACTACGACGACTACAAAGATAACGCGCCAGGTGCAGTGGGCTACGCGCTGGAGTACCAGGATCTGCAGTGGGTAATCCCTTTCCACGACGCAGTGGTGGAGTACTACAAAGAGATCGACGTGTGGACCGATGAGATGCAGGCACACCAAGACCAACTCGTTGAGCGTCAAGATGTGTTGATGCAAGCCTGGGAGCAATTTATGCAAGACGCCCCCAGCGATGCCGAGACGTTTACCACCGATTGGATGGCCGCCCGCGCCACGGCGCTTAGCAGTGCTGGATTCGAGCCGATCTTCGAGTAACTCGCCATGGGGCGGTGTCCGCCGCCCCTGCTGATTGATGGAACGCCCTATGACCACTGATACGCCCACTGCCAACACACCGCAGGTTAAAGAAAAAATCAGCCAAATACGCGAGCTGCCCTCGGCCCTTCGCTGGGTACCTGCCACCGTCACCGTGCTATTAATGATGATGACGCTGGACTACCTGTTTAACGTGGGCTGGCTCACGTTTGTGACCGGGCTAGAAACCCAGTTTTACTACGCAGTGGTGGCGCTGCTGCTGCCGCTCGTGTTTCTGCTGTGGCCGATGCGTAGCAGCCTGCAGGAGCAATCGATTCCCTGGTATGACTACCTGTTGAGCGCCGCGACGCTCATCATAGGCGGCTACTTTGTTTACAACGCCGTGCCTATTCTTGAGCGCGGCTGGGCGTTTGCAGCTCCAGATATCGCCATTTATTTCAGCTATGCCTACTGGGTATTAATTATCGAAGCCGCCCGCCGAGCCGGCGGTTTGCCGATTGCCATCATTGCCGGTGTGTTCTCTCTCTACCCCTTAGTAGCCGATATCGTTCCTGGCCCCATCCAGGCATTCCCTTCTAGCCTGCCTGAAACGGCGATGTACCACACCATGAGCACCGAAAGCATCATGGGGGTTCCGCTACAGGCTTTTGCGGGCCTGGTGATTGGTTTTCTGGTGTTTGGCGTGGTGCTGCAAAAAAGCGGCGGCGGCAAATTCTTCATTAATTTAGCCTTTGCGCTTTTAGGCCATGTACGCGGCGGCCCGGCTAAGGTGTCAATTTTCTCAAGCGGCCTGATGGGTTCCATGAGCGGCAGCGTGATCAGTAACGTGCTGACCACAGGGGTGCTCTCGATTCCGGCCATGCGCCGAATTGGCATGAGCCGCTCGTTTGCGGGCGGTGTGGAAGCCTGCGCCTCAACTGGTGGCGTATTGATGCCCCCGGTGATGGGTGCCACCGCCTTCGTGATGGCCATGTTCCTGGATATTCCCTACTCAGCGGTGGCGCTGGCAGCGGTCATCCCCTCGATTCTCTATTTCCTTGGCCTGTTCATTCAAATTGATGCCTACGCGGCCCGCAATGATATTAAGGGCTTACCCGCGATTGAGCTGCCTTCAATTAAGCAAACGCTCAAAGAGGGCTGGTACTTTATCTTCGTCTTCGGCCTGCTGGTGTGGATGCTGCTGATCATGCAGCGCGAAGCGGTTGCCCCGTTCTATGCGACCGCCCTGCTGTTAGTGCTCAACCAGCTCTCTAAGCAGAACCGCTGGGGTTGGAAGGATGTCACCGAGACGCTCTCGTCAGCGGCCAAGCTGTTTGCTGAGCTTATCGCCATTCTGGCGGGCGTGGGTATGTTGGTAGGCGCGCTCTCCATGACCGGCCTGTCGGGCACCATTGCCAACGACTTTATCAATATCGCCGGCGGCAGCGTACCATTGCTGCTAATTATGGGCGCGGTTACAAGCTTTGTGTTGGGCATTGGCATGACCGTCACAGCAGCCTATATCTTCCTGGCGGTGGCACTCGCTCCTGCGCTGATTCAAGGCGGCGGTCTAGACCCCATGGCGGTGCACATGTTCATCCTCTACTGGGGCATGCTCAGCTTTATCACGCCACCCGTGGCACTGGGCGCCTTTGCCGCTGCCACCGTGGCCGGTGCCCGCCCGATGGAAACCGGCCTGCAGGCCATGCGCCTAGGCAGCGTGATTTACTTTATCCCCTTCCTGTTCGTGCTGAACCCCGCGCTGATCATGCAGGGCGAACCATTGATGATCATTGCCGTGTTTATCCAGGCAGTCATCGGCATCATTCTGTTTGCCTCTGCCATGCAAGGGTATCTGATGGGTGTTGGGCGATTGGGCTACGGCGCGCTGCAGGAAATCGTCATTCGCGCGCTAGTGCTCATCGCGGGCCTGCTGTTGGCGTTGCCCGGTGGCGGCATGGTGCCTTTCAGCCAGTGGGAATTAATTGGCTTGGCCGCAGCGGCGCTGCTACCAGGCGTTGCGCTTGCGCGGCTTAGCCAGCGCCATCACCAGCGTTCGCTCACTGCCAACGCTTAATACCACCTTCGAGGATATTTATGAGCACAAAAACAAACCTCACCCTCGTACTCGGTAGTTTAACGGCAGGCCTGCTGGCGGCTGGAAGCGCCAGCGCCATGCCTAGCACACTGAATTGGACCGCGTATGGCACCGGCACCAGTGGCCATGCGCAGATTATGGCCATCAGCCAGCTGCTACAAGAGGAGCACGGCACTCAGTCCCGCGTTATTCCGGGTGAAAACGACACCATGCGCATGACGCCGCTGAAAACTGGCCGCGTGGATCTGTGCGCCTGCGGCATTGCCAGCTACTACGGCTCGGAAGGCGTCATGATGTTTGCCGGACCGGACTGGGGGCCCCAGCCCATTCGCGTCATTTCCACCGCCATGGCCAGCTTCGGGCTGGGCATGGCGGTAGCTGGCGATGTGGAGATCGACTCCATCGCCGACCTCAAGGGCAAGCGGCTAGCCTACCTGCGTGGCGACGATGCCCTGAACAAGGCCGCCGAAGCCTATCTGGCGTTTGCCGGGCTGACCTGGGATGACGTGCAGCGTGTCGATTTCCCCGGTTACAACGCCGCCTTCGACGGCATCATCAGCGGCCGTGCCGATGCGGCGATTACCACCACAGTCACTCCGGCGGCCCAGCGCTTGGCGGCCAGCCCACGCGGCTTGCAGTGGCCAGCGCTACCCACGGACGATGACGCAGGCTGGGCACGCATGCTGGAGGTAGCCCCTTACTTTCAGCCCCACGACGTGACCTCTGGCGCGGGTATCGATGCCGAGCAGCCGCTGGCCAGCGCCAGCTACCCCTACCCGATCATGGTGAGTAACGCCGACCTGGCACCGGAAACCGTTACCGGGCTGATCACCACGCTGGTCGAGTCCTTTGACGACTACAAGGACAACGCCCCCGGCGCCAGCGGCTATGCGCTGGAAAACCAGAACCTGACCTGGGTGGTGCCCTTCCACGATGCCGTGGTGGCTTACTACCAACAGACCGGCGTGTGGAACGATGCCATGGAGGCCCATCAGAACGCCCTGGTAGCGCGGCAACAGCTGTTGATGGAGACCTGGGAAGCGTATCAAGCCGATGCCCCCGAAGACGAAACGGCGTTCATCGACGGCTGGATGCAGGTGCGTCGCACCGCGCTGGAAGAGGCTGGGTTGAAACCAGTGTTCTAGGCTCTGTCTGAAAAGACGGCGAGCTGCGGTGGGCCACTTTACGCTGACGTGGCGGGTGTCCCATGCGCACCTCATCGCCAGGCCTACCTCAACAAGCCTGCCTCACGCCGCGCTTCATATTTCGCCTCATATTTTACCCCAGGCCGCCACTGTGCGGCCTTTTATTCAAAGCCATAAATTCCGCAATGCAAAACTACGTTTTGAATTATTGACTCCAGCGGCGTCTTTCGCCATGATCGATGTATATTCCAAATAACAATGCTTAGTTTCATATAGCGAAACACGGGAGCCATCATGAGTGTTCACTACCAGCGGCATGGCGAGGTGGGCGTCATCAGTATCGCCAACCCACCGGTCAACGCCTTGAGCCAGGCCGTGCGGCGCGGTTTGCTCGACGCGCTGCAAGAAGGCATCGCCGACCAGCAGGCCCAGGCGCTGGTGGTCATGGCCGAGGGCCGCACGTTCATCGCCGGGGCAGATATCCGCGAATTTGGCAAACCGCCCCAGGCGCCGCTTCTGCCAGACGTGATTAGCCAACTGGAAGCATGTCCCAAGCCGCTGGTGGCATCGCTGCACGGCACGGCGCTGGGGGGAGGCATGGAAGTCGCGCTGGGCTGCCACTATCGCGTGGCGCTGGCAAGCACTCGTGTTGGCCTGCCAGAAGTGAAGCTCGGCCTGCTACCCGGCGCAGGCGGCACCCAACGTCTACCCCGGCTGGCTGGCGTGGCAAATGCACTGGACATCATCACCAGCGGGCGCTTCGTGGAGGCTACGGAAGCCCATGCCATCGGAATCCTCGATGCCATCAGCGACGCCGCAACGCCGCTGGAAGCCGGGCTTGCCGCTGCACGAGCAGTGCTGGCGGGAGAGCAGACAACGCGTATTACCGGGCAGCTCCCCGCACCCGACGCCGACCCTCAGGCCATGGCTGCCATGCGGGCGCAGCTTGAACGCAGCGTTCCGGAGCTGTTTTCGCCGTTTCGCATCGTCGAAGCCATCGATGCCTGCACCCAGGCGGCATCGCTGGAAGAGGGCCTGCGCCAGGAGCGGGCAATGTTTCTGGCCTGCATGGACTCCCCACAACGGGCAGGACTGATCCACCTCTTTTTTGCTGCCCGAAGCCCTCACCTGGTGCCCGGCGTAGAGAACGCGGCCCCCTTCACCCAGCTAGCGCTGATCGGTGAACACCCGCTGTTCGACACGCTGCAGCAGGCCGCCCAGCGGGCGGGGATAACGCTGACACCCACAGCAGACGCCAACACCGAACTGTGCCTGCTGGCGCCCGGCGCGGATGCCAGCATCTGCCCCGGCCAAGCCGTCACGCTAGCGCTGCGGCCACTTACTGCCCCCATCAGCGCAGCCCTTGACGCAGCCATTGACAAAGACATTGACGAACACATTGACACAGACCTGCCCTCGACCTCCTTGAGCCTGGTGCTGGCTGAGCATGGCGCCTTCCATGAACTGGTCAATCACCACGCCAGCGCGCTGGACCAGCAGCGGGCGGCGTTAACCCTCAAGGCATTGCGGGCCAATGTGGTCGTGACGCGCTCCCCTGGCGTGCTGAGTACCCTGCATGACGCCGCCGCACAAGCGCCTGCCCAAGGCATCCAAACGGCGCTGGAGCAGGCCAGCCTGGCTTTGGCCCAGCAGGGAGCCTGCTACCGGGAAAGCGATATCGATCTGCTTTCGGTGGAAGCCCTGGGCTACCCCCGGCATTCAGGCGGGGCTCACCGCCAGGCCACGCTGGCCCAGCCCGCCTCCGACACCTCATCGACCACTGCCAGGAATGCACACTCATGAACCTGACGTTTAGCCCCGAAGAGCAGGCGTTCCGCGAGGAAGTCCGCCAATTTCTCAGCGACTCACTGCCCGAGGACATCCGTGAGCGGGTGCGTCTAGGGCGCCATTTGCGCGCCGACGACCACCTGCGCTGGCAGAACATTCTCAGTGAACGGGGGTGGCTCGCCGCCAACTGGCCAGTCGAACACGGTGGCCCGGGCTGGGGGCCGGTGCAGCGGCATATCTTCGATGAAGAGTGCGCTGCCGCCCACGCTCCCACGGTCGTCCCCTTTGGTGTCAACATGGTGGCGCCGGTGATCATGAAGTTCGGCAGCGTCGCGCAGCAGCAACACTACCTGCCGCGCATTCTCGACAATCAGGACTGGTGGTGCCAGGGCTACTCCGAGCCGGGCGCTGGCTCGGACCTGGCTGGTCTGGCGACCCGAGCGGTGCGTGACGGTGACCACTATGTGGTCAACGGCCAGAAAACCTGGACCACCCTGGGACAGCACGCCAACATGATGTTCTGCCTGGTACGCACCGACTCTCAGGCCAAAAAGCAGGCAGGCATCAGCTTTTTACTGATCGATATGCAGACCCCCGGCATTACCGTACGCCCGATCATCACCCTCGACGGTGCCCATGAAGTCAACGAAGTATTCCTCGATAACGTGCGCGTGCCGGTGGAAAACCGCGTGGGTGACGAGGGCCAAGGCTGGACCTGTGCCAAGTTCCTGCTCACCCACGAGCGCACCGGCATTGCCGGGCTGGGCCACGCCAAGCAGGCGCTGCGCCATTTGAAGTCGCTGGCCTCCCGTATGCAGCATCGCGGCAAGCCGCTGCTGGCGCTGCCCAGCTTTCGCCAACGGGTGATCAAAGCCGAGCTGGAGCTGATGGCGCTGGAAGTCACCAACCTGCGGGTGATTGCCGCCGCCCGGGAGGGCGGCGTTCCCGGGGCGGAAAGCTCCCTGCTGAAAGTACGCGGCTCGGAGCTGCGCCAGGAGCTCAGCGAACTGACCCGCCGTGCGCTGGGGCCTGCCGCGCTGCCGTTCTTTCCCGAGTTTCTCCACGGTGATGACACGCTGGATGACGCCGATGCCCAGAGCGCTGCTGCCAGCGCTCAGTACTTCAATCGTCGCAAGCTGTCGATTTATGGCGGCGCCAACGAGATTCAAAAGAGCATCGTCGCTAAAACCATTCTAGGCATGTAAGGGGTCACCATGGATTTCGCACTCACCGACGAGCAGCGTATGCTCGAAGAGACACTGACACGCCTGGTGGCCGACCAGGTATCCCCCGAACAGCGCCGCGCTCTGCTGGAAGCGCCGTCACACGTCGCCAGCCCTCTGTGGCGTACCTTTGCCGAACTGGGGCTGCTGCATATGCCGTTCAGCGAAGACGTTGGAGGGCTGGGCGGCGACGGCACCGACTTGATGATCATCATGCAGGCACTGGGGCGCGGCCTGGTCCCGGAAGCCTACCTGTTTGGGCTGGTCATGCCCGGGCAACTGCTGGCGCTATGTGGCAGTCCGGCACAGCAGGCGCGATGGCTGGCGCCGCTGCTGGAAGGCGAGCACCAGCTTGCCCTGGCCTGGCAAGAGCACGCCGCCCGCTATGACGCGTTCGATATATCGACCCACGCGCGCCAGCACAACGGCCAGTGGCTGCTCAATGGCCGCAAGGACGTGGTCATGAACCTGGCCAATGCCGCCGCCACGCTGGTCACCGCCCAACTGCCCAATGGCCAGTTAGGCGTGTTCATCGTGCCTGCCGATGCCCAGGGCGTTTCGCAGCGCATCTATCGCACCATGGATGACCAGCCCGCCGGTGACCTGATGCTGGACGACGTGGCCCTGCCGCTGGAGCACTGCCTGAGCGAAGACGCCGGTGAGGCGCTATCAGAAGTATTGGCCCTAGGCCGGGCAGCGCTGTGTGCCGACGCCATCGGCGCCATGGAAACCGCCTGCGACCAGACACTGGCGTACCTGAAAGAGCGCAAGCAGTTTGGCCTGCCGCTGGCCACGTTTCAGGCGCTGCAGCACCGCATGGTGGACATGCACCTGCACCTGGAGCAGTCGCGCTCCATGGCGATTCTTGCCGCCACCAGCCTCTCGCTGCCCGCCCAGGAACGGGATGCCAGGCTGGCCGCAGCCAAGGCGTACTGCGGAGAATCAGCGCGCTTCATTGCCGAACAGGCCATTCAGCTGCACGGCGGCATGGGCATGACCGAAGAGTGCTACGTGGCCCATTACGCCAAGCACCTGGTCATGTTCGATCACTACCTGGGCGATAGCGACTTCCACCTTGAAACGCTGGGCGAACAGCTGGACGCTGCCTGAGGAGCCGAATATGAGTCAGCAAGACACGCCGCTGGTGCGGGTCCACCCAACGGCAGACGGTATTGCCCATATCGCCATTGCGCGCCCAGCGGTGCGCAATGCCCTCAGCGAGCCCACGGCCCTGGCACTCAACGAAGCCCTTGCCAGGGCGGCAGCGGACTCACAGGTGCGCTGCGTGATTCTCAGCGGCGAAGGCAGCGCCTTCTGCGCCGGTGCCGACCTGGCAGAGTTCGAGAAAGCCTCCACACAGCCCGCCAGCGAGCGGCTGGCGACGCTTTTTCTGCCGGCGCTGCGCACCATGATGACCATGGAGAAGCCGGTGATCGCAGCGGTCAGCGGTGCCGCTGCGGGAATTGGTGTCTCTTATGTGCTAGCCAGCGACATGGTGGTCATGGGCCGCTCGGCTTACCTGAAACTGGCCTTTATCAATATCGGCTTGATTCCCGATGGAGGCGCGTGCTGGCACTTGGTGCGCAAACTAGGCCACGCCCAAGCGTTTGAGATGGCGGCGCTAGCTACCCCAATAGATGCCGAGCGATGCGTGGCGCTGGGCTTGGCCAACCGGGCGGTGGAAGATGATCAGGTGTTAGCCGAAGCCCGCGGGCTGGCACAGGCGCTGGTGGCGCAATCCCCCCAAGCGCTGGGGGCAACGAAGCGGGCCATGCGGCAAGCGGGGAACCTATCCCTCGACGAGACCCTCACGCTTGAAGGCGAGCTGCAGGATGCTTGTAAGGCCACCGAGGATTTTCACACCCGCGTGGCCGCCTTTCGTCAACGCCGCCGCAAGTGATCTAGTGCCTGCTGATAATCCGCTCGCAGCGTGGCGACCTCATCGGCCACGCTGTTCAGTGTGGTAATACCCCCCACTCCCTGCCCGGCACCCCAAATATCCCGCCACGCTTTTGCTTTGCTACTGCCACCTGACCCATAGCGCATGGCGTTCTTGTCGCCCTCGGGCAGCGCATTCGGGTCCAACCCGGCCAGCTCGATGCTCTGGCGAAGATAGTTGCCGTGCACGCCGGTAAACAGGTTGGTGTAGACGATATCCCCGGCAGCAGCCTCCAGCACCATCTGCTTATAAGCAGGCTGGGCATTGGCTTCCTGGGTGGCAATAAAGCGCGTGCCCATGTACACCATGTCCACGCCCAGCGCCTGAGCGGCGACGATCTGCTCGCCTTTGGTAATCGCCCCGGCCAGCACCAGTGGGCCATCGTAAAACTGCCGCACCTCTGCTACAAACGCGAAAGGGTTGAGCCGCCCCGCATGGCCGCCTGCGCCATGGCAGACCAGAATCAGCCCATCCACCCCGGCCTCGATGGCTTTTTTAGCGTGTCTTATTGTAGTCACATCGTGAAATACCAAGCCGCCATAGGCGTGTACTTGCTCAACCACCCGATTGGGCGCATGCAGGCTGGTGATAATAAGCGGTACTTTGAACTCAGCGCATAGCGCTACATCGTGCTCCAGGCGGTCATTGGTGGGGTGCACGATCTGGTTCACCGCAAACGGTGCGGCGGGTTGTTGCGGGTGCTGAGCGTTATAGTCCTCCAGCGTCGCGGTAATCTGCTGCAGGCACTCCCGAAGCACTTCCGCAGGCCTGGCGTTCAGCGCAGGAAACGCGCCAATGATGCCCGCCTGACACTGGGCAATCACCAGCTCAGGGCCAGAAACGATAAACATGGGAGAGCCGATCACCGGCAGCGTCATCGAGGCAGTCAGTTGGGTCAGCATAAGCTACTCGCTAATTTTTATTAAAAGCTGGAAGCGAAAAAAGCCCCTTTCGGGGCTTTTTAGAGGAGGTTTACAGCTTGCTCTCCAGCTCCGGCAGGATCTCGAACAGATCCCCCACCAGGCCGTAGTCGGCTACCTGGAAGATCGGGGCCTCTTCGTCCTTGTTGATCGCGACGATCACCTTGGAGTCTTTCATGCCCGCCAAGTGCTGAATCGCGCCTGAAATACCCACCGCAATGTACAGCTCGGGGGCGACGATCTTGCCGGTCTGGCCGACCTGCATGTCGTTGGGTACGAAGCCGGCATCCACCGCCGCACGAGACGCACCGATGGCCGCGCCCAGCTTGTCGGCAATGCCGTCCAGCAGTTTGAAGTTCTCGCCATTGCCCATGCCACGGCCGCCGGAGATCACGACCTTGGCACCGCCGAGTTCCGGGCGGTCGCTTTGTGCCAGCTCCTGCTTCACAAAGCTGGACTGGGCGTTGTCGACGACCACGTCCACGGCTTCCACGCTGGCGCTACCGCCGCTGCCTACCGCATCGAAGGCGGTGGTGCGCACGGTGATGACTTTCAGCGGGTCGTCGCTTTTCACCGTGGCGATGGCGTTACCGGCGTAGATCGGGCGCAGAAAGGTATCAGCGCTTTCGACGCCAATCACATCTGACAATTGGCTGACGTCTTTCAGTGCCGCCAGGCGCGGCAGGACGTTTTTGCCCGTGGTGGAGGCGCTGGCCAGCACGTGGGTGTAATCGCCCGCCAGCTCAACCAGCAGCGCGCCCATGGGCTCGGCAAGCTGATGGGCGTAGACGGCGTTGTCTGCCACGCGCACCTTGCTCACGCCGTCGAGTGTCGCGGCGGCTTCGGCGGCGGCCTGGACGCCTTCACCGGCGACCAGTACATCGATATCGCCACCGATCGCCTGGGCGGCTGCCACGACGTGGGCGGTGGCGCTGGCCAACTGACCTTCATGCAGGTCGGCAAGTACCAGAATGCTCATGAGATCAGCTCCTTTTAAAGCACCTTGGCTTCGTTTTTCAGTTTGTCGATCAGCTCGTCCACCGAGGCGACTTTGATACCGCCTTTGCGCTCCGCCGGGGATTCTACTTTGAGCAGCGTGACCTTGGAGGCCACTTCAACGCCGTAGTCGGCGGGGGTCTTGACGTCCAGCGGCTTTTTCTTGGCCTTCATGATGTCCGGCAGCTTGGCGTAGCGTGGCTCGTTGAGGCGCAGGTCGGTGGTGACGATGGCGGGCAGCGTGAGGGCGACGGTTTGCAGGCCGCCGTCGATTTCACGAGTGACGTTCACCTTGTCGCCATCGATGGCGACTTCCGAGGCGAAAGTGCCTTGGGGCAGATTGGTCAGCGCCGCCAGCATCTGGCCGGTCTGGTTATTGTCGGTGTCGATGGCCTGCTTGCCAAGAATCACCAGACCAGGCTGCTCCTCATCCACCACCTTGGCCAGCAGTTTGGCCACCGCCAGCGATTCGACGCGCTCGTCGGTCTCGATGTGGATGGCGCGATCGGCGCCCAGCGCCAGCGCGGTGCGCAGCTGCTCCTGGGCGGCCTTGGGACCTACCGTCACGGCGACCACTTCGCTGGCCGCTCCCTTCTCTTTCAAACGCACGGCCTCTTCCACGGCGATTTCGCAGAAGGGGTTCATGGCCATCTTGACGTTGGTCAGATCCACATCGGAATGATCCGCCTTGACGCGGATCTTGACGTTGTAGTCGATGACGCGTTTTACCGCGACGAGGATTTTCATAAGGCATGCTCCAGCGATTGAACCATCAGCTTTTTATTCCGCATAGCAAAATAATATTTCACTTTATTAAAAGAACAATAAAAAAACACCTGCCAAAGGTCAAGCGTTTCATGCTACCTACCGCCTTAGAACGGCGACCAACCAAACCATAACGCTAACAGCGGGATCACCGTGATCAGAAAGCGGCCATTCCAACGGTAGCCAATGCGGGTGGCAGGCACGCGGGTAAAGCGCGAAAGAATCAGCATAGAGGCCGTCATCGGCGACGACATTAGCGCCAGCGCCCAGCCCACCATCAAAGAGGCCCCTATCAGCGCAGGCGTTAACCCCTCAATACCCAGCGTGGGGAGTAACCCCACCAACAGCGTCACCGTGACAATCGGGTTGACGCCTATTTGCGCCAGCCCCACCACCATCAGCATTGCCAACACCGCGTTGAACGCGCCTAGCGGGCCAAGCACCGCCAGCAGCGGCCCAAGCTGTTGGGTATCCACCAGGCCCACACACAGATGCCCCAGATAGCCCGCCGCCCCCAGCACCACGATCTCGTTGGCGCTGGGCGACAGCAGCCAGGGGAGCTGGCGATGAACCGCCGTTAGCGCTGCAGGCAGCCCGGCGTAACCCAGCCGGCGCCGCTGCCAGGCAAGCCATAGCAGCGCCCCGCTGGGGGCTCCCAGCAGTGCGGCAATCGGCAGGCGCACGCCCAGCAGCCATGACAGCGAAAACACCAGTGCCACGATGCCGATCAGCAGCACACTGAACTGGGCCAGAGGGCGTAGCGAGGGGGAAACAGAGGACTTGTTGGCGGGCGGATGCGGCCCCGTCAGGTAATCCACCGCCCAGCCTGCCATGAAAATCAGCCCAGCCGCTCCCATAATGTAAGGGGCTAGCTGTAGCCAGGTGACCTGGGGAAGACTGGAAAGCACCACGGCCACCCCGATGCCCATGGGCGAAATCAGCGGGGCCAGCGAAAAACCGCGCAATAACGCCAGCATCATGCGACGCTGGCGCGCCTGCTGCACCCAGGTACGGCCCTGGGCGGCGCTCAGGGTATTGCTCTTTTCGATCATGGCGGCAAACAGGTTGAGCACGCCAATGTTCAGGATGATCCCAAACAGCGCCGACCCCAGCGAGAGAATCGGGTAACGGCGGCCCGGGGGCTGCAGCAGCATGCTCTGGCCACAGCGGCGCACCAGACGGGAGCGATAGGCGGGCAACCTGAGCATACTGAGCGCCACCACGAAAGTGGCAAAGAACGCAAAGCGCCCACTTGCCTCGAACAGCAGTTGGCCGGGGGTTGGCGAGCGCCACAGCGCCAGCAAAGTCAGAAGGCCCGCTGCACACAGCAGCCCCTTGGCCATACGCGTCAACTGGCTCCGCAGGGTCGCCAGGTAAAGCAGCAGCGCGACAATGCCCACGGCCTGCCACAGCACGCTGCCCCCTACCAGATGGATCAGGGTGGCCAGCGTTACCAGCAGCAGGCAGGAGACCCGCACACGGGCTGGGCTCACTCGTTTGGCTCCTCCGCCTGTGGGTCCGGCATGCCGTGAGCCGACTCGCTGCCGCTGCGGCGGCGAAACGACCCCTCGCCCATGGCCACGAGGCGGCCCTGGTCATCGACGATGTCACCGCTGGTCATGTAGGTCTTTTGGCCGCCCCCGCGCAGGGTGCCCGTGGCGCGCAATATGCCCTGCCGGGCGGGCCCCACGAAGGTGGTGGTCAGTGACAGCGTCATGCCACGACGAATGTTGCCCGGCACATCGCAGTGCAGGCCCGCCAGGCTCAGCGCACTATCCAGCATCGAGGCCAGCACGCCGCCGTGGACGTTGCCGCTGCGGTTCAGGTGCTTGGGCTCGATGGTGAGTTCCACCACCGCGCGCCCCTCTTGCCACTCGACTACGTGCATCCCCAGCAATTCGTGATAGCCCATCAGCGCCTGGGGCGTGGTCGAGGTGCTTGGGCTGTCTGTTTCGCTCATGAGGCACTCTCCTGCTGGGCCAGATCCCGCAGCCGCCCTTTCAAAATTTTCCCGCTGGCGGTGGATGGCAGTGACTCCATCAAGACAATTTGGGTTGGCCGCTTGTAGGGCGCCAGCCGTTCGGCAATGAAAGCTTTGAGTTCGGCCATATCGACCTCGATACCCGGCTCGCACTGAACGAACGCCACCACTTCCTCATTGCCCGCCACCTGCCGCCCCACCACGGCGGTCAGGGTGACTGCCGGGTGCTCGTTGATCACCGCCTCCACGTCCGGCGGGTAGATATTGAAGCCCGAACGGATGATCAGCTCTTTGCTGCGGCCCACGATATAGAGCCGATCGTCGTGATCCAGCCTGGCGATGTCACCGGTATTGAGCCAGCCATCTTCCGTCAGGGTGGCGCGGGTCGCCTCCGGCTGGCGGAAATAGCCTTTCATGACGTTGGGGCCACGCACCCAGAGCTCGCCCACTTCTTCTCCTGCGTTCTCGGTGGTGCCGTGACTGCCCAAGGGCTCCAGCCGATACTCCAGCAGCGGCAGCACCCGGCCCACGGTGCTGTTCTGGTGGCGGTCGTCGATACGCGTCTGGCTGATGGTCGGGCTGGCTTCGGTGAGGCCATAACCATTGTGCAGGGTCAGACCAAACGCGGCCTCGACCCGGGTCTTGGTATCGCTGTCCAGGGGTGAACCGCCTGCCGAGATATAAATGAGCGCCGGTGCTTCCAATGCCCGCTGCTCGCGCTTCAGGTACTCCAGGGCCCGAGCGTACATGGCGGGCACCCCCTGCAGTACGGTAATGCGCTCCTCTTTCAAAGTGGCCAGCAGGTGCGGCGCCTCGAAGCGCGGTACGGTATACAGGCAAGCCCCGTTGTACAGCGAGCCCATGCACACCGACGAGAGGCCAAACACATGGGACATGGGCAGCACGCCATACACCCGCTGCCCTTCGTTGAGATGGCGCATGCCACCGGAAATCGAGGCGATATACAGAATGCCACGATGGGTGAGCATCACGCCTTTTGGCGTTCCAGTGGTGCCCGAGGTGTAGATCATCGCCGCCACCTGTTCGGCGCCGCTGGCTTCTACGGGCTCGGGCTCACTATCGCACAGTGGCGAAATGGCCAGGCTACCCAGTTGAGGGTGCTGGTAACGGTTGGCTGCGTGGCGCTGGGCGTGCTGAACCGCTTCGGCAGAGGCCTCGCAGGTATAGAAGATGCGCCGAGGCTGGCAATTCCCGCGAATCGCGTCTACCTCTTGCGCCGACAAACGCGAGTTGACGATGGCTACCCAGACGTCCAGTTCACTGGCGGCCAGCAGTAACACCACCAGCGCCCGGCAGTTTTCACTGACCGTCATGATCCGGTCGCCGGGGCGAACGCCCAAGGCGCTCAACCAATTGCAGGCAGCGTGGATCTCTTGCCCCAGTTCGGCGTAGCTCCAGCGGACGCTGCCATCCACCAGGGCAGGGTGATCCGCCAGGCGCTGAGCGTTTTCCAGCACGCGGGTGCTCAAGCGCTCGGGTAGCTCCGCCAGCAGCTCGCTCGCTAGGCGTCCAAAAATCGTCTCGTCTGGCGCTTGGTAAGGGACCGACAGAGCCATCAGGACGCCTCCCGCACCATGTTGCGCGCGATCACCAGCTGCTGGATCTGCGTCGTTCCTTCGTAAATGCGGAACAGACGCACATCGCGATAAAAGCGCTCTACGGCGTATTCCGACATGTAACCTGCTCCGCCATGAACCTGCACGGCCCGGTCGGCCACGCGGCCGACCATTTCGGCACAGAACAGTTTGCAGCAGGAGGCCAGGGTGGAGACGTTTTCGCCATCGTCCTTGCGTCTGGCGGCATCCATCACCATGGTTTTGCCCGCATAGGCCTCGGTCTTGCTATCTGCCAGCATTGCCTGCACCAGCTGGTGCTCTGCCAGCGGCGCGCCAAACTGCTTGCGCTCCATGGTGTAGCGCAGCGACTCTTCGACTAATCGCTCGGCTACGCCCACACACACCGCAGAGATATGCAGGCGCCCACGATCCAGCACCTTCATGGCGGTTTTGAACCCTTGGCCCTCTTTGCCGCCAATGATGTTTTCTGCGGGCACCCGGCAGTTATCAAAGATGATGTCGCAGGTATGCGCGCCCTTTTGGCCCATCTTGTTATCTGCCGGGCCACGAATCAGGCCTGGCGTATCGCCCTCAACGATAAACGCTGAAATACCGCCCGCGCCTTTGTTGTCCGGGTCGGTACGCGCCATCACGGTGAACAGGTCGGCTTCCGGGCCGTTGGTGATATAGCGCTTGGTGCCGTTCAAGAGGTAGTGGTCGCCATCGCGAACGGCGGTGGTGCGCAGGCTGGCAGCATCCGACCCAGAGTCGGGCTCGGTGAGGCAGAACGAGCTGAGAATCTCGCCGGTGGCCAGCCGCGGCACGTACTTGGCTTTCTGGGCATCGGTGCCATCGATCAAGATCCCCTGGGCGCCGATGCCGTTGTTGGTACCAAACACCGAACGAAACGCCGGGGAGGTCTTGCCGATCTCCATGGCTACCAGGGCTTCCTCTTCCATGGTGAGCCCGAGGCCGCCGTACTCTTCGGGGATCGACAGTCCGAACAGCCCCATCTCCTTCATCTCGGCCAGGATCTCGGCGGGCACTGCATCCTCTTCGGCCAGCCGGGCCTCATTGGGAATCAAACGCTCCCGGACGAAACGGGCAATGGTATCAACCAACTGATTCAGCAGTTCGGGATCACGGATCATGACGGCTCCTGGGGCAACGATATTTTTATGGTTGGCGTTTTCGGGGCAGTGATGCCTACCAATGCGCTTTATAGGTGGTCGACACCTCTGCCCTGCACACTGCCTCGCCTAATGGTTTTGCATGGCGAAACCAGCGCTCACTCTCTTGTCAGGCACTTTTGCATAGCCTAGGATGGCAGTCAATAAACGAAATGCTATTTTGCAATGCAGAACAAAAGCGCTCACAGCGAGGATGTTGACCCATGTCCAATGACCCAATCGCCCATTCGTTCACCACTCTCGGCATTGTCGGCACGGGGGCCATGGGGAGAGGCATTGCCCAGCTCGCCGCGCAGGCGGGTCTGAAGGTCATGCTATTTGACGTCAAGGAAGGCGCGGTGGCGGAAGCGAAAGCCTTCATTCAAGGGTTATGGCAACGCAGCGCCGACAAGCAGCGAATGACCCAGGTTCAGGCCGAGCAGTATGGCGAGCGACTGATCGAGGCCCGCGATCTCACCGCCCTGGCCCCTTGCGACATCGTCGTCGAAGCCATTGTCGAGAAGCTGGACGCCAAACAGGAGTTGTTTGGCGATTTGGAGAGCATCGTTCGCCAGGATGCCGTGCTGGCCACCAACACTTCTTCGCTGTCGGTGACCGCGATTGCGGCCGCCTGCCAGCACCCTGAACGGGTGATTGGCTTTCACTTCTTCAACCCGGTACCGCTGATGAAAATCGTCGAGGTGATTCCGGGGCTGAGAACGGATCACAGCGTTACCCAGCGGGTCGATGCCCTGGGGTCTGCCATGGGCCACTTCACCGCCCAGGCCACCGACACCCCCGGTTTTCTGGTCAATCACGCCGGGCGAGCCTTTGGCACCGAAGCGCTGCGTATTCTGAGCGAGAGCGTGGCCGACCCCGCCACCATTGACCGCATCATGGTCGACCAGGGCGGCTTTCGCATGGGGCCATTCACGCTGCTGGACCTGACCGGTCTCGACGTTTCCCATGCGGTGATGGAATCGGTGTACCACCAATATTATGAAGAGCCGCGCTTTCGGCCCTCACCCCTGACCCGCCAGCGGCTTTCAGCGGGGCTGCTGGGGCGCAAGACCGGCGAAGGCTTCTACCGCTACGTGGAGGGCCAGCAGCAGATGCCAGAGGAGCGCCCCCGCCAGTCGACGCCTGCTTGCCCAGTGTGGATCAGCCGGGAGGACCCGGACAGCGCCGCTCAGCTTGCCGGGCTGGTCGAGGCCGCTGGTTGGCCGCTGGAGAGCGGGCAGCAGCCTTCTCCCGAGGCGCTGTGTCTGTTGACGCCGCTGGGCGAAGACACCACCCAGTGCGCCCTGCGCCAGGGCCTGAACGCCGAGCAGTGCGTGGCGGTGGACATGCTGGCAGGGCTGGAAAAGCGCCGCAGCCTGATGGCGTCGCCCTTGACCCGCGAAGGCTTCATCGAGGCCGCAGCCAGCCTGCTCAATGCCGATGGCACGCCGGTCAGCACACTTCAGGACAGCAATGGCTTCGTGCTGCAGCGGGTGGTGGCCTGCATCGTCAATGTCGGGGCGGATATCGCTCAGCAAGGGGTCGCAGCGCCTGCCACCATCGACCGGGCGGTAGAACTCGGCCTAGGCTATCCGTTCGGCCCGCTACGCATGGGCGACCACTACGGCGCCTCGCGCATCCTCACCATTTTGCACAACCTGCTGGACGCCACCGGCGACCCCCGCTACCGCCCCAGCCCGTGGCTGCGCCGTCGCGCTGCTCTGGGCATGTCCCTGACGGACGGGCCAACGGGCTGACAACCCAGTTGCCGATACGGCTCACCCAAACAAGGAGAACAACCATGCAAGACGCCTATATCTACGACGGATTACGCACCCCTTTTGGCCGCCATGGCGGCAGCCTGGCGGCCATTCGCCCGGATGAGTTACTGGGATTGACGTTAAAAGCGCTGGTGGCGCGCAATCCGTTTGCCCCAGAAAGCTACGAAGAAGTACTGGCGGGCTGTACCAACCAGGCGGGCGAAGACTCTCGCAACGTGGCCCGCCACGGGGCGCTGCTGGCGGGCCTGCCCATCGACGTCGCGGGGCAAACGGTCAACCGGCTGTGCGGCAGCGGCCTGGCCGCCATGATGGACGCCGCCCGGGCGGCGCGTCTGGGCGAAGGCGAGCTGTTCCTGGCGGGCGGAGTCGAGTCCATGTCGCGTGCGCCCTACGTGCTGGGCAAAGCCGACTCCCCCTACGCGCGAAATCAGCTTATGTTCGATACCGTGATTGGCTCGCGCTTCCCCAACCCGTGGATTGCCAGGGAGTACGGCAGCCACAGCATGCCGGAAACCGCCGATAACATCGCCCACGACCTGAACATTGGCCGCGACGCCAGCGACGCCTTTGCCGCCCGCTCCCAGGCTCGCTACGCCCAGGCTTTGGCCAACGGTTTCTATGACGGCGAGATGTTTGGCGTCGAAGTGCCCCAAGGGCGCAAACAGCCGCCGCTGCGGGTGGACAAGGACGAGCACCCCAGGCCGGAAAGCACCGAAGAGAAACTGGCCAGGCTGGGTGCGCTGTTCGACAACGGCGTCGTGACCGCAGGCAACGCTTCCGGGTTGAACGACGGCGCGGCGGCGCTGATCGTCGGCACCCTGGCTGCGGGCGAGCGTGCCGGGATTGCCCCGCGCGCCCGTATCGTCGCCAGCGCCGTGGCGGGCGTTGCCCCTCGGGTGATGGGCCTGGGGCCGGTGCCAGCGTCGCAAAAAGCGCTGGCCCGGGCTGGCCTTGAGCTGGCACAGATGGACGTCATCGAAATCAACGAGGCCTTTGCGGTGCAGGTGCTGGGCTGCGTTCAGCAGCTCGGGCTTTCCGCCGACGACCCACGCCTGAATGCCAACGGCGGCGCCATTGCCATCGGCCATCCGCTGGGTGCCTCGGGCGCGCGCCTGGCCCTCACGGCCCTGCGCCAGCTGGAAGCCACCGGCGGGCGCTATGCGCTGGTGACCATGTGCATCGGCGTAGGTCAGGGCATTGCCTCCATCATCGAGCGCCTGGACCGCTGACGCAGGCCAAGCGTTGATGGCACTTTGTCATCACGCTTTGCATCGCCCCAGCGCAGGTATGCGATACTTGCCACTCAATGAACGATTAGCCGAGACGCTTGATGGAACCCACCGACGCCGCTGCTGATGAGCCGCAACCCTCCGAAAAAGACCGCAACTTCGTCACCGCGCTGGCGCGTGGGCTGGAACTGCTCCGCGCCTTTGGAACGGGCGAGGAGTACCTGGGCAATGCAGAGCTCTCCAATCGCACCCGCATTCCCCGCCCCACGGTGTCACGGCTGACCTACACGCTGACCCAGCTTGGCTACTTGCAGCATAACCGCCATCTGGAAAAGTACCGCCTGGGGCCAGGGGTGCTGGCACTGGGCTACCGCTTTCTGGCCAACATGGGGATACGCGAAGTCGCCCGCCCCCATCTGCAGCAGTTTGCCGATGCCACCGACTGTAACGTCAGCCTGGGCAGCGCCGACCGCAGCGACATGGTGTATCTGGAAACCTGCCATGGCCACGGCCCGCTGATCATTCGCCTGGACGTGGGCTCCCGGCTGCCCATCGCCACGTCGGCCATCGGGCGCGCGTGGCTTTGCGGGCTGTCTGGCGAGCGTCGCCATCAGGTGATGCAAGAGCTGGCCGCGTTTCATGGCAGCGACTGGCCCCGCCTGCAGGCGGGCATCGAACAGAGCCTGCGCGACTATGCCGAGTACGGCTTCTGCCTCTCCGAACAGGATTGGCAGCGGGATATCAGCGCGGTGGCGATGCCACTGATTCTGGAAGATGGTGCGGAAGTCATGGCCATCAACTGTGGCGGCTCCAGCCTGCGGCTGGATCATGATCGCCTGGTCAACAATCTTGGCCCACGACTCAAGGAGGTCGCTGCCCGCATCAAGCAGGAACTCGCCCCCAAATATGGGGCTTCACGTTAATCCCGTTGCCGGCGACCTTTCATTAACGCTCGTTTGAATGCATCATGGAGCATTAATCGCCTTGTCGACACATAGGGAGCAGGGATGCCAAACGAGTGGGTCACGCAACACGATGATCACATAGCGCTGCACGGGGAATGGACGCTTCGCCACTATTCGGCCTTGAGAGACACGCTGAATCGACAGCAGGAGGTCTCTGAGGCGTCTATCGAGCTGCCCGGCTTCGACAAACTGGACACGGCGGGCGCCGCGCTGGTCATCGAGCTGGTAGGCGTTGACAACGCCAAGCAGGTAAATGAGTGGGCCAGCGAGCTACCGGACGCGCAGCAAGCTCTGCTGATGCGTCTGGCCGAGGCCATGGCATCCCCGCTGGAAAATGACCAACCGCGCGCCTCTCGCGTCAGCGAAGCGCTGGCTTCCATCGGTCAGCAGATGAGCGGTTTGTGGTCTCAGCAGCGTCAACTGCTGGGGTTCATCGGTCTGGTGCTGGCGGCCTTCGCCCCGCTCGTGTTTCGGCCCAGCCGCTGGCGCATCACCGCTACGGTGGCCCATGTGCAGCAAAGTGGCCTGAATGCCGTGCCCATCGTGGCCCTATTGACCTTCATGGTGGGGGCCGTGGTGGCCTTTCTCGGGGCCACGGTGCTGGAAGACTTTGGGGCCACGGTGTACACCATCGATCTGGTGGCGTTTTCCTTCCTGCGTGAATTCGGCGTGCTGCTGGCGGCCATTCTGCTGGCGGGGCGTACCGCCAGCGCCTTCACGGCGCAGTTGGGGGCCATGAAATCCAACGAGGAGATCGACGCCCTCAAAACCCAAGGGCTGGACCCCATCGAGCTGCTGGTGCTGCCCCGGGTCATGGCCATGCTGATCAGCCTGCCCCTGCTGGCCTTCGTCGGCATGCTCAGTGGCCTGGTCGGTGGCGCCATGGTCGCCACCCTCTCGCTGGATATCTCCCTGACCCAATTCATGGACACGCTCCAGAACGACGTCTCGGTGACGCATTTTCTGGTGGGCATGAGCAAGGCCCCGGTGTTTGCTTTCGTGATTGCCGTGATTGGCTGCCTGGAAGGCTTCAAGGTCAGCGGCAGTGCCCAGTCCGTGGGCACCCATACGACCTCCAGCGTCGTACAATCCATTTTCATGGTGATTCTACTGGACGCCCTGGCGGCACTCTTTTTCATGGAGATGGGATGGTAAAGGAACACCACAAGACCCCCAATGCCCGAGACGACCACGCGGCCATCACTGTCGAGGGGCTGGTCAACCGCTTTGGAAGCCACGTGGTCCACGAAGACCTCGACCTGACGCTGCAGCGCGGTGAAATTCTCGGCGTGGTCGGCGGGTCGGGCACCGGCAAATCCGTACTGCTACGCAGTATCGTCGGTCTCAAGAAGCCTGATGGGGGCCGCATCGACGTGTTGGGCAACCGGCTCGACGAGCTGAGCGATGCCGAGCGCAGCCAGGTCGAACGGCGGTTTGGCGTGCTTTTCCAGCGTGGCGCCCTGTTCAGCTCGTTGACGCTACAGGAAAACGTCGCGCTCCCCCTCATCGAGCACGCCAAGCTGTCCCGAGAAGAAGCCGAGTACCTGGCGCGCATCAAGCTGGCGCTGGTCGGCCTGCCCCCGCAGGCGGCGCGACAGTTCCCCGAGTCGCTGTCGGGGGGCATGGTCAAGCGCGCCGCGCTGGCTCGCGCCCTGGCCCTGGACCCTGACATTCTGTTTCTCGACGAACCCACCGCCGGGCTGGACCCTATCGGGGCCGCCGCCTTCGATCAGCTGCTGGTCACCTTGAGAGACGCCCTGGGGTTCAGCGTCTTTCTGGTCACCCACGACCTGGACACGCTCTACGCCGCCTGCGACCGCGTAGCGGTGTTATCCCAGAAGCGCGTGCTGGTGGCCGACACCCTGGAGAAAGTCGCCCAGACCGACGACGAGTGGATACAGGACTATTTCAATGGCCCCCGTGGACGCGCCGCGCAGCGCTCTGCCGAACCGACTTCCCGCGAGGAGTGAGACACATGGAAACCCGCGCGCACCATATCATGATCGGCTTGTTCACCGTGCTCACGGCAGCCGCTGCCCTGCTCTTTGCCCTATGGATGAGCCACGCGGCGGGCGAGCGCGACTACCAGCCCTACCGCATCCTGTTCGAGCGCAGCGTCAGCGGCCTGGCGGTGGGCAGCAAGGTGCAGTACAACGGCATCGAGGTAGGTGATGTCACCGAATTGAGCCTCAATCCGGATGACCCCCGCCAGGTGCTGGCCAGTATCCGGGTGTACGAAGACACCCCGGTCAAGACCGATACCCGGGCACGTCTGGCCTTTGCCAGCATTACTGGCAGCATGTCCGTTCAGCTGCATGGCGGCACGCCGGAGACCCCGCGCCTGCTGGACCAGAGCGATGACGACATGCCGTTCATTCGCGCCGACCCGTCGCCGATTGCCACGCTCTTCGAAGAGGGCGAAGAGATGATCGACAACATCAACGCCATTCTGAAAAACGTCAACGAGCTGTTCAGCGACGACAATCGCCAGGAGGCAGGCAACATTCTCACCAACGTTGCCCAGATCACCGACATGATTGCCTCCCAGCAGTCTGCTCTGGACGAGAACATGGCCCTGTTCGGGGAGGTCTCACGTCAGGCCACCGCCACCCTGGAAAGCATCGAGACCCTAAGCCAGGAAGCGCATTCGCTGCTCAGCCGCGAAGGTCGAGAGGTCATGCAGAGCGCCGAGAATGCCAGCCGCGACGTGGCCAACGCCGCCCAGCGCATCGAACAGCTGGTGGAGGACAATGCCGGTGCCGTGGAAAGCACGCTGCAAAGCACCCGTGATATTGCCCCGGCCCTGGCGGCGCTGCGCGCCACCCTGACCACCCTGGATCGCATTACCCGCCAGCTCGAAGAGAACCCCACCAACTTTTTGCTGGGCCGTGACCAGATAGAGGAGTTCCGCCCATGATGTTCAAGACCCTGCGAGCCAAAGCCCTGCAAATCAGGCCCCTTCGAAACGGTGCCCTTCGAATCCGCCCCCTGCGTACAGGCGCCCTGCTGATCATTCTGGCCACCCTGACGGCCTGTTCGATCCTGCCCGACAACGAACCGGCCACGCTTTATCGGCTGCCGGCCGTAGACACCTCAGGGCAGCCGAATGCAGCGGCCACCCACGCCATGACGCTGGGCATCGCCACGCCAGAAA
Organism: Halomonas sp. KM007; assembly: GCF_050709225.1. NCBI lineage: Bacteria > Pseudomonadati > Pseudomonadota > Gammaproteobacteria > Oceanospirillales > Halomonadaceae > Halomonas > Halomonas sp. KM007. The sequence goes on along the minus strand of NZ_CP136131.1, from coordinate 20,656 downwards.
CGGGGCACTTGCTGGGCAGCAACCGCATGGTGGTATTTCCGGAAGGCAACGTGGTGAACGTCTACGAAGGCGCACGCTGGCACGAGGACGCTCCGGACATGCTCAAGGCCCGACTCATCGAAGGCCTGCAGGCCCAGCAGCGGTTTGCGAGCGTCGGCAGTGATCGCCTGCCCCACGACCTGACCCTGCTCAGCGAGCTGCGCCACTTCCAGAGCGAATACGACGATACGCCGCCCAGCGTCAACGTGCAGCTGGATGTACAGCTGGTTGACAGTAACCGCGCGCCCTTGGCGACCAGCAGCTTCGCCATACGCAAGCGTGCCAGCAGCGTCGCCATTGCCGACGTGGTCGATGCCTTCGGCGCAGCGTCCGATGATCTGAATCAGCAGTTGGGCGAGTGGCTGACCCGCGAGGTAACCCGCTAACGCGGATCGATTGCCCCACCGCTCAGCTTGCGCAGATAGTCGCGCGGGTCTCTGGGGTAGTAGTGGGCAGGCTGGCACTCCAGGTGGGTAAAGAACCGGGTGTCCTTGTAGGGCATTTTCATGAAGCCCGACACCCCCAGCCCTTCGATCTGATTGACGCTGTCCAGTATGTGCGCCAGCAGCGCAGAGAACGCCTGCTCTCGGCGCGGGTCCAGCAGACGGTAGTAGCTATGAATCTTCAGGTGTCTGGGCAGCGCCTCGAAGATGATCATGCCGGTATGGTGAATGTCATTGAGCTGCTCCAGCAGGGCCATGATGCTTTCGGGCAACACCAGCAGCTCTTCTGGATCCGGACCATCTTCGAAGTAGCTGTGCTGGCGGGTGCGATCCTCCATCTCCGGCACGGCGCTCACCTCATAGCCGATGGCCATACCCGGCTGCGCAGCGAACGATGCATCGGCGCTTTCCCGCTCCAGGTGCAGCGTCTGCCGCGCATTGAACAGGCAACTCTTGAAAATACCCTGGCGATGGATGGCCCGCGCCAGATGCACCATGTTATTTACCGCTTCGGTAAAGGCAGGCTTCAGGTCGGGGTCGTGCAGATTGAGCGACGAGTCGATATAGACGCCCTCCCGCTCCCAGCGCACGGCCAGCCCGCCCACCACGGGGTATTTGCCCAACCGGCTCACCGACGCCAGAAAGGCTTTCTCGGTGTCGCCCATGCCCTGCATGAACTGCTTGTAGTAGCGGTCCAGCTGCACGTCATTGACGTCATTGAGGGTTTCTTCGACGCTAGCCTCGCGCAGAAAGGCCTTGCGAGAGCTGTACACCACGGTATCGATCTCCCGACGCTGGCGATGCCCCCAGATCGGCACCAGGGGCGGCGGCGGCACGGCAGGCAAGTCGATCATCACGGTTCTGGCCATGCGCGGCATTTCACGAATGAAGTGGTCCCCCGCGCGGCGGCGAATGGCCGGGTCGGCATCCAGCAGCCCATCCAGCGTGCGGGCAAACTCGATGGGCAGGCCCAACGCACTGGCCGGAATCGCCCGGCAGCCAAAACGGCAGGACTGCGCCGATGCCAGGGAATACAGGGTCCCCGCCACCCCCTGTTCGTCGAAACGCGGCGATGACAGCGCGCCGTTGAGCTGCTCTTCGCCAATGAAGTAGACATCGCCCAGCCGTGCGTTGGTCTGCTGCAGGTTATCCGACATCAGCTCCATCACGTTGGCACCGACGAACTGCAGCGCCGCATCCAACTGGGCAAAGACCGATGACCCCCAATCGATCAGGGCAATGCTTTCCCTGCTGGCGTCGAACACCAGGTTGGAAGGCTTGATGTCGCCATGCACCACCGGGCGGGCATGGGGGCCGGTTTCCCGGCGCAGGGTGACCAGAATCTCTGCCAACTGCGCGGCAATATGCACTACCAGGCGCGGCGAGAGCCGCCCCTGGCGCAGCGATACTTGCTCGAGATTCCAGCCGGGCGCGCGCTCCATGACCAGAATTGACTGGCCGCGCACACGCTGATAGGCGATCAGCCCGGGAATCAGAGGGTGGCTGACCTGATCGAGCATGAACGCCTCTTCTTCGAGGCGCTCTTGCAAGTGGGTAGGCAGCGTGATGCGCGAGAACTTGAACACATAGTGGGTGGGCTGCCCCTGCTGCTGAGCGCTGCCCGCAAACACGAAACCATAGGCTCCCTTGCCAATCAACTCGATGTCCCGGTACCCCAGCTGCACCAGCTGAGCCTGGCACAGCGCTACCCAGTCTTTCAGCTTGCGCGCATCGTGATGGCTCAGCAGATAGACCGACTGCTCCTCTGGAATATAGAACTGCTGTAGCGCTGCCTGGCTCATGGGGGCAATGGCCTTGGGTCAGGCCAAATGCAGCAGCATGGTCTCTGGCGCTTCCAGAGACGCTTTCCAGTGGTTGCAGAAGCGTGCAATGGTGCCGCCGTCGATGAAACGATGGTCTCCTGCCCAGGTCACGGTCATGATGGCGCGTCGCTGCACGGCGCCCTCGGCATCGAAACGCGGCAGCCACTGGGTCTTGCCGATGGCCACGATGGCCGCTTCCGGGGCGTTGATGATGGGAGCGGCATAGGTGCCGCCCAGGGCGCCAATATTGGAAATGCTGATGGTGCCACCCTTGAGGTCCGCCTGATCCACACGACCTTCCCGCGCCGCCTGAGTCAATCGGCTCACCTGCCGGGCAATGTCCAGCAGGCTCAGCTGCTCCACCGCCTTCACGTTGGGCACCAGCAAGCCCGCCTTGCTGTCCACCGCCATGCCGATATTGCACTGGGCAAAATAGTGCAGCTCGTCCCCCTCGGCATTGAGCTGCGCATTGAGGATGGGGTGCTCGGCCACGGCCAGCGCCAGCGCCTTCATGAAGAAGGGCATCAGCGTCAGCCGCTCCCCCAGCGCTTCTACCCGGGGCTTGAGGCGCTCGCGCAGCGCCAGCAGTTCAGTGACATCCACCTCTTCCCCATAATGAAAGTGCGGTATGGTCGTCGCGGCTTCCACCATGCGCCGAGCCATGACGGCGCGCACGCCGCGCAGGGGCTCGACTCGGGCGGGCCCTGACTGGCCCGCCGCCGGTTTCCCTTGGGTGTGAGGGGCCGTGTCGCTGGGAGCAGTGTGGCTGGATTTCACATGTGCCAGCACGTCTTCCTTCAATACGCGGCCATCCTTGCCGCTACCGGCAATGTCCGCCAGCACCAGCCGATGCTCGCGCACCAGCCGCCTGACGGCCGGGCTGGCCGGGGTTTTCACCGCGCAGGCTGGCCCTTCCATCGGGCACTGTGGCGCCGATTGTTCGACGCTGGGCGATGGCGTAGAAGGTGGCGTTTTGCTGATATCAGCAGCGTCGCTGGCAGGGGAACGGGTGTTCTCTGAGCTCTCTTCTGCAACCTTTTCTGCACCCTCTTCTGCACCCTGATACGCGTAAAGCGGCGCATGCACCTTGGCGATTTTCCCCTGGGGTACATACAATTTGGTCACCGTGCCCGCTTCGGGCGCAGTGATCTCCACCAGCGCCTTGTCGGTCATGACCTCGACGATGGGCTGGTCTTCTTCGATGGCGTCGCCTTCGGCCACTCGCCACTCCACCACTTCACACTCGACGATGCCTTCACCGATATCCGGTAGTAAAAAATCACTCATGACCGTTCTCCCTTGCGTCAAAAATTCACGCTTTCGCGAATCGCTTCAAAAATTTTCAGATGGTCCGGCAGGTACTCTTTCTCCAGGATCAGCGGGAAAGGCGTATCCAGACCGGTCACCCGAGTAATCGGCGACTCCAGATAGAGAAAACAGCGCTCCTGTATCGTGGCGGCGATCTCACCGGCAAAACCTCCGGTCAGCGGCGCTTCGTGGCTGACGATCATACGACCGGTCTTGAAGACCGACTCGGCAACGGTATCCACATCCCAGGGCAGCAGTGAACGCAGATCGATGACCTCGCAGGCAATGCCCTGCTCTTCGGCCAGCTCGGCGGCCCTGCCGATCACCTCCATTTGCGCCCCCCAACCCACCAGGGTGATATCGCTGCCCTCCCTGACGACCTCGGCCTCACCAATGGGCAGCTGATAGTCGTCTTCGGGTACTTCGCCCACGGCGGCCCGGTAGAGGCGCTTGGGCTCCAGAAACAGGACCGGGTCGGGGTCACGGATCGCCCCCAACAGCAACCCCTTGGCCTGATAGGGGTTGCGCGGCACCACTACCTTCAGGCCCGGCGTGTGGGTAAAGTAGGCTTCCGGCGACTGAGAGTGATACAAACCACCCGAGATGCCGCCGCCATACGGCGTGCGGATGGTCAGGCCACCCACGTTGAACAGATCGCCAGAGCGGTAGCGGAACTTGGCGGTTTCGTTGACGATCTGGTCGAAGGCGGGAAAGATGTAGTCGGCGAACTGGATCTCCGCCACGGGCACCGAGCCCTGGGCAGCCAGACCGTTGGCAAAGCCGATGATGCCCTGCTCCACCAGCGGCGTGTTGAAACAGCGCGCCTTGCCATACTTCTCCTGCAAATGACTGGTCGCTCGGAATACCCCGCCAAAAACCCCCACGTCTTCACCAAAGCAGATGACCTTGTCATCTTCCGCCATGGCGATGTCCAGGGCGTTATTGATGGCCTGCAGCATGTTCATGGTGCTCATCCTAGGCATCTCCCTGTGCGTCGTGGGCCGTCGATACGCTGGGGTCCAGCGACTGAGCGCCGCGGGGGTAGGCATCGGGATAGCGGCGAATGTGCCGTTTCAACTGATCCAACTGGCGCTGCAAGGCGGGCGTCACGTCGGCATAGACATCGGTGATCAAGGAGTCCAGCGGCGGCGGCGGACGCTTTTCGGCGCGCTTCATGGTCTCCAGCACTTCCCGCCGCAGGCTCTCCTGCTGGCGGGACTCTTCGTCGTCGCTCCACCATCCTTTACTCACCAGCCAGCGCTGCATGCGCAATAGAGGGTCCTTGACTCGCCACGCCTCCTCTTCGCTCTTGGCACGATAGCCCGACGGGTCGTCCGAGGAGGAGTGTGCCGCCAAGCGGTACGACATGGCTTCGATCAGCACCGGCTGATGCTGCTCCACGGCTATCTTGCGCGCCTGACGGGTGGCTTCGAAGACGGCCAGGGCGTCGTTGCCATCCACGCGAATGACATGCATGTGATAGCCGAACGCGCGCGGGGCAATGCCATCGGCGGCAAACTGTTCGGTGGCGGGAGTCGAGATGGCATAGCCATTGTTGCGACAGAAGAAAATGACCGGCACCTGATGCACCGAGGCCATGTTCAGGGCGGCGTGGAAGTCGCCTTCCGAGGCAGCCCCTTCACCGAAGAACGTCAGGGTACAGTGGCCTTCACCCGCGAGCTTCTGGCCGTAAGCATAGCCGGTTGCCTGGGGAATCTGAGTGGCCAGCGGCGAAGAGATGGTCATGTAATGCAGCTTGCGGGAACCATAGTGGATCGGCATCTGCCGCCCCTTGCCATAGTCCAGCTCGTTGCCAAACAACTGATTCATGAACTCGTCGATGGAGAACCCGCGATACATGAGTGCTCCCTGTTCGCGGTACTGCGCCATGATCATGTCGGCATCGTCCAGGGCTGCGGTAGCTCCCACCACCGCGGCCTCTTCACCGGTACACTGCATGTAGAAGCTGAGCCTGCCCTGGCGCTGCGCGGCCATCATGCGCTCATCGAGAATACGCGTGGCCAGCATGGCTTGGTAGAGCCTGCGGGCGTGGTCGCGGCTCAAGGCGGGCTCATCGGCACCTTCATGGAGCTCGCCCTCGGGGCTGAGCACCCTGAAGGTGTCTATGGAGAATTCGTCGCCGGTCATGAAGGTCGGCTGATGTACGAACTGAGTCATCGTTATTGTCCTTGTTTTTACCCCTTTTGAGGGCAGTGTTGTTGGTGATGACCGTTTGTGCCAGTGGATTTATCTGACACATGTCAACGCAACACTTGGACAGTAACGCAGTCTCCTGCCGTTAGGGATTCAACTTAAGACGCAGATCGGCGTACAAGGCGTTGTTGGAGAGCATTGAAGGCGCTATCGACAGTGAGCGCCAGCAGGGCAATCGACAGCGCCCCCTGGACGATATACGCCATGTTGTCATTGATGATCCCCGCGATGATCGGGTCACCCAGATTACTGGCCCCCACGGTTGCGCCCAGCGCCGCCGTGGCAATGTTGATGGTGACCGAAGTGCGAACGCCCGCCAGAATGACTGGCAAGGCCAGCGGCAGCTCGACATGACGCAGCAGTTGCCAGGGCGTCATGCCCATGGCGATGGCCGCCTGCTTGACCACAGGATCAACCTCGTTGATCCCCGTCAAGGTGTTACGCACGATGGGCAGCAGACCATACAGCATCAGCGCCACGATGATCGGCAGCGTGCCAAATCCCAGTACCGGCACGGCCAGCGCCAGCACCGCCACTGGCGGGAACGTCTGCCCTAGCGACGACAGCTGAGCGACCAGCGGCAGGAAATCCCGCCCCTTGGCTCGGGTGACGGCAATGCCGGCCGAAACGCCCACCAGAAGCGTGACCAGCGCGGCCACGCTCACCACCAGCAGATGCCGCACCAGCAAATCGACAAAATCGGCACGCCCGTAGATCACCTGCCGCGCATTGGGCTCTACCCAGCGAAACAGCGGTTCCAGGGTGGGCATGGCCAACACCAGCACCAGCAGCAAGGCTGCCCAGGCCAGTGGCCAGCCCCACGCAGCATAGCGCGAAGCGGTGGAACTCGCGGGGACAGCGCTGGAAGTGGCTGAGGTCGAAGACGCAGACCGAGATGGATCCGGCCTCACGTTGAGGTGCCCCTGTCCAACTGGGCTTCCTTGACGATTCTACGCAGCGACAGCTCGCCTATGGGCACATCGTTTTGGTCCACCACGGTCAAGCGGTCGCAGTGGTCACGCAGCATCATGGAAAGCCCCTGCCGCAGCGAAAAGTCAGCGGGAATACGCGACTGGGCTGGCAGCGTGGGGCCCAGAGACGCCATGTGATCCTTGACGCGCGTCAGCCCTGCCTGTTTGAGCCCCCGCTCCAGGCCGCCCAGCAGCGAATCCACGAAAGGGTCGGCAGGATGCTGCAGCAGGGCCAAAGGCGTGCCCTGCTGGACAATACGTCCCTCGCGCATGACGACCAGGTGGTCGGCCAGTTTCAGGGCTTCATCCATGTCATGAGTCACCAGCACCACGGTCTTGTGCAGCCTAGCCTGCAGGCGGGCCAGCTCATCCTGCAGCTTGTCCCGGGTGATCGGGTCCAGGGCACCAAACGGCTCGTCCATCAGCAAAATATCCGGGTCTGCGGCCAGCGCGCGGGCGACGCCCACGCGCTGCGCCTGCCCGCCGGAAAGCTGATGCGGGTATTTGTGCGCAAACTCGCCCACCGACAGCCCCAGCAAGCCCATCAGCTCTTCGACACGGCGGTTGACCTCGGCAGGTGCCCACTTCAACAGCCGCGGTACCAGGCCAATATTGCGCGCGACGGTCCAGTGCGGGAACAGGCCGGTGCTCTGGATGACGTAGCCGATACGTCGGCGAAGTTTGACCGGGTCGTAGTGCTCTATCGCCTGGCCATCCAGAATGATGTCGCCACGGGTATGTTCGATCAGCCGATTGATCATGCGCAGCGTGGTGGACTTACCGCATCCGGAGGTACCCACCAGGGCACAGAACTTGCCCTTGGCCACCCGCAGTGAAATATCATCCACCGCCGTTTCGTCACCAAACTGCTTGGAGACATGGGAAAGCTCGATCATTGCTGTCCTCCGGGGCGTAGCGCTTCCGCCAGCGCCCCTAATCCTGCATCCACGATCAGCGCCAGCACCAGGATTGGCAGCGCACCCAGCAGCACCATGTCCATGGCCGCCTGCCCCAACCCTTGAAAAATGAAGGTGCCAAGTCCTCCGGCACCAATCAGCGCCGCCACCGCCGTAAGCCCGATGGCCTGTACGGCGGTGACTCTTACCCCTTCCAGCAACACCGGCAGCGCCAGCGGTAGCCGAACCTGCCAGAACCGCTGCGGGCTCCGCATTCCCATGGCCTTGGCCGCTTCCAGGGTCTCTGCACTGACCTCCTCCAGGGCAACGTAAGTATTACGCACCATGGGCAACAGGCTGTAGGCAATCAAGGCGATCAGCGCCGGGGCATTGCCAATTCCACTGACGCCCATGGCTGCCAAGGCAGGCACATTGGCCGCCAGCCAGGCCAAGGGGGCTAGCAGCAAACCGAACAGCGCCAGGCTGGGAATCGTCTGCAGAAAATTGAGTAGCCCAAAGGCGACAGTTTGCAGGCGCCGGTAGCGGCGCATCAGCATGGCCAGCAGCATGCCCATCACGACGCTGACGCTCACGGCACTGCTGACCAGCACGATATGTTGACTCAACGCACGATAGAACTGCCGCTCCCGGGCCTGAAACTCTTGCACCAGGGCCAGCGACTGCAATCCGAAGGCAGCGCACAGCCACCACAAGATGCCGATGCCGAGCAGCAGCAGCGCTGTCCACCATCGAGATAGCCCAAGCCGCAGGCGTACTTCCACCAGACACAGCAACAGCACGAACAGCACCGTCCAGTAGGCAGTCCCGATGCCTAGCCTGGCCTGAGGCGTATCCACGGGTATCAGCCAGTGCCCGGCGACCATCAGGCCAAACGGCATCAGCAACAGGGTCAGGGTAATCACCCCCAGCAGCGCCCGATAATGGCGCGTGCTGGGCACCCAGGCCAGGGCGGCCATGGCGATGAACAGAAGCGATACCAGTACGCCACCGGGCCAGCCAATGGCCGCCACCATTCCAAACCCCGTTCCCGTGACGATCCTATTCGGCGCCACGGTCACCAGATGGAAAGACCAGGCTGCCGCCAGCATGGCGGCGCTCAGACACAACAGTACGACATTAGGTTGCCAGCGGCGCCGAATGGCCGCTGGCGATGGCAGTGCGTCGATCAACGACATTCATCACTCATCCAGGCTATCGAGATATTCGCGAGCCACCTGGTCGGCAGAGCGACCGTTGACGGCCACATCCGCGTTGAGCGTTTGCAGGGTCACCAGATCCAGCGTCGCAAACACGTCATTGAGCAGGCCTTCGATGTCGGGATACTGGGCCAGCACGTCTTCTCGTATCACTGGCGCAGGCTGGTAGACCGGCTGCACGCCCAGCGTATCCTCCAGCACCCGCAGTCCCAGCGCGGTGAGCCCGCCATCGGTACCGTAGGTCATGGCTCCGTTGACGCCGCTGGTTTGCTGGGCGGCTGCGCGCATGGTGGCGGCGGTATTGCCCCCGGAGAGCACCAGCAACTGGTCATCGCTCAACTCGAAGCCGTAGGCGTCCTGAAACGCCGGCAGGGCCTGCTCGGATTCGACGAATTCCGCACTGGCCGCAAACGTGAACTCGCCCCCGTCGGCCAGATAGCTGGCCAGGTCTTCCAGGGTGTCGAGCCCATGGGTCTCGGCCACATCCTGACGAATGCTCATGGCCCAGGTGTTGTTGGCACTGGCCGGCTGCAGCCAGATCAAGCCTTGCTCCGCATCCCGTTCACGAACGGTCTGATAGGCATCATCAGCACTGTTCCATACCGGGCTGTCGGTCATATCGAAAAAGAACGCACCGTTACCGGTATACTCTGGATAGACGTCGATTTCAGCGGCCAGCAGGGCATTCCTCACCACGCTGGTCGCTCCCAGTTGCAGGCGGTCCTGGGTGGCAATCCCATGGCGCTCCAGGGTCTGGATGATCAGTTCTCCCAACACAGAACCTTCCGTGTCGATTTTGGAAGAGACCACCACCGGCTCGCTGGCCTGGGCCGTCGTGAGTACCGTCGAGGTAAGGACCACCGTGGACAAGCAGGCGGTCAGCAGGGGGTTCAGCAGTCGGCGCATAGGGGTCATCCTTTGAGTAAGCATCCTGAGAGTGTCGCTTCAGTATACGAGGCAACTGCGTTGACGTCAGACGCCGCCTCAACGGCATCCGACTTCCTTCGTCATCAAGGCGCTTCGATGACCCAGGTCGTGCCTTCTCGTGAGTCTTTCAGCACGATGCCAAGCGCTGCCAGCTCGTCACGAATGGCATCGGCGCGGGCGAAGTCCTTGTTGGCTTTGGCCGCCTGACGCTCGGCAATTCTGGCTTCGATCTCGCCTTCACTCAGCGCCATCGAATGCTGCGCCCCTTTCAGGAAAGCCTGCGGCGTCTGCTGCAAGAGCCCCAGCACTCCCGCCAGGCGCTGCAGCTCTCCGGCCAGGCGGGGCGCAGCTTCCGGCTGGTCGCTCTTGGCACGGTTGAGATCCCTTGCCAGGTCGAACAGTACGGCCAGCGCTTCCGGGGTATTGAAATCATCATCCATGGAAGCAGTGAAGCGCTCGGCATAACTCCCCTGCTCACCCTCAGACGCCACCTCGACACCTTCAAGGGCGGTATACAGGCGCGTCAACGACTTGCGTGCCTCGACCAGCGAATCCACTGAGTAGTTAATAGCGCTACGATAGTGGCTTGCCACCAACAGGTAGCGCACGACCTCCGGGTCATGCTCCGCCAGCACATCACGAATGGTGAAGAAGTTGCCCAGCGACTTCGACATCTTTTCCTGATTGACGCGCACGGCACCGGCATGCATCCAGGTGTTCACGTAGGTTTTGCCCGTGGCCGCTTCCGACTGGGCAATCTCGTTTTCGTGATGGGGGAAGGTCAGATCCGGCCCACCGCCATGAATATCGAAGGTGTCCCCCAGGCAGCAGGTGGACATGGCCGAACATTCGATATGCCAGCCTGGGCGGCCGTCCCCCCAGGGGGAGTGCCAATGGGCCTCTCCCGGCTTGGCCGCTTTCCAGAGCACGAAGTCCAGCGGGTCTTCCTTGTGCACGTCCACTTCCACGCGCGCGCCAGAGCGCATGTCATCCAGCTGGCGGTTGTTGAGCTTGCCGTAATCGGCAAACTTGCGCACCCGATAGTAGACGTCGCCGTTTTCCGCGGCGTAGGCAAAGCCTTTTTCCACCAGCGTTTCGATCATGCGGATGATGTCGCCAATGTGCCCCGTGGCACGGGGCTCCTGGCTGGGGGGCAGCACATTCAACCGCTCCTCGTCTTCATGCATGGCCGCAATCATGCGCTCGGTGAGCGCGCTGATGGCCTCACCGTTCTCCTCGGCACGCTTGAGGATCTTGTCGTCGATATCCGTGATGTTGCGCACGTAGGTCACGTCGTAGCCACGGTGGCGCAGGTAGCGGGTAATCACGTCAAAGGCCACCATCACCCGGGCGTGGCCAAGGTGACAGTAGTCATACACCGTCATACCGCAAACGTACATGCTGACCTTGCCATCGACAAGGGGCTTAAAAGGCTCTTTGCGGCGAGTCAGCGTATTGTAAATATGCATATGACGTTTCCTTATCCCTTCTGTTTGATTTTCGCCCAGCTATCTTTCAAGCCCACGGTGCGGTTGAACACCAGGTGGTCGGCAGTGGAGGCGTGACGATCGGCGCAGAAGTAACCGACTCGCTCGAATTGGAAACGATCTTCCGCCGCGGCGCTGGCCAGGCCTGGCTCGCCAATGGCATGGCACACCACCAGCGACTCGGGATTCAAATGCTCGAGGAAGTCGACGTCCTTATCACGATCGGGCTGCTCGACCATGAACAGGTTGTCGTACAGGCGCACTTCCATCGGCACGCCGTGGGCCGCGCTGACCCAGTGAATCACGCCTTTCACCTTGCGGCCTTCCGGGTTTTTACCCAGGGTGTCGAAGTCCACGGAGCAGTGCAGCTCAATAATCTCACCTGCATCGTCTTTAATCACGTCATCACAGCGAATTACGTAGCTGTTGCGCAGGCGCACTTCTTTGCCCGGTGCTAGGCGGAAGAATTTCTTCGGCGCGTCTTCCATAAAGTCGTCTTGCTCGATGTAGAGCTCACGACCAAAAGGAACTTTACGCATCGGCATGTCTTCACGCGCCGGGTGGCCGGGCACCTCGTACACTTCCTCGTGATCTTCCGGCACGTTGGTCAACACCACTTTTAGCGGCTTGAGCACGCACATCGCCCGGGGTGCGTTATCTTCCAGGTCCGAACGAATGGCGTGGGTCAGCATGGCGATATCCACCAAACCACCGTCGGAACGGGTCACGCCGATCATTTCACAGAATTTACGAATCGAAGCGGGCGTATAACCCCGGCGCCGCATACCGGAAATGGTCGGCATTCGCGGGTCATCCCAACCATCGACGATCTGCTCATCCACCAACAGCTTCAGCTTACGTTTGGAGGTCAGCGTGTAGTCGAGGTTCAGTCTGGCAAATTCAATCTGGCGCGGCTTGGCGGGCACCGGCAGATTGTTCAAGAACCACTCGTATAGCGGGCGGTGGTCTTCGAACTCCAGCGTACAGATGGAGTGAGTAATACCCTCGATGGCATCCGACTGACCGTGGGTAAAATCGTACGAGGGGTAGACTTTCCACTTGTCACCTGTTTGGTGGTGATGCGCATGACGAATGCGGTACAGAATGGGGTCGCGCAAATTGATGTTGGGCGACGCCATATCGATTTTGGCGCGCAGCACTTTTTCCCCTTCACCAAACTCACCGTTACGCATCCGTTCTAGAAGGTCCAAGCTCTCTTCGGCGCTGCGCTCGCGGTAGGGGCTAGGCTTGCCGGGCTCGGTCAGCGTACCCCGATACTCGCGGATTTCATCCGGAGACAGGTCATCCACATAGGCTTTGCCTTCACGAATCAGATGCTGCGCCCAGGCGTAGAGCTGGTCGAAGTAGTCGGAGGCAAAACGTACCGGGCCTGCCCACTCAAAACCCAACCAGCTAACGTCTTCTTTGATGGCGTCAATGTACGCCTGCTCTTCTTTTGCTGGGTTGGTGTCGTCAAAGCGCAGATGACACTCACCACCAAACTGCTCTGCCAACCCGAAGTTCAGACAAATCGACTTGGCGTGGCCGATGTGCAAAAAGCCGTTGGGCTCGGGGGGAAAGCGCGTCACAATTTTGGTGACCTGGCCGCCCGCTATCTCGTCGCGTACTTGGTTGCGAATGAAGTTCGGCGCTGGGGTGGTCTCGTTGGTCATGGTGGTGTTGATAACCTCATCGTGGATGGCGTGCCGGGCAACCGATGCCTATGCTAAACGGGTTAGCGCTTCGCGGTGCCGAGCAAAACCGCTATTATAACGTGACGCCGATGCACAGCGCCAAGGCGAACGCTTTTATTGAACAGGAATTTATCCATGATCGTATTACAGACGAACCACGGTGACATCACTATTGCTCTCAATCACGAAAAAGCGCCTGCCACCGCAGCCAATTTCGAGCAATACGTGCGCGACGGTTTTTACGACGGCACGCTGTTCCACCGAGTCATCGATGGTTTCATGATTCAAGGGGGCGGCTTCGACCAGGAGTTCAACCAGAAGCCGACACGCGACCCCATCGAAAACGAAGCCGACAACGGCCTGCAGAACACCATCGGCACGCTGGCCATGGCCCGTACCCAGGACCCCCACTCTGCCACCGCCCAGTTTTTCATCAACGTCGGTAACAACAGCTTCCTGAATCACAGCGGCAAAAGCCTGCAAGGCTGGGGTTACGCAGTATTTGGTGAAGTAGTGGACGGCATGGACGTGGTCAACGCCATCAAGGCCGTGAGCACCACGCGCCGTGGCATGCACGCAGACGTACCCGCCGAAGACGTGGTCATCGAGCGCGCCTACCTGAAGGATGCGGAATAACCGTCGGGAGTCTTATGCGTACGCTGCTGATCGCTGACATGCATTTGAGTAACGACACCCCTGAGCTCAATCAGGGGTTTTATCGTTACCTGGAGCATACCGCCAAAGGGGCCGGGGATCTTTACATTCTGGGCGACCTGTTCGACGCCTGGATCGGAGACGACTTGCTGGATACGCCTCACCCCCTCAGCGGGGTGGCCCATGAGGTGATCAAGCGCCTGCGGGCACTGAGCGATGCGGGCACGTCCATTTTTTTCATCCACGGCAACCGGGACTTTCTGATCGGCGAACGCTTCATCAACGCCTGTCAGGCCACCCTGCTGCCCGACAGTGAGCAAGTGGAATTGCAGGGCGTAGCCGCCGTCATTCTGCACGGTGACAGCCTGTGCACCAAAGATGAGGCCTACATGGCGTTTCGCGCTCAGTCTCGCCACCCAGAGTGGCAGGCGCAGATCCTGGCCATGCCGCTGGAGCAGCGGCTAGAGTTGGCCAAGAGCCTGCGTATGCAGTCTGGGGATGCCAACGCCAACAAGGCCGAAGCCATCATGGATGTGACCCACGAGGAAGTCGTGGCCACGATGCAGCGCCATGGGGTGAACATCATGATCCATGGTCACACCCATCGCCCCAGGGTCCACGATCTCACCGTCGAAGACGTGCCAGCCAAGCGTTTCGTACTGGGGGATTGGGACGAGCAACATGGCTGGGACATTGTCGTGGAGCACTCGAGCGAGCGCCACCCGGAGCCCGTACTGCGCCAGTTTGCGCTAACCAACCCGCCCGGGTTCGACGGCGAATCGCACTAAGCACAGGTCCCGTCATGAAAAAGCCGATCACATGGATCGGCTTTTTCGTTTTAGCGCTCTATCCTGGCATCACTGCGCAGGTCATCGATCAATCCTTGAATGATCGCCTGAGCCCGCAGCTGTTCGGCCATTTGTGACACGAAAGCATTCATCTGCTCGTCAGCCTGCCCTTCGTTGACACTGTCCAATGCAACGACGGCAACGCCCTGAGGCAAGGCCACGGCACGGTAAACGCTGTCGCCCTCTTCAGGGTGTGGCATGCGGAACACTTCACGGATCAGCGCCTGAGGCAGCGTACTGTCAGACTGGCGAGAGATGTTATTGGCTTCCAGCCACTCCAGCTCAACGGCATCGCCTGCACGGAGCAAGGCGATCAATTCTGCTGCCTGCTCCTGAAGTGCTTCTTGGCGCTGCTGAGCAGCAACAGCCTGCTCTACTTCATCGCGCACTTCATCTAGGGGCAGAACAGTCGCATCACGATGCTCGGCCACGCGAAGCACCAGGCGACGGTCACTGTCCAGCTCGATGACCTCGCTATTGTAACCTTCACCCAGCACGTCAGCGCTGAACGCCTCATCCAGCACGCCCGGCTCGGAAAGCGCTCCTTCACCTTCCCCACGCGCCAACCAGTCGCTCTCGTTGAGCGTCAGACCGAGGTCATCCGCAACGGACTGCAGATCGTCTGCCGCGAAGCTCTCATCGATCAGACGCTGCACCTGACGATTGAAGTCATCATTGACCTCACGCAGCGCCACTTCCTGGGCCAAACGGTCACGCTGCTCTTCGAAAGAAGGCGCATCCAGCTCGGTAACCTGCAGGATATGGAAAGCACCGTCCATTTCGACGACCTGGGACGTCTCACCGACCCCAAGGGCAAACGCTGCGTCATCGAAGGCATCGCCAAAGAAGCCGCGACTGATCACGCCCAGATCACCACCCTGCTCGGCACTGGCGGTGTCGTCCGAAAAACGCACGGCGGTGTCGGCGAAACTCTCACCACGGTTCAGGTCCGCCAGCGCCTCATTGGCCAGCTGGTGGGCCTCTTCACGGCCACGCTCGGAACCAAAAGTCACCATGATATGGGAAACACGACGGTCGGCATCGCGATTCTGCTCACTCCAGGCAGCGCGGAGTTCGCTCTCGTCCACAGCAATATCTTCAGCCATGGCCTGGCGGTCGATCACCACGTACTCGACGCGCACCTGTTCCGAGCGCTCGAAGCGTTCCTGGTTGGCGTCATAGTAGGCCTGCATCTGCTCCTCGGTGACCTCTACTTCATAAGCAGCATCATTGGCATCCAGCATCACGTAGCGGAAATCTCGCTGCTGGCCTTGCAGGTCTGCCAGACGCTGCTCTTCATTGGCCAAGCTGAAGTCACTGAAGGCCAAGCCCTGCTGCAGTTGCTGACGCTTGATATCCATCCGCAGCTCTTCACGGAACGAGAGCGGCGTGTAACCCGCTCCTGCCAGACGATTACGGAATACCTCTGCAGAGAAGCGTCCATCCTGATCGTGGAACTCAGGCAGCGTCACGATCATCTGGTCAAGCTGAGCATCGGAGACATAAAAGCCGCCCTCCTCAGCATACTGACGCAGTAAAGACTGAGTGATGAGCTGGTCGAGCATATCGTTGCGCAGTGCCCGCTCCTGCTCAGGAGGCACTTGCCCAGAGCGCAGCGCACGCTGCACTTCGAGCTCCACCTGCTGACGCACGATGGGCTCGCCGTTGACGCTCGCCACTTCATTGGGGTCGCTACCAAAGACACTGAACAGCGACTCCACACCAAAAAGCGCCATGGCCGCGACCATGACACCAATGATTATCTTGGCACCCCAGCTTCTGGAGCCATCTCGAATACTTTGCAGCATGCTAGCCTCAGATCATCAAAGCCATTTATCGCCCAAACCATCGGGCCAGAAAAGAACATGGGCGCATCGCGGATGCGATGCGCCCATTAGCTTACAGCAAACGCGAGCCAATTAGTTGACGGCGTCTTTCAGCGCTTTACCGGCTTTGAAGCTGGGCACTTTGGCAGCGCTGATTTCGATCGGCTGACCCGTCTGAGGGTTGCGACCCGTACGGGCGGCACGTTCTTTGATGGCGAAAGTACCAAAACCTACTAAAGAAACGCTTTCGCCTTTTTTGAGACTATCGGTGACAGACTCCACCATGGCATCCAATGCGCGGGTTGCCGCTGCTTTCGGAATATCAGCAGATGCGGCAATAGCTTCAATCAGCTCGGACTTATTCACACTTCACCCCTTGACTGTTTCAAAAAAATGGCTCTGAACGGCACGGTCACCGAGTGCAACAACCTCAAAGCATAGCTGCGTTTTATAGCAATGCCTTGAAACACCTGTCAAGCAACCGTGCCGTGAAATGCCCGTCGCTCAAGGCATTGGGCAAATTTATTAAGCAAAATTAAAGCAGGACTGCTTTAACACTTAATGGGTGCTTGCAACAGCATTGGTACTGAACGACTTATCCGCTGCTTTCAACGCGGCCTTGTCGTCTACCGATTCGGCTAACGCAACGGCCAATACGTCATCTATCCATCGTACGGGACGAATATCAAGTGCTCCTTTGATATTATCCGGCACTTCCTTGAGATCTCGGCGATTTTCCTCAGGGATCAGGACGGTCTTTATACCACCGCGGCGAGCTGCCAGCAATTTCTCCTTCAACCCCCCGATGGGCAGTACCTCACCGCGAAGATTGACCTCTCCGGTCATGGCCACGTCGCAGCGAACCGGACGCAGTGAATAGGCCGACACGATGGCAGTGACCATGGCGATACCCGCACTAGGTCCGTCCTTGGGAGTCGCGCCTTCGGGCACATGGATATGCAGATCTTCATTCTCAAAGCGCTGAGGATCGATACCGTAGGCAACGGCCCGTGATTTGACCACGGTCTGTGCCGCACTGACCGACTCTTTCATGACGTCGCCCAGTGAACCGGTCTTGTGCAGACGCCCTTTGCCAGGCGTCACGACGGACTCGATATTGAGCAGCTCACCGCCTACCGAGGTCCAGGCAAGCCCCGTCACGCGCCCTACCTGATCCTCTTGCTCGGCCAGACCGTAGCTATAGCGACGCACGCCAGCGTAGGTCTCGATATCGTCGGCCAGGAGCACCTGTTTCGCCTGCAGCTGGCTCCCGGCTTTGGTGCCCGAAGTACGCTCCGCTTCCAGCCTTTCGCGCAGCACTTTACGACACACCTTGGCGATCTGGCGCTCCAGCTCGCGCACTCCCGCCTCGCGGGTGTAGTAGCGCACCAGCTCTAGCAAGGCATCATCTTCCAACGCCAGCTCTTCGTCTTTCAGGCCATTGGCCTCCAACTGTTTGGGCAGCAGGTAGCGTTTGGCAATGGCCAGCTTCTCGTCTTCCGTGTAGCCCGGCAGACGAATGATTTCCATACGATCCAGCAGCGGCCCGGGAATGTTCATCGAGTTGGCCGTACAGATGAACAGCGTCTCGGAAAGATCGTAGTCCAGCTCCAGATAGTGATCGCTGAAGCTGTTGTTCTGCTCTGGGTCCAGCACTTCCAGCAGCGCTGAGGCCGGATCACCGCGATGGTCCATGCCCAGCTTGTCGACTTCATCGAGAAGGAACAGAGGGTTTTTGACCCCTGCCCGACTCATCCGCTGCATCAACTTGCCAGGCAGAGAGCCAATGTATGTCCTGCGATGACCGCGAATCTCGGACTCGTCTCTCACGCCGCCCAGCGCCAGACGCACGTACTTGCGGTTGGTCGCCTTGGCGATGGACTGCCCCAGAGAGGTCTTGCCAACGCCAGGTGGGCCGACCAGACACAGTACTGGGCCACGCATCTTGCGAACGCGCTTTTGCACCGCAAGATATTCGAGAATGCGCGCCTTGACCTCTTCCAGACCATAGTGGTCTTGATCGAGCACTTCTTGCGCTTTGACCAGGTCATGCTTGACACGAGTGCGCTTTTTCCAGGGCACGGCAATCAGCCAGTCCAGGTAGGAGCGCACCACGGTAGCCTCGGCAGAATTCGACGACATCATCTTGAGCTTGTTCAGCTCCTGGATCGCCTTGTCGGAGGCTTCTTTCGGCATACCCGATTCTTGAATGGCACGCTCATACTTCTCGGCCTCATTGGGCACGTTATCCAGCTCACCCATTTCTTTCTGGATGGCCTTCATCTGCTCGTTCAGGTAGTACTCGCGCTGGGTCTTTTCCATCTGCTCCTTGACCCGGGAGCGAATGCGCTTCTCGACCTGCAGAAGGTCGATTTCAGACTCGATCAGTGCCATCAGGTGCTCGATGCGATCACGCACGCGGTCCATTTCGAGCAGATCCTGCTTGTCGCCAATCTTCAGCGACAAGTGCGCACAAATGGTGTCCACCAAACGACTAGGATCTTCAATACCTGATAATGAGTTCAGCACCTCGTTGGGTACTTTCTTGGACAGCTTGACGTACTGCTCGAACTGATTGAGCAGCACGCGCACCAGCGCCTCTTGTTCACGACTGGTTAGTGGCTCACTGTCCCGGGGCAGAAGATGAGCCTGGGTGTAACCGGCCTCGTTCTCCTCGATACGGACGACATCCGCACGAAAGCTGCCTTCGATCAGCACTTTCACCGTGCCATCAGGTAATTTGAGTAGCTGCATGATGTCTGCCACGGTCCCCATGGCATACAAATCCGTATTGTCCGGCTCATCTTGAGACGCCTCTCGCTGAGCCACCAGCAATACACGTTTGTCCGCTTCCATCGCGGATTCAAGCGCTTGAATGGATTTTTCGCGACCCACGAAAAGCGGAATGACCATCTGCGGGTACACGACCACATCCCGCAGCGGCAACAGGGGTAGACATTGTGTCTGATCGGCGTTCTGCTGCATCGCAGACGTTCCTCAATTTCGGATGAGTACTTGAACGGCATTCAAGCCGGATACTTTGCCAAGCAGCTCATGATACAAGACGTATGAACAACAAGGGGCCGCCTAGGCGACCCCTTGGATTGGCGCATGCGGTGGTCATGAGACCGCGCGGAAACCCGGGCGGTTAACCATCGGTGCCGTCAACGCGGGCAGCCTCTTGCTGGGAGTAGATCAGCAGTGGCTCGCTTTCGCCGGCAATCACCGAACCTTCGATGACCACTTTGCTGACGCCTTCCAATGAAGGGATTTCGTACATGGTATCCAGCAGCACGGATTCCAGAATCGAGCGCAAACCACGAGCTCCGGTCTTGCGCTCCATGGCTTTGGCAGCCACGGCACGCAGTGCCTCATCCCTGAACTCCAGCTCCACGTCTTCCATCTCGAACAGCTTGGCGTACTGCTTGACCAGCGAGTTCTTGGGCTCCGTGAGAATCTGCACCAAGGCATCTTCGGTGAGCTCGGTCAACGTGGCGATGACAGGCAGACGACCCACAAACTCGGGAATCAGGCCAAATTTCACCAGATCCTCGGGCTCGACGTCGGCCAACAGCTCACCCACGCCCCGACTGGACTCCTTGCTTTTCACGCTGGCATTGAAACCGATACCACCTTTCTCAGCGCGATCACGGATGACTTTGTCCAGTCCGGCAAAAGCACCACCAACGATGAACAGGATGTTGGCCGTATTGACCTGTACGAACTCCTGCTGGGGATGCTTGCGCCCACCTTGGGGAGGCACGGACGCCGTCGTTCCTTCGATGAGCTTGAGCAGCGCCTGTTGAACACCCTCACCCGATACATCACGAGTAATCGAGGGGTTATCCGACTTGCGTGAAATCTTGTCGATCTCATCGATATAGACAATGCCACGCTCAGCTTTCTCTACATCGTAATCACACTTCTGAAGCAGTTTCTGGATGATGTTTTCGACATCCTCACCCACATAGCCCGCTTCTGTCAGCGTAGTGGCGTCTGCAATCGTGAAGGGTACATTCAATAGCCGCGCCATGGTTTCCGCCAGCAGCGTTTTGCCGCTACCGGTAGGACCAATCAGGAGGATGTTGGATTTACCCAGCTCCACGTCGCCTTCGCGCACCTCTGATTTGAGACGCTTGTAGTGGTTGTATACCGCTACGGACAGCACCATCTTGGCGCGGTCTTGCCCGATGACGTAATCGTCCAATGTATGACGTATTTCGCGGGGCGTGGGTAAACGCTCCTCATCGCTCTCGGCATCGGCTTCGAGAACTTCCTCGCGAATGATGTCATTACACAAGTCGACACA